>OX638318.1:1470000-3198349 GCA_951812585.1 Rhodothermales bacterium | reverse complement strand
ACAGAACATTGATGCCTGGCCTACCGTGGCCATGCGACGCGTAGGCATCAAGGACTCGCTGCTGTTTGAGGTGCCGCTGCTCGATTCGCTCTCTGGACTGGTTGTCCTTTCCCATACACACGTAACGCTGCGCGCACATGCGCACCAGTTCACCGAAGGGCTGCGGACGCTGCGCGTGACTGTAACCGATATCCCGAACGCTGGCAATGTAGTAGACCTGGATCCGCCGCAGGTGGAGGTGCGATTCCATGTGCCCGAGGCACAGTATAATGCCGTGCTCGCTGCCGAAGATTTTTACGCCACCGTGTCGTACGAAGCCATCCGGCGCGACACCTCAGGCTCGGTGTCGCCTGTGATTACCCTACCGGCCGATCTGTTCGTCCGGCTGGTCGATATGCAGCCGCCCTCGCTCAGCTACTTCGTGAACACCGGGATGCAATAGTCATAATGCACCTGCAACAATTGCGCGCCGCCCGAAGTAATAACAGGCCGTGCCCGAAGTGCCTCCCATGAAACGGCCCAGGCAACCTTGGAATCAGTCTAGGTACGTAGATACGCCGCAGGGAATCGTCACCGACGCACTCATCGTATTCCGAACACGGGAAGCCTGGCTTAAGGAATATGCCGGGGCCGTGTTGGAGTATACCACACTCAGTCGACTCCTCTCGGACGCCATCGTGTGGCTCCTGTCGGCCCGCACCCTCACCCTGTGGCTCATTCCCACCTTGCTGTTTACGGTCAGCACCGTGCAGGCAGCCGCGGCGTCCCTGGTGTTTTTTGTCGCGTGGCAGACGCTGGGCCCATCTCTGGTAAACCGCAGTGCGATTCCAGTGCTGCGGATCCTTGGGCTGGTGCCGCTGCAGGCGCTGCTGTATATCGGTGTGCTGAGTTGGCTGGCAAATGCAGGAGAGATTCCGGCAGTCATCGTCGGCCTGGCAGGGTTCATCCTGCTCCGCTGGGGTGTATTGCGGGCCGCGCTCCGCCCCCTGGTGAAGGCCTTATGGCGCACGCTGTACCGCATGCCTGTGCCTGATCATGTCCTGCGTGCTATCATTGTGCGCACTGCGCTGCGCTACCGTATCACGTTGGCAGACTTTGCGTCCATTGAGCAGAGCATCCTCAAGCACCTGAAGAAGAACTAGCAGAACGCGAGGCATGGCTGCTGCGAACAGTGTAATGGCTGCCGGTGGAACGCACAGAGCGATCCGCATGCGACTCGCGCACAAAGTGCGTGCGCTTCTGGCTGGAACCAATGGCGATCCTCGTGCGATTGTCCAGGCGGCGGTTGCAGTACCGGCCGCCGATCCATTGCGGTGGCTTATGGCTCAGAATGCTGGGACGCGCATATACTGGGCAAGCAGAGGGGACGTTGGCGCGGCAGCCGGATATGGACAGGCCGCTGCAGCATTTGCGCCTGCCCCGGCTACGCGAGTGCAATTGGCACGGCAGCTGGGGCCGATGCTTGCGGCCTGCAGCAGTCGCGTGCGCTTCTATGGTGGATTGCGCTTTGAACAGGTGCCGGCGTATGAACAGAAGTGGCGCTCTTTCGGTGCCCACTGGTTCGTTCTGCCGCGCTTTGAGCTCCGCACCCACGCGCACGGCGCAACGCTGTTGTGCAACCTGATTCCTGCCCGTGATCGGGCGCGCCAGAACGAGATACTAAGCCGGGTGGCGTCGCTCAAGGAACCCAGGGGCGGTACCATCGATCCCTTTCCGGTACCTGTAGCGCGACGCAACAGACCTGCGCGGTCGGACTGGCATGCGATCGTGGAATGGGCGCTGCGCTCATTTGAGGGGAGCGCGCTGGCCAAAGTCGTATTCGCCCGTGAAGCCTCCTTTGTCTTTGACAGCCCGCTGCGCCCGCTTGCGCTCTTAGAGCATCTGGCGGCAGGTACGCCAAACTGTTTCCATTACCTGTTCCAGCCGCGGGGCGGCCCTGCATTTGTTGGAGCCTCCCCGGAGCGCCTTTTCAGGCGCAAGGGGGTGGCCGTGGAAAGCGAAGCGGTCGCCGGCACACGCCCCCGCGGGGCATCGCCTATCGACGACGCGCGCCTTCTGGATGAGCTGCTGCACAGTGAGAAGGAGCGGCGCGAGCACGAATACGTGCGCGTCAGCCTGAGAGAAGAACTTTCGCCCCTGGTTGAGGCATTTACCCTGGATGCGCAGCCCTCAGAGATGAAGCTGGCCAACGGATGGCACCTCGTTTCTCGGGTGCGGGCCACACTGCGGCCAAAGATCACCAGTCTGGATGTTCTGGGAGCGCTGCATCCCACGCCAGCGGTGGGAGGCTACCCAACGCGGCCGGCCCTCAACGCCATCCAGGAGCACGAACCGTTTGATCGTGGCTGGTATGCGGGACCGGTTGGATGGATCGGACCAAATCAGGCGGATTTTGCGGTCGCCATACGCTCCGGCCTGGTCGATGGACCCCGGCTGTCGTTGTACTCAGGTGCCGGCATTGTAACGGGCTCTACGCCTTGGGCTGAATGGGACGAGATTGAACACAAGTTGCAGGCCTTCACCCGAATCCTGGGGATAGCACCGGTTCACAGCCCGATCCCAGCCGCACACCGGGCCGACGCAGTCGCGAGCGTTGCGGGTTGAGGCCCCGATGACAGGCGGCATCAACCGAATCTGGGCCTGGCTGATTGTAGAAGAACTGGTTCGGCTCGGCGTCGATACGTTTTGCTTGGCGTCAGGCTTTAGGAGCGCCCCTTTGGCTATCGCTGCCGCGGAGCATCCCAGGGTACGCCTGATCAGCCACTACGACGAGCGGGGTACCGCTTTCTTTGCGCTTGGCTATGCGCGGAGCGCCGGGCGGGCAGCAGCCTGGATCACGACCTCAGGAAGTGCTGTTGCCAACGGTCTCCCCGCGGTGGTTGAAGCCGACGCAGACCACGTACCTATGGTGCTGCTCACCGCAGATCGGCCGCCGGAACTACGCAGCACCGGTGCGAATCAAGCTATTGACCAGGCGGCGATCTTTGATCGGTATGTGCGATGGATGCAGGACCTGCCGGCACCCTCGGACAGGGTCTCTCCAGCCTATGTGCTCACGACGGTTGATCAAGCGTATGCACGATCTCTTGGCGCGCCCCCGGGCCCCGTGCACCTGAATTGCATGTACAGAGCGCCGCTGGCACAGGAAAACCCGTGCAGTGCAGCATACCTCGATCCCGTACAAGCCTGGCTAAAGGCCCGGCGGCCCTATACCCGGTACGTGACGCAGCGCCGCGATCTGGGCATCGGGGCAGTCAGCAATGCGCTGGCGCGCGCCCGTCGCGTCCTCATCGTTGCCGGACGCCTGCGGCGCGTCGAGGACGGCATGGCTGTCCAAAGCCTTGCCGAAGCGATGCGCTGGCCGGTGTTTGCGGATATAAGCTCGCAGATCAGGCTCGGAGTCGAGTCAGCCATGCTGATGGACGCCTACGACCTGTGCCTGGAAAGCAAATCCTTCGTCGACAGGCATCTGCCCGAAGCGGTGCTGTATCTGGGGGCACCCGCCGTGTCCGGGAACCTGCTGCGCCTTTTGGCCCGGCACCGGCCGGAGCCGTTTGTAGTGGTGCACGACGGGCCGGACCGGATGGATCCGACGCATCGGGCCACCCATCGCGTGAATGCGGGCGTAGCAGAGACCTGTAAGGGCATACACGCGCGCCTCGGCAGCAGCAAGCGTTTTGACGAAGCATGGTTGCGCGCCTGGCAGCGGGCCAACAGACGCGCCAGGCAGAAGGCAAGGGACGGGATGGGCATTAGCGGACTTACCGAGCCATTTGCAGCACGGGCCATTACCCGCCTGATCCCCAAAGGTCATGTGCTGGTGCTCGGAAACAGCCTGCCCATCCGGGATGCGGACCGTTTTGGCACAAGCGGCGGTGCCTCCGTCCAGGTTATTGCCAATCGCGGCGCGAGCGGCATCGACGGCACCATAGCGACCGCAGCAGGCGTGGCAATCGCCGGGGCTGTGCCCGTGACAGTCCTGTTGGGCGACCTGGCCTTTTTGCATGACCTCAACTCTCTGGCGCTGACTAAAGGACTGCCCCTCACCATGGTTGTCATCAACAATGACGGTGGCGGAATCTTTCATCAGCTGCCTGTAGAAACGTCTCCAGAGACGTTCGAGCGCTGTTTCGGCACGCCCCACGGACTGCACTTTGCGCAGGCGGCAGGCCTCTTCGGGCTCCGATACGAAAAGGCCACTTCAGCAAAACACTTTGAGGCGGTATATTCCACAGCTTGCAGCAGCGGGGGCGCGACCATCATCGAAGTCCGCACTGATCGGCGCCAAAACTTTCTGCACCGCCGCATGCTGGCGGCGCAATGTGCCCTAGCCGTACAAGAAGCATGAACAAGTTCAGCGTCGCAGCCTGACCAGACCCATAGCAACATGCAGAGTCCAAAGCATCATTTTACGCATCGTCCGATCGTGGAGGGACCTATTGCCTGGCGCAGTGTGCACGACTACGCGGACATCGTCTACGAAACGGGCGTGCCGGGGACCAGTACGGAAGGCATTGCCAAGGTCACGATCAATCGGCCCGAGGTGCGCAACGCTTTCAGGCCGCTGACGGTGGCCGAGATGCAGGACGCGTTTGGGCACGCGCGCGACGATGCGTCCATTGGTGTCATCATTCTGACCGGGAAGGGGACCAAAGCCTTTTGCTCCGGCGGTGACCAGCGCATCCGCGGAGACCATGGCTACACGGAGGCCGCGACAGGGACGCAGCGCCTTAACGTGCTGGATCTGCAACGTCAAATCCGGACCTGTCCGAAGCCCGTCATTGCCATGGTTGCAGGTTGGGCTGTTGGCGGCGGTCATGTATTGCATGTAATCTGCGACCTGACGATCGCTGCGGACAATGCCCAGTTCATGCAAACGGGGCCGAAGGTGGGCTCGTTTGATGGCGGGTACGGGTCAAGCTTCCTCGCACGCATCGTGGGCCAGAAGAAAGCCCGGGAAATCTGGTTTCTTTGTCGTCCGTACGACGCGCAAGAGGCCCTAAAGATGGGGCTTATCAATACCGTCGTGCCGCTGCAGCGTCTTGAGCAGGAAACCGTCCAATGGTGCCGGGAGATCCTGCGGAACTCCAACATAGCAATACGGATGCTGAAGGCCGGGCTTAATGCCGACTGCGATGGGCAAGCGGGACTGCAGGAACTCGCGGGCCATGCCACGATGCTCTTCTACATGACCGAAGAGGGACAAGAGGGCAAGAACGCCTATCTGCAAAAACGCCCGCCGGCCTTCGACCAGCAAGGGTACAAGCCGTGACCCAGCCCGTGAAAGCGCCGGCAACACCCCTGATGGTATGGGTCTGGGCCGCGCGGCCCAAGACGTTGCCGGCGGCGTGCGCGCCGGTCGTGGTGGGGAGCGCGATGGCGTACGAAGCTGGCGGGTTTCATCTTGCCGCTGCGCTGTGTGCGCTCGCGGCCGCGCTATTGATTCAGATCGGCACGAACTTTTGCAACGACTACGGAGATTTCGTACGGGGCGCGGATACTGCCGGTCGCAAGGGCCCGCTGCGTGTCACGCAGGCCGGCCTGGTATCAGCCAAGGCCATTCGCCGTGCAACGGCATTGACGTTTGCGCTGGCCGTTGCGGCTGGCCTGTTCCTGATCGCGCGCGGCGGAGTGATTGTTGCGCTTATCGGTGCATTATCCATTGCCGCAGGCGTGTTGTACACAGCCGGTCGGTACCCGTTGGCTTATCTGGGCCTCGGCGATGCCTTTGTGCTGCTATTCTTCGGGCCGGTCGCGGTGGGCGGCACCTATTACGTGCAGGTGCTTGAGATTAGCGGCGTCGTACTGATTGCGGGCCTGGCTACTGGACTCATGTCGACGGCGATCCTGGTCGTCAACAATGTTCGTGACATTGAAGAGGACCGCCGTGCAGGCAAGAAGACGCTGGTCGTTCGCTTTGGGCGGCGTTTTGGCGTCGCACTCTGGGCATGCTGCGTGGTGGCAGCTGCCTTGATTCCGCTTGAGCTGCTGGTGGTCACGGGAGCGCATCGGTGGGCGGCCTTGACGCTTTTGGTGCTGATTCCTGGCCTGGCGGTGCTTCGACGGCTTTATGCTGCGCGTCAGGCTGAACACCTGAATCCGCTCCTGGGATGGACAGCACTTCTGCTGCTGGCACATAGTGTGCTCTTTTCGCTGGGCTGGATTCTCAGCTGATGCGCCTGGCGGTGGCTGATCAACTGTTCCGTTACCGCGTGCCGTTCTGCGCTTCCGTGCGCTGGGGGCGCCATGCGCACGCGTATCGCGAGGGACTCATCATCAGGCAGCAGTTCCCTGACGGGATTGCCGCTCTGGGCGAAGTCGCGCCGCTTCCAGGGTTCAGTCAGGAGTCGCTTGAAGAGGCACAGGACGCACTACTGGCAGGCCAGGAAGGAAGTGACGCGCGTTCGCCCCGACTTCCCGCCTCAGCGATCTTTGGCCTAGAGACCGCCCAGATCCTGTGGAAAAGCAGGGCATTGGGCGACTGGGGACTGCGCAGAAGCACTTTTGACGTATGCGCGCTGCTTGCCGGTAGTGCAGCATCGTTACTGGCGGGGGCCCGCGCGGCCCGTGCAGAAGGCTACCGGGCCGTGAAGCTCAAAGTAGGGCGGCAGACTCTGGATGCGGAGGTTCGCCTGGTGTGCGCGGTGCGGAGTATCGTTGGACCGGATGTGCACATCAGGCTGGATGCCAACAGGGCCTGGCCATATGACGATGCACGGGCATTTGCAATGCGCATCAGGGAGCAGAACGTGGCATTTGTAGAAGAGCCGCTGGCCGATCCGCGGGCGCTTCCTGCGCTATCGCGCCATATGCCGGTGGCGCTGGATGAAACCTTGGCGGAGCTTTCGCTTGGAGACTTGCCCGCGCATGGCTATGCTGAGGCCATCGTGATCAAGCCCACTATCCTGGGTGGCATCAGTATCGCCGTTGCATGGGCCGAGCAGGCCGCAACACTAGGCATGACTCCCGTGATCAGCGCTGCCTACGAAACTGGTATCGGGATGCTGGGGCTGCTGTATGCTGCGGGGCAGGTGCGGGCGGCAGCTCCGATTGGGCTCGACACCTACCGGATGATTCAGCGCGATGTATTGGTGCCACGGCTGGACTTGAGCCTACCACAGGTGGCTATGCCCGCGCCACACGCGTTGATGCTTGATCACACGCTGCTGACCTGCATCGCGTGATGGATGGCGCACCAAATACCGACCCACTCGGGCGGGCCGTACGCCGCACGCCTCAGGCGCTGGCGCTCATCCATCCAGAGGGCGCGCTGTCCTACCGCGTGCTAGACCGATACGTCACGGGAACGGCCATGGCGATCATGGCCCGCACAGCACAGCGACGCGTGGCGGTCACCTTGGACGTCACCTGGCACGCGATTGTGCTCCTGCTGGCGCTGATTCGTGCGGGCCGCGTGGTCTGTCTGATCAGCGGCCGGTGGCCGCACTGTGCCAAAGTGCGGGCCGCTGCGCATGTGGGTGCCGTGGCATTGGAAGAAGGTGTGGATGCACTGGTATGCCAGGCTAGGGAAGGGGATCGGATTCCGGCGGCTCATGCGTCGGATCGCCCCGGCACCCTTGTCTTTACGACCGGATCGACAGGCGAGCCCAAGGCGGCACTGCTCAGCTTGGAAAACCATCTGTACAGCGCCCGCGGCGCCAACGCCATGGTGCCGCTCCGTACGGATGACCGGTGGTTGCTGGCGCTTCCGCTTTATCATGTAGCAGGGTTGGGTGTGGTGTTTCGGTGCTTGCAGGCCGGCGCTTGCATCGTCGTGCCGCGGAGCAAGGAGCCCTTGGCGTTGACACTACACAGGCATGCGTGCACGCACGTGTCGCTGGTGACCACGCAGCTGCTGCGTCTGGTGGAGAATCGAGCACCGCTTCCAGCGCTGCGCGCCGTTATCGTCGGCGGATCGGCGGCCCCGGCGGCCCTGCTTAGACAGGCGCGGGCGCTGGGGTATCCAGTATGCACTACGTATGGGCTTACGGAGATGGCTTCGCAGGTTACCACACTTTCCCCGGAAGCACCGTCTGACCTTTTGTCTACTGCTGGCCAGGTGCTGCCGCATCGGTCGCTCCGCATAGATGGCAGCGGCGAGATTCTGGTAAAGGGGCCGGTGCTCTTCAGGGGGTACGCCACGCCAAGCGGCTTGCACCGCCCGACAGACGCAGATGGGTGGTTCGCTACGGGCGATTTGGGATTCATGGATGCCGATGGCTACTTGCATGTGGTGGGGCGCAAGGACAACATGTTTGTTTCTGGCGGCGAGAATATTGTCCCCGAAGAGATTGAGCGCGTACTCTGCGCCATCGAGGGCGTTACGCGTGCTATCGTCGTGGCCGTGCCTGACCCGGAATTCGGGCACCGGCCCGTGGCATTCGTAGCGGGCCGATGCGACTATCGTGCGCTGGCGCGGGTGCTGGAAGAGACCTTGCCCCGCTTTCGGGTGCCGGCCTTGCGGCCGTGGCCTGCCGAATTGCCACGCCAAGGCATCAAGGCAGACCGCAAAGCGCTTGGGGCGCTTGCGCAACGGGCGTGACCTTATGGGCTGGATGATCGCATCGCAACGCATGCAAAAGTGCAGGCGCACGGCACTGCGCGCCTCTGTCCGCACGGCGGCAGCCTTGAACGTGTTGTTTGGCGTTAATGCCTCAGGGCGAATAGCACGGGACCCCGGGCTGCATCCCCTTCACAGCCCGTACAGCCGGCAAGAACCCGTTAGACGCAGCCTTGCGGTGCCAGTGGGTATCCAGGTGTGGTGGCGCTATTTTGATGCCTGAAGCTGAAGGTCAATGCCGGCGTCGGCTTCCATAGCGCAGCGGCACGGGTACGGGAAAAACCGCAGGCGTGCCGCAAAAAAATTGAATACCCGTTAAATGTGGTTGACATTAGTGTAGTGCATGCACTACATTTACGGCTGTTCGCTAACGGAACTGGAGGGTACACCCGGCCTGATACATCGATACGACTACTTCTTTCGCGTGACGGCGCGCCTTAGGCACAAAGATGCGTGCTTTCGTCCGAGCGTTTTGGGTACCAACCGAAGGGTAAGGGTATCTTTTTACGATTTTGCAACGCGGAAGGTAGCGTGCGGATTTGGGCTGCAACGGCTACCTTCTACCCACTAGCCTGAAATCATTCACCAATCGGAGGTCGAACATGCTACGCAAATGGAGTGCAGTGGTACTAGCGCTGCTTGCCGTTCCGGCCCTGGCGCTTGCGCAAGGTACGGGCAAGGTTGCAGGCACCGTGACAGATGCCACGACTGGCGAGGCGCTGCCCGGTGCAGCCGTGCAACTGCTAGGTACCACGCTCGGCGCTGCCACACACCTTGATGGCAACTACTACATCATCGGCGTGCCTGTAGGTACCTATGATGTACGGGTGTCCTTTGTCGGATACCAGACTGAAACCGTCGCTGGTGCCGAAGTCAACACCGGCTACACTCGGGAGCTCAACTTTGCGCTACAGCCTGGTATTGAATTAGACGAGATTGTGGTTGCCTACGAACGTCCGCTCATTCAGAAGGATGCCGTGGGCGTTCCCAGAATAAATACCGCAGAGGAGATTGTTGCCTTGCCTGTTCGCGGTGCTGCTGCAGTCGCAAAGATTCAAGCAGGCGTTGTGAGCAAAGAAGGCAGCGGCTCGCTTAACATTCGCGGTGGGCGAAGTGGAGAGGTCCGGTACTATGTGGACGGCGTCAAGAGTGCCAGCACGGGCGTTCCCCAGTCTGCGGTGCAGGAACAGGAGATGCAGATCGGCAGCATCAGCGCACGTTACGGCGATGCCATGTCTGGCGTCATCAACATCACGACGAAATCAGGAGCGTCTGATTACTTCGGATCGCTGGAGGGACTGTCGTCCAACCAGTTTGATGTTTACGGCTACAATTTGGCCTCCGCAACGCTGGGCGGTCCGTTGGTCTCGAACAAGCTCAACTTCTTCATTTCTGGCGAGTACCGTGATATCCAGGATCGCAACCCGCGCAATGTCACGACATACACGTTGTCAGATGCGCAGATTGCTGACTTTGTGGATGCACCCCAAGGGCTGGTTGTGACCGATGCCGACGGAAACGAATTCGTCGTGGATCTACCTGCCACATTGGCGCACGGCGCGTACGTAATGCTGGATGAGAGCGGGGATATCGACCTGAGTGAGGGCGGGCTGCGCTTCAGCGACGACACGTTCGTAGCCCTTCCAGAGGGTGCTAGCGTCAACTTTATTCCGATAAGCCGTTTGGAGCAGTTGACCGAGCGTGACTTCACGCAGGAGTACAAGAAGCGCGGGCTCAAGAGCCGCACCCTCAACTTCGCCGGCAACGTGACATGGAACGTTGTTGAAAGTGGCCGCTTGCGGATGGGTGCTGCTGTCCAGACCGGAGACTATCAGAGTGGTATTGGAGGGACGACGGAAACCTTCCGATCCACTATCTGGCAGGCCAACGAGTATTTGAACGGGCAGGTGCATGCCCGATGGACGCAGTACCTGTCGCAGTCTACGTTCTACCAGATCCAGGCGGAATACCGCTACAGCAGCAGCGAATACCATGATCCCCGGTTTGGCAAAACGGAAGCAGACTGGTGGAGATACCGGGACATAGATCATCCGGTTCATGCCTCAGTAGCAGGCTACAAGAACCTCACGTCTGCAGAAGTTGAGGTTCCGGTTGGAGACACCACGTTCACTGCGATTGCGCCTGCTTACATTCGTCGCTACAGCGATGGCCTGGCCATCTCGACCATTGCGACTGCCGGGCTGGTCAGCATCACTGGTGGTGCATTCGGATACGGATTCAGAAATGGCGGGACGTTCCGTATGCATGGTTCAGCTACTACGCAGCTTGGAATCAATCAGCTGGAGTTCGGCGCTGAGTATGAGCAGGGCGCCTACCGCAACTGGTGGGTGAGTACGTACAACCTGGCGCGTCTGTATGCTGATGGCAATCCAGAGCAGATCGGTGCCGATGACACAGAACTCAATCCAGAGGGGTACACACGCCTGGCCGACCTCCCGACCTGGCTGCTGGCCACTGTAATCGGCGGCACAGGCTACTACTTTGACGGCGAGCGGAAATTTGACTCGGAGGCACACTACTTCACTGAAGACGGTTACCTCAGCACATCCAAGGACAAGCCGGAAGAAAGCTACTTGACGGCACCGCACAAGCCGGTACTGTTCGGCGGTTATGTCCAGGACAAGATCGAGTTCAGGGATATTGTGCTGAACCTTGGCCTGCGGCTGGATGTGTATGACAACAACCGTCTCGTGTGGAAAGACAAGTACGCTCGGCGGCCCATTGTGCGTGCCGGGGAAGCAGGCGTTTCATTGCCTCCCGGCATCGAAAACAACTATGCCGTGTATTGGAGTGCAGACGAGGTGGTAGGCTACAGAGACCTCAACGGTAACTTCTACGACGCTAATGGTCAGCCCGTGCAGGCTGCAGAGGTTCTGCTGAATGGATTGGTTGACATCACGTCCGACAGGGTCGACCGCAACATGTTTGAGGACTTCAAGCCGATTTGGACCTTGATGCCACGCGTGGGGGTTAGCTTCCCGATTACGGACCGTGCTTTGTTCTTCGCCAGTTACGGCGTCGTGACGCAGCGGCCTGGTGCGGCAAACGCAACGATAGGTTGCCTGGCGGCCACGGGGTGCAGTTCCAATCCGAGTCTTAGGCCGACGAACACGACCAAATACGAGATTGGTTTTCGGCAGCGTATTGGCCCGCGTTCGGCAGCGACGGTCAACGGTTTCTTCCATCAGATCAACAACCTGATTCAGATTCGCGATATTCGCTTTGCAAGTCCAAGTGGATACTCTCGCTACGAGAACGTGGACTTTGGCACGGTAAAGGGTCTTGAGTTCGCCTATGACCTGCGCCGGACCTCAGGTGTAGCAATCAACGCCAATTACACCCTTTCCTATGCGAGAGGCACAGGATCGGGTTCCGGCACTACAGGGGCGATCGTGTGGATAGATGAGACGCCACCCAATTTTATCAGTCCGCTCAGCTTTGATCAGCGCCACAAGTTCAACGTATCACTAGACTACTCGCTTGGGCATGGCGAGGGGCCAACCTTGGTGGGGACGAAGCTCCTGCAGAACATGAGCTTCAACATTCTCCTGACCGCCGGCAGCGGATTTCCGTATACCGGCATCCTGAACCCAATTCCGGTAACTACATCGCGTGCACCGCTGCCAAGTGGTGCCGTCAACAATGACCGGATGCCTTGGGCCAACCGGATTGATGTGCGCGTTCAGCGCCGCTTCAGTGTAACGGACGGAAGCCGTATCACGGCATTCCTCTGGATTCAAAACCTGCTGGACACGGTCAACATCCAGAATGTCTGGCGGTACACCGGCCTGCCTGGAGACGATGGGTTCCTGGCAATCCCCGAAGGGCAGCAGTTCCTTGACAGTGCGCCGCCGGTCGCCGAGGTCCTTTATCGGCATCGCAACCGAAGCTTGGGCAACTATGGACTCCCGCGCCTGACGCGTCTGGGGATCCGGTTCGATTTCTAGTGATTGCCTAAGGCAATCACTCTTCGCTGGACTTTCTAATCTACAGGAAAGACGATGCAACATTTCCAAAAAGCATTAGCGCTGACGGTGCTACTCCTGCTTGGAGTCGGCACGGTGCAGGCGCAGCAAGTCGGGTCGTGTAACGACGCACTAGCAGAAGTATATCTCGACATCAACAATGTGCGGGCGCGCATTTTGAACAACGGCAACCTCTTCTGGCGTGGATCGCCATCGGTTTATGAGGTGCCTAAAGGCGGTGGTGCGTCCGCAATCTTCAACTCGGGCCTCTGGGTCGGCGGACTGGTTGGCGGTCAGCTTCGCATGGCGGCTGCACGGTATGGCAACTACGAGTACTGGGCTGGGCCGCTAGATGACAACGGCAATCCGCCGGACGACTGCTCCGATTATGATCGTATGTATAAGGTCAGCGCCGGGCAGATCATTGACTACGAAGTCACAGGCACGGCAGTCCCCGACCTTCGCGACTGGCCGACAGGTCTGGGAGCGCCCACATGGGCTGCACCGGACAACGGTTTGGACGACGATGGCGATGGCGAGATCGATGAGGCTGGCGGCGAACGCATCAACCTTCTGGATCAGCCGCTGGCGAGCCGTGTGGATCGGACTATTGATCTTGCCGGGGGCGAACGCCCAGCTATTCTGGGGGATCAGTCGATCTGGTGGATCATGAATGATCGTGGCAATCTGCATAATTCGACGGATACGCCTCCCATTGGAATAGAGGTGCATGCGCTTGCGTTCGCGTTCAATGCGGCCGGGCCTATCGGCGATGCGACGTTCTACAAGTATGACATCTTCTACAAGGGTAATGACCCCCTGACGGACGCGTACGTCGCGATTTATTCCGACCCTGACCTGGGCAACTTTCAGGACGACTGGGTAGGATCCGACACCGCGCGCGGGGTCGGGTTCGTATGGAATTCCGACGATGACGATGAAGGTGGCAGTGGGTACGGGACCCCCGTACCTGCGGCAGGCTACGACTTCTTCCAGGGTCCCATTGTGCCGAGCGTCGGTGATACTGCAAAGGTCAGCGAAGCGAAGGTGCCGGATTTCAGGAACTTGGAGATGACCACATTCGGATACTACAACAACGCGGGCGGTGTGCTGGGCGATCCAAATACAGGCATCGATTACTACAATAACATGCAGGGCCGTTGGAAGGATGGCGTTCGGTATACAGAAGGAGGGAATGGACGGGACTTTTCGCAGGATGAGACCTTCTTCGTGTTTCCTGGAGATGTAGGGGAGAGCGACGAGACCTGCCAGTTCTGGTCAGAGTGCAACTCCGATGGCGTCGGCACTGATATCGTGGCTGCCGACCGTCGCTTCTTTATATCCACCGGTCCGTTCACCATCAATCCAGGGGATTATCAGCAGATCGTATTCGGTATCGTGTGGGCGCTCGGAACCAGCAACTTCAACTCGGTGACGAGGATGAAGCAGGCTGACGGATTGGCGCAGGCTGCATTCGACATCGACTTCGTTGTGCCCTCGCCACCGGCGCCACCCATCGTCACGGCTACTCCTAATGATCGGTCTGTAATTCTGGAGTGGACGAACTCGCCGCGGTCGAACAACTTCCTGGAATCGTACCAGGTAGAGGATCCGTTCACGGCATCGGATGACGATGACTACGTCTTTGAAGGCTACGATGTCATACAGTATGAGAATGCACTGGACGATGTCGGCAAGGTCATTGCGACGTACGATGTCATTAACGGCGTTACGCGCGTCGTGGATGGATTCCCGGGTGAGCCATCAGAGATCACTGCGACCGGCAACGACACGGGCGTAGCCAATGCGCACACGATAGATGGGCTTACGAACTACAGGGACTATTACTTTGGCGTGCAGGCCTACGCGTACAACGAGCCGTCATTTCCGAAGGTATACCGCGGCCCAGAGACACGCGTGCAGGTAACACCAACCAAGCCGACCGTCGATGTGTCTGATGCAGCCCTTGCACTGGTCGGCGGTAGTACCCCAGACTTTGTAGCCGAAGGCATCGTGTCCTTGGGGGACGGAGAGGTGTTCGCGCATGTCACGAACCCGATTAAGATGGTGAATGCCGAATACTCGGTAGAGTTTTACGAGCATAACTTCGGCAAGCATGGCCGTTCGCAAATGCCTGTGGAGGAAGGCGACATCGTTGACCCGGTACCGCCTATGAGCCCAGAAGCTTTGGCAAAGTCTGCCGCTGCGGCGGCCGTAGGTGTCACGTACGACATCAAGCGGGATGGCGAGGTGCTATTCGATGGCAGTCTGCTGAGCGGTCCTGCGCCGCTTCGGCCTTCTGTGTTCAATGGGGACGGGCTCACTTTCGATGTGCTGGGCCCGCCGCCTGGATTCAAGGATTTCCAGGCGACGGCAAACGCCAATGGGCCGCTGGATCCGCCCGCATATGCCGCTTGGGGCTGGGCAGGTTTCCCGCAGTTTGGAGGCAGCCTTGTCAACTACTTCACGTATCAGCAGGTGAACGGCTCCTACTGGGGTTACCATGCAGGGGGTGCGGCCCAGCCTTACGGGCCGGTGGAGAACGGCTCCTCGTTTTTGGGGCGCTCGATGCGCGGCGGTATTTGGCTAGACCGAATCGGCTCCTATGATTATGAGCAGCGGTTTACGCAGCATTGTGCAGATCAGATCGACGGCACCATCGATGTCGAAAACGATTGCCTAGGCTTTCGTGTGTTTGAAGATGGTGCGCTGATGGAATTGCCGTTTACGCTGTGGAGAGCCGGTATCGATACGCCAAATGACCGGAGCGATGATATACAGCTGATACCGCTGGTTTGTGATTCGAATGGCTGCGGCGGTGGAACTGATCAAGACGTGTACGACATCGGTGGCGATCATCCGGCGTCCAGTGCAGCCAATGACCCATTCACAGATTGGGTTTACTATGGACTTCCAATCCACGACACCTCACCGGGGTCAGCAGGCTACCTGGATTTCATGCGCGACGATGAGCGCGCGTATGCTGATCAGGAAGAGATCTTAGCGCGAACGGTGCTGGTGAGCTGGAATGGGGGTACGGCGCCGCCGTACGACATACTGCTTCCAGAGATTGGCACCGTATTTCGCATTGTGACCAATAAGCAGAACCAGGCGGGTGACCTGTACGCCATTAACACGGAGGGCTATGGCGCTACGCAACCTGAAGGTGATCGTGCGCGCGAGCGGCTCGAGGACATCGGCATCGTCCCGAACCCCTACCTGGGTGCTTCAGACTACGAGGTGAGCCAGCTTACGAACGAGGTGCGTTTCACGAACATGCCGGATGTGGCCACGATCAGGGTCTTCACGCTCAACGGTACGCTTATCAAGACGTTGGAGAAGAACTCTCCTGGCATCGCAACGATTTCGTGGGACATGGTCACGGAGTACAACCTGCCGATAGCGAGTGGCTTCTACCTTATCCACATCACAGTACCGGATGTGGGCGAAACCGTGCAGAAGTTTGCTGTCGTCAAGAAGCGCATTCAGCTGAACACGTACTAAGCGGGTGGGGGCGGATCTCTCTATCGCAGGGATCCGCCCCACGCTGCACATAACAACTTCCTATTCAGCAAAAAGGGACAACGCAATGAAAACCCTAACGTCATTAGCCCACCAGCTCGGTGCCTATTCGCTGCTGCTGATACTAACGGCTTTCGTTACTACTCAAGTCGTTTGGGCTCAGGAAGGTGGCGGAACAGATAAGCCGGACCAGAATCGCGTCGGCACGGTCGGTGCCGTTGAGCTGCTGGTGCCGGTTACCGCCCGGTACGTGTCGCTGGGAGCAACAACCACTAGCGGCATGGCCAACATGAACGGCATTGAGGCGCTGTATGCTAACCCTGCAGGACTTACCTACAACACGGGGACCACAGCGCTGTTCAGCCGCATGAATTACGTAGCGGACATTGGCGTCAACTACTTTGGCTTTGGACAACGCATCGGCAACAATAACCACCTTGCTGTCTCGGTATCGTCTTGGGACATGGGAGACATTCCCAGGCAGAGCGAGAGTGCACCCGAGAAGTCCGAGGTGACCTTCAGCGTAGCTTTTGTCACGGTAGGATTCACGTATGCCCGTGTTCTTACGGACCGCATAGCCGCAGGTGCGACCGTCAAGATCGTCAGCGAGACGATCGACGATGTCGCTGCTTCGGGCATGGTCTTTGACGCTGGCATGACCTATGTGGTGGGGGAGACCGGCCTCCGACTCGGCGTAGCGCTTAAGAACATCGGTAACCGCCTGCAGTACGCGGGCACAGGTCTGGTGCGTCGCGTACAGTTGCCTGGGCAGCCGGGCAATGCCACGGTTAATGCGGTCAACATCGAGTCTGAAGGCATGGAATATCCCACGCAGCTCAATTTTGGCATGGCCTACTCTCGCCAGGTGGCTGGTGCTGCCGACGTAACCCTGCTAGGTAATTTTCAGTCGAACAGCTTCGAGCAGGACCGTTTCAGCGCGGGTATGGAGCTCGGTCTGCGTAACATAGTGTTCATCCGTGGCGGCTACGAGTATGTGGAGAATACAGATGTCACTATGTGGAAGGGCTACACGTTCGGTGCTGGCTTGAACCTTGAAATAAGCGGTTCGATGGTGAGCATAGACTATGCCATGGCACCAACGGATTTCTTCGATGATGTGCAGTTCTTGACTGTGGCGGCAACGTTGTAGGCTGCTTAGCAACGCGCCGCATCGCACTTCGCGGTAGGCGCGCGACACGAGGAAAGCGGTCATGGGCATTGGACAAATGTCTATGATCGCTTTATCGTTTATACGGGGGTTATGCTTTGCCATTGCTGTGCAGTGCCGCTGCATTGGCTCTTGGCTTGCAGGCGTTCGTATCGTGGCAACAAGGAGTACATCCTGATCCTGGCATTGGGTGCAGTGCCGCTGCATTGACTCTTGGCTTGCAGGGTGGTTGGGGCGGCATGGGAGGGCACGGCCCGCGTTCGGCAGCGACGGTCAACGGTTTCTTCCATCAGATCAACAACCTGATTCAGATTCGCGATATTCGCTTTGCAAGTCCAAGTGGATACTCTCGCTACGAGAACGTGGACTTTGGCACGGTAAAGGGTCTTGAGTTCGCCTATGACCTGCGCCGGACCTCAGGTGTAGCAATCAACGCCAATTACACCCTTTCCTATGCGAGAGGCACAGGATCGGGTTCCGGCACTACAGGGGCGATCGTGTGGATAGATGAGACGCCACCCAATTTTATCAGTCCGCTCAGCTTTGATCAGCGCCACAAGTTCAACGTATCACTAGCCTGAATAACCACGGGCTGTGGGCAGGTGACAGTTTGCAGTGCAATTCTGGCACAATACGGGCTTATATGGCCCTTTTCTGTCCATTCGTATCATCTGTTGTGTATTACTTGCAACGATGGTCACTATATTATAACAGATTCGGTGTGGCGATACAGGCTAGGGAGAGTACTGCCAATAGCCACGTTTGTCCCTGATACCATACGATTGGGGTCTTTATGTCAGCATTTGGGCACACCTAGGCCGAGATCCCATCTTTTTTGACACAGGAGTGTCATGCATTAGTCATTGTACTAATAACGGGTATACTATATTACACACTGTCATTACGAACATGACTGACCACGCCGCTTTCTTCCTCGCACCCAAGAACAGCGTACACCGCCAGTACGAAGCGCTCCGAGCGCGATACGTCGAAGAGCTGCCCCTGGCGGAGGTCGCAGCGCGCTTCGAGTACTCCTATGGTACCGTCCGTAACCTCTGCGCTGAGTTCCAGAGCAATCCCGAACAGCCTTTCTTTCTCAGTGCACGGCAGCGCCGAAAGAAGGCGGAGCCCAAAACGCCCGAGCCCGCCGCAGAGGCCAGGGCGCGGGCCCGCCAAGCGCGCGATCAGCGCATAGTCGCGCTGCGCAAACAGGAAAACCTGTCCATTACGGAGATCGCTGCGATACTCTCGCAGCAGGGGGTTCCCGCAAGTGGTGTGACCGTCATGCGGGTACTGCGGGCGGCTGGTATTGGCAAGCTTCACCGACGTGGGCTGCAGGAACGACTCGATGTCTTGCGTCCGGAGCAGGCCCCGGTGGCCGATTGCTGGCAGCTGGACTTGTCACCACGTCGCCTCCACACCGACTTTGGCGGCCTCTTCCTCTTCGCGCACGATCTGGCCCGTGTCCACTTCGATACGCTGCTTGAGCGCAGTGGCATGCCCGGCAGCAGTGTGATTCCGGCGGGCTGCGCCGTGCGTGCCCTGCTGGCGCTGAAGCTGTGGGGGCTGCGGCGCAGTGCCCCTGTCATGGCCGAGGCCCTGGACCCGGGACTGGCGCTGTTTGCCGGACTCAACGTGATGCCCAAGCGCTCCACGCTCACCGAATACTCGTGCCGCGTCCATCCCGAGCACTGCCGCCGCCTCATGGAGGGCTGGCACGAGGCCACGCACGGCCTCGGCATTCCCCTCGGAGGGGGGTCCTCCTTTGACCTCGACTTCCATACCATCCCCTACCACGGCCAGGACGCCCTCGTAGAGAAACACTACATCTCCAAGCGCAGCCGCAGTCAGATGGGCATCCTGTCCATGGTTGCGCGCGATGCGCAGGCGCGGCACTTCGTCTATGTCGATGCCCAGATACGCAAGAAAAAGCGTAACGAGCAGATCCTGAGCTTTGTCGACTTCTGGCGCGCGCACACCGGGGCCGTGCCGCAGGAGCTGGTCTTTGACAGCACCTTCACCACCTATGCCAACCTGGTCAGGCTGCAGGAGCGGGGGATCGCCTTCTTGACGCTGCGGCGCCGCTCCCGGAAGATGTTGCAGGAGTTGGCCGCCAAACCGAAAGAGCAGTGGCGGCAGATAAGACTCACCAACGTCGGTCGCACCTTCCGCACGCCCCGCGTCCTGGAGCAGAAGGTCCGCCTGCGCGGCTATAACGGAGAACTCCGGCAGATGGCCATCAAGGACCTCCGGCACGACAAACCCACCTTGCTGCTCACCAATCAGTGGACGACCCCGGCTGCCCAACTGGTCGATCGCTATGCCCGACGCATGGTCATAGAGAACACGCGGGCCGATGCCATCGACTTCTTCCACATGGATGCGCTCAGCTCCGCCGTACCAATGAACATCGACGTGGACCTGCAGCTCACCCTCATGGCCAGTACGCTCTATCGCCTCCAGGCCACCAGGATTGGCAACGGCATGGAATCAGCCAAGCCGCGTACCCTCTTCCGCAAGTTTGTGCGGGCCGGAGCCGACATCACCATCGAAGCCGATCGCATCATCGTCCAGCTACCCCGACGAACCAATAACCCGTACCTGCGTGCCGCCGGGTACCACAACGCCGCAGAGCCCATTCCCTGGCTGGGTAACCTGCCATTGCACATCCGACTTGCATGACGATCTATGCCTCAATTGTCACGTCAAAAGTCCCAAAAATGACGCATGGGAATGGAGGCTAGACTACTCGCTTGGGTATGGCGAGGGGCCAACCTTGGTGGGGACGAAGCTCCTGCAGAACATGAGCTTCAACATTCTCCTGACCGCCGGCAGCGGATTTCCGTATACCGGCATTCTGAACCCAATTCCGGTAACTACATCGCGTGCACCGCTGCCAAGTGGTGCCGTCAACAATGACCGGATGCCTTGGGCCAACCGGATTGATGTGCGCGTTCAGCGCCGCTTCAGTGTAACGGACGGAAGCCGTATCACGGCATTCCTCTGGATTCAAAACCTGCTGGACACGGTCAACATCCAGAATGTCTGGCGGTACACCGGCCTGCCTGGAGACGATGGGTTCCTGGCAATCCCCGAAGGGCAGCAGTTCCTTGACAGTGCGCCGCCGGTCGCCGAGGTCCTTTATCGGCATCGCAACCGAAGCTTGGGCAACTATGGACTCCCGCGCCTGACGCGTCTGGGGATCCGGTTCGATTTCTAGTGATTGCCTGAGGCAATCACTCTTCGCTGGACTTTCTAATCTACAGGAAAGACGATGCAACATTTCCAAAAAGCATTAGCGCTGACGGTGCTACTCCTGCTTGGAGTCGGCACGGTGCAGGCGCAGCAAGTCGGGTCGTGTAACGACGCACTAGCAGAAGTATATCTCGACATCAACAATGTGCGGGCGCGCATTTTGAACAACGGCAACCTCTTCTGGCGTGGATCGCCATCGGTTTATGAGGTGCCTAAAGGCGGCGGTGCGTCCGCAATCTCCAACTCGGGCCTCTGGGTCGGCGGACTGGTTGGCGGTCAGCTTCGCATGGCGGCTGCACGGTATGGCGGCTACGAGTACTGGTCTGGGCCGCTAGATGACAACGGCAATCCGCCGGGCGACTGCTCCGATTATGATCGTATGTATAAGGTCAGCGCCGGGCAGATCATTGACTACGAAGTCACAGGCACGGCAGTCCCCGACCTTCGCGACTGGCCGACAGGTCTGGGAGCGCCCACATGGGCTGCACCGGACAACGGTTTGGACGACGATGGCGATGGCGAGATCGATGAGGCTGGCGGCGAACGAGGTGCGTTTCACGAACATGCCGGATGTGGCCACGATCAGGGTCTTCACGCTCAACGGTACGCTTATCAAGACGTTGGAGAAGAACTCTCCTGGCATCGCAACGATTTCGTGGGACATGGTCACGGAGTACAACCTGCCGATAGCGAGTGGCTTCTACCTTATCCACATCACAGTACCGGATGTGGGCGAAACCGTGCAGAAGTTTGCTGTCGTCAAGAAGCGCATTCAGCTGAACACGTACTAAGCGGGTGGGGGCGGATCTCTCTATCGCAGGGATCCGCCCCACGCTGCACATAACAACTTCCTATTCAGCAAAAAGGGACAACGCAATGAAAACCCTAACGTCATTAGCCCACCAGCTCGGTGCCTATTCGCTGCTGCTGATACTAATGGCTTTCGTTAGGGGCTTATATACTTAACTGTAACTTTTCTCCGATTGGTCCGTATGAGGATTAGACCAGATCGGGGGAATCATGACAGGGCCAGGCAGATCACACCGCAAGGGAATCACACTCTTCGCGTTGGCACGGCGGTATCCGAGCGAGGAGGCCGCCCGGGAATGGTTTGAGGCCATCTATTGGCCGGAAGGCCGCTTTTGCCCGCAATGCAGGGGCACCGATACCTATGCTTGCCCGAAACAGACCATGCCGTACCGTTGCCGCACATGCCGCAAGCGGTTCAGTGTTCGGACGGGCACGGTGCTGCAAGCCTCCCGGTTGCCCTTGCTCCAGTGGAGCTACGCCATTTATCTTGAAATGACCGCGCTCAAGGGCGTATCCAGCATGAAGCTTCACCGCGACCTGGGCATCACGCAAAAGTCGGCGTGGTTCATGCTGCAACGGATTCGGGAGGCGTTCGCGCCGTTAGCCGCCGCCGCGTTTGAAGGCCCGGTTGAAGCCGACGAGACGTATGGTTGGGGGCAAGGAGGCCAACAAGCACGCGCACAAGAAGCTGAAAGCGGGGCGCGGAACGGTTGGTAAGACGGCGGTAGCGGGGCTGAAAGACCGCAGTTCCGGCCAGATTCGGGCCAAAGTCGTTGAGGACACGAGCGGCCAGACGTTGAAGCAGTTCGTGTATAACTCCACCGAAATCGGCGCAACGGTCTACACGGACAACGCCACCGCTTACAAGGGCATGATCGGTAGGGAGCATGAGACGGTCAAACACAGCGTGGGCGAATAGGTCAACGGCATGGCCCACACAAGCGGGCTGGCGTCGTTCTGGGCCACGCTGAAGCGGGCGCACCATGGTGTGTACCACAAAATGATCGCCAAGCACTTGCAACGGTACGTGCAGCAGTTGCGCAAAAGCACAACGTCCGGGACATGGACACGCTCGAACAAATGCAGCATGTGGTGTCCGCACGGGCAGGGCGGCGGCTTATGTACAAGGATCTGATTGCGCAATGAGAAGGGTCAAGGATACGAAGGACGCGTTGCACGCTGAGTTTGAGCGGATCGACACCACGCCCAGTCCGAATCCGCGCTATCGCGGATTGACGATCCAGCAGGCGGTAAGGCAACTGGTGAAGGCCAGTCCGAAACCGAAGCAAGCGGCAGAATCGAGGGCAAGAAACGGCGAGTTTCGGCACGTCTAAGCTCCAAGCAGTGTACAGGTAAGTATATAAATCCCTTTTTGAAGGCGTGCGCTTCCATTGACGCGTCAACGCCGGGAGCGAGGAGAGTGCGCCGCGCGTTCAAATGGGGCACGGTTGATCTGGCTGCCGAAACAGGTACAGTCTCCCGAGTTCTTGCCAACCTGTCAAGATGCACTTAGACTGACACTTACGGTGCGGGCTGTGCAGAGTACACGCCGGCGATAGGGTCTCGGTGAGCGTGATTGAGTTGGCTGCGCCGTGGTGGCTCGAGAAGCGTGCAAGCATCGCCTTGAGGATGTAGACGTAGAACATTTGGGGGTTGAATGGGTCAGATAGTCATCACTGTCTTTGCATGCTCGGCCATGACCTGTCGTTTATTGTCTCGTCCCTTCTTGCTTGGTGTTGCCCTTATGAGCCTCGGCATCGCAAGATGCGGGAGCGATCCTAATCTCGAAGGAGCGCGGCTGGACCTCCGCAACAAGGACTACGACCGTGCGCTGGAGAATATCGCCAAGGCCGTTGAAAAGGATCCCAACAACAGCGAGGCGCTGCTGCTCAAGGGAGAAATCTTGCGGGCGGTTGTACTGGAAACCCCTGGTGCAGAGGATCGCGCCGCACTGGTGGAGGAGATGGCTTTTGCTTTTCGGCGCAGCGTAGTGATTGACCCGTTGAAGGCTGTTGAGGCGAAGCAGCACTTGGACATGGCTTACCTTCAGGAGTTTAACGATGGCTTCGACGCGTACAATCGTGCGCAGCACGTCTCCCATGAGGATAAGGGACATGCATTCAAGGAGGCTGCGCAACTGTTTCGCAACGCGGCGGTGATTTATCCAGACTCCATCAGCGCCTACATGAATGAGGCGTCAGCGTACTACAGCGGAGGCCTGTTGGCCGAGGCAGTAGAGACGTACGAGGCGGCCCTCAGCCTAGGCCACAGGGGACGGCAGGTGTATGTATACCTCACGCGCGTGATGGATCTGATGGCGCAGCAGGTCGCAGATGATGTGCTGCGTGCCAACTTGTACGAGCGGGCGGCGCGCGTATTGGCGCAGGGCCTCGAGCACCACGCTGAAGACATAGAGCTGCGAGATATGCTGCTGAATTTCTATGCACTGGCAGATAAGCCAGAAGAGGCGCTTGCCTTCTTTTCGGCGCAGTATGAAAACAAACGGGATGACAAGGTCTTCATGTACAACTATGGCACGTTGCTCCTGGCTGCGCAGGATTACCCGGCGGCTATCCAAAAGCTCGAAGCGGCTGTACGGCTAGATCCATCTTATACCAAGGCGCGCTTCAACTTGGGTGCCGCTCTGATCAATGAGGGTGTAAGTGTGGCAGCTGACTACAACGCGCTCACCGATTCACTGGACAGCCTGCGTGGGAGTGCGCCCTCAAGCATCATTCGGCGTATGGAGGCACGACTGGAGACGCTTTCCCAGCGTCGGCAACAGCTGTTTTATGGCGCTATTGATCATCTTGAGGTAGCGAAAGGCCTCGCGGCTGAGGCGCTCGAAGAGCCGCGGGACATCTGTCGTGCGCTGTTTCGTGCGTACGGGCATACCGACCAGCGTTCCAAGGCTGATGCGGTTATGGAATGCGCCGCGCTGGATTGATGCAGCGGTAGGCGCTGAATCCAATGCTTTGCAGTTAGGCATGCGCGAGTTGTCATCTACTGGGGATACCTCTTGGGGTTTTGGCACGAAGGCGGTGCATTCCGGGCAATCGCCCGATTTGGCCTCTGGTGCCATTATGACACCGGTATACCAAAGTTCAACGTACGTACAAGAGGGTCCGGGTCTGCACAAGGGATATGAGTACGGGCGTGTTTCCAACCCGACGCGGACAGCGCTGGAAGCCAATCTGGCTGCGATGGAAGGCGCAGCGCACGGCATCGCCTTTTCGTCCGGTGTTGCAGCTGCGGATGCGATCCTGAAGTGTTTGCGGCCAGGTGATCACATTATCTGTTCCAGTGACATCTACGGGGGCAACTATCGCCTTATGACAGCGGTGTATGGCCCCATGGGCCTCTCGGTGTCTTTCGTTGATCTAACGGATTCTGAACGGCTGCAGCGTGTTTTGCTGCCGCACACCAGGCTCATCTGGCTGGAATCTCCAGGCAATCCGTTGCTTAATGTGATCGACATTGAGGCTGTGGCACTCGCTGCGCGGGCGCGCAATATCACCGTTGTCTTGGACAACACGTTTGCGACGCCGTACCTCCAGCAGCCGCTGAGCCTGGGTGCCGATCTGGTGCTTCATTCTACGACAAAGTACATTGGTGGCCATTCGGATGTTATTGGTGGGGCGGTATGCACGAATCGGGATGACTGGGCAGAGAAGCTGCGTTTCCAGGTCAAGTGTGCCGGTGCCGTCCCGGGGCCGATGGATTGCTTCTTGCTCCTCCGCGGCTGCAAGACGCTGCATCTGCGTATGGCGCGACACTGCGCGAATGCGCGCCATCTTGTTGCCTATCTGGAGGCGCACCCAAGCGTTGCGCATGTATATTACCCGGGGCTGCCATCGCATCCAGGTCATGTGCTGGCAGCCCGTCAGATGTCCGACTTCGGGGGGATGATCTCCTTCAACTTGCGGGACGAAAGCATGGAGGCCACCATGCGTGTGCTGACGGGCACTCGCCTGTTCGCGCTTGCCGAAAGCCTGGGGGGTGTGGAAAGTCTGATTGGGCACCCTGCCTCCATGACCCATGCCTCCATTCCGCATGAAGAGCGTTTGGCGATGGGGCTGCGCGACAGCCTGATTCGACTTTCTGTGGGCATCGAGGATGTACTGGACCTGGAAGCCGACCTGGGTGCTGCACTTTCCAAGGTCTGACCACACGCTGTTATCCCAGGCGCTGCGATTCAAGGTGGCACAAACATGCGCCACTATCTGCCCAAGCAAAGTACTGGAACCGCAGATGCGCAGGCGAGCGCCCTTTGTGCCAGTAAGCATTGAGATGCGCGGAGGTACTAATGATGTGAGGCCGGCACTATTGCGTTGAAGCCGTGACGGGGCTAAACCGGAAGGGCTGGTCAGTACGCCAGCACGGCGCTCGCTGCGCTTTTGATCTCGTCCTCTTGTGGCAGGACATATCGCTCGAGCGGATCAGCATAAGGCACATAGGAGAATGCACTCGCGACCCGACGCACGGGCGCATCCAAGTACTCAAACGCAGTATCCGCAATCTGCGCACAGATCTCCGCGCCAAAGCCAATGAATTCGTGATCTTCGTGCACCACCAACACGCGATTGGTTCGCTTCACAGAGGTGATTACGGCATCCATATCAACAGGTACAATGGTCCGCAAATCCAAGACTTCTATGGAAGCGTTCAGCTCGTGTGCCAAGGCCTGCGCTATACCCAGGCACTTGTGGACCATGTAGCCGTAAGTGACTATGGTAAGATGTGTGCCCGCACGGCAGACGCGGGCCTTGCCAAAGGGCAACAGGAAGTCGGCAGCAGGCTCGGGGCTGCGCGCAGCGGCCGAGCGGTACAGGGCCTTGTGCTCAAGAAAGAGCACCGGATCCTGGCTTCTGATAGCCGTCTTCAGTAGTCCCTTCGCGTCGGCAGCGTTCGAAGGAAGCA
This sequence comes from Rhodothermales bacterium, assembly GCA_951812585.1. Taxonomy (GTDB): domain Bacteria; phylum Bacteroidota; class Rhodothermia; order Rhodothermales; family Bin80; genus JAAXGV01. The sequence goes on along the minus strand of OX638318.1, from coordinate 3,172,128 downwards.
CAACGTGAAAGCCAGGCATATGTCCGAAGATGCTTTCAACGTTTTGGGAATGACATATGCCTCCGTGAATGTAGCCGCCCACGGGTACCCGGATTACCATGGGGCAGCTCCAGGTGTTGTTTGACCGGTATCGCAGCGAAGACACCTGACTCCGCAGCTGCTGCATAGCGGGCCAGATATAGTCGGCAAACTGTATCTCGATGACTGGCTTGAATCCTGCTGCGCTGAAGCCCACCGCCGTACCGACTACGGACGCTTCTGCTAACTGGGTGTTGAAGCACCGGTCCGCGCCGAAGCGGGCCGTCAAGTTGCGTGTAGCTGTGAACACGCCCCCCTTGGGGCCGGCGACATCCTCCCCGTACACGAGGACCTTGTTGTCGCGCTTCATCTCTTCATGCAACGCGTGGTTGATGGCATCAACCATGACGACGGGTTCTCCTCCGGCCTGCCGGACTTCTTCAGTAACCGGTGCAACACCCTCAAAATAGGTATGGTTGGTAGCAGATTCGGGTAGGGGGTCTGGCTGCTTCAGTGCCCAGACTGCCGCTGCGTCAACCTTCTGGCGCACTTCTGCACGCATGGACCCCAAATCAGCTGTTGTTATGATGTCTGCCTCCAAGAGCGCTGTCTCCAGCCGCGAGATGGGGTCGGCTTCGCGATCTTCAACAAGCTCTCTTTCCGTACGGTACTTCAAGTGATTGTCGGACGACGAATGCGGTAAGAGCCGCACCACATCGGCTACAAGGCAGACCGGCCCGTTGCCTTGGCGAATGTGCGCAATGGCAGCCTTGGCTACGGCGTAGACCTTGAAGAAGTCTGTACCATCCACGCGATAGCGTGTAAGGCCTTCATATCCTGCAGCTAGTTTGTAGGGTGTCCCGCCTGCCGTCTGGTCAGAAACATGGACCGAGATGGCGTATTTGTTGTCCTGCACCAGAAAGAGTACAGGGGCCCGACTGCGGGCAGCCCAGTTCAGCGCTTCATGGAAATTTCCCTGCGACGTAGCACCGTCGCCGCTGGAGCAGAGCACATAGGCATCGGTTTCCTGACGCATGAGTGCTAGTCCCATCCCGAGCGCAGGCAAGAACTGAGAGCCCACAGACGAGGATACCGCGAAGACATTGCGCGCGCGTGCACTAAAGTGCTGCGGCAGCTGTCGTCCACCGGAGTTTGGGCTGGTAGCCTTGGACAGGTGATCCAAGAGGGTATCTTTTACGGTTTGACCCAGCATCAGCGCCAGCACTAAGTCCCTGTAGTACGGTGTGAACCAGTCGTGGCCCGGGCGTGTAAGGAGTGCTATCGCTGCCTGAGTTGCTTCGTGTCCAGAGCATCCAATGTGGAAAAATCCTCGGCCCTGCTTCAGAAGCGCCAGCATCTTGTGGTCGAGATACCGCGCCGTATGCATGGTCCGGAAGACACGTAGCAGCGTCCGCACATCAAAATCCGTCGGGCCTACCCGCTCGATGGTTAGGCCATTGCCAACGATGTCGCCTGCTGCAACGCCGCTGCCCTGCGTCCCACCGTTCATGCCGTTCGGACTAATGCCAGGCCGAAGGCTGGTTGCTCGGCGCTGATCCGTTAGTCCTGATTCCACGGGGCGGCTCGTCATAGGTTCAGCGGACTGTTGCAGTCCAAACCTTGGCAAAAGATTGCATGCACAAGGACCAAAGAATACGCTTTGGTGGAGCGTGTGGTTCCAACCCCTGGCCGTGTGCCGCGCGCGGCCAGGTCGGCCCAATTGCTTGCTGGCTGTTCAGTCGCTAACGGGATGACTGCGCCGACCGCATACGGCCGGCTAAAGGGGCACTTCAGGCGAGCATTGCCCAGGCCTTTGCGGAGTGCCCATAACCACCAGGTTCCTGGCGGCTGTCCGGGCGCGCCAGGCGCAGGTCGGAATTCCTGGATCTGATCGCCGAAGACTGCGGGGAAGCTGCATCGGCGCATCAGGTTCGGGAGCTATGCCGGTGTTTCTGCATGCGGCAGCGTGAACCAGAACTGCGTACCCTGATCGCGCTCACTGGCCACATGGATGGTTTCCTTGTGCGCCTGCAGGATCTGTTTCACGATTGAGAGGCCTAGGCCAGCGCCGCCGCTTTTGCGCGAACGGTCCGGCTCTACCCGGTAGAATCGCTCAAAGATGTGCTCTTGGTGCTCCTTTTTGATGCCGCGGCCCTGGTCAGCTATCTCAACAAGAACCTTACCTTCCTGGTGCACAATATGACACCAGACAGCACCCTGATCGCTGTACACGATGGCGTTCTCGATCAGGTTCACAAGCACGCGCCGAATCCTGTCTCGGTCCGCCCGCACGTGCGCAGGTTCGCCCTTGACATCCAGCACAAGGCCTTTGCCTTCTGCTTTTGGGCGAAGCATTTCTGATACCTCGCCAGCGAGCTGTGTGACATCGAATATGGTAGGCCGGATCCAATCCTCGCGATATTCAAGCCGCGCGATCTCGATGAGGCTTTCAAAGAGATTACCCAGCCGCGACAGATTCATGAGGCCAGCCGCTGAGAACTTCTTCCGCTTGGCGGCTGCGAGTTTGGCTGATCCCAGCGCCTCCAAGTATCCGCTGATGGCAAAAATCGGGTTGCGGACCTCATGGGACACGTTGCCAATGAACTCGCCCTGAAGCCGCGTAAGGCGCTCCAGTTCGACGATCTTTTCGCGGTAACGGACATGCATCTCATCCAAGTGGTCAGCCAGGTCCTGGATTTCTGCAGAGCGTGTTTCAACGCGTATCGGAGTATCCAGCTTTCCCGCGGTGATGTCATTTGCACTCCGCCCGATGGCATGCAGTGGCTTGGTCACCTTGTCCGCAGCAATCCAGCTGCTGATCATTGCCATGATGATCGCCATGATCATGCCTACCAGAAGGGTGCGGCGCATTCGCCGCGCCGTCGTGTGCAGCGGACTCTCTGCCTGTTCTATGCCCACGGTACCTCCAGACAGCGGTAAATTGGATACGACGAGCACCCGATGCTCGCCATCCGGCGTCAGTCGGCTCCGGTAAGCAAAGCCTTGGCTCGCTGCAAGCTGCCACATCTCTGACCACATTTCCTGCGTGGTTGCTGCCTCGAATCCCTCGGGCTTGGCACTCCATCGGATGGCTTCTCCGAAGGCAACTACGATGTTCGCTTGGATCGCATCCGACAGGGCCGCAGTCACGGCTGCCTTTGCGCTGTCGGACGCGGCCTCGTCTATGATGCGAGCCACATCAGCGGCCTCTTCTGCATACGTAGCACGGGCCGCTTCCTCGACCTGGCTGCCGTGAATAAAGAGTACATACAGGATCACGCCAATGGTGGAGACAGCGACCAGAAGCACGGTCGTCAGAAACATCCACGTTTGCGTGGATGCGCGTCTCGGGAAGATTATTTCCCAGAGCTTTTGAAGCCATTGCAGGCTTCTGCGGTGCCCGCGGCTCTTCGGAATCAGCCCAGGGTCGGGCCTATGCAGTTTCCGTCGGGGCATCTTCGCGCCCGAAATCGTAGGCGTCATCCCGATCGTACACAAAGCGATAGCCTATACCGCGGACCGTTTGAATGTTTTCGGCGAACGGGCCCAGCTTTTCGCGCAGGTTCTTAATGTGGGCATCCACCGTACGCTCAGTGACCATCATGGCATCCCTCCAGATCGTTTCCAGCAGATGTCTCCGCCGAAATGCTCTTCGGGGGTGCCGTACCAGGTAGAGGAGGAGCTGAAACTCGGTGAGCGTGACACCAACGTCTTCGCCATCAATGGATGCGCGAAACTCGTCCTCATAGATCGTGAGGCCATCCACCTGCAATGTGCTGCTCTGCTCAACCCCGCAGCGGCGCAACACGGCATGAGCGTGCGCTAGGATCCTGGCTGGCGCCGCGGGCTTGGTCAGGTAATCATCACCGCCGAGCATGAGGCCGCGAATCTGATCCTCATCTTCGACCTTGGCGCTGAAGAATATGATGGGGATCTTTTCGGTCTCTATGCGTGACCGCAAGCGCCTGCAGACTTCAAAGCCATCAATCTTAGGCAGCATGATGTCCAGCAGGATCAGGTTGACCTTGCGGTTCGCCTTCGCCAGTGCCTCCTCGCCATCATAAGCTACCGATACATTGTAGCCTTCTTCTTCAAAGAAGTGACGTACGACTTCCGCGACATCCTCTTCGTCCTCTACGATCAGGATGTTAATCTCTCCGGGGTCAAGGGTTTGAACTGTCATAATGGACGTGTTTGTTTTGTGCAGGAGATTCCGCGGTGCGGGAGATCAGTGTCGCGTAGACGCCGGCCCGGTCAGTAGTGAGATTGCCAGCAGCAGGCGCGCCAGTCGATGGGCTGTCAGTGGCACGGTTGGCTGCAGGAGGGTTCCCGGCAGCAAGATCACTTGTTCGTGGGTAGGAATTAATTCTACGTGGCAGCCGCGATTATACAGTCCCTAAAGCGCTCCAGTCTGCAGCACTCCTGGCCCGGGCACTGCCTTCGTAAGGGGCAGCAGCGCGGCATGAACACAGCGCCATGCGCAAGGCCGGGTGTGAACGGCGCCGCAGTCCGCACAGGTCGTAACAGAACGGGTCGCAGACGGTGATACCCCGCACCGCATGGAATGTTGCGCGAGGCGCGTGGTGTTTGGCGATCCGTTTGGCCCTCGTATGCTATATTTGCACAGGTCTATGCAGGCGGTGCACGATGCAAGATTGGCTTATCCGGGGTGGGACACTTCTTGACCCGCATTCGGGTGCCAAGCGCCGCGCTGACATTGTGGTTGAACACGGGCGTATTGCCGCCATCGGCGAAAACCTCAGCGTCAAGACACCCGGGATTCAATGCTACGACGCACACAACCGGCTGATTTCGCCGGGCTGGATGGATATGCACGTACACCTGCGCGAGCCAGGCTTTGAGCACAAGGAAACCATTGCATCCGGATGCCGCGCCGCGGCTTTTGGGGGCTTCACTGCCGTTGCCTGCCAGCCCAACACCATGCCGCCGACTGATTCGAGCGAAGTGGTGCAAGCGATTATGAAGCGCGCGGCAGGCCTTCCTGTTGATGTCCATCCGATCGCCTGCGTGTCCAAGAAACGGGAAGGGTTGGAGCTTGCGCCCCTCTTTGAACTTGCTGAGAGCGGAGCCGTCGCCTTCAGCGATGATGGCTCTCCCGTGCACAATGGCCACCTGATGCGCCGTGCACTGGAATACGCCTCGACACTGGACCGGGTCATTGTGAACCACTTGGAGGACCAGACGATGGGTACCAAGGGTCACATGAATGAGGGCGCTGTGTCAACACGCTTGGGGATAAGGCCGGTGCCGGCGTTATCGGAAGAGTCCATGCTCGCGCGTGACCTGCTGCTGACGGAGCTTACCGGTGCGTACCTGCATGTTCCGCACATCTCAACCGCTGCCAGCGTAGCCTTGGTGCGGAGCGCCAAGTCCAAAGGCATGAACGTGACCACGGAAGTTTGCACGCACCATTTTGCACTCACAGATGCAGCCGTGGAAGAGAGTGGATTTTCGACGGCGACGAAGATGCATCCGCCGCTGCGCACCGAAGCTGATGTAGAGGCGATCAAGCGCGGACTTCAGGACGGAACGATCGACGCGATCTGCACGGACCATGCGCCCCATGCCGCGTTCGAAAAGGACGTAGAGTTCACTGAAGCACCGTTCGGGATTATAGGGTTGGAAACTGCCTGGGGCCTTACGGGCCGTTACATCATCGCCGAAGGATTCCTGAGCACGGCCGAAGCCATTTTCAAGCTCTGCGTGGCGCCCAGGCAGATTTTCCGTATTCCTGTGCCGGTAATTCGCGTTGGGGCACCAGCAAACCTGACCATCTTTGATGCCGAAACGAAGTGGACCTTCGAGGCCGGTCATATTCATTCGAAAAGCAGTAATACACCGTTTGTCGGCACGCAGCTGGTGGGTAGAGCCTGGGCCATCTACAACAACGGGCAGATGGTGACTAATGCGTAGCGTGCGCTGGGCGCAGGTGCACTGCGTCGCACCGCTCCATGCACCGGGTGCACACCATGCTCCAGGTGCAGTCGGTAAGGGCGGCCGCGCGCACATTGGGCCGCAAGGCCGGTGAGGCGCAAGATGCATATCGGGCTCCTCTTTGGGGGCCAGTCAGCAGAGCACGAAATCTCCATTGCCTCAGCCCAGGCCATATATACAGCCGCCGACAGGGAACGCTACGTAATCAGCCTGATTGAGATAGGGCAGGATGGAGGTTGGCGCCTGATCAAGCCTGCGGCTGGAGGCGCTTGGCCCCATGGCGATGCCGGATCTCCGGTAGTCCTGCTGCCCCACAAGGGAAGGCTGCTATCCGCTACACCGCCCTTTGCTGAGCTGGCCAGGCTGGATGTGGTCTTTCCAGTATTGCACGGTCCTAACGGAGAGGACGGCACAGTGCAAGGCCTCTTGCAAGCGTACGGCATTGCCTGTGTGGGTTCCGGCGTCCTTGGGTCGGCCATTGGGATGGATAAGGATGTGATGAAACGGCTGCTGCTCCAGGCGGGCCTGCCAACGGCGCGATGTCTGGTGCTGCACAGCGGTGAAGCTAATCTGTATACGTATGCGCAGTGCGCACGAGTCCTGGGCAGCCCTTTGTTTGTCAAGCCGGCCAATACCGGCTCGTCCGTAGGCATTGGCAAGGCGGCGACGCAGGAAGCGTTTGATTCCGCGCTTGCCCACGCATTCAGATACGACCACAAGGTCGTAGTGGAGGAATTCATTGAAGGCCGCGAGATCGAGTGTGCGGTTATCGGGTCTGTGCACCCACGCGTTTCCGTGCCCGGGGAGATAGTCACCACGCACGAGTTCTATTCGTACAAAGCAAAGTATCAGGACGAGGCGGCTACCACCCTTCTCATCCCGGCGGACCTGCCGGATGCGGTCGCTGCTCAACTGCCGGCGCTGGCCATAAAGGCCTATCGCGCGCTCTGCTGCGCAGGCATGGCCCGTGTGGACTTTTTCCTGGACACGAATGACCATCTCTGGATCAACGAGGTCAACACGATTCCGGGCTTCACGCGGCATTCCATGTTTCCAGTTCTTTGGGCGCACACAGGCCTGAGCTTTGCGGAGCTGATTGATGAGCTCATCGCCGATGCTTTGGCACGCCATGTACGCAGCGCAAAGCTATTGCGTAATCGCTGATGCGTTACTCGACCGATACGCGCACCCTCCGCCCCGGCGAAACGTATGTAGCCATCCGCGGTGAGCGGTTTGATGGCCATGACTTTATTGCGGAAGCCATCCGCAAGGGCGCCCGCGGCGTGGTGGTGGAACGCCCTGTTGCTACGCCGTGCCATGTCGCCGTGACGCTGGTTGACAATGCCGAACGGTTCCTGGCATTGGAGGCACATAAGAAGCTGTTGGCGTGCGGCCCGACCGTCGTGGCCATCACAGGCTCGGTTGGCAAGACCAGTACGCGCAATGCCATCACGAAGGTGCTCCGCGGGCAGTTTCCAGTGCTGTCCACTACAGGCAATCTGAACACCGTCCTGGGTATTTCGCTGACGTTATTGAACAACGACTTTGACCGGAGCACGAAGGTCGTGCTGGAGATGGGTGCGAGCCAGTCGGGTGACATCGCCGAGCTTTGCGGCTATTTTCCCCCGGACGTTTCTGTTGTCACCAACGTGTATGGTGTGCATCTTGAGTCGTTTGGTACCATTGCACGTGTGGCCCGTACCAAGGCGGAAATTGTGGGAGCCCTGACGGGCAGCGGGGTTGCATGCCTTAACGCGGACGATCCGCACGTATCCGCGATGGAGAAGATGCACACGGGACGCACCGTGCGTTACGGTACGCGCGCTGCCTGCGACATAGGACCGAACCACATCACCGCGACCCTCCCGCTTCTCGGCGACCATGCCATCTACTTGGCGTTGGCCGCGTTTTCTGTTGGGCATGTGCTAGGCATGTCTCGCGCGGCCATCAACGCGCGCCTTGGCTTGCTTCAACCGGAAAAGGGTCGACTTTCAAAGCTGCCAGGCCGTTCGGGTTGTACGCTCATTGATGATACCTATAACGCTTCGCCGGCGACTACGCTCAGCGCGCTCCGCGTTCTGTCGCGCGAGCCAGCCCAGCGCCGCATCGCCTACCTTGGCGATATGCTGGAGCTCGGCTCCGAGTCCGCTGCGGAGCACCTCCGAATCATCCGGGCAGCGTCACGCACCACGGATCGCCTTGTTCTGGTCGGCCAGTGCATGGCCGAAGCACACGGAATGTTGCCGCCAGCAGTGCGTCGGGCCATTGTGGTATTCAGCAGCGCGCACGAAGCGGTCGAAGCCTTGCGAAGCGGCCATCCCGCAGTACCAGGTCCAGCCGACGCCTTCCTGGTGAAAGGCTCGCAAGGCGTCCGCATGGAGCGCATCAGTCGGGCGTTGCTGGACGAAGACACGGATTCCACGACGGTCCTGTGTCGGCAGTCTGAAAGCTGGCAAGCGATCTGAGACGCCCCGCATTGTACTAGTAGCGGGGCGCGTATGTCTCAACCAGTCTGCAATCGCTTCCTATCACGCGCGCGGCAGAAAAGCTGGGTTCGCCGCTGATGACGCCACAGGTGTACACGGCCGCTCGTTTGTTTACTAACGGAATGGTGTGCATGCATTCAACGCGTGCTATGAACGCACACGTCTGCACGTACGAACATGCTGCCGCTATTGGCGTTAAACTGTTCCATATCTACGGGTTGAGCTGCGCCTATGGTTGAAGACATCATTGTGGTCTTGCGGAGCCTTCAGCGCATTGTAATCACGACGCATATTCGTCCTGACGGGGACGCGATAGGTTCTCAGCTCGCTCTTGGGCTTTTTTTGAGGCAGTTAGGCAAGTCCGTGACGATGATCAATGCCCACACCGTGCCCAGTACGCTGGCATGGATGGATGGTGCTGAAGACATTCAGGTCTTTACAGATTCGCTGGCGCAAGTCAGTACACTGTTGCGGGCTGAGGCCATCGTAGTGTTGGACCTCAATGCTGCCCACCGCCTGGGGACTGGCATCGGGGATCTAGTGCAGGACACGGCAGGGATCAAGATTCTGATAGATCATCATCGGCAACCGGAGTCATGGTTTGATCTGTCCTATGTGCGAGAGGATGCAGCGGCTACGGGCGAATTGGTTTACGCGCTGATCAAGGCATGGGATGAGGCGCTGCTCCGAGGACCGGTAGCTACTGCGCTGTATGTGGCGATCATGACCGATACGGGGCAGTTCCGGTATGCTACGGTTACGCCGGCGGTGCATCGCATCGTTGCCGACGTACTGGACCGGGGTGCCAGGAAACCCGCTGAGGTATACGCCGAAATATACCAGACGCACACCCCCGAGTGGCCCAGGCTGCTAGGGCACGTTATGAACACTCTCACGCTGCGTTTTGATGGCAAGCTGGCCTACATCGTGGTCACGCGCAACATGCTCGAAACCACATCGGCAGACTATCAGGATACGGAGGGCTTCGTGGAATTCGCGATGGCCGTAGAGGGCGTGGAAGCAGCGCTGGTGTTTTCGGAAACACGCAAGGGCGTCAAGGTGAGCTTTCGATCCAAGGGTGCGTGCGCCGTGGATGGGTGGGCGCGATCATTCGGCGGCGGCGGTCACCGGAATGCAGCGGGTGCCTTTATACGGGGCCCGCTGCAGGAGATCATTGACACGGTAGTCAAGTCTGCGCCGAAGCACATCAGTCTGGCGGAGGCACCGGTTGAAGATGAGCTCTCGGCGGATGACAAGCAGTATCTATCGATCCTAACTGGAATATGATGAAAGTCTCTGTAACGACCTTGCCGCTTGTCAGTCTGGATGTGGACCTCCTGCTGCTCCTTGTGACCGAAGGGGATGCAGGCATCACGGCGGAAAATATCGGGGGCGAAATAGGCCAAGCACTAGAGTTGACGTTGTCGGACTTTTCCGGCAAGGCAGGCGAATCTGTCGTGGTTTACCCGGCTGCCACCCGCGCACATCGCGTGGCTTTTGTCGGTTTGGGGGATTCAGCCGATGATGCCGAAGCACTCCGCGAGGCCGCTGCTACGGGTGCTGCGCTGGCAAAAAAGACCAATGGCACCACCGTGGCGCTTCGTATACCGGACGTGGCGCTCGACAGCGATGTGACGGGGCAGGCACTGGTGGAGGGATTCATGCTTGCATCGTACGAATTTCAGCGTTACAAGGAAGAGGACGAGCGCACGCATGATCGCACTGAGCGCTTCGTTCTGCATGCTGGGGCGCATGAACAAGCCGTGCGGCGCGGTGCGGAACGCGGGCGTGTGATTGCAGAATCGACCTGCACCGCGCGCGACCTCGTCAACATGTCGCCGCATGAAAAAACTCCTACGTTGCTGGGCAAGGCCGTCGAAAGGCACGCCAAGAAGAACGGTTTCGACGTAACAGTGTGGGACAAGGCAGAGATTGAGCACGAAAAGATGGGCGGTCTTCTCGCCGTCAATCGCGGCAGCCCAGAACCGCCTGCATTTATTGAGATGACTTGGCAGCCGAGCAAAGCGGCCAATAGTCGACCGGTGGTACTCGTGGGGAAGGGCATCGTGTTCGATACGGGCGGTTTGTCTTTGAAGCCCACCAAGGACTCGATGGATCACATGAAGGCGGACATGGCCGGGGGTGCCGCGGTCATTGGGACGCTGGAGGCGCTAGCCCGCCTGGACGTTCCGTTGTACGTTGTGGGGCTGGTGCCCGCGACAGACAACCGTCCGGGGGCGTTTGCGTACGTGCCCGGCGATGTCCTAACGATGCACTCCGGCAAGACGGTCGAAGTGCTCAACACCGATGCTGAAGGACGCCTGATCCTTGCAGATGCGTTGTCTTACGCGAAGATCTACCGTCCGGAGCTCGTAATCGATCTTGCGACGCTGACCGGCGCGCAGGTTGTTGCCTTGGGCAGCAAGGTCGCCGCTGCAATGACCAATCGGGGTCCCATCGCGGCCTTGTGCGAGGCCGGCGATCAAAGCGGCGATCTGGTACATCCGATGCCGATGCATGCGCATTACGGCGATGCGTTGCGAAGCCATGTAGCGGACATCAAGAACATCGGTAACCGTGAGGCCGGCAGCATAACGGCTGCCAAATTCCTAGAGCATTTTGTGGACTACGACTGGCTCCATGTGGATCTGGCGGGCCCGGCTTTTCTCCAGAAGGCGATGCCGTACCGTCCTGAGGGCGGGACCGGCTTTGGGGTGCGGTTACTCGTGGAGTTTCTTACGCGGATGGCGAGCACCAGAAAACGCTAGTGTTTCAAACTTCCTCAGGATCTCGGCCAGGCGCTTTGCCGAAGGGCAGGCCGCGCATCGCGATTACACACGGTGATCCCAATGGGATTGGCCCGGAGGTCGCGCTTAAGGCTCTGACAGATCGGCGATTACTTCAGTTTTTTGAGCCTATCCTCGTCGGTTCAGCGCATGTATTCAGGCGCTATGCTCATCAATACAACCTCGGTGCGCTTCGACTGCGAATTGCCAGGGAAGTATCGACAACCGTTCCAGAAGGCAGCACAAAGATCATAGACACCTTGCCCGGCCGCAAGGCACGCATTGCTGTAGGGCAGACCACGCCAGAGGCGGGCCGACTGGCGCTGGAAGCTGTCGGCACAGCCACGGAACTGGCGATAGCCGGTGAAGTCGATGGCATCGTGACCGCGCCCATTTCCAAGCATGCTATCGCGCTGGCTGACTATGACTTTGCCGGTCATACGGAGTTTCTGGCCCGACAAACAGGGGCCAAGCATCCAATGATGATGATGGTCGCTGCATCTCTGCGCGTTGGGCTTGTGACAATTCATATTCCGATCAAGCGCGTGGCCGGTGCAGTGCGGCGCAGTGTGATCAAGCAGCGCATTAAAAGCCTATGCCAGAGCCTTGTGCAAGACTTTGGAATCGCCAGGCCCAAGGTCGCTGTTCTGGGGCTGAATCCGCATGCGGGCGAGGGTGGGGTGCTGGGCAGCGAGGAAACTGAAGAGATCCTGCCGGCGATTCAGGAGAGCTGCCGCAACAGTTTGCTGGCGTTCGGCCCGTTTCCTGCCGATGGCTTCTTTGGCACTTCGGCCTACCGGCAGTATGACGCCGTCCTTGCCATGTACCACGACCAGGGGCTGGCGCCATTCAAGGCCCTGGCCTTCGAAGAAGGTGTAAACTTTACTGCGGGCCTGCCGATCGTGCGCACATCGCCTGATCACGGCACGGCCTTCGGTATTGCGGGGCAAGGGATAGCATCACCGCTCAGCCTTCGAAAGGCGATTCTCCTTGCGATTGATATCGTTCGGCAACGCCAGAAGAGCGAATTGTGGGCAGAATCCGCCCTGTGACGCCAGGAATTTTTCAGGCGGTGAAGCAAAACAGTCCATGGCCTGGAGGCCGGGCCACGGAGCGGGTCTCAGTACCGCGCTATGCGCGTGCGTCGTGGAATCCACAGCGCGGGCATTGCTGCGTACATTTGCTCAGCCTGCGAGCAGGGCGTATCTTCTCCGATTGCTTACCATACCTATAGCTACCCGTTGTTATGGATGCCATACTAGATATTCAGGGATTAATAGACGAGCTGATCAAGTATCCGCTTCTGGTCATGCTTCTGGGCACAGGTGCGTACTTGACCCTGCGGCTCGGATTTATACAGTTCCGGCGCATGGGCCATGGCATCAAGGTGGCCATGGGCAAGTACGATGATCCCAACGATACCGGTGATGTTACGCACTTTCAGGCGCTCACTACGGCGCTTTCGGCCACGGTGGGCATCGGCAACATCGCCGGCGTTGCGATCGCTATCCACTGGGGCGGGCCTGGGGCAATCTTCTGGATGTGGATGACGGCCCTGCTTGGTATGGCTACCAAGTACACTGAGGTTACGCTGGCACTGCGGTTTCGGCATGTGGAGACAGGCGCTGGCAAGATGGTGGGCACCGTCTCCGGGGGCCCTATGTACTATATCGAGCGGGGGCTGGGAAGCAAGTTCAAGCCGCTGGCGGTCCTTGTAGCTACCGGCCTAGTTTTTACAGCGTTGCTAACGGGCAATGCGATCCAGGCGAATACCGTTGCAGATCTGATGAATGCGGAGTTCGGGACTGCGACCTGGGTAACAGGCCTGCTCACAGCCGGTGTGGTTGCGCTCGTGATTCTAGGCGGCATCTCGCGGATAGGCAAGGTTACGGGAATTCTGGCACCCACCATGGCAGCCATTTATGTCGCCGGCGGGCTGGTGATTCTGGGCATTAATTTCGAAACGGTCCTGCCTTCGCTGGGTCTGATCTTCACTGAGGCATTCAATCCTACTGCGGGCGTCGCGGGCACGGGCGTTGGCATCTTGCTGCAGACGCTCTTGTGGGGTGTTCGTCGTGGCCTGTTTTCCAATGAAGCGGGACAAGGCTCCGCGCCGATTGCGCACTCTGCCGCCAAGACGGAGGAGCCGGTCTCTGAGGGTGTCGTGGCCTTGCTGGAGCCGTTTATTGACACTATTGTCATCTGTACGATCACGGCGCTGGTGATCCTCACCACCGGTGTTTGGGATGCCACGACCCCGACGGCCCTTACGCTCACGGAAGGCGGGGACTATTCGTATGTGGAGCATACGGACCGGGGCTACCAGCCCGTGGATTCCGACGCACTGCCGGCAGCCATTGAAGTGCGAGAGGGGCAGCAGATGGGCGGAGTGCGGTTCGCATGGCATGAGGTGCCGGTTACAGAATTGTATCTGGATCAGGATCAAACGGTGCTGTTCTCCGGGGAGATCCGGCCAGGCAGCAACGTAGCCGTGGCCTTGAATGGCCAAAGCTATGAAACGCTCTACGGCCCTGCAGTCGAAAACGGTGCACCGCTCACCGCGTTTGCTTTCTCCAATGGCTTGGGGCGCTTCGGCAACTTCATCGTTGTCATCAGCGTGCTCCTCTTTGGGATCTCTACAGCGATCTCATGGAGTTATTATGGGGATCGCAGTGCGATGTACATCTTTGGGCGGCCCGCAATACTTCCGTATAAGCTGCTTTTTGTGGTGATGCACTTCGTCGGTGCCGTGGTATCGCTGAACGTGATCTGGAACTTGGGCGACACGGCGCTGGCACTTGTTACGATACCAAACGTGTTGGCGCTGGTGTTGTTGTCGGGCATAGCAAAGAAGCTCACCGACGACTATTTCAGTGCATTCGGCTCCAACGTCTCTCGCGACGACTACCTGCGCATCACGAGAGAGCGACAACGCGCGCGGCGCAATCAGGACTAAGCGATCTCCTGCAACCAAGACAGCCGGATATGACCTCCAAAGACCGGATATGACTTCCAAAGGTGGGGTGACGCGTGCAGCACCTGCACTTTGGCACGCGCTGGTGCCGCTGGCCTTCCTCATCGTGCTGCTATCCGGATCCGTCATGCTTTTCGGGTCGGACTCCTCGTTCGGCCCGAATCAGATTGCACTGATGCTCTCTGCGGTGGTGGCTGCGGTGATGGGCATGCGGATCGGGTTCAGCTGGAAGGAGCTTCAGGAGGCAATGGTCAAGGGCGTTTCTTTGGCTATGGGGGCGATCTTCATTCTTTTGGCGGTCGGTGCACTCATCGGCACTTGGATCATGGCTGGCATCGTACCCACCATGGTTCAATACGGGCTACAACTCTTAAGCCCAAAGGTTTTTTACGTTGCTTGCTGTGCGATCTGCGCACTGATTGCTATAGCCACGGGAAGTTCATGGACGACCGCTAGCACCGTGGGCGTTGCGCTGGTAGGCGTTGCCTCGGCTTTGGGGCTCAGCCTGGGCATCACCGCGGGAGCCATCATTTCAGGGGCTTACTTTGGCGACAAGCTGTCGCCTCTTTCGGATACCACCAACCTGGCACCGGCCATGGTGGGTACTGATTTGTTCACCCACATACGCCACATGTTGTGGACCACGGTGCCGAGCATTGTCATCGCCCTGATCGTGTTTGCCGTGCTTGGACTTGTCCGCGTGCCTCCGGCTGGAGGCTCGGCGGATCTGGAGGCTATGGTGCTTGCACTGAATCAGACGTTTATGATAGAATGGTATCTGCTGATTCCGCTAGGTGTGGTGCTGTTTGTGATTTACAAGAGGGTGCCGGCCTTTGCTGCGCTCTTGATCGGGGCGCTGTTAGGGGGCGTTTTTGCCGTCGTGTTTCAGCAGGATGCCGTGCTTGCCTATGTGGGCGAAACCGAATTGCCGCGCCTTGCGGCGCTGCTCAAGGGATTCTGGAGGGCCTTGTTCGAAGGTTTTGCAGCGGACACCGGTAGTGCAGCCCTCGACGATCTGCTGACGCGTGGGGGCATGACCAGCATGCTTAACACTATCTGGCTTATTATTTCGGCCATGATGTTTGGTGCATCCATGGAGAAGGCAGGCTTCTTGCGCGTTATTGCGACGCGTGTCATGAGCCTGGCCAAATCTACTGGCAGCATGATCGCCACGACGATTGCAACAAGCATCTCCATGAACGTCATCGCATCGGACCAGTACATAGCAATCGTCGTGCCGGGCCGGATGTTTCGCGCCGAGTTTGAGCGTCGCCGTCTGCATTCCAAGAATCTGTCCCGCGCGTTGGAGGACTCGGGCACGCTTACGTCGGCACTGGTCCCTTGGAATACCTGTGGTGCGTTCATGGCCGCCACGCTCGGTGTCCCTACGCTGGTCTATCTGCCGTACGCGGTGTTCAATTACGTCAGTCCGTTAGTGTCGACGATCTACGGCTTTACGGGATTCAGCATCGTCAAGGTGGATAACGTCGAGGCTGTACCCACCGTTGCCCAGGCAGCACCAGCGTAGTACGGCCGCAAGTGTCCGGCGGACGGCTCTGTGATCGGATGGCGCGTATCCGGGTAGAATGTTTCGCTGGCGGCCTGTGATGCGCTCAACGCGCCCTCGCCATCATGGCAGATGTGCATCCCCAGTGCTGCAAGGGCCGCAGCCTCTGATCGAGCTGCGAAAGATCAGAGGCAATAGCGTGGGCGATCTTGGTTGGGCCATATAATCGGTTCGGGCAACCCTCAATCGATCACGATTCATCCGCGCCAAAGCCCAAATGACTTTGATACTATGCGCAACTGTTTGGCCCAGATTGATTTCCTGGAGACGCAGATCCGGGGAGTGGATCAGCAGATTGCCCACCCGGCTGCGCAGTCCCATTTCCAGAAACAGGTCGAGATCTTGCAGGGCTTCCGGGGGACCGGGTTACTTGCGGCAATGCAGCTTCTATGCGCATTGGGGGGACTTTCGCCACTTTGGACACCAACAGCGCTAAGGGCTTACCTGGGTCTGGTGCCCTCCCAACAGTCGTCCGGAGCCGCGGCCCGGTGCGGATCCATTACGAGACCAGCAATGTGCACGCCTGCAAAGCGCTGGTCAGTGCAGCCTGGAAGTACACGTATGCCCCCTATATCAGCGTCGCGTTGCGCAAGCGACAGGAACGCTTACGCGGAGTGGTGATCAATCTGAAGGCAGAGCGCCGGCTGTAACGCTACCAGGCCTTGAAACAAGGGCGGCCACGGCGGCTGCCGTAGCCATTGCGCACGCGCTGGTCGGCTTCTTGTGGGAGGCCCTGCAACCAGACCTCGTGGCGTAACCCCAACGGATGTGCTTTGTATGAAATGGCTTGGAGCTCACGCCCAGCCGCGATAGAATGGCCGTATCGGCTGTAGCGCAAGCGGAGGGGACAGCCCGGTGCAGCCATCCCCTCCGCAGGCTGGCTACTTCACAAGCGTCATCTTATGCGTTTGGATCAGCTTGCCCGCTGCCTCCATCCGATAGAAGTAGACACCGCTGGCGTAGGAGCTGGCATCCCAAACCATCTCATGCGTGCCTGCGGCATAAACCTGGTCGGTTAATGTCGCGACTTTGCGTCCGATCACATCGAATACCGTAATCCTGACCTTGGCCTCCTCAGGCATGTTGAAGGTGATGGTGGTCGAAGGGTTGAAGGGGTTCGGATAGTTCGGCTCCAGGCTGAATGACTTCGGCAGCTCCGAGATATTGTCCTCATCAACGGAAACGTCGATCTCCGCCCACGGCACCGTCCACACGCCCCGACCATGGGTGGCGACTACAATCTCATCGTCGCGGTACTTCAGCCGATACACAGATACCGCCGGTAGCCCGTTGTGTGCATAGTTCCACTCGTTGCCGCGGCTCTTGGTCTGAAACAGGCCTATATCGGTTCCTGCCCACATGACGTGCTCTGCATGTGGCAGCACCAAGAGGTCATAGACTGATGCATCGGGGAATCCCCTTACGCTGGCTCCTGTGGTGGACTCCGAGAATCCTGAAATGTCCTGCCAGGTCTGCCCGTAGTCCGTTGTTTCCAGAATCTTGGGATAACGGGCCCGCGAAAACAGCGCATAGGCAGTGCCAGCTTCCGACGGATGTGTCGCCAGACCGGAGGTTATGGTGTTGGGTGCCCTCGGAATAGTCGGCAGTGCAGCCGGCGTGAACGAAACGCCGGCGTCCGTAGAGTACCACAGCGTACGCTCTACAGGCGAGTCATCCAGTCCATACCCTGCCCAGACGATGCTGTCTGCGACGGAAGAAGCACGAACCTTGCCGATATTCGTTGGTGCCCACGCGGAGTCCATTGGCGCAAGGTTCCAGGTCTGTGCAAAGTCCGGGGACCTCCATAAGCCATTGATACCGATCATGTATACGGTGTCAGGCGCAAGGGGAGAGCTGTCTATAGAGGTCAAAAAGATGCCTGGATCTTCGCCGAAGAAGTTAAGGTTCCAGTCTGCGCCACGATTATGCGTCCACAGGTGAATGTTGAACTGGACGGTAACGATAATCTTATCTTGGTCGCGCGAATGCCAGATTGCCTCAAATCCATCGGCACCAAACACGCTGATCCAACCCCTTCTATTGTTGGGATTGCCGTACGACATCCACGAGCCGTTGTCCTGGGTTCCTCCGACATACTGGGCAAATCCCGGGCGCTTATCCACACCGTAGAACTGGCCCGTGTTCTGGCCAGCGAAGCGGAGGTCCGTTTCAATGAAAGAAATGCCAGCGTCTGTGGACAAGGAAACGCCACCATCATTGGTGTTCAAGACCCAGAAATCATTGCTGACCTCATCGATTGGTACAGGCAAAATGGCATGATGGTCTACATGCGTATCAACGGTCGGATCAAGCAGGTCGTCCATTTCTCGCGCATGAACATCCTCATAGCGTGAATAGGTTATGCGCGTTGTCTGCGGAGGTACCCCCAGGCTGTCCGGTGCCCAAGTCTCTCCCGCTATCAGGAAGGGAAGCACCATGTACATCAATCCCCGCGTGAGTCCAGCGTGTTGTGCTATGCTATCATGCGGCGCGCTGGCATCATAGTCGTACTTGTGTACGAAGATTTGTTCGTTGCTGACCCCATTGCAAGGCCCTGCTATGTTGAAATTTATGAGGCTGAAGGTGCTGTCCAGGCCCTGATCGCGAAACGATACAGCAAGCTGTTGGCCGGTTGCGGCATCCCACGCGGTGAAGGGCACCTCCACATAATCATGATACTCGTTGCGGTCGTACGGCAGGAAGAAGCAGGCCACATCGGAAGACAAAGAGTCGTTTGATGTGAACCGGTGGGCCATCTGGGTGCCCTGGCCGTAGCGTATCTCCACAGTGGAGTAATCTGGTTCCGAGATATCAGTGAAGGTGAGGCTATCGGACAATCCTGTCAGAACAAGACCGCCAAGATGAGAGCCAAGGCCGCTGATATAGCCAATAATAAAGTCTTGCTGGCCGGGCAAACTCCCTTGGAAATTCGTGGGTTCTGCAACGTCGGTAGTGCCGCCCGTCATCAGGGCTCTCCACATGAAAATGCCGCCGAGAAAGACCGTATCAGGTGCAAACGGGTGCACGGCGATCGCGTTGTCGTACCAGCCTTGGCCTCCCAGCCAATTCAGCGGTCCAAAGAAGCCAGGATCCGCTTCCCGGGTAAGACTCCATGATGCACCTCCATCATCGCTGCGCAGGAGCTCTGCCGAGTTGCCCCCGGTCTGCACCGATGCGTATGCAATGGCAGGATTCGATGGCGCATATGCAAGCTCAATGCGTTGACTGCCACCAATCATTTCGTCCGACGTTATCGCGTGCGCCCATGTTAAGCCGCCATCCATTGAGTGAAGGATGCCGCCAGGGTTCTCTCCTGCAATCATCGTATTGAAATTGCCGGGCTGTGCTTTCAGGTCTTGTATCCTGCTCCTCGGGTTGCTCCCTGCACCGGATCCCGAATACACTTCCGTCCATGTCATGCCGCCATCCGTTGTGCGCTGGATACCGTGATTGGTCGCGACAACGACGACATCCGGATCCATGGGGTCTATCGCCAGGCGGTTTACGTACTGAAAGAGCGTATCGGTCGCGGTGGATAGAAGGTGCTCCCATGTCTGTCCTCGATCGTACGACTTGAAGACTCCGGAACCACTGACGCCATCTAGATTGCCAAAGCCCTCGCCTGTACCGATGTACATGATGTTGTGGTCGCTTTCGGCCATGCCCAAGGCGCTGACGGACAGGTTCGGCAGGTTGTCTGTAAGGTACCCCCAGGCGTAACCTTTGTTTTGAGTCCACCAGAGCCCGCCGCCCGCAGTGCCGATAAACCATGTGTGCTGGTCAATGGCATCGGGATCCATGAGGATAGGACGCGTGCGACCCCCGACATTGCCTGGTCCTCGTTCCACCCAGTTCAACGTAGTCCCCTGGTTCTTGGCGGCTGCCACTGCCTTGCGGTATTCGCTGATCTGGTAGCCCATAGGGTAATGAATCTTGCCATCTTCTCCTGCCCGAATATCGTAGTGGATATCCCGAAACAGTTCTGGATGACCCTTAGCGGTGACGGGCTGCTGAGGAGTGTCATCGTAAACAGCAAGCGGCGCCGTCGGAGCCATGTCCGCTGATCGGCCAGTGTCTTGCGGCGCAAGCTGGAACAGAAGCACCGGAAGGGCAAAAGCAGCGGCAATAACAAGGAGTGTACGCTGGGTTGTGTTCATGGATATTGGATATGTGAACTGGTTGCAACGGACAGTGGTAACTGGATCAGTATAAGAAAGAAGAGGTAGACGTGCAAAAAAAGCGCCGCCCACCGCTTAACGGATACAAGCGCGGTCTCCAACGCCAGCCTTTCGCGCAGGCATCCCTTGGGGTGCACGACAGCTGCGTCGCGGCAAACGGATTCAGATTTAGCCTGCGGATCCAATACAATTACACAAGTGGTTCTTGGCGGCCGCCCCAGCCCAACTAATTCTGACACCATGTCCGGCAGCGAATGTTGCAACGTTTAGCAATGCCGCGGCATCGTCATGCCTCTCCGTGCATCGTCGTTATTGCAGTGCAAAAAGTGCAACGGCGCTCCCTTGAATCCCATGTCTGCATCTCCGCGCACCCTGATCGCAGATAGTTCGAGCGTTAGCGCGGCGTTGCATCAGGCCACCAGTCGCTTGATCTCGGAAAGCGGACTCTGTACCAGTGCACCGGGGCTGCACGCATTCTATCTATGCTGGACTGCGGACTTGTGGCAAGCGCATGATGGTGACGGCGACAGCAGCGCTGAGCACCTTGCTTTGATTCTCTCCAAGGTAGGCCACTTGCGCCGCCGGGAACGGTGCAGTGGCTAAAACCAAAAGGCCCCTGCCTGACATGCGCCGGGCAGGGGCCTATGTGCGCAGCCCGCAGGCCGCAGCCCGAGGCTACTTGAGCAGCGTCATGCTTTGTGATTGAATCAGCTTGCCATCAGACTCCATTCGGTAGTAGTAGACGCCGCTGGCCAGTGCATTGGCGTTCCATCGCAGCTCATGGTCGCCCGCAGGATAGGCCTGATCGGTAAGCACCGATACCTTTCGGCCCATTGCGTCGTAGATGGTAAGGCGAACATGTGCTTCGTCCGGCACCGCAAATTGGATGGTCGTGGCCGCGTTGAAGGGATTGGGGTAGTTCTGTGCCAGACTGAATCCAGCGGGCAGCTCATCCTCTTCTACAGCCACATCGATCTGATCGATTGGGAGGGTCCAAACGCCGCGGCCGTGCGTACCCAGGATGATCTCGTTGTCGCGCACTTTCATTCTCCAAATGGATACCGCAGGCAGACCGTTGTGCGCGTAATTCCACTCCTTGCCGTAGCTCTTGGTCTTGAAGATGCCAATATCAGTCCCAACCCAAATGACGTTGGGATTATCCGGCATAACAATGAGGTCATGCACGGCCACATCGGCAAAGCCATTCTGGCTCTCCCAGACACCGCTGCTTGGGGTCTGGCCAAATTGCGTCAGATCGGTCCAGGTCTGCCCCATGTCCTTCGTTTCAAGAACCTTGGCGTATCCATACCGCGAAAACAAGGCGTAGGCCGTACTTGCTTCGGTCGGATGCGTGGCCAGGCCTGAAATGATAGTGGCCGGGGCGCGGTCCACCACCGGCAAGGCCGTAGTATCAAATGTTACCCCGGCATCCTGGGAGAGATGGAGTCGCCGCGAAGGGCTATCGTCCATGCCAAAGCCTGCCCACACGATATCCGGGTCTGCTTGAGACACACGAACCTTGCCGCCCGACCACGGGCCCCAGTCGTCTGCTATGAGGGTCAAAATCCAGGATCCACCGAAGTCCCGGGAGTAGTACACGCCATCGGCAGTGACCGTGTAGACGTGGTCGGGTTCCATGTCTGAGCTGCTCAGTGGGGTGAGGAACAGTCCTCCCGCTGCGGTTGAGAATGAGTTTGACCAGCTTGTCCCCCCGTTCAAGGATCGCCAGATATTGTTGAACTGAATCGATCCCATGACCTTGTCTGGATCGCCGGCGCTCCACACGGTCTCGAACCCATCGCCGCCTAACTGGGGAATCCAGCCCCGCCGGTTGTTGGGATTGCCAAATGACCGCCATGTGCCGTTGTCCTGGGAGCCCGCAATATAGACCGGGAGACCCGGCTTTTTGGCTACGCCATAAAACTGCGCGGTGTTGTATCCCGCGAAGGCGCGATCCGCTTCAGTGAAGGTCGCACCACCATCAGAGGACCAGGCCACGCCGCCATCGTTGGCGTTAAAGACCCGAAACTGGTCGTTAGAGCCATCAAAAGGCAAAGGCATAATGTTGTGGTGGTCCACATGCGTTATGGCACTAGGATCAAACTCGCCATCTATGGAACGCAGATAACCATCAGCAATCTGGTAAGTGATGGTGAGCGTCTGATTGGGCAGATTGGCTGGATCCCAAGTAGCATTGGGCGCCAAGATAGGCCACATGAAATAAAGCAAGCCGTTGACGAGGCCACCGTCCTGCGCGATATCATCATGCGGATCGCTATCGTCGTAGTCGTACTTGTTGATGATCATGTATTCGCGACTCTGTTGATCCCGCGTTCCAGCATCCTCTGACGTAAAGAACTCAATCAGATCGAATTCGCCATTGTCTGCCTGATCACGGAAGGAGAACATGATCTGCCGGTTGTTGTCGGTATCCCATATCTGGAAGGGAATTTCCACATAGTCCTCGTAACGGTACTCGCTAAACGGAATGCCCGAGCCGCCGTTGCCAAAACTGCCTGCTGTTTCTGACACGCTGAACCGGTGCGCCTTCTGCGTGCCCTGTCCGAATCGGATCTCGATAGTCGTGTAGTCCGCTTCCGATACGTCCACGGCATTAGGGTCGAGATAAGAGACCCAGCCACCAAAGCGACTAGCGCCGAAATTGACCCAGTCCAGCCATGCCTGGCTGCCGCCGCGCAGAAACTCGCTCGGTCCGGATATGGTGGTTACCTCATCTGTCACAATGATGCGCCACAGAAATATTCCGCCAACAAAAACAGTGTCCGGATTGAAGGGATGCACTGCCAGCGTATTGTCGTACCAGCCTTGGCCTCCCAGCCATGGAATAGGAGCCTGATCCACCGTGGGCTGCCAGCTCATCCCGCCATCATTGCTCATATAGAGTTGAGACCCGGTTGACCCGTCTACGGCGGCGTACGCTCTTGATGGTTCTGAAGGCGAATAGGCCAGCTCAATACGACCGGCAGCATCAAGCCAGAATATTGAAGCATTGTCCCATGTTTCACCTGCGTCGGTAGAGAACAGGATAGCTAATCCGTTCGCACCGGCTATCTGCATGTCGAAATTGCCTGGCTGTGCTCTCAGGTCCTGCACCGTTGGTTGCCCGGACCAGACGTGCGCCCATGTCATGCCGCCATCTGTCGTTCTGAAAATACCGCTGCTGGTCGCGGCCACTACTACATTTGGATCAGTCGGGTCAACCGCCAAGCGATTCACGTGGCGAAAATCGGCGGTATTGGTGGTGGATTCCAAGTGAACCCAGGTTGCCCCTCTATCGGTCGACTTGAAGATCCCGTCACCATCTACGCCATCGAGATTGAAGAAGCCTTCTCCCGTGCCCATGTACATGACGTCGTGGTCGCTCTCAGCCATCGCCAGACTACTGATCGACATCACGGGAAGGTGATCGGTCTGGTATTGCCATGCGAGTCCGCCGTTAACCGTCTTCCACAGGCCGCCGCCCACCGAGCCTGCCCACCACGTCTTCATGTCGGCATCGTCCGGATCAACCACGATGGGGCGCGTGCGCCCGCCAACATTACCTGGCCCGCGCTCAACCCATGGAAGCCGCGCACTTGTTTTGGCGGCCGCAACGGCCTTCTGGTATTCCTTGAGTCGGTAACCCACCGGGTACTCGTTGCGCCCGTTCTCCGAAGCGCGGATGTCGTGCTGGTACTGGAAGAACAAGTCGGGATGGCCCTGACGACTGTCCATCCGCTTTGACTTCTCAGATTGAACGGACAGCGGGTCCAGGTCGTAGGACGGACCAGATCCATCCGGCAGGAGGTCAAATGTCAGCAGCAGTAACGCCACCGCTGTTGCGGTGACAGCAGCTATTCTAAGTGGTTTCATGTTGCCCTAGGATGTGATGCCTCGCTGAGAAGCATCGGGTTGAAGTAGCATGCTAAACTGTTTGCAACCATTTGTTAGGACGCAAAATACATAAACTACCGCACAGTGACAAGCACGCTGCCGGTGCTCTGGTAGTCGCTGCGCGCGGCGAAGGGCATTGGGAAGGCATCTCGATGAATGTCCTGCAATACGACTGCGGGATCGTCTGCAACGGGGCACCCGCGGCAGCCCGGCTACCAGGCAGCGTGGCAAGTTTGCAGAAACCGTACCAGACAATCTGGGCCTCGGGTCAGGGCGGCCAGGCACACTACGAGTTTTGCCCGGTGGGTCCCGACGCGACGAGCGGATGCATGTCGTGCCCGTCGGACCGTTGCCGACGTCGAAGGATTGGGTCGACGCACGGGCCTGTCGCCTGCGTGTCCAGCCAGGCGTGCCTGTCATCGCTACGAATCCCTATCGTCCCAGTGCATGGGGCAACCGCCTGGGAACGGGCACGGTTACTCCTACTTCACGAGTGTCATCACCTGCGTTTGGATCAGGCGCCCCCCGGAGCCCAGTCTGTAGTAGTAAACACCGCTAGCCATGCCTTCTGGGAGCCAGTGCAGCGCATGCCGGCCTGGTGTATACAGCTGATCGGCAAGCGTTGCGATGCGTCTACCTGTGGCATCGTACACGGCAATCTTGATGTGCATTGTTTCGGGCACCGCAAAACCAATCGTTGTGTGCGCATTGAATGGATTCGGATAATTCTGCTCAAGAACGACCGCCGCAGGCACTACCGATGGGGTATCGTCTACCGCTGTCTCCACCGATGCCAGCGGCGCAGTCCATACGCCGCGTCCATGGGTTGCAACAACGATCTGATTGTCGCGCACCTTCATGCGCCATACAGCGACGGCCGGCAGTCCGTTGTCTGCGTAGGACCAAGTCGTACCTGCATCAAGCGAGTGAAAGAGACCGATCTCTGTGCCCACCCACAGCACATTGGGTGCATGTGGCATCACGAGCAGATCGTAGATTGCCACATTGGGAAATCCGCTGGTGCTCGCGTCGCTTCCCACGGTACCAAATCCTGACAGATCAGTCCAGTGCTGTCCATAGTTGGTGGTCCGCAGCACTTTTGGGCGGCTGCGCGCGGAAAAGAGTGCAAAGGCAGTTCCAGCCTCATGGGGATGCGTCGCCAGGCCGGACAGCCGCGCATTAGGAGATTCATCTGCAATGGTGGTTTTCAGGAACGACACGCCGCGATTGCGCGAGACGTGAAGTGTGGTGGACGGGTTGTCATCCATTGCATAACCGGCCCAAACCACATCTTCGCTTGCAAGTGACGCGCGCACTTTGCCTGAGTCACCGAATCCCCAGTGAGAAGTTACGGGCGCAAGCGTCCAGGAAACGCCGAAATTCTCTGATCTCCAAACGCCGCTGCGCCCGATGGTGAACACCCGATCCGGTGCATGCGGCGAATGGGCGAGCTGCGTCATGAACTGTCCGCCATTATTCACACCGACATCCTGCAACCCGTTAGTCGCCGATAGCCAACTGCTTCCGCCGTTGGTGCTGCGGCGCAGGTAGTTGAACTGCTGGGAGGCCAAAACGAGCTGTTCATTGGTGCTGTGCCAGAGGGCTTCAAAGCCGTCGCCACTCAGCTCGTAGTCCCATGCGTCCTCGGCTGACGCATCTTCGCGGGATTTCCATGTACCGTTGTCCTGCATTCCGCCAATGTATACGTTCGCTCCTGGCCGCTTGGCAATGCCGTAAAACTGGGCGGTATTGAAGCCTGCCCCCGCCTGGTCCGTGGAAGCATAGTCCCTGCCTCCGTTGCGAGAGATGGCAACACCGCCGTCGTTTGCGTTGAGCATCGAGAAGGTTCTGTCCACGGCATTGACATGGATGGGTATCAGCGCGTGATGATCCACATGGGCACCGCGTCCATGTGAGCGTACGGTCTTTCTCACTCCGCGCACGCGCGCATAGCTGATGCTCAGCTGTGTGCTAGGCAGGCTGTTCGGGTCCCAGGCCGCGCTGTCTGCCAGGTAGGGCCACATCCAGTACAGCAAGCCGTACGACACGCCGCCATCGGCAGCAATTGCGGCCTGTGGTGCCAAGGCGTCGTACTGATATCGATGTACGAAGATGTATTCCCTGCTTTGCAAATTGCGCGGAGTTCCAGCCGCATAGCTAAGCGGTATCAGGTCCCATTCGCCGTTGTCGGCCTGATCCCTGAATGAAAACATGAGCTGTTGATTCTTTTGCGTGTCCCAGACCTGCAATGGAACATCCACATAGCCTG
The DNA here is from genome assembly GCA_951812585.1 of Rhodothermales bacterium. GTDB lineage: Bacteria > Bacteroidota > Rhodothermia > Rhodothermales > Bin80 > JAAXGV01. The sequence goes on along the minus strand of OX638318.1, from coordinate 3,146,001 downwards.
CGTACTCATATTCGCTCAGCGGAATGCCGGCGCCCCCATCGCCTGCCAGGCCGCCTGTTGGCGAAACAATAAATCGATGTGCTTTCTGCAAGCCTTGGCCAAATCGAATCTCTATGGGTCCATAGTGCGCCTCCACTACATCGTGCGCTCCCACATTGATGCCCAGCGCCAGGCGTTGTCCAAAGTGCGTACCGCTGTCGAAGCTGACGAACTCCATAAAGCTCGGTGTCAGCCCCCAGTCCGCCTTCGAAGGACCGGCAACGTTACCCGAGTCGGCGTGCAGGGTGCCACGCCAGAGACTGATGCCTCCCAGGAATACAGTATCCGCCGCAAAGGGATGGACCGCCAGTGTGTTGTCGTACCAGCCCTGGGCACCCAACCAGTTGGGAGCTGTGGGCAAAGTCCAGGTCCACGTTTGCCCGCCATCGGTGCTCTTTACCAGATCCGAACTGGATGCGTCAATCTGGATGGCGGCCCATACCACGGCAGAATCTGAAGGAGAAAACGCTATTTCGATGCGCGAACATCCATTGGGAAACGCGTCCAAAGCTGGAGTCCATGTCTTGCCGCGGTCGTCTGATCGGAGAATTGCTGTGCCATTTTCGGCGGCCAAGAGCACGTTGAAGTTGCCGGGCTGGGCTCTAAGGTCCTGTACGCGGTCAGTCGCAGCATAGGCCTGGACCCAGCTTTCGCCGCCGTCGCCCGACCGGAATATGCCCGTATTGGTCGCCGCCAGGATTACGTCTGCATTGTCCGGGTCAACGGCCAGCCTGTTGACAAAGCGGAAATCTTCGTTCACAGCCGTCGCCGCAAGATGCGTCCATGTCTGACCGCTGTCATCAGATCGGAAGATGCCGGCTCCGGCTATGGCGTCCAGATTTCCGAAACCCTCGCCCGTACCCATGTAAAGAACCCTGGGATCGCTGGGGACAATTGCCAGACTGGAAACAGACAAGTTGGGCAAGTGGTCCGTGAGCGAGGTCCAGCGCTCACCCCCATCCACGGTCTTCCAAAGGCCGCCCCCGACGGTGCCCGCGTACCAGGTTTCTTCGGTTGGATCCGATGGATCTACCGCGATGGCGCGCGTGCGCCCACCGACATTGCCCGGCCCGCGCTCTGTCCAGTCAAGCCGCTTGCCCGCCTGCTTCAGCGCACGTACAGCATGTGCGAACTCAGCAACGCGGTAACCAATAGGGTAGGGGTGGCCATCTTCAGGAACACGAACGCTTGCGTGCCATCGGGCAAACAGATCCGGGTGTCCAGCAGAGGCTACTGATCCGCTGTGCACTGAATCCAGCGGACGCGTGTCGCGTGGTGCAGTGTCGTGCCTAGGGACGAGCGAGATGGCGAGCAGCAAGAGCAGCCCGGCAATGATCACCCAGACGGTTCGGATACTGGTCAGCATGGTGTGGAGCCAAAGGGTGCTGTGCGGCGCGCTGTGATCATGCCCATGCGGGAATGGTCTGTTCCACACAGCTCCAGTCAGTCACGAAATTGCAGCACTGGTCGCACTGCGGCGCGCCCGGTGCCGGCGGGCGCACCTGGTCCTCACAATAGCATACAAAAATAGCCATCCCACTGATTGCCTGCGAAACGTACTTTGAACAAAGGTCTATTAGCGTCCCCCGACATACCTGCATCGGACATCAAGTCTTGCTTCCATGGTCTTGAATGTCGGCTTGTTCAGATTGCTCGCTTAACCCGCTCACTTAAAGCATGACATTAATCCGTAAATTCCCTAATACGTGGTCGATCTGGACCACGGCTTCGCACAGCACCGGTGTGGCTGCGGTGCGTTTGGGGTGCGCCAGCGGCTGGCAGGTGCGCCATGCGTGCGCACCAAGGCACGCCTTGCTGGATCGAGCGGGTATGCTATCTTCCTTGGGTTGCGCGAGCAGTCCGGGCGTGTCGCGGTGCCGCTCGCTGTGGAGCGCATCGTTCACATCCTTCAGCTGTGCAATAATATGCGTGCATCATTCGTCGAGTCGGTACTGAAGGTGCTTTTTACGTCTGGGACGTTGCAAGCATCCGACTCGATTCTGACCGTTTGCGCGGGTGCAAGCGAGCGTGACTTGTTTTGTAAGCTCGGACTATCCAACACGCTGATCACCAACATAGACGAACGCATGCGTGCAGACGAATTCAGGCCACTGGCTTGGAGCCGGGAAGATGCGCAGCATTTATCGTTTGCGGACGAGAGCTTTGATGTAGCGTTTGTAGCCGATGGGCTGCATCACTGTCGGTCCCCGCACCGCGCACTTACGGAAATGTACCGCGTGGCCCGCAAGGCAGTGATCGTTATCGAGTCGCGAGACAGTGCAGTCATGCGGCTTGCCAATAGGGTAGGGCTTTCTCCCAGGTACGAGCTGGAATCGGTGATTGACCACAACTTCGCCTACGAGGGCGTAGACAACACGCCGATTCCCAACTACATCTACCGATGGACAGAATCGGAGTTCAAGAAGGTGATCCGATCCTTTAATCCCGCAGGCAGGCATGACTTCCAGTTCTTCTATGCCTTAAACCTCCCCTATGAGATGGCAAAGCTCAGGAAGAGTCGTGCCAAGCTGCTGATACTCTATGCCGTAGCGCCTCTGGCCAAGCTTTTCAGCTTGTTCTTCAAGCGTCAGTGCAACTCATTCGCCATGGTTGCGATCAAGCCCGATATACCCGCTGACCTTTGGCCCTGGCTCATGGGTGCGCCCGGCGCCGTGACCTTCAACCGCAGTTATGCGGCCAAGCACTTTAAGACATAGGTGACGGTCCGCCAGCACATGCACCGTTGAACTAGTTGCTGCGTCGGGGCATGCGGTCCGGCCCGTTCAGTCGCGCGGGCCGCGCCAGTGCATGCCACGAGGGTTTCTTGGGGTGGCGGCAGCAGGCTTGGACATAAGGAACGACTCGCACCCCGATATGGACGCCGCCTGCACATGAGCCGCGCCTCGCTTACTACGTGCATTCAGGTGCTCTTGATGGGCTCCGTGCTTGCCCTCGCGGTACTGGCTCAGGACCGAACACAGTTGCCGGCAGTCGTTGCTGTTACACTCTTTGCGAGTGGCTTCTTGGTCGCGCTCTGGGCGCGGGGAAGTGTCACGTTGCGCGAAGTGCTGCTGTTCGCGGTGGTGTTCAGGCTGGCCCTGGTGTGGTTGCCGCCATCGCTGTCGGATGACGCCTTCCGTTACGTATGGGATGGCGCCCTTCAGGCCGAACAAATCAATCCGTATCGATACACTCCTGAAGACGCTGCCCTCGCGTCACTGCAAGTAGATGTAGATGATGTGTACGAACGGCTTAATTCAAAGTCTTTCTACAGCGTCTATCCGCCTGTTTCTCAGTACGTCTTTGCTTTCGGCGGGCTCTTTACAGGGCACGGCTGGAAATCGAGCCATTATGCCATTAAGGGTGTGCTCGTGCTCGCCGAAATCATGGCGCTATTCTTACTAGCGCGGCTGGTGAGCGCACGCAACCTCATGCTGTATGCGTGGAATCCGCTGGTGCTGCTCGAAACCGCAGGCCAAGGCCACACGGAATCGCTCCTCTTGCTTCTCTTGATTATTGTGATACGCGCCGGCCGCTCAGGGAAGGGCACTTGGGCCTCAGTGGCGCTTGCAGCTGCCGCCTGGGTGAAGCTGTTTCCAGTGCTGCTTTTCCCTTTTCTTTGGCGCCGTTTTGGGTGGCGGGCAGTCTGGACCGGAATTCTGGCACTGCTGCTGCTGGCCGTGCCGTATGCCGCCCCGTACGTAATAGGCCATGTGCAGGACTCGCTAGACCTGTACACGCGCTACTTTGAGTTCAACGCGGGGTTGTACTATGCCATCAAGCAGGTCTTTTACTGGCTCACGGGTGCGGATTACAGCAAGCAGATCGGGCCGGCACTCCGCTGGTGCCTGCTTTTGGGGCTGCCCTTCCTGTACGCGCTGGACTACAGGTACAGGTGGCCGCTGCACAAGGCATTCCTGGCTGCTATCGGTTTGTACCTGACTCTGTCTACCACCGTGCATCCGTGGTACCTCCTCAGCGTGCTGTTTCTCGCTGCACTGCTGGAGCGCCCGGTATGGGCCTGGTTCTGGGTGGGTGCTATGTCCGTTGGAACATATCTGCTGTATGCCGGCGGGCCGTATTGGGTTTTTGTTATGCTGGTGTGGAGCGGCGGATTCGTCATCGCATGTGTACAGTACGGGCCTGCTTTGCTGCAAGCGATCCTTAGGCAAAGGGCAAGGACGAAGGCGCGCTTCATCAGCACCTACCTGCCCAGGCGCATGCGGCCGCTTACCATCCTGGATCTGGGATGCGGTGAAGGCTATGTAGGCGAACATATCCGCGAGATCCACCAGGCCGAGGTGGTCCTGACGGATATTGTGAACCTGAACAGGACCGCGTTGCCGCACACACTTTGCGGGCCGCGCACCTTGCCTTGGTCGGACGATACGTTTGATGTGGTTGTCCTGTACTTCGTTCTGCACCACGCGGAAGACGCCTCAGCAGTTCTTAGCGAAGCCTGTCGCGTAGCGAGGCAACGCGTACTTGTCGTCGAGTCGGTTTACGAAGCGCGTCTGGAACTGATGATTCTCGAGATGCTGGATAAGGCGGTCAACCGTTTGCGTCACTGGCGTCACATGAAGCAGCAAGAGGTGCACCTAGCCTTCAAGACTGCGGCACGCTGGCGACGCGCCTTTGCGGTGGCACGCATCCCTGTCATAGCGGAAGCCACCCGCGGTAGCATCATTCACAGGCAGCAGCTTTTTGTGCTGGACGCGCGCCGCTGGGCGCGCGTACCCGATGCGCCTGAGGCGGATTAGGATCGGGGCCGGGCCTGTGTGTGGCAGCTTGCGCAGTCCCTGGCTGCAAGCAAAGCGGTTGGTGCTAGGGGATGCTGGGGCCCTTTGGTAATGCAGCGCGGGCAGCCTCAAGGTCTGCCTCGACCATCTCCTCGATCAGGGAGTCCAGGGTATACCGCGGGGCCCAACCCAGCACGCGGCGAGCCTTTGTGGCATCTCCCACCAGAAGGGTGGGTTCTGTGGGCCTGTAAAAGCGTCCGTCCACGCGAACCACGGTCCGGCCCGTCTTCTTGCAGATGGCCTGCTCAGTGATTCCTTCTCCAAGCCACTCCAACTCCATGCCGCAGACTGCGAACGCGCGTTCGCAAAAGGATCGCACCGAAGTGGCATTGCCGGTTGCCAGCACGAAGTCGTCCGGCGTTTCGTGCTGAAGCATGCGCCACATGCCTTCAACGTAGTCCTTGGCGTGGCCCCAGTCCCTGCGTGCATCAAGGTTGCCCAGGTAGACGCATTCTTGCAGACCCATCCTGATACGCGCAGCGGCCCGCGTAATCTTGCGCGTAACGAATGTCTCGCGGCGCATGGGACTCTCGTGGTTGAACAGAATCCCGTTGCAGGCAAAGACCCCGTACGCTTCCCTGTAGTTCACTGTAATCCAGTATGCATAGAGCTTGGCGACGCCATACGGGCTGCGCGGGCGGAAGGGCGTCTGTTCGTTCTGCGGGGAAGCAGACACATTGCCGTAGAGTTCGCTCGTAGACGCCTGGTAGAACCGCACCGAATCGCTCAGCCCCAGTACACGGATTGCTTCCAGAAGGCGCAGCACGCCAATCGCATCGGCATTGGCCGTGTATTCTGGCGTATCAAAGCTGACATGCACATGGCTTTGGGCACCAAGGTTGTAGATCTCGTCTGGCCGGGCCTCCTGGACAACGCGAATCAGGTTGGTTGAATCAGTCAGGTCACCGAAGTGCAGGACGAGGTCTTCGTCCAATGACCTCGGCTCATGGTACAGGTGGTCTATGCGCTGCGTACTGAACAGGCGCGCCCTTCGCTTGACGCCGTGCACGATGTAGCCCTTCTTGCGCAGAAATTCCGCCAGGTATGCACCATCTTGCCCTGTGATGCCGGTGATCAGGGCTACGGGACGTTTCATACGATTTGATTCTGCAGCATCCAGGTATAGGTCTGCTGAATGCCGTCTCGAAGTGCGGTGGGCGCATGCCAGCCCAGGCTGCTGATGCGTGAGACGTCGACAAGTTTGCGCGGTGTCCCGTCAGGCATAGATAGGTCGTACTGCACGGAGCAGGACGATCCTACGACCTGCTGAATAATGCTTACGAGCTCATTGATGGTAATATCCTTGCCTACCCCGACGTTCAAAAGACCATCTGGTGCAGCCTGGTAGAGGAGGTGCTCCGGTTGCTTAAGAATATGAAGGCAAGCATCGGCAAGGTCCTCGCAGAACAGAAACTCCCGCCGCGGCGTACCGGTGCCCCAGACTGTGAAGCTATCCGCTCCCCGGCTCTTGGCGCTGTGCACCTTGTACAGGAGCGCCGGAAGCACATGACTTGTCTGCAGGTCAAAATTGTCGCCGGGACCGTACAGGTTTGTCGCCATAAGGGACACAAAGTCACATCCATGTTGTCGCCGCAGCGCCTGACAGTATTTGACACCTGCAATTTTGGCGACAGCGTACCACTCGTTGGTGGGTTCTAGCGGTCCGGTCAGGAGATACTCCTCTTTCAGTGGCTGTGGCGCTTCCTTGGGGTAGATGCATGTGCTGCCCATGAAAAGCAGGCGTTTGACGCCGGCTTTGTAGGCGGCGTGCAGGACATTGGTCTGTATCCTCAGGTTGTCGCCGATGAAATCCGCCGGAAACGTATCGTTGGCGAGTATGCCTCCCACACGTGCGGCTGCAAGAACTACGAATTCGGGCTTCGCGTCCTCAAAGAAGTGGTTGAGGGCGCGCTGATCCCGCAGGTCGAGCGCGTGACGAGACCGAAGCAGGAGACGGTCGAACCCTTCGCGCTGCAAGCGGCGTGTGATGGCTGACCCAAGGAGACCACGGTGTCCAGCAACAAAAATCCGAGCATGCTTGGAATCAAGGTGCATTAGCCTAGATTATTTCGGGCCTTGATGTACGTGTACGCCGATAAGATTTTGTACGCTGAAAGGAGCCGGTTGTCCCTGTCGCCCGCATTGCGAAGGATGCGCAGACTAATGCCGCGCGGTGTAGTTTACCCGCTGGACAATCACGCCTATGTGCTTTGGTGCAAATGGTATGCTGCCCGCTCGTGCACGCCGCACTGGGCGTTGAGCATAACTTGGCCGACCTCGTACAAGGCAGAGTGGGAGTAAACGCTATTCCAGAGCCAACTTGGCAACCATCGTCATCATACCAACCTACAATGAACGGGAAAACGTAGGGACTGCGCTCCGGCGCATCATGGAGCAGCCAGGTATGCTGGACGTGCTGGTTGTGGATGATGATTCTCCAGACGGAACGCCTGACATCGTTCGAGCGGTTGCAGAATCATATCCGCGACGCATTCAGCTGGTCGAGCGCGCGGGCAAATTAGGGCTCGGCACGGCATACCTGGAAGGGTATACGCGCGCGCTGGAGCAGGGCTACGAGTTCATCTGCGGCATGGACGCGGATCTTTCCCATAATCCGGACGACTTGCCGCGACTCATTGGTACGGTTAGCGACGGGGATGCCGACATGGCGATTGGATCGCGCTATGTGGGCGGCGTACGCATCATCAACTGGCCGCTATCCCGTCTCATGCTGTCCTACTTTGCGGGTATCTATACGCGCGTCATTACGCGGCTGCCTGTGCGCGATGTTACTGCAGGATTCTTGTGCTACCACCGCCGGGTGCTGGAAAGTCTGGACTTCAGTCGCATCCAATCCAATGGGTACTCGTTCCTGATTGAGGTGAAGTTCAGAACCTGGCGCAAGGGTTTTGTGCTGAAGGAGATTCCCATCGTGTTTACTGAGCGCACGGAAGGGCAGTCCAAGATGAGCAAGGCGATCATTCGCGAGGCGGCATTCAAGGTCTGGGAGTTTCGGCTGCGCGACCTCTTTGGAAGGCTCTGAGCGCGTTAAGCGCATAGGGTCCGTTGTCAGGCCCCAGCACCATGCTTACGCGACAGGAGGGGCAGATCCTGCGCATCTGCGTCTACCCAGTGCTGCGGATCGTAGCGCCGAAACCACGTTAGTTGCCGCTTGGCATACCGACGCGTATTGCGCCTGATGAGGCGTGTCATTTCGGACTCGCTGATCTCCCCGCGCAAGTGCGCAAAAGCTTCCTGGTAGCCTATGGTTCGCAGCGCGGGCAATCTGCTGTCGTACCCTTGCGCCTTCAGGCCGCGGACCTCGTCAAGGAGTCCGGCCTTCAGCATGTGATCGACTCGCCGGTTTATCCGTTCGTACAGACGTGTGCGCTCCATGGTCAGCACCTTGATCTCGTACTGAAACGGAGGCGGAGAATGCTGCTGATGGTATGACGACAGCGTTCTGCCGGTCTGGTGGTAAACTTCTAGCGCGCGAACCAAGCGCTGTGTCTTGGAGGGGTCCAGCTTGTTGGCACTGGCGGGGTCGATCCTCTGCAATTCTGCATAGAGCACGCGGTTACCTTCTTGTTCAAGTCGTACTTTAAGTGCTTGGCGCGCAGACGTTTTCGCGGGCGGAATGTTGGACAACCCGTGCATAAGCGCCTGCAGGTACAATGTGGACCCGCCGACGACGAGAGGCACGCAGCCCCTGCGCATGATACTGCGGATGCGAATGTTCGCCTGTGCGGCAAATGCGCCGGCGGAGAAGGGCTCTTGGAGACCAATCTCACCAATGAAGTGGTGGGGAACCCGCGCCAGTGCAGCCGGGGAGGGCTTGTCCGTTCCAATCGAGAGCTCTTTGTAGACCTGCCGACTGTCGGCGGAGATGATTTCTGCGCCTATTCGCTCCGCTAGTGCCAGACTCAGGGCCGTCTTGCCGACAGCCGTAGGACCGATCAGCGCCAAAATCGGCGATTCCTTTGACCCCGGCTTCAGGCACGGCATCGCTGCGAGGTATTTGCTCAGTAGGTGGGCACGGTCGGGTCAATCTCCTTGCTCCACGCCAGCATGCCGCCCCTCAGGTTATTGATGTTCGTAAAGCCTGCAAACTGCAGGAATCGAAGGGCTTGTGCGCTGCGCCCCCCGCTTCTGCAAAGCACTACGGTGAACTTATCCTTGTATGGCAAAAGCTCGTCCATGCGTGTTGGAATTTCTCGCAGAGGCACCAAGTAGCCGCCGATGTTGGCGACTTCGTATTCCTTCTCTTCCCGCACATCCAGGATGAAAGGAGGTTGGTCAGTATCCACAAGCGCTTTGAGCTCTTGGACCGTGATCTCTGGGATAGGCTTCATTGCTAGGCACGGGGTGTATTGGGCTACAGATAATGACAAGCATACCGATTTCTGGATGCCGCCAGGCGGCGGATTGCCTGGTGCTGTTTCTACGCCGCCTGTCAGCAAACGTTTAACGGTTGCTTCAGCAGGGCGGTACAGGCCATAACGCCGGGCGTGCCTCGATGCATCGCATCAGAGAACCTGGAGGTCGTGCTGACGCATGCACGAAAGCGGCGATGCCCGTAGGGGCCGTGCCACGCTTTGCATATTGCATAGTCACTGCCGTTGATCCGCGCGAAGTGCTGCGTGCCCCAGTGTGCCGAGCAGCGGCCAGGCGACAACATATCAACATATCTCTCAACTCTCTCAACATATCTCTTGGCAGATCAGTGTGCAGATACAGGCCGTGTCTACGTGTATTAATGAGTGCTAATGAAACATAAGAGTAATTATGTTGCATTGGCGCTTGCGCTGTTTACACCCGAATTTGCGCCTTGTCATGCTTTGCACATACTGTGTCCGCACATCCAGCCTGCGCCTTTGCGGCAGTAGGATCACCCGCATTTCCCAGGCATAAGCCACGTGTGTGTGTGTGTGGCCGCAAACGTAACGACCCGCTCGATGCGGATGCGCCTCGATGCGCCTGGAATCACGGCGGCTTGTCAGCGTCTGGCAGCGGTGTACCTTGACCGGTCGCCGCGGCTGCCGAAGGCAAAGCGCATGCAGCCTTATGGCTGCGCTTCAGTCGTCCACTCTGGCCGTAGCGTTCACCTTTGGACGTCTCGCCGGGCACCTTGCTGCACTTTTCAGTTTGTCCAAGGCGCACGCAGCTACACGTACCTGCGCAAGCGCCTTCCACCGGCACGCCTGCGCAGGTGCGCCGCGAAGCGGCTGGTGACCGTGACCTTGTTGATGATTTGCGTTTTTGGGCTATTCTCAGCGGCTGCCTCTACTGGCCAATGGCGGCTTCCAGTGGCCATCTCATGGCTGACTTTTGCCACGTCTTGAGAGGTACGATTCCAACTTGGGCCACTGCCGTGTGGTTGTTGTGCCCATCGAGTATCGGCAGAGGCTCCCTGCCCTGTCCCCTACCCTGCCCCTCCCCCATCGCCCAGGCCGTGGCTGTGCGCCTGTTCAAGGATCTACGAAGCGTCCCGCCGGAGGTTGACGCTTGCCGCGCACAGCAACCTGGGAACAAGCGACGCATTATACTATGGCCGCCCTTCCGCGGTTGGCGCGCCGGATGATGAAGCTTCGTGCATAGGAACACTAATCCATGTGTACTACGAATGCGCGTGCGCTGAAGGAAATCAGTCGCAACCATGCAAAGTCTTTCGATTCATACGGCGGCCACTCCCCGGGCTTCGCAGGCCGACGATGATCTGCACCTCATCTCGCTCTGGCTGCACGGCAAGAGTCTGCACTCGCAGACAGCGTACCGGCAGGACGTAGACCAGTTCATTGATCACGTAGATCTGCCCTTAAGCCATGTTCGGCTGCAACACTTGTGGCAGTGGGCAGATCATCTTCGCGCACGGGGCCTTGCGCCCAATTCCCAGGCACGCAAACTTGCAGCCGTTAAGAGCTTGTTCAGTTTTGGCCACCGGATCGGGTACCTGGCCTTCAATGTGGGCGCAGCAGTGACGCTTCCGTCGGTGCCCGACCGGCTCAACGAACGTATTCTGCCCGAACTTGCGGTGCAACGAATTCTGGAGTTGGAAAAGAATTCGCGCAATGCGGTGTTGCTGCGCCTGTTCTATGCCTCTGGTGCACGTGTATCCGAGCTTGCACGTCTGTACTGGGGCGCACTCATGGAGCGCGGTACGGAGAATGGACAACCCGTGGGACAGGTCACGCTGTTGGGCAAGGGCCAGAAGACGCGCGCGGTCTTGCTGTCATCTCCAACATGGCTTGCACTTCTAGCGTTGCATGAGGAAGAAACAGAAAAGGGCTACGGAGCGCGTAATGATGCCGTGTTTCGTTCCCGTAAAGGCGGTCCGCTTTCGCGCCAGCAGCTGTGGCGGATCGTGCGGAAGGCGGCACGCCGGGCAGGTTTGGATCAAGCGGTTTCACCGCACTGGCTTCGCCATGCACATGCGTCGCATGCGCTCGATGGCGGCGCCCCTGTGCACCTGGTTAAAGAAACGCTGGGGCACAAGTCTCTGTCCACCACGAGTAAGTACGCGCACGCGAAGCCGAGCGATTCGTCTGCCCGGTATCTGAAGGTTTGAGCACGGCATTAAGGTCGGCTCGGGTACTAGGCGGCATGCCGAGGTCTCAACGCCCTATGGCTGCTCCGCTGTTCGCGTCAAAGTAGTGTAGCCTGCTGGGATCGACCAGCAGGTGAAGAATGTCGCCTGGTGCCGGCGGTACAGGGATCTTGCTGCGGGCTATGATCGTCGTGCCTTCCACGTTTCCGTAGATCACGGTTTCATGGCCCAAAGGCTCAACAAGGGTTATTTTAAGCGTCGCAAGTGTGATAGCGTGCGGCGGAGCATCGGCACTTTCGCGGATGTACAGATGCTCTGGTCGAAAGCCCAGAAATATATCGAGCTCCATTGCGTGATCAGGGAGTTTATTCCGCGGCAGCGCAACGGAAAGCGCCGACGACTCAAATCGCGCATCGTCTTGGCCGGAGCATGTCCCCGCGATGAGATTCATGGATGGGCTTCCAATAAAGCCCGCGACAAAGACGTTAGCTGGACTGTTGTAGAGATTGAGCGGCGTGTCGATCTGTTGCACCTGGCCATCGTTCATCACTACGATCTTGTCGCCCATCGTCATCGCTTCAACCTGGTCGTGCGTGACATAGATCATGGTGGCTTGCAGCCTCCGGTGCAACTTGGTGATCTCAGTACGCATTTGCATACGGAGCTTGGCATCAAGGTTGGACAGCGGCTCGTCGAAAAGAAACACCTGCGGCTTGCGCACGATGGCGCGTCCCACTGCTACCCGTTGCTGCTGTCCACCAGAAAGCTGCTTCGGCTTGCGGCTTAGAATCCCTTTGATGCCGAGTACTTCGGCGGCCTGCTCCACCCTGGACTCGATTTCTTTCTTCGGGTACTTGCGCAGCTTCAGCCCGAACGCCATGTTGTCAAACACCGTCATGTGCGGGTACAGCGCATAGTTCTGAAACACCATCGCAATGTCCCGATTCTTTGGGGTCACCTCGTTCACTAGGCGCTCCCCAATGCTGATCTCGCCTGCGGTGACCCTCTCCAGTCCCGCAAGCATTCGCAGCATGGTGCTTTTGCCACAACCGGAGGGCCCCACCAAGACGGCGAGCTCGCCATCCTCCACCGTGAACGAAGCATTGGCCACAGCTTCATATCCGTTGTCAAAGACCTTGCTGACGCCTTTCAGAACAACTCTCGCCATAGGATCTCTGCACAATCCGTTGTAATCGGGAAGATAGTGCAACACCCCGTACAGCAGAAATCCGGCGCATCGCTGGGCTGCGTGTGCACAGGCGTCCACGCAGATCCCACAGCACATTCACCCAAGGCTACGCAGATCTGACCGGAGCGCGACAAGACGGTTTCACCCCTGATAACAGACTTGCTGCGCCCTGTGCGATGCAGATACCGGCGCGAAAAAGCGCACCTGCATCCCGTCAGGGTAACGCACCTCCACCAGCGCCCGCTCGACTGCCACAGGCGCCTCCACCTCTAAGAAGGCCCCCTCGCCATTTGACGCAGTCTCCTGACAAGGCCGCCAATAGGCCAGTTGCGAATACAAAATGCCGTGCGCAGCGGATACCTCTCGTCCCCCAATGGGCTTACCCATGCTATCCAGGGTTGAGTTCTCGGAAACAGAAACAACATTCCGAATCCTCGCCGAGTCTTCGTCGCCCTGTCAAGATGTCCTTTACCGAACGGTTGCGCCGCATCTGCATCGTTCTCTGCCGCGAATTGATCCGACTGCGCTCCGCTTGGCACCGCAAGGACGACGCCGAGGCGAAATCAAGGCCGTGACGACCGGCAGCACATCGGACCCTCCCGACTGGCAGCCGCACACATTTGAATACCTGAAGCGGTGCACGAACCACTCTGATGAACGGAAACGTGTGGTATAACAGCAATTAACGCACGTTTTGTGAATCGGAACCGATATGACGAATAGGTGTCAAAACGGCGCCAAAATGGCGACGAAGTGCGCCCTGGGCGCGGCTAGTCTAAAACAGTCGCTGATAACCTGCGATCCGATGGGAATATCCTACGCTCTACTACTAGCCACTGCGCTGGACCTCCTGGCTACGCGCCCCGCGACGGCCCTCCCCGACACGATTGCCGCAAAACAGGTGGCCGGACTGGTACTGGCCGCCGGCACCGTAGGCGCGGACGTATCACTGGATTACACCATCGGTGTGCCTGTAGCCACCGCCCCTGCACCGCTCCCACCGGCCTTCACACTGGATCAGAATTACCCAAATCCATTCAACCAGGCAACGACCGTGCAGTACAGCCTGACCCAAGCCGCCCCGGTCAAGATAGAGGTCTACTACCTTCTGGGTCGCCGCGTTGCCGTGTTGACTGAGGGTGAACGAGCACCGGGCCTGCACAAGATTCGCGTGCAGGCGCAGGCATGGGCCAGCGCAGTATACTTACTCAGACTCTCCACGCCCCACGGTGCGGCCACACGGCGCATGGTGGTGGCGCGGTAGCACAGGAGGCCCGTCATCCGCAATCAGCTGAGACAGTCGATGTTCAACAACAGTAAAACTGCGCACTAGGCCCTGGCCGGTACGCCTAGTTGGCGTGACATGTCTCCGCTGTCAGTAGTGCTCCGCTGATGCGGCGCGCGTTGGCCGGCGCGATGACGCCTGGTGGCGGGGCGAAGTCATTGTGTCGCACCACATACCGCGCCGAGATGCCCATATGCGCGTATCCGAAGATATGGCTCTGACCGGTTACGATGACCGCAAGGTAAGCGCCTATGTCGGCTATCCAGCATAGCACAGGACATGGCGAAGACAGGTGAAACAGCGACGACCAGGCCTCAGACCACGCTGGACCATTGTGGAACGCAGGACCCGCTGAACCACTGCGCCGGTCCACAGCTATGGCAACATCGTTCAAGCCAATCCTCATTCCATCCGTAATCATGAGCAACACCGCACACCATTCGGCGATACATAAGCAGCTAAGCCGCACCCTGCGCAGCACCCACTACAACCATCTGGGAAAGAGGTACCAGGGCAAAGTCCGCGATACGTATGAGCAAGGGGATCAACTCGTCTTGATCACCACGGATCGAATCTCTGCCTTTGACCATGTCTTGCGCCAGACCATCCCCTTCAAGGGGCAGGTGCTCAACCAGATAGCGGCCTACTTCTTTGAAGCGACGAGTGATATAATACCGAACCACATACAGTCTATCCCCGACCCTAACGTGACGGTGGCACTGCGGTGCGAGCCTACCAGCCTGGAGTTTGTGGTGCGCGGCTACCTGGTCGGACACGCGTGGCGCACGTATCGGTCCGGAAAGCGGATACTGTGCGGCAAAGTGCTGCCGGACGGGCTGCGGCAAAATGATCGGCTTGCAAAGCCGATCCTTACGCCTACAACGAAGGCGCACCAAGGGCATGATGAGGACATCAGCCGCGAAGAGGCTATCGCGCAAGGCCTCATTAGTGCACAGCTTTTTGACCAGTTGGAGACAATCTCGCTGGCGCTGTTTGCACGCGGAACGGAGCTGGCCGCCAAGCAGGGGCTGATCCTGGTTGACACGAAGTACGAATTTGGACGTGCCCCGGACGGCACCTATGTGCTGATTGATGAGGTTCACACCCCGGACTCGTCGCGTTACTTTTATCAGGAGCCATACGAAGACCTGCTCAGCAAAGGGCAGCCCCAGCAGCAGTTGTCAAAAGAGTTCGTACGCGAGTGGCTGATGGCACACGGCTTTCAAGGCAAGGAGGGGCAGGTTATGCCCGATCTGCCCGATTCATTTCGGGCAGAGGTCTCTGCGCGATACATTGAGTTGTACGAGAACGTGACCGGGAGAGTATTCAAGCCTGATACGCACCCCGATCCCACAGTGCGCGTACAGGCCTCATTGGCGGGCCTGCAATAAGAACGGTACAGCGAGGCGGAGAGTGTAGCATAAGGACCTGCCAGACTGCGCCGCCGGCGCAGAGACGCTTCAGCGCGCCGCCGTCTGCCGATTCCCACCGCACAGGACTAAGCATTGCGGGCGGCGAGCACCAAGCACATCAGATGCGCGCGAGACCATTATGCGGCATAGATCCCCTGCGCGGATTTCAAGATGGCCTTACGGCGGATGTCGTTTCGGCTTTCTCCGACTGCATGGCAGTGCACCAGATCTACTTTGCGGGCAAGCAATTCAGCAAGCTCACACCGCATCCGGGTAATCCCGAACAGGCTAGGCGGACAAAGATTCGCGCGCTGCACTCGAAACGGTTCATGGACATTCCTGCGCGCCAGATATGGACGACGCTCCTGGACGAAGGAGTGTACCGGTGTCACTGGTTGTGCCAACCCACTCGGCGGTTCCATCTGCAAAGTGTTCAGCCTTCCAGATAGGCACGTGCTGCTTGAGGGTATCAATGAGGTATCGGGCCGCGGTAAACGCTTCGGCACGATGGGCTGCGGCAACCCCGACAACGACGCTGGCTTCGCCGATAGGCACACTGCCCAGCCGATGCAAGACGCATACGCGCTCCAGGCGCCATCGCTTGAGGGCATCCATTGACAACTGCTCCATCTCCTTGGACGCCATAGGCCGGTAAGCTTCGTATTCCAGTATTCGCGTCTCTTTGCCATCGGTCCACTGGCGCGTGGTCCCGACAAAGATGGTAATTCCCCCCGCACCTGGGGCCTGCAGGAACGCAAAGGCGGCCCCGACATCCAGCGGGGCATCTTGAAGCGCAACCCAAATGGACGCTGCATGCACGGCCCCTACCCTCCGCTTACGGGGGTGATGATCGCCAACTCATCGCCCAGTGCGACGGCGTCACCTTCGTCGACATAGACCTGGTTCACTGCAAGGCGCATTACGGGCCGGAGCACCGCCGTGGCTACATACGTGTGCGCGAGCGTATCCAAAACAGCTTTGGCCGTGGTCGGCATCGGGACCGACAGAACTACGTGCCGCGCACCGACGCGCTGCTTCAGCACACTGAACAGCTGCACGGACACGCGTGCCTTGTCTGAGTTCATGTCATACATGAAGCAGGTCGAAAGAATTCAGCGGAGGGTATGCTCCTCGATAATCAGTTGAACCGGATCACCTTAAGTGGGTCGATGCGCGCTGCTACACGCGCCGGGATATAAGCTGCCGCCAAAGTCAACAGCAGTGCCAAGGTGCCTACCAATACAAAATCCCACAGATGCAGCGCAATCGGGGCTGTGGTCATAAAGTAAGCCTCTGCTGGCAGCGGTATCACCTCGTATCGCTGCTGAATCTTCGCCAGCACCCATGCTAGCGACAAGCCGGACGTTGTACCCGCCAAACCCACCATGAAGCCTAGCGACAAGAACAGCCGCGTGAGGCTCCGGCGCGACGCACCCATGCTGGCCAGAATGCCGATGGCCCGCGTCTTCTCCATGATCAGCATCAGAAGCGTGCCGACGATATTGAAGGCTGCAACCAGGATCAGGATGCCAATCACAAGCGGAATGATGGCTTCCTGAAGCTGTATCCAGGCAAAAAGCCCACGATACACCTCGTAGATGGTGCGCGCAAGGACGGGCACGCCCAGCGAGTTTTCAATGGCGAGTGCTGATTCGGCAGCTGCAGCAGGGTCATGCAGCATAACGTCAAGTCGTGTCACCTCATCTGGACCGTAACTCAGCAACCGGCGCGCCGCGCTGATGTGTGTGAACACGTAGGTTTCGTCAAAGTCTGCAAGCGAGGTCTCATATAAGCCCCCAACCTGAAACTGCCGGATCCGAGGCCGTACAGACAAAAGCGCACCCGCACTCGATGTTGCGGCCCGCGTGGAAAAGACCACCACGCTGTCGCCTATGCCAAGTCCGAGCTGCTGGGCCAGCGCGGAGCCTACCACCAATAGCGGTTTGCCGTCATCGGAAACAAGCGCGGAAGAGCCAGCTATGGTGGCGCCGCTGAGGTAGGTAGGCAACACATCGGTCCCCCACAGGCCTATACCATCAATCTCCAATTGTGAGCGCCTAAGCAGCGCAAACTCCGATACCACCGGCTGGATCTGTGCCACACCTGCGATTTCTTCGATCACATCGACTTTGGCTTGCGCACCTTGCAGCGGCGCGTGGCGGATGTTTTCAACCTGCACATGCGCCCCAAAGCCGATCACTTTGGCTTCAATCTCCTTGCTGAACCCGCCGACGATGGACAGCGCCAGAAGAAGCATAGACACGCCGACGGCGACGCCGCCCACCGCGATAAGGGTGATAAAGCGCAAAAAGCGCCGCCCACTCTCCTGCCCGAGTGCTCCAGTGAGATACCTGAATGCAACGAAATGATGAAACTGCACGACCCGTAGGGTTTTCAGCGTATACGCAGCCGCGGCCAATCCGTTGGCTGATTATGCCATACTGTATCCGCCCGCCGCGGCTGCCCAATGCCGCATGGTGCCGGTGCTAAAGTGTTCGTACGGCCTCAACGGCGTAGTACCGCGGCGTAAACCGCCTGAGCAGAGGTCTTACACCCAGCAAGGAGCCGTAGCTGACCCATTTTTCTGTCCGTACGATGTGCCAGCCTGCCCGCTCCAGGAGCCAGTCAAACTGCCAGTCCTCAAACTCATGAAAATGTCGATCCCACGAATCCACCGGGTTGCAGTACGCGGATGCGAACCAGAGGCGCAGCGGTACCGTGGCGAACAGCCGCGGCGCATCAATGGCGCGCAGGACGTTGAAAGGGGCCACCAAGTGCTCCAAAATCTCAAACGCCGTAACCGCATCGACATCATATTCCTGTACCACCGCTGGGTGCTCGTCGAGGTCGCCCGCGGTATTCTGAATCGCGTAGCCCTTCGCCTGCATGCGCGCCCCCAGCGCATTTGGCGCACCTAAATCCAGTATGCTCCTGGGCTGTGGCTGCGCCTTGTCCATAAACGCCAGTGTGTGGAGGAATCTGCGTTCCAGTGTCTTGTTCATCTGCGCGCAAATCGGCGACGATTGGGAATGGCGACAACGGTTCGCTAACGGTTCGCTGCAGGGCCAAATTGCAAATTACCACCGTGCGCTATCAAGTCCAAGAAAGCGTTGGCAGCATACTGGCAATGCATCTGTCTCTCTGCAACGGGAAGTGCTTTGATGTCTCGCGTAGGGCACCGCGCGGGGAAGCCTTTGCGCACGCCTATTGAAGCCCAGGCAACAGGTATTCGTGCTCGCGTGCCCCCATTGGATGGGTGCCACGGGCGGCCCGCGCGGCGCAAATTCCAGGAATCTGCAAGATTGAAAACCGGCTGTGCCAAACACCATGACGCTTGCTTCGTTCCAGCTGCCTGGCTCTTTTGCTTCTTACTCACCAGCCTGGATTTACAATGAATAATGCCTACGCCCGAATACCAGCGCCGATCAATGAGCCTGTACTGAGCTACGCTCCCGGCAGCGCGGAACGCGCCTCCCTGCAACAATTTCTGGGGTGTCTCAAGTCCAACCACCTCGAGGTCCCCGCCTTCATTGGGGGTAAGGAGGTGTACACAGGGAACACCTCTGATATCCGTCCGCCACATGAAACCGCGCACAAGCTCGGCGTTGCACACCAATGTGGTGCTGTAGAGATCAGCCGCGCCATCGATGCCGCCGTGCAGGCGCGCGCGGCGTGGTCCCGCATGGAATTCACCGACCGTGCGGCCATCTTTCTCAAAGCGGCCGACCTGCTTTCAGGAAAGTGGCGCAACGCGGTGAACGCATCGACTATGCTGGGGCAGAGCAAGAACGCCTTTCAGGCGGAAATCGATGCGGCCTGCGAAACCATTGACTTTCTGCGTTTCAACGTGCACTATGCACAGCAGATATACAGCGACCAGCCCTACTCTGCACCAGGAACCTGGAACAGGTTGGAATACCGCCCGCTGGAGGGCTTTGTGTTCGCAGTGACGCCGTTCAACTTTACCTCCATCACAGCGAATCTGCCGACCGCTCCGGCACTGATGGGCAATACGGTCGTGTGGAAGCCGGCCTCTTCTTCAATCTATTCGGCTTACTACCTGTACAAACTGCTGGAAGAGGCTGGCCTGCCACCCGGCGTGATCAACATGGTCCCGGGACCAGGCGCCACCATAGGCGATCCTGTCTTTGCGTCGCCACACTTTGCGGGACTGCACTTTACAGGTTCTACCGGCACGTTTCAGCACATGTGGCGGACTATTGGTGCAAACATATCGAATTACTACAGCTATCCCCGCATCGTAGGCGAAACAGGCGGCAAGGACTTCATCGTGGCGCATGCCTCTGCGCCAGCCGACGTGGTAGGCACCGCGATTGTGCGCGGCGCGTTCGAATACCAGGGCCAGAAGTGTTCTGCCGTATCGCGTGTTTATCTGCCGGAGTCGTCATGGCCAGCCATAAAAGAATGTATGCTTGGGCAGCTTGAAGAGCTGAAGATGGGCAGCGTGGAAGACTTCGGCAACTTCATCAACGCGGTGATCGACCGCAAGGCCTTCCACAGCATCTCGTCCTACATTGATCATGCCAAGGCCTCATCGAGCGCCACCATTATTCATGGCGGCGACTACTCGGACGCCCGGGGGTACTTTATTGAACCTACAGTCATCGTGACGACCGATCCGGTGTACAAGTCCATGTGCGAGGAGATCTTCGGCCCGGTGGTGACGATTTTTGTGTACAAGGACAACGAATTTGCTGAGACGCTCGACCTCGTCAACACCACCTCCCCGTATGCCTTGACGGGCGCGATCTTTGCCCAGGACCGGACGGTGATTGCACAGGCCACCCATGCGCTTCGTGATGCTGCAGGCAACTTTTACATCAATGACAAGCCCACGGGCGCGGTCGTGGGGCAACAGCCCTTTGGTGGTGCGCGCGCCTCAGGGACGAACGACAAGGCAGGGTCGCCGCTTAACCTGATCCGGTGGGTTTCGGCCCGCACCATCAAGGAGACTTTTTCGCCGCCGACCCATTACAGCTATCCGTTCCTGGTCCCGGAGGAATCTCCAAGCGGATGAAAAGCAAGCCTAGTGCAGGGCGCGTTCCCATACGCGTCGTGCAGTACGGTATGGGCCCGATCGGACAGGCGTGTGCGCGTGTGCTGCTAGGTAAGGCGCGCACAGGCCATGCCCTGCTGGTGGGAGCCCTAGACATCAGTCCCGCCCTCGTAGGGCAGCGCGTGGGTTCGCTGCTGGGCGACACGAGCGACGTGATCATCACCAGCGACGCCGAAGAAACGCTGGCATTGTGCAAGCCGAATGTCGTGCTGCATACTACGGGGTCGTTTCTGGGGCGGGTCAAGGATCAAATCCTGCGGTGCGTGCGCGCGGGTGCGCATGTGATCTCATCAACAGAGGAACTCACCTTCCCCTACTACAAGTACCCGGAGATCAGCGAGAAGATTGATGCGGTTGCCAAGGACTACGGCGTCGTCGTAATGGGCACGGGTGTCAACCCCGGCTACGCCATGGACACGCTGGCGCTAGCAGCCACCGGCGTCAGTACCAGCGCACAGCGCATTGAAGTAGATCGGATCGTCGACGCCAGTCTGCGACGAAAACCGCTGCAGCGCAAGGTGGGTGCAGGACTTTCGCCTGGGGAGTTCTACGCGCGGCGCGACCGGGGTGAATTTGGGCACATCGGGCTACGCGAATCGCTCAGGATTGTCGCAGCGGGCTTGGGATGGGTGCTCGACGAGATCGAGGAAGCGCTGGAGCCGATCCTGGCCAGTCGGACGCTCGCTACGGAATATTTCACCGTGGAGCCGGGTCACACTGCGGGCATTCACCAGACGGCCATAGGGCGCTGCGGCGGCACGGAGCGCATCCGCCTTACACTCAAGATGTACTTGGGGGCTGAGGATCCCGTTGATCGCGTGCGCATCTTCGGCACGCCCCCCATAGACATGGTGGTCAAGGGCGGCATCTTCGGGGATACGGCTACTGTCGGCTCTCTGGTGAACGCGATTCCGCGCGTCATGGAAGCACCTCCCGGGCTCCACACAATGATCACGCTGCCGGTACCGCGCGCCTTTGGCGTCTAGCCGCGCGCCTACTGCTGCCCGGGATATTTTACGCGCACATGGTAGATGGCAGACAGCTGCTTGACAAAGGAGGCCTTGATCAGCTTGAGATCTTTGAGAGTGAGCCCTGACTCGTCCAGCTGATTATCGTCTATGCGCGCTTTGAAGATCGCGTTGACGCGCTCTTCAATCTTGTCAATTGTCGGCTCGGTGATACTCTTGCAAGCTGCCTCTACACCATCGGTCAGCATCAGAATAGCGGCCTCTTTGGTGGTGGGACGCGGCCCAGGGTACCGGTAGTCCGCTTCATTGATCGCCTGGTCCTCATCGGCTTCTTGCCGTGCCTTGTGATAGAAGTACTCAATGCGCGTGGTGCCGTGGTGCATCGGGATGAACTCCACAAGGTTCTTGGGCAAGCCATGGTCCGCAGCAAGCTCTTGGCCGTGGACTACGTGTTGTTTTATGATCTCTGCGCTTTCGCGCGCACTGATGGCGGCGTGCGGATTTACGCCCGAACGCTGGTTTTCAGAAAAGAATTCCGGCTGTCCCACTTTGCCGATGTCGTGATAGAGCGCGCCGACCCGTGTGAGGAGCGAATTCGCCCCAATGGATTCTGCCGCGCTTTCCGCAAGGTTGGCTACCTGAATGGAATGATTAAAGGAGCCGGGTGCTGCCTGCTGCAGCTTCTTCAGCAGCGGTTGATTGAAGTCGCTGAGCTCCACAAGGCGCAGCTCAGACGAAACGTTGAACGTGCGCTCGACAACCCACAGCAGCGGATTGGCAGCGACAAGCAGGAAGCAATTAGCACCCGCCATCATGACATGGTTGAGGAACGTCTCTTTAGCCGCGTCGAACAGCTCAAAGGACAGAAATACCAGGACGTATCCCCCAAATGCGGCACCACCGCTGGCGAAGAATTGGGCCCGATTGCGCGCCCCTAAAACCGTAAAGACCGCTAAGGCACCCCCAGCAATGGTTGCAAAGGCAAACTCGAATGCGTGATTGAAGTCTGCAACGAGGCCGCCCACGAGCGCCAATACCACCGTGCCGAACAATCCCACACGCGCGTCAAACACCACCGTAAGCATCACAGTGACGATCAGCGTGGGCACCGCAAACAAGTAGGCCGAATCGTTGCGCACTGCGACGGCATAAAGGCCAATGATTGCTGCATACAGCAACGCAATCAGGAACATGTCCTTGTTGCTGTCAAAGAGATGCCTGCGCGCTACGAACAGGTACACAAAGAACAGGCTGAAAATACAGAACGCCAGCAGCAGCTTTCCCATCGACCGCGCCTCAAAGATCCTGGGATCAGAGGCTTCGGCCTGTGTGCGCTCAAGCGATCTCAGGCGTTGCATGACTTCGGCTGTAATGATCTCGCCCTTGCGAACGATAATTTCGTCAGCAGTAATCATGCCGCGGGTCGGAGACACGGCTTGAGCGGCTTGGTTGCGGGCACGTTCGGTTGCGCCTACGTCGTGTTGCAATGAAGACACAAACACCGCGTTCACCAGTGGCACGGCGACGTTCGCACGCGGGTTGGCGGCAAAATGTGGCTCAAGGGCCTGCGTTACGCTCTGATAGATATGATCTTGGGCGAATACGCGGCTTTTGGGAATCCTCTCAAACGTACTGGCCTCGGTGTTGCGGACCTTTATGTAGTCCGTATAGATGCTGTCAACGGGTATGTCTACAACATCCGTGGCACTATAGGCGGTGACATGCATCCAGAGATGATCCAGCGCAATCTGATACAGGGGCGGACCCGGCACGATTAGCCGGGAGCTGTCCAGCATATCAGGGTCGCGCGACACAAAGTCGTTGCCCAGCATCCGCCACTGCTCGTCAGACAGAAACACCAACGCATCTTGGCGCCATTGCACATACCGTATGCTGTCGGCGTCGGACAGCGCCCAGTAGTTTACATTGGACAGCGTGTCGCTCGCAAGATGGGCACGCTGAATATTCAAGCGGTAGTCCCGATATGCCTGCATGATCCGATCCATCTGGACCTGCAGCGTATCCAGATTTGTCCCGACACGCTCAGACGCCCCGATTTGCTTGACAAAGATGGGCTCCGTCATGCGTCGCGCCTGCAGCTGTTCGGCGGCGAGCGAGTCCGCAGACTTGTCAATAGCAAACCCTTCCGACGCGACCAGCGTCTCGCCGACCCATGTATCGCCGACTTGCATCAGTGCCAAGGGCAGCGAATTCGTGTGAAATGCGAGCGCCGTGGCTATGGTGAGGGTGATGAGGATCGCGGCCTTGGCCGCAAAGCCACGCGTGAGCACCGCGCTTCCAAGTGTGCGCCGAGGCCATCCAAAACGCCGCTGGAGCTTTACACGGGTGCGTTTGCTGAACAATGCCATAAAGCTGACTGTCAGGCGACTAGGCCTTGTGGCGCAGGCCTAACAGCGACCCTGCACCCACTGTTATGGTACTGCCTATCACCGTGTACCACGGCCATCCCACCGCCCGCAAGCCGCGTGCGCTGGTGATCTCATTCCCCGGGGCAAAATAGAACAGCCACCCGTCTGACGGGCTGTACCACACACCAAAGATAATCACCACCATGCACACTATGGAAAGCGTGAAGGCAATCACGGCATCTGCTTGCACCGTTCGCTTGGCGAACAGACCGAGCAGGAAAGCCCCGAGCAGTCCTCCATAGGTAAAGGAGGCAATCGCAAGCCCGAGCTCTACGACAGGGTTCTGAGTATTCTCAAACAGGCTGGCAAAGGCGACGAAGAGGAGCCCCCAGAACAGCGTCAAAAGCCGCGCGGTGCGCAAAGACTGCGGCGCGCTGCCAGATTTCTTCCTGAGCCGCTGGTAGATGTCCAGCATGGAGGAGGACGCGAGAGAATTGAGCGAAGACGAGAGCGTGCTCATGGCCGCGGCGATGATACCGGCGAGCAATAGGCCCGAAAGTCCAGGCGGCAGCCCGTCGATGATGTATCTGGGAAACACTTCATCGGCGCGCGACATTCCCAGAGCCTCAGGTGATGCTCCCTGGAAATAGGTCCACAGCAGGACCCCAATGACCAGAAAGAGCGCAAACTGTACCGCTACGATGAGGGCGCTGACGACGAGGGCCTTCTGACCATCGGCCGCGGCGCGGCACGTGAGCAGCCGCTGCACAATAAGCTGATCCGTGCCGTGCGACGCCATAGAGAATATTGCGCCCCCGACTACGGCCGTGGCCAACACATACGGCTGTGTAAACCAAGACGCAAGCGACTCCCTTGCTCCAGTGTACAGGATTTGGGTCTTGCCCCCTGCTGCTGCAGTCCGCCACCAGTCGCCCGGCACCGCTTCCAGCAGAAAAACCATGGCTACAAGGCCACCGCCAATGTACAAGATCATCTGCACCACATCCATCCATACAACTGCTTTGATCCCACCGATGAGCGTATAGATGACGGTGACCAGACCCAGAACGGCTATAATCTGCAGGTAGGACACGGAGAGCCCTGCGCCATCCGCGATCACCTTGAGCGGAATTGCGGTAGCGAACAGTCGTACACCATCCGCCAAGAGGCGTGTCACCAGAAATGTAGCCGAGGCTGTCAGCCGCATTCCGTCACCATAGCGGGCACCCAAGAAGGCGTACGCCGTGGTGAGCTTGCCCTGATAGTATCGAGGCAAGAAATAGATCGCAACAAGTATTCGACCGACCAGGTAGCCCGCCGTAATCTGCAGGAAGGTCATGGACCCGCCGTAGGCTACGGCAGGCACGCCGATAACCGTGAGCGTACTGGTTTCTGTTGCCACCACCGAGAAGCAGACTGCCCACCACGGCAAATTGCGCCCGCCCAGGAAGTAGTCTGTAGTACTTCTCTGACGTCCTCCGATGAGCACGCCGAAGGCGGCTACGCCCACCAGATAGGCGGCGAGTATGATGTAGTCAATACCGGTAAGCATGTCTTAACAATTGCGCTGGATCGCCTCTGGATGCATGCCAGCCTATGGATAGACTGGATTAGATGATGCCCAGTTTTTGTTCTATTTCTTCCAGTGGCACGCCCTTGGTTTCAGGCATGACCTTAAGGACCCAGATCAGCTGCCCTACCATGCAGAGCGCATAGAACGCGAAGATATGCGCACCGGAAACTTCGGCGATCATGGGGAAGGTAAGTGAGATGACGGCCGCCATAAGCCAATGCACGAAGCTGCCTAGGGCCTGCCCTCTGGCGCGCAGGGCGTTAGGGAATATTTCCCCAATGAAGACCCAGATCACGGCCCCTTGTCCAAAGGCATGCGACGCGATGAAGATGACCAGGCTGACCAAGATCAGCGGGCCGGAAACGCCCGCATAGAAGGCAACGGCCGTAGCACTCAGCGAAATAATGTACCCGATGGATCCCGTCAGCATGAGCTTTCGTCGCCCAAAATGGTCAATCACCGCCATTGCCAGGATGGTCATCGCCAGGTTGGTGCCGCCGATGATGACCGACTGCCATAGCGCCGAGGTGCCTTCAGCGCCCGCCATTTCGAAGATGCGCCGGGTGTAATAGATCAGTGCATTGATGCCGGAGAGCTGATTGAAAGCGGCGATGGCTATCGCGAGCATGATCGGCTTGCTGTATTTGCGCTGAAAAAAGCGTGCGCCCAGGCTCTTCTTCGCGGCGATCAGGGACCGCGATATCGCGGTGATCTCGGACTTGATATTCCTGGCATTCAGGCCTACGGCTATCAGAACGCGGGCAGCCTCCTCTGCGCGATCATTCGCGACAAGCCAGCGCGGACTGCGCGGGTTGGTGAACAGCAGCGCGGTGAACGCGAGCGCGGGCACGGCTTCCACGCCGAACATCCATCGCCACTCCTGCGGGCCCAGGCTCATGCCACTAATTATGTAGTTGGACAGGTACGCCAACAGGATGCCGAGGACAATGTTGAGCTGCACCATTGCAACAAGCCGCCCACGGTAGTGGGCCGGGGAGATTTCGGCAACGTACATCGGCGCCACCACCGAAGCACCACCGACGGCAAGCCCGCCGATGAATCGAAAACCGATGAAGGGCCATGCGCCCCACGCCAGCGCGCTCCCAAGGGCACTGATCAGGTACAGGAGGCCAAGCCAGACTAGCACTTGGCGTCGGCCGTACCGGTCAGCCGGCTTGGCAAATGCCAGTGCCCCGATAATCGTCCCGATCAGCGCACTGGCGACCAGAAAGCCGTGCCAGAATGTGCGGTTGGCAACGATATCGGCCATCTGCGCGTAATCGGCGTCAAACAGTACCTGCAGCGTCCCTTCGGCACCCGATATCACTGCGGTGTCGAATCCGAAGAGGAGTCCTCCAAGGGCAGCAACAAACGAGGCTGCAAACAGCGTGCGCGTCATATAGAAAGTGGATAGCTGTCCTCAAAGATAGGCTTTGCGCGGAGCCTGTCGACTGCCTTCAAGCGTTTGCAGGGCGTGCCAAGGTTGCTGCTATTCCTCGTTCCAGGACAAGAACTGCTTTTGAAAAATGGTCTCCAGCACCGCTCATTACAGCTGCCGCGCCCAAGGCAAAGATATCGGTGATCGTGCAACTGCAATGATCGCAAAAGTACTTGCAGCCCCGATGCGATAACACGCCATTTTGGGTGTATACAGCCTCGTAGCGTGGCCGTGTCCGATCGCATTGCCGCGAAGCATGCAGCCGGATTGATCCTGGCAGGCGGCGCCAGTGGAGCGCCGGTATCGTTCGACTACACCATTGGCACCCCCGTGACTGCGGTGGATGCGGCGGTGCCTGTTGCATTTGTCGTGGATCAGGACTACCCCAACCCGTTCAATCCGGCGACGACGGTGCGGTGCAGCCTGGCTCACACAGGCCCAGTTGAGCTTTCGGTATACGACCTGCTGTGGCGCCGCGTAGCCGTGCTGGAAAGAGGACATCCGCGCTGCCGGTCCGCACCAGGCCAGCGTTGATGCCCATGCGTGAGCCAGTCGGCATACCTGTACCGGCTCACCATGCCTCACGGCAGTGCCACAAGGCACATGGTGCGGGCCTGGTAGTAAGATCGAGCCCCTGTGGAAGGAGAACAACGCGCAGACTAAAGGCAAGCCACAGGCCGTGCCTTGGCGTATGGCTGAGTGTCACCTGGCATGCCCAGCGGAGAAGCGGCACGGGTTACGCCTGCGCTGCGCGATTGCCTGAGGGTCTGTTGCTCACCAGCTGCGAAGTGTGCGGGCCTGCTTGCCCAACCGCATGGTAAACGGAGCACTACTTTGGCTCGGCCCAGAGTCACAGCAGACTCCGCCTGCTGCCATCAGGTCAGTGGGGATGCCCGGCGTGGAATCAGGCCGCCAGTGGTGGGGGCCCGCACGATTCCCGTTCAATGAGCGTGGACCGCAGCATGATGCGTTGCGGCCCGCTATGCTTGTCTTCGATCAGGTCAATGAGCGTGTCCGAAGTCTGCCGACCCATGCTATAGATCGGCTGCTGCATAGTGGTTAGCGGCGGATACGTAAAGCGCGCGGAGGGCAGGCCATCATAACCGATTACCGAGATGTCCCTGGGCACACGCAATCCCGCTTCATGAATGGCCAATAGTGCTCCCATAGCCTGGGCATCGGAGGTGCAAAACACCGCGGTGGGCCTATGCAGAAGCAGCCGCTGCATGGACCTGTATCCACTCCGGTGCGAAAATTCCCCTGGGAAGCTCAGCGCTTCATCCAGCGCTACACCCAGCTCATAATGCGCCTTGGCGTACCCCTCGACGCGGTCTTGTGCCTCCTGTGTCTGGACGCGCCCTGCGACCAGGCCAATGCGCTGGTGTCCCAACTTGAAGAGGTACTGCACCGCCTTGTATGCCCCGCCCACGTTATCTACATCTACAGAAGGCAGCTGCTTATGGTGGACATCATGCCCGAGGACAATCATCGGCTTGCCCGTGTTTTGCAAGACATCAAACGCTTCGTCGGCAACTTCCCGTCCGATTAAGACATAGCCATCCATGCTGTGCCCTCGAAGGATCCGGTGCTTGAGCTTTTCATCCAGCTCATTGGCAATGACGTTTAACGTGGCGAAATAGCCGCGGCGAATGCATCCCTCAGAAAGCCCCAGGAAGATCAGGGACCAGAATGCGTTCGCGAAAACATGATCCTTTTGCCTTGGGGCAAGGATCGAGATCTCGTACGTCTTGTTGGTAGCAAGGCTCCGAGCTGCGGAACTCGGCGCATATCCCAGGCGCTCGATGACCTCCTTGACTCTCGCTCGCGCCAGCGGACTGACGTTGGGCCTGTTGTTGAGCACGCGAGAAACCACGGAACGGGAAACAAACGCGGCCTTCGCAATGTCGTCGATCTTGGGCCTGTCAGGCATAGCGAACCGGAGCGTTTTGTTCTACATGCCATGACGTGCACAATGGACCGTGCACGTAGAACGCCTAAGACGCCTAAATGCAATATAACAAAAGCGCCCACTCTAAGTGCTTGTAAATCGGATGATCTTGCATAAGGCACAACGGGCCATGCGCGGACGCGTAACGAAGTCTGGAACAGCCCGAAGGGCGGCGAGTCGCGGCGCTGCCGCGGCATTCGTGGCAGTATCACCGGGCTGTGGGCGTGGGAGAATGGCAAGGTGACCGTTCGTTGTTCTCCGGTTCCGCGCTTGCTGCAAGGCGCTGCACAAAAGCCAGGTAGTCAGGCCTGAGCCTTATCCGCATGTGCAGTTGTGCGGCGCGTGCAGTATTTTGCAAGCAGGAACCGCATGAAAGCAGCATGGCAGCAGCATGCTTCCAGCCCTTAATCAGGAATCAATCGCGCAGCAACGCTGAGCGGCCCAACCGATACATGATCATGAGAACCATTGCGGCCGCTGTAGTGCTGGGGAGTATGCTGCAGGTGGTGCAGATGGGATGCGTTAGCACGCCGGCGGGCGTCACCATCGAATCGCGTGCTCCGAAGGATACTTCTGACGCAAGGCTGCCGCCTATGGTAAAACGGGCTTGGATTTTTGTTGAGGGGGTACAGCAGAGCACGACGCCGGCGACCGTGACAGTGCGGCGATCTTTTGAAATCACCAATGTATCTCTGCACGTGGGTGCCGATTTCGAGAAGGTGCGGCACTACGAAATCGAGCGCAACATTTCCGGCAGCCGCCGGATGCTGGACTATTCCTTTAGCGGATCCTTCCAGGGCGGCTACCTGACATACTCCACGCGAGAGCTCTCGCTGGATCGCAAGGGCCGCTTCATCATCCCCTTCTTTGACGGACCCATCCAGATCATAGACCACGAGTACGATCTCGTGCTTCTCGTTCAGCAGTAGGATCGGCCGGAAATGCCTGCGCGCCCGTATATCCTGGCGGAAACAAACTGGAAAGCTGTCCGAGCCACGCCCTATGAAGTCGCGATTCTACCTTGGGGTGCAACAGAGGCCCACAATTATCATCTTCCCTACGCCACTGACAACATCCAAGTAGAATACATCGCCGCCGAAAGTGCCCGCATAGCCTGGGGTCAAGGCGCGCTGGTCGTCGTGCTTCCAACAATTCCTTACGGCGTGAATACGGGGCAGATGGATGTGAAGTTGGACATCAACATGATGCCCAGCACGCAGGCCGCCGTACTGGGCGATATCGTGCAGGTACTGTCACTCCAGCACATCCAAAAGCTGGTCGTGCTGAACGGGCACGGCGGCAACAGCTTCAAGCAGATGATTCGCGAAATCGGTGCCCGGCACCGCGACATGTTCATCTGCGAAATCAACTGGTACAAGGTACTGCGCGGCACCGACTATTTCGATGAGCCCGGGGACCATGGTGGCGAGATGGAAACCAGCAACATGCAGTTCTTGGCATCGGATTGGGTCCTCCCCTTGGCCGAAGCTGGAAGTGGCAACGCGCGTGCTTCTACGTTGACAGGTATACGCGAAGGATGGGTCTGGGCCGAACGCCGCTGGCTGGAAGCCACCGACGATACGGGCGTCGGCGATCCTTCACGATCCACCTCGGGAAAAGGGAAGCGGTTCCTTGGCGTGCTTACGCGAAGAATTGCTGAGTTTTTGGCGGCGCTGGCTGCACAAGACCTCGACGAGCTTTACATGGCCTAAGTTCTGGAAGTATCAATCCCCACTCATTCCTGGCCCATCTATTACCGGTGCAGGGAAGCAATCCAATCGAATTCATGAATCCCTTTCGGGTACTGCTGCTATTCCCGTTTTTGATAGGTGGGCCGGCCTTTGCTCAAGGCGAAATGCACGCGCTGCTCATGGAGCTGGACCGGTTGCTTCAGGAAGCGCATACGCACAGCGTAGCTGCGGAATCGGCCACTGATGTGGAACAGGCCAAGCGCCATGCGGATGGCGTGTTCACTGTCATCTGGGGACAGCCTTCAGGGCTGGCCGATGGCTCCACCGGCGCTGCCGCCATGCACGGCTGGAAAACGCGCTGGCAGACTTCAGGCCAGGAGTTTGACGAGGACCACGTTAAGCGTCACGGCGGCTGGCTCCCTCGCATTCAGGATGTCGCGCAGCTGGGCATCATAGGCCGGGCCCGACACCTGCGCGATCAGCTGCAGGCGCAATACGATGTCGATTCGACACGTGTGCATCTGGTGCATGTAATCCATTCGCTGAATAACGTAATAGGCTGGATGCGGCTCGATGATGGCGTAACCAAAGCCGAAAACCAGCCGCGCGTAGATCTTACGTATATGTGGACCGCGCCCGGCGAATTCTGGAATTCCAGCGCTGATACCGGCTGGATCCATGAGGCGTTCGCGCAAGCGCTCAACATACTCAAGACGAATTACGACGGCGATGCAGCGCTGGCTCGGCAGCATGCCGCCGCCATGACCGCCCTGCTCAACCGATGCCGGACCGGTGTGGATGCCAATGGCGATGGCGCAATTGGTCCGCTCATGATGGAAGGCGGACTGGATGCTGTCTTGGCACACGCCGGATACGCTGGCCTCTTGCAATGACCGGAATACGACCTGCAATGAGCGAACTACGATATGTTTTGTGGGTGGCGCTGGCCACTCTGGTGTGCACGACCTCCGCTTGGGGGCAGGACGGGTGGCAGCCGCTCTTTGATGGCTCCAGCCTGGAGGGATGGACGCAGGCCGGGCCGGGCGGCTTCACCTTGCAGGACGACGGCTCGATGGTAAGCCACGGTGGCATGGGCCTCCTCTACTATGCTGCGGAGTCCTATCGCAACTTCGAGCTGGAACTGGACTGGAAGGTCAACAAACACAGTGCGAATGCCGGTGTGTTCGTGCGCTTTCCGGCAACGGATGATCCATGGGTTGCCGTACGGGAGGGCTATGAAATCCAGATTGACAACAGTCGCGACCCTGACCATGTTACTGGCAGCATCTATGCCATCTCCGCGTCCTTCAGGGTCACGGCCAATGCCACGGACGAGTGGAACACGTACCGCATCAAGGTTACCGGTCAGCGATACCAGATATGGCTCAATGGGGCGCTCATCAATGACTTTGTAGGCAATCGCTCCCTGGAAGGTCACATCGGACTGCAGAACCACGACGACAGTTCACGGGTAGCCTTTCGCAATGTGCGAATTCGCGCGTTGGAGGATGCCGCCTCCATGAGTCTGGCACAGCTGGCCCCACAGGCTCGCGATGCGGACGAGATCCGAGTCCTTATGGTGACGACCACCCATGCGTTTCGCCATGGCGCTGCGATCGCGGCGCAAAAGGAAGTAATGACTGCGTTGTCTGAGACTACGGAGCTGCGAGTCGACACGACCGAAGACCTTACGCAGCTCAATCACACAAATCTGCAGCAGTACGATGTGCTCTTCTTTGCCAACAGTACGCTGCGCGCCGAGCGCCCGGAGGGTGCGCCTGTGCCGGAGGTGTTGACCCTTGAAGGATCGTACGCGACTTACGATGTCATGCTATCGCTTCCGGACAATGAGTTCGATGGCACGCTGGCCCTTTCGGGGCATCCGGACAGTCTGACTGGTGTCATCGCATTTCGGCTGTTTCCAGATTTAGCGGCGCTGGAGGAGGTATTCCTGCGGGGCGATTCGCTGACGTTTCACTGGGAGATTGAAGGAGCCGGCAGGTTGGATGCAGCTCTCCACATGCGCGGGGATGATATCTCGGGTACCATCACGGTGATGAATATGCCGATGGCGCTGACGGGCACGCGCACCGCCCCGCCGCCGGAAGAATGGACACTTACCATCAACTCGCCGCAAGGCCCGATGGATGCCGCATTATCCCTTGCCGATACCGCGAGCACGATTGTGCTTGGAGGCAACGCGCTGCCGCTTGTCGACCTGGTGCAGACGGAGGATTCCATTCGGTTTTCGTTTGATGGTGCCAACTTCGGCATCATCCGGGCCGAAGCCCAAAGGGGAGGAACGGAAATGACGGGCACGCTATCGGCTTTGGGCGGCACCCTTGACTTTACGGGCGTGATGGCAGCAGCGGATGTGGAAGAGGGCACGCCCACAATTGCACCCGAGCAGCAAGAGGCCATTATGAGCTTTTTGCGAGATGGCAAAGGGATTGCCGTGGCACATGCGGGTCTCGACGCCTTCTATAACTGGCCCGAGTACCGCGAGATGGTCGGTGGCGGGCTGTTCGACTCGCATCCGTGGACGCAGAGCGTGCGCATCGCCATAGAGGACGCCGACAATCCGGCCACCCGCCATTGGGGAGAAGACTTCTGGATCAGGGACGAGATCTACGTGCTGGATGAAAACCCACGCTGGACAAGCCGCGTATTGATGTCGCTCGGCATGGAGAGTGTGGAGCTCACCGGTGATGTGGCCGGCGATGAGCGCAACGACTATCCCATCGCGTGGATTCGTGGACACCAGGGTGGCCGCGTCTTCGTTACCAAGCTAGGCCACTTCGCGGATGTCTGGAAGACGCCAGGATTTCAGGCGCATATTGTCGAGGGGCTGCGACTGGCCGCAGGGCGTACGGACGCCTCATTCGGCGGGCGTCGTGTCAAGGAAGTGATCGCAAAGGAAGTGTGGCCTGATGATATTGCTGTCGATGAGCGCGGAAACGTATGGATTGCGGAGCTGCGCGGGAGGGTGCATCGCTACGATGCAGCAACGGGCGACATGCTCTTCATTGCCCACCTGCGTACGACAGACCCCACCAATATTGAACACGGCTTGTACGGCATAGAAGTTGATCCGGAGTTCTACGACGGGAGCCCGTATGTCTACCTGTACTACGCTGAGCCGCACACCTTTATCAACAAGCTGTCGCGTTACGTCTTCAATGGTGTGGCGATACTTGAGGATACGGAAGAGGTGCTGCTTCGCGTTCCTACCGAGCCTACATGCTGTCACCAGGGGGGCGATCTGGAGTGGGGGACGGATTCAACGTTGTTCATCTCAACCGGGGATACAGGCATGTCGGAAGTGCGTCCTGAGTGGGAGGTCCGTGACGACGAACTTGAGGCCTTCCAGGAGCGCCACGGCCTCAAGGGCTATCACTGGGCGCGGCAGGCTGACTCGGAGCGCTCTGCGCAAAACCTACAGGACCTGCGGGGCAAGATCCTGCGCATCAACCGGGATGGCTCAATTCCGCACGACAACCCGTTCTTTGGGCAACCAGGTGTGCGCTGGGAGATCTATGCTTACGGCCTTCGCAATCCGTATCGGTTCAAGGTAGACCCGGAATCCGGCGCTCTGTACATTGGCGTCGTGGGGCCTGATGCCTCCTACGATTACGACGAATACAACGTGTCGCACCAGGGAGGCGAAAATTTTGGGTGGCCGCGAACGCTCGGCAAGCTCTTTTACAACGAATGGACCCCGGACATGATATCCGGCTATGTACCGCCGATGTGGGAATACACGTATGAAGGTGGCGGTCGCTCGGCCACGGTGGGACCGATCTATCGCCACGAGGGCGAAGGCGGCTTTCCTGCGCTGATGCAGAACAAGTTGTTTGTGTTTGACTGGGCACGCCGCTGGATCAAGTACGGTGAGTTGGTAGAAGGCACCTTTGAGAATGATCGCGAAAGTGATATGCGGTTTGACGTGCCCCAGATCTCCATGCCCGCTACGCGCCTGGTCAACATTAAGACGTTTGATCGGCTCCGGGCGACTTCGCCCATTTCCATGGAGCAAGGCCCTGACGGCAGCATCTATCTGGCTGAATTCGATGGGTTCTGGGATGCGGGGCCCGATGCACAGGTCACGCGCTATCGATGGATCGAGCATAATCGTCCACCCTTGGGTGATGCTAAGGTGATACATGAAGAGGGATGGCGTTATCGATTTGATGGCATGGACATCTATGATCCTGATCTCGATCTGTTATCATTTCACTGGGACTTCGGCGATGGCGCGAGCAGCAGCAGTCGCGTAGCCGAGCATACCTACGATGGATCTGGAACCTACCACGCCCAGTTGACTGTAACCGATGCGCGCGGCGAGGTTCGAATCATCACCAGAATGGTGGAGATTCCTGCTATCGACTCACCCGACCACTAGGCCTCATGCGCGGAAAACTGGTTGCGGGATTACTCGCGGCAGCACTTGCTTCGGGCGCTTTCATGGCGGCCCCCGGGAGCGACGGCGAAGCGATCTACCTGTCCCGTTGCATGTCGTGCCACCAGGTTGATGGCATGGGCATTGCCGGGGTCTTCCCTCCCCTTGTGGAAACCGACTGGGTGCGCGGTGACCGGGGACGACTCATCCGCCTGGTTTTGGACGGCATGATGGGTGAGGTAAAGGTCAACGGCGTGGTGTATTCTGGCGCCATGCCGCCATGGAAGGCTTTCCTGAGCGACGACGAGGTAGCCGAGCTGTTGACGTACATACGTGAAGCTTGGGGCAATGATGCGTCCGCTGTGACGGCGCAGCAAGTGGCCCTGGTGCGCAAGGCAACGGCTGACCGCGCCACGCCTTGGACTGCTGAGGAGTTGATGGAGCGAGCCAATCAAGGCATTCCTGGCTCGCTTAGCACCCTTTTCAGCACGCCCGACTCTACTCTGCGCCAATGAGACGACTCCTTATTGCACTCCTAGTGATTCTGGTGGCGCCCATGCTGATGCTGATGTGCGGCCCAGCATCCGGCCCGTATGACACGGTTGGTAAGGTTGAGCGCCTGGACCCCAGGATTGACGCACTGGTGCCGGATGGTGCTGCGCTTGAGGTGCTCGCTGATGGATTCGACTGGTCTGAGGGCCCGGTCTGGATCGGTGATGCCTTGCTTTTTTCGGATATTCCTGAGAACGCTATCTACCGGTGGCATGCTACGGAAGGGCTTATGTTGTATCTGCAGCCCTCCGGTTACACCGGTGCCGCATCTCGTGGCGGTGAAGTAGGATCCAACGGGCTTGCGCTGGATGACGAAGGACAGCTTGTACTTGCACAGCATGGTGATCGGCGCATTGCGCGGTTAGATGCGGCGCTTGATTCAGCCGTGCCAGCGTACCGCACGTTGGCTGATCGCTACGATGGTAAGCGGTTCAATAGTCCGAACGATCTCGTTTACCACTCCAGTGGCCGCTTGTACTTTACCGATCCTCCGTACGGGCTGGAACATCGGATGGAGGACCCAGCCAAGGAGCTGGACTTCCAGGGTGTGTACCGATTGGACTTGGACGGTACGGTAACGCTATTGGACAGCGCGCTTACGCGCCCGAACGGGATAGCTTTTTCGCCCGACGAGAGCCTGTTGTATGTGGCAAATTCCGATCCACAAAATCCCATATGGGTGGTTTACGATGTGGATGACCACGGGCTGCTGCACAATCGGCGTGTCTTCTTTGACGCTTCGCATCTGGTAGCCGAAGGCCGCCCCGGCCTCCCCGACGGGTTGAAGGTTGATATGCACGGCAACCTGTTCGCCACTGGCCCAGGCGGCGTGCTCGTCTTTGCATCAGACGGTACGCACCTTGGCACACTGAATACCGGTCAGGCCACGAGTAATTGCGCCTTCGGCGGCGATGGCGAAACGCTCTTCATTACGGCCGACATGTACCTCCTCAGCATCCGGCTGAGCACGTTGGGTGACCGGGTTTAACCGGATAAATCACCAGGGCTTTGAATCGCCATAAACTCGAGGGTTTGAAGGCATTGGTTCGCGGTTTGTGAACGCAAATGCTGATTTTCGCCTTCTGGAGTATTTAGTCGGCGGCAGCAAGCGGTGGTTTGGAAACGCAAATGCCTAGCTTCGGCACGGAAATCCATCGAGATGCAGTGCCTCGCAGCAGCTTGAAGGCGCCTCGCCGACGGCATCAATCGGTAGGTAAGAACTCCGTTTCAGTACTATGTCTGCATTAAGCGCGGAATGGTCTAACGTGCGCCTTAGTTGTTTCCATTTGCTAAACCGTTACCCTAGCCAACGAGAGCAGGGGTGAACGCACTGGCGCAACTTCGTGATTCGCGGCATGATACGGCATGGTATGGGCTCGCAGCAGCCGTGTCCATTTACCGGGCCCCGGCCGTGCGCATTAGCATGGCGTTGGTATCTTGCCTTCAGTGAAATGGCTTATTCGTATGACCTACAAACCGTTGTGCGGCGCTTTGGCGCTGTTGCTGCTGTCTGCGTGCGCGCCCCGTCAGGATGCGGACTCCTACGAGTCGTGGTCCGTTTACTTGGGGGACCACAGCAGCAGCCATTACTCCTCCCTGGATCAAATCAATCGCGACAATGTGGGCAGCCTGGAAGTTGCGTGGACCTATGCTGCCGGTGATGCCGATACCACCGGGCGCACACAGATTCAGTGTAACCCCATCATCGTGGACGATGTCCTCTACGGCGTTTCACCGCGAATCAAAATCTTTGCGCTGAACGCCGCTACGGGGGAGCCACTCTGGACGTTTGACCCCTTCGCCGCTGGAGCCGTTGCCGAAGGTCCGTCCATTCTGCGCGGAGTCTCCTACTGGAAGGGTGACCGTAGCCACAGGCCCAGAATCCTTTTCACCGCAGGCGCGCGACTCTTTGCTGTTGACGCGGAAACCGGGACACCCATTACGTCTTTTGGAGATCAGGGATCGGTTGGCCTGCGCGAAGGGCTTGGGCGCGATGTAAGCGGTCTTGCGGTCGGGGCGCGCACGCCCGGCATCATCTATGAAAACCTACTGATCCAGGGATCCCAGGTGTCGGAGGGGCCGCAAAGCGCACCCGGCCACATCCGGGCATACGATGTACGCACGGGGGCCATGGAATGGATCTTTCACACTATTCCGCATCCTGGAGAGTTTGGCTATGACACCTGGCCGGAAGATGCCTATGAGCATATCGGGGGAGCCAATGCATGGACGGGTCTTGCCCTGGATAAATCGCGTGGCATAGTATACCTGCCGACCGGATCGGCTGCATTCGACTTCTGGGGCGGCAACAGAAAAGGGGAGAATCTCTTCGCCAATAGTCTGTTGGCCCTGGACGCAGCTACAGGGGAACGCCTCTGGCATTATCAGACCGTACACCATGACATCTGGGATCGTGACCTTCCCTCCCCGCCCAACCTTGTCACGGTCGAGCGAGCGGGGCAGCAGATTGATGCGGTAGCCATTGCCACCAAGAGCGGATACGTGTTTGTGTTTGATCGGGAAACAGGAGAACCGCTCTTCCCAATTGAAGAGCGTCCCTTTCCGCCTAGCGATCTTCTGGGAGAAGAGTCATGGCCGACGCAGCCTATTCCCACTGCCCCGCCGCCCTTTGCGCGGCAGTACTTCGGCGAACAGGACATTACTGACATCTCGCCAGCCGCGACGCGGTACGTCACGGAGATCTTTCGCACCGCGCGGTCTGACGGGCAGTTTGTGCCTCCGAGCACACAAGGCACCATGATCTACCCGGGCTTTGATGGTGGTGCAGAATGGGGCGGCTCCGGCTACGACCCCACCACGGGGATGCTTTACGTCAACAGCAACGAGATGCCGTGGATACTGACCATGGTGCCGCTGAACCCTGATAGCGCTGCTACCGGCAGCGGGCTGTACGCACGCTATTGCGCGGGTTGCCACGGCCGCAACCGGGAGGGCAACACCGATCAATCCTCCCCGGCCCTTTTGGGACTCGAAGATCGCTTTTCCTTTGACGAAGTAGCAGACCAGATTGCACGTGGCAAGGGCTTTATGCCATCCTTCGGGTTTCTGACCAGTCAGGAGGTTGAAAGCATTACGAACTTCCTGTTCGGCGAAGCTGTGGGTGCTCCAGCGTCAGGCGACCTGCCCAGTCGACTGAGTACTGCTTTTGCAGGCAGCCCCTATGGTCATACGGGATACAACCGCTTCTTTGACGAGGAAGGGTACCCGGCTGTCAAGCCGCCATGGGGCACGTTGAATGCCATAGACCTCAGTGCAGGCGAGATTGTGTGGTCGGTGCCACTTGGGGAATTTGATACGCTCACCGCGCGCGGCATTCCAATCACGGGCACCGAGAACTACGGCGGGCCGGTCGTTACCGCAGGGGGATTGCTTTTCATCGCGGCCTCCAAGGACGAGCGTTTCCGTGCGTTTGACAAGCACACGGGTGCGGTGCTCTGGGAAACGCAGCTGCCTGCGGGCGGCTACGCTACGCCGGCAACGTATGCCGTATATGGGCGTCAGTATGTCGTCATCGCCGCGGGCGGCGGCAAGATGGGTACGAAGTCAGGCGACACTTACATGGCGTTCGCCTTGCCGCAATAGCCTACGCGTCCGCTGGCATAAGCCGACGAATGCGGATGTTGCGATACCAGACCGGGTCTCCATGGTCCTGAAGGCAGATATGCCCGGATTGCTCCATGCCATAATTCGGCATATCAATCCATTTGCTGCCGGCAATCCGCTCCTTCCAGTCGTCGCTCCATAGGACGTACGACACAATCTGTACCCCGTTCATCCAGTGCTCCACATGGGCACCGTTGACGACGATCCGTACGCTGTTCCACTCGCCGACCGGATTGAGTACACGTGCTTCCGGTGCATGCATATCGTAGTTGGCTCCGGCCAGGCGGTCCTCCCCTTCCAGAGCATCCGGGTGGCTGTCATCGTCCAGCACCTGAAACTCAGGGCCCGTGCGCCACGGGTAATCGTGATCTTCACTGACGCGAAACATGATCCCGCTATTGCCGCCTTCTGAAATCTTCCACTCCAGCTCCAGCTCGAAGTTGTCATACTCGTCGCGCGTGACGATATCCCCGCGCTCACCCTCAGGGGAGAAGTGCAGCGTGCCATCCTCCATGGCCATCCATGCAGAGGGTCGAACTTCGCTCCGATATCCGCGCCAATGGTCGGCGGTCAGGTTAATCCATCTGTCGGTCGCTTCCTGATCTGGCTGTGCGTCCTCAGCCGCTGGGGCATCCATGTTTTCCGTGCGCTGGCAAGCAGCCAAAGCTACTACAAGGACCATAGTGAATACCGTTACCGTTTGCATAGGACTAGGAATTGGTTCGGTGCGGAGTATACGTAATGCCCTGATCATAGGCAGCATTTGCATTGTGCTGCGGGGCTCAGCCCAGCGCTTCGTGGGACTGATTCAGCATGCCCTGCGTAACCTGTCTGTCCAAGCTCAACCTCTGGTGGCTCCAGACCGGTGCCTCCGGTGGTGCCGACTACGCACCGGAAGGTCCCTGGAGGGGTAGAACGCGGCAAGATTTGGCTGTACTGCGTGCTCGCGGCAGCAATTGCCAAAGCCCATTGTGGTAAGCAAGTAACCAGCGCCACCGGACAGCAAGTCACTACGCGGAAGTGCGGGCTACGGTAGGTGCCTTGCTGGACACCGAACAAGGCATCGAAACGTGCCACTCGCCGGGCAAGGTTCGGTAACGCGGCAATAGGTGGTATATTATTCTCGTGGGCATACCCAAAATCCGCAATGGGTCGATTAGACGTTAGAGCAATCAATGGCGCCCTTATCAACGATTGCTTGGCTATCGGCCACGAGGGGCATGCCCTCGGTTGTACTCGTTCTCGGATTCCTAGCCGGTTTGGGCTGCAACGAGTCTGCGCTGGAGCCGAATGTCCGGGAAGCCAACGTCGTGGTAGTCGATGACCGCAACTGGGGAAACGATCCCTTTGTCGTTAATTCGGCCGCCATCGAAGGAAATCAGTTGGTACTCGAAGTTTCGTATTCCGGCGGTTGCCGGGACCACGCCTTCACGCTCGTGATTTCGTCGTCGTTCAGAGAGTCGGATCCGGTGCAACTCTCGGCGGAACTCGCCCACAATGCCAACGACGATATCTGCGAGGCCTGGCTGACCGATTCCCGCGTCTTCGAGCTCGACTTGATCAGAACGCGCTACCAGCAGTTCTACGGACCCGGTCCGGGCAGAGTTATTCTAAAAATCGAGGGCGTGCCCGAAGAGCATCTCGTGTACGATTTCGTCCGATAGTCTTGGCAGTGTGGCCAAGCTCCTGATAGCGGAATCGGAACCGTCGTCCTTGCGTGGCCGATTCAGCGTGTGCATGTGGTCCCTTGCGTTCCTCGCTGCACCGGCGAAACAGGTCGCTTTAAAAGTCGCCATCGTCGCTCAGGCGGGTCGAACGAACAGGCGCAATGATCCCGCAGACTGGTGGCAACAGGCTGGAATCGAATCACTGGCTCCCTGGCCAAGCAATAACGGTGTCAAGGGTTCGGGCGCGTCCCGCCAGACCTGCATCATGCAGGCGCCTCTTCAGCATCATCCTTGAACAGCAAGGCGAAGAATAGCGTGAAAGCCACGGTAAGGCCTGCGAATACCAGCCAGAATGTTCGCCACTGGCCGAGCTCCAGCTCAGCATTGGTGCCAATAGAGTTGACCATGAAGCCGGATATCATCGTGCCCAGAAAAAAGCCAACGCCTTGCGTCAGAAGCACCAAAAGGCCCTGAACCTGGCCCCTGATGTTGGGTGCCGTCTTCTTGTCCAAGTAAATCTGACCGGTTACGAAGAAGAAGTCGTAACAGATGCCATGCACCGCGATGCCGATCATGATCAGCCAAAACGTGCCGGTCATCGCCGCACCCGCAAAGATGGTGAACCGCGCCACCCAAGCCAACATGCCGAGCAATAGCATCCACTTGACACCGAGGCGCGCGAAAAAGAACGGAATGAGCAGCATGAAGATGATCTCCGACCACTGGCCAAAACTCATCTCAAAACTAGGATTGCTGAAGTGCGACAGTGATAGCGTCTCGTTCAGATCCTGGAAGTAGACGGGAGCGTACGGGAAGTAGGTCCCGAACGCAATGAAAATCAGCATCGCCGCCGCCAAGAAGACCACAAACGAACGGCTCTTGAGCGCGCGAAACGCCTCAATGCCCGCAATCTGCTTCCAGGAGGTGGGCTGACCGGCAGCCGGCGGCGGCGTATGCGGCAGCGTGAAACTGTAAAGCCCCATGAAAATGGCCGCGCCCGCGCCGATATACAGGCCCATGGGCGACGAGTCTTGCTGCAGGATATACCCCATGAACGTGCCTATGGCCGCCCAACCCAGCGTGCCGAAAACCCGCACAACAGGAAACTCCTTTTCCTGATTGTGCAGGTGGTGGAACGCTAATGACGCCGTAAGACCCAGCGTAGGGAAATAGCACAGCGCGTGCAGCCCGAGCAGCGTCAAGAACAACGGAGAGCCCGCAAATTGCGGCATCAACCCCATGGATACGCCCGAAACCAGAAACAGCACCCCCAACACCTTCTCCGAGTCAAAGAAGCGGTCAGCCACCATGCCCAGAAAAAACGGCGCAATAATGGCGCTGAGCGGACCCAAGGCGTACGCAACCTGGATGTATTCGCCCATCTCAATAGTCTGCATGTAGTTACCCAGCGTAGGCGCCCACGCCCCCCAGATCAGGTACTGGACAAACATCATGAGGCTCAGACGAGCGATGCGGTTCACGTTCATTGTTGATGTAATACTTTAAGACACGAAATAATTCTACCCGGCCAGCTGATTCAAAACGTCACGCAGCAACGCCAGCTTGGCTTCATCCGCACCGCCAGACAGGTACGGCATCAGATTCATGATCAGGGCACTGCGGGCTTCGGGCGCAGCGGCTTCGGCCGCATCGAGTCCCTGACGGACCTGGGCAATCGCTTCGGCACTCAGACCATCGCCGCGCACAAGCTGGTCCAGATACGCCCGAGCCAACACAAAGGACGCAGGCCATGAGTACATCGGCTGCCCCTGCGCATTGAAATAGTCGTACTGCACAGTATTGGACGCCGCGATCTCGTTCGCCGTCAGATACTCGCTGGGCGTCAGCTCAAAGATATCCAGCCCACGGGCTATCTCGCTGCTGACGATGACGCCATTGTACCAGTAAACCGACCAGCTCCCCGCGCTCTGCATGCGCTCAGGATTAACGGGTCCGCGATCATGGTACGCGATCTCTACAGGATTGCTCACATCGGTCCAATCCATCAGCGACACACCGCCCTGGTACCAGGACTGCACGAACAGGTCGCGGCCCGGCACCGGGATGAGCGAACCGTTGTGGGCTACACAGTTTTCCAGGCTGGACTGGGCGGCAGGCAGCTTAAAGTAACTCTTGAAGTGCATGCGCGAGTCGGCATCGATTTCAAAGAGGGCATTGGCACCCCACTCCATCGGATCCGACGCCCGACACTTGGGCCCGCCACCACCGCCCCACTCGTCCGTGAACAGAACCTTGGAACCATCATTGCTGAAGGTGGCAGAATGCCAATAGGAAAAGTTGGAGTCCGCTACCGCCTGAATACGAACCGGATTAGCCGGATCGGTGATGTCCAGCAGCAAGCCGTATCCTCCACACGCACCGCCCGCCAATCCAATCTCTGGGTATAGCGTGATGTCGTGGCACTGCGTAGGACCGCGGCGCGCCTGCGGCGTGATGCCGCGCGCCCGGTTGCGTGCCGCCATGAAGGCAGGCAGTGCCGCGCGAAAGTCCGCACTGTCCTGGGCCGTCATGTCGCCTTCCCTGTCCTCATCTTCCATCCACTGCCGCATGTATGCACGCACCTGCCGGTCACGAAGGACGCGCGGCTGCCCCCTGACAGTGACAACAAACGCGCCCTCAGCACGGGCCTGCTCTGCTGCTTCAATATCGGCCGGGGACGGGCCGTGGCGCGGAGGCGCTTCCAGATCGTTGAAGATGCGGGGCGAACTGACGACCGCTGCCGCCGACGGGTTGGCCAGCGGCACCTTGATGACCTCAATGCGGAAAAGTGCCGTGTTGGGGTCTTCCTCAGGCATAAGGCCGGAGCACCCCTCCAACTCTTCATTTGGGCGGACGGGGGCCGAGCCCGACACGTAGACATAGATGTTCTCGTCGTCACCCGGATCCTTAAGCACCGAATGTGTATGGGAGCCGCGACACGTTTGTACATTCGCGACATACTGCGGATCGGCTACATCCGTGATGTCGAAGATGCGTATGCCGCGCAGCCGTTCGTGGCTGACACGCTCGCGTACCCCGTCTGTGCCACAATCCAACCGTCCGCCCATACCTTCGCCGCTAACAAACATGAGGTTGCCGTAGACCGATACGTCGCTCTGCGACGCCGGACACAAGTAATCCTTCACCAGCACTGGAGCGGTTGGATCGGATATGTCCCACACGATGACGCCGTTATAGTTGCCCTGAAAGACATATTGGTCCTTGAAGGCCAAGTCCGAATTGGTCACCCCCACAAACGCCTCAGGTGGTTGCGTAGTGGACAGCTTGTTGAGATTCCAGATGGCCTCTTCGGCGTCAAAGAGTCCCGCGCGCAAAGATTCGCGGGGGTCCGGTGAGTCCTGGGCCCACGCCCCGGGGGTTGCCAATGCGGCAATCAGAAATAAAAGAACGAATAAGCGCATGGCCTTTAGTTTTGCTGTGCAAGTGCTTCAAGTGTCTCCTTGAGCAAAGACGCCTTTTCTGTGTCGCGGCTGCGTGACATCATCTGTGCGAGGCGCATAAGGATGTCCGACCGCGCGTCTCCCTCCGCAGCCTCCGCGCGGTGCAAGCCGGCCCGGACCCTGGCGATACCCTCAGCGGAGAAGGCTG
Source organism: Rhodothermales bacterium (assembly GCA_951812585.1). Classification (GTDB taxonomy): domain Bacteria; phylum Bacteroidota; class Rhodothermia; order Rhodothermales; family Bin80; genus JAAXGV01. The sequence continues at coordinate 3,101,818 of OX638318.1, read as the reverse complement.
CGGCGCGCTCGAGCTGATCCAGATAGGCATTCGCCAGCGTGAAGCTGACAGGCCAGACATACGTCGGCTGTCCCTGGGCGTTGAGATAGTCCAACTTTACGGTCTTGGAAGCCAGGATCTCGTTGGCCGACAGGTACTCGCTCGGCTCCAGCTGGAAGATGTCCAAGCCGCGTGCGATCTCACTGCTGACAATAACACCGTTGTACCAGTAAACCGACCAGCTGCCGCCACTGCTCATCTGATCCGCATTGACCGGGCCGCGATCATGGTACGCGATCTCAATTGGATTCTTGATGTCGGTCCAATCCATCAGCGAAATGCCGCCCTGGTACCACGACTGGATGAAAAGGTCGCGCCCCGGTACCGGGATGAGCGAACCGTTGTGGGCTACACAGTTTTCCAGGCTGGACTGGACGGCAGGCAGCTTAAAGTAGCTCTGGAACTCCATCTTGCCATCCTCGGACAGCGTGAACAGTGCGTTGGCCCCCCACTCCATCGGATCAGTTGCGCGGCACTTCGGCCCGCCACCGCCGCCCCACTCGTCCGTAAAGAGGATTTTGCTGCCATCGTTGCTGAAGGTAGCCGAATGCCAGTAGGAAAAGTTGGAGTCAGCGACAGCGTCGATACGCGTCGGATTCGCCGGGTCGGAAATATCCAGCAGCAGCCCATAACCTTCACATGCGCCGCCCGCAAGCCCAATTTCGGGATAGAGTGTGATGTCGTGGCACTGCGTAGGGCCGGGCGCCGGTCCATCATCTTCGCCTTCGGCATCCGGGGCTCCCACCATCGCTTCAAAGATGCCATCTAGGGCTTCGCGAAACTCCGTGCTGTCGGCAGCCGTGGGTTCCCCCTCTTTTCCGGATTCTGCCATCCACTGGCCCATTATCATTTCAACATACCGGTCAGGCAGTACGATGGACTGACCCGCATACGTTACGACGAACTTGCCTGCAGCCCTGGCTTCTTCCATAGCCGCAATGTCAGCAGGAGACGGCCCATGTCTGGGCGGGGCCACGAGGTCCTCAAAAATCCGGGGTGAGCTCACAATAGCCGCCTGGGCGGGGTCCGCAAGCGGCACCTTGACCACTTCAATCCGGAACAGCGCAGATTCAGGGTCTTCATCTGGAGACAAACCGGAGCAACCTGGCAGCTCCTCCGCAGGACGCACCGGCGCAGATCCCGACACGTAGACATACACGTTCTCATCGTCATCCGGATCCTTGAGCACCGAGTGCGTATGCGAGCCGCGACACGTCTGCACGTTGGCAACATACTCCGGATTGACAATGTCAGAAATATCGAAGATGCGAATACCGCGCAGTCGGTCATGGCTGACCTGTTCGTCTACACCTTGCGTACCGCAGTCCAGGCGGCCCCCAAAGCCTTCGCCAGATACGAATAGCAAGTGCTCGTAGACCGAAACATCGCTCTGCGAGGCAGGACACAGATAGTCCTTGACCAGTACCGGTGCCGCCGGGTCACTGATGTCCCAGATCAGCACGCCGTTATAGTTGCCCTGTATGGCGTAGTGGTCTTTGAAGGCCAAGTCCGAATTGGTGACGCCAACGAAAGCCTCCGGCGGCACGGTTGTGGAAAGCATCGACAGATTCCAGATCGCTTCTTCAGCGTCAAAAAGCCCAGCACCGAGTCCAACCCGTGGGTCGTCCATCTGCTGCGCCAGCGCAGGCAGCGCGCAGATCGAGAGAGCCAGTGCACCGAGCAGTGCTATGCGTGCATAAAAATTGCGCATGTGTTTAAGCCTGTTGGTTAGTAAGTCGAGTTTATTGGGCAAGGCTGTCCAGCATCTCCTGCATCCGTGCGATCTCTGTGATCTGATCTACATGAATGCTGGAGGCAAGCTTGTATGCCGCTTCGTCCTGGGCTGCACCATCCACCGCAAAAAGGTCTTCCACCATGGTTACAGCCCCCGCGTGATGCTGGATCATGTAGGTCAAGAACAGGCGGTCGAACACTTGGCCACGGGCCGCTGCCAGCTCCTCCAACTGCACCTGGGTGAGCATGCCCGGCATATGGTGCGCATGATGGCCGCCTCCTTCAATAGTCAGCTGCAGCCCCTCGATAAGAACCTGCGGCACTACTTGCTCGCGATCACGCAGCCAACTCTGCATAAGCGCAATCTCGTCATTCTGCGCATTGATAATGCGCGCCGCCAGCACCTGAACCGATGCACTGGCATCGTTCGTCGGGGCCAAACGTGACATGATGAGCGCTTGGGCATGATGCCCGATCATGCCTGTCATGAAGTCTACATCGGCTTGGGTGAAGCGCGACATTGCCTCCTTTTGGCGGGCCCAATATAGCGCCTCAAGCGCTTCCTTGTCATTCTGGGCCAATAGCGACCCTGGCGCAGCGATAAGGATCAGTGCCGCGCAAAGAAGTATCCGAGAGACTTGCATGTGCACAGGTGGTCAGTGGCATGTAAGAAGATAGGTATTTGGGACTTGGCAATTGTAGCGCTTGGCACGGTCTCAAAAGGCTGCGCTTAGCTGCATGCGTACCGTGTGGATGGTCGGCGCGCCCTGCGGGCTGCGACCGTTGTAAGTCACCGTCGCGCGCAGCACGCTGCTGAGCTGATACCAGGATGATAGTGCCCACATCAGCGACGTTCCTGTGCCGCGCCCGTCCGTGAGTTCAAAATGGGCAAGCCCATGGGCATGGGCGGTCCCTCGTACGGCCACAGACGCAGCCTCCAGGCGACCGGCAATGTTGAATCGCTGCGCACGTGCATAGCGCGCCTCGACAGGCACCCTCCATAGCGACGCACGTGCTGCCACGGCGTTCTTTCTGGCATGAACCGCTGACACGACTACCTGGAAAGCTGTGGCCGTGCTGTAAGTCAGCGACGGCGCAATGGAAACTGTACCGATGTCATAGCTGCGGGAGGCGAACAACGCGCTCGCAGTACGGCGGTTGCCGCGCGCCAAGGCCAAGGAAGCGCTCCAGGCCTGGCTGACCCTGAGACGGGCATCGGTGCGGAATTCGTCCGTGGCTCGCGATTCCGCGCCCGCGGCCAGCTCATTGCGTCCACGTATATGCCGGTAGGAAAAATGCCAGCCATGCCGCGGCGAATCCTTCCACAGATACACATCCTGCTGCAAAGACAAAAGCCCCTTGAGCGTGTGCTCGGGACTGCGGAAAGTACCCATTCGAAGGAAATACACATCTGTCAGCCTGGGCGTGCGGCTCTTTTCTTGAACGTTGATGGCCGTCCGCATGGATACGTGGCGCAGCGCGCGCTGCCAGCGCGCGGGCGCATCTCTCCACTTGCGTGACAGATCCAGCTGCAGCGACAGGCGCATTTGCAATCCGATCACCGACTGCAGCGAGTCCGACGGAATCAGCGTGCGCACATAGTTGCCTTCGTCCTGCGTGGTTTCCGGGAGAAACTCATCCAGCTCAAGCACGCCATTACCATTGGCGTCAACCCAGACGTATTCACCGAGCTCAGGCCCGGTGCGGATGTAGATCTCCTGCAGCGTCGGCGTGCGTTCGGACAAAGCCTCGTAGAACCAGTGCAGCTGCAGGGCCCGCTGCCATGGCTGCAGCCGCCCGGACCAGCGCATCACAGCTGATCGCTTGTCACTGGCTGTCTGGCCGCTGCCAGGCTCCCTGTTGTAGGTCAAACTGCGAAGACCGATCCGTCCCTCTGTGCGGAAGATGCGCGAAGGCCGCATGTCGAAGTGTACGTCCCAGGTTGCGGCCTGCGTGGCGCGCGCAATTGCCCCTCGATGCACACGGTCATCTATGCGCAGGTCGTAGGAAGCACCTACCTTCCCCATGGGCGCGCGCCACGTCAGACCAGGCGTTACATGCACGAATGCGTTCGATGGCGCAATCAAACTGTCGGCGGCGACGGCGCGAACGATGCGCCGATTTTTTTGGTACTGTACGGCCGGTATCAGCTGCTTGTTCAATAGCGATACAGCAGCACTCCCGTTGTGGCGCTGCCAAGTACCATCCTGCAGCAGCGAAGCATCGCTGCTGGTAATGGAGATAAGGTGATAGCGTACTTGCGGCCATTTCGGTTCTTCCAGCGCCAGTGATATTTCGGCGCGCTGCGCCTCAAACTGATGGCCCAATGCCAGACGGCCTGCCGTAGCGGTCAGGCTTGAATGCGGCGAGGCTTGCCATGTCACCGTGCCCTCATCGATGGTTTCGCTCGCCGCGGAAAGGCTCTGCCGCATGGATGCGGTCTGCTGCGCGCTCAGATTCCAGAGGCGTTCAAACTCCACCGGCCTGATGCGACTGAACGAAGCAAAGCCGCGTCCGATATCGCGGCGCTGAGCGCTAAGCGCCACAGTCCCCAAGCCGACAGGCCGTGGTGTCAAGCGTAAGCCGCCCAGGTATGCACGACCCGTGTCGTCGGCCTTGTGCAGCGGTGACAGCCTGTTCCGGTCATAAAGCGATGTAGCCCATTCACCAAACAGCTCCAGAAACCGCACGGGGGACACCGTGCCTCGGAGGTCCAGCATGCGCTGCTGCCGCGGCTTGGGCAAAATGCGAACGGGCTCATAGTCGCCGCGCCCGGGGCCCCGCCACTGATAAGCTATCCCGTTGGTTGCCTGCCCTTGGCGAACGTAGCTTCCATTGCCTGGGCCCACGCGCGTAAAGGTCACACGAAAAACGGGCCTCGTCGGCCGCTCCGCGACCGGAGCATAGTAGACTACTCTGCCAGCGTCAAGGAGCGTGTCCTGCTGTACGTACTGGACATATGGGGCCTCGGCGTCGTAGGGCACGGGGATCGCGCCCGTTCGCAGGGCCATAGAATCACCGACTGCGGCCAACAGGGCCTCGTCCTCGGCCGTAAGCCCAAAGGCCTCGCTGAGCACGCGTCCGTCAGACTCTCGCAGAAAGGTTGCGCCGAGCGAAGCCCGCGCCGGACCGGTCGCTCGATGCCCGAAGGCTACGTCGGTTTCTGCGCCAAGCAACGTACGCGTATACTCCGTGGTCCGATACTGAAATTCCACCACGACACGGTCGTGGAAGCGAATCAGCCTGTTAGTGGTAAAGGTAAGCTCTCCGGTGGCATAGTCGATGACATAGTCCTGCGTCTGGCCGCGGCTCAGGCGCTGTCCGTCCAGATACACCTCTTCAGACCCCGGGACGATGAAAATGAACTGCTCATGCTGTTCTCCGGTCAGGCGGTAGGGTCCTTGCACGCCGTCAGATACCGTGAGCGACTGCCGCCGAAAAACTCCGCGGGCAGCAGCACCCATCGCCTGCACGGAGCCGGCGAGCCCGCTGACTGAAGACGCTGCGCCCAGGCCCATTCCCTGCACCTTCCGCTTGAGCTGTGCAAAGCTGCTGCCGTCGTAGGCAACCTCAAAATCCCCCAGCTGCACCTGGCCTGGGCCCGAAATGATTTCGATGTATACGCGGTCCAGCTCGCTCAGTCGCTGCGTCGTGCCTTCTGGCAGAATGGGTGTGCTTTCGTCTGTCAGAACAGCCTTCACGCGTACATTTTCTGCAACGGTCCCCGCGAGTTGAAGCCGAAGGCCTGACTCGATGATCGCATCGCGCCGGTTGCCCGCGAGGACACCGCGCGTGATGGAACCCGTGCGCGAAAGCGAAACACTGGACCGCGTCGCAGGTGCTATATGCTGCTTCGCAGAGTCGGCCTGCCCAGGACCTTCGGCCCGCGCCAAGGGCGGCGCATACGCATCCTGAAGCACCACGCCCCAGGTGCGATAATGCGCGAATACGGTGTCCTGTGAAGTGAGCGACGGTACCCAAAGACGCCCAAAGCGATAATCCAGCGCAAACTGCGTAGAGTCAAGCGGCGCACCGCGCTGGAAAATGCGCTCGGACCCGGGTCGAATGAACGGGCGCAGCACAAAGGGCTGTGTGCCCGACAACGTATCGACAAAGACTCCTAGGTCCTGTGCACCCGCCGGCAGCACGGCCAGGATGAAACAGAACCAGCACGCCCAGCGCCCGAGGTGCATGTCACGCAATGCAAAACCACAAGGAAATCGGAGTAGCTATCGATAATCACTGTGGCTTTGTGGGTTGATTACTCACCAAAGGTGACATCGTCAGAGAGCTCGTTGATGTCGTCAGGCCGGATTTCCACGCCGCTGTGGTGCAGCAGTTCGCCGCACTGATGGATGCCTTCGACCATGCCGTCGGCCAGCTTCCCGGACTTGATGCCTGCGCGCATCTTCGCCACTACCGAGTCCCATTCGTCCTGCGATACTTTTGCGTTGATGCCCGTATCGCCCACCACTTCGATGCGATGCTCAAAGAGCGCAACAAAAAGCAGGATGCCGGTGCGTTCGCGCGTACTGAATACTTCCTTTTCCACAAAGGCTGCCATGGCCCGCCTGTGCGCCGCGCGGGTCAGGTGCTGCTTTCCAGCAAACAACCGCTTCACGGCGGGCACGAATGCAGCCAGCACCCCCATCGCTGTTCCCACTACGGCCATCGCAAGCGTCTGAAAGCGCGCATCACGCCACCAGCCCTCACCCCAGCCACTATGGAAGACCGTAAGCAGTGTGAGCACAGCAAAAGCTGCCAATGCGCCTAGCCCTGCGGCCCGCCAGACAGCGACGCTGTACTCTTCGCATTTGCGTACAACATACGGCACGATCTCACCGGACGTCTTCCGCTCTGCGGCAGCTACAGCCTCGCGAATCCGATTCAGATCACCCGCTGAAAGCATACGCTTCATTTTTAGACTTACATCCGGTGTAGGCGACGAGTCAGCGCTGCATGCACGACCAGGCTCAGCACGGACAGCGTAACGGCCACCAGCACGAGTCGAAGAGCCGCCGCCTCGCCGCCAATCCGATTAATTTGCGTAAAAATAGCCAAGGGAATGGTACGCGTACGGCCGGGCAAGTTGCCCGCAAAGACAATCGTGGCTCCGAATTCACCTAATGCGCGTGCAAAGGCCAGGACCACGCCGGCGACAACCCCGCGGGCTGCCAGCGGCAGCGTGACGTGCCGAAAGGCCGACCACCGGCCACCGCCGTACACAAACGTTGCTTCCTCCCATGCAGGATCAATCTGTGCGAAAGTCACGCGCAAGGTCTGAACGAGCAGCGGAAATGCCAACACGCCCGCGGCAACCGCGGCACCCAGGCTGGTGAACGCTATCTGCAGGCCAAGTGCCCGATGCAGCCATGCGCCGACCATGCCCTCGGGACCCAGCACGACAAGGAGGAGCAAACCCGTGACGACGGGCGGCAGCACGAGGGGCAGCTGCACCAGGTTTTCCACGAGAAAGCGCGCAGGTGACCGACTCCGTGCAAGCCAGAATGCGATCATAATGCCCGGAATCAGGCTGATGCCGACAGCCGACAGCGCAACCTGCGCAGACAGCGCGATCACCTCCCATTCTGCCACAGAAAACATCGCGAGATCAAGCGGTGGATTGAAGTGGCCACTGCAGCCTCGTGCAAGGTACTATCACGGCTTGTACTCGCGATGCGCCAATCAGCGCAATGCAAGCCTGCCCGGGCTTCGCTCGCATACTGCACAGGCCATGGCTCAGTGTCCTGATGATCGAATGTGCGAGCATGTCAGATAAAGGCGGCGTGCTCAAAGACAGCATGCCCTACCCTATGGATTAGCCTTGGCAAAGCCATGCTGCTCCCAGATTTGCACATTCGCGGAGTCGGCCAAGAGTGTCAAAAAATCCGCAGCCCCCACAGGATTGCGGGCGGCTGCAATGCGGGCCCCCACGTAATGAATGGCTGGCGCACAGCCTGCAGGCCATTCCAGGAGCACTTGCGCCCTTTGATCGACGGGCACATCGGACGCATAAACAATGGCCACCTCCGCTGCACCCGACGTTGCAGACAAGAGCGCTGTGCGCACATCCAGCGTCGGGACCAGCCTGGGGGCTGCCACATCCCAAAGCCCCGAACATTCCAGCGCTTCTTTAGCATACATTCCCGCAGGTACATGACTGGGATCGGCAACAGCTATGGACTTGAAGTGAAGGATGAAGTCGAAGTGTGCCAAGGGGGCTTGATCGTGTGCACCGGCCACCACCAGGCGGTTGCCTGCCAGTACGTGCGCAGCACCCTGTACGCGCCCGCGCTGAACCAGGTAGTCCACCCACTCCTGGTTGGCCGAAAGGAAGATGTCAGCCGGCGCGCCTTGCGCAATTTGGCGGGCCAAGAGCGAGGTTGCGGCCACATTCAACACCACGCGATGCGCAGGATGCATGCGTTCGAAATCCGCTGCAAACGTCTCCAACACATCGCTGAGGGACGCCGCAGCGAAGACGACCACCTCGGTAGGCTCCGCGGCCTGTTGGGTGCAGCCACCCAGGAGCACCGCGCAGGCCGCAACCCATCGCATCACAATGGACCTTGCTGCTGGAGTGTGCGCAGTGCTTCGCTGGCGCGGCTGTAATGCGCAGAGGGATTGTCAGCCAGCGCCATGACCTTTTCGAACTGTGTGGCAGCTTGGTCGGTGCGTCCTATTCTCCAGAGCATGAGCCCGTAGTTGAAGTTGGCGTCCAGATGTGTGGAGTCGGCTTCAAGGACTCGTTTGATTTCTGCTACGCCCCGCATCGGATTGCCCGTATTGAGGTATGCTGTAGCAAGGTCCGTGCGTACTCCGAGATTGTCCGGCTGTATCTGGAGTACGAACTCATATGCCGCGATGGCGCTGGCTGCTATCTGGGCGCGACTATTGACATCCTCTTCCTCCGACATCCAGTCGTAGAAGAGGTCGCCGGCAATGCGCCAATCCTCCACGCTGCCTGTAGACTCGGCAATGCGCTGATATTCCATTGCTGCCAGGTCCAGGCGATCCGACTGCATGAGCACGTAAGCCTTCTCACGCTGACGCGTGAGGCGCGCCAGTCCCGTGTCGCTTTGGATCTCAGCGTCTAACGCGGCCAACTGCTCGGCCAGCGGGCCTGAAACAGGAGCCGCTTCGAACGCAGTCGGCGGGGATGCCTCTGCCGCGGCCCGGGGATGCGTGCGCTTGCTTTCGACGGTGACCAGGTACAGCGCCACCACCAGCACCAAGGCCGCGACGACCACAACGGCCACTTGGCCAGCGGGCATGCCTGTTACAGCAGCCGGTACAGAGGCAGGATCTGACTGGTGAACGGGCGGCTGAACGGGTGGTTGCGCCTTCGGTACCATCTCCTGGAGGCGCGCCCCGCACTGGGCGCAGAAGCGCGAGCCCGCAGGGTTCTCCCACCTGCATGCATTGCAAAACACGGGCCTCGACCCGAATGCCGCTTCGTCGGCAGCGGATCCAGAAAGCGCGCTTATGTCCGCTATCCCTGCACGCCATCCACACAGCGTGCATTGCGTGCCTTCAGCCTCCAGCCGGGCGCCACACTCGATACATGTTGCGCCCTTATTGCCCATGACACATCCGGCGGCTAGCGGTTGATGGCACGCTTAAGGATGGGCGAGGCCCTGAACACCGGTGCAATCTTTTCCGGAACCTGGATGGCCTCCCCTGTGGCGGGATTGCGGGCGGTGTGGGCCGGGCGCGCCCGTGACAGAAAGGAGCCAAAGCCCCGAAACTCCACCTTGTTGCCCGAGGCCAGATGGTCGGTCACCACCGTCAGGAGCCCGTCCACTGTTGCATCAACTTCTGCGCGATCCAGTCCGGTAGCCTGGGCCACCGCCTTCACGACATCATGTTTCGTAATGGTTACCATTGAATCGATTACGGCTAGTTGTTTTCGGTAAATCCCGCGAATACCTGCGCGCATTCATGCGCTGCAGTTGTGTAAGGTGCAAAATACGAAAGATCGCCCAATTGCCGTAGTATCCGTGCAGATCGCCGGATGAGGCATGACCGGAGCAATCCCCATGCCGGTCCCGTTCACTTCGGATACGCTATTCACAGGTAGATTGCACTGTGCGCCGCCGCGTATATGCGCGCTCCGAACATACACATGCGTATGCTAGTTGCCTTGGCTGAACAACACTCCTCGGCAAGCTGATGACTGCACGCGACGGAGGAATGGACGAAGACTGGAAAGAACTGGATATCAGGGCGGAGGGGACGGGGATCTCCAAGCCGCTAAGCGAGCAGATCAACCTTTTGGGCAGTCTGCTGGGCAAAGTCACTCGCGACCAGGCCGGTGAAGAAATCTATGCACTGGTGGAAGCCTTGCGCTCGCTGACGAAGCGGGCAATCCAAGAGCAGCGGCCCGGGCTGCGAAGCAAAGCCGCCCAACGCATCTCTGCACTCGGCCTGGAGCAGATCGCCTGGATCCTGCGCGCCTATACAGCCTTCTTCACCTTGGTGAATCAGAGCGAGCAGCAGGAGATCGTGCGCATCAATCGACTACGCGCCATGCGGCAGCCGGAAATGCCGCGCGCCGAGTCCATTGACGAAGCGATACACACGCTTAAGGCCGAAGGATGCACATATGCGCAAGTGGTTGAAGCCATCGGGCAGCTGGATATACAGCCTACGCTTACCGCCCACCCCACCGACGCGCGAAGGCGTGCGATTCTGTACAAGCAGCAAGACCTTGCAGCACTCCTAGATACGCTTCGTGAGCACCGGAACACGCCTGAAGAGACACGCGCGGTACTGCGGCAGATCCACAATCATGTCGCCCTGCTGGTTGCCACCGATCAGATCCGTGCCAGCCGACCCACGGTGCGGGACGAGGTCGAAAACGGTCTCTACTTCTTGCGCAATTCGATTTGGGAGACTGCACCGCAAATTCACCAGGATATGCGGAGTGCACTGCAACGGCATTACGGCCAGGCAGCGGAGGTGCCGATCTTTCTGCGGTTTAGGTCCTGGATCGGCGGTGATCGGGATGGCAACCCGAATGTAACCGCTGCGGTCACGCTCCAGACGCTTGCCATGCATCGGCGCACCGTGCTTACGCGCTACCTGGAGGATTTGCGCGTGTTGCGGCGGGACCTGAGCTTCTCCGAGCGGCTGGTGCCGATGCCCAAAGCCCTTTACGACTCCATAGCCCGCGACGAAGAAATCCAGGCGTTGCCGCCGCATCAGGCGCGCCAGTACCAGCGCGAGCCGCTGCGCCGCAAGCTCAGCTACATGATGCTACACCTGGAGGAGCGCCGCGCAGGCCGAAGCGAATGCTACGGCATTGCGCAGTTCATGCAGGATTTGACGCTTGTGCAAGCGGTGCTGCGCGAGGTGGGCAGCCCGTCACTGGCTGACAAAGGCCGCCTTGGGCGCCTGATCAACTGCGCGAAGATTTTTGGCTTTCATATGGCAGCCTTGGACATCCGACAGCACAGCCGGCGCCACACGGAAGCGGTGGCCGCCCTTTTTGCGCTGGCGGGCGTGCATCCGCAGTACGATTCGCTTGCGGAGCCCGAGCGTCTCGCGCTGCTCGCGGAAGAACTGGCGAATCCACGTCCCCTCCTGCCGCGCGGTGCGGCGCTTCCCGCGGCGGCGCAGGAAGTGCTGGACACGCTTGTTGTCGTGCAACAGCTTGCTGCGAATGAGCCTCAAGCACTTGGCAGCTATGTCGTCAGCATGACGCATGCGGTCAGCCATCTGCTCGAGGTGCTGCTTTTGGCCAAAGAGGTAGGGCTTGGGTGCCTGGTAGATGGTGCCTTCGCATGTCCGCTGGATGTCGTGCCGCTTTTTGAAACGATCAACGACCTGCAGCAAGCGGATCGACTCCTGCATGCACTGTTCAGCAACGGGGTATACCAGACGCATCTTGCTGGTCGCAGCAATCTGCAGGAAATCATGCTGGGTTACTCCGACAGCAACAAGGATGGCGGCTATTGGATGGCTAACTGGTCGCTCTATATGGCTCAAGGCAGAATTGGGCAGGTCTGCCAGGAGCAAGGCATCAAGTTGCGGCTGTTTCACGGGCGCGGCGGAACGGTGGGCCGCGGTGGCGGTCGCGCAGGAGAAGCCATCATGGCAATGCCGGCGATCACCCACAACGGGCGTATCCGCTTCACAGAGCAAGGCGAGGTCATCAGCTTCCGATACGCGCTTTCTGCCATCGCACACAGGCATCTGGAGCAGATTACGCGTGCGGTCCTGCTGTCGTCGTGCCGGCCTACGGCCCAGCCTGTGGAAGCGGAGGCTGTCACGGTGATGTCGTCTATTGCGCAGTCATCCATGGCTGCCTATCGGGACTTGGTGACCAGCCCTGCGCTTTGGCCCTGGTACGCCGCCATCACCCCGATAGAGCAAATCAGTCGCCTTCCTATTGCATCCCGCCCCGTGTCCCGCAGCACCACGGGGGAGGTTGCCTTTGAAGACTTGCGCGCCATACCGTGGGTGTTTGCGTGGACCCAGACGCGCTACATCGTGCCCGGCTGGTTCGGCACGGGCAAGGCGCTTGAAGCCGCCGTGCAGCAAGATCATGCCCGACTGCAGCGCTTGTACCAGCAGTGGCCGTTTTTTCGCACCGTCATCAATAACGCGCAGCAGGCCATGGCGCGTGCCAGGCTGGACATTGCCGCGGCGTATGCACAGCTTTATGGGCCGAGCCGCACAGGCTTGCACGATACCATTGCTGCCGACTTTTCCGCCGCAAAAAAGGCCATCCTTGCCATTACGGGGCAGTCGACGCTGCTCGGCAATAACCCTGTGATACGCAAGTCCATCGCGCTTCGCAATCCTTATACGGATGTGCTCAACCTGCTACAGATTGAGCTTTTGAAACGGCACCGGGAGTCCGGTCAGGAGGCTGGCGATGCATTAGAGCAGGCGCTGCTTTTAAGCGTCTACGGAATCGCTGCCGCGATGCAGAGCACGGGGTAGCCTCCGCAGTGCTTGCATCCTGTGGCATCGCGCAAGCCAAGCGTTTCGCCGGGTACTGCCGCCACAGCTTCTGGACTCATCGGCACAGGATCAGCCGCATCATTCCATTGCTCCTGCCCCACACGCCTGGTGGCTTGGGGCACGATCCAGCGGCGCCGGCCCGGAGCCAAGGCCGGCCATGGGTGCTCATCTGATTTCCAGGCGTGCTACGACTGGCCGATGGTCAGAAGGATAATGGCCCGCTACAACCTCATCTATCACTTCAAATGCGAGCACAGCAATCGTAGAGTCAGCAAACACATAGTCGATACGTGCATCGGGTAGCCCCGTACCCTCCTCGAAGCTGCTGAAAGTGCTTTCGGGCCCGAGCGGCGCGGTTTGTGCATGGTGCCGTGCGTCGGCAAGTCGCCCTGCCGTCATCGTTCGGTATACCACTGAATTGTGCGGCGCATTGAAGTCGCCCGTTACTATGACCGGTTCCGTGTAGGCCATCTCATCCAGACGTGCAGTCAAGAGCTGCGCGCTCTGCCGCCTGGCCTCCTGCCCGCGGTGATCAAAATGCGTGTTGAACACCCAAAAGACCGTGCCCGATGCAATATGTCGCAGTCGCCCCCAGGTGACAATGCGCGTGATGGCGGCGTCCCATCCTATGCTGCCAGGCAAGTGCGGCTCTTCGGACAGCCAGAACGTGCCTTCGCTGATGAGGGCAAACTGCTCGCGCTGATAGAAGATGGGCGCAAACTCTCCGCCCCGCAATCCGTCGTCCCGTCCCACGCCGATCCAAGCGTACGTTGGCAGCATGGACTCGAGGTCTCGTATCTGCCCAATCAGTGCCTCCTGAACCCCGACGATGTCGGCACGGGCCATGATCGAGGCTACGCGCTCCTTGCGATGTTCCCACGCATGTGCGCCGTCGCCGGGGTTGTCGTAGCGCACATTGAAGGTCATCACATCAATCTGCGCGGCATGCGAAGGGCTCAGGCACAGAGCGCCAACCGCAAGGTAAAACAACAGGTGGCCCACCGCTTTGGAGTTTGATTTGGGGACGTTACGCCAGTTTATGCGTTAACCATAATTACATAATTAACGTTTGTGCACAGAGGGATGTTTTGCGGCTGAGCGTGTTAGGTAGTGTGTTTGGGCTTGTTGATCCATACGGCTCTTGGCGGCATCGGTATGCGTGGTCTGCCACCCAAGAAGCGTTCCGGGTGCTGTGCGTAGGCCGAGTTCATGACTTGCTGACGGGCAACTCTGACGGCTTCGGTATGGCCGTAGGGCACAGTCCGGGGATGCATGAGCCCAAGGCCAGAGTGGTAGAACATCTCGTTGTACCATGCGAAGAACCATCGGGCCCATTGCTGGGCATCCTCCAGAGATCCGAACCGCCTCGGGTACAGGTGAGGATACTGGGCGGTACGGAATAGGGCCTCCGAGTACGGGTTATCGTTCGACTGGTACGGTCGCGCATAGGAGCGCGTGACGCCCAGCTGCCCCAACAACTGGATGTAGGTCCGGGCGGTCATGGGCGCGCCCCGGTCCGTGTGGACCGTGGGTGGATCGGCTGTGGCCCCTTGGCGCTCGCAGGTGGTCACGACCAGATCGGCCGCCAGATCAGCCGTCTCGTACGGGGACACCATCCAGCCCACCACGTACCGACTGAAGATATCTACGATCACGTAGCACTTGTAGGAGGTCCCTTTTCGGGGACCGCGCAGCGTGGTGATGTCCATGGACCAGAACTGGTTGGGGGCCGTGGCCACCCGCTCCGGCCTGGTGTAGGGCGGGTGTACCCGCTGGTTACGGCGCTCTCGTACCGCGCGGCTTTCTTTCAGGATACGATACAGCGTGCGCCAGTGACACCCATAGGGGTCTTCATCCAGCAGCGTAGCCCCTATCTGCCGGGGCGGAAGATCCATGAACCGCTCCGAACACAACCGGGCCAGCATCTGTGCGCGCCACGCGTCACCGATGGCGAGCCGGCCCTTTTGCCGCTTCCTTGGCTTCCGTGGCCCTGGATGCAATCATCGGTGCCCGGTACTACGGGAGATCTCCATGTAGCGGCACGCGGCCGTCATGTCCATGGCCTTGGTGAGTTCCTCCAGCATAATCAACCTGGTTGCCCGGGCTCGTCGGGGATCTCGAGACCAAGCAGTCCAGAGACTTTTTTTTGAATCTCGATGACCGTCCGGGCCTGCTTGAGCTCATGACGCGTACGCGCAAGCGTCTTGCGCACCACACGCAGCTCCTTTCTGAGCGCGTGCACCTTGTCGGTGGACTGCGTTCCAGCCTCCGGTCTGTCGAGCTGTTGGCGCCACTTGGACAGCTGAGACGAGTAAAGGCCTTCCCGGCGCAACAGCGCGCCGACCTCTCCGAGTACCTGACAAGCGTCCGCTTCGCGGACGATGCGCTGCTTATAGGCCAAGGTGAATCTGCAGCGCTTTGCCCGCGGTACGACCTCCGTGGATGGAACCTGCGATGGTGCCGCACGGCCCTCATGAAGCGTTGAATCCATGGCGTTTGCCGATCTACGTGACTAAAGACCGCCCACAACAATAACGACCAGAAGACTGCCATTGCACCCTAAATTAGGGTGCAAGCCTGTTCCACCTTTTTGTGGCACTTAGGGCTCCTGCAGCTTTCTCAATTTCGAGCCAAGCGCTGTCCCTTCTCCGCCGACGGATTGGGGTTCTGTGGCAGTGTATGTCCAGCGGTATCCTCTCTTCATGCTTGGGCGCAAACTCCGTGTGGCTATGGATTTCCAAGCAGCGGAGTCAATAGCTGTACCTTGGAGAATCGAACAAGTGTTCCGGAATCTTGAGGCCGCGCATGAATTCCTGATGACTCGGCGATTGGTGGTACTCCAGAATGGTGCGATAGTGCTCCCGAATGCTCTCCAAGTAAGGAATCCTATAGAGGCCCGGACGGACCACCAACATGGCAAAGCGTGTGGAAATGGGAGTTCGGTGTCGCGGGCGCGTAATCTAAATCTTCCCCAGGATAGCACCAGAGATCCGGTTGGTAGGCGTTATCCTAATAGAGTTAAGCAAGCAGAGGACTACGGAGAATCGGTGTTTGATCCTGGGCGAAAACGCCAAGCGTACGGACGCAGACCAACCTACAACACTAGCGCGGCTTGCCTGCTGAGTTTTGGCCGTATTGACAGGAGTAGCCCAAATTATTTTTGGCGCATAGTTTTCCTGGCCAGGTTGATGAGGTCGTTCACGGTCAAGTCCGTGAAGCCGGCAGCCTGCAATCCCCGGATATAGCTCGGGTCGATCTCAAACCTGGCCAGGTTGGTGAGGTCGTTCAAGGTCAAGTCCGTGAAGCCGGCAGCCTGCAATTCCCGGATATAGCTCGGGTCGATCTCAAACCTGGCCAGGTTGGTGAGGTCGTTCAAGGTCAAGTCCGTGAAGCCGGCAGCCTGCAATTCCCGGATATAGCTCGGGTCGATCTCAAACCTGGCCAGGTTGGCGAGGTCGTTCAAGGTCAAGTCCGTGAAGCCGGCAGCCTGCAATCCCCGGATATAGCTCGGGTCGATCTCAAACCTGGCCAGGTTGATGAGGTCGTTCAAGGTCAAATCCGTGAAGCCCGCAGCGTGTATAGCGCGAATATAGTCTGGATCGATGTCATTTTCGCCCAAGGCGACGAACTCGTCTACACCCAGATCAGTGAAGCCTAGCATTTCTATCTCATGGATAAACGTGCTATCGATGTCATACTTGCTGCGCAGCATCTTGCGCTGCTCAGCGGTAAGGGTGTCCATGGATGCACTCTCCCAAATTGAGCCAGTAACTGGGGTGCTGTCGTAGCTAGTATCGATGTTGTCGTCAGTAACGACATCTGGATCGAGGACGAAGTTCGACTCGATGTCGACGGCAACTTCGGAAGCACTCCTGATGTCCTCGGTAACTGTGAAGCGCGCATCGTTGAGTGGCGGCACGGTGTCAACAGCAACGTCGCCTGCCCCCACGATGGTATCACGCTGGGCTTGGGCGGGATTGAGCACGGCCAGCGGTAGCACTATGCATGCCGCTACTACGACAGCCATGGTAGCGGCGACCCGGTTCAGGCTCCGATGGCGCAACGAGGGATCGAGAATGGCCATCAGGCGGCTCTCCAGCTGGGAAGGCCGCGCCATGGCCAGCGACGCCACCTGCGGCCATCTTGCCGAGTGCAGCGAACGGGCGGTATCCAGCAAAATCTCGGCATACGTGGAGGCCTGCGTGCCGGCCAACAGCACCATGTCGTCGGCAGCGCGCTCTCGCTCGATGCGCGACTGGCGAGCAGCTACCCACGCCAGCGGGTTGAACCAGTGGATAGCGCAGGCGACTTGCGTCAACAGCTGCATCAGGCAATCGCGGCGTCGGACGTGCGCCAGCTCATGGAGCAACACCGTCCGGCGATGCTGCGCGTCCCACATCTTCGCCACCTCTGGCAAGATGACGGCAGGCCGCCACACGCCAACGCTCAACGGGACCGCCGTCCACGTGCTCCAGCGCAGTCGCACCGGCCGTCGGATACCCAGCCGGCTGGCCACATCGCCGGCCAGCTGACGCCAATCGTCGTCCTGCACCATCGTGCCACGGATGACAAGCAGGTGCACCCCGGCGTGCGCAATAGCCATCCGAACCAGCACGAACAGCAGACCGGCCAGCCATGCCAGAAACACCCATGTCGACCAGTGAAAGTCGAGCGCGGCAAACAGGGGCCCTGAGGCGGCCCCCACAGCAGGAACCTCAGCCCGGCCGACCTGCGGCGGCGCCACAGCGACCGGCGCAGCTACGGCTGGCTCAGCCGTCGGGACATCCAGGAACGGCACAGAGGCCGGAGCCACATGTGGCGCCGCGTGGGGAGCTTCCTGAACCAGAACGGTCGCTTGCGGCAGAAGACCCGTCTGCCACTGCGGCAACAGCACCGAAAGCACCGGCAACACCAACAGGCTCAACAGCCCCGCGCACCACACCACATAGCGGACGGCCGCCGAACTGCGCCGCAAGGCGCAAACCAGAAGGCCGGCAGCTGCAAGCACCAACGCGCCTTTGACAAACAACGTCAGCATCAGCACCAGCCAGGAGCTCATGCTGGCGGGAAAATGAGTGAATTCCATCAACGTATCCATAGTCTATCGCCCTTGTTGTTTGGCCTGCTCAATCAAGCCGGAAAGGTGGTCGAGGTCGCTCTCGGTCAGATCTGTCCTCTTCAGCTCGAGCAGCGTCGCCACCGCTTGCTCGACCGAGCCGTTGAAGAACATTTGCACCATGTAGTTCATGGCCGAACGCCCTGCTTCTTCCGGAGAAAGCGTCGGAGTGTAGATGTAGCGCGGTCCCTCCCGCCGGTGCCGCAGATGGCCCTTCTCTTCCAAAATGCGCAGCATCGCCCGCACCCCCGAATAACTCGGTGGGCTGTCGATGCCCTCCATCACTTCGGCGGCTGTGGCCTGACCGTGCTGGTAGACAAACGCCATTATCTGACGCTCACGACGCCCCAGGTCCATCGGAGACTTCTTCTTCTTCATTACGTCCACCCTTACCGGGAGAAGGTTCAACGATGCGCAGCATAAATGCTATCATACTAGCACTTACGGCCAATATATGACGAGGTTTCCCTATGGTCAAGGCCAAATGCTAATTTTTTAGCAGTTTATTTGACCTACTGCGCTTTCCGGTGCAATTCGGCCAGCTATTCAGGCGGAAGCTGGCCAGTATTCGAATGCCTGCTGGAATGGTCATACTATCTCGACCCGCGCTGGATGGGCTCGCCAGGAATCTGCGCCTTCGGACAACGGCACCAAAATGTGCCCATCAGTGGGCGTACTGGCTAGGAATCTAGCGCCAGAGCCTTAGTGAATTGTGCCTCTATGACAGGCTTGACCTTGTGCTACCCATCGGGTCCAGCGCCTGCTCGGCAATCTGATGTTCATACGCCAGGCTACCTGGCGTACGACTGAGGGTGAAAATCCATTCTTGTAATGCGGTTTTACGAGTGGTGTGTATTCTGACTACCCTGGCACTTTCGATCAGAATATGCAAGTGGCGCAGATGACACATGAATAGCAGCTACCATAATTGGACGGGCATCAGGTCGGGGCAGAAACCGGCGCGACCGTGTTAGTCGGCAACCAGAAACAGCCGTGCATTCATCAGCCTTGTGTGCTGCCATTGCTTGGGCCGCTCGCTCCGCTCCGTATTTGATCGAATGGTGATGTCATTACGCTGGCAATATATGCAAGATGCGCACCGGTACGCTCCAGCGCATGTGTGGCCATGGTACATGGTATACACTACCGCTTCATTTGACTGAAGTTATTCCCAAACTGAATCATATTTCGGGGGTTTTGACCAGGAAAGTTCTTCCAGATTCGTTATTGGGCTGATTGCTCAGCAGCCCGGTCTGCGCGCTGGACGGAGGGCGGTGGCCCCCGCTTTTTTCGCCTGAACGCCGTTAGGCGTAGCAATTATGGGCCAAACTGGAGGGTTTTTGCTGCTCGACATGCCCCAGTCGGTGTGATGCGTTTCAGACTTGCGGCTGCTTGCGGCCCTTCACGCACAGCGCTGGAAGCACCTGGGCACCGCCGGGATCTTTGTTCACCCTGTGCGCCAAGTCATCGGCCACAGTACGGCGCATGGGTACAGCCCTTACTTGATCTTGGCGCCCCAGAGATCGAATGCCTGCTTTTGCCGCCTTGTCGGCTCACCGATCCGATACAGTAGGGTGATTTCACGCGTACGCAATCGCAATCGGAATCGGAATCGGAACATCCAAGTTAGCGCTGCGTAATTTTACGCAGCGTAATTTTGCACAGCGCAGCATGACTTCAAGAAATCCGTTTCAGTATGGCAGGGAGCTCGCCGGCGCCGAACTGGTGGACCGAGAGGACGAGTTAAGGGTCGTCCTTGACACGATGGAACAGGCGGGCCGACTGTTCATGATAGGACCGCGCAGGCACGGAAAGACCTCAATCCTGCACGCAGCTTCCGAACAAGCAGAAGAACGCGGAATCGTAGTTCTGAGGCGCGATGCCGAAGCCTTCCCTACGCTCAGGCAATTGGCTGAATCCGTGGTGGCCGGTGCTGCAGATCGCCTGGCCGGCAAGATCAGCCGCGCAGGTGCAAAGCTGCGCACGTTCTTTGGCGCGCTCCGTCCCGAGATCAACTACAATCCGCTGGACCAATCGTTCAGCGCAACGATCACGAGGCAGCCCCGGAAGCAGGAAGCCATGATGCTTACGACGCTGCTAGATGGACTAGATCGCATGGCGGCAGACAGCGGTCGCAAGGTGGCGGTAGTCATTGACGAGTTTCAGCATGTGCTCAAGCTGCAAGGTCCAGGCGACGGATTGGCGGCTGAACGACAACTGCGCGCAGCCATTCAGCGCCACAGGCATGTCGCTTACGTGCTTTCAGGATCAAAGATCGGCCTGTTGTCCCAGATGACCAGCGACCCTGCGCGTCCCTTTTATCGACTCGGATCGCGACTCTTTGTCGGTCCCGTGCCACGCAATGACTTCAGAACCTTTATTCGCACGGGATTCGAATCGGCGCGCACCAATGTGGAGGAAGACGCCATCACAGCCATTCTGGACCTGGCCGAGGATGTCCCCTATAACGTCCAACGACTGGCCCATTCCTGCTGGAACCACGCGCGCGCCAGGGAGCAGTCAGGCACTCTCAGCACGACCGACGTAAATCAGGTGCTGGATCGCCTGGTCCGGCGTGATGATCCTTTCTACACACAGGTGTGGAACCGGCTAACGGCGGTGCAGCAACGTGCACTGCTGGCACTGGTGAAGACCAAGGGAGTCGGCCTGTTTTCCCATGCCACGCTCAAAAGACACGAACTGCCCCTGAGCAGCCTGCGGAGCGCGGTGCAGAAGTTGACCAACAGCGGTATTGCGAGGCCGGAGGAAACCATGGGATCGATTCGGCATCGGCTGGAAGACCCCTTCTTCGCGGCGTGGATCGAACTGTTCGTGGCTCGCAACTGACCGACGCCAGAGCCCGCGCCGCGCATCGGCTGCTGAAGCCGATGCGATCCGTTAACCCCCGATGGTGATCATCGGGCGGTTGACCTGCGTCGCCAGGTTCTGCATGCCCGCGTGACGGGCCCGCTTGCGGCCAATGGCCGTGCTGATGATCTCCAGCAACGCGGCATCGGAAGCGCCACCGCGCATGGCGTCGCGCAGGCTTACTTCGGCGCGCCCAAAGAGGCATACCTTCAGGCTGCCATCGGCGGTGATCCGCAGCCGGTTGCAACCCTCACAGAAATTCTCGGTCATCGATGTGATGAAACCCACTGTGCCTTTGAAGCCGGGTATGCGGTACGTCTTGGCAGTCTCGCTCGGCCCGTCGGCAACCCTCTCCAGTGCAAACTGCCTGGACAGCGCATCCAGCATCTCCTGGTATGGATAGAGCCGACTCTCGTCCCACTGGTTGCCATCAAACGGCATGAACTCTATGAAGCGCACCGCTATCGGCAAATCTTGGGTCCACTGCGCAAAGTCCGCCAGCTCATCCTCGTTGACACCGCGCATCACGACGCAATTCACCTTGAGCGGCGTGTACCCCGCGTCCAAAGCCTGGGTCACTGCGCGCAGCACCAGGGGCAATCCGCGGCGGCGCGTTATGGCCTCAAACCGATCCGGCCGCAGCGTGTCCAGGCTGATGTTGAGCAGGTTGACGCCTGCAGCTTTAAGGCGGGACAACTTCTTGGGCAGCAGGAGCCCATTGGTTGTGATGGCCAATGTACGCAGTCCGGGCAGCCTCCCGACGGCTGCTGCGATCTCTACAATCCCCTCTCGCAAGAGCGGCTCGCCGCCTGTCAAACGAACCTTGCTGACGCCCTGCTGAACAAAAAGACGCGCCAGGCGGATGATCTCCTCCTGCGTCAGTAGCCTAGGTGCAGGTGTCCAGTCCAAGCCCTCTTCCGGCATGCAGTACCGGCATCGCAAGTTGCAGTGCTCCACCAGCGAAATGCGCAAGTAGGTGTGCAAACGGCCGAATCCGTCCGCCAGCACCTGCGCCTTGGAGTGGTCGCGGCTGTACGACAGGCCAAACCCCGCCGGCACTGCGCGCACAGGACTGCGTCCCGCACGCGGCCCATCGGATTCCGACAAGAGCTTGAGCTCATAGATCATGGTGCACCATGCATTGGCCTCTCATCAAGCCGCACTTCATGTAACTCGGACGCCCGCCAGTGTATCCCCTGCCGATAAGGTACGTCGGGCGATCCATCGGTGCTGTCATGCGTTCAACCAGCCTCGCAAAGGTGTCTCCAGGGTGTTCCCGATACGCTATGGCGCTTATTGCCACAAATCAGCGTCTTATGAAGCGCAGCATAGGCCATAATGTCGATCGTTCTTGCCTTTAGCGGCGGCCTTGATACCTCCTTCTGCGTACCCTACCTGCGCGAAACCTACCAGGAAGCGGTCTACACGGTTACGGTCAACACCGGCGGCGTCACTGCGGCAGATGCGGCAAGGCTGCAGGCACGGTCAGCTGAACTAGGAGCCGCCGGACATTACCTCGTTGACGGGCGGAGCCTGCTGTTTGAGGAACACCTGCGGTACCTCATCATGGGCAACGTGCTGCGGGGCGGCGTGTATCCGCTCTGCGTGGGATCAGAACGTGTGGTGCAGGCGCGGATGACCGTGGCGGTGGCAAGAGACCTGGACGCGCGGGCTGTGGCGCATGGATCAACTGGTGCGGGCAACGATCAGGTGCGATTTGATGTGGCCCTGCAGTTCTTGGCGAACGACCTCGACCTGATCACACCCATTAGGGAACACCGCCTTACGCGCGCAGACACGACCGCCTTCCTGAAGAAGCGAGGCTATGACGTTCCGACTGCGACGACGAAATATTCGATCAACACCGGACTGTGGGGCACCACCATCGGTGGCGCAGAAACACTTTCCACCCGCCGCCCGCTTCCCGAAGCAGCTTATCCGGGCGCGGCGCAGTCGGCAGCAAACCCGGCACCGAACCAGCACGTCAAGCTGTCGTTCGCCCACGGCATCCCTGTTGCGATTGGCGACAAGCCGATGGACCCTGTGCCGCTCATCGAGGCGCTCAACGACATCGGAATGCACTTCGGCATCGGTCGCGGCAACCATGTGGGCGATACAATACTGGGACTGAAGGGACGCGTAGCGTTCGAGGCGCCCGCACCCATCATTCTGATAGATGCCCACAGAGAACTCGAAAAGCTGACCCTGACCAAATGGCAGCGTTATCAGAAAGATCGCCTCGCCGATTTCTACGGCATGCTGCTGCACGAAGGGCAGCACTTTGATCCGGTGATGCGAGATATTGAAGCCTTTCTGCTTAGCTCACAGGAAGTGGTTACGGGCAACGTCTACATGCAGCTGCAAGACGGGCGCGCCACGGTCGAAGGATGCGAGAGTCCCCATTCAATGTTTGATGCAGATGTCGCCACCTACGGGGAAGAATCCGCTTTCTGGGATGGCCGGGACGCGCGCGGCTTTTGCCGGATTGCCGGATTGCAAGCCTATCTGGCGCACAAGATTCGGCAGTGATACTGCCGATGGCCACTCCCCGCTGAAGCGATCGCAATATGGCAACGAAGTCCACAGCACTGCTCCACGGCGCCGGTTATGTGGGCCGAGAATTGATCCGCATCCTTCTGCGCCATCCGCAGGTGACGCTGGCCGCGGTGACCAGCCGGACATTCGCGGGCCGGCCGCTGCATGCCGCGCATCCGATTCTTAAGGGCACCACGAAGCTGATGTTTCTTGATCCGCACGAATTGTCTGCAGCCGACCTGGATGCCGTGCTCATCACGGCGGAGCACGGCCGCGGCGTCGCAGCCGTTCAGCACCTGTTGTCGCAAGACTTTGATGGCGCCGTTGTGGACCTCAGCGCAGACCTGCGGCTGAAGGACCCTGAGCACTATGTGCAATGGTATGGATTCACGCACCCGGCTCCAGACCTGTTGAACACCTTTGAGTATGGGCTCCCGGAACTTGCTGCGCCCTATCGAGCCCACAGGATTGCAAATCCCGGATGCTTCGCCACGGGCATGGCCCTGGCTCTGCGCCCGCTGCAGGAGCGATGGCCTTCGTACCACGCGGCCATCACTGCGCTGACGGGAGCATCCGGGTCAGGCACGCAGCCTAAGATTACCACGCACTTTCCCATGAGAGATGGCAATGTGCGCGCCTACAAGGTTCTGCAGCACCAGCATCTGCCCGAGGTGCTGCAACTGCTCAGCCCGGGAGCCTCGGTGTCGCTGGTACCCGTGTCTGGTCCCTGGACGTACGGCATCTGGGGCACGATCCATGTCACGGCACCATCGCCGGTTGATGGCGCCAACCTTTCGGAGCTGTACCACGCCTTCTATGGTGCGAAACCGCTGGTTCGGCTGTGGCCCGATCAGCTGCCCGAGCTCCGGTACGTGGTCGGCACCCCCTTTTGCGACATCGGATGGGTGACACGCGGCAAGAGCGTGGTCATTGGCTTTGCCCTCGACAACCTGATGAAAGGCGCTGCCTCCCAGGCGATCCAAAATCTCAACGAGATCTGCGGCCTGCCACCCTTGGCGGGACTGCTTGTCAATCCGCAATGACCACTGCCCAAATCACGCGGGCCGAGGACGCGTTCCTCATCCATACCTATCGGAAGTTTCCCATCGCGCTCGTCCGTGGCGAGGGATCCTACGTATGGGATGCGAACGGCAAGCGCTATCTCGATCTGTATGGCGGCCATGCGGTAACGCTGCTGGGGCACTGCCCACCGAAGGTGGTCGCCGCAATCCAGCGACAGGCTGCCCGGCTGCTCTTCTATTCCAATGTCGTCTACAGCGATGTGCGGGCCCGTGCCGCGGCGCTTCTGGCAGACGTAGCGCCGGAAGGCCTCGGCAATATTTTTTTCTGCAATTCGGGTACTGAAGCCGTAGAAACGGCACTGAAGATCGCACGCAAGGCGACCGGGCGCCAAAGAATCATTGCGATGGAGGGGGACTTCCACGGCCGAACGCTGGGCAGCCTGGCCACAACATGGAATCCAGCCTATCGTGCGCCCTACCAGGCGGTGCTGCCCGATACGCACTTTGTGCCCTTTGGCGACCTCGATGCAACAGGACGGGCATTGGAAGCTCACGAAGGCGCTGCAGCGGTCATCGTTGAGCCCATACAGAGCATTAGCGGTATGGTGCAGGCGCCAGCAGCCTACTATCAGGGTCTGCGCGCACGCTGCGATCAAGCAGGTGCGCTGCTGATCTTTGACGAAGTACAGACGGGTATTGGCCGCACGGGCACGTTCTCCGTAGCCGAGCAGTACGATGTCGTTCCGGATATCATTACGCTGGCCAAAAGCTTGGGGTCAGGCATCCCTGTTGGTGCCACGCTGGTAAGCGACGCGCTGGCTTCAGGCGTACAGTACGGAGACCAGGGCTCCACGTTCGGCGGAGGCATGCTCGCGATGGCCGCGGTGGAAGCGACGCTGCAGACCATCCTCGATGAGAACCTGATGTCCAGGGCGGCAGTTATCCACCGCGCCGTGGCCGCCATCGCGGCGCCGCATGTCCAGGCCGTTCGCGGACGCGGGTGCCTTATCGGACTTGACTTTGGGCGCCCGTGTGTACCTGTACTGAGCGCCCTGCGCGAAAAGGGCGTTTTGGCCGGCGGCTCGGGCGATCCTCATGTCATGCGTCTGATGCCGCCTCTGATCACCACAGACGCGGCGCTGGATGCGTTTGCCGAGGCGCTGCATGAAGCTGCTCAAAAGCCATAGAACAATGAAAGAGAAGGCCATGCTGGGGGCCAGGCATCTGTTGGCCTGGCATGAGTGCAGCGACACGGAATGGGAGCGGATGGTGCACGATGCCGTTGACGAATACCACGGCAGGCTCCGCGCACCGAGGCTGCACCGGCGTCACATTGGCTTGGTCTTCTTCAACCCGTCGCTCCGTACACTGACCTCCATGGAGGTCGCGGCAAACCGATTGGGGGCTTCATCGTCCACGATCATTCCAGGCCGGGGCACATGGGATTTTGAGTGGCGGCAAGGCGTGGTGATGGATGGCGACCGGGCTGAACACATCCACGAAGCTATCGGCGTTTTGTCACGGTACTACGATGCACTGGGCGTGCGCGCCTTCGCATCCGGGACTGACTATGCCAGTGACCGCGACGAAACACGCTTCAAGGCCATCCTGGCTGCCGCCACAGTGCCTGTGATCAATCTTGAATCGGCGTTTTACCACCCATGCCAGGCCTTGGCCGATGCTGCAACATTGCACGAACACTTCAGCGGCGCGCAGCAGGGCAAGCGGTTTGTCCTGGCTTGGGCATTTCATCCCAAAGCGCTCCCGATGGCGGTCCCGAACTCCGCGCTGCTCATGGCCGCGCGCATGGGAATGCAGGTCACCATAGCGCGGCCTGAGGGCTTCGAACTGGATGCCGGCGTCATGGCGCGTGCCCGCCAGTACGCGGCTGCGCGTGGCCAGTCGGTCACCGAAACGACCGACCTGTCCGCTGCCGCAGCCGACGCTGATGTAATCTACACCAAGGCATGGGGGTCCGCTTTGGCCTACGAAAGCCGCGAACAGGAGACGATGCTGCGGCAAAGGTTGCGGCAGTGGCGTGTCACAGCGGTGCTCATGGCGCGCACCAACGCGGCAGCCTTCATGCACTGCCTCCCCGTTCGGCGCAATGTGGTAGTGGATGACGCCGTCATTGACAGCCCGAACGCAATCCATCTCCTGCAGGCGGAATTTCGCCTGCATGCCCAAGTCGCGATACTGGCAAGGATCCTTGGCTGATGGCCGCATACACGGCGCGCACGCGCCTACGGTGATCAAAATCGGCGGCACGGTTGTGGGCAACCTAGGCAGCTTTTGGCCGCAGGTTCGCACGCTCCAGGCCGCTGCACCGGTCGTGATCGTGCATGGCGGCGGCGGCGCGGCGAGCTCGCTTGCGCGAAGGCTGGGACATAAGCCGCGCATCGTTCAGGGTAGGCGTGTAACAACAGCGCTGGACCTTCAGATTGTAGAATGGACTCTGCGCGGCGGCGTCAACCTGGACCTTGTGGGCCAGGCGCAGGCGACAGGGATTCGGAGCGTAGGACTGAGTGGTGCCGATGGCAGCCTCCTGACCGTGACCCGACGGACTCCCTGGATCATCGATGGCGAAGCCATCGACTTCGGATGGGTGGGCGAAATACAAGCCGTTCGTACCAGCATCCTTACAACGCTGCTGGATGCGGGGTACCTTCCGGTCGTCGCCCCGATCGGGGTGGACACGAAGGGCCGGCGATATAACGTCAACGCGGACACCGTGGCCAGCGCCCTCGCTGCCGGGCTGTGCGCGCACACGCTGATCCTGGTGACGGAAACCGGCGGTATCCGGCGGCGCGCCGATGCGCCCGCCACGCGGGTGCCACGCATGGACACCAATCTGCTGCGCCAAGGGGAAGAGGAAGGCTGGATCACCGGCGGCATGCGCGTCAAAGGTCAAGTCGCATTAGCGGCCCTGCGCAGCGGCGTGCACGAAGCCTATATCGCAGGACCTTCCGACATCGCAGCCCGAACCCGGGCCACGCAAATCGTCTTGTAGATGCCACATCCAACGATACAGCTGCTTAAGGAACTGATACGGCACCGTTCGCTGAGCCATCAGGAGAACGAGATCGCGACGTACTTGGAGTCATACGTGCAGGACACCGGCCTCCAACGCTATCGCCTCGACAACAACGTCTACTTCTCCCTTGGGCGCGGCGCGCCCCGCCTGCTCCTCAACTCGCATCTGGATGTGGTACCGCCTGCTGAGGGCAGGCAGCAGTTTGACCCTGAAGAGATCCAGGGCTGCCTGTATGGGCGCGGTGCTGTTGATGCTAAATCCAGCGTCGCCGCCATGACCGCGGCCCTTTTGGCATTGGCACGTCAAGGATGGGCGCCTGCCCGAGGCCAGGTTATCGCGGCCTTTACCGCATGCGAAGAAACCGGCGGGGAGGATAACGGCCTTAAGATGCTGCGGCCGCACCTGCCGCCGCTCGACGCCGCGCTGGTAGGTGAGCCTACGTCGCTGCAGCCCGTGGTCGCACAGAAAGGACTGCTCATACTGAAGGCCCTCGCGCGCGGCAAGAGCGCACATGCAGCGCGGGCCGCCCTGGGTGTCAACGCGATCACTATTGCAGCGGCGGATATCGCCTTGCTGCAAACGCATTCGCTTGGCGATGCGGATCCTGTGCTGGGACCACCCACGATGTCCGTCACCACTATTGAAGGTGGTTCAGCACGTAACATGGTCCCTGAGCGCTGCGTCTTCTATGTTGATATCCGAACCGTCCCAGGCCAGTCGCATGAAGCCATCGCCCAGCACCTGAATGCCCTGCTGCGCTCCGAAGTGACGATCCACAGTGGGCGGATTATTCCAGTATCCACGCCAACCGACGCCCGTATTGTGCAGAGCTGCCTGCGCGCCTTGCCGAGCACAGCGCCCATGGGCTCCCCCACCGCGAGTGACTGGATCCACCTGCACGACCTCCCCGTCGTCAAGATTGGCCCGGGCAGCAGTGCACTTTCGCACACGGCAGATGAGCATGTGGCCATAACGGAGGTGCTCCAAGCCCAGTCGGCCTATATGCGGATCATCAAGGATTACTTCAGCGCAAGCCCCGATGGTCGTTGATGGCGAAGCACCTTTCGCTGCGCTATGCAACCGCTGCCTGAAATGCAGGCGCTGCGCTATGCAGCTGCTGCCTGAAGCGCATCCGCATCGGACTTGAGCCGCTGCGGATCGGTGTGGAACAGGTAGTAGCGTATGCCGTCGGTCAGTGCCTGCCAGCTCGCATCCAAGATATTCTTCGACACGCCTACGGTGTGCCAGCGGCGCTCGCCGCCCACCTCGTGATGCTCGATCAGCACGCGCACCGTGGCTTCGGTAGCGCTTGCGGAACTCAGCACGCGCACCTTGTAGTCGGCCAGGCGAACAGCATCTAGCCGAGGATACGACAGACACAGGGCTTTGTGCAGCGCATTCGAGAGTGCATCAACGGGTCCCACGCCTTCGGCTACGGCTAGCTCCCGCTTGCCGCGCACAAAAACGGCTACCGTTGCCTCAGACCACTGCACACCACGCTGGCCTTGCGCCGTGTGCACCCTGAACCGATCCAACTTGAATGCCTCAGTCTCCTCCCCGCGAAGACTGCGCAATAGCAGCTCGAACGATGCCTCAGCACCCTGGTACTCGTATCCCAGGTGCTCAAGCGCCTTGATGCGCTTGACTGCTTCGCGGGTTTCACGGTGCCCGCGGAGCTGAATTCCCAGCTCACGCGCTTTGTAGCGCACATTGGACTGTCCAGAAAGATCTGACACCAGCACCCGCCGTTTGTTGCCAACAACCGCAGGATCCAGATGCTCATAAGCACATGGCTCCTTCAACACGGCCGATACGTGGATGCCGCCTTTGTGTGCAAACGCGCTCCTGCCAACAAAAGGTGCCCGGTCCAGGGGCAACAGATTGGCGACCTCGTCTACAAAGTGCGACAGGTCGGAGAGCGATGCCAAACATGCCTCAGGTACGCAATCAAACCCCATCTTGGTTTGAAGGCATGCGACGATTGTGCACAGGTCGGCGTTGCCGACCCGCTCGCCAATGCCATTGATGGTCCCCTGCACATGGCGTGCGCCTGCCTCTACGGCGGCCAGAGCATTGGCTACGCCACATCCGATGTCGTTGTGCGCGTGGATGCCCACGCTGTCGAATCGTTCGCATACAGCGCGGGCAATGCGATAGACGTCGCTGGGCAAGGTCCCGCCGTTGGTGTCGCAGAGCACCAGCACATCGGCACCCGCACCGGCTGCGGCCTCCAGCGTCCGCAAGGCATACGTCGGATTGTCCTTGTATCCGTCAAAGAAGTGCTCAGCGTCGTAGATCACGCGCTTGTCTTGGCGCGTAAGGAACGCCACGCTGGAGGCGATCATATCCAGATTTTCCGCATGACTGACGCCCAGAGCCCGCTCCACATGCAGCGTCCAGCTCTTACCAAAGATCGACACCACGCGGGTACCTGACGTCAACAGCGCCTGGAGGTTGGGGTCCTGAGCCGGCACGTTTTCAGCGCGGCGCGTGGAGCCGAACGCGCATATCTGCGCCTGCTTCCAGGTGGAAACAGCCGCCTCCTCAAAGAATTCCTGATCCTTGGGGTTCGAGCCAGGCCAGCCGCCTTCAATAACATGGATGCCGAAGATGTCCAGGCGATGCGCGATGCGCATCTTGTCGGATACCGACAGTGTGACATGCTCAGCCTGAGACCCGTCCCTTAGGGTCGTGTCAAACAGCTCAATGCGTTCCTTGGTCATGGCCTTGCAGGAATCAGCCCAGCCTGGCGGGCATAGTTGAACACGTTGCCGGCTTTCAGAATGTCGGCTACGTCTCCCAGTGGGCGCAAAAGAAATACTTCGCTGGTCGTATGATTGGTCAGGTGCGCGCGCGTTGTATCAAGCGCGAGCGAATCACCTGTTCGAATACGCGTGATCAGGCGTACTTCCGACTCAAACGGAATCACAAAGCCGCCATCAACGGTATTCCGGAAAAATATGCGCGCATAGCTCTCCGCTATGACGACACGCGCCCCAGCCTCGGTCAGCGCGAAGGGTGCGTGCTCTCGCGAAGAGCCGCAGCCGAAGTTGGTGCCCCCGACAATAAATGTGAACCTGCTGTGATACGCCTCCGGCGCGGTGAAGGGAATGTTGCCGAATGGAAGCCCCTGTTCAGCTTTCGGCACGCCGCTCATCGCAAAACGCCCGTACATGCGGCGCTCGTCGGGACGCTTGAGGCTGTAGACCAAGTGTTCAGCCGGAATGATCTGGTCCGTATCAACGGCGTCGCCCACTACGTAGGCCAAGCCTTGGATGTACTGCTCCATGAATTGTTAGACTAGCACCGTTCGGGGATCGGCAATGACGCCGGCCAACGCAGAAGCTGCCACGGTCAGCGGTGACGCCAGGAACACAGAAGCCTGCTTAGAGCCCATCCGGCCCGGGAAATTGCGATTGGTCGTTGAAATCACCACCTCTTGAGCCATGTTGCGTCCAAAGGTATCCTTGGGACCGCCCAGGCAAGCCCCGCAGCTCGCCTGCCCCATGAGACAGCCCGCATTCTCAAAGATATCGTGCAGCGACATCCCATCGAGATCAGTGGTGTGGAGCGCCTGCCCGATCTCGGTGGTCGCGGGCACGATATACGTGTCGATCACGACCTCCTGCCCCTTGAGCACGGACGCCGCTGCTATAAAGTCCTCCAGCTTGCCCCCTGTACAGCTGCCGACATAGGCGCGGTCAAGCCGCGTTCCTGCCACTTCAACTACGGAGGCCCTGTTGTCCGGGCGGTGCGGCTTGGCCACGACAGGCTCCATGGTGCTTACGTCGTAGCGGTGCTCGGAATAGTACCGCGCGTCTGCATCGCTGTAAACCACCTCGAAAGGCGCGTCGGTTCGCGTGCGCAGGTAGTCCAAGGTTACTGCATCCGGGGCAATGACTCCGTTCTTGCCGCCCGCTTCGATAGCCATGTTGGTAAGCGTCATCCGCTCCTGCATAGAGAGCGCATAGACGGCGTCCCCATCAAACTCCATCGCACGGTATGTCGCACCGTCACAGCCAATGTCGCCGATAACAGCTAGGATCAGATCCTTCGCCATCAGGTATGGCGGCAGCGCCCCGTCAAAGATGAAGCGCATGGTCTGCGGGACGCGGAGCCAGATCTTGCCAGTCCCCATGATCAGTGCAGCATCGGTGTTGCCCACGCCCGTGGAAAACATCCCGAAGGCACCGGATGTGCATGTGTGGCTGTCGGTTCCGATAAGCAGAGACCCCGGCCTGTTGAAACCCTCTTCCGCCAACGCCACATGGCACACGCCCTTGTAGCGCGGCGTGCCCACATCGTAGAAATGCGGCAGCGCCTGCTCGGTCGCGAATGTGCGCAGGAGTCTGACGTTGCGATTGGCATGGTGGTTCGCAGTGAAGATGTAGTGGTCCGGCATGACCACCAGCTTGTTGGGGTCCCAGACGCGCGCGTCTTCCCCAAACTCACGCTTGAAGATGTCAATCGTAGGCGGTCCACACACATCGTGTGTCATCAGTATGTCGACGTCCACCCAGATGCTTTCGCCGGGCGTGACACGAGGGCGCGCTGCGTGGGCCGCCAGGATCTTTTCTGTTATGGTCATCATCCCCTACTGCGGTGCGCCGCTGTCAAAAGACTGCATGATACCATCGCCGACGAACTCCACATTTTTCTCCTCGGTGCGAAACGTTTCCAACTGGTTCAGGGCCTTGATGTAACTGTCGGCTGAAGCACGCAGTACATCCGTATGGCGGGAAACGCCGCGAAAGAAGACACCGCTGCCTCCAATCAGCACGGTGGCTTCGCCCATCGCATCAGCTCCTTCGCCGACCGAGCGTATCGCATAGCTCACCAGGTCGTGGTGGCTGCCCGAGGCCTGGTCAATAGCCTTGTAGATCGCGGCCACCGGGCCATCGCCGTCGGCGATTTCCCGGCGCAGGGTACCGGACCGGGCGTGGTGCACCAGCACTTCCGCCCGGGGCTCCCGGCCCGTGCTCGTCGATACGCGCAGGTAGTCGAGTCTGTAATGACTGGTTTCCGATTTTCCCGTGGCCGCGCGCTGCGCCAATTCGCGCAGATCTTCGTCAAAGATCTCCTTCTTCTTGTCCGCCAGCTCCACAAACTGCTGATACAGTGCTTCCTGTCGCTCCGCGTCCACATGCACGCCGAGGCTCTTCAAGCGGCTGAAGAGGCCATGCCGCCCCGAGTGCCGTCCCAGCCTGATTGCTTCGGCGTTCTGGCCCACATCTTCGGCGCGCATGATTTCGTAGGTTTCACGGCTTTTGAGCACACCATGCTGGTGGATGCCCGCCTCATGGCTGAACGCATTGCCCCCGACCACCGCCTTGTTCGGTGGCACCGCAAAGCCTGTGGCGATCGACACCAAGCGGCTGGTGGGTGTGAGCAGCTGCGTCTCGATCGCCGTCTGCGCACCGAAGTTGCTACGCCTGACGTTGAGCGCCATCACGACCTCTTCCAGCGAAGCATTGCCCGCACGCTCCCCAATACCGTTGATTGTGCATTCCACCTGGCGCGCGCCTGCCAGCACGCCCGCCAGTGAATTGGCCACCGCAAGTCCAAGATCGTCGTGGCAATGTGTAGACAACGTGACCTGGCCATTCAGATCACATCGCTCCCCGACCGTATGAAACAGGGCGGCGTACTCGTGCGGCACGCAATAGCCCGTGGTATCTGGAATGTTGATCGTGGTGGCTCCCGCCTCGATGGCGGCGTTGATCACCTCCACCAGGTACCCTGGGTCGGTGCGTCCTGCATCCTCAGCGCTGAACTCCACATCGCTGGTGACCTCGCACGCCTGTGTTACAGCCTCCTGCGCCATGCGCAGGATTGTCTTGCGCTTGTCGGCAAGAGAACGGCCATACCGATCTGCGGCGAACTTGGCCTTAAGATGAATGTCGCTCGTCGCAATAAAAGTGTGAATGCGGCTCGCGGCACCGGTGACCAGCGCTTCGCCGGCTGCCCGGATATCCGCCGGTATCGTACGCGCCAGTGCACATATCACCGGGCCTTTGACCTCGCCGGCAATACGCTGTACAGCCTCAAACTGCGCGGGCGACGAGATCGGAAAGCCCGCCTCAATGACATCCACATTAAGCTTGGCCAGCTGGTGCGCTATGCGGAGCTTCTCGCTGATGGTCATGGCAGCGCCAGGCGCTTGCTCACCATCGCGCAGCGTGGTATCGAATATTCTTACGTGATCAAAAGACATGACCTGACTATTGAGATTTCGCCGTTGTCAGCCCTGCCGTAAAGGCGATGATGGCCTCGCCAACCGTGCTCGT
Source organism: Rhodothermales bacterium (assembly GCA_951812585.1). Classification (GTDB taxonomy): domain Bacteria; phylum Bacteroidota; class Rhodothermia; order Rhodothermales; family Bin80; genus JAAXGV01. Next base: position 3,068,212 of record OX638318.1, on the reverse strand, counting down.
GGACGCAGTACCGCCCAGGTCTGCCGTCGCTACACCCTCCTGCAGACACGCGGCTACCCCGTTCCGTATCCGCTGGGCAGCCACACCTTCGCCCAGCGACTCCAGCATCATGGCCGCACTCAGCACCGCCCCCATGGGATTGGCGCGACCCTGACCAGCGAGGTCCGGGGCACTGCCATGCACGGGCTCAAACAGGCCTACTGACGCACCCACGCTTGCCGACGGGAGCAGTCCTAGAGACCCTGGCAGCGTAGCGGCAAGGTCAGAAAGAATATCGCCGAAGAGGTTTCCGGTCAGGATCACATCAAACGCACGCGGGCGCAGAATCAGCTGCATGGCGGCATTATCCACATAGAGGTGATCGAGTGCTAACTCGGGGAATTCAGCAGCGTGCACCTCAGCCACCACGGTGCGCCAGAGCTGGGACACTTCCAGCACATTGGCCTTGTCCACGCTCGTTACGCGGGACCGGCGCCGCCGCGCCCATGTGAAGGCCGTGCGCGCAATGCGTGCAACCTCATCTTCCCGGTAGGTCATCGTGTTGGTACCCGTGCGCAGCCCGCCTACAGCTTTCTGCCCGCGGGGTGTGCCAAAGTAGATACCGCCAGTCAACTCGCGCACGAGAAGGATGTCGGCGCCGGAGACCCGGTCCATTCCCAGCGGGGATCGATCAGCGAGCCCTTCAAAGACCTGTACGGGACGCAAGTTGGCGTAGACGTCTAGGCTTTTCCTTAAACCCAGAAGCGCCGTTTCGCAGCGCCGGGCACCTGTTTCGTGGTCCCATCGAGGGCCGCCGATAGCGCCTAAAAGCACCGCATCGGCGGCTTTGCATGCGCGGAGCGTTTCTTTTGGCAGGGGCTCGTCATAACGATCCAGCGCCTCGCCACCCACCGCGTATTCAATCAGCACCAAGCCAAAGTTATGCGCCTTGGCAACCGCGCGCAGCACCCGCAGGGCGACGGCTGTCACCTCGGGCCCGATGCCATCCCCAGGCAAGACTGCTATGGTGTACTCCTTGCGAACTGCTGCGGGCAGCATGCTATCTATCCTGTAGGCCTGAGCCAGCTCATCATCTTGCGCAGGCGCTTGCCCACGGCTTCGATTGGGTGCGATCCTACCGCCTGCCGTTGCGCCTTGAAAGCGCGACCCCCGGCTTCGCACTCTTTGATCCATTCCCTGGCAAATGCTCCTGACTGAATTTCATCCAGAACTGCTTGCATTCGCTGCTTGACACCGGCATCGATCACCCGCGGCCCGCGCGTGTAATTGCCGTATTCTGCAGTATCGCTGATGGAATGATTCATGTACGAAAGGCCGCCCTCGTAGTACAGATCCACGATCAGCTTCAACTCATGCAGTACTTCAAAATATGCCAGCTCCTCGGGATACCCGGCGGCCACGAGGGTTTCAAAGCCCGCCTGTATGAGCGCTTGGGAGCCGCCGCACAGCACAGCCTGCTCTCCAAAGAGGTCGGTCTCCGTTTCGTCTTTGAAACTGGTCTCTATGACGCCTGCCCGCGTCCCGCCGATGGCGTCCGCATAACTGATGGCCAGCGCCAGTGTGCTGCCACTGGCATCCTGTGCCACCGCAACCAGGCACGGCGTGCCCTTGCCCTCCTCAAAGGTGCGGCGCACCAGGTGTCCAGGCGACTTGGGGGCGACCATGAACACGTCTACGCCGGGGGGCGGCTTGATCTGGCCATAGTGGATGTTGAAGCCGTGCCCGAACCCCAGCGCTTTGCCACCCGCCATGTACGGCGCGATGTCGGCCTCATACACGGCCTTCTGGTGCTGGTCCGGGATCAGGATCATGATTACGTCGCCCCATCGTGCGGCTTCTCCGATGCTCATCACGCGCAGCCCTTTGGCTGCAGCCGCGTCACTAGAAGCGGAGCCATCCCGAAGGCCCACAGCGACGGTGACGCCGCTGTCCGCCAGGTTCAGCGCATGGGCATGTCCCTGGCTTCCATAGCCGATGATGGCCACATTCTTGCTACGTATCGCACGAGTGTCCGCTTCGTAGTGTACCTGCATATTAGTAGTCGATCTGATTGCGCTGCATCGCCACGCGTCCGCTGCGCGCCACCTCCAGGATCTGGTGCGGGCGCATCATATTGATAAAGGCGTCTATCTTGGGCGTGGGTCCGGTGAGCTCGAAGGTGAACGCGTTCGGCGTGATATCCACCACCTTGCCGCGAAACACCGTGTTGACATCCATGATCTCTGCACGAGATTGGGGCGTGTAGTGCACCTTGAGCAAACACAGCTCCCGCTCCACATAATTGGAACCCGTAAGGTCGCAGACCTCGATCGTATCCAGGAGGCGGCTCAGCTGGCGCAGAATCTGCGCAATGATACGGTCATTGCCCGTGGTGACGATGTGCATGCGGCTGGTGGATGCGTCGTCGGTTGGGCCGACCGTAATGCTGTCGATGTTGAAGCCGCGGGCAGCAAAAAGATTTACCACGCGAATCAGCGACCCGATCGAGTTCTCCACCAGGACCGTGATGGTGTGTCGATGGATCAGCTCGTCTTCATCGGGCTCGAGGGGTTCTCCAGCCGCCTTCTTGCGCTTGATCTGCTGGGGCGTAAGGACCAGTGATTCCGCCATGGCCTGCCTAGACAAATGAGTTGGGGACGATACGCTTGGTAATCATGTCGCCGGTGGCCGCACCGGCTGGAACCATGGGAAACACCATCTCTTCCTTGGCTACCTGAAAATCCATCAGCACCGGCCGGTCGTTGATAGTCCAGGCCTCATCGATGATGCCAATGGCTTCCTCGTTGTTCGTGGCGCGCAGACCGACGCAGTGGTAGGCCTCGGCCAGCTTCACAAAGTCGGGATTCGTATCTGACAGGTCCGTGTGGCTGTAGCGCTCCGCATGAAACAGCTCCTGCCACTGGCGCACCATACCGAGAAAGCGGTTGTTGATGACCGCCAGCTTGATCGGCAGGTTGTGTGCAGCAGCGACGCTGAGCTCCTGCGCGTTCATCACAAAGCCACCATCGCCGCTGATGCATACCACGGGGCGGTCGCTCCCCATCTCTCTCAGGCCAAAGGCCGCCCCCATAGCCGCGGGCATACCGAAACCCATCGTGCCCAGTCCGCCGGAGGTGATGTGCGTGCGCGGATACAGAAAGCGGAAGTACTGCGCCGTCCACATCTGGTGCTGCCCAACATCGGTCAGCACCACAGCGTCTCCGCCCGTCTTGTCCCTGAGCCGCTCAATGACGTATTGGGCGCGCAGCTTTCCGCCCTGCTCGTATTCCAGCGGGCATTCCTGCCGCCAGACGTCAATCTCCGCCAGCCACTGGTCGGTATCCTTGCGCCGGATGAATGGATCCAACTGATCCAGCACGAGCCCCACATCGCCCAGGATGGCGCAATCCGCAAAGACGTTCTTGGAGATACAGGACTGGTCGATCTCGATATGTATCACGCTGGCATGCGGTGCCCAGGAGTCCAGCTTGCCCGTAACGCGGTCATCAAAACGCGCACCCACGGCGATGATAAGGTCGCAGTGCTGAATAGCCTGGTTGGCCCACCAGGTCCCGTGCATCCCCAGCATGCGTAGCGACAGCGGATCATCCTCTGGAAACGCCCCCAGCCCGTGCAGCGTGGTCGTAACGGGAATGCGGGCGCGCCGCGCGAGTTCACACAGCTTCGCCGACGCACCGGCGTTTATCGCGCCGCCGCCCACATAAAAGATGGGCCGCTTTGATTCGGCAATCATGCGCGCGGCACGCTCGATCTTTTCCGGGCGCCCGGCCCCGGGCACAACATAGCCGCGAATGTTGACCGTTTCTGGGTAGCTAAAGGGCGCAGTCGACAGGAGCACATCTTTGGGCAAATCTACCAGCACCGGACCCGGGCGCCCCGTTCGCGCCACATGGTATGCTTCCCTGACGGTGCGGGCCAGATCTTTTACGTCCCGAACCAGATAGCTGTGCTTTGTGATGGATCGCGTTACGCCGATGGCATCACATTCCTGAAAAGCGTCATTGCCTATAAGGCCTGTGGGCACTTGGCCGGTGAAGACCACGATGGGCACCGAATCCATGTATGCATCGGCGATCCCAGTCACCGTGTTGGTTGCGCCAGGACCGCTGGTCACCAGCACCGTGCCCACCTTGCCGGTGGCTTTGGCATAGCCTTCTGCGGCGTGTGTCCCGCCCTGCTCATGCCGCACCAGGATGTGCTTGAAGTCCGGGTTGGTGCGGGCCATCTCGTCGTAGATTTTGATGACCGCGCCGCCCGGATGCCCGAAGATCACGTTGACGCCCTCCGCTTGCAGCGCGCGTAACAGTATCTCTGCGCCGGAGATGGGCTGCCCTTCCACCACCAGTTCCGGGTTTGGCTCGGGAAGCGCATCCCCGGCTGTTCCAACCGGTGTTACCTTGGTATGGGAATCGTATTGCATGGTGGATCGTCGTTATGACTGGTGACGCATGAGCGCAGCGCTTCGGACGTGGGTATGCTGATGCGCAAATCTTTGCCGAGGCGGGTGCAACGCTGGAGAGGACACTGCATTGGCATGAGGCGTCAAGAGCCCCATGCGACACTTAGCGTATGTGACATGCGTCGGGATTGACCGGCGGCTGGCACCCGTAAATCCGTGAGAGCCTGTGAGGTTCGCGATGACAGCCAGCCGTGGCCAGCGCACAGGGTCGTACGCATCGTTCGCAAGTCTTGTACTGCTTCATGGCAAACCTGCAATATGGCCCGTAAAGAAACGAATTCTGGCGGACGTTCCAAACTCCGCACACCCGTTATCCGTTACGAGCCGCGACTATAACAAAGTCGCTCGCCAGATGTTCATATGCCCGCCGCGGGCCCGTTGCGTGCATCAAGCGCCGCAACGGAATCCATGCCGGAGCCGCACAGTCTGCCCGGTGCATGCACGCTCCGCTCCGCTGTTTGTATGGTGCCAAGGTCGCGTGCAGTGCACGCACGGTTAGAAACGCTCGATGCGGGTTCGCAAAAGCGCCTCCGCACTGAGCATGTAGAGGTACGCGCCGTGCGGGACTGCATCCACCAGGACCTGCCCTTCGGGCACGGGCAGCACATGAAGAATGCGGCCGGTGGTTTCCGCCACGAGAATGTGCCTGGGCATGACGATCCACAAGCGCGCTTGCGCCAGTGTTACGGCGCGCACATCCGTGGCCCTGCCGCGCGCAATCAGGCGGACGAAGCCTCCGTAGAGATCGTACACCGCCACGGCCTGCAGGCCGTAATCAGCCACATAGAGCTGCTTGGTGTCCACTGCCAGCGCCACGGGTTTCTGCAGCGCCCCTTCGCCATGGCCAAAACCGCCGATAGCCCGTTCCAGGCGTCGACTCTTGTCCCATTTCAGCACGATGCCCTGCGACTCCTCTATCACAAACAGCTCACCGGTAGGACTTTGCGCTACGGCCCGGGGCCTCCCGCCATGCAGCTGCTCGTCCTTGGGCTCTAGCCGGTTCGGGATGCCTGGCTCAAACTGCGCATCGCGCGGCACAACCAGCGTCTCTATGTGCATGAACGTCTGCGAAAAGCGCTGCACACGCCCATTCCCCGCATCGGCCACCAGCCATGTCAGTCCAACGCCCGGATCAATGTCTACGGGTTCGTCAAACTCGCCATCTTGGCTTCCCGGGCCGCCCAGACGCGTCTGCTCCGTACCATCCAGGTTCAGCTGCACGACGACCGCGCGTCCCCGGTCCACAACAAAGAGCCGATCCCTTGCATCAATGGCCAGCCGGTGCGCTTCGTCGAAGGTTGCAAGCACCTCGAATTGCTCCACATCCTCCTGCGCATGAGCCGCCAGGGCCCACGCCAGACCCATAAGCATCAGCAGCGGCTTCATAACTTCATGCGCTCCAAGCCCTTCTGTCCAATGTCTCGCCGCATGACAGCACCTTCAAAGGTGATACAGTTCGCTGCAGCGTATGCCTTCGCCAACGCGGCCTCCAGCGTGGGGCCGCGTCCGGTTACGCCCAGGACGCGGCCGCCTGCCGTTACCGCCTCGCCTTTGTCGTTATGCGCCGTGCCAGCGTGAAACACCAGTGCCTCCTCGGACGCCGCTTCCAGGCCGCTGATGGCGTAGCCCCTGGTGTATGGCCCGGGGTATCCGCGCGAAGCCAACACCACGCAAAGTGCTGCGTCCGAGGCCAAATCCACCCGCAAGCGGCCGAGGCGGCCGTCGGTGACCGCCAGCATTAGCTCTGCGGCATCGACATCCAGCAGCGGCAGCACGACTTGCGCCTCAGGATCTCCCAAGCGACAGTTGAATTCGACAACCTTCGGTCCATCGCCTGTCACCATCAGGCCGACGTAGAGGCAGCCGCGGTAGAGACGCCCCTCGCTGGCCAGGCCTTCCAGCGTCGGCTCGATGATATCCGCGCGCACGCGCTGCAGCAGCGCCGCATCCACTACTGGCGCAGGGGCGTAGGCACCCATCCCGCCTGTATTCGGGCCGGTGTCATGCTCCCCAATCCGCTTGTGGTCCTGTGCCGGTGAGAGGCACACGTAATCATCCCCGTCGGTAAAGGCAAATACGCTGGCTTCTTCGCCCTCCATGTACGCCTCCACCACGACTTCTGCACCGGCATCCCCGAAGTCGCGCGCCTGCAGGGTACGCTCGAGCGCAGCGAGTGCCTCTTCCTCTGTCGTGCAAACGATTGCCCCCTTGCCTGCAGCCAGCCCGCTAGCCTTGATGACGATAGGCGCCCCCTGATCCTGGACGTACTGGCGGGCTGCATCATAGGTGTCAGCGGTAAACACCCGGAAGTCCGCCGTCGGGATTCCCCTGCGCGCCATGAAGCTCTTGGCAAACGCCTTGCTTCCTTCAATCTCCGATGCGGCGGCGGTCGGACCCATCACGGGCAGCCGCGCGGCCGCAAAAGCGTCGGCAATCCCCGCCACCAGCGGTATCTCGGGTCCTACGACCGTGAGGTCCATGGACTCCTGGCGCACAAATGCCGCCAGAGCCGGAATGTCCGTGGCACCGATGGCGACGTTGCGTCCCAGCGCAGCGGTGCCCGCATTGCCCGGCGCGAAGCACAGCGCGGTGTCGCTCTGGGCGAGCGCCCACCCCAGCGCGTGCTCACGACCGCCGCTGCCTACAACGAGAATACGCATAGCTGCCCGTTAACGGTGTGTCTCTGGTAACGCGCCCCTTCATGCTGCGAAGCGGTATGGCGTGCTGCGTCAGAATGTCCGAGCCGTGCGGCTTTACGTTTCCATTGTCAGCTGCTTCAGCTCTGCCAACGTAATCAGCGCTTGTAACGGCGTCATGTTCTCGCAATCCAGCGTTCGCACACGTTCAACGACTGGATGCGCCTCCTCCATTGCAAAGAGAGACAGCTGCACGGCCGCTGCCGACGCTTCATTAGTAGATTCGGGCGCACGCATGGTGCCTACCTCTATAGGCTGCGCCTCGAGCTTTGCCAGTATCTGGCGGGCCCGATCAAGGACGGACGCGGGCAAACCTGCCATGCGTGCAACCTCGATTCCGTACGAATGGTCCGCACTGCCAGGCTCCAGCGTGCGCAGGAACACCACCTTGCCATCGTGCTCCTGCACCTGGATGCGAAAGTTGCGGACACGCTCAAAACGCTCGGCGAGCTCGTTGAGCTCATGGAAGTGTGTAGCAAACAGCGTGCGTGCCGCTACGCGTGCGTTCTCGTGCAAGTGCTCCACCAGCGACCACGCAATGGACATGCCGTCGAAAGTGCTTGTGCCACGCCCCACCTCGTCCAGCAAGATGAGCGACCGGCGCGTGGCGTTGTTGAGAATGCTAGCCGTTTCATTCATCTCCACAAGGAAGGTGCTCTCCCCCGCTACGATGTTGTCAGACGCACCAACTCTGGTAAATATGCGGTCCACCAGACCGATATGCGCATGCGCGGCTGGCACAAAGGAGCCGGCCTGGGCCAAGAGCACAATAAGCCCCGACTGGCGGAGTACCACGCTTTTACCCGCCATGTTGGGGCCAGTGATCACGTGAATCTGGTCTCGCTCCGCATCCAGATTCACCGTGTTAGGAATAAATGGATCCACCAATTGCTCGACGACAGGATGTCGCCCCTCCTTGATGAACAGCCGCAGCGAGTCGTCCACAACCGGACGGCGATAATCGTGCGCTCTGGCTATGCTCGCGTAGGAACAGTAGCAATCCAGAATGGCTAGCATGCCTGCCGACTGCTGCAACGTAGAGGCATCTTCCGCAACCCGCGTGCGCAGCTCGACGAAGAGCGACCGCTCCAAGTCGATCAGCTTGTCTTCTGCGGTCAGAATCTTCTCTTCGTACTCCTTAAGCTCCGGCGTGACATAACGCTCGGCGTTGACCAGAGTCTGCTTGCGAATATAGTGCGGCGGCACTTTCTCGCGGTGGACGTGGGTGACCTCGAGGTAGTAGCCGAAAACCTTGTTGTAGCCGACCTTCAGTGAAGGGATGCCGGTCCGTTCAATCTCGGCCTGCTGCATCTGGGCCACATAGTCCTTGCCCGAGCGTGCAATGTCCCGCAGCGCATCCAGCTCGTCCAGGTAGCCATCTAGGAAGATATTGCCATCCCGCACTGATGCGGGCGGCTTGTCGACTATGGCCTGTTTGATGATACTGAAAGTGTCACTGCATACATCCAGTTCGTTTCCAATTTCTTGCAGAGTATCAGACCCCTGCATCTCAAGTAATTCTTTAATACTCGGCAGTCGTTCCAAGGAGTCGCGGAGCGCTGCCAGGTCGCGCGGCGTGGCCCGTGCGGTGCAGATACGCGCCACGACCCGTTCCATGTCGCAGATACCTTCAAGGCGTTCTTGCACCGCTGCAAGGAGCTGAGCATCTCGAAAGAGCGCTTCGGTTGCGTTGTGGCGAACCTGGATGGCTTGGATATCGCACAGGGGTGCGCCCAGCCAGCGACGCAAGAGGCGCGCGCCCATCGCCGTATGCGTCTGATCCAGCAGCGTGATCAGCGGGCCATCCTGCCGTCCCTCCCGATGCGACGACAGCAATGAGAGGTTGACTTTGGTCTGCGCATCCAGCCGCATATGCCCGGCATCGGCGCGTGCAGCGATGCGCTTGATATGCGAAAGGTGGCCCTGCTGTGCTTCGCCCAGGTAGTGCAACACCACGCCCGCGGCCACCAGACCGTCCTGCAGCGATTCAACCTCGAAGCCCTTGAGCGAGTGCGTGCCAAAGTGGCGCAGCAGCACCTCGTAGCTGTAATCGTGCGTGAAGACCCAGTCTTCCTGCGGCGTGATTACGTAGTTCTGGAAACGCATGGCCTCCAGCCGATTCTTTTGTCTCTTGTCCACCAGGACTTCGCTGGGTGACAGGGATTGCAGAAGATCATCCAGCTGCTCAGTGCCGGCTTCTGCGACCATGAATTCCCCCGTGGATACATCTACGTATGCTACGCCGACATTGTCAGGCCTTCGCCGATGCTGCGCCCAATGCACTGCTGCCAGATAGTTGACCTGCTTCGGGCTCAGCAGGTTGTCGTGCAGCGAAACGCCTGGAGACACCACTTCTACCACGCCCCGCTTGACCAGTGTGCGGGTGGTCCGGGGGTCTTCCAGTTGTTCGCAGATCGCCACGCGCAAGCCCGCCTGAATCAGCTTGGGCAGATGATTGTCCAGCGCGTGATAGGGAAATCCCGCCAGCGGGACCGTGCTGGCCCGGCCGTTGGCACGCTTCGAGAGCACGATGCCGAGGACGCTGCTCGCCGTCAAGGCATCCTCAGCGAAGGTCTCATAGAAGTCGCCCATCCTGAACAGCAGCAACTGGTTCGGATGTTGCGACTTGATCTTGTAGTATTGTCGCATCAGCGGGGTCTGGCCCCGCTGCTGTTTCGCAGATGCCATGCCAGCGCGTCGTCGTACTGCTGTTGGTTTTTGTCGGCGACTACCCCAAAATACTAACCGGCCAAACGGTTCGCCGCAGATTCGTTCGCTGCCTGCGCAACAATCTCAGCGGGGTGGCCCAGCCAGGCAGACAGCGCGTCCTTCAGGGAGGCCACAGTGGCCTGTCGCTTCACTGCGTGCGTCAACGTTTCCAGGAAGTGCGCGCCCCATCCGGGATAATCCATCTCATCCCATAGCACGCCATGCCACAAAAGCACCGCCACACCACCAAAGCGCTCGCACTCCGCAAGGATGCCACGCGTAGCCTCGCTGGCTGCAGCCAGGCTCAGTCCGCGCCGATTGAACAGCGCGGACTCCATGATGGCCAGCGGCATTTGCCACACGCTGCCCACGGCGTTGGCCGCGCAGTCGTACCGCAGAAAGGGCATACAGGTACCGTTGCGAAAGCCCTCGATTTCAGCAAAGCCCAGCGTAGCGTCGATCCCAAAGCCCACGCGCTCCTGAATACGCGGCGTTATGGGGGCCTCATACCGCAGGTAATGCTGCCGCACGCTTAGCGGATGCTGTCCGCTCATCGCAGCCACCGCCTGCCGCTCGCTTGCCATGTATCCGATATGCGTGTGTGCATGGTAGCTTGGATGCACGCCGATCTCAAAGCCATCCGACCGGAGCGCCGCTGCAAACCGGGCCAGGAATGGGTGGTGCAACGCGTAGTGAACATCTTTCGGGCCGTGCGAGGCGGCCTTGACGAAGAATGTGCCCGTGCCGTGTTGCCGGATCTCGGTATGGATGCGCTCTAGCGCCTTCTGGTATACGTCACCTGGCCGCAGCGCATCCCTTAGGAACTGCCCGAACCGCCGAATGCGCGGCCCTGCGGATTGCCCGTGCAAGTTGCACACGAGGTGCTCGACGGTTTCACGGTAAATCATCCCCTTTCGCCACTTGGTTAGGTAGTCAACGTCCACGGTCGGACAAAGCGCCCAGGACGCATCGCCCCAGCGGCGCGGCTGCGGTGTGATTCCTTGGATTCGAAGCGCTGAGGCGATCTGCGTTCGGTACGCATCCACCACGGGCCGACCGGTCGTGCCAAGTGCACACTGCAGCGAGTCTTCATGCACGAAGCGTGCGTGCACATCCCTGCGCCGCACCACATGTTCCTGCCACGCAGCAAGCCAGAAGAAGGCCGAGGCCACCAGGTCATCGTCCTTTGGGGCATCGCCCGGAAAGAGCACAGGCCAAGATTCCTTCTCCCAGGTTCGCATGCGGACGCGTCGCAGGTCGTACGGTGCCGCTGTTTCAAAATAAGATTGTGCGTACCTTGAAAAAGGAAGTGATAACACTCCTTTTGGGAGTACTCTATTGCGAGGACCGTAGTACAGGTCTCCGCGCTGGAGTTTTGCTGCACTGGTCCAGTCCACATCGATGCCCAGTGGCAACAGAAGCATGCGCAAAGCGTACCTGACCTTAGGAGTATATTCAGGTTCAGCAGCGATACAAGCGCGGATTCTCATAGAGATGGAAAAGCAGCATTTGGAGTGGGGACATTATGCCGTCCCGGGGTAGCATCTATTTGTCTGATCCCGTACACGGTTTTGTTGATGTGCCGCGGGAGACCATTCTGCCGATTCTGGAGACGCGCCATGTGCAGCGGTTACGGAGGATACGCCAGATTGGTGTAGCATATCTGGCTTTTCCGGGCGCGGAGCATACGCGCTTTACGCACGCGGTAGGAGCCATGGCATTGATGCAGGATACGCTAAAAATCCTGGCTCGACACGGTACGCCGATTTCGCACGAAGAGCATGCCGCGGCCCTTGCTGCAGTGCTGCTGCACGACATCGGCCATGCGCCGTTTTCGCATTCCTGCGAAAAAAGGCTCATCCTTGAAACGCCCCATGAAGACATCAGCGGTGCTCTGATAAAGTCGTTGGCTTCGGAGCTGGGTCCACCGGTAGACTTGGCGCTTAAGATGTTCAACAACGAATACGAGCGATCGTTTTTCTACGAGCTTATTGCGAGCCAGCTGGACATGGACCGGATGGACTATCTCCGGCGCGATTCGCACTTCACGGGTGTCATTGAAGGCCGCATTGGCGTAGAGCGCATCTTGTACAGCATGCGCGTGCACCCTGTGGCGGGGCAAGCAGGTTCGCACATTGCCGTGGTAAGCAAGGGCGTCTACGCCGTGGAGAAGATGCTGAATGCGCGTCGTCTGATGTACTGGCAGGTTTACCTGCACAAGACCGTGGTCGCAGGGGATCAGATGCTGTGGTCAACACTTCAGCGTGCGCGCAGCTGTTTTGCGGAGGGCAATCTGGAGGCCGTAGCGGGCATCACCCCGGCGCTTCGCTTCTTCCTGGCGCATCGCTGGTCGCGTGCACACCTGGAGAATGCTGCGGTGCTGGAGGCATTTCTTTGCATTGACGATACGGATATCCTTGCCAGCTTTAAGGCATGGTGTGGCAGCACGGACAAGATTCTTGCGGACTTGTCTCGCCGCTTCATGTGGCGCGACCTCTTTCGTTGCACCTTTCTGGACGCTATGCCACCAGAGGCCTTGATAAACATGTGGCGGGAACGTGTCGCTGATTGGCTGCTTGGTGATGGCCTCTCTACGCCGCAGTGCGCGTGGGAGGATGCGGCCCTATACCTGAACGTAGGCTATGCGGAGCATGCGCCCTACCGGAAGTCCGAAGATGTTATTCGCGTCATTGACCGGCAGGGTGTGCTGCGTGACATGATGGCACTCGGGGACGCTCCCTTTATCGAGGCGCTCACGAACTTTGTGGAGAAGCCCTATGTCTGCTACCCGAAGGATGCGGACTTGCCACTGTAGAACGTGCGAGTGTTGAACGTGCAAGGCGGCGTGTACGACGCGCCGCGTACACAGCGCTTAGGCGAGGGCGTTCCGGCAGTACGCTACGCACTTCTTCATCTCCTCCATCACTGACGAGCCTTCAGGAATCGGGTACTCCAGCTCTATCATGGCGGTGATGGGATATCCTTCATCACGCAAGAGCCGAAGCACCTCCCCTATCGGCGTATCTCCTTCACCGAAGGGCATGTTGGCCTGACCGTTCCCGGGCGTTCGGCGGTCTTTGATGTGCAGGTGCGTGATACGGTCGTGGTACTTCCGGAGGACAGGCACCGGGGACGTGCCGAGACCTGCGACGTAATGTCCGATGTCCAGGTTCAGCATGTTTCTGGACGAAAACGACAGCGGAATGTCCCAGCTGAAGTCCTCGTTGGCCACTTGCGTATGGTTGTGCATGGAGGTAAGCAGCCCATGCTTGTCGGCGAACGGCCCCATACGCTCGCCGGCCTCATTGGAAATCTCGAAGGAGATGCCACGCGCCCCCACGGCCCGAGCCGCATTGAACGCGTAATCTATCTCAGCATCAGACCATGCTGGTTGTCCCAGCTTGAGTATATCGATATCTACGCCACCTGCACGGTACATCTGGCCGAGCTCTGTGAAGCGGTCCATTGAAGCGCCCATGCGCCAGGCTTTCATTTTTTCCTGATGTACTCTGCGGGCATCTGCCGCCTGTTGCCGTTCTTCGGGGCTCATATCACGGAATCTCCGGCCCATGGCAGGTCCTTTAGGCGCACCGGCAAACGCTTCGGCTGGCGTGCCCATCAGCTCTATCGTTGGCAGCTCCAGCTCCTGCATGTAGGCAAGAATCTCCTCTGCGCTTCCGGGGATCTGCCGAAAGCTGTAGGAGATCGCTCCGATCTTTACCGATCGCGGCTTTGTGATGGCTGCAGCACTCCGCAGAGGCAGCATGGCGGCTGCAGCGCCGGTAACCTGCAAAAATCGGCGGCGGTTCATGTTCGCCATTGTAGGCATTCGCATGGCAGTGGTATGGCTGGTCTACGCTACAAGGTAGTGCAGATCGGGAAGGTTGCGCAACTGGCCATCGAGGTCCAGTCCGTACCCGACCAGAAAGTGCGGTCCACAGACAAAGCCTATGTAGTCCAGCGGCTCTGTGCAAGACATCGTCTTCAGCAGTGCGACGATGGTGACCGAAGCTGCTTGGCGGCGCGCAAGTTCAGCGCGAATATACCTTATGGTGCGCCCGCTCGTCACAATATCCTCCACGACAACCACATGCCGACCCGCTACATTCACCAGGGGCGGCCAAGGTTCCTCCACCTCCCCTGAGCTTGTGGTTCCGCTTCCGTACGAAGCCACACGCCAGAATTCCACTTCGCACGGCATATCCATGGCGCGTACCAAGTCCGCCAGAAAGACAAAGCCACCGTTGAGGAGTCCGATGACTATGGGATTACGATCGCGATGTGTCGCTGCCACGGCCAACCCGAGATCCCGCACGCGCGCCTGGATGGTTGCGGCATCTTTGAACAGGCGCAGCTTTGCTCCCATAGTCACGTTCCTGGAGTTGTCACGTGATCTGCACGCGCACCGGCCTTTCGCGCCTGCATCCATTACCAACGGGTCGTGCACCCTGCATGGCTATGCTGCTTTCCCAGTGCATCGGGCGGTCACTGTACCTTCCATCTTATGCCGATTCCTAAGCATGGCGAAACTTGGTAAGGCGATCCTAAGGCCAAGGTACGGTTTACGCGGCTTTTGCCGCCAGTAGCGTAGAATTCGACGTGCAGCGGCACTGCCAAGCGACACTGTCTCTGGGGGTTGCACCCCAGAGGTGCCTTCCTGGTGGCAAGTGCGCCCGAAGCTGCGCTCCCCCATTGCTCCAGCGGACAAAGCCAAGCCTCCTGTGCTCCCATTGGATTCACTGTACCCCCACGACACTTCATCACGCATCACGCAGGGGCGACGGTAAAGCGGCTCTCTTGCCGACCCGATGTGCGTCTGGCCATTCTAGGGCCCCCGGCCTGGTAGATTTGCCTCCGTGCACACTGGGTTCTGCATACCCACTGGTCACGCAGGACGGCAAGGCTGTCCAGGATGTCCCGGTCCAGTCCCAAAAGGTCAAGCAGCACGGCCCGATCCAACGCCTTACGGACATCGTCCCGGTACGCTTCATTGGCCGGCAAGCATTGCTGTCCACGAAAGTCGTCAAAGATCTTCTCACTCGCGGACAGCTGCCCCTCCGTGAGCTTGGCCGCATCCATGGATAGGAGTTCCGACATACGGGAAAGCGATAACACGGATCGCCCGAGCTGTTGACGCGTCCCGGCCCACCAGAAGGCCATCACGCCCAAGGTCGTGTTGGCCCATAGCAGGATTGGGATCTCCCACCTTTTCCTGGTGAGGAAGTTCGGCCAGGCTCTGCCGCCGAGTGTTGGGTTCTCTGTCAGACATGCGGCGAGCGGCTGCGAGTTCAATTGAAACTCAACAGTAAAGTGCAGGCGGGAGGTTCCACTATGCCAAAGCTGTGCAGCTCGCTTCCGACAACCCGCCCGGCTTCTGCCTTGCGCGTCAGGCAGAACGATCATCTCACGTTCGCGCTTAGCCTCATGCGTCCATAATACAGGGTATTCCGGCGGTGGAGTAAGCGGCGCGATGTCGAGCGGCCCCCTGGCCTGGCCGCTACTCGCCACTCCGTTTATGTCTCTAGACAAGTACCCTCTACGGCCCAGCTTCTCCAGTCTGCATACCGGTATTGGCACCGCATCTCGCATCCGCGGCAACAGCAGGGTGCCTTGCGCGAGCGACTGCATGAAGATCGCCAAAGCGACCCGCGTCACCCCAACGCCGACCCATCCGCCGGAACGAAAAAAGTTGCCGGCTTCTTGTGTCGCGGTCACCCGAAAGGCCCCCGCAGCGTCCTTTTTGCTCAACCGGCACCGTTTCACGGTGCGGGCCATAGCAACAGCTTCCACCTGGGTCCTCGGCCTGCGCAAAAGATTGACGACCACGATGTCGCCTGTACCTTTGTCTTCAGACTCCTTGCGCTTTGCCAATAGCAGCACCTCCGCCATTCCCGTATCCGCCGAGAAAGCCCGGTCATCACCGCCATCCGACGCGATACTCACCAGCAGGATATCGTCATAGTACTTTTTGATTAGCGCACGGGCGTTGGCCCACGAAGCGCCCTGCGTAAAGGTGAAGGGCAGGACCAGCGCAAGAATGCCGCCCTCGCGAAGCTTTGCGGTGCGCCAGGTCCATGAAATTCGATGCAAGCCCCGCGTTGCCGTGCCCGTCGGACAGTTTCTTCAGGGTCTGCTCAAACGCGGCGGTCTGCCGTGCCACGATGGCTTGCTCCTTCGCAGCCCGGGATGCAGCGTAGCAATACAGCTGCACCTGGTCGTTCTGTTCCTGCCGGTATAAGGATAGACGCTCACCGCCGGCCGTCGTCAGTGTTTGTGCTGCCTCAGGATCAAAGACTCGCCTGCGCTCCCGCGCCACCACGATGTACTGGTAGTGCTGCGCATGCAGCCATTGTATACGATCTTCGGTCGCTATGCCCCGATCCATCACCACGAGCGCCCCCGGACCCGCCTGCAGTACCGCCAGCCTCTCTTCTAACGTGCAGTGCTCCCGCACATTGCCTGCGAAGACCGTGCTCTTGCATACAAAGCCGCTCCCGCCCAAGACCAAGGCCTAGGTCCATAAGGGACAATCGCGGCGCCGCTCCTTCGAGTGACCACGCTTTGCCTGGGCTATGTTGGCCCCGGTACCCTCCAGAAAGGGGTTGGTCAGATCAAAGAGCGTGACCGTTGGACGTGCAGCAAACAGATCCAGCGCCTGCGTAAAGAGGTGCTGCTCTATGGCTGACTGATGCCGCACGAGCAGGTCGCTTGCCCGATAGCGGTGCATGGATCCCATCGCTTCATAGGAACCGCCCACGAACGCGTCCAAGCCACTGTTGTGGTCCAGCCAACGTTTGGTGGCCCGTTCACTGCCCGGCTGTGCCAAGCGCCCAATGATGCTGCCCATGGCAGCGCCTCAATACGCTGGCACAGACATCGTCAATGCTTCTTCTCGATCTTGAAATGTGCGCCGAGGTTCAGTAGCGTCCGTTGTCGCACCCGGTCTCTCTCCCGCTTGGTCTGACACAGCCGGAAGGTGTAGTAGCGTGTCCCGTCCGCTCCGGTTCGCGTGAGAGCGCGGCGTATAAACACAGTAGTGCACGGGGCGTGGTTGGGACGGCTCTGTCGCCAATATAGCCACTGGTTTCGGTGTATACAGCCACGAAACTACGATTGGGGCACTACATTACTGCATCGAGTCGTAAAATGTTCAGAAGTGGGGGCTCGGTAGGGATAAAAAGTGCAAAAAGCGCTCAATAACAGGTCTCAGTTTGGTCTTAGCGGGGGTTCGTCCCTAAATATCCTCGTGCGACCGCCAAAATTGCCCGGAATTGATGGCTCAAATGTTAAACTTGGGCCAGGTCCTGCTCGTCAAAGAGCGACATCTGCACCTTGTCCCGTTCCACACAGGCTACCAAACCTTGGGCCACTGGCTGCGGCGCGTCCATGCTGCGTGACTGCTGCCCAACCCCGACTGCACTCAGTGCATGGTATGAGGGCGGAGCATCCAAAACAATATTTCCTTACGGGAAGGGAGCATATGGACTTGCTTTTCTTTTCAAACGAGGTCATCGCAATACCACCTCCACGCTACTGCGAACGCCTTCTACCAACTAAGTTGGGCGCACCACTCTCAAATAAACGTCGAGCCCCCCCCCTCCCCGAAAAAGCTTGACTTCGGTTATCCCGATGTTGTATCATTCCCTCCAAGGAAGTCCTTCATCCTAAAACAAACCGTATTGCGACGAAATATCGACTCTTGAATGCACTCGCTGGCGTCCTCTGCGCTATCCTCGCTTAGGCTCTGTTTGCGCCAGACGCTAGTCATGTTGAAGCCGCTACTTCGGCGCCTCAGTACCATCACGTTCTTTACTACAATCCGGATTGCCCTCCCCCTTGTAATCAGATGTTGTGGTGCATTTATGAGTGTGGCAGCTTTCCATGGCAGTCATGCTGCAATGTAGGTGCTGAGGAGGGTGGTTCCTGCGTGTATTGTGAATAGGCACGTACTGTCTGTTTTAGACAGACTCGCTTCCGCGAGCAGGCTGCTCATCCTGCTTGTCATCGTTGTTGCGGGATGTAGGCCAGAAGAACAGGAGAGCCACATCATTCGCTCACCGGTGGTGCCTTTCGACGAACTGTTCACAGTCGCCGACACCGTACGCCTGGACCCGTCAGTGATCATCGGAACAGTTGGTTTCCTTGATGTCAACGCGCAGGGCGAGTTCTTGGTGAGCGATCACGTAGGGCGTGGCATACATCGTTTTTCTCCGTCCGGGGGCCATGTGCGGTCCTATTCAGTGCCTGATTGTTTGCCTGACGAGGCGAATTTCATACCAATGAGTTCCCGCCTCCTTAGCAGCGGAGGCATAATGACCATGGAATTTTGGGGCACGACGGTCATATTTGACGCAAACGGCAACTGTGTTGAAGCTACTAGGCTGTTGGACTCCTTTTCCAGGGCGTTTTGTGAATACCAGGGTTCCATTTATGTACATAGAGTCTACGTTGAGGGTAAAGCAACTATGGGCGTCTACTCCCCGGCACTGGAGGCGATTGACGACCTGGAGATAGAGCCGCCACGTCTCGTTCGCCTGAACCAGGTCAGAGGGGGACTTTGGGGCACCGGGGTCGCTTGTTTTGCAGACGGGCCCTATTACGTGTACCTTGAAAGCATGGACGGTCTTGCCGCCCGTATCGGGTCTTCCATTACGCAATACCAGCCAGAATTCTTTGAAATTCGACCGGACGATTTGTCCAAGGAGGCAGACGTCAGTGAACGATCGATGCAGTCGAGAGACTATCCATTAACCATTTCGATTTTTGCGCTGGATGAATCAACGCGCATGGTCGTAACCGCTTATCTGGATGAGAATTGGCACATAGACAGTTCGGAAGCAACTTCATCGTTAGGGTTGAGCATAGCCAGTAACACAGGACGTTTTCCGGGCCGGAGCACAATATCACCCATACCGCCTCGAGCAGCTGGCAATGGATACTTTTATGCTGCCGGCGAAAATGAGCAGTTGCCCAATGGTGATGTAGGTAACCCCGTAATCGTTCGCTACCGCTTCATCCCGCCAGAGCACACAGATGAATAGCCGCATTCGCCTCATTTTGTGGTTTGCAGTGCCGTTTGTGCTTGCTATGGCCGCACTCGCCACTACGCGATCTTGGCTTGTGAGCGTGAAGTCGGCACCCCAGAGGGTTGTCTCTTCGCTCCCTGCACACAACGCTTCAGCCATTGTGGGACACACGCTTTCGGTAGCGGATCTGATCGAGGCACAATCGCGCGCTCCGATTGCAGAGCAAGGCTTGACGGTTCCCGATTCGGCGGTGGTGATTCTCTTGGGGGGTGTGGGCTGCTCGGCCGACCAGGTGAAGCTGCTCCGTTACTGGTCCGAGCAGCATGCCGAAACTGATCTGCAAGATCATCCTATAGTGGCCATCTATGCCGATCCCATGCTGGGCATTGAGCAGGGCGCGTACGAATCGCTGCTGTTGCGCCGTGTAAGTCAGGCGAAGTTTCCCTTCCTCGTATCAAAAGACCCGGACTTCAATCCGCGCGCCATGGGTATCCGTACTCCACAGGTAGTGTTGGCCGAGTCACAGGTCATCACGCACGTCCTTGATCTGCCAGCCGACTTCAGACCGCCTGCACTGCAATAGCATCGACGGTCCCGAACCATCGAAATTCGCAGACCAGAGCAGCAGGTTGAGTGGTTCGCTGGGGCGTTCCTCCATGGCGGACATCTCCCGGCTGAGCTTCATACGCTAGCCCTACCCTTTACCCATAAGAGGCGTCCTGGCCCGAGCGAGGCGCGTAGCGCATCAATGCGGTTGGTGCTGCACCCTGTGGGTAGCGCACAACCCGGCGCATGCTGGACAGCGCTTGCCAAGCAATCGTTCCCGTGGGATGGGATGCCTGTCCAATGGCGTTGCACTATGCCCAGCGCGGTTACACAGCGCATAGCTGCACTGTAATGCTATGTGAGTGCCAGCCGGGCGAAACGGCGGGTTTGCGGGCGCACCCTGAACGGGGCGGCCAGCCGTACGCCGACAACCCACACGATTTCGTCACCGCTCAACACAACAAGCGTGCTGGCACGCGCCGCTACGCATACCTTTGCATCCGTTAGCACATCGCTTACCTTCTTTCGGCGCGTCATGCCTAAAGGCATCATGCGATCGCCCGAACGCCAGTACCGAACAAGCAGCGGAAACACCAGTCGGTCCCCATCCACATAGGCTACCGCCGGACCATCTGCATCCAGCACTTCGGGGCGCGTGTCCGATAGCGTCACCGAGAATCGCTTCCCGTCAACCTCTATACTTTTGCCTGGACCTACTTCAATGGCCAAAGGTGTTCGAAAAGCGGGTGCCGGGTCAAATACCATCGCCTCACGCCCGCGCCATATAACGCCGGCCCCACATGCCACGCGTCGTCCGGGCTGCGCCGTAAGCAGCGGCATGGTCTGTGCCACCATAGAGATCGGTGCGCCGGGCAGCCAGCGGCGCAGTGCCTCCAGAATTACTCGGCGTTGCCAAACCGCAGGCAGCAGATCAAGGACCTTGAGGCTCAACTTCTTGTCTTGCGCCGCGCGGCAAAACATGTCGCGGAGCGCAGGCCGAAACGTTGCCTCAACATACTCACGCATCAGCGCTGCGCTGTGCGCAATATTGGTGACGGCACCCGAGCCGACGGCCTCCTGGAGCGCGGGCACCACGACATGTCGCAGCCCGGTGCGCCGGTACTTGGGATCGCTATTGGAGACATCCTCCCGCCAGGACAAGCCGACCTCCTGAGCATAGCGGCGGATGGCCGCGCGCGTCTGACCCAATAGCGGGCGGACCAGTACACTCCCGCCTAGGGGACGCGCCGGGGACATGCCGGCCAGCCCCTCCGGTCCACTTCCGCGTGCAAGGTTGAAGAGCACCGTCTCGGCCTGGTCGCCAGCGTGATGCCCCACCGCAACAAACGGCAGCTGCAGACGCGCAGCTAGATCGGCGAACTCCTTGTAGCGCAATTCCCGCGCAGCCATCTGGATGGACACTCCGAAATGCTCCGCATAGTCCACTGCACTGCGGTGCGCAACATGACAGGGCAAATCGCGCGCTGATGCCAACGCTCTGACCTGACACTCATCCGCCGCAGCGTCGTCGCCGCGCAACCCGAAGTTGACATGCGCCACCACCACGGCGTACCCGAGCTGGTGGAGGGCATCCACGAGGACGGTAGAATCCAAGCCGCCGCTCGCCCCTGCCAAGACAGGCGCCTCAGGAGACAGAAGCGCAGTGCGCGCGATGAATGCCTTGAGACTTGCGAGCAACATGCACGCCGCTCCTACGAAGGAACCTTGCTGAAACGACGTTTGAGCTCTTCCTTCGAGATCTTGATCAGGGTGGGTCGCCCACTGGGCGCGGTGTAGGGCTCCCGGCACTGGAACAGCTCGTCAATGAGCGTGCGCATCTCCTCCGGCACCATCGTGGTGCCCGCCTTGATGGCACCGCTCCGCGCTACGCTCCGCGCCAGGTTTTCACGCGGACATCTTGGCGACTGTGCTGCGTTGTCTTTGAATGCTGCAAGGATATCACGCAAGAAGTACTTCTCCGTGCCTACGCGAAAGCCCTCGGGGATGCCGCGCACGACCAGCGTGCGGCCACTGTACTGGTCAACATGAAACCCCAGTGACTGCAGGAGCGGGTGCAGCTCATCAAAGAGGGCCATGTCCGGTGCATCCAGTTCTACCGATTCAGGAAAGAGCGTCTGCTGCGAACCCTTCGCAGTACCTTCCATCGAGCGTAGTGCGCGCTCATACAGGATGCGTTCGTGGGCCGCGCGCTGATCAAGGACCATGAGCCCCGTCCGCAGTGGCGTGCATATGTATGTGCCATGCAGCTGCCATAGCTGCACGCTGAAGTCTCCCTTGGCGACATGGGTGCGGTCCGCTGCAGCGGGTGCGTACAACGCACGGGTTAGCTGCCCTGGCATGGCATCTCCACGACCGGCATGCTCCGATCCTGTACGCACGAAAGCTGATCGGTCCCCCATGCTGCCGTCCCTGGGCTGCGGCTTGCCCAGCGCGGAAGGGTCAAACCGGGGAATCAGCGCTGAAGTGCCCAAGGCCTTGCGCACGACAGTCCGCAAAAAGGCATAGGCGCCGCGGTCATTGTCGAAACGCACCTCGGTCTTGGCGGGATGTACGTTCACATCCACATGCCTGGGGTCCAATGTCAAGAAAAGCGCATAGAATGGATACCGGTTGGGGGGTATCATGTCCTTATACGAGGCGGTGATTGCATGCTGCAGCGAAGCGCTGCGCACAAACCGGCTGTTAACGTAAAGGAACTGCTCGCGCCTGCTTCGTCGCACCGCTTCCGGGCGGCAGACCAGCCCATAGGCTGACAGGTACTCCGTTTCCTCCAAGACCTGGATCAAGCCCTCTCCATAGCGAGCACCATAAACCTGGCCGATCCTTGCGCGAAGCGCCGGCACCTGATCAGCGTCGGCACAAGCGGCCAGCCGATGGAGCACTTTGCCATCGTGCATGAAAGAAAATGCCATCGGCGGGTTCGCCAGCGCCTGCGCCAAAAACACATCCGTCAGGTGGGAAAGCTCTGTGGCGGGTGACTTCAGAAATGCGCGCCGCGCCGGCACGTTGTAAAACACATTGCGCACATACACAACGGTCCCGATGGCAGCAGCGCAGGGCTCCGAAGTTTTGACCTTGCCGCCGTGAATCCGAACCAGGTGCCCCTTAGGATCGGCCTTCCGGCGCGTCTTGAGCGTAACCTGAGAGACCGCCGCAATGGATGCCAGTGCCTCTCCCCGAAAGCCCAGCGTCCAGATCTGATCGAGTTCCTCTACGGAGCGAAGCTTGCTCGTAGCATGCCGCGAAAAGCACAGCACGGCGTCGTCCGGGCTCATACCCGTGCCATCATCACGGACCAGAATCAGACGGCTGCCCGCCTCCTTGATTTCAACGTCAATGCTCTGAGCTCCCGCGTCGATCGCGTTTTCCATGAGCTCCTTGAGCACGGACGCAGGGCGTGCCACCACTTCCCCTGCCGCGATCTTGTTGGCCAGCCCCACGGGCATGACGTGGATGCGCGCAGAGCCCACACCTGGATCATTAACCATTGGCCGCAGCGACAATGAGGCCTGCGCTAGCCGCCTAACGCGTTATAGATATAGAAGGCAAAAAACAGCAGCGCGGCCAGATACAGCAACCCCAGCGGACTGCGCCGACGCCGCGCACGACTCCGAATCCGAATCCGCCGCTTTAATTCTTCACCACGGGACGGATCATAGTAGCGCGGCTCGTACGAAAAAGCGCGCGGCTTTACCTTCCGCTTGTTCAAGAATAATCCCATAGCCTACGCCACAAGAATACGCCGACCAGGACCGTGCGTTCCAGTACAAATCCTAGCCGCACCTACCCTGCGGCTAGGACCCAGACAAAGAAGTAGGCCAGCGGTGCCGCGACCATCATGCCATCAAAGCGGTCCAGGATGCCTCCGTGACCCGGCAGCACAGAGCCTGTTGTATCTAGCTGCACGGCGCGCTTGAAGCGGCTGGCTGCCAAGTCGCCCGAAGCGCTCCCGACACCGCAAATCAAGGACAACGCCAGTATCTCAATCAGCACCAGCGGAGAGGCGAACGCAACGTGTAGCATCACACCGGCGAACAATGGCCCCAAGAGCCCGGCTATATAGCCTTCCCATGTCTTGTTGGGAGACACGATCGGTGCCAGCTTGTGCTGACCCCACCGGCTGCCTACTGCATACGCACAGCTATCGCTGACCCAGACCAGTATGAATACGGTGAGTACCAGCGAGAAACCCTGCTCCATGAGTCGCAGGTGCAGCAGGAAAGCCAACAAAAGAGATGGGTACAGTGCCCCCGAGACTGTCGCGCAGAAGGAATGCACCGGGTGGTCGCGCCTGGAAAACGGCATCCACATCAGCAGGATGGCCAGTGGCAGCATGGAAAGCCGGGCGCCGCCGGGCACGAGCGGGTGCAGCGCCAGAAGGAGCCCCATGCACAGCCCTGTAAGCCGCCAAGGCCGCATCCCCGCGCGCTGCAGGAGGCCGTACCACTCCCACTGCCCCAGCATGGCGGCAATCGCGACCAGCACCGCAAAATACCACCCGCCCTGCCAAGCACCTGCCACTAGCACGAATGCCCCCACCAAGCTGGTCAGGAGACGCCGGAGCCAGTTAGGAATGTGCCAACTCATGCCAACTCATTGGACGCGGACATGCAAGGAGCGCATAGTACTGCGGAGATCACGAGTCGGCCGAGCCTTCCTTCTGTGCAAGCGCATCGAGCTCCTCTTCCGTGACGGGTGGCTCCCGGATAAGGGCAGCCGCCTCCGCCGCGTAGGTCTCCGGAACGAGCACGCGCACCTTCGCCAGATAACCGCACGAAAGGTTAAAGGCATGATCCCTTTGGCTGAGCAACACAGCCGGGATGCCAGCATCCATCAGGCGGCTGTGCACTAGCTCCGACTCGTAATCGGTGCCGGAAATAAACACGACGCTCCACCCTGGATACTTCACTGCCCTAATTCCTACGTTGCAAAACCACGATGACCACCACAAAAAGGACTGCGCCCAGCACTGCAACATACCATGGCATCACCGACGAGGCAAGCGTGTCCAGGTCCATGCCAAGCTCTTCCTTGGCCATCGCGCTCACAATGAGCGCCAGCGCATTGTTGATAAAATGCACTAGGACCGGAACCCACAGGCTGCCTGTGCGCCAAGCCAGATAGGCCATGTAAACGCCCAAAACGATCAGCGGCAGGGCCTGCGTAAGCCGAAAATGAAACAGCCCAAAGACCACGCCTGACATGGCAATGCCCACGGCACCACCCCATGCACGCTCAAAGTTGCGCTGGATCAGGCCCCGGAAGAACACCTCTTCAAACAATGCGGGCGTGAGGGCCACCAGGACCAGCGTAACAACCAAGTTGACATCTCCAGCAAGCGCCGCCTCCAGCAGCACCAGCTGCTCTTCTTCCATGGCTCGGATAAACTCCGGCACCGGCAGGCGCTCGTTGAGCATTCCAAGCCAACCGAGAACCGGAATGAGCGCCAACAATCCGACAAGCGCCAGGCCCATGCCGCTTAGCTCGGGGACACGCAGCCGCAGTAGTCCCCACGGATCAGTAGACTGCAGCCGCGCGACGAGCACTGCGAGCACGCCCAAGCCCAGCGCAAGGCCGACAGCATTGCCCGCAAAGAACAGCGTCGTGCTCTCTGCCATCAGCTCCGGGCCCCGTATGGAGAGCTCCATGGCCGACGCCCCCTGCATCACAAGGAGCGCGATCAGCGCAATACCGCCGATGGCCATGTAGGCCGCCAGCCCCGCCAGAAGAACGCCAAACGCTACCGCGAGCGGATGCCAGCGGGCCAGCGGGCCATCAATCAAGAGACCATTTCTCGCCGTGCTCATGGATCAGGATGCGCCTGGATTTGTATACAGGGACACTATGCGCCCGTAGCTCAGCCGGATAGAGCGTCTGCCTCCGGAGCAGAAGGTCAGAGGTTCGAATCCTCTCGGGCGTACTTCGCTATGTGGTGTGCTGCGGTGCCACGTCCAACTGATTCTCCGATGAGGCAACCAGGGTTGCGACGGTGGCATCACCCGTGATGTTACAGACAGTGCGGCACATGTCCAGTATACGGTCCACGCCTAGGATCAACGCGATCCCCGCAGCAGGCACGCCTACGGACTGAAGGATGATAACCAGCATGATGATGCCAGCGCTCGGAACGGCGGCGGTGCCGATGGACGCCAAAACAGCCAGCAGAATGATCTCGAGCTGTGCACCCAGGCCCAAGGCTATGCCAAGTGTCTGCGCAATAAACACGGCCGCCACAGCCTGGTAAAGCGCCGTGCCATCCATGTTGATGGTGGCTCCCAGCGGCAGCACAAACGACGATACCTCTTCCGACACGCCCAAGTTCTTTTCCGCAACCTCCATGGTTACGGGCAAGGTGGCACCGCTGGACGATGTTGAAAACGCAACGAGCTGCGCTGGCGCAATGCCCAGGAAGAACCGCTTCAGCGTCATCGGGGTCAAGAACTTGAGGATCGTCGTGTACGTGATGCTCACATGCAAGACCAGTCCCAGAAGCACCGCCACCATGTAGAAGCCCAGTGCTTCCATAAGCTGCCACAGCCCTCCCAGGTTGTCCTGCGACACTTGCGTAAACGTATCCGCCAAAAGCGCAAAGACTCCGATCGGTGCCACCTTCATGATGATCTCCACGATCTTGATCACCATGTCGTTGAGGCTCTCAAAGAATGAGAGCAATGGCTGCGCCCTTTCCGCTGGCAGCATGAGCAGGGCAATACCGAAGAGTATGGCCACAAAGACTACCTGCAGCATGTTGCGATTGCTGGAAGCGGAACCGAAGATATTGTTCGGCACCATGTCTACGATGGCCTGCAGCGGGCCGCGCTCCCCCATGGCGTCCGTAGCGAATTCGGCACGCTCTTCTGCCATTGCACTGTATTCTGCAGTCAACTGCTCCTGCACTTCAGCGGGCACGGCGTCGCCGGGGCGCATCAGGTTGACAATCGCAAGCCCTATGATGAGTGCCACCACGGTGGTCGCGATATAGATTCCGATCGTCTTGCCGCCGATTCGCGACAGCTTGTGCGTATCAGACAGCGACGCTACGCCCGTGATGATCGATGCCAAGACCAGTGGCACGGCAATCAGAAAGAGCGCCCGCAGAAAAATCGCACCAAACGGCGCGATCCAGTTGCTGGTGAACTGGCCCCAACCGAAACTTGCCGACACGACCCCGTAGACGAGACCCAAGAC
Source organism: Rhodothermales bacterium (assembly GCA_951812585.1). Lineage (GTDB taxonomy): Bacteria > Bacteroidota > Rhodothermia > Rhodothermales > Bin80 > JAAXGV01. Next base: position 3,041,567 of record OX638318.1, on the reverse strand, counting down.
GAGGCCGAGGATGATCTGGTTGTGGAGCTTCTTGTGCCACTTCATAGACTCGATAAGAATTTGTTCGGCCGCAATATACTACGGAGCTCCCAATGTGGGCATCCGTCAGGGGCTTGGCCCCCTGGGATCGGGGTATGCCGCTTTAAAGCTGCGCTGCCTGGATCACGCGCCGCAAGGGCAGGCATGCGCGTGTCCGCCCCGTTGGCACGGGACATGCCGACTAGAAGCTGAGCTGCAGCACCAGCGCCGGCTCTGCTTGATGCTGGCCGACGCGCACACGCAGCCGATCATTTTGGAGCTTGGCTGAGATCGCAGCTTCCACAGCAGTCAGGAGATGGTTGGCAAACAGCAGTATCGTGACCCGGGATGCACGCCGGAAGTAGTCGTTGGCCTCGCCATGACGCGCTGCATAGTGGAAGAAGCGATCAGATGCAAACGCCTTGGTGCCGTCCGCAGCCGTCGCCTCCGGATCAATAGAGTCAATGAAATTGCCATCCGCATCAATCCAGGTGGCCCGTCCATCCCTGGTCAGCGCATAGTAGTCATCCCATCCGGGAGCGAACTGGAAGTACTTGCCTATGAGCTCGTAGTACTGCTGCTCGGCAAAGAAGGGAAGCTGGTGCGAAAAGCGCGCGCCAGTCTGCGGGTGGTATACGCGTGTTTCCAGCGCGCGTATGTCCAGAATCAAGCGCCGCACGGCTAACTGCTGCACCGTGCTCCAACCACCCGGTTGCGAGAAGTCCAGACTGAACAGCGCAGGGTCGATCGCGATCGGCTCCGCGTCAACGGGCGGCCCGCCCGGCAAGGTGTTCAAGTAGACGGTGTAGTCATTCAGCCACAGCGAATATCGCACCGGGCTCCAGTGCATGTGGGCCATAGCCTGGTACGCGTCGCGACCCTCCGCACCCTTCTCACGCCAGGAGGACCATCCCCAGAGCACGCCCAGCTCGATCGCAACGGCAGCCGCAGCCTTGACCCATTCCCTGTTATAGACCTGTCCTGCTCCTGGCACGAGTGCGGACAGCCCGAAGGCAAGGGGCACGCTCCGTGCCGCCTGGCCCTTGTACATCGGGCCTGATACTGGTCCAAAGGCCAACGCCGCTCGCAGCGCCGCTGGCGCATACGCAGCCGGCGGTGATGCAGGGCGCACCTGCGCTGTGGCCACGGGTGTCTTCAGGATAAGGACAGCACAGGGCAGCACCCACCTAGCAAAAAGCAGCACTCGGCGAACCATCATCAGATATAGGGGCGGATGAAGCGCTCAAACATGTCGTAATTGCCTGCTCCCACAATGAACTCGCGCACGACGCCTTCGCGGTCAATCACATACGAGATGGGCCGACCCAGGACGAGCTCGCTGTAGTACGGCTCGGGCACCGCATCCAGCGCAACATACCCCGAGACTGTCTGCTTGGGCCACAGATCTTCGAACATATCCAACACGTCCCGTGGTTCATCGGAAAGCGTAACAACAGCCAGGCCCCGCTCCGCATAATCATCGTGGAGCTTATCTAGCTCGGGTAGCTCGGTGATGCAGGGCTGGCACCAGGTGGCCCAGAAGTTGAGCAGCACGACCTGGCCGCTGTAGTCCGACAGCCGCTGCGGCGCATCGTTGGAAAGCAGCTTGAAGGCGATGTCGCTCGCAGGCCGGCCAACACCACGCCGGGCCGTATCTTCCTGCTCTTCGCCAGCCAAGGCCAGCGCCATAAGAAATCCTGCGCACACGATGAGGAGGCCCGACATGATGGTGCCCGTCCATTCCAGTCCGCCCCGGGGCCGGAGCCCAGCATTGCGATGCAGCAGAAGCCACAGAAAGACAATGCCGATGGCAATCATGCAGGCGGCAACAACAACGAGTCCTGTCATGGCAACGAGGCGGCAGTATGCTATAGATCAAACCCGAACAAGACGCCAAAGTGCCACTGCCACTCCTTCCCGTAGCGGACGGTGCGCGCCCCCGTAGGCGTGACAAAACCTTCGTCCAGCTCATAATCAAACGCATCTAGTCCGTACGTTGCGCTGGCGAACAGCGCGGTGGGAAGCAGATAGTAGGAACCGAGCTTCAGGCGCAGCTCCAAACCAGCGTCCCGGCGCAATGCGCCCGACCCAGGCCATACAGCAGCCCCATCGGTGTACACCCGCAGGAACGCCTTGTCAAGATACACTGAGAGCACCTGCATCCCGATGTCAGGCAGGATCGGCATGGTGTACGCGGCCTGGAACCACAACGTCTTGCTGCCGCCAAGGGCATAAAACGGATACCCGCGCGCGGCCGTGAGCCCGCCCACATAGTCGTTGTAGAAGTTGTCGAGGCTCTTTCCCAGAATCGCAGACCCGCGTAGGCGGACAGCCAACCCATGCGCTGCGCCCCGCACGCGTCCCGGCAGCCGCGCGGCCGCCGTGGCGTCCACCCTGAGGCGATGGAAGCGCTCCTTCTGGTATACCGGGACCAGTAGCCCATTGCGGATGTCAAACCGGTCAAGCAAGCGACCGGCTTCGTGCTCGTACGCAAGATCGACCGTAATCCCAAGAGGCAGCACATCTGCCTCGCGATGCGGGGTCAGGGCCTCAAAATACACCTTCAAAAGGCGCGTACGGCCAATGAAATAACGCGACGCCGACTTGGGAATGGAGGTAAGCAGCTCGCGCGAGAAGAACTGATCCGTCGTGACGCGATAGGGGCTGTAGCGATACCCCGCCTCTATGACTACGTTGCGCGTCACCTTGCTTCGGGCATAAAGACTGCCCTCCCAGAGCGCGTACGTGAGGTCCACCAGGGTCGTGTCTGGAAAGCATGCCGTACACGGAAATTCCTCTATCGAGAGCCCGTTCTCTACGCGTCGGCGGATGTTGTACAGTTCCACCGAGAACTGCGGAGACCAGCGCGTCGGCACCAGATTCAGGCCGCGCTTGTAGTCAAAGAGCAGAAAGGCATCACGCTCCAGCGAAAGTAGGTTGGATGGCGAGATGGCATCGCCGAAAGAGGTGACGGGCTGTGACGCAGGTCCCACCAGAAGCCCGGCAAACAAGCTCATCCCCTCCAGCATTTCACGGCTCGAGGTATAGAAGCCAAGCTTGGTGTTGCGAAAGAGCGTACGCGCGGCACTGCGCTGCGGTAGCCTGCGGTCCAGATGGTCGGCCCGCCGCGACACATACTGATCCAGGCGCAGCACCGGAAAAAAGCTGAACTCCGTGAAATCTGCCCGGTAGTGCCGTGTCGTGTCGATCAGGGCCGCTGCCACGGGGTGCGAGTGGTCCGGCTCCGCCATCGGCTTGCCCAGCATCTCCGGCACTTGGTACTGTACGGATGTCCGGAGCGGAGCGGGTCGACTCAAGAGCGCAATCTTGTAGCCATCCCACTGGTAGTGCGCATAGGCAATGGCCCCATCCGCCCGTATCGCAGGCATGAAGGCGCCGCCCAGCACTTGTGTCAGCTGCTCCGATGCACCGCCCGCATGGCGATAGATGTTGTAGATGCCCGTTGCATCGCTGCTGTAGTACAAGACGTCCCCCGAGAATGCCGGTGCGCGCTCATCTGCCGGCGTGGAAAGCACGCTTTCCAGGACAGAGCCGTCCGCCCTGGCACGCCACACATCGCGCCCATGCGCACCCGGCTCGCGGCGTGCGAAATAGATCCAGTCGCCGTGCCATACAGGATCGCTGACCTGCGTGCCATCGTCAAATGACGTGACTGAAGAAATAGCGCCCGAGGCTTTGTCGAAGATGCGCAGATTCGTGCTGCCATCCACCTGCGCAACGAACGCGATGCGATGCCCGTCGGGCCCAAACGCGGGGTGCGATGCCCGCGCATTATGTGTCAGGCGAACTTCCTTTTTCGTGTCCAGCGTCATCTCGTACAGGTCGCTATACAAGTAGCCGGCGCGCGTCGCTCGGCGGCGCGCATACACCAGCGCCTCGCCATCAGGCCGCCACGTTACCGCCCCGCCCACATTCTGGCGGAGCCTGTGCCCCCATGCACAGGTATAGTCGGACAAGGAAACCGTGCCCAGGTCGAGGATCGCCTGGTCACCGCTTTCCAAATCGCGCACATGGAGGCTGGTCTGACCGTAGTGCCTGTTGCCACTGGAGACGTATGCTAACTGCGTGCCGTCGGGCGAAAACGCCGGGTAGTAGTTCGCATGGCCCTGTGCTTCCACCAATTCGCCCTGGACGAGGGCGCTGCGCAGCGTGCGGGTGCTGCTCGCGTAGGCAGCCTCCAGGCCGTCCATCCAGCCTGCGTAGACTGCATCAGCGCTTTGGCCCGTGACTTCGCTGAGCGCCCGCTCCATATTCCAGTGGCGCCAGGCAGCCAACGCCCGGCTGAGATCAGCAAGGATCCCTTCGCCATACGTGCGGGCCAGATACCGTGTAAAGGCATAGCCATGGTTGTATACCCCTTCTCGCATCAAGCTGCTCTTGGAGTAGAAGCTGCCCATCTCTGCAAGCGATAGCGCCTCATCTGCCAGCACCCGGGTCCGCAGCATCATGTCGCGGTGCGTATCCCACCGATCATAAGACAGGAACGCACGCTGATACTGCGCCGTGCCTTCTGCGAACCAGGCTGGGTTACTCAGCCCTGCTATCGGATAGCTGACAATCACATCAGGAAACCCGTAGAGCACATCGGGCCTCTTGATGTTTTCATAATCCAACACCTGCAGGTAGGCAAAAGGCAATGCCCGCGGCATCTTCATAGCCGCCTGCACCTGCACGATGTGGGTGAACTCATGCGCTACCACATTCTCCAGCCAGGCATGGTCGCCGCGCAGGGGCGAATCCAAGGCCGGAGCCCAGATCTCAATCTTGTTGTCGTAGAAGTACGCAGCTCCATTGGAGTAGTCTTCGTAATCCTTCAGAATGATGTGGACCTTGCCGCTGGGCTCGTGGCCATACAGCGCCGTGATGGGGCCGTAGACCGTTTCGGCAATGCGGGCGACCTCGTGCGCTGAGCGCGCGCTGCTGCCGCCCGAACCGCCCTCGTGATACAGCACCGTGAAGTGCTCCGTTTCCAGGGCATGCCACACGAGGCCCGGCCGCGCAAAGTCCATGAGGGACACCGATACCTGACCCCAGGTGCATTGGACGCCCAGGGCTAATGCCGCGATCACAACAATGCGCACCACCTTCATCGTATCACCGCCATCCTGACCAGTTGCGTGTCCTGGCGTCCGTCTGCGGCAGTAGCTCGTATGCGCGCATAGTACAGGCCGCTTGCGACCGTGGCACGCCACTGATATTCGGCGGGGCTGCCGCCAAGCACCTCGAAGGCTGCTTCGTGCACCACCGTCCCGGCGAGATCCACTACTGTGAGCTCCACCGTCGCGTCTTCCGTCGCCATCAGGCGCACAAAGGTGTTGCCGCGGCGGATCGGATTGGGCCAGTTGTAAGATTCGCCTGCCACCAGGAGCCGCTCGCCGTTCGGCGGCTCGCCGCCCGCAACAGGCGCAGCAAACCCCGCATTGCCTGGGCCCGCGTGCCGCTCTCCCCAGAGCACAGCTCCGGTCTCTCCAATGGCATACGTGCGAAGCAGCCCCGCGCCGGTCGCTACCTCAAGGTGCCCCTCCGATAGGCGGGGGGCTGCCGACAGGTTCGCCCCCGCCGTCAGGGGAAACCCAGGAATCGGACGCCCCTGCTCCACCGCGTAGACAACACCGCTGCGCGCCCCGACGATTATTACCGCCTGACCTGATGATCGCCTGACTGCCAGGGGCGGCGTACTTAGCGGTACATCCATCTGCAGCGGAAAGCCCGGTGCCATCGCACCACCCTGCGTGAAGCCGAGCAGGTAGGGCCCGGCGGTGGACAGGATCTCAGGCGTATCGTCGCCATCAACATCAGCCAGCGTGACGTACTCGCCCAGCGGCACCTCTCCGACATACGCGGCCACATCAATGGTCCAGGTTCGCTGCCCGGTGGCGAGTATGCGGATACGGTTGCGCGCTGGCAGGACCATGGCACCCCACACGCCGTCCCGACTGGATGCATAGGCCGCGGGGCCACCTTCGTCAAACGTCCAGAGTTCCTCGCCCGTGATCATGCGCACGTACGTGGCCGCTGTCACCAGGACCGCACCTTCGGGCGACACCGCCAGCGACTGCCCGCCCGGCGGTAAGGGGTGCACCGCTTGCGCGCCATCGTCCCGCAAAACTACTACGACAGATTCCACAGCACTATCCAGCAGCACATGCACCGCGCCATCTTGTGCGCCCACAAGTGGACCCCTAATGCGGTAACCGGCCAGCGCCGCTGGCAGCGTGTAGGTGCGCCGCACAGCCAGGCCAGGCACTTCGTACGTCCGCAGTACCAGTGCGCCCGTTGCGCCTCTTTCCAGAGTTGTGAGCGTGTTTTGCACCGCCAGGGGGCGAACCAGTGATGGTACCGTCGCCACCGACCCGTCAGCCGCTACATGCACACGCGGGGTGCTGCTATTTTCGAACACAAAGGAGAATCCATTGCCGCCGCCAACCGAGCTGCCGCGCGGTATGCTGGCATCAAGGCCAATGTCCGAAACAAGGCTGATGCCGTGCGCAGACTCCATACGGTATACGAATTGCATCTCGGGGCCTGGCGCAGAGAAGTCCTCAAACACGATGAAACTTTCGCCGCCGGCATTCGAAGCACTCGATGGCGTGGTGGCAGGTCCAAAACGGTTTTCGTAGAAACGGATTTCGCGGCCGCTCGGCAGAACGGCGCGCACAGGATTGCCCTCGAAGAAAAAGTCGAAGGGCGCGCCGGCAGTGTTGTCGAAGCCAAGGTCTTGCGCCGCATCGGCTTCTTCGAGCGCCACACCGCGCCGAAGCGGATCGGCGTTGATCTGGCCCGTCTTGATCACCTGCTCGTCTACATGCCAGATGAGCATGCCGCCCTGATACTGGTTGCCGTCCGCATCCCAGCCCGGCAGCGCAAAGTCATAGTGGTCCACGCCCACCACGACGCCGCCCACAAAGCCATCCACGCTGAAGCGGTTGAAGTCATCGGTGATGGCTTCCACATGCTGCTCTACCACCTGGCCATCCTGCCACACGCGCAGCACCAGCCCGTCCCCCTCCGGGTCACGCTGGCGGTTTTCAATCAGAAAGTACTCTGCCGCGGATATGCCCGCCCGCGCGATTTCACCCGTAGACAGTGTGACTTCCACGGGGCCCTGTCCAGACAGCTGCACGGGTGTATGCCAGCCCAGGCGCGCCCGCGTCCACGCCGTGGGTGCCGGCGGAAACAGCCCCGCATAGGCAAAGATGCCCTGCGGATCCATAACGCCAAAGCCACCGATAGCGGAAGCGCCGGTAGCCGTGTTGAAGAGATCGGGCACGCCCAGATAGCTCAGAAAGCTGGACGCCAGCAAGCCGTTGATGGAGAGCTCCAAAAGCAGCGAATCCTGCGTGATGCTGTTGTAGCCCAGGCGCGACTCCGTACGCGGGATGATCGCGGTATGCGTGATGGGCAGGGCGCCGTAGGCGAGTCCTGTGACGCCCAGCCGCTGTAGTGCAGCCTCGCTGAAGAACAGCGATGGCAAGTCCAGCGGCGTCTTTTCCAAGACTGTGCCGAGCAGCTCCACATCTCGACCGATACCCGCATGGAAGAGCACGAAGAAAGTGCGCTCAGGCGTGAAACCAGCGAAGCTGAAGCCGCTGGTGTCCGCTAGGGACCACGCCTCCTGGACCAGGCGTGCCAGCTTGACGCGCTCCGCATCGCTGTCCGCCTCTGGGCCAACCGGACTGTAGGCTCCCATCTGGTGCGCGACGCGCACAACATGGGGCACCAGATGGGCAGCCAACGTCGCATGCCCGCTGGAGACGGTCTCGACATAGTCTGCCAGAAAGGCAAGATGCGCCGCAAAGTAGGGCGCGCCGTGCGGCAACGGATCCACCTTGGGATCAAGGCCCCAGTGCAGACCTGCAAAGGTGCCATCGCCGGTGGTGTAGCGCGTTGTATCCGGCTGAAACTCCACCCGCAGCGCAATAACATCATAGTGCGTCTGCCCAGGGACGCTTTGCGCTGCACCGCTCGCCAACAGTACTATGCACAGGGCTCTAATGCCCATATGCATGCGCCACCTTAGCGGCCAAGTTTCAACAGCAGCGAGAACCGCATCGTGTTGGCGAGTGGATGATTCTCTTCCAGCGCATATATATAGGAGAAGTCCACGCCCACGATGTTGTAACGCAGGCCTGCGCCGAAGGTCAAGAACTGGCGGTCTCCGTTGTATGGGTTTTCGTAAAAGTAACCAGTGCGCGCAGCAAACAGGTTTTTGTACCAGTATTCGAAGCCGGAAGCGATGAGCAGCTGGTCAATAATGGACAACGTCTCGTGCACCTGGTCTTCGTCGTCCTCCGCACCGCTTTTGACTGAGATCGGTGTCCAGGCCGAAAAAATGGCCTGGTAGAAGGGATCCGTATAGTATCCCACCGTACAGGTTTCGGTATCCGCGGGATCTATGCAGGTTTCTGTCATGCGCTGCCGCACCAGCATCTTCGAAAAGTCGTTGGCTAGCGTGATTTTGTTGTAATCGTCAAACTGAAAGGTCATCGCATGCCCAAACCGCAGGTAGGTTGGTATGGGATCGCCCTGCTCGCTGTCCGAATACTGAATCTTGGGCCCCATGTTGGCCAGGTTCAAGCCGACGTTGTACTGCACGGCGGTCGGGCCCAGCCAGAACTCTGGCAGCTTGTACAGCATGCCGACATCCATGCCAGCGGAAACGCCCGGATTGGTCTGTTGGGCTCCTACTTTGACGTTGGCTAGGCTGGAATAGATCAGGCGTATGCCGGTCCCTACGGAAAGCTTATTGGTAGCCTTGAACCCCCACGAAAGCCCGGCGGCGATATCGTACGACTTAAATGTGCCCAGGTCGTTGTTCTGTTCGTCCCGATAGTTCTGCTCCCCGAGAAACAGGTAGGTCAGGTGGCCGCCGAACGTCCCCAAACCCCGGATATGGCGCTTGGTAACAAAGTACTCGTAGTAGAGGTCCGCGTTGAATTCGGGGAGCCAGTTGGAATGCGTGATGCCGAACTCCATGCCGCGCTGATCGGCCAGGCCTGCGGGGTTCCAGAATATGGCATTCGCGTTGTCGGCGATAGCCACGCCCGTGTTGCCCATGCCGGCCGCGCGGCTGTCCGGCTCGATCATCAGAAACACTACGGCCGTCCCACCGACCTGAGCCAGGGCTGGGGCCGTAAACCATGTTCCGACTGCCAAGAGCAGCGTCAAGGCAGAGACCCGCATAGGGTTGCGAAAACTAAAATGCATTTCCGTGTTTTTTTTTGATTGTTAGCGTACGATGGCAAGCTTCTCAATGACCTCCGAAACCTGCCGCTCTCCGTCCCCTGCATCAACCTCCACACGCACTCTGTATAGATACACGCCTGGAGATAATCTGGCATAATCATCGTCGGTGCCGTCCCAGATGATTTGCATGGCACCGCCGGGCAGTGCGTCTTCTGTTTCCAACGTCCGCACGGGGCGTCCGCTGAGCGAATAGATACGGACCTGCACGCGCGCGAGCGTGCCCGGCAGCTGGTTATGCTCAAAGACGAAGCGTGTCGGACCCGTGGTGGGATTCGGGTAGTTCAGCACATTACGCACCTGCAGCTGCGCCTCATCGGCGACCACAAACTCCAGTGTGCTCGTTGCGGAGTTGTTCAGCACATCCCACACACGCATGGTGATCGTATGCGCGCCGGGCAAGAGGGATTCATTGAAGCGGTATTCTACGGTGCCACGCTGGTACGAATCTTCCTCGCTCTCATAGAGCGCACCGACATTGACAGCATCGGCTTCGTTCTCGTCTATGATCAGCAGCATCTCGTGTCCGACCCCAGCGCCGACAGTATTGATGCCGCTCTCATCGAACAGCTTTGCCAGCACTTCGGGTCTACTGGCCGTAAGGCCGCCCGAAGCGAACGTCTCATCGCCCAGGTACAGCTCGATTACCGGGCCATCATTGTCGTCCGGGATCTCGCTGGCGGTGCCGCCCACGATGATGTTTTCCGTGAATCCTTGTGCATGTTCTTGACCGCTGGCTGCGTAGACCGAGATGCGGCCGGGCTTGTTGCTGTGTGAAATGTCCTTGGGTACGACAAAAGTGGCCTTGAAGCGTCCGGACCGGGCTCTGGTGCGCCCCGCCCAGATGAGGTCCTCCCGCACGCGATAGTACGGCTTCGGCATATGCCGCCGTATGTCAGGCGGGATGATCACGCGGCGTTCCGCATCAAAGATGGTCAGACTGACAGTCCCATCAAAGGAAGCATCAAACTGCTGGTCTGCCGTCTCTACGCGGCCTTCAATGGTGACCAGTGCCAGCGCCTTTAGATCGGTAGCTTCCTGGGTTATGTCCACGCCATTGACCGATTCGACCACGGCGTGGGCCGCCGGAACACCCACGCGCATGGTGGGATCGCCCAGCAAGTTGAATTTGCGGTTGTTACCCTCGTAGCCTACCCGCGTGTTCTTGGTCAGGCGAAGCGCGTCTCCGAGGCGTGGCATGTGCCCGCCGGGCTCGCGCCGGAAGAGTTCCTGGTTCAGTGCCACATTGAGCCCGACGTTGAGGCTGGTCGCATCGCCGGATGTGTAGACCGTGCGGACGGTTGTCAGCAATGCGATGGCACCGCCACTGCTGTTGAGCATCAGCTCCTCAGCCCCGCTTTGGGCATCGGACTGGTCCCACCGGCCAAACGAGCATGTGGCCGTGACGAAGATGGGGAGCATGTCGTAGTTGGTCAGCGAAGTCGCATCCGCTGCATTGAAGAGGTCTTCCTGCGCCAGACCGTTCTCCCCGCCGTGACCGCTGAAGTTGAACATTAAGACGCCATCCGCCAAGGCCGTCAGCACATCCTCGCGTGCCCTTGGAATCCTCCACCCGTTCCTGAACACGCGCGGGTACGAGATGCCGTAGATCTTCTTCTGGTCAATATAGGGGGCGACTTCCTCGACTACCTCCGCCACAACATCCGTATTCTGGGTATGCAGGTCCTTATCGTCCTGCGTGCCTGAAGGACCGGTCGGGCCGTCGTCGGCCAGGAATACGTAGCGCTTGCGCCAAGGACCAAACGTCTGCGGGCTTTCGTAGTGCTTGATCTTGTCGATCACCGCTTGCGCCTCTTGCTGCGTGATCACCGTAAGGCGACCGATACCGAGGTCAACGCGCTCGTTCAGGTAGTCGCTCGCACCGTAGAAGCTCGTGCGCGTAAATGGCCACAGCCCCTCGTTGTCGTCCAACAGGCCGAAGTAGTCATCGGTCGTGTACGAAATCTCGGGAATAAACGACTCCTCGGTCTCGAAAGGCAGAATCCAGTTCGGCAGGATGTTCTTTTCCGGATTGATTGCGCGGTAGTTGTAATGGCCATCGCCAAAGAGGAGCACATACCGCAGCAGCTCTGATTCGCTGGGTGCGCGATCATAAAGAAATTTCAGGTAGTCCCGGATCGCGCGCGGATCCTGAAGTCCGCCCGAAAACTCGTTGTAGATCTGCAGGATGTCCACGACTTCCACGATCATGCCTTCACTGCGCCGCATGTCGGCCAGTTCCGCTGCCTGCGGCGCAAACACACTGGGGGTGATAATGACAAAATCCGGATATGTCGTGATGCCGTGCAGATTCTGGGGCGGCACGCGGCAGCCGGGATCATCCGGACAGACGTCTGCGGCAACGAGGGACGTGACCTGCCCCGCATCAAAGGCAATCAGCTCCCGCGGCACCAGGATGTCGTTGGCCGTTGTCTGTATGCGGTAGTCGCTGCCGGCCTGTTCGATCCCGAGCCACTCGTAGCTTCCCGGCGTGGTGACATCCAGAACGTACGGTTCACTGGAGAAGCCCGTCAGGGTGATCGTAAATGTGCCTGCCGTCATCAGTGGCGTATGCAATCGCACGGGCACTTCATCCCGGGCTGTCGCCATGGGATAGTACGCGCGAATCCAATCTAGCGCCGCCTGCGGACCCCCCGCATTGCTTTCCAGCTCCATGGTCATGGATATACGCTGATTGGCACTCACATCTTGATCAAAGGCTACCACGCCGGTACGCGCAATCGGCGCGGTAGCATCGCCGGATGTTGCGCCAAAGTTTGCCGTGCCGACCGTGACGCCATCAGAAATGAACAGCACGGTAGCCGGCGGATTGCTTCGGATCGCCGGCCTGGCGTTGTAGGTCACTTTGCCAGCCAAAAGTCCGGGCAACACCTGGTCATCAAAAACCGCGAGAACGGTGCCTTCGATGCGACTGCTTACCCATGTATGGCCGGACTTCCCGCCTTGGGCCCACATGAATTCATCAAAGTCCACAAAGTGGCGTCCAACAATCTGCGTCAACGCAGTGGCACCACCCACATTGGGATACGCAGCTTGAACAAGCTCCGCACTTTCCTGTTCGTCGATCTTGATGAAGTAGTAGTTCTCGTTGGAGAACGGATGCACGTAGTGCTGCCATTCTACTATCGGGTTGCCGTCGTTGTCGAAGCGCAGCTCGCCTCGGCTGTCGCGCAGGTGAACGCTATGCCACCCCTGGGGGGCAGCCCCGTAGAACCATACCGCATCACCATTGTCGAACGAGCCGTCGCCACCGCCGTGTACAAAGACCTGGACTTCCACAAGGTCCGCAGGCCTCGGATCACTGTTGAGCGCTGGTACCGGTGCGCCTCCATTGCCGTACACCTTGACTTCGCGCGGGTCGATGCTACCTGGACTGACGCTCAGCCCCGGCAGTGCATCCAGGAAGGCCCGGTCTATCTGGTAGATGCCTTCGCGCGTGATTGGAATTTTGAATACCGTACCTGTGGAGAGGACGCTCTCTGTCACGCTAAGGTGCGGGTTATCGCTGGCAGGCCGGGCCACTGGGCCATCCACCCATGACACCTCCACCAGCAGCCTCCGATAGCGCCGTAGTACGGAGCCATCCAGCGTCATGGTGCGCAGCACCACCGTGGCCGCAGGCACCTTGCGATGCAGGCCGATACCGACCACTTCCGCAGGCAGTGGCGCCAGCGGATGGATCACATCCGGCTGCACACGCGCCTGCATCTCATCGTAGTCCGCCACAAGCACCCGGACTGCCGGTTGTTCCAGCGTGGGCAGCTGCAGGGTTGCCGTACGCGCGAACAGTCCACCGTACGTCAGTTGGCGCAGCGCTTCCGCATCCAGGGATGCCCCCTCGGCACCTAGCGCACTGCTCCAGTCGGCGTTGAGCTCATAGACCGCCCGGGACGCTTCCTGTACGACCTGGCGAAACCTGACCTGCTGCGCGTTGGCCGCAAGCGCAAACGCGGCAGCGAGAGCGGAGAGCGTAATAAATCGCACGCGGCTGACGATTAGGGGCAGATGCCGAGCATCCGCGGAAAGAAGGTGTTAGCGTCCGGTAGCAGCCGAGCGTATAGGCGTGGCGATTGTGTGCAAACCTTTTTACTGCGGTTTGCGCCAAGGGTTTCTAGAAGAGCTCGTGGAGAGGACGAATATCCGCAGCCTGATATCCCCGGGTGGTCTGTACCACGTTGGCGATCACTGTGTCCGGATCGTGCTCGAAGAAAAGGTGGTAGCCCTGCCCGCTTGCTTCGCGCAGGAAACGCTCCTTTTCGGCTATTGTCAACAGCGGCTGCGTGTCGTAAGCCATCACCCAGGGAGCACGCATGTGGTGCGTGAACGGCAACAGGTCGGCTACGAAAACCAGAACGCCCTCGGGCCCGCTCACTTTTACGAGCTGCTGCGCACACGTGTGCCCGTGCATTACCAGGACGCTGATGCCCGGCATGAGCTCCCGGGCCCCCTGCACCAGTACAAGCTGCCCGGCCTCCTGGAGCGGTACGAAGTTATGCTGAATAAATGATGCGGCCTCGCGCACGCTGGGATTCATGGCTGTTTCCCACTGCCCCGCCTGCAGGTGATAGGTGGCGTTGGGAAACGTCGGCGTTGTACGCCCCTGGATGCGCCTTGTACTGCCTCCGGCATGATCAAAGTGCAGATGGGTCAAAACGACATCTGTCACATCATGTGGCGCGAAGCCCGCCCGCTTGAGGCTTCGTTCAAGGTCATGGTCCGCGTAGTCAACAGCGAATGTATCGTTGAACCATGCATTCTCCTTGTGCCCCACGCCAGTATCGATCAAGATGACGCGCCCCGCGCCTGCCAGGAGCAGGCACCGGGCATGAATCTGTATCCTGTTGCGGCTGTCCGCCGCAACGTGCCGCGACCACAACGCCTTGGGCACCACGCCGAACATGGAGCCCCCGTCCAGACGAAAGCGCCCCGCCTCAATGGCATAAAGCGTAAACGGTCCAATACGAGGCATCACACGAGGCATCACAGGTCGCCGCGCTCCAGGTGACCGTTGGACTGAATCTTCTTGCGCAGCGCCCGCGTCGTCTCAATCTTTGAAATGAGCGCCTCAAAATGCTCGATCAGGTAGCGAATCCGCAGCGCCTCGCTGGGAATCTCCAAGACCGCCTGCTTCTGTTTCAGTGACAGGCCTGCGCTGCGTCCAATGATAAACGATACGGTGCTGGTATGACGGTAGGCCGAAGGACTTATCTTGCGTCCAGCCAGCTCCAAGAGCCGCATATGCTGCGCGATCACACGCTTCACGCTGTGCTGCGCAGGAACCGGAACAGACTCGTCCAGGTAGTGGACATCACCAGTCAGATACGCACGGTTATCATACAGCTGGGCAACCTTAAAGCGCTTTTCTCCTTCGACAAGGATGTCCAATCGGCCGTCGCTGTAGCGTTGCAGAACGCGTTGAATGCGTGCAGTGCAGCCGATGGAGGCCATCTTTCCTTCGTCCATCCAGAGTATGCCAAAGGGAATGCAGTCATCAAGACACCGGGCCGCCATGGTGCGATACCGCGCTTCAAAGATATGCAGCGGCATCAGCTCCAATGGATAAAGCACGGCCCCAAGTGGAAAGAGCGGCAGCCTCATGTGATAATCCAATGAGAATGATGTCTAAGTGTTTCGAGTCACGGAGTGCGCCGATGCATTGGGGTTCGCGCGCCGCGCATTGGACACTGATTCTGCTCAGTGTGGCGCCCGTGGTGGCGCAACCGGCACCTTTTGGCTCGCAGGGCGACCTGCGAGAAGACCTGCAGCCACAATGGTGGCGTCGAGATAAGGTCGTGCTTACTTCGGGCGGCTTGTCGCTCATCGGAGCGCAGTGGCGGGCCGCAGCCAACGTGCGGCTCGAACTGGTTACGCGTCCCGCCCTCATGCGGCTCCAAGGCACCTTGCGCGTAGGACCTCTGGGTCGATACGAACCGGATGTTGACGAAGCCTATGATCTGTTACGGGTGGTGGATTTTGTGCGTCTCAATACGTCCCGCATCCGGCCTTTGCACTTGCGCGCCGGCCTGCTGGACGGCATGCGGTTGGGCATTGGACATCTGGTCAACTACTACGGCACGGCTGCAGCGTGGGACGAACGGACCATTGGTGGTGAATTCAGCTACGGAGGGCGCGCCTTTGCCGTCGCGGGCTTTACGGGAGATGTCCGGATGAACGGCGTGATGGGTGGCCGCGCGACGGCTTATCCCTTCTACTTTGCCAGCACGATGCCGGCGCATTCCACGCGTATAGGGTTCAGTTACGTGGCAGATCGCAACAAAGAGATTCCCCTTGAAGCCTATAGCGTCGACTTGCAGCTGGAGCTGTTCGCCACTGGTGGCGTGCATTTTTCGCCTTACGTCAGCTACGCATGGTACACGGACTACGGAGATGGGCTGGCCTTTGGCGCGAACCTGCACGCCGAGGAGTTTCTGGACCTGGTGACGTTTCTGCTACGCATCGGTGCGTTCTACAACAGTCGACAGTTTATTCCAGGGTATGTAGGCGCATTGTATGCGGTGCACAACCTCCATGCGCGCACGCTGGAGTCTGCCGGCGGCAAAGTTGTTGGATTGACGCTTGCAGAGAGCCGTGGTGCCAGTGACCTACTCACCGAATTCAAGCTGGAATTTCCTCCAAACTTCTCCTTGCGGTATTACTATCGACGCCATTTCGGCCATCAGACGCTTAGCGAGTTTCACTTTCGCCTCTTTGTGCGCAACAGCAACCGCATCCGCTTCGAGGTGGGCATAGACAAGCTCGGGACTGCCGGCTTCCTAGGCGTCTTTGACGACTTCGACGACCAGAGCGCATTAGTGTTTGGCGCAAACTATCGCGTCTACGGTCCCGTGTATGTCAGCGCGCTGGCGCGATACAGTTTTGAGCGGATAGGCGAGACGGGTGCGCCCCGGTACATTGTACAGCGCCGCTTCGAGCCCTTTGCAGGCATACGGATGCAGCTCTGAAGCACACGCTGGCTGTGCCCATATCAACGCTGGTCCTACGCAGGTGCCGCCACAGCGCGCCCGCCCCCGCTGATCACACATGTCCAGGGACGGCCATCCTTCGCCCGCGCACATACCGTGGCCGCCAGGCGTAGCAGGCGGCGCGCTGACGCCCTCTGCAGCTAAGTGCCTGGACCTACCCCCTCCCCATTAGCGCTTCATCGGCAATAGCAGCGGATTGGCATCACACCGGGTCCTCGCTTTCCAGATTGCTCCAGATTGCTGTGGACAGTCTCAACAGGCAGCACTGCCCCTTAGAAGCCGCCGCCCAGAATGGGAGTGCAGCCTGCACAAAATCAGCCCTTCAGCTTCAGCAATTCAGTAATTCGATTGCGAATCAGGCGTAACCACTTACAAAAAGTACAGCGCTTTATGTCAATTTTGAAGCGCTACGAAACGCCTGTACTCATCGCCATCATGCGCTCGATTGGCGCTAGGGCATGGATGCGCAGTTCCTCGTCAAGAACGATCTCTGGCTGCTCGTGCTTCAGGCACAAGTACACCTTTTCCAGCGTGTTCAATCGCATGTGTGGGCACTGACTGCAGTTGCATCCGCTCTCTGGCGGTGCTGGAATGAATTCCTTGCCCGGGCAATCCTTGCGCATCTGGTGCAGGATGCCCTCTTCTGTCGCTACGATAAACTGCCGCGCCTCGTTTTTGCGCGCATGGCGGCGGATCGCACTCGTTGAGCCGATGAAATCGGCATGGCGCAAGATCGGCTCTTCACATTCCGGGTGTGCCAGCACCAGCGCCTGGGGATACTGGATCTTCAGGCCGACCAGCTTGCGTTCGCTGAACGTCTCGTGAACGATACACGCCCCGTCCCAGACCTTCATGGTGCGGCCCGTCTCGCGAATGAGCCAGCGCCCCAAGTTGCGATCAGGCGCAAACAGGATGGGCTGATCCTCCGGAATCTGCCGTACCAGGTGCTCCGCATTCGTGGATGTGCATATAATATCGCTTAGCGCCTTTACGGCCGCCGTGCAGTTGATGTAAGAGATCACCACATGGTCCGGGTGTCGCGCCTTGAATGTTGCAAATTCGTCCGCCGGACAAGAATCCGCAAGCGAACACCCTGCATTGAGGTCCGGCAGGATGACCTTTTTTGCAGGGTTCAGAATCTTGGCCGTCTCAGCCATGAAGTGCACGCCTGCAAAGAGGATGATGTCCGCATCCGTTGCTTCTGCCTGGCGCGACAGCCCCAGCGAGTCTCCAATGAAGTCGGCAATATCCTGGATCTCCGGCTCCTGATAGTAGTGCGCCAGAAGCACGGCATTCTTTTCGCGCTTCAGCCGGTCTATTTCGGCATAGATGTCCAGCGAAGGATCCACATCCTCCTGCACAAACCCTATCTGCTGCAAGGGCAACATCATGGCCTCAAGGATTGGGCACGGACTCCCGTTTACGATGCTTGCGTGCGACTGGATCCATGCCCGGCCAGCCGGCCCTCTTCAAGGTGGAGCACGCGATCACATTCGCTGGCCAGCGCCTGATTGTGCGTCACGATCACAAACGTCTGGTCATGCCGGCGACTGAGCTCATGGATGGAGTCGTGTAACAGCGCCGCAGTCCTGGCATCCAGGTTGCCCGTGGGCTCGTCCGCCAGAATGAGGTCGGGTGCATTCATCAGCGCCCGCGCCACCGCTACGCGCTGTTGCTCCCCGCCGCTGAGCTCCGCAGGCCGGTGCGCTGCACGATCCGTCAGCCCCATCTGATCCAGAAGTTCCCGGGCCCGGTGCCGCGCAGAAGCCATGCGCCGGCCCTGTATAAGCGCAGGCATGGCCACGTTTTCCAACGCGCTGAATTCAGGCAGAAGGTGATGAAACTGAAACACGAATCCTATCGACTCATTGCGAAACCGCGCCAAGGCCCGATCCCGCTTGGCGAATATCTCTTTGCCGTGGTAATACACACGGCCCGCGTCCGGCCGGTCGAGTGCACCCAGGATGTGCAGCAGCGTACTCTTGCCTGTACCACTCTCTCCGACGATCGCCACCAGCTCCCCGCGCTCAACCGTAAGCGAGGCGCCCTTCAGCACATTGAGGCGCCCGCCCGTCCCAGTCGGATAGCTTTTCGTGATGGCGTCGGCGATCAGTAGCGTGCTCACGATCAGAAACGCGTGTTGACCACATTCGCAAGCCGTGAGCCGAACGTGTACGTAACGGCAATGGATGACGAGAAGGAATAATCTGTCGCCAACTCCCGCTGTTGAAGTAGAATCTCGGAAAGCGTTGCATCTCCCTTGGGGAGTGAGAGCTGATCGCGAATCATTTCATATTCTCCTTCAACTCTTAGAGAGAATCCTTCAAAGAGCCGAACGGATATGAACCCACCGAACTCGGCGCTGAGGACGGAGGTGTCATGGAGGTATTGGGACAGCTCTACGCCGCAGAAGATGTCTCCCCAGGGTCTGCGTAGCGCCATGGAAAAATCTGCTTCGTGGCGCGGCAGCCACTCCTCGGTGACATCGAAGATGGTACGCTCAAAGTAATCGGTATAGGTTAAGCCCAGCATGTAGGTTAACGTGATCGCGCGCCGTGTGGCTTCGGCGTATGGCAAAAAGCTGTACTCCACCCCGGGCGTGAGCACTCCGTGGTGGCGCAGGTTGCGGTCATTGCGCGTCAGGTAAGTGCCGAAGACGGCTGCCGACCAGTGCGGCCCCAGGCTCCTGATCACGAACGAATCCAGTCCGTGTCGCGAGATGCTGCTGCGTATATCCTCGCGCCCCTCACGCTCGACCACAAAGAGATCGTAGTTGAAGTAGGGCCTGAAGCGAATCTTCCACGTCTCGCTGCGGTGATCTGCGAAGAAGCCCCATCGGGAATCGAACACCTTCCGGTTGGATTCCAGATCCAGCTCAAAGTCCCCGCCATACAGCGTAAAGAGCCAATGACGCCATGGATCTTGTTCGAGCGTCTGCTCGGCTGTCCGTGTATCCACATGGTCGTAATGAACGGTGAAAGCCTCCGGGTCCAGCTGCGTCACAAATGGTACCAGGCCGACCCTTATGGCCTCGTTTACCGCTTCCCGCTCCTCGTCGTTGGTGGCGGCCTGACCGACCGTTCGCTGAAAGGTGAACTGCATCCTGCTGTAGTCCTCCCGCCCGATGAAGCTGAATTCGTACTGCTCGCCGCTAAGCACCGTGCGGTAGGTGGTGATGAAGACATGCACATCTGCCTGTTCCGGGTCCCGTACATAGTCGACCCATGTGATTTCCGTGCGGATGTGCTCGTCATCACACTCGTCGCAGTCCAGGTAGATCCGCAGCGCTGGGCTCTGGGCCAGTGCGGCGTGGCTCGCTGGCCAGCCAATGAGGGCAAAGAGTATACAGAGCCCCCAGGGTATACAGAGCCTCCAGGTTGTGTAGCGCGTATGCCGCGCAAGCTTACGATGCATGGTCGCGTTCGATTCCCAATCGACGAATTCTGGTATAGAGATTTGAACGTTGTACGCCAATGCGGACAGCCGTCCGACTGATGTTCCAATCGTTTTCGTGCAGCTTCCGCGTCAAAAACAGCTTTTCTGCCATATCCCTGAATGCGCCCAAGTCTTCATATTGGTGCACCAGACCCTCCAGTGTGTCGCGCGCGCGCGCCCCTGCATGCACATACCGTTCAATGTCGCTCAGCGTGATTTCCGTCGGGTGCCCCAAGATGAGCAGCCGTTCGGCCACGTTGAGGATCTCCCGTACGTTCCCCCGCCACGGCAGACTGGCCAGCCGGTTCATCGCGTCCGGCGCCACCGATTTCGGCTGCATGCCGCTGCGCCGGGCCAGGCGCGCAAGAAAGTGATCAAGCAGCACGGGCAGATCGCCCCTGCGCTCTCGGACCGGGGGCAAGTGCGCCAAAATGACGCTAAGCCGATGATAGAGGTCCTCGCGAAAGTTCCCCTCCTCGATACACTGGCGCAGTTCCTTGTTGGTCGCCGCAACCACACGCACATCCACCTGTATGGACCGGTCGCCGCCAACGCGCGTGATGGTGTTCTCCTGCAGAGCCCGCAGCACTTTGGCTTGGGCGGACAGGCTCATGTCGCCGACTTCATCCAGAAAAAGCGTTCCTTTGTGTGCCTGCTCAAACTTGCCTATGCGCTGCTTTATTGCGCCGGTAAATGAACCCTTTTCGTGCCCGAACAGCTCGCTTTCGATGAGCTCAGCAGGGATGGCCGCACAGTTGACGGCCACCAACGGACCCTTGCAGCGTGGACTCAGGTGATGGATCCACTGGGCGACCAGTTCCTTCCCCGTTCCTGCCTCCCCCGTGATCAAGACGCGCGCCTCCGTAGGTGCCACACGCTCGATGATCGTCTTGATGCGATCAATGGCAGGACTTTGGCCCAGAATGGGCGTTAGTTCGTTTGCGTGCCGCTCGCTGATGGTCTGGCGCATGCGGCGGTTTTCCAGCACCAGTCGCCCCCGCTCCAGCGCGGACCGGATCGTCACCAGGAGCTGGTGCAGATCCAGCGGCTTTTCTATGAAGTGAAACGCTCCCGCATGCGTAGCCTCGACCGCGGTCTTGATGTCCGCATGCCCGCTGATCATGACCACCGGCAGCTCTGGATAATGCTCCGCCAACTCGGCGAGCGCTTCCAGCCCATCCTTGCGGGGCATCTTGATGTCAAGCAGCGCGACATCGTAGGACCTGGCCCGCACCTTGGCGATGGCCTCCACGCCATCCTTGGCTTCGTCCACCGCCAGACCTTCGTACTCCAGAATCTCACGCAGGGCGCGCCGAATACTGGCCTCGTCGTCTACGACGAGCACCGTGTGCGTAGCCTTGTTTGGACACATCCTACTTCATTCTGGCGCGCACAAAACCCAAGTGAAAGTCCAGGTCCACTGCCGCATCCGAGTCAGGGTAGTCTTCGACAATGCGCAGCAGCGCGGCTTCCGCCTTGGCGTACTCGTCGCCCTTGGCATAGGCCCGTGCGGCCTTCTTTAGATACTCTGGAGATCGGAGTGCATGCTCATGGACGCTGGCGGCGCGCTCATATAGCACGCCGGCATCTTCATAAGATTCGCGCATCTCGTGGATGGCGGCCTGCCCTTCCAGTGCACTGGCCTCCAGCATGTCGCCGTTGCCCTTGTAGTCCTCAAACCAGACCATCGCCTGATCATATTCGCCTAAGCGAAAGGCCGCATCTGCCGCATAAAAGCGCGCCGCATTGCCCGCGGTCGTGCTGCCATACTGGTCAATGATGTCGATAAAGCCCAGGCTTTCGCCAGACCCGTCCAGCGCTGTGCGATATTCGCCTTGTTCGTAGTAGAAGCTTATGCCGCCCAGATGCTCTACGGCCTGGTCGTTGCGCGTACCCTGAATAAACAGATAGCTCACGATGCCGACGCCCAACACCAGCACGCCGATACCCGAATACGTCAGATATCGCTTGTACTTGCTGAACACATCCTGGACACGCACGAAGGCGGTCGTAGCTGCATCCTTGCGGAGCTCGCTCCGCTTAGAGATCGTCTTGGGTGCCTTATAGGTTGCCATGAACTGTACACATCATTGCCGTGATTCAGGTGCCTTACGCTTGCGCAGCACATTAAACAGCTTAGGCGCGGATCGTTTCCCTCATGTTGCTGGAAGCGCGGTCATTATCGTGCATGCTCCTTGGCTTCATGGATAAGCCATGGATCAGCGCGCAACCGAAGGCGTTTCAGTATACCGCATTCAATAACTTGTTCATGGCTATCAGACTCGCAATCAATGGTTTTGGCCGCATTGGCCGCCTTGTGCTTCGCGCCATTCTGGAGCGACACCCCGACAAGTTCGAAATTGCCGCGATCAATGACCTAACCGATGCAGCAACGCTAGCGCACCTGTTCAAGCGCGATTCTGTGCATGGCACCTATACGGGCACGGTCGAAGCCCGAGACGGGCACCTTGTGCTGGATGGTTCGCTGCGCTTCCCCGTTTTGTCAGAGCGGAACCCCGCTAATCTGCCCTGGAGAGACCTGGACGTAGATGTCGTTGTGGAGTCCACCGGCTTTTTTCGCTCTCGTGCTGCTGCAAAAAATCATCTGGACGCCGGTGCAAAGAAGGTCATCATCTCCGCTCCTGCCAAGGATACAGTGGATGCTACGGTGGTTCTGGGCGTCAACGACCATGTGCTGACCGGCTCGGAAGAAATTATCTCCAATGCGAGCTGCACAACCAATTGTCTGGCCCCTATGGTCAAGGTGCTCGATAACGCTTTCGGCTTGGAAAGCGGCCTCATGACCACCGTGCATGCCTATACCAGCGACCAGCGCATCCAAGATGCACCGCACCGCGACTTGCGCCGCGCGCGCGCTGCAGCCTATTCGATCGTGCCGACCTCGACCGGCGCGGCGAAAGCCGTAGGCCTTGTTCTTCCGCACCTCCAGGGGCGGTTGGATGGCATGGCGCTGCGCGTACCGATCCCCGATGGCTCGCTTACCGACCTGACTGCTGAAGTCAGCCGACCCACAACGCGCGACCGCGTGAATGCAGCCTTCAAGACAGCTTCCGAAAACTCGCTAGCAGGCATTGTGGAGTACTCGGAAGATCCGCTGGTCTCCGTGGATATTATCCACAACCCGCACTCAGTAATATTCGACAGCCTTGCCACGATGGTAAGCGGCACGACGGTCAAGGTCCTGGGCTGGTATGACAACGAATGGGGCTACGCGAACCGGACCGTGGAAATAGCGGCCAAGCTCATGTCTCTCAGCGCGTAGGCGCGCAGCGGATTGGAGCGTCGGATGCAGAAGCTCCGTTTGGATGAATTGTCGCTCGACGGCAAGCGGGTCCTGGTGCGTGTGGACTTCAACGTGCCGCTCCGTCAGCATGCTGATGGCACAAGATCGGTTGCGGACGGCACGCGCGTGCGCGCGGCATTGCCCACAATACGTGCGATCCAACGCGCGGGCGGCAAGGCTATCCTCCTGAGCCATCTGGGACGCCCCAAAGGCGCTGTCAGAGCCGACCTCAGCCTTGCGCCCGTCGCCAACTATCTGCAGGCGCAGTTAGGCGCACCCGTCTGCTTTGTGCGTGCCACGGTAGGACCTTCCGCAGTGCGTGCCGTGGACGCCCTTGCCGCGGGCGGTGTGCTGCTGCTCGAAAACACGCGGTTTCATCGGGGCGAGACGGCCAATCACGCGGACTTTGCAGCGTCTTTGGCTGCACTGGGCGATATGTTTGTTAATGATGCTTTCGGCACGGCGCACCGCGCCCATGCTTCGAATGTGGGGGTTGCGTCACGTGTGCCACAGGCCGCCGCTGGCTACCTCCTGGACCATGAGCTTTCGCAGCTGAGACGCATCACAGAGTCGCCATTGCGTCCGGTGGCAGCCCTGGTCGGCGGTGCGAAAGTGTCAGACAAGATCGGCGTATTGACTAATCTGGCGGGCATTGTAGACACCATCCTGGTCGGCGGCGCCATGAGCTATACGTTCCTGAAGGCGCTGGGACGTGCTACGGGTCGCTCATTGGTGGAACACGACCGCTTAGAAAACGCCTTGGGCATCTACCGCGCAGCCCGCGGCAAACTTCGGTTGCCGGTGGACCACATTACCAGCACAGGAATCAGCGACATCCAAGGCCGGGCGTTGTACACCGGCGATATTCCTGATGGCCAGGCGGGTCTTGACATTGGTCCCGACACCATTACCGCTTACCGCAAAGCGATCCTTGAAGCCCGGACTGTAATATGGAACGGCCCGATGGGTGTTTTTGAGGTTGACGCATTTGCGCACGGCACCAATGCCATGGCGCGTACGCTCGCAGATGCGACCCGGCGCGGCGCAACGACCGTGGTCGGCGGTGGCGACTCCGTCGCCGCCATCACGCAGGCGGGACTGGCCGATCAGGTGACGCACGTATGCACCGGCGGCGGGGCTATGCTGGACTTTCTGGAAGGCAAGACATTGCCTGGCGTAGCCGCGCTGACGGACCGGACTTGACGCATGGGCATCCAACGCGCAGGTGAAGGTCTCCGTCGTTATTCCAGTCTACAACGAGTCGGCCAGCATTGGCGCGACGCTGGCTTCCATCGCGTGCCAACCGGGACCGCTGGAGATCCTGGTTGTGGATGGTCGCTCGTCGGACGACACACTGGCACGTGCCGCCGTGCATGCCACCGTCCTCGAAGCGCCGCGCGGGCGCGCATCGCAGATGAACGCGGGATGGCGGGCAGCATCGGGTGACGTGCTACTGTTTGTGCATTCAGATACGCTGCTGCCCAAGGATGCCCTGGTGCAGATTCGGCGCGTGCTGACTAACCGGGCGGTGGAGTCGGGCACGTTCAGAATGCGCTTTGATCGCAACCATTGGCTGCTCAGACTCTTTGCATGGTGCGCAAACCGCAATCTGCCCTCGCTCTGCTTTGGTGACCGTTCGGTCTTTGTGCGCGCCAGCACGATGAGGGAGGTTGGCGGATTCGCCGACATCCCGATCTTCGAAGATCTGCACCTGGTGCGGCAGCTGCACCGCCGCGGTAGCTTCCGGTTCCTGAGACCGGTCGTCACCACCGCGTCCAGAAGACTACTTCAAAACGGCATCCTCCGGCAACAGCTATTGAATGCCACCTTGTGGGTCCTTTACAGGCTGGGAGCTCCACCGGCTCGACTGACCCGGCGTTACCCGTACAGCTGAGTGCTGGAGCGTGTATCTTTGGCCTAGCTGAACAAAGCCAAAAATCCATGCGTACGTTCACCACCATCTTGGCGCTGCTTCTGGTGCCACACGTACAGGCTCAGTGGACGCCTGAAAACCCTGGATCAGAAAACATCACCGTGGTCGGCCATGTGCCGCTGGGCGGTAGGATGACCGTCACTGACATGGAGCTGGAGCAGGAGCTGCACCGCCCGTACGCCTACGTAGGTCGGGCTTCGATACTCGAAGAGGGACCGAAGGGCATGGACATCATTGACCTCAGCAACCCCGCGGCGCCCCAAGTGCTCTTGCGGTGGCGCCTGGAGAATCAGGACCTGCACATGAACCGCGGCGGTATGGACGTGAAGTACTTCAAGTGGCTGGACCGCTATTATGTGGTACAGTCGTTTGAATTCGCACAAGGGCCTAACAGCGACCTTGGTGCTGTTGTATTCGACGTTACCGGCCTGCCCGATCCCGACGCCGTGAAGGAGGTAACTCGCATCCACCTCCCGGAGTACCCGGGCGGATTCCATAACATCTTTATCTACAAGCATTCCAGCGGCCGGCCGCTGCTGATGGCCACCGTACGCACGGGCAAGGCCCACCTCTACGACCTTGTCGAGGTCATCTCCGGCAACGTAGACGGCGCACTGGTAGGAGAGGTGCCGGTTCCGGCGGTATCTGGCCGTTCTTCGCGCACCACATCCTATCACGACCTTTATGCTGCGCGGCACCCTGATACGGGCGAAGATCGCTTCTACGGAGGTGGAACCGGCGGCTATTATGTCTATGACATCACGGATCTGGAAAATCCAGAGCTGAAGATTTCGCTGGTGGGCATCTCAGGCGTGGATTGGGGCCACACCTTTACACCCAGCCCTGATGGGCGGTACGTCGTGGCCGAGGCTGAATATCAATATGCTCCGCTTCGCATCTTTGACTTGGAGCCTGCACTCAAGGGCGAGCACACCGTCATTCGCAAGCCCATCTCTGCCTGGACTGCCGACTGGAAGAACCTGGTTCATAACCATGAGGTCCGCTGGCCGTATGTGTTTGTGTCGGGCTACTTGGACGGGCTACAGATATTCAGCCTGGAGGATCCGCACAATCCGACCACCGTGGGCTACTACGACACGTACATTGGGCCGCCCACCCACGAGTGGATCTCGGTCATCAACGGTGCCTTCGGCGTGGATGTGCGCAATGAAGATGGCCTCATTGGGGTGTCCGACATGACCACGGGCTTCTGGATCTTTCGCATGGACGGCTTTGATGGCTGGGATGGCACCCACTACGGTGTACCCAACATTTCCAGCGTCCAGGACTGGGACAGCGAGGCACAGTAGATGCACCGGCGCGCCTTTATCGGCACTGCGGCGGCGGGGCTTGGTATGGCTCCGCTGCTAAGGCTGACCTCGCGCAAACAGCCCTATCGCGTGGCTTTGATCGGCGCGGGCTGGTGGGGTATGAACATCCTACGCACGGCGCTGGCAGCAGGATCGGCGCGCGTTGTTGGACTGTGCGATGTGGATCAGCGCCATCTCCGCGCAGCGCAGGATGAGATAGACATGCTCACGGGCACGCGTCCGCAGGGCTACGAAGACTATCGTGCACTCCTCGAAGCTGCGCGTCCGGAGATTGTCATCATCGCAACGCCGGACCACTGGCATGCGCTCGGTGCTATTGCAGCCATCAAAAGCGGTGCCCATGTGTACTTGGAAAAACCCGTTAGCCATACCCACGACGAAGGGAGGGCCATTCTTTCTGCCGCCCGAACCTACGAGCGCGTGGTGCAGGTGGGCACCCACCGCAGGGTATCGCCGCACAATATTTCCGCGATGGCGTTCCTGCGCACGGGTTCTGTGGGCAAGATTGGCATGGTCCGCGCCTTTGTGCACTACGGCGGTGGCCCGGGAACGCTTACACCCGATGCGGACGCGCCGCCAGGACTTAACTGGAATATGTGGTGCGGCCCCGCGCCGCTGCGGCCATTCAATCCACGTATTCATCCGCGGGGATTTAGGCAGTACCTGGACTATGCCAATGGTCAGTTAGGCGATTGGGGTATTCACTGGTTAGACCAGATCTTGTGGTGGTCCGAAGAGCAGCACCCCAAGACAGTATTTTCTACCGGCGGCCGTCACATCAAGGTGGATGGCACGGATGCGCCGGACACCCAGGTTGCGACCTTCACCTTCGAGACCTTCACGGTCACTTGGGAGCACCGCCTGTACGCAGCCAACCAAGCTGAAAAGACCAACATTGGCTGCTACTTCTACGGCACCAAAGGCACGTTGCACCTTGGGTGGCGCGATGGCTGGACGTTCTATCCTTCGAGGACTACCGATCCCGTTCTGCACGAAGACGCGCTGCTAGACCAGCCGGACGACCAGAGTATCCGGGCCCTTTGGGATGATTTTACGCGCGCCATCGAACGTGGTACACGCCCAGCGTGCGACATCCAGCATGGCTACCATGCCACCAGCATGTGCCTGCTGGCGATGATCTCACTAAAGACTGGGCGCAGCCTTGATTGGGATGGTGCGCGCGGCACCATCTTGGGCGACCCGGAGGCTACTTCCCTCTTGCGCCGCCCATACCGTGCGCCCTGGGTCTACCCTGTCCCCTGACGTGCCAGTCGCAGCTCTGCCACGGCACACGAGGCCAGCCTTGCCTGCTGTGCGCGCTGCAAACGACTAGGCTGCAGGCGCAGCATACGCAGGCGGACTTCCACTACACACAAGCCGCGCAGCACCATCGGGACCGCCAAACACTTGGTTGTTGGTCTGGCCGCTAATCCAGTGCTGCGCAGGCACCAATGCCTCCCTCGAAGCAGCAAGCGACCCGCACCCAACAGCGCAGGTGCAAAGCGACATAGCAGCGCGCCGTGCCCTAAAAGGTATAATGGGAATAGTGCCGGCCCAGCGGCTCCCAATACGCACTGGTGCGGATTCGCCACGCTCGGCGGAGGGCCGTATCTTGAAAATGCCCCAGGGCACGGCTGCCAGACGTTAGCCGGCGCGCGCTTTTTTCGGCACCACGCTATTGCGACTACAGGGACTTGGCATTGGAGTCCACGCCAATCAAGTACGCCACGCCCACCAGCGGCCTTTTGGCCTTTTGCTCAGATCCGCAGCGCTAACGCTACGAAGCACCTGGCAGAGGCATGTGATGGGTCCACGCGCAACAGCCCCAAGCCAAGGCAGCCGCGCCGACCGAAGTCCATGCAGCCGCTCTAGCGTGGTCGCGCAATATTACGCAGCCTTGAGCCGTTTCCCTATATCGAGGCTGTAGACTATGTACAGCACAATGGTGATATGCGAGAGCGTGCCACCATCAAAAAATCCTCCCTCGCCGATCCCTGCAAGGCCTTGATGGACGACCAGAAAAGCCATGCATAGCAGAGCTGTATAGTGGCCAGAGCCCATGTCATCGCGATGCTGGTACCCGAAGTAAACCGCTATCACTGTCGTAATGAGTATGGCCCAGCTCATTATATCCCAGTAATCGCTGCCAAAATCACCCAGAAGAGAGCCAAGGCAGTAGTACAGCAGCACGACTAGCGCCACGACGGTGTGGATGTGACCGAATGCTTTGTTCATAAGAGTGGTTCAATGGTTAGTGGAACAGGATTCATGTAAACTTAACAATTTCAGTTAGGCTGCGCAAGGGCTACGCGTACATTTTTTTGCACTGCGTACCATCCGGCGGATGCTGGTGTGCCGCCGGCCGCAAGCACCGGGGCGCGGCGCAGTACTGTATGCAGCCATGCCTGGAACGCAGATTTATGTGGATACGACGCCCATGCGCCGGGCTGGACGCGCCCGCCCGCACAGTCCAGCGCGTCCGGCATGCTGTCAGCATCAAATGATACCGCTGACGTGTGAGGCATTCGGTGTGCACCCATCGGCCCGGGTACCGGACCTTTGCACATCGGAGGTCTACGCGGGCGCGCCCGCGTGCCCCGGTGGATCCGGTGTTGGAGCTGGCGGGCCGAGTCTGTGCCATTCGACGCCGCTCGTGGCCGATCACGAATGAAGCTTGGCGGCGCAGCGCACGGCGCTTCAGGCGCAGACCGGGCCCAAGCGGTGGAAGCCGTGGTGCATCCGTTGTGCCGCCCACAAAGGATTGGAGTATTCCAGCTGCGTGGAGCCTAACGGTGCGCTAATTGCCGACTCGTTGGGGAAAGATGACCGGACTCGTGGAACGCGCGCCACGCTGAACCACAACTGAGTCAATGCTGCGGCCATCAGCCACACGGAGCACCTGACTCAGAGATCCAAAAGACGACCCGGCGATCGACCGTGGTCTGTACGCGATACGCGCAAACTGCACGGCATCCGTGCCACACAGGGCACAGATGCGGTGGCATGTAGCCCAACGCATCTGGACCAGTGCACCGCTTGCCGCATCAACGGCTACAGTCGCAGCACCAGCCTGACAAGCCAAGTAGCCGCAGGTGCACGGGATTTAGCCGTCTCCCGCCATGCTTCACGCGTGCTGCTTTGCAGCCGAAGCCCTTCTGTGCTTGAGCGGACCGTTTCGTGCACGGTTGGCGCGTTACCACGCCTTCGAACACTGCACGCCGCCGTGCGCACAGCATTGGCATCAGCGCGCGAATATACCACGTCTGGCCCGAGGCCGCTATGCCCGACTGCGAAGCAGCTGCCGACAATAACGCCGCTGATCGAGCTGATGGGCAGCCGGCCTATCCCTCGTTCCAGAGTTTGCAGCCCACGCAGCAGACCACCAAGATGAACAGCGGATCAACAAAACTCCAAAAGTGCTCACCGATTGCCATGGCCGCATCATTGCCGTTCCCGACCATTTCGCTGAACCAGGATGGGAAAAACCAGAGCACCAACAGTGCAGCACCCAGGTACAATATCTTGGCTGAGATAAAGTCCTTGGTACTGGCATCCTCGCCCAATCCCTTCTTCCATGTGTAGGCAAAGTAGAAGGACAAGATCGTTGCCACGGCCATAAACCAGTTCAGCACAGGCCAAAGCGAGTGGTCCATGCCATCGCCAAGGAAGATTCCGAACAGGTAATACAGCGCAACGACCGCTGCGATAAGGATGTGGATTCCGCCCAGTGCTTTATTCATAGTCATCACCATTGTGAGTTAGAGGAACGCATGAATATACTGCGGATGTCCTTTGCACACAAGGGGCGAACGGGCCGCATCGAACTGCTGTACCCTGCTGCTCCGCGTGGGGATATGCATCGCGCTTGTCTTTTGAGATCGTCTGAAAGCGCGATGCCGGGTGCCCTGATGATCTGCACAGGGCGCGCTATGCGGCCCTTGCGCGCTCCAAGAGCCAGCCACCATAGAGCAGGCCGCTCCAGTACTTCCGCACCAGTTGAAGGCCCGCATGCGCGCAGATTTCCATTATGCGCGCTTCGGAAACGTACGCGATGCCGGCAGCCAAACGCTCCAGCAGGCTTTCCTTGGCCATGTCTTCGTAGCCGCGCAGCGTCATGTAACGCTTCCAAGCCTCGTAGAATAAGCTGAAATACGGTGCCTTTCGGTCACCGTGCAAGTCAAACAGGGCTACTGTTCCACCAGGCCGAATCCGCGCGGCCACGCTTTGCATCAGCTGATCCTTGGCACCATCATCCCGCAGAAAGTGCATAACATTGATCACGGTCGCGCCATCAAACTGCGCGCTTGCCGACAGCTCATGGACATAGCCATGGCGAACATCCGTTTGGACCTGAACGCCGAGCCGGGCCGCGACTTCTTCCGTGAATCGGACCATTTCGATGGCCGGATCGACCGCAGTGATTCGCCAGCCAGGAGCATGCGGCGCAAACACGCTGATTTCCCGCCCGGTGCCGCAACCCACAACCAATACATGGGCGTACATCCCGATACGCTCCATCATCAGCGCCAGCGTAGCCGGAAACAGCGTATCGTAGCCCGGTATGACCTTGTGCGCAAGATCCTCGTAGATCTCCCCGTAGTCGCCATCAAAGTTGAAGGCCTGTGCATCCTGCATGATCACTGCGTTGGAAACCATGATCTGCCCCTGCTGAACGAACCTATGATCGCCAAGTACAAAGGTTTTTCATGTTGCCCTACATCCGAGCCCCATGACAAACATCATCCTCTATCCAAGCTGGCAACTTAAGGAAAACCACGCGACCGCCCGTGCAGCATACATGAAGCGGCGCGAGTTCGTGAAGTCGCTTGGGCTAGGCACTATTGGACTCTCCACGCTTGCGCTTGGATGCTCACAAGCGGCCCACAGCGCCTCCGATCCGGACGGTCCGCTGGACACGATACCGGACAATGCGCCGCGCGACGGGTATCCGGCCCCGCGCAATGCGGCCTTCGATGTGCCGGAGCGCATCGTTACTGATCGGATCGTCGCGTCGTCCTACAACAACTTCTACGAGTTCATCAATCAAGGCGACCTGAAGAACGTCTGGCCGCATACCGAGCAATATGAGCCGTTCCCAGGCACAATTGAGATTGGGGGATTGGCCAAGAAGCAGACGCTGGACATCGCGGACCTGATTCGATCCGCTGATCTGGAGGAGCGCCTGTATCGATTTCGTTGCGTAGAAGCATGGTCCATGACCGTGCCATGGACGGGCTTCCCTCTGGCGGACCTTGTTGCACGCTGCGAGCCTCGCAATAGTGCCCGCTTCGTAAAGTTCATCTGCGTCAACCGGCCGGAACAGCTGCCCGGCCAAGCGAAGGCCACATGGTATCCTTGGCCCTACTTCGAAGGCTTGCGCATGGACGAAGCGATGAACGAACTAGCCTTCGTGGCCACAGGCCTCTACGGCGAACCACTGCCTAAGCAGAACGGCTCGCCGCTGCGCTTGGTCTTGCCCTGGAAATACGGATACAAGGGCCCGAAGGCGGTGGTGCGCATTGAGTTTACGCGGCAGCAACCCGAAACCTTCTGGAACAAGCTCCAGCCGCGAGAATACGGCTTCCTCTCCAACGTGAATCCGAACATACCGCATCCGCGCTGGAGTCAGGCAACGGAGCGTTTCCTGTCCACCGACGGTGTGGAAGAACGCATTCCGACCCAGATCTTTAACGGCTACGACGAATGGGTGCGCGCACTCTACCCAGATGCGCCGCGCACGTACGCTGGTCCGATTATTCGCTAGACCTGCGCAGACCTGCCTCTTTGCGCAGGTAGCCATTCCACCAGTACGCACCCGCGAAGAATATTACTGCACCCAGCAGGCTAATCCCGACCTGCGCCGTAGCGATATGCCAGTGCGTTGGCATGATGCGGTCAATCACAATCTCCTGCGAAGCCCCAGGACGCACATGCACCGCCAGCGTGGATAAGCCCTCGAGCTGCGGCAGCAGCGAATTCGGGAGCGACAGCTTTTGCCTGGTCAGCGTGGAGCCGTCGGCCAAAGGTATGCGCAGGCTAACGTAGCCGTAGGTTACATCCGCGCGGTTTGAGCTTTGCCATTCAAGTACCTCTGCCGTGGTTTGCGCGCCGTGGTGCCAAGTAGTCCGCAGATCGTATGCCAGCTTGGCCTGATCAATGGACAGTAGCACGAGTCCAAAGGGCACCACCCACAGAATGCGCGCAATGACGCGAACCATTGCCTGGCATCAATTGAGGAACAGGTATGGCTTCCAGCTTTCGGCCACCGTCCCGACATAGTCGCGGATGAACATCACATGGCTCGGTCTGAACGGCTTGCGGCGCAGCGGCATGCCGGCCTCTTCCGGTATTCTGTTACCCTTCTTGTTGTTGCACTGGTTGCAAGCCGCCACCAGGTTGGTCCAGACATGGCGGCCCCCACGCGACTTTGGCAACACATGATCGACAGTCAGCCTGTCGCGCCCCTGGCAGTATTGGCACCGGAATCCATCGCGCCGCAAGACATTGCGCCGCGAAAGCATGATTCGCCGGTAAGGTACTCGAACGTAGATGCGCAGTCGGACAATACTAGGCCAAGGGATGCTCACGCTCGGCGAACGCATTGCTCGGTTGGGGATCGATTCCACCACATCCGCCTTGTGGAGATGCAGCAGTCCAACCGCGCGTCGAACGGTGCAGACTGTCAGTGCGCTGTAGTCTTGGTTGAGTACCAGAACGTGCGCCATCATGGGGACAGCACAGGCGGTGCCATCCCCGCAAAGCGGCGTGCACGGGGCGCTTTAGCTATGTGCGCTAGTGTCTCTCGGAATGCGCGTTGCGAGCAGCGTTGTAGCCCTGAATGTGTGTGACACACAGTATACACCCGAACCGGTAATAGTAACTAAACAGGAAACACTGGCAATGCGCGCTTGGCTAATACGGCCACCGCATCTCCTGCGCGGATTATGCCACGGCTCCGCGGGATAAGATTTTCGCCAAAGTACACCTTGCCATCCTTCCTGCGAAATGTACTCAGCGTTCGGAGCGGCTCCTTTCCGGCCTGCAACGTGTTTTGATCAATGGTGGTCACCACGCACCGCGAACAGGGCTTCACTACATCGAACTGCATATCTCCGATCTGGATTGCAGACCAGCCATCCTCCGCAAACGGCGCAAAGCCGCCGACTACGAGATTGGCCCTGAAGCGCGTCATAGGCACGGGCGCAGCCATGCGCGCATTGAGTTCGCCTAACGACGCGGTTGATGTCAACAGCAATGGAAAGCCATCTGCAAAGCTTACAACAGCTGCGCCTGGGTTATAGTCTCGATGAACGCTGCGCCTGGAGGCGTGGTCCATGAGGACCAGCCGGCATGGCTGGCCCACGACATCACTACACCATGCATTGATAGCCGGTGTTGAACAGACCGCCTCTACGGTGTCCTTCCAGATCACGACCTTGAGGCGTGGTGCGGATGGATCGGGTCGGGGAACGTCCAGTTCTCTTGTGCATGGCGCACTGAGACGCATTCCGAATGGTGTGACCTGTGCACGTACGCGTGCCAGGCTGGGCACCATACGCTGGGACAAGAAGCTGCCGTCGGCATCCACCAGCATCCAGCGCCGATCATTGGCCAGGCCGCGCGGCCGAACATGCCCGTGCTGCAGTGCAACGCCTTGCGCGCCCTTGATCGGATAGATATGGATACGCTCAAGCTGGCCTGTCATGTTCGTATCTTCCGGGTAATTGTGCGGCGCTCAGCGGTGCTCAGCGCTTGCAAACACGCTTACGTGGTATGGTACGAAGTCGCCTGTTCATTGCCGCCTTCCTGGCGGGTTGCATAACTGGATGTACGAGTTCTTCGCCGGAATGGCAAGCCAGGCTTGACAGCTTTGTGCAGCATGAAATGGAAGCCAAGGGCATTCCTGGCATCGCAGTCACGCTCGTTGACGACGAAGGCCTGACTTGGAGCCGGGGATACAGCGCGGACAATGGCGAAATATCGGAATCAACCGTTTACCGAGTGGCCTCGGTGTCCAAGCTGTTTACAGCAATGTCGGTCATGCAGCTGGTAGAGCAAGGAGTATTGGATTGGGACCGGCCAATCACGGACTACGCCCCCGGGTTTAAACCTGATAATCCCTTTGGCACTCCGATCACATTGCGCCAACTGGTGACCCATCGATCCGGACTGGTGCGCGAGCCGCCCGTGGGCAACTACTTTGATGATTCAGAACCGGGCCTTGAAGCAACGGTCAACAGCCTGAATGCAACCACGCTGGTACTGCCTCCGGAAACGGCCACCAAATATTCCAATGCTGCGGTAAGCGTCG
Organism: Rhodothermales bacterium; assembly: GCA_951812585.1. GTDB lineage: Bacteria > Bacteroidota > Rhodothermia > Rhodothermales > Bin80 > JAAXGV01. The sequence goes on along the minus strand of OX638318.1, from coordinate 3,006,967 downwards.
CTGGCTTTGTTATTGAACAGGTCACAGGCATGCGCTTTGAGGAGTACGTACAGACTGCGCTCATCGACAAGCTGGGGATGGAAAGTACAAGCTTTTCCGCGCGTGAAGACTTGCGTGAACGACTCGGTGCGGGCTACATGTGGCGGCATGACACCAGTGTACTGACGGATGCCCCCGTATTTGAGCTTGGCATTGGGCCTGCCGCCAACCTGTACACTACTACGGATGATCTGGGCCAGCTCATTCGCATGCTCTTGGCCATTTCGGGAGGCGAGCACCCGGATATCCTCTCGTCAGCCGCCCTCAAAGAGATGTGGACGCCTCAATGGGCATCCTCGGAGCAGACGCAAGGCTTCGGACTCGGGTTTTACGTATCCCGTCATGCAGGCGAACTGGTTGTGGGGCACGCTGGCGTTATGTATGGCTACGCTACACGCGTGTGGCTGCTTCCCGAGCGGCGCGTGGGCGCGGCCGTGGTGTCCAATGTGGATGCAACGAATCCAGTAGTGGATCGCGTTGCCCGCTATGCAATAGACCTGATCCTAGCCAACAGAGAAGGTGCAAAACTTCCTGACGCAGTGCACGCCGCAAAAGTCGATTCAGCACGCGCACGAGCACTGGACGGCGTGTACCAAGCGGACGACCATGCCACGATTGCGCTTATTGAGCGCAATGGCGCACTACTGGCAGATTACGGCGCTGAACGATTCGATGTGCGTGTGCTGGACGATCATATGATCATCGATGGACGTCTTGGATATGACCGGCTTCGATTTTCTGTGCGGGGCGATACGCTGGATACAGGCAAAGGGCTCTTGGTGCGGCAGAAGCGCACCCGCCCGCCAGCATCACCCGAGGCGTTCCAAGAGCTTATTGGAGAGTATGGGTGGGATCACAACGTTCTCTATGTCTATGAGGATCAGGGTCAGCTTCACGTGCTCATCGAGTGGTTTTTCCGGTATCCGTTGGAAGCGCTTGGCCGTGATGTGTACCGCCTTCCGACATCCGGTCTGTACATGCATGAGACACTGACCTTTGTCCGGAACGCGCGGGGTCAGGTCATCGAGGCCAATCTGGCGGGGATTCCTTTTGCGCGCCGGGATGCGAGCCCCGGTCAAGGCACCACCTTCAGGATCATGCCGCAGAAGCCTATCGACGAGCTGAGAGCGACCGCAGCAGCGGCGCACCCCCCGTCTGAGAGTGGTCCTGTGAGAGCGCCGGATTTGGTAGACATCACCACATTGGACCCTACCATACGGCTTGACATCCGCTACGCCACCAGCGACAACTTTATGGGAGCGCCGTTCTACCAGACCGCAAAGGCCTTCCTGCAGCGGCCCGCAGCCGAAGCACTTGTCCAAGCCAGCCAGGCATTGGCAACGCATGGCTTTGGTCTGATCGTGTATGACGGGTACCGCCCCTGGCGCGTGACAAAGATGTTCTGGGATGCTACACCCGACTCGCTGCGCCTCTTTGTGGCCGACCCGAGTCGCGGCTCCCGGCACAACCGCGGGTGCGCCGTAGACCTCGGTCTTTACGAATTGGAAACGGGCGCAATCGCGGAGATGCCGAGCGGCTACGACGAGTTCACTGGGCGTGCTTTCCCCGACTATCCCGGCGGCACGTCACGCAGCCGGTATCATCGCGAACTGCTGCGAGATGCCATGGAGGAAGCAGGCTTCACGGTCTATGAGGCAGAGTGGTGGCACTTCGACTACAAGGACTGGCGCCATTACCCGATCATCAACGAGTCGTTCAAGGACTTGTAAGCGACCTGCCAATCCTAAGCATTGCGCACGCGAACCGCGGCGGCCATCGCTTTTTCCGCCTGAACGCCAAAAATTGCTGCGATTGAGGGCCAATGTGGAGGTTTTACGCTGCGCGGCGCGTTCCAGCCGGTGTGATACGTTTCAGACTTGCGGCTGCTTGCGGCCCTTCACGGACAGCGCTGGAAGCGCCTGGGCACCGTCAGGGTCTTTATTACCCTGTGCGCGCAGGTCATTGGCCACGGCGCCACGCATGAATACAGCCTTTACTTGATCTTGACGCCCAAGAGATCAAACGCCTGCTTTTGCCGCTTTGTCGGTTCACCGATCCTATACGACCCTATACAGGGATGCCTTGCCTGGCCAATTTTGGGGATGCGTTCGGTCTTGCTCAGGTTGGAGAGCTGATCTACCAGAGCCCAGAAGCTCATGACTTCATCGGCGGCTGCATCTCGTTTGGTGGGGGCTTTGTGCTCTGCGGTCGCGGAGCGCTGTGCAGGCTGCACCGGGTGCTGATAAGCTGTGCGCTTGCCTTCATTCCGCAAACAGCATCGGCGCCAAGCGCTGCTTCATGTGCCACTGCACATAGTAGGCGAGCATGCCTCTTCGTGGCAGATCACGCGGGGAGTCTCGTAGTGTCGAATGGGCCGCAGCTGCAGCATATCGGCCGGCCAGACACCTGAGTGCCCAAGCCGTTACTCAAAGAAGGCTTTCCAGCCTGCGCCCGCCCGAATGCGTACGCTAAGCCCGCCGGAAACATACCACAGGTTCAGTACGGGCAGTGTCTCCACGCGCAATCGATCCACGCGCACATACACGGACACCGGATCAGCCACAAGCAAGGACAGACCGCCGCCCACGCCCAGCGCAAGCTCGCTCTCCGCACTCACGCCGGTATAGCGGTCCTCGGCACCGTCAAACGACATCCGGTAGTTGCCCAGGCGCGCAGTGCCGTAAGCGGTCAGGCGCTCTCGCCACTGGTAATGCACACCCCAGCCTGCATAAAGCCAAAGTGCCGCAAAGCCCGGCGCGTCGCTACGGGTCGCGTAGCGGTGCACTGCGCCACCGAACTCAAAGTCTCCAGCGTAGAATGGCATCACCACATTAAAGACTGCGCCCCTACCGGGCGCCCAGTGTTGGTGCAACGGTGCGCGGCTGATGTCGCTGCTCCACTGGCCCTGAAGCTCAATGACCGAAAAGGGCTCCTGTGCCGAAGACGGCAGGGCCATGCCCAAGAGCACGACCCCCGTTAAAGCAGCCGATCTGCGGATCATAGCGCGAGCGGCAATGCAGCCTGCAAGGTGAAGCGCAGCCCCACTGATAGACTCCCGGCAAATCGCGTGTTGCCATCGGTGCTGTTGAAGCCGCCCTCAGCGCGTGCCCAGGCCCAAGGCACAGGCTGGTACATAATTTCCGCAGCGGTGCGCACTGTTCTGGCTACCTGCCCGTCCAGGATATTGTCCAGCAATTCATCATTGGACGGAAATGGCTGCCGTATATCCCGCTCGCCCTGGTACAGGATCGCCACATGCGGTTTCAGACGCAGCCCTGGCACGGTGTCCAGGTAGACATCGGCCCATAGCGTACTGCTCACATAGTCGCTGAACTGCGTCGCGAGGCCACGCTGCAGGTAAAGGTAGCGGCCTTCCGGCTGGGGCGCATTATAGGCGCGCGCCGAGACAGCCTCCAAGGCGATTCCCACATCCAGCTTGGGCAAGGCGACTACAGCGGAGCCGACCATGGCGAAGGTCATCGACTCGCGGCCGATGCCCTGCAGGTTGATGTCGTCCACCATGAACTGGCCGTGGATTGTAAGCCGTGAAATCTGGGCCCAGAGCAGACCCGCCAGAAAGCCGTTGTTTTCGTCGTTCTTGGGCCGGTTGTCCACCACAAAGCTGAAAACATGCATTGGATTGAGGTACTTCAGACTCAAGCTGCTGCCCGGACCCGAGTAGATGGCTGACTCCATAAAGCTCACCATAAAGCGGCGGCCGGGACGAAAGTCCCACCGGTGCGCCGCAAAGTAACGCCGCGTGCTGCCGGCACGTACGCTGTCGTCCTCGGCCCGCCCCGTGAAGTACAGGCCATCCGTAGCGCTATCCAACTCGCTAAGAACACCGGTGACCGACAAGCGTCCACCGCCCAGCTTCAGGTACAGCTGATCCTGGCTGCGCGGGTTGTTGCTCAGGACCGTGGCCGCCTCCCCCGGTACACCCCAGTGCTGATTCCACCGGCCCACATAGGCAGACAGCCAATGGCGATGATAGCCCACATAGGTGTTCTCACTACGCGCATACAGGCGCAGCGCTACGTCCAGCCCATCGGGATCGTCTTCATAATAGCGGCTGTGCCAGATGCTGAAATCCGTTACAAGGCTGCCAAACTCCGCCCAACCCGAAACGGCAGTGCCCTCATAGAAGAAGTTCAGCGTATCACCCCGCGGGCGCAAAAGCTCCTTGCGATCACTATTGACAAGCGACGCCTGGCCATCAAAATAGTACCCTACGGCAGCCTCGCCCGCATCTCTTGGCACCTGGCGAACGGCATAGCGGACAAGGCGCAGCCAGTGCCCTTCCGAAGGGCTCAGGCGCGTTGTATCAACACTGGCAATGGCCGCCGCAACGGCCCCATGACGGTAGGGTGTCGCTGTAGGATTGAGTTCCAACAGGTGCCCCCGGCGCTGCAGGCGGACGATGTACTCGTACGAAGGGTCATGCACGTGGAGCAGCCTGTTCCGCTGCCCAGCCGCCGGCAGCGCGGTTAGGAGCATCAGAATCAGGCAAGCGCAGGTGCGCATGGGACAGGAACACGCGTTGGCAAAATATAGAACAACCCTGCGTTCACTCAACCTGCCAGCGCGGTGCGCGCCCTTGGACATTCTCTTGGATTGTCCAAGCGGTGGCACGCATAAGGGCATCAAGATGCACAAAAGCGCTTTCGGCGGTTCCGCCGACCTTTGCACCACTCCTCCGCTGGTAAGGTGCCTGCAGCTGCACACGCTGTTCTACCAGCGGTAAAGACTAGATGATGCGTAAGTCAGCACACTGCGCCTGTCATCGCACCACCGTCATCTGCCCGGTGCGGGCCATCTGCTGTCCGCCCACCAACACCCGATAGAAGTACACGCCATGCGACCGGTGTTCAGCGCATCGTCCATCGCCTCGTACGTGATGACGGCCGAAGACATCGTGTCGACCGGCACGCCATAGAGCGTGCGCACAGCCTCGCGGCCTAGCGGCGCGGCCAGATGGTCGTGCACAGTGGGCGCGATGGGCTGCTAAAGCTGCCGGACGGGTTGCGGCACGCCATCGCCGGCGGTAGCGTGCGAAAACGGAAACGGCATAGGTACCTCGAAATCGGCACCAATGGCGGCCTGAAGCGCCTCCAATTCGACCTTTGAACCAACAACGATGTCGCGGAAGCGGCGCTGCCCCGTACCCGCCGGAATAAGATGCCCTACGATGACGTTCTCCTTGAGGCCGTAAAGCGGATCGAACTTGCCCTCTATGGACGCCTCGGTCAACACCTTGGTCGTCTCCTGGAATGACGCGCCTGAAATGAAGGACTCAGTCGCAAGCGCTGCCTGCGTAATTCCCAAGAGGATGGGCTCCGCAACCGCCGGCTGAGGCTCGCGCGTTGCGACCGGCTGCTTGTCCTGACGCTTCATCTCGGAATTCACCTCGCGCAGCCGCCGGCGATCAATGAGGCTCCGGATCGGCAAGCCGCTGTCGCCAGACTTGGTCACAACCAGCTTGTCATGCAAATCATCGTTGAGCGACTCAAGATGGAAACGTGCAATCCTCTCCGCCTCCAACAGCGAAGTATCACCAGGATCCGTGACCTGAACCTTCTGCATCATCTGACGAACAATAACCTCGATATGCTTGTCGTTGATCGTCACGCCCTGCAGCCGGTACACCTCCTGAATGCCGTTCACCAAATACTCCTGCACCGCGCGCGGCCCACGAATCCGAAGAATATCCTGCGGCGAGATCCGACCATCTGACAGCGGTTCGCCCGCACGAACAAAGTCGTTCTCCGCTACCAGCAACTGCTTCTGCAGCGGCACAAGATACATGCGCTCCTCTGAGCCGTCGCGGCTGGTCAACTTGACCTCTTGCGCACCGCGACGCTTCACGCCAAAGGATACCACGCCGTCAATCTCACTGACCACCGCGGGCTCGCTCGGCGTTCGCGCCTCAAAAAGCTCCGTCACGCGGGGAAGACCACCGGTGATGTCACGCGTTCTCGCTGACTGCCGTGGAATCTTTGCAATCACCTGACCCGCCTGGACTACATCACCCTCCTCCACCTGAATGCGCGCACGGATCGGCAACGGGTACTCGCGCTCCTGCAATGCATCCGTATAAATACGCACCGCAGGCGTCAGACTGCGATCACGGCTTTCGGTGATGACCTTCTCCTTGAATCCGGTCTGCTCGTCCGACTCTTCGCGGAACGTCTTGCCTTCGTGAATGTCCTGGAACATGACGCGGCCCATGACTTCGGACAGGATCACACTGTTGTATGGATCCCAGCTCGCCAGTACCTCGCCCTTCTCAACGACCTGCCCCTCCTCCACCAGCAGTTCCGCACCGTACGGAATGATCGACGAGAACAGACGCCGCCTGTCTTGCTTCACATCAATGATCTTGGCTTCACCCTGCCGGGACAACACTACAACGCGCGGCCCCTCTTCGTATTCGATGCCCACGGTGCGAAGATTCTCAAAGGCTATCGTGCCTGCTCCCTTGCTTTGGATGGTGCTCTCCGCTTGAATGCGGCTAGCAGTCCCGCCAACGTGAAAAGTCCGAAGCGTCAACTGCGTCCCAGGCTCTCCAATCGACTGCGCCGCAACGACGCCGATCGCCTCGCCCTGCTCCACCAAGCGACCCGTTCCAAGATTGCGTCCATAGCAATTGGCACAGGCTCCCCGACGCGCCTCGCATGTAAGCACCGAGCGGATCTCCACCTGCTCGATTGACGTCTCCGCTATCTGCAAGGCGCGCTTCTCATCAATCACCTCGTAGGCATTGACAATGCGGTCGCCTGTCAGCGGATCATAGACATCGTGCAATGAAACGCGTCCTAGGATGCGATCGGCCAAAGGCTCGACCACAGTTTCGTGGTCCTTGAGCGCCGCGATGGAGATGCCGCGGAGCGTGCCGCAGTCGTGCATCGTGATGGTGACATCCTGCGCCACATCTACCAGGCGGCGCGTCAGATATCCTGCATCAGCCGTCTTGAGCGCCGTGTCAGCTAGGCCCTTGCGCGCGCCGTGCGTGGAGATGAAATACTCCAGCACGCTCAACCCTTCCTTGAAGTTTGATACGATGGGGTTCTCGATGATCTCGCCTGCCTCGCCCTTCATGCTCTTCTGAGGCTTGGCCATGAGGCCGCGCATCCCGCCCAGCTGCCGAATCTGCTCCTTCGAACCACGTGCGCCGGAATCGGCCATCATGTATATGGCATTGAACCCATCCTCATCCTTCTCCAAGGCGTCAAAGAGCACCTCCGACACCTTGTTGTTGGTGCGTGTCCAGATATCGATGACCTGGTTGTAGCGCTCCACGTCAAAGATGAAGCCCAACGCGTAGTTGTCCCGCACGGTCCGTACTGCGGCATGCGCCTCTCGGAGCAGTTCCTCCTTCTCGTCCGGCACCACAATATCCGCAATCGAAAAGGTCAACCCACCCATCGTTGCATACTCGAATCCCGCGCGCTTGATATCGTCCAAAAAGCGCGCGGTCTCAGGAAAGTTCGTTGCGCTAAGCACGCGCGCAATGATGCGGCGCAGATTTTTCTTGGTCAGAATATCATTGATGTAGCCCAATTTCCGCGGCACAAACTCGTTGAAAAGTACGCGCCCCACCGAGGTGTCCACCTTCGTGCCATCCTCCAGCCGCACTGATATCTTTGCGTGCACGTTGACCTGGTCCAAGTCAAATGCCTGCCGCACCTCCGCCGCACTTGAAAAGCGCATGCCTTCGCCCTTGGCACCGGTGCGAGACTTGGTGAGATAATACAGACCCAGCACCATGTCCTGCGTAGGAACGGTGATGGGCCCGCCATGTGCTGGACTCAGGATGTTGTGGCTGGAGAGCATAAGCACCATGGCCTCCAGACACGCATCATATCCAAGGGGCACATGAACGGCCATCTGGTCGCCATCAAAGTCCGCGTTGAATGCCGTACATACAAGAGGATGAAGCTGAATCGCCTTGCCCTCCGTCAGCACCGGCTGAAAAGCCTGGAACCCCAGCCGATGCAGCGTTGGTGCCCGGTTCAGCATTACTGGGCGGCCCTCAATGACCTTCTCAACAATGTCCCACACTTCGGCGGTGCGCCGATCCACAACCTTCTTGGCGCTCTTGACCGTCTTGACAATACCGCGCTCAATAAGCTTTCGAATCACAAACGGCTTGAACAGCTCCACAGCCATCTCCTTGGGCAATCCGCACTGGTGCAGCTCAAGCTCCGGCCCCACCACAATCACGGAGCGACCCGAATAGTCTACGCGCTTGCCCAAGAGATTCTGGCGGAAACGACCCTGCTTGCCCTTCAGCATATCCGACAGGCTCTTGACCGGGCGTCCGTTGCTGCTGCGCACCGCATTGGCCTTGCGGGAATTGTCGAACAGGCTGTCAACCGCCTCCTGCAACATGCGCTTTTCATTGCGCAGAATCACCTCCGGCGCCTTGATGTCGATCAAGCGCTTCAAGCGGTTGTTGCGGATTATGACGCGCCGGTACAGGTCGTTCAAGTCGCTCGTCGCAAAGCGACCACCCTCCAGTGGCACCAGCGGCCGCAGCTCCGGGGGAATCACCGGAACCACATGCAGCACCATCCACTCGGGCTTGTTCTCCATGCGCCGGTTCGCCTCGCGAAAAGCTGCAACAACCTTGAGCCGCTTAAGGGCCTCCGCCTTGCGCTGCTGACTGGATTCCGTTTTGATCTGGAAGCGCAATTCATGCGACAGCCGCTGCAGGTCCAGCCGCTTCAGCATCGTCTCCACGGCTTCCCCACCAATCATCGCGATGAACTTCTCCGGGTCGTCGTCGCTGAGTCGATTGTTGTCTTCCCGCAGCTCTTCGCTGTACAAGATGTCCAGATACTCCTCTTCCGTCAGCAACTGCCCCCGCGTGATGCCCTTTTGTTCAGCACGTCCCGCCTGCACAACGACGTAGCTCTCGTAATAGATGACCTTTTCTAGCGCCTTCGACTTGATGCCCAGCAGGTGGCTGATCTTGTTGGGGAGCGTCTTGAAGTACCAGATGTGCACCACCGGCACCGACAGCGCAATGTGCCCCATCCGCTCGCGGCGCACGCTCTTCTGCGTCACCTCAACGCCGCAACGGTCGCATATGATACCCTTGTAGCGGATACGCTTGTACTTGCTGCAATAGCACTCCCAGTCCTTGACCGGGCCGAATATCTTCTCGCAGAAGAGGCCCTCCTTTTCAGGCTTGAAGCTGCGATAATTGATCGTCTCCGGCTTCTGAACCTCTCCATGACTTCGCTCGAGAATGGTCTCCGGCGAAGCAAGGCTAACTGTGATGCCGTTAAAGACCTTCTGTACCTTTGGGGGCGCGCCGTATGGCATGGTATCGCGTGCGTAATGGGTTACGAGGGAAGGGCCGGCACCTAGTCCAGGCGGATCTCAAGCCCCAATCCCTGCAATTCGCGGACGAGCACGTTAAAGCTCTCCGGGATGCCTGATTCCGGCATGTTGTCTCCTTTGACCACTGCTTCGTACGCCCTGGAGCGACCCTGAACGTCGTCGCTCTTGTACGTAAGCATCTCTTGCAACACGTTCGAGGCGCCGTAGGCGTACATGGCCCAGACTTCCATCTCGCCTAGGCGCTGACCGCCAAACTGGGCTTTGCCTCCCAACGGTTGCTGCGTTATCAAACTGTATGGACCAATGGAGCGCGAGTGAATCTTGTCGTCGACAAGGTGACTCAGCTTCATCATGTAGATCTGACCCACCGTGGTCTTCTGATCCAGTGACTCACCCGTACGCCCATCGTAAAGCTGTGCCCTGCCATCGGGCGACAACCCTGCCTGCTCGACATAGGAAAAGAGTTCGTCCCTGTTCGCGCTTTCAAAGCTCGGCGTAGCAAAACGCTTACCCAGTATATGGCCCGCCCAGCCCAGAAGCGTCTCGTATATCTGCCCAAGGTTCATGCGGGAGGGAACGCCCAGCGGATTAAGGACAATATCGACCGGTGTCCCGTCCTCCAGAAACGGCATGTCCTCAATGGGTACAATGCGGGCAACCACGCCCTTATTGCCGTGGCGACCCGCCATCTTGTCCCCGACCTGGATCTTGCGCTTCTTGGCGATATACACCTTGGCCAGCTGTACCACGCCCGGGGGCAGCTCGTCGCCGAGCTTGACGCGATGCTCATCGCGCTTGGCCCCTGCCAGGATGGCGTTGAACTTCTCATGATAATTACTGAAGAGCTTTCGCAGCTGCCTGTCGCGCGCACCGCCGGCCTGCAGAGCAACGCGCAGCGAATCCAGCTCGTGCACCGCGACTTCCTTAAAGTGCTCGGCTTTGATTTCCATGCCTTCCGGCACAACTTCGCGCCCGTCAGTCGCCCAGATACCTCCTGAAATTCTGCCCTTCACCAAGTGAAAGAACTTCTGATGCAAGTCCCCATGGAGCGCTTCGATTTTGCGATCTCGCAGTCTTTCTATCTCCGCAAGCGCCAGCTGCTCCCGCTTCTTGGAGACCGGATCTAGCCGGCGACGAGAGAACAGCTTCGTATCAATAACGACGCCGTTCATGCCGGGCGGTGCCTTCAGGGAATCGTCCTTTACATCCCCGGCCTTGTCGCCAAAGATGGCGCGCAGTAGTTTCTCTTCGGGCGTAGGATCGGTTTCACCTTTGGGTGTGATCTTGCCTACAATAATATCCCCGGTCTTGACTTCTGCGCCCACGCGGATGATCCCGCGCTCGTCCAGATCCTTGGTCGCTTCCTCCGATACGTTGGGAATTTCGCGCGTTAACTCCTCGTGGCCGCGCTTGGTGTCACGCACCTGCAGCGAAAACTGTTCGATGTGAACAGAGGTAAAAACGTCGTCGGACACCAGGCGCTCAGAAAGCACGATGGCGTCCTCAAAGTTGTAGCCCCGCCAAGGCATGAATGCCACCAGAATATTCTTGCCGAGCGCAAGCTCGCCGTCGTCGGTAGCGAAGCCATCGGTGAGCACCGTGCCATACTCCACCTTGTCGCCCACACGTACGATGGGCTTCTGATTGATACACGTGTCCTGATTGGTGCGCCTGAACTTGACGAGCGGGTACTCCTTGACCGAATCATCAAATTCCACTTGCCCCGCCGAACGCTTGCGCTTGTACTCGATGATGATGCGCTGGGAATCTACGTACTGGACGACTCCAGCGCCTTCGGCGGTGATCACCGCGCGCGAATCACGTGCCACACGGTGCTCCAGGCCCGTGCCGACAATCGGTGCTTCGGCCCTGAGCAGCGGCACAGCCTGCCGCTGCATGTTGGATCCCATCAGCGCCCGGTTGGCATCATCATGCTCCAGAAACGGAATAATGGAGGCCGAGGGCGAAACAATCTGGTTCGGCACGATGTCCATATACTGGACATCCGCCGGACGCTCGGTGGGAAAGTCCCCCCGGTATCGGCAACGCACCCATTCATCCAGGAAGTTACCCTCACGGTCAATCCGCGCATTAGCCTGCGCAATGACCGCATCATCTTCCTCTTCCGCAGACAGGTAGGCAATCTCGCGGGTAACCTGGCCGTTGACCACGCGCCGGTAAGGCGTCTCGATGAACCCAAAGGGGTTAATGAGCGCGTGTACGCAAAGCGAAGAAATAAGGCCGATATTCGGACCTTCCGGCGTCTCGATCGGGCACAGGCGCCCGTAATGTGTGTAATGGACATCACGCACTTCGAATCCCGCGCGCTCACGCGTCAACCCGCCGGGTCCAAGTGCTGACATCCTGCGCTTGTGCGTCAGCTCAGACAACGGATTGGTCTGATCCATGAACTGACTCAGCTGACTCGTACCGAAGTACGTGTTGATCACACTTCGAATAGTGCGCTCGTTGACCAGGTCCTGCGGCGTCAGCCTGTCCGCGTCCCGCAGGTTCATCTTCTCGCGAATGGTGCGTGCCATACGCGCCAGACCGACCGAATACTGCTGCCCCAGCTGCTCGCCTACAGTCCGAACGCGTCGGTTGCTCAAGTGGTCTATGTCATCTGGACTGCCTTCCCCATTGCGCAGCGCGACCAGCTTCTTCGATATGGAGATGACGATGTCAATGACATGGTGGCCCTCAAGTGACCCTGCGTCTGACTCAATGTTAACCTCCAGCCGCTTGTTGATCCGGTGTCGCCCGACCTCGCCCAGGTCGATGCGTGCAAACATCCGCATCAGCTCCCTGCGGGCTACGTCTTCGTCTGGAGCCTCGTGTTCAGTGTCTCGCAGCCGCTTGTAGATGTACTGCAGGGCCTCAGTCTGATTACTGGCAGGATCCTTGCCCAGCGTCTTCAGCAGCGTGCTGTTGTCCTTCGCATCTTCTTCGCCCGCATCCTTGCGCAGCACAAAGAACTCCCGGACTTTGTATTCCTTGAGTAATTCGTAGTCCTCCAGCGTCACCTCATGGCCGACCGGCAAGAGAACCTTGGGTGCATACGACTCTTCGACCACCTCACCCGTCGCCTCGTCAATAACTTCCAGAATCTTTTCTCTGCCCATCACGCTGATGGCAAGCGTGCGCCCGATGCCCCGTCTGAAGTTGCGCTTCGTGTTGGACTGAATGCGATCAGCCAACTCAAAGATGGTTACAATTTGCTGCGTTGAGCTGTACCCCAAGCCGCGCAGTAGCGTCGTGACCGGCAGCTTTTTCTTGCGGTCCAGATAGACCCAGAGCACATTCTGTACATCCGTAGAAAACTCAAGCCAGGTCCCCCGGATGGGGATCACGCGGGCCGAGAACAGCTTCGTTCCATTGGGATGTGTACTCTGACCGAAGAATACGCCCGGGCTGCGGTGAAGCTGCGATACTACGACCCGCTCAGCCCCATTGATCACAAAGGAGCCGCGCGGGGTCATCTGCGGAATAATACCCAGATAAACCTCCTGCTCTACGGCCTCTTGCGGATCGTCCTCATCGTCATCGTCCTGCGCCGACAGACGCAGGACGGCCTTGAGCGGCACCGAGTAGGTCAGCCCTTGGGAAATACACTCCTCGATGGAATGCATGGGGGCATCCATGGAGTAGTGCAGAAACTCCAGCTTGAACCGCTGGCGGGTGTCCTCTATAGGGAAATGGCTGTTGAAGACCGCTTGGAGCCCCAGGTTCTGGCGGTCTTCGGGCAGAACATTGGCCTGGACAAAGTCGCTGAACGACTTGAGCTGTACTGCCAGAAAGTCGGGATAATCCAGAACGGGTTGCGTGCTGGCAAAGCTGATACGTCCGTTATATCCCTGCTGGCCATTTCTATTGTGCATAAGCAGCTGAACTACGATTGCTGATCCGTTGCGCTGGTCTTAGCTGACCTTGACTTCGGCCCCTATCGCCTCGAGGCGCTGTCTGACCTCCTCCGCTTCTTCTTTGGAGATACCCTCCTTGACAGCGTTCGGCGCGTTGTCAACCAGCCCTTTGGCTTCCTTGAGGCCCAGGCCGGTGATCTGGCGCACCTCCTTGACCACCTGAATCTTGGCGCTGCCAAATGAGGTCAGCGTTACGGTGAATTCCGTCTGCTCCTCAGCCTCGGCCTGCCCATTGGTGCCGCCCGCCGCAGGGGCGGCTGCGACAGCCGTTGCCGCGGGCTTGATGCCGTACTGCTCCTCCAGGAGCTTGGCGAGATCTGCGGCCTCTTTGATGGTAAGAGCTACAAGCTGTTCTGCAAGCGCGTTGATGTCTGCCATGGTTTGTGTGTGTTCCGGCGGCGGTCTGGGCCTTTGTCAGGCTGCGCCGCGCATTAAGGGGGATGGTGAAAGTCTAGGGTTTTGCTTCTTCCTGCAGCGTTTCCAGGATGGCCGCGAGTGTTGCACCCGGTGCCTGAACAGCGCCAACGATGTTGGACATGGGAGACAACAACAATCCAACTATGTCTCCAATCAGTTCTTCTCTTGATTTCAGCGAAGACAGCACATCGAGCTGATCCCCTGCGTACACGGACCCGTCCACAAACGCGACCTTGAGCGCAGGCAATGTCGCACCGGTTTCGGCTTTAAACCTCTTGATCGCCCGCGCAGGCGCAGACGGATCGCTGGAAAGCGCCACCGCGGAAGGGCCGCGCAGGTGCTCGTACAGTGCGTCAAAGCCACCGATTTCCTCCAGCGCAATCCGGAGCAGTGTGTTCTTGACGACCCGATACCGGACACCCGACTCGTGAAACCTGCCCCGCAGCTGGTTGATCTGCTCCACGGTGAGTCCCATGTAGTCGGTGAGGTACACCGCCCCGGAATCATTTAGCAGCGCGGCTACCTGGGCAACCTCTGTTGCTTTTCGCTCTCTGGTAAGTGCCATGACTAGCGCACGATGTTTATCACTTCCGTGCGTGCGACCGGGACCGCCGGCCCCATGGTCGTTGAAAGCGTGACAGACCGGACATAGGTGCCCTTGGCCGAAGCCGGCCTTAGGCGCAGCACCTCCCGCAAGAACGCTTTTGCGTTGTCGTTCAACTGCGTTTCCGAAAACGATACGCGCCCGATGCCGGTGTGCAGGTTGCCCTGCTTGTCCACCCGAAAATCAATCTTGCCTGCCTTTACCTGCTTTACGGCCGCTGCGACATTCATCGTGACGGTGCCGCTTTTCGGGTTTGGCATGAGGCCGCGCGGACCCAGAATGCGGCCGAGCCGCCCCACTTTGGACATGACGTCCGGGGTAGCGATCACGACATCGATGTCGATCCACCCATCCTGGATGCGCTTGATGTAGTCGTCCAGACCCACATGGTCGGCGCCAGCCGCCGTGGCTTCTCCCTGCTTCCCTGGACTGGCCAGGACCAAGACGCGCCGTTCTTTTCCTGTGCCATGCGGCAGCGTGACGCTGCCTCGAACCATTTGGTCCGCGTGGCGGGGATCAACACCGAGGCGAACATCAATGTCCACGGATTCATCGAACTGACGCAGAGACATACGCTTGATCACCCTGGTCGCATCCGGCAGGCTGAAGGGGCCCTCCCCAGCGTCTCGGATCACCTGCCGGGCGGTCAGGTATCTCTTCCCTCGCTTAGGCATAGAGACTTGGTTTATGCGGTGATAACACCGCCGAAACGACTCCCTCAACGGGGACTGCTTGACTACCGAAGGACTCTAAGGCCCATGGATCGGGCGGTGCCCGCAATCATGGACGCAGCCTTCTCAATATCAAAGGCGTTAAGGTCGGCCATCTTCTGCTCCGCAATGTCCAAGCAGTCGGACCAGGTAACTTGGCCTACCTTGTGACGGATGGAGTCACCTGAGCCCTTGTCTATCTCTGCGGCTTTTCGCAGTAAGACGGCCGCAGGCGGACTCTTGACGACAAAGCTGAAGGTCTTGTCCTTGTAAACCGTGATTACGACCGGCAGCACAAGTCCCATCCGATCCTGCGTGGCAGCGTTGAACTGCTTGCAGAAATCCATGATGTTGACGCCATGCTGCCCTAACGCTGGCCCTATTGGAGGGGCCGGATTCGCCTGACCTGCCTTGATTTGCAGCTTGATCAGGCTTTCAACGGGCTTTGCCATGCAGTCGGCACAGAGATTAGGTCTGTATGGGCAGCCTTCTTATAAGAGTTGGCTACGAAGCAGTTCCAATCTGGGAACGATTCACGGAAATTTAGTTTTCGCGCTCCACCTGCAGATAGTCCAGTTCCAAGGGCGTCTTGCGTCCGAAGATGGAAACCATCACGCGCACCTTCAGCTTATCGGGAAAGACGTCGTCCACGATGCCGCTGAAGTTGTTGAACGGACCATCAATGACCTTGACCTGATCGCCTGGATCAAACGGCATTTCAGGCTTCTCGTCGCTATCCTTGGCGCTGGCAACACGACCCAAGATGCGATCTACTTCATCTTCACGCAGGGGTATCGGTTGATTGTTGGGGCCCAGGAAGTCAACCTTGGAGGGCCAGGGCCTGGTTCGATCCGCAAAGAAGTGTCTAAGCTGCGCATCCATGGCCATGCGAATGAGCAGGTAGCCTGGAAAAAACGACCGTTCGCGGCTGCGTTTCTTGCCGCCGCGCATCTCGAAGACCGTTTCCGTGGGGATCAAAATCTCCTCCACCTTGCTTTCCCACCCTTCCTCGCGGATTTCGTTTTCCAGGAACAGCTTGACCTTCTTTTCCTGCCCTGTGAAGGTGCGCAGCACATACCAGCGCAGGTCTGATCGGGCTTGGGTCTGCATCGGATGTCTCCAGGTCTAGTCTGCTACAGGCCAGAGTAAATCAAATCCAGGACGGCGCTGATCGCTTGATCAGCGCCAAAGATGAACAGCGCCACAGCGACACTGGCTACGAGTGTGACCAGGGTGTGGCTGGCCAGCTCCCTGCGCTTGGGCCAACTGGTCTTGCGCATCTCGGTCATCACATCCTGGTAGTAGGACTGAATCTTTCCTGCAAGCTTTTTCATGAAAATAAGCTCCTTGGTTGCACGGGCGGTAGGACTTGAACCCACAACCTGCGGTTTTGGAGACCGCTGCTCTGCCAGTTGAGCTACGCCCGTTTGTGTCGCGTCTGTTGTACTCTACTGGTTGGTGTTGGGTCTCGGCACCGGCTCGTAGTGTGCCGGGTTGTTTCTAGTCAAGGATTTTTGTTACGACTCCGGCGCCCACCGTGCGACCGCCCTCGCGAATCGCAAAGCGCAGCCCCTGCTCCATCGCCACCGGCTGAATCAATCGTACCGTGAAACTCGTGTTGTCCCCCGGCATAACCATCTCCACACCCGCGCTCAGCGCGATGTCCCCCGTCACATCCGTCGTACGAAAGTAGAACTGCGGACGGTAGCCACGAAAAAATGGCTTGTGACGACCCCCCTCTGCCGCCGTCAACACATACACCTCGCACGCAAACTCCTTGTGCGGCGTGATCGAGCCCGGATGCACAATCACCTGGCCCCGCTCGACACCATCCTTCGGCACCCCGCGTAGCAATAAACCCACATTGTCTCCCGCCTGACCCTCATCCAATATCTTCCGAAACATCTCCACACCCGTCACCGTCGTGCCCGTCTTCTCCTCCCGAATACCCACAATCTCCACCTTCTCACCCGTGCGAACAACCCCCCGCTCTATACGACCCGTCGCCACCGTGCCCCGACCCGTGATCGAAAATACATCCTCCACCGACATCAAAAACGGCTTGTCCTTCTCGCGCTGAGGCGTCGGAATATACGCGTCCACATGACCCATCAACTCCATGATCTTCTCCTCCCAATCCAACTCCCCGTTCAACGCACCCAGCGCCGAACCCATCACCACCGGAATGTCGTCGCCCGGAAACTCGTATAACTCCAACAACTCCCGTACCTCCAGCTCCACCAGCTCCAAAAGCTCCGCGTCATCCACCATGTCCACCTTGTTCATGAATACCACGATGTACGGAACGCCCACCTGACGCGCTAACAAAATGTGCTCCCGCGTCTGCGGCATCGGACCATCGCTCGCGTCTACCACCAATATCGCACCATCCATCTGCGCCGCACCCGTCACCATGTTCTTCACATAGTCCGCATGACCCGGACAGTCCACATGCGCATAGTGACGCGCCGCCGTCTCGTACTCCACATGCGCCGTCGCTATCGTGATCCCGCGCTCGCGCTCCTCCGGCGCATTGTCAATAGAATCAAACGAACGTACCTCCGTACCGCCGTAATGATCGTTCAAAACCTTCGTGATCGCCGCCGTAAGCGTCGTCTTGCCATGGTCCACATGACCAATCGTGCCAACGTTCACATGCGGCTTCGTGCGCTTGAAATGCTCCTTTGCCATGTCTTCAGGGCTGATTTGCTGGTATGGGAGCCGCCTCTCGGGTTCGAACCGAGGACCCCTTCCTTACCATGGAAGTGCTCTACCCCTGAGCTAAGGCGGCTATGGAGCGGGAGACGAGGCTCGAACTCGCGACCCTCAGCTTGGAAGGCTGATGCTCTACCAACTGAGCTACTCCCGCTTCGGTGGGCAGGGAAGGATTCGAACCTCCGAAGGCTTAGCCAGCAGATTTACAGTCTGCCCCCGTTGACCGCTTGGGTACCTGCCCAGGACGCAACCTGTTCTAACTTGTTTCGCGCTATTCTGTGCCCTGCGCCTGCACCGCTGCGTGTGAAGAGCTGACGAAGGGACTCGAACCCCCAACCTGCTGATTACAAATCAGCTGCTCTACCGGTTGAGCTACGTCAGCGTGTGCGCTCGGGGCAGATCTTTCTTTTGCGGACGTTGCGCCAGACAACTACACCTGTGCCCAAAAGGATGACTACCAGAACAATCCGGCTGTAGCCTGTCAGGAAACCCCAGATACGCTCCCAGTTTTCGCCGGCGGCGTATCCGCCGGACGCCAGGAGTGCGGTCCAGACAAGGGCCGCGGCAGCGCAGAGCCAAAGCGCTTGCCGACTCCTCATGCTTCCCATGCCTACGCTCAGCGCCACCACGCTGCGCACCGCCGTAAAGAACCGATTGGCCAGAACCACCATTGGTCCCCAGCGCGCGACCCAGCGCGCCACTTTGGCGAGCGCCTCCGGGTTTATCCAGCGGATACGCCCCGATGCCACCAGCCGTTCGCCTGCCGTCCGCCCCACATAGAAAACGGTCATGAAACCCAGAATGCCGCCCAGAGTCCCGAGCGCGATCACCAGCGGCAATCCCAGCATGCCGTTGGACGCCAAGTAGCCTCCGAAGATGATGCACACATCTCCCGGGACCGGCGGACAGATGTTCTCAAGGAACGCGGCTACCAGCAGCAACCCGTATACCCACAGCACGGGCACCTGGGCAATACGGGCTATAAGCTCCGACGTGAGGTCTTCCATAAGCTCAGCGTTCCAGGAGGCATACGGCCCATGCGGCCATGCCTTCCTTGCGACCGACCAGGCCCAGCGTATCGGTCGTGGTAGCCTTCACGGAAATCTGCCCCCTGCCGACGCCAAGCATCCGCGCGATCTTTGCGCGCATCGCCAGCATGTAGGGCTGCAGCTTTGGACGCTCCGCGGCAATGGTAACATCCACATTGGCGATCCGGTATCCTGCTTCCTGCACCGTACGCGCCGTCTCCGCCAAGAGCAGCCCGCTATCGGCATCCTTCCATCTATCGTCTGCACTCGGAAAGTGCTGCCCGATATCGCCCAGCGCCGCCGCTCCGAGCAGCGCATCCGCGATGGCATGCAGTACCACATCGGCGTCTGAGTGTCCTGCCAGCCCGTGCGTATGCTCAACGCGAATACCCCCGAGCATCAGCGGCTGGCCAGGTACCAGCGCATGCACATCGTAGCCAAAGCCTATGCGCATACTCCCCCTGACTTGTTGCCTATGGTCCCTATCGCCTATGGTCCCTGTTGTCTATGGCCGCCCTGGCCCTGGGTGAACCCGTTGCGGTTTTGCCAGCACGGCCACAACGTACAGGCCCATTCCCAGTCTTCCGGCGTGGTGATCTTGAAGTTGCTCCGACTGCCTGCAACCAGTGCTACGGAATGCCCCTGGCGCTGAACCAGCCCCGCCTCGTCGGTTGCCGCGGTTGGCGCTACGCCCAGGACAGACTCTAGGAGGCGGCGATCAAATCCCTGCGGCGTCTGCACATGATACAATGCCGTTCGCGCAACACTTGCGGAGAAGTATCCGCCCGCACCGTATCGCATAGTATCTACGACGGGCATGGCGAGCGCCGCGGCCCCGGTCTTGCGTGCAGCACTGATAACGCGGCTGACCTGCACACAATTAATGAATGGGCGTACGGCATCATGAACCAGCACCAGATCGGCAGCCGGCGGCAAAGCCGACATCGCGCGTGCAACGGAGGCCTGGCGTGAATCGCCGCCTGGAATGACCGCCGTAACGCCCCACTTGGATGCCAGTCCGTCCGTGCGCATATCGGCAGGCACGGCCACCACGATGCTGTCCACTGCGTCGCACCTTCGCAGCGCCCGGATAGTCTGGAGTACCAGGGGAGCCCCGCCTAGCGTGCGAAACTGCTTCCGCTCCCCGCCGAGCCGTACACCCTTGCCAGCGGCAGGCACAACGGCGGCTACATGACCCGGTCCCATCCCGTCAGATGATCAGCATCGCATCGCCGAATGAAAACAGCCGATACTTATTGTCAATGGCTTTGTGGTAGGCCTCCATCAGGAAGTCAAATCCTGCAAACGCCGACGCGAGCATCAGCAGGGTACTCTTCGGCATGTGGAAGTTGGTGATCAATCGCTCGGTAACGTGGAACTCATAGGGGGGATAAATGAACTTGTCGGTCCATCCACTGCGCCCCTTCAGGTGGCGCGAAACAGTCAAGCTAGTTTCGATCGCCCGAACCACCGTCGTGCCAATGGCTGTAACGCTATTGGTGCTTGACGTCAACGCACGATTGACCGCGTCCGCCGTCTCCTTCGGGATCGCGTAGTTTTCGGAATGCATCCGGTGCTTGGTAAGATCCTCCACCGCCACCGGACGAAAGGTCCCCAGTCCCACATGCAGCGTGACTGGCAGCATGGAGACACCCCTGTCACGCAGCTTTTCCCCAATCGCCTGTGTGAAGTGCAGCCCCGCTGTCGGAGCCGCAACCGCGCCCCGATGCTCCGCGAAGATAGTCTGGTACCGTTCGCGGTCCGCCTTCTCTACCGCTCGCTTGATGTATGGCGGCAATGGCGTATGGCCAATCTCGTCGATCTGCCGATACAGCTCATCGTTGTTGCCATTGAACACAAACCGTATCGTTCGACCACGGGAGGTCGTGTTGTCAATCACCTCGGCCGCAAGCGAAGGGCCAAAAAACAGCTTGTTGCCGATGCGAATCTTGCGGGCCGGATCAACGATAACGTCCCAGAGGCGACTTTCCGGGTTCAGCTCGCGAAGCAGGAAAACCTCGATATTCGCCCCCGTCTTCTCCTTGATTCCGAGCAACCTTGCAGGAAATACCTTGGTGTCATTGTAGACGAGCACATCGCCCTCACCGAAGTATTCGGGAATGTCGCTGAAATAACGATGCTCAATGCTGCGCTCCTTCCGGTTGAGAACCATCATCCGCGATTGATCGCGCGGCTCCGCCGGGTACTGCGCAACTAGCTCACGCGGGTAATCGAAGACGAAGCTCGATAACTTCATCCGGTTGAATGCCATAAGCAATCGGGTCTGATCGAGCCTGGCCGCCTAGCCGCTGATTCCTGTGACTTTAGCTGATTCCTGTGGCTTTAGAGACGCTTTTTCGCACAGGATTGTTCCTGTGCCCTCGTGGCGCAGGAACATCAGGAACATGTGGAGGAGTAATCTTGGTGGATACAGCAATGCGCAGCAATCCTGCGATGCAGCCTGCGGAAGTTAAGCGATCGCAACGCTCGTGTCAAGTCCCGGTGGCCTGTTTCGGTTCGGGCTCGCGCTGCTTTTTTGGCGCAACCTTGAATCCGCGCAAGCCTACCTGTGCTATGGCGCGCTTGTCTTTCCAAGGTACCCAGAACAGCCCATCATGTGATCCGGTCTTTCGTGCGCCGGCATCAATGGACCCCACCACCCGGACGATGGCTTCATCCTCGTCCACGCTCTTGAACACGACCTTAAAGTCGTACGCCAGGGCATGTTGCGTAACGTTCTCCAGCATCACCACCACGCCTGCATTCTCACCCGCCGCTTCGCGGTAATACAGGTAGCTGAACCGTAGGCCTTCATACTCATGAAGGAAGTTCCACCGGCTCTGTCCTGGGAATTCCTGCGCCTGCGCGAGGCCTCCTGCAAGCAGCTGCAACAAGACGAGTACCCGCAGCAACGCGGCTTTTGGCGTGCGCCTGCCGCGCGTGGACTGGCCATGCGCACGGAGCATCGCAGGTGCCTGCATCCTGCCCATCGGGCCTGGAGTGCTTTCTTTAGCTGGCCAGCAGCGAGCGGGCGGCCGCTGTTACGTGTTGGGTCGTAAAGCCAAACGCTGCAAAAAGGCGAGCCCCCGGCGCAGAAGCGCCGAAGCGATCAATGCCCAAGACATGTCCGCTCGGCCCTGTGTAGCGCTCCCAACCCTGCGTGATGCCGGCTTCTATGGCCAAGCGCCGCGGTACAGCCGCTGGAAGCACCGCGGCCTTGTACGTGGCGGACTGCTGCGCAAAAAGCTCCCAGGAGGGCATGCTTACCACACGCGCCGAAATGCCTTCCGCCGCCAGCACTTCATGAGCCTGCACGGCCAGGTGGACCTCGCTGCCGGTGGCGATCAGTATGATGGCGGGCGTGTCGCCGCCCCTGCGGAGGATGTATGCGCCCCGGGCCACACCTTCTGCCGACCGCGCGTCCGTAATCGTAGGTACGCCTTGGCGTGTCAGTATCAGGGCAGTAGGGCCTGCCGTGTTGGTCAGAGCGATACGCCAGGCGTAGGCCGTTTCGCAGGCATCGGCGGGTCGTATCACGGTCAGGTTTGGAATCGCCCTGAGCGCCATCACATGCTCTATGGCCTGGTGTGTCGGACCATCTTCGCCTACGCCTATGGAGTCATGCGTGAACACGTAGATCACCGGCTGCTCCATGATCGCGCTCAGACGCAGGGAAGGACGCATGTAGTCGCTGAAGACGAGGAAAGTCCCGCAATACGGACGCAGCCCTCCGTGCAGGCTGACGCCATTGCAGATGCCGGCCATGGCATGTTCACGAACGCCGAAGCGCACATAGCTGCCGCTGGGCGTTTGCCGCTGAAAGTCCTGCTGCTGCTGTCCCCGCGTCTTGTTGGAGGGTGTGAGGTCAGCGGAGCCGCCCATGAGATTCTGAACCCGCTCCAGCAGCGCACCCAGCACCTTGCCACTGGCCGCACGCGTGGCCAGCCTGGTGCCCGGCGCAAAGGTCGGCAGTGAAGCAGCCCAATCTGCCGGCAGCGCACCCTCCAGCCAGTCGCGCAGCTCGGCCGCGCGTGCCGGAAACGCTGCCGCATAGCGGTCGCAAGCCGCCTTCCAGTCGCGCCGCCGCGCGGCGCCCTTGGCACGTGCATCCATCGAGCGGCAGACCGCATCAGGCACTCGGAAGTGCTCGTCTTCGGGCCATCCCAACGCCCGCTTGGTGAGCCGGACTTCGTCTTCGCCCAGGGGCGCGCCATGGGCACCCGCAGTGCCCGCCTTGTTGGGGCTTCCGTAGGCGATCGTGGTTGTAACCCGTATCAGAGACGGCTGCGCGTGGCATGCTGCAGCCTCCTGCAATGCGATGTCCAGCGCGTCGATATCATTGCCATCCTCAACATGGAGCACTTGCCAGCGGTATGCAGCAAACCGCTGCATCGGATCCTCCGTGAACGCCAGGTCGGTGCTCCCATCAATGGTGATGCGGTTGTCGTCCCACAGGTAGATCAGCTTCCCCAGGCCCAGGTGGCCCGCCAATGCGGCGGCTTCATGGGAGATGCCCTCCATGAGATCGCCGTCGGACACAATGCCGTAGGTGTGGTGGCTAATCACCTCATAGCCATCGCGATTGAACCGGGATGCCAGAAAGCGCTCTGCCATGGCCATCCCCACGCCGTTGGCGAACCCCTGCCCCAGGGGGCCGGTCGTCGTTTCTACGCCGGGCGTCAATCCATGCTCGGGGTGTCCCGGTGTTTGGCTTCCCCATTGTCGAAAGGCCTTCAGTTCCGCTAACGGAAGGTCGTATCCCGTCAGGTGCAGCAGGGCGTAGAGCAACATGGATCCGTGCCCGGCTGAAAGCACAAAGCGATCCCGGTCGGGCCAGTCGGGAGCCTGGGGGTCGTGCTTCAGGTGCCGCGTCCACAAGACATAGGCCATAGGCGCTGCGCCCATCGGCATGCCCGGGTGGCCACTTCGTGCGCGCTGAACTGCATCCGCGGCCAGAAACCGTATCGTATTGATACATGCCGCATCGTGCATGGCCATCACGGGACGAGATTAGCGAGTTCCTGCTCCACAAGGTGGCTCAGACAGCCAAACGAGCGATCATCGGAGTGCACCTTGCGGCCACTGATCAGGATGGCGGGCACAGCATTGAGTCCCATCTGATCAAATACGCGGCGTATTCTGCGCGCTCTGGGTTCCAGGCGCCGACTTTCCAGCTGCTGCCGAAACGCGCGCGGATTCAAACCTGCTTCCTCTGCAATATCCACCAGCTGCGCGACCGAAAGGCCCTGAGGATTCTGGGCCGCAAACACTCCCTCGATCATTTCCTCATACCGCCCCTCTTCATTGGCTAGCCAGAGGGCCATCACTTCGTCCAGTGAAAAAAGCAAGTTCCCCGCCAAAAGCGGCACCAGCTTGTACACAATGCGCACCCGATCCGGGTAGGCTGCCGCCAAACGGAGCATGACTGGATGCTGCGACTTGCAGAATTGACAATTGGGATCGATGAACTCTACTATGGTCACCGGCGCCGATACCGGGCCGGTGAACGGATCCGAATCGCTGATGAACTGGTCCAGGTTGTCGTAGCGCGGCAACGCGTCATCGTATCGGCAAAGGGCTGGGTTGTACACCGCCGCCTGCGTCGCCGCGACGCCAGATGCCGCAGCACTGTCGCGATACGCCATGTAGTCCAGCAGCACGACCGCTGCGACAGCGGCAGCTACAATGTAGTGAAAATTCCGTGCATTCGCCTGCACATCCCGTCTCCTATGCACCGCCGGGGGCTTTCGGAGCATCAGCACCAAGGTTATGGCCATCGCGGACACCAAGCCAAACGAGGCCAAGCACAGCACACAGAAGTCCTCCAATGCAAACAGCTGATACATCGTCAGGAAGAGCGAATATGCCAGGCCACCCGACACGAGGCCGAGGCGACCCGCCTTGAAATGGCGACGCCTCCGATTCCAGTCCCAGGTGACGCCCATGCTGAACACCGCCACCAGTACATAGAACAAGAAGCCCGATGTGGTGCTCGATATGCCGAAGAAGGTCGGGTCTTGCGCTATCACAGAGGCGCAATCGCTGTCACCACCGCAAACCGGGTCGTCCACGACGGTATCGCCGTACCAGAAGGACAGGTGAAGCGTCAGCGCGATGCCCACCGCGGCAAGAACCAGCAGGACACGCTCGTGTGCACGGTGATAAGGAGAAGCCGGACGCTTCATTGCCATAGGATCGGGTTGGACAAATTCGTGGCGGGCACGGATTATGCCAAGATAGCAAGCAGGTTCCGATTTGGCGGCAGGGCACCACTCCGCACGGTGTGCGTATACGCTTTTAACGTGATGGCATTGCGATGCAACGGGCCTTGACACATGCTTCCTGGGACTTGCGGCGCGGCTATTGGCGGCGGCTGCACCCGGCAGTGGGCCCCTAGCACATTGCATGCGTCTCGTATGCCAGGGTAAGCCCGCTGCCACAAGCAGTGGGCTTTCTTTTTGATATCAACGATGACCTTCAGAGTCTTTAGAGCGCTGGCTGAATCGCATCGTGGACAGTGGCCTATTGTGTTACCACTGTACAGGCGACTCAGCGCTGATCTCTTGACGCCCGTTTCAGCGCACTTGGCCCTTCGACAAACGGGGCACCACGCGTTCCTGCTGGAAAGTGTAGAAGGCGGAGAGCACCTTGCGCGCTATTCATTTCTGGGCAAAAACCCTTATCGCGTCATTCGAGCGCATGGGGCCTCCGTGGAGGTGCTGGATGGCGACGGTCAGCCTCAGCCCGGCGCGCCCAGCGGCGACATCTTTGCTGTGCTTCAGCACTATTTGGCCGCATACACGGAAGTGCCGGTGCCGGGCCTTCCCCGCCTTCGATGCGGCGCGGTAGGCTTTATGGGGTACGATGGCGTTCGGCTTATCGAACACCTGCCTTCCATCCCGCCGGACGATCTCGGCATTCCAGACGCTATCTGGTGCTTCTATGACACCGTGGCTGCCTTTGATCGAGTCAAGCACCAGATGGTGCTGATGACCAGCGTATTCGTCGATGCAACGACCCCGCTCAAGGCACGATACCTGGAAGCCCAGGCCCGACTGACGCAGCTGGAGGCCGAACTGCAGTCGCCGATCAGGACACCGCAGCAGGTGTCGCTGAGTCCGGGTCAGATGCAGTCAAACTTTGAGCGCGCTACTTTTGAGGCGGCCGTGGAGGAGGCCAAGCGTCTGATTTACGAGGGAGACATCTTTCAGGTCGTACTTTCCCAGCGGTTTTCTCTTGCATTTGAGGGGGACCCTTTCAACCTGTACCGCGCATTGCGCCAAGTCAATCCTTCGCCCTACCTGTTCTATCTGGATTTTGGCGAGGTGACGCTGATCGGATCGTCACCGGAAGTCCTCGTGCGCGTGGAAGAGGGACGGGCACAGCTGCTGCCCATTGCAGGGACACGCCCCAGAGGCAGGGACGCAGCGGAGGATGAACGCCTGGCCGACGAATTGCTGCGTGATCCGAAGGAGTGCGCGGAGCATCTCATGCTGGTGGACCTGGGCCGCAACGACCTGGGGCGTATCTGCAGCATGGGCACCGTGCAGGTGGACCGCTATGCGTATATCGAGCGCTACTCGCATGTCATGCACATCGTCAGCACTATCAGCGGCAGTATTGATCCGCACTGCGAAGCACTGGACGTGCTGCGCGCCTGTTTTCCTGCGGGCACTGTCAGTGGTGCCCCCAAGGTGCGTGCCATGGAAATCATAGACTTGCTCGAGCCCAGCAAACGGGGGGTCTATGCAGGGGCGGTAGGCTACATCGACTTTTCCGGCAACATGGACACCTGTATCGCCATTCGCACGATGGTGGTGCGGGACAGCAAGGTCTTCATTCAGGCTGGTGCGGGCATCGTAGCCGACAGCGACCCCCAGCGCGAGTACGAGGAGACAGAGAACAAGGCCGAAGCACTCAAGAAGGCGCTCCTGGTCGCAGCCGAAGGATTGCTCTAGTTGCTATATTCGCGCCATTCAACCCATACCGCTTATGCGAACCAAAGAAATCAAGTCGGTGCTGCTCAAGAAGGGTTGGGCCGGGCGCACCATTTCACGGCAGGAAACCATTGCCCGCCTGAACCCGCTGATGGCGCAGCATGTCGTCCTGAGTCGCTTGTACGACCAAGTAGTCAGCCTGGCCGCCCCGGAAGCGGCGTATGCAGAGGAGCTGGCGCAGCTGCAACGCAAGGCAAGGACTGATATGGGCAAGCTTGCCGAGACCATCTTCAGCTGCGGCGGCGTGGCCTATTCCGGCGCCGACCGTCCAGTTGATGCGCCGCCGGTGACGGGCACCTGGGCGGTACTGCTCGCCGAAGAGCAAGCACTGGGGGAAGCTCTGCACGCAGAGCGCACTATTGAGCACCAGATGCGTACCGAGGCTGTGCTCCGGCGTTGCGCGGAGAGCAGCGCAGAGCGGCTGGCCTTTGTGCTGGGACAGGCGCGCCGGCAAAGAACCATATCCTGAACCTATGGCACCTTTTGCGCCCGGCAAGACCGTGGTGGTTTCCGGCATCCAGTCGTCTGGAGCACTCCACATTGGCAATTACTTCGGAGCGATCCGGCAGCATATTGCATTGCAGCACGCGCATCCGTCGTACTACTTCATCGTGAACTACCATGCGATGACCACCGTGCAGGATGCTGCGCAGCTCCATGCCCATACGCTGGACGCGGCCGTCACGTACCTCGCGCTTGGATTTGACCCGGACCGATCCAACCTCTTCGTGCAAAGTGATGTGCCCCTACTGAATGAGCTGACATGGATCTTCTTTTGCCTGACCCCCGTGTCGCATCTCGAAAAGGGTGTCGCCTACAAGGACAAGGTCGTGCAGGGACTCAGCCCAAACTGCGGCCTGTTCAACTATCCCGTGCTGCAGGCAGCGGACATCCTGATCTATGGGGGAACGCTGGTACCCGTTGGCGCGGATCAGCGGCAGCACATCGAGATGACGCGCGACATAGCGCAGCGCTTCAACAACCGGTTCGGAGAGCATTTTCCCATCCCCTCGGCGTACATCCTGGATAGCGTTGCCACCGTGCCTGGCATTGACGGGCGCAAGATGTCCAAGAGTTACAACAATGCAATTGGCATCTTCGAAGAAAAAGCCGCGCTGACGCGCCGGGTCAAGCGCATCAAGACAGATTCCACACCCCTGGAGGCACCGAAAAAACCAGACAAGGACAACGTGTTTGCGCTGATTAAGCTGTTCGCCACGCCGGAAAAGCAGGCAGAGCTTCGGGAGGCCTACCTCGCCGGGGGTTATGGGTACGGACACGCCAAAGCAGAGCTCATTGCGATGATGCTGGATTACTTCGGACCTGCGCGAGAACGGCGTCGGGAGCTCCTTAAGGACATGGACTATGTCCACGATGTGCTGCGCCAGGGCGCCCGCAACGCCCGGGTCGTCGCGGACGCCTGCATGGAGCGTGTACGTAAGCTTACCGGGCTGATGACAACCTACGGATGATCCTGGTGATCGACAATTACGACTCCTTCACGTACAACCTGGTGCACTTGATCGGCAGGCATGGAGTCACGTGCCAGGTGGTGCGCAATGACGAGACCACTACCGATGCGGTTGTTCAGCACGCACCGAGCGGCGTGCTTATCTCGCCCGGGCCTGGAAGGCCGCGGGACGCAGGCATCTGCCTGGACGTCATTCGGCGTCTAGGAGCAACCACGCCGATCTTGGGCATCTGCCTGGGGCATCAGGCCATCGCCCAGGCCTTCGGGGCTACGGTTACCTATGCCCCTGTGCTCATGCATGGCAAGACCAGTCGGGTGCACCACGACGGGTGCTCCATCTTTGCGGGCCTGGCGCAGGACTTTGTCGCCACGCGGTATCATTCCCTGGTCGTGGCACCGGACACGGTGCCGGACTGCCTTGCCGTGACCGCCTATTCAGAGGATGGTGTTGTTATGGGGCTTAAGCACCGGGCGTATCCCATGGAGGGCGTGCAGTTTCACCCTGAGAGCATCCTTACGACAGAAGGTCCCCGGCTCATTGCCAATTGGCTGGCGCAGATAGCGGCATGAAAGACATCCTCAGGGCCTTGGTGCGCGGAGACGAGCTGACGTCAGCGCAGGCGGAGCACGCAATGCGCACCGTGATGCAAGGTGAGGCTACCGACGTTCAGGTCGCCGGCTTTTTGGCGGCGCTCGCAGTACGCGGAGAAACCACCGCAGAGCTTACCGCGCTGACCCGGGTGATGCGCGAATTCCTGCGCCCGGTGGCCTGCGGCGACCCGCACGCGATTGATCTCTGCGGCACCGGCGGGGATGGCCATGGCACATTCAACATTTCCACAGCTGCGGCTTTTGTGTGCGCGGGGGCGGGTATCACGGTAGCCAAGCACGGCAACGTCGGTGTGTCTTCGCGCTGCGGCTCTGCCGATGTGCTGCGGGAGCTCGGCGTCAACATCGACCTCGGCCCCACCGGCGTGGCCGCGTGTATTGAGGAGGTCGGCATCGGATTCATCTTTGCAAGGCACTTCCACCCTGCCATGCGCTGGGTGATGCCGGCCCGCAAGGGGCTAGGCGTTCGAACCTGCTTCAACATGCTGGGGCCGCTCTGCAATCCGGCCGGCGTTCGCCGCCAGGTCGTCGGCGTGTTCAGCGCGGCCGGCGCCTGGAAGGTGGCCAGCATCTTGAAGAGTCTGGGGGCCTCCCATGTGGTCACCGTGTCTTCTGAGGACGGCCTGGACGAGTTCTCGCTAGTCGGCTCGACCACCTACTACGAAGTTCGGCGCGGATGGGACGCGGTGGCCACGAATACCTTTGCGCCCGCGCAGTATGGATTATCGGAGGCACCCGTGTCGGCGCTCAGGGGCGGCGATACCGCGGAGAATGCAGCGCTCCTGAAGGCCATCCTTACAGGACGGCGCGGCCCACAGCGCGACGTTGTCGTGGCCAACAGCGCCTTTGGCCTCTATGTCAGCGGACGCTTCGAAAGCCTGGAAGACTGCTTAGCCGCTGCACAGCACAGCCTTGACTCGGGTGCGGCCGCCGCGCGCCTCGCCCAGCTTCAAACGGTGTCCTGGCGCCTCGCATGACGATTCTGGACCGAATCGTCGAAGACGTGCAAGCACAGTTGCCGGCACGCAAGCGGCAGGTGCCCGCGGCTGCACTTCACAACCTGGTGCGGCGCGCGCCCCCGTGCCGCTCCTTGACACAAGCACTTCGCCAGGAGTCGCTTTCTGTCATTGCCGAAATCAAGCGTGCATCTCCTTCGGAGGGCATCATCCGCGCACAGGCGGCGCCCGCGGTGCTGGCCGCGCGCTATGCGGCAGCCGGTGCGCGCGCGATCAGCGTACTTACCGAGCCGCACCACTTCAGCGGCTCCCTGGAAGATCTGGCAGCAGCGCGGGCTTGCGTAACGGTGCCAATTCTGCGCAAGGACTTCATCCTGGATGAGTACCAACTGCTTGAGGCCCGCGCCTTTGGCGCGGATGCTGTGCTTCTGATCGCCGCTGTGCTGGAAAGAGCGCAGCTGCGCACGCTCCAGCAAGCCGCTGCCTCGTTGGGACTGGAGTGTCTTGTAGAGGTGTATGAGCCGCAGGAAATGGAGCGCATTGACTGGCAGCTGGTAACAATGCTGGGCGTCAACAACCGCAATCTCCGCACATTCCAGGTGGACATAACCCACTCGATACGCCTGTTGCAGCAGGTTCCGGAACCTGTCGTGCGTATCGCAGAAAGCGGCTTGAAGACCGCTGCACAGCTCGTACAGCTGCACCAGGCCGGCATCGATGCCGTGCTGATCGGAGAAACGCTCATGCGCGCAGCGGATCCCGACATGAAACTTAAAGTATTACTTGAAGATATGAAGGGTATTCTCAACGTTTATGACACTTAGCATCAAGACGCTCAGCATCAAGATCTGCGGCATCACCACGCTGGAGGATGCACGCTATGCTGCCGCAGCCGGCGCGGATATGCTAGGGTTCGTCCAGTATGCGAAGAGTCCCCGGCATGTGGACGCGGACCATGCGCGGGCGATCATCGAGTGGATCTACGGCCCCAAGAGCGTTGGCGTATTCGTCAACGAGGACCTGGATACGGTCAACAGGATTGCCGAGTCGGCCGGATTCGACTATGTGCAACTGCATGGAAACGAGTCGCCTGGATACTGCCGGCGGATCGTATGTCCTGTGATCAAAGCCTTCAGCGTAAGGCCGGCCACCGATGTGGAATCGCTGCGTGCGCGTATGCGCCCGTACCGTCCGTTCGCTGCGTATTTCCTGTTGGACACGTTTCATCCTGATTTGCGCGGGGGTACGGGGCGTGCTTTCAACTGGGACATCGCCGCAGCGCTTACGGCCCGCTTTCCGATTATTCTTGCCGGCGGCATTGGGCCGGATAATATCGCTCAGGCGGTGGAAGCGGCAAACCCCGTTGGCGTGGACTGCTCCAGCCGACTGGAGTCCGCACCGGGTCACAAGGACTTTGAACTCTTGGCCGATCTGTTCGATGCTGTGAGTCACCGAAGGCCATGAGCGTCTCCCACCATGCCAAGACACCGAAGGCCATGAGCAAAGCATCCGGCGCCCCGGCGCCGCAGCCTGTGAACGCGGCATCCTATGCTGCACCCGATGACAGGGGTCGCTTTGGCGCGTATGGCGGTGCTTTCGTGCCCGAGGTTCTCATCCCTGAGCTGGATGCGCTCACGCGCGCCTTTCGGGCGGCATGGGACAGCGAATCATTCCAGCGAGACTACCGGCAAATTCTGTGCGATTACGTGGGGCGCCCTACCCCGCTCACGTTTGCTGATCGCCTTAGCCGTGCATTGGGTGGTCCGCGCATCTACCTCAAGCGCGAAGACCTCTGCCACACCGGCGCGCATAAGATCAACAATACCGTGGGTCAAATTCTGCTGGCTCGCCGGATGGGTAAAACGCGCATCATTGCGGAAACAGGCGCCGGCCAGCACGGCGTTGCTACCGCCACCGTGGCGGCGAAGTTCGCACTGGAGTGCATCGTCTACATGGGTGCCGAAGACATGCAGCGACAACGGCTCAATGTAGAACGCATGCGCATGCTGGGTGCGGAAGTACGACCGGCTATCAGCGGGAGCCAGACGCTTAAGGATGCCACTAATGAAGCCATTCGCGACTGGGTGTCCCATCCGCATAATACGTTCTACATCATCGGCTCGGTGGTGGGGCCGCACCCGTATCCGATGATGGTGCGGACGTTTCAGGAAGTCATCGGCAAGGAAGCACGTGCGCAGCTGCTTCAGTACGAGGGGCGCGCGTGTCCTGATGTTGCCATCGCCTGCGTCGGCGGAGGCTCCAACGCCATGGGCCTCTTCTATTCTTTCCTGGGCGACGCACGCGTCCGCCTGATCGGCGTGGAGGCCGCAGGCGAAGGCCTGGATAGCCGCCACGCAGCGACCCTTTCCTGCGGCACGCCCGGGGTGCTGCACGGTGCCTTGAGCTACCTCCTCCAAGACGGGCAAGGCCAAGTCATGTCGGCGCATTCGATATCCGCAGGGTTGGATTACCCCGGCGTTGGCCCGGAGCACGCTTATCTGAAGGACCTGCACCGCATAACGTACGAAGTTGCTTCAGATGAGGAAGCGCTGCACGCTGTAAGGCTCTTGTCGCAAACAGAGGGGATCATCCCTGCGCTCGAAACGGCCCATGCAGTCGCTGCCTTGGCGCGCATGGCACCAAAGATGACGGCAAGCGATGTCGTGGTGCTGTGCTGCTCAGGGCGCGGCGACAAGGATATGACCACCATCATGGGAGCGGATGTCGCGGCTTAACGCCCTGTTTGCAGCACGGGTCGCTGCGCGAAGGAAGACCATGGGGCTGTTCCTGACCAACGGCTTTCCAGACCTGGACGCGACGGTGCCGCTCCTGCACGCACTGGTGGCGGGCGGTGCTGATTTTCTGGAGCTCGGCATGCCGTTTAGCGATCCACTGGCGGAGGGGCTCCCCATTCAGCGGTCCAGCGCACGAGCGCTGGCCGGGGGTGTGCAGATGGACGACGCCTTTCGGACCGCGCACGCCTTTCGCCAGACGAGCGACATACCGCTAGTGCTGATGGGATACATTAACCCGATCCTGCAGTACGGCGTAAGCAACTTTTGCGCCGCCGCGCACTCTAGCGGAGTAGATGGACTTATTATTCCTGACCTGCCACCGGAAGAAGCAGGATTGATTACCGCGTCGGCCAAGGCCCACCACTTGGACACTATCTTCCTGGTGGCACCCAATACCACGCGCGAAAGGATGCAGATGATTGATCGCTTGAGCTCCGGGTTTGTCTATGCCGTCAGTGTAACGGGAATCACGGGTGCAGCCTTGGCCCATCGAATGGCGGCCCTGGAACCGTACCTTGCGCGTGTCCGTACGGCGATCCGACGCAATCCGCTACTGGTGGGGTTCGGCATCAAGACGCAGCGCGATGCCCAGTGGCTGTGCCGGCATACGGATGGATTCATCGTTGGCAGCGCGCTGGTGGATGTCATTGAAGGACTCTGGAATGACCCCTCCCTGAGCATGCACCGCCGCCTGCATGCAGTCCAACGATTCGCGCAGGACCTCTACCCGTCTAAAGAGTAACCGCTACACATGAAAACAGCACCACAGATCATCGCCGCCCTGACTCTTTTTGCTGGTGGATGCGGCGCCTTAAGCGGGGACTATCGCTCCGAGGCTGGAGGCCGCGAAGGACAGGTCGCCGTACTTATTGACTCCACGCTCTGGAATTCGTTCGTCGGCGACACGCTCCGTGCCACCATTGGCGGGCCGATCTTGACCTTGCCCTCGCGGGAGCCGAATTTCCTTCTGAACCCGGTGCACTACACCTCGCAGGATGCGCTGGAGTCCATCCAGGATCACCGCAACGTTTTGATCGTGGGCATCATCGGTGATACAACAGCTTACGAGTCGCGGTGGCTGTACCATCGGCTCTCGGCAGAAGTCCGCGATCCGATCCTGCAGGGCACGCCGCTGATCTTCGGGCGCTCAGACGAATGGCGGCGCAGGCAAGAGGTCCACTATGTTGTGGCGCGCGACAATGCTGAATTGGCCCAGGCCATCGCCACATTCAGCAACGACCTCGTGTATTCATACAACTTGGCGACACGCGAGCGAATGTACCGGGAGTTGTTCGACATAGGTCGGCAACGAAATCTGGAAGAGGTCCTGATGGAGGGCCATGGCTTCGCCGTCAATGTGCAGCACGACTATGTCGTCGCCACGGACACCGCCAACTTCGTGTGGCTCAGGCGCATTCTGACCGATACGTGGCGCAGCCTTTTTGTCTACTACCAGGAGCGCGTAGATCCCACGACACTGACGCCCGAGAACGTTCTCCTGCTTCGCAACGCGCTCACCAAGCAGTACATGGAGGGATCCCAAGGGGGCGTCGTTGAGGTGGTGATGACCCAGCCCATCACCGTAGACACGTTGGATTTCAAGGGGCGATACGGGTTCGAGATTCGTGGCCTGTGGGAGATGGTAGGAGAAGAAAACGGGCGAAGGTTTCAGTTTGGACAAGGCGGTGCCTTCGTCACCTATGCCTTCTACGACGAGCCCAGCGCACGTATGTACATGATCGACGGCATGCTGTTTGCTCCAGGATTTCCCAAGCGCGAATTCCTGCGCCAGCTTGAGGTCATCGCCTACACCTTCCGCACAGCGCGGGATGAAGCCTTAAGCGCCGAAGGATGACCACGCGAAGTATGCTGGGTGTGTTCGCCTTGTGCGCACTCGTCCACTGTTCGGTCCCGCAGGGCCCTGGCCCGCTGACATCCGACAGCCTGGCCGTGGCACTGTTTGTGGACCTGCACTTGGCCCATGCCCGCCAAGAGCTGGAGCTGTATACGCCAGGCCGCGACACGATCTTGGCCCGCCATGGTTTGGATTCAACCAGCTTCGCGGCGCTCATGGACTATTACGCGCGCCATCCAGAGGCTTATGTAGACCTGTACGCCCAGGTCGTTGACCGCTTGGAATCCCAGCAGATGCGGAGACTGCGCTGAGGACCATGTCAGCACTGCCTGGCGCTGCATCCCAGCGCGCCGCAAATCCGGGCCGTACGCAATGCGTCGCCGGCCCTCTTCAGCCTCAAGCTACTTCAGTTCAGCCCACAGCCCACAGCTACACGTATGTAGCCGTGCCATGCCGCCCATCCGTAGCTGTGCCATGCCGCCGGCGCGCGCTACCAGATCGGTCCGTGCAGGTTTAAAGCAGTTCGCGCAGAGCGCCTAATCGGCACGCGGTGGGGACTGCACCAGCCAGGCCTCGCCCTTCTGGGTCAGTTCGTAGGATCGGCCATTCCGCATGCGGATGAACTGCTCCGCGATCAGGAAGCTGAGGAACTTCTCCAGATCGGTCGGAGACAGTCCGCACTGGTCGTATGGTTTGCGGTCGCGCGTGAGTTTCAGCAACCGGAGCAGGTGGGACTGATCGGCGCTCGTAACCTGTGCACCGTTCGTGCACAGATCACAGCGACCGCATGGCTTCGTCGCAGCTTCGCCAAAGTACTTGAGAAGAAGCTGCATGCGACACTGCGTGGCCTGGATGTACCGACGCATGTCCAACAGCTGCGCTTTTGCGCGCTCCCGATTGCGCCAGATGGCCGCATGATCCACCATCACCTGCGCCGTGCGGACATGGTTGAAACGTACACGCAAGTCACCCGCAATGGTGCGCCACGATAGCAGTGCTCTCTCTTCCAGAAACGACAGCTCCCAGGACAACTGCGCTTGGGACAACGACAACGCTTCAGCCAGCGTGCTCAGGTCAACCGGCGTCCATGCTCGATAGGCACCCGCTTCCACAGCGCGCAGCAGAGCAATGACGAACCGGTAGCGATCCTCGTTGGTCAGTTGCCGGCTGAACCTGCGGATAACATGCGGCGGTTGCCAAAGTCGGATCAGGCCATTGCCGACATGGCCTGGCAACATTCTCCATATGCCCTCCGCCTCCAAGAGTCGTACGATGCGCTCCACCGCGGCAGGCGGCAACCCCGACGCCTTGGAAACCGCCGCAAGCTCAATGGGCACCGGACAGTCGGGAAAGCTGCCGATGGCCAGCCCAGCCAACGTGCAGATGGCCTCATACACCGCAGTCACCTGCTTCGGCGTCGGATACCGGCGCACCACCACAGCTGTTTGCCGCTGCTCGTCGGCCGCACTCGCAAAAAGCACTGCTTCCGCAGGCTTGCCATCCCGTCCCGCACGGCCCGCTTCCTGGTAGTACGCTTCCAGCGAATATGGCGGCTCCAGGTGCACAACAAACCGTACGTCGGGCTTGTCTACTCCCATGCCGAATGCGTTTGTCGCAACCACAATGCGGGCCTTGCGCTGCATCCACCGCCGCTGTGCTGTCGCGCGCCCGCGCTTGGTGAGCCCAGCATGGTAGGCCGCCACAGTATGGCCTTCCTTCCGCAAACGCCGCGCCCAGATCTGCACCGCACGCCGCGTCCCGGCATAGACGATGCCGCTACCGCCAGGCTGGCTTTGCAGGATGCGTCGAAGCTCACTTTGTTTGTCTTTGTCCTGGACCAGGCGCAGCGTGACGTTGGGCCGGTCAAAGGTGGCTACCACCTTGACGGGGCCCCGCAACAAAAGTCCGTCGACGATATCTGCCCGCACCCGCGGCGTCGCGGTGGCGGTCGTTGCAATCACGGGCGGACGGCCGAAGAGGTCGTAAACGTCCGGGATGGACCGATAGCTTGTGCGAAAGTCATGACCCCACACGCTGACGCAATGCGCCTCGTCGACAGCGATCAGCTTGACGGAAAGGCTCTGTGCCCGGGCGCGGAAAAGCCGCGTCCGAAGTCGCTCCGGTGATACGTACAGGAGACTGTAATAGCCATCAGCAGCACCATCCAGGCATTTGTATACTTGCTTGGGACTCATTCCGGCCTCCAGGTACGCAGCGCGGATGCCGCGCGCCTTGAGCCCTTGGACCTGGTTCTGCATCAGGGCGACGAGCGGCGAGATCACGAGCGTCAAACCGGGCAGAACCAGAGCCGGCACCTGATAGCATACGGACTTGCCACCTCCGGTAGCCAGCACCACCATCGCATCGCGCCCCGCAAGCAGCGCACGAATAGCCTCCCATTGACCCGGGCGAAAGGTCTCATGCTTCCAGTGCTGACGCAAATAGGTGAGCGCCTCGTTATGCTGATCCACTTTAGCCATGTGAAACCCGATTCGATCCGCTGCGTTTTCGCGCGCCGAACGATGCCGCAGTACGACCGCCGCCAATCGGCTGTCCTGCACCGAACAGCGCCCCCGCACAGCTTATGCCAATGCCCCGCGTAACGCTGATCATACTCTCGTGGAATGCGCTGGACCTCATAAAGCAGTGCCTCCCCTCGGTTGTTGCCACCGACTACCCGAACCTGGAGATCATTTTCGCGGACAACGCTTCAACCGACGACTCGTGCGCGTGGATAGCTGCGCAATATCCCACGGTCCGCATCCTTCGCCATGCAGAAAACTATCTCTTTTGCAAGGGCAACAACAAAGCGATCCGAGCGGCCACAGGCAAGTATGTCGTACTGCTCAACAACGACATAGAAACGCCGGCCGGATGGCTCCGGCCGCTCGTGGAAGCTGCCGAAAGAGACGCATCTTTCGGCGCGTTGCAGCCCAAGGTACTGCAGTACGACCGGCGCGACCGCTTCGGCTACGGCGGAGCCGCCGGAGGATTCCTGGATCGGCTTGGCTACGCCTTTACGCGCGGCCACATCCTGGGCACCAAAGAGCAGGACCATGGGCAGTACAATGATGCTTGCGATTTGGATTACGCCGGCGGT
Organism: Rhodothermales bacterium; assembly: GCA_951812585.1. GTDB lineage: Bacteria > Bacteroidota > Rhodothermia > Rhodothermales > Bin80 > JAAXGV01. The sequence continues at coordinate 2,969,403 of OX638318.1, read as the reverse complement.
TGCGCGTTGCTGCTCAGACAGTCGGCACTCGCCCAGGCGGGCTTGCTGGACGAACGCTTTCAGATGCACATGGAGGAGATAGACCTCTGCTGGCGCTTGCGCCGCCATGGGTTTCGCATCGGCTTTGTGCCGCACAGCCGCGTCTTCCATGTCCGCGGCGACACCGGTTTCAACTACGAGCCCTGGCGGCTGTATTTCAATATTCGCAACAGTCTTTGGATGCTCTACAAGAATGTACCCCGAGCACACTTTCTGCCGGTTTTGGTGCAGCGGATGGCGATTGAAGGAGCGCTGGCTGCCAGACTGCTCCTTACGGGACAGTGGAAGGGCACCGGAGCGATCCTGCGTGGGTACCGGGACGCCCTTCGGCGGTGCCGTGAATTCCGGGACGACCGCGCCCCGGACCGCACGCCGAACGCCTATCGCGGCAGCATCCTCTGGGACTACTATGTCAAGAGGCGAAAAACCTTCTCGTCGCTTCCTAAACGTCGTTTCGCCTATCGCAGCTGATCCGCCGATGCAACCAGCCTGATGTCTCGCTTAATACTAGCGAGGGCGAGCCGAAGACATACATAGGCTACCACCGGCATCAAGAGCATCGCCAGCCGCCCCGCATCCATGCCTGCGTCCGATCTGAAGTAGAGGTTGCCCGCAAAGTACAGCGTACCATAGATGAACGCAGCGAACACGACCATCTCCGCCAAGGCTATCGTGATGAATGTCTGTTGCTTTTCGCGGCTCTTGAACTTGAAGATTCCAACCAGGGCCAGCCCAATCACTGAAAGGCCCAGGCTGTACGCGATGTACATCTGCCACTCCACGCCGTTGGCGCTCGGCAGATCGGACAACAGGTAGCCACTCAGGGCCGCAATAGCTACCGCCAGGTACAGGGTCTGAATTCGCTGGATCATCTGGACTGATGCTGCGCGCTGAGGCGCGCAATAAGGTTGTGGGTGAAGGTTTCCGTATCAGCGGTGCCGCCCATGTCGCGGGTTAGTGCCGCGCCCGCGGAATAGCTGTCGATGATGGCCTGCTGCAAGCGATCTGCGGCGCGATCTTCGTTGAGGTAGCGAAGCATCATCACGCCGCTTTGCAGGAGCGCCGTGGGGTTGGCGATACCCTGACCCGCAATGTCCGGCGCGCTGCCATGCACCGCCTCAAAGATCGCCGCAGCATCACCCACATTGGCTCCGGGCACCGTGCCCAGGCCGCCGACCAGTCCTGCGCAGAGGTCGCTCAAGATGTCGCCAAACAGGTTCGTCGTAACGATGCAGTCGTGTGCATGGGGTCGCATGACCAGCTGCAACGCCATGTTATCGATGATGCAGTCATTGAAGGTCACATCAGGGTACTCTCGCGCCAGCCGGCGGCCTTCTTCCAGAAACATACCCGTCGTAGCCTTCAGGATGTTTGCCTTGTGCACCAGGGTAATCGCCCTTCTGCTATGCGCCTGCGCATATTCAAATGCGAAGCGGATGATGCGCTGCGAGCCCCGCCTCGTGACGCGCGCAATGGAGTCAGCTACCTCTAGGCGGTCGTCATAATACTCGATGCCGCGATAGAGTCCCTCCGTGTTCTCCCGAAAGATCACCAGATCAACGTCCGCAAACGGCGTTACAACGCCCGGCAGCGCCTTGCAGGGCCGCACATTCGCGAACAGGTCCAGCTGCTGCCTAAGCGAAACGTTGACGCTGCGAAAGCCTTTACCCACTGGCGTCGTGACGGGACCCTTGAGTGCCACGCCATTGCGGCGAATGGACGATACGACCGCTTCTGGCAGCGGCATGCCATGCTGCTCAACGCCCTTGTAGCCTACAGCATCGAACGTTTCCCAAGCGAACGCAACCCCAGTGGCTTCCAGCACGCGCACGGTGGCACGGGTTACCTCCGGGCCGATCCCGTCACCAGGAATTAGCGTCACCGCATGTGCCATCGTGCCGCCTACATACACAAAAAGCCCTGCCGGGGCAGAGCTTTCTGTTTGGCCAGCGGTCCCGTTAAGGGTGGCCCTAAAGGTTGGAGATATCCCGCTTGGACGAGTAGTTGATGCGCAGGGTGCCGCCTTTGCGCAACTCTTGCTGCACATCGGTCACGACGCCCATGACGGACTCCTTGTCTGTTCGCATGGACACGATCAGGCGCGGCTCCTGGGTAAGCTTACGGTACATGATGGACCGTATCGTGGTCATTTCCTCGATGATCGCGTCGTCAATCTGGACACGGGTTTCGCCGAACCTGTTGCCGCGCAGCTTCTCCGGGCCCATCCAGATGTAAGAGACGTACCGCTTCTGCTCGATCTTGGTGAGCGCCTCAGCCTCGGGCAAGATGGTGCGCACCTGCACCTCCTGCTCTCGCAAGACTGTCGTCACCATGAAGAAGATCAGCAGCATGAAGATGATGTCGGGCAGCGAGGCCGTGGAAATCTCAGGCTTGGCCTTGCTCTTCTTTGTGAAGTGACCCATAAGTCTGTCCTCGGTCTAGTTGCGGCTATTCGCCAGGATCCGGCTCCGCGATGGAAATCTGTGCCGGCCACTTCTTGCGGATCTCGTTTACGGCATCCTCTTCCAGGCTGGAGCGGTAATCCTGATAGTTGGCGAAGCCCAGGCCCCGCGCTTCTGTATTCCAGATCTCAAAGTACGCCATCCACACCTCGTCCATCGTCTGGATGTAGAGGTTGTACGGCGTCTGACGGTCCGTCTTGATGGACACCAGCGCCTTCGTAGGGGATTCGGAGTAGCGCGGATCCTGGCCCTGGTTCTGCACATGGATCTGCACTTCCTGGCGGATCTGGGCAACGCTAGAGGGCAAATCCTCCAAGAGGACCTGACCCGCCGAGTTGATCAGGATCGCAAGGCTGTTGCGCTCCTTCACCGGGGGCGGCTCCACTTTTTCATCCAGCTCCGGCGGCAGCGTCATGCCGATGCCGGTATCCACATCAATGGTCGTCGTGACCAGGAAAAAGATCAGTAGCAAGAACGCAATGTCGGCCATCGACGAGGTCGGAATCTCCGCCTCGCGCCGCTCCTTCTTTTTGGCTAGAACACCCATCGCTTGCAAACAGGTTTAATCAGGTGATTCAGGAAAAAAGCCCCTTGATGCCAGTGTACAGCAGTGCAAGAAGCGCGAATCCCAAGGTGATCAGGATGGTCATGATCCCGGCCTCTGCCCAACTGGGCATGGCCAAGCCAAGCACGATCAGAACCACCAGGGGAAATGCAATGAAGGCAATGGTCATGGGCTGCACCTTCCCGAATGTCAGGCTTCGGATACCGAAGGCCACAATCGACAACAGTCCCAGCCCCATCAGCCCCAGCACGATGTATATCGCTATCGGAACCATAGTTTGTTTCCAGCTTCAAGGTGTGTGGTCAAGCGCACATACGTACGCATCCTACTCGTCAGCTTCGGCTGCTGCGCCCGTAACCGGCCTTCCAGCCTGCATCAGGACCAATGAGTCGATAAGCTCGATGGACGCCTCCTCCATGTCCACCACAATCCGGTCGATCTTCGAAACAGCATAGTTGTAGAAGAACTGCAGGATGATGGCGACGATGAGGCCGAACACCGTGGTGAGCAGCGCGATCTTGATCCCGCGCGCAACCAGGCTGGGCGATATATCACCGGCAGCTTCAATCGCGTCGAAAGCTTCAACCATGCCGATAACCGTGCCCAGAAACCCGAACATGGGTGCGAGAGCGATAAAGAGCGAGAGCCATACCAGGCCACGCTCCAGAAAGCTCATCTCAATAGACCCGTAGGCAACGACGGCCTTTTCTACGGCCTCGACGCCCTCGTCAACGCGCAGTAGGCCAGCCTGGAACACCGAGGCCACCGGGCCACGCGTGTCAGCGCATACCGACTCAGCGGCCGACACGCCACCATCCTCCAGCGCGCCCTTGACGTTAACCAGAAATTTGCGTGTGTTGACGTCAGCGCGGTTGAGCGAGATGATCCGCTCAAAGGCGATCGCTAGCCCGACGATCAAGATGATCAGCACGGGCCACATGAACTCACCACCTTCGTTGAAATAGCGTACCAGTAGATTGATTACGCCCTCGTCAGTTGCAGCGTCCTGCGGAAGCAGCATTAGTAGCTTCATTGACTCATCCTCCGATGAAAGTGTTTAGAACAGCCGGAATATAGCCAGACTGGGTTACAATTCGCAAAAGCAAGGTTGTGTGAATAGCGTTCGAATCGGCTCCGAAGCCGTAAGTGCACCCAACATAAGCGGTAAGTGTACCCACAACCGCCATCAATGTCAAGACACACGAATCCCGTATTAGTTGTTCCGCACGGCCAATAAGGCTTCTGCCTGCGGCCAGAGCCCCATGGCCTCCTGAACGGTACGGTCTTCCGGGTGCATGATGGGATAGAATGCCTCCAGATCGAACAGGCGCACAGCCAGACGGGCTTTGATGCGTGCCTTCAGGAAGTCCCTGTCCAGCGCCACATCGTCCGCCGTGAATGCATCTTCGGTCGTCTCTCCGTACCCCTGCAGTGCCACGCCCTGCTCCGCTGCCAGCGTCAGGAACGCCGTGAACATCGCTTCGTCGACTTCGAATTCACGGATGTACTCCGTATCGCCTGCGTACCGTGCGCGCAGCGCCTCATGGTGTCGATCATACCAGATTCGGGCGTAGGTGTTGGTCAAGTTGCGGCTAAAGATCGCCCGAAGCAGTTGCGATGCCGTATCAGGCCATACGATGTAGTCCGGCAGGATGCCGCCGCCGCCAATGACCGTGCGTCCCCCTGCCGTGGTGTACTTCAACGAGTCCGGAAAGCGTTCCAGGATCTCCCCCGCGGAAAGAAGTGCAAACCCATCGTGCATCTCCGCCTTGCCGCGCAAGTAACGGGCGCGATCTCCCCCCTCGTACGGGGTCTGTATGAGCCGCCCGGAGGGCGTGTAGAAGTGCGACACGGTAACCCGCAACGCACTCCCGTCGGAAAGCATGTACTGCTGCTGCACCAAGCCCTTGCCGAAAGACTGCCGGCCGACGATGAGTCCGCGGTCGTGGTCCTGGAGTGCCCCTGCCACGATTTCGCTGGCCGAGGCGCTGCTTTCATCTACCAGCACGATGACCGGCCCGCCTTCCAATCGTCCGCGCGGATTGCCGCGAAACTCCCTTGCTGATCCCTCTGCGCGGCCGCGTTGCGACACGATGAGTGCATTGTCGGGCAGAAACTCGTCAACCATTTGGACTGCAATGTCCATATATCCGCCTGCGTTGCCGCGCAAATCCAGCATCAGCCGCTGCATGCCCTGCCTTTGAAGGCCCCGTACGGCGTCTCTGAACTCCGCGTAGGTCGTGCGCGCAAAGCGGCTGACCTTGATGAACCCCGTAACATCATCGATCATGTACGCGGCACCCACCGAATACAGCGGAATCTTGCCGCGCGTAATGGTGAAGGGAATCACGTCCTGATAGCCGGGACGCACGACCTTGATGGACACCTTGGTGCCTTTGGGACCCTTCAGCGTGCGCTGCACATCGGTGCTCTCGAATCCCAGCGTGCTTTGACCATCCACTTCAATGATCCTGTCGCCCGCCATCAGCCCCACATCTTCGCTGGGCCCGCCCGGGATTACGGTAAGCACCGTCAGCGAATCCAGTCCGTCTATGCCTTCGATGAATTCGAAGGATATCCCGATGCCCTCAAAACTGCCTTGGAAATCCTCTTCTACACGCTTCATGCTGGCCGCATCGATGTAGGCCGAATGCGGATCCAGTTCTTCCAGCATGCCGCGGAGGGCGCTTTCGGCGAGCACATCCGCATCCACTTCCTCGACATAACGCTCGTTGATCAGCCTGAACGCCTCGGCGACCTTGCGAAGTGCCTCCCGCGCATCGTCGTCCACCAGGCGCTGCACCTGCATGCCCACGAGGATGCCGGCCAGCACCAGGCCAATGCCAATGGTACGGTACTTGTTCTGCATACGTTCAAGCGATTGACGCAAGCGGTTGACGTCATGTCTTGCTACAAATCTACAACTGAATCGTACACATATTGATCCTGCGCACAGGAATCCCGCGTTAGTCACAGCATGCAGGCCGCACGCAGCGTAATCACCAGATTCTTCACATTCGGAGCGATCCTTGCCACGCTCACTGCGGCACTGGTCCTCGCTTGGCGGCTGGGCCATCCGCCTATGCCTGCGCCGCCCCTCTCTCAGCGCGCACCCGGCCTGCCCAGCCCGTCCCAGATTACGTGGGGCGAATCCGGGGATGCACATATTGAAGCGGCCGACGACCTGGCTGCCGCGGGCGGCGTCGGGTTTGTCCACGCCTGGAATCATGCGTGGACCATGCATCTGTGGCGACAGGCCGCGCTTGGGCGCCTGGCCGAGTGGTTTGGCGCAAAGGCGCTGGCGGCCGACGCGCTTGCACACCGTCTGGGGTTGACCCAATACGCCAAGGAAAGCCTGGCCCTTCTCAATAGCGAGGACCGCGCCCTGCTAGCCTCCTATGCTGCGGGCGCGTCGGCGGCCCTTGCGCACCGATCGATATCGCTGCGCCCCGAGTTTCTGGTGCTCGGGCAGGCGCCTGAACCCTGGCTCGCTTGGCACTCACTGGCTGTGGAGCGGCTGATCGCTTACTTGTCGTCTGAGCTGGAATGCACGGACGCAGCGCAGTATTGTGCAGCAGACAGCACGCTGCGCGCACTCCTGCATGTGCATGGTTTTGACCGGAGCGCCGCGTGGGTCGTCAGACAGGATTCGGCTGCCAGGATGTTTCAACGACATGTCTATGGGAGTACGGCATTGCCGGTCTTTCAGGAGGTCGTGTTGAATCTTCATCAGTCGCCTTGGGTGCGTGGCATCACGTTGATTGGCACCCCGTTCTTCGTGGGTGGACAGTCGCCGCATCATTCATGGGCCGTGCTCTTGGACTCTCCGGTGGCACTTCGGAACATCCGGTGGTCATTTACCACTTCGAACTACGTCCGCCTGAAAGACGCATCAAGCACGGAACACGTAGTACATATCTCGCGCACAGCGGGCACGGTACACGTAGGAACATCCTCGGACTCTACGGCCTGGGTGCTTTCCTGGCCGGGGCTTGCCTCCGGCTCTGACATTGCCGCTTGGCGTGCACTCGCTGGTGGTCAGGATGCCGATTTTGGACTGTTTACAGGAACGCGGCTCCTGGCGGGAACCGATGGTCGCTGGCGCATCGTCGGAACTCCGGCCATAGTCAAAGAATCTCCGGTCGGCGTCATGATCAGCCGCGATCCATGGGCGGAGCATCAGCCCGAGCCGGCAGTGTCCTGGCTTGACACGCCGCAATGGGTGACCGGTACGTACAGTGCGTATGCGGCAGCAGTGGTCCCAGGGCTCCTCGAAGTTCTGAATGCCGAGCGCCCGGATCGTCCGTCTGCGATAAACCAGGCACTGATCTACCTCCGAAATTGGGACTTCAACTATTCACGGATGAGCATTGGTGCCTCGATTTTCTCCACTTGGCTGGATTCCTTCGAGAAGGCCGCGGGCGGGCATTTCGCCGCCGTTCCTCATAATGCGGACCTGCTTCAGTCTTCATTGATGACCGCACTGCGGACGCTCGCGATGGAGTTTGGGGAAAATCAGGATGACTGGCAGTGGGAACAGGTACAGCCTGACAATCGGCACTATGCGATCGCGCATTTGCCAGATGCAGCGGAAATGCCGCGCTTTGCGCCGCTGGCTTGGCCGGGCCAGAGCCAGGCAATCGAATCTCGCTGGTCCGCGCCTTCCGGTTCGGCGGGCTTCCCTGCCTCGGCCACAGTCGAGCTGTGGCATGACGCGCATTGGCCAGGCTCAATGGTGATCCGGCAACGACACGCGCCTGCATCGGGAGCTTTTGGACGTCACCGACTCCGCAGCTACGAAATTCCTGTGTATGGCCTACCCTCGCCCGCCGCGCACACTACGTTGCTGACACCCTAAGATGCCCAAGGCTTCGCAACGCGCCATTCCCGACAAACCAGCCGGCCGGGCAGCAGCTGCAGATAAGCGTGCGCACGCAACGCAGGGCATAGCCGCAGGTCAGGGCGGCAGCCCCGTCCAGCGCGCCACCATAGGCCTATGCATAGGCATTGATGCGGGCGGCACGGCAACGCAGGCTCTGGTACGGCACAGCGACGGGACCCCCGATGTGGCATTGCTGGCAAAAGGAGCCAATGTCATGCGGCACGGCAAAGCGCATGTCTCTAATGTGCTTACATCGCTCTTGCGAACGGCCTTGGAGGCGGCACCGCTTGAGGCCGTCGTCGCCGGCGTGGCAGGAGCGGGCAACGCGCACACACAGCACTGGCTGGCAGACAGCATTCGGGTACAGCTCGGCGCCCATGCTCCCGCGGTGTTGGAAGTGGTCCACGATGGCGTGATCGCACTTGAGGCTGCGTTCCCTGGTGGCAGCGGCATGCTCATGATAGCCGGAACCGGCAGCGGCGTGGTTGCGCGTACAGTGGATGGTGTGCTGGCCCGGGCCGGCGGTTGGGGCTACCGCTTCGGTGACGAGGGAAGCGGCTACGCCTTGGGGCGCAAGGGAGTCGCTGCCGCCGCCCATGCCCTGGATGGGGGACCGGCTACCACGATCCAGGCGCGGATTGCCAGTCAGCACGGCTATCATGACCGGGCGGCGCTGATTTCGGCGGTGTACGAAGCCCACTGGCCTTTGCAGCAGGTTGCACCCCTGGTGCTTGGCGCAGCGCAAAACGGTGATGCTGTCGCGCAGCGTATCGTGAGGGAGGAAGTGCAAGCACTGACGCGTCAGGCCCTGTGGCTTCATCAGCGCACACGCAACATCGATCCTCGCGTCAGCCTCACAGGAGGCCTCAGCCGATCATCCTACTATGTGGACGAGATTGCGCACGCCTTGGCACACCTCTTGCCCACCTGCCGCTTAAGCCGCTTGGAGCAGCCCAACACCTTCGGTGCTTTAAGTCTCGCCGGACGCCTTGCTGCGGGCGCGATAGCCCCCGGTGCCCTGCGGGTTACCGATTCTGGCGATTAGCGATCAGGGCCTGCACCACGGAGGGGTCGGCCAAGGTGGACGTATCTCCCAAGTTGCCGTAGTCGTTCTCCGCGATCTTGCGGAGGATGCGGCGCATGATCTTGCCTGAGCGCGTCTTGGGCAGTGCCGGCGCAAACTGTACGAAGTCCGGCTTAGCAATCGGTCCGATGCGGCTGCGCACATGAGCAACAAGCTTCGCACCAAGCTCCTCGGAGGGTGCCATCGCAGCTTTGAGAGTGACATATGCGTAGATGCCCTGCCCTTTGACCGGATGCGGGAAGCCCACCACCGCCGCCTCCGCCACGCTGGCATGCAGTACCAGTGCGCTTTCAACCTCGGCGGTGCCCATGCGGTGACCGGAGACGTTGATCACATCGTCGACCCGGCCCGTGATCCAGTAATAGCCATCCTCGTCCCTTCGGCACCCGTCGCCGGTAAAGTACTTGCCTTCGAACGCGGTGAAGTACGTGCTGACAAAGCGGGCGTGATCCTTGTAGACGGTGCGCGCCTGGCTGGGCCACGAGTTCTTGATCGCCAGAACGCCTTGGGCGGGCCCCTCCAGTACGGTGCCATCTTCCGCAAGCACCTCCGGCTGGATGCCGAAAAACGGCAATGTCGCGGAGCCGGGCTTGGCAGCAATGGCACCGGGCAGCGGGGTGATCAGGATACCGCCGGTTTCTGTTTGCCACCAGGTGTCTACTACCGGGCAGCGCCCCTGGCCAACGCATTCGAAGTACCAGCGCCATGCTTCGGGGTTTATCGGTTCGCCCACCGTGCCCAGCAGGCGGAGCGAGTCGCGGCTGGTGCGTTTTACGAATGCATCCCCTTGCCGCATCAGCGCCCGGATCGCCGTGGGTGCCGTATAGAACTGTGTGACTTGGTGCCGGTCCACCACCTCCCAGAAGCGCGCGGCATCCGGATACGTGGGCGTGCCTTCAAAAAACACCTGGGTGGCACCATTAATCAGCGGGCCGAACACGATGTAGGAATGTCCTGTGATCCAACCAACATCGGCGGTGCACCAGAAGACATCGCCCGCATGGTAGTCGAAGACCAGCTCGTGCGTCAGTGACGTATAAACCAGGTAGCCGCCTGTGGTGTGGAGCACCCCCTTGGGCTTGCCCGTGGAGCCGGAGGTGTACAGGATGAACAGCGGGTCTTCAGCGTCCATCGGCTCTGGCGCACAATCGGCTGATGCGCCCTGCATCGCCTCGTGATACCAGACATCGCGCTTCGGTGTCCAGTTGATGTCCGCACCGGTGCGCCGCACGACCAGTACCGTTGAAACATCCGGGCAGCGCTCCAGCGCCTTGTCGGTGTTTGCCTTCAGCGGCACGCGCCGTCCGCCGCGTATGCCTTCGTCCGCCGTGATGACGAAGGTGGAGTCGCAATCCAGTATGCGGTCGGCTAGCGCATCCGGTGAAAAACCAGCAAAAACCACAGAATGGATAGCGCCAATACGACTGCAAGCCAACATGGCTGCTGCCGCTTCGGGGATCATCGGCATGTAGATAGTGACTCTGTCGCCCTTCCGGACGCCGGTCGTCTTCAGGACATTGGCCAGCCGGCACACCTCTTCAAACAGTGCCCGGTACGAGATATGCCTCGGCGCAGCGGACGGATCATCCTGTTCCCAGATCAGGGCAGTCTGCTCCCCGCGGTCCGGCAGGTGGCGGTCCAGGCAGTTGTAGGAAGCGTTGGTGATGCCGCCTTCAAACCATCGTATCGAGACGTTGTCCGAAGCGTATGAGACGCGCTTTACCACTCTGAACGGTTTGAACCAGGTAATGCGCTCGGCTTCCCTGGCCCAGAAGCTTTCTGGGTTCTCTACAGAGCGCTGGTATTTTTCTCGATAGGCGTCCAGCGACTTGACGTGCGCGCGCGCGCTGAACCCGGCCGGCACTGGGTAGCGGGCAGCTTCGCCCGAGTAGGCGTCTGTGAGCTGAGTACGTTCCTTGTTTGCCATGGCAACAGGGGCTGGTTGAAGTTCCTTGCTGCGCAAAGGTACGCTTACTGACTATGAACTGGCAGGACGAACGGCCGGGTAGCGCGACGCTACCACTCTGAAATAATGCGAACGCATCCAAGGCATTCTCCTTGCGCCCTCCGCAACCTTGTGCGGCCCAGATCCGTTACAGTACTGCTACGGTCAGGTAGCTCAGGTGGTAGAGCAACGGACTGAAAATCCGTGTGTCGGGGGTTCAAGTCCCTCCCTGACCACTGTGCGCTGCAGGAACATCCTGCGCACGACGTTGTTTGCGGCGCGCTCTTGTCGTATCATTGCGACAACTCCGGTCCGGTAGTTCAGTTTGGTTAGAACGCTGGCCTGTCACGCCAGAGGTCGCGGGTTCGAGTCCCGTCCGGACCGCACCAGAGTATTGGCAATCCTTCAGGCTTTAGGCCAATCTGAACGCCTCCGCGTTCGAAGCTGCTATGCAGTGCGTCCGGACGCGCCACTGATAGCGCAGTGGGTGTTTCTAAAACATGCTACCCGCGCAGCTCCGCGAGCACGAGCTTTGCGCCTGCTGCCAGCGCCTTCAGCTTGGCGCGCGCAGCCCAGCGCGCCGTCTGACTAAGGCCGCAGTCCGGAGCCACGGCCAGTTTTTCGGGTGCAACATGCGCCAGAACCGTTCTGATGCGATCTGCAACAATCTCCGGTGTTTCAATAAAGTAGTTTTTGACGTCGATGACACCGGCCGCCACAGTCTTGCCGGCACGGGCGATCTCACCGGCCAAGTGCACTTCGGCCATTTCGCGGTTGGCCATCTCCAGGTGGATCTCGTCTGCGTGCACATCCAGAATGTCAGGAAATAGCGGTGCATAAACGCGGTGCGCCACCGGACGGCCGATGTAGTTGCCGAAGCAGAGGTGCAGCCCTATACGCGCATCTACGCCTTCAATCGCTTTGTTGAAAAGCGCCACGAACGCGCTGGGCGAATGCTTGTGCACGGCATATGAGGGCTCATCCAGCTGAATGAAAGATGCGCCGGCGGCCACCACGGCCTTGAGCTCCTTGTTGATAATTTGGGCGAAGTGGTGTGCCACGGCCATCCTGTCCGGGTACAGTCTGCCTGGCATGATCCGTCCCGCCAGCGTATACGGCCCTGGGCAAGGCACCTTCAACGGCCGTACGGTCCGCGAACGCGCATATACGTATTCTGCGACAACCCCCAGTCCTTTGGGTGCCTCGAAGCGCGCCAAGGCCTTATAGCGCTCGCGCTGGTCGTGCCCGCCTGGGCCGAGTCTGCGCAGCGGCGGAAGCGCACTGAGCCCACTGAGCCGGCCGTAGAAGTCTGCGGTAAAAAAGCCCAGGCGGCGCATCTCACCGTCGCTGATGACATCAAGGCCGGCCTCCTCCTGATCGCGGATGGCCAGATCAACGGCATCGTCCAGCGTTTCTTCCACATCTTTGGGGCCGTATTCGCCGCGGCGAATGGATTCAACCGCGGTGATGAACCAGGAGGGCCACGCATAGCTGCCGATTACAGTGGTCTGCACCATGGCGATGTAGTCAGAACGGGACAAGGCCGAAAATCTACTGACCAGAGTACGAAATCGCTAACGCGGGGCGCCCTCCGTGGGCGGACCAGGCCGCCGCAGGGCATACCGCCAGCAGTCCTAACCCTGTACCTGTACTTGCATTACGTTCAAGGAATTCCTATAATCGCGCTTAATACTGTTTCCACCCAAAAGAAATTAGCATGACGTACAGACACTTTACCGCTTTGCTCACGGTGGCCTTCACTGTCACGGTTGCAGCAGGTCAGACAACCGACTTCCAATGGATTCCGAACCAGGACTCTGTGCTGTCGGACTTGGTAGGCGATCCCTTCCCACCCTATGCACCCGGGTTGCAATCTGGCGCACGCGGCGTCACTGGCCCGTGCGATGTGGATGGAGATGGCAAAACCGATATACTCGTCACGGACTACTCTGGCGGGGGCAGGGTATACATGATCGAGGCGGCGGGTGCTGATACATGGGAGGTCGTATATGCCTCGTACTCCGTTGATTCCACGGCAAACAGTCAGAATGGCCGGTTCGCAGCCTGCTCCGACCTTGATGATGATGGAATGGGAGAGATCATCATGCTCATGGGTCGCGGGTATAGTCCGACCAACCCCATTGCAGCGTTCGTACCTCCTGGACTCTATGTCGCTGAGGCTGATGGCGACAATAGTGTCCCGCTCTCACTCCCGCCGATTGCGTATACCTTCCCGGACACACTTCCTGATCGTTTTGTCAGCGAGCAGATCACCGTTGCCGATGTAGACAGCGATGGTGTCGACGAGATAATGCTGCCCAACAACGGCGGCAGTGGCTTCAACCACTTCGATAACTGGTATGTCCTATCTCTGTCGGCGGTGGATCCGCTGTTCGGAGCTTGGAATCAGGAAGCACGCTGGAGCACACGGACAGATGATTTCGATCCGGTTAACCGCGGCGGCGGTAGTGCATACTCCATCATTCCCGCCGATTTTGATGGGGACGGAACGCCTGAGCTGTCGCTGGCGAGCTGGGATTACCTCAACTTCACCAATGTAGACGTTACCGGACCGGACACCTACGATGCGCCTGAAGAAGGGGATACACTGGCGTGGATCCATGCGTCGAACAGTGATGAAACGCCACTGTTCGGCTGCCTGGCGGTTGACATGGACGCCAACGGCGACGACGAGGTGTTCTGCCCGGTCTATGGCTCTGGCAATGTTACCCTCGTCAACTACGAGTCCGGGGAAGATCCAACGCAGATCGACGCGTCGAATGTCGTCTATGGCATACTCCCCGGATTCTCTGCACTCGGCCTGACCGCAGGCGACATTGACGGCGATGGCAGGATTGAGCTTATTGGCAGCGGCCCCTCCTACGGCGTAAGCGCATATACCAATGGCGATCCGCCCCAATGGCTGCGCATTGCAGACTTCTGGCCCGGTACGGATGTAGAAGACCCGGCCAACTACTCTGTTCGCACGATCTCCTTTCCGGGTGATGGCGGCGCGTTCAACACCATCATTGACAGCGTGGGCACATACTATGAATTGGCTGGCAGTGAATTTGCCGCCAAGATGGCCTTCTTGGGCGATGCCGACGGGGATGGACACGCGGAACTAGCCTTCTCCATGCAGGCTGTTCCGGACAGTTTGTACGTGATCCAGGAGACCTATCCGAACGATTCCACAACCGTGCGTACCGTGATAGCAGACTCCACCAGGGCGTATCACAATCGCGCGTTTGTGCGCATATTCTCCGGCGCAGGGTTGCCTACGAACTTCACTGAAGATCGCATCATTGTGCCGCAGGACTATGTGCTGGGACCGAACTACCCGAACCCGTTCAATCCGACGACGACGTTCTCTTTCACGCTTCCTCTGGACAAGCGGATCAGCATTCTGATCTACGACCTTACGGGCCGCTTGGTGCGAACGCTGATAAGGGACGAAACGTATGCCAAGGGGACGCACCACGCTACTTGGAATGGTACGAGTGACGCCGGCATCCCCGTTGCCAGCGGGCAGTACTTCTATGTCCTGCGCTATGGCAACTTCCAGCAGGCGCGGCCCATGACGCTTATCAAGTAAGTAACCGCTTCTGCGCGGCAACGCCAACGCAGGGTCCATAAGAGGGGGAGGTGCTCGCTGCAGCACTTCCCCCTTTCTTGCTTGTTCGAACGGAGCGTTCACACGCGCGAAACGCGATCCTTGGACGCAGCGCACCCACCGCAGCCACGCCTCAATGCTATACGAGTGGTCAGTCTTGCGTCGGGCGGCACCGCTGGACAGACATCGCACCGCTGGAAGCATGAGCACTCCGTTGCCCTGCGGGCAATTGGGTACTCAGCATCGTATCTTGGCGTGGGCTGGTCGATGCTGCCTGATTGGCGAAGGCTAGAGCTGATACAGTGATGCACACCTTGCTTAGATCCGATGGCCCGCTGCATGGCCGGGCAGGCGGTGCGTACCAACACCAACAGTCTCGCAGTGCTTCTTTGTCGCGCCGCAGCACCTTGCCGTCTGCTTCGACGCGCGCACCGGATTCGAATCTGCGGCCTTGTGCGGTCTTTGTGGGCCGCTGCTTACGGATTGCCCATTGGCTGGTAGCGCTGGTGCTCTTGTGGGCGATTCCCACGTGGGGCCAGGGCAAGATCGCGGGCAAGGTCACCGATGCGGAAACAGGAGAAGGCCTGATCGGCGTCAGCATCCTGGTAGACGGCACCACGCAGGGCACGGCAACGGGTCTGGACGGCAACTACGTGTTGCTGAATATGCGGCCCGGCTCCTACGCGCTCGTCTTCAGCTACGTAGGCTATCAGAGGCATACGCTTACGGATGTCGGTGTATCCACCGGGCAAACCACACGCATAGATGTGGAGCTCCGGTCTACGGTCATTGAAGGAGACGAAATCATCGTGCAGGCCGTACGTCCGCTGGTGCAGAAGGACCTGACGGCATCAAAGAAGACCGTCGTGGCCGAGGAAATTGATGCATTGCCGGTTGAAAGCCTCTTTGGCGTGCTTGCCACACAGGCCGGCGTAACCACGGGTGCGAGCGGAGAGCTCCATGTGCGCGGGGGACGCAGCAACGAAATATCGTACCTCGTGGATGGCCTGGCTGTCAGCAACCCGTTCAATACCAACGGCATTGCGACGCGCGTGGCGATCGACGCCATCGAGGAGATGACAGTCATCTCCGGGGCCTTCAACGCAGAGTATGGCAAGGCGATGTCCGCAGTGGTGAACCTGGTGACCAAAGAGGGCGGCGACCAGTTTGATGGCTCCTTCAGCGCCTACGGCGGCGACTTCGTCACGCCCAACGAAGAGGTCTTTTTCCTGCCTTCGGGCATAGACCTGAACTCGAGAACGCTGGAAGGTTCGCTTAGCGGCCCCCTGCCGTTTGGCAGCAGGATGCGGTTTTTGATGTCGGGACGATATGACCAGGACAAGGGCCATCTCTATGGCATCCGCCAGCACCTGCCATCAGATTCGGCTAATTTCAACGGTCCCGACTGGTACTACGAGATCCACGGCAGGCCGTGGTGGGCCTACATGGACTCAACGATCACGCTGGCAGATGGCACGGTGGTCGAAGGAGAAGGCTTGGAGGTGCCGAATGATCGCGTGCCGATGAGCCCCAGTCGCCGCCTAAATGTGCTCAGCAAGGTGTCGCTGCGCCCCCGCCGGGGCATGCAGGTGGAGTATTCCTACCTGGTCGACAACAGCCGTCGAAAAGGCTTCAGCTTCGGCTACCGATTCAACCCCGACGGCACAGCCACAGCGCGGCGGCGCAACCAGAATCACAGCCTGCACTGGACGCATACGCTGAGCGAACGCGCCTTCTACACGGTAAAGCTGTCCTGGGCGCTCAGCCGGTACAAGAGCTATGTCTACGAAGACCCGCTCGATCCTCGTTATGTCAAGGATATTGGCGGCATCGGTGGGGGCAACGTGATTGGCTTTCCAGGCAACAACTTCCTCTTCGGCGGCAACCAGAAGGGGCACATCTACGAGGACTCCGGCTCGCTGCGCGCCAAGGCCGATTACACGCACCAGATCGGCATCACGCACGAAATCAAGGCTGGTTTTGAAGTCCAGAGCCACAGCCTGAGTCGGGAAAATTTCGTGGTCCTGTATGACGGCAATCAGTACCGCGAGCCCACCGTGGCTCCGGTGGAAAACCCTTCGCACGACAAATACGACGATCAGCGCGTCTTGGAGATGAGCGTGTTTGCACAGGATAAGCTGGAGTTCGACGACTTCATCATCAACGCCGGCATGCGCTTTGAACGCTTTGATCCCAACGGACAGTATGTGGCCGACCTGTTCGATCCCAATGGCGAACTCGGTGACGCAGAGGTGAAGAACTTAGTGCTACCACGCCTGGGGGTGTCGTTTCCGATCACCGAGCGTGGCATCATCCACTTCTCCTACGGGCACTTTGCGCAGATGCCCTCGCTGCGCAACCTGTATGTCAACCCTGAGTTCGAGTTTCCCAAGGGTAGCGCGCCTACCTTCGGCAACACTAACCTGAGGCCGGAGCGCACCATTCAGTACGAGATCGGGCTGCAGCAGCAGATCGGCAATTTCCTGGCCATCCATCTGACCGGATACTTCAAAGATATCCGCGATTACATGGCGCTGCAGCTCATCCGGTATTCGACCATCGCGGGCGAGGACCTCTACAACATCTACCTGAACAAGGCCTATGCGAACGTCACAGGGCTAACGGTGGCACTGACCAAGCGGCGCAGTCGCACCGGGCTCCTGTCGGCAACGGTGGATTATACCTTCCAGATCGCCGAAGGCAGCGACGATGATGCCAACCGGTTCTTCTTCAACCGCCTGTCGGGACGCGAAAACGAGCTTGAAGTCGTGCCGCTGACCTTTGATCAGCGCCATGTGCTCTCGTCCACAGTAACGATCAACCGGCCGGGCAACTGGAGTATATCGTTCAACGGACAATTCGCCACCGGGTATCCGTACTCTCCCCTGATCCTGGACCAGAACGTGGATTTACCTACGCGTAGCGGGCGCAAGCCCTCCAAATTGAAGCTGGATGTGCATGTGTACAAGCAGTTTTCCGTGCGTGGGTTACGCCTGCGCGCCTTCGCAAAAGGATTCAATATCCTCGACCGTATGAACGAAAACTTTGTCTTCAATGACACGGGGCGGGCCACCTATTCGCTGTCGGAGCAGCGCAACCTGCACGCCACCTGGAAATCCAACTACGACCTGCCTGGCATTCATACGCTGGAGGAGTATGATACGCGCCCGCACTGGTTCTCCAGCCCCAGGCACTTGAAGGTTGGCGCCACCCTATCGTTCTAGCCCCAAGCGCTTTCTGGCCCGCAAACCCAAAATTCCATGGTCCGCCGCGCATTCATGGCAAGCGTACTGCTCTCAAGCGTACTGCTCTTCTGCACCATTGCAGCTTCGGCTCAGGTGCGTGAGCGGGACTGGTCTCCGTTCGAAGTACGCCAGTGGATGGACGCACTCGCCAGGGGCCCAATGATACCGCTCTCGCAGCTTGAGTGCGGCGTGGACATCACATCCCGGCGCGACGCCATTCTGAACGGCAATAGAATCACTACACAGATCTTCAACTTCGGGTCGATCTCAGCGCCCGGCAATACCATCACCGACATCGTATGGAACGGCCTGGGCTACGGCTATGAGTTCGGTCCGCTGGTGGCCGCAGAAGTCGTAGACACCTATCGGGAAGATGGCCGGCCGCGCGACCCGCAGAGCGTGCCGCTGTACGACGACGAGGGTCGTCCCGTCACCGATGCGCAAGGGAGACAGGTCTACGTGATGAGAATCGTTTCTGACGGGCTCGTCTCCAACGGCGGCGAAATCTCGCCGGACGGCTCCACCTACTGGGGATGGCAGCCGGTTCCCTGCGCCGAGCCGGTGGGCAGCTTTGAGGGCCTCGAAGTGGTCGACCCGAACTCCAACAAGATCCCGACGAACGATGCGCCGGACGACAACCTGGATGGAAAGCCCGATTCGTGGCCGGAAGCCTGGTACAGCGAGACGCTGGAGCGGTACGTCTGGCCGGGTGCGCTGCAACAGGGAGCCTCCAATGCCGATAAGGAGTCGCTCTACTTTATGAACGACTACACCAATAGTGAATTCAGCTATTGGCCCTTCCCTTCCGACAGTTCCAAGCGCGGCCTCGGCCTAGAGGTCGAGGTGCGTCTGTACCAGTGGGCCAACCCGCTGGCCGAAGATGTGATCTTCCTGATCTACAAGATCACCAACAAGAGCGAGCGAGACTTGGACAAGGTCATCTTCGGCATGTGGGGAGATCCGCATGTAGGCGGACCGCGTGACTGGGCCGATGACCTGGCCTACTACGATGAAGACCTCAACATGGTCTTTGCCTGGGACGACGATGGCCGATCCGATATCGCGGGCCGCGTGCCCGGCTACTTTGGGTACAAGTTCCTGGAAAGCCCGGGCGTGGATGACGATGGCATCGACAATGACAACGATGGCCTGGTGGACGAGTCGTGGACCGATGGTATAGACAACGATGGTGATTGGGACCCCGAAACCGACGATATCGGTGTCGACGGCATTCCCGGCACCGGTGACACAGGGGAAGGCGATGGCATTCCGACGGCCGGGTCGCAGTTTGATATCACCAAGCCTGGAGAGCCAAACTTTGAGTTTACCGACATCGATGAGAGCGACCAGTTCGGCCTCACCTCCTTTGCCTCGCCCCCATTCGCCGGCAATAGAGTTTCGAACGACGAACGGCTCTGGAGTCTGATCACGCCGGGCCGCTTTGAGGAGGTCCCGGAAGAGCCCGGCGACTATGTGTTCGTGTACGGCTCGGGATCCTTCCGTCTGCGCGCGGGCGATACGAAGCGCTTCTCTATCGCGCTCATCCTCGGCGAAAACCGTGAGGATCTGCGCCTGAATGCCCTGGTGGCGCAGCAGATCTATGATGTGGGCTATGTGTTCGCCAAACCTCCCAGCAAGCCGACGCTGCGCGCAGCACCCGGAGACCGAAAGATCACACTCTATTGGGACGACTTGGCCGAAGCATCTGTTGATCCGCTTACGCGCGAAAACGACTTCGAAGGCTACGCTCTGTATCGCTCCACGGATCACGAATTTGCGGACCAACAGACCATCACCGACATCAATGGCAGCCGCTTCCTGTTCACGCCGCACACGACTGCGCAAGGCGTAGATGCCAAGTTTGATCTGAGAAACGGCATCAAGGGTGCGTCGGAGATTCCCTTTCCCGGCCGCGGCATTGCCTACGACCTAGGTGACGATACCGGACTCTACCATACGTTCGTCGACTCCAACAACGTCATCAACGGACAGACCTACTACTATGCGCTCGTGGCCTACGACCACGGCTTTGCAGGTGATGCGGGCGACGCCTTCACAAACGGCATACCGCCGAGCGAAACCAGCAAGACAATCACATACGACCCCACGACCGATACATATATCTACAACCGCAACACGTTGGCCGCTATCGCCAAGCCGCGCGTCGCAGGCTACGTTGGTCCTGCGCCCTATGGCGAGGCTGGCCTGATCCACGAGAGCGGCCATGCGACGGGCCGGATCCATGTGCAGGTCGTGGATGAACTCGCCGTGCTGGATGATCAGCCGTACCGCATCATCTTTGAACCGCAAGGCGATCAGATGACCTATTCGGTCATCAATGAGGGCCCGGTTACGGCCACGCTATCCGCCGCACCCGGCAAGAGTCAGACCACCACCTATCGCAATATCGTACCGGGATCGCTTCGGCTCAGCACGGCGGATGGCAGGACGCTGCAACCGGACATCGATTACGCCATCAACTACGCACTGGGCACGATCAATATCCAAGCCGCTGCCGGCGTATCTCCAGGTACCATGATTACCGTCTCTTTTGCGTACGCGCCTGTTTACCGGAGCACGCTGCTGGCGAGTGAGGAGGCCAACATTGTGTTTGAGGGCTTGCATGTATTTGTGCAGGATAGGGCGCTGGATGTCAACGATGAGGAAACCGGCTGGAATTCCAACACAGTGCAGATTCCGTATAGCATCCTTACGGCCACGGCGGGCCCGGGACGCATACCACAACCCTCCGATTACCAGATACGCTTCGCTGATTCGCCCATCGGCACCGGCTTCAGCAACAATCTGCCGATTCCATTTGAAGTCGTCAACCTGACCGCGGCCAATTTGCCTATTCAGGTGTTTGTCCCTGACTTTGATCGCGACAACGAGTGGGATGTGGACGAGCCGATCATCTTTCTGGAAACGCTGGATGACGTGCTAACCGCCTCGTGGGAAGTGCGCCTGGACGATGTCGGGGAAACACCCGGTGCGGGGGACGAATTCTACCTGATCACGGCCAAGCCGTTTTCGGTCCAGGATGTTTACCGCTTTCGCACGCGTGCAGCAGGCACGGACGCTACGCTGGCACAGCAGGAACTTAGCGGCATTTATGTGGTGCCCAACCCTTATGTTGCCACCGCTTCGTTTGAGCCGCGCAACCCCATCTCCCGGACGCGGCGGGGCGAACGTCGCCTGTACTTTGCGGGCGTGCCGCAGCAGTGCACGATCCGCATCTATACGCTGGCAGGCGAACTGGTGGAAACCTTGCATCATAACAGTACGCTGGACGACGGAAAGGTTTTCTGGGACATGCGCACCAAGGACAACATGAATCTGGCTTACGGGCTTTACCTCTTCCATGTAAACAGCCCCGAGGGTTCGTTCATCGGTAAGTTCGCGGTGATCAAGTGATCCGCT
This sequence comes from Rhodothermales bacterium, assembly GCA_951812585.1. Classification (GTDB taxonomy): domain Bacteria; phylum Bacteroidota; class Rhodothermia; order Rhodothermales; family Bin80; genus JAAXGV01. Next base: position 2,948,148 of record OX638318.1, on the reverse strand, counting down.
GGCTTCCATATAGCCTGTTGCTGCTTGCCACGCTGACGAACCAGTCAGCAATGGCCCAGGAAGACCCTGCAACGCCGGACGCTGCCACGATCACCCGCGTCGGGACTACGGCCGCGCAGTTTCTGAAGCTTGGCGTCGGTGCGCGCGCGATCGCGCTAGGCGGCGCATACGTAGCAGAAAGCAGTGATTTATCCTCCCTGTACTGGAACCCGGCGGGGCTGGCCCGCCTCCTTGGCACGGGCGTGCAGCTCAACAAGACCCGGTACCTTGCCGAGGTGGACTACAACATGGCAGCATTCGGGACGGAGGTGCGCGGCCTCGGAAGCATCGGCCTGGCAATCCTGCTGCTGGACTCGGGGAACATGGCCGTGCGCACCGAATCGGAGCCTGAAGGCACCGGCGAACAGTTCAAGGTGCAGAGCTTCGCGATCCAGACAACGTTTGCGCGCAATCTTACGGATCGCTTTTCCGTCGGTGGTTCTTTGAAGTACATCCAAGAGCGCATCTGGCACAGCACGGCCTCGGCTTTTGCTTTTGACGTAGGGACGCTCTTCACCACGCCGTTCAACGGCTTGCGGCTAGGTGCCAGTATGTCCAATCTGGGTCCGAAGATGCGCATGGACGGCCGCGATATCCTGTTCAGCGAGGACCCAAATCCCACTACGACCGGCACGGCCGAGATCGTCAACGCCCAGTATCGCATGGACGCCCATGCGCTGCCGCTGGTGTTCCGGGTAGGGCTGGCCTGGGATGCCTACGATACGGGCACGCATCGCCTGCTGCTGGCCACGGATGCGGCGCACCCCAACGACAACGCGGAGTACATCAATGCGGGCGTGGAGTACGGATTTCGCGAGCTGATCTCATTCCGCGTTGGTTATCGCAATCTTTTTGAGCCGGATGGCGAGCAGGGACTAACCGCGGGCGCGAGCCTCCAGCTGCGGGTTGACCGATCATTGCGCGCCGGCTTTGACTACGCCTTTGCTGATTTCGGGCGGCTCACCCAGACGCACTGGTTCACCGTCAACCTGTCTTTCTAGTGCATGAAGCGATCGGTGCTTGCGCTCGCCCTGATGGGATTCGCCTGGGCTGCCAGCGGGCAGCTGGTCGCCGACGTTATTGATACGCCGATCCCACTGTCGGCACCTCAAATCCAGGCCGATGGTCTGGCCCAGCGAATCGAGTACACGAGCACCGCGGTGCTTCCCGCCTTTACGGGGGTTGCGCTCCAAGGCATAGCTGCGGGTGATTCGCTACGCGGCTGGATACGATTCGAAGCGCAGGGTGCATGGAGTGAATGGATGGCCTTGTACATCGTTCGCTCGTTTACGGATGCGGCCTTTCTTGCGGCCTACCGTGGCGATGCGGTGCACGCGGCCAGCCGCTTTGCGCTACGGTTTGAGACAGACAAGGGAAGCACCGTGCAGATCATGCAGGCCGGCACCTTCCTCGACGAATCAGCGCCACCGCCTGCTCCGGATTCCCAAGATGCCCAATCCGGAGCATTTGTCATCTATCCTCCCGTGCTTCATGACCGGGACGAATGGAATGCGGAGCCCTTCAGGGGCACACCGGTGCCGTTGAATCAGCCTGACTATGAGCAGATGACGCTTCACCACACGGCAGGCTTTGCAGCCGTGACTCTTACGGAGGGCCTGGAGCAAGTGAAGCGCATCCAGGACTTTCACCAGAATGGGCGCGGATGGAGTGACATCGGATACCACTATCTGATGGATCAGGAAGGGCGTCTTTACCAGGGGCGTCCGTACCTGAACGCCAGCGTGAATTTTGAGGATGGACCGCCGCTGGTCCGTGGCGCGCATGTCGGCGGCCACAACACCGGAAACATCGGCGTATCGCTTATGGGGTGCTATCACCCTCCTGAAGGGAGCACATGCAGAAACCGGATGACCAGTGCAGCAAAGGATTCGCTCATCGTCACCTTCGCCTACTTGTCCGAGCGCTACGGTATGAATCCGGACGCGCTCAAGGGTCATCGGGATTTCAGCGATACCGCTTGCCCGGGTGACAACAACTATGCACTTCTTGCGTCATTCAGGACTCTCATAGAGGATCTGTTGGTGACGGGCAACGCTCCCCTAGGCCGGGCGGCGCTTGCCGCCACCGTTGACACCATTGGCGTTGTTGCGCTGCAGTGGCGATTTTTGGCCGACGCCGGCATAGAAACCTACGCCATTACGCGCGAGGATAGGGAAGGCACGGTGGTAGTTCTCGAGCGCGCCAGCGCGCGTGATGGCGAGTGGGTCGATGCAACAGTACAGTCGCCGGGGCCCGTTACGTATCTTTTGACCGTCCGGGGCAGCCGTAGCCGTGTACAGACGCTGAGCAGCGCAGTGGTGCATGTACGCGCAGAGCGGAATTACCTCTTGGCGCAGAGTTTTCCGAATCCGGCATCCGGGCAGGCCACCATCCGCTATTTTCTGCAGCAGCCGGGCATTGTTTCGCTGCATTTGTTCGACGCAGCCGGCCGACTAGTGCTCAGGCTTACGGACGAATACCGCGAAGAAGACACCTGGCATGCCGTCACTGTGGATACCAGTACCCTTTCTGCCGGCGTTTACTACTTCCAGCTGCACCTCGAGGGCTTTGCGGAGACGATCTATCAGGCGGCACATCCCATGGTCATTGTGCCCTAGCAGCTCGTGGATTAAGGGGCGCTTTGGCGGGCACTGCATGTTGATTCGCCCGGGTGCGCGAAGGCATCGATCATCGATTTCTAACATTTTGCACCTTGGAAGCAAGAAAGGGCCCTATAAATCTCTGGAGCGCGATTTTGTACGTATATCGGCCAAAAAACGCGAAAGGGCGGATCTATTACGCCGCCCGTGCCCATTGGGCGGACCATCTCCCCTGAAGGCTGCGTGGCTTGTCAACGCAGCAGCGTGTGCGCATCAGCAGTCCAAGGTTGAAGGCGGCCGACTGCGTCAACATCCGTTCAATATCTCCACCTGACCGCGTACATGAACGCGGCGCAAGCCGCCCGTGTTCAACAGGTGCGCAAACGTCCGCTCTACTATCGCGCTGCGCTGTCGCGAAAGCGACGGGCCCTCAAGCGGCCGGTGCAATCCCGCCCGATTCGCCAGGAATGTGGTTCCAGTGATCCTGCCACAGGCCATAGGCTGCAAGCGCTGCAGCTGGCTACCTGCCCCAAGGGTCGCCGGAGGGAACAGTGCTTCCCGAGTCCTACAGGCTACCGCGCGCACCCTTCGGACTATGCAGTGGCGTACTTATGGGCTCCATAGTGGGAAGGCATGCGGTGCGGATGCCAAGGCGGCGTTGCAGTGGCCATGCCATGCCGCCCAAGGTGTGCCATGCACGCGTCCACGCAGGGCGAAACAAGGGAGCCCCAATTCTGCTATATTGCATGCATTCCAACAAACTCCTTGGACTATGGCAATACCAATGGACGTTTCGCGCCGCGCCTTTCTGAAGGTCTCCGCGGCAACCACTGCAGGGCTTATGGCCACCGGAAACTTCGCCTATGCCGCTGGATCCGATGCGCTGCGCGTGGGCGTGGTCGGATGTGGCGGTCGCGGCACGGGTGCAGCACGGGATGCGGTCAGCGGCGCGGACAATGTGCGCATTGTGGCGATGGCCGACCTGTTTGAAGATCGGCTGGACCGTTCTAAGGAAGGGTTGAAGCAGGAAATAGGCGACGCATTTCAAGTCGATGGCAACCATCAGTTCGTCGGCTTTGACGCCTACAAAGGCGTCATGGAGAGCGATGTAGACATGGTGATTCTGGCCTCGCCGCCGGGATTCAGGCCCAAGCACTTTGCCGCGGCGGTGGAAGCGGGCAAGCATGTGTTTATGGAGAAGCCTGTGTCGGTGGATGTTGCCGGCGCTAAAGCCATCATGGAAGCCGGCAAGATGGCTGACGCTAAGGGCCTTTCGGTCGTGGCGGGCACGCTGTATCGCCGCCAGCCCAGCTTCGTGGAGGCGATTGCACGCATTCATGGCGGCATGATCGGCGACATCGTTTCCGCCCAGGAATACTACATGACTGGTCCAATCTGGCTTAGACCCAGAAAGCCCGGCATGTCGGATATGGAGTGGCAATGCCGAAACTGGTACTACTTCACCTGGCTTTCAGGAGACCACATCGTGGAGCAGTTTGTCCACAACATTGACGTGATCAACTGGGTGCTGCAGGGTCATCCCGAGTCCGCCATCGCAATGGGCGGCCGGATCGAACGCGTGGACCCGTCGTATGGTCATATCTACGATCACTTCAGCGTTGAGTACGTGTACGACGGCGGTGTTCGTGTGGAGGCCAAATGTCGGCAGATTGCCGAGGGTACACGGCGCGTGACGAACCGGATCGTCGGCACGCTGGGCACCGCGGAGCTTCATCCCCGATACTCCAAGCTGGTGTCTCATCGCGGCGAAACGCTTTACGAGATGAAGGAGCCAGGGCTTAACGCTTATGTGCAGGAGCACACAGATCTGATCGAAGCCATTCGGTCCAATACCCCGATCAACGAGACGCGGCAGATCGCCGAAAGCACGCTTACGGCGGTGCTCGGCCGCGAAAGCGCTTACACGGGACAGGAGCTCGCATGGGAGGCGCTGATGAACTCGGGGCTGGACCTGGTGCCTCGCAGCTTCGCCTTCGGCTCGATGCCGTTTCCCGCCGTTGCCATTCCGGGCAAGACGCCGCTGGCGCGTGCACCTTGGGCCGAGGCTTCGCCATGAATCGGCGTGTGTTCATGAGAGGCTTCGCCTTTGGCGCGACCGGGCTGGCCGTAGGAAAAAGCCTGTGGCAGGCGCGCCACGGCACCATCAGGAAGGCCGTGAAGTTTGGCATGGTGCGCGAAGAGCTGTCGATCTTGGAGAAGTTCCAGCTGCTCCAGTCGCTGGGCTTTGATGGTGTCGAGATGGATAGCCCGAGCGACTTGGACCGTGACGAGGTCCTCGCTGCGCGGGATGCCACAGAGCTTCCCATACACGGTGTGGTCGACTCGGTGCACTGGCAGAAGACGCTCTCGCATCCGGATGCAGCGGTGCGCGCGGAAGGGTTGGCCGGGCTCATGACGGCCCTGAAGGACGCGCATGCCTACGGGGCGTCCACGGTACTCCTCGTGCCGGCTGTAGTCAACAAAGAGGTGTCGTATGCTGACGCCTACAGACGCTCGCAGGCCGAAATTCGCAAGGCGCTGCCCATGGCTGTGGAGCTAGGCGTGAAGATCGCCTTCGAGAACGTGTGGAACATGTTTCTGCTGAGCCCGCTCGAATGCGCGCAATACGTTGACGACTTCGAAAGCGACCATGTCGGCTGGTACTTTGATGTGGGCAATGTGGTGAACTATGGCTGGCCGGAGCACTGGATCCGCACGCTGGGGCACCGCATTTTGAAGCTGGACATCAAGGAGTACAGCCGCGGCAAGCGCGACCAGGAAGGACCGTATGCAGGGTTTCGCGTTCCGCTAGGCGAGGGGGATTGCGACTGGCCCGCAGTTACCGCTGCGCTTGCAGAGATCGGCTACGAAGGCTGGGCCACCGCCGAGATTCCAGGTGGAGATCGTACGCGCCTAGCGGAGATCGCCCGTCGCATGGACAACATCTTGCCAACCTAGACTCGGGCCAATGCAACGACGTGAATTTGTCAAGACCGGTTTCGTAGGTGCGGCCGCGGCGAGCCTGCTGCCGGCAGCCAAGCCTGCGCTTAAGGGCAACATCAATCATTCCGTTTGCCGGTGGTGCTATGGAGATCTTTCCGTGGAGCAGCTGGCGCAGGCCGCGGTGCAGATTGGCATAGGCTCTGTCGAGCTGCTGACGCCGGAGGAATGGCCGATCATACAGAAGTACGGACTGACCTGCGCCATGCCTTTCGGGCCGGTCATGCAAGGCAAGCGCCGCATCACGGAAGGCTTCAACGATCCCGCAAATCACGAATGGCTGATTCCCCTGTTCAAGAAGCGCATCCGGGAGGTGGCCGATGCGGGGTTCGACCGTGTAATCTGCTTTTCCGGCAACCGGCGGGGCATGAGCGACGAGGAGGGTCTCCGAAACTGCCAGGAAGGCATCGCACCGCTGCTTGCTGACGCGGAAAGCGCCGGCGTCACGCTGTGCATGGAGCTGCTCAACAGCAAAGTGGACCACCGGGACTACATGTGTGACCGCACGGCGTGGGGGGTGGAGCTGGCCGAGCGGCTAGGCTCAGAGCACTTCAAACTCCTCTATGACATCTACCACATGCAGATCATGGAGGGTGATGTCATCCGCACCATTCGCGACAACCACCAGTACATCGGCCACTACCATACGGGCGGCAACCCAGGCCGCAACGAGATCGACGACTCGCAGGAGCTCAATTATACAGCCATCATGCGGGCCATCGTTGAAACCGGATACACGGGCTATGTCGGGCAGGAATTCGTTCCCAGCCGTACGCCGCTGGTGTCCCTGCGCGATGCCATACACATCTGCGATGTTTAGCTGAACTATGAAACGTAGGGACTTCGTAACCACCATGGCCGCCGGAGCAGCGGCGCTGGGCTGTGGCCGTGCCGCCCCGATAGGGCGCGGGGCCGACACCTTCAAGCTGCACTATGCGCCGCACTTCGGGATGTTCAAGCACCATGCGGGCGACGACTTGGTGGACCAGATACTGTTTGCGTCGGACCAGGGGTTTACCGCCTGGGAAGACAACGGCATGAAAGGCCGCAGCATTGAAACGCAGAATGCCATCGCGGCGGCCATGGAGCGCCGCGGCATGAAAATGGGTGTCTTTGTAGCGCACAGCATTGCCTGGAGAGAACCCAACCTTGCCAGCGGCAACGCCGACAAGCGGGCCCAGTTCCTGTCCGACATCACAGAGTCTGTTGAAGTCGCCAAACGGGTCAATGCCACCTGGATGACGGTTGTACCCGGTCATGTGGACTTGCGGCTCGATATGGGGTACCAGACCGCGTACGTTGTGGAAACCCTCAAGCAGGCGAGCGCCATTCTGGAGCCTCATGGGCTAGTGATGGTGCTGGAGCCGCTCAACCCGTGGAATCACCCGGGCCTGTTCCTTACCAAGATGGCCCAAGGTTACGAAATCTGCCAGGCGGTGGGCAGCCCCGCGTGCAAGATTCTGGACGACCTGTACCACCAGCAGATCACCGAAGGCAACCTCATCCCGAATATTGATCGGGCCTGGGATGAGATAGGCTACTTTCAGATTGGGGACAATCCAGGGCGCAAAGAGCCTACCACGGGGGAGATCAACTATCTGAATATCTTCAAGCACATTCACAGCAAGGGTTTCACCGGCATCTTGGGCATGGAGCATGGCAACATGCACCCGGGCAAGGAAGGAGAGCAGCGACTGATCGATGCCTATCGCGCCGTAGACAGCTTCTAGCGGCACTTGCCGCTGTGCTGTGGCATACACGCGGTGCGCTGCGGCGCCCAATGTGGCGGAAGCTGTGCCGACGTCTGCTGCGCTCAGGGCACTGCTACCTGCGATCTGCCGCCAGGATCTTGGCGGGCGAAGGGTTTGCCGTGCACGAGGAGCGGGGCTTCCGTGTAGGAGGCACCACACAACGCGTAGGGAACACCACAGGCTGGCGCGAACAGTTACGGCGCGCGCGAACGGTTCAGCGAAGCGTCAGGCCTTCACCGTTTCGAAGGATCCGATAGGACTGCCCCAGGGATCTGGCTTCGCGCACGAAGGCGTCGGGTGAAGCGGTATTGAACTCGAACATGTCGTAGTGGCAGGGAATAACCAGCCGGATACCGGTGTCGTGCGCCAGGCGTGCGGCTTCGATGCCACTCAGGTTGCCCGCCACGCGCCGTGTGGGATCCCGACCGTTAATGGGAAGAAGCGCTACGTCAATCGTCCAACGTTGCAGGCGTTTCACCAGGCCATCGTACAGCATGGTATCGCCAGGGTGGTACAGCGTCCACGGTCCAAAGCGCACGATGTAGCCCAGAAAGTGATGTTGTCCTTGTTCGTTGGTGTGCAGGACTTCATGCGCCGATGGAATGCCCGTGAAACGGAGTCCCGCGACCGTGACATGCATGCCGTCATCCAGCCCGATAGGCCAGCCTGGATCGCACCGCAGGCGATTGGCCACAAACGCCCGGTTTGCTTCCGGTATGATCAGAGCCAGGTCTTTGTTGACGCTGCGCAGCGTTTGCAGCGTATCGCCATCAAGGTGGTCCGTATGGTTGTGCGTCGATACGACGGCATCAATGAAGTCGAGCGCTGCGGGACTTACGACCTGCTGGGTCATCCGGACATGCGGCTTGTCGGTCCCGGCATACTTCCGCGTGAGCGAATCCGACAGGTAAGGGTCCAACAGCAAGGTCCGGTTTTGCCATCGGATCATGAATCCACTCTGTCCCAGCCACCACAGCCGGGCAGCGTCGCGGTGCTCGGCAATGTCGCGCAGGAAGGCAGCGCCTTCCAAAAAGGGCGCTATCATCAAGCGTCCTCGAACCGTTGTACAACCTTCCCGCTACCCTTGTCGCGCAGTATGAGCTTGATTCTGCCGTCAGGCATATGCTCCCGCTTCACCAGCTGCATGCCGTCGATTTCTTCTTTCATGCCGGTGACCGGCCGGGCGTCCGTCTGGCCGCGCCAGTCTTCAATAAGCACCGGCTCCCACTGCTTGGTGCGTGCACTCTTGTAGCAGGCGTCGATCACAGCATTGACCACGTATCCGTCGTAGAACGATTCCCGGGGTGCTCGGCCCTGATCCATGGCATTGAACATGTCGGTGAACATGTCCACATAGCCCAGCTCTGACACTTCGTCGCCGACGGGAAAGAGCCAGCCCGTATCCTGCTCGGCCTTTTCTGCCACGTAGCCGCCGTCGCCGCTGGTGAACATTTCGAAGCCCGTGCGCAGAAAGTGATTCAGCCAGATGGTGCCTTTGGTGCCCGCGACTTCATCCCGCAGGTCCATTCCTCCCCTGAAGGACCAGCTCACTTCAAACTGTCCGATTGCGCCGTTGGCGAAGCGAATCAGCCCAATGGCATTGTCCTCCGCCGTTATGGGATGCACCAGCGTATCGGCCCAGCAGGTCACCTCTACTGGACGGATCCCTTTGCCAATAAAGCTGCGGATGATTTCTATACAGTGGCAACCCAGATCGATGATGGCACCGCCGCCGGCCTGGTCAAGGTCCCAGAACCAATCGCTATGCGGCCCGCTGTGAGTTTCGCGGGAGCGCACCCACAAGACATCACCCAAAGCGCCGCGCGCCACAGATGCGAGTGCCTTGAGCGTCTTCGGCGTGTACACGAGATCTTCCAGGTATCCGGCAAAGATGCCTGCGGACTCAGCTATATCCAGAATGCGTTTTGCTTCTGCGCCCGTGCGCGCCAGGGGTTTGGTGCAGAGCACGGCCTTGCCGGCCTCTGCAGAGAGGCGAACGGCCTTCTCGTGCAGGTGATTGGGCAGGCCAATGACGACAGTGTCCGTATCCGGATGCCGGATTGCTGCTGCCATGTCACTGGTGGCGAAGGCAATATCCCACTCGGACGCAAAGGCTTGCGCACGTTCTGCGGTACGCGAGTAGACCGCACGCACGCGGTCGCGACCACGCTGACCGTGGAGCGTCATGGTATAGAACAGGCCGATCAGACCCGTTCCTAGCATCGTAACATTATGAGACCGTTGCATAGCACCCGCTTGAATACCGATTGGGCGCAGTTTACGAACGGCCGTGCGAAATGCAAAAGGATCGGAGCCTGTCCACCGCCACGACGGGTTCGTCACACGCTTTGCCCACTCCGCAGCTTTTCCAGGTCACCCCGGATGCCTCAAGCAGTGTGCATGGCAGGCCTTTCCCCACCTGTTGGTTACAGTGCTGGCTCGGTCGTCCCTTGGGGCATTGGGCTGGCTTACCGTGAAGCTCGGCTGTGGACACGCCTCGTGCGTTGCCCAAACATTGCAATGCCGTAACAAATTAACTATCCTTGCGCGGCCCATTGCAGACGACATGAATCCAGCACAAGCGTACCTGACCCAAGCACAGGCCATCCTTCAGCGCATTGAGAACACGCAGCTGGATGCGCTTGAGCAAGCCACGAAAATATGTACCCACACGATAAGTAGTGGTGGTCTCGTCCATCTCTTTGGATCGGGGCATTCGCGCATGGGAGTCGAGGAGATGTTTCCGCGCTACGGCAGCTTTCCTGGATTCCATCCGATCGTAGAGCTGTCGCTGACCTACCACAACATGGTGGTAGGTCCGAACGGGCAGCGCCAGGCGATCTTCCTTGAGCGGGTTGAGGGGTTCGGCAAAACGATTTTGCGCAACTTCGTACTGCGCGAACCAGACAGCTTTATTGTGTTTTCCAACAGCGGCGTCAACGAGGTTGTTGTCGAGGTCGCGCTGGAAGCCAAGCGCTTGGCACTGCCCGTGATTGCGGTGGTTTCCGAGGCACACTGCAGCGCATCCGCGGCACGTCATTCTTCGGGCAAGCGCCTGATCGATATCGCGGATGTGGTCCTGGACAACTGCACGCCCCCTGGCGACGCGTTGGTGTCCATCGATGGCCATGCGGACCTTGTGGGACCGGGCTCCACCATAGGCGTCGCGGCGCTGGTAAACAGCCTCAAATGCCTGGTAGCGGAGAGGCTTACGGCACTTGGGCAGCCGCCGATTGTGCTCACCAGCAGCATTCATATTGGGAATCAGGCATCCAAGGCGCGCTTTGACTCGTGCTTTGATGACTATCGCGCCCGTGTAAGGCGTGTTTATGGCGCGTAGTGTCACCATCCGGACCCTGTGCTAGGCGCTACCTTTGCGGTCTGGCTGCCTCTCTTCTTAACCTGAGGTTACCCCCAAACTGAGTCAGGTTTGCGGGGGTTTTTCGACCGGGAAAGTCCTTCCAGATTCGTTATTGGGCTGATTGCTCAGTGGCCCGGTCTGCGCGCTGTTACGGAAGCGGAAGGAATCCTTGAGTCCTTATGCTGCCCAGGGCTATGCCGCTGCGCAGCAAGATGCGGAGGCCCTCGATGACACAGAGCGGCAGCGCGGCGATATTGAGGAGGATCTTCTTGACCATCACGGACGCGTCGGTCGTGTCGGATAAGGTAGGTAGGGTTGGCGTTCCTGCTGGGAATGCAGGCCACGTAAAAGAGAACTATCACCGATAGGTTCGCGGGCGTGTGTTGGGTTTGCGCTGCCAGGGCAGAACCACCCTGGAACAGGCACAAAATCGCCAATCACGGTGAAAAAACGGAGCAGTCTGTTACAAGCAAAGCGTGTGGGCACTTTACGTATCTCGTGTACCCTGTTGCAGTATCGATGCCTGCAAAAAGGGAGCAAAACCGCTCAGAAACAGGCCAGATCGGCCGATTCTGCCGGTTTGGCAGACAAACAGGCCGTACAACGCCTTGGCCAGTGGGTCCTGAAACAAGGCGTTTGGGGGTAACTTCAGTTAGGAGTTAAGCGCTGACGTGCGCACCGGCTTCTGGGGCCGGCACAGGCAGACTGATGCCCAAACAGTGGGCCGTGGTGCGGTAGCCCGAGGTGGCGCAAGTGTCTCCCAAGCGATCAATCCGTACATTACATGTTGCGACATGCTGCGGGCTCGGGTATTGCTGAGGAATTCGACGAGTGGGTTCAGGCTTCCCAAGTCCGTCTCACGCATAAACAAGATGTGGTAACAAACCCTTTACCTTATGAACAGCCCCGCCCAGATCGTAACTGCCGTACTGGCCATCATCGTTGCCTGTCTTCCTGTGGGGGCTGTGGCGCAGAAACAGGCGGCCACCGCGCTTGCCGTTCAAGGACAGCTGTATGTCCACTTCACAACGGACGAGATGAATGCCGCTGGCGGCGCTACTGGGATCGATGCTTTTGATCGACGGGCATCAAAGTATGGCGTGACCGTGATAGAGAAGGCGTTTCCAAGCCTTGATGTCCTTGCCGCGCACCGGCCATTGCCACCGGCCGCCGAAACCCTGCGCAATGTTTACCTGGTGCACTACGCTAGCCCGCATCTGCCGCAGCAGGTTGCGTCCGACTTCGAATCTGTATCGGAGATCGGCTATGCGGAGCCTGTCTTCATGCAGGAGAGAACCGGTGCAATGGACACAGATGGATTCGGCTGGCTCGCAGATCCCGACGATACCTATTACGGCAATCAGACGCATCTTCCGCGCATGAGGCTCCCCGAAGCGTGGGACGAAGTCCGGGGTGAAGACAGCACCGCTGTGATTGCCATCGTGGATGGCGGCACAGCATGGCGGCACGAAGACCTTGAAGCCAACGTGTGGACCAATCCCAATGAGGTGGCCGACAACGGCATTGACGACGACAATAACGGCTTTGTCGATGATGTGCATGGCTGGAATTTCACAGATGACAAGCCCGATCCAACGGGTCCGACCGGATCTGACAATGCGTGGCATGGTACGGCTGTAGCGGGTACAGCCGTCGCGGACACAGACAATAGTCAGGGCATTGCCGGATCGAGCTGGAATGCCCTGTTTATGGGACTGAACGCCAGTTGCCAGGATCAAGACTTCTTCTGCTATACCACCAGTGGTATCGTTTACGCAGGCATGAACGGGGCGGACGTCATTACGGCCAGTTTTGGCAGCCAGTTCGCCTCGCTAACCCAGGAGCTGGCCATCCAGGCAGCCTTGGACGAGGGTGCGCTGGTCGTGGCCTCGTCAGGCAATGATGGGGTAAATGTGGACATCCAGCCGTTCTACCCCTCGGGCTTCACTACTACGCTGAGCGTGGGAGGTATCCAGAAGAACTCGGATCTAAATGTGTTCAACTATGGCCAAAGCGTCAACGTGTTTGCTCCCAGTACCAACATAGATGTTACTACTCCGGGTGACGGGTATGGCGGCGCGTCTGGAACATCCTTCGCTGCGCCGCTCGTGGCGGGTGTCGCCGCCCTGGTAAAGACAGCCCATCCTTCTTGGCCGCCCGAACGGGTACGGGAGCAGATACGCTTGACGGCAGTCAACATTGATTCGGCCAACCGAGCGCGCGCCGGGCTCATGGGGCGCGGAAAGGTTGACGCATACGCCGCTGTAACGGCCGATCCCTTGCCGGGTGTACGTGTGGTGTCATGGTCTTATCGGAATCAGAATGGCACGAAGCAGCTGATCTCAGGTGACCAGGTAGACGTGCGCATCACCTTCAAGAACTTTCACGGAGCAGGCCAGAACATAAGCGCATCGCTTACGACCGGTGAAACGTACGTAAACTGGACAACGGAGCAGGTAAGCCTTGGGTCCATGTCCTACGGTGATACGCTTACGGCGAACTTTGCCTTCAATATTGACGCCAGTGCGCCAAACAATCAAACACTGCGGCTGGTGCCGGAGATTACGGAGGGCAATCTAGTAGACCGCCCTGATCTGCTGCGGATGACCATCAATGAAACCGGCGTCGTGGCGCATGCCACACCGGCGTTGTCGGTGTCCATAACTGACGAAGGAAACATCGGTCACACCTCGTACCAGGGAGTATCCGGTTCGCGGGGTATCGGCTATACCGCCACCACCCGAGATGGCAGCCAGCGCGACGTACTATTCGAAGGTGGGCTTATGATTGCGACATCGCCTGCACATGTATCCGACTGTATTCGCGAGAGCGAGCAAAACATCGAAGACCAACAGGAGGACTTTGTGCTTTTGGACGGCTCGTCCATTGAGTTGATCAGTCCAGGCGCACGCACCTCTGAGCACGGGCGCGTGACAATTGTGGACAAGGGCGCCACAAGCCCAATCGGCGTGGAAGTGCTGCAAGAGAGTTTTGTAGATAGCAGCCCGGCGAATGAGGACTTCATCCTGTTCCGGTATACCATCACCAATACTACCAGCGCCCTGATAGAAAACATGCATGTAGGGCTGTTCTTCGACTGGGATATTGCGCCTACTGCTGAAGACGTCACGGCATTTGACACAACGCGCGGAATGGGCTATCTCTTTGATTCAGCATCAAACCCGTCCGTGGTTGTGGGCACGCGGCTTCTTACGCAGAGCTCAAATTTGCACTACATCGCGATTGATAATGCCGCCACCATTTACAGGGGAGCGGGCGGTGGCTATACAGCACTGGAAAAGTGGACACACCTGACCGGGGGCATCCAGGCCAACGGCATCGTTTCGGGCGGGGCCAAAGATGTTTCACAGCTCACGGCCGCGGGGCCGTTTTCCATTGAGCCGCAGCTTTCCATAGAGGTGGCCTTTGCGATTATATCCGGAACGAGCGAAAGCGACTTCCTGGCCAATGCGGACCAGGCCGTCATGCTCTGGGATGCAATTGACACGTCAACGGACGGAGAAGAGCTTGCTGACGGGGGCTGGGGCATTGCAGTACCCTATCCGCATCCGGTGATCTTTCCTGCAGCGCTGTCCTTTGAGACAGGTGGACCGGGCACGGTGCAGCTGGATGTGTTTGACGTCCTCGGACGCCGTGTGCGCCAAGTGCTGCGTGCATATCGCGCAGAGGGAACGCACACGGTGCGCTGGGATGGGCGGCATGAAGCGGGCTACCCTGTGGCCAGCGGGCTCTACATGGTGCGCATGATTGCGCATAGCGGCGGCAAGACCTATGCCCGTACGCGCGCAATAACCGTCGTGCAGTAGCGCATACCGCGCTCCGGACGAGTCCGGACGCTGGAGGTGATGCGCCAGCGCGTGCGACAGCCCGATTCTAATCCAACCCGCTGACGGTTTCAAGGCGCCGTATGCGGGGATGGGAAACAAGGCAACCATCGAAGCCGAGCGGCTCCGTTGCCCTAACATATCGTGCAACAGCGGATTCGGAGCTCCCGCTTTTTCGCGCGCGCATGACGGTGAACAAGGCCGGTGGGCAAACGCCTCGCAAGGCCACGACCGCCCGATGCTTGGACGACCTACATCGTTGATCGGCAGCCGGCGCGGATGTCCTGCTCTGTGGGCAGGCGGCGGATGCCTGTGCGATCGGGGCAAAAAACAGCCATATTCTCGCCCAGCCGCGCAGGCTTGCAGAAGACTTCAACGGCCCGATACTGATGCCGCAGCCGGTAATCGTCAAAGCAGATGGTGCAAGGCGTTCGGGCCTGAGCCGCGCGTCGAATCGCGTACAAGGCGCACGCAATTCGAAAACGTCCATCAATAAGAACGAGATCGAAAAACGCGTCCGATGCATAGCGGTCGGGCGCAAACACATAGTCCGGATACCGTCGCCGGCTGCGCGGCGTGGCCAAAAGCTTCAGGGGCCTGCCCCACCGCCCGGTCGGCCCTATGTCTGCATAGTGCACCACAACGCGATGCTCCAGCGGCTCAATCTTTGCCTTGACAGCCCCGGCAAAACGCTTGTCGCTCTCAATGCAGACGGTGCTGATCCCTTGCCTTGCTGCCAGGACTGTACTGCCCCCAGCTCCATATTCAAGGTAACGCGTTACGCGACCCAGCGCGTCACGAAAGTATTCTCCGTCCGAGCCCACCAGGTGTGGGGCATCCGGCACAACCACCGTGCGCCGCCTGATCAGGTTACCCGCGAACGCCATCAAGCGGATTCAGTGGGCGCCGCAGCCCAGCAGTTTGACTCGCACTTAACGACCGCGTGCGCTCCGTGTGTGCCCTGCCCTGGCACTGACCACTGTGTCCGCAGCCTAGGTATGCGACGTTTAAACGTGGCAAAGCCCTTGATAGCCATAAGCGCCAACGGTGGAGTATCGGCGCGCAAACCGACAGGCAGCGCCCTCACCAGACCACAATCCCGACGCGTCCTGCAGCGCAGGAAGCCAGGCAACGTGCGACTTCGGAGGCGTTCGCGCCGTGCGCGGCCAAGCAGATACGGTCGGGACGTTTCGCGGCATAGTCCGCGAGCACAGCGTCCGACATTACACTCGAAGCCGAAGCCAATGCGTCGGCTTCCATGGCCGTGGGTGCCACAACCGTCACCGTACGATGATGCGTCAGTCCGATGCCCGTGCGCGGATTCAGAATGTGCGAGTAGCGAACGCCTTCGTGCACAATATGCCTGAATTCGGCTCCCGACGTTGCCGTGCCGCACGCAGCCAGCTCCACGGTATCTGCTGGGCCTACCTGTACAGGCCATCCGGCTGTATGCGCCGGTGCGTCGCCCAGCGCCATGTCCCCACCGGCGTCCACGACCGCGGAGGGCAGTCCGTGCGACTGCAGCACCTTGAGGGCTTCGTCCGCCGCAAAGCCCTTCGCGATACCGCCCAGGTCCAGCTGCATGCCAGGCTTCGCGAGCGTGGCCGTACGGCGCGTCGAATCAAGCGTCAGGTGGCGATAGCCCACCCGCGACAATGCAGCCTGCCGTTCTTCTGCGGGTGGCACCGTACTGCGCCGGGCCGCCCATCGCCAAAGGCGGGTAAGTGGACCCAGCGTCGGATCAAATCGCCCGCCGGTATCCTGCGCCATGCACTGCGCTGCGCTCAGGACCGTCCACAGATCGCTACTGACCGGCACAGCCTGCCCGGTCCCTGCAGTGCTGGACAGATGCGCAAGCTCGCTGTCGGACACGTAGTGGCTAAGCCGCGCGTTCAGTGAATCAATACGCGCGAATGCATCCGCGGCCCCGGCCTCCGCGTGCGCACTGTCTGCAGCATACACCACGATGTTGACCCTTGTGCCAAGCTGCGCACGGCTGAACGCATATCGCGCAGTCACCTGGGCCGTGACCGATGCCGGAAAGAGCAGCGCAAATCCTAATGCCGCGCCCGAAAATCGCTTCAAATCGCGGCAGACGCACCCGGTTTCGGTATCGCGTAACGGCCTTCCGCGTCCGGCATCACGGGTGGATCAGCATCCCATGCAAAAGTATCGGGCAGCAGGGACTCTTCGGAATTCAATGCCTGTTCCCAAGTCACCTCCTGGCCTGTATAGGTGGCCATCCGTCCCATGATGGCGCTGAGGGTGGCGTGGGCACCATTGATGGTGTCCGCAAACTTGTATTCGCCCGCGTTGATGGCCGCGAAGAGCTCGTCGTGCTCCACCTGGTATGGATTCGGATCGTCCTTGCCGCGATGCTTGTACAGTACTCCGCCGTCCGCATCCAGAATTTCACCGGCCTTCGGAGCCATACCTTTCGTGCCGTGAAAGCCTTCGGAAACGTTGTTGGGGCAATTCTCAAAGTGGCGGCACTGGCTCAAGACGCGCCGACCCCCACTGTACTCAAACTCCACATAGTGGTGGTCATAAATCTCACCGTGATCTTTGCCCGTCCGCACCAGGCGACCGCCCTGGCCCTGCGCCTTTAGCGGGTGCCCTTGGAGCACCCAGTTACCAACATCAATGTTGTGAATATGCTGCTCCACAATATGGTCCCCGCACAGCCAGTTGAAGTAGTACCAGTTGCGCATCTGGTACTCCATCTCGGTCAGGGGACGCCCAGCACGCTCTTCGTATTCCTTTCGACCGCGTACCCATACGCCGCCGCTATTCCAGTACACGCGCCCAACCAGGATGTCGCCAATGATGCCCTCGTGCAGCCGCCGAACCCACTCCCGGTAGACTGTCTGATAATGACGCTGCAGGCCTACGACCACATTGAGTTTCCTTGCCTTCGCTTTTTCTGCCGTGGCCAGTATCTGACGGACACCTGGGGCATCGGTCGCCAGCGGTTTCTCCATAAAGATCTGCTTGCCGGCCTCCACCGCCGCTTCGAAGTGCATAGGCCTGAACCCCGGCGGCGTGGTCAGGATGACCAGATCGGACTGCTCAATGACCTTCTTATAGCCACCAAAGCCATCAAAGCGCATTTCTGGCGGCACCTCCAACTGCGCCGTGATGTCCTGGCCCTCCTGCATGTCCTTCATGTTGGTGTAACTGGACTCGATGCGATCAGCAAAGGCATCCGCCATCGCCACCAACCTGGCATTGGGCGCGGCACGCAGCGCCTGCACCGCAGCGCCAGTGCCGCGTCCTCCACAGCCGATAAGCCCGACACGGATGGTGTCATCCACGCCGTAGTATGCGCTGGCCTTGAGCGGAAACTGGCTCGCAACCACCGAGCCGACAAGGGCGGCCGTACCGCCCTTAACGAAGTCACGCCGCGTCACGCCGCGCGTTTGCTTGGAGTCTTTCATGACCGTGCTGTACTGCTTGGAAAAGTGAGCGTTGCAACATAGTAAATCCCTGGATTAATCACCCGCCCAGTACGATGGCCCAGAATTGAGCCTGCTCTTCGGGCGACGGGGGTGCCACCGGGCGCACAATCCTGAAGCCCACAAAAGGCGAGTCGGTGTTCCACCACATACTCTTGGGAATCTGCGGATCCCGGCGTTTCCAGCTGGCGCTGGACTCCAGGCGGGCCGCGCACCGCAGCGCCGCTGGATCATCGTCATATGCGCCACCGCGCACCGTGCGCGGATACAGGCGCGTGGGCACAGACCAAGGGCTGTTCGCTGCCATCTGCGCATAGAAGGTGGCGTCATACTCATCCAGGGTCCATTCGGCCACATTGCCGTGCATATCAAACAGCCCCCACGGGTTGGGTGCCTTCAGGCCGATCGGATGAAACGTTTCGTCGCTGTTGCCATAATGCCATGCGTGCGCGTCAAGTGTGCCCTCACCAAAGCTGAAAGGCGTAGTGGTACCCGCACGGCAAGCGTACTCCCACTCCGCTTCGGTGGGAAGCCTGTAAAAATTGCCGGTCTTTTCGGTGAGCCACCGTGCAAACTGGAGCGCCGCCCACTGGGTCATGCCCACAGCTGGGTGCCCCATCGTGCCCATCCCGTGCGCCGGGTCTTCGTATGGCGGACTAGGTCGCGCTACAATATCCGGGTCAAAGTCCACACTTGGCGCCGCCATGCTGTTATCCCGTTCCCGGGTGCGATAAATGGACCAGGCATCGTACAGCACCTCGTGCATGCCTATATAGAACGGCTCCACCGTGATCAGACGCTGCGGGCCTTCGTCCTCCTCCCGTCCCGCTTCGTCGGGCGGGCTCCCCATCATGAACTGACCACCAGGAAGCCTGACGAGCGTCAGGCTGACTTCGGTGCCCGGAATAGTTTCGGTGACTACGGAGAGCGTGACTCCTTGCGGCCCAGCAGGATCAGGATCAGGCGGAGCAATCACCGCGCCCTGCGGCCCACTGCAGCCTGCCAGCAGCGCCACCACCAGGAATGTGCTACTGCGCAAAGGCGGCATCAAATGCTGCAACGGATGGCTCAAAGTCTACCCGCTTCATGTAGGCGCACGCCTCGCGCGCGCCGTGCTCCCGATCCATCCCGCCGTCTTCCCATTCTATGGATAGCGGCCCGGCGTACCCGGCCCGATTCAGGGCCCGGATGATCTCCTCAAAGTCGATCTTGCCGCGCCCAATTGAACGGAAGTCCCAGTAGCGGTCCGCATGGCCGAACTCCGCATGGCCGCCGAAGACGCCGGCTGCCATGGGGCGGTCGCTCCACCACACGTCTTTCATGTGCGCGTGGTAGATCCGGTCTGCGAAAGCATCAATGAACGCCACGTAGTCCACGCCCTGATATCCAAAATGGCTGGGATCGTAGTTAAATCCGAAGGCCGGGCGATGCTCCACTGCCGCCAGCGCGCGGCGTGCACTGGTGATGTCGAAGGCGATCTCTGTTGGATGCACTTCCAACCCAAACCGTACACCCACCTCGTCAAACACATCCAGGATGGGATTCCAGCGGGCAGCAAAGTCGGCGAAACCGGCCTCGATCATTTCGGGCGCATTCGGCGGAAATGAATACAAGAGCGGCCAGATGCTGCTGCCTGTGAAGCCATTGACAACCCCCACGCCCAAGCGCGCTGCTGCGTGCGCCGTCCGCTTCATCTCCGCGGCAGCGCGCTGCCGCACGCCTTCGGCGTCGCCATCGCCCCAGACATGCGGCGGCAGAATACTCTGATGCCGGCGGTCAATGTTGTCGCACACGGCCTGCCCCACCAAGTGATTGCTGATGGCAAACAACGAAAGGTTGTGCGCGGCCAAGAGGGCACGTTTCTGCGCGCAGTAATCCTCTTCGGTCATGGCGCGCGACACATCGAAGTGGTCGCCCCAGCAAGCCAGTTCCAGGCCATCGAAACCCCACGAAGCGGCTTTCGCTGCCAGCGACTCCAGCGGGAGGTCCGCCCATTGGCCCGTGAATAACGTTACAGGTCTTGCCATCGTCTTATAAAGGAGGAGTGTATGCTGCGTCCGTCCAGGCGCGGGCACGGCCGCTCTGGAGCGCTGTAAGAATAAAGTGCACGCCGCGCGCGCCATCCTGAACCGTTGGAAAGTCCGTGTCAAACGGGCCAGGCGCTTCGCCCGCTATCTTGGCCGCAATGGTCCGGGACGCATTGACGTAAATGTTTGCGAACGCTTCCAGGAAGGCTTCGGGGTGACCGCTGGGAAGACGAGAGGCGTGCTGCGTGGCAGGTGCCAGATAGTCGTTGCCGCGCTTGTACACCTTTTCCGGGCCCGTAAGTGCACGGCAGTACAACCAGTTGGGATGTTCCTGAAACCACTGCAGCGAGCCTTCCGAACCATGGACCCGTATGTTGAGATTGTTTTCCTCGCCGACGGAAACCTGCGAAGCATGCAGCACGCCGCGAGCGCCGCCGCGGTAGTGCAGCAGCATACTGACGTCGTCGTCAATCCTGCGGCCCGGCACAAAGGTCGTCACATCGGCGCACAGCGCCTCCAGCTCCAAGCCTGTGATGTAGCGGGCCAGATTCTCGGCGTGGGAGCCGATATCACCCAGTGCACCCGCACCGGCACGCCTCGGGTCCGTTCGCCAGTCTGCCTGCTTGTGGCCATCGCGCTCAATAGGGGTCGCCAACCAGCCTTGCGGGTACTCCACGACTACCTTTCGCACTGTGCCGATGCGGCCCTGCTGCACCAGATGACGCGCCTCCTTGACCATGGGATAGCCCGTATAGTTGTGCGTCAACGCAAACACTGCGTCGCTTTTGCGCACCAGCCGGCAGAGTGCTTCCGCATCCTCTAGGGTATTCGTCATCGGCTTGTCGCACACAACATGAAATCCCGCCTCCAGGAAAACCTTGGCCACTGGAAAGTGCATATGGTTCGGCGTCACGATCGAAACCACATCGATGCCGTCGACTCGGGCGGACTCTTTCTCCGCCATCTCCTGATAGGAGCCGTACACCCGCTCCAGGCTCAGGCCAAGGGTGGCGCCCTGCTCCCGCGACTTGTCGGGGTCGGACGAGAAAGCACCAGCCACCAGTTCCATGGAGCCGTCCAAGGCTGCGGCCATACGATGCACTGCGCCGATGAAAGCGCCCGGGCCGCCGCCAACCATGCCGTAACGGAGTGTTCTTCCTAAAGACATTGCCTGCGGTGATGAATTAGAACTGCAGCGCAGCCAGGTGCGCGTATCCCTGGGTGATGGTGCCCACAGGATCGGCCGGATGATCGTGCTCTATGAAGTAGTGCTTGAGCCCTGCCGCTTCGCCTTGGGCAAATATCGTCCCGAAGTCTATCGTGCCGGTGCCTACCGTGGTGATGCTCTCGTCCTCGGCCATGTCCTTGACATGGCACAGCGGAAATCTCCCCGGATGCGCCGCAAAATACGTTAGCGCATCATGACCGCCCTTCCTGATCCAGTACAGGTCCAGCTCCATCGCCACCAGCGCAGGATCAGTCTCCGCCAAGAGCAGATCGTATGGAATGATGCCATCGGTTTCGAAGAATTCGAAATCGTGGTTGTGGTAGGCGAATTGAATCCCCGATACGTTGCACGCAGCCCCGACTTCATTAAAGAACCGGGCATGCGCCTGGTACTGCGCTACAGAACGCTGGTCCTCCGCGAGATAGGGACAAACCACGTAGCGGTGGCCGATCGTCTGCGCCGCAGACAAAACCTGCTCCAGATCGTTCTGCAGCGCCTCGATGGGTACATGCGCAGCGGGCGCAGTCATGCCTAAAGACTCCAAGAGCGCGCGAATCTCAGCTGGGTCCAAGTCAAAGTAGCCCGCAAACTCGACTTCCTTATACCCTATGGCTGCAATCTGGCGGAGGGTGCCTACCGCATCCTCCTGCATCAGTTTCATGAGCGTGAAGAGCTGCAGTCCAATCGCAGGTATCGTTCGGCTCGCCATCGGCTCCGGCTGCGATGCCTCATTCGAACATCCATTAGCCAAGAGCACAGCACCGCCGATACCAGTGGCCGTGCCCAGGAAGGTTCTTCTATTCATACTGACTATGTCAGGCCCATGTACGGCCTACTTGTGAAAAAGGAATATCTGCCTGGTATGTCCCAAACGGAGCAATGTGAAGCTCCTGTGTGGCCCCGATTTCAGACGTGTAATACCCGGTCAGCGTGAGCGACTTGGCTGTAAAGAAGAAGGGCACAGCCTCCTCCTCCATCATGCGCATCAGTGCTATCTGCGCCGATGGGTCGAGGTCCAGGAACGGGACAGCGTAGCTCTTGAGTGATCGGGCTTCCAGCGCGTCGAGGCCGGCAAGAAAGCGGCGCGACTCTTCCGGCTTGTAGAAATCCGTGAGCATGTTGTCAATGTACTCATGCACACGCGCCGCGCGTGCGCCCGGCGTGTCTGTACGTGGAATGATGTGCTCTGCAATCGTGGCCACCTGCTCCAAGCGGTCACCCGTCAAGGTGCGCGCAACAAAGGGCACATCTTCGGGGCCCGCCGAACACCCTCCGAGCACGCCTGCAATCGTGGACGCCGACAGCGCTCCACCCATCATCAAGCCGATTCGTTCCAGCGCTGTACGCCGATCCATAGTGTTACCCCCAAGGCGCGGTGTTGTACGCCTGACTCCGACAATTTATGAAACAGCAGGCACCGCGTCCTGACTATATTTGCCAAACGATTCCCTTCACTGGGCCGCCATGCCTATTCGTAATAAGCTTCGTAATACGCGAGAGATCCGGCTCGGAGGCCGGGGCCGCAGGTGTAAGCCCCGCCTGCTGGATCGCGTCTGCCAACGCGCACGCAACGCGTGGCCTCGATATCGCCATTGTGCACGGAGCGGGCGACTGCCTTGGGTGGTCCTGTTGGCTGTGAGCCTGGCAGCCTGCGGGCGTTCGGCAGATGGCCCGCCCTACGCTGCTGAAGAGGCCCTGGACACGTTCGTTATTGAGGATGGCTTTCGGATCGAGGTCGTTGCGGCTGAGCCACTGGTAAAGGACCCTGTCGCAATGGATATCGACGAGTATGGCCGCATCTTCGTAGCTGAAATGCCGGGATACCCGCTGGACGCCAGTGGTACGGGGCGCGTGCGACTATTGCACGACACGGATGGGGATGGCCGCCCGGATAATGCGACGACCTTTGCCGATGGCCTGCGCCTGCCGACCGGCATCATGCGGTGGCGTGAGGGCGTCATCGTGACCGATCCGCCGGATGTGGTTTACCTGGCTGATACAACAGGCAATGGTATCGCGGATGTTCGACACACCCTCTTGACGGGCTTCGCCCTGTCTAATGCACAGCATAATGCCAACAAGCCGCTGTACGGGCTCGACAATTGGATTTACATCGCCAATAACGCGACGATATCGTGGACCAGGAAGTTTGCGGACACCTTTGGAGACCGCGGGAGCGCCGTGCACTTTCCTGCGCAGCCGGAGGCACCGCGCTTGGCACGCAACGGCGCTGACCGCAACCTGCGATTCCGCCCCGACACGTTCGAGCTGGAAAGCCTCAGCAGTCGATCCCAGTTCGGACAGACGTTCGACGCTTGGGGCCGGCATTTTCTTGTCAACAACAGTCGTCACCACATGCACGCGGTGCTGCCCCAAAGCCTGTTCAGGCAAGGCGGCGCGGCGCTCCTCATTGATACGCGGCACAGCACATCGGACCATGGCGATGCTGCCGTGGTGTATCCCATCACGGAACGCCCGGAGCATCAGCTGCTGACCGATCAAGGCGTGTTCACCTCTGCGTGCGGTCTCACCTTTTACTTGGGCGGCCGCTTCCCTGAACCCTTCGCCAGCGGCGTCACGTTTGTTGCGGAACCGGTGCACAACCTGGTTCATGTAGATCGCGTCGTTGCGGACGGGCCCACATTCACTGCCGAGCGGCTGCATGAGGGCCGCGAGTTTCTTGCGTCCACCGACCATTGGTTTCGTCCGGTCAACTTCAGCGTGGGGCCTGATGGCGCACTCTATGTGGTGGACTACTACCGCCAGATTGTCGAGCACCCCGAGTGGATGGACGACAGCTTGGCGACGCACGGCACGCTGACACGGGGCATGGATCGGGGACGGCTTTACCGGATCGTACCGGACGATGCGGGCCCGATGGACTGGTACGATCGCCTGGACCTGCAAAACACAGAGGCGCAAACAGCGCATCTCAGTTCCTCCAATGCATGGTGGCGCATGACCGCACAGCGACTGCTTGTCGACCAGAAGGCCCCGGAAGCACCCGCGATGCTTGAGGAAATCCTTCGCACAAGCCCCCATCCCTTGGCGCGCCTGCATGCCCTGTGGACGCTGGACGGCCTGCGTGCTTTGACTCCTGCGTCCATCCGACAAGCCCTAAGGGACACGCACCCAGGCGTGCGCGAAAACGCAGTCCGGCTGGCCATCACGCATGATCTCCCGGAAGATGCACTGCTGCCGCTCGCCGCCGATGCCGATGTGCGCGTTCGCTTCGAGGTGCTCGTCGGCTTAAAGGGCTTTGCCAGCGAACAGGCGCGCCAGGCGCAGTATGGCATCCTCTGGCGCGATTTGAGCAGCGAATGGGTGCAGCATGCTGCACTTTTGGCCCTTGGAGAATCACCTCAGGCCCTTTTGCGTCAGGCGGCGGGACAACCGGACTTGGCGGCTAACGCACGCTATAGGTTTCTGGAGCGCATCAGCAGCATGCTGGGAGCGGAAGGCACACCCGAAGCGGTTGTCCACGCAATCACTACGCACCTGGACCAGGCGCCCATCCTGCGCGGCATCGCCCAGGGCATCCGGTACCGGCAGGACGGTGCTGATCGCTTAGGCTCTGTTCAAACGCCTTTAGCCGCGCAGGCGCTTGCGGACGCTGCCGACCCCAGCGCGGATGCAGCGGTAGACCTTCTCGAGCAGATCGGCCTGCCACGGGACGGGGCTGCGGCGAGTGCGGCGGCCAAGGCGCTGCAAGATACCAGCGCACCGCGTGGGCTCCGCGTCCGGGCTGCCCGCATCCTGGGCCTTGCGGGCCAACATAGCGCAGTACTGGCGCAAGTAGCGGCCACTGCCGATACCTTTGCTGTGCGACAGGCGGCGCTGAAGGCTTTGGCCCGCCTGCCCGGCCCCCGGCCTGCGAGCGCGGTGCTTGCGGCGTGGCCGCGGCTGACCCCTGCCCTTCGGCAGGAGGCGTTGGCCGTGTTCATCACCCCTGCGCGGGCACCGCTCCTGGTGGCTGCACTGGAGTCGGGACAGATTGCACCGGGAGAGATTCCGTGGCGCTATCGGGTTTGGCTCATGCGGGATACGGACGAGCCGACGCGTTCGGCGGCCCAAGCCTTGCTGCGCATCGACAAGCGCAGTGTGCCCCTGACCGCTGTGCCCGCCGAAGCGGGAAACGCGGCGCGGGGGCAGGCAGTGTTCATAGCGCTCTGCGGCATGTGTCATCAGGCAGGCGATGCAGGCACGGGCAATATGGGACCGAACCTTGCAACCGTCAGGCACTGGCCGCGCCAGGCGCTGCTTGACAAGATCGTCGATCCTGACCGCTCAGTGGCGAGCGGATATGAACAGTGGATCCTAGAGCGCAGGAAGGGCCGCCGCGTGCAAGGCACCGTGACCGCTGAAACGCCCGCTTCCCTCACGATCACTACGCAGACCGAGTCCTTCCTGGTCGCGCGTGACGATATACAATCCATGACCATGGTGGCTGCCAGCGCCATGCCGCCGGGACTGCTGGACGCGCTGGATGAAGCGGCGGTTGCAGACCTCTTGGCGTTTCTTTCTGACCGCTGATGTTATTTATGTGTATTCATATACCAACACTGGCAGTTTCAGGCACCCGGTTAAAATGCATTTCACCGAAAGCCTCACACAGTAGTGTAACAGGACGATAATCTGCTTACAACGGAATTATTCCTGAGCTTGGATTGTATGCGCAATATGTTTATAAACGTATCGGCTGCGGAGCAAGAAGGCTAACTATAAGCACCTGAAGTGCGCTGGCCGGAGCCAACCGGTTGCCAACCGATTTCTGTGGAACAAGGCCGTGGCCAAAGGCAAGTATGCGGAGACAGGGAGGACCCGGGCGTCCTGGTTTACCTTGAACGCCCGGTACAAGGAGTGGAAGGATGACAAGCATCCGTGGTTGAAACAGTACACCACGGCAAACATGCGTCCCATGCTGAGAAGGTTCGCCAAGGCTCACAGGCGCGAATTCAAGGACGGCAAGGGATTCCCCAGGTTCAAGAAGAAGGGGCGTGCCAAGCCGTCTTTCGATGTTGACTTGCCTGGGAGCAAGGGGAAGCATATCAAGGATAACCAATTCAGGGTAAGGGAGGAAAGGTGGATGGTGAAGCCGGACAGGCACTTTGGATATTCCAACCCCGTTCCAAAGTCTACCACCGTCTATGAAGAGCTGGGCAAGTTCGACAACGCCGAGCCGAGGTCTTGGACGCGATGGTGACAAAATACCCACCCGACTGGACGCAGGCCGTCAGCGTTCTCCTAGGTAGAGGACCTTCACGATTGCGCTACGACCAATTCCTGTGGTGATGGTGGCGGCGGCAGTGGCGGCAGTGGTGGGGACGACGGCAATGAAGAAGAGGATGAAGATGAAGAGGAAGAATGTTCTTGCAGCGAAGCAATCCCCTGCGCGATGGAAGCGGAATATGATTCGTTGAATGTTGAGTTCACCATCGCCTGCAATCAGTTCGCCCAGGTCGGTGGAACGGATCATTTTTCTTGGTCTGAGCTAAACGATGGCTGGGATGGCGGCAACGAACCGGTGCACAGCCCGTGGGGATACATCGTCCAGGATCTTCCGGGGATGCTAGAGAACCTGCGTGCCATCGCCGTGGCCGATACCTTCCTGAATATCCCCTCGCTGCCGCTGTCGAGCGGCTATCGGTGTCCCGTGGGGAACACCAATGTGGGAAGCCCTGCGAAGACGTCAAGCCGTCACATGGCGGGCGATGCCGTCGATATAAGCACCCGGCAGCTTTGGGGGACCCTGTTCGAGTCGGAGTGGCGGGCGCGGTACGATAAGCTTAAAGACCATGCAAAGAGCGTAGGCTTTGATCTTGAGGACCTCACTTTTGACTCGTATCCCGACCATCACCTTCACCTTAGAATCGATTAATCCTGGAACGCTATGAGAAGCTTCTTTTTCTGCCTGCTGCTCCTCCTTGCATGGCCGCTTTCGGAGGTGGCTGCCCAACGGCCTCGCGTGCTTACCAGCGAGGAGGAAATCGTAGCCGCCCTTCGGAGTACGGACATCCCGACCATTTTCTTGGGTGTAAGCGGTGTCATTCGTATTGGGCCGCCTGAAGATTGGTCGCCCACGTTGCGCAGCGCGATACTCTACGCGCTGGAGAGTGAGATGCGACGGGACGCGGAGGCCGCACGCGCGGGGGTGTATCGCTTCGCGGAAGCTGGCTTCACCGACGGCAACCTGCAGGGTCCCCTTACAGACCTTGCGGCCGTTATGCAGGATCCTGCAGCGATCCCCCTGCTGGTGCTGTCAACGGACCCCACGGAGCGCGCCGCCTTGATTGATTTCGGACGACAGGCGCTGCCTGACCTGCTGCGCGTGGCCCGGGAGGGAGACTTTTTCGCTTTAAAAGGTGCTCTGATCGTGTTGCGTCAGATGGTGCAAGCGCGGGGTTTGGGATATTTCACTGCGCAGGAGCGGGCCCAGATGAAGTCGGTGGCCGCCCTGTACGTGTCACCAGGCACGCCTAACGGTTACAAAAAGGTTTACGCTGCCCAGCTCCTCCTAGTGCTGGAGGATGCGGAGGGCCGCGGGTGGGTTGAGGCCGCGGCCCCCGGGGACAAACAGCTGCAGGACCTTCTGGACGGCGCTCCCATGTTGCCGCTACTGGGCAAGCCCCTGTCCTGGCATCTGGCTCGGCATCGCGAAGTGTACGGCCACAACTGGGACCAATAGCCGCCCGCCGTGCGATAATCGAGGGGATCTCGCCAAGTCGTGTGCACGTCTGGGGCGATTTTTTCGCAATGTGTGTGCGACACGGGGGTAAAACCGGATATTCACCAATAATGCAAATGTGGGAACTTTTTGGCGTCGTAAGTGTTTTATTATGAATCACTTACATACCTCATAACATGACCTTGCCATGTCAGCAGATTGCGCCAATGCGACGCTGACGTTTAAGCGCCGCGCAAAGTTGAGGGAAAATTCGACGGCGGCCGGATGCCGTCAGACGGTGGAGCGATGCTCCTAAAGACGATCGAAGACAAGCATAACATCATGACGCGCCTCGCCGAATGCTTTACGGATTATCGTGATCCTGCGCGCTTGGAGCACTCCGTGGAGCGGCTGGTGACCCCGCGCGTTTTCAGGCTGTGCCTGGGCTATGAAGACCGCAACGACCACAACCGTCTGCGCGACGATGCCGTGTTGGCGCTGGCGATGGGATGCCCAGACGTAACCGGAGACAGCGGGCCAGAGCTCGGGACCAGGGGCATCCGCTGGCCGGCGCCAGTACACTCAACCGCCTTGAGCTAGGCGATCCCGAGACCGCCGCCCTCTGTCATGGAAGATAGCACCCGGCCTTGCAGAGTTGTCAACCTAGGCTTATATTCCCCTATACGAACCTCCGAGGAACACGACCATGCCCAAGAACTTCTCCGATTGCAGTGCTGGCATTAGGTACCTTTTCCCCAAACAATGGGACTGCTTGACCGGCTGGCTCAAAAAGCAGAATCTGGTGACGCGTTGGCTACTGGCGCTACTGGTGCTACTGATCTGTTTTATTTTGTTCGTCCGTGTCGGGGATTCTCAACGGACCCCCTTTGCTCTTTGGATTTGGCCAGAGTCGCCTAGCACGCCTAGCATGAGCATACAGCCGATGGCCCGGACCAAGCTTTCGGAATGGGCCCAAGACCGCGGCTCTATCTTCAACAAAAACAAAGAGTATTTCTTGCTCTTGGAGTTCGAGGCACGTTTTCGATCCGAGCGCTTCAATGACTCAAGAACGTTGCATTCGTTAAAACCGTACGGACAAGTGGGCGGTGTTTGGCATCGCGACTTTAGTACTAGCTCAGGGATGGCTCGCTGGATTAGCCAGGGAAGCTTCGACACTCTACCGAAGCAACTAACAGTCTCGATCGGCGGTGTGACGCGGCCGGTCCCTTTGGATCAGATCCAGTGGCATGAGTTTCAACACACTACGTCGCGCATTGGCGGTGCCACCGTACAACTTGTACTTAATGATCCCGACTGGATCGTTTTGTCCAGCGCCCGACTAGTGCCCACCAGCGAAAGCCCGGCGGAATGGTTTCTGGAGCTTGAGCTACGAAACAACACGGAAGATGCGGTGATCGCCAATGAGATCACTCTAGAATCGCAACTGCTGTTAGCCTGTAGTCTTGATAGTCTTGAATACCAGAGCATCCTCCTTGACTGGAGAACAAATGAGGAATGGCCGAAATGGGTAGACAACCAATGGGTAGACGACGGACTACTTAAACTCTCTGCGCTGACGTCCTTTGCTGACGACATGAAGCTCAAAGTAAGCGTTGTTTTTGAGCCGGCGAGCTGCAACGAATATAACGTTACCGTGCATGCTCCGATTAATTTAAGAGTGACCCCGGAGGATTCCCCTATGTCGTATGGACTGCGGATAAAGGAGATCGAGGTTTCAGAGGAAGACCGCATGCAGATGGCGAACTCTCCGGAAGCTAGAGGTGTCCCACCCAAGTTGCCGCAACTAGGGTCTATACTGGCCAGCCACTATCACGATATCAGAATCTCTGTCACAGGGACATACCCTCGTGGTTTGCGGGTTCGGAGACCCCTGACTTCCGCGTTTTTGCCGAGGGATGGGCTCCGCCACGAGCCAAGATGAGGTGTTGAATCGGTCTTTGGTCGTTTCCTGAGGTGTCCAGACTTCGTGTGGAGTAGCCGAATTGGTGGCTGCATTGTCCGATTTGGGCCCCTTTTTGCGCTTTTTTAGGGCAAATCAGTCCATTTCAGCGCGCTTGGCGTGCGCCTTGACCCCAAGGGCGGTAGTGTGCAGTGTTGGATGTGACCCCCCAAAACAGGTGCCAGGACATCACGCAGACCGGGTCGATTGGGACGATATTGGTTTGTAGTGTTCAGTACAATTGTGGGATTGGCATTGCTGAGGACGCTGTTGTGCCTTAGCGCATAGCAATACGCACAGACCGCTGACGCTCAGCATGCTCGTCCGTACCCTCCGACGCAAGACCACCCAGAACGTTAGCGTACAGATTGTCGAATCGACCCGCGTACCCGGAAAGGGACCCCGGCAGCGGATCATCAAGCACATGGGCGCTGCTCCTGAAGGGCCACTGCTGGATGCCCTGGTACGGTTGGCGCATCGGGCGAAGCTGCGGCTCTTGGAAGAACGGCAGCCCACCCTGTTCCCAATGGAGTACTGGGCCGCGCGCGTACAAGGGGCTCGCCAGGACAGCCAGAGCGACCAGCCGCTTCCCATACCCGATGCACGCAAGCTGGTCGAGACCAAGCGTCTGATTATGGGCGTTCACGAGGTCTTCGGGACACTGTACGATCGGATGGGCTTTCAGAAGGTCTTCGGGGCCCGCAAGAAAATGGCCGCACGCTTGTTTCGTCAGGCCGTGCTGATGCGTCTGGCCGCGCCGGGCTCCAGCAAGCGTGCGTGCTGCGGAAAGCTTTCCAGACACCATGGCGTGGAAGTGAATCCGGACAAGTTCTACCGCATGATGGACACCGTCAATGACGACCGGATTGCACGGCTGCAGTCAATCGTCTCGCATGAAGTGCGCGGACTCCTGCAAGAACGGGTGGATGTGCTCTTTTTCGACGTGACGACGCTTTCCTTCGCCAGCGACAAGGGCGAGGATCTTCGCAAGAAGGGATTCAGCAAGGACGGTAAGCCGCAGAAGGTGTCGGTCGTTCTGGCCTTGTTCCAGAGTGTGGAGGGGCTGCCGATAGGATATGAGCTACTTCCAGGCAGCACGGCCGATGTGCGCACGCTGGGGCCAGCACTGAAGGCCCTGCGGGCGCGCTTTGACATAGGTCGGGTGGTCTTGGTTGCAGACGCCAGGATGCGCAGCCAGGACAACCTGGACCTGCTCGCCTCCCAGGGGTGGGACTGGGTGGTCGCGGCGCGCCTGCGCAGCTTGCCACGCAGGATGGAGGCCGCGCTTTTTGCATCCCATGACTGGGTAACGGTCAGCGAAGATACCAGCGTAACAGAACGGCAAATAAAAGGCCGGCGTCTGGTGCTGCGCTACAGCAAGAAGCGGGCGGCCAAGGATGCCTATGAACGGGATCGCATCGTAGAGAAGCGCAAGCGTCGCCTGACGCAGGCATCAAGGGACGCGGCAAACGCGGCCGCTTTCTCAAGGTGGACCGCAATGCCGTGGTGCTGGACCAGGATGCCATTGACCGAGACGCATGCTTTGACGGCCTCCACGGCGTTTGGACCAGCCTGTATCGCCTGATGGCCGTGTCGCCCGAGAGCCACGCAACGTATCGGATGGGCCGCCTCGTGCACATTCGCTAAGGGAGACATCCGCGGCCCGCTGTAGTGTCGAAATCGCAGGCGAGCACCTTCTGCAAGGTGTCCAGCACGAAGAGCCGCCATAGACGCAGGCCCGGGCGACCACGCCGCAGATTGACCTTCGCGCCCAAGTGCTCCCGCAGGATCGCGAACACACGCGCGTGCTGCGGTGCGTGAAGCGGTTCTGCAGTCCACGGAGAACGTTCGGAATATCGTCTCTGGACCGAGGATCCAACGTGATCTCTCCAATGGGCGTATGCCCAAGCGCAAACGGTGGCTCGAAGATCGCGCGCATAGCAGTAAAACGGGCGAATGTCGGGGCAGAAGCGTAAGAATTCCGCCAAGAACAAGCCCAGGATCAGAAAACGGTGCAACATTCGCTGAAACAACGTAGGCCGCCGTTGGGGGGGGGGGACGGCCCCGAAAGCAGCCGCTCCACACCCCCAAATGTCCAATCTTTCGCCGCTTGCACCCGTATATCCGCCCTATGCGCCCACAACTGCTGGTCTGCAGGGCCAATCAGGCATTTTGGGGCAAGCATTAAATCCCTAATTTGTTACGCGTGCAACTTGCAACTCACCAACAATAGTCGAAATGAATCCGAAGCTAAGCCGCCATGGACTCTGGCTCTGCGTGTTGTTCGCTGCAGCACAGACCAGCGCACAGATACCTGACCTCAGTACCTGGACGGTGCATGATCCAGACCGGCCGCAGCCGCCCATCGTTACGCCGGGCACCATGGGCAGTGCCCCTTCCGACGCTGTTGTGTTGTTTGACGGATCCGACCTTTCCCAGTGGCAGCACCGCGATGGCAGTGACGCATCCTGGTCCGTCATGAACGGCTTCATGGAGGTGACCGAAGGAGCCATCCTGACGCGGCAGAGCTTTGGCGACATGCAGCTGCATATCGAATGGGCGACCCCCAACAGCGGTGATGGCCAGAACAGTGGCAATAGCGGCGTATACCTCATGAACACGTACGAGGTGCAGGTGCTTAACTCATACGCCAACGTCACCTATCCGGATGGCCAGGCTGGGTCGATCTATGGACAGTATCCGCCGCTCGTTAATGCCAGTCGGCCGCCGGGCGAATGGCAATCCTACGACATCATATTTCGTCGGCCGCATTTCGACGACGACGGCAATGTAGTCACGCCCGCACGGGTGACCGTGCTGCACAACGGCGTCTTGGTCCAGGACAATGTGGTCCTCACCGGGCCAACCGGACATAGGAACCGTCCTCCGTATAAGGCTCATGCCGATGCATTGCCCATTCTGCTCCAGGACCACAACGAGCCCACGCGTTACCGCAACATCTGGGTACGGTCGCTCTGACGGAGACCTCACTTATCGCAGGCATTGATGTCGGCGGCACGCATACGCGCGTGGCTGTAGCCCGTCGGCAGTCGCCGGACCAAGTCCTTTCCTGGTATTCGGCCCCCACGCCGAAGCCCGGAGTGGCACCTGTGCTTCGGCTCATTGCACAGCTTTTGCCCCGCTGCCTGGACAAGTTGGGCCAGAAATCTGTGTGTGCTGTTGGATGTGCTGCGCCGGGCATGACGGATGCGCAGAAGGGCATTGTGCTTGATGCCGCCAACCTGCCCGGTTGGGTGAATGTGCCCTTGGCTTCTCTTCTCGCTAATAACCTCGGAGTAGCGACATTCGTAGAAAACGATGTCAACGCAGCGGCGCTGGCGGAAGCCGCGACAGGGGCAGGCCGGGGGTGCCACTCTGTGGTGTTCATGACCATCAGCACGGGGGTCGCTGCGGGCATCGTGGTGGAGGGACAGCTGGTGCGCGGAGCCCACCACTCAGCCGGAGAGCTCGGCAACATCGTGCCGGATCCGCGCCATCTGGATCAGGACTGGGCACCCAATGGATGCCTCGAGTCCACGGCGGCGGGCGTCGGTCTGGCATCATCCTGGCTGGCGAACACGGGCGATCAGCTGAGCAGCGAGCAGATCTTTGGCTTGGCCGACGCAGGCAACGCCGCTGCAGAGCGGCTCGTGGCGCGCGCAACCGACTACCTTGCCCAAGCCGCACTCGCACTGGGCAGCATCCTCGATCCCGAGCGCCTCATCCTGGGGGGCCCCATTGGACTGCGCCAGCCGCGGGTATCCAAAAGAATTGACGCAGTGCTGCGCAGCGCCTTGCCAGCACCGCCCGAAGTCGTACCGGCGGCCCTAGGTGACCACGCACCGCTGGTGGGTGCGCTGATGCTCGCCGCGCGCTAACACGCCTGCAGGCTGATAACAGTATCCGGCGCTACGTTGAGCTGTGCTGCGGGCAGGTCTGCACCTTCCACTTGCGAACGGCGCAGAACGAAGCTGCTTTGGCTCGCATCCACCGGGACTTCGTACGCGCCTACGAATACCCGCAGCTTGTACAGCTGGCTTTGGATTCTCAGGCTATCGTTGATCAGTATCGCCTTCGCTGCGCCTTGTTCTATCCAGCACCGCCGCCGGTCGGTGCCATCCAGCGTAACGGATACTCCTTCCACCTTGCCATAGGCAGCTTGGATCACCACGTAAAACGATTCTGGCAGCGTCCATGCGGGTTCGATCTCAAACAGCGCTTCAACAGGCTCTGGTACAACGGGCAGGGCCGCTCCCGAAATCCTCTCCAGCCCCAGCCTTGGCCTTAGGATGAAATACGCCACAATGGCTGCCAAAACGACCACTACGATAACCCCGCCGGTCACCACGGCGGCCATACTGCTGGTCCTTCGTCGGCGATATCTGGGGTACCGGCGGCGGCTTGTGCGCGCGCGCAGCGCGCGCACGGACGCATGTTCACGAGCCTTAGCTGACGCGGCTGATACCTTGGATTCGGCAACGCGACTTTCCTCCGGCTGGTGCGTACGGGCGGACGCCTTACCTTGAGCGGCCTTCGCCTGCATGCCGGCTTCCGTCGGAGGCTCAGCAGCCGCCTCCCCTCCTCGCATCGTGGCGGTGACCTTCGTGGCTCGCGACACTGGGGTGGCCTTTGCGGATCCAGGTGCGGCCGTGGCCTCCACTGCGCTCTGCACACCAGTCGACTCCGCCGGTGCTCGCACAGGTGACGCCTCAGCCGGTTCGTCGGCACTGGTCGACTCGTCGGCACTTACCATCCCTTTCGAATCTTGCAGAGGCGCGGGCTCCGCACCAGGCGCTGCCTGGGAATGCACGCGCATGAGCAGACTGCCAAGCGCCCCATCGTACGTGTCGTCATAAGCCTGATCCATGGCTCTGCGCATAGCGCCCACATCCAGACCCACACACTCGGCATACGCACTCGCCAATAAGCGCAGATAAACGATGTTGAATGTGGGATTGTTGTAGTGGCCCGTTCGCTCGAAACCCGCCAGGGTGTCCACATGGACCATCGTCCTCCTGGAAATCGCCTGCAATGAGAGCCCGCTCTCCTCCCGCCAGCGCCGGACATCCCGGGTGAATGCCCGCATGGATTCTGAAATCACCTGCTCAGTCATCCTTTTCCAGGTCCGGTGCGCTTGCGAGCACACCGCAGTCGCACTGCTCCCACCACCTGCACGCGTGGCGTAGGAATGCAGGTCGGGCGACTGCTGCCTTGGTCCGCTGTGGTGCCAAGGTTTTTCATCATTTGCTAGTCGGGACGGCGAGATTTGAACTCGCGACCCCTTCAACCCCATTGAAGTGCGCTACCTGGCTGCGCTACGTCCCGTCTGATTCTTGAACGCTTAGCTGCTCGATAATGTTTTCGAGGAAAGCACGCATCCGCAGCAAATCGCGTCGCAATTCCTTGCTCTCATGCGGGGTCTTCTCCCTTTGCAACACCTGCCTGGCCCCCTCCACCGTGTACTTGTTCACCTTGAGCAGATGCCAGATGCGCTCCACGATCACGATGTCTTCCGCGGTGTAGATGCGTCGCCCCGCGCGATTACGCCGGGGTTTCAGCTGCTCAAACTCGTCCTCCCAGAATCGCAATGTATGCGTCTCTTCGCCCACGATCGCGGCTACCTCCCCAATGGAGTAGTACAACTTTTTTATGCCTGCGATACTGCTCACGGACTACCGACCACCAGCGAAATCATGCCGCGCAGCGCACAACTGCGATCATTCTTATGAAAACCCAATTCGTATACAAAACAGCGGTTCAAAGTGATTAACCCCGGCCACGCCTGCCTGTGCCACGAGTCTACCCTGTGCCTTCTACCTTGTGCCTGTTGGAAACTCACGCCACCCCGCTTTGGGCTCTGCCCCAACCCGCTTAAATGCACGCGAACCTCAGGCATGCACAAGTTTAAGCTGACTACCGGTGACAGCATGCTTTCTGATCTCTATGTGCACGGGGAAAGCCTCCTTCAGCTCCCCGAGGTGCGTGATTACAAGCACCTTGTCAAAATACGACTTCATCATTCCTATTGCCTGCACAAGATGCTGTATACCGATGGGGTCCTGCATACCGAAACCCTCATCAATGACCAGCATCCGAATCTGCGTATCCCTCCGCGTCGCAAGAAGCTGTGAAAGTGCAATGCGCAGCGCAAAGTTGATGCGGAAAGCCTCGCCCCCAGAGTAGGTCTCATAAGCGCGGTATTTGCCTAGTTCATCCTGACTTCCGCGGTTTTGCCGAGGGATGGGCTCCGCCGCGAGCCGCGCCAAGGTATCCTCCACATGACGCCTATAATTTTGCGCGTCGCGAACCCTCTCCTGCGCCATCGCGCGCAGCGCTTCGTACTTGCCCAGGTTCAATATGCGCGCGAGGATTTCCTTGCGTTCGCCGGGTGTTTTGCTGGCAAATTCATCACTGCGCCCCTGCAGCAGCATGGCTGAGTTGATGAACGTATCGTATTCAAGGCCTACCCTGCGTGTAATCTCCTGCTGCGTCTCTCTGAGGCCTTGGCCGGTCAGGGGCACATAGCGCTGATCCTTGCGGCGACGCATGTGCAATTCCAGATGCTGCTTGTTTTTGTCACCATTGTATAAGCGTATGACTCGGTAGCGCTCAGCCTGCTGGTCGAATACGAATTCAATCGACATCTCGGAGGCACCAATGCGCAAGAGACCCTGCGCCGCACTCGATTGGCTGGTCACCTTGCGCGCCTTGCCCCAGAGAGCCCATGTGACAGCATCCAGGATTGCGGACTTGCCCCGACCATTATCTCCTGAAAGGCACGCCGTGTGAAACTGCTTGAAATCGAGCGTCGACGCCTTCGCGCCGTAACTCATGAAGTTCTTCAGGCGCAGGTATACGGGTACCATTAACCGCTATCTAGAGCGTCTCTGGTGTGCTGATAGAGCCTATTGCGTCCGGAAAGGTATCACTGAAGTACTGCCAAGCGAATGCCATCCCCTCCATCAGTGGGGCGTACAGCCTTGAATCCGTGCGCATCTCGTTAGAAGGCAGATCCCACAGGGCGGCGCATATCAGTACTGCCCCGATCAGCACGGCTGACTTTAGCCCGCCAAAGAGTGCGCCCACGAGTTTGTTTATTCCTGAAAGCTGCAGCCCCTTCGCCATGGCGGTGATGACGCGTCCCAAGATGGTGGTCGCAAAGGCTACAGCCATGAAGACTACAAAGAAGCCGGCCAGCGACGCAAGGTCCGGTGCCATGTCCAGCGCGGATACTATAGGCGTTCCCACGGACTCTCCGTACCGCATGCCCAAGCCTATCGCCACGACTAACCCTGCAAGTCCTACAGCCTGGCGAATCAGCCCGGACCGGAATCCACCGATCATGCCAAGACCCACGAAGACGACGATGATGATATCCAGCATGGGCAAAGTCAAACAGGAATAGAATCAGATCGCAGTGCGTTGCCACCCATTGCCGCGCTACCGCCGGCTGTTGTGCCGCCACCCGTCACTTCTTAAGATAGAAGCGCACGCCAAAGGCAACAAGGCCCACCTGCATGCCTATGAGGGCGACGGCGGCCCGATCGTCCAGACGGGCAATGCGCGGCCTTAGGGCTGGATCTCCCGTGGCCTGGTAGTTGTCGTTGAGCCTATCGGCCTTGAACTTGTGGTGAACGGTCAGCACGCCGCCCGCGACGATAAGCACGGCCGCCGAAGCTTCGATCCAACGCCGCCGCTTCCTTGTTGTTTGGAGGCCTTTCGCCTGAAGCATGTCGCCGCTGTAGAGCGGCTGCAACAACACCTCGTAGCGATTCCATACCTCGGCGCGTGGAACCACCTCCTGCGCGCGGTATCCGAACTGCTCCACGATGAACAGACCCTCCGCCGCATCGTGCGTGCGATGGATCACGGGCGTCCTGCCCAGCTGCGCTTTCTCGCCGTCCTGCCGCCAATAGACCGTTGCGCCCAAAGGGCGAGACGCTATCTGGTGGTACAGCGGAAAGGCCAGCGACACATGTATAGTGTCGCCCCGCACCAGGTTCACGTGCTGCGTGAGCGGAGCTATGGACCAGGCTGCTTCGCCCGGTGCCAAGAGCCGAAGCGTTCGCGACCCGGGCGCTGCGGCAAACGTACGCCAGTGCGCGGGACCAAGACGCACCGAGTCCACATACACGATGGCATCGGGATAGTTGGTTTCCAGAGCCAGAAAGGCCTGGTCCTGGGCCCACCCCGGTGCTGCAAAAAGCAGCACCACGGCTAAGCTGCTAATACGCATCATCGTGCGTGAGTAAGTAGACATAACGCGGCTCTGACAATACGATCAGAAAGTCATCATAACCCACGACATCCGACTTGATCCGTCCGCGCAGCTCTTCCTGCCATTGCACCGTGCCAGTCGAACGGTCCAGCGCATAGAACATGGACCCCATGGTGCCCACATAGACTGCGTGCTCGTTCATATACGGTGCCGCCACCACTGCATCGGGTGCCACCCACTGCCACACCAGGGCCCCGGTGGCCGGGTCCAGCGCTGTGACCGTGCCGTCGGTGCTGCCGAATACGACCATCGTGCTGTCCGCCGCGGGCGTTGCGATTCGCGCCGTGGTGTCGGCATGCACATAGCGCCACGCAATGGCACCACTGGTGGCAGCCACGGCAAAAAGCATGCCGCGTGTGGTCGGCACAAAGAGGTGTGCGCCCTGCTGTTGCATCGCGGTATAGACGGGCATGTGCAAGGTCGTAACCCATTGCTCCGCGCCGTCTACAGGATTCAGCGCGTACAGGTTGCCAACATCATCCGCTACGATGACATGTCCGCCTGCCAGTAGCGGAGGGGCATGAATGAAACGGTCATCGCCCAGGGATGTCTGCCAGATCACGCTCTGACCTTCATGCCGCCGCA
The DNA here is from genome assembly GCA_951812585.1 of Rhodothermales bacterium. GTDB lineage: Bacteria > Bacteroidota > Rhodothermia > Rhodothermales > Bin80 > JAAXGV01. Next base: position 2,909,355 of record OX638318.1, on the reverse strand, counting down.
CGACCGCACGCGTATCCGCAGACACAAAGCCGGTTTCCAAAGCCAACAGCCGCACCGTTATGGGCTCGCCGCGCCAGCGCCAGATCACGGTGCTCCGCTCCAGGTCGTAGGCATAGAGTGCGCGGCGACCCAAGTCCACCGGCACGTAGAGGGTGTGGCCCCTCACAAGCGGCATGGCTTCCAGTGCATCGCCGAAGCTCTTGATCCCTGCGCGCTTGCCCGTGTGCACGTTGACTGCATGCAGGTCCCCGCTTCGCGTAGACACCAGGACCTGATCCCCCACCACGACCACACCGTCGCGCCCGAACCCGGCGCTGGCATTGTACACCCATTCGATCTTGAGCGGGGGCACAATGTCCGATAGGTCGCGCTGCTTGGACAGAAGTACAGCGTCCTCGATCTGCAGCGCCAGGCAGCCGCCGATGGCCAGCAGCACCATGCAGGGAGCAATGGACGCACCGACACGCACTAAAAGTCGTACCCGAAGAAAAACTGCTTGAACACCCTGCGATCTCGCCGCGAGAATCCCTCCCGCAAGCGGTATCCGATGTCGTAGCGCAAGACGAATCCGCCGAAGAGGTTCAGCCGTAAGCCGAAGCCGCTGCTGCCCAGCGTTTCACCTGCAAAAATCTGCGGGATGCGCTCATGATAGCCATCATTCCAAGCATGAGCCGCGTCCACAAACACCGCGCCACGCAGGTTCGCTACCCCTATGGCCGCCAATAACGGCACATGCAGGAAGGGCCGCTCTAGGACCGGGAAGCGCAGCTCATGCGAGGTGAACCACATCTTGTTACCGCGTACGTCGAAAAGCGGATACCCTCTAAGGTCCCAGCTGCCGCCCATGAACCAGAGCCGCGCCTCACGCCCATGATTGCCCCGTGCCATCGCACGCGACGCAAAAGACACGTTGCGAAACAGGCGCAGATAGTGCCGCACATCCGCCGCCACCGTGACGTAGTTGACATTGGAGTATCGTACATCGGTCGTGTATGCCAGCGTCAGCTTGGCCCGCCAGCCATCTATCGGGCCGTTCGGTCCGTACAATGCATTGTCGTGCACCAGCGACACCGCATTCGAGAGCAGATAGGCCTCCCGGTCAATGCGATGCTCTGGAATCTGCTTATGGTCGTAGCTGACGGCCGTGCTCAGCTCAACGCGCCGAAACATGGACAGCGGATAGCTTACCGCCCCAAAAGCCCCGTAGACTTCCTCCCAGAACCACGGAAACTCAAGTGACGCATCGGGCTCAGTGAAGTCGTACCGGCGTCCGCCATAGCGAAAGATGCCATAGCCGACATTCGTGCGACGGTGCAACTGCACGCGCGAAAGCTCAATATTCAGGCTGCGCACGAGGTTGTCTCCATACTGGCCTGTGCTGTATATCGCCGCAAACAAGCGATCATTGCCGAGCAGGTCCGAAAACGATACCAGCGCCCCGCCGCTCGTGCCCCAGATGGCGTTGTTTGAAATCTGGCCCTGGGCGATGTCCAGTCCGTAGCGCCGCTTGTAGGGCAGCTTTTCCGCCTGCGTCTCGGCCTTGATCGACGCAAACGTCCACGGCTCCCCACCCGCATGCGCGAGATCAATCTGGTCGGCCTCCTTTGGATGGGATACCAGCGAATCAACAGCACCCAAGGCCCGTATCGTGAAGCTGAAGTTCTCAAAGCTGGTGAAGACCAGGTGGTTATCTTCGGACCACATGGGGTCAAAGACTGCGGTCGTCAACTCTGTCAGCCTGCGCAATGTACGCCGACTGGACGCCAAGCGATACTCTGGCCCGGCCGTAATGCTGTCAGAGGCCACCAGCGGAAGCGGCAAGCGTCCCGAAGCATCAATCACGTAGATGTCCTGACCGCCGTAGCGTCCGTTTTCATCGCGTTGAGCCCTCGTAAAGACGATCTTCGCGCCGTCCGGGCTGAAGCGGGGCGAAAAGTCATGCTGCGGCCCGAAGGTCACATAGGCAATGCGTCCCGTCTCGAGATCGTACGTGAACAGGTTGTATGCATGCTGGCGTCCTACTGAGGTGCGGTCCGACGAAAAGGCAATATAGCGGCCGTCGGGGCTCCACGCCGGGTCGCGGTCGTCATATAGATCATGCGTAAGGCGCCGCAGCTGTCCGGCGCCTGTGTCATAGACGTACAGATCAATGTGGCCGCTCTGGTCAATGGATGTGAACACGATGCGGCGACCATCGGGGCTCCAGGATGGCGAATACACCGCAATAAGGTCATCAAACTGGTAGGCCGGTCCGTGTGCTTGCGCCTCCAGGTCATACGTGTGGATCACATCCTTCTCGCCGCTTTTGGTAACGAAGGCCAGCATGCCATCCCCGGATATGCTGACGCGGCTCTCGAACAGATGAAAAGCCTCGAAGCGATCCGCACGTTCTCCCTTTATCAGCACCTGCGGCTCACCGAGCGGCGTGTACAGCGAGTCCACATTCACAAAGTACACGTTGCCGTACCCGTTGTGGTTGCCTACAAAGTAGACCTGCCGCTGTCCATCCTGGCGCCGATAGGCGACTGGCTTGGAGTTGAAGCCCCGTCCAGAAACCACGCCTGCCAAGAGCGAGGGCACCTCAGCGTTGTCCAGCTTCGGATAGTACTCCCGCCGCAGCCACTTCTGCCACTGTTTATCCAGCTCACGATAATCTTCTCGCAGCACATACTCCATGACGCTGCTGAAGTCGCGGTCGCGCCAGGCATTCTCCATCAGCTCCAGGAGCTTCTCCTCGCCATACGTTTCGGCGATGAAGCGGCAGAGTGCTTCACCTTCCTTGTACATGACGTAGGTGCCATTGATGCGGTAGATGTTGGACAGCGGCGTGAAGAAGTTTGAGAACAGCGCGTCGCGCATCACCATCTCATGCTGGTAGTCCGGCTCTCCAGACCAGTACTCCGCCAGACCTTCCGTGAACCAGAGCGGCAGGAAACGGTCGGGTGGAATACGGCGATCTCGATAGACGCGCGCCACCTTGTTCAGCGTAAAGACATGCACTATTTCGTGCCGCACCACGCGCCGGAACCGGTGCAGGTCGCCATTGGCGGGAATGACCACGCGCCCCTTCAGAAATTCAAAGAATCCGCCGACGCCATCTGGAATGAACCCGTCCGTGATATTGGTCTGCTTGAAGTGAAGGTTGGACGAGTAGAAAACAATGGGCGTCCGGTGGCCCAGCGAAAAATTGAACTTGTTCTGCAGCTCCCCATAGGCTTCTTCCGCAAATGCGGCGCCGTGCTCAGCCAACTCCTGCATCTGCGGGTAGAAGTAGATGTCAAAATGCTCGGTCTTCAGCACATGCCAGTCGAAATCTTCGTACTGGATCTTGTTGCGGCCGAAATGAAACCAGTATTGGGCGTGCACCGGCCCGGCCACGCATAAGGCGGCAAGTAGTAAAAACAGTATCCGGGAGCGCCCCATGAGGAAGCACATGTGCAGCGAGAGTCCTTGTTGTAGAGATCGATGCATGGGCGGTTCCATGGGCCCGGCGATTACGCCTCCGCGATCCGCTGCTTCAGTGTGCTGATAAGCCCTACGGGCGACGGATCTGTGCAGTGGGCAATCGCCAGATAAAGGCTTACCCAGTCACTGGTGTACATCAGCGACAAAAGCCGTGCCAGCCTGCTGCGCCCCAAACTTTGTACCGATTCCCAGTGTCCTGCGCGGCCTTTGAGAAGGGCGGCCGTCACATCCATGCGCCGCTGCGTACGCGGATGATCCTCCAGATCCCGAAGCATGATCACGCCAAGCTGCCCGAGTTCCGCGCCAGCACGCGCCCAGCCCATGATCTCATTGTGATTCATCTCTGGCAGGAGGTTTCCCACCGCGAACGTCTTCGCATTTTCATGCAGTTGGTTTCGCCACCTGAGGTTCGCGACTTCCAGCTGCTCGCTGCTGTAAATCACCGGAAAGAGCGGCTGAAGCTTCATTGCCAATTGAACCGCGCGGTTTTCCACGTAGGCGGGGTCTTCCAACGCACTGCGCTGCGACTCCAAAACCGTCACTGCTTCGACCCAGTCCTCCTGCGCCATGCGCAGGACTCCCAGGGCCTCGCAGGCCGTAAGGAGCGCCGCTGCTGAATAACTCAGCGCCGCCCGGGGCTGAAGACCAGCCAAAAGACCAATGGTCGGCACGCCCTGCGCTTTTGCACGATCCAGGAGCGCACCTCCCGTAGTGATGCAGACCAGCGCAGCGCCGCGCGCTGCAGCGCTGTCAAAGGCTGCAAGCGTTTCTTCTGTATTACCCGAGTAACTGGACGCCACAACTAATGTGTCGGCAGTGACCCATGCGGGCAGCGTGTAGCTACGGCTGACCACGATGGGGACCCGGGCCTTGTCGCAGGTGAGCGCACGCAAGAGATCTCCCCCAATGGCGCTGCCTCCCATGCCGGCAACCACGACGCCATCAAAGGAATTCGCCTGTAGCGCGGTCACGGCACCGACCTGGGCTAGCGCGCGCTGGCGACCATCTTGAAGCTGCGCCGGAAACGCCTGCACCGCTCCGTACATGTCTTCCCTGTCGTATCGGCGCAATTCAGCAAGTGTCATACCCATCTCGTTGGGTTCGATGGTTCAAAAGAAAGCCTGCTTCCCGCGCTGCAAGTGGCGGCGCGGTCCAGATTCCGCCGCCTCGGCGCATGCTGCCGCGCGCCGACCGCCAAGCGGCCGTCATACCAGAGTCATCCTTTGGCGCATAGCACGGATAGTACAAAATCGGTATCTGACGCTCCTTTTCTAAAAGCTTGTGATTCCAGAGGTCAAGTTGAACACTGCATGCATGCCAAGTCGTTTAGTGCGCACGACTAGCCATGATTTGCATAAGCGCACTGAGCATCTCGGTGCGCTTAGGCAGCGACTCCACCGCTTCAACAGCGCGCCGGGTATAGTACGCCACGGTCTTTCGTGCAAAGTCAAAAACACCGAGACGGTCCATCCGGCTGCGGGCATCGTCAATATCTGCCGCTGCAAGGCCACGCCCGTGCTGGATCTTCCCAAAGAATTCCTTGTCCTCGCCTTTGGCGCGACTCAGCGCTTCGAGCAACAGGAAGGTCTTTTTGCCTTCCATGAGGTCACCGCCGATGACCTTCCCCCATCGTCCATCCACAGCGATGAGGTCAAGCAGGTCGTCCTGTATCTGGAATGCCCTGCCGAGTGCCATGCCCGCGCTGTGAATTCTGGACTGCTCCGCTTTCGAGGCGCGGCCCAGGATGGCACCCATCTCCATGGAAGCCGCGATCAGCGCACCCGTCTTGAGGTCTATCATGTCCAGGTATTCGGGCGTGACCACATCTGCGCGGGTCTCAAATTGCATATCAACGGCCTGACCCTCGCAGAGTGACCGTACCATGCGGGTGAAGGCAGAGAGCAGCGCCGGCAGCGTTTCGGGTTGCACGCGGGCCAGCTGCTCATAGGCGAGCCCTAAGAGCACATCTCCTGTGAGCAGCGCCGTGTTCACACCCCACCGGACATGCACCGCTGGTCGTCCCCGGCGCGTTTGTGCCGCATCCATGATGTCGTCGTGGACAAGCGCCCAGTTATGCAGGATCTCGATGGCCAGTGCGACAGGGAGGGCACGGGCCTTCTCTACGCCATACATCTGGGCACTAAGCAGCAGCAGCACCGGTCGGAGGGCCTTCCCTTGCCCTGCAAGGACGTAGCGCACCGGGTCATACAGGACCGACGGCTGCCGCTCAGCAGCGACATGGCAGAGGCGTTCTGACACCAGCGATCCCAGCGCCGACACTTGTTCCTGAAGCTGTGCCGGTGCGGTTACCCGCTCACGAACCTGCGCCTCCTGCACCTGCTTGATCATGCGTGCGGCTGCCTAGGACGGTTGGATCAGAGAATGGATGCGGGCATAGACTTCGTCGAATGTGCCCGTCGCCGCGATTTCCAGGATTATGCCCAGGCTGCGGTAGTAGTCTACCACCGACTTTGTCGTTGCATGGTAGACCCGCAGGCGCGCGCGTATCGCGGCACGGGCATCGTCCGCGCGCTGAACAATGAGCGCCGGGTCTATGCCGACCGGCGGCTTGTTGTCGAGGTGAAAATTCTCCCCTGTAATCTTGTGGATGCGGCGGCGTGACAGGCGAGTGACGACATCGCCATCGGCAAGCACCATTAAGATCACCGCCTCCAGTGGCGCGTGCTCAGCCGCGAGTCGCTGCGTGAGCCATTCGGCTTGTGCCCGCGTCCTCGGGAATCCGTCGAGCACAAATCGATTCCACGCTGTCTTCGCAATAGCCCTTTCCACAAGGTCATACATGAGCTTGTCCGGCACCAGTTTGCCGCCATCCATGAACGCACGCGCGGTGCGACCCAGCTCCGAATCTTCCTGTATCGCCCGGCGCAAAATACGGCCCGTGGAGATCTGTACAATGCCCAGGCGCGAAGTAAGGAATCTGGCCTGCGTGCCTTTGCCTGCCCCTGGCGGCCCAATGAGCGCTAAACGGGTCTTCACGCGCGGAATTCCTTACGCCTCGGAGCCTGAGACCTCGGATTTACCAAATTGCTGCGCAGCCCAGGCGACCAGGATGGGACCCAAGAGACGCATGAGCTCAATCCCGACGCCCTGTGCACTGCCTGCAGCCGGTGCCGGACCTGCCAAGACTGCCTTAACGGCGTCCTCCACACTTTCACCGCCGCTGATCTTGGCGCCTATGGCCGCGGCTATCGGTGCAAGGTGGCCTTCATGCCACGGCGGCACGTGGGCCGGTGTGTGTTGCCGCGACAGCAGCATACCCACAACCACGCCGGCTGCCAGGGCTCCGCCCATACTGGCCATCGGATGCTTCTGTATGGCGTCGCGAACGGACGGAGTAAAGTTGGTTACTTCCTCTCGCAGCGCCTGCAGGTGCTGTTCAATTTTCTTAGAGCGCTCCTTGAGCAGCTCTTGCACCTCGGAGGCTTTGCGTTTGTGATTGTCCTTGTTCATGGCTTTTCCCATGGTCTACGCGAGGGTCTACGCGAGCGCGATACGCGATACCGGTGCAAGAGCCCCGCCACCGCGCCCAGTATGCCGCTGATGGCAGCAAAGCCCCAGGCCGGATGCCCTAGCACCTGCCCCAGTCCCAGCGCTGCGCCCACCAGCAGGAACAGCGCCGCTGCTGCCAACAGCAGGCCCGGCAAGCCTCGGGTAAACAGTTCCCACTTGAAACGTTCCCAGAGGTTGATTTCTACCAGGGTGATCTTCAGCTCAACCCAGGCGCGAAGATCAGATGCCAGCGCATCCCAATGACGCGCCCAACGCTCTTTCGTATTCGTTTCAACCGGAGCGGAACCACTTTCAGACACCGAGCCGCCTCCTGCCATTGCAAAGCCGTTTTAACGCCCGGCCACCCTGCGTTGTTTCTGCTGCGCGGCATTTGCCCGCGCCTCGGGCACGGCCACGGACCCGCGGCTGTCGCGCACCAGGCCAGCACTCAATGACTGTCCTTCCGGAGCGCATCCGGCTTTGGACATCCACCCTTGTGGCGGCGTGCCTACAGGCACGCCAGAAATGCTACAGTGTCTTTGCCATCGGGCTGCCAGTCCAGCGCAGGACGCTGCGCCATGCCCAGTCTTTCCAGGCGCAATTCGCCAGGCAGCTGCCGGAGCAGGCCTTCCCGTGCGTACACGCACTGGAGTCGCGCACGGTGCGCCAACAGTCCCTGCGCAAGCGCCTCGCTTTCGCGGTAGGGCACCCACCGGATATGGCCTGGTGCCTGGACTTCGGCAGGGCCGCGGCTCACCAGGAACTCCAGACCCTCCCCATAGGCATGCGACGCGTCCAGCGCCTTGAGCAGTGCCTGCTGCATCGCTAACGTGCCAGGCGTGTTCCGATGCACCGGAAAGACAGCCCGCATGTGCGCAAAGCTCTCCAGGTAAGGATCTGGAGACAGCGTCTCGGGTGCCCACACCAGCGCGACGCTGCGGCACCCGAGCCCCTCGTGCAGCAGCGCATCCTCTGCCAGGCGCTCCCGCTCCTCTGCCGACTCTCGGCCATCTACCACGGCTGCACTATAGCTGTGCCCTCGAAGAAGGCAGCGGTGCCTTGGGATCCCATGGCGTTTGGCCTGCACCTCGGCCCAGGTCCGGGTGGCATCTGTTCCGGTTACAATCACTGCGTCTGATGCCGCCCAGACCTTGTCGGCCGCGTCAAAGCATGCATCCAGACCTGCTTCCCTGGCAAAGGCAGGCAGCAGGAAGTCACTTTTTTTGGATACCGACCCCAGGTACCGGTATCCCATGGCGGTCACAGCCAAAAGGTCCTGCAGCCCGACCAGCGGGACGTTGCCCGCACTGAAGACGCCTAAGGTCAGCGGCTGCGCAGCACTGCGCGTGCCGATCCACGCTTCCAGTCGCGAGGCATCAAGAAGTGCCATCTGCTGATTAATGGCAAAGGTCAGTGCCTCCGGGGTAAACCGGTTGGGTGCCCGCAACGTCGCCTCCACGGCGCGTACACGCGGCCTGTGGTCTGGATCGCGCCACCGCGCTGCCGTGTGCGCGATGCGTTCAAACATTCTTCAGCAGAAAGTTGCAGCCGCGCAGTGCGCTGTGCTCCAGCCGGCCCAGTACCTCAAAACCACCCGCGCATCGAACGCCTAGGTCTTCGGTCATGATGGCGGAAACGGTGTGGATGTTGGCCAGATCCACTACGCCCAGCAGGCCAGTCTGCCCCGCCGGCAGCGGCGTTTCTATGCGCTCGGGATCGAATACCTCCACCTGCATCCACGGCGGCGGATAAAACGCCGTACCACCGCGCGTGTAGGCCTGACTCAATAGTTCGCACATGCCGTATTCGCTCCAAACCTGATGCCGTGCAATACCGAATCCCTCCGCCAGCCTCTGGTGCAAAGCCGCACGTGTGATGCTCTTGCGGTGCGTCTTCATGCCGCCTGTTTCTATCAGGCGCGCACCAGGGGGAAGCGTCCAACGCTGCGTCATCGCAAGGTTCAGCAGCCCGAAGGCCGCGCCAAAGAGGAGCAGTGTCGTATGCTGCGTTTCAGCGTGTGCTATCCCCCGGCGCAGCACCGCCGTATCGTCCAGGAAGAAGCCGCTGGCTGAATCTCCGTACGCTCGCATGAGCAGTCGCGCCATGTAGACGAGCGAAGACTGCGGTGCATAATCCGGCAGGTGCACCAACAGCGTGAACGGTCCCTCTCCAAAAACAGCTGCAAAATGGGCCGTGATAGCGCGGTCGTAAAGCGCAAGGTCGCGCACATAGTGGTGGCTGCGCGCCACGCCTGTGGTGCCGCTGCTTTCGAAGACCGCAGCCGCTTGGTCAGGCGCAAAGCATGTTACGGCGGCCTGCTTGAAGGCCGCGATAGGCAGATAGGTGTAGGGATAGCGGCCGTATACGCGGCAATGCCGCTTCTGGTAGGTGCGCGCGGCGTGCGCCATGCGAGCGAATTCGCCTGCGCCCCGCACACGGGTAAAATTCTGGGCTACGTCCTTGTGACTTAGCCGTTTGGCAATCGTATCCGGCATCCGAACGCTTTGGTCGGCGCTGGGCGCAGTCCCGCCAGAAAATCGCTGACATAGGACGTCCCTACCGCTTTGGCATCAGCCGGAGCGTCATCAATAGCACCGGCGTACACCAGTATGCCTTCACCATCGAAGGCAAAGACCTCCGGCGTCCGGTAAGCGCCCAGCGCTCTGGCCAGGATACCGCCCGGGTCATGGACATACGGCATCCGGTAGCCCTTTGATGCGCTCGCGTCCAGCGATTCTTTAGGGAATGCCTCCGGGTCGTTGCTGTTGACCAGCACGACGGCCATCCCCTGGGACGACGCTGCCGCATACAATGCCTTGACGCGTGCCTCGTAGCCCTCGGTCCAGCGACACTGATTGCTCCAAAAAATGAAGATGGTTCCATTAGCAGCAAGCAGTGACGACACCGCGCCGCTGCTCCCGTCCAAAAGCTGTACGGTATGCTCTTGGTTGGGCAGCATGCTCCCTACGGCCAACGCCGCTGGCTGCGCCCGAGCTTCCATAGCACCCAGTGCGATAAGGCACAATGCGACCAATCTTACCATCGTAATGCGGTTGGTGCTCATGCCTTATCGGGGCAAACTCCGTGCCAATGGCTATCGCAGCAGGTTCAGCCGCCGATTCATCCAGCGATTCAGCAAGATGAACGCGATCAGGACGACACTCCACTGAGCCAGGCAGGTCATGACGCTAAACGGTTCTGTCGGATCAAACCAGGTATCCGGGGCAAACTGCGTAGCAGAGAGCCATAGCCACCAAACCAGCAGCAGAACGGCCAGGCCCGGTATGGCATAGGTGATGATCCAATCCCATGGCCTGCGCGCATTCCAGTCCCTGGGCAGGTTGTCGATATTTTCCTCCCTGAATGCGCGCGCACCTTGCCGGATCACGGCGAATGCCACAAAAGCGCCGCACAGCATCAGCGCCACGCCCCAGACAAAGTCCTGGTTTTCGAAGAAGCCCAGGTTGAGCGCGGACGGGATGCCCAAGGCGAAGGCCGTCGCGCACACGCCGATGATAGCGTACTTGCGGTTCACCTTGAAGTCCACGACGATGCGCGATACCATCTCGATCATGGAGATGAGCGAGCTGAACGCTGCGCATGAGAGTCCGAGAAAGAACAACATGGCAAAGATGTTTCCTGCAGGCATCTTTGCAAAGAGTTGCGGCATCCAGACAAACGTCAGCCCGGTCGCAGCGGGGCCGCTCGTACGCATCACCTCCAAGACCTCAGGCTTGGTCATGTCTTGGCCCAGTATGGCGAATGCAGTCCCAAAGATGATGATTGCCGCAAGGATGGATACGGTGTTGTTGCCTACGCCGGTGATCAAAGAGTTCTGCACAACCCCGTGCCTGCTCCGCATGTAAGCACCGTAGGTCAGGATCAACCCCCAGCCCGCGCCCGTGTCCCATGCATTCTGTGTCAGCGCTTCAAGCCATGTTTGCGGCCTGGCTAGCGTGGCCCAGTCTGGCGTGAACAAAAACCGGACCCCTTCAGAGGCCCCGCTTAGCGTGAGCGTGCGCACGAGCGCGATGAGCACAATCAGTAGCAGCGTGGGAATCAAAAACTTGTTGACCTTTTCTATGGAGCGCACGCCCTTCCAGACCGCCACCGCGCCAAGCCCCATGGCAAGGGCATGAAAAACCACGGGGAACCCGCTGCTCTGAAACGAATCCCAGACGCCTTGCCCGGCATCCACGGTCAGCGGCAGGGTGCTGGTCGTCATCTTGATAAAGTAGTACATGCACCACCCGGCGACGACTGAGTAGTAGAACATGATCGCGGCGGCTACAAATCCCAGGAACGCGCCCATCCAGGAATAGCGCTTGCCCGCCAGTTTGGAGAAGGTTCCCACGACCCCCATCCGGCCCTTGCGGCCCAGCCCATACTCTGCAATGATCAGCGGCACGCTCCACACAAACAGAAAGATCACCCACGCCACCAGGAAGGCACCCGCCCCGTCGTCGCCGCTGTTGGTGGCCGCAATCCTCGGAAAGCGCCAGATATTGCCTGTCCCGACTGCAATGCCCAGGACACTGAGCAGGAGTCCCCAACGGGTCGAAAATCGCTGATCCGCATAGTTTGACATAGCTTTGTCTTTTAGGTCAGGGCATTATCAAGAGCGCGGAATATGCGTCAATCTGGTTCGGCGCAGTTGGCTTGGTCAGCGCATAGTACTCAAAGGCCACATAGGTGTCCATGTGGGCGTCGTACAGACTGCTGAACGGATTGCCGCTCTGCCCTCCGAAGTATACGCCATATCCACGCGGTGCCTCCATGGAGAAGTCTACGATCATGCGCCAGCTCGCTGTGACATCCACGGTGAGATTCCCGCCAGGAGAGACCGTCTGTTCGAAGCCCGGGTACGCATAGGGTTTGCTCCACAGGGCGCTCAGCGCAGGCGATTGCGTCAGATGCCGCGCCACCAGTTTATGATGCACGCCCCATTCCCAAGCCGCAGGATCCGCCCCATGCCGCGCGACAAGCGTGTCTTGCGTTGCCATCAGCGCCATACGCAAGAGGCCCGCTGCATCTTCGACCAATCCGTCGGTGGCCATGACGTCGAAAAAGGGCGATCCCTCCTCCAGTAGCGCCAGCAGCGTGCTGCTGCGGGGCCTGGGGAGGCCCGCAAATACCGCTTCGTCCCAGGCAAGGTTCTGCAGAACTTCCATAAAGGTATACAGTGCCAGGGGTTCGGAGCGGTCTGTTTCCGCCTTTCCATCCCAGGCTGTCAGCCTGTCACGCAGCCGGGCAGCCGGCGGCGGCAGCAGCGTCAGCGCCTCCAGATGCGGCATCAGCAGTTCGTGCTGCATGACATGCACATCGCGCTGGTAGGCCATCATATCCTCCAGGCTGTGCACCGGCTTGCCGCTCAGGAGGGCATCAAGGCGCAGCGAGCGGTATGCCGAAGGCCAGTTGTGGCCCAGGTAGTGGGGATACGCAGCCGTTGTCGGCTGCTGATTGGACGTGGCGAAATAGCCGCGCTCGGGATTCTTTGCAGCAGGCATTGCGGCAAATGGCAGCGGACCTTGCCACTGCGTCGCGCTCGTAGTGCCATCCAGCACGCCGGCACGGCTGCTGCCGTCGGCGCTGCGCGGCACAAAGCCTGCCGCCCGGTAAGCGACCTGGCCGGCGCCATCGGCAAAGAGCACGTTCTGGGCCGGCGCGCCCCAGCTCATGAGTGCCGATTCTATTTGGCTGACACTTTGCGCATGGGCCAGTCCCCATAGCGCGGTCAGCGTGTTGTTCGGTTCGTATGCGACCCACCGCATGGCCAGCGCCCCCGACTCGGCTTCAAAGACCGGTCCGAAGTGGGTATGCACGCGCGTGTCCACAACGGGCACAGCTCCGCGGACGCGGATCGTATCGATCTGGGCCAGCAGGTCGCGCCAAACGCCATCGAACCGGTATCGGCGGCCGGTATCATCCAGCTCCAGCTGATAGAAATCAACCGCGTCGGCTCCCAGGTTGGTGAAGACCCAGCCGACGTTGTCGTTGAACCCTTCCACCACCAGTGGCGTGCCGGGAGACAACACGCCATAGAGATTCATGGTGGGCGTCACCAGGTGAGCTTCGTACCAGATGTTGGGCATCGTCTGCGTCAGGTGCATGTCACCCGCCAGGATTGGCGCACCCGTCGCCGACCGCGCGCCGAATACGGCCCAACTGTTGGAGCCTTTTCCAACGCTAAAGCCTTCCGCCATGGGCAGGTGCGGACGGGTCACCTGCACGCCCCCCGGCGTAGGGGCCGGCAGTCCAAACGACTGCGGTGACGCTTCGTCTCCCTGTATGATCGGGACATACAGCGGTGCATGGCGCGGGTACAGCGCGGCGTAGTCGTCTCCACCCAATCGCGCCTGCAAGATGCCGTAGGCGGAATCGTCGGTTTCGTATGTGAGGTCGTAGTTGAAGAACTGCACCATGCGTGCGGCATGGAGTGCCGTATAGGGCTCGGGCCAATGGTCGAAGAGTCTGAACTCAAACGGCAGGGTCGCTTCGGTCAGGCCTTGGATGTAGGCGTTCACACCGCGGGCATACGCTTCGACGATCTGCAGCTCCAGTGCGCCCTCTTCGTGCATCCGCAAGGCGATCTGCTGCGCAGCCTTCTCCATGCCCGTGCCGCGCAGAAAACGATCTGCCTCAATCGAAGACGGCCCAAAGATCTCCGCCAAGCGACCAGCGACGACGCGGCTCGAGAAGTCCATCTGGAACAGTCGGTCCTGTGCCGTTACGTACCCCAAGGCGGTAAGCGCATCCCAGTCGTTTTGCGCAAAGATGTGCGGCACGCCCCGGGCATCGCGTTCAACGGTGACCGGAGCCTCTACGCCTGGGATGCGTTGCACGAATCGCTTCGGATGCTCGGCCATGCGGGCCGTCTGGTACAACCCGTGCCAGGGATCGAGCAGCGGCCCTGCGCGCAGCGTGCCCTGCAGCGGCCAGTGAAGCGCGGCCAGCAGCGCGGTACACGCCAGGCTCCATGCAGCAACCGACCAGATCTGCTTCATATCCTTGCGATCAAGCGCCAGGGCCACCCGTGCAGGTGCTGGCGCAAGGCCCAGGCGGCCGAATGGTCAAGCCAGAGCCGCCCCGGACGAGTCGCGGTACTGGAATCACACCCATGCGGTCGGAGGATCAAGGCCGAGAATCTGAATGATTTCATCTGCGGCATTGGCATAGTCTTGTGCACCGCGGGATCGCGGGTTGCATTCGAAGACCGTCTTGCCCGCGTCATAGGCCCTGGCCAGCGCGGCGTTGGTCCGGATCTCGATCTTCAGCACGGTCTGGTAGCGACTGCGCAGATACCGCCTGTAGCGGTGATGGGTCGTCTTGCGGGCATCCGTCTGGGTCAGCAGAAAGTACGGCGCAATAAGGTCAGGGTTGAGTGCCTTGCGCACGATGCGTGCAGATTCATAGGCCCGCTCCGCGCCGTGCACAGGCTGCATCTCAGGGGTCACCGGTATCACTACCAGCGAAGCGGCCACCAGCGCCCCCAGGCTGTACACCGTCACCGCCGCAGCCGTATCCAAAAGGATCAGATCGTACTCGTCGTAGACTTCGACCGCCTCTTTGACCCACAGGTTGTCGATGGGCCGAACCAGCTTCTTTATCTGACTTGTAAGAACCCTGGACGCCGGAATAACGTCAAACCCATTGAACGGTGTCGGACTGACTGCATGTTTCGTGAACGACGGGCTGAAGAACGCCGCCGAAGAAGCGGCCGGATCCGGCTCGGCGATGCCCACCATGCGCGTCAAAAACCCTTGGGGATCCAGATCGACGAGCAGCACTTTGTACCCCGACAGGCCTATGCCTGCACCGATGTTCAGCACGGAGGTGGTCTTGCCTGTACCGCCCTTGTGATTGCACATCGTCAGCACGGACGTCTTCAAATTATGCATGGGGCGGAGTTTATTAATGCTTTCTGTGCTTTAAGTTACGCAGCGGCACTTAAAGCATTACCTGTAGTAAGCGTGTCGTTTACCTTGCATACATGAAGTTAACCAAGCCCTTCATTCTGGCCTCCGGGTCAAATCGCCGCAGGATGCTGCTGCGCCAGCTTGGCTTTTCATTCAGCGTCATGGCAAGCGGCGTCAGCGAAGCGGTTTCGGGTCAGATGTCCCCCGCCGCCCAGGTGCGGGCGCTCGCGTTGCGCAAGGCCAAGGCGGTCAGCGTACGCCGGCCTGACGCGCTGGTGCTGGGAGCGGACACGATAGTCGTTCACAGGAGCCACGTGATCGGCAAGCCTGCAACCCCTCAGCATGCCGCCACTATCCTGCGCAGCCTGAGCGGATCGACGCATACCGTGTTCACGGGTCTCGCTCTTATTCACGGGACCAGCGGACGCAGCTTCAGCGCTGCCGAATCCACCGAAGTCACCTTCGGCCACCTCTCCAACAAGGAGATTCAGCGTTATGTCGCTTCGGGATCTCCCATGGACAAGGCAGGAGCCTATGGCATTCAGGACGACATGGGGGCCATCTTTGTGCAGCACATCAAGGGGGACTACTATACTGTGGTTGGTCTCCCGCTACGACGCCTCTATCTCATGCTGACCAGTCAATTCGCCGACCTTGTCACCTGGTAGCGCGGTACACCGCTTCGACGGCATCGCAGGTTCCTCCAACCGGAGGGTTGCGCTTGCGAACGGTGACCTCCACGCGCTCCACGACGGGAAACACCTCCAAGATGCGTTGTCCGATCAGGTATGAAAGGCGTTCGATCAGGTAGTAGCGATTGCCCGTGACCAGCGTTTGTACGAGGCTGTAGGCGCGCTCATAGTCAACCGTGAGGCCCAAGTCGTCGGTACGCGCCGCCTGATCGAAATGCAAATCCATGGCAACATCCACCTCGTAGCGTCCACCCGTACGCTGCTCCTCCTGCATCACGCCGTGATGTGCAAAAAATACGGCGTTGCGCAAAAGCACCGTGCTCAGCTGCGTCATAGGAGTCAGAGACCGATAACATCAGGGAGGGCCACCGACCCTGTCAAGGGCAGCATGTGGTACGGGCGCGCCAAATCAGAGGCCGAGTTCGTTCAGCAGAGCTAGGTTGGACGCGGACAAAGTATCGCGCCCGGCCCGCAGCCGCGACAGGTAAAGGGTTGCATAGAGCCCCAGCACCGTATCGCTGCGGCGCGCATGCTCCTCAAGATACCGCGTTACTTCCGCATCGCGTGCGGTGCTGTCCACATAGTAGGCACGCAGGCCTTCGGGTGCTCGTGGGGCCGCATCGGGAAAGCTTCGCTCCGGCTCAAACTGCTTCGACCCAAAATGGCAGCCGACGCACTGCAACGGCGTTGCCAGCGCCCGTGGCAATGCCGCAGTGGCCGGAGCGAGCTTGCCATCCGCCGCATACGTGACAAAGTCCCAAAAGCCGTCGCGGCGGCGCACCATGGCGGTGTGCTCAATGAGCATGCTGTCCTGGTAGTGGTCCGCAACGATGGCGGTGCCTGTGGCGTAGCGCACGCGGTTCCCAGCCTGCCGATAAGCCTGCAGCGCTTCGCGCAAAGACTGCTCTGCAACGTAGATCCGACGCCGCGCCTTTGTCATGGGGCCATCTACCTCAACAGCGAGCCATTCCGTGTACGACCAGCGCTCCTTGAAGGCCTGGAGCGTCGGAGGCAATCCGCGCGCCTCGTAATAGGTCTCTGCCAGAAACGAGCCGAGGCTGTCCCATGACAGGACGTTCTTGAGTGCCCGCTGGCGGAGCAGCGCGCCCAGGCCCGGATGGTGTGCATCCAGCACAGCGGGATCGGCATAGAATCGGCGTCCCTGCCGTGTCAGGATCCTGGACTCGAACGGATCGCCGCCGCCCTGCACATAGCTCCCAAAGTAGAACTGCAGGAGGCGCTCAGGATCCGACTTGTCCAGAACCACTTCGATCCGGGATTCGGGTGCACATCCAACCAGGCTGATGGCCACCAGGAGCAGGAGCCTCCGCTTCAGCATAAGTCCGGCCAGGCTACAGCCCGCTTGAACGCACGCATCCGCTGGACAACAGCATCCAGGCTCAGGTGCACCACCCCGTCAGGTCCAAGTCGCTCCACCGCAAAGGAGGCCATCACCGTACCGTACAGCATCGCCCGCCGAAGCGCCCCTGCGGTGATGGCGGATTCGCGCGCGAGCTGACCGCAGAATCCGCCCAGAAAGGCGTCGCCCGCACCCGTGGGATCCTGCACGCTCGCCGTCAGGAACGCCGGCAACAAGAACACCTGCGTTTCATCAAAAAGTATCGCGCCGTGCTCGCCCTTCTTGATCACCAAGATGCGCGGTCCGCGGCTCTTAATCACTTCGGCTGCATCAGCAAGGTTCTGACAACCAGAGAGTTGGCGTGCCTCTTCATCGTTGATGACCAGGCAGTCAATGCGCTGTAGCACATCATTGAGCAGCGCGGGCGTGTTGGCGATCCAATAGTTCATGGTGTCACACACCGTGAATTCCGGGTGCGCCATCTGGTCCAGCACGCGAAGCTGCACATACGGATCTAGGTTGCCGAGCAGTACAATGCGGCTTTCTCGAAAAGCAGGCGGCACTACAGGATTGAACGTAGTCAGCACATTGAGGTCCGTAAACAGCGTTGTGCGCTGGTTGGGGTCTTCGCCATAGCGTCCGCCCCACGCAAAAGTCAGCCTCGCTGGGTCTATCTTCAGCCCCGCCAGGTCCACACCTTTGCGCTCAAACAACCTGACGTAGTCGTCTGGAAAATCATGGCCGACGACCGCGATCAATCCCACCTGCCTGCTCAAAAGGCGCGCAGTTAGCGCTGCGTATGTGGCACTGCCACCCAGCACATCCTGCGCCGAATCGTAGGGCGTTTCTATGACATCAAAGGCAACGGTGCCTACTGCTACTAAGCTCACAGGCTTATGGCATGCGTGAGTGTTACGCAGCACGGATGCTTCACTGCGCGCGCAGAAGCTGGACTAATCTAATCCGCCTGCACATGATCCGCGGCCGTGCGGAGTACGTGTGGCGGCTCCGCAATATAATTCATTGCCTAGGCTTATCTTCGTGCCGCAGTGAAAAATCACTTCCAGCATGGATGATATTCACCAGGAGGAAATCGTTCGGACCCTTGTGGACGCAGTGCAGCACCTGCTGCAGCACAATCTTGAGGCCGTGGTTCCTGGGCTTGGCACTTTCAGCGTTGCATATGAACCCAGCCGGCTCGAAAGCGGGTCCGACGACTGCGTCGTGATGGTGCCGCCGCGGCGCACTCTGGCGTTTGCTGCGGCACAGGAGGACTCCGTAGCCAATGACTGAGTCCGTTGTTACGTTGGTCGCCCAGAAGCTTGCGGTATCTGCAGACGAGGCGGAAGGACTACTAAGCGCCTACGCGCGCGCCTTGCGCGCCCGGGTTGAAAGAGAAGGCCGCGTCACCGTTCATGGCCTGGGTGTTTTCGTGCGGCGGGACGGGCAGCTGACGCTCGAAGCGGATGCTGCCCTTTTGGATGCGGCATGGGCGGGGCTGGATACGCTGCAGACCGTGGAAGTTTTGGCAGCGGACGAGCCTGCGCCTGATCCGGTGATTGAAACCGATTCAGCGCAGACTGAGGGTGTAACAGGCGAGGAGGCAGAGGCAGAAGAAACGTCGAAGGAGGGAGCCGTTTCCACGCGGTCTGCACACGGCAAGGCTGTCAAGCCGCCGCGCAAGCGGCGGCCCATCTTCTGGCCCATTGCTACGGCGACCGCTTTTGTGCTGGGCGCGGGTTTCATGTGGATTTTTGGCCCGTGGCTCTTGGGCTCCACAAGCCCCCTGTCACAAGGCGCATACAACCGAGCAGACACCGTAGTAACTTCCGGCATCGACGAATCCTTGGCCACCGCAGCGGCTTCAGACACCGAATTGCCGCTCACAGAAGAGGAACCGGTGATGCCTCCTGGAGCGCAGGTGACGACCTTGCCGAATGGCGGCGCGGAGTCTGAGCCGGACCCGCAGCAGCCAGTGACGGCATTTCCGCGCCTTGACCGTGAGGCAGGCGGATACACGCTCATCGTCGGCTCGTTCGAAGCTTCGGATCGAGCAGCGCGCGAAGTAGCGCGCATGAAGACGCTGTTAGGCAACCAGGACGTTCCGGTAGATGTGATGCGCGACGGGCCGTTGTTTCGTACGGCGGTGGGGCAGGAGCCCACGATTGAAGGAGCGCTGGCGCTGAAGGAGCGTCTTTCTGTGCTACCTGCGGACACATGGGTGCTTCGGATCAGGGCGAATTCGTAGCGGCGCATCGCCAAGACGTACAAAGGGCGATATACCAGTACAAGGACCTTCGGATTTGATGGCGATTGGTCTGGAGTATTTTGGCCGCGTGATGGCGCGCCTCGCGCACCTTAAGGAGACACAGCAGGAAGCCATAGAAGCGGCGGCGGCGCTGTGTGCTGATCGTATTGCGCAGGGCGGCTTGGTCTTTCTGTTTGGATCGGGGCATTCGCGCATTCTTTGCGAGGAGATGACACCGCGACAAGGCGGCTTTGTTGGGTTTTACGCACTGGTGGAGCAGGCACTTTCCAATCATTTCGCCATCGTTGGTCCCAACGGATTACGCGGCCCGCTGTACCTGGAAAACTACGAAGGGTATGCCGAGCAGCTGCTCAAGAACATCCGATTCGGGCCGAACGATGCCTTCATCGTGATCTCCACCAGCGGCGTTCGCCCGCTTATTGTGGAGATGGCCCTGGGGGCACAGCGGCGCGGCATGCCGGTGGTGGCAATCTTATCCCGGGCTCACAGTACCCGGTCCAAGGCAGGTCACCGGTCAGGCAAGACGCTGGCGGATGTAGCCGATATCGTGTTGGACAACCAGTGTCCGCCTGGCGATTGCATCATGGAAATCAAGGGACTGGAATGGCGCACGGGCCCCATCTCCACCATCACGGGTGCCATGCTGATCAATATGCTGCGCGTAGAAACGGCCGAGCGGCTTCTGGCTCGGGACATCAAGCCCGAAATTCTGCCAAGCCACCAATTCGTTGGCAACACCAGCGCCGAAAAGCAGCTTGAACGCTTCTACGAAGCCTATCGCAAGAGCTTGGCCCACCTTTTCATCTAAGTGGCTCCCTCCCCTTACGTCGTCGGGTTTGATGTGGGCGGCACGCGCCTGAAGAGCGGTGCAGTCCTTGCTGACGGCACGCTGGTCTTGGCCCGCACGCGGCCATCCGGCTTCGCCATGGAACCGGAGGCTTTCATGGCTGAGGTGCTGGACGCCGTTCAACGCATAACCAAAAGACAAGGCTGCGCGCCGGCAGGCGTCGCGTTGGGGTTTCCGGGCGCTGTGGATCCAGATCTGGGTATTGTGCTGCTGCCGGGCAAACTGCGTCTGGAGGGTTTTCCCGTAGTCCCTCGCTTGCGCGAACAGCTAGGCATGCCGGTACTCGCCGACAATGATGGGCGCCTCTCCATACTGGCGGAGGCACGCTATGGGCAGGCAAAGGACCAGCAATGGGCCGTTTCGATTACACTGGGCACAGGCGTTGGCTCAGGCGTGATGCTGGATGGAAAAATCCTGCGCGATCCGCACCTGCAGTTCGGGACGCAGGCGAGCCATATCATACAGCAATCGACCAGCGAGCGGCACTGCATCACCAGCGGTCCCGGCACACCGAACATTCTATGCTCTGCGACGGCGCTGGCGATCGCCGTGCGCGACGGGCTGGCTCGCGGGCTCCCTTCTATCTTGAACGACCGCTATCACCGCGATCCGCACAGCATCGACTTTGCGGCGGTGATTCAGGCTGCTGTACAGGACGACGCCTTGTGCCGGGACGCGCTGGCCCGATGGACCACCAATCTAGGGTGGTTTATGGTAAGCGTGGCGCATATGTATGCGCCTGAGATCATCATCGTGGGCGGCGGCGCGGCGGCTGCCGCGCCGCACTTTCTGCCTGCTGTTCGCGCGCATGTGACCAGGCACGCATACCGGCATCCTGCAGGCGCACCGCTCCCTATTGTCGTATCGACGCTCGCTGATTATGCCGGTGTGTATGGTGCTGCCGCTTTGGCATGGGAGCACCTTAATAGCGGTTGAAGGACCTCTTTTGCATAGTACGGCGATACTTCGGGCGGGTACTGACCTGGACAACATGACACGCCGTGCCGCCTGCGCTACAACACACTCTACGGACAGGTGACGCGTTGTACTGCGTAGCCTATAACCCTGGCCCATCGTCGTCCCGCTGCTCCCGTTCCCCCATGGGCACTATGCACTGGGCCTGTCGTGGTAGCAGTCTACCAGCCAATTGTGCATGGACGGTGCCGGCACCACTAGTTTGCCTTTGCCGGGGCGGGCATATGCCAGAACACCCCTGTCCAGAATGTGCTGGAAAACCTGCCTGACCTCATTCTTGGAACGATCTTCTGCGATGGCAGCGATTACCTCGGGCTTGTGCAGTACGGCGCAAGCGTAGCCAGATAACGGGGTACCCGGCAGGCCTATTCCGCATCGGTCATCAGGGTTTTGAATCGCCATAAACTCTAGGCGTTTAAAGGCATTGGTTCCCGGTTGGGGAGCGCAAATGCTGATTCCGGTTGTGATTGTCCCGCCAATCAGGACGGCTGCGACGGCCCATTCCGCGGCACTGCATTAAATCCAAGGTCCACAGAGTGGCAGGCCAAGCCGCAGCCTGGTGGCGATGAATGGCGACGGATCCTGGAATAACGACAGGGAATGAAAAGCCCCCTAAAAGCATCAAAGTTGCAAGATCCGGCGCAAGGCCGGGCAATGACAACACCATAAAAACTAGTACCATACCATGAAACGCAGAATCATCACTGCGCTCTTGGCGACCATCTTCGTGTTGATGCCAGCGACTGCGCAGGAAAGAGAAGCGCGCGAAAACGCCGCAGAAGCCATAGCCGAGCGCGTGGCAACAATGGCCAAGCAAGCAGACCTCACGGACGAGCAAGCCGCACAGGTTAAAAAGCTCCTGGCCGATTTCAAGGAATCTGGCGATGCTGCCGCATTGCGCCGCGCCTTTGGAGCACTGCTTACGCCTGAGCAGCGTCAAGCACTAGCCCAGAGGCCTGCGCAAGGACCGCCAGGTCAAGCCCGCAGAAGAGCACGAACCGCAGCCCGCAACGCACAACGGGGTGCATGGCGAGGTGCCGAGGCTCGCGAGCGTGCGCGCACAGCAAGTGCCATGCGCGACTGGCAGACGATTGCCTTGGGATTGCGGATGCGGATGCTGGCCAGTGCCTTGGACCTGACCGAGGGGCAGCATGCCCAGCTGCGATCCATCCATGCCGAGCAGATGAAGGCGGACAGCACACAAGCCAGCGCACTCCACGATGCAATCAGCAGCATGCTCACGCCCGAACAACGCACCAGGTTCGAAGCGTTGCGGACGCGCATGGAAGCCGGACAGGAACGCTTGCGTATGCAGGCTGGACGATTGCGCGGGCGCATGCAGGGCCGCACACAGGTTCGGCGGCGCGCGGGAGCCCTACAGCGCCGCCCAGGCCGTGCCTACCGGATGGAGCGCAGATTTGATCGTCGCGGCAACAGGCAGGATGGGCCGCAAGTCCGCCTGAATCCTGAGCAGGAGGAGAAGATGGAAGCCGTACGCAGGCAAGTCGCCGAAGAACACCGCGCCTTTACGCAAGAGAATCCCAATGCCAGCGATGAAGAAAAGCGGGCCTTCGGCCTCGCGCAGCGCAAAAAAATGGCGGAAGCGATGGCATCTACACTTACGGCTGAACAGGAACTGCTTAGGATGCGGGCCGAAGAGCGCAATCGCCGCCCGGCATCATTCCTGAATCTGTCCGAAGAGCAAGAAGATAAGGTCAAAGAAGCGCTAGCCACCTATCGCCAGGCTATGGCGGCCTGGATGGAAGCCAACCCAGACGCTTCGCCGGATGCGCGCATGGAGCATAATCGTATGCAACGGGATGCGCTTCAAACGGCGCTTAAGGATATCCTGACTGAGGAGCAGCTTGAGAAGCTGGATCGTACGGACACACGCCGGGATCGTCCCCGGCGTAATCGCAGGAGACGATAGCTATCCCTGAACTCTGAATCGCTATTTCCATGAAATACATTCTTGCGCTTGCTGCTTGCCTGCTGGCCCTCGAGGCAACGGCCCAGCACACCGACGGGATCGTGCTGTCCGGTACGGTGGTCTCTAGCGCTGACAGCACGGCCTTGGGGGGCGTCAACGTGGCGGTCTTTGAGACTGGCGATGCGGCTCCTTTTGCGGGCATGGCTACCAATGATTCGGGCCTGTTTCGGCTACGCATTGCCCAGGCAGGCACCTACCTGCTACGGCTGTCTTTTGTGGGCTTCACAACGATCGAGCGCCGTATTCGCATAGGCGAGCGCGACCAGAACCTGGGCGTGATTGTCATGGAAG
The DNA here is from genome assembly GCA_951812585.1 of Rhodothermales bacterium. Lineage (GTDB taxonomy): Bacteria > Bacteroidota > Rhodothermia > Rhodothermales > Bin80 > JAAXGV01. The sequence goes on along the minus strand of OX638318.1, from coordinate 2,886,040 downwards.
AGTCAGCCGTCGAAAGCGAGGAAGTCATGGTGCTTGGTGAGCAGGAGCGTGTCATTATGCGCGGGGACACGACTGTTTTCAACGCCGACGCATACCAGGTCAACCCGGACGCTGACGCCGAAGCGCTGGTGCGCAAGATGCCCGGCATCACGGTTGAAAACGGTGAAGTCCAAGCGCAGGGCGAAGCAGTGCGTCGGGTGCTGCTGGACGGTAGAGAGTTCTTCGGGCAGGACCCTACCCTCGCGCTACGGAACATGCCTGCCGAGATTGTCAAGGAGATCGAGGTGTATGATCGCCTCAGCGACCAGGCGCAGTTTACTGGCTTCAACGATGGCAACACCGAAAAGACCATCAACATCGTTACGCGGCCCGGCATGCAAGTAGGCCAGTTCGGCAAGCTGCATGGCGGCTACGGCACGGAGTCCCGCTACAGCGGGGGCGGAAGCGTCAACATCTTTGATGAAGAGCGCCGCGTATCCATCATCGGCATGGGCAACAACGTCAATCAGCAGAACTTTTCTTCGGAAGACCTTTTAGGGGTCCTGGGCACGGCTGGAGGACGGCGCGGCGGTGCCGGCGGTCGCATCGGACGCGGCGGTCGTGGAGGGGGCGGATTTGGCGGCAGCGGTGGTGGCAGTGACCGGGGCGGTGGGTTTGGCGGCCGCGGTGGTGGCCTCAGCTCCAACCCGTCCAACTTCTTGATCGGACAGCAGCCAGGCATCAGCACCACGAATGCCGTGGGCGTCAACTACTCGGATGAGTGGGGTCAGAGCATCCGCGTTTCATCGAGCTACTTCTTTAACGACAACGACAACACTTCCGATGTGCTCCTGGATCGGGAATATGTCCTTGCAGATGCGCAGTCGCAGCGGTACAACGAGACGAACTTCGCCGAGAGCGGCAACCAGAACCACCGCTTTAACATGCGCATGACGTACACCATCGATGAAAACAACTCCATCATCTTTATGCCACGCGTAAGCTTTCAGCAAAACGCATCCACCAGCCTGTTGGATGGCGTCAACAGCATGCCGGATGGCAGGCTGCTGAGCCGAACTTCCAACGACTATGCAAGCGACAACAGCGGATATACCTCCAGCGCCAACATTTTGTACCGACACCGATTTGCCAAGCGAGGGCGAACAGTTTCCGCCAATGTCGGCATCGGCCTGAATGACCGCTGGGGTGACACAGATCAGCGTTCCTCGAGCGATTTCTTCGGCAATCGCGGCGTGGTTCCTGACTCAACGCTGGCGTACGATCAGCGCATTGACGCGAACCAGGATGGCCAGGCGCTGTCCATGGTCGTGTCCTATACTGAGCCGTTGGGGGAACGCGGACAAATAGAGCTCAGCTACCGTCCTTCGCTGTCGAGGAGCGATTCGGATCGGCGCGCCCATGTGCTAGATCCCGTCGCGGGTGCCTATACGGTGCTGGACACCGCGTTTTCGAGTGTCTTCGACAACAACGTCAGGCGGCAGAGCGGCGGCCTCAGCTTGCGGGGTAGAGGTACCAAGCTGAGCGGCACGGCGGGTTTTCAACTGCAGGATGAGCGGCTATTGGGAGAGGCCACTTTTCCGCATGCGCTGGAGGTGGATCGCTCCTTTCTGAGCTTCTTGCCCTATGCCATGGTCATGTACCGGTTTTCACGCACCAACAGCCTGCGCCTGTTCTATCGCACCAGCACCAATACGCCGTCAATAAATCAGCTCCAGGAGGTCGTCGACAACACGAATCCACTGCAGCTCTCCAGCGGCAATCCGCATCTGAAGCCGAGCTATGGACATTCCCTGGTGGCACGCTACAACTATGCACAAGGCACCCGCACGCTCATGGGCATGGTTAGCGCGGGGTACACGACCGACTACATCGGTAACAGTTCGTTCTTTGCGCAGGCGGACACCATGCTGCGTCCCAATGTCGTGCTCTTGCAGGGCGCACAGTTTACACAGCCGGAGAACCTGGGCCACCAGTGGAATGTGCGTTCATTCTTTACCGTGGGCGTACCGCTCTGGAAGACCAACGTCAACGTCAATGGTCGCGTCAACTATACGCAGACCCCCGGGATTATAGATGGATTCTCCAACACATCCGAGGTTACGGGGCTGAGCGGCGGCGCTGTGATCAGCAGTAACATCAGCCCGGAGCTGGACTTCACGTTGTCGTACAGCGGCATGTATTCGCTGGTCCATAACAGCCTATACCCTGAACTGGATAACAACTACCTGCTGCACAATGCCGGCGTGCGCTTTTATTGGATGCCGCTCCCGCGTCTGGTTCTGGAAAGCAACTTGGCGCTTATGCAGTACACCGGCCTCGGCGACACCTTCGATCAAAGCAGCACGCTGCTGAATCTCGGCGTTGGATACAAGTTCTTGAAGGACCAATCCGTTCAGGTCAAGCTCCTGGTCGCTGATGTCCTGGCACAGAACAACAACCTCACGCGTACGGTTACCGACATCTACACTGAGGACAACCAGACTCAGACCCTGGGCCGCTACATCATGCTGAATTTGTCGTACCGGCTTCGCAACTTTAGACTATAGACTTAACGAGGAGGCTTCTATGGTTCGGTGTTCGCTGCTTGTCGCCATTCTTTTGGCCGGCTGTTCTTCCACGCAGTCGCTTGTCAGCCAGAATCCACCCGGCACGCTCACCGTCGATGCCCAGGTAGCCGACTGGGCAGGTGCCTTGCGCCCGGTGGACAACGAGGAGTTTTCTCTGGGCGTGCTCAACGACCGGGACAACTTGTACATCGCTTTCGTAACCCACAATCCGCGGTTGGTACGCCAGATCATGATGCGCGGCCTGAATTTCTGGTTTGACCCGGAGGGCGGGCGGGAAAAAGCCATTGGGCTTCGTTTTCCGACGGGGCTTGCGTCAATGGGGCGACAAGGAAGGCCGCCTACGGAGCTCAACGACGCGGATGGACCGGAACAAATGCAAGCCCGTTTTGCCCAAGCCATCAGCCACTTTGAGATTGTGCAGGGCGAGTCGGTGCAGCGACACCCCATCAACAGCCTGCCCAATGTAGGCGTAGACGCGTCGATGGAATTTGGCACGCTTACGATTGAACTTCGCGTGCCGCTGAATTCCAGCACGCATTTTGCACTCGCCGCCGGAGCCGGCAGTACCATCGGCATGGGATTGGAAACACCGCAGGCTGATCTGAGCAATATGCGCCAAGGCTTGGACGACGCGGGCGGTGCTGGACGTGGTATACGTGGAGGCGGCGGACGTGGAGGTGCGGGCTTTGGCGGCGGCCAGCAAGGCCGCTTCGCGGGCGGCCGCCAAGGCCCTGCCCAACGCCAAGGCACGGGCGGTGCCACGCAGGAACAGTTAAAGCTCTGGACTACCGTAGCGCTTGCGCGTTAGACCCTTGCTCCAAGGGCTGTGCGCACGGTGTCAGGGACTCTTGGGTGAACGCCACGTTCTGAGCGGCGCAGCCGTGCCCCGGCACCGTTTAAAAAGGGTTACAACACGAAGAAGAAGCCACTCCGCGCGGCCGGATCCACCAAGGCCCCTCCCAATCCACGGCTATGCTGTGATAGTTGCTAAAGTTGGCCCAGGGCCCATTCCGCTGCCGTGCGCACCACATTGCGTGGAGACTTTACCTGTGCTGCGGCTTCCAGGAAGGCGCGCACCGCGCCCTCACCCACCTTGCCTAAGCTCCTAAGCGCTTCGGCGCGCGCCACGTAGCTGTCGTCCTCGTCAAAGCGTGCCTTGAAGAATTCGACGTGCGCAGCTTGGCGCCGGTCACCCAGCGTGCGAAGCGCCGCTGCCCGAACGTTGGAATGAGAGTCCAGGCTGCGCGCTTTCAGGAATTCGTCGCTGGCTGCTCCGCCAACGGCCTCGATTGCCGCCACCCGGACATGCCAGAAAGGATCATGTTCGGCGCCGACCAAGAGTGCTTCCTGCACATGCGGGGCGCCCACATGCTCCGCTATTTCTCTGGCCGCCCATGCGCGCCCAAGGGCGTTGTCGCGCCGCAGCTGATAAAGAAGCTCTTCAATGGACTTCGAGTGCGTCCATTCGGCGAGAAGCCGGTCGCCATCGTCAAATCGCACCAGATCAGGCTTTTGCGACAGAGTAAAGATGAACTCATGCGATCGTCTGGTGAGCCAGATCTCTTCGCGCAACAACGTATCGCCTTCGGCTTCCATCCGCACGGTTACAGGTAAGCGATAGGCCGCCGGCACGCCGAACAGCGTATCATGCACCTGTGCCACATTCAGTGCCAAATGGTTCCCGGTGGCATCCCAAGAGGTGCTGACTTCCAGCACCGGATGCCCCGCGCGGAAAATCCACTGATCAAAGAACCAGTCCAGATTCTGACCGGTCGCCTCCTTGATGGCAACCATGAGGTCCTGTGTTTCTACAGGCTGGAAGGCATGCTTGGTCAGGAAATGACGCTGTGCACGCTGGAAATTCCGTTCGCCCATGATGCTGCTCAGCATTTCGAGGATTACGGCGCCCTTCTGGTATGTGTGGCGGTCAAAGTTGTGGTTGGGGTATTCCCAGCGGTGAAACACCACCGGCCGCACATAGCGCGTGCGTGCTTCATTGAAGTAGGACGCCTTCTTGCGCAGCAGGTTGACCGCGCCTTCGTCCGCCCCGTGCGCATAGCGCGCCCAGATATATTCACTGTACGTGGCGAAGTTTTCGCTTAGCCAGGTTTCGGGCCAATCGCGATAGGAAATCAGGTTGCCCCACCACTGATGTGCAGCCTCATGGGCCACAAGCCAGTCGCTGGGAAAGTCTTGCTCCGCATTTTCGTCGTGGATCGTTGATTGTCCAAGGACGGTGGCCGTGGTACTTTCGGCGCCGCCACCAATACCTGGGATCGTGACCTGATCGTACTTGATCCACGGGTACGGTACTCCGTAGACATCGGTGAGGAACTGCAGGATTTCCGGCGTGCGGTGAAACGAACGCATGGCATCGTCTACATCCTTGGGATACACCCAGTAGTTCACCGGCAGGCTTCCCAGGGAGTCCTCCAAGACTACGTAGGGTCCCGCCACCAGGACGTAGAGATAGGTCGGGTGCGGAAGCTCCTGCAGCCAGTGGTACGTGTGTAATCCATCGCCTGCTTCCGTCACCGATACCAGGCGACCGTTTGACAGCGCCTGGTAGTCTGTGCTCACCGTAATCAGCGTTTCGTTGGTTGCGCGATCATTCGGGTGATCGTAGCAGGGCATCCAGTGCCGTGCGCCGCGCGGAAACGACAGCGTGTTGATAAGCTGTGGATTATCCTCCGTTGCCTCCTTGAAGCCGAGTCCGAGGTCGTAGGAGGCGGATACGCCAAAGGCTTCACCGTCCACATCCACATCATGCGCCTCGTAGGCCACCGTGAAAGTCAGGGTATCTCCATAGGCATGCGGCGCATCGAAGTGCACCACAAGGCTATGCGGCATCTGCTCAAAGCGCAGCAGGTCTCCCTGGGCATCGGTCGCGCTGGTGACCACAAACGTTTCGGCATCGAGGACAGCCTTCGTAAAGCCATCGTGCAGCGGCGAGAGCGTGATGGTGTTCGTGCCAAAAAACGAGCGTGTCGACTCGTCAAAGCGCAGGTGAACCTTGTAGTGGAGGGCATCGTAGGTGCGACTTCGCTCGGCTTGGAGCGGCCGGCGGTAGATGTCTGTGGACTGCGCCATCGCCGCTGGCGTGGGCAGCAGCGTGCAGGCCGTGACAATAGCGATAAGGACAAAGCGTGTCATGGGAATTGTGTTCTGTAAGCTCTACGGTAAGCAACCGAGGGGCTAGAATGCAACCGGCCTTGAACCACCACCGCGGGAGGCTGGTTGAAGTTTGCCTTGCTTGTTAGCGGCGCACCCCCGTTCATAAAGCAGACACCCTCCGATGAGCCTGGACTTTGCGCGATTTACGTCCTGGCGCCCTGGCGCGCCTTGCATCACTACCGTGGATGCCCACACCGAGGGCGAGCCGCTGCGGGTAATCGTAAGCGGCTACCCACTTCCGGCGGGCGATACGATCCTGGCACGTAGGCGTACGCTGATGGCGCACCATGATACGTTCCGAACAGCACTGATGTGGGAGCCGCGCGGCCATGCAGACATGTACGGCTGCCTGGTCACGCCGCCTGTCACGAAGGAGGCAGACTTCGGCGTGCTGTTCATGCACAATGAAGGATACAGCACCATGTGCGGCCACGGCATCATCGCGGTAACCACGGTAGCACTGGAGACGGGGCTGCTTCCGATGAATACACCAGAAACCTGCGTGCGCATCGACTCGCCAGCGGGGCTCATTACAGCGTTTGCTGCCACTGAGGACGGCAGGGTCCGCTCGGTTCGTTTCCTGAATGTGCCGTCTTTTGCGTACGCGCTAGACCGATCCGTTCGGGTGCCAGAGCTCGGCGTGATTCCGTACGACATCGCTTACGGCGGTGCATACTATGCGTACGTGCAAGCCGCAGATGCGGGCATAACATGCACGCCGGACCGATACGGAGAGCTTATCCAGAAGGGCATGGCCATCAAGCATGCCATCATGGAATCCGCAGACATAGTGCATCCTTTTGAAGCCGATCTCGGCTTCTTGTATGGCACGATATTCGTCGGGCCTGGGCACAGGGCCAGCAGCCACAGCCGCAACGTATGCGTTTTTGCGGAAGGCGAAGTGGACCGAAGCCCTACGGGGACAGGCGTCAGCGGCCGTGCTGCGCTCCACTATGCGCGGCGTGAGATCGGCCTTGACGAGCCCCTGGTCATTGAGAGCATTATCGGCAGCAACTTTACTGTGCGCGCCACGGGCGTCACCACTTTTGGCCCACACGAAGCTATCGTGCCGGAAGTAGAAGGTCGCGCCTACATCACGGGCCGCCATACCTTCTGCATCGATGCAAACGACCCGCTCAAGGATGGCTTCATCCTGCGCTAACCCATCCAGCGATTCGCCCACCGTATAGACCTTGCCAGCACCGCCCATGCAAACGATCAATGTCCTGTCGCGCCACGACATCGAGCAGCTCGTGGATATGAAGGAGGCGATTGCGCTCATGCGTTCTGCGTTTGCCGAACTGTCACGCGGCAACGTCACCGTGCCCGTGCGCATGAATCTGGGCATTCCCGAGCACGGAGGACGCGCACTGTTCATGCCAGTGTATTCGCCGCTGGCGCAGCAGGTGGCGCAAAAGATTGTCATGGTTTATCCCAACAATGTGCAGGCGGGCCTCCCGTTCATTCATGCGCTGGTGCTCCTCTTTGATGCGACCCGTGGCGCGCCGCTTGCCTTGATGGACGGCGAATCTATCACCGCCTTGCGCACCGGCGCTGCTTCCGGGCTGGCTACGGACCTGTTGGCGCACCGTGATGCGTCTACCCTGGCAGTATTCGGCACAGGTGTTCAAGCACGCACGCAGCTGTCGGCAATCATGGAGGTACGGACCATTGTGAAGCTGCTAGTATTTGGCCGAAGTCAGGACAAAGCAGCAGCATTCGCGCTGGAGTCCGCAGAAGCCTTTGGTATTGACGCCATCGTGGCGACCCATCCCTCGCAGCTCGCCGAGGCCGACGTGATTTGCACGGCTACCACCTCGCTCACACCTGTGTTTGACCCCCATTGCGTGAAGCCGGGCTGCCACATCAACGGCGTCGGCTCATTTCGCCCGGATATGACCGAGATCCCGTCCGAGACGGTCTGTCGTGCTGCCGTGTTTGTCGACCAACGCGTTGCTGCGCTGGAGGAGGCAGGAGACCTTATCGTGCCGATCAGCAAGGGGCTTATCGGCGCGGATCATATTCGCGCCGAGCTTGGAGAAATCGTCTTGGGCACGGCCGAAGGTCGCAGTTCGCCCGAAGAGGTTACGTTCTTCAAGTCGGTCGGCAACGCGATTCAGGACCTGGCTGTGGCCAGTTACCTTGAAAAAGAAGCGAAGTCGCGCGCCGACCGGGCCATAGGCAACACCGTGCAGGTGTGACACGCTGTGAGTCGCTTTGGGACGCAGGACGGAAATTTTTTTAAAGATTGCTGTCACCGTAGCGCTAGCGCGTAAGGGACATGCGACCTAAGGTGTATTGGGCGCCAGCGCGGGCTGATGCGGCTTGGATACAATGAAGTGATTGCCAATGGCCAAACAATGAAAGAAGTCCGGTAAGAGCATTGAGTCCTACGCTCACGTCGACAAGGAGCGCGCGAATAACCCACCCGTCGGACTGGTGACACCCGCCAACGATCCGGACTTGGACGCAAAGTCATATAAGCACGACCCGCACATTGACCCAGAGATAAGCTGGGGCGGCAAGACCGAGCACACTTCGTTCGCGGTGCCGACAGTTTCGCTGCATGTGCATGAGCACAACGATCCACGCACCATTATTGAGGCTGTACGCAAAACAAAGGACAAGTGCGGCGTATCCCTCGCTATTTGACGAGCCGAGCGAAAACCTGCCAATCAGCAAGGCCGATATCAATAGAGTCGAGGAAATTAAGTTGAAGGCGCTGGCGGACGAGTATCGAATGCAGCGCATCGTTTTTGAAACAGCCATTCAGGTATATGCCCCAATGCAACCCAACTGGAGAGGCGGAAGGGCACAGCTCAAGGCTCAACTCGTCAGACTGATAGATGGGTACATCCAGTCCGACCGCATAGTGATCAGGCCAACGACATTCAACGCAAATCCCTTAAGGCGACGCCTGACCATCACGCTGAACCTTACAAGGGTGGTGCACCATGTGTGGCAGGCCATTCGCTACCAGAATACCTAACTGCTGGAACCGATTTTTGACAGCGACCGCCCCCTCGCTTCAACGGGAGACATGAGACTATGGTACACGGGCAAGCCCTGCGGACCCGCGCGCAAGAGCCACATCAACTTCTGCGTGTACGATAGCACGCGTGAAGAAACAGACGCCAAGGCGCTCGACAGTGCTCCAGAAGTCAAAGCCTGGGTGAAGAACGATCACCTGGGTTTGGAAATCCTCTACATCTATCGTGGTGTGGTGCGCAAATATCGACCCGACTTTCTTGTTCGACTGCAATCGGGTGCCATGCTGGTCCTGGAAGCCAAAGGGATTGAGACGGAACAGGACCGCACAAAGTTCGCCGCCCTTAAACAGTGGACACAAGCAGTGAATGCGCACGGCGGCTTTGGACATTGGTCCTGCGCAATGACGCGCAGCTCAGCTAAAATCCATGACATCCTTAAGGAGCACGCGAAGGAAGCCCGTGCCTGATGGGTTTCTACGGTGGCACGCGCCGTTGGCGCTCAAGTGCGCCTGCTTCTTGGAGCGGCCACGCCAGCCCTTTGACTGTGCTGTGGTGCACGCTCGCCGTGGCCGTGCGCCATCGCAGCCGGCCGCTGATGTAACGATGTAACCGCAGGCGAGAGAGAAATGTACGGCACGCTGGACCGCGAGCCGTAGCGTAGCACGCCACCGGCGCCTGCCGCGGCGCAACGGACGGCCTACAGGAACTGGGCGAGAAACTGGTTCTGAAACTTGCCGCCCGGGTCGTAGCGACGGGCCAGTGCGCGGAACGCCGGCAGCATCTCGTAGCGGGCTTCCAACGCTTCGCGGGTAACAAGAAAGTTCTTGCCCCAGTGCGGACGCGCACCATAAGGTGCAAGCACCGACTCCACCTCCGGCAAAACCGCCATCAGCAGATCCCAGTCCTGATACCACGTAAAGTGAAAGGCCACACTATCCCGCCCGTAGGCTGTGCTCATCCACAAGTCATCGGCCGCGATGGTTCGAATCTCAGAAATCATGAGAAGCGGTGCCAACACGCTCGCCATGCTTCGAAGGGCGTCAATGACATCCGGTGCATGGTGCACATCGACGAAGAATTCGCTCTGAAGCTCCTTTCCGCTGCTGGGCGTGAACTCCATCTTGAAGTGCGGCAGCCGCGCATACCAGGGCCCGGGCACGCCCCTCTGCTCCGTGCAGCTTTCAGCGCTTAGCTCCAGCACAGGGTGCACATCGCGCGTGGCTAAACTTGCGCCAAACAGCGTGGGAGGCAGATTGCCCGAAACCTCATCGGTACGCTGCTTGACCCAAACCTGCGTAAGGGCATCCGTTCGGTAATCGGTAAAGATGCTCACGCTGTGCCCGAGACCCATGACCGCGTCAAAGTGCGTATCCATCTCCGCCACCGGCAAGCCCAGATAGACATGCTGCACCATATCGTAGGTCGGCTCCGTCGCCAGCGTAACCTGGGTGACAACCCCAAGCGCACCCAGATGCACCACCGCAGCCGCAAAATCCTCGCCATGGTCGGCACGTGTCAGCCGTACCAGGCTGCCATCAGCCTTGATCATCTCCAGTGCCATCACCGCAGTAGCCAGGTTGCCATTGGAGCGCCCCGAGCCATGTGTGGCCGTCGCACAAGCGCCCGCAACGCTGATGTGTGGCAGGGAAGCAAGGTTTTGCAACCCGTAACCTTGTGCGTGGAGCATCGGGCATAACGTCCCGTACCGCATGCCTGCACCAATCGTAACGGATTCGGCATCCATTGCGATGATGCCATCCAGGCGCTCCAGAGAAACCTGCGCGGCGCGACTGTCGGCTATCGTGTTGAAGCAGTGCCGCGACCCCAACGCGCGGATCTTGTCACTGGCAATAACGATATCCTGCAGCTCCTCCACGCTTCCGGGCACATGCAGTCGGTCGGTGCTGTAGGTGATGTTGCCCGCCCAGTTCGTTCGCTTCGGCGCGGCAGGCTCCTCGATACGACATCCCAACGGTGCCATCATCGAGCCCGCAACGAAGGCACCCGCAGTCCTTAAAAAAGTCCGCTTGTTCATGCTCACAATGACACGTGTTTGTGTGGTGCCTGGATTGTGGAGCACCGTACCCACGGTGCTGCCGATCGCGGCTCGCAATGACGTGCGGTTGTGTGGTGCCTAGATTGCCTCCAGGCTCACGACCTCGGTGATGATGCCCCACATGCGCATGGACATCACGCCCTCCAGCCTCCGCAAAACGAACTTGACGCGCAAGCCATCCTGCTGAAAAGCTTCGTCGAGCGTACCTGGATCGTACCTTTTGCCATCATCCCCGACAATGCCGTAGAAGCCGCCGGCAATGTCCTGGTAGCGTATCGTACCCGTACCGGTAATAGTATCCATCGGCATTGCAGGATCAGGTTCAGTGGGTTCCGCCTGCTGCTGTGCAGTCGTGCACGAAGGCAGCACCAGAAGAGCAAGAGCGAAGGTGGCCGCGCGAAGCCTCATGCCGCAATATAGGCCGCTGTCGTGTTTGCAGGTGTTTCACCGGCGCGCCATGATGCTGCTATCCACCCGCCGCCCAGCACATCGTCCTCCTCATAAAGCACAACCGATTGCCCCGGTGTGATCGCGGTGCGCTGAACGGCAAAAGAAACCGTCAATTCGTCATCGCCGCATTGCTGCACGAGGCACGGCGCACCCGGATCCTTGTACCGGATCTTGCCGGTCGCAAGGTGCTCTCTCCGGAGATTAGGATACTTGACAAGGTTGATTTGGCGGGCCAACAGGTGCGCCTTCAGGAGCGCTTCGCGCGGTCCGACCGTCACGGTGTTCGTCTCTGGATCAATCGCGGTGACGTAGACCGGATAACCAAGGGCCAAACCCAGTCCGTGGCGCTGACCGATCGTGTAGAACGGATAGCCTGAATGCTGCCCGATCACAGTGCCGTCCTCCAGAATAAAGGGCCCGCCTGCAATCCGCTCCCGCAGACCATCCACGCGATCCTTCAGAAACCTGCGGTAGTCGTTGTCAGGAATGAAGCATATCTCGTAGGAATCGGGCTTGTTCGCTACATGCGTGAGCCCATAGTCTGCTGCCATCGCGCGAATCTCAGGCTTGGTATACGCACCCAGCGGAAACAGCGTGCGCGCCAAATGCGCTTGCGGCAATCCCCAAAGTGCGTAGCTCTGATCCTTGTTTAAATCGATGCCACGCGACACCACCCAACGACCCCCTTCCTTGCGTACACATGCATAATGGCCCGTAGCAATGTAGGCGCAGTCCAGGTCGTCTGCGCGCCGCAGCAGCGCCTCCCACTTGATGTGTGTATTGCACAGCACACAAGGGTTGGGCGTGCGTCCGGCAAGATATTCGCCCGTGAAACGCGTTATAACCCAGTCGCCAAATTCCTCGCGCAGATCCACGATGAAGTGTACAAATCCATGCGACAACGCCACGCGGCGTGCATCATTCATGGACTCCAGCGTGCAGCAACCCACCACCTTGCTGCTCCTGGGGCCGCTCTGTGCATAGTCCCACGTCTTCATCGTAATGCCGATGACCTCGTAGCCCTGCTTATGCAAGAGCACCGCAGCGACCGACGAATCCACGCCGCCGCTCATTGCAACGAGCACCCGCTGCTTCATATGGCTGTCCCTTCGAGGTCCGCTATCCACTGCCCTAGAAAACATGCTTCGAATACCCGCCATCGACCGGAAGAGCCACGCCTGTGATGTAGGCTGCGGGCCTGCTGGCCAGAAACGCCACCGTGGCCGCAAACTCCGCCGGTTCGCCCAGCCGGCGAAGCGCCGCATCGGCCGCCCAGCCGGCCTCTACTTCCGCCGCCGTCTTCCCGGTGCGCGCCTGAATGTCCTCCACCAGATGCTTCAAGCGGGCCGTCCGCGTAAATCCCGGCAGGATGGTGTTGACCGTGATGCCATCCGCGCCCACCTCTTCCGAAAGTGTCTTGGCGAACCCCTGCACGCCGGCCCGGGCCGTATTGGAAAGGTACAGCGTCTGGATGGGCTGCTTCGCTGCTATGGAGGTCACCATCACGATCCGTGCATGGCCGTCCTTTCGTGCCGCTGCGCGCAATTCCGGGAGGGCGTGCCGACACAGGTTGATGGTGCTCACGAGGTTCAGCTCCAAACCGCTGCGCCATCCTTGTGCATCAAAGTCGTCAATGAGCCCCGTAGGCGGCCCACCCGCATTGGTAAGCAGGATGTGCAATCCACCAAACCGGTCCACAGTCTGCGCAATGGCCGCCTTGATCTGATCTTCGTCCACAACGTTGCAGCGCACCACCGCCACGCGCTCCGGCGCAACGCCCGCGGCGCGCATGATCTCCTCCCTGGCATCAGCAAGGCGCGGCGCGCTCCGCGAGCATATGGCCACCTTGCAGCCCTCACGCGCCAGCGCTGTGGCCGCTGCCAAGCCGAGGCCGCTGCTGGCACCGGCGACAAACACAGTGCGATCCTGTAAGCCAAGATCCATAGGAATAATGATTTTTGCCTGTTGTACGCCTCAGACCAGCATTTTGCCGGCCATTCTTAAGAAAAACTTCGTTTGAATTCGCCCGTCGCAAGCAGGATTTTTAACCTGAGAGCATAGACCCTGACGCTTATGACTCGTCAACGCCAAGCCTCATCGAGGATCGCCGTCTCCTCGCGGCTCGCTCCCGCCGCGATCGGCCCGTACAGTCAAGCCCTGAAGGTCGGTAACATGCTCTTCTGCTCGGGCCAGATTGCTATTGACCCCACAACGCAGAGCCTCATCGACGGCGGCGTTGTAGACCAGACGCACTGCATTCTGGACACTATTGGCGCTTTGCTCAAGGCTGCCAGCATGGGCTATGAACACGTCGTCCACTGCCGAATCTGTCTTACCGATATCAACGACTACGCCCAAGTCAACGAGGCCTATTCCAACTACTTTGACGACCAGCCGCCCTGCCGCGAAACGATGCAGGTCTCGGCCCTCCCCCGCGGCGCCGCCATTGCCATCTCCTGCACCGCCGTCGCCTAGACGCGCACTCAGATGCGTGCAGCGACTAATCCCTGGTAGCATACCGCTCATATTGCGCACCGGCGGCTTTTCAGCAGCACGCCTGTTGCCTTGGTGCAAAGCGCTCCAGCAAGCGGTCCCTATGCCTCCAGCAGGGCGTTGAACGCCACACCATCGGGCAGCTTCACACGGCCATTCAGGAGAGAAAGCTCTATCAGGAAGGAGTAGCCCACTACGGTGGCCCCGACCTGCGACACCAGGTCAAAACACGCTGCCGCGGTGCCACCGGTGGCAATCACATCATCGTGTATGAGCACGCGCTCACCAAGTGTTAAGGCATCCACATGCATCTCGATGACATCGCTACCGTACTCCAGCCCGTACGCGGCGCGGATCGTCTTGTGTGGCAGCTTGCCTTTCTTGCGGACGGGCACAAAGCCTGCACCAAGCCGCAGCGCCAGCATGGAGCCCAGGATAAAGCCACGGGACTCAATGCCGACAACCTTGTCTATGCCCTGCCCCACATAGGGCTCCGCCAAGCACCCCACGGCTGCTTCAAGCAGCACCGGGTCCGCCAACAGGGGCGTGATGTCCTTGAATTGGATCCCCGGCTCTGGAAAGTCCGGTATGGTCCTTATCGCCGCTTGAAGGCTGCGCGCTGCTCCCATGGTCTGCCGCGTAGTCGCGGCCAAAGATAGCAACGCACCGCTTATCTACCAATCAAACTTGGAACTGCGTCCCAGGAGCTGACTCAGGCGCCGCTGAATGATGGCCTCCCGATTCTCCTCGCGCTCCTCAAGCGCCTCCTCGGCGGTCATCATGTGCTCCTCCATTTCTTCGATTGTCCCGAAGTACATGTCCTGCTTAAAATCAAATATGCTGTCCAAGAGGTCGTAAAGCTCATCCTCCAGCGACGCCCGCTCCTCACCCTTGGCCGCGCGCGCTTTACCTGCCAAAGTCCTCGATTCACTTTCCAGTTCGGAGAGCCGCCTTCGCTCCTCAGCCGTGCCGCTATGGCCGCTATGCGAGCGGAGGTAAAGGTCGCTGCCATATCGCTCGGCATAGAGCCTGTTTGGAAGCAAGAGCGATTGCACCCTCGCTCGCTGGGCATCAGCTGCTTCGGCCATCCTCGCTCGCTGGAGAGCAGCTGCAGTTGCTTCGACCACCGCGAACTGCAGCGGTACCTGGCTGTCACGCTTTCGCATAACAATTACAGTCTTGCCATCTTCCCCCCGGTATGTGGTGATGGACTCGATGAATCTCCCTACATCGAACCAGGTCCGTTGCTCCAGCTCCTCATTGTCGCCGCCTACAATCTTGATCGTAGCGTCCTCACCGCCACTGATCACGATCACCCGCTCCTCTGCGGGCTCTTGGGCTGCGGCTATTCCAACAAGCGGAATCAGCAGCATCAGCATACAAGCACGAAAGTAAATCTTCATGGGTTCATCTCCGGATTGGTTATTGGTTAGCTGTCTCATCTGGCTTTGCACCAGCATAGTGTACAAGCATCAGCAAGAGTCTTGCCGCGGCACCACCGCGGGTGCCGCAGGCGCATTGGGCGCTGCGCCATGCCTGGGGAGTGCATATGAGGTCTTGCGCCACCATACCGCTGGTACAGGCCGTTGAACGCGCCCTGGTCTATCCACGCACTGCACAGGCCGCTGTGACAAAGCCGCGGGCGGCGATGTTCCTTACCAGTCGTACTTCGAAGATCGGCCCAGGAGCTGATCCAAGCGTCGCTGAATGATCGCCTCGCGATTCGACGCGCGCTCCGCAAGCGCCGTTTCAACCTCATCCGCCTCTGCACGCAGCTCCCGCACCGATGCTTCCCGCATCTCCAGCTTCAGCACAAATATCATTTGCAGCTTTTCCTCGAGCGCTTCCTCCAACGCCTTTTGCTCCTGCCCTTCTGCGCGGCGAGCCTGCACAGCCAGGTCGCGGGCTTCGGTCTCCATCTCCGTCAGCTTTTTGCGCTGTTCCAACGTACCATACTGCCAGGAATCGGAAAAGTGCGATTCGAACAGGGGCAAGAGCCGATCGTTGGCAAACTGCCTGACAATGCTAACGCCACGATCTGGATCACGCCGAACAGTGAGTCCACGAGCAATGTCTGCGTTCCATGTGTCCATGTCCTTGCTCCACACGGTCAGACTGTCCATCGTCGCTGCCAACTTCGGATCCAGATCATCCATAGTCTTGTAGACAAAGCGGTTGCCCTCGGCATCGTACAGAATAATTTCGTCCGCCCGCAGCAGCGGATTGTCGTCCGTGGCGCCGTCTGGATAGCTCAGCTGCACGGATTTTCCGTCGTACTGGATCACGATGGTGCCGGGCTTTGGTTCGGGTGCTTTCTCCTGAGCCGCGACCATCCACGGGCAAAGCAGCACCAGCGCGCATGCGTAGATGATGCGCGTTATGAGCGTGTTTCGTTTCATGAGGGGGCCCTCCTAAGTTGTTAGACTAAGTTGTTAGAACTGGCTGTCTAGTAGCTCCTGCAGCCGCTGCTCGATGATTTCCTCGCGCAACTGGCTGCGCTCCTCAAGGCGTTCCTGGAGCGCCCTGAGTGCCGCCTCGAGCTTCTCAATCTCCCGGCGGCGGTTTTCTTGCTTGAGCTCAAAGATGCTCCCGAGCTTGCTGCGCAGCACTTCCAGTTGCTGTTCACGGTCCGCCCCGTAGGGCATCCGGTTGATGGTGCTCGTCAGCTCAAGCACTTCACTTTCCATTGTAAACTCCTGTTCCAGAAAGCCGTACAGGTTTTCATCCGCCTGCAGGCTGCGCAAGTATCGTATAATCTCCATCTGCGGCAGCACCTCCATGGTGCGGGCAGCTTCGGCGACCTGGGCACTCGCTTTCTTCAACGACTCCATCTCCCAGGTTATCGCATCTGCAGTTATCGAAAGGCCAGTGAAATAATTCTCCAGCTCCATCGACGCCTTCCGTGTCTTTTTTGCCATCTCCGCAAGCCGTTCGGGAGTGACCGCCGGACCCTGGTAGGCCAGCGTGGGCTGGGGCCACGCGTATGCCGTGATCCGGAACTTCTTCATGGCACCATCCGGTGATGGTGAGCTAAGGGCTTTGGCGACTTCTCCTTCCACCAGCGCAAGGCCGTCCTCTGTGATCTCAAACAACACGCCGTTAAGACTGATTAGCGGATGCTCGTTCTGATCAGATGAGTTAAACGTATAGTGCACATCAACACCGCGAACCTCCAAAGCGGCTGGTAAGTCGTCTTTTGGGATCTCCCGGCCGTTGATACGGACCACGTTATCCCTGATTATAAGCGACAGGCTCTGGGCTTCTTGCCCGGCGGCATGCTGCGCGGCCAGGCACGCCGCCGCTGCCATCACGATGGCCAGACACCAGGTCACGGTTGCATGAAGATGTTTCATGGCTTTAACGTCGATCGTTACATTAGTAATTAGCGCCTTGTGCTTGCAGGCGTGAATCTCCCCGGCGACGCCCAATCAGCCGGAAGCGAATCCAAGCTGAGCAGCTCAGGCTTGTCCCACTGATCCAGTGCGCTGCGAGCCTGCAGTACCTCAATGTGGCTATGCACATTCACCAGCGGCTCGGTATCGTCCCAGCGAAGCAGATCACGCGTGGGTGCTGCAGACTGCACGGTGCCCGGTTCCGTAGCTGCTTGCTGCACCGGATCTTGCGCACCGCCCTGCGACCAGACCAGGATGCCGGCCACCACAGCGGCCATTGCCAGCGATGACCATCCCGCGATGCGGCGGACCCGCGGTGTCACGCTACGCGCCCTGGTCAATCCGAACCGCAGCAATGTCAAGCGCGGCCGGCGCTGCGCCATGCCCGCCCGGATGACATCCGATACCACGCCGGGATCAGGCTGCATCCGGGCGCTGCGCAGCGAGCGGTTGGCCGCTATCGCGTCCTTGGCCTCGCGGAGTACCTCGTATTCCGCGCGGAGCGCCTCGTCCTGCAAGAGCTTTTCAAGCCCGGCAGAATCGTCTGCCTCGTCGTAAAGATGTAAGAGCAGTAGCAGATTCTTGTCCATATCGGCTGTGTGTCAGGCAGGCACAGGCATTTGTCTGGGCATGTGGCCCGCAGCCTGCATCGCCTTTCGCAGGTTGATAAGGGCGTACCGCATACGGCCTAGCGCCGTGTTGATAGAAACATCTGTGAGCTCCGCAATCTCGCGGAACGTAAGCCCTTCCTGTCGCAAGAGCACCACTTCGCGCTGCGCCGCCGGCAATCCCGCGATGCTCCGCTCCAGGCAGACCAGGTCTTCATTCATGGACAGCGTCGTATCGGGCAGGGGCGCGTCGTCCGGCAATCGATCCCAGTAGGTATCGTCGGACCTGCTGTCCTGCCAGCGGCCCTGCCGGCGAAAATGATCCAACGCCGCGTTGCGCGCGATGCGGATCACCCAGTACACAAAGCGGCCGCTGTGCTCGTACGAACCGCGCCGACAGTTCAATGCATTGATCACCTTCAACCAGGTCTCCTGAAACAAGTCGTTGGCCACCTCCCGGTCACGCACAATGCCAAGCAAAAACCCAAACACGCGATCCTTGTGACGGTGAACCAAAAGCGCAAAGGCCGCCTGATCCCCCTTCAGATAGCGCTGGATCAGCTCCGCCTCGGAGAGGTTCGTGTGGATGCCCCGTGTCATCAGCAGCTAGAACGTAAAATGGTACCGCCTTATTGCGCAGTGCAGATAAGACCCTGGTGCCGCTCTTGGCCCCGAGTACAGCTAAACCAATAGGTCCAGCACCTCAGCAACCGTCTCGACGCCCGTAACCTCCATGCCAGCGGTTGCCGTAAGGCCTTGCAGGCTGGACTTTGGAACGATGGCGCGCGCAAATCCCAGCTTGGCCGACTCGCCGAGCCGCAGCTCGAGCTTGCCTACACCGCGCACTTCGCCGCTGAGACCTACCTCCCCTACCAGCAGTCCCAAGCCATCGGCCGGTACATCGTAGAGCGAAGAAGCCACCGCCACCGCTACACCCAGATCTGCAGCGGGCTCGCCCAGGCGTACGCCGCCCGCCACGTTCACAAATACATCCTGATCCGCAAGACTCAGCCCCTGCCGCTTTTCCAGAACCGCCAACAGAAACTGCAACCGCTTCTGGTCAAATCCGTTCGCCATCCGCTGCGGCGTGCCATACGAAGCGCGCGTGGCCAACGCCTGCACTTCCACCAAGAGCGGGCGCGTCCCTTCAACGCTGCACACCACCGTCGATCCACTGTGGCCCGCGCGGCGCTCAGCAAGAAAAACCTCGCTGGGGTTGGCCACCTCACGCATGCCCGTGGCATGCATCTCAAAGATGCCAATCTCGTTCGTCGAGCCAAAACGATTCTTTACGGCGCGGAGCACCCGATAGCCGTGGTGCCGATCGCCCTCAAAGTAGAGCACTGTATCCATCATGTGCTCCAGTACGCGCGGCCCCGCAATGACACCGGTCTTAGTTACATGCCCCACCAAAAACGCTGACGCGCTGATGTCCTTGGTCACATGCATGAGGGCAGCTGCACAATGCCGAATCTGGCTGACACTGCCCGGCGCGCTTTGCACCTCGTCACTGTAGATGGTCTGAATCGAGTCGACGATGACAATGTCAGGGGCCGTGTCCTTAATGGCACGGAGGATGGCTTCCAGGTTGGTCTCGGCAAAAAGCAGCACGTTGTCCGTAGCGGCATTGAGCCTTTCGGCACGCAACTTCACCTGCCTGGCTGACTCTTCTCCCGTCACATACAGCACAGTACACGCCAAAAGATGCCGGCCAAGCTCCGTCATGAGTGTACTCTTGCCTATACCGGGATCGCCCGCTACGAGCGTTGTGGATCCGCGCATGATGCCATCGCCCATAATGCGATCCAGCTCCCTGACGCCGGTCCTGATCCGTGGCTCTTCGTCAATAGCGACCGCACTCATCGGGCGTGGCGCCATGTGGCGTTTCGGTCGCTCCGGGCCGAATCCGATCTCTTTCTCCTCCACGAACGTATCCCAAAATCCGCAGGAGGGGCACTTGCCAAGCCACCGCGCCGACCCGTAGCCGCATTCCTGGCAGATATGGCGTGTGCGCGGCCTAGCCATGACGGACTGTGGGAATGCGGCAATCACAAACGGAGCCGCGCCTGGCTCGCCCGCCTGATGCACGAAATAACGGGCACCCTAAACCATTGAACCCGGCACGATAAAAGCACAGTATGGCTGCATTGGAGCAGCGGCTGATTCGGCCACTATACAGCCTTGGGCGATATGCACTGCTGTTGTCCAAAGGGTTCACGTCACTCGGCCATTTCAGTGTCTACCGCAAGAATCTGATTGTCCAGTGCGGACGCGTAGGGATCGACTCCATCCCTATAGTGGCACTCGCCGCCGCCTTCTCCGGTGCTGTCACCACCGTGCAGACCGCATACCAGCTTGTTTCGCCTTTCATCCCACCGTCGGTCATCGGCGCGGTCGTCGTGCCCTCCCTGATTCTTGAGCTTGGTGCCATCGTCACCGGGTTTATCCTCGCAGGACGTGTGGGTGCCCGCATTGCAGCCGAGCTGGGTACCATGCGCGTCACTGAGCAGATAGACGCCTTGGAAGCAATGGGACTTAACTCCATCGGCTACCTGATCGTACCACGGATCATGGCCGGTATAATAATGTTTCCCGTGCTATACGTTACCGCCGTGCTGGTCGGCGTGGGCGGCGGCCTGGCAGCCGCGGTGGCCACCGATGTGGTCAGCACAGGCGAGTTTATTCGCGGCGCCCGCGAAAACTATCTGGTCTTTGGGCCCATGTTCGGGCTGATCAAGTCCTTCGTGTTTGGCTTTGTCATCACCTCCATATCGTGCTACATGGGATACTACACCGAGGGCGGCGCCGAAGGCGTGGGCCGCAGTACCACGCAGGCCGCGGTGATCAGCTGCGTCTATATCCTGTTGTCTGACCTCGTGTTGGCACTGGTATTGCTTTAGGCAGCCGAATGTGCATATGATCTGCGTGGAGAACATATCCAAGTCGTTCAACGGGCGCGCCGTGCTGCGCGATGTATCCCTCGAAATGCAAGAGGGCGAAACCCTCGCTATCATTGGGCGCAGCGGATCAGGCAAGAGCGTCCTCATGAAGCATGCCATTGGACTTTTGCAGCCGGACAAAGGACGGGTTCTGGTGGACGGCATCGACATTGGGCGCATCTCCTACAGGGAGCTGCGCACGGTGCGCCGACAGTTTGGCGTACTGTTTCAAGGCGGCGCGCTGTTTGATTCCATGAGCGCCTTTGACAACGTAGCCTTTCCGATACGCACCTTCACCGACAGCACCGAGCAGCAGGTCCGCGATCGCGTGCTCCGATGCCTGGACCTGGTTAACCTGTCTGATGTGGGTACGAAGCGACCTTCCGAGCTTTCGGGCGGAATGATCAAGCGCGTGGCGCTTGCGCGCGCCGTCGCCCTGGAACCGCGCTACATCCTCTACGACGAACCGACCAGTGGACTCGACCCGCATACCTCAACCACGATCAATAACCTGATCAAAGGCCTGGCTGACCAACTTGATGTGACCAGCGGGGAGAGATAATTGAACATCCCCGGTCACTAACCCAACCCAGCCATGAACACCCACTTGTTATTGCCGCCTAAAGCGTGCACCGACGGCTCCAGTTTCCGCCAGGTAATCAGGAAAAGGTCTCCGGAATCGCCCCTGACCGTACCTGAATGTAATCGAGCGCCATTTGCGGCGATTCTGAGGCAGGTTCCACCCTTGTTTATGCGCGGTGATGTCAGGCGGCGTGCAGGGTGTCCTGCCCCTCGTTCATGTCCGTGTTTCGGGACCTAAATGATTTCCGATAATGTCAAACATGAAGGTACGCGACCTGTTTTGCGGCGCAAGGGACTGACGCGAGGATTGCGCCGGGCCAGGTGGGGTGTGATGGCCGGAATAGACGCTGATCCGACCACGGCGGAAACCTATCGCCGAAACAACCCTGAAACGCGGTTCGTGGCTGCCGATCGCCGCTTCGTAGCGGATCACGACATCCGCCGCCTGGCAGGGACCACGCCGAGCCCGGAACTCCTGCTGGCGGGATGCACACCGTGTCAACTCTTCAGCAAGCAGCGTCGGCAAGGCAGCACCGACGATCGATCCGCCGCCGAGGACCCAAAAAATGACCCGGCTACCCCACGCGATGGGCCGTGCCGTTCATTCTGAACAGCCATAAAAAAAGGCACTATCCAGCCGCGCAAAATGGAGTTATTGGCGCTCGCACGCGGACGCGTGCGAGAGCCTGCACCGCCTTGGGTCGGGCTAATCCTTACAGTGCCGGCTCACTTGCCAGGGCGTCGTACATACTGTGGCTATGCCTGATTCCCTGTTGCCGCATGGTGGCGGCACGTCCGCAGTGGCCAGCGTGCTGCGTCCCCAGTTCGATGAGCAGGCCCTGCTGGTGCGGTGCGAGACTGACGGCACCCTCCTGTGCCAGGAGCTCTTCCTGGAGGGCCTGGCCGCCTGCATCCGTGCCCTTCGTGTACTTCGTACTCCGCACGGTTCATAACGGGCGGACCACTAGCTCGGCAACACTGAGAACATAGAAGCCACTTTCATTTTCCCGCCGAAGGTAGATGCGGCCTGCCGCATCTTGCCACAGGATGGAAATGGAGATCTTGACCCTCTTGTTGCCATCCAACTCGGGATCATCTAACTGCAGCGGCCCATACCCCACAAGGGTGCCGTCTTGGCTGAACATTTCCGCGCTGGTATATCCAGTGTCACCGAGCGGGGTCTGCTTCGTAAAGTGGACAATCTCGCCATTGGCCAGAATTACGACGCCCAGACTCCAGTTCAAGATTTTCGCACGGAAGATCCCCTCCGGTGATGAACCCAAAATAGCCGATCTGCGATAATCCAGGTTCGCCTCAAAGTCGCGCTCGCTAACGAGGATATATGGTCTTTCGGGAGCTGGTCCGCCTTTCAGCTTGTCCATTACCCAGGTGTCATTCGAGCGTGTGTATCGGTAGACGTATCCACCGTAAACCCGATGGGCCAAGACTACCGTATCCGACCCGTTCGTTGCGACCTTTAATCCATCTCGGCTACGGGACCGATGCCTCTGGAAGGGTATGTCAAGGTTAAACAGGTTCCCCAGCTGCGCAAACGACCCGAGCCAGTTCAACTCGGTGTCGTGCAGATGCAGCACCGAGCGTTTCCCAGCAGGATCGTCTATAAATTCCATGTACTTGAGTACAAAGGAATCTCCAAGTGATAGGATTGGACTTGGATAGATGGTCCGCTCTACCTCGAAGGCTTTTGTTTCGTGGCTATTGCCAAGATCCGTGAAGATCGTGAACCGTGCGAGCATTTGATCGGACACGATCAGCCGATCCTGGCCATCAACGTGTATACCGTCAATGCGCTGCATTTCCCCCGGGCCTTCGCCTCTGCTTCCGATCGTGGTGACGTACTGCCCACTTGCATCGAATACGCGAACGTCCGCCCGCCTTCGATCCTTCACATAGATCCGGCCCTTCGAGTCCGTCCGGACCCGCTCGGGAAAAGTGAGGAGGTATTCGGCGGGCGCCTCCTCGTCATCCCCTAAGACCAACTGCTCTACGAGCGTGAAGGACAGCTCCTGGGCCGAGGCCGGGGCCAGGATGCAAGGCACTAAAGCCAGCGCGACAAGGAATCGCCGCAAATCTAAATGATGGTTCATGTATACATGTATATCTTTGTGGACCGAAGAGCGGCATCAGATACCAGCCGCGAAAAAGCCAGCACTGCAGCCGGGCACGATGCAGCGGTTGCTCCAGATCAACGACTTAAGAAGATAACGGACCGGCTCAGCCACTTGACCGCAACGGGCGTGACCCCAGTTAGGGCCGACCGGAAGAGGTAACCCTCCATTGTACGCTACTCGTCGTCGCTGCAACCGCAAAGCTCCCCGCGCACCTCGCAGCGGCACTTTTCGTCGCACCGTACCAAACCTTCCCCGCGAGGAGAAGAAGTCCTACACCAACAACGTAAAAGCCAATTGTAAACCTGTCGGTTATTCTGCTGGATAGATCGGTACGACCACGCTGGCCTGTAATGTTAAGCAATACAATGCCCCTTAATCAAGTCCTGTTGAAAAAAAAATGGACCCTACCCTGAAACCCATAGTCCGTGTTTGCACGCAGCACAAACGGCTCTCTCAGCAGTTGGTTGGCCACGTAAAGATGTGATCTAGGGCGTATTCCGACGCATTTCGTCCCTCCGACTTGGTCTCGGTCACCTAGCGTGGGCCTGCATGCTGTGGGATTGCCAACCTGCACCACACGCCATAACCCTACAAAGATTAGTCCCAGAATGATAATGTACCTGTGCGCAGCACGCGAGAACTTTGTTGTCCGGGAGAACTGATACGTCTGAGCAATCTCCTCCTCAGACCTGAACTCCTCTGCACGTGCGCCCAACATAGACAGGAAACACCCGACGGCGCAGGCTGTCATAGACGCCATGTGCCGGGACATGCTCGGGGCAGGGGGGTCGGACCTGTCTGTGGATTCGCGGTATTGCTGGGGTATTCGCCCCTTGGCAGTACGCCCCGCTTCCATCTTGCTCGCAGGATCGGCGATCCTAAGCGAGGCCAAGCCCATGGGGCTTTTGTTGTAATGGAATTTACGTATGATGATCAAGGCGGCGATTCTAATCTGAACTTCATAGTAGTCGGGCGCAGCCTCACCCTCGCGGCGCAGTCAGTAGGCCCATTTTGACACCTTTTTTAGTCGTTTTTGGGCCGATTTGGGCACAAATGGCCCTGAAAGCCGGGTTTTCGCCGTGATTTGAGGTGATTGTCACCTTAGCGCGCCCAGTGTTGCCAGTAAGGCCGGCTCCGAGGTCCGAAGCGTACGCAAGATCTGATGCTGCGCCTCCATAACGGCAAGCCAAACGTTATGAAGGCCATTGTTAAGTCTGATTTATGACTACAGGCGCGGCCTAGCCATGACGGACTGTGGGAATGCGGCAATCACAAACGGAGCCGCGCCTGGCTCGCCCGCCTGATGCACGAAATAACGGGCACCCTAAACCATTGAACCCGGCACGATAAAAGCACAGTATGGCTGCATTGGAGCAGCGGCTGATTCGGCCACTATACAGCCTTGGGCGATATGCACTGCTGTTGTCCAAAGGGTTCACGTCACTCGGCCATTTCAGTGTCTACCGCAAGAATCTGATTGTCCAGTGCGGACGCGTAGGGATCGACTCCATCCCTATAGTGGCACTCGCCGCCGCCTTCTCCGGTGCTGTCACCACCGTGCAGACCGCATACCAGCTTGTTTCGCCTTTCATCCCACCGTCGGTCATCGGCGCGGTCGTCGTGCCCTCGCTGATTCTTGAGCTTGGTGCCATCGTCACCGGGTTTATCCTCGCAGGACGTGTGGGTGCCCGCATTGCAGCCGAGCTGGGTACCATGCGCGTCACTGAGCAGATAGACGCCTTGGAAGCAATGGGACTTAACTCCATCGGCTACCTGATCGTACCACGGATCATGGCCGGTATAATAATGTTTCCCGTGCTATACGTTACCGCCGTGCTGGTCGGCGTGGGCGGCGGCCTGGCAGCCGCGGTGGCCACCGATGTGGTCAGCACAGGCGAGTTTATTCGCGGCGCCCGCGAAAACTATCTGGTCTTTGGGCCCATGTTCGGGCTGATCAAGTCCTTCGTGGCAGCAGGTCCGCGATCGCGTGCTCCGATGCCTGGACCTGGTTAACCTGTCTGATGTGGGTACGAAGCGACCTTCCGAGCTTTCGGGCGGAATGATCAAGCGCGTGGCGCTTGCGCGCGCCGTCGCCCTGGAACCGCGCTACATCCTCTACGACGAACCGACCAGTGGACTCGACCCGCATACCTCAACCACGATCAATAACCTGATCAAAGGCCTGGCTGACCAACTTGATGTGACCAGCGGGGAGAGATAATTGAACATCCCCGGTCACTAACCCAACCCAGCCATGAACACCCACTTGTTATTGCCGCCTAAAGCGTGCACCGACGGCTCCAGTTTCCGCCAGGTAATCAGGAAAAGGTCTCCGGAATCGCCCCTGACCGTACCTGAATGTAATCGAGCGCCATTTGCGGCGATTCTGAGGCAGGTTCCACCCTTGTTTATGCGCGGTGATGTCAGGCGGCGTGCAGGGTGTCCTGCCCCTCGTTCATGTCCGTGTTTCGGGACCTAAATGATTTCCGATAATGTCAAACATGAAGGTACGCGACCTGTTTTGCGGCGCAAGGGACTGACGCGAGGATTGCGCCGGGCCAGGTGGGGTGTGATGGCCGGAATAGACGCTGATCCGACCACGGCGGAAACCTATCGCCGAAACAACCCTGAAACGCGGTTCGTGGCTGCCGATCGCCGCTTCGTAGCGGATCACGACATCCGCCGCCTGGCAGGGACCACGCCGAGCCCGGAACTCCTGCTGGCGGGATGCACACCGTGTCAACTCTTCAGCAAGCAGCGTCGGCAAGGCAGCACCGACGATCGATCCGCCGCCGAGGACCCAAAAAATGACCCGGCTACCCCACGCGATGGGCCGTGCCGTTCATTCTGAACAGCCATAAAAAAAGGCACTATCCAGCCGCGCAAAATGGAGTTATTGGCGCTCGCACGCGGACGCGTGCGAGAGCCTGCACCGCCTTGGGTCGGGCTAATCCTTACAGTGCCGGCTCACTTGCCAGGGCGTCGTACATACTGTGGCTATGCCTGATTCCCTGTTGCCGCATGGTGGCGGCACGTCCGCAGTGGCCAGCGTGCTGCGTCCCCAGTTCGATGAGCAGGCCCTGCTGGTGCGGTGCGAGACTGACGGCACCCTCCTGTGCCAGGAGCTCTTCCTGGAGGGCCTGGCCGCCTGCATCCGTGCCCTTCGTGTACTTCGTACTCCGCACGGTTCATAACGGGCGGACCACTAGCTCGGCAACACTGAGAACATAGAAGCCACTTTCATTTTCCCGCCGAAGGTAGATGCGGCCTGCCGCATCTTGCCACAGGATGGAAATGGAGATCTTGACCCTCTTGTTGCCATCCAACTCGGGATCATCTAACTGCAGCGGCCCATACCCCACAAGGGTGCCGTCTTGGCTGAACATTTCCGCGCTGGTATATCCAGTGTCACCGAGCGGGGTCTGCTTCGTAAAGTGGACAATCTCGCCATTGGCCAGAATTACGACGCCCAGACTCCAGTTCAAGATTTTCGCACGGAAGATCCCCTCCGGTGATGAACCCAAAATAGCCGATCTGCGATAATCCAGGTTCGCCTCAAAGTCGCGCTCGCTAACGAGGATATATGGTCTTTCGGGAGCTGGTCCGCCTTTCAGCTTGTCCATTACCCAGGTGTCATTCGAGCGTGTGTATCGGTAGACGTATCCACCGTAAACCCGATGGGCCAAGACTACCGTATCCGACCCGTTCGTTGCGACCTTTAATCCATCTCGGCTACGGGACCGATGCCTCTGGAAGGGTATGTCAAGGTTAAACAGGTTCCCCAGCTGCGCAAACGACCCGAGCCAGTTCAACTCGGTGTCGTGCAGATGCAGCACCGAGCGTTTCCCAGCAGGATCGTCTATAAATTCCATGTACTTGAGTACAAAGGAATCTCCAAGTGATAGGATTGGACTTGGATAGATGGTCCGCTCTACCTCGAAGGCTTTTGTTTCGTGGCTATTGCCAAGATCCGTGAAGATCGTGAACCGTGCGAGCATTTGATCGGACACGATCAGCCGATCCTGGCCATCAACGTGTATACCGTCAATGCGCTGCATTTCCCCCGGGCCTTCGCCTCTGCTTCCGATCGTGGTGACGTACTGCCCACTTGCATCGAATACGCGAACGTCCGCCCGCCTTCGATCCTTCACATAGATCCGGCCCTTCGAGTCCGTCCGGACCCGCTCGGGAAAAGTGAGGAGGTATTCGGCGGGCGCCTCCTCGTCATCCCCTAAGACCAACTGCTCTACGAGCGTGAAGGACAGCTCCTGGGCCGAGGCCGGGGCCAGGATGCAAGGCACTAAAGCCAGCGCGACAAGGAATCGCCGCAAATCTAAATGATGGTTCATGTATACATGTATATCTTTGTGGACCGAAGAGCGGCATCAGATACCAGCCGCGAAAAAGCCAGCACTGCAGCCGGGCACGATGCAGCGGTTGCTCCAGATCAACGACTTAAGAAGATAACGGACCGGCTCAGCCACTTGACCGCAACGGGCGTGACCCCAGTTAGGGCCGACCGGAAGAGGTAACCCTCCATTGTACGCTACTCGTCGTCGCTGCAACCGCAAAGCTCCCCGCGCACCTCGCAGCGGCACTTTTCGTCGCACCGTACCAAACCTTCCCCGCGAGGAGAAGAAGTCCTACACCAACAACGTAAAAGCCAATTGTAAACCTGTCGGTTATTCTGCTGGATAGATCGGTACGACCACGCTGGCCTGTAATGTTAAGCAATACAATGCCCCTTAATCAAGTCCTGTTGAAAAAAAAATGGACCCTACCCTGAAACCCATAGTCCGTGTTTGCACGCAGCACAAACGGCTCTCTCAGCAGTTGGTTGGCCACGTAAAGATGTGATCTAGGGCGTATTCCGACGCATTTCGTCCCTCCGACTTGGTCTCGGTCACCTAGCGTGGGCCTGCATGCTGTGGGATTGCCAACCTGCACCACACGCCATAACCCTACAAAGATTAGTCCCAGAATGATAATGTACCTGTGCGCAGCACGCGAGAACTTTGTTGTCCGGGAGAACTGATACGTCTGAGCAATCTCCTCCTCAGACCTGAACTCCTCTGCACGTGCGCCCAACATAGACAGGAAACACCCGACGGCGCAGGCTGTCATAGACGCCATGTGCCGGGACATGCTCGGGGCAGGGGGTCGGACCTGTCTGTGGATTCGCGGTATTGCTGGGTATTCGCCCCTTGGCAGTACGCCCCGCTTCCATCTTGCTCGCAGGATCGGCGATCCTAAGCGAGGCCAAGCCCATGGGGCTTTTGTTGTAATGGAATTTACGTATGATGATCAAGGCGGCGATTCTAATCTGAACTTCATAGTAGTCGGGCGCAGCCTCACCCTCGCGGCGCAGTCAGTAGGCCCATTTTGACACCTTTTTTAGTCGTTTTTGGGCCGATTTGGGCACAAATGGCCCTGAAAGCCAGGTTTTCGCCGTGATTTGAGGTGATTGTCACCTTAGCGCGCCCAGTGTTGCCAGTAAGGCCGGCTCCGAGGTCCGAAGCGTACGCAAGATCTGATGCTGCGCCTCCATAACGGCAAGCCAAACGTTATGAAGGCCATTGTGTAAGTCTGATTTATGACTACTTGGGAGGCCTAGCCATGACGGACTGTGGGGATGCGGCAATCACAAACGGAGCCGCGCCTGGCTCGCCCGCCTGATGCACGAAACAACGGGCACCCTAAACCATTGAACCCGGCACGATAAAAGCACAGTATGGCTGCATTGGAGCAGCGGCTGATTCGGCCACTATACAGCCTTGGGCGATATGCACTGCTGTTGTCCAAAGGGTTCACGTCACTCGGCCATTTCAGTGTCTACCGCAAGAATCTGATTGTCCAGTGCGGACGCGTAGGGATCGACTCCATCCCTATAGTGGCACTCGCCGCCGCCTTCTCCGGTGCTGTCACCACCGTGCAGACCGCATACCAGCTTGTTTCGCCTTTCATCCCACCGTCGGTCATCGGCGCGGTCGTCGTGCCCTCGCTGATTCTTGAGCTTGGTGCCATCGTCACCGGGTTTATCCTCGCAGGACGTGTGGGTGCCCGCATTGCAGCCGAGCTGGGTACCATGCGCGTCACTGAGCAGATAGACGCCTTGG
The DNA here is from genome assembly GCA_951812585.1 of Rhodothermales bacterium. GTDB lineage: Bacteria > Bacteroidota > Rhodothermia > Rhodothermales > Bin80 > JAAXGV01. Next base: position 2,856,541 of record OX638318.1, on the reverse strand, counting down.
AAGCAATGGGACTTAACTCCATCGGCTACCTGATCGTACCACGGATCATGGCCGGTATAATAATGTTTCCCGTGCTATACGTTACCGCCGTGCTGGTCGGCGTGGGCGGCGGCCTGGCAGCCGCGGTGGCCACCGATGTGGTCAGCACAGGCGAGTTTATTCGCGGCGCCCGCGAAAACTATCTGGTCTTTGGGCCCATGTTCGGGCTGATCAAGTCCTTCGTGGCAGCAGGTCCGCGATCGCGTGCTCCGATGCCTGGACCTGGTTAACCTGTCTGATGTGGGTACGAAGCGACCTTCCGAGCTTTCGGGCGGAATGATCAAGCGCGTGGCGCTTGCGCGCGCCGTCGCCCTGGAACCGCGCTACATCCTCTACGACGAACCGACCAGTGGACTCGACCCGCATACCTCAACCACGATCAATAACCTGATCAAAGGCCTGGCTGACCAACTTGATGTGACCAGCGGGGAGAGATAATTGAACATCCCCGGTCACTAACCCAACCCAGCCATGAACACCCACTTGTTATTGCCGCCTAAAGCGTGCACCGACGGCTCCAGTTTCCGCCAGGTAATCAGGAAAAGGTCTCCGGAATCGCCCCTGACCGTACCTGAATGTAATCGAGCGCCATTTGCGGCGATTCTGAGGCAGGTTCCACCCTTGTTTATGCGCGGTGATGTCAGGCGGCGTGCAGGGTGTCCTGCCCCTCGTTCATGTCCGTGTTTCGGGACCTAAATGATTTCCGATAATGTCAAACATGAAGGTACGCGACCTGTTTTGCGGCGCAAGGGACTGACGCGAGGATTGCGCCGGGCCAGGTGGGGTGTGATGGCCGGAATAGACGCTGATCCGACCACGGCGGAAACCTATCGCCGAAACAACCCTGAAACGCGGTTCGTGGCTGCCGATCGCCGCTTCGTAGCGGATCACGACATCCGCCGCCTGGCAGGGACCACGCCGAGCCCGGAACTCCTGCTGGCGGGATGCACACCGTGTCAACTCTTCAGCAAGCAGCGTCGGCAAGGCAGCACCGACGATCGATCCGCCGCCGAGGACCCAAAAAATGACCCGGCTACCCCACGCGATGGGCCGTGCCGTTCATTCTGAACAGCCATAAAAAAAGGCACTATCCAGCCGCGCAAAATGGAGTTATTGGCGCTCGCACGCGGACGCGTGCGAGAGCCTGCACCGCCTTGGGTCGGGCTAATCCTTACAGTGCCGGCTCACTTGCCAGGGCGTCGTACATACTGTGGCTATGCCTGATTCCCTGTTGCCGCATGGTGGCGGCACGTCCGCAGTGGCCAGCGTGCTGCGTCCCCAGTTCGATGAGCAGGCCCTGCTGGTGCGGTGCGAGACTGACGGCACCCTCCTGTGCCAGGAGCTCTTCCTGGAGGGCCTGGCCGCCTGCATCCGTGCCCTTCGTGTACTTCGTACTCCGCACGGTTCATAACGGGCGGACCACTAGCTCGGCAACACTGAGAACATAGAAGCCACTTTCATTTTCCCGCCGAAGGTAGATGCGGCCTGCCGCATCTTGCCACAGGATGGAAATGGAGATCTTGACCCTCTTGTTGCCATCCAACTCGGGATCATCTAACTGCAGCGGCCCATACCCCACAAGGGTGCCGTCTTGGCTGAACATTTCCGCGCTGGTATATCCAGTGTCACCGAGCGGGGTCTGCTTCGTAAAGTGGACAATCTCGCCATTGGCCAGAATTACGACGCCCAGACTCCAGTTCAAGATTTTCGCACGGAAGATCCCCTCCGGTGATGAACCCAAAATAGCCGATCTGCGATAATCCAGGTTCGCCTCAAAGTCGCGCTCGCTAACGAGGATATATGGTCTTTCGGGAGCTGGTCCGCCTTTCAGCTTGTCCATTACCCAGGTGTCATTCGAGCGTGTGTATCGGTAGACGTATCCACCGTAAACCCGATGGGCCAAGACTACCGTATCCGACCCGTTCGTTGCGACCTTTAATCCATCTCGGCTACGGGACCGATGCCTCTGGAAGGGTATGTCAAGGTTAAACAGGTTCCCCAGCTGCGCAAACGACCCGAGCCAGTTCAACTCGGTGTCGTGCAGATGCAGCACCGAGCGTTTCCCAGCAGGATCGTCTATAAATTCCATGTACTTGAGTACAAAGGAATCTCCAAGTGATAGGATTGGACTTGGATAGATGGTCCGCTCTACCTCGAAGGCTTTTGTTTCGTGGCTATTGCCAAGATCCGTGAAGATCGTGAACCGTGCGAGCATTTGATCGGACACCGTCAGCCGATCCTGGCCATCAACGTGTATACCTGCGATGCGCTGCATTTCCCCCGGGCCTTCGCCTCTGCTTCCGATCGTGGTGACGTACTGCCCGCTTGCATCGAATACGCGAACGTCCGCCCGCCTTCGATCCTTCACATAGATCCGGCCCTTCGAGTCCGTCCGGACCCGCTCGGGAAAAGTGAGGAGGTATTCGGCGGGCGCCTCCTCGTCATCCCCTAAGACCAACTGCTCTACGAGCGTGAAGGACAGCTCCTGGGCCGAGGCCGGGGCCAGGATGCAAGGCACTAAAGCCAGCGCGACAAGGAATCGCCGCAAATCTAAATGATGGTTCATGGGTCTGTATCCCAATCTACAGATACACCGACTCCACATGACGATGATCCGATATACACCAACATGACTTCCTGCCCTTGCTGGAGAGTGTAGGAAGGTATGTAACGGTCTGCGTTCGCGGCAGCGCTCTCAGGCCAGTGGATTTCCACCGAGGGAGTCGGCAGAATGTCAATCATGCCAAGGCCGAAGCAGGAAACCATGATAAAAACGGTGGCTAAGAACCAGCCATGCCTGCGTCGGAGCGTCGATGTAAGCGTCATTGGTCCTGCCGCTGATAGATTCCAATCTGAGGGTACGGCTCAATCACCTGCGCATATAGGCGCTCCGCATCCAGTGCAGTCAGGACTGGCAGTTTAACGTTAGCATGCCACCCCGCATGCCAACCCAGATACGCGCCTTCCCCAGATGACGCATCCACGCGAAACAAATGCCACTTGCTTGTCTTGTTAATATCGTAGGTGTAATACTTCACAATGAGTGCATCCGATTCTGCGGACGAGAGGACCTGGAAACTTCTTGAATCGCCTATCTCATGAGTTGCCTCTGTGACGGAAGGCGCTCCGTTGGCTGTCTTGGACACCTGGACCCGCACAAGTCTGGCATCGGGAAACTTGACACGCCAGACCATGTCTCCACTTTCCGAGTATCCGGTAAGAATGGGAAAATATGGATTGGTATAAGCGATTACGCGATGCTTCTTATTGCACTGCAGACTTCCACGGCCCGAAATCCAGTCTGCCACTCCCCACGTAGATGTCTTGTAGGGCGCTCCAAACGAGGTCACATACGCCCCCTCAAGGGTGTATTTGTGAATGACCCCGTCCAAATCTCCCGAGTAACCAATTGTGTATAAATGCCTATCCATCACACAGATACCCCCGAAAGGTGTCGATACCCGGAAGGAGTGCTGTAGCACATAGGTTGAGTCTTGGCGCCGGAACAGTTGAATCCGGGATTCCAGATCCCCTACAATGATCAGCTCCCCGTCATCAGCAATCTCTACCTTCCTGGGTCGGGTGAATTCTCCCGGCCCTTGGCCATCTGTTCCAATAATTCCCACGAAGTTGCCTCGGCGGTCGTAAGTGCGGACTTCCTGGTGCAGGAAGTCCGCATACACTATAAGTGTTCCAGGGACGATAGCCAAGTCTGCTAGCAAGCCAATCATTTCATGATGAGCTCCTTCCTCAACTCCGATGACTTGCCTCTGCATGGCGGTGAAGTCCACCCATGGCGCTGCGGTCCCCTGCTCGTGAAGCACGAACTTGGGATCAGTGATTACCGGAATCTTGTCGTCGGTCGGGTGAAACGTAACACTCCTATCGCCCCCCCCCCAACAGGCTGCAATGCTCAGGACCACTACCAGCAGTGCCGTGCGCCAACGACCAGGTATGGCTTTACTTTCCCCTGCCTGTGCTCTCAACAAGGTGCTAACAGTCATAATCGATCTTGCAATGATAATGAGGACCATCCTCTGGATTGCTCGTCTTGTAGGCCGTGCAATTTTGCTCCATTTCTACCTTTCCAGGCAGGCAGAAATGATCTGGGTGGCCAGGGTTGAGCCTTTCGCACACGTTGTTGTCGCAATGCGATTCATCGGCAAACGATACAACTGGGTTGAGCATCGCGCCAGCAAAGTACCCCAGCACGGCAAGGATGCCGATGAGAAACAACCGCTTTGGTAGGCTGAGTGACGCTATTGCCATCGAGATAAGTAGAATACGTTTACATGACATGCTAGGTGTGTGAGTTAATGGAGACCGCGGCCCTTGTATCCGGCCTCGGCACGATAAGCCAATATACAACAGCCCAGACCATTTTCTGAATTTCAGATCAGACCAAATGCGGGCGCATAGAGCGCCTAGATTCCCGCTGCGCGCATAATAGCCCTGACAAGGCGCTGTGTGCGTTCTGTACGTGGGTGATAGCTACTAGCCCATGTTGTGTGCACAGCGGCAGCACAGTGCGTCTATGCGCGTCCTGACGCGGATTTACGCTCCGTAGCGCAACCGGGCCATGGCGCCGCGTCCTGCGAGCTGGCCGCGGGCATAGTGGGCGGGCATGCGTGGTGACTTCCACCGGCCTGCGAGTTGTGTCTCTGTGAGTGTGGCGCCGCGTTTAACGAGCGACTGCGCAGAGCCCACCCGGAACGAGTGTGAGCTGACGCGCCCGGTGATACTCAGCGGCTCGGCGACACGCTGGATGATGCGCGATACGCTACGGGCGGTGAGTCGGGGGCCGATAGCGCTGCCGGCCTTGCGGACCGATCGGAACACGGGTCCAGCACCAATGCCTGCACGGGTAAGCCAGGCCTGCACGCGCTGCATAGTGGGCGCGCCGAGGTAGAGCACGGCGCCGGCGCCTTCCTGGTCGGTCTTGGATCGGTGCACGGTGAGTCGTCCGGTTCCGTCCGTTTCGTCTATACATGTATATCTTTGTGGACCGAAGAGCGGCATCAGATACCAGCCGCGAAAAAGCCAGCACTGCAGCCGGGCACAATGCAGCGGTTACTCCAGATCAACGACTTAAGAAGATAACGGACCGACTCAGCCACTTGACCGCAACGGGCGTGACCCCAGTTAGGGCCGACCGGAAGAGATAACCCTCCATTGTACGCTACTCGTCGTCGCTGCAACCGCAAAACTCCCCGCACACCTCGCAGCGGCACTTTTCGTCGCACCGTACCAAGCCTTCCCCGCGAGGAGAAGAAGTCCTACACCAACAACGTAAAAGCCAATTGTAAACCTGCCGGTTATTCTGCTGGATAGATCGGTACGACCACGCTGGCCTGTAATGTTAAGCAATACAATGCCCCTTAATCAAGCGCTGTTGAAAAAAGTGGACCCTACCCTGAAACCCATAGTCCGTGTTTGCACGCAGCGCAAACGGCTCTCTCAGCAGTTGGTTGGCCACGTAAAGATGTGATCTAGGGCGTATTCCGACGCATTTCGTCCCTCCGACTTGGTCTCGGTCACCTAGCGTGGGCCTGCATGCTGTGGGATTGCCAACCTGCACCACACGCCATAACCCTACAAAGATTAGTCCCAGAATGATAATGTACCTGTGCGCAGCACGCGAGAACTTTGTTGTCCGGGAGAACTGATACGTCTGAGCAATCTCCTCCTCAGACCTGAACTCCTCTGCACGTGCGCCCAACATAGACAGGAAACACCCGACGGCGCAGGCTGTCATAGACGCCATGTGCCGGGACATGCTCGGGGCAGGGGGTCGGACCTGTCTGTGGATTCGCGGTATTGCTGGGTATTCGCCCCTTGGCAGTACGCCCCGCTTCCATCTTGCTCGCAGGATCGGCGATCCTAAGCGAGGCCAAGCCCATGGGGCTTTTGTTGTAATGGAATTTACGTATGATGATCAAGGCGGCGATTCTAATCTGAACTTCATAGTAGTCGGGCGCAGCCTCACCCTCGCGGCGCAGTCAGTAGGCCCATTTTGACACCTTTTTTAGTCGTTTTTGGGCCGATTTGGGCACAAATGGCCCTGAAAGCCAGGTTTTCGCCGTGATTTGAGGTGATTGTCACCTTAGCGCGCCCAGTGTTGCCAGTAAGGCCGGCTCCGAGGTCCGAAGCGTACGCAAGATCTGATGCTGCGCCTCCATAACGGCAAGCCAAACGTTATGAAGGCCATTGTGTAAGTCTGATTTATGACTACTTGGGAGGCCTAGCCATGACGGACTGTGGGGATGCGGCAATCACAAACGGAGCCGCGCCTGGCTCGCCCGCCTGATGCACGAAACAACGGGCACCCTAAACCATTGAACCCGGCACGATAAAAGCACAGTATGGCTGCATTGGAGCAGCGGCTGATTCGGCCACTATACAGCCTTGGGCGATATGCACTGCTGTTGTCCAAAGGGTTCACGTCACTCGGCCATTTCAGTGTCTACCGCAAGAATCTGATTGTCCAGTGCGGACGCGTAGGGATCGACTCCATCCCTATAGTGGCACTCGCCGCCGCCTTCTCCGGTGCTGTCACCACCGTGCAGACCGCATACCAGCTTGTTTCGCCTTTCATCCCACCGTCGGTCATCGGCGCAGTCGTCGTGCCCTCCCTGATTCTTGAGCTTGGTGCCGTCGTCACCGGGTTTATCCTCGCAGGACGTGTGGGTGCCCGCATTGCAGCCGAGCTGGGTACCATGCGCGTCACTGAGCAGATAGACGCCTTGGAAGCAATGGGACTTAACTCCATCGGCTACCTGATCGTACCACGGATCATGGCCGGTATAATAATGTTTCCCGTGCTATACGTTACCGCCGTGCTGGTCGGCGTGGGCGGCGGCCTGGCAGCCGCGGTGGCCACCGATGTGGTCAGCACAGGCGAGTTTATTCGCGGCGCCCGCGAAAACTATCTGGTCTTTGGGCCCATGTTCGGGCTGATCAAGTCCTTCGTGTTTGGCTTTGTCATCACCTCCATATCGTGCTACATGGGATACTACACCGAGGGCGGCGCCGAAGGCGTGGGCCGCAGTACCACGCAGGCCGCGGTGATCAGCTGCGTCTATATCCTGTTGTCTGACCTCGTGTTGGCACTGGTATTGCTTTAGGCAGCCGAATGTGCATATGATCTGCGTGGAGAACATATCCAAGTCGTTCAACGGGCGCGCCGTGCTGCGCGATGTATCCCTCGAAATGCAAGAGGGCGAAACCCTCGCTATCATTGGGCGCAGCGGATCAGGCAAGAGCGTCCTCATGAAGCATGCCATTGGACTTTTGCAGCCGGACAAAGGACGGGTTCTGGTGGACGGCATCGACATTGGGCGCATCTCCTACAGGGAGCTGCGCACGGTGCGCCGACAGTTTGGCGTACTGTTTCAAGGCGGCGCGCTGTTTGATTCCATGAGCGCCTTTGACAACGTAGCCTTTCCGATACGCACCTTCACCGACAGCACCGAGCAGCAGGTCCGCGATCGCGTGCTCCGATGCCTGGACCTGGTTAACCTGTCTGATGTGGGTACGAAGCGACCTTCCGAGCTTTCGGGCGGAATGATCAAGCGCGTGGCGCTTGCGCGCGCCGTCGCCCTGGAACCGCGCTACATCCTCTACGACGAACCGACCAGTGGACTCGACCCGCATACCTCAACCACGATCAATAACCTGATCAAAGGCCTGGCTGACCAACTTGATGTGACCAGCATCGTGGTCACGCATGACATGCGTTCGGTGCTCAGCATTGCACACCGCGTGGCATTCATCCACAGAACACGCATGCACTGGGTCGGCGACATCGACGCACTGCACCGCAGCGAAGACCGGACGCTGCGCGCCTTCGTGAAGGCCAACGAGTACGCGATCGGCCATCCTGCGCAGGCTTATTCGTAACGGCTTTCCCTTATGAAGTACAGCAGAGAAGTTCAGATCGGAGGATCGCTGGTCCTGGCAGCCTTGCTCTTTTACGTCGGACAGCGATTCTTTCGAGATCTGCCACTGTTCGCGGGCACACACTCCTACATCACAGTGGCCCAGGATGCCGCAGGCATCATACCGGGCAATGCGGTCCGCATCAATGGCGTATATGTGGGGTCTGTTACCGACGTGCGCATCAATGAAGGCGCTGCCTGGGTCGGTTTCACCGTCAGCACCGATGTACGCCTGCCACACGGCACGACGGCGATCCTCGGCGGCTTCGGCTTCGTAGGCGATGTGCGCCTGGACCTGATCCTGGGACCGCCCGACACGACCTACTACGCCCCAGGCGACATCATCCCGGAAAGCCCGCGAGAGGATATGCTGGCTGACCTGGCGGCCTATGCGCCTGCGCTGCTCGCGCAGCTGGACAGCCTGCTGTCCGGCGCGTCCAGCACATTCAGCGCAACGGACGCGCTGCTGAGCAGCCCTGAAGGTGAACTCCGGCAATCCATACATTCTGTAGGCGCTACGGCGACCGCCCTTACGGATTTGCTGAATGCCGAATCGGCCCAGATCGGGGCCACCCTGGAAGATGTGCGCACGCTCGCTCATGCCCTGTCTGCCTTGGCGGCGGACTCTCTCACCACCACCGTGGAAGAACTCAACAGGGTCATCGCACAGCTGCAGGACAACCTGACCGGGCTGGCTAGGACGACGGCAGCGCTTAATATATTTTTGGAGCGGATCAACAGCGGTCACGGTACCCTGGGAAAGCTGGCTACCGATGATCAGCTGTACAACAGCACCGCCGAAGCTGCGGCTGCGCTGCGCCGACTGCTGGAGGACTTTGAGCAGAACCCGCGAAAGTACCTGAAGGACATTCGCCTTGTAGACATATTCTGACCATGCCAACCTATGACGAGGCACTGACGCTTTTTCACGAGTGGACACAGTCGGACAGTCTCCGACGTCATGCGTACGCGGTCGAAGCCGCCATGGAACACTATGCAAACCTTCTGGACCAGGACGTAGCCTTATGGCGAATCACGGGCCTGCTTCATGATCTAGACTACGAGCGGCACCCCACCCGTGATAAGCATCCGTTTGTCGGCGTAGCGCTACTGAAGAGTCTAGGATATCCGGCGGAGGTCACCGACGCCATCCTGGGACATGCTGCCTATAGCGGCACGCCCCGTATGTCCCTTATGGCCAAGGCACTCTTTGCCTGCGATGAGCTGGCCGGCTTCATAACAGCCGTTGCCTATGTGCGTCCTACCAAAATGACAGGCATGAAGGTCAAATCCGTGCGCAAGAAGCTGAAGGACAAGGCCTTTGCGGCCGCGGTAAGCCGCGAAGAAATCTTGCAGGGTGCCGAAGAGTTTGGCGTGGAGCTGTCGACACATATCGCCAACGTCATCACGGGCATGCAGCTCCGCGCCGCGCGGCTGCAGCTGCAGTAGAGCTGATGCCCTCGCCACAGATGCCCGCAGCGCCAGCAGAAGAAGACGCTCCGGGAACGCTCGCGGGCCTGTGGGGCATCGTCAGGCATCACCTGCACACGGTCCGCGCGCCTGCTCCGCCGCCGGCACCGGCAGACCCAGATGCCCTGCCTACCCTGTCCCCGACTACACGGCTGCTGATCCGCTTCGTTCCGTGGGTGCTGGGCTTTCTCTTTGTGCTGTCGTTCTTCTGGGACTTTGACGGGCTCGCTGTGGCGTATGCGGACGGTGCACTGCGCTTTATGGTGCAAGGTGGTGAGACAGTGGCCTGGCACCTGGGCGACCTGGCTCTGCCATGGGGCGAAGGCGTGCTCTCACTCGAGGGGCTGCTGCTGGTGACCAGCTCTAGCGGCCTGATCGGGTTTCTGACGAACTGGATAGCGATTACGATGCTGTTCAGACCACGTACACGTCACCCCATCTTTGGTCAAGGCGTGATCCCGGCGCAGCGCGACAGCATCGTCGTGCAGCTCGCCAGCGCGGTTAACCGGGAGCTGATCAGCACCGACGTGATCCAAAAAGGCATTCATGACAGCGGCATCGTGCAGGAGTTCCTTGCTGAGGCGCAGCGCGCCTTGCGCGAGCTCCTGACGGATGAAGCGTTCCGGGAGGAAATACGATCGGTCATCCACCGCTATGTGCACGAAGCCATAAGCTCTGAGGCCTTCCGTCAGGAAATAGCGGACTTCACAATGCGTCGGATTGCAGACAATCTCGACAGCGCGGTGGGCGGACGGGCGCTTAAGGCCGTGGTGCAGTTAGGCCAAGCCCCCCTGCGGTCTGCCGTTGATCGCATTGTCCGAGAGGTTCCCAGCGGACTGGAAATCGTGCTGAGCAAGCTGGATGCGGCATTGGACACGCTGCCCGATCATGTAGCTTCACACTCCGCGGGTTTGGAGGCGTGGGCCAGCGGGGCCGTTCAGCAGTTTGTGGGCACGCAGGATATATACAGCATGCTGCTTGGCAGGATGCAGGAATTTGATGAGCAGCGCCTGGAAGACCTCATCAAGCACTCGAGCAACGAGCAGTTCAACTACATCAAATACCTGGGCGGCCTGCTAGGCTTTGTGGGAGGCCTTGTAATCTTTGAACGCTGGCTGGCACTCCCGGCACTGGGCGCGTTGCTGCTGCTGTTGATCGGCTTGGATTACGCCCTCATCGGTGCACTACGCCGGCGTAAGCGCCGCCGGCACGGCAACCCTGCGTGAAGGCATGCAAACGGGCTCATTTTCCCGTGAGCTCCAGAGAATGCCGAGCACTTCATCCATAACCGTGGCCTTCATCAGGCGAGCCCTGAGCTGACTGGCGTGCCTGAACCCCTTGAAATAGCCGCCGTACATGCGGCGCATCTCCGCCACGCCCCGGCGCTCTCCAAGCCAGTTGCACTTGCGTTCGAGATGCTCCGCGACCACGCCAATACGTTCGCGCCATGAGGGCCGCGGCGGCACCGCGCCGGTCTCCATAAAGGCTTTGGCATCCCTGAAGATCCACGGGTTTCCAATAGCGCCCCGCCCGATCATCACGCCGTCCACGCCCGTCTCATCAAACATCCGGGCAATAGACTGCGGCGACATCGCATCCCCGTTGCCAATAAGCGGTATACTGCGCAGCCCACTGGCTTTGATGTCCCTCAGATAGCCCCAACGCGCGTGACCACGGTACATCTGTTTGCGGGTGCGCGCATGCACCGCCAAGGCCGCTATGCCGCAATCCTCAAGCATGCGGGCCACCTCTGTAATCGCAATCGAGGCATCATCCCAACCTAGACGCGTCTTAACCGTCACCGGACAGCTGGAAATCTCAACGACGGCCCGCGTGATGGCTTCCATCTTGGGCAGATTGCGCAGGATGCCCGCACCGCCATCCTTGCATACCACCTTCCTGACGGGGCATCCAAAATTGATGTCGATGATGTCCGGCCCGGCCGCGTCCACGATGGCGGTCGCCTGCTGAACCTGGCCGAGGTTGCCACCGAAGATCTGGATGCCTACCGGACGCTCGTCCGCGCGAATGTCCAGCTTCATCACAGAATCCGCTGCATCATAAACCAGGCCCCCGGACGAGATGAATTCCGTATACACCACATCCGCGCCGTAACGCTTGCAGATCGCGCGAAACGGTGGATCTGAGACATCTTCCATCGGCGCCAGCATCAAGGGGCGCGGGCCGAGTTCAATAGTACCAATCCGCATGGCATGTGCAACAGGCATGCTGTCAGGCTGTTTCCGAGGCCGTGTGCGCCTGACCAAGCGCCCGTTCGGATGCAGCCCGGTACGTAAAGGCGGCGATACACTTTCACCGCAAGCAAGCCACCGGTGGAAACCAAAGAAATCGGTGGTGCTTATGTGTACGCGTTGACTGATCTGCAACATACCCGACCCGAAGCAGCATTCATGGGGATAGCATTCGTTTGCGGAGACTCAGCAAGGCGATAAGCAGCCCTGTTTCCGAGGCGGGTGGAACATCGTTTCCTTCGCGTCTGATCTCGGGCGATATCGTTCGCCAAGCTTCCAGGTTGGACCACCAGAAAAGACCATGGGCAGGGACCACCTGGGTACATAATTACCGGAATTCAGCCTATCTTGGGCGGGCCGTTCGTGCTTCCTGACGGCCGCCTTCATGCCGAGGTGCCCCCGGCCTTCCAAGACTGCACGCTTGCCGCACCACCGCATGCTGCTCCCCCGCCTCGAAAGAATCCCTTATGCGCTGTTGCCGCGCCTGCTGCATTTTGCTCTTGCGGCAGTGGCTATGCTCGCCGGCTGCGTCAGCTCGCCGCGCTCCACTCCGCCTGCAGCGACCACCATCCTGGTCTCCCTGGACGGTTTTCACCCGGACTACCTGAGTCGCTTCGAGCCCACGACGCTCAATGCACTGGCGCGTGAAGGGGTTTGGGCCGCGCATCTGGAGTCGATCTTCCCGACGAAGACCTTTCCGAACCACTATACGCTGGTGACTGGCCGATACGCGGACGGACACGGCATCGTCAGCAACACTATGCGGGATTCGGAACTGGGGTACTTCAGCCTCGGCACGCGCAGCGCAGTCGTTGACGGGCGCTGGTGGGACGATGCCGAGCCCATCTGGGTTACCCTGCATAAGGCTGGTCTAAGGAGCGCGATGTATTTCTGGCCCGGCTCCGAGGCGGAAATCCACGGCATAAGGCCCGATGACTACAAGACGTTTGACTCAGAGGTGCCCGGGCTAACGCGCGTGGACTGGGTGATGGAGGCACTGGCCCGGCCGCCATCAGAACGCCCGCACCTGATCTCCTTGTACTTCGAGGATGTGGATGGCGCAGGCCATCGGACGGGTCCGCACGGAGACGAAACGCGACGCGCCATCGCAGCTGTCGACGGATACCTCGGTCAGCTGGTAGAGCGGCTCGTAGCGCAAGATCTCCTGGATGCGGTCAATCTCGTCATCACCAGCGATCACGGCATGGCCAGCACGTCGGCCGATTCAGTGGTCCTGCTCGACGACTTCATCAGCCTGGACGCAGTCGCCGTAACGGACTGGGATCCGATCCTTGCATTGGAGCCGGACGGCATGGCGCTGGACACCGTACTGGCGAGACTGGAACGCATGCCTCATGTGTCGTTCTTCAAGAAGGAGGAAATCCCCGCGCGCCTGCACTACCAGGATCATCACCGTATCCCCAGCATCATCGGCATCGCAGAGGTAGGCTGGCGCATTTCCAGCCGCGACTACTTCCAGAACAACAGGGCTCGGTTCGATGGCGGCACGCACGGCTACGATCCGGCGCACGCGGCCATGCACGGCATCTTTATAGCCCGCGGACCTGCGTTCAAGGAGGGGATTATCGTGGATGGCTTCGCCAACATTCATGTATACGCGCTGCTTTGCGCAGTCCTGGGGGTTGCGCCTGCGCCGAATGATGGCGACCTTGAGGCCATCCGCCATGTGTTGCGATAGCGCCATGCCCTGCAAGCCATGACGGATGCCGCAGCATCCTACATCCCAAAACGTCATCCTTGCCATAGCGCCCTCCCTGCAATGCCCAAGTTTTTATGCCTGCTGCTGTGCATCAGCCTGGCCGCGCACAGTACACGCGCCCAGGATGCACCCGTCCCTGACCCCGCTGATGTGGCCTCAGTGGACGCGATCATAGCCGCACTGTATGATGTGATTTCCGGGCCGGCGGGCCCTAGGGACTGGGACCGTCTGCGCTCGCTGACAACGCCGTCATGCCGACTGACGCCAACCGCGCGAGATTCTACGGGTGCCGCAGTGCAAATGACCTGGACGGTAGAAGAGTACATCAACAGGGTGGACGATTACTTCGAAAACAATGGCTTCTTTGAGGTGGAGACCGCGCGCACCTCGGAGCGGTACGGCAACGTAGTGCATGCCTTCAGCACCTATGAGTCGTTCCGCAGCCTAGAGGACGAGGCGCCTTTCATGAGAGGCATCAACAGCATTCAGGTCCTGTATGGCCAGGGCCGGTGGTGGATCCACTCTGTCGCATGGCAACCGGAATGGCCGGACTTGCCGATTCCCGACCAGTACCTGCCGGCTGGCAGCGAGCACTGACGCGCGCGCCGGATAACAAGGCCGAGGGCGCCGCGCCGCATAAGGTTGGACACGCGTCCATCGCCTACGGGCAGACGCGCGACATTCTCACGCGTACATCGGGCTACCTTAAGGCGTACGACTACTCCCTCAACCCGTATGCGGGCTGCTCCTTCGGCTGCACATACTGCTATGCCGCGTTCTTTTCGCGGTCAAGAGCAGCCCGTGATTCCTGGGGATACTGGGTAACGGTCAAGCGCAATGCAGTGGATACGCTTGCCAAACGCCGCGACGGCACCTTGGATGGTAAGCGCATCTACATGAGCAGCGTCACGGATCCCTACCAGCCGGTAGAACGCACGGTGCAGCTAACGCGCAGCCTCCTTGCGGTCTTGTGCAAACGACACGCGCCAGTGCTGGTAATCCAGACGCGCAGCCCGGACATAGTCCGGGACCTGGACCTGTTAGGCGCACTCCAGGATAGCGGCGGCACGGTTCAGGTCAACATGACCATCACTACGGATGACGAGGACATCCGGCGCACGTTTGAACCTTTTTGCCCCAGTAACCGGCGGCGCCTTACGGCAATCGCACAGGTTCGGGCTGCGGGTATTGATGCCTGCATCACGCTGACGCCCCTCCTTCTGATCAGAGATGCCCGCCGCTTTGCGGATCAGCTACTGGAGACGAATGTCCGCCGCTTTGTGTGCCAGGACTTTCAGTTTGGCGGCGGGCACTTTGTCGCCAGCACCCGAGCGGAAGCGCAGCGCCTTATTGCTTCCAGGCTCGGATGCAGCATTGGGGCGTTCAGAAAGCAGTACCGGGCCCACTATGAAAAGGTGCGCGCGGCGCTCCGCTCACGACTCTGCCCCCCGGCCATCTTTACCGAAGGCAAGGATGGCTTTGCGCCTCCTGCATAGACTACCGCAAGAGGCGGAGTCTGGCATAGCGCAGCATCAGCTTCTTGTGCCCTCTGGTATCAAATTGGACCGTGGCCGTTTTCTGGAGACCGCGGCCGCTGGTGGACACCACGCGCCCGGTGCCGAAGGTTTCGCTCAAGACGCGCGCGCCTGGCTTGATGTCCTTGATTCGTGCTGCGGGCATACCCCCAGTAGCCTCTCTGTGCGGGGCCGGCCGATTCGTAAAGGTGTCGCCATGCGATGACAGGCCGTAAGGCTGTGGCCGGTACCCTCGCGCAGACCTCCCTGCCTTGGGCCGCCGTTCATACGGCGATGTCCCTTCAGGCCGTGTTACGGACGTATCAATCTCCTCCAGAAACTGGCTGGGCACGCAATCTTCGACGCGACCAAAGCGGAGGCGCGACCTGGCGCACGCAAGGTACAGGTGTCGCTCGGCGCGCGTGACGCCTACATAGAACAGGCGGCGCTCTTCTTCTATTGCATTCGGACCGGGACTGTGGATGGCCCGATACGTTGGAAACAGCCCTTCCTCCAACCCGCCGATGAACACCACCTTGAACTCCAGCCCCTTGGAAGCGTGCAGCGTCATCAGCGTAACCCGGTCGTCATCGTCCTGCCCTTCGTCGGCATCAGTTAAGAGCGCGATGGACTGCAGATAGGTGCTCAGCGTGTGTTCTGCATCTTTGTCCATGTGCTCCTTGATGGCGCTTATGACCTCCTGGACGTTCTGCACCCGCATCACGCCGCGGTCGGTGGAATCCTTGTTGAGATCCATGAAGAGGTTGGCCCGTGTAAGCAGCCGTCGCGCGACCTCATCAGGCGGACTGCTGGAAAGCTGCGCTCTATGCCTTGTGATGAGATCGCGAAACCTCTTAAGCGCATTGCTGGCGCGGGTGCCTACCGGCATGTTCCCGCACTGCTCCAATGCTTCCCAAGCGCTGATGCCATTGAAGCGTGCGTAAGAACGGAGCTTTTCCTGCGTCTTGAGACCAATAGCTCGCGTCGGGTAGTTGATGATGCGGAAGAGATTGACCTGATCGTCGGTATTTACCATCAGTCGCAGGTACGCCAACGCATCCTTGACTTCCTTACGCTGATAGAACGAGGTGCCGCCAACCACGCGGTACGGTACGCCCTTCGCCCGGAGAGAATCTTCAAAGGGGCGGCTCTGCGCGTTGGTTCGATACAGGATGGCGAAGTCCTTGTAAGCGTACGCGTTCCGCTGCCGGTGCGACCGGATGCAGTCGGTCGCTTTGTTGGCTTCCATCACGCCATTAAGCGCATCGATCAGCACAACCCGATCTCCCGGATCATTCTGCGTCCACAGGTTCTTCTTAAGCTGATTCGTGTTGCCCTTGATAATCGAATCCGCCAAGCGGACGATCGTCTGCGTAGAGCGGTAGTTCTGCTCGAGGCGAACCACCTTGGCATCAGGATAGTCCTTATTGAAGTCCAGTATGTTGCGCATGTCAGCCCCGCGAAAGGAATAGATGCTCTGCGCATCGTCGCCGACCACGCAGATGTTCCGATGGTCCTGGGATATGGCGTGCGAGAGCAGGTACTGCACGCGGTTGGTGTCTTGGTACTCGTCTATATGAACGTGCCGCCATCGCTGCTGATATTTTTCCAGCACGGGCGGGCAGCTTCTGAAGAGTTCCAGGGGCTTCAGCAGCAGGTCGTCAAAGTCCATGGCGTCTGCGCGATGCAGCGTCTCCAGGTAGGGGTGATAGAGCTTTGCTACCTGCTTTTCGATTGGCGTCCGGGCATTCTGCTCGAACTGCCCGGGCGCTATCATCGCGTTCTTTGCGCGCGAAATGATGGCCGCCACACTGTTCGGGTTAATGGACTTTTTGTCAATGTTATGCTCGTCCATGAGCTGCCGGATTACGCGCAACGAGTCATCCTTATCGTAGATGGCAAACCTGTTCGTATACCCCGGAAGCCAGCCGTCACGCAGTTCCCTTCGCAGCAGGCGTGCCATCACCGAATGAAACGTTCCCATCGCGATGCCCTGGCCCGCGCCGCGCGGCAAGAGCGCCAGCACGCGCCGCTGCATTTCCCGCGCCGCCTTGTTGGTGAAGGTCAGCGCAAGAATCTGACTCGGCCACGCCGCCCGGACCGCGATAAGGTACGCCACCCGCGCTGTCAGCGCGCGGGTCTTGCCGGAACCAGGCCCCGCAATGACCAGGAGCGGCCCTGATGTGCATCGCACTGCTTCCTTCTGCCTGTCATTAAGGTCGCGCAGGATGCGCTCCGCGTCCCTGTTGCTCGCCAATTCGCTCATTTACTGTTTATTAAATAATTGATTACATACATACATATCAATGAATGCATATACCCATTGATATGTATGTATACGTTCATGTCTATCCTTCACGCACGGCATTGTGAGCCGGTGTGGGCGGCCCTGCGCAAGGGACCAATGGCACAAATCCCATGCCTAACCGATGCCTGCGCCCTTGGAACATCGCTGCACAGGACAACAGGACAGTAGGCGCGCAATTGCGTATCTGAAGCCCCAAAGATAAGCAGGCATCCGCACGATACGCCGCTGGCATGGTGCGGCCCCTGAAGATAGGCTGCAACTGCGTATTTTAGCCGCCAGACAGCCTCGTCTTCAATGGAAATACTCGTTTCGTCACTTCGCGCCGCACTTGGACTAGCGGTGATCCTAGCCGTTGCGTTACTGGTCTCAGAGAACCGCCGCAAGACGCCATGGCGCATGGTGCTCTGGGGCGTGGGCATCCAACTCTTTCTTGCGGTCTTCATTCTGCAGGGAAGCCAGATGGGTGCTGCGTGGGCACCGCTGGGCTGGCCCAAGATGGTGTTCACCTGGATCAGCTCTCTGTTCGTACATGTGCTCAGCTTCACGGCCGCCGGTGCGGAGTTTGTTTTCGGCGACCTGGCACGGACGCCAGACGGGGGCATGGCACCCGGTACCCCATTGGTGACGGGCCAGAGTTGGGGCAGCGCTTTCGCCTTTCAGGTACTGCCTACGATCATCTTCTTCGGCTCGCTGATGGCCGTGCTGTACCATCTGGGCATCATGCAACGCACCGTGAATGTGATGGCGCGCCTGGTGCGCAAGGCGCTCGGCACCAGCGGCGCAGAGTCGCTTTCCGCGGTCGCCAACATCTTCATCGGACAGACGGAGGCGCCGCTGGCCATTCGCCCTTACCTGAAGGACATGACGCGGTCCGAGGTGATGGCCGTGATGGCGGGCGGAATGGCCACCATCGCCGGCGGTGTGATGGCGGCCTACATCCTGTTCCTGGGGGCCTCCTACGCTGCGGCTGAAGGCATCGCCATCGGCCAAGCGCAGTTGCACTTCGCGGAGCATCTTCTGGGAGCCAGTCTGATGGCGGCTCCAGCGGCATTGGTGATCGCCAAGATCATGGTCCCCGAGACGGCTACGCCCGTAACCCACGGCGAGAGCGCCGCGTTTGCCGCCACAGAGTCCAAAAACCTAATTGATGCCGCCGCCGCCGGGGCGGGGGATGGCCTGAAGCTGGCGCTCAACATCGCCGCCATGCTGATCGCCTTCCTGGCGCTGATCGCCATGCTGGATTTCTTTTTGGGGTGGGTTGCAGGCCTCTTCGGAGCCGAACTTACGCTGGGACAGGTGCTGGGCTGGGGATTTGCACCCGTGGCCTGGGCCATGGGCGTTCCCTTGGCCGATGTCACCGACTTCGGATCGATGGTCGGAATCTCTATTGTGGCCAACGAGTTTGTTGCCTATATGCAACTCTCGGGCCACATAGCCACGGGTGGGCTGGATCCCAAGACGGTCGTGATGGCCACCTTTGCGCTCTGCGGCTTCGCGAACTTTTCATCTATTGCAATCATGATTGGCGGCATTGGGCCTTTGGCCCCGTCCCAGAAACCGCTCTTGGCCTCGCTCGGCCCCAAAGCCGTCCTTGCTGGCACGCTTGCGAACATGATGACGGCCACAATCGCGGGGGTGCTGATCGCGTAGCGCCTGATTTGCCCGCTGCGCGGGCGAAGCAGGCGCAAACTGCGTGGACATGTGCGCGGCGCGCTTCCTATCTAATGAATCACTTTAAGTGCTACGCTATGGATTTAGGCTCTAGTGTACCACTTTCAGACGCACCAACCCGTTGAAGCGACGAGAACAGGAACAGAGACCGCAACGACATGATGACGAGGTGTTCGCTAACTGGGGCGAGCACATCAGGAATTCAGGCCAGCGGGCTTTTTCCGAACTGTTTAATGTCATGCACGCTCCCCTACTGCGATATGCGGAACGCTTCACCGGCAATCGGGAGGCCGCGCGCGATGTCGTGCAGGACGCGTTCTTAAAACTGTGGCAGGTCCGCGCAACAATTGATCCGAAGCGCTCGCTGAAGTCATTGATGTACACCATCGTCCGCAACCTGTCGCTGAATTACATCCGGTCCGCGCGCAACGCTAGCGATCCCTTGCCGCTGTACGGCATTGACGATGGCAACCCGTCAGCTGCGATGCGACTCGATGCGAGCATGCGAGAGAAGTACATCAAGCAGTTCATTGACGAGCTGCCTCCACGCCGCCGCGAAGCATTCGTGCTTAGCCGCTTTCACGGGCTCACGCATGCAGAGATTGCAAAGGAAATGAATTTGACCTCACGTACGGTCAATACCCACATCGTGCTTGCGCTGCGCTATTTGCGTGGGCGCTTAGGCGGACTAGACTCTTGAAGCCCATGAAGAACAGCGATCCCGGTCGCGCGCTGCCCCCGGATATCTGGGCAGCGTTCACACCCGACGAAATCGATGCGCATGAGCGGGTGTGGATGGAGGCATCTGGCTGTGACGTTGACATCCCCGACCTGCCACCTGGCGCCGCGGATGAGGCTTGGATTACCCAGGCCGCCGACGAGATGCGTGTGGCATTGCGCACCGTTGGAGCACTCCCTGCAGCAAAATCCAAAGCGCGGATTTTTGCACTCCCCTTCCGACAGGCACGCCTCTATCAGCTCCACCCATGGAAGGGCTACACAGCCATCGCTGCGTGTGTGGCTATTCTCCTTGCCATCGGCATCACAGTAGACAGCAATACGATTGAAGCACCCTTTGGCGAACAGGTAACCCATACGCTGTCCGATGGCAGCACCATGCTTCTCAACAGCGGCACGCGCATACGCATTGCCCCGAACTACAACAAGAACGCCCGAAGCATTCGGATAATGCGCGGCGAAGTACTGTTTGATGTGGAGGAATCAGACGCACTCTTTGCCGTGCACACGCCGCATGGTGAAATCAATGTGGTAGGCACCACGTTCAATGTGCGATATTGGCCCTCGGACGCTGAAAACGGCACTGATGTGGCGGTGGAATCTGGCCTCGTGCTGGTCAGATCCAAATCGGGTGATGAGATCGCACTGGCAGCAGGAGAAGCTGTACGGCTGGGCAAAGGCGGTCGGACTTACCTGGCAAAGAGCAGCACCGACGCCGAAAACCTGCTGTCGTGGCCGCGCAGCAGCTTCAAGTTTTCCGACCACAGCACAGGCGATATTCTGGAAGAACTTGAGCGCAGATACGATATTGACATCCAGGTCGGTGTAGAAGATATGGAGAGGACCCGTAGCGGCATCCTTCTGGAGAATCCCGAAGGGCCGGAACAGATCCTTGACGACCTTTGTGAGTTACACGGTTGTACGTACACCGTAGACCCTGACGGTAGGGCATTTCGTATAACGCCGCTCTAGTGAGCGTCCGTTAGCCGTTAAAGAGCCTGGTGCAGGGACTGCGGTTCCTGAACCAGGCTTTTTTTTGCCTGTGCTTTTTCGCTTGAAAGGGTCATGGCTGTTGGTACTGGGTGCGGCGCTTATTGCGTGCGCCTCGCCGGCGTATTCCCAGGCTCAGACCAGCTACTATACCTCACTTCACGATGCTCTGGTGGATTACCAGAACATCTGGGGTGTGGACCTGGCGTACGACGCCGCACTGATGGAGAACCGGTGGACGGCTTGGTCCAAACCGGAAAGGCAGAACGCGGAAGACGACCTCGCAGTCCTGCTGGTCGGCACTGGCATCGTTGCTTACCGCCTGGAAAGCGGCACCATAGGGCTGCGCCCGTCAGAGACGCGTCATGGTACGATTTCCGGAGTAGTGCTGGACGCTGAGACGCGGCAGCCGCTGCGCTTTGCGACCATCACCATCAAAGGGACGCCCTATGGCACGGCGACCGACCAGCACGGCCGTTTCACGCTGGAGAATGTGACAGCCGGCAATATGACGCTGGTTTACCGGTACATTGGCTACGCGTCTAAATCGGAGGTGCTCCTGCTCACTCCAGGCGCACATCAGCTGATGGAGGCAAGTCTGGTGCCGATGCCCATCGAGTACGAGCCTATAGAAGTTTGGGGCATGGAGCTTTTCGCGTCGCAGCTTATGCGCATGGATCTGGTCCAAGGACCGGCGCTAAGCAGGCCCATGGGAGTGGGCATTTCGGATGTCATTCGCAATCTCGGAGGTATTCCGGGGGTTTCCATGGACGAAAAGTCGGCCGATTTGCACATTCAGGGTGGCAACTTCGGTGAACATCAGTTCTATCTGGGTGGCAGCAAGGTCTTCAATCCGGTTCATGTCTTCGGCGTGGGTGGCTTCAACCCCTTTGCCCTGGAAAAAGTCACCGTGCACAAGGCAGGATTTGAGGCGTCTCAAGGCAGCTACCTCTCCGGCGTCGTACGTGCAGAGCATGCGTTCATCGATACATTGGGCACGGTGCTGGATGTGCATGTTGATCCCTTTAGCTTCAACGGTCGCGTAAACCTTCGGGTGGGCAACGGCCGTGCGTACCGGTCCACGCTGATGGCGGCGTATCGCACGAGCGTATGGAACGGCTGGTGGTCGGGTATTCGCAGCAGCAGTGTCGACAAACTTCTGCTGAGCTGGAGTGAGCCCGACCTCTTCCTCTTTCGGGCCAGCATGTATCCGCTCAAGAAGCTCAGGCCGGACCTGTACAAGTTATGGACCGATAATCTCTCGGAGGTCCCGCCCCCGGCGCTGCCGCAAATCGCTTTTGACGACTTCCATCTGGCGGGGCAGGTGCTGTTTGACGACAACTGGCTACGCGCTTCATTCTACCGCGGCGGCAACAAGCTGCACGGGCGGCACCTGATCACCTCCTTGCTGGAAGACGATGAGTCCATACCTCGGCCTGATGCATACGACTGGGTCAACGTCACTGGCGAGCTGTCCTGGTCCTTGCAGGCTTCGCCAAGCGTGCTGCTGAGCACCAAATTCCGGGGCAGCAGCTACAAGCTGAGTCACAAGTACGCGGGTCTGGACCGCGACGATGCGCGCGTCCTTCCGGTCGGCGAGCGCCTTTTCATTGAGCTGACGCCCGCCGAGGATGGCAATAATATCAGTGAAGTTGGACTGGAGCAGGTCGTGGAGGTCACGCATGCGGGGGGCAAGTTTGCGGCATCGCTGGAATACATGATGAGCGATCACCGCTTCGTGGTGCGTGACATCTTTCCACAGGGCTTGCGCCATGAGCGCAGGGCCACCAGCCTGGCGATGTACGCTGAAGAGGTGCTAACCGCGCTCCCGGGCATTGACATCACTGGTGGCCTGCGGATGACCTATCTGCGCGCGCGCGAACAAGTCTATGCTGAGCCGCGCCTTCGCTTGGAATCGCGCCTTCGGACCGGCAGGCGCGGCGTCATTGTTACGCGACTGGCCGGGGGACTTTATTACCAGTTCTTGAACTTGTTCGACGTATCCACCATCAGCCCGAGCACGCTGATATCTTCCACGCGTGTCTGGTTGCCGGTGGACGAGACGCTCCCACCCCCCAAGAGCTACCACCTGACAGCGGATGTGGGGATGGAGTTTTGGGACCACTGGTCGGTGCGCGTAGAAGGGTACTACAAGGATCAGCCGCGCGTATTCAGGATAGACTACCCGCGGCTCTGGCAGCCGGAGAACCAGGAAACAGTCGGCACCGAGGCGAAGGACCTTACGTCGCAATCCGACTTTGTGGCGCTGGCCAAAGGCTACGCCTACGGGACAGCGTTTGTGCTGGAAAGAGAATCTGCACGCTTGCGCCTCAGTGCACGGTATGAGCACAACATCGCAGAGCGCGAGTACGCCTTTCGCGGCGGCAATATCCGCATGGTCCCGGTGCCGTGGAGCGAGCCCCAGCGGCTTCACCTTGATGGCAAGGTGACGATGTTCCGAAACTTGGAGGCAAGCGGACGCTGGCGCGGCGTCTGGGGCCGCGTTTGGGGATTTCGAAAGCCCTACTACGACTACCTGGCAACAGACGCGGCCCAGGGTCTGACCTTTGGGGGTGTTGATTTCCGCGAACCCACTTCGGAGCAGCACCAATTAAGTCCGCTGAAGCAACTGGACCTTGGCCTGGCCTACCAATTCAACGTCAGTTCATCCACCCTCCACTTCAGCGTGGATGTGCTCAATGTGCTGAATCGGAAGAATCAGGCCGAACTTTTCCTGAGGGAAATCTCCACGGTGCCCGTGATAGACTTGCCAGATGATTCCTTTGAAGAAACGTCCGACCTGATCATAGAGAGCAAGAATCTTATCGGACGCATCCTGTCGCTCTCCCTGCGCCTGCACTGGTAGCATCCCGGGGCAGCGCCGCGTTTGCCATGCGCGCAGCTGATTTCACCGGACGCGCTCCTGCAGCCTCCCCCGTCCAAATCCACAGCGCCGCTGCCGCTACGGTACACTGCCTGATGCCGCCCGGCGGGCGGCTGCACGCAAAGCAAAGTCGCCGCTTCGCGCACCATCAGGCGCACGGGCGAGGCTATGGCATGTCGGAAGCCAGGCGCACCACATGAGAACGACGCTTCATCGCAACCACGCAAATCTCGCTCCCCTTGGCGATGTACTCGCCTTCAGTGGTGACCTCAATGCGCTTGCCGTCCACCTCAGCGGTTCCTACGGGCCTAAGCGGTGTGACAGCATGGCCCGTGCGACCCAAAAAACGCTTCCGCTGCTCCATCTCGCGCGAGGCGGCCACCGTATCAGTCGTGAGACTCGCAGAAAGCACGAACCGCTGCCAGGCACCGGAGCGCCATAGCGCCCAGAAGAAGAAAACCCCGAACACCATGGACCCAGCCAACGCCAGCGCCCCGGCAATAAGGCCACCCTCCACGAAGACATGCCCAATGGCAAACAGCACCAGCAGAAAGCCGAGAATGCCAACCACGTTGAACCCGGGGACCAGGTAGACCTCTACCAGGATTAATAGAAACCCCGAAGCAATGAGCAATATGGGAATCAACAGTTCCACTGTAGCGCGTCTCTGATTACACTACGGCCCGCACCTCTACGCGGTTGCCGCGCACATCCACAACCTTGACCTCGACTCCCTTCTCGATAAACTCGCCTGCAGTGATTACATCCACCCGCTTTTCTCCCAATGCCATCGCGCCAGATGGTCGCAGTGGCGTCAGCGTCATACCCGTGCGGCCAAGATACTCGCTATGCGTTTCGGCGGACGTATAGCCGGATGCACTGCTCAGCGCCGGGGTTAGGACAAGCGCACCGAACCGGCTGGACCGCGGCAACATGCGACCCATGGTGATCATAAGCAGTACCAGCATCGCCAGTGCGGAAGCCACCGTCACAATCGCCGGCGTAAAGCGCATCAATGGCGGAAACGACAACCCCACATTGCCCACCAGCGATGCCACCAGCCCAAGCAGCACCAGCATGATACCCGTGATACCGGCAAGACCAAAGCCAGGAAGCACAAACAACTCGACAAGAATCAGCACAACACCAATGACGAAGAGCACAATCTCCCAGATCTGTACCAGTCCCAAAAGGTACAAAGGCGCAAAAAATAGCATCGCGCCAATGAGTGCGATCAGCCCTGCAAAGCCAACCCCTGGGGTCTGAAGCTCAAAATACAGCCCGCCCAACATCATCAGCATCAATAGCGACTGCAAGACCGGCGACCCCAGGAACCGCAACACACGCTCGGCGCCGGTTTCGCGATGTTCGACAACGGCAGCGGATGCCGCACCGAATGCGCTGATCACCGCATCAGGATCTTCCAAGATGTCGTCCGCCACCCCCAGGCGGAAGGCCTCCTGAGACGAAAGCGTAAGCACCTTGCCCTTTTCTGTGATGCCCGCCACCTCAAGGTCCGGGTCCACCATGGACTCCGCGATCTGCGGATCACGCCCGTTGGCTTCCGCCGTAGCACGCATCAAACCCCGCATGTAGCTCTGGTACTTGTCGGGCGCGGCCTCGCCGCCTGTGCCTTCAACAACCGTCGCCGCACCAATGGAGGCGCCAGGCACCATGATAATGCGGTCGGCTGCGTACGAGATGAGCGCCCCGGCAGACGCCGCATTCTTGTCGATAAAGGCAACCGTCGGTGTGGCTGCATCCAGGATGTTTTTGCGAATCTTGTCCGCCGCATCGACCAGCCCGCCGAACGTATCAATATGAAACACGACGAAGGACGCCTCTTCGCTGGCCGCATCATTGAGGGCACGATCAATGTAGGCGGCCAGCCCGTTGTCAATCATGCCCTCAACAGGGACCACATACACGGGCCCCGCGCCCAGGCCACCTTCGAAGGTCAGTGGCTTGGGCGTCCGAAGCTGCGCATGCACTGCCTGCGCACAGAGCAGCACTGCCAGCATGCCATGGAATGCCATGATCCTCCTCATAGCGCCCAATATCTAAACCCTACCCACTCTACGCAAATCCTGTGGCACATGATTCATATAAAAACACGCTATACGACGCCCAGCAGCCTAGCCGCCATCACCAGGATGGCCACGATCAGGACCGCGCGAATCGCGCGGTCTCCCCTGCGCACCGCAATGCGGGCAGCGATCCAGCCACCTGTAGCGTTGCCTGCGGCCAGCCCGAGCCCCAGCAGCCAATCCACATGTCCCGTCCATGCAAAAATCAACAGGGTGGGCACGGTGTAAAGAAGTATGACAGTGACCTTGTGCACGGTGGTCCGCACCAGATCCATATGCATAATGTGAAAGAACGCGGCCATGAACAAAAAGCCCACCCCCATCTGGATAAACCCGCCGTAGAAGCCGATGCCGAAGAGCGTCAAATAAAGCCATGGCGCAGAGCGAGCAGAACCTGCCGCTGACGCGACCGGACGCGGAATAAGCATCGACACCACGACCCCGATCATCACGACGCCCAGGATTCGTTCAAACCATACGTCGGCCACCTGAACGGCCGCAAACGCGCCAACGGATGCGCCTGGCAGCGCCCAGACCGCAAACAGGAGACTCCTTTTGAGCTCGGTGACACCTTCCGACCTGAAAGAAGCCGTTGCGAAGATGTTCTGGACCAGTATCGCAACGCGATTGGTCCCATTGGCCGTGCCGGCATCCAATCCCAGGAAGATCAGTGCCGGAAGGGTCAAGGTGGAACCGCCACCGGCCATCACGTTGATAGCACCTGCAAAACATCCGACGCCAAAGAGGATGGCAAGCTGCGCTATTTCAGGCATGGAGGCGGCTCTGTGCCCGTTCGCCCAGGTGCGCTACTTCTTTGACAAGGCCACGACCAGACTCGTCGGATCGCTCAGGTCAGAACGGTCCTCGTCGAACTGGTACCCCTGCGCATCTCGCGGTTTCCATGTCTTCACCGTGTCGAGCTTGACATGATTTTGCTGCACCAAGTGATGCACCAGCTTGCCGCGCAGCGCCAACGTATCCGTAAGCGCAACCCCTTGACGATCATAGAAGGTGACGCATGCACGCGCACTGTACGTCTTCGCATCGTCCCAGGCACTGCGATGCACGTCAGTGAGCAGATCCCACACGAAACAGTCCCGGATGGCTTCGTTAACAAACGGGCTTACGAGCGGACGCCAGTAGTCGGCAACATACCCGATGCCGGGGATCACCGCATCGATCGGCAGCACGTACCTTGGGGTGAGGTCGTCCGGACGCAAAATTCCGAACAGTCCTGATATAATCACGCTGTTTTCCAGGAATCGCCGTTGCGCACCGGTTGGGAGTCGCGGAAAGTCCATCGCCGCGTACATGGGGCCCGCCTCGTAGCGCTTGCGTGCGGCCACCAGCTCCGCAGAATAGACGTTCTTCATCAGCGTCACCGCCTCGGGATCCCCGAGAACCTCCGCCACTACGTCCTCACCTTCCACATCCATCACGCGGTGCAGCGTATCAATCAGATAGCGGCGCTCCGCGATAAGCTGGTGGAAATAGTTGAATGTGGTTTTCTCCCGGTAATCAAAAACATCGGGCGCAAACCTGTTGCCCTGCCTGGTCTGCTGAACTGATGGCGGAAGCAGGATCGCGAACTTGGACATTGATGTACCTTAACTGGTACCGCGGCCCGGGACCTCTTCGAGGACCGCGTCGATATTATCGCTGATCTCCTGCGCGCGCTCATGCACCTCCGTAACCAGTTCCTCTCCGTGACGACGGGCCTCGTTGTCGTATTCCTCGCCCAGGCTGCTCTCCATGAATTCTTTCAGCTGCTTCCGCACGCCTTCCAGGTGGTAGCTGATACGCCGGCGTAGACGCGTTCCTTCCTCTGGAGCCACAAGGAGTCCCGCGACGAATCCTGTCATAGCCCCAACGACTACGCCCATTCCAATGGCACGCGCAATGGTGCCTACGTTGTCGTTCTTCATGTTGGCTGATGTACTTGCCGGCGCGGCTGCAACCCGCGGGCTGCATCCGACGCACGGCGCTGCAGCACCACGCCTACAGCGCAGTGCTACCGGTTGCGTTTCTTGTGCCGATTCTTGCGGAGGCGCTTCTTGCGCTTGTGCGTGGCTATCTTGTGCCGCTTTCGTTTTCTACCGCAGGGCATAGGGCATCACTTTGATGATCAGACACGGCTCAGAGGCCGCATGCATCCATGCAACCATCCAGCGGGCAAATGGTTTCAGCACGGCACCCATATGTTGTGCGCATGTTGTGCTGCCCTGCCCGCCATTGGAGAATAATTTGCATTCATTTGCCGCAAGATTTGTGTGCGTAAGCCTTAAATTGACCCGGTATGGCGGACCGAACGTGAACCCCCGGATATGATGCAGGCTTTATCCGACTACTACCGCGAACAGCGGCAGTACAAGTACTTCGAAGCAGGCGGTTCCGCGAGCGACTATCCCATTGTGTGCCTTCACGGAATTTTGGGCAATGCGGACGAGTGGATGGCTTCGGCGGCCTACGTGGGAGCCCACGGCTACCGGACTCTGGTGCCGATGCTGCCGTTCAAAGACTTTCCGCTGAGCAAGTGCACGGTCGACGGTGTGGTAGCGTATGTCCGCGGCTTCATGGAATCACTGGATCTGAATCCTGTCGTGATTGCCGGCAACTCACTGGGCGGGCAGCTGGCGCTGCGGTATACGCTTGCCTACCCGGAATCGGTGTCGGCTTTGGTCTTATCCGGCTCGGCCGGGTTGTACGAGGTGCCTCTGGGTACGAGTCCGATCCGGCGTCGAGATCGCAACTACATCCGGGAACGGGCGCAGATCGTCTTCTTCAACCCGGCACATGCCACCGAAAAGCTGGTCGACCGGATCAGCTCTGTCGGTAGCGATCGTCGTTACCTGACCAATATCATCCACTTGGGTAGGGATTCGCAAAGACTGAGCCTGCAGAATCGGCTCGGCGAAATCAACGCCCATACTGCACTTATCTGGGGACAAAACGATACGATCACGCCGCCCGATGTGGCGGAGCAATTCCTGGACAACATTCCCAATGCCGAGCTGCACTTCATCAAAGAGTGCGGCCATGCGCCCATGATCGAGCATCCTCAGACGTTCGGGCGCCATGTGGTGCAATTCTTGCACAAAATCAAAGAGAACGGCACCCTGCACGCTGTGTAGGGTGCACTTTTGCTGGGAGACGGCTATATGCCACTCGCGCGCGCAGCATTCGCAGCAGGGCTGATTTTGATGCTTTCGGCGTGTTCGCCGGCCTTGCATCCCTTGTATCGCGACTATGAGGTCCAGCCGCACGCCTTGCCGGTGGAAGCACGTGTCGAAGCGGCCATGGAAGGGGCCGGATGGTTGCGTGCGCAAGCCCCCGCTCCCAACGTGATCGCAACCAACGAGCGGCGCATACGCAACTGGGGCGTGTATTCGGTGGTGGTCTCGCTTGAAGCCGTCCCCCTAGGGGACGGCTACGTGCGCGTGCTCGTGCACCCGTATCGCAAATACATCTGGCGCACGCGCAGCAAGATCCCGTTTCTGAATGCTACGATTCGACGCAAGATCATGCGCGACTTCGATTCGGCGATGGCAGCACAGAATTTGGCCGCGGTAGGCACGGGCATCTCGCGCGACCGCGACAGCACGCGCTAGGCATTGCATCTTATTCGCCGCTCGTGTGTATACCAACAACCGGCCGCTCGTCCGGCGGGCGTTCTTTTTCTTAATGGGGATGACACGGCTTCGACGGATGGTTTCGTGCAGCAGATGGCGTGTCGAGTTCGCCTGGCACTTCTCGTAAATCAGGCCAGGAATCACAGAACTGCGAACGACTACTCGTACGCGATGGCGGCATAAACGCCCCATCTGTCTCCTGTGTGTGCCTGCTCATCGGCGCATCAGGAGGCATCGTCAATGATGAGCGCCGTACCCTTCATTCCGGCTGTATGAAGGGTGATGGCTACTGATCAGCCTGTGCCTTTGCCCCAGCCTTGGTCATCGGCAGGCGCGGCAGGGGTAAGCCCTAATGGATGGCCTACACACGTAGATATCTGACTGGCATGTCCATGCGGACCCGGGTTCGATTCCCGGCATCTCCACCATCATTACCATCATTGCCGCGGGCGGCCCTTAGCAGGTAATAGGGCGCCCGCGTTTTTTTGCGTCAGGTGTGCGCCACGTCAAACGGTAGCGTCGCGCGCCCGGCCAGGTCTAAGCGCCGCACCGGTACGGCCGGACCTTCGATAAGGGCAGCGTCCCCTATCTTGGCCGCACAGCCCGTGCGCAGCCTACGCCTTGTCCAAGCGCCGCTCCATCCATCTCGTCGGCCGTTATCCGCCCCCTGTTGACGGGCAGTCGCTGGCAACCGAGCGCCTGGCGCGCATGCTGCAGGACACCTTCGATGTGCGGCGGTTCGATACCGCGATGAAGGACCAGCGGCTAACGCCTAAAGGGCTGCGCACGCAGTTCCGAACGCTGCGCCACTATCTGCGCCTGCGCGCCGGCCTTCAGCGCGCCTTGGCAGAACAGCCTGCGGCACCGGTGCTATGGGGAGCCATCTCCCCCGGGCTGTTGGGCCATGCCCGTGATATCATTGCCACGCTGCCCTGCTTCCAGGCGAACCAAGCCATCATTGCCATCGCCCATAGAGGCGGGTTTGATCGAATCTTTCGCAGCAGAATCACCGCAAGATCTACCCGAAAGCTGGTGCGACGCGTGGACCGATTCGTGTTCACCAGCGACTACTTGTCCACGCAGGTCGCCTCCTGGATCCCAGAAGCGCAGCGTGCAATCATTCCATACACTGTCGAGCCATGTGCTTCCCGTACAAATGCACGCGCAAAGCAGCACGGCCGCAGGCCTGACGCACCCCTCAGGCTGCTTTACCTCAGCAACATGATCGCCTCAAAGGGCTATCTGGATGTGCTGGAGGCGATTGGAACGGTGCACGCGCGCGGCATCCCCGTGACAGCGGACTTTGCGGGCCGATGGAACGCGGATCAAGACCGGTCCCGCTTCACGGCGCGCGTCCACGCACTAGGTCTGGAGGCTGTTGTGACGCACCACGGCGCAATCCGTGACCGCGCCCGGGTCAATGCGCTGCACCGGGTGGCAGACATCTTCCTGCTGCCTTCCTACTATCCGGAGGAGGCACAGCCCAACGCTATCATTGAGGCGCTGAGTGCGGCAACGCCTGTCATCGTGACCCGTCACAGCGGCATCCGCGACATGGTACGGGAAGGCATGGAAGCTCGCTTTGTGCCTGCCCGGTCGCCAGCATCGATTGCCCAGGCCATCGAAGTACTTGCAGACATCAGCACCTGGCAGTCTGCTTCAATGCATGCACGGAGCCGCTATGATCAGTACTTCAGCGAAAAAGCCGTATGCGCAAAGTGGCTCGCGCTCCTCTCGGACTTCGCGTAGCGGGCCCGGCCACAATATGCATAGCGCGTGGGGCACAGAGCACCCCTCCCGCTGTGCAGGGCAGGATCATCGCAGACACGCTCGACAACGCGCAAACGGCGCGCTATTCAAGCAGGCGGCAACTGGCATGCAGTCTCGCTAAGGATGGGAATGGCACAAGGGGCCGCGCATGACGTACATACGTTGACAGGACGCCTCCTTCACCGACCCTATGGCCAGCCATGCATAAAGAGGTTATACGCATTGATGGCATGTCCTGCGGCCACTGCGTCCGCGCCATCAAGGATGCGCTGCGTCGACTTCCCGAGGTCGCGGTGCACGAAGTCACCGTCGGCAGCGCAACCATCACTTGTCCCGCCGAGCAGCGGAAAAAGGTGCGCGAAGCCATCGCGAACGAAGGCTATACCGCCCGCATCGCATGATCAGTGCCATCGTCCTGGCTGCCGGGATGTCCGAGCGAACAGGCCGAGCGAATAAACTGCTGCTTCCCTGCAACGGCGAGGCCCTCGTCACCCATGTGGTGCGGCAGGTGTGCCATGCCGAGGCAGACGAGGTGATTGTCGTCACCGGATATGAAGCAGTCTCGGTTGCAGCCGTGCTCGCTGCGCTGCCGGTCCGCCTCATTCATAACCCCCGCTTTGCGCAAGGAATAACGTCGTCTGTTCAAGCAGGCGTACGGGCAGCTTCCAGGGAGGCCACCGGCTTGATGATTTGCCTCGGCGATCTGCCTGGACTAACCGCGACCCAGCTGTTGGTGCTGACCAGCCGATTCAAACAGGCATTGCCGCTCGATGCGCGCCTTATCGTACGCGCCATGCATGACGGCGAACCCGGCCATCCAGTGATCTTTGCAGGGACGTATCGCGAAGAAATCCTCGCTTGCCGCGCGCCGCACGGCTGCGCCGACATCATCTCCTGTAACGAGACCCACCTGGTGGCCGTGCCGCTTGCGGCGAGCACTGCAGATATCGATACCCTCGCAGACTACGAACGCCTCCTCGGACCGGAGCGTGGCAGCAAAGTCGTGTTCAGCGCGCCTTAAGCACCCGGATGGCCTTGGTCAACGCGGGCACAACCGCAAACAGATCTCCTACAATGCCGTAGTCCGCCACCTCGAAGATCGGTGCGGCTGCGTCCTTGTTGATGGCGATGATACACCGGGAACCGGCAATGCCCGCCACATGCTGAATGGCACCCGAAATACCGACGGCCACATAGACATCGGGAGCAATCGACCGGCCTGTCTGGCCTACATGCTCCGCCCGCGGTCGCCAGCCCTCATCGCTCACGGGACGAGAACAGGCCAACGTGGCCCTAGGGCCTAGGACGCTTACCAGTTCCTCCAGGATAGGCCAGTGCTCCGGCCCCTGCATGCCGCGCCCGCCGCTGACCACGATGGCCGCTTCGGTAACATCCAGCGCTCTTCCCGTCTCCGCTTCGCGGCGCTCCACGCGCACGCGAGGATCCGCTTCGGGAGCAAGGCCAATCACATGCTGCAACACATCTGCAGCTGCACCTAAGGCCGGCTGCGTCCGCGGCCGGAAGGTCGCGAGCACTGGTGACGCGGCATACTGCACATCCGCCAGCAGTTTGCCCCCATACAGGGGACGCCGGAAGATTATCGTGCTCACATCCACGCGATATCCCACACAATCCTGGGCCAGCGGTGCCGCAAGGTGCCCAGCCACGCGAGCCATCAGATCCTTGCCCTTGGCTGTAGCCGCCATCAACAGGAGCCTGGCGCTCTGTGCGTGCTGTGCCAACGCCTCGGCGCACGCATCGATGTAATCCGTTGGGACGAACACCTTCCCCCACTGCCAGCCCATCTGACTTGCAATGTCCTGGGCCACATGGGCGACCTCCCGACTGGTAGAGCGTTCTGCGCCGTCCGTTGCGTCGCCGCTTGCCGCTATGATGACCAGTATCTCCGGCATGATCCACTATGCGGCGGCCTTGCCCGCCAGCAGGTTTGCAACCTCGCGCTCTATGCCGCTGCCAAACTCTTGGACCTGCCCCGCGGCCTTCGGCGCAGGGATCTGAAGGCGCTGCACCATCTCGGGACCGGCCCCAAGCTGCACCCGCACCACTTCGATGGTCTTGCGCCTGGCCTGCATGATCCCCCTGAAGGACGGATAACGCGGCTCTCCAATCCGGCGGTTGATCCCCACGACCCCGGGCACTGCAAACTGCACCGCCTCCTCTTCCTGCTCCACCGGACGCCGGGCTCGCACGATGCCATCGACAACCTGCAGCGATTCCACCGCGGTCACACAGGGCCACCGGAGTGCTACCGCCAGGCGCTGCGGCACCTGCGATCCTGCCTGATCTATGGATTGCTCCCCGGTGAGCACCAGATCAAACGCCCGAGGCGAAATGGCTTCGGCTAACGCGCGGGCTATCACCACCGCGTCGTGCGGCATAACATCGCAGGCCAGATGCAATCCACTGTCGGCGCCCATCGCCAGTGCTTCACGGATGGCGCTTTCCACGCGACCTGGCCCCAGCGCAATCGCCGTGACATGCCCGCCCTGCCTCTCCTTCAGCTGCAGCGCCTGCTCAACCGCCGACTCATCGTGCGGACTGATGATCCAGGTCAACCCGGCTTCGTCAATGCCCTCGGGTCCAATGCGAATTCGCGCTTCCGTGTCCGGCGTCTGCTTGATGCAAACAGCAATCTTCATAGCGAGTCCTCTTGGCAATTCAACCATGCTGCACAGAGTAGGATCAACCGCACAGTGCAGAATGTGCACGTTTTTTGGGATATTTGCCCGCAGCCATCAGGAAACCGCCTTGAAAACAAAACAGTGGGGCATCATCGGTGCGGCGACAATCGCGCGCCAATACATGATACGCGCCATCAACGCGCAGCCCGATGGCCGCGTGGCCGCCATCATGAGCCGCTCGCCAGAACGGGCGCGGGCCTTTGCAGCGGCCCACCAGATCCCGCGCAGCTATCACCGGGTTGAGGACATCGTAGGTGACGCCGACCTGGACGCCATCTATATCTGCACGACCAACGAGCGGCACTACAGCGAAACGCTGGCGGCCGCAGGCGCGGGCAAGCATGTCCTCTGCGAAAAACCCCTGGCGCTCTCGCTGCAGGATGCACACGCCATGGCCAAGGCCTGTCGTGATGCCGGGGTTGTCATGGGAACCAATCATCACCTGCGCAATGCGGCGACCCACCGCACGCTGATGCGGATGATCCAGTCCGGCACCATTGGCAAGCCCTTGGCAGCCCGCGTCTTCCATGCCGTGTCGCTGCCCGAACACCTTCGAACGTGGCGCATCAACGACCCCGCGACAGGCGCAGGCGTCGTCCTGGATATCACCGTCCATGATACGGACACGCTCCGCTTTCTGCTGCAAGACGAGGTCGAGACTGTCACAGCCATGACGGCGCAGACCGGGCTGGGCTCCGGCATCATCGAGGATGCTGTGATGGGTGTGATGCAATTCAGAGGCGGCGTCATGGCACAGTTTCACGACGCCTTCACGGTCGCCCATGCAGGCACCGGCCTGGAAATCCATGGCACCGAAGGCTCTCTCGTCGCCACAGGCGTCATGACGCAAGCGCCCGTTGGAGAGATCCGGCTTCGGCAGGCGGGCCGGGTGCATCCCGTTGCCCTGGATAGCGCGCCCGAAGACCTCTACACGCATGCAGTGCGCTGCTTTCATCGCGCCATGGAGAACTGTGGCAGTCCCGCAGCAACGGCCGAGGACGGCATCCGCAGCTTGGCCGTGGGACTCGCCGTACTGAAGGCCGCGCAGGCAGGCACGCACATAACCGTGTCCTATGCGTAAGCTGCTGAGCCTCCAAGATGCCGCTGCGCTGGTGCCCGACGGCGCGGTGGTGACGGTGAGCGCCTCCAGCGGACTGGGCTGCCCCGACGCCCTCCTGAAGGCGATCAGCGACCGATTCAAGGCCACGGGCCACCCGGCCGGCATCACCAGCCTGCATCCCATTGCCGCGGGGGACATGTATGGCATTGCCGGGATCGATCACCTAGCCCAGGACGGCCTGCTCAGGCGCACCATCGCGGGGTCGTTTCCGAGCGGCCCCTCCGCCATGCGCCCCCCGGCAATCTGGCGAATGATCTGCGAAAACCGTGTGGAAGCGTACAACCTACCCAGCGGGATCCTCTACCACATGCATCGGGAAAGTGCCGCCAAACGCCCGGGCGTGCTCACCAAAGTAGGCATGGACACCTTTGTGGACCCTGCACTGCTCGGCGGACGCATGAATGCCTGCACCACGACCGATATCGTGCGCCGGGTGCACTTCGATGGCCAGGATTGGTTGTACTTTCCCGCCATCCCGGTCGATGTCGCGCTGATTCGCGGGACGACCGCCGATGCAGACGGCAACATCACGACCGAGCATGAGGGCGGATTCCTGGGGATTTATGACCAGGCGCTGGCGGCGCACAACAACGGCGGGCTCGTTATTGTACAAGTCAAGCGCCTGGCCGCGGCTGGCTCGCTGCCGGCGCAGCAGGTGCGTGTGCCCAGCGTAGTGGTGGACCATGTCGTTGTGGACCCGGCGCAGATGCAAACCACAGAAACGCACTATGACCCAGCCATCAGCGGCGAGTATCGCCCAATTCAAAGCAGCTTTGCGCTTATGCCGTGGGGCGTATCCAAGCCGCTGGCCCGCCGGGCCGCCTGCGCGCTGGAGGCAGGCGATGCCGTAAACCTGGGCTTCGGCATCTCTGCGCTGGTGCCGCGAATCCTACTTGAAGAAGGCTGCGCCTCCAAAGTCACCTGGATCATTGAACAGGGCGCGGTCGGGGGCATGCCACTCTTGGATTTTCAGTTCGGATGCGCCGCCGGGGCACAGGCCATCATGGCGTCGCCGGATCAGTTCACCTACTTTCACGGCGGCGGCTTTGACAAGAGCCTTTTGTCCTTTTTGGAGATTGATGCAGAAGGCAACGTCAACGTGTCCCGCCTCAAAGCGCGGCCCCATCTCACCGCGGGCGTAGGCGGGTTCATAGACATCACCGCCAACGCACAGCGCATCATCTTTGTGGGCTACTTCACCGCTGCGGGCCTGCGCCTAGGAATCAGAGACGGGCAGCTGCTCATTGAACGGGAAGGCGCCGTGCAGAAGGTCGTACCGCGGGTGGAGCATGTCACCTTCAGCGGCCCGCGCGCACTGCGCCAGGGCCAAAAGGTGACCTATATCACCGAGCGATGTGTGATGGTGCTGCGGCCAGAGGGCCTTACGGTAACCGAGATTGCGCCGGGGGTCGATCTGGCACGAGATGTGCTCGCGCAGACCCGCGTGCGTCTTCGCGTAAGCCCACACCTGACCACTATGGACGCGCGCCTCTTCAACGATGTACCCATGGGACTTAAGCTGAATGGAAAAGATTGACCTCAACATCGAAGGGGCGATCGCACGCATTACGTTGCAGCGCCCGGAAAAACTCAACGCCATCGACCCCACGTTGCTTCGGGGGCTGGAAGCGGCCGCCGCGTCTATAGATCACCACACTGACGTGCGGGTTGCCATCCTGACGGGTGCGGGCACACGGGCATTCTGCGTGGGCGCCGACATACACGCGTGGACGGCGCTTCAGCCGCTGGACATGTGGCGCCAGTGGATCCGGGAAGGGCATCGCATCATGGACCGCCTGGCTGGGCTCCGCGTGCCGCTGATCGCCGCCATCAACGGGTTTGCCTTCGGCGGCGGGCTAGAGCTTGCGCTGACAGCCGATATCAGGATTGCGGCAGCATCCGCGCAGTTCGCCATGCCCGAAGCAGCAATCGCGACGGTGCCAGGCTGGGGCGGCACCACGCGCCTTTCTGCGTCTGTAGGAGCTGCACGCGCCAAGGAGCTGATATTTACCGGTCGGCGCATCGACGCGGATACTGCATGCCGCTGGGGCCTAGTCAACCGGGTTGCGGCATCCGATCAGCTCCAGGGCGAAGCCGCTGCCGTCGCCGCGCAGATCGCGGCGCAAGCGCCCGTGGCGGTGCAGCTGGCCAAAGCTTGCCTGAACGGGGATACACGAGAGGCGATGGCAAGCACGGTGGCCGCCTTTACTGAAGACGCGCAGGAAGGCCTGGCGAGTTTCAGGGAACGACGTCCAGGAATCTTCAAGGGTGCATAGATGCCGCGCACGGAGTCCTTTGATTATGTGGTTGTCGGCGCAGGTGCAGCAGGATGCGTCGTTGCGCGGCGTCTGAGTGAACACGCGCGCGTGCTGCTCCTCGAGGCCGGCGGCAAAGACACTTCGCCGCTCATTCACATGCCCGCAGGCTTCACCAAGCTCACGGGAAAGAATGTCAACTGGGGCTTCAAAACGGTGCCGCAAGCGCAGGTAAATCAGCGTGAGATGCACTATCCCCAAGGCCGGACGCTGGGCGGAAGTACCTCCATCAACGCGATGATCTATATCCGGGGGCACCGCCTGGACTTCGATGAATGGAGCGCGTTGGGCTGCGCGGGCTGGAGCTATTCGGATGTATTGCCGTACTTCAAACGGAGCGAAAACAACGAGCGCTTCGTCGACCCGTACCATGGTCAGGGAGGCCTCCTGAACGTGGCAGATCAGACGCAGCATAATCCGCTAAGCAAAGTATTCGTTCGCGCGGCACAGGAAGTCGGCATACCGTACAACCCCGACCTCAACGGCGCGCAGCAGGCGGGCGTCAGCTTCTACCAGGTTACGCAGCGCAACGTCCGCCGTGAAAGTGCAGCTACGGCGTTCCTGAAGGAACGAAGCGCCAACCTCACCGTACGGACCCGCGCCCTAGCCACCTGTGTGCTGTTTGAGGGCAGCTGCGCCGCAGGCATCGAGTACGCCTCCAAAAGCGGCCAGATGCACCGGGCCTACGCGGACCGCGAGGTCGTCTTGTGTGGCGGCGCTGTGAATTCGCCTAAGCTGCTTTTGCTGTCAGGCGTTGGGCCGCCGGACGAGCTCCTTTCACACGGCATCGTGGTCAAGCACGCCTTGCCGGGAGTCGGCAAGAACTTCCAGGACCACATGGATGTGTACCTTGCGGCGCGGGTCAGTCAACCGGTGAGCTACAACGGGCAGGACCGTTGGGACCGCGCCGTGCGCCACGGCTTCCAGTACCTGCTCTACAAAACCGGACCGGTGACGGCTTGCGTCGCTGAAGCAGGGTGCTTTCTGAAGTCCGCGCCCGAGGTGCGCTCGCCCGATATCCAGATTCATTGTTTGCCTGCGTTTGTGATCGACCATGGGCGAATGCGCATTAAAGGCCACGGTATCACCATCAACACCTGCAACCTCAGGCCGCGGAGCATCGGGTCGGTGACCTTGCGCAGCGCTGACCCGTCCGTGCCTCCCGCCATCGACCCCAACTTCCTAGACGACCCCTATGACCTGCATGTGTCCATGGAGGGTTTTCGGTGGGGTCGCCGCATCCTTCAGGCCCCGTCGTTCAGGCCCTATATTGCTTCGGAGCTCTTGCCCGGCTCCGCAGTGCAGTCTGACGACGACATCGCAGCCTATATCCGCACTTGGTCCAAGAATGACTATCACCCTGTTGGATCCTGCACCATGGGCGTGCACGAGGCGGCTGTGGTAGATCCGCAGCTCAGAGTACGCGGCCTGCGCAGCCTGCGCGTAGCCGATGCTTCTATTATGCCGCGCCTCATCAGCGGCAACACGCAAGCCACCTCGATCATGATCGGCGAGAAAGCCGCCGACATGATCCTTGCTGATAGCTGAACCATGCCGTATACGACCGGAGTGCAGCGCATGTGGATCGGGGGGCGCCAGATAGGCGCACAGGACGCGAAGTGCTTTACAACCGTCAGCCCGGCGCACGACAGCCCGGTGGCCACCTACGTGCGCGGGCAGGCTGCCGATGTGGACGCCGCGGTCGCAGCGGCGCGCGCCGCGTTCGATCAGGGAGACTGGGCGATGCTTCCTGGCAGGCGGCGGGCCCGCCTCCTGCATGATGTTGCGCAGCGCATAAGGGCCGACAAAGCATCGCTGGCCCGCCTGGAGGTGATGGAAAGCGGCAAACCCATCACGCAGGCCTATGGCGAAATAGCCGCTGCAGTAGACCTCTGGGAGTACGCCAGCACGCTCTGCCGCCATACGCGCGGCGACACGTACAACACGCTAGGCCGAGATAAGCTCGGCATGGTGCTGCGCGAGCCGACAGGCGTGGTGGGCATGATTACGCCGTGGAATTTTCCACTCCTCGTCATCAGTCAGAAGCTGCCGTTTGCACTGGCGGCGGGCTGCACGGCCGTGATCAAACCGAGCGAACTCACCCCGGGCACCACGCTGGCGCTCAGCACCATCCTGCATGAAGCGGGCGTGCCTCCGGGCGTGGTCAATGTCGTTACGGGCTTTGGAACACCGGTGGGTCAGGCCATAGCCGAACACGCGGATGTGGATGCGCTGTCCTTCACCGGCTCTACGCGCGTAGGGCGGATCGTAGCCGCGCGCGCGGGGGCGAACTTGAAAAGGGTTTCTTTGGAGCTTGGCGGCAAAAACCCGCACATCGTTTTTGCAGATGCCGATCTGGACGCGGCGCTCGATGCCGTGGTGTTCGGCGTGTACTTCAACATGGGGGAGTGCTGCAACAGCGGCAGCCGATTACTGGTACAGCGGAGCATCGCAGACACGTTTACTGAACAGATCGTGGCGCTGGCGCGCACAATCCGCATCGGCGATCCGCTGGAGACATCTACCAAGGTGGGCGCGATAATCAGCCAGGCACACCTCGACAAGATTGAGCGATACGTAGCATCAGGCCTTAAGGATGGCGCAAATCTGCTGCTTGGCGGTCAGCCCATAAGCACTGCAAGCGGGCGCTTTTTTGAAGCCACAGTGCTCGGCGATGTGGCGCCTGACATGGCGGTTGCACGCGATGAAATCTTCGGCCCCGTGTTGTCGGTGATACCGTTTGACACGGTCGACGAAGCTGTTCAGCTTGCCAACGACACGTTGTACGGCCTGAGCGCAGGCGTGTGGACACGGGATGTAGGTACAGCCTTCGAGGTCAGCCGCGCGGTGCGCGCGGGCACGATTTGGATCAACTGCTTCATGGACGGCTATCCGGAGCTCCCCTTCGGCGGATATCGGGACAGCGGTCTGGGACGGGAACTGGGCCGGTTCTCCGTGGACGAATTCACTGAACTCAAGACGGTCCAGCTTCATCTGGGCCCCACGCGGTCTTCATGGCTATAGCCTTCGGCAATTCTATGAACAGCACTTGTGCGGCTCCGCTCTGGGCACTCATAGCATTCGTGGTCGCTTCCTGCGGGGCAGGCAGCCAGAACCAGTCCTCTGAGAGCACCGTGGAAGTGTTCTCGTGGTGGACTTCCGGCAGCGAGGCCGCGGCGCTGGAAACAGTCTTTTCCGCTTATCGCCGGACCTTCCCAGAAACCGCTGTCATCAACGCTTCCATCGCTGGGGGCGGCGGCTCCGCCGCCCGCCCGGTGCTTCAGACACGCCTCGTTGGAGGCAATCCCCCGGACACATGGCAAACCCATCCCGGCACGGAGGTCCTGGAGCAGTACGTCGCACCCGGCTTTGCTGCACCGCTTACGGACCTCTATGAAGAGGAAGGTTGGTTCGAGGTATTTCCGGACGCGCTCCTGAACATGGTGCGTGCACAGGGCGAACCCTACCTGGTGATCCTCAACCTGCACCGCAGCAACACGCTCTGGTATAACAAGCCGCTCTTGCAACAGCACGGCATTGAGATCGGCACCGCACTCACGCATGAGGCACTCTTTGCCATCGCCGACGACCTGCAGCGCCAGGGGGTAACGCCCCTTTGCATGGGAGATTCTGGCATCTGGGCCACGGGCATCATGTTCGAGAATACCCTTGTGGGCGTCATTGGCGCGGAACGCTACCTGGGGCTCTGGGATGGCTCCACGCAGTTTACCGATGCCGATGTGCGGCAGGCCATCGCCACCTACGCCCGGCTTCTGGACTATCTCAACAAGGACCACGCGGCCTTATCCTGGGATCAGGCGGTGGACAAGCTTATTCAGGGCAGCTGCGCGATGTATTCCATGGGAGACTGGGTCTACGGCGAGTTCGTGCAGGCCAATCTGGAGGACGATGTAGACTTCGGGTGGGTCGCACATCCGGGAAGTGAGGGAACCTATCTTCTCGTATCTGATGGATTTACGCTTGCCCGTGGCGCGCCCAATCCCAAAGAGACGCGGGAGATGCTGCGCATTATGGGACAACGCGTGGTGCAGGAGGACTTTAACCTGCAGAAGGGCGCGATTTGTGCACGCACGGACTGCGACCGCACGCGGTTCGGCCCCTACCTCAACTGGGCCATGGACACCTATGCAAGTGGCGTATTGGTGCCCACTGTTATCCACGGCTCCGCCGCACCGGCAGCCTTTCAGCAGGCGCTCAACGATGCCCTTACGTCCTTTGTTGTGCGTCGCGATGAGAACGCTTTCGCGCGCACCCTGGCGCGCGAAGCAGCCATGGCCGGCATTGGCGATTAGGGTTCACCGGGCAGCGACCGGCGCATAGACGGTAATACCAGTCACGCGTTCCTCTGCTCCGGCTGACCGACTGCCATGACCATGAGCGGTGGGCAATCACGGTTTGCGCTGACCACTAGCCCGCGTCGCTCACCAGGGTTTTGAATTGCCATAAAACCACACAGCGCGATGCGCCATGCGGGAGTGGTAACAGATAGCTGCGACTACCGGGGCACTTAGAGCGCGTTTCTGTGGCATTACGGGCATGATGCTTGATATTTTGGCCAAGAAGCCTTATCATTTCCTTACCATGTAAGGTGGGATTTTGCACCATAACGAATATAATCCCAGGTTATGGATTCTATACTCTTTGTGGTCCTGTTAGTGGCAGGGTTTGCTGTGGCCTACGCGTTGAAGCGCAAGTTTGTTCGCAGTAGGCACCCACAAACCGCCCTATGGGTGGTAGGGATTTCAGGTACGTTTTTGGTTGGGCTCGCTGTTATCTTTTGGAGTCCACCGTGGTCGATTCTCATGTTTGGGGTTGTAGCTTGGTCTGTTTACCACAGATACCAAGAGTATCGCCTGGCAAAGGCAAAGCTGCAGCGCAAGATTGTTCGCAGTAGGCACCCACAAACCGCCCTATGGATGGCAGGGATTTCAGGTACGTTTTTGGTCGGACTCGCTGTTATCTTTTGGAGTCCACCGTGGTCGATTCTCATGTTTGGGGTTGTGGCTTGGTCTGCTTACCACAGATACCAAGAGTATTGCCTGGCAAAGGCAAAAACGGTGTAACTCTCCGCCCATTGGATGTTCGAACTGTACCTACCTACTGCAGGTGCGGAAGGTACAGTTTTCTGCCACCTGAGCTCCAAAACTGACATGCGCGTGGTTCGTTCGCGCAATCTGCATCACATCCTAGGCTTAGGACTGTATGTCCTTGCACACGCATTTCTTCTTGCTGCTGCCACTGCGCAGTA
This sequence comes from Rhodothermales bacterium, assembly GCA_951812585.1. Lineage (GTDB taxonomy): Bacteria > Bacteroidota > Rhodothermia > Rhodothermales > Bin80 > JAAXGV01. Next base: position 2,814,126 of record OX638318.1, on the reverse strand, counting down.
TGGCACCGTATACTATGAATACCATGGAGCCATAGATCATGCGGTTCCCGATGCACTTAAGGACGTAGAGGGCATGGAAGCGCTATACGAAAAGCTGGCCGCCGTTCAGTCGGGCTACATGCGACACGTGCTTGACTTTGATGCGGGGACTTACCTGTTGGAGCGTACGCTTTTGAATCGGCTGTTTTTGGTGTCGGGCAAATTATAAGTACCTGAATGGAAGCTGTCCGAAGAAGAGCGCACGTTTCTCGGACACCGGATAATAAAGGCCACAGCATCTGAGGATACTTTGGCTTTAGAGGCTTGGTACACACCAGAGATTCCGTACCAGTAGGGCCAGCACTGTATGGCGGGCTGCCAGGCTTGATCCTGGTAGTAAGTGCATATTGAGGGTAGGAAGGGGCCTTACAAGGCAACGTACTCTGCTATCCGAATCGACTTTGGAAGGCGCGCCTATAGTCGAGCGCCTAACGAAGGACAGGAAGTCACCGTGCAAGAGTTCGCTATATCGCAAAGGACAAACTCGAGGAACTTCGCGATGCCATGAAGAACATCCGCATGCCCGACGGTAGTCGTTAGGACACGTTTCGTCTTTGAAAGCACGATCCACGCATCCACTAGAGGCGCGCAACTACGTTGGGCTTTTCAGATCCAAGCCGATGCGCATCATGAGCGCTCCCTCGCGTTTGCACTACTGGTGGCGTTGAGTTTCATTCCGTCGCAGTAATCCCGCCCTCGCCGCGCTTCCGCCGGCGAGGGATTCCAAGGGGCGGAGCCCTTGGCCCGCAAAAGTCAAAGCGCGAAGACTTGTAAAGCGAGTTTAACACGTTGCCTGTTGGTGTTGACCCATGGACGTACTGCGAGCCATCCGGGAGTCAAAAGTTCTACGCGGCAAAATCCCCGGGAAAACGCCGCATAGGATAGAACAACGATTAAACCAACCAGAACGAGGCAGAAGTGTGGGCGGTGGTGCCGCTCAACCAAGTACGAATGGTATCGCACATTCGGGCGCTGCGCAGCACGCCGCAAGCATGCCGGCGTACTACGGCACGACAGAGACGAGAGCGGTTCGTATCTCCGTACCCTCAACATCCATGCAAAGGATGTTTACGCAATCGCACGGGTGCACCGTGACATGGCATGGCGGTGCATGACCACATGGGGAGATGAAGAAGGCAAAATCAAGGGGGTACTGGTGGAGCGACTCCGGAGCATACCTGAACAGGCAGCGGAAGCCCAGATGAAGGCCCGGCAGAAGAAAGAAGAAAAGCGGCGGATGCCGCGGTGTTGGAAGCGGAAGAGGCAAAGGTGGAGGCGCTGCATGCGCGCAATAAAGAGCGTCTGGTGCTCCTCTCCGGAGAACAGCAGACAGTGGCGCGCCAGGGCGCCACTGAGTGCTTTCGGGAGGATCGGGATTGGCAGTGCCTCTACGATACGTACCGGATCCCTATTGAGCGGGCGGCCGTGAGCGCCGCAGATTGGGATGCGCTGCCGAGGGCGCTTTTACCCAAGAGGCTGGAGAAGTGCCTGACGCAGGCGCTTGACGCGCTGGACAAGGACGAGCTTCCCGTCCCCCACAGGACGGCGATCCACCGGTGGCAATGGACCTGTACGGACCCATTGGGGCGATGTGGAGCAGGCGGAAGCGCCGGCGCGAAATGGGCGGGCATTGTCCGGCCTGAGGTGGAACCGGTACAGGTGTGCGCATCGTAAAGCCGCTATGGCTGGTAACGAACCGGAACGCCTGCCCGTCGGCCGGACGCTCGGGCACAGCTGTACGACATTCTGACCCGCGCCGGCCTTCAGGGCCGAGATGCTCACGAAACTGGTTGAAGAAATGGCCTCAACCAACCTTATCCATCGCTTCGAGAGCAAGTTGGAGGCACAAAACGCCAAATTCAACTTGCTGTTTTGGTTCATCGGTATCGGCGTCGCCATCCTGGCAGCTGGCGGGGCATACATCGTCTTTTTCTAGGTCGTGGCCCAAGCCTCTGCCAAGCTCATCCAGTGGACCATCGGTATAGGTCTTGGCCTCATTGCGGCCGCCGCGGCCGTGATCGCCGTTATCCAGGCGCTGCCCTGACATGCTTACGGCGCGGTTCCTCTTTAAAAACCCTGTCCCTCACTTAACCCGCGTCAGAACAATTCTACGCGACTCATACGGGCCGTATGGCGTCGTTTCAGCTCTTACGTCAGAATCGCCGTAAATGGCACTCGATCGGGTATTTACCCGACTTACGACGATTCTCGACCTGTCTACAGCCCCATATCATCACCACGCCCGCGATCCCAGGCCAGCGCCAAACGCTTCGGATGCGATCCGGCGCCGCCCCCGGTGATCCTCGAGGGACAGCTCAAAGCGGCGCTCAAGCTTGGGCCGGCTTAAGTCGCGCCGTATGCGGGACGCCGACGTCTGTCCTTCCCCGTTGCCAGACTGCCGCGAAGCCGGTGGGAGATTGGTCGCATACGTAGCCATAGCAGAAGGAACCAACGCCACTATGGGCGGCCATGCACGCCTCCTCTTCCGTGCGGGCAGTGTGGATGATATGACTTTTCTGCGGAGCGGCGCGAGAGGGGGCCTTAAATCAGCCCTGTGGGCATTTCTGAAGGTGTCTGCAGAACCATAATCCTGCTGCCAGTGTCACAACTTGCCAGTAACACTGTAAACAAACATGCAGCAAGCAATCTCATGATGAAGTGTTCATATTGCACCTCCCAAGGCGTTCATTATGGCTTCATGGCTGGTCACATCGATATCATCCATCCGGTGCGTCTCCTCCGGTGGTATGATGACGTACTTGAAGGTGTAATCGTCAACAAAATAGGGATCAGAGTAGGTATACCCGTCAAACGTTCTGAAGACGACGGATACAAATCCGATCGTGTAATAGTAGTAGGCGTGGTGCCCATCCCACGTTCTGGGCAGCGCATACCAATCCTGACCAGTAGGAAAGCGGACAAAGACTAGAATTGCGCCCTCGTCTATTACGGTTGGTGTGATGTCCGAATCGCGCCACGAACCACGAACATAGTCAACGTCGTAGATAGTGGACGATGCACTCGCAAAGGTGACCGTCTTGGTTATGACACCGGGGCCGCGTGGGCCCGGTTCGCCTTGTAGTCCCTGCTCTCCTTGCGGCCCCACAGGCCCTTCGCACCCCACGGCCAGGATCAGAAAAAGTAATTGCCACTTACGCATTGTGCTTCATTTATGCTGATGAACGAAAATTGACCTTGTGAGCCAACGACAAATGGAGGCCATACGACCAGGGTTCAGCTGCTTCTTTGGCGTCCTCGTACATGGTTGCCTCGTAGGCTTGCTGGAGCGTCGTTTATGCGTACCAAAGATACCCATTCCGCGCGCAAAGGTGCAAGTGTGCCCCGTACCAATTCCGGCGACCGTACAAAGCCGTCCACTCCTGAAGTAGACTGCCACCGCGCCCGGCGCGCCTGGATAGACGCGGCATTAGCTCACCCTGAGTTGCAGGGTGCGCGCAAGCTCGGAATGCACCGCGTCGCTGTTCAGCTTGCGATGTCCATGTGCTACGATCCGCGCTTATCCCACTACAGCCACGACTGTCCCAGCACTGGCGGAGCATTGTAAATTCGATCGGCGGACGATGCAGAGGATTCTGCGGCGGCTGGAATCACTGGGAATCCTCACGGTCACAGACCGGCGGCCGCTATCGAATGTGTACACGTTGCCTGTTGGTGCTGACCCGTGGACGTACTGCGAGCCATCCGGGAGTCAAAAGTTCTACGCGGCAAAATCCCCGGGAAAACGCCGCATAGGATAGAACAACGATTAAACCAACCAGAACGAGGCAGAAGTGTGGGCGGTGGTGCCGCTCAACCAAGTACGAATGGTATCGCACATTCGGGCGCTGCGCAGCACGCCGCAAGCATGCCGGCGTACTACGGCACGACAGAGACGAGAGCGGTTCGTATCTCCGTACCCTCAACATCCATGCAAAGGATGTTTACGCAATCGCACGGGTGCACCGTGACATGGCATGGCGGTGCATGACCACATGGGGAGATGAAGAAGGCAAAATCAAGGGGGTACTGGTGGAGCGGCTCCGGAGCATACCTGGCATAGTAGGACCCTATGTCAAGTTAAGATTACATGAAGCATTTGTGTCTTGACCTATGAAGAAGCGACCGGGCGTCTTCGACGGTGAATCACTCTGGCATTCGCGTGCTGGGCCGAGGTCGGCCGTAACGCATGATTTCGGATTCGTCGGGAGCTGCCACTATCTGAAAATGCGAGCTCGCCGGCAGTACGCCAGGCTATCGCAAGACATGCTCGTGGGTTCTCCATCCGTGCCAGATCGTTTCTCCATAAGTCATTGCAAGGTTAAGGTACGAACCAGGCGGCCTGCGCTACCGCTGTGCCGGCGTGTGCTTGCATTGCCTCCCATAGAAAGCCTGCCAACTCACGCGCCACCGCTACGTTCGCCACACACTGCGATTTGGAATGGATCAGCTTTCTGAAGCGCTTGTGCAGCCGGCACGGGGCTTTCCAGGCAATCCGTATGACTTCAGCGGAGACGCCCTGTGCCGCGCTCGCAAGGCCGCGCTGCATCGGGGAGCGGTCGCATACTTCCACGCCGTTGACACCAAGGCCTTGCGGGCATGCGTGTTGCCTGTCTTGGTGATGGAGCCGCGCATAACCCGATCCCCTGAAGTATGCTCGCTGGGCACCAAGCCCAAATATGCCATCAACTGGCGCGGATGGGCAAAGCGCCGAATATCCCCGAGCTCGCACAGCAGCGTCAGTGCAGTCATGAGTCCAATACCCCGGAAGGCCGACAGCACGTTGACCGTGTCCCGGTAGCGATCCTTTTGGGCCGCTTGCGCCAAAAGATCCTCTAGCCTACGTACTTCCTGCTCCAGGTACGTGATCTTGTGCAGATACGCTTGCAGCGTGATCTGATCCACCGCGGACAACGGCAGCGTGGTGATCCACTTTCGGAAGGCGCAGCTCCAGTGACGGCCGCCGCAGTAACGGTATCCGCGGGCCTGTACGAAAAACAAGGCCCGCTGCTTGGTCCGCGTCAGCACGTCCACCAAGTCGGCCCGGCAACGCACCAGCGACCGCATCGCTTCCCGTTCCTCGTCCGGCACGGTAACCGGCGTCAACAGGCCGGCGGCATACAGCGTGGCCAGCTTTCTAGCATCCCGGTGATCCGTCTTGACCCGATCGCCGGGACGGCGCGGAATGGACGAGGGAGCAATCACATCACAATGCACGCCCAGCGCCCGCAGCGCACGATACAACACGAACCCGCAGGACGACGCCTCATAACAACACTGGGGTTCACCATGCTGCTTCTGCACGTTGTCAATATACTTGCGGATCTTCGCCCAATCGTTTGGCAATTGCCGCTCGTCAATGAGCTCGCCCGTCTCATCGTCGTAAACACAGAATGCAATCGTCTTCTTGTGCATGTCCATGCCGACAAACAACGGCGAAGCGAAAGTGGAGGGTTGAGTGTGTTTTTGCATGAGACCGTTCCGGTTTGGGTGAGTGGCGGTAACGAGCCAAAGTAGCTCGCCCAGCCGGGACGGTCCTACTATAAAATCTGAACCGGCAGCGGAAGCCCAGATGAAGGCCCAGCAGGAGAAAGAAGAAAAGCGGCGGATGCCGCGGTGTTGGAAGCGGAAGAGGCAAAGGCGGAAACACTGCGTGCGCGCAATAAGGAGCGTCTGGTGCTCCTCTCCGGAGAACAGCAGGCAGTGGCGCACCAGGGCGCCACTGAGCGCTTTCGGGAGGATCGGGATTGGCGGTGCCTCTACGATGCGTACCGGATCCCTATTGAGCGGGCGGCCGTGAGCGCCGTTATCCAGGCGCTGCCCTGACATGCTTACGGCGCGGTTCCTCTTTAAAAACCCTGTCCCTCACTTAACCCGCGTCAGAACAACTCTACGCGGCTCATACGGGCCGTATGGCGTCGTTTCAGCTCTTACGTCAGAATCGCCGTAAATGGCACTCGATCGGGTATTTACCCGACTTACGACGATTCTCGACCTGCCTACAGCCCCATATCATCACCACGCCCGCGATCCCAGGCCAGCGCCAAACGCTTCGGATGCGATCCGGCGCCGCCCCCGGTGATCCTCGAGGGACAGCTCAAAGCGGCGCTCAAGCTTGGGCCGGCTTAAGTCGCGCCGTATGCGGGACGCCGACGTCTGTCCTTCCCCGTTGCCAGACTGCCGCGAAGCCGGTGGGAGATTGGTCGCATACGTAGCCATAGCAGAAGGAACCAACGCCACTATGGGCGGCCATGCACGCCTCCTCTTCCGTGCGGGCAGTGTGGATGATATGACTTTTCTGCGGAGCGGCGCGAGAGGGGGCCTTAAATCAGCCCTGTGGGCATTTCTGAAGGTGTCTGCAGAACCATAATCCTGCTGCCAGTGTCACAACTTGCCAGTAACACTGTAAACAAACATGCAGCAAGCAATCTCATGATGAAGTGTTCATATTGCACCTCCCAAGGCGTTCATTATGGCTTCATGGCTGGTCACATCGATATCATCCATCCGGTGCGTCTCCTCCGGTAGTATGATGACGTACTTGAAGGTGTAATCGTCAACAAAATAGGGATCAGGGTAGGTATACCCGTCAAACGTTCTGGAGACGACGGATACAAATCCGATCGTGTAATAGTAGTAGACGTGGTCCCCATCCGACCTTATGGGCAGCGCATACCAATCCTGACTAAAGGGCGTGCGGGCAAAGGCTAGGATTGTGCCCTCGTCTATTACGGTTGGTGTGATGTCCGAATCGCGCCACGAACCACGAACATAGTCAACGTCGTAGATAGTGGACGATGCACTCGCAAAGGTGACCGTCTTGGTTATGACACTGGGGCCGCGTGGGCCCGGTTCGCCTTGTAGTCCCTGCTCTCCTTGCGGCCCCACAGGCCCTTCGCACCCCACGGCCAGGATCAGAAAAAGTAATTGCCACTTACGCATTGTGCTTCATTTATGCTGATGAACGAAAATTGACCTTGTGAGCCAACGACAAATGGAGGCCATACGACCAGGGTTCAGCTGCTTCTTTGGCGTCCTCGTACGTGGTTGCCTCGTAGGCTTGCTGGAGCGTCGTTTATGCGTACCAAAGATACCCATTCCGCGCGCAAAGGTGCAAGTGCGTCCCGTACCAATTCCGGCGACCGTACAAAGCCGTCCACTCCTGAAGTAGACTGCCACCGTGCCCGGCGCGCGTGGACAGATGCGGTGTTAACGCACCCTGATCTACAGGGGAAAGAGTGGCGCAATATGCAGCGGGTAGTCATGTACTTGGCCCTGTCCGTACGGTACGATCCGCGATTACGAACTACGGCCAGTGCTGGCCGACCGTAGCCACGCTGGTGGAACATTGCCGCCTAGGGAGGCGGGCGGTGCAGGGCATCCTGTGGCGGCTGGAGGCGCTGGGAATAGTCACGGTCATAGACCACCGGCCGCGGTCGAATCTGTATGAGGTGGACGTTGACGCTGATCCGTGGGAGTACTGTTATCCGGCTGACAATCAAAAGCCAATGCGCAGAAAACCCCTGAAAATCTGCGCGTAGAACCAATAGAACCAATCTTAAACCAACCAGAACGAGGCAGAAGTGTGGGCGGTGGTGCCGCTCAACCAAGTACGAATGGTATCGCACATTCGGGTGCTGCGCAGCAGGCCTCGAAGGGGGATGTGGTGGGGAAAAGAGCGATACGAGGGAGGTTCGGTATCTACGTACCCTCAACATCCATGCAAAGGATGTCTACGAAATCGTACTGTAGCATCATGACATGGCATGGCGGTACATGACCACATGGGGCGATAAAGGAGGCAAAATCAAGGAGGTACTGGTGGAGCAGCTCCGGAGAATACCGGCGCAGGCAGCGGAAGCCCCGGTGAAGGCCTATAGAAAGAAGAGAAACGGTTCAGTCCGCGACAAACAGCCACATGGGTAAATCCAGCATACACCTCGCCACCCGCAGAAGTGCTGCCACAACTGGGATAGCGTATGCTGAATGGCATTATGTTGATATCACGCGAACGGACATGTTGCAGCCTTCTTTGGAGCATTCAGCAGCAGCGCTGCGCTGTCGCTGGCAATCCACGTTGCACCACATTAGATTAAGGTGCGCCCGGCACGGCTAGGGGCGACGCTGTTGGCTTTAGCAGAACCGTATTGACCGTGTTTTCGCCTCTAAAGAAGTACCCTGCAGCTGGTATGAAGCGCGGCAAGGCGTGAGAGACCATTGCCGGTGATCGGACGTACGCTGGGACCGCGCAAACAGGGTCTGCTCCTCCTGCTGCCTTCCCTGGTGCTCACAGGCATCTTTGTCTACGGGTTTGTTGGCACCAGCTTCTTCTTCTCTCTTACGAACTGGCGCACACTGGCCGTTGACCTCAGCCTGCGGGAGCCGCTCTGGCAAACGTACGCAGACATGCTTCGCATGCCGCGCTTTCAGGCTGACTTGCGCAACACGTTCGTCTTCACGGTGCTCTTCATCGGCTTCTCCATCGGCCTGGGGCTTACGCTTGCCATCCTCCTGGATCGCGCGATTCGAGGCCGCGGGTTTTTTCGGAGCGTGTTCCTGTTTCCGTACGCGCTTTCCTTCATCGTGACGGGTGTCGTCTGGCGCTGGATCTTCAACCCCGAGACCGGCATCAACCTGTTCTTCGAGATCCTGGGCATCAACCGTGTCCTGACAACGGTCGGCATAGGCCCGCTGGCGCCAGGCTGGACCACTGATCCTTCCGTCGTGCTGTCGGTCAATCAGGCCTTAGCGGCTGTCATTCCTGGGGGCAATACTTTTCAGGTGGAATGGGGTGTGCCCGTGGCGCTGATTCCAGTCGCCATCGCTGCAACCTGGCAGCTCTCCGGCTTTGTGATGGCAATGTACCTAGGGGGCCTCAGCGGCATCGGACAAGCCGTGCGAGACGCTGCGCGGATCGATGGTGCAAGCGAGTTCAGGCTCTACAGATCCATCATCATTCCGATGCTGTGGCCTATCACCATCGCAACAGCGATCATTCTGCTGCATGTATCACTGAAGATCTTCGACCTGGTCTTTGCGATGTCAGGCGTCGGGCCTGGGTTCGCGACTGATGTGCCGGCGATTTTTGTCTTTGAAATGATGTTCAAAGCAGCACGATACAACCTGGGGGCCGCCGCTTCGATGGTCATGCTCGTCTTGTCATGCCTGATCATTGTGCCCTACCTCATCCGGCTTGTTCGCAAAGGAGAGTAGCACATGAGACGGATCTTGCTCTGGAGCCTTTTGCTCTGCGCGCTGCTCTTTTATGTGCTGCCCATCTATGTGATGGTGGCCAACGGGCTGAAGTCGGCAGACACCGTCAGCCTGTCCACTATGTGGAAGCTCCCGGTCACGGTGGGCCTTGGGGGATTCGGCGAGGCCTGGCGGATGCTCTCCCCCAACCTGCTCAACAGCTTCGCGATGGTGATCCCGGCCGCGGTGATTTCATCGATCATCGGCGCACTCAATGGGTACGTGTTCTCCAAGTGGCGCTTTCGTGGCTCTGAAGTACTCTTTGCGCTGCTCCTGTTCGGGTTCTTCATCCCATACCAGGCCATCCTCCTGCCCCTGGTGCGTTTCCTGCAGTGGATTGGTCTGTACGGTACGCTCCCGGGCCTTGTGCTCACGCACATAGTCTACGGCATCTCCGTCACCACGCTGCTGTTTCGCAACTTCTATGTAGCCATTCCACGCGCTATCGTAGAAGCGGCAACTGTGGATGGCGCCGGCATGCTGCAAGCTTTCTGGCGCATCATGCTGCCACTTTCATTGCCTGCGTTTGCCGTAACGCTGATCTTTCAGTTCACCAACATCTGGAACGACTTCCTCTTTGGCATCACCGTGGTGCCCAACCCGCAAGCCCAGCCGGTGACCATCGCGCTCAATAACCTGTCGGGCTCCTTTTCTGTGGACTGGAATGTGGTGATGGCAGGCGCGGTCTTGGCCGCACTGCCCACGGCAATGGTCTACCTGGGACTCGGTCGGCTTTTTGTCCGCGGCCTGATCGCGGGTGCAGTCAAGGCATGACCACCGATATCGCCATCATTGGGAGTGGCGCTGGAGGGGGCACGCTCGCGTGGGGCCTCCGCCATAGCGGTGCCAAGGTTCTCCTCATTGAGCGGGGCGACTTCCTGCCGCAAGAAGACGAAAACTGGAAACCCGACGCGGTCTTCGGCCAAAGTCGCTACAAGCCGCACGAGCACTGGGAGGACGGCCGCGGCCAACGCTTCACGCCAGGCGTTCACTACTTCGTCGGCGGCAACACGAAGGTCTACGGCGCAGCATTGCCCCGCTTCAGAAAGGAGGACTTCGAGGCCCTAGAACATGAAGGCGGTACCTCGCCGGCCTGGCCAATCCACTATGCCGAACTGGAACCCTTCTACGGGCAGGCCGAACGGTTGTATCGCGTACGCGGGCAGGCTGGCGCCGACCCTGTTGAACCGCCCCGATCAGGCGCGTACGCGCTGCCGGCTGTCCCGCACGAGCCCGGCGTAGCCGCACTAGCGGACACGCTGACAGCACAAGGCCTGCGACCCTTTGCACTGCCGATGGGCATTGACCTGGGCGGACGCTGCATCCGCTGCCACACCTGCGACGGATTTCCGTGCAAGGTGCTGGCCAAAAGCGATGCGGATGTCTGTTGCGTGCGGCCGGCCCTGGAGAGTGCCGATGTCTCGATGCTGACCGGTGCACGGGCCGTTCGCCTCTTGCCGGGCCCAGCGAGGCGGCGCGTGGAAGCGGTGGAAGTTGTACGGCGCGACGAGTGCAAGCTGATAAAAGCCGACCGCTTCGTCGTGTCCTGCGGCGCAGTAAACTCCGCGGCGCTCCTATTGCGCTCCGGCCTTGCCAACAGCTCCGGGCAGGTGGGTCGCAACTATATGATGCACAACAACACGGTCCTGATGGCCGTCAAGGCTGGTCAGCGCAACCGCACAACGTTCCAGAAGACGCTGGCGCTCAACGACTACTACCTGCGTGGACCGGACTGGCCTTACCCGCTCGGAAACCTGCAGATCATAGGCAAGATCCAGGGCGCCATGCTGAAAAGCGTGCGACCGCGCGTGCCGCTGCCGTTTCTAAGAGCTCTGGCGGCGCGCAGCATGGACTGGTGGGTGATGTCAGAGGACTTGCCCATCGAATCCAATCGTGTCACCTTGAGCTCCAGCGGACGCATCCGCGTACACTGGCAGCCGACAAACGTGGCTACGCATCAGCGGTTCATAAGGGAAGCAAGACTGATCATGCAGCGCGCAGGCTACACGACCACGTTAGTAGAAACAATGGGAATCGCCACCAACTCGCACCAGTGCGGAACACTGCGTATGGGCCACGATCCAGCCACCAGCGTACTGAATCCCTGGTGTCGCAGCCATGATGTGGACAACCTTTACGTTGTTGATGCGTCCTTCTTCCCGTCCTCGGCCGCAATGAATCCTGCGCTTACCATTGCGGCACAAGCCCTTCGCGTGGCGGATCATCTGATGCGCTGAGCGTTTATTCCAAGCTGAATTCATAGAATCATGCGTATTTTTTTACTTCTTGCCGCGCTTGCGGCTGCTGCGCCGGCAGCTGAGGCACAGCCGACCGAAGCCGTCGAGGCAGTGCTGAATGACTTTCATGCCGCGGCAAGTGCGGCCGACAGCGCACGGTATTTCGGGCACTTCGCGCCCAGTGCCGTCTTTTTTGGAACCGACCTCACCGAGCGCTGGTCGCTGGAGGCGTTTCAGGCCTATGCCGCGCCGCACTTCAGGGCGGGTCGTGGGTGGACATACGTACCGCAGCACCGCGCCGTCTTCTTCAACGGTGATACGGCCTGGTTTGATGAGACGCTCCTGAATGACTCGTTCGGCCTTACCCGGGGCACTGGCGTACTGGTCCGGACGGGCAACACATGGAAAATCGCGCAGTACCACCTCACGCTCCCCGTGCCCAATGCGCTGATCTACGATCTGGTCAAGATGATCAGACAGGCGGAGTGATCCTGATCGTGGCCGCTCGCTGCGGGATGGGGCAAAGCCCTTTGACAACGTTCCTATTTCATATCAGGCGGCCCGTGCAGAGCTGATCGAAGGCCAGAGCACACGACATCGATCAGGTACGCAGAGGGCGGCTGGTCGGCTGCACTGATAATTCATCGCCTGCGTGCCAGCAGGCTTCGCGCGAAAAGCCTTTTGCGCACCGCATCCGATCACGCCACGGTGACGGAAGGATCAAGGTACACATCCTGGATGGCATGCAGCAGCGCGACGCCGTCGGACAACGGCTTCTGAAACACCTTGCGCCCCGCAAGCAGGCCCATGCCCCCACCGCGCTTGTTGACGACAGCGGCGCGCAGCGCCTGGCGCAAGCTATCGGGGCTGCTCGCGCCACCACTGTGAATCACGCCGCAGCGCCCGGCATACGACAACATCACCTGATAGCGCGTGAGATCTATGGGATGACCGGCGATGAGCGTGGGATAGAGACGCTCATCGGTCCGGCCGTACCCAGGCTGCAAAGCGCGCAGGCCGCTACCGAAAAGGGGCTGCTTCTGTTTTATGAAGTCCGCCCCAATCGTCGCGCCCTGATGATTGGCCTCGCCCGTAAGATCTGCCGCGAAGATTATGTCCTTGCCTCCTGCAAGCAGCGCCCGGGGATGCAAGTAGCAGAAAAGGATCGTCGCCAGGCCTAACACATGGGCCTCAGTAAACGCGCGCGCAACCTCCTGGAGCTGTCGGCGCGCCTCCGGTCCCCCAAAGTACACCGTAGCACCAACCGCTACGCAGCCCATCGATGCTGCTTCGCGCACACGCGCAAACAGGATGTTGTCGTAGCGGGCAGGGTGCGCAAACTGCTCGTCGTGGTTGATCTTGAGAATCAGTGGCAGCCGGTGGGCTACGGCGCGCGCCACCGTACCCACGGCACCGTAGGTCGTAACAAGCCCGCTGCAGCCACCTTCAATGGCGAGTTCCGCAATAGATAAAGGATCCAGGTATGCCGGATTCGGCGCAAATACCATTCCCGCGGTATGCGCCACACCGTGATCTACGGGAAGAATGCTCAGGTAGCCCGAGCCGCCAAGCCGCCCAGCCCCAAAGAGCCGCCGCATCGATGCCAGCACGCGCGGGTTGCGGTTGCTTCCGCCAAAGACCCGATCAACAAAATCCGGCCCCGGTGTCGCGATGCTTCCGCGCAGGATGGCCTGGCATCGATGCTCCAGGAGGTCCTTCGCCGCCGCACCTAGGGCCGCTTCCACACGTGTAGACACGTTCACGCCGGTGCAAGGTCCACCGGCAACCCGGTGCGAAGCGAGTGCAAAGCCGCCAGTCCAACCTCTACAGAGACGCGGGCATCTTCGCCCGACAGCGGCGAAGGGCCGCCCCGTAGCGCCGCCTCGGTAAAGGCTCGCAGCTCAGAGACATAGGCGTCGCGGTAGCGCTCAATAAAGAAGTGGTGCGGATTGTCTCGCTTCAGGCCGCCCTGGACCAGCCGCACGGTGGTGTTAGGATAGACATTCTCCAATCGGATGCTGCCCCTGCTACCAAAGACCTCCAGGCGCTGATCATAGCCGAAGGTGGCCTGCCGGCTGTTTTCTATCGTGACAAAGGTCTCATCGGCGCACTGCAGCACAACGGTGGCAGTGTCCACATCGTCGATCTGCCGGATCGCTGGATCAATACGCACGGCACCCGTTGCGTAGACGCGGCGTATCGGCTGCCTGAGCAAGAAGTACGCCATATCGAAGTCGTGTATCGACATGTCCAGAAACAGCCCGCCAGAGGATGCCAGAAACGCTATCGGCGGTGGTGAAGGATCGCGACTGATGATATGTACCGAATGCGGCTCGCCTATCTCGCCCGCCGTGATGGCCTGGCGAACCCGCTGAAAGCCCGGATCAAAACGCCGCTGGAAGCCCACCTGCAGCAGGACGCCCGCCTTCCGTACGCAGCGCAGCGCATGATCGATGCGCGCCAGCGTAAGATCTATCGGCTTCTCGCAAAAGATGTGCTTGCCGGCTGCGGCGGCCGCTTCAATGATCTCTGTGTGCGTGGTGCTGGTGGTGCAGATCGCCACCGCGTCGATGCGACTGTCCTGCAGCACCGCTTCGTACCGCGTGTGCCACCGCGCTTGATACCGCTCCGCGCATGCCCTGGCCGCTTCCTCGTTCAGGTCAACAACCGCTGCCAGGGTTGCCTCCGGCAGGCGATGCGCAATATGCGCCGCGTGCATCCGGCCAATACGACCTGCGCCGATCAGCGCAACGCGAAGCTTTCTGTCGTGCATACCACCAAAACGCTTAAAGACCGATGCTGCGAAGGTACGTGCGATTGCGCGCAGCGCTTTCCTTCGGGCGACCCATGCCGGGCAAGACGTCCTGCTCAACGACGACCCAACCCTTATAATCCATTGTTTCCAGCTGCTTTAGCACGCCCGGAAAGTCCACACCCCCCTGTCCGAGCTCGCAGAAGATGCCCCGGCCCACAGCCTCAAAGTAGCTGCAGCCGTCGCTCTGCACCTGCTTCATCACGCCTTCGTGGCAGTCCTTGAAGTGCACATACCGGATGCGATCCCTGAAGCGTTCCATCCCGGCCAGGACCGCTTCGCAAGCGCCTGCGCCAAAGGCATAATGCCCCGTATCAAAAACCAGTCCGATGTCCGTTGCATCGGTCTTCGCACAAAAGGTCTCCATCTCGCCAGGCGTTTCCACAAATCCTGCAGCGTGGTGATGAAATACCGACTTCAGTCCCGTCTCTTGCTGCACAGCGCGGGCGATGGCCGTCACTCCACGCGCCGCCACCACCCATTCAGCGTCTGTCAGACCCATGGCCTGGGTGATGCGTCCGGCGTTTCTCGTCCGGACAGCGTCGCTGCCGTTCGCGTCGGACAACACGACCACCGGCGGATCGCTTGCGTCCCCCGCTGCCGCCAAGAGCGATGCGGTACGCAACGCCTTCGCCTGCCCGGCCGCATGGGCCGCCGCATCCCGGAGCATCACCGGCACGAACGCCCCCCGCAGCGAGAGGCCGCGCGCCGCCAACGCACGGCGCAGCAGCATTGGCTCCGTGGGCATGTAGCCCCAGTCACCCAGCTCCGTACCTACGTAGCCGGTGGCCCCCAGCTCGTCCAGCATCTGGCTGTAGCCGATTTGCTTGCCGGAGAGTCCCTTGAATTCCAGCGTACCCCAGGAGCAGGGCGCATTTGCAAGACGAATCCCTGACACGCGCCTACTGTTCTGCAATAAGCGCAGCGGCACGCTCTTCCAGCGCTTCTAACGTGGCCTTGTGCGCAATCAGTGCGGCCTTGAGGTCATCAAGCCGCTGTACGGCATCGCGTCCAACGCGCTGGAAACTCTGACTGGTGAAGCCCGACAGGTACCCGAGCTGATCCATAAGCATCGGCGCAGGATAGCTGTCGCCCCGCCGGGTTACCAGGGCATCCTTAAGCTGCTTCAAGTCGGCTAGCAGCTCCTCTCCGTCGATGTGATATTCCAACCGGGCCTGCAGCGTATCGATCCGCGCAGATACGTCACCCGCGTCGGACCTGATATCGCGCAGCTCCAGGTTGAAGGCGACCTGCTGCTCCAGGTCCGCCTGTGTGACACCGTCGGCGGCTACGCGCGGGTCCATCAGGACCTCGACCGCCTGAGACACCTGCCAGCTTCCGCTGCGAAGCCGTACGGTGTAGGTCCCCGGTGCTACCCTGGGGCCGGCCCCGCCCACTCCGGTGTGTCGGAGATCCCAGATGAACCGGTGCATACCGGCTGTAGCCGCGGGGCCGGCATTCCTTTGGAACCGGGCGGGCAGACCCCGCATGCCTTGCTCCGCGCCTTCCTCGGGCGGTGCCGCGCCCGCAAACGTACGAATCACAGCCCCCGAGGCATCCATCACGTCAAGGATCACGGCCTCATCCTGGCCTTCTGCAAGATAGTAGTCTATGATGGCGCCGGGCGCAAGGTACTCGGGGCTGGCCGCCCCGCGGCGTCCCGCGCTGTATCGCATCAAATGCGCTGAGCGCACAGGAAACAGGTGTTGCTGCGCAGCGGCAACCTCGGCGCTCAAAGTGTGCAGCAGCGTCACATTGTCCAGGATATAGAACCCGCGCCCCATGGTGGACAGCACGAGATCCTTTTGGTGTACGCGGATACCCGTTACCGGCGTAACGGGAAGGTTCAGCTGAAACGATTGCCATGAGCGTCCATCGTCAAACGACACGTACATCCCAAACTCAGTGCCTGCATAGAGCAGCCCCGCCCGATCTGGATCCTCGCGCACCACGCGCGTTGGCGTGTCATCGGGGATGCCGTTGTCCCCAGGCGTCAACAAAAGCCAGGATGCGCCGTAGTCGTCCGTCCGATAGATGTAGGGCCGGAAGTCCCCCAGCAGATAGCGATAGCCGGCTACGTAGGCCTTGCCAGCACTGTGGGGAGAAGGATCGATGGTTTGTATGCGCCCTTCTGGCGGCATGGATGGCGGCGTGACATCTGCCCAGGTGCCTCCGCCGTCGCGCGTGACGTGAACCGGCCCGTCATTGGCCCCGGTCCAGATCACCTGCGCATCCACAGGTGAAACCTCAATAACATAGAGCGTGCTGTAGTGCTCCTCGCCCGTGATGTCTCTGGTGATCGGAGCACCGGAAACGACTTGGCGCTCCGGCCTGAAGGCTGTGAGGTCGGGGCTGATCGTTTCCCAGGTCTTGCCTTCATCCGTCGTGCGATGTACATACTGCGAGCCGTGATAGATCACGCCCGGATCATGCGGCGAAACCTCGATCGGCACCACACGCTGAAAGCGGTACGGTAGCGTGCTTGGATTGACGCCGTACAGATAGACGCCGCCCACATAGTAGTGCTGCTCCTGCCCGGTGCTGCGGTTGTACCGCCGGAAGGTTCCTTTGCAGTTGCTGTAGACGATGTTGGCGTCTACGGGATGCGGCACAGCCGGGCCGGTTTCGCAGCCCCCGATGGCTTCCCAGTATGCAACGGCCCCGCCCGGTCGCGCGTCGGGTGGCAGGCTGGGTACGGCGATAGTGGTGTTGTCCTGCTGCCCTGCATACACCCAGTACGGAAAGCGATTGTCTACGTCGATCTGATAGAGTTCTGCGGTAGGCTGGTTTTCCTGCGTGCTCCAAGTGGCCCCGCCATCAAGCGTCACGTTGGCACCCCCGTCATTGGATTGCACCATGATGTATGGATTGTCTGGATTAATCCACATATCGTGGTTGTCGCCGTGCGGCGTACCGACGCGCGTGAAGGAGACGCCCCCGTCCTCGGAGCGATGTAGCCCCAGGTTGTTGACCCAGACGATATCGGCATTGGTGGGATCGGCATCCACATTCGTGTAATAGAATGGGCGCGTCATCAGGTAGCCCGCGCTGTTGACCAAGTGCCAGGACTGGCCACGATCATTGGATCGGTAGAGTCCCTCCTCTTCCGGCTTGGCCTCCACCAGCGCGTACACGCGGCTTGGATCGGCGGGCGATACCGCGAAGTCGATCTTTCCAATGAGTCCCTGCGGCAGTCCAGCTTCGCTCTTGGTCCAGGTAGCCCCCGCGTCGCGCGAGATGTATATGCCATCTTCCTTGTCATCCCCGCTGATGATCGTCCACGGCTTGCGCTCTGCGCGCCAGAGCGCCGCATAGACAATATCGGGATTGGCAGGGTTCAGCTCAATATCAACGGCACCGGTCCGGTCCGAGACATACAGCGCATGGCTCCAGGTCCGTCCCCCATCCACCGTCTTGTAGACCCCTCGCTCCGGGTTCGGCCCAAAGGGACTGCCCAGCGCAGCTACATAAACGACATCCGGGTTGGTGGGATGAACCACCACCGATCCGATCTGCCCCGCTGCCCGAAGTCCCATGAATGACCACGAGTCGCCACTATCGGTGGACTTGTATAGGCCGCGCCCAATGATCACATTGCTGCGAATGCCATCCGAGCCTGTCCCGACGTACAGGACGCGCGGGTCGCTGTCAGCCACATCGATGGACCCGATGGAGGCGGTGGAGAAATACCCGTCCGAGATGTTTTCCCACGAATGGCCTGCATTGGTCGTCTTCCACACGCCGCCGCCTGTGGACCCCATATAAAAGGTCATGGGCGTCGCGCGGTGCCCCGCCACCGTCGTCACGCGTCCACCCCGGGATGGCCCAATCATGCGATATCGGAGACCTTCAAACAGTGCGGAATCGTACGAAACTGCCGGCGCATCCTGCGCGGATGCGGGCGAAATCAAGAGGATCAGTCCGGTAGCGATGCCTGCAAGCGTCTTCATGGCGGATGTAGTTGGGCGGTAGGTTTGCGCCACATAGGTTGCCATCAGGCAACGGGCATGAAGCACAACGCATGCAGCGCGCCGATGGCAAGTATCAAAGATAGTAAAGGGGACGTTGCAGCGACTTTTGCGGACGTACACCACCTGTAGCGACCCGGCTCAGGTGCCAGGGCGCGGGTTACCTTGGAAGCTTGCCTACGAAGCGCTTTGTCAGGGCGCGCGGATCCGCGGCTTGGAGTGGAGGCGAACGTCACCCACCAACTGGGGCTACGCGGCTGCGACCGATCTGGCGGGCAGACGGACACGTGCGCCTTGGTGGGCCTGTGCCAGATCTTCGGCCGTACGGCACCGATCGGCGCGCTGCGCTCAGGTGGCAAAGCGTCACAGGCACGGTCCACCAAACGCGCTGGCGCGGTACCTGAATGCATGGCCAGCAGCGCTGAGCATTTCGTCTTGCTGCCGGTGAGCGCACGTCTGGTGCGCTACTGAACCACGACGCTAAAAGAATCCACGGATACTCCGGCGAAGATGCCCAATGCCCCCGTAATGTTTGTTGGCGGCTCCCTCCGCCTCGGATTGTCGCTGCCCGAGACAAACTGCGCATACGCCTGCGTGCTTCGGACCAGAGCAACGCGCAGCCGGTGCACGGGCATGGGCGCATCCGCAGCGTCCACAGGAACCGCATAGACGCCGGTCCATATGCGGCGGCCTGCAGCATCGCGCGCAATATGCCGCTCCTTGAGCAGCTGCTCCGGGCGCAGAAAGTACTCATCCAGCCGAGTGCGGTCGGCCAGATCAGGCCGCAGCTGCGTGCGAACCCAATAGGCACCATCCAAACCTTCTTCGGCATAATCCACCCGCCACTGCATGGTGACCTCCACCAGATACACAAACCCTTCGGAAGCCCCTGTGCGGAGCGAATCGAATCGGATCGTATCAATCTGCGCAGGATCGATGAAGAGCGAATCCAGAATCAAGCCACTGACCGGTTCTTCGCCCGCGACAACAAGAACCGAATCCAGTGTCAGCACTGGGGGCACGCGCGTTGTTGCCGCTGCCCGCTGGCCCTGCCACGCTACATCTAGGCTCAGCTCCGCCTGCGGGAGCACCAGGTGATCCACGAGCGGTTCATAGACGCCCGGTTCATCCATCGCGTAGTCGAACCACAACGAGTCCATGGCGACACTCACGGTCGCACCGGCGGCCGCCGTGGACGCTCCGAGCACGTACGGATCGCCCAGCGGGCGCGTCTGCCGCAGGTGCACCACGGGTAGCGACTCTTGGGATGCGACATAGGACTCGACAACCAGCAGCGTAGGGGAAGACTGGTGCACCGCATCACATCCCGCACTCATCAGGACCAGGAATGCTATGATTTTCGGGCGCATCGTCACAATTCTGCCTTGATCTCAAACAGCGGTATCAGCGGAAATCCGTGCCGGTCCTCTACCAACACCGGACCATCGCCTTCCGGGTAGTACTCACGCCCTACCACATTGCGGCGATTGGTGAGGTTGTAGGCCTGGACCTGAGCGCTGATCCGCGCCGTTCTTACAGTGAACCAGTAGCCCGCCTGGAATCCCAGACGAAAGAACGCCGGCAGTCGCCCATTGTTGATGCGCGGCCGGTGCAAGTAGCGCGTGGGCGTTTCGCTGAGTGGATCGCCCACAGCATAGCGCGCAATGGGCACGGTCGTTGGGTAGCCGCTGCGCCACACCGAAGAAATCGAAAACGTAAACCGTCCAACGTCGCGCATTATCGCCGCTTGAAAAATCTGCGGCACATCGTACCGTGCAGGCCGATACGACTTGTCGCTCAACTCGGGCGTTCGGCTGAAGGAACGGCCCGCAGCATAACTGATCCAGCTCAGCCACGGCCCCAGCCGTACGCGTGTCATGGACTCCAGGCCATAGGCCCGTGCCCGACCGCGCGAATATTGCCCAAGCAGCGTCCCCAACTCTATGCCCGGCCCCTCCAGCCCGTCCTTGTCGCGGGCCTCATCCGTAGGCAGCAAGATACCGTTGGACGTATGCCAGTACGCATCCAGCGACCATGTGATCGCCTGCGTGAACGGCGCCGCCACCCCCACCGACATGTTTATGCTTCGCGAAGGGTCCAGCGACCCGCTAGCAGGCACCCAGCGCGCAGAAACCAGGTCGTACAGAAAGGAATATCGATCCCGAATGCGGTGGACGTACTGCACCTGCGCTCCCCCAGAAGCCCGCAGGACAAAAGTGCCGCCATCAAAGCGCAGCCCCAACCGTGGATCGAGCACTAGGCGCGTGCCGCCGCTCAGGATGCTTCCGCGAAGCCCTAGCTGCACCTGCAGGCTTGCCATGGGCTTCCAAGTGTCTTGTATGTACCCCACCAGCTCAACCGCCGACAATCGGCTCTCCTGATTGGTGTTGTCAACAGATCCCGGGGTGCGCCGAATCTCGGCATCGAGTTTGCTGTTGAAGATCCGGCGCACTACACGCAGCCCCGTCCGCACCTGGTGCGTCAGCAAAGGGTAATAGTCCACATCCAGCTTGAGCCCGGCATCGTGCAGATTGACATGGTACCGGGACATGACGGACGAGGACACCACGGGCTGTATGTAAATGCTTTCGCGCGCTACGTAGCTGGACGAATACAACGCCGCCGTTACAAACAGCTGGTTGGAATGCAAATACTGGTAGCGCGCATTGACCAGATAGTTACCCCAGTGCGTGTCTACCTCAAAGAATAACTCGGACGGACGCAACCAGTCCCTGAAGCGAAGCGATGAAGTAAAGTCCAGCGTGATGTCAAAGGGCAGACGCAAATCCAAGACATCACGCCCGCCGTAGACGCTGAGCGACAGG
The DNA here is from genome assembly GCA_951812585.1 of Rhodothermales bacterium. Classification (GTDB taxonomy): domain Bacteria; phylum Bacteroidota; class Rhodothermia; order Rhodothermales; family Bin80; genus JAAXGV01. Next base: position 2,792,996 of record OX638318.1, on the reverse strand, counting down.
CGCTGCCGGTTGGACGGACGCCAGGTGATCTTGCCGCTCATGTCCATGAAATAGTAACCCGTACGCATGGTGTCCACCACGACGCCATCGCTGACGGGCTGCGTCTTACCGATGACCCCGTCGATGTACGAGCGGCGCACCGAAAACATTGCCGAGCTATGATCACCCAGAGGGGTTTCCAGAATAAATCGACCGCTGAATGCGCCGACAGCCACGGCAGCGGTAGCCTCTTCGCGGTTGCCGTCTTTCATTTCCGCATCCAATACTGCAGAGAGTCGTCCGCCGTGCTCCGCCGGAAAGGAGCCCCGATAAAGCCGCACATCCTTGAACTTCTCCGACTGAAACGTTGACACCAGACTGAAGGCGTGCCACGGATGGTAGACGGGGGCCCCGTCAAGCAGATAGAGATTCTGATCCGGCGCACTTCCGCGCACCACGAGGCCACTGGTGCTGGTGCCCGCCCTTTGCACGCCGGGCAGCCAGCGCAGTGCATTGAGCAGGTCGGCTTCACCCGGGAAACCCGGCATTCGCTGCAGTATGCCCGTCGGCACGCGCAACACTCCGGGCTCCACCGCCAACGGTTCATACAGAGGTGCGACGACTTCCTGCGCCTGCTCCACGATCGTTATGCGCTGCAGCCGGATGTGCGACAGCGGTGCGGCGTACGCCGCCATCACCGTGTCTACTGCAGCGTAGCCCACATACGAGATACGCACCGTATAGTCTACCGGCGGCAGGTGGGACAGCGCAAAGTATCCGGCGCTGTTGGTGATGGTGCCCAGGCGCATGCTTGCCAGATAGATGTTCGCGCCGGAAAGCATCTCGCCCGAGGTGGCATCCGTTACAAACCCGCGAATCATCCCGAGCGGCACCACGTGGGCTGCCGGCGAGATGCTGGACAGAACATATTGGCGTCGACGCACGCGCTCAGCGCGCAAAGTCGTTCCTTGAAGGATGCACGCTATCGCGTCCCCAACCACGGTGCCCTGGTACGCACATGTGGAACGGAGGTCACGTACTTGGCGCTCTGAAAAGATAAACGTTACGCGCTCCTGCGTGCTGAACACCTCCAGCGCCTCGCGCAGTGCTACATCCCTGAAGTCTACCGTGATCTGCTGCGCCTGGGCGGCACCGACAAGAAGCAGCCAACAACTGCAAAGAAGCGCAATCCTACGCTTCGGTGCCATAGACAAAACCGCTAGCCCATATAGCCGCGGTGTCAGACTACTGCGCTGGTGCCCGCGTGTTCCGCAAGGCAGGGTAAGCTCAGCGCATTAGCGGACGATGAATCCTGCGGATTCGTCCCGTTCCACCACGGCATCGAGTGTGGTCGCCAGGGTCGTCAGGATATAAGCTATATCGTCGCCGGGCTCAAACGTGCCGCTGACTTGTTCGTCCTTTAGTGCTTCGCTAACGGCGATGGCTACCTCAAACCGGTCCTGTAGCACGCGGCTGACCTGGAACATCGGTGTCGCATCAAAGAAAAGGTAACCAGTCCAATGCAAGGCTTGCGCGAGGTCCACCGCGGCAGGCGCGTCCGGCAGATTGCCGCGCACAACGCGGCTCATCTCTTTTGGGCTAAGCAAGACGGGTTGGTCCAGCGCATGCTCCGCGGCTAGCGACACCCGGCCGCTTTCTAGCACTACCATCGTGCTATTGTCGTCCGATTGAATCCCGAACCGCGTGCCGAGCACTGTGATGACTGCGCCAGGAGAGGCCACTGTGAAGGGCGCGTCGGCATGGACGATGTCAAAGAACGCGTTGCCGCGAACCGACACGTGACGCGCAAAGTCCTTCGCGTCGTACAGCAGCATGCCCTCCTCTATCAGATGCACTATCGAGCCATCGGGCAGCTGTACACGTTCCAAGCCGCCATCACGCACGGCAATAGGGGTTTCGGCATTATTAGTTGCAAAGAAGAGCGCAAAGACGGTGCCGAATCCGATGATGAGCGCAACAGCCGCTGCGATGCGCCACGCCGTGGGCGTCAGACGGCGTATGCGCACCGGCTGCTCCCAGCATGCCATAAACACCGCACGGTCCTCGGCGATGCGATCCGCGGCATCGCGCAGCGCAGGGTATTGTTCCAGGGCCCGCGTCATGATGCCCTGCGATGCAGCGACCTCCGTGCGCTCCGCTTCCGTCAGCTCATCGGCGTGGCCAGCCTCCATCAGCGTATGGAGCACAAAAATCCGCCGCTCCGGCAATGCTTCGTCGAGGTGCGCCCGGAGCGTTGCACGAAACGCCAGCCACCGCTGCACAGATGCGCGCAACGCTGGGTCCTTCGTCAAGGCGGCTCGCTGCACAGGCGTCAGCGGCTCATCCTGCAACAGCAAGTTCAATACGTCCTGCATTGCTGCCATGGTATACTGACCGTACGCCGTATTAGCCGCCGCAAGCGGTCAAATGGTAACGCGTGCTGTCGGAAAAAGCTGACCCATCCCTCCGCTACGTGCAGAACGCTCTGCGCATCTTTTCGAAGGCGCGCTTCACCTGCATCTTCGCAGCCGATTCTGTGGTGCTGAGCATCTGGGCAATGTCCTTGTACCGGTAGCCGTACTCTCGCAACTCCAGTATACGCCGCGCATGCGGCGTAAGCAGCGCAAACGCCCGCTCCAGGTCCACTTGGCTTCCGGCCCAGGCGGATTGCGCGGGTGACGCCGTGGTCACTGCATGAGGGTCGTAGAGCACCTCCTTGGGACTATAGCGACCACGGTAGTAGTCCTGCAACTCGAAGAGGGCCGCCTTCATGGCAAAGGCTTTCAAGCGCTCAGGATCCTTGAGCACCTCCAATCCGTTGTGGACGCGGAGCAGTGTGTTCTGCACCAGGTCATCGATGACGGGTGCGCGGCCTATGCGCTTCACAAAAAATGATCGGAGCACGGCTTGCAAGCGGCGCAGCAGCTGATCCCTTGCACGCGCATCCCCTTGCTGTGCCCGCTGCACTAGGAGCGCATCAAATCGGTTTTGCGGCATGCCAGCGAGGGATTTCTGGCGCATATCACAGCAAGAATCAGTCCAATGCTTCACTGGGCTATAGCCCGACTGCGCTACTGAATCGGTTCAAACCGATTCAGCTCAAAGTTTTTGCGTGTCTGCGTCGGGTGAAAGATCTGCCCGTTCATAGCCACGTAGGTTCCCGGCGGCAGCGCCTGTACGGCCGCTAATGCAAATCCAATGTTGAATTCCGCATCTGTGAATTTGAACCGTGCGGGCATAAGCGCACCGACCAGGACGATTGTCTTGTCAGAAACGTGGCCAAGGTGCAGCGCCGTCTCCACCATGGTGTCCGTACCATGTGTGATGAGGATGCGGCGCTCGGTTGCCTGCTTGATGCGACGCTTGATGATGTCTCGGTCTGCTGACGACAGGTCCATGCTGTCCTTCGCCATCAGCGTGTCAATGGTGTACGGGCAGGTGACGCCGACAATCCGCAAGATCTCCGTGATCTGCGGATCTCCCACGCTGTACGTGCTCCGGGCATCAAAATAGACCTTATCAATAGTGCCGCCGGTCGTCAGTATGAGGATAGGCTTCTGGTTGTTCATAGCAGCTGGATTCGGCGCGGGCGCCCCGCCTGGCGGATAAGCAGCCTATTGTCCCGCAGGAAGCGACGCGCAGCATCTGTGACGTAGTCGACCAGCCCGTGCAATAGACGTGCCTTAATCAGCCCACGATCACAAACGCCTGCACCATGCCCGAAGTCTTACGCTATGGCGCCGCCTGGTGGCCCCGGATGGCGGCGCAGGTTGGCCAGCCTGCGCCGCCTGGGGATTCTCCATGAGGAGGGGCGCGCCTTCATGGTGCCTGCGCCTCTGCCTGGCTGGCGGACTGGTATGCCACTGGCGCGTGCCAAGCGCTTGTACAACAACGCAATCTCCAGTTGGAAGTTGAACGCAGCCACACCCATGAAGGTACCGCCATGGATGCACTAATCCAACTCCTGACGGCCTTCACGCCCCGCGTGATAGCCCTGCATTCCGGGTGCGTCCACAGTCGTGCGGTACGGACTGCGTCTGGCGATTCGGGACATAGCCAAAGCGGTGGAATAGCCTGCCTCGTCTCTGGATCAGCTATCGAAGGCGGCGGCGCGGCGCCGCAGCGCAAAGCATGTGGACGAGTTCCAAGCGGATCTGGCAGCCTCCGTGGGAGATTCGCCCATGCTGAACACCCTGCTGAAGGCGATCGCCTCCCTTTATTGCGTGCCGCACCATCTGGGACTCCATAATGGGGGCATGATCCTTTCACGCACGCCGCTGCACACCATCAACGCGATCCTATGTCCACGGACCCGTGATGGCGAGCGTGAGGCCGTCTTGCTGCAGATTCACAAAAAGCGTTGTGCCATCAGGAGAGAACACGGACCCGGCCAGCTCGGAATCGCTGAGCACGTTGCGCGCCAAGCGGTACATATTGCCGTCGGGCGTGATGCCCACAAGATGATCGATGCTGTCGGAGTCTTCGCACACCACGATGTCGCCCCAGGGGGCGACCGTCAGATTATCCGCACGGCGCATGAGTCCGCCCTCCTCGGCTTCAACGAATAGTGCGAGCTGCTCTGATCCCAAGTCGTACCGCCAGATCTGGCCGTTCTCAGCAGGTCCGCCCGACGTGCAGGCAAAGTAAATCTTTCCCTCCGCATACCACATTCCTTCACCACGGGCAAAGCGTGCCGCGCCCGCGGCAAATCCGCGCAGACGCAGGTCATCTTCCGCTGGATTCGTGTCTTCCAGGTCCAGCCACGCCACAGGCAGTGCCTGGGATACTGCCACAGTTCGGCCTTCCCAGTTGCGTGTGTCCAGACTCTGCGCATCGCGGGCGACAAGCGCCTGCAAACGCCCACCTTGACTGAGCTGCCCCGGCACCGCGGGAATGAAGCGGTAGATGAGACCCTCTGCATCATCCTCTGTCAGATAGACAATGCCCGTCGCAGGATCTACGGCAACCGCCTCATGCCAAAAGCGTCCCATCGCCTTCAGCGGCTCAGGCCTTGCCAATCCCGGCGTGGCGCTAGCCGGTACCTCGAAGCAGTACCCGTGATCCGCTGCGCATCCGCTCTCCCCTTCGCTCAGAAACTCCTCCTCGCATGTGATCCAAGAGCCCCAAGGCGTCGGACCCCCGGCACAGTTGCGCAGCGAGCCCGCCAGACTCAAGTGGTGCGACTCGAGTGTCTGACTGCGGGTGTCGTAAACCATGGTGCTTACGCCGCCCAGGCGCGGCCTGCCTTCTGTACCGGCGTCGTACACCAGCGAAGGATCCAGTCTGCTAAGCAGTTCGAAGCTTTTGCCGAATGCCCCTAGGTCAGCCTCATCGTCGTGGTTGACCTCATGATTGCATACAAGCAGCGTGCGTCCGTCCGGGCCCGGGAAGGTCGCCATGCCATCCGGCTTACCCGGCACCACGAAACCATCCGACATGGCCCCGCCCGCACGCGCAATGATCTGGTAACGGAAGCCTGCCGGCAAATCCAATATGCCCGCAGAGTCCTGCTCAAGCGCACCGTATCCGTACTGCGACTCAGCGCTACGACCGCAGCCCACCAGCGTATGCAGTCCGGCAAAGCCCAGACCAAACGCGGCGGACATCTGAAGAAAATGACGCCTTGAATATGACATAACGCTCTAATCGCTGGTCCGCGGAAAATACAATCGAAGACGCTTCTTCAGCGCGTTAGCGCCCGCCAACAGAAACAGACTTGCGTACGCCGCTTGTCCCATCTACGGCATCAGCAAAGTTTCAACCAGGCGCACGATCCAAAGGCCCGAGTTCAAATCCGATGTGTAGATGTTGCCCTTGTGAAGCTGGGCTCCCCAAGCCATCGGCCAGCCTGGCACCATGGTGCGCTCATCGGTGGTCAGCAAGTGGCCCATTTCGCGCCCCTGGCGATAGAGGTCGCCGCGCAGCTCGCCAGAAATATCCAGCACCCGCAGGCCGCCCTGGTAATAACCAACATAGAGCCGATCCTTGCTGGCCCATACGTTGTGCGCACCCGCGCCCGGGACCTCGTAGAATGCCACCTCCACAGGGCGATCCATGTCCGTCATGTCCAGCACATGAATGTAACCGGTGGCATCGATAGGCTGGTCCGCATCGTAGCCTTCAGGCCAGATCTCATCGCCCACAAAGAGGTAGCGCCCATGCCGCCAGGCCACATGTGTGTTGCCCTGCGGGTACGAGAGCTGACTTACAAACGCCGGCACTGTCGGCGTGCCCCCATGCGTGCCAGCCCCTACGTCCAGTGTCACCACGCCGTCATCCCAGTACGAGAGGTATGCGTAGCCGTCCTGCACGATGACATCGTGCAGCGTTTTGGCGCGTTTTTCCAAGCCCCAGCGTCCCACCTCCTTCGGCGCTCGTGGATCGGCAATGTCAATGATGTGCAAATCGTTCGTGCCGTTGTGGCACGCATATACCAGGTTCCCCTCAATCCACACATTGTGGACCCCGCCGGTGACCGTTTCGGTGTACTCAGACAGTATGGTTGGATGCGCCGGCGTACTCAAGTCCAGGAGCACGATGCCATTGCGACGACTGGATGCACCCTCGCGCGTGATGATGGCCAGGCGGTTGGAGGCATGAATCTTGACATCATTGATGCGCCGTGCATCAACCTGGATGGAGTCCATAAGCACCGGATCGGACGGATTGGTTACGTCCCACACCTTCATCCAGTCATGCATAAAGGTGCCGATATAGGCGTAATCCCGGCCATCGACGCCTTCAAATACCCAGGTGTCACCCGAATGATGTGCATCGATCGGGCCGCGCCCGACCAATTCTACATGGGCGTTGTAAAGTCGTGGCTCAGCCCCCACTACGATGCTGTGCGACAGGTCCTCCCCGATAACTGCAGTGATCGTGTAGGCCCCCTCTTCTTCGGCCACGAAGACGCCATCCACGCCATCAGATTCGATGGTCGCGCCGGATTCTGGCACGTGCCACTGGGGATGGATGCCATCGACCTGTGCCCCGCTCGCGTCGAAGGCGATGAGACGAAAGCGCACCACATCGCCGCACCGAATGCTCACCCTGTTTTGCGCTATCTGGTAACGCACGGCGGGATTCTGGACAACCGTTACGGCCACCTCTCCTTCAACATCATCCGCTTCAACGGTGATCGTCGCTTCGCCAATGGTGCGCCCCGAAACCAGCCCGGCGGCGTCAACATGAGCCACCCTTCGGCGACTGGAGCGAAACGTCACTGGCTGTGCCACTGCGTCTCCGAGCGCGGTCCGCGCAACGACCTCCAGCGGAACAGTAGTGCCTTCGTACACCGTTAGCGCAGGCGTGGACAGATCCAGCGTACTGACAGGGAGCTGCAGCACCTCAAGCCTCGCATAGGCGGGCTGGCCTCCCACCACTGCCGAAATCTGCGCAACGCCAGGCGCGTACGCCGTCGCCAAGCCCGCAGAATCCACACCAGCAATGGCCTGATCCTGCGTAAACCAGGTAACCGTGAATTGCTGCATCTCCGTACCGCTGCCGTCGTACGCACGCGCCGTGAACCGCTGCGTCTCCCCCACCAGTACCACCGCACTTGGAGGATCAATGACCACAGTGTCTGGAGGCACAGCCTGCCCCGACACAAAAAGAAAAAGGAGCGCCAGCATCATGGTACCATAGCAAGTTGACAGATAGTATGTCAACGCCCGAAGATACGAATAGACCCCCTGCCCCGCTGTTGACACCCGCGCCTTCGTGCTTGGCATAGCGCACATTGAAGCGGCGCGATCCTGATGGCCGCGCAGCCTGCAGGCAGGTTCGTATTGCACCCGTATTGCGGGCTACGCCACAGGCAAGCGGCGATGTGGTATGGGACGGTGCGTTCGGGCTTGCCTCGACGTCCTGCGCGGCCTCTCGGCGGCATTCTCGCTCGATTGCACCGGAGCAGAGGTGCGCCCTTGCTGCTAGGCCTACCCTGTCCGCACTTCCAGCCCTTAACATTACGTTTCGTGCCTGTTAGTTTGCCGGTACGGATGTTCGAATTCGCAGGAATACACACCATGCGAAAACAACTCGCAGGCCTGACAGAACCCACGCAGCAAAACAAGCCGAACCCTTTCCAAACCGTAAACAACATGACACTGACCCAGCGCTCACACACTGCACGCAAACAGGCGGCATTAACCTGAGTACGTGGGTAATTTCATATGAATAAGACAGTGTAACAACATAGCCGGGATGCTCCAGAAAATGAGTCTTATCCGTACCACAACAGGTTACTGATCATGAAAGCAACACTTTGGCCTGTATGGCTCTTCGTGGGGCTATCTCTGTCCTCGCCCGCCCTAAGCTAACGCGCACGGAATACAGCGTCGGATCGTGGAGTTGCATCCAGCGCCAGAAAACATACCGGAGCTGACCGATCCGCGCTACATCCTGCATGAGGACCCCGAGTCCACCTTCATGGACGAGGCAGGCTACGATAAGATTACCATCGGCGTGGCAGACGGGGAGTACCACGAAATGTTTGGCGAGATCACGGATCTTGCGCTGACTGGTGACGGCACTGTACTTGTTTTGGATTACGGAAGCAGCGAGGTCCGCGTATTCGACTATGGCGGAGCTCTGCTGGCGTCGTTTGGCGGACACGGAGAGGGCCCGGGATAATTTCGTGAAAGGCCATACCAGATTTCCGTCGCCGATCAGGGAAAATCGGTCTTCGTGCTAGAGCAATATGGGAGATCTGTTGTGGCTTTTGACCGCCAAAATGACTCCACCTTCACACCAAAGAAACACTTCCGTACAGGTTTGCTCGCCTACGGTGGTTGCGCCATGAATGGAAACTATTGGGTGTATGGGATTGATCCAGAATACGAGTACGAGGGCGTACTACACAAGTTCACCTATGACGGCGAGCATGTGGCCTCGTTTTTAGAGTACTACCAGTCACCAAACGAGGCAATGTCATTGAACATGTCCCGAATGGGGCTTATGGCCTGCAGCGAGACGAACGGTATCGTTGTCCTGAATCGGGTCTGGGCGCCCGTGGTGACCGGCTACAGGGAGAATGGCGAGGTAGCGTGGCACGTGAAGTTTGCCGATTTTGATCCGACTTACTTCGCAGAATATGAGGATGGCGACTGGGGCTTCAATCCCTTAAAACCAGGCCAGCGCCGGCTTGAGACCATTTTCACCGATCCGGCGGGGGACCTGTATGTGCAGTACGTCACCATTCAAGAGCGCGGCGCTGATAGGGGCCCAAATTACGGGCCCTTGTTCAAGATAGACGCGCGGACGGGACTGGGGACGTATCTGGGGAGTGCACCGAGCGTTGAGGGAATCGACTCCGGCTACGGGTTCTCGATTGCCAACGATCCATTCCCGCAAGTTGTCATACACAAGCCCAAAGCAGGGACCAACTGATACAGGCCAACGCCGGCCCACGGTCACCGTGGGTGTGATTGCCCAGCCAAGGCCGCGTGCCGAGGACTGTGGGCATGCCACAGCATACCCTCTGCATGAATTGCAAATGGGCAATAATCACCCATCCCACCCGATAGCTCGGATCAAGGCGCCGCTATCCGTGAACACCAGTGAACACCAGCAGGAAGCCCGCTACCGCGAACACTCCTACGGGACGCATGGCACAAGTGGTGATCGTCGGCGTGTTGCGTTAACACTCACTCACCACGAGTTGGCTCGCACTCGATGCACGCAAAGAGCTCTTGTGAAACGCACTCGCAGTAATATGCACGCGCGACGCATTGCCTCTCGCTTCCGTTTTCTCTAACGCACTCTACAAATATGCTGAAATCGCTGTTATCACGTCCGTCTCTAACTGGCACCGCATTTGTGGTCGACCATATGGCCAATCCAGCCAGCAGATTACAGAATAGGAGGGTCACTATGACCATCTTCAGGGTCTTGGTTGTCATGGTACTTGCCTTGGATTGGGTGGGCATCAGTAGTTAATGGGGCTACAGCCTCAATTCCCATGCGTCATTTTGAGGACTTTGGAGATGACAATTGTGGCATAGATCGTCATGCAAGTCGGATGTGCAGTGGCAGGTTGCCCAGCCAGGGAATGGGCTCTGCGGCGTTGTGGTACCCGGCGGCACGCAGGTACGGGTTATTGATTGGTCGGGGCAGCTGGACGATGATGCGATCGGCTTCGATGGTGATGTCAGCCCCGGCCCGCACAAACTTGCGGAAGAGGGTGCGCGGCTTGGCTGATTCCATGCCGTTGCCAATCCTGGTAGCCTGGAGGCGATAGAGCGTACTGGCCATGAGGACGAGCTGCAGGTCCACGTCGATGTTCATCGGTACGGCGGAGCTGAGTGCATCCATGTGGAAGAAGTCGATGGCATCGGCCCGCGTGTTTTCTATGACCATGCGCCGTGCATAGCGATCGACCAGTTGGGCAGCCGGGGTTGCCCAACTGATTGGTGAGCAGCAAGGTGGGTTTGTCGTGGCCGAGGTCCTTGATGGCCATCTGCCGGAGTTCTCCGTTATAGCCGCGCAGGCGGACCTTCTGCTCCAGGACGCGGGGCGTGCGGAAGGTGCGTCCGACGTTGGTGAGTCTTATCTGCCGCCACTGCTCTTTCGGTTTGGCGGCCAACTCCTGCAGCATCTTCCGGGAGCGGCGCCGCAGCGTCAGGAAGGCGATCCCCCGCTCCTGCAGCCAGGCCAGGTTGGCATAGGTGGTGAAGGTGCTGTCAAAGACCAGCTCCTGTGGTACGGCCCCGGTGCGCGCGCGCCAGAAGTCGACAAAGCTCAGGATCTGCTCGTTACGCTTTTTCTTGCGTATCTGGGCATCGACATACAAGACCAAGGCACCGGAATGTGGCGGAGTGCGTCGCGCGCCTGGAAGGCACTATGTACGGCCGGAGCGATCTTGCAGTGTTGCCGGACCCCATGGCCGAGTCAGCGTTATCGGACTGATTCCGGAATACGCACGGTAAAATGGCACGATTTCCTGCGAAGCCGTACCGAACTTCGCGCCCATGAGGGGTAGATCAGTGACTCCGCCCGGTGCACGAGGGGGCACGTATTTTACGCATTCAACACAATGCGCGCTGCGAATTGCCTGTACCCGCACGCCAGAGACACCAGCTTGCCCAACAAGTCCGAAATCACCGGCTCAATAGTTTATGTTCGTAGGTTCGAGCTTGTCCCCCGTATAGCAGAGATTTTGGTCAACCACCATATACGCCCAAACGTAATCCGAAAAAGGAAGGAAGCCGTCCGGGAACGGACTGCGATCTGCACTTTATGCCGGATCGATGTCAAGCGGCCGGGGCTTAAACAGGGATAGCATGGCCACCGAGGCCACCGGTGCCAGAAGCGTGGAAGCCAAGAGTCCACCCGTTACCGTTACGGCCAGACCGGTCCAGAAATCGCCCTTATCGGTAAATACCAGCATCGGCAGCATGGCCACCACGGAGGTCAGCGTCGTCGTCCACATCGGGCGAAGCCGTTCGCGTACAGCCAGCCGCGCCAGAACGGATGGATTGCCATGCGGATGTATGTCTCGCATCTGCCGAAATCGGTATGTCAGTAGAATGCTGTCATTGACCGCAATGCCAACCAGTAGCACGGTGCCAATAAAAGCACCCTCTACAAAGCTTGCACCCGTCAGTAAGAATCCCAGACAGAGCCCAACCGCGGCCAGCGGTACACTCAGCATAACTACAAACGGAAGACGCCAGGATTCGAAGATCGAAGCGGTAACAAGAAAGACCAACACCAGCGTTGCAATGAATACCCAACTGAATGCCCGCTTGGTTTCATCCGTAAAGAAGAAGTACCGTGCTGATTTGATTTCGTACCCTGCAGGGACCGGAAAGGAACTGACGGCATCTTCCACAAACTTGCGGGACATGTTGAAGGGACCGCGGAAATCGATAGTGAGGTGACGCACATAGCGCTGATTTTCGCGCTCAATGGAAAGCGGTGTCTCTACGATGTTGTAGTCGGCTAGCCCCGCCAATCGGACCAATGCGCTGTCTCTGAGTGCAAGTGGACGCTGGGTGACACGATCGATGCCTATCTCCTCTGCGTGGTCCACAATTAGACGAATCGGCACCTGCGTGTCCCCTCCTATATCGGCCACGGCAAAGCGGTGCTTCGTATAGAAGTATGGCCTCAGCCGTCCGGCAAGCCAAGCAGGCGTAACACCCGTGCGCGCCTGTGCACCACTGTTCCATTCAAACTGCAGCACTTGTCGTGCGGGCTCAGTGAGCCATCCCCCGCGGGACCTATTGGTTTCAACACCCATTACGCGCCGGCTACGTCGCTTGGCGAATGCAGCGAATCGCTCTGCCAGATCATCCAAATCCTCGTAGTTGGGGCCGTACATGTCTACGCGCTCTCCCCTTAAGCTACCACCTCCGCCACTGGAATAGGAGGTTTGCGGTATGAGGCCGCCGACGTAGATATATATGCCGCCCACCAGGATCGCCTCACGGACCAACTCGTTTTGAACCATATAGGGCTCAGCCGTCATAAGCGAGCCGTCTTTGAACTCGACCCGCATGTTAGCACTTTGCTCCGTGATCCGAGTGGTTACCCGATACACGGACTCGGAAGCAAGCGCAATCTGTTCGAACCGCTGCATCAGGGAATCCGATTTCTCGATCACATTGCCGGGCGGAAACTGCATGTTTACAGGGATGCTCTTGCGGCCGCCGAATTCCCATGGCTTGTAAAACGAAGCGTTTCTAAAGAAGGGGTACAACACGCCGCCCAAAGCCGTGTTGATGAGTGGGCGAAGGCCCTGCACCGCGTCCGACCCGACAGTTACGTTGTAAATGCCGGCAAACCGCTCCTTGGACGGGCTGGACCAATCGTTTCGAGGGGCCGAAATTTCGTTGGGCAACAACCACACGGGTGTGCCAAGCAGCAGCAACAAGACTGCCAACGTAAGCTTGGGAAAACGCGCAACCCATTTGTACGGCATAGCTATCAAGCGCCGAAGCCATCGTCGTTCTATTGCTTCACCTTTAGGCGGCAGAAACCGCCCTAAGACCGGGACAACGAACACCGCGCTTGCAAGTGAGATAAGTAGCATCAGACTTACCAGAATGCCGAACGGTAGGAACATGCCACGCAGATCTCCGCTTAGATACACCAGCGGCAGCATAACGGCCATGGTGCTAAGCGTACCGCCCAGCAGCGGAAACCACACAGCCTGCAGTGCTGCCCGAGTGGTGACTTGTTCGAGTTCGATCTTCTTCAAGCTGCGCCGTCCCCACTTGCGTCGCTGCAAAATGAGCTGCTCTATCACAACCACACTGTTATCGACCAGTAGGCCAAACACCAACACCAAGCCAGCCAGGGTTATGATGTTCAGCGATAAGTCGAACAAGCGAAACAGCGCAATCGAGGGCGCAAAGGCCACGGCAACACTCAGAAGTACTACGGCGGTGGCCCGAATCCGCTTAAGCATGAAGAGCAAAACAAACACGACCAGAATCAGTGCAATGCCGCCCCGCCATGCTAAGTCATACAGCAGTGCACGTACATCCTCCGTACGATCTTCCATTACGATCAGGCGCATGCCCGGTGGCATCGTGCCTTCGATTTCGTCTATGCGGTCGTACACACTTTCGGCCACGGCAATCATATGCGCGCCGCGTGTACGCTCCAGTTCAAGTACGACTACCGGCAGCCCATCAGTCCTACTGATTGACACTCTTGGGGCTGGCCCCAATCTCAGATCTGCAATCTGGTCCAGACGGACCGGGAGTACACCCCTATGCGTGTCGTTGACGATGATAGCGGAGAGCCGCTCAATATCCAGTTCGGGCCGGCTGATCAGCAGATGACTCCGCCCCTGCGCATCGAGGCGTCCGAAGACATGATCCTGGAGGGATTGGCGCACACGCATTGCTACGGTGGCCGGCCCGATATCATACGCATCCAGCCTGTTCGGGTCCAGCGAAATCAGCAACTCCCGCTTTGTGCCACCCATAACTTCGACCAGATCGATGCCAGGCAGACTCTGAAACTGCGGTTTGAGCACTTCGTCGGCGTACTCGCGCAGTTCATCCGGCAAATAAGGGCCGAGAATCTGAATGGTCATGAATCCCTGCATGTCCTGAAAGGCTTCCGGGATCTCTTTCGTAAGTTGCGGCACGACACGGTCCGGCAGTTGGCCTCTAAGCAGGGTTAGCTTTTCGCCAACCTGCGTCGCAAACATGCTGAGATCAACATCTTCGTCGACCTGTATAGTCACGTGCGACCTGTGCTCCCGAGAAAGACTGGTGATCTCAGCCACCCCCGGAACCGTTTGAACTTCGCGCTCTATGGGTGCAGTAACATACCGCTCAACCTGGCGCGGCGACGCACCATGCCACGAAGCCTGAATGCGTACCTGGGGCAGCTCCGTGCTGGGTGTGTACTCGATCGGAAGATCGAGTGCTGCCCAGATACCGGCCAAAATAATGGCAACGCACCACGAGGTGACGGCAATCGGCCGTCGCAAGAGCCCTGTTGCCCTGTGCAGCATACTATAGGTGCTCGGTAAACGTAAACGTTGACGCGGTAGTGAAAATCGACCAGCATGCGAAACCATTGCGAGAGATAAGGAGTTCCCTAAGTTTGCAGTTCTCGGCCACACAAGGAGCAACCTATTGAGGACATTTCATGTCTACCTTACCCGCATAAGAACGCTTAAAGCCACGCTTCCTTGACTAATAAGGCAAACCCACCACGCCGTCGTCGCCGAATCCAAGCGTGGCAACTGGCTGGAATCATACTTCTGGTAACCGCTGGCGGCTTCGCCGTGTACGGATTCTGGCCCGAGCTCATGGGCGAAGACGCTGAGGCGGAGCGCGAAATCGGCGACGATCTTGAAGAAGCCAAGGCCGCCGTTGAAGCTATCATTCTGCAACCTGTGGAGTTTCCGTTAAGGGCGGAAGCACCCGGCCACCTCACGCCTTGGCGGCGCGCGAATATTAGCGTGGAGGCTAGTGGCATTATCGTGGTACGGGCCATTGAGGAAGGTCACCAAGTAAACCAAGGAGACCTCTTGCTGCAACTGGATGACCGGGAACAACGAATCCGGCTCCGTGAAGCGGAAGATGCCCTGCTGCAGGCACGTGTGAAGTATGCCGAGTACAGCGACAGCAGGGACCGGCCAATGGGTGACACCACAGGGCTTGCTGCAGCGCGGACACGACTGCAGAAAGCCGAGACCGCTTATGACCAGGGAACACTGACCCGAGAAGGGCTGCAGACGGTTCGCCGCGAATTTGAAACCACCAATTTACTATCCGGCAATCAGCGAGAGGCGGTTCAGGCCGTGACCACGAACCTGGCCCAAAGCGAGCACCTGGTGGAGCGTGCGCAACTTGACCTGTCGCGCACGCGCCTGGTGGCGCCCTTTAGCGGACGTGTGGCGGACCTAATGGTGGAAGTCGGGCAGCATGTTGGTGCAGGTTCCATCGCGTTGACGCTGCTGGAAGATGATCGCATGAAGGTCTCCGTAAACGTACTGGAGGCCGACCTGGTACGCATCGTCGTTGGCGTCAGTGCGAATGTGGTCGTGCCCAACTTCGGCGGCGAGGTTTTCTTGGGAAGGGTGCACAGCGTAAACCCGCTGATTGATCCCAACAAGGGATTCGGGCGTGTTACGGTGGCACTGTCCAATCCAGAACGCAGACTGATTTCCGGCATGCACGCGGACATTGCCCTTGAAACCGATCGACTGCAGGATCGCTTGGTGGTACCGGTGTCCGCGATTCTGGCACGACAGGGCCGAGAGTTGGTGTTCAAGGTCGTGGGGGGAAGATCCTATTGGACCTATGTGAACGTAGGGGAACGCTCAGGCAATTTCGCTGAGATCACCGGGGCTGGGGGCACCAACATCGTTGTGCCGGGAGACACCATTTTGGTTGCGAATCACGATGCGCTGCCACACGATGTGCCAGTAGAGATCATCGCGATTCACGAGTTGGGCCTCCGGTAAGACACATGAGCCTCGTCTATATATGAAGGCAATCATCTCTGCTTGCCTGAGCCGTCCGGTTGCTACGACAGCATTCTACATTCTGCTCATGGTGCTTGCTGCAGTGGCGTACGTGCGCCTGCCCGTAGCGCTGCTGCCGGACCTAAGCTACCCAGGGTTGATAGTTTGGACAGGTTATCCCGATGTGCCGCCGGAGCGTGTGGAGCGGGCCGTAACGGAGCCGGTCGAAGAAGCTGTGGCAGGAACGGCAGGACTCCAGCGGGTCACCTCGCGTACCCTTCTCGGGGGAAGCTTGGTCCATATGGAGTTCGGCTGGAACACGAACCTTGATCTCGCACTGCTTGAGGTTCGGGAGAGTATTGATCGACTCGGAGACTATCTCCCCCACGAAGCTTCGAGACCTGCCGTGCTGCACCTTGATCCGGGTGAGCGCCCGATCATGATCGTGGCCTTGCGCTATGCCGGCGGCGCTGCAACCGATCGCCCGCAGGACCTTGTGGAACTCAAACGTGCGGGCCGAGACATCATTGCCCGGCGCCTGGAGCAGATCAACGATGTGGCACGGGTACAGGTAACCGGTGGCTATGAGCGTCGCATAGAGATCACGGTCGATCCGGCGCAGCTGCAGACTTATGGCGTTAGTCTGTCGCAGATTGCGAGCGCACTACAGACAACCAATGTCGCGCTTACCGGTGGTGTTATTCGACGCGGTCCGTTTCGCTACGCGGTTGAGGTAAGCGGCGAGTACAAGGGCATAGAGGACATCGCCAACACGGTGATTTCCACTGGCAGTCGCATCCCGCTTCGGTTGTATGAGGTTGCCCAAGTGCGCGATGCCGTTGAAGATCGCCGCGGGCTGGTGCGCCTGGATGGTGTCGAAACTCTGCTACTGCTGATTGAGCGACGCGCAAACGCCAATGTAGTGCGTGCCACCGAGGAGGTGCGCACCGTTCTGCAGCAACTCGAAGATGAGTTCGATCGCTTGCAGCTGGACGTCGTGGTGGATGAAAGCGAATTCATAAATGCTGCTATTGGGGGGGTGACACAGGCCGTGCTGCTGGGCAGCCTGTTGGCCATCCTGGTGCTCTTTGTGTTCTTGCGTCGGGTGCGCGCCCTACTGAGTATCGCCGTCGCGGTGCCCCTCTCACTGGGTCTGACTCTGGTCCTGTTTGAGCCGCTGGATGTTACTTTCAATCTCATTTCGCTGAGCGGCTTGGCCTTAGGTGTGGGCATGTTGGTCGACAACGCGATCGTGGTAATCGAAAACATCGCCCGACTGCGGGAACAGGGACAGGCGCCGCTTAAGGCGGCAGTTAATGGCGCTTCGGAAGTTGCCGGAGCAATTACCGCCAGCACACTCACCACTATTGCCGTCTTTCTCCCGATCACCTTGGTGGAAGGTCTGGCCGGCCGGTTATTCAGGGATCAGTCGCTGGCCGTGGTCTGCTCGCTGTTAGCTTCGCTGGCGGTAGCGCTGAGTGTCGTGCCGCTCATTGCCTCCCGGGAGCGCAGGACCGTCACAGACCGCGGGGAGACGGGGATGCGGTCAAGGTTTCTGGACGCCTACGAAACCCTGCTGGAGTGGAGCTTGGACCATCGGGGTGTGGTGATGGCCCTGTGTGCGGTCGTGCTTCTTGGTGCAGGCTTCCTAATTATGGATCTGCCACGCGAAGTCATACCCAAGACCGAACAAGGACGCGTTGTTGTGCGAATTACGCTGCCAACCGATTCGGACCTGCCACTGGTGGCAACCCGTGCAGCGGCGCTGGAGTCCCAAGTCACTGCCCGCGGATGGGCCAACCGTATCTTGGCCGACCTGGGAGAGCGGGACCAGGCACGACTGGATCTGGACCCGCGGCCCCCTTACGAGGGTGATATTGTCCTGCTGCTGCCACCCGACCAGCGGGCGGAGGACGTGATGTCCGGCATTCAAACGTTACCGTTGCCGGACGACATAGAACTCCGGGCACGCCGGGTAGAAACTCAGTTGGAGGCGTTGCTCACGACCGGCAACGCGGACTTGCTTATTGACCTCATCAGTGACGAGCGACGCGATTCCGAGAATGTCGTGTCCCGTGTCCTCGAGCGCTTGGAGGCACGACCCGAGCTTGTGAATGTGCAGCGCACCGATGCGTCGCTGGTACCCACCTTTCAGTTGGCCTTTGAGCGTGATGTTCTGCACCGATACGGCGTCAGCCCTCAGAGCATTACAGGGTATCTGGAAGCCGGTGCACGTGGCACCATAGCGACAGCACTGAAAACCATCAATGAAGAAGTGCCGATTGTGCTGCGATCCCGTCACGTTGACTCGATCGAGCGGCTCTTGGCCGAAAGAATCCCTACCCGACAGGGCCTGATGCCCATCAGCACGTTTGTTACTGTTTCCCAAGTAGCCCTGCCTGCTGCCTTGGTCCGCGTAGCACAGGCACCGGTCATTCGGATAACGGCTGACGTTGCCCCGGGCTATGACCTTCAAACGTCCATATCGTCGGTGGGCAGCGTCATGGACGCGGTGCTACCACTTACTGTGCGCCACCGTGTCGGCGGTGCGGCCGAGGTGTTTCAGAAGAGTCTTTTGGGTGTAGCGTTGAGTCTAGCCCTGAGCCTGCTGTTGGTGTATCTGATTTTGGCTGCCCAGTTTGAAAACCTTGTCCAGCCACTCATCATCATGATGAGCGTACCGCTGGCGGCTGCAGGCGTCTCCTTTTTCCTCGGTATCACGGGCCAGTCCATCAACCTGATGAGCCTGATAGGCTGCGTGGTACTGGTTGGAATTGTGGTCAACGACGCCATCATCAAGACCGACTTTATCAATCAGCGGCGTGCGGCAGGGATGCCTATTAGGGCTGCGATTGTTGCGGCTGGCCGCGACCGCGTACGCCCGATTCTGATGACCACCATCACTACGGTATTGGGCCTGATGCCGCTGGCCTTGGGATTCGGCCAAGGGTCCGAGCTGCGCGCACCGCTGGCGATTGCCATCACCGGGGGATTAACCAGTGCCACGTTGCTTACGCTCTTCGTTATTCCCGTGCTCTACAGCTTGGTCACCCGATCTCGATAGCACGATCATGGGTGCCGGCCTACAGGATCCAGGCCCGCGCCTGGAAGGGCTTGGTGGAGTTGTTCCGGAATAACACTGTGGAACAGCTGGTGATACTGCATAATTCGTCAGCATATGGCTATCAGAAACGATCGGCAAGTGTACATAATGAGAACCAGCATGTACATTACTTTAAAGTATACCGCTTCCGAAAGCGCACCGATGGAAGCGCAATGCCGTCCAACTGTATTACCACCCCGCGCCCGCTGGGAGTGCCGCCCTTCGGCACCTCGAGCGTACCCGCCTCCATGCGTTTGTAGTAGGGCTCAAAAACCGTTGCGGCCCCACGGTAGCAGCTTGATATGAGCCCACCTGTGGCTGATGGATTCGAGCACATCGCGGGGTTCTGCTTCAAGCCACTGCGAACTAGACCACAGAGACCGTCAAGCTCTTGCGCATGTCCGCGGGTGGGCGATACTGGAAAAATCTGTGCTGCGGTCCCAGTCCAGTCGTGACGGGTACAGCTGGAACGCAGACGAGGCCTGATAGTACAGCCGTAGCCGCACGCCCCCAAGGCAGGCAACCTCCAACAGGGACGGTGACGGCGTGGACGCAGGCTCGATTTGTACCAACGCCTCCCCCTCATGGCTGACTTCCGCCAAGTACTTCGTGCGGCAATGTTGAAGCTGGGCTGCGAGCATGGCGTGCTCAGCGAAGAAAGGCCTGCAAGGATTTCGTTACGTACAGGTACTGTTCCACCAGCGGACACATTTCGCCGGCCGTCCAGTGTTTTTACGGCATGGGTCGACACTTAGTCGTTTCGTGACTACCAACAAATTGCCATCAGGTTAGCTCTCACTTAAGATTCTGTTTGCTATGCGCTTACGTCTACCAACATGTTTACCGTTTGCATAGCCGGCATGCCCAAGAAAGGCCAGACACGGCAGGGGGGCAGTCGCCCACGTTTTGACCTTCAGTACAGCTGCAACGCCGCACCACCTTAGTGTGACAACCCTCTCCAGTGCTATGCGTGTTCTACCGCTGTTCGTGGTCTCACTACTGATCTTCTTAGGATGCGATCACGGCCTCGCACCACCCGCTGTGGAACCGGTCGGCGCCATCCGAGGCTCGATATCCTACGTGGGCGGTCAAACCGCCTGGCCTTCCCGCGACTCGCTCTTCGACCTTCGGTTCTTCGCGTTACCGTTCGTGCCGTGCGATACCCTGGATCTGTTCCGTGACTTCAATCAACTCGTCTTTAGTGATCGGCTTCAGTATTGGACTGACACCGACAGTTTCGCTGTTGATAGCGTTGATGCCCAATACTATCTCTACAGTGGTGTGGCTCAGCAATTTAGCCGAAACCTGTTCGACTGGCGCCCCGTGGGCCTCGTTGACATGTACCGTGTGTATATCGGCGAAGTGGTGGAGCTTGCCATTACGGCAGACTTCAACAATCCTCCGCTTTTCCCTCCTGACTGCAAACAATGATGTACATGTCTGTCAACGTGATTTGTAGATGGGGCATGCCGCTTGCGGGACTCTGTCTGGCACTTGTGACTCAGGTATCCCGGGCCCAGATGGGCACCGTCGTCGGCACGGTTCATGACGCCATGGGCCAGCCCCTACCACACATAAGCGTCGTATTGGAATCAACCCCATTGGGTACTGCGACAGACCTCAACGGACACTACCGAATCCCACACGTGCCGGCAGGCACATACATCATACGCGCTTCGGCGGTAGGCTTCCAAAGCCAGCAGCAGACCATCACCGTTGTCGCAGGAGAAGAGGTGAAGATGGACTTCGTACTCCATGTACAAACGCTCTGGGGAGATGAAACGCTCGTGACCGCAACGCGCCGGACACAGCGCTTCATCGAAGTGCCTGCAAGCATCAGCTTGGTCATGCCCCGCGAGATAGAAACACGCAACATGCTGTCGCTCGACGAGGTGCTACGTCATGTTTCAGGCATTAAAATGGCCGACAATCAAGTCAGTGTACGAGGCTCCTCAGGGTTTTCATTCAACACCGGCAGCCGAGTGCTGCTTCTTCTCGACGGGATGCCATTGCTTACACCCGACCGAGAGGGCATCCCTCACGACGCTTTGCCGATGTCGCAGATAGCTCGGATCGAAGTCGTGAAAGGACCGAGCTCGGTGCTCTACGGTAGCGGTGCCCTCGGCGGCGTCATTAACATTATCACCAAAGACTACCCTGAGACACCGCAGACCACGCTTCGCTTCTTTGGTGGTGTCTACGAGCCGGTACGCTACAAGCTCTGGCGTGAGCAATGGGACGGAGCCGATAACCCGCGCCGCTTTGGTGGTGGTTCGTTCTCCCACGCCCGACGGCTGGGATCGAAACACGGTTTCTGGCTCAGCATCGCCTGTCACGAAGACCAAGGCTTTACCAACTCCAGCAAAGCCCGCGACCTCGACATGTTTTTCAAAGTCCAATGGCGTCCAAAGTCCACCGCGCGCTTTGATCTGCTCGGCGGCTGGACTTGGCGCAAGAGCGATAACTTCCTTTACTGGAACGGTGCCCACGACACACTGAACCCCGGCGAACTGATCTTCGGTGGGGTTGAAGCCTCAGGCACCAGCGACAACCAGACCAATCATTTCAGTCTGATGCCGTCGTTCACGCATGTCGTCTCCGAATCCTTTTTCTATTCGGTGAAAGCTCGTGCGATCGGTGTTGTCATCCAGCCACTCGAAGATGACGGCACTCCGAAGCCCGTAGCGGAGGGCACGGCGGGAGTACGCTACGGCGGCGAGCTGCAGGCCAACTGGATGATGAGGCAGGGCCAGGACCTTACCGCCGGCGTCACCACTGAACAGCTGTTGATCGAATCGAACTTTTTCCAACCGGACACGGCAGCAACCGCCGTGCGTAGTCAGCCAGAACGAGCAGCATTTCTCCAGATCGAGCAGACGCTCTTGGGTCGAGTCCGCCTGATGGCGGGTTTGCGTTACGACACCTACAGAATAGATGAGATCAACATTGTGCGCAAACTCAGCCCGAAGCTTAACGTCTCATTCCGTATGGCCGAAGGCTTTACCGTACGGGCCACCTATGGGCAAGGCTTTCGTGTGCCCAGCGTTAGCGAACGCTTCGTCAACAACCAGTCCTACCTACCCATCGTCTCCAACTTCGACCTGCGGCCTGAATTGAGCACCAGCTATGAACTGGGTTTCCGTGGTCAGATGTCCGTGGCACAGCGCATCGCGGTACAAACAGACCTGGCGCTCTTCTGGAATGACTACCAGCGCCTTGTTGAGCCCAAATTCATCGCCCACGAGCAATCCTTTCAATTTGTCAACCTCACCAAGGCACGCATCCGTGGCCTGGAAGCCAACTTCGACGCAGCCAACACCGAAAAGGGTTGGCTTGTGAGCGGCAGCTATACCTTCCTCGGCGCCGAGGACTTGATCGACAGGACACCGCTCGTTCTCCGCTCACGTCACCTCTTCAAAGCCGGTTTCACGATCCCGATCTTTGGTCCGTTGTCGCTCGGCATTGACTATCGCTTTGCCAGCGCCCCGGAAAGGGTCGATTCTGATTTCTCTCGCTTCGTCCGTGACGCCAATCTGGTTGGTCCACGAAAGGTGGTTGATGCTCGCCTGATGGCCCGGTGGCAGCGCTTCAGTCTTACGCTCCTGATCGATAATGCCGGCGAATATTACTATGTTGAGCGTCCTGCCATCCTCGCCTCACCTCGCCATTTTACACTTAAGATGCAGGCACACTTGTAGCGTGAGAGGTCATGAAGCGCCTGCACTATATAATCCATACAGAAATCCGGGAGCTGGCCTTTTTGGCTGGGCCGATAGCCATCATGCAGGTCGGGCAGGTTGCCAATGGATTTGTCGATGTCCTGATGGTGGGACATCTCGGCTCTGCCAGTCTGGCAGGCGTCGCGTTGGGCAACGCGACGTACTACCTCTTTGCCCTGGTTTGCATTGGCACGCTCATGGCCGTGGGCCCCATGGTTTCTCAGGCATACGGGGCCGAGGATCATGCGCTCATCGGGCGGAGTGTGCGCCAGGGCCTGTGGCTGAGCGTGATGCTGGCCGCACCAGTCTTCTTTGTGCTGTGGAACGTCTCCTATGTGTGGGAGCACATGAATCAGGATGCCGACACCATCGTGGCCGCACAGGCATACCTGCAAGCGGCCGTCTGGGGACTCTTGCCCTTCCTGTGGTTTATCGCCTTGCGCAGCTTCATTGAAGCAGTGTCCAGGCCCTGGCTCGTCACGCTCATCATCCTGACCGGCGTGGGGCTCAATGCCTTGGCCAACTATGCGCTGATGTTCGGCAGGTTTGGCCTGCCGGCACTGGGGCTGGTGGGCACAGGATGGGCCACGGCCATCGTGAATTGTTTCATGCTTCTGGCAACGATCATCCTGGTGCAGCGCCGGTCGCGGTTTCGCACACTCGCGTCGCTGCGACTATTGCGCCTGCCTGACTGGCCGATCCTTCGCGAACTCGTGCGCATCGGCTTGCCCATCGGCACCTCGTATGGACTGGAGGTAACCTTGTTTTCTACCGTCGCGTTCTTCATCGGCACGCTCGGCCCAGTGCCGCTAGCAGCCCATCAGATTGCCATCCAATGCGCTGCGCTCACCTTTATGGTGCCGCTGGGCATCGGCATCGCAACATCGGTTCGCGTAGGGCAGGCTGTGGGTCGCAAAGACCCGGTGCGGGCCGCGTGGGCAGGCTACCTCGGCATGGGCCTGGCCGCGCTGTTCATGCTGTGCACCAGCCTCATGTACTGGCTCTTTCCAAGGCCCATTGTGGGCCTTTTCCTTCACCTGGACGACCCGGCCAATGCGCCCTCGATCGCCATAGGGGTCTCGCTACTCGGCATAGCAGCGGTCTTCCAGGTTTTTGATGGCCTGCAGGTGTCAGCCGCTGGGGCCCTCCGCGGACTCAAGGATACGCGCCGTCCGATGGTCATATGCTTTTTCTCGTACTGGCTACTCGGCATTCCGGTGGCGGCTGCACTTGGGTTCTGGCTGGGACTCGAAGCCCAAGGCTTCTGGTGGGGGCTGGTGATAGGGCTCTTCGCTGCCGCCCTGCTGTTGGGGCTGCGCTTCTGGCGGCATTCCCTGCGCCTGCGAAGCGCGGGCTGAGAATGCGCGCGGTCCGTGCGTGTGCGCTGAACAGCGCGCGGCCAGGCCGGTTACGCGGCGCTGCGGCTCGGATTTTCAATATTGTTAGAATACAGTGCCCAAAGGATTCGAGGGCGTGCCGTTCGGTGCCCTTATCGTATACTTTGCCGTCGGCCCAGTCTGCGCGCCATGCCGCAAATATTTCCAAGGAAGGTCAACGCACTGCCCCACCTTTCGCTGGCAGCCATGCTGGTAGGGGGACTGCTGGTGGTCGGCTTCGTGTGGTACTACTTCTCGCCGGAATACACCGATGTGGGCTATGCGCCAGAACAACCGCTGCCGTATAGCCATCGCCTGCATGTCGATCAGCTCGGCATAGACTGCCAGTACTGCCACAGTGCTGTGAAGGTCGCCGATGCAGCCAACATACCGGCAACGGAAACCTGCATGAATTGCCATTCGGTGGTAAAGCCCCAGTCGCTCGCGCTGGCACCCGTGCGGGAAAGCTGGGCTTCCGATTCGTCCATCCCATGGGTCAAGGTCCATCAGCTGCCGGACTACGCGCAGTTCAGCCATGCCGTACATACAAACAGCGGCGTGGGCTGCGAAACATGCCACGGCCGTATTGACCAGATGGATGTGGTAAGGCAGACAGAACCGCTGTCGATGGGCTGGTGCTTGGAATGCCATCGCGAACCGGAGCGCTACCTGCGCCCCAATGACGCGGTCACCACCATGGGATTCATCCAGAGCAGTGACTACGTGGAACGCAACCTGGAGCGCATTCGCACCGAGGACATCCATCCCCCCACCAACTGCAGTGCATGCCACTACTAGGATGATCGCCCTCCCCGTCGTCAAGATACCGGCCGCTGCAAAAACCAGGGCGTGGCGCAGCCTGCCGCACCTGAACCAGGAGGAGGACTATGCCGCCGTGAACCAGGAGGAATTCCTTCCTGGGGCGGGCGACGGACCGGGCAGTGAATCGCGCCGACACTTCCTGCAGCTTTTGGGTGCGTCCATGGCGCTGGCTGGCCTATCCGCATGCCGACGACCGGTGGAACGGATCATGCCGTTTGCCGATCAGCCTGAAGAGCGCATCCCCGGTGTGCCGCTGTACTACGCAACCGCCATGCCGCTGCGGGGCAGCGTGCAGCCCGTGCTGGTCAAGAGCCACGATGGCCGGCCGACGAAGGTGGAGCCCAATCCGAAGCATCCAACGGCCGCACCAGGGACCAGCGTCTTTGCACAGGCCTCTATCCTGAGTCTGTACGATCCGGACCGTTCACGCTACATCCGCCGAGGCGGCAGCCGCGCCAGCTGGGATGACTTTCTGGCGCTCGCCCAGCGCTTGGGCCGCGGCAACCGCCGCGTAGCCGTACTCGCTGGCGAAACCACTTCACCAACTATCCTGGCGCTTCGCGACCAGCTTGTTGCGTCCTTTCCCAACGCTTCGTGGGTCACCTACCGCCCGGAGGGAGACAACAACGAGGCACTCGGACTCCAGACAGCGTTCGGACAACGCCTGCGCGCCCAGTACCACTTTGATGAGGCCGAGGTCATCGTAAGTCTGGATGCGGACTTTTTGGGGGCCGCATCGCGCAATGCGACCCATGCAGCACAGTCGTTCGCTAAGGGTCGACGCCTGTCGTCGCCAGGCAGCACGATGAGCCGCCTCTATGTAGTCGAAAGCGCGTACACCACCACCGGATCCATGGCGGACCACCGCCACCGCATGGCCGCTGCGGATATCGGCACGTTTGCCAACAGCATTGCCGCCGAACTCGGCATCATTGCACCTGAGTTTGCGGTCCCGGATGCGGCGGCTCAGGCCATCGCAGACGACCTGCAGCGCGCCGGCACACGCGGCGTAATTCTCGCAGGCGAACACCAGCCAGTTGAGGTTCATGCGCTCTGTGCTGCGATCAACAGCACACTGAACGGTGTGGGAACAACGGTTTCGCTTCTAGCCTTGGGAGACACACCAGACACCGCTAGCCTGTCCGACCTGATCGAAGACATGCACGCGGGCGAGGTGGATGTACTTTTGATGCTGGGCGTGAATCCCGTGTACGACGCGCCGCCGGCGCTGAACTTTACACAGGCGCTGAGCCGCGTGGGTGATTCAATTCATGTCGGAATGCATGAGGACGAAACGGCCCAGAAAGCTACCTGGCACATTCCCGTGGCACACTATCTGGAAGCCTGGGGCGATGGACGTGCCTTTGATGGCACACAGTCGGTT
Organism: Rhodothermales bacterium; assembly: GCA_951812585.1. Taxonomy (GTDB): domain Bacteria; phylum Bacteroidota; class Rhodothermia; order Rhodothermales; family Bin80; genus JAAXGV01. Next base: position 2,766,679 of record OX638318.1, on the reverse strand, counting down.
CTGCAGCCCCTCATCGCCCCATTGTACGCCGAGGCCAAGAGCCACATCGAAGTTCTTGGGGCCCTCGTTGACAGCACCGCGCGTTCGGGCTATGACCTGGTACGCGCAACATGGCAAGAGACCTTGGGCACGCCGTTTGAAACCCGCTGGCGGAAAGTGGTCCACGACGGCTTTTTGAGTGATACGGGCTACAGCGCCGTGACCCCGCCGGTTGAGGCCGTGCGGGCAGCCAATGCGGGCTACGGCGAACTGGATGTCGTCTTCAGGCTGGATCCGACGCTGCTGGATGGCCGCTTTGCCAACAACGCCTGGTGCCAGGAACTGCCCGATCCCGTCACCAAGATCGTCTGGGACAATGTGGCCGTGATGAGCCCGCAGACCGCAGCGGCGCTGCAGGTGACGGCGAAGTACAAGAAGGGTCGCTACGAGGTGGACCTCATCACGCTGAGCGCGGGCGGACAAAGCGTGGAACTACCGATCTGGATCATGCCGGGGCACGCGGACCGCTCGATATCAGTGTCTTTGGGATACGGCCGCACACTCGTCTCGCACCGCGCCCACAGGAAGACACCGATCTGGGATACCGGCGATAAGACCGACATCTACGGTCAGGGTGCGCTGTGCACAGGTGTCGGACAGAATGTGTCCGTGCTGCGCGATGAGCGCGCCACGGCCATCCGCAGCAATGTCGCCGTCACACCCACGGGGCGGAAATACCGAATCGTCACCACGCAGGACCACGGCGTGCTGGATGTCACCGCACGGCCTCTGGTGCGCATAGCCACGCTGGACGAGTACCGCGACAACCCGGCGTTTGTCTTGGATCATGAAGCGCCTACGCCGGGCCAGGACCAGAAGACTCGGTTCGAGGATTATCCCACGCTCTGGGAAGATCAGCATCCGGAGCGATCTGCTGCCATCAGAGACAGCAGCTACTACCGGAATCAGTGGGGCATGACCATAGACCTGAATGCGTGCAACGGATGCAACGCATGCATCGTGGCGTGTCAGGCAGAAAACAATGTGCAGGTCGTCGGCAAGACCGAAGTGGGCAACGGAAGGGAACTGCACTGGCTCCGACTTGATCGCTACTTCATCAGTCACGGCGACGAGAATCTGACCGAGGCGCCACAGATGGTGCTGCAGCCAATGCCGTGTCAGCACTGCGAAAACGCGCCGTGCGAGTCTGTCTGCCCGGTCGCGGCAACGGTGCACTCGCCCGACGGTACCAACCAGATGATCTACAACCGGTGCATCGGCACACGCTACTGCGCCAACAACTGCCCATACAAGGTGCGCCGCTACAACTTCTTCAACTGGTCGAAGCATATTCCGCCCACGGTGCAGATGGCGCAGAACCCGAATGTTTCGGTGCGCTTTCGCGGCGTGATGGAAAAATGCTCCTTCTGCATTCAGCGCATCCGAGGCGCGCAGAAGCAAGCCAAGCTTGAGGATCGTCTGCTGGCGCGCGACGAGGTCTCCACCGCCTGCCAGGACGCCTGCGCAGCAGACGCCATCGTCTTCGGCGACCTGAATGACGCGCAGAGCCAAGTCAGCCTAGAGCGCAGAAATGCGCGCAGCTATACAATGCTGGCCGAGCTCAACATACGGCCGCGGGTTTCGTATCTGGCCCGCGTGCGCAACCCTAACAGTGAACTGGAGCCCGCCTGAACTTTACGTACGTGGCCGATACCCACACCACTGATGCGCCCCACCAGGAGGCCCCGCTGGTAACGGGCAATCTGGGGATCCGTGAGATCACCCAGCTGGTATCGTACCACACAGAAAAGCGTCCTCCGAGCACTTGGTACATGGCATTCGCCGTGTCCTCAACGCTCTTGGCCGTGCTCCTGGTGATGATCGCCTACCTGTTCTGGAACGGCGTGGGCGTCTGGGGCAACAACAACCCCGTTGGCTGGGGATGGCCCATCGTCAACTTTGTGTTCTGGGTTGGCATCGGCCATGCGGGCACGCTGATTTCGGCGATCCTGTTCCTTTTCAGGCAGCGCTGGCGCACCGCGATCAACCGGAGCGCGGAAGCCATGACGCTTTTTGCGGTCATCTGCGCACTACTCTTTCCTACGATTCACGTCGGGCGGGTCTGGGTGATCTATTGGACCCTGCCGCTGCCGAACCAGATGGAGATGTGGCCACAGTTCAAGAGTCCGCTCCTTTGGGATGTCTTCGCCGTCAGCGTGTACTTCACCGTCTCGCTGATCTTCTGGTATGTGGGCCTGATCCCCGACCTCGGGACGCTCCGGGACCGGGCGCGGTCCGCCTTTCGCCGGCGCATCATGGCCTTCTTTGCGCTTGGATGGACCGGGGCCAACCGGCACTGGCGCAACTACGAAAAGACGTACCTGCTCCTGGCCGCCCTCGCTACGCCGCTGGTGCTCAGCGTTCACAGCGTGGTATCGTTTGACTTTGCGGTTTCCATCATACCCGGATGGCATACTACCATCTTTCCGCCCTACTTCGTGGCCGGCGCGATCTTTTCGGGCTTCGCAATGGTGATGACCCTGCTCATCATTGCACGCAAGGTGTACGGAATCCGCAACATCATCACGATGGACCACCTGGAAAAGATGGCTATCATCATCCTGGTGACCGGGACCATGGTAGGCTTTGCGTACATCACGGAGTTCTTCATCGCCTGGTACTCGCAGGTTGAATATGAGCAGTACGCTTTCCTGAACCGCGCCACCGGTCCGTACGCCTGGGCGTACTGGATCATGATGTCGTGCAACCTGCTGTTTCCACAGTTTTTCTGGATCAAACGACTGCGCCGCAGCATCCCGTTCCTCTTCATAACATCCATCATCGTCAACATCGGCATGTGGTTTGAGCGGTTTGTGATCACCGTGATCAGTTTGCACCGCGATTTCCTGCCTTCGAGCTGGGACTACTTCAACCCCACGATTGTGGATATACTGACACTGATAGGCTCATTCGGGCTCTTTTTGACGCTCTTCCTCATCTTCCTTCGTTTCCTTCCCATGGTGGCGATGGCAGAAGTGAAGATGGTGCTGCCAGAAGCAGATCCGCATCACTACGAAAAACACTAGGCGCGGCATGCTCAAACGATTGGTCCGTGACCTCAAGGCGACGATGGGCATCTACCAGGCCCGCGAAGATCGGGTGTATGGACTCTTGGCGGAGTTCGAACATCCGGGCGCGTTGCTGAAGGCGGCCCGGACGGTGCGCATGGCCGGATACAAACACTTCGACACCCACAGTCCCTTTCCTATCCATGGTATGGACAAGGCCATGGGACTCGGGCAATCCAAGGTTGGATACATCACCTTTCTGGGCGGTGCCACGGGATTGGCTCTGGCTACATGGCTTCAGTGGTGGACGAGCGCCGTGGACTATCCCATCAACATCAGCGGCAAGCCGTTCTTTGCCATCGAGCCGTCCATACCGATCATGTTCGAACTTACCGTGCTGTTCTCCGCACTGTTTGCGGTCGGCGGCATGCTGCTGCTTAATGGACTTCCGCGCCCGTACAACCCGCTCTTCTATTCGCGCGCCTTTGCGCGCGTAACCGATGACGCCTTTTTTCTGCATGTCGCCGCCAGTGATCGGCAGTTTGATCTGGAAGGCACCGAAGCGCTCTTGCGCGATGCGCAGGCACAGCATGTGGAAGTGATCCATGATCATGGGTATTCAGAACTTCATGCATAGGCCCTGCTCCATAGCGCTCTTGTGCGGGCTGGTGCTGGTCGGTTGCCGCGGCCGCCACACCGCCAAGCCGCCGATTCATCCCAATCCCAACATGGATGCGATGGAGCGGTTTGAGGCACAGGAGGAGAATACTTTCTTTGCCGATGGCCGCGCCATGCGTGCATCTGTGCCGGGAACCGTGGCGCGGGGCTTTCTGCGGAGCGACACGCGATTCTTTTCGGGCGTCGACTCCACCGGTGCCTACGTGTCTGTGATGCCCGTGCCGCAGACGCGCGCGCTGTTTTTGCGCGGGCAGGAGCGATACGATATATACTGCGCCGTATGCCACGGCCAGGCAGGCGATGGACAAGGCATCGTCATGGCTGGTGGCTACGGCTTTGCACCTATCGGCTACCACGACGACCGGCTGCGCGCCATTGAGGATGGCTACCTGTTCGATGTTGTCTCCCGTGGCGTTCGCACCATGCCGGGCTATGCGCAGCAGATACCCGTGGCCGACCGCTGGGCTATCGTGGCCTATGTGCGGGCCCTGCAGCGAAGCCAGCATGCCAGTGCTGCCGATGTGCCGGCTGATATCTTGTCCGAGCTGAGACTGACTCCCTGATTCCGTGGCTGACACGCTGCACAGCAGTCCCATACTGGTAAAGCTCGTGGACACGGCGGAGCCGACCCGTGGCCATGCGCTGAAGCCTTACCAGTGGACGGGTGGCACCCGGGCCTACCTTGTTCCGATGCTGATTGGCGCGGCCACGCTTGCGGTCAGCCTCGTCGTAGGCTTCTCGGAGACGTTCCGAGAGCAGTTCTACTTCTCGTACCTCGTAGGGTGGACTTTCTGCCTGTCTCTGGCGCTCGGTGCACTCTTTGTTGTGCTGATCAAACACCTGACAAAAGCGTCCTGGATTGTGGCGCTCAGGCGCATCCCGGAGGCATTGGCTGCATCTTTCCCATTCTTGGCGCTGCTGTCCATACCGATCATCATCGGGCTTTTTGACGACCATGGCCTGTATCACCACTGGAGCATAGACGGCATTGCCGATCCCGGCTCCGAGCATTACGACGAAATTCTGGCGGGTAAGGTCGCCTACCTCAACAAGCCTTTCTTTCTTTTGCGGCTTGCGTTCTACTTCGTGATCTGGACGCTGGTGTCGTCCAAGCTCTGGGGTTTGAGCCTGCGCCAGGACCTGAGCGGCAATGCGCATATTGCTGCCAAACAGCGCAAAGTCAGCGCTTGGGGGCTGCCGCTGGTAGCACTGACGACCGCTTTCGGGAGCTATGACCTACTCATGTCGGTAGATCCGCATTGGTTTTCGACAATCTTCGGCGTCTACTTCTTTGCCGGCGCCTTTATGGCGGCCTTCTGCCTTATTGCGCTGCTGTGCATGTTCCTGCAACGCATGGGAATGCTTCGCGGCGTGGTAACCCGGGAGCACTATCATGACCTGGGCAAGCTCATGTTCGCGTTTGTCGTGTTCTGGGCCTATATCGCCTTCAGCCAGTACATGCTGTATTGGTACGGCGGCATTCCAGAAGAAACGATATGGTTCAGGCACCGCCTGGAACACGGCTGGGAGACGCACAGCGCCATCCTTCTGGTGGCCCACTTCATACTTCCCTTTTTGATACTGCTGCCGCGAGCCGTCAAGCGCAATCTACCGCTGCTCGCCGTCATGGCGGTGTGGCTCCTCGTGATGCAGTGGTTTGATCACCACTGGCTTGCGATGCCCGTCTTGCACTATGATCAGGCGACGTTTCACTGGCTTGATGTGAGCTGCTGGATCGGCCTTACTGCACTCTTTCTGGGCGTCACGCTCTGGCGGCTGAGTCGCCATGCGCTGGTGCCACAGGGAGACCCGTTCCTGGCGAAGTCCTTGCGATTTGAGAACGTCTAGCGATGGATACTGAGGGCACCGCACCCCGATGGGCCAGCCAGCCAGCGGCGCAGCGCGAAGGCATCGCCGCCGGGCAGTTGGTGGTGTTCCTTCTGGGCACGCTGTTCCTTATTGGCGCAGGCGTCTGGGGGGCATCCGCCTGGTTTCGGTGGGAAGTCGATGTTGCTCAGCATCAGGCCGCCGAAGCGGCGCGCTATCCTGAGCTCAGGCGCGCCGAATCGCATGCGCAGGACCGGTTGAGACGGTACGGGATTGTGAATGAAGCGGAGGGCGTATTCCAGATTCCTGTTGCGCGCGCTATGGAGGTACTGGCACAGGAAGAACCGCCGCCAGAGGCAGTCCTTACGGCTGAAGTGCGCTACTAGATGCATGCAACAAGGTTCACACTGCTGCTATTGCTATTGCCTGGCACGGCGCAGGCGCAAAGCGCCGCCCATGTGGCACGTGCATACAGTGGCGTAGGGCTGACCCCTAAGCTAGGTGCCGAGATCCCGCCGGATCTGGTGTTCCTTCGCAGCGACAGTACGGTGGTACCAATGGGCACCCTTTTGGAAAGGCCTACGCTGCTCACGTTTGTGTATCACACCTGCCCCATGCTGTGTAGCGTGCTGCTGGACGGTCTGACGCAGGCGCTGGAGGCTGTGCCGTGGACGCCCGGCGTGGAATTTGACTTGGTGACTGTATCCATCAGCCCCGATGAGACGCCGTCTTTGGCTGCCAAGCAACGTGAACGACACCTGGCCCGTTTGGGACGCCCCGAGGCGGAATGGCATTTTTTGACCGGCGAGGAATCAGCCATCAGGGCGCTGGCGGAAAGCATCGGCTTTGGCTACTCATGGGTGGAGGAGCAAGGCGAATACGCGCACCCGGCTGCGCTCATCTTCTTGTCTGAGGATGGCGTTGTAACCCGGTACCTGGCTGACGTGGCACCGCAGGGTCGCGACGTGCGCGCGGCCTTGGTGGAGGCCTCTGAGGGCAGCATTGGATCGCTGCTTGACCGGGCATTCCTCTTCTGCTTTCAGTACGATCCCACCGCTAATTCTTACGTGCTCACTGCCCGTCGGACCATGCGCCTCGGCGGCATCATGGCGGCGATTGCGCTGATGAGTCTGCTGGCTGTCTTGTGGCGGCGCGAGCTAATCCGCCCGGCTGCGTGATGGAACAGAGGCAGGCCTTTTGGCTCCCGGATGCTGCGTCCACCTATGCCGGGGATGTGGATGCACTGTTCTACTTCATCCTCATTGTCAGCGTGATCCTTTTTGCGGGCGTGATGGCGACCATGGTGCTTTTTGCATGGCGGTATCGTCGCCGAAGCGCCGCCGACCGGCCGAAGCCCGTCAAGGAAAACAAGATCGTGGAGACTTCCTGGATCCTGGTGCCAACCATTCTGGTGGCCATCGTTTTTGTCTGGGGCTTTCGCGTCTTTATCCACATGAATGTAGCGCCACCGAATGCGATGGAAATCACCGTGCGCGCACAGAAGTGGAGCTGGCTCTTTGAATATCCTAACGGCGTGCGCGCTTCGGCGCTGCACGTGCCGGTGGGTCGGCCGGTCAAGCTCACCATGAGCAGCGCCGATGTGCTGCATAGCCTGTACGTGCCTGCTTTTCGCACCAAGATGGATGTGGTGCCGGGCCGATACACCTATGCATGGTTTGAAGCCACGCGGCAGGATACCTTTCTGCTCATGTGCACCGAGTACTGCGGACAGCAGCACTCCATGATGCTGTCATCGGTGATCGTGCAGTCCCAAGATGACTTTGAGGCCTGGCTGCAGGAGGGGCTCCTTGCCGCAGACGCATCGCCTGCGGAGCGCGGCGAAATGCTGTACACGCAGCAGGGCTGCCTCGCCTGCCATTCGCTCGATGGTGCGCCTGGCACCGGGCCCTCCTTTGCGGGGCTGGCGGGCTCGGAACGCGTATTTGCCGACGGGACGCGGAGGATTGCCGATGACAACTACCTACGCGAGGCCATCACACAGCCTGCCACGGAAATTGTGGAGGGCTACATGGCGCTGATGCCCGGAACGTACGCCTTGCTGGAGCCGGACGAGATCGACGCGCTGGTCGCTTTCATCAAGGAGCATTAGTTCATGAGCACAGCAGGGCAGAACTACTTAAGTGCCAGCACCGGAGTGCGCTCGTGGCTGCTCACCACGGACCACAAGCGCATTGGCATCCTGTATGCCATTGCCGTGGCAACGTTCTTTTTGCTGGGCGGCATCTTCGCGCTTCTGGTGCGCACGGAATTGGCGGCTCCCGGGGAGACGATCATGGGGCAGGATGCCTACAACCAGGCTTTCACGCTCCATGGCGTAGTGATGGTGTTTCTGGTGATCATCCCCGCGATCCCGGGTATCTTGGGCAACTTTGTGCTACCCATACAGATTGGTGCAAAGGATGTAGCGTTTCCCAGGCTCAACCTGTTTAGCTGGTACATCTTCATGCTTGGGGCACTGATGGCGTTGAGCGGCTGGCTGGTGATCGGGCAGGTGGACACGGGCTGGACCTTCTATACGCCGTATTCTGCGGAAGGCACCAGCAGCGTGCTGTGGCTTACTTCGGCGGTCTTCATTGCGGGTTTTGCGTCCATTTTCACGGGGCTCAACTTCATTGTCACCGTGCACAAGATGCGGGCACCGGGCATGGCCTGGAATCGGCTGCCGCTGTTTGTGTGGGCGATCTATGCCACTGCGATCGTGCAGGTGTTGGCGACGCCCGTGATCGGCATCACGATGGTACTGCTCTTCCTTGAGCGGCTCCTTCAGATCGGCATTTTTGATCCGGCGCTTGGCGGCGATCCCGTGCTCTTCCAGCATTTCTTCTGGTTCTACAGCCACCCTGCCGTGTACATCATGATCTTGCCCGCCATGGGCATCATCAGCGACCTGATGGGGACCTTCTCACGACAGCAGGTATCCGGCTACACGTTTATTGCGTTGTCGTCGGTAGCCATTGCTTTTCTGGGCTTTCTGGTGTGGGGGCACCACATGTTCGTTGCGGGTCAGTCTGCCCTCAGCTCGATCATTTTCTCCATGCTGACCTTCCTGATCGGCATCCCAACCGGCATCAAGGTCTTCAACTGGGTGGCTACGATGTACAAGGGTTCGGTGTCACTGAAGACCCCGATGCTGTACGCCCTCATGTTCCTGTTTCTGTTCACCATTGGGGGCCTTACCGGTATCATGGTCGGCGTCCTGGCGGTGGATGTGCATCTGCATGACACGTATTTCATTGTGGCGCACTTCCACTACGTCATGATGGGTGGCGCGCTGATCGGGCTTATTGGAGGACTCCACTACTGGTGGCCCAAGATCACTGGGCGCATGTACAGCGAGACGGCTGGCCGCATCGCGGCGGTGCTGGTATTTGTCGGCTTCAATCTGACTTTTTTTACTCAGTTTGTGATGGGCAGTCGGGGCATGCCGCGCCGGTACCATGACTATGCCGGGCTTCTGGATCAGTACCCGGAGTTCGCCGCCTACAACCTGGCCTCGTCGGTTGGCTCCTTTGTCCTGGCTGCGGGGCTGTTTATGATCTTGGCCTATGCGGTGCATTCGCTGGTCAGGGGCAAGAAGGCCCCCGCAAATCCGTGGGGTGCCGTGACGCTGGAGTGGACCCACACGGGCCCCATTCCGGATCCGCACAACTTTGAGAAGGTGCCGCTGGTTACGCGCGGGCCATACGACTTCCATCTGGCTGATGATGTACTAGGCGCAGCAGCCTCAGCATCATCTGAGTCTCAAGACAACACGTAGGCCGTTCATGGCGGAAACGTCCACGACCTTAAAGCACTACTTCGTTTCGTCTGCGCAGCAGTTTGACGCGGCGAAGATGGGCATGTGGCTTTTCCTGGTCACTGAAGTGCTGCTCTTCAGCGGCATGTTCGTGGCCTACGCGGTCTATCGCGTATGGTATCCCGAGGTGTTTGAACTGAGCAGCGAGCTTTTGGACTGGCGGCTAGGCGCTTTGAACACGTTGGTGCTACTGGCGTCCAGCTTCACTGTCGCCCTGTCCGTGCACTTCATCCAGAGGAACGAGAAGGAAAAGGTTGTCGTCTTGCTGCTCTTGACACTCCTCTGCGCCTTGGCCTTCATGGTGGTCAAATATTTCGAGTACACCGGCAAGTGGTCGCATGGCATCTTCCCGGGCGCGGGCTTTGCTCCGCACGGCGACTATGCCGCGTACTATACCCCGTATGCGCCGCAGTTTTTCAGTATCTACTTCGTGATGACCGGCATTCACGGGATCCATGTGCTGGTCGGCATGGGCGTGATTGCATGGATAGTCACGCGAGCGATTCGTGGTCATTTTTCCGCAGCGTACTACACGCCCATCGAGCTTACCGGCCTGTACTGGCATCTGGTGGACATCATCTGGATTTTCCTTTTCCCGCTGTTGTATCTGATTTAGCCACGCATGGCGCACGGATCCCACCATATCGTACCGATCCGAACCTTGGCCACGGTCTTCGCCGTGCTGGTTGCGCTGACGATCATCACGGTGATCACGGCGCAGTTGGATCTGGGGCCGCTGAACGTGCCGTTGGCGCTTGCCATTGCGGGCACCAAGGCAGTCGCGGTGGCGGCGATATTCATGGCCTTGAAGTATGACAACCCTGTGAACATGGTCGTGGCCTTTTTGGGCATCGCTTTCGCCGTGGTTTTCCTGTCGCTCACTTTGTCTGATACCGCGCTGCGCGGCGCGCTTGGCATTCAGCCTGCTGGGCACATCCCGTACGAGCTGCCGGCTGCAGTGCATGAAGCGTCAGCCTCTGCCGAGGAGCCTGACGCGGTGGCACTGGCCGAGCAGGAGATGCCGGAGGTGCAAGAGGCGCCAGCCCGCTCGGGCGAGGCACTCTATGATCAGTTCTGCAAGACGTGCCACTCTCTGGATGGCAGCGTGCTTCCGGGCCCGACCTTCCAGGGCATCGGGCAGTCGCGCACGCGTGAAGCGCTCACTGAGTCTATCCTCGATCCCGATGCAACGATCACGGAGGGCTTTCCGCCGCAGTTGATGCTTCTCACCCTCAACGCGCTCAACTTCTACAGCACCACCTCCGACGCCGAGATCGAATCGCTGGTAACCTTTTTAGAAGCGCAATAGGTGCGCACGGCATACCGTGCGGTTCTCATAATTGGGACGACCCCTCTGTAATGCTGACCCTTGTTTGCCATAGAGACGTCGGTTGACTCCCCGCTCGGCGGCACGCTTTTCACCCAAGCAGCGCATCTCCGTCACAGTCAACATGCACCTCATTCACCTCATGCACCTCCTGCAAGTTACCACTTGTTGCACCTTTCACCCACACACGTTGGCGACTTCGGCTCCAGTACGCCATAATCCCGGTGTCCAAGGTGCGCTGCAAACCCAGCTGATATTCTTGCAAAAGAGTTACGTCATAGTTTCAAATATGATGTGAGCCTACTGATTCAGTCAAAGAACGAGTAGCCTGGATGCGAGAAACTGCGCTGCGGCAGAAAGTCGTTGCCCTATTCGCTTTCCGCACACGAGGGCGCGTCACTTTAGCTGCTGCTCCGGCATGCGCCGGGAGCCCTTCCTTTGCCACTTGATAAGAATTGGTTGGATTTGCCGTTGGCACTGGCCTTGGTTGCAACACGGGAGGTTAGCCGGACCTGATGTTGACCAGTGGCGGCGCGACGCATCTGCCCGCTGTTAGCAAGGTGGTAGTATGACAGCGGACGCGCATTCCCGTGAATAGGCGCTCACCAAGTCCAACGGCGCGCTGTGCAGCTACTCAGTACCATGCCCAACGTAAAGAAAGTCTTGGATGCCAAGACAGCCGCGGGGCGGCCGGTATTCACGAATCGGAAATAGTCACCTCTATCGGCTATGGGGTGGGTCACGTCGTTGAGCTCTGGTCATTCGCGGCATGTGCAGCACTTGTGAGCGTGAATTCCAGCGCGTGGCAGACCTCGCACAACCCTGTCCTGAAAGGAGACTGGAATGGGGGAAAAGCCGGCCAGCAAGCCTTCCGACTCAGTTCAGGCTCTCCAAGGCATACTAAAGGGCAGCGCGGAATTGGCTATAGGCCACTAGGCGGAAACCTATTCTAGTCGTTAGTTATCTAATGTTACATCGGGCGGCTTTCTTGACGCGGCTTTACTGGCTTAGCACTCGAAGGCAGCATGCCTCTAACCAACCTGAGCAGTAGCTTCATGACTTTGCGCACAGACCCCGAGCTCGCTGGCGCCTCGAATGCAAAACTGCGCCCGTATTTCGTGTTGTCGGTCGCCGCCGCCCTGACCTGTATCCTGGCCCTTGAAACAGGTTGTAATAGCTTGGGAATCGCCGTAGCCCAGGTGCTCAGCACGCATGAAGGGGACTCGCTAGTCTATGTGGCCGTGGAAGAAATGCCTCAGCCTGTCGGTGGCCTGGGCGCGCTGGCAAGCCAGGTCAAGATTCCTGCCACGGCATGGGCGGCTGGCGTTGAAGGAACAGTGTTTTTGGACATTGTCGTTGATGAGCAGGGCGGCGTGGCCGATGCCAGAGTATTTCGCGGGCTCGAGGCAGGTCTTGATGAAGAAGTCCTGCGCGTAGTGCGACAGGCCAAGTTCACACCTGGCCGTCAGGATGGAAAAGCAGTCAAGGTCCGGATGACTCTGCCGATTTTGTTCAAGCTCAGCGAGTCCAGTGAGCCAACAGAACCGTCTGATAGTGTGGCTGGAGAAGCGGACACGCCGGCGTTTCTCGAATTGGACGAGATGCCAGTACTAGTTGGTGGCCCCCGTGCACTGCTTCGCCAGATCATTTACCCGAAAGATGCTAGAAGGGCTGGGATTCAGGGACAGGTGTACGTCACATTCGTAGTAGACGAGCACGGCAATGTCGTGAATGCGAAGATTGCGCGGGGCATTGGCGGAGGTTTAGACGAGGAAGCCCTGCGCGTAGTACGCTCGGCAAAATTTATTCCTGGACAAAAGGATGGTGTAGCGGTAAGAGTAAGTATGACTATCCCAATCCTGTTTAGGCTCAGATAGTGCCTGAACCAGGGACCGCGCCATGGTCAAGAGCGGGCGGGTCTCTTCGCTTCGGGCAGAAGACGTTGAGCATCACCATGTAAACTTTCACCGACTGGTTCCAGAACCCGTTCTCCGTTCTTGTGACATGTCCCGCCGCGCCCTGCCAGTTGCACTAGTTACAGTGGCGCACTGGCCTGATGATGACCAGCAGCGCAGCGGTACAATTGCCGAGCGCGCACTCGGTGGCAGTTGGCAGACGGCCGCGCACGACCGGTAGTTGGGGGTCTCCGAAATTGTTGCCATGCTGGCTGGCCAGGCTAGTTCGGTGGCGCGCCCCACCCCGTAGCCCAACTTCACCATTTTGAGAACCCACCGCTGCCCCTACCTTCTACGAGAAGCGATGCGAATTCCGTGCTTTGCCCACAAAACCAGCAGGTATCCTGGCCGTATAACGGTGGTGGTGCTCAAGCGGCGCGCCGCTTGAGGGATGTCCAGAATAGGTAGCGGGAGGCCGCGGGCTGATCGCGCTTGTTCGGCGTGAGGATTCCTGCTTTACTTTTGCCGCCAAGGCTGCTACAACACTGCTGCTGCATCGCTATGCTGAACGTACGACTGCCTATAGCTTTTATGTGCCTCGTCGCTGCCTGCGCCCCTGGCGGTGAGTCCAACGAGATTCTGATTGGCACTATCCTGCCGATGACAGGGCCGATGTCCAGCGAAGCGCAGCACGCCCAAAATGCGTTGCAGCTGGCCGCAGATGAAATCAATGCCTCCGGACAACTCGGCGACATGCACCTGTCCCTGGTTGTGGCCGATGATACGCTCACAGCAGCAGGTACACAAGCGGCGCTTCAGTGGCTGATGGACGAGCACCGCATCCAGTTTGTCATTGGCCCCGCTACGTCAGCCAGCACGCAAGCGATCATTCCCATGATCAATGAGGCGAACATCATCGCCATGAGTCCTACGTCCATGGCCGCAGGGCTCGCAGCGCAGAGCACGAACCTCTTCCGCACGGTAGGATCAGTAGAAAATGCGATACCCACCGGACTTCGGGTAGCAAAGGCGCGCCTGGGATTCACCAGGGTCGCTGCGATCTACAACGAGAACGATACATTCTCGCTAAGCAGCCATACGTCAGTGGTGAACGAGCTGTCGCGATACGAGGAGGTAACACTCGTTAGCGAAGAGTCCTACCAGGGCGACCCCACGGATGAAGCCGCTGACTACGATCTGACAGCGCAGCTTATGCGCATCGTGGATGCATCACCCGACATAATCATCAGCTCAGGCCTCCCGGAGGACCACCATGCCATACTGATCGGACTGCATGCACTGGGCAGCACAGACACGCCCATCTATCAGACGGCATTTCAGATTGATGAGGCGCGTAAGATCAATGCCGAGGTACCCGGTGCCGCCGATAACGTGCTGTCTACCACCATCTGGCTCGCTTCCAGCAATAATGCACGCAGCCAGGCGTTTGTCAGCGCCTATCATCAACGGTATGGAGAAGAGCCCGGCGAAATCGCCGCACAGTGCTACGCGACGCTGAACATCCTGGCGAAAGCAATGGCAAAAGCGGAAGACTTTGCGGTACCATCCGTGCGCAGTGCACTGGCCGCAACCAGCGCACTAGAAACGGTGCTGGGGCCGTTTTCCTATGACGCAGATGGCGATGCGATCTACGATCCGATCGTCGTGCAGTATGTCGGCGACGCACTGGCGGCCGTGCAGTAAGGGCCCATCCCTGTTAACACAGCGGATTGTCCATCCAAGAGCTGCCGAACTGATGCCGAAAATACTGTTCAAGCACGCGGCCTTGGGCCTTTTGGCCTGCTGGATGTTTGCATCGTGTGACTTCACGGCGAACGAAGAGGAGCTGACGATTGGCATAGTCTTGCCGATTACCGGAACGGCGGCACGGCCCGGGGAAGAAGTCAGAAAAGGGGCCGCACTGGCCATCGCAGGCATCAACAGCGAACGGCTTTTGGGAAATACGCAGCTCCTCGTCATCCTGGAAGACAGCAAGAGTACCGTTGAAGGAGCCATAGACGCCTACCAGAAGCTGATTGACCAGGCCGGTGTTCCAATCATTCTGGGACCAGCTTCGTCCAGCGCCACGGAAGGCATTACCCTCGCCACCCATGAAGCGGGCGTCGTTGCGCTCAGCCCTACGTCTTCGGCCGAAGGTCTGAGCGCCAAGAGTCCCTGGCTGTTTCGGGCAGCGCTGGCTGTGGACCAACTGGTGCCGCCTGGTGTCGAACACACCAAAATGCGCTTGGGCTATTCTCGTGCAGCGTTGATCTACAACGATGCCGACACGTTTTCGAGCAGCAGCCATTTCCTTGTAAAACGCGAGCTGGCGTCCTATGATGATGTGGAGGTAGTGAATGAGCAGACATTTTCCAGGCCGCCGGGCTCGCCGCCTTTAGACTTGTCAGTCCAGTTTGCAGCCATTAAGGCCTCTGGTCCAGATGTGGTGTTCATGTCTGGCTTGCCGCTGGATGTCGAGCAAATGGTGCTGCAGGCACACGAAGCGAACATTGCGGGTATGCCGTTCATCATACCGGAATTCTCGGCCTCCGAGCTTCAATACATCGAAAGCCAGCAGCAGGGAGCTGCTGAAGATGTCGTTACATTCGCCCGGTGGGTGATCTCCTCAACGCACCAGAAAAGCCAGGACTTCGTCGCACGCTTTCGCAGTCAATACGGAGCGGACCCCGGAGAGTTTGCAGCCGCTGGTTACCTGGCAACCCGAGTGCTGGCATCTGCGCTGCAGCACGCCGAAGACTACGAGGCCGCATCCATCCGGGCGGCCTTCGAGAACTTCGGCAGCTTGGATACCATCGTGGGACGATTCAGCTTTAACAGCGTCGGCGACGCCATGTACACGCCGATCATTGCCCATGTGGAAGGAGGCAAGATCGTACCGTTGGACTAATGCAGCTACGTCGGCGCCGCACACATGAGCCTTTAGAAATCCCTTGCCGAACGCCGTTGCTGAGAACCAACGCCCGGTATATACGTAGGCCGTGGTCAACTGTACTAACACGGGCGAACGGCTTTTGAGGGTTGCGGGTAATGACAACCCTAACACTCTAACCAACGAGAAGCGATGAGTAGCAAATCTCTTTTTATAGGGCTATGCGTATGCCTGATTCTTATAGGGTGCGATTCGGGTACGGATGACAACGAGCTCAAAATAGGGATAGTACTGCCTGCCACCGGCACGATAAGCGAGGCCGGTGAAGAAGTAAGCAAGGGCATTGCGCTCGCTCTAGACGAGGTGCTCGACTCCGGCCTGTTGGGTAACACCATCACCTCCGCCTCCCTTGACAATAAAAGCACTACGGACGGCAGCACAGCCGCTTATAACACGCTGATCAATGACGTCGGTACACCCGTCATTCTGGGCCCTATAACTTCAAGTGCAACCGACGCCATCATTTCCATAGCGGATGGTGCCGGGGTTGTGGCGTTCAGTCCGACCTCATCGGCTACGGGCCTCAGTGCGAAAAGCGATTGGCTGTTTCGCTCTTCGCTCACGGTAGATCAGCTGGTCCCCGTCGGCATTGAGGTCTCCAAGGCGCATCTGAATTACCGCCGGGTCGCAACCATCGTCAACAGCGGGGATACTTTCTCCATGAGCAGCAACGACAAGATCACGGAGGTACTGCAGGCTGACCCGGACATTACCATCGTCTCGGCACAGTCGTATTCCCGGCCTCCTGGCACGGAGATCGGCGACCTTACCACCGAGCTGACTGCGGTGATGAATGCCGATCCTGACGCAATCTTTCTTTCAGGCTTGCCGGAAGACCATTTTGGCATCCTTACACAAGGGCACATCCTGGGCATCACGAATACGCCGTATATCGCTACGCTTTTCGCCATCAATGATGTGCAGCGCATCAATGCCGAAGTGCCCGGAGCCGCGGAAGGAGCCGTGACCTTTCAGGTTTGGCTGGAAAGCTCGGATGAGCCGCTGAGCCGTGAGTTTGTGAACAGCTACACCGCGCGCCACGGAGAGGCACCCAGCGACTACGCTGCCCGCGGCTACGCGGCTTTCCATATCTTGGCAGAAGCGCTAGAAAACGCAGAGAACTACGAAGCCGCTTCAATCCGCAGCGCGTTGGCCGCTGTTAAGAATCTCGATACGATCTACGGCCCGTTTTCCTTTGACGGGAATGGCGACGCGATGTACAACCCTGTTGTGGCGCAGGTACGAGACAACGCGTTCGTGGTCTTGCAGCAGTAACCTCGCCACCCATTACTGGCCCAGGCATGGGCCGTGGCGACCAAACACTCCATGCGCGCCGGTGCTTTCAGAACTACGGCACCGCTATCCATGCCTTAACCCACGCGAACCATGCGGTATAGTTTCACTTTGGGTGTACTCTTAGCCATTGGCCTTACTTCATGCGATGCGATAGAGGAAGACCCGACGATCTATCACGTTGGTGTTGTGCTGTCACTTACAGGCCCCCAGACTTCCAATGGCGTGGAAATCCTAGCCGGGATACAACTGGCTCAGGAGGAAATCCTCAACTCCGCCCTGCTTGGCGAAGCGGAGTTGGAGCTTACGGTCTACGACGACAAGAGCATACCGGACACAAGTCTACACCGGTTTGCCAGACTGATTGAGGAGGATGACGTGCCTGTGATCCTTGGACCGACTTCTTCTGCTGCTGCGCGTGCGATCACTTCCACGATTGACAACCATGGCGTGGTGGCGCTTAGTCCCAACTCTGCCGCGCTCGGCCTGGGTGCGGCCACTCCGTACCTGTTCAGGTCGCTGCTGACGGTTGAAAGGGTGATTCCTAGCGGGATCGTAGTATCCCACCGACACCTGAATTATACGCGCGTGGGCACTATCGTCAACGAGGCAGACGCGTTTTCGCAGAGCAGCTATGACCAAGTCATCGCCACCCTGGCGCGCTTTCCAGACGTATCGGTGGTGGAGGAGATCTCCTACGAGCGGGATCCGTCGTCCAGCGACGTACCGGACATCTCTGCGGCGCTCTCGGCTATGGATACTGCTGGCGTGGATGCCATTTTTGTATGCGGATTGTCGCCTGACCGGATTGGCGTGCTCATGCAAGCCCATGCTGCCGGCATCACAGATATTCCGCTCATCGCGCCGTACTTGTCGATCAGCGATGCTGCGCAGCTAAACCGCATGGTACCCGGTGCCGCGGAGGGTGTCGTGACTTTTCACGTTTGGCTTGCCGCTTCAACGCACCCGCGCAGCTTGACATTTCTGAGAAATTATCGCGATGAGCACGGTGAAGAGGCAAGCGACTACGTAGCACGCGGCTATGTCGCCATGAATGTGCTGGCAAATGCACTGGCGCAGATTGAAGCGTTTGAGGCGGATGAAATCCGCAATGCACTTGCACGAACGCGTGATCTGGACACCGTCTTCGGCTCCTTTTCGTTTGACGAGCACGGCGACGCCCTGTACGACCCCGTAGTGGCAAGGATGCAGGACGGAGCGTTCGTGTTATTCGAGTAGCGGGCAGTGCCGCTGCAAAGGCTGGTGTGCCTTCCTGTCAGGAGTCCTGCGGGAACCGTACAGCCTTGCACGGTTCTCGGCCTCCACAACGCAGGCTTCGGGGTGCCCCCTGCACACGCGCATGTGTAAGCGGCCACATCAAGGCATCTGCAAGAACCCCTGGGCCCGGGCAAAAACGAGCATCTGTGCACTAGTCTGCGCGCGCATCAAAGCACCGACCAAGGCGCGCGGCTATGCGCGCGCTGGGGCGCAAGCGCAGGTTGGAGCGAACGCCTGAGCAATGCAAGCGAGGGCGCACCGGATGAAATGCGTCAGGTCGCGGCAGCCAGTGCTAGAAGTCCCAGCGGGCCAAGGCTGCATCAAACTCCTCCTGCGTCTCGTGCACAATCACCGTGCCGCGCATGCTGTAGTGGCCACCTCCGCAAAGCTGCGCGCAGCTGATCTCCATGTCGGGCGCTGCAACAACCTCCGTGATGCCTGCCTCGAACAGGCGATCCAGTATGCGCGTGGACAAACGGGCCCCCGCTTCGGCTAGCACTGTTCCGTCGGCTGCCGCATAATCCTGCATAGCAATCCAGCGGTACGGCGGGTACTGGCGGCGGCGACCCTGATCGGCCGAGACGGGCAGGATCTTCGTCATCGCCGCGTGGAATTCCTTCGTGGACATCTCCGGCACAAACCAGACTGGAATGGCAAGCCCCGGGATTACGTCCTGCTTCACACGCATGTTGGGGAGGCCGAAACTGTGAATGACATCGCGAGAAGTGAGCTCAATGATGACGGGCTTGCCCTTGAGCAGGTGGAGCTCGTCCTGAACAATAATGTCGTCTTCCCCCCGGGGATCGTCAGGATCAATCGCCAATGGCTTCGCCAGCGTCGTGCGCCCAAACGCGCCATCCGCACCCGGATAGACGACGTTCCATGCAAACTGCTCTGCTACCACATTGATGATCGTGGACTCCTCCTCGTCCGGGAAGTCGTTCTTGATCTCGGCCCAGATCGGAAAGGCAAACCCGACCAGCAAAATAGCCTCCGCGACCACCACAGCACCCTCTACGTAGGAAGACCACTTGCTCTTGACGCCGTGGTAGTTGGCCACACGCTGCCGCTTGGCGCGAAAACGCCACAACGTGTACAGAAAGAAGGGGGCCCAGAAGATAAAAAGCGCCAGCATGAGCCAGTGAACCCATCCCATCATCGCATCGATGGGCGCACCGTGTCCAGATGCGTCCAGCGGCATTCCCATCCATTTGCTTAGGTCAAACATCGTGCACTCGTTCTAAACCGCAGTCCGCATGGCCAGCTCGCCCTGCTCTGTGACTTCCAGGTCTGATGGCGCAAGGCTCCTGCTGCGTCGCACCGTGTTGATAAAGAATGTGGCGATGCCCACCCCCACAAAACCCACAATGGAGAGCAGCGCCGCCATCGAGAAGACCAGCGCCCTGATCACGGGCCCGTTGGCACCCCCCGTGCCCAAGCACTGCTCGCAGGCAAGCGCAACGGATGGCAACAAAAGAAGCAAGACCAGGACAATGACGCGCCGTAGTGCTTTCATGCCGCTAATAGATCCCCGCGTTTTTGAGTTTGCGGACAAAGCTTACGCCGTAGAAGATGAGGCCTACGCCGACCGCGAACGACAAGACCGCTCCAACCGCCAGCACTCCGCTCTGGTCCACGATGCCGCGATACGCAGCCCACACGCCGAAGAAGAACGCCGTCAGCGTGGAGACCGCAATAAAGATGATATGAAAGGTCTTAAGCGACATGCATCAGCAGCGCGACCTGCTCCTGATCCACCAGCGCGGATATGAACAGAGCAAACATGCAGAGGAGAAAGGCCGCAGCCGACAACAATACCCACATGATGACCTGCTTCTCGCTGATCAGATGCATGAAGTACATAGCCACCAGAGCACCCTTGACGAGCGCAATGACCAGTGCGATTACTAGCGCTGGCCCTATGGACACATCGAAACGCGATACCGCCACGGTGACCAGCGTCAAAGCCAACAGAGCTCCAAATACATAGAGGTACACGCGGACGTGCTTCTTGACCTCCTCAATGGTCATTTCTCCGGCCATATCACACCAGGTAAATCATCGGAAACAGGAATATCCAGACCAGATCCACAAAGTGCCAGTACAGGCCTGCAACCTCGATCCGGTTGGTAAAGTGCGCCTTGTCGTGCGCATTGCCATTCAGCCACATCTTCGTGCCCGGCCCCCAGAAGTACGCATTCACGATGATGCCACCTGTGACATGGATGGCATGGAGCCCCGTCAGGACGAAGTAGATCGCCAGGAAGATGTTGGTTTCCGGGTAGACATGGTGGCCAAACTTGGAGCCGTACTCAAACGCCTTGACCACCAGGAATCCAAGCGCCAGCAGGATCGTGAGGCCCATGTGCAGCTTGAAACCCTTGAAGTTGTTCATCTTGAGCGACGCCCAACTGAGCACCATGGTGACGCTGGACGCGATCAGGATCACCGTGTTGAGCGTCGCCAGCGGCACGCTGAGGATCTGATCGGCGCGCGTGGCCATCTCATGAGTATCGAACGTCTCCATCCCGGGCCAGGCGTCTGCACCCATGCGTAAAAAGATGTAGGCCGCGAAGAGCCCACCAAAAAGCATGACCTCGGATGCCAGAAAGAGCCAGATGCCCAGCTTAGCGTTGTTGACGCCGGTATCACGCCGGGGCGTAACCTCGTAGGGGATTTGCAATTCCATGGCGCTTACGCTTCAACCTCCTCCAGAATCTGATCGGATGGCGCAGCCGGCGGCGCCGTGTCCTGTGACAAGAAGGGCACGCCGCTGCCCGGTACGCTGTATTCGTAAGGATCCCGGTACACCCGCGGTACGCTTTCAAAATTGCCATGCGGCACCGGTGGCGTGGGCGTTGCTGACCAATCCAGAGTGGTGGCATCCCAGTGGTTGGCCTTCTCTACCTTCCGGCCTCCTCTGATGCTCTGGAAGAAGTTGATGATAAATGGAATCTGGAAGAGAAACAGCGCGGCCGCCGAAATGGACATGAAGACGTTGTACTCGAGCACCGGCTCCGAAAAGCTGTACGCCAGTCCCCCATCAAAAAGCCGCCGTGACACGCCCGCCATCCCCTGGATAAGCATCGGAAAGAAGATTCCATTCATGGAGATGATCGTGCCCCAGAAGTGAATCTTGCCCAAAGTGTCGTTCATCGTGCGCCCGGTCATCTTCGGGAACCAATAGTAGATGCCGGCAAAGAGCGCGAGGATGGTGCCGGGCGCCACCACATAGTGAAAGTGGCCAATCACGTAGTAGGTGTCATGCAGGGGGATATCCGTTGGCGCAAGTCCGAGCGGCAAGCCCGTAAGCCCGCCTATGCCGAACATCGGCAAGAACCCTAGCGCAAAAAGCATCGGTGTCGTAAAGCGGATGGATCCGCCCCAGAGCGTGATGAAAAGCGCAGAGAGAATCACCACCGACGGAATCGAGATGATCATCGTCGTCACCTGGAAAAAAGCGCTGATGGCCGTGCCCATGCCTGTGATGAACATGTGGTGGGCCCACACGATGAAGGACATGAAGCCCAGGAAGATCAGCGAATACACCATCAAACGGTAGCCCCATAGTGGCTTGCGGGTGTTGTTGGCTACAATCTCGGCTACAATGCCCATGGCCGGCAGAACCAGCACGTACACCTCCGGGTGCGCAAGGAACCAGAAGAGATGCTGCCACAGCAGCGGACTGCCGCCGCCCGATACTTCTAGGGGACCCTCGGCGGTCACCAGCCCGCTAGGCAAGAAGAAGCTGGTATCCAGCAGGCGATCCGCAAGCTGCAGAATGCCGGCGGCCTCCAGCGGCGGGAACGCCAAAAGAAGCAGGAAGGCGGTAATAAACTGGGCCCACACAAAGAATGGCATCCGAAAGAAGGTCATGCCCTCGGTACGGAGCTGTATGATGGTGGTCAGGAAGTTGATCGCACCCAGCAGCGATGAGGTGATGAGCAGCACCATGCCCCATAGCCACATCGTCTGCCCCATCGTCTCTATGTCGGCCAGCGGCGGATACGAGGTCCAGCCGGCTTTGGCCGCGCCCTGCGGCACAAAGAAGCTGGCCATCATCACAACTCCGCCCCAGAAGAAGAAGTGGTAGCTCGCCATGTTCAAGCGCGGAAATGCCATATCCACTGCGCCGATCTGGAGCGGCACCACATAGTTGCCGAAGGCGCCCACCGCCAGCGGCACGATGCCCATGAACACCATGATCGTGCCATGCATGGCACCGAACTGGTTGTACATCTCCGGGGTGAGCGCACCAAGAAGCGGAATCTCTATGCCCGGCGAAGCGAGCTGCCAACGCATCAGCAGCATGAGGATGAAGCCGAACAGCAGGAAGAAAAGTGCTGTGATCCCGTACTGTATGCCGATGACCTTGTGGTCGGTCGAAAACCAGTACTTGCGCCAGAATCCTACCTTGTGGCCCTCATGGTGGGATGCAGTGTGATGGTCTTCCATCGCAATGACTTTAGTATCAACAGTACAGCGCCTGGCAGCCGCGCCGGACGCGTTTTGCCTTAACTCGTTGCCGAGTAGGTGACGTCAACCTGCGCAGTCTCGCCATCCCCCACGGTGACCTGCATCTCCTGCGCACCAAACTGCTCATGCCAGGTCGTTACCGTGTACGCGCCCGCCGGAAGTCCGCTGATGGTGAAGGAGCCATCTGCACCGCTGGTGGCGAAATATGGATGGTCCAATACGCCGATGTACGCCTGCATCCAGGCATGCACATCACACTTGACCGAGATCATCACCTCCGGCACCAGGAAGGTCTTCTCCAGGTAGTCGCCCTCATTCGGCGTGGACTCGTTGAACGAGCGGTTGTTTTCCGGGAACGGATGCACATTGTGCTGAAACGGATCGCTGTTCTCTATGCGCAGCGTCTGTCCAGCCTGCATCCCCATGACGCGCGGTGTATACATGCAGCCTACCTGATCCAGCGTGACAGACGCGCTCGGCGCTTCAAATGCATACCCGTCCGGCAAGCCGGCGGACACGTATACAAAAGTGTTCTGCAGCGCGCCGTCGTTGACGATCGCGTCTTCGGATAGTGGATCACTGTCATGCTGATCCATGCATTCAGGCTTCATCCGCACCGGTGTACGTGCAGGCGCTTCGCCGTCGAAAGCAATCATGCCTGAAATGGAAGCCGTGCCCAGCGGTGTGCTCTCGACAACGGGGTCATTCGGCGCACCATCATCGGTGGTATCAGCCGCGCCATCGCCGCTGCCGCCGCAGGCGGATACCAACAGCACCGTAAGTGCTAGCGCAAAGAACTTCATAAGAGAAAGAGTATGTAGATTGGTGAAGGTGTGTCATGCACCGAACTGCGACGCAAAGATACAGCTGCATGATTCGGATTTTGCGCCAAATAGTCAATACCAGTGTGAGCCTTTCGCATAGTCTTTATATTTGGGCCTTGCCATGACCTGGGTCTGGACACTTTACGAGCAGTATCTGCGCAAGAAGCTCGCCAACAGGGGCAATGCTTCGCCTACAGACACCGAACTGGAGGCGGCCTTTCTGCAAGCCATGAGCCGTTCAACGGTCACGATCCTTGTTCAGGTGCCCATACCCAACTCCGTGCGCTTTAAGGGTCTGGCGCGCGGCACAGTGCTGGAAATGACAGATCTGCTCAACGACCCCATGCAATACCTCCAGCACCACTTCGGCGGCGGCAAGTTCAAGCTGAACTTTCACGAAGGCTGGCACTTTGTGTCCACGAAGAACTTCAAGCCCGAAGGCCCGCCGCGCTGGGAAGACCTGCCAGAAATCAGCTTCTAGCCACCCCATGTGTCAGTCCGTGCGTGCGGTGCCTTCGCCCGATTGGCGCGACCGCGTGGTCGTCTTCCTGGCTTTTCTGACTTCGCCTGCGTGCTTGACCGCGTGCAAACGCCATACCCGACCGGAGGCGCTTGCTGCGGCGCTCACGCGCGTCTGGTTTGATGACATCTATGTCCCGGGAGAAGAGTATCTGGACAGTCTGAAGGGTGCGCCGGACCAGGCATCCGTTGCGGCATTCAACGCGTGCTTCACTCAGGCGGAGCGGGAAAGCCTGGCGCGCTTCCATGGCTTCTTTTCGCTCCGGCTTGACTTTGTCACCAACTCCGGGCTTGGGCGCGGATTCTTTCCAGAGAACGACTCCTGGCAATCCATCCTGAAGCATGCATCCTACGTACTCGCTGAGCTTGACCCGGACCCAGACCATATTCGCAGCGTGCTGGCGTCCCTTGCCCGGCAGCCGCCCCGCCAGCTGCTGCACAGCCTCAAGAACGATGCAGCCCGCCACCTGCTTGCGTAGCAGAAAGGTCGCCAATCCGTGGAAGCGCTGACTTTGCTGCGTGACGCTGGCCTCGCTGCACAGCCCCGACCCCGCCGAGCAACCTGCCAAGGAGCGGCTAGATGCCGAGTTGGCCCTTCATGGCATCCATGACGGATTCGTCCACTACCATCTTGCCGCTTTGGGCTGCATAGTCCTCTACGTTGCGCTGCACCATAGGCCGCACAAACGCAGGAACGCGCGCCATGCGAGCCTGAGCGCCGGCCGTCCATTGTAGCTGCGACGCTTCGAGCGCTTCCGTGACCACGCCAGTGAACGGACACTTTGATGCAGACTTAGCCCTGTCTGGCACGGCTACTTCCTGCCGCTTGCCTTGCAAGTTGGTGCGCAGCGTCTCCATGGGTGCTGCTTCGCGCGCCCTCCCACCAATTTTTACGCCCAGCGAGCGCACCATCTGCGTCTCCATCTGGTTCGTAAGCATCGCCATGCGGTAATCGCAGGCCTGACAGCGGTAAACGATCGACATTGTCCCTTCAAAGGGTCCGCACGCCTCTTGCAAGGCCATCGGCTCATCACATGGTACGCAAAGAAATTTCATGACTCAGAGATTTCGGGTGGCTTGGAAGAGGCCGGTTGGTTTAGACATTTCGGATGGCTTGAAGGGTATCGAATGGCTCCCGGAATGCCACTGCGCTTGGGTTAAGGGGCGGGGCCGCATGGATCACAGTTGCAGATAGTCCTTCATGCGCGCCGCTAGCGCCATGATGGCTCGGCCCACAGGGGCATCGCCCGCATGGGCCAGGAAGGGCTCGCCGCGGTCAGCCGCTAGCGCCAAGCGCGAATCGAAGGGAATGCGCCCCAGAAAGGGAATGTCGTGCGCCGCTGCCAGTTCCGCGGCTCCGCTGCCAGACCGGTCGTAATACTCCTCGTGTCCGCACGCAGTGCACACGTACGAGGACATGTTCTCCACCAGCCCGACCACAGGCAGACCGGCCACATCGGCCGCCGCCGTAATGGAACGTGCAACAACACCATGAGATACGGCCGTAGGGCCCGTCACCACGACCGCAGCCGCACGGTCCTCCACCAGGTCGGCCAGATTGGGTAGCCTGTCCGACCCCGGCGGCAGGTCAATGAACAGCACATCTAGCGCACCCCAGGCCGTGTCGGCTATGAGCTCTCGGAGGACACCCATCTCCACCATGGGACGCCAGGTGTAGGCATGACGCTGCGAAGGGGCCTCCCACAAGACGGCCGAGGAATCGTGCTGCAGGAACAGATCCATTGACATGACCTTGACACCCGATGCGCTTGTGGCGGGGCTCATGCCGCCCGGGACCGGATGCGGAACATGATGCCGCACGCCGGTCATAAGCGCAACCGAAGGGCCGTTGATATCCGCATCAACGATGCCGACGCTGTGGGACATCAGCGCAAAAGCTTCGGCGAGGGCCGCCGTCAAGGTGCTCTTGCCCACCCCGCCCTTGCCGCTCATGATGGCAACGACATGCCCTACCCGCGCCAGGCGGCTCG
The DNA here is from genome assembly GCA_951812585.1 of Rhodothermales bacterium. GTDB lineage: Bacteria > Bacteroidota > Rhodothermia > Rhodothermales > Bin80 > JAAXGV01. Next base: position 2,740,757 of record OX638318.1, on the reverse strand, counting down.
ACAGGCGTGCCATCTGGTCGGCAACCTGCCCCGCTACATCTGAGCCGCCATCGGTAGCAATGTCGTGGTACGTCTTCAATGGTCAGCCGCCGCTTGCTCCCGAATCATTTCCTCCATGAGCTTCAGACTCTCCTGAATGCCCGCTTCCACCACCTGGAGCGTGATGAGATTCGTGCTCTGATCCTTCGCGACTGCTTCAATGCGGTCCTTCGTTCGTACGCGCATAAAGCCCTCCGGCACGCGGCCCAGGCGCCTGTGCGCTTCTTGCGTCCACATGAATGCGCCATCCTGCAGCAAAGACTCCATGGCGGGCTTGACGCTGGCGCTCCGATCCCCTTGCGCGCCAGGGCCCGCTGCCTTGAGGGAGCCGCGGGGCGTCAGATGCTGCGTGTCCACAGCATGGCCCTCAACAACGCTCGCAACCATGTCTACCGTGATGGTAGGCACACGGCGTACACGCGCGCGCTTCTCGATCTGGGCCTTGGCGCGGCGCATCTGATAGCCGTCAGGAATCTGCCGGAGCGCGGCGCGGGCTTCCTTCGTCCACATCAGCTTGACATCGTCGAAGGTGGTTACCGCCTGGGCATCCCCTTCCAGTCGTGCCAAGCGGGTGATGGCCGCCTTGTCCAGCTGCTGAAACGTCGAGCCGAGCGATCCACACACGCCGCACTGGACCGGCTCAAAGCCGCGCGCCGTATACCCGCACTCAGCGCAAACATACACGGTTGTGTCCGATGCCGCTATTTCCTTGGCAGCCGTTTCTCCTGCAATGATGCCCATCTTGACCATGGACGAGCGCGGCAGGATGTTGCCCATGGCCTGCTCAACGATCTTGCGTGTAATCACCGAATGCCCGCGCTCCATCGCATAGCGGTGAATTGTCGTCCGTGCGATGCCGCGTGCAAAATCTGGCGCAGTGTTCAAGAGCCGCGTTGCTGGCTCCGTCCAGAACATCGTCTCTTCGGCGCTGACATCCACAGGCGGCACATAGCGCTGGCTCGACAACAGGATGTTGCAGGGGGCCTGGCGCAACAGGTTTTCGGTATTGCTGCCAATGTCCATGTCTTCGTCACTATGGACGCCAATGCGGCCTAGCACCAGTAGCCAGGGCTCCTCGCGCCGCACATACTGGATCATCTTCTCGAAGGCCTTGCCATCCAGCAATGTGATCTTCAGCGCTACGCCTTCCTCCAGCGCAATGCGCCGCGCAACCTCCAGGTGAGACTGGTAAATTTTCGCCAGACCCGTGTCGATGACCTCTTCGTGGAGCTGCTCCTGCTCCTTGAACCGAAACACCTTGGAGGCCTTCTCAGTGAGCACGTTCACGATACTGTTGAACATCGCATAGTGCAGGTACGGATCGTATACCGACACCGCCTCGACCGGCCGACCCGTCGCCTTACCTAGCGTCAGTGCGGTCTTGAGCCCCGCAAATGACTCCGGGCTGCCATCGATGCCCACAACGATGCTGCGCCGCTTGGCATCGCCCGCGGCCTGACCATTGGACGACACATCGGACGACACATCCTTGATGACAAGCGTATCTGTGCGCACGCGCCGCGTGACGCGCTCGCAGACGCTGCCCAGCTGACTGTCCTTGACGGCCCCTAGTCCCAGCGCACCCATCACCACCAGGTCGTAGTCGCTCTCCTCGATGTCCTTGACGATCACCTTCCAGTTCTTGCCGTCGTACATCTTGGGATAAAACGGTACGCCGACTTCCCTGCACCGCTTATCTGCTACTACCAGGTACGAGTCGGATATGAGCTCGAGTCCCATCGTGATAAGCGTGTCATGGATCTTACGCTGCTTTTCCATCGCGTCCTCCAGGAGGTACTCTTCGGGCAGCGTGAATTCCATCTGCTTGAAGCGGTAGTCGTGCATGCGGGCTGCATAGGCGTGGCTGCCCGTGATCTCCGCCCCAAAAGCCTGCGCCAGCGCAACGGCCATGTCTACCGCACAGATGGAGTGCTCGGAGTTGTCTACCGGAACAAAGATATTCTTGTACATGGCTAGTATAGGTAGGGCATCCGGTCGCGCACGTACTGCAGTCGATCCACGACGTACACCAGGCTGGGATGTTCTGAAAATAGCGCCGCGTTCAGCAGCGCCGAATTAAGGTGCTGCGCGCACGCCCCAGCTTGATGCTGCGCCGCACGGGACACGCACGCGATGAACCGTCGTACATCGTAGCGCACCTTGACCACGATGTTACGCTCTTGCGTAGACAAGGCTTCCCCTGCCAGATGCTGCGTCAGCCGCGTGACCTCAAGTCCCAGTATGGATGGCACCATGTTCTGAAACTGGGTCCAGGGCAGGTACTGGATCTCGTTCTCTACCATGCCTCCTCCACTGGTACGATGGCCTCGTCGTCGCACATCACGACACACTCCTCAAAGTCGCAGCAGGTATCGTCGATGACATAGATTGGATCTCCCACCGAGATGGCTTCGATCGGGCAGGCATCAATGCACTGATCGCAGGCGGTGCATGCCTCTGTGATCGTATATGGCATCGCATTTACACAAGATGCACAGGAGCATTCGGCGCGGCTGGAGTCGGCGCGGTCGCAGATGTCGCCGTGGGCGGCGTAAACGTACGCGTCCGTTTCATGCCGCTAAGCGCACCCGAGACAACCTCTGTTGTGATCAGGGCGGCGCCCATGCGCTGCGCATAGGCTTCTACACCCTTGCGAGTCTTTTCCCGGATGAACCGGATCGGGATGCGCTCCAGGCGCGCATGGGCTGCACGGTCCCAGGTGACACCGCACCTCGCGAGCGGCACGCCCGTTGGCTGGTAGGTGCAGGCAGGATCCTCGTCCAGGTAGTCTCCCGTAGCTGCGTACGCCCGGCAGCGGCATCCGCCGCACAGCGTCTTGAACTCGCACGCGCCGCAGCGTCCCTTGAGCCTGGCAGGATCTCGCAGCTCGGCAAACACGTCTGCGTGCCGCCAGATGTCGCTGAAGGAGTCTTCCAGCACATTGCCGGCCACCATCGTCATGTACGGACAGGGCGTCACATCGCCTTCCGGCGTGATGCGGCAGTACTCGGTGGCCGCCATGCAGCCACCGCTCTCCATGCCGCCGCGCCCCCGGGCGTACGCGATCTGCTTGAACTGCGGCGCACACTTGCTCCGCACCAGCATCGGACGATACGCGTCCTGAAGGTCCACCAAACGGCGCAGCATGGCGTCGGTCGCTGCCGCAGAAAGGTCGGTCATGCCCTTGCCGCGGCCGGTCTGCACCAGGAAGTACAGGTTGAAGGACCAGGCTCCCTTGTCTTTGGCAAAGTCCAGAAGCGCGGGAATCTCGTCGTAGTTTTCCTGCATGACTGTGGTCTGTACCAGCACTTCCAGTCCGCGCGCGCGGCAGATTTCCAGGGCGCGCACGGAGAACTGCCAGGCATTGCGGCCGCCACGAAACGCATTGTGCCGCGCGGGATCGACGGAGTCAATGCTGATGCCCACACCCTTGACCCCGCACTCCACCATCTTGTCTGCAACGCGGTCCGTCACCAACACCCCGTTGGTGCCCATTACCACCCAGATACCGAGCCTGGAAGCCGCCTGGGCAATCTGGTAGATGTCCTTGCGCAAGAGCGGTTCGCCGCCCGTCAGGATGAGCATCTCCGTTCCCAGCGCGTGCATTTCCTCGACAAGCGCCAGGCACTCTGCCGTGGTCAGCTCACGTGCCGCTGCACGTCCTGCCTCCATGTAGCAGTGCGGACAGCGCAGGTTGCACTTCTTCGTGAGGTTCCAGGAAACAAGCGACGGTGCGAATTCCATGCGGCCTATGTAGCGCTGCGCCGGTGCCGCCAGTGCACGACACCGACCAAAAGCAGCTCAATGAGCAACGCGATTAGCGCCCACTTCGCCATCGGGAGCGCCGCGGACTGCGTCTCCATGGGTAACAGGTACAGGTGGTACCAGGCAGCGAGGCCCCGCTTGTTGCCGCGCTCCTGGTTCAGCCCGTCCCACACAGAAAACGACACGGGCGTAAAGGCCGCCTCGGCCATGTACAGGCCGCTATCAAACTGGCGCGGGCCCTTCATGATCACCGTCCACGCGCCATCCTCGTACGAAGCGTAATGCGCTAACGTGGCTCCTGTGGCCGCAATGCTGGCACTGCCTCGACCCATCAGCACGGCCGCGGAATCAGTGGCAAGATCGGTAAACCAGATGCTCATGGCATTTTTGGCGTCGCCAAACATGAAGTAGGGTCTTTCGAGGCCATCCGGCGTTTCCGCCGGCCAGAGGAGCGCTAAGGCATCGGAGAATGGGCCTGCGGCGGTGTCCGCCGTGGCGGGGTCAAAAGGCGGCACCACCAACCCCGGGTGGTTGGCGCCATCCACCTCCGCCGTCATGTCGTGCCACGACAAGAGCAAAGCGATCTCGTTCTGGTTGTAGATCGCCTGCACAGCGATGCCATTGACGCCCGGATAGAAGGACCGCCCCGGCTCTATGAGCTGTCCCACGATCGGGAAATACGCCCGGGGCGCGTCGGCAAACAGCGCCGCCCCCTGCGAAATATCCAGCGCCCCGGCCGTTCCTACGGCGGTGACCACCGTGCCGTAGTTGGGTTCATCCTCTGAGAGGGACCACACGTAATCCACAAGCGCCCACCGGTCCTGCTCGTCAATGGTTTGCTGATACGACGGCATGGGCGTACCGTTGAGGCCCGTGGTGAAGGTCCGGTAGATGTCCTCGCGGGTCGCGCTCGCGCGAAAGGTCCAGCGCTTGGTCATATCGGCTGGCCGGATTGGATAGCCCCACTCGTCTTCCAGGTCCAACGCCGAAGGGCCATTGCCGCGACCGTTTTCGCCGTGGCAGTCGGCGCACTGATTCGCCTCGAATACCTCCCGCCCCCGTGCCAGGTTACCTTCGTCGTAGGTAGGCGCGCGGGGAATGGTGATCACCTCTGGATTGCCGTATGGGCCGTCAAAATCCCCGCTGAAGGTCTTCAGGTAATAGGCCAGATCTTCCATCTCCGACTCCGAAAGAATCCCCTTCCAAAGCGGCATGCTGGTGTATGGCATGCCATCCCGAATGCTGCGCTTGATGTCCTCAGTCGTCGGCAGCTCGCCGCTGCCGGTGGTGCGAAACTTGTACTGGCCCGAGGTGAAGTCGCGGGGCGCAGGGCGCAAGTAAGCCGTGGCAACACTGTTGGCGTCTCCCGCTGCACCGTGACAGTGGGCGCATTTGGCCTCGTACAGCGCTGCTCCGCTCTGCAGCTGCTCAGGGGTCCCCAGGTCCTGGCCCAATGCCCCGAGCGGCAGGACCAGTGCGGCAATGAACAATACGTATTGTTTCATGGCTTAGTGCGGCATGCCCTGTGCGCGCGGCTCGTAACCGGTGAACTCGTACAAGAAGATGATCACATCCCAGATCTCCTCTTCGGTGAGAAAGTTCTCCCACGCCGGCATGGCGCTCGACCAAGGAGTGGATTCTGAAGGCAGGCCCGGCGCCCCCTTGGCTATACGCCAGAAGAGATACGACTCCTGGAGCATGGCAATGGTCGTAGGATCGTTGAAATTGGCGGGGATTGGATCGTACCCGTGTGCGAACATGCCGGCGCCCTGCATGTTGTCGCCGTGGCAGTAGAAGCAGTTCTCAAAGTATACGCGACGCCCATTCTCCACATGCTGCGCAAACGCTGCTGGATCCGTGTGTTCGAGCTCTCTGTACGGATTATTGGCGGTCGCCAGATCAATCGCCGTCCCGTCGAAGATGATGGATGCTGGAGGCGGCGGATGAATGGTCCTGCTGCTGGAAGGCGGCTGAGGTGGATTGGACAGGTTCGTGTATACCTTCAGCGCCACCAAAAGCGGCAGCACCGCCAGCACAGTCAAGAGGGCTACCCTGAAGCGCTTTTCAACGATGAACGCCGTCACGGTCTGCACGGCCGAAGCGAGCTCGTCCGAATCAGCGGAAAGATAGACCGCCAGGGCGAGTGTCACGATGGCCATGAACAACACGATGATGGAACTCGGCAGCGGCGGGTTAATGCCGTAGGCCAGCCCCAGATAGATTGCGACCCACCAGACAGCCATCCAGGCCAACCTGTTTACGGTGACCCATCGCGTCGCCACCAGCTGCAGCGCTGCCAGGGCTGCAACAATCACAAGAAGTACAAGCAGATTCATAAGCCGCTATAATCCTGAAAGGTACTCGACCAGCGACTGCAGCTCCTGAGCCGAAACCTGCTCGCTGAATCCGACTGCATTGAGCAGCGTGCCCATGGTCCCTGTGGCTGCCGCAAATCCTTCCGCGATGGTTGCATCCGGGTCCAGGATGGACTCGTAGATCTCCGCCTGGCTGAGCCGACCGCCAACACCCTGCAGCGACGGGCCGGCCAGCGGTGAGCCATCCAGGCTGTGACACGTGTTGCAGAGATAGGTGGTAAAGAGTGTTTCCGCGTCTCTGTTGCCGCCCGCCGCGACTGGCGCAGCCTGTTCGGCGGCGACGCTCTGGCCCTGCCCTTCCAAGGTCGTAGCCATCGTAACGGTGGGCGTGCCGCCGAGCGACTGCAGATACGCGATCACGGTGAGGATCTCATCATCGGTGAGCGCAATGGGGGGCCTTGCGACGAGCGGCATGCCTGCCACAAAACCGGGCACCACATAAGCATTGGGGTCATACATGGACTCGGCCAGGTAGGCCACATCGTCCTGCCCTTCTACGCGGGTCGCCGCCACCGCGCCGATGTTGTCCAGGTCCGGGAAGCGCAGCGTTGTGCTGTGATCTCCCATGGTGTGGCAAGTGAGACATGTGCCTTTGCCTGCCACGATTTCTTCGCCGATGGCGACCATCTCGTCGGTCGTGAGGTCTTGGCTGATGGCGATATCCTCAGGTGGCTCCGTGCGCTTTTGCGGCACCCACAAGCTCACATACCAATAGAAGGCCGATACCAGAATGGTAAAGCCAAAGATGGAAAGGGCGTGTTTCACGAGGCATCGGATGAAAGAGTGCCGGCGTCCAGCTCATCGGCGGGCTTTGCGCGCCTGAACCAACGTCGGGTCCGCTTGGGGGACGCGACCCAGTTCTTCTGCGACGACAAGCCCGAGAGGAAGAAGACCACGGCAATAAACAGGAAAAAGATGATGACAGTAATCGATACCACAAGGCCGGCAAAGCCCAGGGTGGGCGTGAAGGCATCCACCGAGGTGTCACGGACTACGCCATATACGTGCCAATGCTGACGCATCCCGGCCCGCACATAGCCCATCAGGCCCATCAGCCAGGCAAACGTGATGGCCAAGAAGAACAAGGCGTACTGCGCACGGGCGGGAATCTTTCCCCAGGCGATGTCGCCGCGCTTTTTGGCACCCCTGAAGAGAAAGATGTCGATGACCGTCACGGCGACCATCGCAAACAGAACGGAGAAAACCTGAGGCTGTGAAAGTCCGATACGTGTCTGCGCGTCGACGAAGTAGCCATAGACGCCCAGGAAGACCACGAAGATCACCACGACCGCAAAGATGCCGAATTGCACCAGGTTGCCGGTCTTTGCCCAGCTGACCGTAGCATCCTTGTTGGCCCGCCGGTAGAGCAGAAAGCTGACGTAGGTCGTGAGGATCAAGAGGTTGACCGCCGTGTTCTTGGCACTCATTACGCCCAGCACATTCAGTATCGGGTGGTGCGATCCGCCCATCGCACGGGCTTCCTCCACGGTGGCCACCAGTGAATGTGGCGTCGCCCAGACGATGAAGCAGAGCGTGATGACCGCCAACAGGTACTTGATGAACTTGCGGTAACGCTCAGCGCCGGCGATGCGGCCCATGCTGAGCCACAGGTAATAGTTGGCCGCCAGAAACAAGTTGCCGATGAGCACAGCCTGGATGATGAACAGCCAGGAGAAGGTGCCTCCCATAAGGGTGATGCCCAGGCTCTGGTCGTAGGCGTAGATCTCAACGCCCAGCCAGTATCCCGCAAAAGGAAGCGGGAGCAGCGCACAGATGGCGATGAAATTTCCGATATAGCCCATCCAGTCATAGTGAGCTTTCTCTTCCAGCGTGCGTGCCCCCAAGAACTTGTATGCCCCGTATGCCGCCCCGATAGCGCCACCAAACGCCATGTTGGCGATCAATCGATGGATGTTGATCGGCATCCAAATGTAGTTGTTGATCGCATCCCAGATGCTCGTCAGGTTGCCGAGCTCGTCAATGCCGCTGGGCGTATTCATGAAGGTCAGCCACGCGTTCGCAATGAACATGATGGCAGTGCCCACGATGTTGAGCATGAGGCCCAGGAAGAGGTGCACGCGTGGCGAAAACTTGCCCCATCCGTAGTAGTACGCGTACAGGAAGACAGCTTCGAAGAAGAACAGCAGTACGTACGGCAGAAAGGTCCAGCTGAAGATCTTCACCAGGTACTTCGTCAGCGCCGGGTACAGCACAATCAGGCCAAAGGTGAGCAGCGCCCCCAGCGTGGCCGTAAACGAAAACGACACCGACAGAAGCTTGGTGAAGTCGTACGCCAACTGGTCAAAGCGTTTGTCTCCAGTCTTGTAGCCGATGTACTCGATGATGAGCGCAAACATCGGGACCGCGAGTACAAAGGCCGCGAACATCAGGTGCAGCTCTGCGATGATCCAAATCGCGACGCGGCTGCTGATAAATGGCAGCGTCCGGTAGTCGGGATCGGCTTCCTGCGGCGCAGCAAACGCAGGGTCGCAAAGCAGGGCCATCGCACCGCCGACTACCAGCCCAATCAGAAGAACGCGCCCCATCGTGGCGCAACAGCGGCGAATCATAGGCATCCCGGCCCTCGGCGTCTTCGGAAAGGGTGCAATAAGCCCCGAAGGCCGAATCATAGTCAAGCGATTTATTGCCAATTTCTTGCAGAGAATTGAATTAGCCAAATCTATTGCTTTCGGCGCAAACAGTGCGTGCCTTCACTGGTCCAGTCATGGTCTCATGAGATCGGCGGGGACGGAATCGAGCCCTCTGGCATGCTGACGATGCCAGAAAAATGCTGGGAACGGTACAATACTCCGCCATTTTCCTTTCCGCACTAAAAACGGTGGACCACTTGGCAGGAATCCCTGGCCTGGGACACGAGCATTGGGCAGTTTCTGGCCTCCATTGCCCACTCCAACGACGCACCGCACACGGTGTATACCATCAAGCACGATGGTGTGCATCGCTCTACCGACTTTGGCGCTACGTGGTCCCGCACGAGCATTACGCGGAACTGAGGAGGTACGTGGAGAAGTCTGGTACGCGTGTCCAAAGCAGATCCTGATGTGATCTGGGCTGGTGGATACGGGATGGACGCGGCCCGGTAGTCAAGACAGCGGTGGCCGGCCTGAAAGACCGTGCAAGCGGGCAGATTCGGGCCGAAGTGGTGGAGAGCACGAATGCAGCGACCTTACAGCCGTTCGTTTACGATAACACCTCGGCACAACGGTCTACACCGATGAGGCGCACGTCTACAAGGGCATGCTTGGGATGCAGCACGAAACCGTCAAGCACTCGGTCGGCGAGTGGGTCAATGGCATGGCGCACACGAACGGGCTGGAGTCATTCTGGAGCATGTTCAAGCGGGCGTATCATGGTAGGTACCACCACTGGAGCAAGAAGCACGTGCACCGCTACGGGCACCAGTTTGCGGGCAAGCACAACGTTTGCACAATGGATACGCTGGAGCAAAGGCAGCACGTCGTGGCTGGTATGGTGGGCAAACGGCTCATGTACGCTACGCTGTCAGCGTAGCGTTGTGCACCAGCCAAGTGGATCAATCCATACGGACACAGGACACTGAAATGACAAAAGGCGACCGGCAGGAGCGCAAGCATAAGCGCTTGCAGGACACGTGGGACAACACGCCAGCGGCGAATCCGCGCTACGGCGGGCTAACGATACTGGAAGCTACGCGGCAGTTTTTGAAGGGCGGGAGGCCGGAGGCACCGAAGGCCAAGCCCGCCGCCCAGGATGAAGTAAGCTTCAGTTAACTATATAATCGCCATTCCTTAACAATTTCCTCAAATTCCTGATCGCTGCCGGAGAAGTTTTCCAGCCATGCCGGAACGGTTTCGTGCCAGATAAGCGCATGGCCGTGGACCTGCATGTCCTGCGTCTTCGCGTACGAGACGAGGTCGTCTACCGCCTGCCAGTTGTAGATGTCTCTGCCGCCAGAGAGCGGATTCATCTTCATTTCGTACTCAGCGGTGATGCTGCTGAAGGTGCGCGACACCACCCGTGTATGTTGCGCAGATCCAAGGTGACCTGACCGAAAGGCTACACCTACAGGAAGCGGTGCCACATCTCTCAGCGCCTCAAGCTCTTCTGGAGGCTTGGGCTCCGTCGGCGCCGCCTGGCCGCAGCTGATGGCCAGAAGGCAGAAGACTAAAGCGCAACTCGTGCTGTTTCGTAGCGGCAACTTGATCACGTGGCTGGCCAGCGGAGCCAAAAAGTTACGGAATCTGAGTGAGGGCCCGCGCCTGACTTCCACTCTTCCGTGTGCCGACCAGCTTAGCAGTACAGCCGAGCTTCCGGCCATAACGCCATTAGCGCAGACTAGCGCTACCCAACACCTTGCTCGTGGATTGCGTTTCAATTGGTCCCGCATTTGGCTTGTTAATGACGACCTGCGGGAATGGTCAACTGGTAGCCGAGAACAAAAAGCCCGAGAGGCTAGTGCCTTGTGCGGGAATGATCTCAAGAGCCGGCAAGGTGCATAGGCGTCATATCACTCGAAATGGCGATTCCGGACAAGCCGGGGGGGGGGGCATTCCCGCGTAGGAGTTGCCCAAAGTCGGCCGCTTATTCATTTGGACAGCAATTTGCGGTTTTGCTAAGACTGGCAGGTCCTCACTTCCCTACTGAGTTGGGGGAGGGTACGAGGGTAAGGATCGTCACACGGACGCTCACAGTGCGTTTGCGCCTGCTTGCAACTTACTTTCTTGGACACACGTACTCGTACTATTCGAGGGCGAAACAGTGCCTTCGGTACCGCTGGCTGCGCCAAGCCGGGACCCAACTCCAGAACAGCTGCAATCAGGGTGAACCGTTCTCGCGAAATGGCGTCAATCCAGCGCGACAGAAATGCCTGATTCGTATCCAGTCTCGAACAAATGGCTGGTGGCGATGCTGCTGCTGGCCTTGGTTCTGCCTGTGGAGCTAACAGCTCAGGTAACTGCGTTTGCTACTATTAAGGGCAGCGTGACTGATGCCGATGGCCTTCCGTTGGCTTATGTCAATGTGTTCATTCTCGACACTACGGACGGGGCGGCGACAGCGGTAGATGGACAATTTGAATTCAGGACTCAGCATCTGGGCGATCAGCAGATTCGGGCCACAATGCTTGGTTTCGATGCCTACGGCCAGCGACTCCACATAGCTCCGGGAGACACCATAACCGTCCGTATCGTACTTCGGCAAGCCCTGGTCGACCTAAGCGAGACAATCGTCGAAGCGGATGCCTACACCACAGGCGATGCTGAAACGGCCACGCTCCAAACGCTGGAAGTAATTACCACCGCCGGGGCGGCTGCCGACATTTTTCAGGTTATCAAGACTTTTCCCGGTGTGGCGATGGTGGACGAAGGTGCAGGGCTATTTGTCCGAGGCGGTGACGTGAGCGAAACCGTCATCCTGCTCGACCAGGCAACGGTGGTCCATCCGTACAAGTATGAATCTCCTACCGGAGGTGTCTTCGGGACCATCTCCCCATTTCTTGTTCGCGGCACCGTTTTCTCCGCTGGCGGATTCTCTGCACGCTACGGCAACGCGCTCTCGGCCATACTCGCAATGGACAGTCAGGATATGCCGCCCGCGCATCAATACACACTGGGCATCGGTCTCGCGGCGGCATCTCTCGGTTCGCACATTCCGATACTGCCCGAAAAACTGGGCGTGCACCTTACCGGCAATCGCAGCTCTACTGCCACGATGTTTCGGCTGAACGGCCAGAAAGATCAGTTCTTGACGACGCCCAGAAGTTACGATGGCAGTCTCAGTGTCATTTTCCAATATTCGCCGAGCGGCCGCGTCAAGATGTTCAACTTCACCACAGATGAAAGTTTGGGAGTGTTCGTCGCCGAGCCGTCCTTTGATGGCCTTTACCGCGGTGAAACGACGAGCTGGCTGCACAACGTCCAGTGGACGGACATCCTGGGATCATGGTTCGTGCAAACCAGTGCCTCACTTAGTCGCTTCGCGGCCCGCCAGCAGCTTGGAAACCTGGATCTCGAGCCAAGTGATAACACCTACAAGCTGCGAACCGATGCCGAACGAGACTATGGGCAGCGCACCCGCTTCGGGGTTGGTGCTGAAATTGAGCGCACAAATAGCCACTTTCAGGGTACTGTGCCTGCTCGTGACGGCGTGCTGGATCCAGCAGCGGACAAGCTACGCCTCAACTACGCAAGCGTCGCTACGCGAGCTGGCCTATATAGTGAAGGAGAATTCAGGGTAACCCGGCGCGTGCACCTTTTGGCGGGCGCTCGGACCGATTACCACCAGCTGTCGGGTCAGGCCACAGTGGATCCGCGCCTTTCTGTCCGATACCTGGTTTCGGAGGCTTCTCGCATACGGCTGGCGTGGGGTCTGTATCATCAATTCCCATCGCCCTACCAATACGAAGCGGCGACCTCGCAGCATAAACTCGAGCCGCAACTGGCCCGGCACCTCATCGCGGGTTGGCTCTATGAGCAAGGGCCCCTAACACTGAGGTTGGAGGCCTATGACAAGATGTACCGCAACTTGACGCTCTCTACTGACGCGTCTACCTATCTCAGTACTGGTAAGGGCGAAGCCAGGGGCCTGGACTTCTTCATCAAGTTTGGCGCGTACTTACAGACTCGGTTCAATGGCTGGCTCGCCTACTCTCTGCTCGATTCAAAGCGGCTTCAGGCCCAGCATCTGGGTTCCGACTATATATTGGCACAAGGGCCATCCCCGTTCGACATTACGCACAACCTAACGGTCGTAGGCAAGGTGAGAATCGTCAGGTTTCTATATGGAAGCTTTACGTTTAGGCATGCCACCGGGCGTCCGGTTACACCGATAGTCGATGCTATTTCCACAGGTGAAGGAAGATATTATCTACCTGTGGAAGGACCGCCGGGCTCCGAACGGCTGCCCGACTTCCGCCGGCTCGACATTGCGTCCAACTACTTTGTGCCGTTTGGAGCACACAATGTCTCCATCTACCTTTCAGTAGGCAACGTGCTCAATCGCGCCAACGTTTTGGACTACGATTATGCCTCGGACTATTCCAGCCGTAGCGGACGGTCCACGCGGTATCGCCGGTTCCTGTACTTCGGGGCCGTTATCAACCTCTCACCATAGCCGAATGCAGTTGCATTCTGTAGCTTCAACGCAGAATGCATGTTTCACACTTGACAATTAGGCGCTATCACTGCGGCAATCCCTTCACCAACATTCTGCACCCCATGCGACACTCTACTTTGCTTGCAATATTGGCGTTGCTCGCTTCCGTCACAGCCATACGTGCCCAGCCCGCCGACTCACTCCTGTTGCAGGCCAAGCAGATGCTTCGGGTAGGCGAGTCTGAGGGCAAGTCCGACAAGATTCAGCAAGCCCGCGCAACGTTTGAACGGGCAACGGCCGATGAAAGCCTTGCTACGCTTGCGCACTACTACGCCGCGTACGCCGCGCATCAACTGGTTGATCTGCTTACCGGCAGCAATCCCGACATTCCTAAGCGCGAGTTGCTCGTGCACATTGACTATGCCATCCACCACTTGGAGGAATCAACGCAGCGGGACCCGTCCTTTGCGGAAGGATGGGCGCTCTTGGCGAGCGTTTACGGACGAAAAATTAGTCTTAAGCCCCTGTTGGGTATGACACTCGGGCAAAAGTCAAGGCGCGCACAGAGAACGGCTGTCGAAATCGCTCCCGACAATCCCAGAGTCGTGCTTCTCAAGGCGATCGGCGATTTCAACACACCCAGAATGTGGGGAGGCAGCAAGAAGAGGGCCATAGAGGGTCTTCGTCGTGCGGCAACGCTTTTTCAGGAAGAATCAGTCTCGAATCCGCTCCAGCCTTCGTGGGGACACAGCGACGTATATGCATGGTTGGGCATTGCCCATTTGGACGAGGACAATCTTAGCGAGGCGCGCAAGGCTTTCGAAATGGCGCTGGTCATAGATCCTGAATTTGGCTGGGTCAAGTACGACCTCATGCCGTCACTCGAGCGGCGTGAGGGGGCGGAACCTTACTAGAGTGAGACATCTCCGGCACGTTCCCACTCACGATGCCTTCCCGGGGGCGCTGGGTAGCCTTATGCAGACAGGGCTGCCAAGAGCGCTTCCATCTTCTCCAAGTCTGCCACACTCCCCTGATCGGCGACGGCAGCCTTCTCTGTCCGGCCACGGAATTCTCCCGGGCCCTCTCCGGGCTCGCCAAGTGTCGTTAGCAGGGCTCCACCATAGTCGAATCCACTGACCAAGGCGATAACTGGTCCTACGTTGATGACGCGCTGCCCGTAATGTCTATCTGGCAAATGTAAGCCTTGGATGGACAGCTGGTGGCAGCTACGCATGGGCGCGGCGTATGGACTGCTAATATCGGATCAACCGATACTGCCGTTGACGAGGATGATGGTAAACTACCTGCTGCATTCCGCTTGGCGCAGAACTACCCGAATCCGTTCAACGCATCCACGGCCATCCAATTTGAAGCGCCCGTTGAGGCCCAATAATACGTCTGGCCGTCTTTGACACGACGGGCCGAAAGGTAGCCGTGCTTACCGACCAGGTCTATGGACGCGGCGTTCACACCCTGCACTGGGAGGCTGTGGACGTTGCCAGCGGCACATACTTCTACCGCCTGGAGTCCGGTGGCAAGCTCATCCAAATGCAGACGATGACGCTTATCAAGTAGAACCTCCCCGGCGCTTGCCAGTGTGTGCGCCGCAGTCGACTCTCACGGGCCTTGCAAAGCTTGACCGCGCATCGGGCATGGCTTCAGATGCATGATCGCGCACAACCGGCCGCAATGCAAGCGGCTTCCTGACTGCACTTGCGACACCGACGCCTGCACCACGAATGCTGGCGCGCAGGCAGGGCAGGCGCGCCAATCCAACAGGACGGCTGCGACAGCGGCCGCGACCGGCAGCATGCTGTGCGTGTATGACAGCTGCGCATCGTTCGAGACAGAACTCTCCGCGACAGGCGGCTACGCTGCACCCGCACACCTGACAGCCGGGGCGGCGGCTTGCATGGCTTTTTGCGCTTTTGCCCACGCCGCAGCGCTCGGCTGCGGAACCGATGGCAATAAACTGCATTAGCAATTCCAGAATGGGTCAACCGCGCGCACTTTGAACACATTCCTTATTGTTGCTCTTATACTGTTTGCACCCCTAGTGCTCTTCGCTGTGGTGCAGGGCCTGCGCGTTTACTTTACACGGCAGCGCAAGGTAGGCCGGCCCCGGCATCGTCGCAGCATGCTCGTTATTCGCAAGGCTCCCGTGGTGCTCTTGCGAAGCGATGCCGTGCAAGAGCCGACAAGCAACTACGACTGGGAGGGCGGAGACTCTGCCGGGCTGCCTGAAGTGTGGGAAGATGACTTGATGCTTCGACGCAACTAGATTATCATTGCGGTTCACTCTTCTGGCAGCTAGATGATTCAAAGGTTTATTGCCTGGCTGGATGAGTACCGGGAAGTGGCATTCGACCTGGTGCGCATCTATCTGGGCATCGGCCTGTTTGCACGCGGCGTTCTCTTCCTGTACGAGCATGAACTGTTTACGTCGCTCCTGCCCGCATCCGCACCGGCTTGGCTGAGCGCGCCAGGCGTCATGACCGGCGTCGCGCTGATTCACATCCTGGGGGGCCTCGCTATCGCCATCGGGTTCTGGACCCGCATGGCGACGCTCGTACAGATTCCGATTCTTTTCGGGGCGGTCTTTCTGAGTGTGTCCGGCATGTTTTCTGCGGACCAGTCGTTTCAGCTCTCGGCGCTGGTGCTCTTTCTGCTGACGCTCGTCCTGGTATGCGGCTCGGGAAAGTGGTCGATCGATCACCTGCGCCGCCAGCATCCATGGCAACAGCTTCTGGGGCGGCTTAATGTCTTTCGTGGCCCGGCCTTTGATCTTCTGCGGATTTACCTCGGTATCGCACTCTTCGTTCGCGGCACACAGTTCATTGCGGATGCCAATAGCTTCTTTGACCTGATGTCGGCAGACTCAGCGGCGCGGCTTCAGTCTACGGTCCTGCTCCACTACGTGGCGCTGACGCATGTCTTTGGCGGCTTCATCCTGACCGCAGGACTGCTCACCCGGCTGGCGGCACTGCTCCAGATACCAGTCCTCGTGGGCGCACTGATCGTCACCGACATCCATGTCGGGCTGCACCAGGGCTCGCAGGGCTTCGAGCTTGCCGCTTTAACGTTGTTCCTGTTGATCCTGCTGTTTCTTTACGGCCCGGGCAACTGGTCGTGCGACCACTACCTGTTCAAGCGCGCCAGCCCGGCACCGGTGACCGCCCGAACGGCGCGCGCTAGCGAAATCCTGGGGCATGTGCTGCCGGAAGAAGGTCCTTTTGCCAACCCGGTGGAGACGCTCGCCGTACCGGAAACACTGTCGTCCAAAGAATCCGTAGAAGCGCTTGACAAAGACCCCACGGTCATCACGCAGGCCCGCTACAGCATCTGGGGCTGGGCGCTGTTCCTGGCCGATGTCACCCCCCGCCCGAAAGAAATCGTGTTTCGCGATGTGCACTCTGGCGCGATCCTGAAGCGCAGCAAAGACCCTGCAGTAATAGACCAATTCCGATACCGCTAGGTGCGCCGCCTCCCGTCACAGCACATGAGGATTCCCGAACTGTTGGAGGCTGCGACGCAGCCGCTGATCTCCTTTGAAATCATCCCGCCCAAGCGTGGAAGCTCCGCGGCACAGCTCATGGCCGTCGTGGAAGAGCTGATGCCATTTCAGCCGCCCTTCATCGATGTCACCAGCCACTCCGCGGAGGCGCAGTACGAAGAGCTTCCCGATGGCTCCTGGCGGCGGCGCATCAAGCGTAAACGCCCAGGAACCATCGGCATCTGCGCCGCCATAAAGAGCCGCTTCGGCATAGAGACCGTCCCGCATGTGTTGTGTCATGGCTTCACACGCAGCGAAACGGAAGATGCACTGATTGAGCTCAACTATCTGGGCATCAACAACGTGATGGCGCTGCATGGCGACGACACAGGCTACCAGAAAACACTGCCGCCCGGAACGGCCGTAAACCGGAGCGCGATAGAACTCGTGCACCAGATCGAGTCCATGAACCGGGGACGCTACCTGGAAGACCTCATCGATGCGGTGCCTACCGACTTCTGCATCGGCGTTGCAGGCTACCCTGAAAAGCACTACCGTGCCCCCAACATGACATGGGATGTGCAATACCTGAAGCGAAAGGTGGATGCAGGCGCAGCCTACATCACGACGCAGATGTTCTTCGACAACAAACACTACACCAAATTTGTTGAGCGCTGCCGCAATGCCGGCATTACCGTGCCGATCATTCCTGGCCTCAAAATATTCACCTCCAAGCGTCAGCTGGAGTTGTTGCCCTACCGATTCAATATCGAGATTCCAGAAGCGCTGGCAAGCGAAGTCGTCGAAGCACGCCCAGAACACATACGCGAAGTCGGTATTCAGTGGGCAGTTCAGCAGTGCGAAGAACTATTCGACTTCGGCGTCCCCTGTATTCATTTCTACATCATGCAGAGCGCCAACGTCGTCCGCAAGGTTGTAACCCGCCTCCGCAAGGCTGCCTAGATACAGGTCTTCCAGGCGACGCATCCCGGCTTGACCCCTCGCATCCTTGTCATCATACCCGACAAGGTGCAAAATTCCGTGCAACACGTAGCGCAGCGCTTCTTCAACGAAGGAAGCCCCAAACTCCTCGCACCGCGCCTTCGCGTAGTCCAAGCTGACGTACACCTCCCCATCGATCGCCTGACTGTCGCCCATTGGAAAACTCAGCACATCCGTGTCGTAGTCGCCTCCGCGAAACCGCTTGTTCAAGGCTCGCAGCGATGCGCGATCCGTCAGGATGATGCCCAAAAAGTCCAAAGTGCGCGCCTCGCGATCCAGCACAAGCCGTACCAGCGCGCCGAGCAGCGCCTCATCCAGGCGCAATGCCGCATGCGCGTGGGTGATATGCAGGCCGGTCAAGCGCTTGACTACAGGTCTTCGGCCGACGCCGCCATTGAAAGCATGACTGAACTCATGATAAGCTCTCCGGACAGCTTGGTGAAGTCCGCCGACAACAGGCGGTTATCAACGTTCGCGTACAGGGTACAGTACACCTTCCGATCCACGGCCAGCCCGCTGGAAACGCCTTCACGCCGCGCCCAGAAGATCACCTCGCCTTCCTCAACATAGATTATGCCGGTGCAGCCCTGCAGCTGCAGACGGTTGTATGGGGTTATCACCCTGATAAGGTTGTTTAACTCTTCTTTCCGTATGGAGTCAGGTGTGGACAAGCCGCAGATTATTTCGAGCCTGAGCTTGTCGCTTGTCTTCTTGTCCTCCAGCACATACCAGGTCATCGCGCCTTCACGGTGGGCCTCGGCTCCGAGCGCTGCACCGATACGCGCAAAATCCGCGTCGTCGAACTCATGATTTACTGGATATCCGCTGTTCATACAGGTTCGGGCTCAGTCCATATCATCGCTATGCCTATGCGCACCCATCCTGCGGCGGTTACTCGTTCGGGTCTCCCGCGCCGGAGGATGGCACTGTGTCCATATTCGTTTCCATGCTTTCCTCGTCCGCACCTTCTTCGTCCATGCTTTCACCGATCGATGCCGTATCCCCTTCGAAGGTACTCCGGGCGGCCTCCGGTGTCACCACTGTGGGATCTCCGACCAGCGCATTGATCTTGGTGCGGAAATCCGCATAGGCCTCAAAATCACGGGCGGCAACGTACACGCGCTCAACCTGCTGCGCCATGTAAAACAGCCGTTGCTGCTCTGATGGATTGCCTGCCGTATTCAAGTGATGCAAAAGGTAAGGCTCAGCGGACTGCATGATTTCTTTCGCTTTGTCAAGCCGCCCCGCGAGTTCATAGGCACGCGCCGGAAAGACGAACGACGAGATGTCGCCAGGGATTGTTTCGTACGGTACGGCAGCCATGATGTGGTCCATGAGCGCGATCGCTTCGTCCGTACGCCCTTCATCACTGAGCCCTATGGCGGTCTGCGAAAATACGTTCCGGTAGTTGTCTATCATGCGCCGGATGTTCTCGTCATAATAGACGCCCGGATTGTTCAGGTTGGTGAACTTGAATCGGCGCAGTACCTCAGGAGACAACTGCGTGTCAATACGACCCATGGGCAAATCGTGCTCGATAGGAACAATGCGGTAGGCCTGCCCTTCCAGCTGAAAGTGGTTCTCCAGGTTCAGACGCCCGTCCGGCGACACGGTCACCGCGAAGTACACCGGGCGGGTCCAGCCCTGCAGTGCATTCGTCACCAGAATGTCGAGCACCGCCTGATCGGCTGCATATAGCGCATTGACGGGATCCCCATTCGCATCCTGCCCGAAATTGCGCCCGTTGAGCGTCCACTGCATCGGGCTTTGCAGACGCTGTGCATCCATTGGGCGGCCAAACACCTCCAAATCATCCGTCAGCTGCACGGTATCCACCGGCAACGAGACCACGCGCGGCGTCCAGCGCTGCAGTCCGATGCCCTCGATCTGGGCATCATCCATGGTGATCGGCAGCGGCGCAGATTCACGCGACCACTGATGCTTAAGCTGCCGTATGTACCAGGGCGTGTTCAGCAGTGAAAGGTTGGCCACCCGCACATCGCGGCGAACGCCTTCCACCTCTTGCAAATACCACAGCGGGAAAGTATCGTTGTCACCATTGGTGAAGACGATACCGTTCTGATCAACGCTGTTGAGCATGTTGTATGCATATTCCGGTGCCACGTAGCGCCCGGAGCGGTCATGATCATCATAGTTCTGCAAGATCATAAGGCCGGGTACGGCGATTAGCACCATACTGGCCGTGCCCCAAGAAGCAACGCTCCGCAGATTTGTGCGCACCGCGTCGGCCACCATCTGGATCAGCCCGGTGGCGCCGATGCCGATCCACAAGCTGAAGGTGAAAAAGCTGGCCACGTACGAGTAGTCGCGCTCTCGCGGCTGCATAGGGGTCTGGTTGAGATACAGGACGATGCCGATCCCCGTCATCAGAAAGAGTACCAGAACACTGAAGGCTCGCCGCCAATCCCTCGTGAAGTGGTACATCATGCCCAAAAGCCCGAGCAGGAGCGGCAAGGCAAAATACTTGTTGCGACTGGCGCGCTCACTTGGGGTCTGGAAGAAGGATTCGTACGGCCCATCAAGGAATGGAATGCCGGTAATCGCCCGGGCATCCTGAATGTCGCTCTCCCGGCCAGAAAACTGCCACAGGAAGTACCGCACGTACATGTGCCCTACCTGGTACTTCCAGAAGAAGTCCCAGTCTGAATCGTACTGGGCATAGACACGGCGGTGGTGCGACGCCGGGGAGTAGCGGCGCGGCAAGGTCTTTTCCCTGTATGTCGGGTTCGGCCCGCCAACAAAAGCGGGCCCGTGCAAGAGCGGCGTTTCGCCGTACTGCTCCCGCGCCAAATACGAAACAATCGCCGCAGGATTCTCCGGGTCATTCTCGTCTATCGGCGGATTGGCAGCACTGCGAATGAATATGAGCGCATACGTGGAATAGCCGATGAGTACCACCAACAAACAAACGCTGGCAAGGTTGAACACCGGCCGCTTCCACACATGCGTTAAGTATACCAGACCCAACACGGCAAACGAAATGCCAAGCAGCACCACTAGAGGCCACTCGGTCCGGCCTGCCAGGACTGGAAGTTTTTGCACGATGCCCGGGTAGATAATGGCAAACACCACGGACGCAATGATCAGTGCCGCCGCGAGCCCGCCCCAACGGCGCGGGGAGAGCCATTCCGATCTTCCTGCCCGCGTCCACTCTTCCCGGTCAAACTTCACAAAGAAGATTATCAGCGCAATAAAGAACAGCGCCAGAAGACTCAAGAGATGCGCACCGATAGCCAGTCCGAAGAGGTATGCGACAAGCACCAGTATGCGGTTTTCCCTCTTCCCCAGCACCACGCCTCTCCTTGCGGACGCGCGCGCCAGGTCGCTCCAGCGCATGATCAGCCACACCACCAGCGTCGTAAAGAGCATGGACATGGCGTACACCTCGGCCTCGACCGCATTGAACCAGAACGAGTCGGTGACCGCGAATGTGCACGCGCCTACGACGCCGCCCGCAATCGCCGCAAAATGCTCGCGAGCAGACTGGTCAGTGCTCTGAAACTCCCGCACCAGGCGCACGATGATCCAGTACGTGAGCAGAATCGTGACCGCACTGCAGAGCACCGACACCATGTTGATCGACAAGGATACGACGGACTGCGGCACAAACATGGCAAACAGCCGTCCTACCAGCATGTAGAACGGCGCGCCTGGGGGATGAGATACCTGCAGGCCGCTAGCGATGGCGATGAACTCGCCTGCGTCCCAGAAGCTGGCGGTGGGCGCAACCGTGAGCGTGTACAACACAAGCGCATACAAGAACACGAACGCGGCAGCGATGCGATCAATCTGCTTCCAATTCATCGAGTAACGAAGAAGACAACGGGCCTGTCGCTCAAACGACTGCTCCGTAAACATGTTGCTTTAGTCCGCGCGGCCTCAGCGGTGAAGCCGTATTTTGGGCGCAGCGCTTGGGAATTTAGACAATGAAACACCTGCATCGGATGGCCCTGCATGGATTGCCCGGCCCCTTTTTTGGGTGGCTTGGGCTGCTGCTGTTCTTGCTGTTGATGCAATTCCTCATAAAGTACTTGCCGGATATCGCGGGTCGCAATCTGCCACTTGGACTTGTGCTGGAGCTTATCGCCTATAACCTGGCCTACATGTTCGTATTGGCCGTGCCCATGTCGGCGTTGCTTTCCGCGCTCATGGCGTTTGGCTCGCTCGCAGAGTCGCGTGCCTACCTTGTGGTGAAGACCAGCGGCGTGTCTGCCCTTGCGATCACCTGGCCGGCCCTCCTCGTGGGCTGTGCCCTCACGCTGGTAATGGTCTATTTCAACAACGTGCTTTTGCCTGAATCCAACTTCAGGGCACGCAACATCTGGGAGGATGTGCATTCGAAACGTCCCGGCTTTGACCTGCAGCCCGGCGTCTTTTACGACGGGCTGGACGACTACGCCATCCTGGTCAAGCATCGCAACGGGAATGCGCTGCGCGACATTCTGATCTATGATCACACCCGAGGCCGTCGCACCGGCACAACGATCACGGCACAGAGCGGCACGCTCATTTCTCAAGGTGTCAAGGCAAAGCTGCATCTTCAGACGGGCGAAGTGCATCGCTTCCTGCCCAATACGAGCAGCGACATGTATGAACGATACGAGCGGTTTCGGTTTGATCGGCTGCATCTTTCGCTGGACCTGTCCGCCTTCAACTTTGAGCGCACGGGCCTGACGGACGGACATCGCTCTGATCGCTCTACGCGAACCTTGGTGATGATGCTGGTCGTCGACTCACTTCGCGCCCGCATTGACACCAACCGCGCCATGATTCGGAATGCCTACCCAATGGTCGCCCGCACGACCAGCGCACCGCAGCGCTTTCAGGACGATTCGATGCGCGTGAGCGCATTTGCAGGTGAAAGTGCACGCATGGCCTCCGACGAAGTCGGCAGGCTCATGCGCACCATAGCCCGTCAGGAGCGCTGGATGAACCGATATCGCGTAGAGATACACAAGAAGTTCTCGATCGCGACGGCCTGCCTCATCTTCATGCTGCTCGGCGCGCCCCTAGGCCTGAGCATACGCCGCGGCGGCCTGGGAATCTCTGCTATCGTGGCCCTTGGCGTGTTTCTGCTGTACTGGTCCACCCTGGTTCAGGGGGAAAAGTTGGCGGACCGGGGCTTCCTCAGCCCTTGGATCAGCATGTGGATCGCCAATGTGGTCGTGGGCCTTGGCGCATTAGGGCTGTTCGCGTATGTCTCGTTGGACCTCCGTGCGCTGCCAAGACTTCGTGCACTGCGAAGACTCCGCGCACGCCTTTCCCGCAAGCTCCGGTGATACTGATGCTGTACCTGGTGCCCACGCCCATCGGGAATCTGGAAGACATCACCCTGCGCGCCCTCCGCGTCTTGAAGGAGGTCGACCTGATCGCATGCGAAGACACACGCCGGACCGCCATACTGCTGTCCCACTACGGCATCACGACGCCCACAACCAGCTACCATAATCACAACGAACGGCGCAAGACGCCGCAGCTTGCCGCAAAGATGATGGGTGGCGCTTCCGTAGCGCTGGTCTCGGACGCCGGCTCTCCCGGCATTGCAGACCCTGGCTTCTTCCTTGTGCGCGCTTGCCATGAGGCGGAGATTTCTGTAGTGGCACTGCCCGGCCCTACGGCCCTGATACCGGCGCTCACCGCCAGCGGACTGCCCTCAGAACGCTTTGTCTTTGAGGGATTTTTGCCGCCCAAGAAGGGACGCCAGGCGCGACTAATGGCGCTGGCGCAGGAGCCACGCACAGTCGTGCTGTATGAAGGGCCCCACCGACTGGTGAGAACACTGTCAGAATTAGCCCGGCACTTCGGCATGGAACGCGCCGCTGCTGTCGGGCGCGAGCTTACCAAACAATACGAGGAGCTACGCCGCGGCACACTTGGATCGCTGCATGCCTATTTTGCGGCGCAGCCCCGGATTCGGGGAGAACTGGTCCTTATCATTGCACCGCAACGATAGCCCTTGGCCACGCATGTAAAGACATTCGTCCTTGGCCCCTTTCAGACCAACAGCTACGTCTGCTACAGCGAGTCTGATGCCGTGCTGGTGGACGCCAGCGCCTTCAGCACATCCGAGCGTGCGGCCGTCGCGTCCTTTTTGAAGCGCCGCGGGCTCACGGTGCGCCGCCTGTTGCTGACCCATGCGCATGTTGATCACATCTTCGGATGCGCGCACTTCGCTCGCATGTTCCAGATGCAATGGTCCGCGCATGCGGACTGCATGCCATTTCTGAAACACGCCCGCGTTCAGGCCGCCTCGTTTGGCACCTTCGTGGAGGATCCGCCGCTGCCCATCCTGCCGCTCAAGGAAGGGGATGTGATTCGATTTGGTGCGGCAGCGTGGGAGGTGCTGCTTACGCCTGGGCATGCGCCCGGATCATTATGCTTTTACGACCGTGAGTCGGCCTTCGTCATGGTCGGCGATGTGCTGTTCGAGAATTCTATTGGGCGGTATGACCTTCCTGGCGGCAACTTGGCTGTGCTCATGCAGTCCATCTACCAGAAGCTCCTCACGTTGCCAGATGACACCGTAGTGTACGCTGGGCATGGCCCCGCGACGACCATTGCACGTGAGCGATTATACAATCCGTTCCTTCAGGATTAGTCCTTCAAGATAAGTCAAAGGGCGGCGCGTGCATGCGCCAAAAAAAATGCGACGCGCGCAACGCCTTGCCTGTCGCGCCAAAGGCTACGCGTCCAAGGCTACCGGCTCAGCCATGATGCGCCCGCCCGCGCCGGTATGATCCTGGCCCGGTCGTGGCCGCCTTGCCAAGGCCCTGCAGTCGGGGCTAACCCGCAGGCACGCGAAACACAAGCCTTACCGCCCGCCCGTGATCGCTGTACTGCACATCATCCGCGAGTTGCTGCATAAGAAAGAGACCGCGCCCGCTATCCTTCAACATATTGGCCTCCTGAAGTGGATCTCTCGACCTTGATGCATCAAACCCCTGACCCTCGTCTGTGACCACAACCTCGACTTGATCCTCCGCAGCCCTAAGGATGAACGTGACCTTCTTCGCCGCATCCCAGCCGTTGCCGTGCTCCATGGCATTGGTGATGGCCTCGCTGGCCAAAAGCACCACATTGTGGGCCAGTTCCTCCGCGATCATGCAGGAAGCCAGAAACTCCTGCGCCTGTGCAACAGCCCGCTCCAGCGCCTCAAACGTGCTGGGCAACGTCAGCACCAGGCTATCTGATTGATCTAAGGCCATAGCCGCAAAACGATTGTCATCCTGTCAGGTTGTGCGGATTGCCGCACATGGAACGTCATGATGCAGGGCTTGATCTCAGGCTCGCCTCCAGATACCCTGCCAGCTTCTTTGTGATGCTGGTCTGCGACCGTGACATCACAAAGTGCTCATCCGGCACCGGCAGTGATCCATGCTTCCACGCACGAAAGAGGCCTATGAGCGCCTTGGCGATGCCACCGACATCCTCTGGATGTACCGTGACCGCTGCCTGATAACGCTCCAGGTCTTCCCGAACGATACCCGGCGGCACCAAGGCTAGAATCGGCTTTCTGCAGCCCATATACTCCGACAACTTGCTGGTGCTGAGGCCGTGCCCTCCGGGCTGAGTGCCGATCGTCATCCACAAGACATCGGCCGACTGCTGCGCAGCCAGTACATCGGCGTGCGGCACGTACCCATGGAAGGTCACTATCCGCTCAAGTCCGAGACTGGTGATCAACATCTGGGACTGCTTCGGCAATTGTCCCAAAAAGTGAGCATCCACATGCGCCGCTATCTCTGGATGGCATCGTACAACCTCGGCCAGTGCCCGCAAAAAATAATCCGGCGTCTGCCACCCGTAAAATATGCCCGTATACATGAATCGCATCTTATTCCGCCGCTCTGCCGAGGGGGCCCCGTCGACATCGTGGCCGTGCGGAAGCGCAACGATGGCCCGCGCCTTGGGATTCCGGCGCGCGAGGGAGTCGCGGATTACGCGGTTGATGGCGGTTACGGTGCTGGCTTCGGCTACTACGCGGCGCTCCAAAAAGGTGTGACATCGCTTGTGCCACGCCGTTGGGTACCTGTGGAACGGATTCTCCACCCAGTCATCGCGAAAATCAATCACCAGGGGAAGGTCAAGCCTGCGGGCCAGCCTTCGCGCCGCCAAAAGCGCCGAGTACGGGGGCGCAGATATAAGGATGGCATCGAATGGCTGTGCACGATGGAGCCGCTTGCCCGCAGATACGGCAAAGGGCACCCAGCCAATCTTGTTGTCAGGCACAAACAAGGCGTGATTAACGGCCGCGATGCGGCGCCGAACAGGCTCTGATGGCAATGCTACGACCCGCCTGCGCCCAAAAAGTCGTGTTGGATCGAAACTCCTGGTAGAACAGATCGCAACGCCCGCAGCTTCTACGTCATCACGCAGGCCTTGGTCGAACGCATAGTATCCGGATGGATTGGCCGTAATGACCGTAGGTTGCCAGCCGAAGCGCGGCAAGTACTTCACAAAGCCCACGATCCGCTGCACGCCGCTGAGCGCCAGCGGCGGAAAGTAGTAAGCCAGCACCAACACCTTGCGCCGCATGGTCGGATCCACCATCGTAGGGCTACAGACTTCAGGTGGCATCGCTACAGGATGGTCAGTGCACGGTCCAGCGTGCCCAGGCGCGCACATCCCTTCTCCTGAAGCACTACGGTGTCTTCTATTCTTATACCGAAGGCACCGGGGAGGTACACGCCCGGCTCGATGGTGATCGTGGTACCTGAGAGTAATCGGTCCGCCGCGTGCGCTGATACGCTAGGCCATGCATGCACCTCCAACCCGATGCCGTGCCCCAAACCATGCGTGAAGTTGGGGCCGTATCCGGCTGCATCGATTACACTCCGCGCGGCGGCGTCCAGTGCGCGGGCGATTACACCGGCCTTGGCACAATCCACTGCACGGCGGTGCGCGTCCAGAACCACCGCGTGCACGCGCCTGACTTCGGGTCCTGGATCTCCAAGTGCCACCATGCGCGTCATGTCTGATGCATAACCCTGGTAGAAGCAACCGAAATCCATCAGCACGACATCGCCCTTTCTGAGGCACCGATCCGAGGGGCGCGCATGTGGCAGCGCAGAACGCGGTCCAGACGCTATGATCGGGTCAAACGACATCCGCTCGGCACCGCCCCTCAGGTGTGCACACACTACTTCGGCAGCGACTTCGCGCTCTGTCATGCCGGGCCGAATGATCTGAAGAACCTGTGCAAAAACTGCTTCGGAGATCGCCTGTGCCTGGCGCATACGCGCGATTTCGCCTTGGGTCTTCTGCGCCAGAAAGTCCTGCAAAAGCTGCGCGCCGCCGATCCATGAAAGCGATGGAAACGCCTCTTGCCACGCATCACGCTCCTCGACGGTCACGTAATCACTTTCAAACAGAACACGCCTGATGCCGCGGAGCAACCGCTTCTTGCGCACCATGTTGCAAAAGCTGCCGTCGCCGATCACAACTCGGGCCCCACGCACCTCGGCCTGGGCTTGCTCGGCGTAACGGCCATCTGTCAGCAGGTAACGCGTTCTCGGGCGCGCCAACAGCAAGGCGCGCGACCCTGTGAAGCCGCAAAGCCTTCGGATCTTTGGCAGGTGGCTAACGAGCAGCGCCCCCACGCCGCGGCCTCTTAGTAGCGCCCCCAACGCGCTGTGGGCAGCCATTGCGGACCGCCTCCTAGCGGCATCCTCTGGCATTATCATAGGAGGCTCTTGCAAACCTATCCATAGCATTGGGTGGTAGCGGTGATCCGAGCGGCACGAATGGATGCAATTGGCCCGGACTATGTGGGCGACCGTCACGGTTTTGCCGTCTCCCTCCGGTAGTATACGTCACCAATGTGATCTCGCCGTAGTGGATTTCAGTCACAATCTCTGCACTGTGCACGGCACCGATCCCTTGGCTCCTGCTCGACATTGGAATACGCAACCATGCATATGGATGACCTGGTTCAGCACAGCCGTTGATTTTGCGGTGAGCGCAAGTGCCCCGAACATCAGGTGGCCGGTATCTTGGTAGGAACCGGGGTGCCCTGGGCCCCCAGACCGATTCGGACGTGCCCGTTAAGGCATCCGGAGGGGGGGCGCTGCCGCGCGTGTCGGAAATCAATTTGCCGTAACCGATCGATCCCCTGGGACACGCGAACCAGCGCGCTTAGTGCGTGTGTGAATCTTGCGGCTTCCCCTTGAGGCACGGCCCTTCGCTCCCGCTGCCCCGCTGGTTGCCCTTTGTTCGCAGCTTCATCGCTACGATGGCCGTGTCTGACTCCTTCATCCTGTACATCTCCGGTTACGGTGCCTACGCACCGCTCCTTTGTGACCCTGCACGACTACAGGGTAGAATGAAGGCCTCTCAGGTCCCGGCAGAATACGTACATGCGTCCATGGGGTCTCGGGCACTTGCAGGCCTGTCCGCCGCCTCACCCTATCGATGACGAACCTGCTGCCTTCGACCAAGCTGAAGGCCCCCGGCGGCCCGAATCACGATACTTTCGGTGCTCTAATAGCCCTGGCTACATGCGCCGCTACCGACACTTCACGTCCACCCTCACGAGTGAACGCGCGCAGCTCGCAGAAATACGCGTCTGGTTGCAGCTTCATATTGCGGAACGCTCACCCACTGTATCACGCCCGTCAGCCTGGTGCACTACCCTTATACCGGCCACAGGCGAATGCCCATCGTCTGCCTCGCAAGCGAACAAACCTTCAATTCAGGGGCTTTGCAAGAGGGTCAAGGAATACTGGATGCCGTGTCCGTCTACTGTGACGAATCAGACAATAGGGGGCACCCGCTGTGCACCGTACTGAGCATCCACAGCCCCACACCACAGATTATGCCGCGAGCGGCTCCATGCATTCCGGTCCGCTGAACCGCGGATTGCCAACCTGCCTGGTGACCTTGTACGCATGCAGCGGCAGCGCTTCGGCAAACGCTATGGCCTCCGGCAGCACGCGATAGTCTGTCAGGTACGGTTCCAACAGCGCACGGGAAATCAACACCGGCATGCGATCATGGATGTAGGATAGATCCCCCCGCGCGGCCCGCGTCATGATGGCGCAGGTGCCGTTTTCATAGATGCCTGCCATGAGCAGGGGCAAGCCCCGCGCAGAACGTATGCAAAACGGCTGCTTGCCGCTGGGCGTCGGCAGCCACTCGTAATAGGCCGAGGCAACGACTATGCAACGCCGATGCCGAATCGCCCGGATGAACATGCGTTTCTCTCGTACGGTCTCGCTGCGCACATTGATCATCGGGGGCCCCTTCTTTGTCCAAGCCGGCCTGAACCCCCAAGTGAGCGCACACCAGCCGGTCCAGCCTTGGTCTGATACCAGTGTGGCAAGCCTCGCTGATGGCGGCACATTGTAGGAAACGTGAACGTCTGTCAGAACTTCAGCACCTACGGTGATGCCGAGCAGATCTTGCAATTCTTCAGCCGTATGCACCTGTGCGATACGTCCACACATGGATCAACATGGGTTGGCAGAACAAAGTACTGCTAACGCGCGCAACCTGCATAGATGCGCTGATGTTTCCACGCACCGCCCTGGTGGCCGGCTCAATCAAAAGCGACGAGTGCGCGTATCAATGAGCACGCCGTGCTGCGATGAGTGTGCCGCCAAAATCAGACTTATGCAACCGCTTGACGTACTTGTGGTGGGCTGCGGGCATATGGGGGCCTCCCATGCCCGGGCGTATCATGCCTTGAAGGAGTTCAACATCGTCGGACTGGTCAGCCGCACGCCAGCGTCGCGTGAGCGGCTGTCTCAGGCGCTGGGAGGCTACCCCACTTTTGCGCGGTTCGAAGACGCACTGCAGGCCACACGGCCTGCTGTCGTCTCCATCAACACCTACCCGGAAACCCACGCGGACTACGTTACCAAGAGTCTGCTGAGCGGTGCGCATGTCTTTGTCGAGAAGCCGCTGGCAACCACCGTGGCCGAAGCGCAAGCGCTGGCAGATCTGGCCGAAAAGACGCAGCGGAAGCTGGTCATCGGATACATCCTGCGGGTGCATCCGGCCTGGCAGCAGTTTATTCGCATCGCGCAAACTTTGGGCAAGCCCCTAGTAATGCGCATGAATCTGAACCAGCAGAGCAGCGGGCCGCAGTGGGAGACGCACAAGGCACTCATGCAATCCATGTCGCCGATTGTGGACTGCGGCGTGCACTATGTGGATGTGATGTGTCAGATGACCCGCTCCAGGCCTGTTCGCGTGAGTGCCATTGGAGCACGTCTCACGGACGAGATTGCACCCACGATGTACAACTACGGAAATCTGTTAGTGACCTTTGCCGATGGATCGGTCGGCTGGTACGAAGCAGGCTGGGGACCCATGATGAGCGAAACGGCCTCTTTTGTCAAGGATGTGGTGGGACCCAAGGGATGTGTGAGCATCGTCGACGAAGCCAAAGAGCAATCCGACGATATTGAAGGCCATACGCAGACCGGGGGGCTGCGCTTGCACCACAGCATGCGGGATACCTCGGGACGCTTCAGCAGGCCTGACGAAATCATCGACACCTCCGACGAACCGGACCACGATGCGCTTTGCGCACTGGAGCAAGCGTTCCTGCTGGATGCCATCCGGCATGATCGGGACCTGAGCGACCATGTGCAGGACGCCGTAAACAGCCTGCGAATCGTGTTGGCCGCTGATACCGCCCTGCGCGAAGGCCGAACGGTTGACCTTTAGCGCGACTGCCAGACCCGCGCGGTTTCCATACGCGTGCGCATTGCTACCTGCACGCCCCCATCGCCTTGCGCGAAGGCCGGACTGCTGATCAGTAGCGTACCCGTTACCGGCGGTAGCTGTAGTTGGGCGCCTCTTTGGTGATCTGCACGCTGTGCGGATGGCTCTCGCGGAGTCCTGACGGCGTGATCCGAACAAATCGCGCCTTGCTCTTGAATTCCTCGATGGTGGCGCAGCCGCAATAGCCCATCGCTGCGCGCAGGCCGCCTACCATCTGGTAGATGATTTCATGGAGGTGTCCGCTATACGGTACACGGCCTTCGATGCCTTCGGGCACCAGCTTCTGCAAATCATCCTCCGCGTCCTGAAAGTAGCGATCCTTGCTTCCCGACTGCATCGCGCCGAGCGAGCCCATGCCACGGTAGCTCTTGAACTTGCGGCCCTCGTAGATGATGGTTTCACCTGGACTCTCCTCCACCGCCGCAAAAAGGCTTCCAATCATTACACTGTCCGCGCCGGCGGCCAGCGCCTTGGCGATATCGCCCGTCTGCTTGATGCCCCCATCCGCAATCAGCGGCACATCCTGCTTCTCAGCCGCCTTGACGCATTCAAGGACTGCCGTCAGCTGAGGTACCCCGACGCCCGCCACCACCCGAGTGGTGCAAATAGACCCGGGACCAATGCCTACCTTGATGCCATCGGCGCCCGCGGCGATAAGATCCTGTGTGCCTTCGGTCGTAGCCACATTGCCAGCCACGACTTCTGCCGCATGGCAGCACGATTTGACCCGGGCGACGGCATCAAGAACGCCTTCCGAGTGGCCGTGCGCCGTGTCGACTATGATAAAGTCCGCCCCCGCCTGCTCCAGCGCCAAGGCACGGTCTGTCAGATCGGCCGTGATGCCAACCGCCGCGCCAACCCGGAGTCGCCCATGCTCGTCCTTACATGCATATGGAAAGCGTCGCTTCTTGTCAATGTCCTTGAACGTAATCAATCCTTTGAGATTGGCTACGCGGTCCACGACCGGAAGCTTTTCAATACGATGTTTCTGCAGAATGATCTCGGCTTGCGCCAACGTCGTGCCCTCAGGCACGGTGATAAGCGGCATCGGTGTCATCACCTCGCGCACTGGTGTAGAGACATCCGTCTGAAACCGCAAATCCCTGTTGGTGACAATGCCCGCCAAGCGCCCCTGCGCATCCACCACCGGAATGCCTCCAATGCTGTATCGCGTCATAAGCGCCCGTGCGTCGCCTACGCAGCTTGCTACATCTAGGGTGATCGGATCACGGATCATACCGCTTTCCGATCGCTTGACGCGCCGTACCTCGCTGGCCTGCGCCTCAATAGTCATGTTCTTGTGTAGCACCCCTACGCCGCCCTGCCGCGCCATGGCGATGGCCATGCGCGATTCGGTGACCGTATCCATAGCTGCCGAAAGCAGCGGCACATTGAGCGTGATCTTGCGTGTCAGGCGGCTCTTCGTAGACACATCGCGGGGCATCACACGCGAGCGACCCGGCACCAGCAGCACATCGTCGTAGGTGAGACCTTCCAGCTTGATCTTTTCTGTAGGAACTTTACCCGGCATTCGGTAGGGCGTTGTGTTTTCGCTTGCCAACTAATTGCTTGAGTCGCCTGATTTCGTGCGATTCTAGGCGACGCCACTTGCCGCGCCGCACACCCCGGGCGGTGAGATTCGCATAGGATACGCGCTCCAGGTGCGCTACTTGATGACCCAGCGCTTCCAGCATCCGCCGCACTTGCCGGTAGCGTCCCTCGTGCAGTTCCACACCCACTTGCCGGAGATCGCCCTGATGCAGGAGGACCGCCATGTCGGCCTGCGCCAACCCATCCTCCAGCATGATGCCTGCGCGCATCTGCGCAATCTCATGCGCCTGGACAGGATTGCGCGTGCGCACGATATACCGCTTGGGAACCCGATAGCTCGGATGCATGAGGCAATGCCCCAACTCGCCATCAGAGGTCAAGAGCAGCACGCCAACCGTGTTGCGATCCAGTCGTCCTACCGTAAAGAGGCCTGCCCGCATCCGTTCTGGAAGAAGCTCCAGCACCGTAGGACGTGCATGAGTATCGCGGGCCGTCGTGATGGTGTCCTTCGGCTTGTTGAGGAGCACGTATTCGAACGGCCGCGGCGACACCAGGCGGCCGTTGACTTCGACAGCGTCCCCGCGCTGCACCTGGTGCCAATAGGCGTGCACCACCTGCCCGTTGACTTTGACCATGCCCTGGTCTATGAGCGCATCCGCACCGCGCCGCGAGCATACGCCTGCACGGGCAATGTACCGGTTAAGCCTGCCTTCCTCCAGCGCCACTGGTTTGCGCGCGCTGCCCTTTCGACCTGATGTAGTACGGGCCACCCTGCGTACAGACTAGGGGTCAGGCGGAGGCCCGTGCTACGCCTGACTCTACAACGCTTCCCCCTCGGAGTCATGAAGGCCGTTGACCATCAACATGCGGGCCTGCGCCTGGTTGAATGAGGGATCACCTAGCAACGCTTCGACTTCGCGAAGGTTCGGCAGCGCTCCCAGGTCCGATAGTCCAAACGCTTCCAGGAACCGGTCGGTGGTTGCATACAGAATAGGCCGGCCGATGGCCTCGGCACGGCCCGCGAATGCTATCAGCCCATAATCCAGCAGGCGGCGCAATGCGTAGTCGGAATCCACGCCGCGAATGTGGTCTACTTCCGGCTTGGTGGCTGGCTGCCGGTAGCAGATGATGGCCAGGGTTTCCATAAGCGGGCGTGTGAGGCGTCGGCCTCGGTCTCCCCGAAAGAACGCCTGCAAGTACGGCGCCACCGCTTCTGTCGTCGCCATCCGGTATCCGCCCGCCCAAAAGTGAATGCGTAATGCAGTCCCCTGCGCCTCGTAGCGGGCATTGAGCCGGGCGACAACCGATTCTATGACCTTGTCCTCCGGTGCCTGCTCTGCGGCCACCTCGCCAATGATGCGGGCGATCTGACTGGCCTTTACCGGCTGATCCGCTGCGAAGACCAACGCCTCCACCGCCTGCATCAGCTCGTCTTGACGCTTGCTATCCATTTGCGGTTGTTGGCCCCACCAGGAAGTCATTCTCCGACGTTGCAGCCCGTATCACCACCTGGCCGAGCTGCGCCATCTCCAGTACGGCTAGAAAGGCTCCGATGATGAACTTCTTGCTCTTGAGGCGCACCAGTACGGCAAAGGACATCACACCGCGGACCGCGACTGCCTCCAGCACAAAACTCCGCAGCTCTGCTAAGGAGTACTCCCGGGCCGCTATGGCGAGTGTCGGCTCCTCGGGCGCATCGACGAGAATACGGCGCAGAGCGCTAATCAGGTTATAGGTCGAGGTATTCACAAGATGTTCCGGCATCGAGGCGAACTCGGATGCCGATGCCTCCCCCCGCGTAAAGAATCTGGATCGCTCATCGTGCTGCATGCCCAGGCGGCCCGCAGCTTCCTTGTAGCGTCGATACTCCAGTAGGCGTTCGACCAACTCCTGGCGCGGATCCAGAGGCTCGCTCTCCTCCTCCTGTTGGGGCAGGAGCATGCGCACCTTGATGCTGATCAGCATAGACGCCAAATACAGAAAGTCTGCCACACCGTCCAGATCAATGGTCTCCATCAGACGCACATGGCCCAGATACTCATCCGTGATGCGCGCGATAGGAATATCAAGGATGTCTATCTCGTCACGCTGGATCAGAAACAGGAGCAGATCCAGTGGTCCTTCGAACTTCTCTAGCTGTATGCGATACATGGCCTAGGGCTGCCACTGGGATGCAAACCAGCAGGCGGTTTCTTGGAGTCCTTCCTGAATGGACACTGTTGGCTCCCACTTAAGGGTCGACTGCGCCCGCGCACATCCAAGCACACTGCGCCGCTGCTCTCCCTTCCTGGCCGGCGCATGGCGTACCTTAGTAGAGACGCCAACCGCCTCTTGAATAAGCGCGAGCAACGCAGCAACGCTGGTTTCCTGGCCTGTCCCAATATTGATAGCGCACGAGGGACCGTCATATCTGAGCGCCGCGAGATTTGCGCGCGCCACATCCCTGACGAACACATAGTCTCGCGTCTGCAGGCCATCGCCGTTGATGACTGCAGTCAGGCCATCCAGAAGGCGCTGGGCGAAAATCGCCACAACGCCTGCCTCCCCGTGCGGATTCTGGCGCGGGCCGTAGACATTGCCGTAGCGAAGCGCTACATACGATATGCCGTACTGCGTGGCATAGAAGTGCAGGTACTTCTCGGTAGCCAACTTGGTGATGCCATAGGGGGACACCGGCCTAAGCACATGCGATTCGGTCTGCGGCGCCTTTTCCGGTTCACCATAGATGGCCCCGCCTGTAGAGGCAAAGAGCACGCGCTTTAGTCCATGCTGGCGACCAGCCTCCATCAGGTTCAGGAAGCCGCCCAAGTTGATGCTCAGATCGCCTGCCGGATCCGCCACGGAATAGCGCACATCCATCTGCGCCGCGTGATGAACCAGCACCTCGTACCGCTCTCGCGCCATCAGGGCTCTGGTCGCAGGGTCGCGGATGTCCAAGCGATGAAACGGCACGTTGCGTGGCACATTCCGCTTACGGCCTGAAGACAGATCATCCAGTACATGCACTGTGTAGCCTTCATTCATCAAAAGGCCTGCGACGTGAGACCCTATAAACCCTGCGCCCCCGGTTACGAGAACTTTCATGCTGGAATGCCCATAGCGTTAACGATTACGAACGATGCACATGGGTGCCTGATGCTAGATCCGGTCTGGTGACTGGGCCTCGTGCCCCAGTGGGCGACGCAAGTGATCCATCGTGAACATCTGAATCCCATTCGCTCTATACACAGGCCCTCATCCCACCAAGAGCGCGCAAGATATGTTTCTCACGTGGAGCCGCCACCTCCTGCGCACGCGCACACATTACCTGCACGCCGGCTATCGCGCGAACGCCCGGGGTTCTCCTGCCGCGCCCGACCTGGATGGCCCATGGCTGTGGTTAAAAGGTACAAAATCAGGAGGCCTTCAAATGGGTGTCCCCGCGTGCAGGCGCAGCACTGCCCGCCCGGTCCGCTCACGCGCCACTCCGTGTGGAGGCCGCGGCACTCACCTGTGCACGAATCCTTGTTGTTGGCGTACACCCGGCCCCTGCAGCCACGCGTACACTTCAAGCGGGCCATTGTTATTGCCTACCACCACCAGCATTGTCGCGCTCGTCGGCAGCATGCGCATGGCGCGCACATCCTGAGCCGCTTCCAGGCCGGCTGAGCCAATGACCTCAAAACTCAGTTGGCCATCTCCTTTGAGCAACAGGCCCCGCCCTGCGTCCTGCCGGCCTACAGCTGCGCGCATCCCAAACTGATTGCCTGCTGTGACAAGATCCAGCTTAGCATCGCCATCAAAGTCATGGATTATGATCGATTGGATTGGCGCCACTTGGGCCCGGCGGGGCAAGCTGCGGCGAGCAAGCGACTGCCCTTCCAGGTTTTCAAAGACGGAGGATTCGGCAACGCGCGCCACCACCCTGGTAGCGCGCTGACGCTCAGCGTCCGTCAGCGCCTCGCGCACCGTAGCCGCAGCAAATGATTCGTACGTCGGAAAGCGGGCCGACCACCCGGGCACTTGGTCCAAGACCGCATCGCGCCAGTGTACCAGCACTTCCTCACCTGCAACGAAGGCGCTTGCAATCGCATCCAGCGTACCGCTTTGGTCAAAATCCGCCGCGTATATCGCAGCGGGTGCGCGAGCGGACACCTGGATCTGCGTGTTCAAGCCCCGGTTGCCGGCCACCACATCCTGGTCGCCATCGCCATCCAGGTCACCCGCGGCCAGCGCGGTCCAGAATCCCTGAGATTCTGCCAGACCCAGACGCTCGGTAGACTCTACCAACGTGCCCGATTCCGCATGTACAAACACGCGCAGGGGCATCCACTCTCCCGCGAGGATGAGTTCAGCCTCTTTGCCGCCCGTCAAGTCTGCCCAAATCGCATCGGTAACAAGCCCCGGATGCATCAGCGCGGGAGCCCGCTCCGCGGTTACATCGACAAAGCCCTCCGGTTCGTTAGCCAGCAGGTAGCTGCGCGGGGACAAAGGGTAGCGCCCAGGCCGCACGCGCCCGCCCACAAACAGGTCCAGGTCGCCATCACCGTCGAAATCCGATGCTGCTACCGCGCCTGTGCTCGTGTGCATGACCGGAAGCGCGTCAGGCGCATGGACCAGGCGACCGAACCCCATGTTGACGTAGAGCCGGTCCTGGTACGAAGGATCGTCCAAAGGCGCGCTGCTGCCGCCGCTGGCTACGTAAAGGTCCAGGTCCAGGTCGCCATCATAGTCAAACAGGCATGCATCCACATCTTCAAAGCGGCTGTGACTGGCCAGCGCCTCTGAGACGACCGGCAGGAATGTCCCATCCACCTGCTGCAAAAACAGCTTTGCCGCCTGGCCCTGCGCACCCCCGGAAAAGAGATCCGCCAGTCCATCCTGATTGAGATCGCCTACGGCCAGCGCCGGGCCTTCACGCGAAAGCAACTGCGGCAAGAGCGGTTCCCGGTCAAAGTCACTGAACGGGTTTTCGCGATGCTGAAACACAATGCCACGCGCCGGCGCGCGGTCGAACAGTATCGGCTCCTCGCGCGCCGGTGCCGGCGGTGCAACGGCCGCGTCGTATTCCACCGTGAGTTGGCCATGCGCCGGC
The DNA here is from genome assembly GCA_951812585.1 of Rhodothermales bacterium. GTDB lineage: Bacteria > Bacteroidota > Rhodothermia > Rhodothermales > Bin80 > JAAXGV01. Next base: position 2,703,616 of record OX638318.1, on the reverse strand, counting down.
ACAGAGCGTGCGGTCTGCTGCAAGCCGTCGGGCCATGTGACCGTGACCGAGGCGGCCGAAGTCTGCCCCGCGGCTACGATCAGGATCGGCTCCATCGACGACAGGTACCCGCGCACAGGAATCATTTCGCGATGTGCAGTCCCATCGTCCATGGTGACGGATACCTTCGCGCCAATGCCCTGCCGGTTTCCAGGCGGCCCTTGGAGGCGAATAGTCAGGCTCCTGGCACCCCGCGACTGTGCTTCATTGCGGTAAACATCTGCAGGCGCGTTAATGTTGTTGATGATCAGGTCTAGATCGCCATCCGCATCAAGATCGGCGTATGCTGCCCCATTGGAGTGCGTAGCTCGCCCAAATCCCCAGTCCTCGGTGCGATTCTCAAACACCAGCTTGGGTCTGCCGCGAAACACATAGTTGTTTATGCGCGTCGATGGCATGTGCTGCACCATGTCGAGAGAGGACAGCGCCGCGCCGCGTGCGCTCGCCGCCTGATAGGCCTCCACCAGCGTGGTCCTCAAAAAGTCTAGATTGGTGTAGTCTCTCAGGTACCCGTTGGTGATCAGTACGTCCTGGTATCCATCCAGGTCAAAGTCAGCAAATAAAGCGGCCCAGCTCCAGTCCGTGTTGGACAGTCCCGCCAGTTGCCCGACTTCGATGTAGTCGTCCCCTGCACTCACATGGAGCATGTTGCGCATGTACTGTTCATGAAACCCGTCCTCTCGCAGCTTCGCATAGAAGATGTGGTCTTCCGGCCCCTTCAGAATCTTCTGGCGGTAGTTGTCTTCGGCCAGCATGTCCAGTGTGATGATGTCCGGGTGGCCATCGTGGTTGATGTCTGCGATGTCCGCACCCATGGAGGAGTACGAGGTATGATCCAGGTACACGCGTATCGATTCGGCAAAGGTGCCGTCCTGCTGATTGATATACAGGTAATCGTCTTCGATGTAGTCATTAGACACGTAGAGATCCGGCCATCCGTCCAGGTTGATGTCGCTGACCACCGCACTTAGGCCGAAACCCAGAGGGTTGCCAATGATTCCGGCCTGCGCGCTTACGTCGACGAAAAAGCCATCCTGGTTCTGCATCAGTTTGTCGCCGGCGAGCGAGTCGCGCTGCTCTCGCATGTATTCCACGAGAAAGTTCGACAGGCGCCGAATGGAATGGTTGAGCAGATACGCATCAAGGTCGCCATCCAGGTCGTAGTCAAAGAACACGGCATGGTTGGTGTAGGCGGCATCAGCGAGTCCGTAAGATGCGGCCTGCTCAGTAAAGGTGAGGTTTCTGTTGTTGATGAACAGCTGATTGCGGCGCCGCTCGGCGGCCACATTGCCGCTGCGGCTGACATAGATGTCAAGCCAGCCATCGTCGTTGATGTCCACCATCGTGACACCCGTATGCCATGACGGGCTGTGCTGGATGCCGGCCTGCTCCGTGATGTCCACAAAAGCCCATTCGCCCTTGTTCAGGTACAGCCGGTCAGGGGCCATGTTCGCAATCAGGTAAACATCGGGCAATGCATCGTTGTTGATATCCCCTATGGCTACACCACCGCCATTGTAAAAGTATTCGTATTCCAGTACGTTAAACCCTTCCTGCTCTTGGACCGCGTTCACGAAGGTGATGCCGGTCTCCTCCGGCGACAAGTGCGTGAAGAGGGGCATATGCGCTTCCTTGGCGCAGCCGCTGATAAGGGCGAGGCAGCAAAGCAGGCAGGGCACCAACCAGTGCACCAACCAGTGTGTTCGAGTGGTCGCCAACCGTTTACCTTTCTGTATCGACGAATCCATTGGGGCCTGCGACCTATCGGGCATACGCGCGTACCAATGAAGGGCCATTAGGGTTCATGTTGCGCATCATAGGGTTCATAGCGCTTTCGGGGGCCTTGGGCACAGGGGCATTCGCCCAGGCGGCGCGCCCGCCTGCGGCGTCGATCGCCGCGCTGGATCAGCAAATCACACAGGTATTCAGAGAGAAGCGCGTCAGGGCTTATCCGCACGTAGAGTCTGCGTACCTCTCGCTCCTGCGCTCGATTGATACGGCCATGAGCGTGGAAGACCGTGCTGCAGCGCGGCGACACTTGCATTATATCGCAATGGTTATGGCGGAGGGCGATCCGGCGCGTCCTTCTTTGGAACGCCTCCTGGCAAGTGAAGGCGGCGACATAGAGGATGTGGTCAGCTGGTGGCACCGTCAGGATCCTCTTCCTGCCACACAAAACAACGAACGCATACAAGAGCATTTGGCCCGCATTGCCTACGCCTTGGAGCATTATGCCTACAAGGATCATGAGCATGGCGTGGATGATCGCGGTGTAATCTACATCCGGCTTGGTGCGCCAATACGCAGCAAGCAGATCAAGATTGTCTCTGTCGGCATCAGGATGAATCCGTATTCGGCCAAACTCCCGGCCAACGATCTCTGGGAATACCGCCAGATAGACAAGGAAGCGCACTACCTTTTTGTGCGTTCGTCGCGCCACAAACCATACAGGATTGGTACGGCCGAAGACCTGATCCCGCGCGAGCTCATCGCCAGCCGGCGCCGAGTCATGCTGCTTATTCCCATCATGGAAGAGGTGTTCGCGCAGCTCGCCCTGGCCCATCCTCACTACGGAACGACCTACGATGCGCTCAACAGCTACGTCACCGTGCCCGGCGGTACAGGTACCAGCCCGTACCAATTTGCTCGAAGGACGCTGAACAAGATGCGTCTGGATGATGACTTTTATGAGGAAAACCGCAAGCATATCATCCCTGTCGCGTACACAAACGCGCTGCACGGGGCCTTGCCACTTACGCCCGCCCTGCGATGGGCGCGGTTTCTTGCGCCGGATGGCCAGACGCGCGTGGAAGTCTATTGGGGCCTTTCGGCCGACGACTTGACACCGACCAGGCACCTGGTTCGCCGACTGGAGGGCGAAGGACACAAGCCCACCAGTCGCTACCTTATCACCTTCGCCGTAGCCCGGCGAAACACACGATTTGCTACAGAGGCCATTGATACACATCACTTTGTCGCGACGCATGGCCGCAGGCTCCGCACTCAGACCTGGTCTTTGGCCTCAGCATCGCCGATGATCCATCTTGCCATGCAGTGGGATCAACGATGGGCTTACCTCGAAGACGATGGAAATGTCAGCGCGGGAGCGACGCTGAAGATGGGCACACACAGTCTTGACTCCCTCGCCGCACTGCAGGCGGACCCATTCACTCTGGAGATGAGCGACATCAAGCCGCTGTCGATGCCGCCAGAAGCAACCTTTGAAGAGGCCGCCGTGTACCCCTTCGCTGCACTGACGCCGACCACGCCTGTAGCGCTGTACTTTGAAGTGTACCACCTGACTTTTGGTGAGAACGATGCGGTGCACTACTCCTTGGAGTATCGGGTTGAAAGTGTCAAAAACCAAAACCGCAATCCGCTCGCCGTGGCCTCCAGTCACAGCGGGATGCTGCGCACTGCCAAGGAGTACATCAGCTTGGACCTCAGCACATGGGACAGAAGCGAGCCGATCAATATTACGGTACGCGTCATCGACGAGGTCACGGGCCAGTCTGTGGAGCGATCTATCCGCTTCGACTTTACGCTTTAGGCTGCACGGTGGGCATGTCCGGGATCGAGCGGCGCGTCTAATGCAGATCTCAATCAGGTACGCCTGGTACGTAGCCGCAGAGACATCTCGCAGCGTTCACCCGCACCAGTAGCGTAGCGGTATCATCACGCGCGGCGTCATCAGGCCATGCACTGATTCTGCTGTTTGATCCGGAAACCTGCGGCGCAAATCCGTACCCATGCCGCGCCCCTAGTCGGGAAGCACCATCGGGTTTGAAGGTGCTTCGATTCGAAGATTCTTCGAAACGCGTGCCGTCAGCAATCTATGCGTATGGATAGTGCGTCCGTTCCCTTTCCAGAACTCTCATCAGGTACTCGTGGCTCTCGGTGCCCTTCTTGCTGTTGCATGTAGGGCAAAGCAGCTGCAAGTTTTTAATGTGGTCTGTGCCGCCTTTTGATCTTGCGACTCTGTGGTCTACATGGAGGATATCCCTTGGAAAATCACGCCTGCAGCCATTGCATCGCCCACCCTGCTTACCGAACAAGGATTGCGGTTCTCGGGATGATTGTAAAGCCTGATCTTGCCTTGGTCCGTTCGCTGCGCAGATCATTTCGGGAAATGATGGCCTTGAGCAGCCCTGATCGGCCTTCACCCGGTCCACTACCCGTTCTACTGCCTTGGGCGAGATGCCTATGCAGATCCATTTGCGCTGCAACCTGTCCGCAGCGACCAGCGTGGTGGCGCAGCCACAGAATGGATCAAACACCATGTCCCCTTCGTCGCTCGACGCCCTGATAATGCGGTCTAGGAGTACCAACGGCTTTGTGGGATATCCCGTTCGCTCTGAATCGTTGGAGGCCAGGTACTTGATGTCAGTCCAAAGATTTCCAATAGACCGGCCTCTGTACACTTCCATATAGAGCTTGAACCGCGACCGCCCCGTACGCGTCCAGTAGATCAGGTGAGGATTCTCAGCCAGGCGCGCGTCGAATGTATGCTGCGACCAGCGCCATCCCAGGCTGGAAATCACAGGTCTGTTGCCAATAACCCGTTCCTCTCCTGCACTGCTTGCATTGGAGGCCTGCTCCAACGCTACGTGCTGGTACCAGCGCCCCGTCTCTTCTTCGTAGTGCGTGAACTTCTTCTTAGTAAGTCCCGACTGCGCCTCATACGCAGTGTACGCCTTCACTTGCGCCCGATCGCGCGCGTAATACAGAATCGGTACGCAGCGGCACCTCCCTTCGTTGGATTTCGCTTCGCTCCACAACCGCCTCCCGGCATGCGCCAACGATTGTGATCATCAGGCATCCGATAATCTCAGGCAGTGGTGCGCCCTCGCACACGGCGCTGCGGGTAAAAGCCCCAAAGCGCCATTGGAGCACATTGGTTCATACCAAACGGGGGCGCCCGCAACTGCAGACGCCCCCGTTGTGCTGCTGAATGCTACCTACGCTACTTGTCCCACCAGACGCGCGTAGTCAGCTCGTCTGGCCCCTGACTGGCGATAGCAGCGTTGTAATTTTCGGGGTTGGATACCTGCTCCGCCTCGCGGTAACGCATGCGGCGCGGAATGGTACCGCCGGTCACGTTGCCCGGGTAATTCACGGGCGTTAGGTTCGGATATCCGGTTCGGCGCCAGTTGGCATAGGCCTCGTACTCATTGAGCAGGACGGCGGCCCAAAGCTGTGTGTTCACCTGCTCCATGCCATTGGCAGGATCGTATGGATTGGCTGCGAGATACGCGTCAATGTCCGCCGCCGGTATTGCCGCATTGGCGTCATACATGACCAGGTACTCCATCGCTGCGCGCACGCCGTTCTCATAGTGTGTGGCTGCGTCGCCAGAATACCAGCCGCGAATAGCGGCTTCCGCCTTGAGGAATTCAACCTCGGCATACGTCATAAAGAACATCGGATCATCCTGACCCTTGATGAAGGAGTTGGGCACCATGTAGACATCCATGCCGCATGGCGTGGCGCCCGTGTCGCAGGTAACCCAACTAGGATCGTTCTCGATGCCATGATCTGCATCAGAGCCACCAGCAACCTTGCCGTTCGGCATACCTACAGGATCCGCGCCGGCCACGGGCGTCGTGCCGTAGATGTACAGGCGCGGGTCACCATGGGTCACCATCCAGTCCACAAAAGTCTTAGACAGCCGCGGATTGCCATCGGCGGAGAACACCTGCCCGTTGCCGTTGCGCCACCCGGTAGGATCGTTGTGCGGGACGTAGGCAATGTCACCGTTGCTTTCCATCGTGCCGCCAGCAATAGCCTTTTGCACCCAGCTCTGCGCCCCTGCAGGGTCCGCCTTCACCATGCGCATGCCTAGCCGCAGCATCAGGGAGTAAGCCAGCTTGCGCCACTGTTCTACATCACCCTGGTACATCACGTCACCGGCACCGGCCGTTGATGCGGCAGCGTTAAGGCCCGTACCTGCAGCCTCCAGCCTCGCCAGCATGTCGGCGTAAATATCGGACTGACGATCATACTTTGGCTTGGTGATGCCCTCCAAGAAGCCCTTTCCTGCTTCGGAGTACGGTACATCCCCATACAGATCCGTAAGGCGGTGGTACATAATCACGCGAAGGACCTGCGTGATATGACAGATGTTCGCCATGTCCGGATCTTCGGAGCATTGGACCAGGAGATCCTCAATCTGTCTGGAAATGTTCGGATAGTAACGATCCCACATGGCGGCCGAGTACGAGGCTATATAGCCATACTTGTCGCCAGCCCAGTATCCTGGGAGCGTAGCAAAATGCTGGATCATTACCGAGCTGTAAATCAGGTTCGTGCGCCAGTTCTCATAGCGCTGCCCTGAAATGTTCACCTGTATGTTGGTGATCTTGAAGTTGGGATCTATCTGCGAAGCCTGCGTCGGATTGACGTTGAGTTCCTCAAAGCCGGCATCGCAGGATGGAAGCGCCAACAGGCACAGTACAAGTGCGGCGCATCCCAGTATTTTCGTTTTCATGTGTTTTCGCTTTCGCATTTCGGGATTGTGATTGTCGCTTCTCATGAAGCGCCCGTTATAGCCGCACATTAAGGTTGAACCCAACGCTTCGCACATGCGGCACGCCGCTGTGCTCCAGGCCAATTCCTGTATGTGTGTTATTGAAGATTGATTCCGGATCGATGTTGTCCACCTTGCTGTACAGAAGCCAGAGATTCCTTGCCACCAGCGACACAGTAGCCACCTTGATCGGTGTGCGCGCGAGCACGCGCGGCGGCAGGCGGTAGCTAAGCTGCAATTCGCGCAGCTTTACGAAGCTTGCGTCGTAGACAAACTCCTCGGCGATATATCCGCCGCCGATCCGGCCCCAGTAGTCCTGGGGGTCGGCCTGCACGGTGTTCGGATTGCCATCCTGATCCACGCCGTCGCCCACGATGTACCCCTGTTTACGGTCCTCCGTCGCGTTTTCACGGCCCTGCAACGTGTTCTTGTGCAAGCCGTTGTCGTACGCAGCACTGTTGGTAACCGAAAAGATGTCACCACCAAAGCGCATGTCGAAGAGCATATTCAGCCTGAGATTGCGCCAGCGAAGCGCGTTGCCAATGCCTCCGATCATATCCGGCGTCCCGTTGCCAACGACACAGAGGTCCGCCGTGCGCATTGGAAGACCATCCGCATCATGCACGATGGGCCCTGTGGCATCGCAATCGGAACCGCCGGCTGGTACGTTCTGGCGGAGATACTTGCGCCCCTTGATGGTACCATACGCCTCTCCGACTTCCGCGGTGACAAAATTGCCGCGATGACGGCTCTCGCCCAGTGTCAAAGAAGTTTGTCCTTCCACAAGCTCCACAACTTCGTTCTGGTTGCGAGACACGTTGACGTCAAAGTCCCAACGCCAGTCCCCGGCGCGATACGGCGTAGTGGAGAGCAGCACCTCAATGCCTGAGTTTTTGATCTCACCGGCATTGATTGTCTGGCTGCCAAAGCCCGAAGCACTGGAAATCGTCGTGGACAGAATCTGATTGATCGCGCTTTGGGTGTAGTAGGTGAAGTCGATCCCGAACCGATTGCCCAGGAACCGGATGTCAAAGCCCGCCTCAACCCCTATGTTGGACGAGGGCTTCAAAGCGGCAAGCGGAATGCGACCCTGGGCGACCCCGCCACGGGGCTGCCCCAAGTGGCTGCCGTAGAGCGCATAGGTCAGCGCGAGGCTGTACGGATTCGTGTCGCCGCCGACTTCTGCCCATGAGGCCCGCAGTTTTCCAAAGCTCAGCCATGCAGGCACTTCAAAGGCATCCGAAAACACGAAGCTCCCGCTGATCGATGGGTAGAAGTACGAATTGTTGTCGATGGGCAACGTGCTGGACCAGTCATTGCGAGCAGTCACCGTAACGAACAGGTAATCCAAGTAGGAAAATTCCGCAGAGCCGAACAGCGAGTTGATCTGCTTCTCGTTGATACCGTACCCATGCGACCGAGTGTTCTGGTTGGTGACCACCTCCAGTCCAGGCACATTAAAGCCGCCGCCGCCGCTCAGGCTCAGGGTCTCGTTTTCGCGGAACAGGATATTGCCGCCGAAGGTGGCCTGTACGCCAATGTCCGGCGTTATTTCCTGCTGCATGTTTATCAGGAAATCCGTGTTGATTTCCGTGATGCGGTATTCGGTTTCAGACTGGCCTCCGAGCCGACTGTATGCCGTGCCCCAAGGTGTAATACTGGTGCGCCGCGTGGTATAGGTGTCGCCGCCCACACGACCCATAAGCGAGAGCCAATCCGTGAATTCGTAGGTCAGCAACGCAAAGCCGATGATCCGGCGATCTTCGTCTGCATTGGTAAACTGATGGGCAGCCCAGTAGGGATTTTGCATATAGATGCTGCCAAAGAGTCCGCGGTGCAGCTCCGAGCCGTCCACATCAGTGCCCGGCTCCGTACAGGCCTCGTCTTCCGGTGGGCATTCCATTGTCGTCACATCGATGTTTGGTGCCATCTGATAGACCGAGTAATTGGCATTGCCCGGTGAATCCGACAGGCGCGGCCTGTTTTTCACGTCCTCGCGTACGAAGTTTATTTTGGCATCTGCGCTCAGGCGCGATCCAAAGTCCGAGGTTCCACGAATGGAGAACGATGTGCGAACCACGCCGGAATTGGGGCTGATCCCTTCATTGTTGAGGTGGGAAAAGCCCATACGCAGCGACGAAGTCTGTGTAGCAGTGGTCAGCGCAAGGCTGTTGACCGAAGTCACGCCCGTGTTGTAGAAGCTCTTCACAGCATCCGCCGCTCTTGAATACGGCTGCATCGTGTCATCCCAGCTGACGACCTTCTTTCCGTCGAGTGGAGCGCCCCAGGCAAAGTCTGCTGTGTTGAGCGCGTCCTCTGCAGACGATGGCTTCTCACCACGCGTACCCTGGCCGTAGATGTCCTGCCAGTCGGTACTGACTAGCACCTCTTCAAAAGTGGTGTTGCTGCTGAATTCCACGCCTAAGCCCAAGCCCGGCGTGGCCTTCTTGGTTGTAATAAGCACTACACCGTTTTTGGCGCGCGTCCCGTACAGCGCAGCGGCGGACGGCCCCTTCAAGACCGATATGTTTTCGATGTCGTCCGGGTTCATGCTGGAAATACCATCGCCCCCGTCGCTTCCGCCCCACATGCCGGCACTACCCAGCGTAGTATTATCAATGGGTATGCCATCGACCACATAGAGCGGCTGACTGTCTTCGCCCAAGGATGAAACACCGCGGATGATGACCCGGCTTGAGCCGGCCGGGCCTGTGGCGGGCTTGGTGACCTGCACACCTGCAATCTTGCCTGCCAGAGAGTTGGCCAGATTGATTTCCCGCGATTCGCGCAGGTCCTCGCCACTCACCTCGGTCACCGAATATCCGAGCGCCCGTTCTTTGCGCTCAATACCACCGGCAGTGACCACCACCTCTTCCAGAAGCTCGGTATCCTCTGCCAGGGATACGTTGATTTCCGCCCGCTGATTGATCGCCACGTTCTGGCTGACGTATCCGATAAAGGAGAACACCAGGATCGCATCAGAATTTGATACTGCCAAGGCGTACGTGCCATCCACATCCGAAGCCGTGCCGTTGAGCGTGCCCATCTCTACGATGTTCACGCTGATCAGCGGCTCATTGTCCTCAGCGGCGACCACCGTACCAGTTACCGTGTGCAACTGCGCCTGCGTCACTGTTGTCCCCAACAGCGTTGCCAGCGCGATTAGTCCCACACGCCAAGCTGTTTTCGCTCGCCACCACAATCTTCGCTGTTCCATAACTCGCTTACCATTTAGATTAGAATAAAGAAGCTGCATCCAGATGCGCTTCGTCACCGAACCTTCCGCGACGCCCTCGCCTCGCCTCGGCGATCGCTCGGCGGTCGCCTTGAAGGTCATGCGAAAGATACGCCGCTGTATAACAAAGTACCCAAGATTTGCATATTCTTCTCAGACTGCATTCGGATCTGGCAGAGTGGCCGCTTGATGAAACCCGCGCCCCTCCTACCAATGCTCTTGCCGCGTGTTTTTAGCTGTCCAAGCACAATTTCCACCGGCGCGATGCGGTGCATCGCCATGCCCACTGGCAACTTGCCGGTTCGGATACATTGGCTGCTGCTGAAATGGCTCTACAAATGTGGTCAGTACGGCAGCATCGATGCCCGAACCAGCAGCGCACAGCGCCGGATGGTCCGCCGCAAGGCGGTTCACAGCAGTACTGCTGTGCCCGGCACAGGTATAAGAAGCTATGGATCGGAGGGGACACTGCTATCTAATTGCCTACTCATGTCCAGTCCCAAAGCTGCTCTCGCCGTACCATGCGCGATGAGATTGTCGTACACCGCCGCAAGGTAAGCGTCCGGCTAACCCGGACAAGGGTTGGCTGTCCTGAGATTGCGTGTGCATTTGCTTCGAACCTTGACCTGCGGATACAGAATCGGGGCGCGGTCGCACACGGATTGCTGCGCTTCCGCCACATCCAGCCGACCTATCTACAGAGCGTAGTTGTTGTGCAAGGCCATCTGGACCGCCTCCAGCAGGGAAAGCGTGACCGCATCCTGAACCTGGGCTTGCACACGCGCCCAAGGAAGCAGCACACCGAGGACGCAGTCATTTGCATGACGAGGACTTGAAACGAGACAGCAATATGCTGCTGGACGTGTGCTCTGTGTTGCCCTCCTGGTGAAACCAGGCGCAGATTGCTGGCGTCATCCGTACCAAAGGCATCTGCGGCGAGGTCAATTGACCAGGCGCAGATGCAGAGCGATCTTTCCGCCGTAAGACCGGGGATGGTGCCCGCAACCGATTCGGATCTCAGACGGGATTCGTTACTTCAGCGACACGAAGCTTCAGCTTCTTATCCGGGGCGCAAGTCGGAAATGGATTGATGCGGAGCTTGTATTTTTCAGACGCCATCTCCAGCTTCAGATGGTATACAATCAGAAGAAGATTCACCGCCATCTGGAGTTCCACCCACCGGTTTCCGAGGCAGGTGTGCGTCCCCAACCCATAGGGCGCGTAGGCACCCGGCACCGTATGCTCGGCCCGATCTGGAAGGTACCTGTCTATGTCGAACGCACTCGGATTCTCAAACAGGTCCTCCATATAGTGGGGGGCGGTCTGGCAAATGAGCAACCGCGTATGAACGGGTATTTCGAAACCGCTGACCGTGCACTGGTTCATCACCGTTCTCAGCTGCCATGGAATCACCGGGTACAGTCGCTGGGCCTCCAGGCAGGCCCGGTGCGCAACATCGATGCTGGCCAAGTTAAAGTCCTTGGCTTCTGGCAATCGTCCGTTACTGAATAGCAAGGAGGCTTCACGGTGGACTCTCTCGTAAACGTCCGGGTGGTTGACCAGACAAAAGATTGCAAAGCTCAGCGCACTTCCAAGATAGATGCTTGCAACCATGGACGCGACAAAGGGAAAGGTCATGTCGGTTTCCGGCATAAACATCGGATCATTCTTGTGGAGCGCCAGAATAGCGTCGGGAATATCCATTGTTTTTCCCTTCCTCTGCGCCGGCGTGTGCGATGCACTTATCGCCTCTTTGAGCTCAACAACACGCTGTCTGTAACGCCTCATTTTGGGCGTTGAAAGCATAAACTTCGGCATCGCCCCCTGAACGTGTACGGTCAGCGCACGGTGCTGATACTTCAGCAATTCGTCCACGTAATGACTGCAGTCGACACCTATGGAAAGGTGCGACACCTGACTGCTGATATGATTCTGAAACATTTCAGTCGCACCAAACACATCACCCTTCTTCCACTGGCCCAGTGACCGTCTGCAGAGATCAATCATTTCCGGGAGCCGATCTGCCAAGGCAGTGCGGGAATACACATGCCGTAGTGCCTTTCGCATCTTGTGGTGCTCCGCACCATCCAGGCCCGGCAGCGTTTTGGATGCACCGAACGCTTGCTCGAACTTCTCGATGTAATCTTTTGACCGGAGGTAAAAACGTCCGTGCTTGTTGACCCACCGATTGATTCCCGGCCCGATTAAGGCGACGGCCTTTGCCTTGCCCATCTTCATGGGAATCTTAACAACCGGCCCGTGCGTCTGGTAGATCCCGCACATCGCCTTGGCAATGTTGCCGATGAAAAAGTCACGCTGGCGCAAGATCTCAGTGATACGGAGCCGTGGGATTGGCTTGGTTTGTAAAAATCGGCGCGTTCTGGGCGCGATGGCGCTGTTCTTCACCGCGCCGGCAACCGTGCGCCCTATCAGCTCCAGCTTAGTGATCGTCTCGATCCATTCAAGCCTCTCCTCGTAATCTTCATGCTCAAGCATTTTTTTGAATCCGCCCGCCGTATGCATCAAGGCAATGAGTATAGCATCGCGCGGGTCCGGGATAGTGTCGTTCAAGATGACGTTCAGAACCCTTGCTTTGGCTTCCTTGCGAGTCTTCAGGTCGGAAGTCGGATAGGTTCCCGACCGCATGACCGAGCGTGAAAGTCCCCAGAAACCCCCTGGCTCGTAGTCGAGGATATTCCTGTCAACCAGACGGTCGAGCGCGGTCATCACGATATCATCGGACCGGCTCGCATTCCGCTCAATCCAGAATTGGGTATCTGAGGCCTCTTCGGACGCAGCTATCTCCTGTAGTATTGTATCAAGCAGAGTGTCTCCGGTCGGACTGGGATCCACCAGTATCAGCTGCTCCAGGTCCGTGTCGATGCGATTCTCCAGAGCGAGATCAGCCAGTACGGCGCCTGCTATCGTGCAGGAAAAGTCCCAGTTCGGCACCATATCCAGATAGCCGCTGCGTTCGTCCAGCATGAGGAGAATCAGCTCTTCGGCAATACGTATTGGGGGAAACATGGACATGCTATCATTGGTGAACAGTACAACCTGTGTTGTGCGCATTGGACGGGACGAACCTGCGCACCAATTCAGTGGTCCGGTTCAACACGTAGCCGACGCACCGCATTGGCAAATACCCTGTGGTGTGATTGCTTGTCACTGTTTTGCTCGCAATCACGCTTGACTTGACCAGTAGCTGCACACGGCACATGCTCAGTTGCTGAACCACTTCCGCATCATCAGACGGACGCAGTGCACCTAGCTGCCTGGCAGCATCGAACACAGCCTGAACCAAGCCTCTTAGCAGTTGATCAACAAGCGACGCACTCCTAAGCTACAGCCTGTTCCCGCGCAGGTAAAGTACCGAATTGTGTGGACAAAATGTTGGCCAAAATCAACCGTCCGCAAACAGGGATGCCTTGCCGGCTCAATCCATCCCTATTTCTGTAACTCGCTCAAATTGACCGCTCTGATCCAGCCGCACGCGGTCGCCTGGCGCACATGATGCAGGCCAGAACGCGCCTCTCCCAATTGCGCCACCCTTGGAATATAAGAAGCAGAACATGGCTGAACAGAGAGGGTGATGCCAGCCGGCTGCTGGACGGAATGGCTTCGGCCTCCAAGCTTGCATACGGGTTCGGCAACAACGGGCAGCACCAAGCAGATTGCCACGCTGTTTCCCATTTGCGATTTCTCGCATTCTCGCACCTTGAAGATTAGCTGCTGGCAATCCCTGGAGGCGGCATGTGCCTGGCCGCTCCGCTGATGCAGCAATTTCGCCTTCACTCAAGCTGTGGCCCAACAGGTACTGAGTTGACAGGGAGCGAAGCAAAGTTGCAGCTGTAGGGCAAGGTGTGCAGTGCGAAACGACGCCAGATCTGACATACTGCCGCGATCACCCTCCGCAGGCGGCTTGGGCATCTCGTGGGTATCTGAGGATCCTGGCCGTACGCTGCTGACGCTTCTCTGAACGCACAACAATCATCTGCGCCCATGCCCACAGCCGCGACGCAAACCGGGAATAGTCTTATAGGCCCCGACGAACAAGCGCTTAGCAGCACAACTGAGGAAAACAAGCGTTCGTATCCCACAGGCGCACGTAAGGTCCACTTGCCGTACGCCTGTGGGGAAAAGCCTGTACGACCCGGCTGCCTTGTGAGATAGCGCGCGCTGCAATTTGAAGTGTGGACATTACGACCACCCGAGCGCAGCGCAGGTTAGGCGTTGTAGCCGGAATCAGGCAAGTAGAACTGTTTGCAATAACGCCGGAACCTGCCGATCTCCCCATCGGACCGACACAGTCTTGGACGAGCCACGTAGCGTTTGTGCTCCCATATGTCCACATCCTGCATCACTTCTTGTCTTTGAATGCTCACCAGGAATTTGTTCATGATCCTGTGGCGGACACGCAGCGGAAGAAATCCTATACCGACAATGGGCCGCTTCGGCTTGCGTATCTCCCGCACCTGGCTGACCAGCACCAGGTCAATGACCGTGCCGTCGACAGGTGTGGCAAGCACCCATAACCGCGCGCGCATCTCAATGGAGCGCTCATGAATCTCTACGAGCGAATAGCCGAGACCATAGATATCCGTACGCGCGGCGATGTCAAAGTCGATGTTCACCACCTTTGCGATACGCTGGGTGCGCTTGAAGTTGAAATTGCTGACAAGGAAGGCGCCATTCACAACCAGGGGATCCGCGCGGCTAACGTTATGGAAGCCATGAACGTACCGCAGATGTGCCAGATCTACAGCGTTCTCGGTCGTTTCCTGAGGGTGTCCCTTGAATCGAATGGTCTGGAATCTTAGCCTGCTCCATTCGGGACCCGTCTCGGGATCTTCTGGAAAGTGCCATTGCGGCGGACGCCCATCGATGCCCCACCACGCGAAGACTATGCCAAGGACTTCCCTGGTTTCAAATACCTTCAGACGCGTGGCCTTGGGTGGAGGAGCATAGGGCGTGGCAACACAGTTGCCATCGACCGCGAATGCGTAGCCGTGAAACGGGCATACGAGGCACCCATCATGCACCACAGCACCAGAGCCCGGTCCAAGGTTGGACCCTAAATGCGGGCATATCGCACTGCTTACGCAGATTTGGCCATCATCGTCGCACCATGCGACAATTTCTTCGCCCATCCACGTCTTCTGTATCAGCTTCTTCTTAAGGATGGACTGGCGGCTAGCGACAAAGTACCAGCCCTCAGGAAACGGTGGAAGCGAACCCATCATCAGTCGTCAACGGTAAAGGCTATTGGGACAAAATGCCACGGTCGGCACCGGCAGCATTGCGGAGCACCCCCAGTGGTTGCTCCACGAAAAATCCGGAGCCCACGCTGGGAACTGTCGTCGAATCGTTGAAGCACCACCGAGTCACATCGAACTTGTGGACAGTATGGTTGCAACCTTGTTTGCCGGTGCCCACAATGTGCTGCCTGGCTACGCAATACCCCGAGAGTCCCATGGCGCTCCGCTGGAGACTGCATTCAGAGTACCGCAGTACTGGTCGCTGATGCAGTGGTAGGCGAGTCCGCTTAAGTGGCACCATGCCTTCGACCCAGACTGAAATCGCGCAGGGCCTGACGCTTATCGGCATTAATATACTCTGCCCGGACTGAGCCGTACCGCTCAGCCCTTGCGATCCTGGGCAGTTGGATGAATCCGTACTGCCTGCCCAAGCACTTGCATCGGCTAAGCTAATATAGGGAATCATGTTCAGCGCTCACTAGTGGCAATGCGGTCCTGCATAGTGGCCGCACGCAGGCGCACCGTGAGCGCTCCAAGAGGCGCGGTGCTTGCGCCGCCTTGCCAAGTACCTGAACAGCGCAGCGGACTGACCCCAACATGCGCAGCAATGGCTCCGATAGGGCCCAGTATAGATCTTGCAAGCGCAAGGACGCGACACATGCACTGCGATTCAGCGGATGTCCATCATGTAGCTGATTCCTCTAAGTCGGCAAACAGCCGAAGCCGTTATGTGGTTATTCCTTAGCTTTGGCGTGGCACGGGTCGCCTCAGGCCTTAACCACCGCTGCTACATGGGCAACTTGCAGTCATAATGACGGCTGCGCAGGCTGCATTTCGAACATCATTTCAAAATCCGACACCAACCCGACACCGTTGGAAAGTGCTGAGTAAACGATGAGGCGGCACAAATGGGAACCATGAGCAGAAAACGCAGCTTCATTTTGGCTAGCGCCATACTCGGCGGGTGTTCTGTCGTAGCTGTGACCTTGGTTGCACTCAGGTCCGAGCCTGCCCGACGGACTGTCCCGACACGTATTCCTTTCGTCACCACGACGACGGTCGCAGCGGGAAAAGGAGCCATCCCTGTTTACGGAGCAGGCACCGTTCGCCCACGCGCTGAAGTTGACGTTACGGCGGAAGTCGCGGGCAGAGTCGTGTGGGTGGCATCAGATTTCCAAAGCGGGGGGCGAGTTCATGCGGGGCAACCGCTCTTTCGCATCGACGATTCCGATTACCAGAACAAGGTGGAGCAGGCGCGTGCCAGCGTGGCCAGCCAAGAGGTTGAGTTGTTGCGGGTTGCGGCAGAGGCGCAAATCGCTCGTGATCAGTATGAACAGTTCAAACGTCTGGAAACCAGCGGCGAATGGGCGGAAAACCCCGCTCCGTTGGCCTCTTGGGAACCGCAGCTGGAGGCCGCCAGAGCCGCGCTGGCCAGAGACCGCGCACTGCTCCAAGAGGCAGAGTTGGCCCTCGCGCGCACTGAGGTCCGTGCCCCATTCGACGCCGCCGTGCTGGAGGAGTTCGTAGATGTGGGTCAATACGTGATGTCAGCCCACAGCGTGGGGCGTCTGTATGCGACAGATGCCGTGGAAATAGTGGCTCCGCTTGCCGATGCTAGTGCTGCGCTCATCCCAGGCCTTTGGACACTCAGCGCCGGCAACGCGTCTCGACGCGTGCCCGCCCGCGTTATAGCAGATTTCGGCGATGATCGCTTCGCATGGGACGGCTATGTAGACAGGGCCAAGGCAGCACTTGACAAGGAAACGCGCACAATCGAGGTGGTCGTGCGTGTGCCGGATCCGTTCACAGGCGGTGCGCACCTTCCCTTGGGCACACAGGGCACCAATTACGGCAGCACGCCCCTCCTAGTGGGCAAGTTCGTGGAAGTCCTGATCGACGGTCGCGCTCCGGGCCCGTATTTCAGAGTGCGCAGGGCGGCGCTAAGAACTGGTAACGAGCTCTGGGTGGTACACAACGATACGGTGAGCATCATTCCCGTGCGCGTTCTGCAGCGTTCGGATGACGAAGTTTTTCTGACCGGCGCGCTCGAGGCAGGCCAATCCGTAATCATCGGTGGCATTCAGGTGGCAGTCGAAGGCATGCCGGTTCGGACGAGCACGGAAGGCGAACCATGAGCGCCACGACAAGGATCACACGCGTTTTTGCCAAGCACAGGCGAGGATGAAACGTGAGCTCGTATCAGTGACACGACCCGTGATTCGCGAATCGAATTTTACTATCCCAAATCTACCCGCCTGGCTCGGGTCCCGGCGGAAAGACACGGCCGATGAGGCTGCGCCTGGTTCGGGCATGGGATTAGCGGCGCATCGCAGGATGCCAGAGCGGCCTGCAGCGCGATCCGCCGCAGCCCCAGTGCAATTCGGTTACCAATTGCCGCAGCAGGCCACGCACCCCTTACGCGTAGCACCTCAGACTACATGCTGACTACGCAGGCAGCCACCATGCTGATCATCCGCTCAACCACCATTAGCGTCCGATGAACAGGGACGACGCATTTCAGGACGAGCTGCGTGGACCTATCGCCTACATGGCGAACAACCGTGTTGCCGCCAACCTGCTGATGTTTGGCATTATAGCCGCCGGCCTCGTCGCGCTCGGCGGCTTGGAGCGGGAAGCCTGGCCTACGGTGCCCTTCAACACCATTGAAGTATCCGTGGTCTATCCAGGTGCGGTGCCCACAGAAGTGGAAGAGTCAATCATTGTCAAGATCGAGGAGCAGGTTGAAGCACTGGAGAGCGTCAAGTCTGTCAAGTCATTGGCGTCTCCAGAGCTGGCCTCAGTGAGGGTAGAATTGAAGACCGGCACGGATATTGGCGAGGCCATGGACGAAGTCCAGACTGCGGTCCGGCGCATACAGTCCTTTCCCGGTGGAGCCGAGCGTCCCCAGTTCCGGGAGATGGACAACAGCACCAGCATGATCCGCCTAATAATCTCGGGCGATATCCCGGAGCGTTCCTTGAAGGAGTTGGCCAAACAGGTAGAGGACGAGCTGGAATCACTGTCCGAAATATCCCGGGTCGAGACTACCGGTGCGAAAGACTACGAGGTTTCCGTTGAAGTACCGCTGGTGCGTTTGCGCGCCCTCGGCCTGACACTTGAAGATATCGCGCACGCGATCCGTCGCAGTTCACTTGACCTGTCGGCGGGCAGCATCGATACACGTGACGCCGAAGTACGCGTCCGCACGGTTGGGCAGCGTTATGATCAGCACGACTTTGAGGAAATCCCCGTTATCGCGCGGATTGATGGAACTGTGGTACGCCTTGGGGAAGTTGCCGATGTTCGCGACACGTTTCGGCAGACAGACCTGATCATTCGGCATCAGGGTCAGGCGGCGTTGTTTGTGGAAGTGTACCGGGCTGATGGCGAGCAGGTGATGAACATCGCCCGGGCTGTTCACGAACACCTCGAGAGTGTGATCATCCCTTCCCTGCCCGAGAACGTTTCAGTCACTGTCTGGAACGACGACTCTCAGACCTATTCGGAGCGGGTCAACCTCCTGGTCCGGAACGGGCTGCTGGGTCTTTTGCTGGTGTTCATCTCGCTAGCCCTGTTTCTGGAAATACGGCTCGCATTATGGGTTGTCATCGGCCTTGTAACCTCCGGCGTTGGGGCCTTGGCCGTGATGCTCACGCTGGACCTCGCAATAAACACCATCTCGCTCTTTGCATTCGTATTGGCTATCGGCATCATAGTCGACGATGCCATTGTCGTGGCCGAACACATCCACTACGAGCGCATGCAGGGAGTGCCGGGCGTCCTTGCCGCGGTCCGGGGAGCCAAGCGGATCAAGAACGCGCTTACGTTCGCGGTTCTTACCTCGGTGGCTGCGTTCACGCCACTGCTTTTTATCCCGGGGGGAATCGGAGAAGTATGGACCGCGCTGCCGGTGATCATTATCAGCATGCTTCTGATTTCGCTGGCCGAATCGCTCTTTATTCTGCCCCGGCATTTGTCCCATCTTCACGGACCGGACTGGATACCGACCAATCTGGTGGACCGATTCTTTGCATATACCCGAGGTTTCGTGGACCGGTGGCTGAACTGGTTTCTGGATGGTCCACTGCGCCGGGCGTTGCGATTTGCAACGGATTATCCAGGCGTTATCGTAGCCGCGTCCATAGGACTACTCATTTTCTGCCTCTCTCTATTGCCAGCGGGCATACTCCCAACCACCTTTGCCGATGTCGTGGAGGGCGACTTCATCACAGCTACGCTTGAAATGCCGGACGGCACGCCAGCGGAGCGAACCTACGCGGTGGCAATGGAACTGGAAGCGGCGGGACGGCGAGTCTTGGACAGCCTCGATCATCAGAGGCCGGCCGACGCCCCTTCGCTCTTGTCGGGCACGTCTATAACGGTCGGCCAGATGCCTCGGGTGGAGGGCGGAGGACTTGATCCTACGCCCACGCAGAATCCGCAGGCGAACATTGCAACGGTCGAATTCAAGCTTTTGAGTACCCAGCAGCGGAACCTGTCCACCATCGCGGTGATGCAGGCCTGGCGTGAAGCGGTGGGGGTCCTTCCATATGTGCGGGGGATCGCCTTCAGCGGCGAAGTCATAGATCTAGGCAGCCCTATAGCGGTTGTGCTTTCACACCCCGATCCGGCACGCCTGGCGGAAACTGCGGACGCGGTAGTGGACAGCCTCCGCGGCGTGGCAGGCATCTTTGACATCCGGTCTGATCATACGCCGGGTGTCGGAGAGATTCAGCTGGAGCTAAGACCGAGGGCGCAGACGCTTGGCCTCACTGTTGAAGAGATGGCGCAGCAGGTGCGGGCAGCTTTTTTTGGCGTCGAAGCTTTGCGGATGCAGCGAGACCGGGAAGAGGTGCGCGTCTATGCCAGGCTGCCAGAAAGCGAGCGCAAGGCAATCACGGATGTCGAGAGATACCTGATTCGCACTAACACGGGAATGGAGGTTCCGATCAGTCAGGTGGCATCGATGACCATGGGCACATCGGCCCCGGCGATCCGGCGTCAGGACCGGCAGCGTGTCGTTACAGTAACCGCGGATGTGAACGAAGCGGTGATTTCGGGCGGAAGAGCAAATGACATCCTTGAGAATACGATCCTGGCGCAACTGATTGTTGCCAACCCCGAGCTGACCTATACCTTCGGCGGCGAACAGCAGCAGCAGCTGGATTCGCTGGATGCGCTATATCGCGGCTTTGTGCTTGCGATGCTCGCAATCTTTGCGCTCCTGGCCATTCCGCTGCGGTCCTACCGGAAGCCATTTATTGTGATGGCCATCATTCCTTTCGGACTCATTGGACTTGTCCTGGGGCACCTCGTGCTGGGCGTTGCGGTTAGTGCCGCATCTTTCATGGGCTTTTTTGGTCTCAGCGGTGTCGTTGTGAACGATTCGCTGGTCATGATCGACTTTATCGATCATCGGCTTCGCGCAGGTGCTTCGGCGAAGGCCGCCATCATCGATGGCGCCAAGGGGCGCTTTAGGCCCATCTTTCTGACCTCAGTGACCACATTCCTTTGCTTCACGCCGCTCATCCTGGAGCGGGCCATTCAGGCGCAATTCCTGGTGCCCTTCGCAGCATCACTCGGGGTTGGCATCATGATAACCACCGCGATTCTGATCCTGCTTGTGCCCGCGCTGATGGCCATCTTTCTGCGTGTCAACGCACGTCGTGGTACTGCGGCCGCTGCGTGACCGGAGTCAAATCTCCACACTCTAGGCCTCTGGCAAAAGCACCACCCGCGAAAACCCTGCGGGATCGAATAGCGCTTCAGCCACACGCTGGACATCGGCGGATTCCACGCCGTCCAGCTCCTTCAGCACCTCATCCAGTGTAACGCAGCGTCCAAGCAAGAGCTCTTGGCGCGCGATGCGCGACATGCGGCTGCTCATGCTTTCCAGCCCGAGCAGGATGGTGCCCTTCAACTGACATTTGGCCTGACTCAACGTTCGTGCACTTACCCGTTGCCTTGTCAGCTTCGTACACTCCCGCATGATGAGCTTCTCTGCCCGATCGATGTGCGCCGCATCCATGCCCATGTAGATCCCAAAGTCTCCCGTGTCCGAGTGCATGTTCAAGAACGAGGACACATTATAGCAGAATCCGTACTTCTCGCGGATATTCTGATTCAGTCGACTCGACATGCCGCCGCCAAGGATGGTGCTGAGCAAGCTCATCGCAGACCGCTGATGGTGCCTGATGCTCAGGCCCCGCCGTCCAAGCACCAGATGGGCTTGCTGAATGGGGCGCGCCTCTTCGAAGTGCTGCGGCATGTACCGCCCAACGGATGCCCGCCGATCCGGTCCGGTAGCCGGACGCAGCTCTCGGAAAGCTCTTTCCGCGGCGCGCACGACAGCGTTGTGCGCCAGGTTGCCCGCCGCAGCCACGACAATGCGCTCGGGCGTGTAACGGCGGTTGAGATACGCAAAAAGGTCTGCCTGAGACAACGCCGCCACAGTGTGCGGGTGACCGATGATCGGATGGCCGAAGGCATGGCCCGCATACACGATGCGCTCAAAACGGTCAAAGATCGAATCCTCCGGTGCATCCTGGTACATCTTCATTTCCTCCAACACCACACTCTTTTCCTTCTCAAGCTCATTCTCAGGAAATAAGGGTGCAGTCACTAGGTCCGCTGCTGTTTCGATCGCCCTGCCCAGATGGATATCCAGCGCCCGCGACTCGAAACAGGTGTACTCCTTGGAGGTGAACGCATTGAGATAGCCGCCTACGGACTCCATGCGCCGCGCTATGTGGTGCATACGCCGACGCCGCGTTCCCTTGAACACCATGTGTTCGAGGAAGTGGCTGATTCCCGCCTGGATCGGCACTTCGTCACGGCTTCCCGTGTGCACCCATATCCCTACAGCGACGGACCGAACGGTCGGCACTGCCTCGGTGATCACACGGACGCCTGAGTCAAGAAGCGTCTTGGTATACACAGCCGCTACCGGCGCCCGCCGTAGCCCCCTCGATCCCTTGGCCCCGCTCCACGGCCAGGCGGACCGCTCCGCCTGGAACCACCGGGGCGCGGACCCCTGCGCGACGGACCAGAACGCGGTCCGCGTCCCTGCGGGCCACCGCGTGAGCGCCGATACTCTCCGTGCCCCTCTGGACGCGGAAGCGTGGCCTTGCGGCTGAGTCGCAGCTTTCCGCGATCACGACTCTCTATGACCTGCACCGCGATCTTGTCGCCTACCTGCACCACATCGGCCACGCTCTTGATGTAGCCATGATCCAGCTCGGAAATGTGAACCAGCCCTTCCTTGCCAGGAAGAATCTCCACGACGGCGCCAATCTCCAGAACCGCCTTGACCGTGCCCTCGTACTGCTCCCCAGGCTCGGGCACCGTGACGATGCCGCGTACCACCTCTATCGCCTGGTCCGCCTGCTCCGCCCGCGAAGCGGCCACGGTCACAAAGCCTAGGCCATCGCGTTCCTCGATATCAATAGAAGTGCCTGTGTCCGCCTGAATGGCCTTGATGACCTTGCCTCCAGGCCCTATGAGCGCCCCGATCTGGTCGGCATCAATCGTAATCTGCGTCAGACGCGGGGCGTACGGCGACATGTCCGGCCTCGGCGCACGGAGCTCCGCATCCATGCAGTCCAGGATATGATGGCGCGCCTCGCGCGCCTGATACAGCGCCTCGAGCAAGAGCGCCTGCGACAAGCCGCTGATCTTGATATCCATCTGGCACGCCGTGATGCCCGTACGCGTGCCCGTAACCTTGAAATCCATATCGCCGAGGTGGTCCTCGGTGCCCAGAATATCGGTCAGTATGGCGGTCCGCGTTCCATCGGAGATCATCCCCATCGCTACGCCTGAGACCGCTTCGCGCATCGGCACACCCGCGTCCATGAGCGCCAAGCTCCCGGAGCAGACACTGGCCATAGACGAGGATCCGTTGGACTCCAACACATCGGTGTTGACGCGGATGGTGTACGGAAACGCTTCAGCACTCGGCACCATGCCCTCCAGGGCCCGCTCGGCCAGGAATCCATGGCCAATTTCGCGGCGGCTTGCTCCGCGCAAGAACTTGGCTTCGCCCGTAGAAAAAGGCGGAAACTCGTAGTGCAGGAAAAAGCGCTTGTCCTGCTGGTTGAAGACCTGATCGATGGCCTGCACATCCCGCGTGGTGCCGAGCGTAACCGATGCAATGACCTGCGTCTCCCCGCGCGTGAAAACCGCTGATCCGTGCACGCGGGGCAAATACCCTATTTCGCACCATATGGGCCGGACATCTTTAGGGCCGCGGCCATCAATACGACGCCCTTCGGACAGCACCATCTCACGCATGCAATCCTTGGAAACGATGCCGGCTGCATTTGCGACATCCGCAGACCTGACACCGAGCTCCTCGTCGGCGAGCGCGGCGACCGCTTCCTCTTTGAGTTCGCGCAGGCCATCGTAGAAGGCCGCCTTCTCGTATGGCGCCCGAATGTGCGCTTCTACGCGCGGTCCAATGAGATCGCGCACAGTTGCAATGAGCGCATCCTCCGGCACATCGCAGGTGTACGCGAACGGCACAGGCGTCGGGCATTGCGCGAGAAGGTCGTGCTGCGCAGCACAGAGAGCCTTGATGGCGTCATGAGCCACGGCGAGCGCCTCCACCATATCCTCTTCCGAGACCTCCGCCATCTCTCCCTCTACCATCACGATGGCATCCGACTTGCCAGCCACAACCAGATTGAAGTCGCTCTCCGCCGTCTCCGTCAGTGTCGGATTGACGACAAAGGTGCCTTCTACACGGCCCACGCGCACCTCGGCAATTGGACCATCAAACGGTGCACCCGCCAACATCAACGCGGCCGAGGCGCCCACGCCGATCAGCATGTCGCCGTCATTCTCATCGTCCGCGCTGATCACCGATCCGATGATCTGCACTTCGTTGCGAAAGCCATCGGGGAACAGCGGCCTGATGGCCCGATCCACCAGCCGGGATGTCAGGATCTCCTTGTCGTTGGAGCGCCCTTCACGTTTGATGAAGCCTCCCGGAATCTTGCCGCCAGACGCGAACTTCTCGCGGTAGTCTACTGTGAGCGGGAAAAAGCTTTGACCCGACTTGACCGTCCGCGACAGCACCGCTGTGCACAAAACCATCGTGTCGCCCATGCGCACCACTACGGCGCCATTGGCCTGCTTCGCAAGACGCCCCGTCTCCAGCGTCATCGCCTTGTCAGGGCCAAAATCTATATGGACAGTTTTTGCTTTGGAATTCATAAATCAGTTATCAGTTTGAATGCGGCGTGCTACGCACGCCCAACGCAGAAAGAAAAACAACCACCCGACCGAACACCTACTTGCGGATGCCAAGTTCGCGCGTGATCGCGCGGTACCGCTCTATGTCAGTTTCTATCAAGTAGTTTAGGAGACGCCGCCTCTTGCCCACGAGCTTCAGCAAGCCGCGCCGCGTAGCGTGATCCGTCGGATTGGACTTGAGGTGCTCTGTCAGCGCACGTATGCGCGTAGAAAAGATCGCGATCTGAACCTCCGAGGTTCCGGTGTCCTGCTCGTTCTTGCCGAACTGTTTGATCAGCTCGGCCTTCTGCTCTTTAGAAATCATCGTGCGGCTTACAATGCGGCCTTACCAGGATCCCGCCCCCGCCCGCCTATCGCTGACCAAGGCCAGAGTCAGCCACGAGCCGCGGACCGAAGCGAATCAGCCTGTTGATACGGTAGACTCAGCCATTGGTTCCATATGGGTCAGTAAAGCGCGGCTCTCGAGCGCGTCCCGCGAAAGCTGCGCCTTGAGCGCTTGCACCGACGCGAACGCTTGCTCGTCGCGCAAGCGGCGCAAAAAACGTACGGCGACCTGTTCCCCGTAGAGATCTCCACTGAAATCGAATAGGTGAACCTCCAGGTGTAGTGGGCCTTCGCGCTCCACCGTGGGGCGGTATCCAATGTTCATCATGCCGCCAAAGGTCTCTCCACACACCAGGACATGCACCACATAGACGCCGCATCGGGGCAAGACCTTTTCTGTGTCCTGCACCTTGAGATTGGCCGTCGGGACACCGATCGTGCGACCGCGTCCCGCACCCCTTACAACAGTGCCTGCGATCGAGTAGGCACGCGTGAGCATGACACCTGCACTGGCCACATCGCCCGCTTCCGTGATGAGCTGCCGAATCGCGCGGGAGCTGACCACGCGTGACCCGACCCGCTTTGGCGGCACCACCGCCACCGCAAAACCCAACTCCAATCCCATGCGTCGGAGCAGGGCTGCGTCTCCCTGGCGGCCGCGCCCAAACCCGTGATCGTGCCCTACTGCGATCGCACACAGCCCGATGCGCCCCACCAGAATGTCCCGCACGTACTGCTCCGGCTCCATGCCGGCAAAGGTGCGCGTGAATTCAAGTATGATCAGCCGATCCAGTCCCAAGGCTTCCAGGATCGCCACCTTCTCCTCAACCGTCGTCAATACCGGCAGGGCCTTTCCGGTCAGCACCTGCCGCGGATGCGGCTCAAATGTCACCAACGTACTGCAAGCACCCTGTGCACGCGCACGTCCGATCACATGCGCTAGAATCGCCTGGTGTCCCGCATGTACTCCATCGAAGGAGCCCACCGTCACAACGGCATGGGAATCCCGCTTTACGGCGCTCAGCCCGTATTCCCGTATCATGCCTGCGGGCGGGCCTCGAGCGCCCGCTTCAACGCATCCATGGTCCAGGCATCGCGCACATGGTACGCTCCGATGGCCGTACGACGCAGCGCGACCAGGTGTGCACCCACCTTCAAGGCCTGCCCCATGTCGTGGGCTAGCGCCCGAATGTACGTGCCCTTGCTGCACTGAACCCTGAACGCAACGTCTGCCCCTTTCCAGCCGGTGAGCGCGAAGTTGTACACATGCACCGTATTGAACTTGCGCGCTACGACCTCTCCCCGCCGGGCCTTCTTGTATAGCCGCTCGCCCTGAACCTTCACCGCGGAATACATCGGAGGCTGCTGCCTGATCGCACCCACAAACTGTTGTCGAGCCCGCTCTAGGTCATCCATCGACAGGTGCTCCCATCGCTTGCGCTCCGTGACGGGCGTTTCCGCATCATGCGATGGCGTCACCTCCCCCAGCCGGAACGTGCCTACATAGGTCTTGGGCAGGCGCATGAAAGATTCCATGCGCCGCGTCGTGCGACGACCGACGAGGCAGATAAGCAGTCCGGTGGCCGCAGGGTCCAGCGTGCCCGCATGTCCAATCTTTCGCGTCGGCAAGAGGCGGCGAAGCTGCTTGATGATGCCGAATGAGGAACAGCCCCGGGGCTTGTCAACCAGCAGCACGGTATTAGCAAGATCAGCTGGCAGCGCTGTGCGGCCCGAAACGGTCACCGTTTTCGTCATGACTCCTTGCGTCATGACTCCCCGGAGCGCTGCGCCCGCTCCGCACGAATGGTATCCAACAGCGTATCCATCTTGGATACCTCATGGAGCGATTCGTCCAGAAAGAAGCGCAGCTCGGGCATCGCGCGCATCTGATGCCGAATGCGTTGCGCCAGCGCCTTACGTATCTGCGCGGCCTGCCCCTTAAGCTGGGCAAGGGCCGCTTGCCGGTGCTCCGAGGTGGCAAGCATCACGCTGACATGGATGTACGCAATCCCCAGGTCATTGGATACGCGCACCCCGGTGACCGTCACCAGCCGCTCCTGGGGCAGCTCCAGCGCCAGGATTGCAGCGATTTCGCGCTGCAGAAGCTTTGCGACGCGGCGCGTTCGTACGCTCACTGCTAATCCAGCGTCCGCTTCAACTCAACGATCTCGTACACCTCAAACTGGTCGCCTACCTTCAGGTCGTTGTAGTTCGCGATGCCGATGCCGCACTCGTAGCCGCTGACCACCTCGCGCACATCCTCTTTGAAGCGGCGCAGCGAGGAAACAGTGCCGTTATAGATAACGACGCTTTCGCGCAGTATGCGCACGGTGTCGTTTCGCCGCACCTTTCCCTCGATTACGTAGCATCCCGCCACAGTTCCGACTTTGGGCACCTTGAACAATTCGCGCACCTCAACAGAACCCGTGACCCGCTCGGTTTCCTCGGGCTGCAGCAGCCCTTCCAGTGCATCGCGCACATCTTCGATGGCGTCGTAGATGATGGAGTATGTGTGGATGTCTATCTCCTCGCGCTCGCTGGCATGGCGCGCGCCTGTGGTCGGCCGCACCTGAAATCCAATGATGATCGCATCCGATGCAGAAGCCAGCATCACATCGCTATCATTGATGGCCCCGACGCCCGAGTGGACGATGTTGACGGCGACCTCATCGGTGGACAGCTTCAACAGTGCATCACTCAGCGCTTCCACCGAGCCGCCCACATCAGCCTTGATGATCAGGTTCAGTTCGCTGATGTCGCCCAGCGCCATGCGTCGCCCGATATCCTCCAAGCGCACATGCTTGTACTGGCGCAGTTGCTGTATGCGCCATATCTGCTGGCGGCGCTGTGCAACATGCTTCGCTTCGTCCGCATCATCGAAGCCGATAAACTGATCTCCCACTGTGGGCTGGCCCGGCAGTCCAAGGACCAGCGCCGGCTCTGATGGCCCTGCTTGCTTGATCCGCTGATCGGACTCATCAAACATCGCTCGGACCTTGCCGCCGTAAATGCCCGCAACAAACGGATCACCAACTTTCAGCGTGCCGTTCTGCACCAGCACGGTGGCCACATTGCCGCGGCCCCGGTCCAGCCGGCTTTCGATGACGATGCCTTGGGCGCGCCGGTCAGGATTCCCTTTGAGCTCCTGTATGTCGGCCTCCAGGAGCACTTTTTCGAGCAGATCGTCGACGCCTTGGCCCGTCTTGGCCGATACATTCGCACACTGCACCTGGCCGCCATACTGCTCAACGAGCACGCCATGATCCGAAAGCTGCTGCATCACCCGCTTCGGGTCGGAATCGGCCAGATCGATCTTGTTGATTGCCACAATCACAGCGACTTCGGCCGCGCGTGCGTGGTTTATCGCTTCAATCGTCTGCGGCATCACCGCGTCGTCTGCAGCTACGACCAGGATGACGATATCCGTCACCTTGGCACCGCGCGCACGCATGGCCGTAAAGGCCTCATGCCCGGGCGTATCCAGGAAGGTCACGACGCGGCCGCCATCGAGATACACCTTGTAGGCACCGATATGCTGCGTGATGCCGCCTGACTCCCCAATCGCCACAGTGGCACGGCGAATGTAGTCCAAGAGCGATGTCTTGCCATGGTCCACATGGCCCATGACAGTGACCACCGGCGCGCGCGACACCAAATCCTCCGACCGATCCTCCTCCAGCTCGATGTCTTCGGTTCCGAACTCGGTGATGAACTCCACCTCGAACTCGAATTCATCGGCTACGAACGAGATCGTATCCGCATCCAGTCGCTGATTGATGGACACGACCATCCCCGCATTGAAC
This sequence comes from Rhodothermales bacterium, assembly GCA_951812585.1. Lineage (GTDB taxonomy): Bacteria > Bacteroidota > Rhodothermia > Rhodothermales > Bin80 > JAAXGV01. The sequence continues at coordinate 2,675,176 of OX638318.1, read as the reverse complement.
AGCATGCTGATCACATCGGTAACCGGGGTATCCATCAACTCCGCAAGCTGCCCGGTAGAGATGAACTCCGTCACGCGGACCTTGCGTTCCTGCTGCGCCTTCTCTCTGCTTTCATGCAGCCGCTCTTCCGCCCGCTGCTGACGCCGTGCCCGCCGCCGCCGCTGTCGAACGCGCGAACTGCTGTGCTCCACCTCCCGCAGCGTTTCCTGCACCGTTTGTCCCACAGCGCCACTGTCAACCTTGGACTTGGTGCGCCGCTTGGACTTCTTGCGTTTTGCCGCCGACTCGGACTTTGACTTGGTTTCGGTGGTCGCCTGCACGGTCGTGCGCGTCCCCTTGCGCTTCCGCTTGCGCCTAATGCGTTTTTCCTCGGTCGGCTTCTTCTCGTCCACGGTCTTCAGGTCCATCTTCCCGACTACCGTGGTACCTTGCAGGTTGACCTTATCTGCGGCCTTGATGACGCTACCTTCGGCCGGCGACGGAGTCACTGCCTTGGCTTCACTGTCCGGTTGCGCCGGTGGCAGCTCTTCAGCCATCGGCACCGTGGGCGCAGGCGGCTCCACCTTCGTCGCTTCCGAAGCATCTCCGGGCTCCGCGTCCGGCAGCGCGATCTCCGGCATCTCAGCCTCCGGTTCCACCACCTCCGGTTTCACCGCCTCCGGCGTATCAGTCGGCGTTTCGGTCGATGCGTCTGTTGGAGCCGCAGTGGGCTCGGCGGCCGAAGGCGGTTTCTCGACTCCAGGGGCGGCTGGCGTTTCTTCGGCAGCAGGCAGTGTCAGCGGCGGAACGGAGACATCTATCTCCCTCGCAATGACCTCGTCAATGGTTGGACCATCCTGCTTTTCTTCCGGCGCTACGGTGATCGGTGGCGAGGCTTCCGGCACTACCTGCGGTTCCACATCCTCAATCTCCACCGGCGCGAAGTCTCCGATGGTTTCCGCTAGTTCATCCGCGCGCGCCTGCTCTTCTCTGAGTCGTTCCACGCGCTCGGCCGTGGCGCGATCTCCCTTGAACTTGTCCAAGAGCGCATGGTAGGCCTCCTCGCTGGTGATGGAGGCCATAATCCCGGTGCCCTTGAGCGCACGCCCGTGACCGCTCTCGTTGAGGAAGGACTCAATATGATCAGTCTGAATATTGAGCTCCTTCGCGACCTTGAAAAGCCGCTTCTTCTTGAATGACTTTGTCGATATGGCCATAAACGCCGGTGTCGTGGCTTCTGGGTGCGCTCGCGAGTCTAGACGCCGATCTCTTCCTCGGCGAATTCGTCCTCCTCTTCCTCCTCAAGGTCAAATTCCAACTTGATAACGTGGATGACGTGCTGCGCCACTTCCGTTTCAAGACCGCTGCGTCGGATGAGCTCATCAATAGAGAGCTCCAGCACGGCTTTCGCCGTATCGCAGCCGATGTCTTTCAGCTTCTGCAGCGTACCCTGGCTGAACTCGTCGTCAAACTCGCCAATCTCAATGTCTTCTTCGTCCGCCGGAATTTCCCGGTAAACATCGATCTCGTAGCCCGACATGCGGGAGGCCAGTCGAATGTTGATGCCGCCCTTGCCGATGGCCTGGCTGACCTCATCGGCACGCACAACTGCCTTGGCGCGCGGCGGATCCAGGTCGTCATTGAGCGCAACGGAGACCGGGCTCGCGGGCGAAAGCGCCCGCCGGATCAGCATGTACGGATCGTCGGCCCACTCCAGCACATCGATATTCTCGTTGCTGAGCTCCCGAACCACCGCGTGGATACGGTTGCCTTTGAGCCCGACGCAGGCACCGACCGGATCGATCCGGTCGTCGTGGCTGATTACGGCCACCTTTGCGCGCGCGCCCGGCTCGCGCAGGATACGCTTGATTTCGACATCGCCTTCGTCGATCTCCGGGACCTCCAGCTCAAAGAGGCGCTCCATCAGCTGCGGATCCGACCGGCTGATGATGACATGCACATTGCTGCCCGGATCGCGCCGCACCTCCTTTACGATGGCGCGCAGCATGTCGCCCTTGCGATAGCGATCCCGGGGAATCTGCTCCTCCCGCGGAAGTATAAGCTCCACCCTGTTGTGCATGACAAGCACTTCGCGGCGGCGATGCTGATACACTTCGCCCACGACAATCTCGCCGATCCGGTCCGAGTACTCCTCGAAGATGTTCTCCTTCTCGATGTCCCGGATGCGCTGGCGCAGGTTATGCCGCGCCATGGCCACCGCGCGCCGCCCGAACATCTTGAGCGAGATCTCCTCCGCCACATCGTCTTCCGGTTCTACATCCTCATCGATAAGGAGCGCGTCTTTCAGCTCGATCTGTGTGACCGGGTCCTCAAGATCGTAGTCCTCAACGACTTCGCGAACATGCAGGATCTGGATATCTCCGTGATCCGGGTTGAGGATGATCTCGAAGGCTTCGTCCGATCCATACCGCTTCCGAATCATCGCGCGAAACACATCCTCCACGATCAGCTGAAGCCGGTCGCGATCTATCTCCTTTTCGCGCGCGATCTCCGCGAACGAGGAAACAAGGTCCGTACTTTGCATTGCGTTTTCTTTTCTACCTGATTACCACGGCAACTGCACCTTGGCCCAGAGGATATTGTCGTAGCTGATGGTCACGGGCTCGTTGCGCGCTGCCACCGCGATGCGTTCTGCATCCGCGTATTCCAGCGCTCCGACCACTTCGGTGCATGTGCCGCTGGCTTGTCTGTAGTGCACACGCAGCCTGCGCCCGATCATCTTGCGATACTGGCGCGGCAACCGCAGGGGTCGGTCTGCACCGGGTGACGACACGTTGAGCGTGTACGGGCCCGGCATGACCTCATCCGTGTCCAGCACGTAGCCTACCTCGCGGCTGATCTGGCCCAACGCGTACGCATCCAGCGCCGCATCGCTTTCCACGAATACATCCACGGCTTGCGAGCCCACCTTGCCGCGGACGGCGATCTCCACCGCAAAGCAGGGACCGTCCCTCAGGATGCCCTCCACGAGGGCGGCCACATGATCCTGCAGCGTATCTGTCGATTCCATCGCAGCCGTAAATGTCAAAAGCGCCCAGTCTCGCCTAGCGCGACGGGCGCGGTGCATCTGACCATAGCCCAACAAAAAAAGGGTGGCCTGTCAAGCCCCCCTTCCATGTGCGCCACCCCTCGCAAATGTACGCCCAAGAGCGCCATATTCGCAAGTCCAGCGACTCCGACTCCTGTCCAATGGATCCTACGTGCCTGGCGCAACAGAGGTTCCGCACCCACTTCCGGCCCGAGAGCACTTGGAAACTTGTCTGCCTCAGGTGCGACCCGATGATGGCAGCGACTGCGCGGGGCCCCTGGCCAGAGCGGCGTATGACAAAACCCTGAGCAAACAGCGTACGCCTATTGGGCTCCGCCGATGGGTCTTGGTCACAGGCCCATCGGCGAAGCGCCCTTCTGCCTTGCACCATCCGCAACATCTTATGCACGGCTCAAGTCACCGGCACGCTGGAGCATCGGGTGGCGAATGGGCCCTTTCATTGGCTGATGCACAAAACGAAGTGCTACGCGATACATCCCAAGCCCGGCCTGCGGCGCCGTTGGGGTACGATGGCCGTCTTCCGCGTCGCAAGAACAAAAGACCGACGCCCCAATGGGGCGCGGACATCCCCAGCATCCACATGCCGAAGGGCTTTGCCCGCCTGGTGGCGCTCCAAGGCGCAAAAAGCCCGTGCTTGTGCCCCGTTTGGCGGAAGGCCGCTCGATCATCCAGCCCGAGGTCATGCAGTCCGATCTGGGATCACAGTACAAGAGTCAAGCCAGGGTACGCTGGTAGAAACACGCCGGAGGTGTGCGTCCCGGGCTGCAACAATATCCTGTTCGCGCATCTCTAGCGCATCGCGAGGCAGTCTGCAGTTGAGAAGACATGCTGCAGCCTGAAAGTGGTTGGAGGTGCACTTGGCCGCTTGCCGTCGCCGCCGGTTCCGCCTCACCTTCAGCACGGGTATCGCAGTGTGGAATACTGCGCACTGGACAGGGCGCTTCAGTCCAATCGATAGCGAATATTACTGGGATCAACATGCATTAATGGAATCAAAATGCCCCGGCCGGCCGTACCTTGAATCTTGAAAACGAAGAAAACTGGCCGACGAATAACAATGTTTAGCGCGAACCTGATGAGGCACTGCACCGCTCGCCTGGCAGCTGCCTTGCTACTGGCAGTTGCCTTGCTATCGATATCACCGGCATTGGCGCTTGCACAGATCGAGCTGAGCGGAACGCTCCTGCAAGCAGATGGCCTGCCCATGACCGCTTCCCGCCTGGTGGTTCAAAACGGTCCGGACGACACGAGCCTGGTAGTCCCGGTGGATGCAGACGGGCGTTTCGCCTTCACGCTTGACGAACCGGGCGGATACGGGCTGTATGCGACCGGTCTCCATCACGAGACTCTGCAAATGCCCTTGATCCTGACAGATCAGAAGAAGGTGGCACTGCATATTCGTCTCCAGGCACATACTTTTGCCTTGGCTCCAGATACGCTCTATGCGGTGCTGGGAGCGTCTGACAAAGCGATCCGAATGCAACGCCAACCGGACGAGACGTTTGCTGTGCGCTTGGAGGCCTATGCCGATACCCTCGCATACCGGATCCGGTACGGCTTCGAGGCATCCGAATTCAGCAGCAACAAGATGGTCGCGGGCACGATGCACGATCGCCTTGTCTTTAACGATTCTGGTCCGTTCTGGGACTCTGAAGGTGACTTCTTCAGCGTTGTGGACGTTAAGGGTGATCCGTTTGTGGACATAACCTTTGACCCTGCAGTCCTGCCTCAGCATGCGCTTGGCCCCACTGTTGGATCTGATCCCCCCGTGATTGCGCGGATTGCCAGCATCTACCTCGACGTTGAGAAGCGGGCGCGGCGAATCGGAAGCACCGGCAATTTTGTCCACCACATCTTTGTTGCAAACCGGGAACGCCGTGCGATCAGGAAGCAGATTGCCAGAGAGCAAGAGGCCCTTGTTCGGCAGTGGCTCCTGCTGCGCTACTTCGATAGGCTGCCCCCAGCGTTGCCAATCAGCGGCAAGCGCCTGGCCCGCGAAGCGCTTGAATCTATTCCGACAGATTCGCCACTCTGGTCATACGAAGCTTGGAGCCCCGTCGGCGCATCGAACATCATGTATTGGATTGGCCAAAAGCTGAAGGGCAAGGAATTGCTTAATTCCTACGTTCGCCGGATAATCGAAGAGCATCCCGATCCAGCCGTCCGGGCCCAGTTTCTATACCGCGGTGTGTATTGGGCGCACCATGAAGGGGACGAGAGAACCAAATGGCTCTATTTCTCCATACTCCAGGATTCGCATGCCGATACGAGACAAGCAGAATGGGTGCACCGAAGATTTGGCTTGGACAGGGCACTGCAGGCTGGCAATGCCGTGCCTCAGTTTTCTTTTGTCTCGTTCGATGACCCGGCCGTGACCATCACGAACACCGGCCTTAGCGGCCAGATGTATCTGCTCGATTTCTGGGGCACATGGTGTTCGCCGTGCATCAAGGAGATACCCTATCTGGAAGAGGCGTACGATCAGTACAAGGCGTCCGGGTTTGAAATCGTCAGTATTGCATTCCTTGATGATCCCACGGACATCGAACAATTTCGCAAAGACCGACATCCCATGCCCTGGCTTCACACCCGTGTGGCGCGGAAAGACGACGAGGCCGTGAAAGCATTGTTTGAGATCACGGGCATACCGCGACCCATTCTGGTAGGCGAGGATGGTATCATCCTCGCGGCCGACCGCGAACTGTTGGACGGTAAGCTACTGGATGTCCTTGCTGCCCTGTATGATGGCGCAGAGTAGACATTCAGCATGAATCTGCTGTGCCGCAGCGGAGTGTACCTCCGCGTGGCACAGTCAAGCGGCGTCAGCCCTTGTCTTCACGGGAGGGACTTGCAAGGGCCCTAAGGACCGCCTATCAACCGGGTCGGCAGCGCGGCCTGCGCCAAGGCTCCAACTCGCTGGGCTTCCTCTCCTTGAAATCCGCAAAATACTTCCCGACAAGGATGTCACCGCAGGCATGGTGAGGCAACCGAGCATCTGGCCGCGTGAGACGATCCACCTATGGCAGCAACCCTTCGCGGTTGCCTACCTGCCAATCCATGCCGCCCACGCCTCGACATCCGCTCCGAAGTCCTCGCCGCTTACGGCCACAAGGAATGCGATGGCGGCCTCCCGTGTATCCTCATGCTCGGCACCCACAAACGCCAGTAGCAATTCGGGGCGTTCGCGAGCCAATTGCTGCCCAAACGCCGGGTCAACGCCGGTAGCTACAAGGACTTCAAGGATTAACTCGAACGCGAAAGGATTGGTGCCGCCGATGAGCGCCAGCAGTGGGCTCCGGGCCGCGGACCACTCGACGGCATCCCATTCCTGCTCCAGGAGTCCTCCCAGCATTCTGGCGGCCACTGCTCGAACGCGCCCGTCTGGATCTGTGAGAGAACCCACCAGGCCATGCCAAGACGCGTCGTCTTGCGCGAAATTGCCCAGCACAACTGTGGCGGCTACCCGCGCTGACCAGGAGCTGTCTCTGACAAGAATCTCGTGGGCGAGATGGAGATCTACAATGCTATCTGCACGGGAGATCAGGTCCCACCCCTGCTTGATGGTCTCAAAATCAGCCCCCATGAATTCGACAAATTGCTGTGCAAATTGCCGCCTGTGGAACGTCTGAGCAACTAGAATCAGCGTATTTAAATCCTCAGCTACGGCTGCATGCAGGTCCAGCCAGGCCTCCGGCAGCACGATCGTTTCACTGCCCGCCGAACGGTAATGAACACGCGTGGAGTCTTCCACACCTACCACGACCGTGTACCGCTGGCTCGATTGATCGATATCGCTGAGGCTACCCGAAAAGTACAGAAACGCGGCTGCATCGGGGAATCCAAGCTGCCCCTTCATCGTAGCTGCACAGGCATGGAAGGGACGATCTGGCTCGAGTGCGCGAATAGCATCGAACAGCTCCGGGGCGGTCCAACGCTGCAACCCAATGAACTCGACGGGACCATTAGGTCCGTCCAGGACCTGACCCACGCCCTGCATCGGTGTCAAGCCCAGTACCGCAACCATGCAGATCACGGCTGGCAACATCTTCGTGGCATTCATATGCGGTGTACCCCCTCTATCAATGGACATTTTTCGACTTGCCTGCATTTCCAACGTGGCCTAATTGCGTGAAGTTTCGTCCACACAGATTGCGTACGGAGGGCCACATTGAGCGTTTCTACTTGTTTGGTCCACATCATTGCAGTAATGCAATGAGTTTAATCATACAACAGCAATCTGATTCCGAAATATCGGCCGACCAGACCCGCTGCATGACGACCCATAATGGGCAGGGCTAGACGAAGCTTGGCCGGCACTCCCCATCAACGGGTATCGGATAGTCCACCGTATAGTGCAGGCCACGGCTTTCGCGGCGCATCTGGGCGCTGCGGATGATCAGATAGGCCACCGCGATCATGTTCCGGAGCTCGCAGAGCCCGCTGCCCAGACGCGTACGCTGGTAAAACTCCTCCACCTCCTCGTACAAGAGCCGGGTTCGGCGAAAGGCGCGATCCAACCGAAACGTGGACCGCACAATACCGACATAGTCCCACATCACGCGCTGAAGCTCGTCGCGGTTGTGCGACAACAGGATTCGTTCCTGCGGACGCTCGGTCCCGGTATCATCCCAGTCAGGCACCGCCTTGTTGATGGGCCGCGCTGCCATCAGCTGCACAGCAACCTTGGCCGCCCGCCGGCTGAACACCAGCGCCTCCAGCAAAGAATTGCTTGCCAACCGGTTGGCCCCGTGCAAGCCGGTGCAGGCCACCTCCCCCGTCGCCAGGAGCCCGCCGATGCTGGTTCTGGCATGATGATCCGTGACTACGCCCCCGCACTGGTAATGCGCCGAGGGTACCACAGGTAGTGGATCGGACGCCATGTCCAGGCCCCGCGCAAGACAGGCTGCCGCAATGGTCGGAAAATAGGCCTCAATCTCCTGCCGCGGCTTGTGCGAAATATCCAGCAGCACGTAGTCGTCACCCCGCTGCTTGAGCTGATCGTCAATGGCGCGCGCAACGATGTCGCGCGGCGCCAGCTCCGCACGCTGATCATAGGCGGGCATAAAACGCTCGCCGGCCTGATTCAACAGGCGGGCCCCATGGCCCCGCACCGCCTCTGATATCAGAAAGCCCCGTGCACCCGCGCGCTGATCCTCACCCTGGTACAGCGCCGTCGGATGAAACTGCACAAACTCCATGTTGGAGATGCGAGCCTTGGCGCGATACGCCATCGCCACACCATCGCCCGTCGCAATGGGCGGATTGGTGGTATGCAGGTACACCGCACTCGACCCGCCCGTGGCCAGCATGGTCACCTTCGCCAGAAAAACATGTACCACATCGGCCCGCTCGTCATAGATGTACGCGCCGTAGCAGCCGATGTCAGGCCGCAGCTTGGTGACCATCTGCCCCAGATGATGCTCGGTGATGAGATCCACCGCGTAGTGATACTCAAACACCGTGATGGCGGAGTGGCGCTGGATTGCCGCCAGAAGCGCGCGCTCTACCTCGTAGCCCGTGGCATCGCGTGCATGCACAATGCGCGGCACCGAATGGCCACCCTCCCTGCCCAGATGGAGCGCCCCCGCCTCGCGCGTAAAGGAGGCACCCAAGGCCATCAGGGCCTTAACCTCCGCGGGGCCTTCCGTAACCACAATCCGGGTTACTGCAGGGTCGCTCAGTCCAGCGCCCGCCACCAGGGTGTCTTGCACATGGCTTTCGTACGAGTCTTCCGACGCGAGCACCGCCGCGATACCGCCTTGCGCATAGTTGGTGTTGGACTCCGCCTGCTCCTTCTTGGTCACGATCGCCACGCGGCCATGATCCGCTACGTGCAGCGCATACCAGAGTCCTGCCACACCGCTCCCGATAATGAGGAAATCGTATTTGAAGCGGTCACCCATCATGCCTTGCCCAGCAGATAGGCCTTAATGAAGCGCTCAAGGTCGCCGTCCATGACGGCCTGCACATTGGTCGTTTTTACTTCCGTACGGTGATCATTGACCATGGTATACGGCTGAAACACATAAGACCGTATCTGGTGGCCCCACTCGATCTTCTGCTTTTCGGCTTCACGCTTGTTCTTTTCCGCCTCCTGGATGTCCTGCTCCATCCGATACACCCGGCCCCGCAGCATCGACATCGCCCTTTCGCGGTTTTGGAGCTGGCTGCGCTCCTCGGTGCACTCCGCCGCTACACGCACCCGCTCACCGTTGGAGAGCGCACCGGTCCATACCAGCCGCACGCCCGTATCCAGCTTGTTGACATTCTGCCCGCCCTTGCCGCCCGATCGGAAGGTCTGCAGCTCTATATCGGCTGCGCGCAGATTGACTTCAATGGTGTCGTCGACGTCAGGGTACACGAAGACGCTGGCGAATGAGGTGTGACGCCGTGCACCTGCATCGAAAGGAGAGATGCGCACCAGGCGATGGACGCCTGATTCGCTCCGCAAAAAGCCATAGGCATAGCGCCCGCTGACGCACAGCGAAGCACTCTTTATGCCGGCTACATCGCCTTCCTGGTAACCCAGAAGGGTTGCTTCAAACCCCTGCCGATTCGCCCAGCGTGTATACATCCGCAAGAGCATCTCGGCCCAGTCCTGGCTTTCGGTGCCGCCAGCCCCTGGGTTGATCGTCACGATGGCATCCCTGAAGTCATCGTCTCCGGAAAGCATGCTGCGCAGCTCCAGCGCCTCCAGCCGCCGGCGCAGCTTCCTGCCGGCAGCGGCGATCTCGCCTTCCAGGCTGTCGTCGCCTTCTTCGTCGGCCAGGGCGATAAGCGTCTCTACATCGTCGGCCAGCTCCGCAACCGCTCCATAGCGTTTAAGCCAGTCCTCCTCCTGCGCAATGGCTTTTTCGGTCTGTTTCGCCGCAGTCGGATTGCTCCAGTAGCCGGGCGCCAGGCGCTCCTGGCTTAGCGCTGCAATGCGCGCCTTTCGTCCAGCAACGTCAAAGGTAGCCTCCGAGCGCGTGAACGCGCCCTATCAGGGTCTTGAAGTCTTCTCTCATTTCTCAGGTGATTATTTGGCGCGCGGCAGCGCCCAGCCCACCGCCGACCGCGCCGATAAGCAGGCCGATAAGGCCCGTCAACACAAAAACCGCCGCAGGGGGCAGTCCGCCCATGATGCCGCCCATGACGGCACCCATGCGTCCGACAGGCACCGGTGCCGCGACGAAGTTGTACGCAATGAGCAGTGAGAAGCTCAGCCCCACGCTGCCTGCGCCCGCCAGCCATCCGCACCGGCCCTGCCAGAATCCTGCGCCCACACCCGCCGCCAAGGTCCATGCCCAGCCAATAACCAGATGAATGACCAGCGCCGCCGCGCCGCCGCACAGCACCTTGGGCAGCATGCCTCTTTGCGCACGGCACAGCCGCTTCATCCGCCTGCTCTTCATGTCCGGTGGCGCGCTGCAAACGCCGCGATGCGGCGGACTGCTTCAACAATCTTGTCGTAGGCCGTAGCGTAGCTGCACCGCAGGAATCCTTCGCCGCTCGGACCGAACACATCCCCGGGTACCGCCGCCACCTGTTCTTCACTGATCAGTCGCTGGGCAAATACTTCCGAGGTCAGGCCCGTCACACGTATATCCGGAAAGCAGTAGAAGGCCCCTTCCGGTTCAAACGTCGGCAGCCCGGCGGCCCGCAGCCCGTTCACGATGGCACGACGCCGCTTGTCGTACGCCTGACGCATGCGCTCCACATAATCATCACATTGCGTCAGGGCAGCTATGGCGCCATACTGCGCCATCGTAGGCGCGCTCATCACCATATACTGGTGAATCTTCCACATGGCCGTGTAGGCGGGTTCCTTGGCGCAGGCATAGCCCAGGCGCCAGCCCGTCATGGCATAGCCCTTGGAAAACCCGTTCAGGAGCACCGTGCGCTCGCGGAGCATGTTGATGGCCGCCACGCATGTGTGCCCCGCTGCACGTGCCTTGCCGTAAATGAGTCGGTCGTAGATCTCGTCAGAGAGCACCCACAGATCGTGCTGCACCACAAGCTGCGCAATCTCCTCGATGGTTTCCCGCCGCAGGACAGCGCCCGTAGGATTGCTCGGGTAGGACAAGAACAACAGCTTGGTGCGCGGCGTGATACGGCGCGCGATGTCTTCGGCAGACACCTCGAAGTCGCGCTCGACCGTGGTCGGGATGTACACGACCGTTGCCCCTGCAAACGTCGCGGCCGGACCGTAGGACACAAAGCAGGGCTCCGGTATCAGGATTTCGTCTCCTGGATCTAGTAGCGCGAGCATAGCGAGCTGCAACGCCTCGCTGACTCCCACCGTGATGAGCACATTGTCTGCTGCATAATCCAGGCCGTAGCGCTCATTGAGCATGGCCGCAATAAGCTCACGCAGCTCCAAGAGACCCGCGTTGGATGTGTACCCTGTTTTGCCGCGAGCCAACGAGGCTTTGGCCGCTTCGATTACCGGCTCAGGGGTGACAAAATCGGGCTCGCCGATTCCTAGCGAAATGACATCGTCCATCGTCGCCGCGATATCGAAGAAGCGGCGTATGCCGCTAGGCGGCACCTTGCGTGCGCGTGCTGCTATGGTGCGTGCCATGACCCTACTCGAACTGGATCCCTTGCGCCAACGGTAGGGATCGCCCATAGTTGATGGTGTTGGTGGCCCGACGCATGTAGTTCTTCCAGGCATCGGAGCCGCTTTCACGCCCGCCGCCAGTCTCTTTTTCGCCGCCAAAGGCACCACCAATCTCCGCGCCGCTCGTCCCGATGTTCACGTTGGCAATGCCGCAGTCGCTGCCCTCCGGTGAGCAGAAGCGCTCCGCCTCCCGCACATCCTGCGTAAAGATCGCGCTGGAAAGCCCTTGCGGCACCGAATTCTGGTACGTCACAGCCTCTTCGAAGGCGTCATAGCCCGAAACGTAGAGGATGGGCGCAAATGTCTCCTGGTGCACGATGGGTGCACGATGGTCAATCTCCACTACGGCCGGCCGCACGTATGCTCCCGCGGGGACGCCATCGTTGATACGACCGCCTCCGTGCACGACCCCGCCCTGGGCCTTCGCTTCCGCCAGGGCCTCGTCCATGGCCGCGGCCGCGGCCGCATCAATCAGCGGACCCACCAGGGTGCCCGGCTCGCGTGGGTCACCGATCCTGATCGTGCCAAACGCCTTGAGGATGCGGACGACGAGGGCCTTGCGGACGCTGTTGTGCACAATCAGGCGGCGCAGCGTGGTACACCGCTGCCCCGCTGTCCCTACGGCGGCGAATGTGATCGCCTTGAGCGCCAGGTCCAGGTCGGCGGATGGCGCCACCACGAGCGCGTTGTTGCCCCCGAGCTCCAAGAGGCTGCGCCCGAGCCTTGCGGCCACGACCTGCCCGACGCTGCGGCCCATCGCGACCGAGCCTGTCGCAGACACCAGCGGCAGGTCTTTGCATGCCGCAAGCGCCTGTCCGACTGCGCGGTCCCCATTGACAACCGTGCTCAGCGCATCCGGGGCCGGATCGTAACGGTCCACCACTTGCTGCAGTAGCTGATGACACGCAAAGGCGCATAGAGACGCCTTCTCTGAGGGCTTCCAGACCACGACATCTCCGCATACGAGTGCCAGTGCTGCATTCCAGGCCCAGACCGCCACAGGAAAATTGAACGCCGAAATCACCCCCACGGGACCCAGCGGATGCCACTGTTCCATAAGCCGGTGCGCGGGCCGTTCGCTCTGGATGGTCTTGCCATAGAGTTGGCGGCTGAGGCCAACCGCAAACTCGCAGATATCGATCATCTCCTGGACCTCCCCTTCGGCCTCCTCCCGAATCTTGCCGACTTCCAGCGTCACCAGCGCCCCCAAAAGCGTCTTGTTCTTGCGCAGCATGCCGGCAAAGCGGCGCACCAGCTCGCCCCGTGCTGGAGCGGGCACACTGCGCCAGGTCATAAATGCAGCCTGGGCTTCCTGCGCCGCCCGCTGCACCTCCTTGGCCGTAGCGGAACCCACCTCGGCCAGCTTGCTTCCGTCAATGGGGCTGAAGGTCGCAGTGCCTGCGCCGCCGCCGCTAGCGTAGCGACTGCCCATGGCCAAACCCAGTGGCTTATCTGCAATGCCGAGCGAACAAAGGATGTCGCGCGTAGTCATGCAGTACGTTAGTCTTTGTGCACAAGCCGCATTCCTGCTGCGGCTGAGGTGACTTCAGCAGACATTATCGCCTTAGCAAGCGCCCGGCCAAATGCCCCTTGCGCCGCCGCGCCCAAGCCGTAGCGCCCGGAAAATACTACGCCGCCGATTTGGCTGCCGCCGGCTCTTTGGCGTCAAGCGCCGGCTTGGCTTCCTTGTCTTTGCTGCTGTGCTCCTCGGGATCGGCCCCGCGCTTGGACTCGGTCGCCGCCTTGTGCTCCGCCGCCACCATCTGCTTGCGCAGCCCTTCCAACCCGCTCAGTTCGCCCAGGGTTGTGGGTCCTGAAGTGGCCTTCTGACGCTTCGCGTATTTGCGTACGGTCCGTTCTTTGCGCTGCTGCTCCAGCCGCTGCTCGCGCGCCTCCTCGTAGCGTGCCCTGCGCTCTTCGTCCCGCTCGCGCGCGACCTCGCTCATGATGATCTCCTTCTGATTTACATCCATGCGGATGACGCGCAGCGACAACGTGTCTCCCTCGTGGTACGAGTTGAAGATGTCGCGCTCTACGCTCTTGAGTTCCTTCAGCGGCACGTACGCCTCCACCTCCAGCGGCAGTTCCACCACCACGCCTCGGGAGTCCACACGCAGCACTTTCGCCTTGTGGTCCGTGCCCTCCTCGTAGACCGTGGCTAGACCGGTCCAGGGGTTGGTCTCAATTTGCTTGTGGCCCAGAGAGATGCGGCGGCGCTGCTCATCCACATCCAGCACAACGACGGACATCTCCTGACGCTTGCGTACCAGCTCTCCAGGATGGCGAATCTTCTTCGTCCACGACAGATCCGAGATATGCACCAGGCCGTCGATGCCCGGCTCTATCTCTACGAAAACGCCGAAATTGGTAATGTTGCGCACAGTGCCGCTGAGCACAGTGCCGGGCGAATAGCGCACGGCAATGCCCTCCCAGGGATTCTTCTCGAATTGCTTCATCCCCAGGGAAACCTTCTTGCTCTCGTTGTCCAGGCTGAGTATCACCACCTTGACAATCTGGCCTAGCGAGACCTTCTGCGAAGGATGCCTGATGTGGTCCGTCCAGCTCATCTCCGATATGTGGACCAGCCCCTCTATACCTTTTTCTATTTCTACGAACGCGCCGTAGTCCGTGATCGACACCACCTTGCCTTCCACCACATCCAGCGGCTTGATTCGCTTGGAAACATCTTCCCAAGGATGGGGCTGCAGCTGCTTCAAACCCAATGAAATGCGCTGCCGCTCCTTGTCGTAGTCCAAGACTACAACCTTCAGTTCCTCGTCGAGGCCCACGATTTCAGACGGGTGCGCCACCCGGCCCCAGGACAAATCCGTGATATGCAGCAGTCCATCGACGCCTCCCAGGTCTACAAAGACACCGAAGTCGGTGATATTCTTCACCGATCCCTCAAGGATCTGCCCGGGCTCCATCGTGTCCAGAATCTTGCGGCGCTGCGCAGCGAGTTCCTTCTCAATCAGTGCCTTGTGAGAGACCACAACGTTTTCGTTGGCCTCGTTGATCTTCACGATCTTGAACTCCATGCGGCGATCCAAGTACGCATCAAAGTCTCTGACGGGCCGCACATCTATCTGCGAGCCTGGCAGAAACGCCTCTAGGCCCTGCAGAAGCTCCACAATCATGCCGCCTTTGATGCGACGCATGATGGTGCCTTCGAGGACGCTGCCGGTTTCGTAGGCGCTCACCACGGTTTGCCAGCGCCGCACCTGATCCGCCTTCGTCTTTGAAAGCACTAGCTGTCCGTGATAGTCCTCAATACGCTCCAGGAAAACCTCCACTTCGGAGCCTACTTCAACGTCGCTGGTGAATTCGTTCCTTGACACGACGCCGTCGCTCTTGAAGCCGATGTCGATAATCACATCTTTATCGCCCATTCCGACGACGCGCCCCGAGACTATCTCGTCCTTCGACACCTTGTTCAGGGTGGGCTCGATGAGCGCCATCAGACTGTCGCGGTCCGTCTTCTCCTGCTGTTTGGCCTCCGCCGAGCCTTGCAAGTCCTCCAGACGCCACACCTTGCCGACAATCCGGCCCGTGTGGCCAACCATGCGCGGCGGCTCTACTGCCGGCGGCTCTATTGCCGGCGACTCTATTGCCGGCGGCTCTATTGCCGGCGGCTCTATTGCCGGCGGCTCTATTGCCGGCGATTCTATTGCCGGCGATTCTATTGCCGGCGGCTCTATTGTCGGCGGCTCTATTGCCGGCGATTCTATTGTCGGCGGCTCTATTGCCGGCGATTCTATTGCCAGCGGCTCTATTGCCGGCGGCTCTACTGCCGGCGACTCTATTGCCGGCGGCTCTACTGCCGGCGACTCTATTGCCGGCGACTCTATTGCCGGCGACTCTATTGCCGGCGACTCTATTGCCGGCGACTCTATTGCCTGAGGCTCCGCCTCAAATCCTTCTCCCGATCCGCCGGCTTCCGCCGGGACATCCGCTGCAGCAACTTCGTCTGCCAAGGCGGTCGGAACTGTTTCGCTCGCGGACGCACCATCATCGGCGTCCGCTGTACCATCATGCGTGAATGCTGTTTCCGCAGCGGAGATAGCCGCTATTTCGTCCGGCTCGTGAACACCAGGGTCAGTGGACATGTAAAAGATTGAAATGCCAGAAGACTGCGGTCCTCTGGTATAGGGTGGAAGAGTAAGCAGAGCAGCACTCTGCCGCGAGTATAGAACATATATTTACAATCCACTTAACGCGTTTGTTCCCGAACCCTGGCTACGACCTTTTGGACTTGCTCTTGCACCGAGCAGTCGTCCGTTTCCACGACCAGGGCGTCCTCCGCTTGGCGAAGCGGCGACAAGCGGCGCTCTGCGTCCTGCCTGTCGCGCAGTATGATCGATTGGCGCACCTCGGCCAGACCAACAGCCCGACCCGCGGCCTTCAACTGCTCATGCCTGCGGCGCGCGCGTGTGTCGATGGAAGCCGTCAGAAAGACCTTCACGGCCGCATCAGGAAACACCACGGTGCCGATGTCGCGTCCTTCCACCACCAGCCCTGGAACTTGACCGTATTGTGCGCCGAGTGCGCGCTGCAGAGCCACCATGGCCGTGCGCACCGGCTCCAGCGTGGCAATGGCGCTGGCCTTCGCGGAGACGCCTGGGCCGCGAAGCTGATCGTTCACGTCTTCGTTGTGAAGGGAGAGACACAGCGCACCCGACTGGAAGCGGGCCGACAACGGCTCTTGCGCCAGGAATGCCGCGATCTGCGCCGCGCTGCGAATCCGCGGCTCCCGGATCAGCGCCAGGGCCATCCCGCGGTACATCATGCCCGAGTCCAGGTGATAGCATCCCAAGGCCTCCGCTACCAGGCATGCCGTGGTGCTCTTGCCAGATCCGGCTGGTCCGTCTATGGCTACAATCAACAGGCAATGTGATGATGATGGAATCCAATATAGGAGGCACCATGTGAGAAAACTGTCCCACGCAGAAATCCCGCGACTGAGTACCGACGAGATTCGCAGTGCGGCCCGGCATCCGGTGACGGTGCTGATCGACAACGTGCGCTCCCTGTACAACGTCGGGGCCATATTCAGGACCAGCGATGCGGCGCTCGTGGAACAGCTGGTGCTGACCGGCATCACGGGCACGCCCAACCACCACGGCCTCCACAAGACCGCCTTAGGTGCTCAGGACACCGTGCCCTGGCGGTACGAACGTGATGCGGTCGCAGCGGTCCAGGCGCTCAAAAGCGACGGATACACCATTGCAGCACTGGAAATCACCACGCAGCCGATGCTGACTACTGCCGTAGCGCGTTCCATGTTTCCGCTGTGCCTCATCGTAGGCAATGAGATCACAGGCGTGCAGGAGCAGCTCCTGGCCGCTGCAGACTGTGCGCTGGAGATTCCCCTGTACGGTGCCAAGCATTCGCTCAATGTGGCCGTGGCCTACGGCATTGCCATCTTTGATATCGTGCGCACGTACAGGAGCACGTACAATCGGTAGCCACTGCACCCATCTAACCGGGCAAGCGTTGCAATTGGGCACCACCACAAACCCGAACCCGTGCCAATCGGCCCACTCGCTTTAACAGAACACTTTCCGCCCGTTTCCAAGCGCGACTGGGTGCGGCGCGTTCAAGACGAGGGCAAAAGTCTGGCCAGTCTCACCTGGCACGCGCCCGCTGGATTTGCGGCGGCACCCTTTTACGCCGCCGAGGACATGCCCCAGGCCGCACACCCGCTCTGGACGCATGGCGGCTGGGACATTCGTGCCCGTGTAACAGATGCCGCATCTGCGCAGCGCACGCTCGATGCGGGTGCCCGCGCACTGGATCTTGGAGCCAGTCACTCGCTGGCGTTGCTGCAGGACATTCCGCTGGACAAGGCTACGCTCCACTGGGATGGCGGTGACGCAGCTCTCCTGCGTGCCTTGCTTGATGCAGCAAAGGCCCGTGGCGTAAAGGCGCGCTCTGGCACGATCGGACAAGATGCTGTCCTTGCGCCCGAGGCCTTGACCGAAGTCGCTGCGCTGACGCGCGCAGCGCGTGGCACAGCGTGGCGGACAATCCGGGTGGACACGCGCCACTGGCACGCGCGCGGAGCCACATTGGTGCAGGAGCTGTGCTACGCCACCGGGGCCGCCGCCGTGCTGATGACGCGACTGGCTGAGCAGGGCCTGTCCTCCAACGAAATAGCGCAGCGACTCTTCTTCGACGTAAGCATCGGCACCAGCTACCTGCCAGCCATAGCGCAGCTGCGCGCTGTGCGCCACCTGGTCCAGCAAGTGTTCGCTGCCTACGGCGTGGACGGTCCGCCCCTGTTCATCCACGCCACCACATCGCAGCGTTCGCATTCGTCTATCGACGGTGCAACCGATGTGGTGCGTGCCTGCAGCCAGGCCATGAGCGCTGTCGTGGGCGGTGCTGATGCCGTGACAGTCGCGCTTCCAGATCAGGTCCTGGCGTGCCACCTTCAACTACTTCTTAGGCACGAGGCGCACCTGGGGATCGTAGCTGATCCTGGGGCAGGATCGTATTATATCGAATCGCTTACGGACGCCCTGGGACAGGCGGCCTGGCGTTTGCTGCAGGAGCTGGAACAGCAGGGCGGCTTTCTTGCCGCATGCCACGATGGACGCTTCGCACGCCTGGTTCGCCAGGCGCGGCAACGCACAGAAGACGCGCTCTCCACCGGGACCGTGGCGCTGGTCGGCGTGAGCGCCTTTGCAGCCCCCGAACCCGACCCCTTTGATGCGGGCGCTGCCTTCAGCGATCTGGATGCTTTTCGACTGGCAAAACCCTTCGAACACATCCGCCGCGCCACACAGCAGATCGCCGCACACCTGGGCCGCCCGCCGATAGTGCGCCAGGATGCCCTGCCGCCTGTGCTGCGCGACCTGGCCAAGCGGATTCTGACCGTCGGCGGCTATGCCGTGCACTACGATGCCGCAAGCAGTGGCGACGCGGAGGTATGGGTGCGTGCCGGCACATCCGCTACGCCATCAACGTGCACGCCTGTTGCGCCGTGCATCGTAACCGTTACCACTGAACCTGACGGCACGCTGCTCAACATCTATCCGGGGTGCCGGATCACCACATTGCTGGAGCAGCTCCACGAGCGCCTCTGTGCCAGTCTGGGCATTACTCATGCGCATTGATCTAACAAGCATACCGTATCAGAGGACACGGCGACGCCCTGAGGCAAAGGCGCGCCACCTTCCCGTGGTCACGCCAGAGCATATCGCCATCAAGGCGCATTACGATGCAGCCGATCTGGCCGAGGCCCGGCACCTTTGCTACAGCGCCGGTGCACCGCCGTTTTTGCGCGGTCCGTACAACACCATGTACTGCGGAAGGCCGTGGACGGTGCGTCAGTATGCCGGCTTTTCCACGGCTGAGGAAACGAATACGTTCTATCACCAGGCGCTCGCCGCTGGACAAGGCGGCCTGTCGGTTGCCTTCGACTTGCCCACTCATCGCGGCTACGATTCCGACCATGAGCGGGTGACGGGCGATGTGGGCAAGGCGGGAGTAGCCATCGACACCGTAGAGGACATGAAGATCCTCTTTGATGGCATTGCGCTGGCCGACCACTCGGTGTCGATGACCATGAATGGAGCCGTGCTTCCCATCATGGCGTTCTTTGTCGTAGCGGCCGAGGAACAGGGAACGGCCTCTGCGGCGCTCACCGGGACCATTCAGAATGATATCCTGAAGGAGTTCATGGTGCGCAACACCTACATCTACCCTCCAGATGCATCCATGCGCATCACCGGCGATGTTATCGCCTTCGCGGCGCACCACATGCCGAGATTCAATTCTGCATCCGTCAGCGGCTACCATATGCATGAGGCAGGTGCACCCGCCGATCTGGAGCTGGCGTACACGCTGGCCAACGGGCTGGAATATGTGCGCACCGGCCTCAAGCAGGGACTCAGCATTGATGAGTTTGCGCCGCGGCTTTCCTTCTTCTTCGGCATTGGCATGCACCACTTCATGGAGATCGCCAAGCTGCGTGCCGCCCGTGTCCTGTGGGCACGCCTGATTGCACCGTTCAAGCCGAAGAATCCGCGATCCATGGCACTGCGCATGCACTGCCAGACCTCCGGCTACAGCCTGACCGCCCAGTACCCGTACAACAACATCGGCCGCACGACTTCCGAGGCCTTATCCGCTGTCTTTGGGCAGACGCAATCCCTGCATACCAACGCCTTGGACGAGGCACTGGCGCTGCCATCACCGTTTTCGGCCCGGATTGCACGCAACACGCAGCTTTTTCTCGCGGAGGAATCCGATATCACGCGATCTATCGATCCGTGGGGCGGATCATTTTATGTGGAGCACCTTACAGACCGCCTCATGCAGCGCTGCTGGGCCCATCTGCAGGAGATCGAAAACGCCGGCGGCATGACGGCAGCGGTTGCCCAGGGCCTTCCCAAGCTCCGCATCGAGGAAGCGGCAGCGCGCAAGCAGGCGCGCATTGATCGGCAGACCGACATCGTCGTCGGCGTCAACCGGTACCGCGTCGGCAGCACGCCCGACTTTGACCTCCTGCAGATCAACCATGGCGCGGTGCTTGGCCGACAGCTGCAACGCCTCGAGCGGGTCAGGGCGCAGCGCGACAGCAACGCGGCGAAACGGGCGCTATCGGCGCTCGCCGACGCTGCACGCACGGGTACCGGCAATCTGCTCGCGCTGTCCGTGCATGCGGCGCGCGCCCGTGCTACCTTAGGAGAAATCTCCTCCACCTTGGAAGAGGTTTTTGGACGCCACCATGCGACGAGCCCAACCGCCAGCGGCGTGTACGTATCTGAGGGTCCCGCCACTACCGCAGCAACGCGGACGCTGTCGGACGACTTCGCCCGCGCAGAAGGACGGCGCGCCCGCATCCTGGTAGCGAAGCTCGGCCAGGATGGCCATGACCGCGGCGCCCGCGTCATTGCGGCCGCGTTTGCAGATCTGGGCTTCGATGTCGATGTGGGGCCACTCTTTCAGACGCCTGAGGAAGCGGCACGGCAAGCCGCAGAGAATGATGTCCACCTCATCGGCGTCTCCAGCCTCGCAGGAGCGCACAAGGTGCTGGTACCCGCGCTCATCCATGCGCTCGCCGCCCTTGGCCGACCCGACATCCTGGTGATCGTCGGCGGCATCATCCCGCCCCGCGACTATGCGCTGCTATACGACGCGGGCGTAACAGGCATCTTCGGGCCGGGCACCGTGATTGCTGACGCTGCCGCCGACATCATTCGGCTGTTGCTCAAGCGGATATCCAACGCCACGTAGACGTGTCCGAGGCGCAGACTATCAACCCCGATGCCGAAGCAAAGGCACTGCCGCGGCTGAACGCGGAGCAATACGCGCGCGGCATCCTGGCTGCGGATCGCGTCCTGCTCGGGCGTGCGATCACGCTCCTGGAAAGCACGCTGCCGCGCGACAAGGCTTTGGCCCGCGCAGTGCTAGCGCTGTGCGAGCCGCACGCGGGCGGCGCACTGCGCCTCGCCGTAACGGGCGCGCCCGGCACGGGAAAGAGCTCACTCATAGAGCGGCTCGGGCAGTATCTGATCGAGCGGGACCATCGCGTGGCCGTGCTCACCACGGATCCTTCCAGCGTGCACACCGGCGGCAGCATACTGGGAGACAAGACACGCATGCCCGGGCTTGCAGGCCTGGACAGCGCATTCATACGTCCGTCGCCTTCGTCGGGGATGCTCGGCGGCGTGACGCAGGGCACGCGGCATGCGATCACGTTGTGCGAGGCAGCAGGCTACGATGTGGTGCTTGTTGAAACGGTGGGCGTTGGCCAATCGGAAACAGCCGCGCGCGAGGTCGCCGACATCGTGCTGCTGCTGGTGCTTGCCGGAGCAGGAGATGCGCTGCAGGCCATTAAGCGCGGAATCATGGAGGTCGCCGACATCATCGCCGTCGCCAAGGCTGATGGCAACGCCGTGGCCCCGTCGCGCGCGGCGCAGCGTGCGTACCAGCGGGCGCTCCGGCTATACCCCGTGGGTCCCACAGGCATACGGACCCGCGTCCTTACCTGCTCTGCCATCACCGGCGATGGCGTGGATACAGTATGGGAGGCCGCTCAGGCGTATAAGGAAGCAGCAGAGATAAGCGGGTATTATGCACGCAATCGCGCCAGGCAGCGCAGTGCGCACTTTAAGGACGCGGTGCTGAAGGCGCTTTGCGCGGACTTTCTGTCCCATCCGGCGATAGGAACAAGGCTGGAGGCACTGCAGGCGGCGGTGGCCAGCGGTGAGCGGTCCACCTGGGATGCCATTCAGATACTCCTGGAGATGTACCGCTCGCCCTGATGGCTCTACATTTGTTTCACTGATCGCATGACCGAGCGACGCGCACGCGACTTTATCCGCGCCATTGTCGACGAAGATCTGCGCACGGGCAGGCGCAGCAGGATCATCACGCGGTTTCCTCCCGAGCCAAACGGGTTCCCTCACATCGGCCATGCCAAGAGCATCACGCTCAACTTCGGACTGGCGATGGAGTACGGGGGCACCTGCCATCTGCGGTTTGATGACACCAATCCGGCGACCGAAGACCTGACCTATGTGGAAGCGATCAAGCGCGATTTAGCATGGTTGGGATACGACTGGGGCGAGAATGAATTCTATGCGTCCGACTACTTTGAAACCTTATACACATGGGCTTGCAAGCTCATCTCGCTGGGATTGGCGTATGTGGACGACCTTTCCGAGGAAGAGATTCGTGCATACCGGGGCACGGTCACGGTGCCAGGCCGCCCCAGTCCTTATCGCGACCGCTCGGTGGAGGAAAACCTGGACCTCTTTGCCCGCATGCGGGCGGGCAAATTCGGTGATGGGACGTGCGTGCTGCGCGCCAAGATCGACATGGCGCACACTAACATGAAGATGCGGGACCCGCTGATGTACCGCATTCGCCATGCGCACCACTACCGGCAGGGGGATGCCTGGTGCATCTATCCGTTTTATGACTGGGCGCACGGCCAGTCCGATGCCATTGAGGGAATCACGCACTCCATATGCACGCTGGAGTTCACGACCAATCGTGTGCTCTATGACTGGTACCTGGATGCGCTGGCGATCAATCCGCGCCCGTACCAGTATGAATTCGCGCGACTCAACCTGGGCCACACCATCACCTCTAAGCGCAAACTCTTGCGCCTGGTGCAGGAAGGGCATGTCAGCGGATGGGATGATCCCCGGATGCCCACGCTGGCAGGCATCCGGCGTCGCGGCGTCACGCCCGCCGCCATACGGGCCTTCTGTGAAGCGGTGGGGACGACCAAGGTCGACAGCGTCAGCGATCCAGACCTGTTGGACCACCATGTCCGCGACGAACTGAACCGCAAAGCACCGCGCGTGATGTGCGTGCTGGATCCGCTCGAGATAACGCTGACCAACTGTCCCGCGGACCACAAAGAATGGCTCGACGCTCCGTACTGGCCGCACGACATCGGCCGGGAAGGCACGCGGAAGGTACCCTTTTCCAGATCACTGCTCGTTGAGCGCAGTGACTTTGCGGAAAGGCCCCCCAAGGGTTTTCGACGCCTGTCGCCCGGGGCCATTGTGCGCCTCAGGCATGCGTACGTAATCCGGTGCGATGCGGTGGTGAAGAATGCGGATGGCCGCGTTCAAAAGCTTCTGTGCACATGGTTTCCAAACTCCAGGGACGGCGACGGGCCCAAGGCGCGCGGCACCATCCACTGGGTTGACACGCAGGCCGCGCTTCCTGTGGTGGTGCGCCTCTATGAACGGCTGTTTGTTGCGGCACACCCGGACCAGAATTTTGTGTCACAGCTGAACCCCGCCTCGGAGGTCGTCCTGACGAACAGCCGCATTGAGCCCAGCGTGGCCATCGATGCGCCCAAGACGCGCTACCAGTTCACGCGCTTGGGCTATTTCTGGCGGGATCCCGTCTCTGCGGCTGATGGCACGCTGGTGTTCAACCGTATTGCTGCGCTCCGGGATGGGTGGACCCGATCTGCACCGAAGCTGGAAACTGAACCGCCTAAGCGACGCGTCGCGATTCCGCCGCTCCCTGCACCGCAGCTATCCGCAGTAGATCAGCGCTGGATCGCTGCGCAGGGCCTTACTGATACCATTGGCCGGGCCCTGGTCGGCGCGCCCGAAGCCAAAGCATTCTTTGAAGCCGCCGTGGCCCATGCACCGGCACAGCCGCTTGGCAGCTGGATCGTCAATCGTCTGCTGCCCCTGGCCAAGGGCAGCAGACTGGATGCACTACCCTTTAGCGCCGAAGCCTTTGGCCGGCTAGTGAACCGCGTTGCTTCGAAGGCTGCATCATCGCACCAGGCGCGGGAGGTGCTCGCCACCATGGTGCGGACGGGCGGCGATCCTGATGCACTGCTATTGGCAAAGAAGGCCAGTACGCTGGACGATGCGGCTACGCTGCGCGCGATAGTGGGCAAACTCATGGACAAGTATCCGGACAAGGTGCGGGCATACCGGGCCGGCAAGCGCGGCCTGGCGGGTTTCTTTGTGGGTCAGGTACTCAAGGCCACGCACGGCGCGGCCTCCCCTTCGGCTACGCGCGTCATCGTCGAGGAGCAGCTGCATCAGCAGACTTCATGACCGGCCTCCCTGAGGGCCGCGGAAGCACCGCCCAGGTCTCGCACCAGAACGTAGTCCGTGCTGTAGGCCGACACGGACAGCACCGGGATGCGCTTCGCGGCCAGGGGACTGAGGAGTGCATGCAGGACACCCGTCTGCTCAAAGCGCAGCGGACCCTGAACCTTGAGCACATACCAGCCTGCTTCGCACGAAACGTCGGCGGGCACATGTTGCTCGCCGCAGAGGATCGTGCATTCGTCTGGGGTATGCAGCACCTGCCAGAACGTCCCCTGCATGGACCACCGGGGCGGGAGCACGCCCGCAGGCAGACGCACGACCGCATAACGCCCGGCCAGTGCGCGGAGCGTGTAGCTCATGGTCCCAGGACCGCTGCGGCCCTCCGCAGGCGGCGCACGCATCGCTCGCGGCCGAGCACCGCCAGCATTGCAAAAAGGCTGGGCCCCGCCGTGGTGCCGCTCGTCGCCAGACGCACCGGATGAATGATGCGCCCCGCGCCGATGCCACGCATGGCTGCCAGGTTACGCAGCGCATGCTCCAATGCGCCCTCGGCACCCTTCAGATCCGTTGCAGGGGACTGCGCATCGGCCTCCGGCCACGCCAGCGCTTCCAGCGCGTCCGCATAGGCCAGCACCAGGTCTTTGGCATCCGCCTTCCACCGCTTTTTGACGCCGCGCGGATCGTATGATTCGGGATCCTGAAAGAAGTAAGCGAACCGAGTGAAAAGGTCCTGGCGGCGCATCAGGCGCTCGCCAACAACGACAAGGACCCGATGCAGGTAGGCGGGATCTATCGGGCCTAAGGCCGATTCCAGCTCTGACCGGACACGGGCGGCCACCCGGGCGGTCCCCAGTTGTATCAGGTGCTTCTGGTTGAACCAGCGGAGCTTGTCCAGGTCAAACCGGGCAGGCGATGGCGCGACCCTCTCCAGCGAAAAGGTCGCCTTCAGTTCATCAAGCGTGAACACTTCCTGCTCCGTGCTTGGATGCCATCCCAAGAGGGCCAGAAAGTTTATCACTGCCTCGGGCTCATACGACTGGTAGTCGCGCACATTTACCGGGATGCCCAGGCGCGTCGCGCTGCGCTTGGACAACTTGCCGCCGCCGGGGCTAAGAATCAGGGGCAGATGCGCCATCCGGGGTGGTTCCCAACCCAGCGCCTGATACAGCAGCATATGCTTCGGCGCTGAGGATAGCCACTCCTCGCCGCGGATCACATGCGTGATCCCCATCGCGTGGTCGTCCACCACATTGGCAAGATGGTAGGTGGGCTGTCCATCCGACTTCAAAAGGATCTGATCGTCCAGACTGTCTGCTGCAAACGTCACGGGCCCCTTGACGATATCGGTGAAGGTCACCTCGCCGTCCTCGGGGACATGCAGCCGCACTACATGGGGCGTGCCTGCAGCCAAGCGCTGCTCCACTTCCGCCTGCGGCAGCGTGAAGGCATTGCACATTGCACGGCGCGTGGCGCCGCTATAGGTCTCGCCCCGGTCGCGCATCGCCTGGAGGGCCTCTGGCGTATCAAAGGCCGCATAGGCATGCCCGCTGCGCAAGAGCCGCTGTGCAATGCTACGGTACAGGGCGGTACGCTCACTCTGGCGGTAGCCGGGACCGAGGTGCGGCCCTTCGTCGGGGTCGAGACCCGCCCACGCCAGACCCGCGGTGATGTCATCCTCGGCATCCGCCACAAACCGCGCGCGGTCTGTGTCTTCGATGCGCAGCACAAAAGTGCCGCCCATACGTCGGGCAAAGAGGTAGCAGAACAGCGCGGTGCGCAGGCCGCCTATGTGGAGGTAGCCTGTGGGACTAGGGGCGAAGCGGACACGAACAGCCATGCACGGAATGCGGCTGCGCTACGGTGCAGCCGCGCTATGGTTTATCGCCCGGCTCGGGATCCCGTACAGCTTCCACCTCGATACCCGGGTACCAGACATATAAAGGCAAACGGGCCTCTCTTAGCCGCTGATCGACCGGCTGTTCCACTATTATCGGCTGCAGGGCGTCCTGTACGTAAAGATCATGGGGCAGCATGACGCCCGAAGCAAAGCTGATGGCTGCTAGGGCAGCGACCGATCGCAAGGACAGCGAGGTACGGGCCTCCCACAACGGGCGGCGCTCAAAAAAGCGGTCCCGCTTGAACAGGCGTCGCCTGGACTGCTCCAGTCGCGCCAGTACGCCCTCGTCGGCTGCAGCAGGCACATGGATCGCCTCTTGGCGGCTCATGCGCCTGAACTCCATCATCGTGCTCATGACCTGGCGGCAAGTCCCGCACGCCGCCAGGTGCGCGAACAGGTCCGGCTGCCCGTCATGCGCCAGCTCGCCATCCAGAAAAAGATGGACGGCTTCTTCACATGTGCATGCGGTCTTCATGACTGTACTGCGGCAAGCCGCTCGGATTCATGCTGGATCAGTGGCTCCATGCTTTGGGCAAGCTTTCGGCGCGCTTTGAACAGGCGTGACTTCACTGCGGACATCGTGCTCCTTGTGACCGCGGCGATTTCGGCATACGACATATTCTGGAACTCGCGCAGCACAATGACTTCCCGGTATTCCGGCTTGAGCAGACCCAGAAAATGGGTCACCAAAGCGATCTGCTCCCATTTTTCCAGCGGCCCGCTGCCAGGCGCTTCCAAGCGCGCGGCCATCCGCTCATCCAGGCGTACGCGGCGTTTCGCGGTCCTCAGATGGTTCAGGCACTGGTTCCGGGCCACTGTGAAGAGCCAAGCCCTGAAGGAGGCCGTATTCAAGAGGCGCTTGCGGTTTTCGTAGATGCGCAAGAAGGTTTCCTGCATCGCATCCTGCGCCGCCTCGCGGTCTAACAGCATCCGCACGCAATACGTGTAGATCGGCCCCTTGTACCGATTGTACAGCGATACAAAGGCGAAGTCATCTCCGTTCCTGAACGCCTCGATCAGCTTGTACTCGTGTGCTATGGGCTCCATCGAAAAACCGCCAGTTATTCTAAAGACACGCGAGCCGCCGGAAGGTTGCCGGACCTTGGCCGTGCTGTGGACGCAGCCCTCCCAGTTGGAACGACAGCGTGCCGCAGGCGTTATCCAGGGCTGCCTGAAAATTACCCCATATTACATTACCCCGTAACCCTCATGGTTGTGCGACTGGGACTTGCAGCGCTGGCTGTAGTGCTATTGGCCCGTTGTGGCGGAAGTACGCCGCTCGTGACGGAAGAGGAGGCGAACACGTCTATCGTCGCGGTAATTGGAGGCCATGTCTTGAGTCAGGACGAATTCAGACAGGAATATGATCGCAACAACAGCTTTGCGGCATCCGACAGCAATGCGTATGAAGACTTTCTGGAGCGGTATGTTGACTTTCGGCTGAAGGTGCTGGCTGCCGAAGCAAGCGGGTATGGCGAGGATCCCGCCATGTTGAATGAGATTCATACCTACCGCGCGGCTTTTGCCCGCCCGTATCTGGTTGACCGCGAGGTCCTTGCGCCGATCCTGATGGACTATTACGAGAAGAAGAAAGAGATCGTGCGCGCCAGCCACATCTTTACGCGGCTATTGCCAGAGATGACGGCTGCCGATTCACTTTTGGCCTATGCCCGCACTGCGGCGCTGCGCGACTCGGTACTTCAGGGCATGAATTTCGGCGATGTGGCGCTCCTGTACTCGGAAGACCCGTCGGCTGCCAACCCGGCATCGCCACAGGGCTATCGCGGCGATCTGGGGTGGTTTACCGCCGGTATGATGATCAAGTCGTTCGAGGACCGGGCGTACACCGAGCCCATCGGAGAAGTGTCGGAGGTGTTTCAATCGGACTACGGATACCATGTACTCAAGGTGCATGATCGCAGACCCATGGTGCCCAACGTGCGCCTGTCGCAGATCCTGGTGCGCATCAACGGCACTGCCCCGGAAAGCACGGCAGTCGCGCGGGAACGTATTGAAGCAGCCAAGGCACGCCTGGACGCAGGGCAGAACTTCGCCTATGTAGCGTCGGAGCTCTCAGAGGAGGTCAACAGCCGGGGTCGCGGGGGCGATGTCGGGTTTCTTTCCTACCTGTCGCGCGGCATCGACAGCACCTTCAAGGAGATTGCCTTTAATATAGACGCGGTCGGAGACGTCACGGACATCGTACAGACTGGCTACGGATTTCAGATCCTGAAGCTCACCGGACGTGATACGCTGGGTACGTACAAGCAAGAATTCGAAGATCTGCGGCGCGAGGCTCAAAACCTTCCCCGGATGATCCGGGCCGAATCAGCCTTGGCCGAGGATGCACGCAATCGGTATGCGGTATCGCTAGACACGGCGGCGCTTGTCTCGCTCGTTGCTGGGGTGCGCAGGGATTCCGTACGGGCTCACATCAGCGCGATAGCGCCAGGCGACTCGCTGGGCAGCGTCGTCATCGGGCGGGTCGGCGACTCGCTGTACACGGCGAGCCGGCTGGCCAGGTTTGCTGGTGACCGCAACAACCGCGCCCGCAACGGAAACACCACGGTAGAGCAGGTTGTCCACCTGGGTAATGCGTTTCTGGACTTCGCGGCGATCACCCATACAGCGATGGCCCTCGAGGATGAGGATGAGGAATTCGCGTGGATCATGCAGAACTTCAGGGATGGCCTCCTGCTCTACAAGCTGATGGAGGATTCTGTCTGGGCTGCTGCTTCCGCGGACACATCGGCGCTGGTAGCGCACTATGAGGCGCGCAAGGAGCGTTACATGTTCCCTGAGCGCCATCGCATCATGGAGGTGTTTGCCTATTACGACTCCGTGCATGAAGCCGCTATCCTGGAGCTGGAAGCAGGCATGACTTGGCCAGAGTTTTACGACTATGTACGCAAGGACTCTGTTGCCTTGATCCGGTTTGATACCGTGCTGGTGGAGGGCCCCTCGCGGAGCGTGTACGACCGCGCCCTAGGCCTGGAGCCAGGCGAGAGGTCCGAGATCATCCCTTACCGAAACGGCTTCCTGGCACTCTATTACGATGGGGTGGAACCGCCCCGCCAGAAGACGTTCGAGGAGGCCAAAGGAGAGGTTATCGCCGAATTGCAGGCCGTCTTGGAGGAGAACCTTCTTGCACGGCTGCGCGCCCGCTACAACGTCAAGACCTTTCCCGAGCGGGCTCGGGAAGCCATACTATATCCATAGCCGCCACATGCGTTGCACGGTCATCCTGGTGGTCCTGCTTTGTGCGGCATGCCGTGGGCAGGACGATACCCTGGATTATGTGGCGCGCGTCGGCAATGCGTTTCTGACGCCCGATGATGTTGCGGCAGCGTTGGGCGGCTTTTATGGCGGGGTCGATTCCGCCGGCGCCAAGTCCCAGATCATTGAGCAGTGGGTCGAAAAGGAGCTGCTTTACCAGGAGGCAATCCGCCAGAACCTGGCGTCTGAAGCGCTCGTCAAGCAGCAACTCGAGGACGCGAAGCGCGCCGTGCTTATCGACGCTTTGGTGACATTGCTTTACGAAGAAACGACAAATAGCATTACCGAAGCCGACCTGAGCGCGTACTACGAAACGTACAAAGAGCGCCTTCGCATCCTGGAGCCCTTTGTCCTCGTACGCTACATCGATTCGCACCAGAGGGACACGGCGCTGGCGGTAATGCAAGAGATGCGCGGCAGAGAGGGCAACGAAGCCGCGCAACTGTTTGACAGCCTGGCGCTGGCCCATGCCCTTGACCCTTCGCTTTCGCTTTCGATGGCCTCCAACTATTGGCCTGAAAGTCGGCTCTTTGCCGGTCAGCCCGCGGTGCGACAGCACATGTTGTCGCTTGCGCCCGCTTCTGCTGGCCGGGTATACTCAGTTGATAGCCTGCACTTCTATCTGCAGATCGTCGACCGCGTGCCTGCCGGCACGGTGCCGGAATTGGCCTGGATTGAAGACCAGGTACGCATACACAGCGCGATACAACACAGGAAACAGCGCTATGAACAGATGGTACAACGGCTCCGGACAGAGGCACTCGCACGCGATATGCTTGTACTTAAGCGTTGATGCTATGTCCACGGCGTGACTGGGCGCTCAAAGCTTGCGAAGCCGCGGTCCGTTTTTTCTTTGCCTCTGCTTTCTCCATGCGGCGATTTTTCCTGATACTGGCGCTATTGCCTTGGGCTTGGCTGGCCCAGGCGCAGGAGCATGTCATTGACGAGATCGTTGCTGTGGTGGCCGATGACATCATTCTGCGTTCGGATGTGGACGCCTTGCTGCTGGGAATCATGCAGCAGCAGCAGCTGCAATACTCCGATGAGCTTTGGGCGCAGTCGCTTAATCAGCTTATTGATCAAGGAGTCCTCACCGAGCACGCCCGGCGGGACACGAACATCAATGTGACCGACGATCAGGTCAACCAATCCCTTGACCAGCGCATCTCCACCCTTACGCAGCAGGTCGGCGGCACGGTACGCCTGGAAGAGATCTATGGGCAGAGTGTGCCGGAGATTCGGGCAAGCCTGCGCGAAAAGTTCCGGGAGCGACTGATGGCGGATCAGTTCCAGAATACGAAGCTGCAGACGATCAAGGTTACGCCCACAGAGGTGCGGGAGTGGTTTTCGCAGTTTCCGACCGACTCACTGCCTACGCTGCCCACCATGATCCGCACATCGCATATTGTAAGGTATCCGGCCATTCCCGAGTCGGCAAAGGAGGAAGCATTCGAAATCGTTTCGGCCATCCGCGACAGCATTGTAGCCGGGCGCAGTACCCTCGAGGACATGGCGCGGCGGTTTTCCGAGGATGTAGGCTCCGCCGCCAATGGCGGGCGCTACGAGGAGATGCAGCTGGGCAATCTGGTGCCCGAATTCGCAGCGGTGGCTTCACGCGCCACGCCGGGTGAACTCAGCCAGCCCTTCAACTCTCCGTTCGGCTACCACATTCTGCGCGTCAACTCGCGCGTTGGCGATCAGCTGGATTTCAGCCACATCCTGATTAACATTGACAAGAGCCGAGCGGATCCTACCGAAGCCATCGCGCTGCTCACCAGTCTCCGCGACTCTTTGCTCGCGTCATCGGTGCCGTTTGAGCTGTTGGCGCGCAGGCATTCCGAGGAGGAGACAACGGCGGAGATTGGCGGACGCGTCATTGATCCGCAGACTGGAGAGCGGGACCTCTTTCTGGAAGCCATGGGCGAGGAGTGGCAAGCGCTGGCTGACACGCTTGAGATTGGAGAGATCAGCCTGCCTGGACCGGTTACGCTGCAGGATGGTTCGCTGGCCTATCACATCGTGCAGCTGCAGCGCCTGATTCCGGAGCATCGCGTGGACATAGAAACGGATTATGCCCGTATAGAGCAGCTTGCGCTAGATGCCAAGCGGAATTCGGAGATGCGCGAATGGCTGGACATGCTGCGCGAGGAGGTCTATGTGGAGACGCGCGGCAAAGGACGGCAGCTTCTGGATTCGGCGCAGCATAGTGCACGTAACTGACGTATGCGGCTCCGCCAAGTGATGATTCTGCTGTTGATTCATGGTCCGTGTCAAGCCTGACGGGCATGGCAGCAGCACATTGGGGAGGGCGAGCCGCCTTAAGGCGTGGCGCGCTGGCTAGTAGTATTCCTGGCACAACATTTCCATCTTGTGCGGTGCAGACTTCAGCGCCGCGTGCCCGAGACAAAGAAAGTGCGGTTTTGGCCACAGCCTGCGCAATCACGTTGAGCTCCAGGAAGCGGCTCGGCGCAACGCCCGAATCGAGAGCGGAATCCCAGTACGCAGGCTCGCCCACTGGGCGGCGGGCATGCCATTCACCAAGACAGCCTTGCCAGGCGATTATTAGGTTACGGACTTATGCCACTTCCTGAAGCTGATCCGACTGTCGTACACGCGCTGGTCGACGCGCAGGCGCGTTTGCGTAAAGAGATTGCCAAGGTCATTATCGGCCAGGATGAAATCATCACGCAGGTCCTGGTGTGCCTTCTGGCACAGGGGCATGTGCTCCTCGTCGGGGTGCCTGGGCTTGCCAAGACGCTCCTGATCCAGACGTTGTCCGAGGCGCTCGCGCTGAACTTCAGCCGCATCCAGTTCACGCCGGATCTGATGCCCAGCGACATCACTGGAACCGACATCATCGAAGAAGACCACGCGACAGGCAGAAGAAGCTTTCGCTTTGTCCATGGTCCTGTCTTTGCCAACATCATCCTGGCCGACGAAATTAACCGCACGCCGCCCAAAACACAGGCGGCCCTGCTGGAAGCCATGCAGGAGCACCACGTTACGGCGGCTGGACAGACGTTCATTCTTGAAGAACCCTTCTTCGTACTCGCCACCCAGAATCCCATTGAGCAGGAAGGCACCTATCCCCTGCCGGAGGCCCAGCTGGATCGCTTCATGCTCAACTTGTGGCTGGACTATCCAACGTATGAGGAGGAAGTTGAAATTGTGCGAACCACGACCAGCCCCCTGGTAGGGACGGTGGATCCCGTGATGAGTCGGGAGGAGCTATTGGCCTTCCAGTCGCTGGTTCGGCAGATTCCCGTGGCCGATAATGTGATTGCGTACGCGGTGTCGCTGGTGGCAAAGACGCGCCCAGGCAGCGATGCGGCCCCGGCATTCGTCAACAACTATGTGTCCTACGGCGCGGGACCGCGCGCTTCGCAGTACCTCATCCTGGGAGCCAAGGCGCGTGCCGCCCTGGATGGTCGTCTCACGCCTCTCATCAGCGATGTGCGTGCGATGGCTATCCCCGTCCTGCGCCATCGGATTATTCCAAACTTTAATGCCGAGGCCGACGAGGTCACCCGCGTCGATCTTATAAAGAGGCTTATGGAATCCAGCGTCTGACCCCGCCTGATGCTGGAAGGAATCGCCGCTTTCTGGCGCGTGCATGCATTAGTGCCCACACCGGTCGCGCGCGGGAACAGGAGCACTTTATTCCCGGGATATGCACGGAAGCGCCGCATCCTTTCGCAGATAGATCGTACGCATAAAGACTTCTTTGCGGATTGCGGCATACCACCATTTGCGCGCACCCTGGAGCCTGATGCGCACCCTCGGACCTGAAGCGGCGCCCACCGATGAATGCTCTTTTGCCAAGCCGTTTGCGTGCTGTCCCGCAGGGCCTGAGGCTGATGGCGCTAGCCGCCTTCTTCTTCAGTGTGATGACGCTGCTGGTGAAGTTTGCCGGGGCGCGCCTGCCTGCATCGGAGCTGGTGATGGCGCGCAGCATCGTCGGCGTTGCCATGGGATACTGGATGATCCGGGCCGCGAAGGTCGCGCTGTGGGGCAATGCAAAACGGCTTCTGGTCCTCCGCGGCCTGTTGGGGTGCGGTGCGCTGCTCTGCTTCTTCTGGGCCCTAGTGCGCCTGCCGCTGGCCGAAGCGACCGTGCTCTTCTATATGTCGCCGGCTTTTTCCGCTGTGCTGGCCGCGATCTTTCTCCGCGAACGACTACGCACGGCCGAAACCGTTGGCTTTGTGATCAGCCTGGTGGGTGTGGCCCTGGTGGCACAGCCGACATTTCTCTTTGGCGACGCCGCGCATGGACACGATCTTGTCGCCATCGCGGTCGGGCTCCTCGGTGCCATACTCGGCGGCTGCGCCTATGTTACCGTACGGAAACTGCGACATAGCGACCACCACCTGGTCGTCGTGTTCTACTTCCCGCTGGTTTCGGTCATTGCCTGCGCTCCGCTTGTTTCGCGCGAATTTCTTCTCCCCACGCCAGCGGAATGGATGCTGCTCATCGGCATCGGCGTCTTCACGCAGATAGCACAAATTTACCTCACCAGAAGCCTCAACCTGGAAAAAACCGCGCGGGCCATGTCCGTAAGCTACCTTCAGATCCTGTTCGCCGCACTGTGGGGATTCATGTTTCTGAGCGAAATCCCCAATGTGCTCTGCATCCTCGGCGCGCTGCTTGTCATCGCTGGCACCATCGTGGCGACCGGCAGCATCAAGACGCTGTTGCGCATTGAAAGCCGCCCAGGCAACCTGGCCGCATCTCAAGGGCCAAGCGCCCCCTAGACATCCAGGTCCTCTACTGTTGCGGCATTCTGCATGATGAGGTTGTAACGGACGGAGGCGTCTCGACCCATGAGGTCCGCTATGGTCTTGTCCGTAGCGGATCGCTCCGTCTCTGGTATGACCACGCGCACCAGGCGGCGGCGTTTGGGATCCAGCGTTGTCTCCTTCAGCGTCGCAGGCATCATCTCGCCCAGTCCCTTGAAGCGCTGTACCTCAATCTTGATGTTGGGACGCTTTCGCCTCAGTCGGCGCGTGATGCGCGCCCTGTCGGCATCATCCAGGGCCCAATAGGTCTTTTTGCCGGCGTCCAGGCGATAGAGGGGCGGCTCCGCAATGTAGACATGCCCCGCTTCAATCAGCGGGCGCATGTGCCGATACAGGAAGGTGAGCAGCAGTGTGGCGATGTGGTGGCCATCAGAGTCTGCATCCATCAGGAGGATAACCTTGTGGTAACGCAACCGGTCCAAGTCCAGTTGCTCCCCGAGTCCGCAGCCCAGCGCCTGCGTCACATTGGAAAGCTCATTATTAGCGAGGACACGCTTCATGGAAGCCTGCTCCGCGTTGAGCACCTTCCCGCGCAGCGGCAAGACCGCCTGAAATCTGCGGTCGCGCCCCTGCTTTGCCGAACCACCCGCGGAATCTCCCTCGACAATAAAGAGCTCTCCCTCGACGGGTTCCGTTGACGAGCAGTCAGCCAGCTTGCCCGGAAGATTGAGCCGCTTCCGTGCTTTGGATTGCTTCCGCACCGCGATCGCGGCTGATCGGCTGGCCTGGCGCGCCTTCGCCGACTGTATAATGCGTGCAGCGACCGCGGCGCTCGCCGTCGGATGTGCATTCAGAAACTGTTCCAGCGCCTGCCGAACCGCACCAGACACCAGCGAACGGGCGGATGTATTGTTCAGCTTCTCCTTGGTCTGACCCTGAAACTGCGGATCCACCATGAACATGTTGACCACCGCCACCACACCTTCGCGCATGTCGTCGCTCGTGACGCTCAGATTGCGCGGCATGAGATCATGCGTCTCCATGAATGCGCGCACGGCAATGCGCACGGCATCGCGGAAGCCCTGCTCATGGGTGCCGCCGCTATGTGTGGGAATGCCATTGACAAACGACTTGATGGTTTCAGTCGGCGCCTCAGTCCACTGCAGCGCGATCTCGAGACGGGTGTCGTCTTCAAGCTCATCCTGAATGACGCTGAAGATCTCCTCGTGGACGGTCTGGGCTCGGGCGGCCTTCACCAGATGCGCCAGGTATTCGACTACGCCGCCTTCATGAACATACTCGTGGCGTTTGCCGCTGACCTGGTCGGAAAAGATTATGCGCAGGTTGCGGTTGAGATAGGTCTTGATCTCCAGCTGCTCCGCAATCCAGGTGGCATCAAAGGCAACCGAATCGAAGATCTGCGGGTCGGGCTTGAAGAATATTGTCGTGCCCTTGCCCCGAATGTCCCGACTGACCACACGGAGCTTGCCCAGCGGCTTGCCGCGCTCATAACACTGCTCATAGGCCTTGCCGCCGCGCTTTACAGTCGCTACGAGGCGCTCCGAGAGCGCATTGACGACCGACGCTCCCACACCGTGCAAACCACCTGAGGTTCTATACTGCTTGGCATCAAACTTGCCGCCTGAGTGCAGCGTAGTCAGGATGACCTGCAGCGCCGGCACCTTCTTTGTGGGATGATTGTCTACAGGAATGCCGCGCCCGTCGTCGGAAACCGTCACGCTCGAGCCGTCTCTGTGCAGCGTCACTTCAATGCGGGAGGCATACCCGTTCGTAGCCTCGTCCACGCTGTTGTCCACCAGTTCCCAAAGCAGGTGGTGAAGCCCAGGCTTGCCCGTGCCGCCGATATACATGCCGGGGCGCTTACGTACGGGTGCAAGGCCCTCCAGCACCTGAATGTCTTTGCCCGTGTACGTATTGGCCAAACCGTTGCGTTTTAGATGCGCTGCTCCAGGGACTCCTCTACAACCTGGGCCAGTCTCCCCCGCTTGATTATCGCGCGTCCTACGTGGCCACGACGGGCACGGAACGAATTGGTCGCCCGCACAACCTCTTGGCGTCCGCGCTGGGTCTGAACGATGAGACCCTGCCGCTTCTTCGTAGTCACTGCTACGCCGAGCACATAGTCGCCCTTGTCCAGCTTCATAGAGATTACACCTTTGCTGGCACCCTTGCGCAACGGTATGTCCGTGACTCCAAAGGCAAGGCCGCGCCCCTTGTGCGATGCCAGGCATGCAAATTCGCTGCCGCCCACCGGCCAAGCCCCCAATACAGTGTCGCCTTCCTGAAGGCGCATATAGTAGCGGCCCACCTTCGTGGAGATCTCTGCAAAGGCTTCCAATCCGAGTCGAATGCAGAATCCGTTTCTTGAGAACGCCACCACATAACCCATCGGCGCGGATCCGGCAGCCGTGCGCCCAGATGCGCGCAACGCCCCTGGGATCGTTACCTTAGGCAGCGCGCTGGCGTCGTTGGAGATCACTCCTGCGACGCGCTCCTTGTCGCTGAAGTCGAAGAGCTTCTGCAACGGAATACCGTATCCGCTGGACATCGGCACCTTGTTCACACGCGTGGTGTAGGCCCGCCCGAAGTTGGTCCAGAAGGTCACTGTGCTCCGCGTTCGTCCCGGCAGGATCCACCCAAGCTGATCCCCTTCGCGGATCCGAATGCTTGAAACATTGGTGTACGACCGCTGCCGCTTCACCCATCCGTCGCGCGTCACCACGATGATGGTGCGCTCGTCGACAATGAATTCCTCGTCTGAATAGGCGTAGGCTTCTCCGTCGGGGCCTCCGATGATCGTGCGGCGGGGTGTGGCATACCGGGCCTTGATTTCCTGGAGTTCCCCGCGCACGAGCCGCCAACGGGCACGCTCGTCGCGAAGCAGGGCTTGGATTTCCGCTACCCGTGCGCGTTTTTCCTTTAGTTCTGCCTCAATGGCCTCAATCTCCACCTGCGACAGCTTGTAGAGCCGCGTATCCAGGATGGCACCGCTCTGAATCTCTGTAAGCGTAAACCGGTGTCGTAGGCGCTGCCCCGCGTCCTGCCGATCGCGCGAGGCGCGAATAATCTTGATGGCTTCATCCAAGGCATCAAAGATCTTTTCGAAGCCCTCCAGAATGTGTATCCGCTTTTCGAGCTGCTCCAGCTCATGACCAAGCCTGCGCGTAACGACATCCAGCCTGAACTCCAGAAACTGCTGCAGCGCCTCGCGCAGATTGAACTTCGACGGCGCGCAGACCTGCTCGTTCGCAGTCGGCAAGAGCGCCCGGAGATTCACATGGAAGCGCGTGCGCAGCACCGTATGCTTGAACAGGAATCCAAGCGCAGCTTCCGCATTGGCCCCCCGCTGAAGTTCCAGGACAATGCGCACATCGTCTGTTGATTCGTCGCGGATGTCCGTAACCTGCGGGACCTTCTCCCTCGTAATGAGCTCCGCAATCTTCTCTACCAGATCGCTCTTGTTGATGGCATACGGAATGGAGGTGATGATGATGTGCCCTGTGCGCTTCTTTTCGAATTCGCCGCGCAAGTGAATGGCGCCTTTACCCTTTTCATAGATCGCCACCAGTTCCTTTTGCGTGTTCAGGATACGCCCTCCCGTAGGGAAGTCCGGGCCTTGGATAAAGCGCTGAACAAGCGTCCGGGTTCTGACATTCGGCCACTGGCCAGATTCTGCCCGGAGCATGCCGTCCACCAGGTAGATGGCCGCGCTCACTACCTCACCGAGGTTGTGCGGCGGAATGCTGGTCGCCATGCCGACGGCAATCCCCGTAGCACCGTTGACCAGGAGGTTGGGCACCTTCGACGGCAGGACCACCGGCTCCGAAAGCGTGCCGTCAAAATTCGGCCGGAACGGTACGGTAGCGAGCCGCAGCTCCGTCAGCATCTCCATCGCCAGCGGGCGCAGCCTGGCTTCGGTATAGCGCATCGCTGCCGCCCGGTCCCCATCCACTGATCCGAAGTTGCCATGACCATCGATCAGTGGATCGCGCAGCGAAAAGTGCTGCGCCATGCGGGCCATCGCATCATAGATGGCGACATCCCCATGCGGATGGTACTTGCCCATGGCGTCGCCCACGATGGTGGCGCTCTTGCGATACCGCGCGTCAGGGTACAGGCGCAGGCTCGCAAACATGGTGTATAGAATCCGCCGCTGAACGGGCTTCAGCCCGTCCCTTATGTCGGGCAAAGCCCTGCTTGTGATAACCGAAAGTGCGTAGTTGAGATACCGCGACTGAGCCGTTTCGTGCAGTGGTATCGTTCGCTCTGGTGGCATGCGCTAAGGGCGGGTCAAACAGCTCGTTGGATGCAGCGGCCTACCCTCATGCCGCTGGCGTTGTCAGACGCATGTCGAATCATGCCTGCGTCAGCTCTGGACCGTGGGTGAAGTAGTCTTCATGCACATCCGCATGGTGGGACAACATGCGAGCGCGGGTCAGGTGCACCAGGGTCAGAGAGGCCAGCGAACGCGGAATCGCGGCCGCCTCTGCGAACTGCGCCACCGTGATGCACCCATGGCTTGCCATATATTGCAACAGCACACGCTCCTTGTCGCCCACCTTGATGAGGATGTCACGGTCGGTTTCCCGGCGGCGCATCAGACGACGGGCTTCCCGGCTCGCTTCAACGCTCTTGTCCTCCACCCGGACGTAGGCAGTGCGACGAAGCGAAACGAGATCTGATACGAAGTGCGGCTTGTCGGGACTTTCATGTACGGTGACCACGATGATGTCTCGCTTTCTGCTTATGCGCACGCGGTTAGTTTCCAGTGCTACGGGCGGTTCCACGTACTGCTCCAATGCCTGTCGCAGCGCGTATTCTTCTTCTGCTGCATCTTTGACGCCTGTCACCGCACCAGCGTCGCCTACACCGATCAGTATTTGGCCGCCGTGCGTGTTGGCGAAGGCGGTGATCTCTTTAGCCATTCGCTCGGGCGCTGGCACCCGCTGCTTGAACTCCAGGTGTGGCCCTTCGCCTTGGGCGATGCAGTCTGCGAGGTTTTGCAATGTCATCTGGGCGGCGTTTCGCTGTGCAGCCAGGTCTCGTGCGTTGCGGAACGCGTCATCATCTCCTGCACGGCGTCACCCGGCTTCTTGCCCTCAAAGAGAATAGCGTACACGGCTTCCGTTATGGGCATTTCGATGTCGTAGCGACGCGCCAGGGCCCGCACCGATGCGGTGGTGCGCACCCCTTCGGCCACCATCTGCATGTTGTCTTGCGTCGCCTGCACCGCAAAGCCACGCCCGATCTGCTCACCCAGGTAGCGGTTGCGGCTATGTCGGCTGGTGCATGTTACTACCAGATCTCCAATGCCGGCCAGACCCATGAATGTTTCCGCTCGTGCACCCATGGCCACGCCCAACCGCTGGATCTCCGCCAAGCCACGCGCTATAAGCGCCGCCTTGGCATTGTCTCCGTACCCGATGCCGTCGCTGATGCCGGCCGCAATTGAGATCACGTTCTTGACCGATCCCCCGATCTCTACGCCGAGCACATCATCGGTGACGTACACACGCAGTCGCCGCGACATGAATACTTGCTGAATTCTTTCTGCCACTTGCCGACTGGGGGCCGCAGCCACCAGCGTGGTGGGCTTGCCCTGCCCCACCTCTTCCGCGTGACTGGGCCCCGACAACACGCCTATGAAATCTGCAGAGATTGCGGGCCCAAGTTCGCTTCCCAGGACTTGCGTTGTCGTGAGCAGTGTCTTGTTCTCGATACCCTTGGCTACGGAAACAACGATCTGCCCCTTGACAGCAAACGCACGTAGCCTTGCTCCGATGCTGCGCACAACATGCGAAGGCGTGGCAATCACCCACACCCTGCCCGCAGCGGCTGCAGCCGCAAAATCTGTCGTCACCTGGACCGTGCTGGGTATCCGCACCGACGGCAGGTAGGTGGGGTTGTACCGACTCTGCGCTATGGGCGCCGCAATCTCCGGGCGACGTGCCCACAACGTGGTATCGTGTCCTGATTCGGCCAACTGGACCGCGAGTGCTGTACCCCAGCTCCCCGCACCCAGCACAGCGATGTGGGTCTGCACGCCTGGAAAGTTTCTATTGCCAGAGCCAGTGCCCTGCGCATCGTTTGCATGAAGGTGCGGCCTGCGCCCATTGACGCACATCCTGACGCCCGCATGCATCGCGCCTCGTTGGCACCGCGCACCTGTGGACCTTGCTTAGTGTCATCAGCGCAAATCGCCTAGAACGGGAAATCATCGTCGAGCGGCTCTTCGGTGCTTATGCGGCTGTCAATAGCATCACAATGCGTGCACAGTACGCCGGGATGCGGAGCCGCCATCCGACCGCAGGCAGAACACCGGTGCGAAGTACCGGACTGCTCGCGCTTCGAACCAAAGCAGTCGTTGCACTGAGCTCCTTGCCACGGTGCCTCTTCCTTGCCGCATGCTACACACACCGCCTTTGCGGTGCGCTGCCTGCTTTTCATGAAGCATGGCTTACATTTTGCTCCTTCCCATGGTGCATCGGCTTGGCCGCACGCCACACACTTGAACGTGCCAGACGTTGACCGCTTTCCCTCAAGAAAGCAATCGCGACACATGGCGCCCTCCCATGGTGCCTTGGCGGCACCGCATTGGCGGCACGCAAAGGATGCTTCTGATTTCCGGCCATTACTGTCAGGAGCATTACGCCTGTTCTTGGCAAAGCAGTCGGTACAGAGTGCACCCGCCCACGGCACATCGCTTGAACCACACGCGCGGCATCCCGCGCTCGCACTACGATTTGTCATAAGATCCGCCTTGTATGAAGGCTGTACTATAATTTACGCATAGAGGCATCATCTATCCCATTGCCGGCATCGGCCGCAGTCCCGCGCTCCGAACAGCGCTGTCTGGTCAGTTCGCACCAGAACAAGGGCCGGTCGCCCCAGGCGATGCGGAAGCCCTCTTTGAACGCCAGCGTCCATGCCCGCCTGGCGCGTATCTTGCGCACCCAGGCCTCGCGAAGCGCAAGGACCTGCGCCGTCAAGGGCCAAGGCCGACGGCGCAACACGCTGCCGTAAAGCATCAGAACCTGTGCACCCAGCTGCCTGGTACCTGGGGAAAGATCTGAAAGTCGCAATCAAGCAGGCTATCCACGACCGGACCGTGAGGAATCCCAATGGCGACCGCAACCCTCCGCCCAGCGCGCAGATCGGGCCGCTGAGCAATCAGCCCAATAGCGAATCTGGAGGGACTTTCTTGTACAACCCCCTCCCGAAAATCTGACTCAGCCTAAGGGTAAATTCGGTTAGAACTTGCGCGTCCAGGTGCGGGGCCAGCGCTCTACAACGACCTTGGTCTGCGTATAGAACTCTACGCCATGGCGGCCCTGGGCGTGGAGCGTGCCGAAAAAGCTGTCCTTCCACCCACTGAACGGATAGAACGCCATCGGCGCCGCGACCCCCAGGTTAATGCCGATGTTGCCGGCTTCGGCCTCGGACCTGAACTGCCGCGCTGCAGCGCCGCTGCTGGTAAAGAGACAGGCCATATTGCCATAGACCTGCCCGTTGACAAGCGCAATCGCTTCTTCCAGACTCTCGGCATGCATCATGCCGAAAACCGGACCAAAGACCTCTGTTGTCGCCAAAGTCCCACCCCGCGGCACCCCCTCGAGAAGCGTCGGAAATACCCAGTTGCCCCCCTCAAACCCGTCCACTACGCCGCCCCGGCCATCTACCAGCACACGCGCACCATCCTGCTCGGCGATGCCGATTAATCGTTCAATGCGCGCGCGGTGCTCTGGCGTGATGACGGGCCCCATCTCGGAAGATTCGTCCAGCCCGTACCCGACGCGCCGCGTTGCGGTCGCTTCACGCATTATTTCGGTGAACGGG
The DNA here is from genome assembly GCA_951812585.1 of Rhodothermales bacterium. Lineage (GTDB taxonomy): Bacteria > Bacteroidota > Rhodothermia > Rhodothermales > Bin80 > JAAXGV01. Next base: position 2,633,211 of record OX638318.1, on the reverse strand, counting down.
CCCTGCGCATCGGCTACGGTCACCGCAAGCGAATTGGCAAGGCATCGCTGCCCGGCACAGCCATACGCAGAATCGGCCACAATCCGGGCGGTCATCTCCATGTCAGCATCACCCAGAATGATGGCAGCATTCTTGGCACCGCCTTGGCACTGTGCCCGCTTGCCGCTGGCCGTAGCACGGCTGTACACATACCGTGCCACGGGTGTGGATCCAACAAAGCTGACCGCACGCACATCGGTATGGTCGCATAGCGCATCTACGACTGCCTTGCCCCCGTGCACCATCTGGACTACGCCGCTGGGGAGCCCTGTCTGGCTGAGCAGACGCATGAGCCACGCACTGGTCAGGGGCACCTTTTCGCTGGGCTTATGCAAAAAACAATTGCCCGTCGCAATGGCATAGGGCAAAAACCAGAGTGGGATCATCCCCGGAAAGTTGAACGGCGTTATGCACGCCACCACGCCCAGGGGCTGGCGAATCATGTGTTCGTCAATCCCGCGCGCAATATCCTCGTTGTTGTAGCCCTGCATCAAGACTGGGATGCCGCAGGCTACCTCCACGTTTTCGATGCCCCGACGCAACTCCCCGCGGCTCTCGCCGAGGGTCTTCCCACACTCTTTGGTGATCGTCTGAGCGATCTCTTCAAAATGCGCCTCCAGGAGGTTTTTGAATTTGAACAGATACTGCACACGATCCGTCGCGGGCACCCGGCGCCAGGCCGCAAAGGCTGCTGTACCCTTCTCGACTGCACGGTCCACTTCCTGCACGGGACTCATCGGCACAGCCGACAGCACGGAACCCGTGGCAGGGTTCGTCACATCGAGATACTCGGTGGCGCTGGATCTTTGCCAGTCTCCCCCAATGAAGTTCGAAAGGGGCGACGTAACCGCCATAAAGCGTGAGGTCTATAGCCCTGCCATCATGGACAGGACTTGTTCGCGCGTGACTTCATCTTTGGCAAAAGTGCCGTAGCTGCGTCCCCGCTTCAGTATGGTGAAAATGTCTGCGACTGGATAGGCGTGATGAACATTGTGCGTGATCAAGATAACGCCTACGCCCTTCTGGCGTGCACCATCAATATCCTGCAGCACCCGCTCCGACTCCCTGACGCCCAAAGCCGAGGTCGGCTCGTCAAGAATCAGTACACGCGCGCCGAAATGCAGGGCGCGCGCGATGGCAACCGACTGCCGTTCGCCCCCTGAGAGTGTGCCCACGGATTCCGAAGCATCGCGTAAATCGATACCGAGTCGGAGCAATCCCTCCCGCGTTGTCCGCTCCGCCGCTCTCAGATCAAGGCGTCGCCAGAGTCCCCACCCCTTGGTGGGCTCTGCACCCAGCACGAAGTTGCGCGCCACGCCAAGCTGCGGAATCATCGCCAGATCCTGATACACCGTGGCGATGCCATGACGCAAGGCATCGCGCGGCTCCTTGAAACGCACGGGCACGCCGTGAAGCAGCAATGTGCCGGCATCCGGCGCGTGGACCCCGCTCAAGCATTTGATCAGCGTAGACTTGCCAGCACCATTGTCGCCGAGGAGCGCTACGACCTCGCCCTGGTGCAGGCACATCGAGATATCCTTCAACGCGATGACGCGCCCAAAGAACTTGCTTAGGCTGCGCGCTTCCAAGACCGGCGTATTCTGTGGTATAGGCGAGCCGGTACCGGGCACCCGCCCAGGCGGGTCTGTGTCGCGCGCCTGCGTGGCAGCGTCGTGCTTGGCAGCACCAAGCGCGGCTGCGTTATTCATGGCACCGTTATGCGGCTGTGCGGTCATGCCTATGCTGCGCGCCTGCGCACCCAGTGATTGACAAGGACCGCAACAAGCAGCATGCCGCCCAGAAATACCTTGAACCAGTCCGCATCCACACCGGTGAATACGATGCCCTGTCGCACCATGCCGAAGATGAGTGCGCCAATCGCTGCGCCGATAGCCGAGCCGTATCCGCCCGTAAGCAGCGTTCCGCCGATCACCACCACTATGATGGCATAGAACTCGCGCAGCTCGCCGCGCAACACGTCTGCACCGCTAAAGGTTACCGACTGAATCACGCCGACAAGCGCGGCGGCCAGCGCCGTCCCCACAAACAGAATGACCTTGACACGCCGGGTCGGCACACCCACGCTGCTGGCCGCCCTTGCATCGCCGCCCGTTCCAAAGATCCAGTTGCCGAAGGGCGTACGCACGAGCACCCAGGTCGCAAACGCCGCAAGCCCAAGCCACCAGAGGATGCTCACAGGAAAGCCCACGCCCATGATCATCACATCTCCGGCAAACAGCGTGCGCGCCACTTCAAAGCCGCTGACCTCTTGCAGGCCCCCCACCTGGGTGCGGCCGGTCACCTGGCGCGTCAAGCCAATGGTGGCCCCCCTGAAGACGAACAAGGTGGCCAGCGTCACAATGAACGAGGGAAGCCCTGTGCGAATGACCAGGTACCCGTTGAAGAGGCCCGCCGCCACCGCGAAGGCCATCACGGCGAGCAAGGCCGCCCACAGATGCCACCCGAAGTGGACGGCAAGCACCGTGAGCAGCATCCCGGAGGCTCCGATCAGCGAGCCAACCGAAAGGTCAAACTCTCCGCCGATCATCAGGAGCGCTACGGCAACGGCAATGATGCCCAGCTCTGCCGAAACCTCCAGATAGGTCGCTGCCCCCCGAAGGCTCAAAAAGCCCCGATCTCCGGCCACCAGGGCGAAGAACGTCCACACAACGAGCGCGCCACCCAGTGCGCCCAATTCCGGCCGTGCGAGAAGGCGGCGCAGCGGCCTGCGCTGGCGAAGTCGTTCGTCGGCGCGCTGCCGCATCGTCAGCGCGTGCCCTGGCGCGTGAGCTCCCGCAAACGGGCCACATTACCGCGCGTGATAAACCCGGGCCCTGTGCGTATCATCTCGTTGGCCAGCATGTTCTCGTTGCGCACATACAGCGCCAGGAGCACCACCGGAAAATAGCCTTGCATGTACTGCTGCTGATCCAGCGCGAAGGCGATCGCGCCTTCGTCGATGGCCTGCAGGATCTCCGGCGACGCGTCAAAGGTGGCCAGACGCACGGCCTGCGTCAAGCCCATGTCCCGCAGCGCCCGCAGTGCAGGCAATGCCCCGGTTGGGCCCAGCGACAAAAGGCCATCGATGGCCGGGTCGGCACGCAGCGCCGCCTGGATGCGCTGCTGCGATTCGGTAGGATCCGCGAGCTCCGTAGCCAACAGGGTGGCACGACCGCCCTTTGCGGCCAACGCAGCCGTAAAGCCTGCGCACCGGCTGTCCAGCGCCAGGTTGCCCACCTCCTGGTTGATGCACAACGCCTTGCGAACCCCTGTTTCTGCCAAGCGCTCGCCGCCCGCATAGCCTGCCTCGTACTCGGACTGCCCCACATGCACAAGCATGCCCAGCTCCCGGGCCGCATCCCCGCCCGAGTTGATGCTGACCATGGGAATGCCGGCCGCAATCGCTGCTTCCAGCGATGGCCGGAGCGCTTCCGCGTCTGGAATGCTGACGACCAGACCATCCGGTCGCGAGGCCACCGCCGCATCTATAAGCTGCGCCATCGTAACCAGATCGAAGGAATCAGGTGCCTGGTATTCCACACGCGCACCGACTTCGCGGGCCGCTGCGATGGCACCGTTTTGCACCACCGACCAGAAAGGGTCCGACGCCTGCCCATGCGTCACAAAGACAAAACGCAGCTCCGCTTCGCCAGCGGAATCCTCGGCGGTCGCGCAGCCTCCCAGGAGCAGCACCAGCACTAGCGGCCCAGCCCACAGCCGCGCGCCAAAACGGATCGACACGCTATTCAAGATAGAAACGCTCTTTGGTGCGCTGCGCTTCCCACGCCTTTCGTGCCGCGGCCACGGCTGGCATGCGACTGACTTCGGCAACGGGCACATCCCACCACGCTTCATAGCCAGGAACGTCCACATAGCGGTCCGTCTCTACGTAGATCACGCATGTGGTGGGACATGCCTGGCTGGCGGCCAGGGCCTCCCGAACCTCTTCATGCGTACGACAGCGGAAGACCGTGGCCCCCAGTGACTCTGCATTGGTGGCCAGATCTACGGGCAGCGTCTCCACATCCGCTGATGAATCGCCGGGAAGCACATCGTCCTGGGGATACGCATAACGCGTCCCGAAACCATCCTGCCCCAAGGCGCGGCTTAGTCCGCCGATGCTCTTGAAACCATGGTTGTCCATGAGCACGATGGTAAGCTTGTATCCTTCCTGCACGCTGGTCACAAGGTCCGTCGCCAGCATCAGGTAGCTGCCATCCCCGACCATCACGTATACCTCCCGGCTTGGATCGGCCATCTTGACGCCCAGCCCGCCGGCGATTTCGTACCCCATCGTGCTGTACCCGTACTCCATGTGGTACTGCTTTGCATTGCGCGCACGCCAAAGCTTGTGCAAGTCGCCGGGAAGGCTCCCCGCCGCGCACACCATGATGCCATCCGGCTTCCCGTATTCGTTGACGATGCCGATGACTTCACCCTGGCTCGGCAGCGGCGCGTGTCGGATGTCGTAGATGCGCTGCACCTCGGCATCCCATGCCTGCGCCAGCGTGGCTGCGTGCAGGCGGTGCGCGTCGGACACGGCCCAGCCCCCAAGCCTGTCCTGGAGCGCCTCGAGCGTCACCAGGGCATCGCCGACCAGCGGCAACGCATGGTGCTTGAAGGAATCGAACGCCGCTACGTTGATGTTGATGAAACGCACGGCGGCATTGGCAAACAAGGTCTTGCTGGCCGTGGTGAAGTCGCTGTATCGCGTACCAATGCCAATGACCAGATCCGCATCTCTTGCGATACGGTTGGCCGCAAACGTTCCCGTGACCCCAATAGCCCCGAGGCAGTATGGGTGATCATACGGAACGCTCCCCTTGCCGCCGTGCGTTTCGCCCACAGGTATGCCCGTAGCTGTGCTGAAGCGTGCCAGTAATTCATTGGCACCGCTGTAGTGGACGCCCCCGCCTGCTACAATCACGGGACACTGGCTCTGCCGGACCCATTGGGCCGCCTTGTCCAGCATGGCCCTGTCGGCGCGGCTGCGCAACACCGGCCATCGCCGCTCGGCAAAGAGCGATGCAGGATAATCGTACGCTTCCGTCTGCACATCCTGCGGAAGCGCGAGCGTCACAGCGCCCGTATCGGCCGGACTGGTCAAGACACGCATCGCTTCGGGAAGAGCCGTGATAATCTGATCCGGGCGGTTGATGCGATCCCAATAACGACTTACCGGCCTGAAACAGTCGTTGACGCTGATATCCTGGGAGTGCTCCGATTCAAGCTGTTGCAGCACCGGTGCCACATTGCGACGCGCAAAGATGTCCCCCGGCAAAAGCAGCACGGGCAAACGATTGACGGTAGCAACGGCCGCGCCGGTAACCATGTTCGTGGCGCCCGGACCGATGGAAGTGGTGCACGCGAAGGTCTGCAGGCGGTTTTTCATTTTGGCGTATGCCGCGGCCGCATGGACCATCGCCTGTTCGTTGCGCGACTGGTAGTACCGGAAGTCCGGGTGCTCTTGAAGCGCCTGTCCGATGCCTGCGACGTTGCCATGCCCGAAGATGCCGAAGCAGCCCGCAAAGAAAGGCTGCGCCTTGCCATCGCGCACCACGTACTGGTTCTTCAGAAACCGGATGATGGCTTGTGCCATCGTGCATCTCACCGTGTCCATGGCCGCTGCGCTTGGTGCTACGCTACAATATAGGCTGCAAATCCCCGCATTAGCTACAAACCCCCGCGCCCGGAGACGAACGCCAGTACCTCCGGCAGCGTGGGCATGAAATTCGCGCAGCCGTGCCGGGTCACCACGATGGCGCCGCACGCATTGCCCATGCGCATGGACTTTCGCCAGGACCAGCCCTGAATCTGTCCGTAAATGAAGCCCGCCGCAAAAGCATCGCCCGCGCCCAGAATGTTTTGCACTTCCACAGCATAGCCGGGGGCCTCTATCGGCGCAGCGCCAGCCAGATGGACCCGGGCCCCTTCGCGGCCCCGCTTCTCGACGATGGCCTCGGGGCCGAGGCGCAGCATCCATTCAACTGCATGAAGCACATTGCCGCGTACGCGCGCATCCGACACCTGCTGGTGGGTCAGCGAGATCTGGCGCGCTTCATCCAGGTTGGCAGCGTTGATTTCGTCCTGTGTGCCGATCACCACATCTACCAGCGGCAACGCGGCGCGCACATTATGGCCAAAGGCACGGGGATCGTGCCACTGGTCCGGGCGAAAGTCGATGTCAAAGACCACACGGACACCGGCCTCCCGTGCGCGCTGCGCCGCAAACAGCGTCGCGCTGCGACAAGGCTCCTGACTCAAGTTGGTTCCCGCAAATTCAAAGATCCGGCAGTCCTGCACCGGCGCACCGGTGACATCGTCAATATCCAGTGCATTGTCCGCGCAGTTGTCGCGGTAGAAGACCAGCGGAAAACGGTCCGGCGGCTCTATGCCCAAGATGACAGCGCTGGTCCGGCGATTCGCCTTGCGCGGTATGTACTGCGTGTCCACGCGCTCCCTGCGCAGAAACTGGACGATGAAGTCTCCTACTGGATCCGCTCCTACCGCCGTCAACAGCGTCGTGCGCAGGCCCAAGCGCTGCGCGCCCACGCAGATGTTCGTGGGCGACCCGCCAACGTACGCTGCAAAGCTCTTGATGTCTGGAAACGCGGCCCCGACCTCGTTGGCGTAGAGGTCGATGGACGACCGTCCCATGGTCACCAGATCATACGACTTAGCCACTCGGCACTATCGGCTGCGAATGAAGATGGACAGCGTATACCAGAAGAAGAGCGCCATGGATGCAAATAACTCCAGGGCGGCGCCTACGTAGCGGTCCTCGGTGTAGTGGTGAAATACCTTGGAAGTATCGTACAGGATTGCCCCGCCGGCAAGCAGAACCATGCCAAACGAGAAAAAGATGCCCAGATCAAACCCGAAGATGATCGCTCCAATGATCGCAAGCAGCGCCATCCCAAAGCCGAACTTCAGCAGGGACCCCATAAACGAGAAATCCCGCCTGGACTGATACGCAATCAGCGTAAGCAGCAGAAACCCTGTGATCGTCACAGAGGCCGCGCTCTGGATAGCACCCGGCGCCACGGCCGCCGCCAAGTACAAAAGGGGCACCAGTATCACCGACTGCGCCGTCACGAACCCGATCAGCGCCAAGTACTGGACTGGCCGCGTGATGGAAGTGTGCGCTACCCTGCTTGCCAGCCATCCCACGACCATAAAGCCGCCCAGGACCCACAACCAGTTGACGCCAAGCAACACCTGTGCCACCACCTCCGCCATCCCCGAGGTAAAGTAATACAACTCCAGCAGCACCAGAAGCAGCACAGCACCGACGAGGTGGCCGTACGTGCGCATAAGAAAGATCGCCCGCGTGTTGACATCCACATGGACGACAGGCTGCAATGCGGAGGTTACACCCATTACCGCTAGCTCCTAAGTGAAGCGATTCATACGCGAGGGGCCGCAAGTCTGTTCATGAGAACGCTATGAGGGCTTTGATAAGACCCGGCGTGTCCGCAAGATCCGGAAGCACCGCCGGCATCTGATCCGGTTTGTACTGATGTGTAACCAAACCCGATACGTCCACAGTCCCGTCTTCTAGTGCCGTGATGACGGACAGAAAATCCTGATGCTGTCCGTTGCGACTGGCCAGAAGCGTCAGCTCCCGCCGATGAAAATCCGGCTCATAAAAGGAGTACTCCCCTGGGTAGTGACCCACAAAGACGCATCGGCCGCCATGCGCAGCCAGCGAAAAGCTCACATGCATAGCTGCCTTGCTGCCGGTGGCATCAAACACTACTTGCGGCAGGTCGCCGCCACACACGCGCCGCAGGGCGCGCTCCAGCGTGGGACCGGGTGACAACACCTCATCCCGGTCCAGAATGGCGCGGCTTGCTTGACGCCGATCCAATCGCGCTTCGCACACATGCAGATCAGCTCCCATGAGACGGGCAAACAGGGCAACCCCAAGGCCGATCGGCCCCATGCCCACGACCACGACTGGTTCCCCTGCCTGGATGCGGGCGCGACGCACGGCGTGATAACTTACCACCAAGGGCTCAACGAGCGCCAGGACCTTCGCCGGGAGAGTCTTGCTTGGGTACAGGTGAGTCCGCGGTACCGACAGCAGCGGTGCCCAGCCCCCGTCGCGGTGGACGCCGAGCACTTCCAGGCCTTCGCAGCAGTTGGTGCTCCCCGCGCGGCACGGCTGGCACCGGCTGCAGTGCAAGTACGGGTTAACGGCGCAAGCGTTGTCAGGAACAAGGTCGACCGTTTGAACGCTCAGCTCATGTCCCAACCGCCGCGGATACGACAGAAAGGGCTGGCGCCCCGCAAAGGCGTGCAGGTCTGTGCCGCAGACGCCGGCATAGCGTACACGGACCAGTACTTCACCCGGCGCTTGGACGGGCACGCTGGCGCTTTGCCACGCAAGGCGGCCGGGCCTGACAAGCTGCAGCGCGTGCATCCTACCTCCCGGTCGCGTACTTGCCCACGACCTGGATGGCCATCTCGAGCGACTGGTCGGCATTAAGCCGCGGATCTACACTGGAGCGATAAGCATGCGGGAGGTCCTTGTCGCTGATGCCGCTGGCACCGCCGATACACTCGGCCACGTTTTCACCCGTCAGCTCCAGATGCATGCCACCGAGCACACTGCCCTCGCTGGCATGGATGTCCAGAGCCTGCGCCAGCTCGCCCAGAATGTTGTCAAACCGCCGAGTCTTGTAGCCGCACTCCGCGGTTTCTGTGTTGCCGTGCATAGGATCGCAGCACCACACTACCTGGTGCCCCGTCGCACGCACCGCCGCAATCAGGGACGGCAAGCGCTCCGCAATACCGTCGACGCCAAGGCGTGTAATCAGCGTAAGCCTGCCTGGCGTATCGTCCGGGTTCAGGTGACGAACCAGGCTCGCCAGCGCCGAAGGTGACAGCTCCGGCCCCACCTTCATGCCAATGGGATTGCGTATCCCCCGCATGTATTCTACATGGGCGCTTTCCAATTGCAGCGTCCGCTTGCCGATCCACGGCAAGTGCGTAGAGAGGTTGTACATGTGATGCGTCGATGACCGCGTCATCGCCTCCTCATACGGCAGGTGCAGTGCTTCATGACTCGTAAAGAAGTCGACGCGGCCCAAGCCCGCGACCGGCTGCTGGGAGACGGTTTCGGCAAAGCGAAGCGCGTCACGCATCCTGGCAATGATCGCCTTGTATTCGCCAAAGAGGGGCGACTGTTCAGCAAAATCCAGGTTCCAGTTTTCCACATTGTAGAGGTTGGCAAAGCCGCCTTCGCCCAAGGCGCGGACCAGGTTGAGTATGATCGCCGAAGATGTGTATGCGGTAACTAGGCGGTTCGGATCAGGCTCCCGAGACTGCGCAGTGAAGGCGTGCCCGTTGATGCTGTCGCCGAGGTAGGCGGAAAGCGTCACGCCGCCTCGCGTCTCGGTCGGCGCACTCCGCGGCTTGGCGTACTGGCCTGCAAAACGGCCGACGCGCACCACCGGCATCTGCAGCCCGTACACCAGCACTACGCTCATCTGCAGGAACACCTTCAGCCGGTTCTTGATGATGGATTCGCGGCAATCTTCAAAACGCTCCGCGCAATCGCCACCCTGGAGCAGGAAGCGCTTGCCCGCCGCCACCTCAGCAAGCTGCATGCGGAGCGTCTCCACCTCTGTTGGCGTCACCAAGGGCGGCATAGCAGCCAGCCTGGCCAGCACCGCTCGCAACAGTGCTGGATCAGCATACGCCACTGGCTGCATGAGCGATTTGCTGCGCCAAGAGCCTGGGTGCCAACCTGCCTGCGTGAATTCCATACTACGCGCCCGTGCTATCCAAACCTGCGTGTGGTGCCCCGCACCGCAACCTTTGCCCAAGCCTACTGGAACGAATGGAATGCCGATGACGTTTCTGTCTGGCATCCCGAAGACACCGTGTTTCGCACTGGCTCGGGCTTAAATCTGCTGTTGGGTGCTAGTCACGCACTAGTGTGTAGAATGGGCTGAGCGCTTGGGCTGTGCTGCTATGCATACGTTAGGGTTTCGTACACAGAGCCGCAACTTGGATGAACGCACCTGTGAAAGCTTGCACAACGCTCCTCGTGGCTGCCGCCGTGCTACTGACGGGCTGCGACAGCGGGGACGATCTTGAGAACATTGGGGCCCGGTCGCTTCGGCTGACGCTCGAAGCCACGCCGCCCCAGCCCGACGGCTATCACTACGAAGGCTGGATCAACGTAGAAGGCGAAGATCGATCGTTCGGCAAATTCAATGTGGACGACTATGGAAGGCCTACGGACATAAACGGCCTGATCCTTGCGGCAGGCCTATTTGAAACGGACTATGATCTGGACTCCTCCCTGTACGCGTTCGTTACCATCGAGCCGCCCGGCGATGTGGACGATCAGCCTTCGGATACACGCTTGATGGGCGGGCTTGTCCGAGACTACCAAGCCCGACTTTTAGTGACGAATTACGAAGGCTTGGAAGATGCGCTCATCCTGTCGAGAGGCACCTATGTTCTAGCGACGCCCACCAATGGGCCGGACTCCGATGAAACGTCCGGCATTTGGTTCATCAATCTTACGGGGGGTGGCGTGGGCCGCGGGCTGCAGATTCCGATTCCCCTTTCAGGGTGGCGCTACGAAGGTTGGATCGTGGGTGAAGGATTCGCACTTTCGACCGGCACCATAACGCATCACAGCCGGGATGACGATGCCGCGCCATACAGCGGGACGGGTCCGTCGCCCGGTTTTCCAGGTGAGGACTTCCTGTTCAATGCGCCCCCCGGCCTGACATTTCCGCTCCGGCTTCAAGGGGCTACGGTCATCGTCACGTTGGAACCCGACCCCGACCCGGATCCCGACAATCGCTCTACGCTGGAGCTTTTGCGCGGACAGATTCCAGGCGAGGCCGAAGCAGACTCCACCTACCTTATGGACCTGCCTGTCGATCGATCCCAGTACCTCTTCGGCTTTCCAGCCGCTACTGTACTGATCGATACGACCGTCCCGGCTCCGCAATCCCCGGGATCATAAGCGGCTCTTGACCATCCGTGCCGCCACTCAGGCCATCCCCGCACGCAAGCAGGTCTGGGGCTGGTAGAGGCGCACATCAAGACCGCAGGCATGGGTGGCGGCGCAGGCTTCAGGGATACTTCCCACGGTGGCGATCCCGTATACGCTCGCGCTGGCCGCGAACCTGACGCTCCGCAGCATCCAGCGCTTCGGTGAGCGCGGTGGTTTCTTTATCGGCTTTGTGAACCGCGACGATAGGGGCGGGCTTGATGTAGATCACCAGCCTGCACCGGTAACTTGCGTTGCGCTTGGTGCCTCTGACGTTCTCGATGGCCACGGCCGCACCCGCGATGTCTCTGTGTCCGCCTGCAAGCCGCCGCATGCGCCGCGCCACCTTGGCCTTCATTGCCTCGGTTAGGGTAGCGTCTTCGACTGCATATTCGATCCTGATGTCCGAAGGTGTATGTGCTCGTTTCGCCATGGAGATCTCCTTGTTGATGCGTTCTCAATGTTGAATGGGATACAGCACTCCGTACTTGTTTCGCACATACGCCAGCCACGGTGCCGCGCTGAGGACTTCTCCAGTGAATTGCGCCATGAGCGCCGCGGCCGAGCGCCGACGCCCGTACTGATGGAAGTGCGTGCGAAGCCATGCCAAAAGATCTGTGAAATCCCCGCGCGCCGCCGACCGGTTTAGATCAGGCAGCGCCGCCTGGGCACAGGTAAAGATCTGTGCAGACATGAGGTTGCCCAGTGTATACGTCGGAAAGTACCCGATGGCTCCCATTGCCCAGTGGATGTCCTGCAACACACCTTCCACATCGTTCGAAGGACACACGCCGAGAAACGCCTGCATCTGCTCATTCCAAGCTGTCGGCAAATCTCTTGCGCCGATCTGCTCCGCGATCAGCTGCTCTTCCAGCTCGAACCGGAGCAAGATGTGCAGATTGTAGGTGACCTCGTCGGCCTCCACCCGGATGCAGGACGGTTCCACGCGATTGACAGCCCGATAGAACGCATCCAGCGATACGCTGGAAAGCTGGCTAGGGAAGTGCGCCTGAAGGCGCGCATAGAAGTGCTCCCAGAATGGCCTGCTCCGCCCAATCTGGTTCTCCCACAGCCGTGACTGTGATTCGTGCATGCCGAGCGATGTACCATCCGCCAGCGGCGTGTTTTCGAGCGCCGGATCCAACCCCTGCTCATACAAGGCATGGCCTGCTTCATGCAGCGAGCTGAAGATCCCCGAGGTCACATTGTGCGGATCCAGGCGCGTGGTGATGCGCACATCGTCAATGCTGAACGCCGTGCTGAACGGATGCACGCTGGTGTCCTGGCGGCCGCGCATAAAATCATACCCAATGGCCTGGAGCACTTCCATGCCGAACGCCCACTGCCCGTCCACATCGTACGGCTGGTGCAAGAATGCGGCATCCGGCGGCTCGCACTGCGCTATCTCCCGCACCATGGGGATCAGCTCCGCCTGTAATGAGCTGAACAGCGCGCGCACCGCAGCCGTGCGCATCCCGGGCTCATACTCCTCCAATAGTGCATCATAGCGGCATTCGTCGTAGCCGAGCGCCTCTGCCTTTTCAATGTTGAGCGCAATAATCCGCTCCAGATGTCCGGCAAAGACTGCAAAGTCATTGGCGGTCCGCGCGCGCCGCCACGCGGCCTCTGCATGCCCTACAGCCATCGTCAGGTCGTGAACCAGACGTTTAGGCACCCTTCGCGCCCGTACATAGTCGCGCCGGACGACATCCAAAAGATCCTCGCCGCATGCATCCGGCACCGCACCGGCCGCCGCTTCCAACAGTGCGCCGATCCGGTCGTCGGTAAACCGCTCATGGGCCAGGGTCCGAAGCGTTGCCAGCTGCCGGGCTCTTGCCGCTACGCCACCGATCGGCATATGCGTTTCCCGGTCCCATTCCAAAAGTGCCGCCGCCTTTTGCAGATCATCGACGGCGCTCAAACGGCTGCATAGCGCTTCGTAGCTGTTCACGCTGCTGTCAGCGATGCCGGTTCGGTATGATCACACGTTCGGCCAACGTGAAAACGCCCTGCGCCAAGAGCGCCAGCAACGCGGCGGGCACCGCACCTTGCAGGATCAGCCCTGTGTCCGCCACCCGTATCCCCGTCAGTATCGGCTGCCCGTACCCGCCAGCGCCAATGAGCGCACCCAGCGTGGCCGTGCCTATGTTGATCACGGCCGAAGTCTGAATACCCGCCATGATGGACTGGGATGCGAGCGGCAATTCGATCTTGAAGAGCCGCGGCATGGCGGGAAGGCCAAGCGCTTCGGCAGACTCGTACAGGGGCGGCGATATACTGACCAGGCCTGCATGAGTGTTGCGGACGATAGGTAGCAGGCTGTACAGAAACAGCGCTACCACAGCCGGCGGTCCTCCAATGCCCAGCAGCGGAATCATGAACACTAGGAGTGCAAGGGATGGAATCGTATAAATCACGCCGACGATGCCGAGTATCAGCGCGCCTGCGCGGGGCCGTTTGGCTGCAATGATGCCCAGCGGAATAGACAGCAGAATCGCTGCGACCAGAGAAATCACTACGAGGATGAGGTGCTCAGTCGTGTGCTGCCACAGGCGCGACCACATCGTCTCCTCGCGAAGCACAATCTGGCTTTCCAGCACAAACTCTCCGCCCAGAAACTCCGATGCCGCCTGTGATTCCGACACCCGGTCCTGCACTACGCGCGTATTGAGCGTGCGCATGATGTCACCGGTCAACGTGCCGCCGAGGCTGTCCAAAAATCCAGGAACGGTCGGAAAGCGTTCGTGCAGGTCTAACCGATACAGATAAATGGCCTCGTATGCGGGAAAGTACGCCGAATCATCTTCCAGTGGACGCATGTCATAGATGATGACCTCGGCATCCATGGCATACAGGTCCATAACGTCAATCGAACCAGACTCAATACCGCGGTAAGAAAGGTCATGGTCCATCCCGCGCACCTGCGTCTGCGGCAGGTTGTACGTGATCCGTAGCATGGGCCACCCATCCTCGCGTTCCATGAACTCGTTGGAAAAACCGAAGCGGAGCTCGGGAAAGCGCGCCAAGTCCGAGATGGTGTGGATATCCAGCTCCCGGGCGCGTGCCTCCTTCATGCCGAGCACGTATGGATCGTTGAACCCCAGCGGCACGCTCATACCGAATCCGAAGGTCGTCAGCACCGAGTCTAGATCGGACCACTCCAGATTCATTTGGACAAGGGTTTCTTCGAGGAGTGTGCCCGTGTAGTCTGGATATATATCAATGTCGCCCTCCAGCAGCGCATCCCACAGGTATCGCGTGGTACCGAGCTGCGCCTGGTGCGTTGCGGTCAGGTCATACTGTTCAAGCCACAGGTGGGCGATTTCGCCCATGATTACGTTCGACGTGAACTTCTTGCTGGCAATGCGCACCGTTTGGGCGATGCTCGGCGCCGTTAGCACGCTCACAATCAGCGCAAGCACAATGCTGCATCGCCAAGCTTGCCGGATCATGTCCATTCGTGTAGGCCGCGTTGAGCGCGCATAAAGGACTGTACGAATTCGCTGGCCGGGCGATGAACCAGGTCTTGGATTGTACCCGTCTGGACCACGGTCCCTGCCCGCATCAGCGTGATGGAATCCCCAAAGAAAGCGGCCTCCGCCATGTCATGCGTCACGAGCATGACGGTCTTGCCCAGCTCGCGGCAAATGGATCGCAGCTCCTCCTGCAAGCCGTAGCGGATCATCGGGTCCAATGCGCCGAGCGGCTCATCCATCAGAAGCATGCCGGGGTCCAGAAACAGTGCGCGCATGATGGAAACGCGCTGACACTCGCCTCCAGAAAGGCGCAAGGGGTACCGTTCCAGGCATGCTGCTGGCAGATGCACCAGGCTTGCCAAGACCTCGAGCCGCGCCTGGATACGATCGTCATCCCACCGCAGATGGCGCGCCATGAGCGTCACATTAGCGCGCGCCGTCATGTGCGGAAACAGCCCTCCATGCTGCGTCACATAGCCGATGCGAAGTCTGATCGACTGCATGTTGGCAGGCGTCAGCAAGTCGCCATCAAAGAGCACCGTGCCGTGGGTCGGTGTGACGAGGCCGACAGTGATCCGAAGGAGCGTAGACTTGCCACACCCGCTAGGCCCGATCACGACCGAAGTCTTCCCCCGCGGCACGGTAAGACTTGTCGTGTGGAGCGCAACGGCCTGCCCGTAATGCTTCGATACCCCGCACAGCTCTACCATTATGGATCTATTCTACTGCTTTTGCGTGAAAACATACGTTACGCCAACGTAGCTCAGCAGGTAGAGCAGCTCACTCGTAATGAGCAGGTCGCCGGTTCAAGTCCGGCCGTTGGCTCCATGCCGCCCCGCCCATTTGATACACGCCTCACGCAAGCTCCATACCCTCACATATGGATGGAGCACTTGGCCTGCGCCAGCTAAGACGCCCTTTTGGTGCCCGCCTCACGCAAGTTCCATGCAGCCTGCGCCTTGATGGATCTACGGCGGAGGCACCGCGTCGCGCCGCCGTGACCGCTGCCAACGCCCGCTGTCCTTGCGCATGCGCATGCGCACATCCCACCGCTCCATCCGCTGGTTCAGCTGCTCTATCTGTGCTTCGTCCAGGACGGCATGCAGCGCCTGCATGGTCGAATCCAACAGGGCAACCGACTCCTCCCTGTTCTGCCTTATGTGCGCGGCCATGCGTTCAGCGGAGGCTTTCAGCACGGCGTCTATCGCCACGCGCTGCGCCTCGTCGATAGGCTCAATGACGCTTCCCAGGGCACGGGTCAGGCCCCGCTCGGAGCGCAGCAGAGCGAGCTGCTCCAACCGCTGCTCGGCCAATCGGGCCTGCAACAGGGCACCGAGCAGCATGCCGATGCCCAGCGTCAAAACGAGCAGAATGGCAGATTTTACCGGTGTGCTGATGGTCATAGGGCTCCATACGAAAGTGCATCAGAGATCGACGCCGACGGCAACCCAAACAGAGTATCCACCAGGTTGGTGACTACACCCAGATCCTGAAACGCCAACGCGTTCACCAGGCAAAGAATCGCGGCGGCGGCAAGCCCCAACGCGCTGGTGCGGACAAAGAGCCAGCGCAGCGAATCGTAGAGCGCATCCGCGCTCCCAGCTGCATGCTGTGAACTAAGGCGCTTCATGACGCGATCACTGAAGTATGGCGCAAACGAATCGACCCGGCTGCCCTGCAACAGCCGGGTGAACGCGTCGTAGCGTGCGTCTTTGTTATGCTGCACCATGAGGTTTATCGTCTATCAGTGGCGTTAGAATATCCTTGAGGCTGGTCATTGCCCTTGACAGCCGTGACATCACCGTGCCTTGCGGAATGCCGAGCACTGCAGCGGCATCTCTGGTGCTGTAGCCTTCAAGCATGCGGAGCACGACCACGGCGCGATGGTGCGGACTTAACCGGTCCAGAGCCCAGTGAACGAGGCGTACGTGTTCCTGCTGATCGATGACCGCCGCACCGTCGACCATCGGCTCGGCCATGGCGTCCGTGCGTAACACAAATCGCTGTCTCCATGTTTTGCGCTTCTTCAGCACGACCAGCGACTGATTCATAGCTATGCGCGTGAGGTATGTCTTGAGGCTGGAATCACCTCGGAAGCGATGCAACGCGCGGTAGAAACGGACGAAGGTTTCCTGGCCCACATCCTCCGCATCCGGCCCTCGGCCCAACATGCCGATGACCGTGCCGGCCACGGCTCCTTCGTAGCGCTCCACAAGGTGGCGGAACGCTTGCATGTTGCCTTCCCGTGCCTGTTGTAGCAGCTGTTCATCCGTGCTGCGCGAATATCCGGTCATGTAGGCTTATGGCGGAAGCACTTTCCCATCGCACGCTTGCCATCGCACGCCCCCAGTACACCTCCCAGCATACCTATTGGACCAATGCTGACAAGACTTTATTCCATCTGCCCTGTGAACATCGCTTCGTGCGGTTCGATGATGTGTCGTCTGGCGTTTGAAGCAGCGCGTGCTGCACACAACAGCGGCACCGCCAAGCCTATATCTATAGGTCTGCTGTCAGTCGCAGATACCAGGCGGCACCGTTGTAGTCCCACGGCGTGCTTGGTGGGTGGAGGTTGCCCTGGCCCGTGATTTCAATGGGATCGGCCGCAGGCGCTGCAGCAAATACGTTGTTCACGCCGAGCGAGAGGCGATAGTCCTCTCTGTACCGATACCCAACCTCCAGGTCGACGACCCAGCTGCGGTCGTACTGCCGCAAGCCATCCTTGCCTCCGACCGTACAGGAAAAGCTGAAAAACACGCACGCTTGCCATCCGCTATAGAAGTGAAATCGGGCCAGGCCGTGGACCGGCCCGCTGACCGCGCGGCCAGTTGCCACGATGCGGTGGCGCGGATTAACCTTTTCGATTTCAATCTGGCGGCGCGGCGACAATACACTTACAGTCGCAGGAGTGATCAGTGTCTGGCCCAGGAACGAGGTAATCTTTTTCGGCGTCGAAAACTGCGTCAGCGTAGGCTTGGTCCAGTTGTAGGCAATGCTGGCGACCGTAGCGCGGTCTCTGATCCACTCCTTGTCCCACGAGAGCAGAACATCAACGCCCTGTGTGCGCGTGCCGAAATCGTTTGAGAAGAACTTCACTTCCCGCAGCGTTTCAAATCCTGCCAACAGGTTCTGGCTGTTGAGAATGTCGGCCATCTCATCCGAAAGCGGAATACTGCCTGTCAAGGCTATGCGGTCCGTAAGAGATACGTGAAAGTAGTCCGCGGTAATCGTCAGCGACTCAGAAATATGGCCGATCACGCCGGCGGCATAGCTGCGTGCTGTTTCCTCTGTAAGCTCTTTTCCGCCCAGTGCAACGGAGATAGGATGAGTTGCTGGCAGTTGGGCAGCATCAATGAGCCCGCCGTCGCCGGAAAAGTTCGTCGCAATATTCTGGACATTGGCCTGACCAGGCGTCGGCGCACGATAACCTGTACTCACAGAGGTGCGCAAGCTCAGCCGCTCTTCAATACGCCACAGTGCTGCTATTTTGCCCGTCAGCGCGGTTCCAAAGCTCTCATAGAAGCCTTCAAAACGTGCAGCGACGCCCACCAGCAGTGCCGGTACAAGGTCCGCTTCCAGGTCCACATAAACCGCATAATTGGGCCGCTTCCACTGACCGGTAAACTCCGGGGGTATCCCTTGGTCCCCGTTGGAGCCTACGCTGAAGCCTTGTTCCGCGTACGGGCCACGACTATATGAATAGATGTCGCCTGGCCGCGTCTCGAAGATTTCCGTGCGCCACTGCACGCCCCAGGCCGCATTGAGCGGCGAATGCAAAGCGCCTACTCTGAGTGGATAGGACATATCTACATTGACACTGTACTCCTCTTGAATAAAGTCGCGTTGCCGAAACGAGGTAGGCGTATCGGGGCCGTACGATGCATTGACGGTATTGTTAATGAAGTAATCCATGACGCTGCGGCCAAATCCGGCACTGATGTCCCACCGAAAGCCACTCGGTGCGTGTCTGCGCATGCCTGCAACCCCACTTGCATCGGAAATATCGATGCCGAAACGCGGCGTGAATCCTCCTGGAAAACGCTCGTTAAACAGAAAGCAGTCGCCTTGGTACTGGCTGATAAATCCTTCCACCGCCGCAAAGTCAGAATCCAAGCCGGGCAGATCGGGCAAATTGCGGCAGTCCGTGTCGTCCTCCATATCCAGATCAATCACCGCCCGCGTAGCAGTGGCGCCCGACCCGAACCGGAATACGTTCAGGCGCGCACCGCCTGTTCCAGGCGCTCTGAAGTAGTAGCTCCCATTGCCCGAGCGCTGCCCATAGCCACCGAAGGCGTAGGCCTGCATGGTGGTACTAAGGTCGAGCCCAGCGTTGACAAAGCCGACAACGGAATGGTCAATGTCGGGGCTGCCCCATATCTGCGCGGGATCTGCTACGGGATAGCCTCTGCTTGCCAGCAGCTTAGCATCATCCCGCTGCTGCGTACGGATCGTCGGCCCCATATTGCGATACTCAAGATTCAGGCTCGCAAACCCATTTTCAGTGAGGTGCATGCCCACATTCGTGGCCACGCTTATATGCCGCCCGTCGCCTTGACTGTACTGTCCGACTTGCGACCGAACGATGGTACCATGGGGATCATCGCGAAGCTGCATGTTGAATACGCCGGCCACCGCGTCCGCGCCGTACTGCGCGGACGCGCCGTCGCGCAGCACCTCAAACTGCTTCAGGGCGATGCTGGGAATCATGTTGATGTCCGCACCTTGCGCCCCAAGAATCAATGCGCTGCCAAAGAGCGCGATCGAAGCAGTTCGATGCCGGCGCTTGCCGTTGACCAGGAGGATGGTATTGTCTGGCGACAGGCCCCGCAGCGTAGGCGGCCGCACAAACGTGGTTGATCCATCGATCTCGTGGCGCTGCACATTGTAGGAAGGAATCTGAGATCGGATGACATCATCCAGATCCAGGCTGGCTGAGCTCTCCAGATCGGAGGGCCCAAGCACATCTACCGGAACCGCAGAATCAGTCACTAGGCGCGGCAATCGGCGCGTCCCCACCACGACCACATCATGCAGCCCATAATGCAGCATGGTCGGCTCTAATTGAACATCGAACGTGGTGTTGTCTGAAGAAAACCTGTGTTTCTGCGTCTTGTATCCGACAAAAGAAAACACCACAAGGTCATCAAAGGAGCCAATCTCGAACGCATACGAACCATCATTGTCCGTGGTGGTACCGACAAAAGATCCTTCCACGGCCACTGTGACAAACGCCATCGGCTCGCCGGTCTGCTGATCCGTCACCGTGCCGCTTACCATAACCTGCGCCCATGCGGAAGCCGGTAGTACGCCTGCCAGGAGAATGTTGAGGACTGTCTTCATAACGTCATAACGCAATCACGGTATTTGTTAAAACTCGACTAGCGCAGTCACATTAATGCCCAGAGCAGAGACGCAACCAGTGCGCAGAGTAGGAAACAACACCGCAGGATAGCAAATGCGGAGGATTTTCTGAGAATTCTGACAGCACAATCCGGCTTGGCCGTGCCACGAGCCGACTTACTGCCGAGGCTGTGCGGCGTATCTCCTGAGACTGATGTCCGCTCTGTGCGGGGGTCTACTGAAACAACGTGCTCGATCTCGGTGCCGCCTGGCAAGGCCTCGCTGAACAAGGTGGCTGCCAGGCGCTCACGTGCGCTGAGCCCGGCATTCCGATCCGTGCCGGTTGCAACGCAAGTGCTGCATGCCCCTTAGAGTGAACCGCCGCCGCGCAGGGCTGTGCGGGGCAGCCTTCCAGGGGCCGTGCGCCACGCCTAGCGCACCGCAAATGTCAGAGTGGCCCAGTTCGATTCGTAATCAACCGAATCTTCTTCACTCTCCTCCATATGGATCAGGCGCACGTACCAGCGGCCGGTAGCGGTAATAGGAATGCGGGCAACGCCGCTTTCCTCTGTGCGGGTTCTTACGGCCTCCATGTGGTCGCCTTCGTCGTCATGGCCATGGTAGCCTTCATGGCTGGCATAGACCAGCTGCGCAGGCAGCGGTTCTCCGCGCAGCAAAACCAGCACGGGCAGCTCATCGCCAACGGACAGCGCGTAAGGATTAACCTGCGGCACAATTTCTATAGGATAGCCCAGCATGTGGGCATACGTGCCGGTACGCACTTCGCCAACCTGAAACACTGCCTTGACATGCTTGGAGTATCGTTCGCGCGCAGCCTGATCGGCGATGCCGCGGCGCACGCGCTCCTCAAGGACATCCAGTACACCATCATGCCGCAGGTATTCGTTAAAGTCCTCGGCGCTAAGCGCAATGATACGTGCGCGGGTTGACACGCCCGCCACATACGTGCCCGCATCCCCTGTCTGGAATGCCAGCCATGCCGTGTTGCCCTTGTCCGTCCAAGCAGCGGTGTCCGGGTGCGCTCTTTCGTCGGCGGGTCCAACGATGCTCACATCCAGCATCCGGTCGCGTGTGATCACATTCTCGCTGGCTTCGAAGGTGCCGTTCATCAGCGCGATGGTTGCAGGGCTGTTCTCGGCAAGGAAGTACGAAGGCAGCTTCAGGAACATGTCGTGCCCGGTAATGGCAGCCAGCACCAAAAGCGCCGCTGCACTGAGAATCAGTCGTCTCATACGCTCCATTTCTTATGCTTCATTTCTATGGTGTGCAAGGCCAGTCAAATCTACTCACAACCACCCGCCTGTCCAACACGATATGGCGGCCGTACACCGGCGCATCGGCTGCGAAAAGCGGTGCGTCCACGGGTCCGCGTGGCCTCTGGGGATTAGCCGTGGGTCTGGCAGCCAAGGCCAGCTCTTCTTGCGCCTGTGGCAGCCCTGTGAAGCACGGCACCCCAGGGATAGTCGCCAGCCCACACAGCAGGTGCACCGAAGAACCACCGCAGCCAAATGGCTACGGCAGGGTCGGCTGCCGCAAAGCACGGTCGGCTTCAGCCTGGGCCTCGGTCGCAGAAACGCACAGACCTTCGTACGTCAACACCTGCCCCAGCGCCGACAGGCAGGCCATAATGTTCTCCCGGCGGCTACTGTAGCCCATGAGTCCAATGCGCCAGACTTTGCCTGCTAGCGCGCCCAAGCCTGCGCCGATTTCCAAGCTGTACTCCTCCAAAAGGCGCTGGCGCACGCGCGCTTCGTTGATCTCGTCGGGTACGCGTACAGCATTGAGTTGCGGAAGGCGCTCAGACCGCGGTGCAACAAACTCCAGGCCCAAGACCTCAAGACCGGCCTTCAGCGCCAGGTGATTTTGCTTATGCCGCGCCCAAGCCGCCAGCAGGCCTTCCTCCTGCAGCATCAAAAGCGCCTCGTTGAGGCCGTACAGCGCGTTAATCGGCGCCGTGTGATGATAGGATCGCTGGGTGCCACTGCCCCAATATCCGGTGACGAGATTGACATCCATGAACCAGCTTTGTACCGGCGTGCGGCGATGCGCCACTCTTGCCATCGCCCGGTCACTCATCGTGATCGGCGACAATCCCGGCGCACAGGAGAGGCATTTCTGCGTTCCCGAATAGACCGCGTCCAACCCCCAGGCATCCACCTCCAGCGGCGAACCCCCGAGCGAGGTCACCGCATCAACGATCGTCAAACATTCGTAGCGCTCGGCAACCTTCGCCAACGCCGCTGCATCTGACAATGCGCCGGTTGATGTTTCTGCTTGCACGAAGGCCACCACGCTGGCCGCTGGGTTACTGCGCAGTGCTGATTCCAGCCCGCTTGGACTCACGGCTCGGCCCCATTCGTCTTCAACATGCACTACGGTCGCACCGCAGCGCACTGCCATCGCCTTCAATCGCCCCCCAAACACCCCATTCTGGCAAACCACGATCACATCGCCCGGCTCCACCAGGTTGGCGATACAGGACTCCATGCCCGCAGTGCCGGGACCAGATACCGGCATTGTGAGCGGATTGGCCGTCCTGAACGCATACTGCAGCTGGGCCTTGATGTGGTCCATCAGGAAAATAAAATCCGGATCCAGGTGCCCAATCGTCGGACGTGCCATCGCCTCCAGCACACGGGTCGCAACATCAGAGGGCCCGGGGCCCATCAAAATCCGACGCGGCGGCAAGAACGCCTTTCTTGAATTCATGCGGTATAGTGCAATTATGGATCGTTTAGGTTGTGGGCAGCCCTTGGCACTGTCCCCCATGGGCTGCTAGCAGGGCCGGTCAGCGCTCTATTCTTTTAAGCTGCTGCCACCATACGACTCCCCGGCACCCGTGCTGGGGGTCAATCAGCGCTCAAGCGGCGCAGGCACCTGCCGCATCAAGGTCGCATCGTAGACTGGGGGCGTCGCAGGCAACAGGACCCGGGCATCGCGGCTGACCTGTAGCTCTAATGCAAATGGCCACGTCGCCGGAGGAAGGCAGATGCGTTCGTTGCACACCATGAAATGAACTGCACCGCGAATCTGGTGCGCACCGTCGGCTACTTCCGCCCCGACCTGCAGCTCAGTCCACAGAAGTGCCTGCCGCTCAAAATATACCACCGTAGTATCAAACCAGCGGTCATATCCGCGCTGCTCGCCCCACTGCGCGTGCGGCGCGCTCTGCACCACGCCTTGGGGCAAGTCGGTCAGGACAATGCGAACAGCACGGCTGGGACGTGGAGACCCGAGTGCATACATCTTCCAGAGACCCGCTTCCGATGTGTCGAGCCTGGCCTGGTACACCAGGCGGGCCACACCCCCTGGAGGAACCTGCGCCGGCTCCACTCGAACATGCCACGGGACAACATCCACCGCATTGCTGCCCTGATGCGCGCGCGCATCAGACAGGCAGGAAAGCAGCGCAAATAGCAAAAAAAGGCGCAGGGCAAGCATCAGTGGCGCAAGGCAAGTGTCTACAGGCCCGAGGTGCCCTCCGGCATCACTTGCACCTTGACGGTGCCCTGGATTCCGGCTGCAATCTTGATGGTGGCCGAATAGATGCCCAGAGACCGGATATCCTCGGCGAAGCTGATGTTGCGTCGATTGATGTTGAAACCCTGGACTGCGAGACCCAAGGCAACCTGCTGCGGCGTGACGGTGCCGAAGATGCGGTCTTGCTCGCCAACCTTGGCTTCCACCTTTACGACTATCTTCTCCAACTCCTCGCGCAGGTGCTCCGCGTTACTGGTTTCCTGGGCGCGCTTGCGGACCTGCTGCTGCATCTCATCCTGGCGCGCACGAATCGCGCCCGGCGTCGCCATGCGTGCGAGACCCTGCGGAAAAAGGTAGTTGCGCCCGTATCCAGGCTTGACCGTTACAATATCGCCCTCCTCGCCGAGGTTGTTCACTTTCCTGAGTAGAATAACGTTCATCGTCTCACGAAACAAGGTTTTAGCCGTAGCCAACCACTGGCTTATCGGACATAGTCTGCCACAAATGGCAAAAGCGCCAGGTGCCTGGCACGCTTGATGGCGCGCGAGATGGCGCGCTGCCGCTTGGCGGACACATCGGTCACCCGCCTGGGAAGCATCTTACCTTGTTCGTTCATGAAGCGCCGCAGGAATTCGGTTTCCTTGTAGTCTATGTAGCGCGGACCCTGCATGGGGGGCACCGCAATCGGGACCGCCCCTTCCTGGTCCGCTTCGGCCTCGCGACGCCGCTTCGCTTCATACGCGGCAATCATCTTCTTGTCCATGGCCAGGGTCAAATATCGAAGCACATGGTCGTCGATGGTGAGTAAACGCTCAAGCCGTGCTACCATCGTGCCCGGCCCTTTGAAATACATGTTGACGTAGAAGCCATTACGCTTCTTGGCTACCGGGTAGGCCAGGCGCTGCATGCCTAGTTGGTCTACCTGCTTGATGGTACCGCCGGCGTTTTCTACTGCCGCTGTGATCTTGCTCACAACCTCGGCAATCTGGTCGGCCGAAAGCACCGAGGTCAGGATGTACGTAAGCTCGTACATCCGTCGTACTGCTCTCATCATGATCCCTGTGGAATGACTGACGGGTCATGCCCCCTCCCGGGAGCAGGGTTTACACACATTGTACTCCCGACACGGTTGCTTGGATCCGCCGCGCTTGCGTGAAATGCCGTTGAACCGATTACAGATTGGCCAAGCGCTCCGTGTTGTCCAGCGTTCTCAGAGCGTCTATAAGCGCATCCAGATCGCCGTTGATGACCTTGCGGAGCGGATAGTTCTTGAATTCGCTATCCAGGCGATGATCGGTCACGCGATCTTGCGGAAAGTTGTAGGTCCTGATCTTGGCGGATCGGTCCCCGGTGCTTACCGCTGAGCGGCGCACCTCATCCCGCTCGGCGTTCGCCTCGTGGAGCTTGCGCTCATAGAGCCTGGAGCGCAGCACGCGCAGAGCCTTGGCCTTGTTCTTGTGCTGGCTCTTTTCGTCCTGGCATGTCACCACGAGGCCTGAAGGAAGATGCGTGATGCGCACCGCGGAGTCGGTCGTGTTAACACTCTGGCCGCCCGGGCCGCTAGACCGGTAAACGTCGATCTTGAGCTCTTGCGGCGCAAGCGAGATCTCTACTTCTTCGGCCTCCGGCAGCACAGCCACCGAGGCGGCCGAGGTGTGCAGGCGCCCGCTGGATTCTGTTTCTGGAACGCGCTGAACGCGGTGCACGCCGTTTTCGTACTTCAAGGAGCCGTACACATCCTGCCCGCTGACCCCGAACACAATCTCCTTGAACCCTCCCGCACTGCTTGCCGAGGTGTTCATGACGTTGAGCCGCCACCCCTTGTCGGCCGCAAATCGGTCATAGAGTCGAAAGAGATCTGCAGCAAACAGTGCCGCCTCCTCGCCTCCGGTCCCGGCCCTGATCTCAACGATGGCGTCTTTCGCATCTTCTGGACTCTTGGGAATAAGTCGAACGCGCAGCTCCTGCTCCGCGTTCGAGAGCGCATTATTCAGCTGCTCAAGCTCCTGCTTCGCGTACCGGACGAACTCGTCGTCCGTTTCCTCCTCTATGATGGACCGCAAATCGCCGATCTCGCTGAGCATGCCCTCGTAGGCCGCAATGAGCCCCTGCACCTCACTGAGCTCGCGGTGCTCCGGGCCCAGCCGCGCCATCTGTTTGGGGTCGGCTGCCACCGCCGGCTTCTGAATGAGCGCAGACACCTCATCCAAGCGACGCTGCACCTCCCTCAGCTTCTCAACATCCAGCATGATGCGCGAGCTTATCGGGCCCGGGTCCTGACCACGATGGCCCCGTGAATGTGGCTCCGCGATCCCAAACGCTGCGCCTGCGCCGTGTCCAAAAACCGTATATCTCGGATGAGCAGCGGAGACACATTATACAGCGTCTCGGGATCACCCATCAGCGTATTGTCTATATATACGGCAATGAAGTCGAGCAGCGTATCGGAAACACCGGTGGGCACGAATGTGGAGATACCGCGCTTGATCAGCC
Organism: Rhodothermales bacterium; assembly: GCA_951812585.1. Classification (GTDB taxonomy): domain Bacteria; phylum Bacteroidota; class Rhodothermia; order Rhodothermales; family Bin80; genus JAAXGV01. The sequence continues at coordinate 2,607,342 of OX638318.1, read as the reverse complement.
ACCGCGGCCGCAGTTGCCGCACCACATCATGGGCCGAGGAAAACACCAGCCCGGTGGCTTCAATCTCTGCCTGCGTGATGGTGCCGCTCTTGTTCGGGGATTGGCTGCCACCCGATGACGCGCACCCATACAGCAGCAGCGTACACAAGAGGGTAATACCCACAGGGTAAATCCGCATGGTCCTTAGGCGTAGGTTGGCTGTTTCATGGTGCGCCCAATGGCTCCAGCAATGTCGTGGATCTGTCGCGCAAGCTTTTCAAACTGATCAAAGAAGAGCGACTGCGGCCCATCGCTCAAAGCTGCGTCCGGTTCAGGATGCACCTCCACGATGATGCCATCCGCGCCGGCGGCCACCGCGGCGCGTGCCATCGGAATCACCTTGTCGCGTATGCCTGTCGCATGACTAGGATCCGCAAATATGGGCAGGTGGCTCTTCTTCTTGACCACCGGCACTGCCGATAGGTCAAACGTGTTGCGCGTAGCCGTTTCGAAGGTGCGGATGCCGCGCTCGCACAAGATAACGCGCAAATTGCCCTGGCTCAAGACGTACTCCGCTGCCATGAGCCATTCGTTGATGGTGGCCGAAAGCCCTCGCTTGAGAAACACCGGCTTGTCGCTGCGCCCCAGCTCCTTGAGCAGGTCGAAGTTCTGCATGTTGCGCGCGCCAACCTGAAATATATCGGTGTACTGATGCACCAGGTCCACCCGGCCCACTTCCGTGACTTCGGTAATCACGTTGAGACCGTGCCGGTCCGCGGCGGCACGCAGGAGTTTCAAACCTTCCTCTCCAAGGCCCTGAAACGAATACGGGGACGTACGCGGCTTGAAGGCCCCGCCCCTCAGGAATGAGGCCCCGTGCGCTGCGACATGGGCTGCCGTGGCGTAGATCTGCTCCTCGTTTTCGACGGAGCAGGGCCCGGCCATCAGTATGAACTCGTTGCCCCCGACCGCGATGCCATTGATATCGTACACGCTCGGCTCCTTCTTCCAGCTGCGGCTCGCAAACTTGTATGCCTCGGTTACGCGTTGTACGTCAGCCACGCCATCCAAGACGCGGATGATGCGCGGGTCGAATTCCGGTTTCACGCCGATGGCACCCAGCACCGTCTGATTGACGCCGCTGGAACGGTGCACATCGAACCCGCGGGCATTGAGGTTTTCAATGACCGCTTCAATCTGGGGCTCCGTGGCCCCCATTTCCATGATGACAACCATAACACTTAAGCGTTGGACTGCCTTTAACCCGCTGCTACCCCACTACGTTCAACGTCCATTATGCGTAGCGCTCCAGCGTAAACCGCTCGCCCAGATATCGCGCCCGTACATCGGGATCGCTCGCCAGCGCCTCCGATGTGCCCTGCTGGTGAATCTTGCCATCAAAGAGCAGATAGGCACGGTCGGTGATGGCAAGTGTTTCGTGCACATTGTGGTCTGTGATGAGCACGCCGATGTTCTGGTGCCGGAAGCTGGCCACAATTTCCTGGATGTATTCCACGGTGATGGGATCCACGCCCGCGAACGGCTCATCCAGCAGAAAGAACCGCGGACGCAGCGCGAGCGCGCGCGCTATCTCAGTGCGCCGGCGCTCGCCGCCCGAAAGCATGTAGCCTTTGGAAAGCCGAACCGTGTTGAGGCCGAATTGCTCCAGCAGGGATTCCACGCGCGCCGTCCGTTCCGTGCGGCTGATGGGCTGAAATTCCAGCACGGCATGGAGATTCTGCTCCACCGTAAGGTGTTTGAACACGGACGACTCCTGCGCCAGGTAGCCGATGCCGCGCCGGGCCCGCTTGTACATGGGCAGCATCGTGATGTCTTCGTCACCCAGGTAGATACGACCCGCTTCAGGCCGCTCCATCCCTACGATCATGTGAAAGGAGGTGGACTTGCCCGCCCCATTGGGGCCGAGAAGGCCGACAATCTCGCCGCATTCCACCTTCATGCTGACGTCGTCAACAACGAGTCGACGACGGAAGTGCTTCGTCAGCCCTTCTACGCGCAGTGTCGTGGGTGCCTGCTCAGTCATGATCCCATCTTGCGCTGCAGCCAGGCCGAGTAGCGTGGATCTGCCGTGAATTCCCGCAGGGTGGGCCTGCGTGCCGGTTCCCAGCGAAAGCCGCTGAGCTCCAGCGGCATCTCCAGTACACTTTCCGGGAAGTACGTACCCTGGTATTCGCCAACAAAGAAGAGCTGCTGCGACTCGTCGCCCACCATTTCAAGCACCGCCTCGTCGCCCGATACCTGAAGCGCGCCATCGGGCGCATCTTCCTCGTCGCGCCGAAAGTATACGATTTCCGCATTGGGACCCACGCGGAAAGTGCGCCGGTCTTCTGCCTCGAACCATGCCACCAGCGAGCGCCCGCGCGCCTGGTTGGTACGACCGAGCACCGTGTCCTCCTGCGCCACGAAGGCGTCTCCCCATACGAAGAGCGAGTCCACCTCGTCATCGAGCAGCACCGCGCGCATGGAATCACCTGAAATCTGCGCCCCTTCTACCCACACGAGGGGCGAGCCAAAGAGTCGGATCGTGGCTAGCGTGTGCATCGTGGAATCACCACTGGCGGATGCTGAATCAGCAGCCTCGCGCTCCTCATATGCCAGCGAGTCGGCCATCGCCTGCAGATCCGCACTCCAGAACCGCACCTGTCCCGAAGCGGCCAGCTCTCGCATCGTGTCCGTATCCAGGGCCATCAGGGCATCCGCCTGCATGGCCAGCGTATCGACACCTGAAGTATCCCGCCGCAGCTGGATCATATGGGGGCGACCCCGCAGCCTGCTTCGGCCCGCCCCTTCATCCATGTGCGCCCAGTCGCCAAACAGAAAGGTGCTTATTTCAGTGCCGTCTTCCTGCGCGGATCGCTCGATTGCCACGTTGCCGCGGGCGAGCGCAATCTCCTCGCTGCGCAGGTGTGTCAGGGAATCGGACTCGACCACCGCTTCCTCTCCCACAAGGCGCACCTGTCCCCCTAACTCGGCCCGCTTTTCACCAGTCCAGTACTCGCCCCAGCGCCCAGTCACCGTGCTAGTGCTGTCGATCAGCTTCACGCCCCGAGCAAAAACGGCACGCTTGTCATCCACGAAATAGGTGCCCTCGGGTGCATGTGCGACCACTTCGCCGTCGGTCAGCTGCACATGGCCGGCGGCCTGCCCCTCTTTCTGCGATTCGCTGTAGTGCACGGTATCGGCCCGCAGCGTGTCGCCTTGATCCACCAACACCACATCGCCGACCAAAAGCAGACTTGCTGCGTCCACATTGCGTTTAGCCCAGTTCGCGAACAGCTCCGTGCTGTCCTGCACGCCCGATACGTTGCCGATAAACAGCTGCACCGTCGCTCCGCCTTCCGTATAGCCGGACAAGGAATCTCCGCCCACCACGGCGATCTTCTGCTGCACCGTGTCGGTATCCGCAGGTGCCCAATCAGGGCGGCCGCGCGGCGCGCCTGGTGCGTGCAATGCTGAACTGAGGAGCAGGAAAGTCAGCGAGAGCCCGAGCAGCGGAGGCAGCGAGAGCCCGAGCAGCGGAGGCAGCCTTTTCACTCTTCGACAACGACGCGGGCGGTAAACCGGCCAAGCTGGTACGTCTGGAGATCCTCTCCGGCTACGAGTCCATAGCCCTGGACATCCTCTTTGGAGGATATGATCCGCACAAACCGGTCGGTGCGAAGCGTGCGATCACGTTCCCGCCACTCCAGCGCATCGGTAGTGAGTCGGGTATCATCCCGGGTATGCACGACCACCTGGCCGGTGGCTTCAAAGCGGTCTTCCGCGCTGTAGTAGCGGATTTCGCGTGCCTGCACCGTTGCAGATGAATCCCCTTGCGCATCATACAGATGGACCACTACGGGGCGCATGATCTGCTTCAGGAGCTGGTATCTGGACTCCTCGGTCTCATACCACGCCACGTAGTCCGCGATCAGCTCCAGGCGTTTGCGGCTTGCAGTCTCACCCACCAGCGTCTGCGTCACCTGGGTGCGCACATTCCAGCTCTCCTGGTTCGGCGCGTCTGCGTCTTCCATGTCGGCCATCACCGGCACCGTCGTGGCCCGTTCGCAGAGGGGCAAAAGGAGCAGAAGAACCACAAGCCGCATGCCGTTCTTACTACGGCGCGTCGGGCCGGTTCGCATCAGGCAGGCCTTGTTAGGAGACGCGCTTGCGGCTGACCGCAACGGGCTGGACAGGTGGCATCCGCCACAGACTTTGAGGCGGCCGCGTCAGAGCGGGAAACGAGACTCGAACTCGCGACCTTCTGCATGGCAAGCAGATGCTCTACCAACTGAGCTATTCCCGCGCCGCTGAGCCTTTGCAACGGGGCGGCTGCGCGCAGGTTCCCGTGAGGGCTATGGCAGTACCGGACCTGACCGGCTGGACCTGCGGGAGAAAAACCCTCTCGCTGCTTGCTAGAACAGGCCGACGCGCTACGATGCTGCCACCAGGGCAGCTTCGCGTTGTGGAAGCAGAAGGCCCTGACGGACCAGAAGCTCCGCGTTCAGTACCGCGCCCCCGGCCGCGCCGCGGACCGTGTTGTGGACGAGCACCACGAACTTGTAGTCCAGCACCTCGCACGCCCTGAGACGCCCAATGCCTACGCCCATGCCGCCCTCCAGGTACACATGGCGCCGGGGCTGGGGCGCGTGCGCCTCGTCAAAGATGTGGAGCAGCGAACGGGGCGCGCTGGGCAGGTTGTAGTCTGAGATCGGACTCGCAAACGCTGCAAAAGCGCTGCGCACCTCCCCAAGGCGGGTCCGGCGCCGCAGCTTGACCGAAACGCATGCCAGATGCCCCTCCAGCACAGGCACGCGGTTGCACTGCGCGCTGATCGCCATCGTCGCATGCTCAATGCGGCCGCCCGCCAGCATGCCCAGGATCTTGCCAGGCTCCGTGGCAATCTTGTCTTCTTCGCCCCCAATAAACGGCACCACATTGCCCAGGGCATCCAGTGAAGACACACCCGGATGCCCGGCGCCCGAAAGCGCTTGCAGCGTGGTTACCTGAACAGCATCCACGCCGAATGCATCCTGCAGCGGCTTCAGGGCACACACCAGACCCACAGTGGAACAGTTGGGATTGGTGACTATGTAGCCGCCGCGGTCCCAGCACTGGTTGTGGACCAACGCAGTGTGGTCAGGATTGATCTCAGGAATCAAAAGCGGCACATCCTCCTTCATACGGTAGTTGCGGGCATTCGAAATCACTGGATAGCCCGCCGCTGCAAACATCCGCTCCGCTTCGCCGGCGACGCGCGCCGACAATCCCGAAAACACAAAGTCGCAGTCGAGATTGTCCCTGAGCGGCACAACCTTCATATCGGCCACCGCACGCGGAATCGGCGCGCTGCCTATCCATCGCGCTGCTTCGCGATAGCGTTGCCCCGCCGAGCGCTCGCTGGCTGCCAGGGCCGTGATCTTAAACCACGGGTGGTCCGCAAGGATTTCGACAAACTTCTGGCCGACCGCTCCGGTCGCCCCTAGGATGCCTGCACGGAGTTGCGGGCGCGCGGGGCCCTGAGGCGTTAACCTCTCATCCAAAAGCGTCATATCTGTTTAAGCTTGAACCACCATTAGCTGCGGGTCGATGACTTCTTTCCGCCACCTTTTAACCAGATCGCCGAGCGCTTCCTGCTCTATCAGAAACGTGTCATGGCCGTGATCATCGTCCATGACCGCCAGGCGCGCATTGGGCATGAGCCGCGCCAGCTCCTCCTGCTCCGCCAGCGTGTACAGCACATCCGACCGAATGCCCACAACCAGGGCTTCCTGGGCTATCTCCCGAAGCACCGCTTCGTACGCACCCCGTCCCTGCGCCACATCATGCGTATCCATCAGCCGTGTAAGGTACACATAGCAGTTCGCATCAAAACGATCCACCAGCTTCTGGCCATGGTGGCGAAGATAGCTTTCTACCTGGTACGGTGCCTCCGACATCCCGTTGACATGTGCCCGCCCAAACCGGTGCGCAAAAGATGGGAAAGACCGGTAGGAAATCATCGCAATCATGCGCGCGGCCGCCAGCCCTGCTACGGGCGGATGGGCCGCGTCGTACCGGCCTTCATGCCACGCCGCGTCCGCGAAGATCGCTTGCCTCTGCGCCTCGCTGAAGGCGATGCACCAGGGCGAATGGCGACCGCCGACGCCAATGGGCACGATGCCCCGCACAAAACCTCCGTAGTACGCCCATTCCAGCACCTGCATGCCTCCTAAGGAACCGCCTATGGCGAAGGCCACTTGGCGCACGCCAAACTGGTCCAGAAGAAGTTTCTGGAGCCCGACGATGTCGCGCACGGTGACTTGGGGCAGATCCGGCCCGTAGGGACGTCCCGTATCTGGATCAATAGACAAGGGGGACAGCGAGCCGTAGGGCGAGCCCACGACATTGGCGCAGACAACAAAGTAGCGCGTCGTGTCGAGGGCCCGCCCAGGCCCGAGGATGCCACCCCACCAATCTGACACGTCGGGCGTACTGGTGAGCGAATGGCCGACGACCACCACATTGTCGGCCGTCTTGCTCAGCACGCCCCAGGTCTGATAGGCCAAGCGCACATTGCGCAGGATGGTGCCGTTTTCCAGCGTATAGGCTGGTATGGTGGCAGTCTTCACCATGAAGGTGTCAGGCTACGCAAAAGCGGGTGCCGACACCTGGGCCAGCGCCTGCGCAAAGTCCGCCTTGATATCCTCAATGTGCTCAATTCCGACAGACACGCGGACCAGGTCCTCGGTCACGCCCGCGGCTTCCTGCTCCTTCCGGGCAAGCTGCTGATGCGTTGTCGAGGCCGGATGAATCACGAGCGTCTTGGCATCGCCCACATTCGCCAGGTGACTTGCGAGCTTGACATTGCTCACAAAAGCCTGACCGGCCTCCAGCCCGCCTTCGATGCCAAAGGACAAGACCGCGCCGTACCCGTTCTGGAGGTATTGTTTCGCACGTTCGTGCGAAGGATGCGTACGAAGGCCCGGATAGCTGACCCAGGCCACTTCCGTCTGCTCCTGCAGCCAGTGCGCAAGCTCCAAAGCGTTGTCAACAGCACGCTGCACCCGCAGCGAAAGGGTCTCCAGGCCCTGCAACAAAAGGAATGATCCAAACGGATTCTGCGCCGGGCCGAAGTCCCGCAGCAGCTCTACACGGGCACGAATGACAAACGCCGCGTTGGCGCCCAGTACACCGCGCGGCCCGAAAACATCCCAAAAGCTCAGGCCGTGGTAGGCCGGCGACGGATCGGTGAAGACGGAGAACTTACCGTTATTCCACGGAAACGTGCCTGCATCCACGATGACGCCGCCAATGGTGGTGCCGTGTCCGCCAATCCACTTTGTGGCGCTGGCCACCACGACATCCGCGCCGTGATCGATAGGCCTGAAAAGGTACCCGGCCGCACCGAACGTGTTGTCAACGATCAGCGGTACGCCGTGCCGCTTGGCTACCTCGGCGATACGATCAAAGTCCGGCACATTGAAGCGCGGATTGCCAATCGTTTCCAGATAGATCGCTTTGGTTTGCTCGTCAATGAGCGACTCAATGGAATTCGGATCATCCCCGTCCGCGAAGCGCACCTGAATGCCCAGTCGAGGCAGCGACACCTTGAACTGGTTGTAGGTGCCGCCATACAGGAAGCTGGTAGACACAATGTTATCGCCCGCACCCGCGATGGTAGCAATGGCCAGGAACTGCGCTGCCTGACCGCTGGCGGTCGCTAGTGCGGCCACGCCCCCTTCAAGCGCGGCGATGCGCTGCTCAAAGGCGTCCGTGGTCGGGTTCATGATGCGCGTGTAGATGTTGCCAAACTCCTTCAGTGCAAAGAGATTGGCCCCATGCTGCGAGTCATCAAACACATACGACGTCGTCGCATAGATCGGGACCGCACGCGCGTTGGTGGTAGGATCCGGCGTCTGGCCGGCGTGAAGCTGCAGTGTTTCGAAGCGTAAGCGATTGGACATGGTGCCCTCAGGATGGTAAGAAGTCTACTCCGACGCGTGTGCGCGTGGCCATCCAGAATCGCCGCAGCCCAACTGCCAGCGTTGCATCCTGCGGCGAGAGGGCAATAAAAAGCCCCTCCCGCTTGCAAGATGGCGGAAGAGGCGCCTAGACACCTGACTGGCAAAGCCAGTCAAACTCCCGCTCATCTCTCCTCGCACGCAGCGAGGCAGGAAGTGGCACCTTGCCTTCGTGGTGTCCTGAGCCACACAGGGGTTGCCAGGGTTTCACTGGGCCTGAACCCTCCACCCTTCTGGATGAGCCAACACGTTGCCGTGTCGTTATCTGTTATACACCCGAAGGTCGTTGCATATCCAACTGCGCTGCCATTTCATTTATGCTTCACAGTGTTCGCGGTTCGCGGCAGGTCGCCGGCCCCTTTTGTTGGCAATGTCACAAATCCGCTTAGGAACGCATCGGCATGGCGGGCGGCCTCGCGCCCTTCGGAGATCGCCCACACCACCAGCGACTGCCCGCGCCGCGCGTCGCCTGCGGCGAATATGCCGGGCGTGCTCGTTTCGTAGTTCTGTGCCGTGGCAAAGTTGCCGCGTGCGTCAAGTCTCGTGCCCAAGGCATCAGAGATTCGCAAATGCTCCGGGCCGGTGTAGCCAATGGCCAGAAGCACCAGATCAGCAGGCCACGACCGTTCGGTGCCCGGCACCGGTGCAAATCCCTCTCCGTCCGGCTCGACATGAACGGTCTTAAGCTTCTGGAGCCGCCCGTACTGTCCTTCAAAGGCCTTGGTCATGATGCTCCAGTGGCGATCCACGCCCTCTTTGTGTGATGTGCTGGTGCGCAGTATCATGGGATGGAATGGCCAGGGCTGGTGCGGTGGTCGTTCTCTTGGCGGCGTTGGCAACAGCTCAAACTGCGTGATGGACTTTGCACCCTGCCGGTTGGCCGTTCCTATGCAGTCGCTGCCAGTATCGCCCCCACCGATCACGATCACATGCTTATCGGTCGCATGAATCGGCTCCAGGCCTTCATGCGCAAGGTCGTCGCCGCTGACGCGCTTGTTCTGCTGCCGGAGATAGTCAAACGCAAAGTGTATCCCGTTCAGGTCGCGGCCTTCCAAAGGAAGATCTCGCGGCCAGGTGGCTCCAACGCATAACACGGCCGCATCAAAGTTGTGTAGCAGTTCTGCAGCGTAGTTCGTGCCTACATGCGCATTGGTGACAAAGGCGATGCCTTCTTCGCGCATGAGGTCTACGCGTCGGTCCACGATCCACTTCTCCAGCTTGAAGTCGGGGATGCCGTAGCGCAGCAGGCCGCCAATGCGGTCATCACGCTCTAGAACCGTGACATGGTGCCCTGCCCGGTTGAGCTGGTCTGCGCAAGCGAGACCAGCGGGCCCGGAACCCACGACCGCCACCGTCTTGCCCGTGCGCCTTTCTGGCGGCTCCGGCACGACCCAGCCTTCACGAAAGGCGTGTTCAATGATTTCCTGCTCAATGCGCTCAATGCTGACGGGCCCGTCGATGATACCGAGGACGCAGGCCGACTCGCAGGGCGCAGGGCAGATGCGGCCGGTGAACTCTGGAAAGTTGTTGGTGGCACGCAGCCTTTCGTAGGCTTCTTTCCAGTTGTTGCGGTATACCAGATCATTCCAATCTGGTATCATATTGCCTAGCGGACAGCCGCCCTGACAGAACGGTACGCCGCAGTCCATGCAGCGCGCCGCCTGCGTGCGCGCCTTGGACGCTGGAAACCGCTCGTATACCTCGCGGTAGTCCTGGACGCGGATGCCAACGGGACGCGCAGCCGGCAGCTCACGCGCGTATTCCATAAAGCCCGAAGCTTTTGCCATAACAGTCGTACACTGCAGATACCGTAGCCCTTATACTGCCACCTTATTCATAACGACTCCGATTTGGGTGTGATGGGTGGTTTTTCGGTGCATGCGGGTTGGATTGGGCTTGGTTCCGGCAGAGTTGTGGCGCAGTGGTGCTCTGGAACCCCTGATTTAAGGCCCTAATCGGTACTCGAAAACAGTGATAGGGCCGGAATTTTGCGGAAATCCGTGCCACATGGACATAGCTGCACCTTGCCTGCTGCGACCACTTGCCGAATGTTTCGTCTGCTGCGATGGACAGCAGACCGGAGGAGAACCGGATCAACATCGCAAGGGAATCGATCTCCACGTCAACTGCGGTGGACCCCAAAGAACTGCTCCCACGATGGAAGGGCACTGCCGGATATGCGAATGATTATGGGATGATTATGCTGCGTGCCTGTTGTACGATTCTGGAAGAACCCGGGTTGCCCGGGCCCCCAGACAGATCCGGATGTGCCGTTAAAGCATCCGGCTCTTCTCTCGGGTTGCGCTGCCCGTGTGTAACGGCAAATCGGGTGACAGGCCATGGGTGTCGAATCCGAAGCGTGGGCCAGTACCGCTCCGTTAACCCAGGTTTACCATGCCGTTTTTTCAAAGTGATTGACATGGGGCAGGTTTAGGCTGCAAGCGGAGTGGGCCGGTGCTGGCCGCGGCGCAAGCGCCGGAGCGCGTTGCGATACTCTATCGGCATTACCAGCACAAACTCGCCCAAGGATTTTTGCCAGTTTTCCAGCACCCATAACGCTACGCGACTGCCCGTGTACCGATAATGACGCGTTACCAGGCCGCGCAGCTCTTTTTTGTCCTCCGCACGCGTAATCTGCAGCAGTTCAACGGAATCCGTGTTGCATCGGCCCGACCGAAAATCCAACGTGCCATCCAGCACATACGCGACGCCGCCGCTCATGCCTGCGGCGAAGTTGCGTCCGGTGCGGCCTAGAACAACCACGCGGCCGCCCGTCATATACTCGCAGCCGTGGTCGCCTACCGCCTCCACTACTGCTTTCACCCCGCTATTGCGCACGGCGAAACGCTCGCCGGCGCGCCCTCGGATGTACACCTCGCCGCGCGTGGCACCGTACAACGCCACATTCCCCACAATGATGTTGCGGTGCGGCTCATAGGTCGCTTCCGGTGGTGGTGCAATAATGAGCTTAGCACCCGAGAGCCCTTTCCCAAAGTAATCGTTGGCGTCTCCCGCCACCTTGAAGGTGAGGCCCGGCGCTGCGAATGCGGCGAAGCTCTGCCCCGCCGACCCCTTGAAGTTGAACACCACCGCGTCCTCCGCAAGTCCTTCTTCTCCGTGGCGCTTGGTGACTTCGTGGCTCAGCATGGTACCCACCGTGCGATGCGTATTGCACAAAGGCACGGAGGCACGGGCCGGCTTGCGCCGTTCCAGCGCATGCTGGGCAAGCCGAATCAAGGTGTGGTCCAGCGCCGCGTCCAGGCCGTGGTCCTGCGTGCCTGTTTCAAACGCGCTGAGCGCAGCCGGCGTGGCCGGTGTGGCCAAAATCGGTGCAAGGTCCAGCTTAGAGGCCTTCCAGTGCGTGATGTCCGCCCGCGGCTTGAGCACATCCACGCGGCCCCGCATCTCTTCCAGGCTCTGGAAACCCAACCGTGCCATGATGGCGCGAAGCTCCTCGGCAACAAAGTGGAAGAAGTTGATCACATGGTCGGGCATTCCCCTGAACAGCTTCCGCAAGGCCGGATTCTGGGTTGCAATGCCCACAGGGCAGGTGTTGAGGTGGCACTTGCGCATCATGATGCACCCCAGAGCCACCAGGGGTGCCGTCGCAAAGCCGAACTCATCCGCGCCAAGGAGCGCCGCAACAGCCACATCCCGCCCAGTCTTCAGCTGACCATCGCATTCCACAACGATACGGCTGCGGAGGCCATGGTGCACCAGCGTCTGATGTGCTTCCGACAAGCCGAGCTCCCAGGGCAGTCCCGCGTGCATGATGGATGTCTGCGGAGACGCACCCGTGCCGCCATCCGAACCGCTGATCAGCACCACATCCGCTTTGGCTTTGGCTACCCCTGCGGCCACCGTGCCGACGCCCATCTCGGAAACAAGCTTGACGCTGATGCGCGCCTCTGGATTGGCATTCTTGAGGTCGTAAATCAACTGCGCCAGATCCTCGATAGAGTAGATGTCATGATGCGGCGGCGGCGAAATCAGCCCAACATAGGGCGTGCTGTGTCGCAGCTTGGCAATCCAAGGATACACTTTCTCGCCTGGCAGCTGCCCGCCTTCGCCCGGCTTGGCTCCCTGGGCCATCTTGATCTGAATCTCGTCTGCACTGGTCAGATACCCTATGGTCACGCCGAAGCGACCCGAGGCGACCTGCTTAATGCGGCTGCGCCGCGCGTCGTCGCGTCCGTACCGCTCAGGGCTCTCACCGCCTTCGCCCGTATTGCTCCGTCCCCCAATGGTGTTCATGGCCACCGCCAGCGCTTCATGGGTCTCGCTGCTGATGGAGCCGTTGGACATGGCTCCGGTCTTGAATCGCTGCACGATGCACGTCCATGGCTCTACCTCAACCAACGGGATTGGTGTACGCGCCGCGTAGTCGAACGCCAGCAATCCGCGCAGCGTAGTGCTGCTGCACGTCTTTGAATTCACCTCGTCCGCATAGGCTTTGTAGGACGCGTATGTGTTCGTTCGCACCGCGTGCTGCATATGCGCGATCGAGGTGGGCGTCAGCAGATGCCGCTCCCCGCCGCGACGCCACTGGTAAAGGCCGCCGGGATCCAGCGGCAGCTTTCCTGCGATGTTTTTGTTCGGGTAGGCATGTCTATGCCGCATGGACACCTCTTGGACAATGATGTCCAGATCAATGCCGCCAATGCGGGAAGCGGTGCCACAGAAGTAGGTGTCCACGACGCAGCGCGCGACCCCGAGTGCCTCAAAGACCTGCGCGCCCTGATAGCTCTGCAGGGTAGAGATGCCCATCTTGGACATGACCTTGAGGAGCCCTTGACCAATCGCTTTGATGTAATTCTTTACGGCCTGGGCCGATGCAATCTCACCGATCTGGCCCGTGCGCGTCATATGCGCGACCGTGTCAAGCGCCAGATACGGGCAAACCGCTTCCGCACCGTAGCCGATCAGAAGCGCAAAGTGGTGTACTTCGCGCGGCTCGCCGCTTTCCACGATAAGGCCGCAGCCTGTGCGCAGCCCTTCGCTGATAAGGTGGTGGTGAACTGCGGCAGTAGCCAACAGCGCGGGGATCGGCAGTGCCGTGCGGCCCGCCTTGCGGTCGGACAGCACCAGATACTGCGCGCCCTGCCGAACGGCCTTGGCCGCCTCCCCCTGCAGTCGCGCCAGCGCATCCTCAAGGCTTTCCGGGCCAAAGCAGATCGAAAGAGTGGCACTCGGCAGGCTGCGGCCCTGGATGCGCGCCAACACTTCGGAAGTCAGTATGGGCTGCGCCAGCCTGAGCTTCCTGCAGTGGCGCGGCGTAACCTCGCACAGGTTGCGGCTCGCGCCCACATTGAGCGCCAGCGAGGTGACCATCTCTTCGCGGATGGCGTCGAGCGGCGGATTGGTGACCTGCGCAAAGAGCTGCTTGAAGTAGTCGTACAACAGCCGCGGCCGGTCCGACAGCACGGCCAGCGGCGTATCGTCGCCCATGGAGCCCAGCGCTTCCTTGCCCTTGCGGGCCATGGGTGCCAAGAGGATGCGCAAGTCCTCCAGGCTATAGCCATGCATCTGCTGTAGTCGCCGGCGTCGGCCATCAGAAAGCGGGGGCGGTGCCGCAACGCGGGGCAGCACCTGAACACTGATCGCATGCTCATTCAGCCAGGTGCGGTACGGCTGCGCACCGGCGACGCGATCCTTGATCTCGTCGTCACTGATGAGGCGGCCTTCTTCAAGGTCAACAAGAAACATCCGACCCGGCTGCAGGCGCTCCTTGTAACGTACGTTCTCCTCCGGGATGCCGCCCACACCCGCCTCGGAAGCAAGGACGGCGTACCCGTCCTTGGTGATGGTGTATCGGCTGGGCCGCAGCCCGTTGCGATCAAGCACGGCCCCGGCGTACCGACCATCTGTGAAGGGCAGCGTTGCCGGCCCGTCCCATGGGTCCATGAGATTTCCATGGTACTGGTAGAAGGCACGGCGCTGGTCGGGCATCGCCCTATTGTGCTCCCACGCCTCCGGCACCAGCATCATCATCGCGTGCGGCAGTGATCGACCCGTGTGCACAAGAAACTCCAATGCATTGTCCAAGGCCATGGAGTCGCTGCCTCCTTGGCGTATGACCGGCGCAATCTTGCGGATGTCCTCGCCAAAGGTTTTGCTCTTCAGAAGCGCTTCCGAAGCACGCATCTGGTTTATGTTGCCGCGCAGCGTGTTGATTTCACCGTTGTGGCACAGAAACCTGAACGGCTGCGCCAAAGGCCACTCAGGAAACGTGTTCGTGCTGAAGCGAGAGTGCACCAGGGCCAGCGCACTTTGCATACGCTGATCGGCCAGGTCCGGGAAGTAAGGCTTTAACTGTTGTGTCGTTAGCATGCCCTTGTAGACCAGCGTACGCGTGCTCAGGCTTGCCACATAGCATCCATGCATCCCGCGCCGATTCGCCTCCTGATGAAAGACCTTGCGGACAACGTAGAGCTTTTGGTCCAGCGTGCTTCTGTCCATGTCCTGCGCACACCGCAGGAAGCACTGCCAGATGGTAGGCTCCGTAAGCCTGGCTGCGGTTCCAATCAGATCCGACCGCGTTGGCACGCGCCGCCATGCAAATAGCCGCACGCCTTCGGTTTGGGCAATCTCGACAAGCAGCGCCTTTGCGCGCTCCGCATGGGCAGGCGGCAAAAATACCATGCCGGCCCCGTAATCCCCGGGATCAGGCAGCCCCTTTACGTGGGCCTCGAAGAACCTGTGCGGCAGTTGGATCAGTATTCCCGCACCGTCGCCCGTCTCCTCATCGCAGCCGCACGCGCCCCGGTGATCAAGATCCAAAAGCGTCAAGAGACCTTTGGCCACGACCGCATGACTGGGCGTGCCATCAATGCGGCAGAACAGCCCCACACCGCAAGCATCATGCTCGTTGGCTGGATTGTATAGCGTTCTGTGGTTCAGCATAGCATGGAAGCATCCGCCCTTCCTGGCACGGGCCACGGCGCACATAGACCACCGATCCGAATGCGACGCCTTGCGCCACTCGTCAGCTATTTACGAAGGCATTGATGCCGCGTTCAAGCCGCCTGCGACAGGCTCTGCCTTCCACCACAAGTGTCGGGAGCAGTTACGTCTTCTTTTCAGAAGTAATCTATACTGATATACGTAATTACAAAGGCTTAGCTCGTGATTCACCTTATTTTCGTAAATGTGCAAATGCATCATATGCACGGTCTTCGCTTCTACTTCACACACTGGATTCCTGTAACACTGATTTTCGTACTTTCCGGGACAGTCCGTTCGCGCGCAGGTTCGCTCAACTGACCTTGCTTGCAATCATGACGAATCGACACTACTACTGCATTTTACTTTGGTCGCTTTTGCCTTTGGGCATTGCCAGCGCGCAGTCTGTTAGCCTTGGCGCAGACTTTGTCAGTCGCTATGTGTGGCGCGGCTTCGACTTCGGTCAGTCCTTCAGCGTGCAGCCTTCGTTTTCAGTCAGCGGGGGCAATATTGAAATTGGCTCTTGGGCATCCTATTCCATCGCTGCGGACGGAGCGGAGGCCAACGAGCACGATCTCTGGGTGGGCTACAGCTTGGAGACGGAAAGTGCGGGTTCTTTCGGGTTTGGTATCACGGACTACTATTTCCCTGGACTTGGAGAAATTGATTTCTTCAACTTTGAGGGGGATGGCGCTGGCTCACACTGGATTGAGCCATACGTAAGCTATTCGGCCCCTGAATCGTTTCCGATCACCCTCTATGCGGCGTTCATGGCGCATAACGACCCCGATCGTTCGATCTACCTGGAAGGCAGCCTGCCGTTTGAGATCGGCGGCACGGCCATGGGATTGACCATCGGCATGGTACCGGGCGAGAGTGCATTCTATGCGGTTGCAAGTGCTTCCGTCATCAACATGGGGGTTTCTGCAGAAACAGAGCTCAAGATCACCGACCAGTTCAGCCTTCCGCTATCCGTGGCATACATCTTGAACCCCACGCACGAGGTGTCATACCTGGTGTTCGGCTTCAGCATCAGTCCTTAACGCGTCCCATTGGCCGGCGGGCAGTGCGATGGTCGCGCCTTACGAAGACGGCGCAAAAGACGGTATACATCAACTAGGAAAGCCGATGCTGGCATCCTTGCAGGTTCACTGCGTCACGGGCCACGCAAGCCGCAGAGTCGGGAGACGCGCGCTGGACAGGACCGGTGTGTCCTGTCTTTTCCTTTTGTTCGCCTTCCTTCTCATCCCCGGCTGCGATCTGTTCGGGGGCGATGGTGAGGGTGATGGTGATCAGTACCAGATGGGCCAGTTGATCTGGTCCCGAGATCTGGCGGATCCTTCCATCATCGATGGTACAAAGCCGGTGATTGATGGGGATGTGGTTTATGTGGTCGCTGGCGGGGAGCTGCTCTCCCTGGCGCTTGCGGATGGTGCGCTGCAATGGAAAAGACCGCTCTCGAGAGCTAGCTTTTCCTTTTCTCGCAATATGGTGCACGATGCGTGGGCGCTTTACCTTGTTGAAGAAGGAATTATTAGTGCATACAACAAGAACGATGGCACGCTCCGATGGCGCATGTCATCGGGCCCTTCCATCCCAGACCGCAGTGTGTTGACTCAGACCGAGACCCACATTTACCCTAGCACCACGGAGGGTGTAGTGGGGCGCATCCGGAAGCAGGATGGTCAGACAGATCAGGAGATCTATCTGACGCAACTCCAGCCGGAGGATGATGACGATGCGCAGAGCCCCGGCACCCTCATCCCTTCGGACGACGGCTATCTCTATGTACCCACGCGCTATTATGTGCCTGGTGCCCCCGCCATTGGGGGCAACGTGCTTGCCTATGACGCGGCTACGGGGGACTATCGATGGGGCTACGAGGTGCCAACGCGCCAGGTACCTGTGCCGGGCTACCCCGGATCGTACTGGACCATGGATGCGGGAGCAGAAGAAGGCGTGGTGTGGGGGTCCTTGGTCATCATTCAAGCGACGGCATCGGTCGTTGCCTTGGACCGGTTCAGTGGCGCGCTTCGGTGGCAGCAACTATTTGAGGAGAAGGCTGGATTTTGGCTGGGCATGGCGCTGGAATACGGTCGCGTCTACGTGGCTACGGTGGCTGTCGGAACCGTCTATGCGCTGGATCCGGAGACCGGCGAGATCCTGTGGACGAGCCCGCCCCTTAACGGCAGTGTCACTACCCTGCTTGAGGTGGAGGATGGGCGGATTTACATTGATACGACAACAGGAAGGATCGCCATTCTTGATGCAAGCACGGGTGAGTTGCTGTGGCAGGGGCTTCCCCCGGACTATGCATCGAGCAGGAGCTCGGGCAGGGATATTATTGCGGGGTTCCTTTCACCAGTAGCTGCGAAGGATGGCTACATGGTGAATGTGGGGACGTATACGATCTATTGCTTGGGTGCCCGTTAAGGGCGTGACTGCCCCGGTCGGGCCGGTTCGGATACGCTACGCGCTGCGCTACGCATTCGGGAGGTATCGATTTTGGTGTGGGCCACAGACTGCTTCCTTTTCCGGGTCCGTATGCTGGCCTTGCAACGCGCCGGGCATACGGACAAGCGGCATCCTTACTCGACTTCGGCGGTTTTGGCTCGGACAACCCCGTAACATAAGGGCATTCTTGGGGATTGACTCTGGGCCAAGTCCGCACGAAAAGCCCGGAGTGCCCTGTCACCACTGATAAATCGCAACCTGCATCAGAGCTGCAAGGTCGCCACCACCGGTCATAGCCAGCCAGACTGGACTCGCCTGTTGCGGCGGCCTGGCCGACAATCCGAAGCAAAGGTGCGAAAGTCGAGAATCACATCAGAACCGCCGACGGCCTGGTGAGCCCACGGTCATTCATCGCAGCACAGAGAGATGCGGCGATCGACACATCGAACCGTTACTCCGACCATGTACTCACTACGACAGTATGAAACGTGGAATCTGGAGGCCTCGTAGATCCGCGTCTGGAAACTCCGTGAGGACTATCCTTAGATGAATCCCTTCCGAACCCGCTCTCGGGGTTCGCGGTTTAATACAGGTTCTAAGCGATCGGGAAGATCTGGGGTACTGAAAACATACTCGCGCACCTGCCGGACCAGACTGGTCAAGACGAAGTCAGATTCCCGGCCTCGCAACATCGGCCGGGAGACGTTCGCAAGGACCTCGAATCCCTGGGCGTGCGAGGGAACGGACACGATGCCGGTGCTTGGGTTCAAGCACGTTTCCCTACCTCCAGATGCCCGGGACTCTTGCGAAAGCGCAGATGCGAACATCGTGGGCCGCGATCCTGTAAAGAGATCAGCAGCCTTGCAGCTACTCAGGATTAGGTGCCGCGCGTGGGCCGGGCAAGGCCGGCATTAGCGCGCGGGCCGCGTCAATAGTTCGGATACCGAGGATAGGATTCATGAGAGTCGGCCAGGAGCCGTTCCGTGACTATCGGCATGCCGAAACTGGTTCGCCGCTTCTGAAAGCGCAGCACCCCGAGTTTGAGCTATGGAGCCAGGGCTCCACGCGCGTAGCGGCGTCGCCTGCGCCGACTGCCACATGCCGTACATGCGCGACGGTGCAAGTAAGGTGTCCGACCACTGGGTGCGCAGCCCTTTGCTCAACATCAATCGTGCGTGCCAGGTATGCCATCTTTTCCCCAAAGAAGAGATGGCTGCGCGCGTCGACCGCATCCAGCAGCGCAACTTCGACTTGCTCCAGCGCGCCGCAAAGGCGCTCATGGACCAGATGGATGCGATCATCGCCATGCAAGCCGCCGGAGTATTGCACGAGGACCTGGCGGAATCGCTTGCGCTGCAGCGCGCGCTCAGTGGCGTCTGGACTTTATCGCGGCTGAAAATTCGATAGGCTTCCATGCCCCGCAGGAAGCTGCCCGCATCCTGGGCGAAGCCGCCGACTATGCCCGCCAGGGACAGGTGCTGGCCCTGGAGCTGCTGGCCACCCGCAAGACCGCCATGCGTTAGCGAGCCGCTGCGCGACGGCAACTGCCCGCCCTCGCTCTACCCGCCCGCACTGGCTTGCGTATGCAGCGGGAACCCCGTCCAACAGGCGCACAATGCCCTCGGCAGCGCAAAACGATTCGGGGACCCTTCGTGGGCGATGCCTGCGTAGGCGCGGTGAAACCCGGCCCAACGATGCCGTATCTTTTGCCCATCGTCTGGAGCGGCTGGAAATAAGCGGCACGGAAACTGCAGCCGACTCTTTGGCATAGCGCTGCCCGTGCGCGTAAACGAAAAAGCACCGTACATCCGCGTATCGGCCAAAGAATTACATCAACCTGCTACTCAAGAGTGTAGTGGACGCGCGGGAAAACAGCGTGCTGCACCGCCCATAGCCTTATCATGGCAGAAAACGATCCGCAATTCGTCCCACTTGCAAGCCATCTCGCGCGCAGCGAGATCTTCGACCGCTACCGGCGCAGCCTGGGTGCAGAAGAACGCACCTACTGGCAGATCATCTATCTCAAGAGCCTGGGCAAGGTCATCGCCGAAATCGCACAGGTCACAGGCCACAAGCGCAGCTGGGTACGGCAATTGATTGTGCGCTACAATGCGGTCGGGCCCGACCAGTTTGTTAACGACTTGCCGCCTACCCTGGCGACACCCGCGCTGCAGGCGGACTACGCACGCAAGACCCGGGAGCTTGACACCGCCCGGGCTGCGCAGCAGTCGCTCTTGGCATCCCCCATTCCGGACCACGCCGAACTGGATATTGCAACGTTCATGCGGACCGCCACGGAAGTCGGCGGTGACTACTACGACTTCAATATTTGCGGCGACGGCGTGCTTACCATCGCGATCGGAGATGCTACGGGTCACGACACCAAAGCGGGCATGATGGTAACCGCTACCAAGTCGCTTTTCCAGGCGCTAGGAAACGTGCCGGACCTCTTGGGCCTTGTGCGCCAGCTTACCACCACACTCAAAAGATTGAATCTGCGGGGCCTGTACATGAGCCTGACCGTAGGCCGGTACGACAGCGGGGTGCTGGATCTTGTGGTTGCCGGCATGCCCCCAGCCTTCGTCTATCGCAAGGATACGGGCACTGTGCGTCAGGTGGTGCTCAAAGGCATGCCCCTGGGGGCCTTTACGGAGTTCCCATACGAGCGATGTTCTATTGGACTGGAACCTGGTGATGCCGTGCTGCTGGTAACCGATGGCGTAACCGAACTCGTCAACCCTGCGGGTCAGATGCTGACGGCCAATCGGGTGCAGACCCTTTTTGCCGAATGCGGCCACCTGCCGGCGCAAGGCATTGCCGAAACGATCCGTCGGGCCGGACGCGCATGGCGCGCAGAACAGGCGTTGCAGGACGATGCAACCCTGATGGTGCTCAAACGGAGGGAAGACTAGGAAAGCCTAGTTGTCGCCCACCGGAATGCCTGCGGCGATCTTGACGCTGTCGGCCGGGTCAAACGCCATGAGCGTGTCATACCCCGCACCGACAAAGCCGAAGCCGTTCACCACGTTAGAGAATACGCCGGGTTCAATCAGGAGATCAGGGTCGTAGATTCCGTTTGGGGGCACCCATGCGCTGCTGGAGATCAGCACGGTGAGCCTGACTTCGTGCAAGCGAAGGTCGGCCACGGGTCGGCGTGCCCGGTGCAAATCTCTGAAAATCTCCCGCGCATCTCGACTGAACCGTATCACCACCACTACACCGTCGGACCGCACCTCTTGATCCAAGGGGTATTCGAAGTCATAGGTGCCCATGTTCGTCTCGTAGCTTACCCGGATGTCATGGACGCGCGGGGCATGCTGCCAAAGCACAGGAATGATGGCGTAACCAATGCCAAGCGAGGGGTCCAAAAGGATGGGATCAACCACGGGCGGCACCGTTACCTCCACCGAGGACTGTACATCATCCGACCGTGTCATTTCAAGGCGATACGTTTTGCCGTACGCGCTTCGGAATGTCGCCCAGTAGACATGTCCGAAGCGCCCGTTCGTAAACTCAACGATCGTTTCCTGCCACTGGTGCTGCGTGCCGCTTTCCAGTTCTGTGGAGATGGCTTCGGCTCCCAGCGGCGCGGGGCGGATGAGGTCCAACGTCCCTTCTATGGCAAACACACGCACCGCCTGCGTATCTGCGTGCGCATCCAGGAAGCCGTAGAGGGTATACGCGCGCCCGGAGTCGATTACGGGATCAACGGAATCGGTGCAGCCCAACAGCACTCCAGAAAGAATTATGGCCATTCCCAGACGCACCATCACATCGACGCTTTCAAGCCCAGGGAGGGGATAAGCGGCAGCTGGTCCGCTCGCTGCAGCGTGAAAATATCCAGATAAAAGATGTTTGCCCTGTTGTACGCGTTGATTACGCTAAGCTGCACCACAACCTCGGCAAATTCCATGCTGAAGCTTCGTTCCAGGGACATATCCAGGCGGTGGTACGGGGGCAGCACACCGTTGAAGGGGCGCTCATAGATCACGCGTCGTTCGCCCGGCTCCTCGAAAACGTTGACGCGCCCGTCCATCAGGAGAAACCCGTCGTAGCCCAGCGCACGGCTGAAGGGCCTGCCGGACCCGAACTGCCAGAGCACGCTGGCGGTCATCCCAGCTACATCCGCCGTAATCAGGGTGCTGACCTGATGACGGCGATCGTGCGCCGGCCTGAATGAGTAGGTGGCGCTTCCGAACCATGTCGCAAGTTCAGGCTGGGTTGCCGTGTAGCGGACAGTGGACAGCCCATAATTGATGTAGCCATACAGACGCGGCGTGCGCAGATCCAGCCGCAGATCCAGTCCATACACGCGGCCGCGGCCCTGCTGCAGCGTGGTCGACAGTCTCGGCCGCGGCGTCCACTCTGCCAGATAGAGATTCTTGATGCCTTTGTAATAGGCTTCCGCAACCATCTCAACGCCCCACGGCAGTGCGCGCTGGTACCCTGCAATCAGATGCAGGGCCTGGGGCACCCCCTGCCCGGTTGGCGTCGCAGCCCAGGCGGTAAAGACGCTCGCTGCATCACGCCGATCATTGATGCCCACGATCTCCTGATGGAACAGTCCCGCGGCACCCGTAAATGTGTGTGGACCCAACCCCAACTGACCGCGCAGCCTGGGCTCCAGGTAGGCAGCCCCCTTGCTGGGAAAATTGTGGACCCGAAGGCTCGGAGCCAGGAATGTTCGCTCGTTGCGCTGAAAATGCGGGGCCAGGTAAAAGCCAGCCTCAGTGACGTATTCTTTTGTGGACTCAAAGCGCTGAAAAAGCCCTCCCAGGTCGCTTGTAAACGCCAAAGAGCGCGCAAAAAGGCCCCAGCGTATGTTGGTGAATGGCGTGTAATGCGTGATGTTGGCTTCGAGGTTCAAGCGTCCGGTCCTAGACTTGCGTACCGATTCGTCCTGATCCTGGAGCTCGTTCGTATGGCGGGATACGGAAACCATGAATTCGGCAAGGATCGGCAAGTAGCCCGGCAGAAAGAGATAGCGCGCCCCCACTGCGTCATTGGTCCAGCGAATCTGGTCGGGACGCCCCCGGCCGGTGTCCTCCCCGATGCGTCCGCGATCCGATGTGGTAAGTGCCGAGAAAGAGATTCGACCATGCCGATGCGTCTTCCCTTGCACCTTCGCAAAGATGTCATTGAATGCCAGCGGGATGTCGTGCGCAATGAACTGCGAAGCGCCTTGCTCCAGCACGGACTGGCGCACCGACGCCAAAAAGGAAAAGTTCTGGCCCGTTCCAACCGGTCCTTCCATGTGGGCTCCCACCACAAAGGGAGACCCTTGCGTGGAGGCCGCATAGCGCCGGTTGTTGCCATTGCGGCTCCAAGCGTCGATAACCGAGGAGATGCGCCCGCCGAAGCGCGCATCAAAGCCGCCCGCGTGAAGATCCACGCTGCGCAGCATGTCGGGCGCAAAGGAAGAGTAATAGCTCAGAATGTGAAACGGCTGGTACACGACCATGCCGTCCAAAAGCGCCAGGTTCTGGGTGGGTTCACCGCCCCGCACATAGAACTGTCCACCCTGGTCCCCGATGACCACCACGCCAGGCATCACTGACAGGTAGGCCGCCAGATCCCCCGACACATCGGGGCCAGGTATGCGATCCATGTCAGCCGGCTCGATCCGCTCCATTCCTGCCACAAGATCTGCGACACTGCCTTCCTCCTCGCCTTCCACGATCAGGGCATCAAGCTGATGCAGTTCCGTTTCAAGCGCGATGTCCACGTCATAAATCGTGCCTGCAGCGAGGGTCAGCGAATCGGAATGGGTGGCATAGCCTACAAACGACACCTGGAACCGGTAGCGACCTGGCCGAAGGCCGCTGATGACATAGAATCCGTCACTGTTGGTCGCACCGCCATAGACGCTGCCATCCGCATCTATGATGGCGACATTAACGCCGTACAGGTATTCGCCGGTAGCGATTTCGGTGACAAAGCCGCGTACCATGGCCCGCTGGGCAAAGGCCAGACCCGGGAACGCACAAAGCAGCACCAGCGCAGCGCGGCGTACGTAAACTGCTTTCCGCATGGCAGCCTGTATCAAAATCCTGCGCGGATGCCATGCGTTACAGCACCCCGTACCTACAGCAACCTTCATGCACGAAGCAAACATCATAGATGGCAGGGCCATTGCGCGGACGGTCCGGGACGAGGTGCGCACAAAGGTTGATGCCTGGACCACGCGCGGCCACCGCCCGCCGTACCTTGCAGTCGTTCTGGTAGGCAATAACCCCGCATCGGCCTCATATGTTCGCGGAAAGATGCGCGCCAGTGCCCAGGCCGGCATTGCCGGCGACACGCTGACGTTTGCATCCAGCTTAACGGAGTCGGCGCTGCTCGGCATCATAGACCAGCTCAACGCGGACCCCGGCGTGGATGGCATCCTGGTGCAGCTCCCGTTGCCGCGGCACATCCGCGCGCAACGCATTTTGGCCCGGCTTAGTCCTGACAAGGATGTGGACGGACTCCATGTGGTCAACGCCGGCCGCCTGGCGACAGGCCAGCGCGGCTTTGTGCCCTGCACGCCTGCCGGGATTATGGCGCTTATAGACCGCTCTGGGATTTCCACGAGCGGCAAGCACGCGGTGGTGGTGGGCCGGTCGAACCTGGTCGGGAAACCGCTGATCCACCTTCTGATTAGAAAGGGCACAGACGCCACGGTAACGCTCTGCCATAGCCAGACAAGAAATTTGGCGCGGATTTGCCGCGACGCAGAGATCCTTGTAGCTGCTGTAGGCCGGCCCGGACTCATTACCCAGGAAATGATCCGCCCAGGTGCTGTGGTCATTGATGTGGGCATCAACCGCGTGGACGATCCATCGCGCACGCGTGGCTATCGCCTGGTCGGGGATGTAGATTATGAAAATGCCCGCGCGGTAGCGGGCTGGATCACGCCGGTACCTGGGGGCGTCGGTCCGATGACCATTGCCATGCTGCTCAGCAACACGTTCCTGGCTGCGCAGCGCAGCCACTGATGCACAATGATACGTCGTAAACAACAGGCAGTACAGGACACGGTGCAGACGGACAGCGTGCTTGCCGCACCGCAGGAGGCAGCGCCCGACAGCGCCGCGCAGGGGCTGCAGGGCAGCATCAGCGATGCCTCCGATCTCGTCGCAGAGGGTCAGGTGCAGGAAGGCTTCAACCTCCTGGCCACCAGCCTTCAAGCCACCCTGGCCGAGCTTGTGCCGAACCTCATTGGGGCCGTGTTGGTGTTCATCATCTGCTACACGCTGTACCGGCTGCTTTTCGGCGTCTTACGGCGCGTGCTGAGGCAAGCCGACCATGTGCGCCGTGGATTGGAGACGCTGGTTCTTCAGGGATACAGGCTGCTGGCTTTGCTGTCTATCACAATCGTCGTGCTAGGTCAGCTGGACTTGGACATTGCCACCATCCTGACGGGTGTAGGCCTGGCGGGCATCGCACTCAGCTTCGCGGCGCGCGATACGCTGGAGAACATCATGTCGGGCGTCAGCATCCTGGCGGATGCGTCTTTTCGCATCGGCGACTGTGTCATTGTGCAAGAGTCCTATGGGCTGGTGGAGGAAATCACGCTGCGCTCAACCCGGGTGCGCACACGCAGGAACGAGATCCTGGTGGTGCCCAACAAGCTGATGGCCAATGAGCAAGTGCTCAACCTCTCATCGGCGCAGCCGTTGCGGGTCGAGTTGCCGTTTCAGATCGGCTATGACGAAAAGCCGGACGAAGCCCGCGAGGTTGTTCTTGCGCTGACCGATGGCGACGACCGTTTGCGGGATGATACAACAGCGCGCGTAGTGGTGACAGGTCTTGGCGATTCGGGTGTGAATATGAACCTGTGGCTGCACCCCAAAGACCCACTGATGGAGCGTGAGCTGACCTATGACTACAGTGAGCGCATCCTCCTGGCGCTGCGCAATGCAGGCATCGAGATCCCTTATCCGCATGTGCATCTGAAGGTGGATCAGGCCAGGACCTGATAGCTGCCGTAGGCGGCGACCAGCACAATTGCCAGGATGCTCAGCAAGAGCAGCGCATCGTAGTATTTCGGAGGCGTCAGGATGGCGGGCAATTGCCGATACCGAAAGTGCACCGTCGCCGCCGCGACAATGAAGAGAATACCCGTGCCGGCAACGCCGCCGATCACCACCATCATCGTGGGCAGTTTCACGACGAGAAACAGCGTAGCCCAGAGGATCGGTACGATCCATGCTACGAGCGCAATAGCGCGGTGGCGTTCGCGTGGATTTCGGTAATTGAGCCACCCGATCTGGCCGAATGCGTCAGAAAAGAGCCGCGTCCACAGGGCCAGGGCACCGAACAGCGTGGAGAACAGCACCACAAATCCGCCTACCAGAAACAGCGTACCGGCCCAGGGGCCCAGGCTCTGCGTATAGAGCTGCGACAGGATGGCAATGAGCTCCATCCCCTCGGGCAGCAGCCCCTGCGAATGAAGGATGGCGGCACCAAGCACATAAAACGCCGCCGTCATGACCGTGTACAGCGCCATTGAAATCACGGCATCCAGCGTCATGATGCGTATCCATCCGCGTGCGCGCGCCGCCCACGCCTCGGAGTCCGTCCGCGGACCTGTGTAACGCGCATAGCCTTTTTCGAGCAGCCAGTAGTTGTAGGCCATGATCTCGTCGCCGCCAACTCCGGTGATGCCAAAGGCACCGATGGCGATTATGACCGCCTCGGGCGGCAGACGGAAGCCCAGACCGGTAAGCAATTCACCGCCACTGATTCTAAACGGCGTAAACTGCACGGCCACCACAGATACCAGCGTCAAGAGGGTGAAGAGCGCAATCAGCGCCACCGACACGCGTTCCACCGGCGCGTAGGCACCGCGAAAGATTATCAGCGACACCACAACCGACAGTACGTAGCACCAGATCCACAGTGGCACTTGCGGCAGGACGATCTGCAAGATCAGCGCGCATCCACCCACGATGCCGCCCACCTGAAGCAGCTTCACCAGCATAAGCAGCAGCCAAGTCCAGATGGACCAGTTTGCGCTGCCGAATCGCGGCCCAGGCAGTGCATTGAGCGCCTGCATGGTGGTCTGACCGGAGTAGATGGCCTGCTTGCCAAACTCCAGCTGCACGGCCACCTTTACCAGGCAGCTGACGAGGATTACCCAGAGCGTGACCCAGCCGGCCTCCGCACCCAATCGCGTGGTGGCGATGAGTTCGCCGGAGCCAACGATGGATGCCGAGAGGATAAATCCCGGCCCCAAAAAGCGCATCCGCTTTGCAAGGGATACCGGCGGCGCGAGGATTGTTTCGCTGCTTACTACGTACGGATCGCGCATAGGCGGGCAGGCTGTCCCGCAACTTACGAAGCATGCGCCGTTCCGGTGCTATGCCGGGTTGCGACTGAATGCTACTTGTCCGTAACGCGCGGCAGGCTGCAGTCATCGCAAAGGCCCATGTTGCGTCTGTTGCGATGGACAGCAGACCGGAGGAGGACCGGATCAACATCGCATAGGAAATCGGTCTCCACTTCAACTGGCGGTGGGCCCCAAAGAACTGCTCCCACGATGGGAGGGCACTGCCGGATATGTGAATGATTATACGTAAGTGCAGCAAGCGCGATACCGGCCAAAGAGATCCAAAAAACGCCCGCAGACCTCGCCCGACGCGCACTTGGCCCGCGGCGGGCCAAGTGCGAGGCCTTCTTCAATGCACCCCGTATGAGCCGCACCTGCGCTTGACGTACAAGGCTCCGATGCGCAGGACGGGCGCCGTCTCTTGCACTCGTCGCTCCACTTCACATAGCCTCGGGACCTGCTTTTAGCAGCTGATTTGCCCTTTGACGCTCACTGCCAGAGCATTCGCGCAATTGACGCGCACCTTGAAGCGGGCCATGCCATCGCACAAGCAGCGCAGCTATATTCACCGGTTGCCCTTTGACCCTCAGACATCCTCCCCATGAAAACCGCATTAGGCTGCACTGTGCTGGCACTAATTGTAACGTCATGCGGCGCGCCAGAGCGCGCTGCGCCACCCAACATGGTCGTCATCATGGCAGACGACATGGGCTACGGAGATGTTGGCGCGTACAATCCTGATTCCAGGGTGCCGACCCCCTACATGGACAGACTTGCTGCGGATGGCATGCGCTTTACAGATGCCCACTCGCCATCAGCAGTGTGTACGCCAACCCGCTACGCATTGCTCACCGGGCGCTACGCTTGGCGGCTACGGGCACTGGAGCGCGGCGTCACCCAGGGCTACAGCCCGCTCGTTATGGACACTACGAGGGCCACGGTGGGCTCGGTTCTGCAAGCGCATGGCTATACCACCGCCGCCATAGGCAAGTGGCACCTGGGACTCGGCTCTTTGGAGCGTACAGACTATGGGCAGCCGCTGTATCCCGGCCCGCGCACCGTGGGTTTTGACTATTTCTACGGCATCCCCGCTTCGCTGGACATGCCGCCGTATGTCTGGGTAGAGAACGAATCGCTTGAGGAGCCGCCCACCAGCCACGGGGATGGCCCAGTAGGATGCTGCACCGGGCCCTTCTGGCGCTCGGGGCCGATGGCCCCGAGCTTTGACCACACCGAGGTGCTTCCGATCATCACCAGGAGAGCCGCTGCGTATATCCGCGCGCGCGGACAGGATCAGGCGCCGTTCTTCCTGTACATCCCGCTCGCGGCACCGCATACGCCCTGGCTCCCCATAGACGCGTACGTGGGCATCAGCGGTGCAGGCGAATACGGCGACTTTACGGCGCAAGTGGATGCTACGGTTGGTGCCGTGATGTCTGCACTAAGCGAATCAGGACTGGCCGACAACACGATACTGGTCGTCACCAGCGACAACGGTGCCTACTGGCGGCCTGAAGACATCGAGTCTTTTGGACACCGTGCAAATCACGGCTGGCGCGGTATGAAAGCGGACATTCATGAAGGTGGGCACCGGGTGCCCTTCATCGTCCGCTGGCCTGGCCACATCGCGCCGGGCAGCGTCACGGATCAACTTGCCGTGCACACTGACCTGTTCGCCACCTTGGTCGATGCGGCCGGTATTGCCCTGCCCACTGATGCTGCCGAAGACAGCTTCAGCCACCTGCAGGTGCTGCTAGGCAATGCAGCGTCATCCGCGCGCACCCATGCGGTGCACCAGTCCATTCAGGGTATGCTGGCGCTGCGGCAAGGTCACTGGAAATACATTGAAGGCAAGGGGTCTGGCGGCTTTACCCGTGTGGATACCAGCGCGGCAGATCCGCCAGGGCAGCTGTACGACTTATCGCGGGATCCCACCGAAACCAACAACCTGTACGCAGCGGATCCTGACCGCGCGTACGCAATGCAGTCGGCACTCGAGGCCCTTCGCAAGGCGGGACGAAGCCGTGAGTAACTGCATGCCGCGGTCGACCCTGGTCAGCCCGGCAGCGGCACGTTTCCCAAATTATGTGGCAGCGAGGTGAACGCAGCTGCCCGCAGGTGCGACCTCGCAGCCGCTGCGTGCCGTTTGCGACACCGATGGGTTAGCGGACTCCCTGCGCGTGCAGCAACAGCGCCTGACAGGATGCGGGGACCGCGGCTATAGCAGTAGCGTGTGGTGCCGACTAGTGTCCAGCGTAACCGCCTTGCGCAATGTCTGCAGGAACGCCGGCCCGTACTTGCTGAGAAAGTAGACCGCTGGCAACACACGTTCTTGCAGCTTCCCGCCCGGATAGAGCGCCTGCTGGGTGCGACGCAGCTGAATGCGCAACGCCTCGTGCTTGCGCTTTTCGGCGCGGATGACGCGGCTCTGGAGCTTACCAAGCGCTTTCGACCACGCCGCGTGCGTCGCGGCGGCCGACGGTGCGAGCGTAGCATCGGCCTGGGTAACAGCAGGATAAAGAGCATCGGCTGCCTGGCGCAATGCGCTTTCCGCCTGCTGAAACGCTGACTCCACGGAAGATCCTGTAAGCAATAGGCGGCTCAGAGTCGTCTCTACTTCTTCTTGCAGGTCTGCCAGATCCAAGGCATGCTTGCGCAATAGACGCTGCTCCCGCGGCTCAATGATCGTAAGGCTGGCGCGAGGGTAAATGATGGGCATCACTATGTCTGCCCAGGCATAGAGCTGCTTGAACTGCGCGAAATACGACACCTCTCCCGGCCCCGCCACATAGGCAACGGTTGGCAAGAGCGAATCCTGCACCAGCGGACGCAGCACCACATTGGGGCTAAAGCGATGCGCGTGCGTGCGAATGCGCGCAGCAGCATCGGAAACGCTCAGGCGCTCCCCGCTACCTGCATTGGTGAAGCCCGTACCGTTTGGCCGCAGCGCGTTGCGCCCATACTCATCCTGGTAGAACAGGTTCGTGGCGCGCGGCGTAACCTGAGCATGAAACGCACGCGCCAGTGCCTGACTGGTAGACAAGACGCGTGCGTGTGCTTCCACATGCTCCAGGAGTGCGCGTTCGAACAGCGGAACAGCCAGTGGCTTGACCTGTGGATCTTCTGGGTCCATTAGTACCAGGGGCGTCTCCCGCATTAGCGCCGCCAGCGTCTGCGCAAAGGCATCGGTGAAGGTCGTACCGGTCTGGTATGCCCCGTAGAACTCATCCAACACCGCACGCCTGTACTCCGTCGCAGGCAGCGCCTGGCGAAGTAAATCACGAATGCGTTCAAGATCGGCCCCGAATCGCAAGCGTCCGACGCTTCCCAGGTTGCCCCGCTCCAGTGCGTGGGAACTGTGATAATGAAGCTGCTGAAGCTTGTGTGCACCTGGCAAGGCTAGCGTCGACACTTCGTCCAGGTCGTGGTCGCCGCCTTCCATCCAGAAGACCGGAACAACCGGACGATCAAGATGGACGGATAGATGCTCCGCAAGGCGAACAGCCGTCAGCGCCTTGTAGAGCGTATAGAGGGGCCCGCCGTAGAGGCCTACCTGCTGCCCCGTCACCACCGCCAGCGCCCCCGGCGTTCTCAGGGACTGGATGTGGAACAGCACATCATTGCCCCAGGCTGCATTCTGGCGCACAAGCGCGTCTGCCAGCGATGCGGATATAGGCGACGATAACCGCCTGGCTACAGACCGATAGCTGGATGGCTGCCGCCAATCTCCTTCAAAATAATCCGCAAGCAGCTCCCACTGCTCACAATACGTCGAGAAGAGCTTGGGAAACCGCGGCAGTCGTGCATAGGATACCGCACGCATGCCACCAGTCAAAAGTTGCCGATCAGGCATGCAACGCTGCTAGGAACTCTCTCGCTTGAGCTCG
Source organism: Rhodothermales bacterium (assembly GCA_951812585.1). Classification (GTDB taxonomy): domain Bacteria; phylum Bacteroidota; class Rhodothermia; order Rhodothermales; family Bin80; genus JAAXGV01. The sequence continues at coordinate 2,576,764 of OX638318.1, read as the reverse complement.
GCCAACGCATCGCGAAGACGCGCCGCTTCCTCGTAGTCTTCTTGGGCGATAGCCGCGGTCAGAAGGCGCTCCATGTCTTCAATGGGCGACAACTGCCTTGATGGCGTTTCTGATGGTGGGCCCTCCGCGGCAGTTTCGTCTTCCATAGGAATGCCCGCATCATTGAGCACGGATGGCGACACAAAGATGGCCACACCGAACCGGACGGCCAGCGCAACGGCATCGCTCGGGCGAGCGTCCAAGCAGGCTTCTTTCCCGTTGCATGAGAAGCGGATACTGGCGTAGAAGGTACCCTCACGCAATTCGTGGATGATTACATCTAGCATTTCGCTGCCCGTCTCCACCATCAGATCTCGCAATAGGTCGTGCGTCATGGGCCTGGGCGGCCGAAGTTTTTCCAACTCCAATGCAATCGCCTGGGCCTCAAAGAGGCCGATGATGATGGGCAACCGGCGATTGCCATCAACCTCGCCCAATACAAGCGCAAAGGCGCCCGATTCGTTGGGGCGACTCTGCGTGAGGGCCAGAATGTCTACTTGAATCAGCTCCATAGCGCGCTTCTCGCTGGAAAATACCGACTACCGTAGCACGCTCGTTAATGCCTGAATGAATAATTTGTTTTCCGCTTCCGTCCCTGCGGACACGCGCAGGTAGCCCGGCAACGCTTCGTAGCTACTCATGTTACGCACGAGCACGCCCCGCTTTAGAAGGGCCTGCAATAGTGCACCCGGCACCATCGGCGTTCTAAACAGCACAAAATTCGTTTGCGGCGCCACCGGCTGCACGCCGGGTATTGTGAACAGCGCATCGTACAACCACGCCGTTGCGCGCCGAAGGTACGCAATGCGCTCCTCGATAAGCGCAGGCCTTGCCAAGAGCGCCAAGGCTACCATCTCGGACAATCGATCCACCATAAACGGTATCCTGGCTTTCATGACCTCCTGCATCACTGCGGGGTGCCCGACAAGGTAGCCTATGCGCAACCCCGCGAGTCCAAAAGCTTTGGAGAAGGTACGCAGCAACAAGAGGTTGGGATAGCGCTGAAGCAACACGAATGGGCTTTCCTCACGACTGAATTCGACGTAGGCCTCGTCCACAAGCACAAACCCGGGTGCCGCCTCCAGCACCCGGTGCACATCGGCGAGCGGCATCGCAAGCCCCGTTGGACTGTTCGGGGAGGTCAACACAACAAGGCCGGCATCGCACGTATGTGCAGCGTGCCGTATCGCCCGCGCGTCAAAACGCAGATCGCTGCCTGAGGGCACCGTCACAAGCGTGGCTTCGAAAAGCGTCGCCAGGCGTGCGTACAGCGAAAACATCGGATCAGGCAACACGACCCCGGTGCCTGGACTGACGAGCACCTGAAAAACGGTAGCCATCAGCTCGTTAGACCCATTGCCCACCAGCACCCCTTCCGCATCCCAGCCCAACGCCGCTGCAAGCGCCTGCTGCAGGGCAATAGGCTGCACCTGCGGATAACGGTTGAAGGGATCATCCCAGAATTGCGTGATGATCTCGCGCTTGAGGTCCTCCGGCAGGTCAAAAGGACTTTCGTTCTGGTTGAGCTTTACGCTGGCGTGTACCGGCCCGCTGACACGATAGGCTTGTCCTACCCGCACCGCGGGGCGTATGCGTGAGATCGCTTCAGATACGTCCATCACGCCAGGTCTTCCCTGACCCGCACCTCCACTGCGCGCGCGTGCGCCTCCAGCGACTCGCTTCGCGCCAAGGCAGCAATGGCCCCCGCCGTCTTGCGGAGCCGAGCTTCCGAGTAGGCGATCACGCTTTGCTTGCGGACGAAGTCGTCCACGCTGAGCGCAGAAGCGTACCGGGCCGTTCCATTGGTGGGCAGTACATGGTTGGGGCCCGCAAAATAGTCGCCCACAGGTTCCGGCGACCACGGCCCCAGGAACACCGCACCCGCGTGCTTGATTCGTTCCAGCATAGCCCAGGGATCCGCGACCAGCAGTTCAAGGTGCTCCGGTGCCAAAGCGTTGACCGCGGCAACCGCCTCGTCCATGTCCTGCGTTACAATGCACGCACCATGCACACCCAAGGCTGCTTCCAGAATCTCCCGGCGCGGATTGGTGGGCACCAGCGCCGTTACATGGCGCTGGACCGCTTTCGCGATGCGTGCAGCCGGTGTGACCAGGATGGCGCGGGCACGCGTGTCATGCTCCGCCTGGGCCAAGAGATCATACGCAGCCCAACGCGCGTTGGCCGTATGGTCTGCAAGGATTACGATTTCGCTAGGCCCCGCCAGCGAATCAATGTCGACCAGGCCGTATACCAGCTTCTTGGCCGCTGTCACGTAGGCATTGCCGGGCCCGGCGATCTTGTCCACCTTCGGGATCGTTTCCGTGCCAAACGCCAGCGCCGCGATGGCCTGGGCACCGCCCACAGCATAGACATGCTGGATTTCAAGCACATGCGCCGCCGCCAGGATGGTCCAGTGGGGCAGCGTGGTGCTGGATGGTGGAGATACCAGATGGATCTCACGAACGCCCGCCACCTGGGCCGGTATGACGTTCATGAGTACGCTGGAAGGATATGCCGCGGCCCCTCCGGGCACATAGAGCCCCGCACGCTCCATCGGCAGCACGCGCTGGCCCAAGCGAACATCGTCGCCATCATCTACATACCAGGACGACGGGCGCTGGTGCAAATGAAACCGGCGAATGTTGTCCGCCGCGGCCAAAATCAGCTCCCGCCACGCTCGGGGCGCCTGCGCATACGCGCCGGACAGGGCGCTGGGAGGCACGCGAATCTGCTGCAACTGCACGTCATCGAACCGTGCGGTCAAAGCCCTGAGCGCGGCATCGCCCTCGCACGCCACCGCACGGATGATGTCCTTAACGGCCTCCTCTACGTCTGCGTGCACAGGGGCTTCGCGCACCCGATCCCATGCAGCATAGTCAACGATGGGGATCATTCGCGGCGCGGAACGCCCTAGTCGGTCACATCCCGCGGCGGCGGAAGCACAAGCTCGGGCATACCATGGAATTCAAAATCTGGCAGATGCTCCTGCCGGACGTAATCTATGGTTTCGTAAAGCCCGCGCATGACTTTGGCAAAGTCCTCCTTGTACAAACGGATCTTGTGCTTCTCGTAACGGAACTCGTCCACGCGCTTGCTCTCCGTCAAAACGATGAAAAAATCCTTACCCGACCGCGTCGGAATAACATCAAAGAAGTAGGTGCGCCGCCCCGCGGAAACGCGCTTGGAAAAGACCGCATCCCGAAAGCGATCGGGACCATCTCGGCGTGGTCGCCCGCCAGGCGCACTGCGGTACGGCCGCCGGTCACCTAAACGAGTAGTATTATCGTCCTTCATTCCCCATTCTGCGCTAGGTGGTAAACGTGCAAGATGCGAAGTCTATTCCGTAAACGCAAATCCTAATGCACGGCGCAGCACATCTTTGCAGATCTAACCTGGCGCATTGCGCACAATTTCGGGCAAGAGCCGTCCCAGAACCACGCGCATTCGTCTGGCGCAGTCCAGCACCTCCTGGTGTGCCAGCGGCTCTGGGCTTAGTCCTGCGGCTGCGTTGGTGATCAGGGCAAGGCCCAGGACCTTCATTCCGAGTCGCTTTGCTTCCAGCACCTCCGGTATCGTTGACATGCCGACGGCCTGTGCGCCGTGCTCCATGAAGTAGCGAATCTCCGCCTGTGTTTCGTAGCTGGGTCCTTGCACCCACACAATCGTACCGCGTACGGTATCTATTTCGTGCTTTATTGCAGCTTGCTGCGCGCGGCGCATCCAAGCCCCGTCGTAGGGCGCAGGGCAGCCCCGCAGACCTAGGCCTGGCCCTGGCCCAGCCCGCATATGATCAGTGATGAACATCAACGATCCCGGCGCAAGCCCCAGGCCCCCTGCACTGCAGGTGATGACTACGCTGTGCGCACCCAGGTGGTGCGCAAACCGCAGCGGAAACGTCGCCCGCGCCGCAGTGTGCCCTTCGTACAGGTGCGCACGTCCCTGCAGTACTACCACGGCCCGCTCCGCCAACGTTCCGACGATGACCTGCCCCGCATGCCCGGCCGCCATAGGAATGGGATATCCAGGGATATCACACGCTGATGTCTGAACTGCATCCTGCACAAGCGCGGCTAGTCCGCCAAGCCCCGAGCCCAGCGTGATGGCCACGCGCGGGCGATGTGCTCTTCCTAGTGTTGGCATGGGCTTCGCTGCACGCTGTCCAGCGCGTGGCGGACAATCAGATCAGCGGTAAGAGCGTCTCCGCTGAGCGGCGCACATGCATGTCGTAGAACTCAGTGCTGAACACGCTGCTGCCGTGGTCCTCCAGAAACTTGCGCTCTGAAGCGGTGATCCCCTCAGGGTTCAGATCCACACTGTTGGGCCACCGATTGGCGGGCGTGCGATCCAGCGGCGGGCAAAACTCCACCGAAAGTGCCCCGTCGTACCCAACCTCCTGCAGCACGGCTATGATTGCCGCCCAGTCCAGATTGCCCATGCCGCTTGCCATGCGATTATTGTCCGCCACATGAAAGTTCACTAGGCGGTCGCCGCATGCGCGGATCGCTTCGAGCGGATCGTCTTCCTCGATGTTCATGTGGAAGATATCCAGGCATACGCCGCAGTCCGGGCCAACAGCCTCAGCCAGGGCGCGCGCCTGCGCGCCGCGATTGATGAAGTACGTTTCAAACCGGTTGATGGGCTCGATTCCGATCTTTACGCCACAGCGATTGCCATGATCGTAGCACTCCTTCAAAGCTTCGACGCACCAAGCCCATTCCTTGGCCGGCGTGGCGTCAGGCACGACCTTGCCGACAGTGCCCGGCACCACGCTGATGACTTCGCCGCCGAGCTCCATCACCATCGTAATGCAGTCCTTCACATATGTAACGCTTTCGGCGCGTTGCTCTTCACTTCTGGCCAAAAGGTTTCTATCGTCCAGCATCAGCGTCACGCTGCCCCAGCATCGCACGCCGTAACTCTTCAGCAGTGCACGGACCGCAATGGTGTCGTACTTGTAGGGCTCGCCCTGGATTTCCAGGCTCTTGTAGCCGTAGCGGGCCAAGCGTTGCACGGTGACCTCAATAGGCTCCACCTTCATCCAGTTGTGTATCGCAAGATGCATGGCTTTGTCTGGGATATCATCCCCCTTTGTTTGGCTTAGGTCAGGATACTTTGCGCACCGCACGCGCCGCAGCGATCCGCTTCACTAACTCGTCTGCTGTCACCCCACACAGAATCACGGCACCTATAATAGCAAATTCAAGTTGCGTGGATATGCCCAGAATGTTAATGGCATTGTACAGCAGCCGAAGCACGGCGGCACCGATGACCACGCCGGCGATAGAGCCCTCGCCGCCCCGAAGGCTGCACCCGCCCAGCACGGCAGCCGCGATGGCATACAGCTCATAGAAGCTCCCCTGTGCGGCGGGCTGTACCGAGTTGACGTCCAGTGCAAACAGCAATCCGCCCAGCCCCGCGGTCAGCGCCCCTATCGTGTAAGCCAGGATCACCATGCGGTCTGTGCTTATGCCGCTGAAGCGCGCCGCCTCTTCATTGTGGCCTAGGGCTTTCATGTAGCGACCCCAGACCGTGTAGTTCAAGAGCAATGCGCTCAGCACCGCCAATACCAGCAGGATCACAAACGGGATCGGCAGTCCGAACGAGGCTGTGATTGGAATCTTCCCGATGGCAAGTTGCCGCAGTCCTTCGTAGCCCATGCCGAAGCCTTGCGTCTGATCCCCTGTGATCCAGCGGGCCAAGCCGCGGTAGACCAAGAGGCCGCAAAGCGTTACAACAAACGGCTGCAGGTTGACCTTCGTGACCAGAAGCCCGTGTGCCAGACCTATGAGCAAGGCTGCACCCAGCGCGGCTAGCAATGCCAGTGCCACGGGCCACCCCGCTGCAACTAGAAGCAAGGGCACGATCACGCCAATCAGGCCCACAACGCTGCCCGCAGAAAGGTCTATGCCACCGGTGATGATCACGAAGGCGGCTCCGATACTGATGATGCCGAAGAGACCGGTCCAGCGCAGTGTATTCTGCAGATTGTACCCTGTCAGGAAGTTGGGCTCCAGCGCAGCCGTGAGGACAAAGACCACCAGCAGCACGCCGCTGATGCCCAGAATCTTCTTCATCTCGTCAAAGTGTTTGTCCGGTGGCTAGCTGCATAATGTTCTCTTCCGCCATGTCTTTGTGCTCAAGTTCGCCGGTCATCCGTCCTTCGTGCATTACTAGTACCCTATCGGCAATGCCGAGAATCTCTTCCAGCTCGCTGCTGGCAAAGAGGATGGCCATACCGTCTTCTGCGAGCTCCTCCATGGTGTGGTAGATCTCTTGCTTGGCTCCCACATCAATGCCGCGTGTGGGTTCATCCAGAAGCAGCACCCTGGGACCAAGCAACAGCCACTTTCCAAGGACCACCTTTTGCTGATTGCCTCCAGACAATAGTCGCGCGACGCTGTTCTTGCGCGTGCCGTCTATGCGTAGCCGCCGCATCATGTATTCGCAAAACGCCTCTTCCCAGGCGCGTGAGATGGACGACGCAGCGCGACGCGTGAGCGCAGCGAGGCTCATGTTGTGCCGCACGAGCATCGGCAGGACCAGCCCCTGCTGTGCCCGGTCTTCCGGCACGAGCGCGATGCCTTGCGCCATCGCATCCCGCGGGGATCGCAGTACCGCGGTGTTGCCGTTTATACGCACCGTGCCGTGAAGCATTGGATCAAGACCAAACAGCGTCCTCAGCAGCTCGGTGCGCCCAGCCCCAACGAGGCCGGCGAGGCCGACTATTTCGCCAGCGTGCAGTTGCAGCGACACGCGGCAGTTGGGCCACGCCATCGTGGACACACCTGATACCGCCATCACACAGTCGCCTTTGGTTCGCGTCTTGCGTGCGTAGAAGCTGCTGATGTCGCGGCCCACCATGCTGCGCGCCATGCGCTCGCGCCGGATGTCACTGCCGGTGAGTTCTGCTGCATTCTGTCCATCCATAAGCACGACCACGCGGTCGGCAATGGCCTCTACTTCGCGCAGCCGATGCGAAACAAACAGGATGGATACACCTGCATCCTTGAGCTCCCTGATCACAGCAAACAGCCGATCAGCTTCCCGTTCAGACAGGCTGGAGGTCGGCTCGTCCATGATGATCAGCCGCGCATCCACCGACAGTACACGCGCAATCTCCAAGAGTTGGCGCTGTCCTATGGGCAGAGAGCCTACCAGCGTATCTGTTGGCAGCGCGAGCCCGACGCGTGCAATGATCTGGGCGGCCTCTTTGGCGATCATGCGGCTCTGAATCCAGCCGGCCTTGTGCGGCTCCCGGCCCAGGAAGATGTTCGCGCCGACTGTCAGGTTGGGAAGCAGGCTCAGCTCCTGGTGGATAAGCACGATGCCGCGCTGTGCCGCTTGCCGTGCGTTCGTGAATGCGACCGGCGATCCATCCAGCCAAAGCGTCCCGCCATCCATGGGAAGGATGCCGGCGAGGATTTTCATGAGCGTGCTCTTGCCGGCCCCGTTTTCGCCGATGACGGCCACGATTTCCCCCGCACCCACAACAAGGTCTACATCCCGCAGCGCCGCCACGCCGGGAAAACGCTTCGTAACGCGCCTGGCATGCAGGAGATGCGCGCCCTGCGCGGACGGACCGGTTGCACCCTCAACCATCTGCTACCACAATCGGCTCACCACCCTCATTCACCCTCAATCGTTCTTGATTCCCAACAAAATACCTTTTTTTGCTGCAGGCTGGCTGCGTTTCTCCCTTGGGCCGACGATGATATGCAGTGCAACCCCCCGGGCAGCTGCTCATCCCCTGCACAAGCAGTGGCAGCGCACTACCTCGTTACCGATGAGGACTGAACCGGCCTCACGCATGCTCCCGGTGCGCCCCCTATGATCTAGTTCCCGGATCAAAGCCGGATTCGCGAGTAGACACCCTTGAATCAGGATGGGCTTGACCGAACGTGTACGCGCGCGGCCAAGGCTTCGCGATCAGCGCGTGCACGCCGGCTCATTATTCCGGCTGGCATCGCGGCATTTGTTGCCTTTGGCGCGGACCGCGCTGTCAGTAATGATTCGGTGCCTCGGCCCGTAGGCGCTGGGCCTTCTGGGGCAGCATAAAGATCGCTGTAGCCTACCGGATCACTACGCTACTCTCCGAGCAGGGCCTCGAGCTCATCTCTGAATGCGTCCACGTTATCCTTTGTAATCGTGCGAGCCGGAATGTCTATGAACTGGCTTTCAGGAAGAACGGACCGGTCGCCACGCACTAGCGCGGCTAGGACGCGCACGGACTCGTAGCCATAGCGATACGGATTTTGCACGACGGTGCCTGCGATGGTACCCTGCTTGATCGCTTCGAGCACCACATCGTCCTCGTCAAAGCCGACGATGGTGATCTGGTCCAGCTTGCCTGCTTCGCGCACAGCTTCCAGGATCTGCACCGGATTGTACACAAAAAGCCCCACCATGGCATCGAGGTCCGGGTATCGCGCCAATGCATCTTCGGCTTGCGCCTTCGCCCGGGCAAAGTCAAACTGATCCACGCGCGTATCCAGCACCGTAAACAGCTCCCCCTCAATACGTGCGTCCACGGGATCCCGACGCGTGTTGTTTATGCTGCGATCCATGAGTACATCAATAACGCCCTGCCGCCGCAGGTCCGCATTAAGCTGCCCCGTTCGGCCCACAAAGAGCACCACAGTGCCCCCTTCTGGCATGGCTTCCTTGAGCAGGCTGCCGCACATGCGCCCAGCCAGGTAGTTGTCCATGCCGATATACACCAGGCGGTCGCTTTCGGGTGCATCCGAATCATGCGTGATGAGAAGGGTGTTCTGCGCAATTTCCGCCAATAGGCCCATCTGATTCGAAGGGTCCAGCGGGGTGATCGCGATGCCTTCCACGCCGCGCGCCAAGAGGTCCTGAACCATGCGCCGCTGATCTGACGCCGTGCCATCAGGCGGCATGAGTACTTCTACATCCACATCATAGCGCGCGGCGGCATCCCGCGCCCCCTTGTCCGCAATCAGCCAGAACGACGCGATGCCATTGGTGATAAAACCCAGAAGCGGCTTCCGGGCACCGTCGCCGCCCGGCGCACAACCGCCTACCACCGACGCAGCCAATACACAAGCTGCCATCAGCAGCGGGGTCCACAACCGCGGCACCTGTTCAGTCACACGTGAGTCCATAATACGTGAGTCCATAATACTAGATGCCAAAGGTGCGCCCGCCGTTGATGGTGATAAATTGTCCAGTAACAAAGGACGCCGCATCGCTGGCGTAATAGACGGCTGCACCGGCAACATCTTCAGGAACACCCCAGCGGCCCACTGGGATCGTCTTCACGTACGAATCCTTGAGGCTTTGCGGATCACCGGCATGACGCTCGGTGGGTATCCACCCGGGAGAAATCATGTTCACTGTGATGCCGAACGGCGCAAGTTCGGTAGCCAGACTGCGTGAAAAGCCAACCTGGCCTCCTTTGGCTGCTGCATAAGCCGTAAACGGTGCCACGCCCATCGAATACACCTCGGTGATGATATTGATGATCCGTCCGAATCGACGCTGCTTCATCCCCGGCACGCACGCCCGGCACAAGAGGTACGGACTCTTGACAAAGAAATCCAGCATTGACTGGTAATCGTCCCAGGTGTATTCCTCGATGGACAAAAGCGGCTGGTTGGGCGTCGCGTTGGGAATCAGAATATCTATCGGACCCAAAGTGCGGGCCACCTGGTCTACCAGCGACGACACATGCTGCGCATTGGTGACATCGGCCCGCACCAGGATGCCGGTGCCCCCTTCGGCTTCAAACTCGGCAAAAGCACGCTGCGCGCGCTGCTCGTTGGAGGAGAAGTTCATGGCAACACGGGCTCCAGCGCGGGCCAGCGCGAAGGCCATAGCCTTGCCCAGCCCTGTGGTGCTGCCGGTTACCAGGGCGACCCGGTTCACCAAGGAAAAAGACACTCTATGAGACTTGTTTGATACTTACGTGAGTATAGCGTCGATGACTTTGCCGCCAACATCGGTCAACCGGATGTCACGCCCGCTGAAGCGATAGGTCAGGCGCTCGTGCTCCATGCCTAGAAGGTGAAGCATGGTCGCATGCAGGTCATGAATGGTCGTAATATTTTCTACTGCCCGGTAGCCGTATTCGTCGGTCGCTCCGTACACGGTGCCGCCCCGTATGCCGGCCCCCGCCAGCCATATGCTGAATGCCGAAGGATTATGGTCGCGCCCGTCCGTGCCCTGCGCAAACGGCGTGCGCCCGAACTCGCCGGCCCACACCACCAGCGTTTCCTCGAGCAAACCGCGTGCCTTCAGATCCTTCAGAAGGCCTGCTATAGGCTGATCTACCGCGTGCGCATTCAGGGTATGGCCTTCGCGAAGCTTGGCATGCTGATCCCAGCGATCGCTGGCGCAGCGCGGACAGGTGAGCTCTATAAAGCGTACGCCGCGCTCCACCAAGCGCCGTGCCAGAAGGCACTGCGCAGCATACCCGCGCGTATGCTCGTCCTCGGAGTCCATCCCGTAAAGCTTCTTGGTCGCCTCCGATTCGCCGGACAGATCTGTCAGCTCTGGCACCGAGGACTGCATGCGAAATGCTAATTCATAGTTGGAGATCGCGCTCTCAATCTGATTCGCGTGCCCAATGCGCCCAAGCAGCGTATCGTCCGTCTTGTTGATCAGCGCCAGCTTGCGCCGCTGCAGCGCGGTCGTAGGCTCCAGCGGGTCTATGTTGGCCAGCGGCTCGCTGCCGGCCCTGAAGATGGAGCCCTGATACGAAGCCGGCAGGAATCCGCTGTTGAAGTTGTCCAGACCACCGGGCGGAATCAGCCCGCCATCGAGCACGACGTAACCCGGCAGGTCTTGATTTTCGCTGCCTAGGCCATAGGTGACCCACGAACCCATCGACGGGCGGCCCTGCAGTCCGTGACCGGTGTGCAGAAAGTAGTTGGCATTGGTGTGCTCCGGAAAGTCCGCCACCATGGACCGGACCACCGCCAAGTCGTCGGCACAGCTGCCGATGTGCGGGAACAGGTCACTGACCTCCATGCCGCACTCGCCGTACCGCTTGAAGTCCCACGGACTCTTGAGGATCTTGCCAATGCTGTTGAACTGCGTGGCATCTACCGCAAACTTATCCCGAGGGTTCTCGCCGTGCTCGCGCGCCAGACGCGGCTTGGGGTCAAAGCTGTCAACCTGCGACACGCCGCCATCCATGTACAGGAAGATGACGCTCCGTGCCTTCGGAACCAGATGGGACGGGCTAGGACGCAGCGGTGCGGGTGAATCGCCAGCAACTAACATTCGGTCAAAGGGCGTGCTGCCCATAAGACCCATGAGGGCAACGCCTCCGAAGCCGTTGCGGCATAAGGAGAGCATCTCGCGCCGCGTCATGCGGCACCTAAGACGATGGGGATTTGACATCAGATCAGATAGATGAACTCCTTGAGGTTAAAGATGGCATGGCAGTAGGCCGCCCAGAGCAAAGCTTCGTCCAGGATCGCTTCCGCGGGAAGCGCCATGTCTTGCGCTGCGATTTCCAGGTATTGACGCGCTTCCACCAGCTCCGTTCCGCTCGGTGCCCTAGAGAGGGCGTGCAGGTAAATATGTTTTACGCGCGCTTCGATGCTCGGATGGGGCATCGCCACCAGCGCGTTCCCCCAGGCCTGCGACTGGGCTGCCACGAAGGGATCGTTGAGCATGGTGAGCGACTGGGCGGGCACATTACTGGTGTTGCGCCGACCGAAGGTTGAGAACGGGATCGGCACGTCGAAGGCCAGCATCATGGGAGACAGGAAGTTGCGCCGCACAGCAGTGTAGAGGCTCCGGCGCCCATCGCCATCCAGGGCACCGGACGAGTCCGGACGGCCGCGTCCCTTCATGAACGCCGTCAGATGAATGGGCACCGGCGGCCCGAACAGCGTCGGATCGAGTGTGCCGCTGGCAGCCAGGATGCCGTCGCGAATGGCTTCGGCCTCCAGTCGCCGAATCGGATAATGGGTCAGCAGCTTGTTTTGGGGGTCTACATCCGCCAGGCTGTCTGGAGGCTCGGTAGCGCGCCTGAAGGCGCGGGTAAGCACGATTTCGCGCAGCATGGCCTTGACCGACCAGCCCTGCTCCATGAACCGCAGGGCGAGATAATCCAGAAGCTCCGGATGCGTTGGCAACTCGCCTTGCGCACCGAAATTGTCTACGGTCGCCACGATGCCGCGCCCGAAAACGTGGTGCCAGAGACGGTTTACCATCACGCGCGCCGTCAGTGGATTTTCTGGATCCGTCATGGCTCGCGCGAGATCCAGCCGCCCGCTGGCCGAGGCTACAAAGGGGGCCTGCGTCGAATCCAGCGCAGTAAAGAACCGATGCGGCACGCGCGCAGCTTCCTCATTCTTGGCATTGCCGCGGAAAAACACGCCGCTGGTCACCGTGTCGCCATCGGTCATTCCTGTGAAAAACGCGGGCAGCGGTTGCGGCGGCGCAAGGTCTGACCCCGGCACAGTGCGCGGAAGCGCACCGCTCAGCAGCGCTTCGTTTATGACCTCGACATCCGCAGGTGCAGCGTTGTCGTTCGCCCAGGCGCTTACCGCCTGTACCAGCGGTAGACGCGGGCCGCCCTGCGGCGCGTCAAACGCCGGACGCGTTCCGTCGAAAGCCGCCACATAGGCCACATCGAAGAAGGCGTTGTCCTTCAGCTGCAGCTGATGCTGGTTGATGAGCAACTGCCCCTTGTGGTAGGTGCCCACAAGGAATTCGATGTACGCCTTGCTGCCCTTCCACATGTCCATGCCGATCACGTGCGACTTCAGGGTGGGCGAATCAAGCTCCACCTCCAGAAAGCCGTGAATCGGGTGCCGGATAAGCTGGAAGTTGTCCACCACGATGCGCATGGCGGCATTGAGACCCGCGGCTACCACTACGATGGAGTCCTGCGTGATCCTGAACGTAGGCGACCGCAGTGCTCCCGGGAACCCTGCGCCATCTTTGCGGCTGGTAACCACGCCATGCAGCAGGCTATCAATGCGGCCATCCGTAATGACCGGCGTGCCGCTACGGGGCACGCCGGCAAAGGAAAGCCCCTCAGGATACCAATCATCGTAGGTGCCGTCGCGAAAATCTCCGATCATTTTCCAAGATCCGACGGAGTCGGACGCCGGCGGCACCGTGCGCTCCAGGGAAGCGGCCACGACCGGCGTGCGGCCCACCGCGCGCTGCCAGCGCGCCGCAATGCGACGCCTCCGCTCCTGGTGCAGTGCTATCAGTGAATCGTGCTGCGCCCGATAGCGGGAAGAGATCAGGGGAGTGGGGGCAAATCGGGCGCTTTCAATGATCCCGTACAGCGAATAGTAATCGGTTGTTGGGATGGGATCGAACTTGTGATCATGGCAGCGGGCACAGGCTACCGTCAAGCCCTGAAACGTCTTCGTAGTAACATCGATGATGTTGTCAATGCGCTCAGCCTCATCTATCCGCGTGTCCACCGGGCTGTGCTTGCCCTCGCCGAGGCCAAAGTATGCAGTGCCGATGGGCGATTCCGCAAAACCCTGCGCTGGATTGAGGCGCGGATGCACGAGCAGATCGCCGGCTAGATGTTCGGCCACAAACTGGTCGTAGGGCACATCCGCGTTAAAGGCCCGAATGAGATAGTCCCGATACTGCCAAGCGCCTTGAATGGTAAAGTCAAACTCATGCCCTTTGGATTCTGCATAGCGCACCAGGTCCATCCAATGACGTGCCCAGCGCTCCCCGAAATGTGGTGATGCAAGCAGTGTATCGACTGCCTTCACGTAGGCATCCTTGCCTTCGTCGGACAGGAATGCCGCAACCATCTCTGGCGCGGGCGGCAGCCCCGTTAGCACGTACGCGGCCCTGCGCAGCTGCGCCTCCTTGGACGCCAGCGGCGCGGGACTGAGCCCAGCGCGCCGGTGGCGCTCATCGAGGAGCCAATCGATGGCACCGGTCCCTGCCAGTCCCTCAGGCAGTGCAGGGCCCTGAGGCGAGATGAATGCCCAGTGCTTCTTGTATTCGGCCCCCTGTTTGATCCACTTCTTGAGCAGCGCAATCTCGCGGTCTTCCAAGACCTTGTTGGTCTTTCTCGGAGGCATCCGCTGCTCTGGGTCCGCTGCCGTAACCTTCTTGATGAGTATGCTCCGGCGCGCATTCCCGGGCACGATGGCCCGGCCGCCTTGCCGCCTGGCGGTAGCAAACGCGCGCTCGTCAAGACGCAGGTCTGCCTCGCGGGTGCTTACGTCGGGGCCATGGCAGACGTAACAGGAATTGGACAGGATGGGCCGAATGTGGTAATTGAAGTCGACCGTTTCCGGCAGGTCCTGACTGGCCTCATCTGACCGGCAACCCGAAAAGATTGAGAGCGCCAAGACGCTGAAAAAGACCAGGCAAGCCGCGCGGCACATAGCAGTGGAATACACTTCGGGTACAGTTACCGAAAATAGTCAATGACCGATTCATACGAAAGTCACAAACGGCAGCGCGCGCCGCACCGCGCACGCTTCCTGGATCAGCCACCTGCACCGCTGGCATAGCCCCCTGCGCAGGACGGAATTGACCGCCGAGCAACGCCATGGCATAGCGCACTATGCCATGGCGCGTTGTGTACGCGTTACGATGGGTTCAGACATAGAGCGACATGTGGGACAACTTGCGGCCCACTTGGCAGGCGATGCGGAGGTCAAAAGATTGGCGCTAGTCCGCGAACAGGGTGCTACATCGCAGAATTCAATTCAATCTGGCTGGGATCTGCAACATCCGCTTCAAGCAGGCAGCTCAGTGCCCATCACGCTGGAATCGCATCGGGCGCATAGAAACATGCCCGCGCTGTGAAATTCCGGACGCCGGCTGCACCAGTCACACTCATCGTAGATGAAAAACTCCTCGTGACTGTGCGCCGCGCTGCGCCGGCGCTCCGCGTAACAGTGGTCGCACATCGCGCCGCCTTCCGGCACATGCTCGATAGAGCCGCACGATACGCAGCACTGCGTGAACCTGTGTTGCTTTGCAACCAGGCTCTGCCTGTGACAGAACTGACACGGCACGCTGGAGTCCCTATCCGCTCGGTTGGACTGACGCAGCGTGCCGTGTTCGTGATGTAACGACGCATGGAAACAGCGTCGACACAACGCGCCCTTTAGAGGCGACCCAGGCTGCCGGCTGTCGGGTGCGGCCTGAGAATTTTGTATCGTATCTGCCGTGCTGCCGTTCATTCCAGGGGATGCTACAACTCACCGCGGCCGCGCAAACCACGTGCAAGCCTGAAGCTTCGCAGTCTGTTTTCAGTGCCGTTAAGCAGCCGCACAATGTTGGACCGATGGGCTATGAAGATGCCTATCGCCAGGAAAATGCCAAAGAGCAGCAGACTTCGGTCTAATCCCTCGATATCGAAAATGAACTTGCGAACCGCCACCGCCGCAGGGAACATCACCGCGGCGCTAAGAGAAGCCAGCGACACGTAACGGGAAGTCACCAGGACCACCACAAACGTGCCCAGGACGATCCACATCGTCACAGGCGTCAGGGCAAACAGCATCCCGGCAGCCGTGTTGACCCCCTTGCCACCCATGAACCGCGCCCACACGGGCCACATGTGGCCAGCAATCGCAGCCAAACCCGCCAAGAGGCGCACCACCGACTCTACTTGCCAGAAGGCGTATCCACTGGGCAATCCGTCATTAAGTCGAATGGTTGCAATTGCGCCCGCTGCCAAAAGCCCTTTGCCAATGTCCATCACCGTGCACAGTGCGCCCGCCTTCCAGCCGAGTACTCTGAACACATTGGTTGCACCCGCATTGCCGCTGCCGTACTGTCGTACGTCGATGCCGTAAAGGCCTTTGCCTATCCATACGCTCGCCGGGATCGAACCAGCCAGGTAGCTTAACACCAGGATGACTACAAGAGACAGCATAGAACTAATGATTGCATTAATGTACCACGAGAAGGCTATTGGCGCACCACCTTCCCGATCTCTATCGGATTTTCGCCCAAAGACTCCAAGCACGCGCGTGCATCATCCGCCCCCGCCGCCGACACCAGCGCAACAAGCCCGATGCCTAAGTTAAACGTTCGTCGCATATCCTGCTCAGGTACCTCGGCTGCGGCTTGCACAAAGTCAAAGATGGCGGGCCGCTCCCATGCTGCATAATTGACCGTAAAGGACAGCGGCGGCGGCACTACGCGCCGTGTGTTGCCCTCGATCCCGCCGCCGGTCACATGGGCAAAGGCATGGACAAGATCATTGTTGCAGAGCGCACGGATCGGCTTCAGGTATGATCGGTGAACCCGCAGCAGTTCTTCCTGCAGCGTGCGACCTCGCAGCCCTTGTGGGCGGTCATGGATACCAAACGGATCGCGCGTGCCGAAGCACGCATGGCGCGCCAGCGTGAAGCCGTTGGTGTGCAATCCATTAGAAGGCAAGCCTAAAAGCACATCGTCCGCCCTCACGCGACTCCCGTCCAAGATCTGATCTTTCTCTACGATGCCGACCACAGTACCTGCGAGATCGTATTCGCCGGCAGCATAAAAGTCGGGCATCTCCGCCGTTTCGCCGCCAATAAGGGCGCACCCATTGTTCTCGCAGCCGCGGGCAATGCCCGCGACCACCGCTTCAAAGATCCCTGCCTTCAGCTTTCCTGTGGCAAAGTAGTCCAGAAAATACAGCGGCTTCGCGCCGCACACGGCGATATCGTTGACGCAGTGATTGACCAGGTCTTCGCCGATGGTGTCATGCCTGTCCGCCATGAACGCCACCTTGAGCTTGGTGCCCACGCCATCCACAGACGACACCAAGATGGGGTGTTTGTATCCACGTGGCACCTCAAAGAATCCGCCAAAAGCGCCCAGCTTGCCGACTACGCCCTCTGACTGCGTTCGGGCCACATAGGCCTCGGCCGCTGTAACCACTTTGTCGCCTAGCGCGATGTCCACGCCCGTATCCTTGTATGTGACCATAGGCTATCGGAAACTGGTCTTGCCTACTAGGAGCTGCCACCGGAGCTGCAACCGCATGGCAGGCGAAAGCGCTACTGGCTGCGTCCACACATCAAACTGGCGCTTTTCCAAGACAGACAAAAGGTACAATCCTTCCATCCAGTACCGCTTGAATGTCCGGCGCGGCCACCCGGTCAGATCCAAACCGAGCCGCTGGCAGGCACTGTAGGCATCCCGCACCCGTACTGCTTGCTTCCACAAGAGCCTGCGTAGGCTTTCGCTTTGCTGACCCGCCTTAAGCTGCGCTTCCGCTATACCAAACTGCGCCATCTCGGATTGCGGCAGAAAGAGTCGGTCTTTCGCCACATCTGCCACCAGGCTGCAGAGACGATTCGTCAAAAATACCGCCTTGGCAAATTCCTGCGTGCGCTCCACCCAGAACTGTTCACGCTTTCCTGTCAACTGCATCAAAAGCAACGCATGCGCACCGCACCGTGCTTCTACGTACGCAAGCAGCGGGCCGGCCTTTGCAAAACGAACCGGGGACACCATACTTGCCGCTGCCCGCACCTGCGCCGCCAGCAGTGTGCCGTCCAGCTCGTGGCGCTGGCAAGCGGCATAGGCCCGTTGCGCAATGTGCGCGGGCATGATGGCGAGATCTTTTTGGTCTCGGCAGCGTGCCGCTTCGTCGTGTGCATCGGTGATGGATCTGGGCGCATCCAGTGCATCGTAGAATGCCCAGAGCGCTGCAGAGGCTTCACGTCGCGCATCAGGCCAGTCGTCGGGAGAGAAAGGCCTCATGGTTTTACTCCCACGAATGCAGTACATCCATCAGCGCGGCCCGATCCGATTGCAGCGGCTCGACTCGTCGGGCCCTGCGCGCAAGGTCCGCCAGGGCGGCCGGCATGGCGGGCGTGCGACCGAGCGCGCGTCGCACCGTAGCGGGGAATTTTGCGGGATGCGCCGTGGCCAAAACGACGGCGGGCACCCGCAGCCCTGCAGCCTGCCTATAGCGTCGCACGGCCTCCAACCCGACGGCTGTATGCGGATCGGCCATGTAGCCGGTCCGCGCAAATACGCGGCGCATGCTGGCCAACGTTTCCTCGTCGCTGACCGAATACCCCGTGATACGTTTCTTCATATCGGGCATGAGATGCTGCAACCGCTCAAAGTTGCTGGGTGCACCCACATCCATTGCATTGGATAATGTGCGCAATGAAGGCCCAAAGGTCGATTGCTCCGTGGCAAGATAGTGCGGAAACGCACCATTGGCGTTGTGCGCTGCCAAAAACCGTCGTATCGGGAGTCCGGCCAGGGCTGCCAGGATCCCCGCGGTCAGATTCCCCAAATTGCCGCAGGGAACGCTCACGACCGCTTCATCAAATCCGCCCTGCACAAATGCCCAGAAGTAGTACACCATCTGTGGCAAGAGCCGTCCTACATTGATGGAGTTTGCGGCAGAGAGGTTCAGACCCTTCGGATTAGCCAGCGCCGCCTTGACCATCGCCTGGCATTCGTCAAAGGTGCCTCGTACGGCAAAGGCACGCACGCCGGGGCGCGCAAGAGTCAGCTGCAACGCCTGTGTAGGACTGACCTGACCCTCAGGAAACAGTAGCGCCACGCGGATTCCGTCCTGCGCGGCAAAACCGTCGGCAACGGCGCTGCCCGTGTCGCCCGATGTTGCGACCAGAATCGTCAGTCGCTCGCGCTCAGCCATGATGCGCAAGAGCCGCGCCATGGTGCGCGCGCCCACATCCTTGAAGGATAGCGTGGGGCCATGAAAGAGCTCCAGTACGTACAGCTTTTCCTGTGCATCCACCGCAACGAGCGGCACAGGGAAATTTAGCG
This sequence comes from Rhodothermales bacterium, assembly GCA_951812585.1. Lineage (GTDB taxonomy): Bacteria > Bacteroidota > Rhodothermia > Rhodothermales > Bin80 > JAAXGV01. The sequence continues at coordinate 2,557,999 of OX638318.1, read as the reverse complement.
CCTTGCGGAGTCCGTGCGCCAACGCGCTGCGTGCCACATCCGCCTCCAGATACGGCCGCAGTACGGCAAGCGCCAAGTCCTCCAACCGATTCTTGCTGCGCCACTCCGCTGGTGCCTGCGGTATGGTTGCCGGCACGTACAACCCGCCATCGGGGGCGAGGCCACTGCGCAAGGCTTCTCCAAAGGTCGCGCCTTGTGCCCCGCGTGTACTCTTGAAACGCATCATGCCGCGCGCACGCCCCTGAAGTCAGGCGTCGTCACCACGCCCTGTGCTGCTACACCGTGTTTGGCGGTCGCGCGCACCATGGCGTCTGCAGCTTCCCGCGCGACATGTCCGTCCGGTGCCAGTGCAAACATGGCTGGTCCGCTGCCGGTGATGGCGGCAGCCCAGGCGCCCGCGGCCATCGCGCCCGCGCAGGCTTCCTCAAAGAATGGCAGCAATGCGCTGCGCGCCGGCTCCACCAGACGATCCCGCATCATATAGACGCCTACGGTCTCATAGTCTCCCGTCGTCAGCGTCTGGATCATGAACGCCAGGTCGCTGGCGTTTTCCACGGCGACGCGAAACGGTACACGCGCCGGCAGGATGTCGCGCGCATCCGCGGTGAGAACCGTAAGGCTGGGCAGCAGCAGCGCAATATGCAGGGGCCGAAGAAGCGACACCGGGCGGTAGTCGCTCGGATCCAGCGGCGATGTCAGAACCAAGCCGCCAAACAGCGCCGGCAGGACGTTGTCTCCGTGCCACTCGCCGCCAGAGGCCAGCGCCTCCCCTTCCAGGACGGCGTCCACCATTTCGTGCTTTGCCAGCGGCGCGCCCAGCAGCATGTTGACGGCCCACGCACCCGCGGCCGCGCTCGCAGCCGAGCCGCCAATGCCCGAGCCCAATGCGATACCTTTCTCAATGTCGAGGTGCACACCGCAGTCCGCGCCAATGGCTTCCAGGACGCGCTGCCCGGCACGCGCTGCGGTGTTTTTGGCCGCATCTAACGGCAGCAGCGCGCTCGATTGCACCGTGATCCCAGGCGCGTCCGACATCACCGCAGTCACAGTATCTCCGATGCCGGCAAGACAAAGCCCTAGTGTATCAAAACCCGGCCCCAGGTTTGACAGCGACGCGGGTCCAAAGGCGACAGCCGAACCTTCTCCTGTGCGACGAATGGACGCCGTTTGCGGCTTGCTTAATGTGGTTATGGTCATGCCTTGCGGACGATGTTGCTACGGGGTTTCCGGGATTTGGCTTAATGCGGCACGCGTATGCGGGCAGCCTTTGTGCGTACGCATGTCACGACGCAGCTGCTCGAGGTCCGCTCCACTGTCCACATCGTACCATGCGGGGAGAATGTGCACATGCGCCCACTGTGCAGCGAGCCGCGCGCGCGTCTGCCTGAATACATCTTTGTGGCTGAACGTTCCGGCGAAAGCACGGTCAGCGTAGGGGTTCATTCCCAGCAGGTAGAATCCGCCATCTGCCGTTGGGCCGATCACTGCGGAGTCGGGGCGCTTAAGGCTTTCAAAGGCCGCCATGATGCGTTCCGAAGGCAAGGTAGGATGATCGGTTCCGATGACGACCATTTGCGTATATCCTGCTGCTGTGGCGTCGTGGCATGCAGCCGTCAGGCGTGCGCCCAGTCCGCCCGCGCTTTGCTTATGCACGGAAGCACCCTTTAGCCAATTCGTGGGGTAGTTCCAGCTTCCGTCCAGATACAGGCGCACATCGATTCCCAGCCCGGCATACTGCTCCAAGGCGTCTCGCAGGAAGGCTTCCGCGAGCTTGGCCGCCTCGCGCGGCGCTAGCGGCGGGCAGAGCCGCGTCTTTACTTTGCCCGGTTGTGGTGCCTTGGCCAAAACGATGAGAACGTTCATCCAGCACGATGCGCCCGCATGCGACGCGTGATGTGCGCGAAGCGGCGCACGGCCTCGTGAACCGCATCCGGGGTTGTGCTTTTGCCCATTGAAAAGCGCACAGCAGCTGATGCCGTAGCATGATCCAGCCCTATGGCCGCAAGCACATGGCTGACTTGGACCGCCCCGCTGGTGCATGCAGAGCCCGCCGACACACATACACCTTCCATGTCAAGGTTCAGCAGGAGCATTTCGCCATCAAGCTGACGGCCGGCCACGGGCCTTAAAGCAATACTCAGGATATGCGGCGCCGCGCTGCCATCCATGGGCGTGTTAACTACGAAGGTGTCTCCCAACGCCTCGAACAAGCCCCGCACCAGCTTCTGCTGCAGTCCGGCCAGTCGCGCATACTCTGCCTTTCGGCGCGTTTGCACCAGTTCCAACGCTTTTGCCATTCCCACAATGGCGGCTACGTTCTCAGTGCCGCCGCGGCGCTGCCTTTCCTGCGCACCCCCCACGATCATCGGCCTGTAATCGAGCCCCGTTTTCACATACAACACGCCAACCCCTTTGGGGCCGTAAATCTTGTGCCCCGACAACGTCATCAAGTCCACGCCCAGGGCCTGCACATCCAGCGCCATCACGGCTGGTGCCTGGACGGCATCGGTGTGGAGCGGTACCCGGGCTGCGCGGCACACGCCACTGATCTCTGCCATCGGCGCGATAGAGCCGAGCTCGTTATTCACAAGCGCTACGGAAACCAGTCCTGTGTCGGGAGTCAGCGCTCCGGCAACCTGCAACGCTTCGACCCTGCCATCGGCCCCTGGCTGCAGCAGCGTGACAGAACACCCTTCAGCCTGCAGTGCTCTGCCGGCTGCCAGAATGGCGGAGTGTTCGGCCGCCGAAGTCACGAGTTTCTTTCCAGTGTGGGCGAGCATGCCGCGCAGTGCTGCATTGTCGCCTTCGGTACCGCCACTTGTAAAGATCACTTCCGAAGTATGCGCGTTAAGGTGCTTCGCGATGCTTTCGCGGCTCTCTTCAATGGCAACGCGCGCCGCGCGCCCTAGCCGGTGCGTGCTGGACGCGTTGCCATAGCGATCCTGCAGGTACGGCAGCATTGCAGCCAGCACGCGCTTGTCCAGCGGCGTGGTCGCAGCATGATCGAGGTAGATCGGGCCCATAACCTATCTTGTACGATCAGTGCAAGCCGACGTGCCAACGCGGCCAAGTCACGGACTGCGGCGAACACCTGCATCGGACCTGGGCCGCAGCACGTGCCGGGTTCCGCGGACAGCACATCTGGTCCGGGCGTTATCTTTGGCAGGCAGCAACAATGGTGGACCTATGGAAAAGCTGGTGATCACGGGTGGGCATGCACTGGAAGGAACGCTCCGGGTAAGCAGTTCCAAGAACGCGGCGATGCCACTAATGGCCGCTACGCTGCTAGCCAGCGGTGTGACGACACTCAAGAACATTCCTCGTCTTCGCGACATCGCCACGCTGTCGCATGTCCTGCGTATCACTGGAGCCGGGGTAAGCCTGGAAGACCATACAATGCAAGTAGACACGACGCGCATAGGATTTCCAGAAGCACCCTACGAGCTTGTCAAGAAGATGCGCGCGTCGTTCTATATGCTGGGTGCCTTGATCGGGCGTTGCGGCCGGGCACGCGTTTCTCTTCCGGGGGGCTGCGCGTGGGGTCCGCGGCCCGTCAACCTGCATCTGGAAGGCATGCAGGCGCTGGGCGCGTCCATTGACCTTGAAGATGGCTATGTCGTTGCCAAGTCACCGCAGCACGGCCTGCCCGGCGGCACCCTTCGCCTGGAGCCTTCCAGCGTGGGCGCTACGATCAACATCCTTCTGGCTGCCGCCACTGCCCGCGGTGCGTCGCGCATAGAGAACGCCGCCATAGAGCCTGATGTGGTAGTCTTCTGCGAGATGCTTCAGGAGATGGGAGCCCGGCTGCATGGCGTGGGCACACGCATCCTGGAGGTCGAAGGTGTGCCAGCGCTGCGTCCGGTCACCTACCTGAACTGTCCAGATCGCATCGAGCTAGGCACCTTCATGATCGCGGCTGCCATTGCAGGGCATCCAGGCAATACGGTCCGGCTGACGCATGCCAGGCCGGACCATCTGGGGGCTGAGTTCCTGGAGGCCTTTGCCCGCACCGGTGCCCGGTGCGCCATCGGCGAGGACACCATCGATGTGACCGCGCCGGAGGCACTGCAACCGGTCTCTATCGCCACGGGCATCTACCCAGGCTTTCCGACCGACCTTCAGGCGCAATGGACGGTGCTGCTGACGCAGTGCCCGGGCGTAAGCACCGTTCAAGACACAGTGTATGGCGACCGTTTCAACCACATCCCCGAACTAGCCCGCATGGGCGTACGCGCGCGCGTGCATGGCGACACGGTCACGGTTCAAGGCGGAACACCCCTCAGTGGTGCCCGCGTTATGAGCACCGACCTGAGGGCCAGCGTTTCTCTGGTCCTGGCGGGCATGGTAGCGCGGGGGACTACGCATGTCGGTCGCATCTATCATCTGGACCGCGGCTACGAGCGCTTGGAGGAAAAGCTGTCTGCGTGCGGTATTGATATCGCCCGCGTCCAGTATGACGAGTTCGCGAGCCCCAGCCCTCCATAACCCATGGGTTCGTGAATCCGTGATCGCTGAGGAACCGTTACTCGTCCACGATCCTCCGATAGGGTCGATTGGAATCCCGTTCGGGAAAAGAAATGAGGTAACGCTTGCGAGATAGTCCAATGCAACGCCTTTATTAGCAGACAGTTACGCATGCGCATCATAGACGATGCAAAAACGAGAGTTTTCTGGCCTTTGTCAGGCAGTTTGTGATCGGTCGCAGGTAAGATAGCCGTAGGGCCGGCGATGCAGACTTGATGGCTTCGCAGGCCTAACGCGATGCCGCGGCACGCCGTTCATGCGTGCCCAGCCCACCGTGCGCGAGGCATTGATATGCTCTGGGCATTACCATACGGTGTCAGCGCACGCGGCGCGTCAGCGCGCGGGCCACAGCTCGTGGATGTGAATGGGCTGCGCCTCACGGTTCGCCATAGGATGCCGCTGCTTGTAGGGGCCCGTGACAGCCAGCGCGGTCTCGTCGGCTTTGTGATACTCGTAGAGCGCTTGCGTAGCGGCCAGGTCGTCGCTGCGCCCGAGCGCGGCAAGCGCCAGCATCCGGTTGTACAGCGCCCCGACATCTTCCGGATCTATGTCCAGGACGCGGTCCATCCACAGCAACGCTTCCTCGTAGTGACCCGCCAAGTAGTGCACACGACCGATGTTGAGCAGCAGCACTCTGTCGGCCGGGTAAGCCTCGTAGACGCGAGACCACTCCTGAAGCGCCGCGTCGTACGCACCGTTGGCCTTGTGCACCTCTCCCCTAAAGTAGGCAGTCTTAAGATACCCCGGCGCGCGCCGTTCTGCCGCCTCCAAGGATTCGGACGCCTGCCCCAGGCTGCCCTCGGCCAGGTGGACACGCGCCTCGTTGATCGGACCTTCCGGGCTTTCCGGTACAATGGCCCGAACGGCCGCAAATGCGCGAAGCGCGCCGCGCGTGTCCTCTTCCAGCAAGAGCCCAATACCGTAGTCATTCCACCGCTCCCATAGTGGTCGCGCTGCTTCCGACCGGTCGCCAGCGGCACGCCGCGCAGTGGCCATAACGGAGACAGGAAGCACCGGTGCGTCACCCGGCCCCAGCGCCCACTGCCGCAAGTCTACTTCGGGCCGCGCCAATGAGTCTGGCTGCCCCGCGGGGATGTGGCCACGAAAGGCCCAGTTGTTGAAGTACCATTTAAACTTCCGGTGCTTCAACGTGGCTTCCAGGACCGCGACAGGAGCACCGGGAGGCACCTCAAACTGGTAATGCACCGTGTGCGCCGTGCCCGGCGCTATCGCATGCATGTACACGGTAGAAATCCAGTCCTGCGCGTTGCGCCGCGAAATTTCCTGGCTTGCCCTATCTACCTGCACCGCGCCCCAAAAATGTGCACTGCTGTCCACGCGCCCTGCCGCATCCAGCTGACCGCTCGCCAGTATGGCTTCGCCCGAAGCGCTGCGCGTGACCAGCTCCAGCCACATCTCGTTGGAATCGTTGGTGCCCCCCGGCAGCAGATGACCTACAGAGGTGTTGCGCACCACCACGGTGACCTCCACAGATTCTCCAGGCTGCAAGACCGGCACGGTGTCCTCTGGCCCGTAGGTGCGCGCGCCCACGGTAATGCTGAAAATGTCTAGCGCTGCAGAAGCAGCCAAGACCTTCTGCGCGCCGAGAAGCTGCTCCTCGTACCCATGGACATAGGGGAGCGCCGTATTGGCCGCAAAGAACTGGTGACTGCGCACGTACCCGCCATCATTGCCCTGATCATTCGATGGCACGCGCGGCATGTGGCAGTCTACGCATGTCTTTGGCTCGTCCGGCAAGTAGAAAGACCGCACCGTGTTGCCGGAGGTGCCACTCTGATGCCAAGCATCGTATTCGTTCTGCCCCCGCTTCCAGCGATAGTTGTTGACATTCGGCGGCAGCCCAACCTTGTGGCATGTGCCGCAGAATTCGCTCGTCCGGTGCATGGGCTTGAGCATCGCATTCCGGTGCGGCTCCGGCTTGGCACGAACCATCGTATTGTGTATCCACTTCGCTGCGCCCCCGCTGGCGCGCGCAAACGGATACTCGTCCGGTGCCGCCATCACATAGCGGCCATTGCCTCTGACATCGCGCAGCGCCTCGATAGCATGACACGAAAGACACGTCAGTCCTTCATGCGCCGTTGGATGATCCATATTCAGCAGCACCTCGTCGGTCATCCGACCGCTAAAGAGAACCACGGGGTCATGGCAGGATGCACACCAGCGCGCCGGATCGTTGCCACCGCGCTCCACGAGCGCCTCCACGCTCTTGCGGTACCACTGGTTGTTGAAGGACGAAAAGCGGTGCGCCGAAGCCTCCCATTGAGCCACAATGTCCGGATGGCACCCGGCCTGGCCGCAGCTCTGTGAGCGCATCAGATCCGCATCGTCGAGATACCCGTCGTGGACCAGGATGGCCTGCGCACCGCTGAGCGGATCGCCGGGCTCGTCGGAGCGGTAAATCGCCTTGCGGCTGCTGGCCCACGGCATCGCCACGACGAGCACGACAAGGCTAAGCCCGGCCAAGAGCGTGAGCGACATAGGATGCCGCCATGCGCGCGCACGGCCGACCCTGAAGCTTTGGCCCCATTCCAGGAAGCGATACCGGATCCCCTGCTTCATGGACACGTGCAGGACAAAGCCCAGTATTGCTGTTGCCGCACTGACTACATGCGCAACGAGGAGCGCTCCGCCCGCATAGCCGCCGCCCAGAAACACCAGTCCGAAGCCGGTCGATAGCAGCGTCACAAGCGACGTTGCAGTAAAGACCCCTGCGCCCGTGGCCTTCCAGTTGAGGAGAATGGGCATCTTGGCCAGATGCAGGGTCAAAAACGCCGCGGTAGGTGCCACCAGGAGCGTCCCCAGGCCGATGTGCAACAGGACATTGCTCATGTAGAGGAGCGCCGTAGACCGCTCGAAGAGGTAGAGCAGCAGGCTGTTGACGAGGAGCACCACAAAGCCACCCATGAGCACAGCTACCAGCCTGCGCTGCCGCCTGGGAAGCCGGATGTATCGTTTGCGAAGCCGAAGAGCAGTCACTACGTAACGATTATGGAATGGCGCTCGGGCACAAGGCTACGGCCACCAAAGCTCCACGCCGTGCCGTTGGAGCCACGCCTGATAGCCGGAAAGCAGCCTTGGGGTGTCATAAACCGCGTGCGGGCTGGTGCCGTTGTGATGGCAGAAAGCAGCCAGCATACCAGCGCTTTCGCCGATGTTCCACTCCACCGGGTGCAGCCGGTAACACCCGTTGGTGATGTGCGTCGTGCCGATGTTCTTGCACGCAGGCAAGAGGTTCTGCACGCGCTCCGGTATCAGTGCGCCGAGCGGAATCTCAAACGGAAGCGAGTCAACGTCGATGTAGTTGTCCCCGCCCGTGGATGGATGCAGGTCGATCCGGTAATGTCCTATGCCCACCGAGTCCTCGAATCGGGCGGCGACCGGTTCCGATCGCCGCCTCCCGGCCCACATGATCCTCCTTTACAGTGAAACGCGCCTTGATACGGTGCGTTTCGCGCAGGTAGGGCGCCTTCGCTAAGCCGTCCGCAGTGCCGAGTACCTCGCCGCAGGGACACAACCCAGGCCATCCGGTACCGCCATCCTCGGGACCTGGTGGTCACCGGCGCGTAGGCGGGTGCCGTATCGCTTCGCTGGGCAGCCGTCCGCAGCTGGAAGAGCGGTACGGCCAGTCGCTGCAAGGGGAGGGTTCTTGGCAACTGGTGCAGCCCGCTGTGCCGCAGAAAGAGCAGGATTTGGATCTGGGGCTGTAGGGATCAATCTGCAATTGACGAATTTCAAATTCACCCGTGTGGGAGCGTTGGTTAAGACTGTGTTGTAAAGCAATTGAACGCTCCGGAATTCCCGAAAGTGAGATGCCAGCGTTTCAACACCATCTCAAGGTTAGTGTTAACAAGCACAAGGTCGGAAATGGCCCGTATCCGAAACTTGTAATAGTATGGATGGAAGTGAATGGGACCGAATAAGTGACGACTTTGGTCGAAATGGTTGGCCGATTCTCTGTGCCACCAAGGAGAGGCCCGCGCTACAGCCCCGCTGGGTCGCCTTCTACAACTGTGGCACTCTGGTGCAGGAACTCTTGCGAGCCAAAAGGGACTTGCGCACATGCGCAGTTGTTGCGGCGCCTGGCGCGCTGCGAGGCGCTGATCATCGACGACATCGGGTACGTGCAGCACAGCCGGCAGGAGATGGAGCTGCTCTTCCATCTCCTCTCTCAGCGCTACGAACGGGGCAGCGTATTGATTACGAGCAATCTGGCGTTCTCCCAATGGGAGCGCCAGATTGCAGGACCCCATGACCACGGCGGCGGCCATTGACCGGTTGGTGCATCACAGCGTGATCCTGGAGCTGAACCTGCCCAGCTATCGACTGGAGGCCTCGCAGCGTCGCCAGGCAGGAGACCACGCCGTGCAGGACGTGTCCCTGAAGTCAGAAGCCGCTGCGTCGTAGCACCGGCCGCAGTGGGTTTAAGGCCCGCGCCTTCACGCTGGGCCTTGAGAGGATGGACTGCAGGAGCGCGCGCCCTCTGCCTCTTGCGTGATGCAGGGTAGCACCGTGAACTGCACCTGGCTTAAGATTCACTGACAGCGGAGCCCCGTTCCATTGCGCCCGGTAGCATCGCCACCTTCTTCACGCAGTTTTAATTGTCGTCGACCTCAATTATAGTTGACGTTGGACAGAGCCCGCCTAGTGCAACCCGTCGTGCCGCAGAAAGAGCAGGCTTGAGATCTGGGACTGTAGTCGGGGGTCAGCCTAGCATTGTGTCCTTATCCGTGACATCAATGACTGTTGTGAAATACAGTAGCGCTCGGGTTACTGCAGCACCGAAGAAGAGCTGAAATTCGTCGTCTGATCGAACACATGCGTGATGACCTGTGACTCGGCCAAGACCACTTGCGGCGTACGGATACCCATGATTCGCAGGTTAAAGTCCGGATTTTGCGATACGAGGAAAGGAAAGTGGGCCTGACTGACGCGCCGCAAGCGTAACGATTCGTAGGTCCCCTGCTCAACTCCCACCAAGGGTTCAGCGTAGATAGCCAGAACAGGGAGATCCGGCAGATCAACTTCTGGTTGCTGCTCTGACCAATAGCGGAGCAGCTTCACCTGATCGGATGAGCAGCTCACCCCGCCCAGCAGTATTACCAGTGCCGTGTCGGGCATGACCAAGCCCTGCTCTGCCAGCGGTGCACGGGACTTTGCTTCGATCAGGTCACTCAGGGGAATATCAACTCCCAACAGAGCTGATGAATCTGGCAAGGGACGCGGCGTGACTGATTGTGGCCCTGGGCCTGTGGATGTAAGCCATATTTGCGCACCAGCGAGCACTGCAAACGCTATTGCAAATGTCCCTGCAAACCACAGTATGAGTCGGATGCGGCTAACCATCGGCGCTTTCAGGTCGGATGAATCGGTAGCGAACAATAACCGGATTGCCCAATTCACCATCTGCTAGGGCCTCATGAGGCCCTAAGACGTAGAAAAAGCCGTCGGCAGCGGCCCGGGGATAGACAGACGATATCGTACTACGACCAGTAAAATGTCCAGCGTTGCTGGCGATGTTTAGGCCCACCATTATTCGCGATTGTGTGCCGTCAAGGCGCCACCGTTCGTCCAAGTTGCCAAATACTGTCATACGCGTTAGGCCATCGAGCGCGAAAATTGCCACTGCGGACGGATACTCGTCTGACATTGTGGAAAGGACTTGTGCACTAGCACCCTTGGGCAAGTCCTCCGGACGCTCCTCAAAAAAGTCTGGCTGAAATCGCGGGCCGCTTGACCATGCAGCCTCCCCGTCCATACTCTCGGCATAGATATAGTACGGTCCGTCTTCAAAGCATTCGAGGGATCGGCCCGGTTGTCCTTGAAAAAACTGATTCAGGAGAACAAAGCGTGGCGAATCTATTTGCAATTTGCCCAATGCCTCCAGCGACGGTGAATACACCCCGATAGTGGCTTCGTCCCGGACGTAGACGCGGTGCAAGTACAAGGAGTCGTGGCGTGCACAAATCGCCTTTGAAAATGCATCCAGCCGCCTAGTTGCGCTGGCGCAGTTGCCTTCAGCATCAAAAAAGGCAGCGGCACGTCCAAATGCGAAAGTTATCACCTCCGAGTCGCCAATGAAGCGGGAGCTCCCGGGTATGAAATTGGCCTCGTCCGGCAAACAGTCTAGCGTAGTATACGAGTTCAGATGACGGCCTGAAGGAGAGAACCGGTGTATGCCTCGTCCAATTTCGTCACTGATCAAGAGCTCCCCGCGGGCGTTAACGTCCAGGTACCCGATACTGCCAATGAGAACGGAAGGGTCCAGACGCACGGTGTCGTGCGTGGCGAAGAGCTCCCCGAAGGGGACGATTGGGGAACGCATAATTTCCTGTTCTGACTGAGCAGAACTGCATGCGGCTGCAAGTATAGCAAGTATAGCCAGCAAGACCAGCATTCCTTTGGCCGTAGTGAAGCGTTCCAATGCCATCGTCAAAGCTACCTTCGTTTATGGTGCACCTTAACACACTAGGCAGGCCCACCCCTCCTCAACACCCTCATCACAGCACGGCTGCCATGGATAATCGCCACCTTCCTGATCCAGCAGCGCTACGGCCCGCGGGCTGTGCTGCGGGCGCAGCGCAAAGACTCCCTCTTTGCAGAGCAGCGCCTGGAAGGAATTCAAATTCGCCTTGAATCAGGTGCTACGGGCAGTTGAACCGCGGACTGGCCCGGATGATCCACGAGTGGCGGGCTATCTCCAGAAGATTGGCCAAGCCTCCCCGTGCGAGAACAGCTCAGCTGGAACGATACTTTGTAGGCGATCCAACAAGTTAGCGCTTATGGGGGGGGGCCGTCGGAAGACATCGTACAGCAGATTATCGGATCAGGTAGGTGAAGGTTTCAACTGTTGGCAGAGAGTACGTCTTAATACTGAATTCACACGGCTGCTTGCAGAAACCCACGGTACTTGTCTTACTTTTGCCCTTTCGTCGACCGTTTTAGCTCACTCATGAGTACTATGCGACGCATTTACCTCTTTTTTTGCGACTCCTCCAGCCGAGTCACACTATCGCTGATCTGCGCGATCTTGCTGGCGATGGGTGCTCAAGCTTTGGCTACCGGCGACAGTGCGGCGACCGTGGACATTGTATGCTCCGGTTTGTGCTCGACGTACTGTAATCCTCAGTTTATTGCTCAAGAGTGCTTTACCGTGTACTGTTGCGATGAATCGCAATTGCCCTGTACAATGGACGATGTAGTCGAAGTCACGTGCCTCGGGGAGCTGGACTACATCGTGATAACTCCATAGCACAGTGTGCTTCACAACACCCTGACTGAACCCTGACCGAGCATCATGAAAACACGATTTCGCCCCCTTCGGATAGCAGCATCTTTGTCGTTAACCGCTCTGTTACTTAATACCATGCGCACACGTATGAACTCTAATTGGAGACGTCCGTTGCCCTGCTGGTACCTGACGCCAGCGAAGCGGGTTTGGCTGCAGCGCCATCGCCTTGTAGCCGCCTGTATGTTGCTGTCGTTCTTCCTGGGAGCCTGTCACTCTTCGGCGGATACGGAGTCGTCATTGACGTTTCCGAATTTCTTTATCGAACCGGTCCTGGAACAACAAACAAAGGGAAGAGCGTGGCGAGACATGGATATTGTTAAGCTGTTTGATCTCCCATCCGATTCCTTGTGGAACCCTATTGGAGTCAAAGTAGATCAGGGCGGACACATCTACGTCCTTGACTTTGGTGACACAAAGGTAAAGCGGTACACTCCGAGTGGGGCGTATGTCACCTCCTATGGGGCAGGCTCTGGACAGGGTCCGGGTGAGTTGCTAACGATGATAGACGCGGGGGCTGTGGCTGACTCCTTGGTGTACATTGTCGACAACTCTGGTAGGCGTGTCCTGTTTTTCTCCTTTGCAGGCGCTTTTTTGAGGCACGAAGCGTACGACTCGGCACCTGTCAGGTACCAAATGACCCAAGGCGGGAGAGGGTACACGTTGATTTCGCATAGCCCTACCCTCTTCAGGTCTCAGCTTGGAGACGATGTCTCCGATTTTGGAGCGCTCGTAGAGGGTCAGAGTGGACGCCGCTATTCGTTAGCTACAGGCTTCATAGCAACCTACAGGCAATCGATGCTCTACGTTCCATCCCATTTCCCTGTGATTGTGCGGTACAATCCTGACGGATCCGTAGCCTATGCGCGGACAACACCAGACTATGGACAAGTAGAATTGCCCAAGATGGGAACAATAGATCTAGGGGGCATGACAGCATATCGAGTCGAGGGTGGACGCTTGCACGGAGATATTGGTGTTGACGACAACAAAGTGTTTGTGCACGCACGAACGCCTTCGTCGGAAGATTTCGTGGACGTCTATCAGGCGGAGACAGGTGATTATGCGTATTCCTTTCGCATCCCCGATAGTCTCGATACACGCCACGCGTACATCAAGAATGACAGGATGTACCATGTCCTGGATACATCATCTGACATCCCCACGGTGACTGTTTTTGGATTGCGCGTTTCACCGGAATGACCACTGCTAATACCTAGGCGGCACTGCCGAGACATATGAAGCCTGTAATATGGGAGTGTTTGACTCATACGCTCCTTTTCGTTGCTGTTCTGTGGTTCGCACATGTCTTCTTCAGAGCCCTCCACAACCCCACTCCGTGGTAGTAACTGCGGGTGATACACTCTCGATTGTCCCACAGATCACGGGCTTTGACCAAGAGCCCCAGCTCCTGCTGGCTATTTCACCATACTGTCCATACAGCATGCTCAGCATGCCGTTCTACAAGGATCTTGTTGCCGCTCGCAACAGTCGCAACATCCGGATGCAGGTTATTGCTGTCGTAGACACCAGTATTTCTGTGGCGCTTCAAAAGCGACGACTCGTTCACGATGGAGTGTCCGTGGACTCTGTGGTGGCACTCCCGTTTCGTGCCTTAAACATCCACGGCGTACCCTCTGTCATTCACCTGAATGCAGACAAAACCGTGCTTAACGTATGGCAAGGGCATCTAGATGAAGCGCGTCAACAAAATTTGCTGAATGCCGTGGGCCTTGCCACCGGTAGCTCAGATCGCAGGCTCTAGCGCAAGAAGAGCGGCAATCGGATATTTCCTTCCGTTAAGGCCAGTTAACCAGTGAGATGCCGCCCGAAAATCGGCCCGGCGCAAAATTGGCCGGACTGATCAGCCGTCGGTAATTCCACAGGTTGAAATGCGCGGTCTTCGCCTCAGGCCGCGGATCAAAGCTCGCCTGTCGCGGTGCCAGCGTGATGGGATGCGTATAGGTGAGGCTGAATAACTTGCCTGGCCACGGCGGCGACAGGGATGGCACGTATGATGCCCCGAACGCATAGTCATCAGGGCGTGTAATGGTATGGTCCTCGCCTTCGCGGTACTCTATCGCAAAACACCAGGTTGCCGACTGCCTGTTGCCCGGAGACGGATTGGGAGAGGCATGAAGCTCGCCTGTGTCCAGCTCTGCGCCCGATACGTGCTCTACGTCCGCCAGCGGCAATAGCGCGCCCTCTTCGGTGGCATCCAGAAACATCGGCGCCTTCAGCACCACAAGGCCGCGCGGCGTTTGAAGCTGCACCGTCAAAACGCGGTCGCCCTCTACCTCTACAGCGGTCGGACTCGCGTGGTACAGAATGCGCAGCTGATCAGACATCGTGTAGCGCGCCAGCATGGACTCCAACACAATCAGCGCCGCGGCAGACTCCGCGCACAGGCGCGAAACCAGGCACGCGCCCGGGTTCAGGTATTCTGCTTCAGCGGCCGCGGGTACCAGCGGGTAGTGAGTATGATAGTGTGCGCGCCACAATTGCCTGAATATCCGATAGGTTCGCGTAGCACCGTGGGACTCTATCCACATGGTGCTCATCTGGCGGCACGCCCTGCTGCGTCAGCTGCCCGCCAATCCAGTCCGTAGGCTCGGTCATGACCACGGTGCAGCCGGCTTCAAGGGCCACCAGGGCAGCCGCGCACCCGCCGACGCCCCCTCCGATGATCGCGATGTCCGCCTGCCATTCGCTGCGCCGCAGGGCATATGCGGACAAGGCCCCCAGGGTCGCTGTGCGCAAAAAATCCCGCCGAATCATCATTCGCGCATCATCGTACGCGCATCATCGTGCGCGCCGCCTGAAAGTTACCGGCGGCCATCCGATACAGATACGTGCCGGGTGCGAGCCGCGCGCCATCGACCGGCACCAGATGCCGACCAGGCGCAAGCCGCTGATCCAACACCCGCATGATGGCCCGGCCCCACAGGTCGTAGATCGTAACGGTAGTGTGCACGGGCAGGGCCACCTCCACACTCAGCAGGATTTTCGTCCGGAAGGGATTGGGATAACCCGGATGCAGCGCGAAGGTAAAGGGCGATGCGGACGGATCCAGCGCCGTGTTGATGTCGGTAGAATGCCTTGAGCGACTCGTCAGCGTCAGTGCGGACAGCACTGCGTTGGTTATATCACAGTGGTACGTTGCGTCCGGATCGGCACTTGGCACCCGCAACGTGTCATTGTCATTGCCGGCGATGGCCGCGCCATCACGAAACCACTGATATGCACTGGAGGAACCCCCGACACGAACCGAAAAAACGAGGTCGCTGCCATCCTCGGCCAAGGCCGTGTTTACGGAATCTTGCGGCGCATAGTTGAACCGACCCGACGCTACGTGCGCGTTCGGCTCCAGGGCTTCAAAAGTCAGCCGGTTATGGGCGACATCCAATGTGTCCAGGCGTGCAAGACTCGCCAGCTTTGGGAGGCCCTCGAACCGGTTGTTCGCCAAACGCAAGTCGATAAGCTGCGTGGATTGTGTGATCGATGGCGGCACGACGCCTTCCAGCTGATTGCCTTCCAGCCGCAGGACTTCAAGGGACGTTTTGCGATTGAACATCTGTTCCAGTGTGCCGCTAAAGGCGTTCTCCGCTAGGTCGGCCTCCGTAAGGAGCGGCATAAAGCCGAAGCCGCCATACAGCGCGCCCGTAAAGCGATTGCCGCGCAGCCGCAGCGTGCGCAGACGTGTCATCGCATAGATGGGGTCAATGCTGCCTTCCAGCTGATTGGCCGACAAGTCCAGGCTCTCCAGGCGCGTAAGGTTGGACAGCGACTGCGGCAACGAGCCGCTGAGCTGATTGTTCGACAGGTCCAGCATTCGCAGCGCCGTGGCCCATCCCAGTGTGTTGGGCATGGAACCCGTAAGCTGATTCCCGCCAAGGTCCAGTATCCTAAGCTCGCGGATCAGGCCGACCGCTGCCGGGATCGGACCCGTAAGGCTGTTACCAGCGAGCTCCAGTGTCGTGAGCTTGGAGCGATCCGCCAGCGCCGGCGGGATGCTGCCCGTAAGCTGATTGCCGCTGAGCAGCAGCTTGACAAGGTTGGGAGTCTCCGCGATTTCTACGGGAAACGTGCCGTCGTGGCTGTTGTGCGCCAGCGACAGGTTCTGCAGTGCGGGCAGGGACTTCAGCTCGGGAGGCAGCGGTCCCGTGAGCTGGTTGTGCCCTGCGTAGAGCGAAATCACACTGGTCAGCCCGGAAAGTCCGGATGGCAGCGGGCCCGTAAGCTTGTTCGCATCGAGGAAGAACTCCCGGAGCATCGACAGCCTGAACAGCGCCGCAGGCAGTGGCCCCTCCAGCTCGTTGAAGTCCAGCCACAGTCGATCCAGCCGCTGCAGGTTACCCAGCGAATCCGGTATGGACCCACTCAGATCATTGTCAAAGAGCAGCAGGTCTCGCAGCGACAGCAGCCGACCCAGCGAAACGGGGATCGCGCCACTGAGGCGATTGCTCCAGAGACTGAGCACCTCCAGCTTGGGAAGCGCGCCGACCGAGTCCGGAATGGCCCCCGTGATGAAGTTGTTGGCGAGGTACAGCGTGCGGAGCGAGTCCAAGTTGCCGAGCGCGTTGGGCAACGCACCAGACAGGCCGTTGGATTGCAGATCCAGGCCGGTGACACGCCCCGAAGGGGTAAGGGCTACGCCGTGCCAAGTGCTGACAGGGCCGCTCAGCCAACCCGTACGCACAACCCAGTTGACACCCTGCGTGTCATGATAGAGGTCAACCAGTACCATCGAATCCGCGGCGCTGGCCATCGCTTGATGGGATGGCGGCATGGCCTTGTGCAGAGCATGCCGTGCCGCTCGGCGCTCGTGAAGAATCACGTCGAGGTCCTGGGCCTGAACGGGCGCAAGCATGCAGCCCAGCGCCGTAAGCAATAAGGTGATCTTCATCGGTGTACGGATCCTATGTCATTCACTGGCTCCTCTTGCTTCCGTCGTACTGCTTGGCGGCGCAGTGCGCCTGGCGACGCACCTGCGATCCGCGCCTGCACCGCGTGCGGCCTGGCATTTGCGGAGACAATTGCCCTGAAAGATACAAGTGCGTTAAGAACTCGCACAGAACGTGCTTACTGCCGCTCTGCGAGTTTGGGCCCTCCATACGGAGGGGCCTACTCACAAATGCATCCAGTCCAGTGCACTGCTGCGCATGAGCACGCCCCACGGCGCTTCAGTGGTTGATAAGCGCGCCATCAGCGTGCCCATCGTCGTGCATGCCTCAAAATCCGCATCATCATAGTGCAAGATCCGTTGTGCGTCAGGAAACCTGGCATACTCCGGCTCCACGATGCGGTGTGCCATCACATCAATCAGCGCTCCTGCGCGGCGATCAAATACTCGTACGCGGACGTTTACTGCGGGTACATAATTCCCATTGTATACCAGGAGGTCCCAGTGGATTGCGGCCTGCTCACTGGAAGGAAAGAACGCACGCGCCGACAACGTGTCGCTGCGTGCCTCGCCCTGCAGCGGCTCAGCAGATTCATGATGGACCAAGTTCTGGGAACGGATACCCCAGCGCCGGGCGCGTCCAAGTCGTTAAACGCATGCAGCCGGCGGACCGACTGGTTACATCGTCTTCTTGCGGCAGAGCAGCATCCCGTGGTCGTTGCGCCGTACATGCCTCCTTGCTTGCTTGCATGCCTCCTATCGTGTTGATGCAGGTATATTACGCTAGATGAGTGCGCCGGCTTCCACACGTCCTGGCCATCTGGACGTGTCTGTCATTATCGTCAACTTCAACGTGCGTGCGTTCCTGGAGGAATCGCTGCGGAGCGTGAAGCAAAGCCTTGGCACCCTCCGCGCAGAAATACTGGTCGTAGACAACCACAGCGTGGACGGCTCCTGCGAAATGGTGCGGCGAGAGTTTCCAGAGGTTACGCTGATTGCAAATGAAGACAACGTAGGCTTCGCCAGAGCCAACAACCAGGCGATCAAACAGGCGCGCGGGCGGTACCTCTTCATCCTCAACCCGGACACGCTCGTTGAAGAATCCACCGTCGGCACGCTGATCGCATTCCTGGACGCCCACCCGGATACAGCGGCGGCAGGATGCCAGATCCTTAACCCCGATGGGTCTTTTGCCCCGGAAAGCCGGCGGGCGTTTCCGACGCCGCTGGTAGCGTTCTTTCGGATGACCGGGCTGAGCCGCCTCTTTCCAAGGAGCCGCCTCTTCGGGCGATACAACTTGGGCCATGTGCCCACCGACCAGATTACCGAGGTGGACGCACTCAGCGGCAGCTGCATGATGGTACGGCGGGCCGCCATCTCCTATTCCGCCGCCGCGTACAGCGCCCTGGACGAAGCGTCCCGCCGCGCTGCACTGGACGCACGCCTTGGCGACATCACAGGCCAAGGGGGCCCAGGAGTCTTTGATGAGGACTTCTTCATGTACGGCGAAGACCTCGACTGGTGCTTCCGCTTCCAAGAGGCCGGCTGGAAGATCTACTATACGCCCGACACCCGCATCATTCACTACAAGGGCGAAAGCACCAAGAAGAACCAGCTGCGCTACGTGCGCCTCTTCTACGGGGCCATGATCCGCTTTGCGGAAAAGCACCTGCGCCGGCGGTACCCGCCGCTCTTGTTGTGGCTGCTCAGGGCTGCCGTGGTTGGGCGCGGATGCCTTTCCGCGCTGCGCAGAGTTTGCCGGCATCGCGCGGTGCGCGATGCCGTGCTGGTCTTCGGCGTCATGGCCGCCATGGGCCTAGTGCGATCCATGCAGCTCGGCCTGGCGTTTCCATCGCTGTTCTACTGGCTCATAGCACCTTCTTTTGCGCTCATCGCGGTCAGCACTATCGGCATCCTGGGTGGCTACCAGGGCCAGGGACGGCACCTGGGTGCCGTCGTCGCCGGGGTCTCTCTGGCCGTGCTGCTCTTGTCCAGCACTTCGTTTTTTGTGAAGTCCATTGCGTTTTCGCGGGCCGTGGTGCTGGC
Organism: Rhodothermales bacterium; assembly: GCA_951812585.1. Taxonomy (GTDB): domain Bacteria; phylum Bacteroidota; class Rhodothermia; order Rhodothermales; family Bin80; genus JAAXGV01. The sequence goes on along the minus strand of OX638318.1, from coordinate 2,539,217 downwards.
CAGCCTGCCCGGGAGCATCCTCGCGCTGACCGCATACCGACTGCTGCGCAAAGCGCGCACACAGTTGCCACTACGCACGCTCTTTGTAGGCGATGCCCGGGAAGCACAGCGCCTGCAGGAGGCCCAGCGCGTTATGGACGCGCCCCCGTTCGCCATAATCGGCTATGTGCCTTCCGCTCCATGTGATGAGTCCATTATCGGTATGCCCAGCCTGGGCACGATCGAAACGCTTCGTGACCTGGTGCAGGCCCATGAGGCGCAAGCCGTCGTCTTTGCAGCGGCCAGTCTATCCAATAGGACGATCTTCACACTGACGCGACGACTCAGCGGACTGCCGCTGGAGACCAGTATCCTGGCACAGAATCATGCGCATGTCATCGGCAAGGCGTCGGTGGCACTCCTTCAGGGCGCGGCGGTGATGGAAGCCCAGGAGGCGCTCGGCTACATCCGCAGCGCCGCGGCCCACCGGATTTTTGATGGTACCCTGGCGCTCCTTACGGCTGCGGCACACCCTTGGGTGCTATTGGCGGCGCGTCTTCTGCGGTCAAGGCCATTCTGGAAAGCCCTGGCGGCCCGCACCCGGCAATGGCCTTCGGTACTTCGCGGACGCGTTTCTGTCGTAGGATATCGCGCGGGAGAAGGGTTTGAGCCTCCAGAAGAGTGGGCGCTGCGTCCTGGTGTCTTTGCCGTGACGGAGTCGCTGGGACCGCACAGCGTGGACGCACACGCCGACGCAGAACAGGTGTACTGGTCCTACGTGCAACGCCAGTCCGCACTGGTGGACTGGCTCATAGTCCTTCGTGCCATTCGCCTGATGCGCTTGGCATAATCATCCGGTGCATGGGCACCACACAGGATGCGGGCATGGTCCACCACAGCGCAATGGGTCGCTCTGAGCGTCACGGGGCGCTCGCGATGCAACGTGGCATAGCCTGCACGGGGATGACGCAGGCAGTGGTCGCTCTGAGCATAACGGAGCGCCCGCGATGCAACGGTTCGCGTGCGGAAGCGCGCCCAGGAAACCTCCGGGGCGCATGTATGTAGATTTGCGCCCATGGCGAAGAACCAGGCTGCATATCTGTTAGACTTCGAAAAGCCGCTTGTTGAGCTTGAAATGAAGCTGAACGAGATGCGCGCGCTGGACACCAATGGAGTCGACTTGACGCAGGAAATAGCGGAGCTGGACAAGCGCGTGGATGAACTGCGCAGCTCCATTTACCAGAACCTGACACGCTGGCAGCGGGTGCAGCTCGCGCGGCATCCGCTTCGACCGTACACGTTGAACTACGTCGAAGCCTTGACCACGGGCTTTGTAGAGCTTCGGGGCGACCGCTACTATGCCGACGACCCGGCCATCGTAAGTGGCTTTGCAACGTTTCGCGGCTCCAACTACGACTATATCGATCGCACCGTCCTGGTCGTGGGACACCAGAAAGGCCGCGACACTCGGCAGCGCAAGTATCGCCGATTCGGCATGCCAAACCCGGAGGGATACCGCAAGGCGGGACGGCTCATGCGCATAGCCGCCAAGTTCGGCAAGCCCATCCTGTGCCTTTTGGATACGCCGGGTGCCTATCCTGGCATGGAAGCCGAAGAACGTGGGCAGGCCGAAGCGATCGCCCGCAACCTCTTTGACATGGCATGCCTGCCCGTGCCCATCATCGTGGTGATCATCGGCGAGGGTGCCAGCGGCGGCGCGCTGGGCATCGGCGTGGGCGACCGCATGCTGATGCTGGAGAATGCCTGGTACTCGGTGATCGCACCGGAAAGCTGCTCCTCCATCCTGTGGCGATCCTGGGACTATCGGGAGGAAGCGGCCCGTGCCTTAAGGCTGACAGCGAAAGACCTCAAGAAGTTCGGTGTCATTGACACCATCGTCCCGGAACCGCTGGGAGGCGCGCATCGTGATCCCGATGCCGCCTTCAATGCCGTTGGCCGTGCTGCGGCTGCCGCGATGCAAGAGCTGTGCACCCTGAGTCCAGAAACACTGATCGCAGTTCGACACGAACGGCTGGACCAGATCGGCAAGTTCAGCGAGGGAAATGCCTAGACACGGGCGCAGGGCGCGAAGCCAGCTGCCCGCATACTTGGATCGCACCCTGCTAGACACCTTCCTTCGCCGCGCACTGGAGGCCGACATAGGTGTGGGAGACGTAACATCGCTGGCTACGGTGGACGCAGAGTCGGAGGCGACCGGGCAATTTATTGCGCGCGCGGCGGGCACCATCGCGGGACTGCATGTGGCAGAACGCGTCTTCACCCTGATGGACGCCGGCTCCTGCATCGACTGGCGAGTCCGCGACGGCGAAGGCATAGCAGCGGGCGATCCCCTGGGCATGGTACGCGGCTGCACACGGGCCATCCTACAATGCGAGCGCCTGGCACTTAACCTGCTGCAGCGCATGAGCGGCATTGCCACCGCGACCCGCGCGCTGGTACAAGCTGCGCACCCGGTCCGGGTGCGCGACACACGCAAGACGGCGCCCGGCCTAAGCTTTTTGGACAAGTGGGCCGTGAAGCTCGGAGGCGGAGAAAACCACCGTCTTGGCCTCTACGACCGCTTTCTGATCAAGGACAACCATATTGCTGCCGCAAGCGGCGTGGCAGCAGCCATTCGGCGCGCCGGTGCCTACCGGGACCGGCACAAGCCGGGTATGCGCATCGAAGTAGAAGTGCATACGCTGGAGGAACTGGAGGAAGCGCTCGCTGCCGGCGGCTTCGATGAGCTCCTGCTCGATAACATGGTGTACCAGTCCGCGGACGGTGTGGTGGATACCACGCTCCTGGAGGCCGCGTTGGCCCGTGTTGGACATCGGTATGTTACCGAAGCCTCGGGGAACATTACGCTTCAGTCGGCCCCTTTCATTGCAGCAACGGGGGTGGATTACATTTCGTGCGGCGCGCTGACACATTCCGTCCAGGCGCTTGATATCGCACTAGAGCTCGCACCGGCTAGCGCCTATGAGCATTGATGAGCAGCGCTTGCGCGCGACATTTGATGCGCTCACGACCGATGGGCGCACGCCCGAAGGCGGGCTGAACCGCCCGGCGCTAAGCACCGCCCACCTGGCCGCACGGCAGCGGTTTGCCGAGATGATTACCGCCGGTGGATTTGCCGTCCACACCGATGGTGCTGGCAACGTATCGGCGCGCTGGCAGGCCGCCGGTCCCGCGGCGCCGACGCTGATGATCGGCTCACACCTGGACTCGGTGCCCGAAGGCGGACGGTTCGACGGTGCGCTCGGCGTTGCGGCAGCTTATGAGGTGCTGCTTGCGCTGCACGAATGCGGCGAAGCATTTAATGCGAACTTGGAAGTCATCGACTTTACCGATGAAGAAGGCACATGGGTGTCCCTGATGGGCAGCCGCGCGATCAGCGGGCAGCTAACCGCGCGAGACCTTGCAAACCCCAGGGGCAATCCGGCAGTTTTTGAGAAGCGGCTGGCGCGGGCTGGACTCACCAGGAGTGGCATCCTCGCAGCTTCCCGCGCAGAAGAGGAGTTCAAGGCCTACCTGGAGCTTCACATTGAGCAAGGCACGCGCCTGGAGTCGTCCGGTACCAATATCGGCGTGGTCACCGGCATGGTGGGAATCTTCATGTACCTGGTCACCTTCCGCGGCACGGCAAATCATGCGGGAACAACGCCGATGGATCGGCGCCGTGATGCTGCGCAGGGAGCCAGTGCGTTTGCACTGCAGGTACGAACGATCATCATGGATCGCTTCCCAGACTGCGTAGCCACGGTAGGCAACATGACCTTTGAGCCGGGTGCGTTCAACATTGTGGCACGGTCGGTGGCCTGTTTCATGGAGTTTAGAAGCAGCGACATCGCACGGGCGCACGCGCTGCAGCGCGCACTGCGCACGATGGCCTTCCGGGAAGCAGAACGGTTTAACCTGGAAGTGGATTTTGAGCACCTGGAAACGGTGCAGCCGCGCACGATGGATGGCCATGTGCAGCGCACATTCCACGCCGCCGCAGCGCACCTGGGACTGACCACCACAGGCCTGCCATCTCTTGCCGGTCATGATGCGCAGAGCATGGCCCTGCTCGGCCCGGCGGGTCTTATCTTTGTGCCATCGGTCGGCGGCTTCAGCCATTCCGCTCGGGAGCACACACGCTGGGAGGACTGCATTCGCGGCTGCAGTACGCTGTTCGAGGCGGCGCGCCGCCTCCTGTCGGATCCCCCAGATGCCGCCCCAATCGCGGGCGCGCGCCAGGCCGTTTAAGTCTATCGGGCAGCTTGCGCTCACAGGAACACTAGAGCGTCTTGCACCCTAAATACTGCCTGTTATGCTGCAGGAGCAGAGCAAGTTTTTTCAGCAGCTGCTGTTTGCTGCCGACATGGCGCTGACCGGCGCCTGCTGGGTGGCTGCGTATTTCTTGCGCTTCGAAGTTTTCGCCGAGTGGCCCGTGCCGCTGCCGGAGTGGCTGCCGCTCAGTCGCTACCTGGCCTTCCTGCCCTGGATCATTATCGTTGCTGCGATCGTGTTCTGGGCCAGCGGCTTGTACGTACCCAACCGTGCCCAGCGCCTGACGCGTCTGGTGCTGAGCGTAGGCCGGGCGGTCAGCATTGCGCTGGTTGTCCTGATGGCGTTCTTCTCACTGTACCGCGACTTCTACGTTTCGCGCCTGACGATCATCATCTTCGCCGCACTGACGCCGCTGGCGATGGTGGTACTGCGGCTGCTGTTGTACCTGACGGCACGCCGCGCGCGGCAGCAAGGACGTTCGATGCGCAGGGTTCTGATCGTGGGTGCCGGCGTCACAGGACGCCGCCTGGCACGGTCGTTCAAAGCGTACCCGTGGATGGGCTTTTCGGTGGTCGGCTTTGTGGACGACCATAAGCAGGCGGAGCCGGATGTGCTGGGGACCACGGCGGACATCCTGCGCCTGGTGGACGAGGCCATAGATCCCATTGACTATGTGTACATCGCCCTGCCGCTGGCCGCGGCAAATCGGATCGAACTCCTCATGAGCGACCTGGCCACGCGCCTCGTCCATGTGTGCCTGGTGCCGGACCTCCTGCAGTACGACATCATCAACAGCCGCATCAGCGAAGTGGATGGCCTGCCCATCCTCCACATCATGGACGAAGCGCCATTGGACTTTCGGCGGACGGCCAAGCGCGTGATCGATGTGGTGTTTTCTGCGGTGTTTCTTGCGGTGACTGCACCGCTACTGATGATCATAGCCTTGGCCGTTCGCCTCTCTTCACCCGGCCCGGTGCTGTTTCGCCAGGAGCGTATGAGCCTGAACGGACAGCGCTTCCGCATGCTCAAGTTTCGGTCAATGCCCGTGGACGCCGAGGCCAAGACCGGGGCCGTCTGGGCCAAGGCTGATGAAGATCGAGCCACGCCCTTCGGACGTTTCCTTCGGCGCACCTCCCTGGATGAGCTTCCTCAGTTCATCAACGTGCTAAAGGGCGATATGTCGGTGGTGGGGCCGCGCCCTGAACGACCGGTCTTCATTGATCAGTTCAAGACGCGCATTCCGCGCTACATGCTGCGCCACAAGATGAAGGCCGGCATCACAGGATGGGCCCAGGTCAATGGTTGGCGCGGCAACACCTCCCTGGACAAGCGTATCCAGTACGACCTGTACTACATCCAGAACTGGAGCATCGCACTCGACTTCAAGATCATGGTGCTGACCCTCTGGAAGGGCTTCGTGCATCGCCATGCTTACTGACCCGTCCTGCAAGGTTCCATGCAGATTGCGGTGACGCAAGGATCGCACATCTGGGCGATGACGCGCGGCCTGCTGATCTGCTGCGTCCAGGCGCATTCTGCCCGCACGCGTATGGCGACGCCCCTGTCCATGATCAGATCACACTCAGATCAACAAGGTTTCAGCATTCCGCGCGCGTATGGCAACGCTGCGTCAGAGATTACAGGCGGCCGAGCGCGAGTTGATAGATGAGGTGCTTGCGCTGGAAAACTACACTGGAAAACCGCGCGCTGATCATCTTTCTGAAGGCCGTCCCGCTCCAGAAGTTCACATGGCCCGGATCCTGACAAAACCCAACCGCGCGGGCGGCGTCATTCAGGATCTTGAAGTAGGGCTCGTGCGGCACGGTGACAACGACATGCATGCGCGCAACGCGCACAAGCTCCGCAAGCGCACGGTCCCAGTCCGCAATGTGCTCCAGGACTTCGCTGCAGACCACCACGTCGAATGCATCATCCGCATACGGCAGGTGCAGCACGTTACCCACAAGAAAGGATGCAAACTGGCCAAAGTGCTGCCGCGCATAGACAATCGCTTCGGGACTGCAGTCGATGCCGGTAAGCTGCAGGACAGGGTTACGCTGAGCAAAATAGGCCGCAACGAATCCCTCGCCACATCCGGCATCCAACACCGTACGTGCCCCCGACTGGACGGCCAGCTGATAAATAGCCTCGTTGAAGCTCTTCAGATGCCACCTTGCCAAGCGACCGCCGCACGTATGCCGATCCCTGTTGGCGGTGTTGTACGCCACGACCGCGTTTGCTTCCGACACAGGCTATTTGTGGATGATCACCGGCGTGCCTTCCTGGACCCAGCCCCAAAGCTTGTCCATGTCCGAATTCGTGACTGCGACGCAACCCTGCGTCCAGTTGGTGGAAAGCCCCGTGCCATCGCCGTGAATCTCAATCATCCCGCCCAGGCGCGTGCCCATCGGCGGGGCCCTAGAGGCCTTTTCCGCCGCCATGATCGCGTCATGCTCGCGCTGCGAAATCAGCCCGGATACCAGGCCGCGCTCGGCGTCTTCTGTGTTAGGATAATTCAGCAGAAAGGCTTTGTAGAACTGGCTTCGCGGATTCTTACTGACTACGTAGAATGCACCCTCCGGCGTGCGCCAGTGATTGCGCTCACCCTCGCTTCCCCGCTTCTCCTTGTCCGAAAACGGGTTGAAGCCAAAGTCCGCCGCCAAGTCCATCATCAACTGGGTGCCGCGGTACAAGAACAGGCGCTTGCGAACCTTGGACACACGGATCCACACATTGCTGATCGACGCATCAGGCACGTATCCGTATGCTCCATCCTGCGTATGCACCCGGCTCCAGCCGTCACTGCTTGAAAGCACAAAGACAGGCTCCCGGAAGCTCAGCTGCACGTACGGACGCAGCGTGTTGGGCTCCGCATACACCGTCGCCCGCTTGGCTGTCACATAGTAAACCGCCGCCCCCATATCGACAGGATCCGAAGGCGCGGACTGCGCACGCGCGGGAATGATGCCCAGCACCAGAATCAACAGTGCCACGGGCAATCCCGCGGCCATCCTGCGAGCCCGGGTTCGCGGGCGTTGAGCGAGGCTCACGATGCGTTCAGTGCTTCAACGATCTCGTCAGTAATGCCCATGCTGCTGAAGCCGCCATCATGGTAGAGCGTCTGCATGGTGACCATGCGCGCCAGGTCGCTGAGTAGCGTCACCGTGTAATCAGCGCAGCTGGCCGCATCCGCATTGCCCAGCGGCGAAAGCCGATTGCCATACTCGTACATTGCATCAAAGCCCGCAATGCCCTGCCCCGCCGTGGTGCGCGTAGGACTTTGCGAGATCGCGTTGATGCGTATCTTGCGCGCACCCAAGCGGGCACCCCAGGTGCGCACGATGCTCTCCAGAAGCGCCTTGGCATCGCCCATCTCCTGGTACTTGGAGAATGATCGCTGCGCGCCGATGTAGGATAAGGCCACAATGGACGCGCCATCCGCCAGAGCACCGCATTCGAGCGCATGATGCACGATGCGGTGCAGGCTCACCGCCGAAATGTCAAGTGTCTTGATGTACCAGTTGTACCTCAGCTGTTCGTACGAGCGCCGCTTCCGCACATTGACGCCCATGCCGATGGCATGGACGATAAAGTCCAACGGCCCGAGCGCCGCCTTGGCATCCTCGAAGGCAGCCTGCAGGTCTTTGTCGCTGGTGGCATCCGCCCACAAGAGCGGACTGTCGGTCTTTTGTGCGAGTTCCTGCAGCGTGCCCAGGCGCTGGGCCATCGGCGCATTGGAAAGCGCAAACCGTCCCCCCTCGCGATAAACTGCCTCAGCAATAGCCCACGCGATGCTTTTGTCGTTGAGCGCACCAAAGATGACCCCCTTCTTGCCCGCCAGCAAGCCGTGCCCTGCTGTGTTCATGATGTCGGAACAGTCTCCCTTTTGTGTCCGTCAAGTGGTCGGTTCCGGTAAACGCACTGAAAGGGCAAATCGTTCACAAGGCGCGCCGAAGCGGCGTGAGCAGCAGCAGCATCTCCTCATGAACCCATGTGTTGGATGCCACGATCTGCCTGCTCTCCAGCATGTCGGTGTTGCCGCTAAGGTCGGAGACGCGTCCGCCGGCCTCTGTTACGATGAGCGTGCCGGCCGCTACATCCCAGGCACGCAGGCCTGTCTCAAAAAACCCTTCGAATAGCCCGCACGCCACATAAGCCAAGTCCATGGATGCCGCACCAAAGCGCCGAACGCCGCGCGACTCCATCAGAAAGTGCTGCAAAACCTTAAAGTACTGGTCAACAGTCCCAAAGTCCTTGTACGGAAACCCCGTCGCAATCAGGGACTGCGCCAGTCGCGGCCGATTGCTTACCTGGATTGGCTCGCCATTGCGCATGGCGCCCTGGCCGCGGATGGCCGTGAAAAGCTCCCCAGAGGCAATCTCCAACACCACCCCGACCTGCACCTGCCGGAACACCTCCAACGCAATGCTGACAGTAAAGGGAGGCAGACCATGGGTAAAGTTTATCGTACCGTCGATCGGATCGATGATCCAGCGCGGCACGCCGCTCGGCGCACCGCCAGTGGCTTCCTCAGCCAGAATCCCGTACTGGGGAAACGCTTCAATCAATATGCGTATGATAGCCGCCTGAGCGGCTTCATCTGTAGTCGTCACTAGATCATTGTACCCCTTCTCGCGCACATCATTGCCCGATACGCGCCCTGCATTCTTTCGAATCAGGCGGGCGGCTGCCTGTGCCGCCAGCGTCGCTACGCGAAGCTCCCTGGTGTACATGGTCACGCTGGTGTTCCTTTTGGTGCTGCCCTGCTGTTCGGCCCGACCCGAGCCCCCTACCGCGGCGCAGCAGGCCGACGCCGCGCGCGCCTTGGCTGTGCTCAGCGCCGCAGACATTGAGCTGCTGCCGCAAGCCTTTGCGGAAGTTAATGCACGAAGGCATACCCGTTATTCCCGCCTTGTGCAGCAGATCGGCAGCAAAATGCCGGCCACGGTGGCGCGCATTGTACGCCAGGGCCCGGAGTCGGATGCCGTGGTTGTCGCGCACTACGAGTCCGGCGTGGTCGCCTCGGGATTCCGCGGCGTGCCAGCCAACACCCTGCGGGTCGACGCTGTGGCGGAACAAATCATTGAAACCGAACCGGCACACCTGAGCACGCGCTTCGCCGAAGACTTCCTGTACGAAACTCTTCCCGATACGATGCGCTGGAACCGACCTGTGCAGGTCATTGCCATCTCCGCGCGACCCAATGCGCCACAGCCCGTGCGAGAGGCCCGATACTATGTTGATCAGGGCGTCGTGGTCGGCCTGTACATTCGGCGGCAGCGCCGAACGCTGTTCTTCTCGGAAGATACACGGTATTACCTGGAGGTGCGCCCGGATGGCTACGGTGCCTGGGTGCCGCATCAGCTGCATATTGCCACAGATGTGGCCTTGCCCCTGCGCCCGGTCCGCAGCCTGGAGCGCATGATGACCTTTTACGCGTACGAGAACAGCGAATCTTCGTGATTGCACCGCGCTACGCAGACCCCCTCGGACGCAGTGGTCGGATGAGCACGCTGGCAGCAGAGATTCAGGCCCTGCTCACCACACAGCAGTTCGGACGTGCGCTGCGTACCTACACTGAAGTGGATTCAACCAATGCACAGGCCCTGGCGTGGGCGGAAGCGGGCGCGGCCCAGGGCAGCGTCGTTTTGGCGGAGTACCAGCACAGGGGGCGCGGTCGCCTGGGGCGGCGCTGGGAGGCGGCCCCCGGCTTGAATCTCCTGTTTTCTATCGTGCTGCGTCCGCGCCTTGAACTGTCCCATCTGGGCCTGATCACCTTGAGCGCCAGCGTAGCGGTCGTCGACGCGCTGCAACAAACGGATGCAGCACTGCCGGTTGCCGTCAAATGGCCCAATGACATTATGCTCGCTGGACGCAAGTGCTGCGGAATGCTACTTGAATCCTCCCTTGGGACAGGAGACGCAACCGTGGTCGTGCTAGGGATTGGCCTGAACGTCAACCAGCGCATATTCCCGCCCGCGCTGGAGCCGCACGCAACGTCTATGCTGCTGGAGATGGGCCGCCCGGTCCCGCGCGCGCCCCTGATGGCCCGCATGCTGGCCAGCCTCGAACGTCGTTTGGCAACGATGCATCAGCGACCCGCCGGCATCTGTTCGGACTACATGCGGCACATGCAGAGCTTGGGACTCACGGTGCATGTGAAGGGCCCACCCCCTGTCACCGGCACCGCACTGGGCGTTGCCACTACAGGAGCCCTGCGGCTACGGACCCCGGCCGGCGAACGCCTCATTCACGCCGGCGACTTAGAGCTTGCAATAGCGCCCGCTTAGCATGTGGCTCACCGTCGATATAGGCAATAGCAGGATCAAGGCTGCACACTTCACCGGGGCACAGCTGCAGCACGCCTGGGCTGATGGATGGGAAACAATGCTGGAAACGGACCTCAAGGCGCAACACGCGGCGCGTATCGGCATCGCCAGCGTAGTACCCGTAATCCACCGACGCCTGCACGCACGGCTGCGCGAGATCACGCCGGCCCCGGTGCTGGATGTCGGCCCGTCCTTGATGCTTCCTTTTGCGCTGGCATACCAGACTCCGGAGACGCTGGGCGCAGACCGCCTCGCCGCGGCCGCCGCGGCTTGGCACCATTACGGGAAGGGACAGCCCATGATCGTGATTGATGCAGGCACCGCGCTCACGATTGATGTCGTGCAGGACGGCGCCTATCTGGGCGGGACGATCAGCGCGGGACCCGACCTGGAAGGCCGTGCACTGACCCAAGGCACGGCAGCGCTGCCACCCATCACGGAGATGACTGCGCCTTCTGCGGTCGGGGCTTCCACGACGGAGGCGCTGCAATCTGGTCTGCTGCATGGCCTCACTGACCGTGTCCAGAGAAGCATAGACCGCCTCACCCCATTGCTCGGAGCGCAGCGCATCGTGGTCGCTACCGGGGGCTGGCATGCGTTCTTGGCGCAACATGTGGACACCATTGACCACATTGATCCGCACCTGGTTCTGCGTGGCGTGCAGCTGCTTATGGCGCTGAATCCTGCTTGAGGTCCGCCACCGTGCCGAGCCTCTCAAGGAATGCTGGCGAACAGGCAAACACGGCGTGCGGCGTTCCCGCCGCGGCCCACACGCAGTCGTGGCGGAGCAGCGTACGGTCCACAAAGGTCCTCAGCGGCGCAGGATGTCCTACCGGTGCCACGCTGCCGATGGCGTACCCCGTATGCCTGCGCACGAAGTCCGCATTCGCCTTGCCAATCTTCGAACCTATTAGCGCCCGCAGCTTTCTGGTATCCACGCGTGTGGTGCCGCTGGCCAACACAAGGACGGGCATCCCTCCGCTGCGTGTTTTGAAGAGCAGCGACTTGACGATCTGACCCTCGGCGCACCCTATTGCAGCAGCCGCTTCTTTTGCTGTGCGTGTGGAAACATTGAGTTCGCGCACGCGAACCTCAAAGCCGTAGTCCCGCAAGACGCGCTGAACGTGCGCCGCCTTGGCACTCAGGCGCGCGCTCATGCCCCTTCCAAGATCGCCCGTGCGCGCGTCAGCAGGTCGGAGACACGATCCAGAACGCCGGCAGCAATCACCGCCTGCTGCTCCGCCTCAACCCAATCGCGCGATTCGATGGCTTCCCGGACCCCCGGTAGCGTCTTTACGCCGTATCCGGTGAGCAGGCCCGGGGCATAGATGTGATGCCGGTACCATGGACGGCCGGGCAACCCTTCGTCGCGTGACATGGCGCGTTCCAGCTGCATGAGCAAGCCATTGAGTGCCTGTTTTCGTTCCTGACTCAAACGGTTGCCGTAGGTCTCCATGGCAGCGTCGAATGCTTGGGCACTTTCGGTTACCGCAGCGAGGCTGTTGTGGAGGGGTGCAAGATTCAAGTGCGGTACAGGGTCTTTGGCAAGCGGTGCCACAAACGACTTGCGCGGGTCGCTGGCCAGCGTGAAGGCACCCGCGTCCAGGAGACTGTTGTGGCGCTGGGTCTCTTCACGCATCGTGGTGATCAGCTCCGACAGCTCCGTCACATACTTCTGCACCTGAAAAACCCAGTTGTCCATTCGCAGCGGCAGTATTTCCGCGTTGGCCATGCGCAGCGTAAGGCGTCCAGCCACCTGCGCCAGTGCCCTGCCATAGGCGAATCCCGGATCCTGAAAACGTGTGTAGTGATCGTAGGAGTCATAAGCCGAATGGTATGAGCCGCCGCCATTCTCGCCGCCGAAGCCGATGTTGAGCGATGCAATCGCAAGGTGCTGTAAAAACGGGGAGTAGTCCGATCCTGAGCCCAGCGGAGCAATACGCAAATCGCCCTGAGCGCCGACTTCGGCGTCGCCTGCCACCCTGCGCCTGGCGCGCAGGCGGTCTTTGACCATCACGCCCGTTTGCGGGTCGGTAACCGTGGACGCCACCTCATTGACAAGGCGCTCAAGCGTATGCGATCCCCCGGCGCTCAGAAAGCCGCGCCCGTTGCCGTCCGAGTTGATATAAATGACGGCCTTTTCACGCAGCGTTGACGCGTTATGCTCGGCCCATTCGGTAGAGCCCAGCAGGCCTGGTTCTTCCGCGTCCCAGCCTGCATAAACGATCGTGCGTTTTGGTCGCTGGCCTTCCTGAGCGAGCACGCCCACAGCGCGTGCTTCCTCCATCACGGCTACCATGCCACTAATCGGGTCTGCGGCTCCGAAAACCCATCCGTCGCGGTGATTGCCCCGGATCACCCATTCGTCCGGGTACGTGCTGCCTTCCATCACCGCGATAACATTGTACGCAGGCACGATATCCCACGAAAACCTGAGCTTCAGGTGCACGCGTGCGGGGCCCGGCCCGATGTGGTACGTCAGCGGCAGCGCGCCGCGCCATGCGGCGGGTGCCACGGGCCCCTCCAATGCCCTTAGCAGCGGCTCCGCATCCGCGTACCCGATTGGCAACACCGGGATAGGCATCAGGCCTTGCGCTTCCTCGAGCGGCAGCCGCTCGGCATCGGGCGTCGCACCGTAGCCGGGCGTGAGCGGATCACCCGGGAACTGCGGCATATCCAACACGGACCCTCGCTGCGTGCCGTACCCCATGCGATAAGGACCTTTGGGGTAGACATCGCCTTGAAAGTACCCATCATCCCGCGGGTCGGAGTACAGGATGCATCCTACAGCGCCACGCGCGGCCGCGAGCTTCGGCTTCAGGCCGCGCCACGAGCCCCCGTACCGGGCGATGACGATCTTGCCGACCACATCGATGCCATGTTGCCTCAGGACTTCGTAGTCCCGGGGCAGTCCCTGGTTGACATATACAAGCGGCGCGGTCACATCTCCATCGGCGGCGTACGCATTGTACGGGGGCAGCCGGTCTTCGCGGATCGCTGAGGTGGCATCCTCTTCGAGGTCTGGCTCTATGAGCTTCGCCACAAAGGGTTCGGGCTCCAGCATCTCCACATGTCGCTCCAAGGGCGTGGGCAACAGGACATGGTATTCCGCGAGTTCGGCTTTGTAGCCCCACGCGGTGAACAGCGATACCATGAATTCCGCATTGGCTTTGGCGTGCGGCGATCCGACATGCTGCGGCTTGGTGGTCATCTGCCGCATCCAAGTGCGGAGATTGTCGGTGCTCAGCAGCGCGTCAAACTGCTGTTCCAGCGCGCGCTGCGCCGCTGCACCTTGATCTGTGAAGCCGAGCATCGGCTGCGCTTTAGCAGTGCCGGGCGCGAGAAGAAGAATGAGTCCCCAATAGAGCGAAGTGCGCATGAGCATGGTTTGAACCTGTCTCGTCATTATTCGTAATTTAGCAGGTTGAGTGCATTAGTACGTACGGCGGATGCAGTCCAGTCCGTACCCTGCGCACCTTCCTGCCACGCTACCCAGTAGACTATGAGACTATGGGCAAGTTGTCACTAGCCACTATCGCTAAGTCCCTCGATGAGATGCTGGATCGTCAGATGACCGGCCAGGCCCGCATCGCGGCCCATTTGGTCGTAGCTGCTGAGGCCGCAGGGTGCAGCCCGAGCCAGGTGATTACGATCCTGGAATCTGTCGCGGCATCCACGGTCTTGGACGAGCTATGGATCACCGATGAGACGGGGCATGTGTATCTGACCAATGTGCGCGATGATGATGGTGAGCTGGTGCCGTTTGCCTTCAGCCCAGACCCTAAGGTGCAGAAGCAGGCGTCTGCCTTCTATTCGCTGCTCCAAGAGCCAATAGGGGCAAACGCCGTCGTGGCGCAGGAAGCCCAGGTTCGTGAGATTGACTGGCAGATCTTCAAGTATGTCGGCGTCAATGGGGTTGACAAACCGCGCATCGTTCAGGTCGGAAATGCGCTGGCGTTTGAAGAGCAGGGACTGCTTACCGATACGTACGCCTCCCCTGTGATGACAGCTGTTTTGGGTGTATTCGGTGAGCCGGAGCTGCTCGAGTCCTCCTTCACGACCCGACTTCCCGAGGTGCACGTCATCTTTGAAGCCATCCTGTCGCAGCAGATGGCCGTGCACTGCATGCTGGCAGCAGCGTTTATCGCCAGTGCAGGAAATGCTGGCTGGACCGAAGACGACATCAATGCGCGTCTCAGGCGCATCGCCGAGCACAGTCCGATCGCAGAGATCTACGTAGCATCACACAGCGGCGCCGTAACGCACAGCAACGTAATGGACGCGCCGGCCATGCTGCCCAGGATGGATGCAGTCGGTCCCCTTGCGGCTGGAAAGGTCAAGACCGTAGAGCATGCGTGGGAGTCCGAAGGTGCTCGGGCCTGCAAAGCAGTGACCGTGTTTCACCCCGAAGTCAACCGCTTGGCCCAAGTCGTGGAGTATGTAAAGGATACGGCGCTCGTTTCACCGCGGTACGTGATCCCCGTCACGCCTGACTAGGAAGGGAGCCAGCGTCGGGCCCGGCGCGCCGTGAGAATCCCGGTGTTCATCCCAACGAAATGCATCGTGCCGTCATAGCGGCCGTGCTCCATCTTAACGCATCGATCCATCACAACCGTAAGGCCGCCTGCTTCCGCGATCTGGGCGGCTTCTTCGCTGACGATGCGTAGCTGCAGCCAGAATGCTTTGGCACCGATTACCACGGCCTGCCGTGCGTAGCGCGGCGCTTCGTGGGCCGGACGGAAGATCACGACCAGATCGACCGGGTCCTTGATGTCCAGGAGCGTGGGATAGGCCTTCTCGCCCAGGATCTCTTTCGCCTTGGGATGCACGGGTATGACGCGAAAGCCGTGCGAGCCCAAGTACGTTGCAACAAAAAAGCTAGCCTTCTGGCGGTGCGTAGACAGCCCCACCATCGCGATGGTGCGCGTCCTTCCAAGCACGCGGCGCACGGTGTCCTGATCCTGGTACTTTGCCTTGAGCTCAGGCGTCAGCACCGAGTTCAGGGTCAGATCACATGCAAGGCCTGATCCAGGTCCCATAGTAAATCCTCTTTCGTTTCCAGTCCAACAGACAGTCGGATCATGCCCGGACCAATGCCGCTGGCCACAAGCTCCGCGTCTGAGAGCTGCTGGTGTGTGGTCGATGCCGGATGAATAACCAGACTGCGCGCATCGCCTACGTTGGCAAGATGTGAAAACAGATTCAATGACTCGATAAAAGTCTTCCCCTTGGCACGCACTGCGCCGCCTTCGCCGCGCAGGCCGAACGAAAATACGCTGCCTGCGCCTTTGGGCAAGTATTTGGCAGCAAGTGCATGGTAGGGGCTGCTCTCAAGGCCTGGATAGGCGACCCAGTCCACCTTGGGGTGCTGTTCCAGGTAGGAGGCCACATCCTGGGCATTCTCCACATGACGATCCATCCGCATCGAGAGCGTTTCGAGGCCCTGGATCATCAGGAACGCATTGAAGGGCGAGAGGCAGGCTCCCGTGTCGCGCACCGTCTCCACGCGCGCCTTCATCAGGAAGGCATGGTGTCCAAAAGTGTCGTAGAACCGCAGGTTGTGATAGGAAGGCGAGGGATCGGCTATGCTGCCGTAGTGGGCGTAGTCAAATTCACCAGATTCAACGATGACCCCGCCGATGGAATTGCCGTGTCCCCCAATGAACTTCGTGGCGGAATGCACCACGATGTTGGCTCCATGGGTCAGGGGCCGGCACAGATACGGGGTTGCAAACGTGTTGTCGATGATGACCGGCAGGTAATGGGCACTGCCGAGTGCCGCCAGCCGCGCGATGTCGAGCACGCTGCCTTGCGGGTTTCCGATGGTTTCGCCGTAAAGGGCTTTCGTTTGCGGCGTGATCGCTGCTTCCCAGGCGTCGAAGTCGTTCGGATCCACGAATCGGGCGGTGACCCCCAGTTTGCGAAACGTATGCACAAACTGCGTCATCGTGCCTCCGTAAAGGTGCTGCGAAGCCACCACTTCGTCGCCCGGCTCCAAGAGCGTCATCATGGTGGTGAGCTGCGCCGCCATGCCGCTCGCGGTCGCGACGCCGCCTGCGCCCTCTTCCAGCGACGCCATCCGCTCTTCAAAAACCGCTGTCGTTGGATTGTTTATGCGCGTGTATATGTTGCCGTACTGCTTCAGATCAAAGAGCTGCGCGGCATAATCGGCGCTGTCGAAGACGTACGATGTCGTCTGATAGATCGGTACGGCCCGCGCACCTGTGGTGGCGTCCGGTATATGACCCGCATGCAGCATGCGGGTGTCAAAGCCGAAAGTTCGACCGCGGTTCTTATTTTCCTTTTGGCTCATGGGACCTTGTTCGGTGCTGCGCAATAAGTTGCAGTCTCACAAGATAGCAAGGCTCGTGTTCCACCCGTGCGCGCAGCCAAGGGGAAGTTCACAAACCCTTAGACAACATGGATGATCACACGACCGTCCCGCCCCCGGAAGATACCGGGTCCGCGGCTCCCAGGCTCTCGAAGAAGCGCTACAGGCGAGAGTTGTCGCTGCTTTCCCTTCGACTGGTTATGCTCCAGCGCTATGTCCGCACCGAGGGACTCAAGGTGTGCGTGCTTTTTGAGGGCCGCGATGCAGCTGGCAAGGGCGGTACAATCAAGCGTATCACGCAGCCGCTGAATCCACGGGTTTGCCGGGTGGTGGCTTTGGACAAGCCCGATGATCGGCAGAGGACGCAGTGGTACTTCCAGCGCTATGTGCAACATTTGCCCGCAGCCGGTGAAATGGTGCTGTTTGATCGCAGCTGGTACAACCGTGCGGGCGTTGAGCGAGTCATGGGCTTCTGTACGCCGTTCGAGTACATGGAATTCTTGCGGACATGTCCTTCTTTCGAGCGCATGCTGATCGGCTCTGGAATCAAGCTGATCAAGTACTGGTTCTCGGTGAGTGCAGAAGAGCAGGAGCGTCGGTTACAGCGGCGCATTGACGACCCCACTCGCCGCTGGAAGATCAGCCCGATGGATCTGCACGCGCGGGGCCGGTGGCGCGACTACTCTCAGGCCAAGGACCAGATGATGCTCTACACGGACACGCCGGAATCACCCTGGTTTATTGTCAATGCCGACAACAAGAAGCGGGCGCGCCTCAATTGCATATACCACCTCCTGAGTCAGATACCGATTGAAGAGGTCAAGCCGCCCCCGATCAGCCTGCCGCCATTGCAGGAGGACGCAGGCTATGTGCGACCGCCCATGGATACGCAGCATTTTGTCCCTGAGTACTTCTAGCAATCCTGGGATCCGCCAGGCACGGTATGAACCACATCCGCACGGATGTGGTTGGACTGCGATACCATTTGGCCCAGATTGTGTGTTCAGCGCCGCAAAGCTCTGATGACCCTGATCAATTCTGATCGTACGCTACGCGTAGACGCAGGTAAAGCTGCGAAGAGCTTGCCTCCGGGCACAGCGCAGTGCGATCCTATCGCGCTTTTTGGGGCATGGTTTCGCCAAGCTGAAGAGGCAGGCATCGACATGCCTGAAGCGATGATGCTGGCCACCAGTACATCAAGGGGACACCCCTCGGCTCGGATGGTGCTGCTGAAGCAGTTTGATCCGCGCGGCTTTGTGTTTTTCACCAACTTTGGCAGCCGCAAGTCAAAAGAGCTGGAAGACAACCCGCGCGCCGCGCTTGTGCTGCACTGGATGCCGCTGGAGCGGCAGGTGCGCATCGAAGGGTCGGCCCGCAGGCTGAGCGCCGAAGAATCTGCAGTGTACTTTGCTACGCGGCCCCGCAACAGCCAGATCGGGGCCTGGGCGAGCAGGCAGAGCACCGTGCTGGCGGACAAACCGGCCCTGGAAGCGCGCGTTCGGCGGATTTCGCAGCGCTTTGCGGGGCAGCTGGTGCCGGTTCCCCCGTTTTGGGGCGGCTGGCGCGTCGCGCCTGCGCGCATTGAGTTCTGGCAGGGCCAAGCCAACCGCCTGCACGACCGCCTGGTTTTTGAGCGCACTGCCGATTCCTGGCAGACGCATCGCTTATATCCGTAGGCGGCCCCCACGCCACTGCGGGTTGTGGGCGCACCCATGCGTCCGGGTACGAACCCTCGCTGCTACTACGACGCGGCGGGGCGGCTCAGGCGTGCCCGTGCGTCCGGGTGCGAACCCAACCGCCCACATGACGGGAACACGCTGGTCGCAGCTGTGACCGTACATTCTGCGATACTCCTCAAGAAACTTGGACAGGGCTGCGCTCAGCATCAGCATGAAAGCGCAGCGGCGGCCACTCTAGAGCGGACACTCTAGAACAGCTCCCATGGGTGCTCCTTTTCGGCCTCGGTCCACGCCGCCCGCAGCTCCAAAAGATGCTCTTGCGCACATACCTGTTCCTCTCCGGCCGCGGCCTTGATGCGACGGTAGGAACCATCGGACTGCATCCTGCGCGCCTTGACGTTGTCAATCAGGTACGTTCGTAAAACCTGGTCGCGCAAGTAGCGGATGATATCCTTGTCGGCGATAGGAAAGAGAAGTTCAATGCGGCGATTGAGGTTGCGCGGCATAAGATCCGCACTGCCCAGGTAAATCTCCTCGCTGCCGCCATTGTTGAAATAGTAGATCCTGCTGTGCTCCAGGAATCGCCCGACGATGCTGGTGACCGTAATGTTGTCGCTAATGCCGGGAATGCCCGGCCGCAAACAGCAAATGCCGCGCACAATAAGATCGATACGGACGCCTGCCTGAGAGGCTTCGTACAGCCGCTTGATCATCGGCTTGTCGACCAAGGCATTGGTCTTCAGGATCATATGCCCCTTGCGGCCCTCGCGCTGGTGCTGGATCTCGCGCGTAATTAGCTCCTCAAACCGAGCGCGCAGGTTTATCGGCGCTACCAGGAGCTTGCTATAGTCCCGCTTCTCGGAATACCCCGTGAGAAAATTGAAGAGGTCCGTGGCATCCACGCCGATCACCTCATCGCAGGTGAAGAAGCCGATATCCTCGTAGATGTGGGCTGTGACAGCATTGTAATTGCCCGTGGACAGGTGCAGGTACCGCTGAATTTGGTCCCGCTCCTTGCGTATCACCAGAGCGATCTTGGAGTGCGTCTTCAGTCCAATAAGGCCGTAGATGACATGCACACCCTCGCGCTCTAGAACTTTCGCCCAGCTGATGTTGCTCTCCTCGTCAAAGCGGGCCTTCAGCTCCACCAAAACCGCGACTTGTTTGCCATTCTCGCGCGCCCTCAACAGCGCCTTCACCACCGGCGAGTTCGAGCCGACGCGGTACAACGTCATCTTGATGGCCAAGACGGCGGGATCTTCCGCGGCCGACTGCAAGAAGTCTACGACCGGAGAAAAGCTGTCGTAGGGATGATGCACCATGTGGTTCTGCATCCGAATGGCGGAAAAGACATCGCCATCCCGGGTTTCCGCCTTTAGCCGGTGCCCGGTAAAAGGCACAAAGGGCGTATCCTTCAGGTCGAATCGTTCGGAGGATTCGTGCACACCCATCAGGCTGCTTAACCCGAGTGAACCGTTCACAACGTAACAGTCGCTCTGATCCGCTTCCAGGTTGTCCAACAGAATGCTCCGAATACGCCTGGGCATGTCACTGTTGACCGTCAGGCGCAGCACAGATCCCATGCGCCGCTGCCGAACGCCTTCTTCCATCGTCTCCAACAGGTCGTCCGCTTCCAACTCCTGAATGACCATGTCGGCGTTGCGCGTAAGCCTGAATGGATGGGCCTCCACTACGCGCATCCCTGGGAAGAGCGCCTGCAGGTTGGCTGCAATAACCTGCTCGACCCATACATAGGTTTCCTCGGTGCGCCGCTTTCCATTCCCTGAGGTGACCCCGGTGCGCCGCGAAACCGGCAGCAGCCGGCTGATCGTTCCCGGCACCTTGACGCGCGCAAACCGCTCGTTGCCGTGATCATCCTCAATAAGGACGGCCAAGTTCAGACTAAGGTTGGAGATATGCGGAAATGGGTGCGCAGAATCAAATGCCAGCGGCGTCAGCACCGGAAAGATGGACAACTCGAACACCCGCGCCGCCTTCGCCTTCGCTGACGCAGAGAGCTCCTCATAATTGACGATGAATACACCCTCGCGCGCCAAGTCCGGCACCAGCGTTTCTTGCAGATATGCATGGGCCCGCTCCATCAGGCGGTGGACACCGTCCCGTACGGCAACCAGTTGCTCTGAGGGTGTCATCCCGTCCGGCGCGGGATCGGTCACGCCCCCAGCAATCTGCTTCTTCAGACCGCCCACCCGCACCATGCAGAACTCGTCCAGGTTGGAAGCAACAATAGATAGAAACTTGAGCCGCTCCAGTAGTGGATTGCGCTTGTCCTGGGCTTCTTCCAGCACGCGGTACTGAAAATCCAGCAAGCTGAGCTCCCGGTTGAAATAAAGACTGGTATCGTCCAGGTTCTGCACCGAATCCTGTGCGGCAACCGCTCCGTTGGCGGATACCACAGGCTGAACATCAATGGCTGGGACTTGCACGCTGGACATCGGCTGAACGAAACCCTGGGAGGCCATCCTGTGCGTCTGTTAACGAAATGCCACGGATTAGGTTCCACGCACAGTCACATACCCCAGCGTGGGCAACTCGGCCCGGATTTGGCAACTCGTACGAAAGACTCAGCACGAAGGCCCGAGTGCACCCACGCACCCATCGAATGTAAAGCAATCTTAACACTATTTGAATCCTTCATCAAATTAATAACCGTTCAGTAACATGCGCTCAGCCAGTCGCGTGCGATGTAGCCGTAATTTTGTGGCGAGTGCAACGCTAATCCTAACCAATGCCAATATCTTTTAGGCTGCGCCTTTCCGGGCTGGTCTGCGTGACCTTGAGCACGCTATTGCTGCACTACGCAGCACTTGGACAAGATACCGTGTCATCCACCGAAGTCGGCACAATTGCGGGCGTGCTGGTTGATGGCGAAAGCGGGGAAACGCTGATCGGGGCCGCGGTCCGCATTGAAGGCACGCTGATCGGCAGCGCCACAAACCTCAACGGACGC
The DNA here is from genome assembly GCA_951812585.1 of Rhodothermales bacterium. GTDB lineage: Bacteria > Bacteroidota > Rhodothermia > Rhodothermales > Bin80 > JAAXGV01. The sequence continues at coordinate 2,517,653 of OX638318.1, read as the reverse complement.
TACAAGATTCGCGTTGCAGCCGGCACATACCAGCTGGAATACAGCTACATCGGCTACAACACCGTTGTCGTGCAGAATGCACAAGTGGAGCCTGGTGCCACCACGCAAATAGACATCACACTTTACCCTGAAGCCGTTGCTGTGGAAGAAGTGGTGGTGGAGGCCGCGGCGCTGCGCAACACCGAAGCCAGCCTCTTGCGCGAACGTACCAAGGCAGTCGCCGTAAGTGACGCGATCAGCGCCGAGGCAATCGGCCGCTCCGGTTCAGGCGATGCAGCCGCTGCCATGACCAAGGTTACCGGGGCATCCGTGGTCGGCGGGCGCTACGTGTACATACGCGGGCTAGGAGATCGCTATGCCAACACCACGCTAAACGGCTCCACCTTGCCGAGCGCTGATCCCGACAAGAAAGCCGTTCAGCTGGATCTCTTCCCTGCGGCGCTTTTGGACAACATCGTCACCCTGAAGACCTTCACGCCCGACAAGCCCGGCGACTTCAGCGGCGGCCTGGTGGATATAAGCACCAAGACTTTCCCTGACCGCTTTACGTTGCAGCTGTCGGCAACGATGGGCTATGACGATCTGGCCAGCGGCAACGACGCTTTTTTGTCCTACCAGGGCAGCAGCACCGATTGGCTTGGACGCGATGATGGCATGCGCGATCTGCCGGATATCCTGGCGGACAAGGACCCTGAAGACGACCTGCCTACGGAGCGCGACTTGCGGGACCTGCGGCCCGGCGTAACGAACGAAGACCGGACCGCCCGTGCGGACTCGCTGAATGTGTTTGCAGGGGCGTTCAACAGCGTGATGACGCCCAGCCACACAACCGTGCCACTGAATTACAGTTTTTCCAGCGCCATCGGCACGCGAGCACAACTCTTCGGCAACCCATTAGGCGTCACGGGAAGCCTTACGTACGGACGCAGCTACAGCTACTATGACGACGGTATCTATAGCCAGTGGCAGCTTACAGGCGGTGATGTATCCGGCGTGGACAACCTGACATCCAACACATACTTCGGCCCGGATCCAGACCTCGGACAGATCACTCGGGCTGACTCGCTGGAAGCCCCGTCCTTTGCCAACACGCGCGGCACGGACCAGGTCAACTGGGGCGCTTTGGGCTCGCTGGCCTATCAGCCCGGCAGCAATCACGAGATCGCCCTGTCGTTCCTTCGCACGCAGAGCGGCACCAGCGAGGCGGTCTTCCTTGGCGGCTTCCGCGATCAAAACAGCGCGGCCACTTTCATTACGCGCTCGCTTGATTACGAAGAGCGGGCCCTGGGTAGCTTGCAGCTGCGCGGAGATCACTGGCTTAAGCCGTTCCAGATCGAGTGGAAGCTCTCTGCTGCGCGCAACGGGCAGTCGGAGCCGGATTTGCGCTTTTTCTCGTCCGTGCAGAACATTCAGACTACCGGCGGCACGCTGGATACCACCTATACGCTGGGGGGAGGCAATGCGCCGCCGCCGCAGCGGTATTTCCGCGACCTGAACGAGCACACCCGCGGGGCCATCCTGGACTTTTCCATTCCCTTCCGCCAGTGGAACGGATTGCGCGCCAAACTCAAGCTGGGCGGCGCACTGGACAACTCCAAGCGAGACTTCCGCCAGCGCCGCTTCGAATATGTGGAAGGCCGCGAGATCGACTTCAGAGACTTTGAAGGCGACGTAGACGGCTACTTCGACCCTGACAACCTAGGCGTCCAGGACACCATCGAAGTAGGCGCAATCACAGCCTTCAATGCCGGGCTGTACATCGCCGAAAATTCTCCTGCACGGGCCAATTACGACGCTACGCGCAGCGTCAGGGCCGGCTATCTGATGCTGGAGCTTCCCTTGAACACAACCTTCAAGGTAGTGGGCGGCGTGCGCGTGGAGGACACAGAAATCATCACTGAGAGCTTTGACGAAAGCCTGCCGGACGACCAGCGGCTCGGCACACTGGATCAGACCGATCTTTTGCCGTCGCTCAACCTTATCGTTTCCTTGTCGGACAACATGAATCTGCGCGCGGCGGCCACCCGTACGCTGGCCCGGCCAACATACCGTGAGTTGGCACCGTTCCAGAGCTTCAACTTCGTCGGCGGCGATATCCAAGAAGGCAATCCACAGCTCAACAGGACGCTCATCACCAACCTTGATCTGCGCTGGGAGTGGTTTGTACGGCCCGGCGAAATCGTCGCGGCCAGCGCATTCTACAAGGCTTTCGACCAACCTATCGAACGTGTGCTGCGGAATGTGGGCGAAGGGCGCTTCGTGTCCTTCCAGAATGTGGATCATGCCCGCGTGTACGGCGCAGAGTTTGAGGCGCGCAAGCGACTCGACAGCTGGCTGCAGACTCCCGTTTTGAAGCACATCTCGGTAGGCGGCAACTTTTCGCTGGTGCAGTCTACGGTGGATATTCCCGAAGACGAGCTGGTCATCATCCGTGCCTCCGACGCGGAGGCTTCGACTACGCGTTCACTGGAAGGGCAGTCGCCCTTTCTGCTCAACCTGAGCGCCGGATACGAGAACTACGACACGGGCACGACCGTCAGCATCTTCTACACCGTCTTTGGGGACCGCCTCCTTGCGGTGACGCAGGGCGCAACGCCGGATGTATTTGAAAAGGCGCGCGGCGACCTCACCGCAACACTGTCGCAAAACCTTTCAGGCAATCTTCGACTCAAACTCACTGCAACCAATCTGCTGGGCTCTGACACTCGCCAGATTCAGACTTACAAAGGCCAGGAGTACAACTACATCTACTACTCGCGGGCTCGCATCTTCTCTATCGGCATCAACTATCTGCTTGACTGAGCGCATGCAACCTTGGCCAGGCCAACCGCCCGGTGCAACATCCGTTTCGGCCCGCTTATCGGGCGACAGAAAGGCAGCGAAAGCTGCCTTTTACTGTTTTGGAGCCTTGTTACCAAATCATTAACCCGCGCTTAACCTTGCTTTACAAACCTCACACTACCGTAATGAAACAGCCTTATACCACTTACGCGCTTTTGCTGCTGGGCATGGCCTGCCTTGGGGTGCAGGATACGCTTGGCCAAGATCCTGTGGAGTCCAGACCGATGGTGGCCATCACCGACGCCAGCATCAATGCCGGCGATATGGTCCGCTGGTCGGCCAGCAATGTCTACGTTCTTGACGGCCTGGTGATCGTTGAGGACGGTGCTGAACTGCATATCGATGCGGGCACAGTCATCAAGGCGCAAGACGGCATCGGGGTGAACGCCTCGGCACTGGTCATCGCCCGCGGGGGCAAGATCTATGCCGAGGGTGCGCCCACGCGGCCCATCATTTTCACCTCCATTCAAGACAACATCTCAACCGTGGACCTCTTGACGTACGAGGATCGCGGCCTTTGGGGCGGCGTCGTCATTTTGGGTCATGCGGGCACCAACAATCCCGGCGATGATGCGGGTGACTACAAGGAGATTGAGGGCGTCAATGAGATCCTGCCGGAAGGCGATACGCGCGCGGAATATGGCGGCAGCAACGACGCAGACGACTCCGGCGTGATGCGTTATGTCTCCATTCGGCATACGGGAATCAACGTCGGCGAATCCGATGGCAACGAGATCCAAGGGTTGACGCTCGGCGGCGTAGGCAGCGGCACCACGCTTGAGTACATCGAAGCCTTCGCATCGGGCGACGACGGGGTGGAATTCTTTGGGGGCACCGTGAATCTCAAGTACTTCATATCCGCTTTCAACTCCGATGATGCGGTAGACTGGGATCAGGGCTGGCGTGGCAAAGGGCAATTCTGGTTCGTAATGCAGGGCACGGACAAGGCCGGAGCGGCGGCCGAGATGGACGGCGCCGGAGGCGACGAGCACTTTATGCCCTTTGCTATTCCGACCATCTACAATGTCACCTATGTTGGTGCGGGCGTTGGCGCGCAGCCTGAATCGGACCAGGGCCAGATGCTGATATTCCGTGACAATTCTGGCGGCTTCTATCACAACTCCATTTTCACCGACTTTCATACCAGCGAAGGTGGCTACGCACTCAGGATTGAGGATTTGGACAATACCGGTACCAAGACCGAGGATAGCCGCAAACGCTTTGAAGCAGGAGACCTGGGCTTCACGCATAACATCTTTTGGGCATTCGGCCAGGGCAGCGATCCGGCTACATGGATCAACACATCTGATGCAGCATTCGCGGCACAAGTGCTCGCATACTTCACGGCCAACGGCAACCAAGGCATGGTGGACCCCATGCTCCGCAGCATTGAGCGCGACACGGCACCCTCGGGAGAACTGGACCCGCGTCCTGCCCCGCAAAGCCCAGCCTTTATGCTTCCCAGGGCCACCTATCCCGAAGACGATGACTTCTTCTTGGCCACCGACTTCATCGGTGCCTTTGGCCGTTCCAATTGGGCAAATGGCTGGTCAGCACTGGATCACCTTGGCTACTTTGTGCAGCCCAGCGCCGATCTGGACGCCCGGCCTCTTGCAATCGTCACGGATGCCAGCATCAACGAAAATGATCGCGTTCTCTGGAGCGCGGACACCACGTACTACCTAAGTGGACTGGTGATCGTTGAGGACGGTGCGGAGCTTCATATCGAGGCGGGCACGGTGATCAAGGCCGATGATGCGAGTGGAACCGATGCGGCCGCCCTGGTCATCGCCCGCGGCGGCAAAATCTTCGCCGAGGGAACGGCGACACATCCTATCATCTTCACCTCCATACAAGACAACCTGACGACCGCAGATCTGCTTACATACGAGGATCGCGGATACTGGGGCGGCATCGTCATTTTGGGTCATGCGGGCACCAACAATCCCGGCGATGATGCGGGCGATTACAAGGAGATTGAGGGCGTCAATGAGATCTTGCTGGAAGGCGATACGCGCGCCGAGTACGGCGGCAGCAACGACGCAGACAACTCCGGCGTGATGCGCTACGTCTCCATTCGGCATACGGGAATCAACATCGGCGAATCCGATGGCAACGAGATCCAAGGGTTGACGCTCGGCGGCGTAGGCAGCGGCACCACGCTTGAGTACATCGAAGCCTTCGCATCGGGCGACGACGGGGTGGAGTTTTTTGGGGGCACAGTCAACCTGAAGTACTTCGTGTCGGCCTTCAACTCGGACGACGCTGTAGATTGGGACCAGGGCTGGCGCGGCAACGGGCAGTTCTGGTTCGTGTTGCAGGGTACGGACAAGGCCGGAGCGGCGGCCGAGATGGACGGCGCCGGCGGCGACGAGCACTTTACACCCTACGCTATGCCGACCATCTACAATGCTACGTACGCAGGCGCGGGCGTGGGTAGCCAACCGGAATCCGACCAGGCTCAGATGCTCATCTTTCGCGACAACACCGGCGGATTCTACCACAACTCCATCTTCACCGACTTCCAAAGCAGCGAGGGGGGCTACGCGATCAAGATTGAAGATGTAGATAACAGCGGTTCCAAGACTGAAGACAGCCGGCAGCGATTTGAGGCAGGCGACCTGCAGCTGACCAACAACATATTCTGGGCGTTCGGCGCAGGCGACATGCCTTTGTCGTGGATCAACGCAGGCAGCGATGCGGCCTTTGCTGACACGATCCTGGCCTATCTTACCCGCAACGGCAATCAGTTTGTCGACCCTGGGCTGCGAGGCCTTGATCGCGGGACCACAGGCAGCGGTGAACTGGATCCGCGTCCAGCCGGTAACAGCATGGCCTTCAGCCTACCCAAGGCGACCTATCCAGACCATGCCTTCTTTACGCCCGTAAGCTATATTGGCGCGTTTGGCCGCGCCAACTGGACGCGTGGGTGGACAGCCTTGGATCAGCTCGGCTACAATGGCGACATTGCCGTAGCCATAGAGGATGCCGTAGCGCAGCTTCCCGATGGTTTCACGCTGCATGCCAACTATCCGAACCCCTTCAATCCGACCACCACGATTGAATTCGACCTCGCGCACACGCAGCACATTCGACTGGTGGTGTACGATGTACTCGGCCGCCCCGTGCGCGTGCTGCGCGACGGCGTTGCAGCAGCCGGCAAGTATCAGGTTGCCTTCGCCGCAGGAGCGTTAGCCTCCGGGATCTACTTGTACCGTCTGGAAACCAGCACCGGCAGTATTACACGCAAGATGTCCCTAATCAAATAAGTATCTGACGCCGAGGGCCTGGCCGACGCGCTGTACCTAAGCCTTGATCATGATGAGACGATATGAGGTCCTGTGGCGCGTAGCTGGGCTTGTCGGCATCTTGTTCCTGTTTTTCGTGAGCCTCGAGCTCATGGGCGATTCCGTCAAGCTCATGGGCCGGGGCTTCGCGGAGAGGCTTCTGCGCACGACCTCCAACCCATTCGTGGGGCTCTTCGTCGGTATCCTGGCCACATCCCTGGTGCAGAGCTCCTCAACGGTGACCTCGCTCACCGTAGGGATCGTTGCAGGAGGCGGACTCACCGTTGCCGGTGCCATCCCTATCGTGCTCGGTGCAAACGTAGGCACCAGCATCACCAACACGATCGTATCTCTGGGGCATATTGCGCGCAAGGATGAGTTTGAGCGCGCTATGGGTGCTGCCACGGTCCACGACTTCTTCAATCTGTTGGCTGTAACGGTATTCTTCCCGCTGGAGCTGATGACAGGCTTTCTGTCGCGGACCGCCGAGCAGCTGACCGACGTACTCGCCAACGCCGGCGGAACGGATCTGCTCAATCCCGTTTCGGTGCTGACAGATCCCGTGGTGGAAGGAATCATCCATCTGAGCCGAAGCAATGGCATCGTCGTGCTGATCTTGGGCATAGCCCTGCTATTTGTGTCTTTGCGTTACCTGGTGTACCTGCTCAAATCCCTGCTGCTTGGGCGCTCAGAGCGTCTGATCAATCGGTTCCTGTTCGGGCCCGCGCCGATTGCACTGCTATTTGGCACACTGGTGACCATCATGGTACAGAGCTCGTCCATTACCACCTCCATAACCGTGCCGCTCGTCGGCGCGGGTATCGTCACGGTTGCGCAAATTTTCCCGTTCGTTCTCGGTGCGAACATCGGCACTACGGTAACGGCCTTGTTGGCGGCGCTTGTTCTTGCCGGCGATGGCGAATCCGCAGGCTACGCGGCGCTGCAGGTCGCCTTTGCGCATCTGATCTTCAATGCCTGCGGGGTACTGCTGGTCTTGCCCCTGCGGCAGCTTCGCCGCGTGCCGGTGTGGTTGGCGAATTCGCTCGGCAAGCTTGTGGTCAAAAACCGCGCCTACGCCTTCGTCTACGTCGGATTCGTATTCTTCATAATCCCGCTGATCATCATCTTTGCAACGCGCGGGCTGGGCGGTCCGTAGAGCATGAGGCGGGCCAGCGGCGACTATCCACTGGTCGGGCAGCGTTGGCCGGGGAAAGTGCCTGATTCATAGTAAACGTGCAGGTACCAGCATCTGGTGCGCAACGCAGCCTGATGTTCAGCCGCGTAGATGAGCAACTGGCGGATGCCACCAACACGCTCGTAACGGGCGATGCAGCGCAGGCCGCGACGCAGCACAGCTTACTGCAGCGCAGCGCGTGGTGCCTTGCGATTAGTTTTCCAGGAACAGGTCCTGCTCACGCTGTGCGCGTCGGCCCGTGACGTTGTCTTGAACCGCTACGGTAAGCGTGTATAGCCCCATCCCCTGCTGCGACGCATCCAGAATCTGATACAGACCCTCTTCGGAGCTAATCCCTGACCCATGGTACGATACGGACACGCCCTGCCGGCCCAGCCCCAGGAGATTGCCGATGGCGCGGCTTACGCCGCGACGGGTATCCTTGGGTGTGAGTGTAATCTCCACATCGTAATCCGTCACGCCGCCGGTGCCCTGGCCAAGATTGTACAGCTCGAAATAAAGGTAGATTGGCCAATTTGAACCATAGACGCTCCAGGGTGCAGGCTTGATGGAAAGGTTGTTGCGCACGACCTCGTTGGGACCAAGCGGCTCATTGTTGGAAGTCTCTTCGACGCTATAGGCCAGCATGATGTCGCTAATCGCGAACGATCCATCGCGAAAGTCCGGCACTTCTACGCCGCGACGCTGCACCGCCACTGTGAGCCCGCTCGCAGTCGCAAACTCAACCGAAATCTCGTGCGAGCCCGGCGGCGACTGCATGACCTGCGAATCAACCCACAGCTCCTGCTCCTCAAACTGCACCACCTGATTCAACGGAAGCCCGTAGATGGTGCGGCGACGCTCCGCCAGAATGTCGCGCTGCTCACTGATCAGGAACATGCCGGCATTGGCAGTAATCTCAACATATTCCTTGTCACGGTCGTACTCGTTGAGCGGAATGCCATAATGCACGAATAGATCCGTTCGCGTTTCTTCCCCCTTGAAGGCGGTAACCAGAAAGGGAATCTCTATCTGACGGCCGGGTGCTTCATACTCGTAAAGCTCTGGAGTGCGCGCGATAATCTCCTTGGACAGCTGTTCGTAATCGTTGTACCAGGAGCTGATCTCTGTGAATAACTCGTCTGCAGGCGGGCTGTACATCCGGTACTCCCCGTTCTTGAACGGATCCTCAAACACAAATCGGAAGCTGCCGTAGTCCCATATGTTGTAGGAGTTGTTCTCTTCGAAGGCCGCTGCGGCCGTGGACTGCAAGACGCCAAATGAACTCGTTCCGCCGAGTGTGCGTCCCGAGGTTTCCAGACCCTGCTCATCCTGACCCGAAAGCGTTTCCGCTATGGCACCGACCAGCAGTTTGCGGGCATTGAAGATCCCGTCCACGCTAGGGCGGAGCACTACATCGCTGGTAGGCGTTCCGTAACGAATCATGATCTGCCCCCGTTGCGTCTCCCAGCCGCGCAAGCCCAGCGGCGGTGCGCTGTAGAGAAGGTCGGCATAGGTCAGCCGGTAGTAGTGCTCCAGCTTGCGCTCGTTGTAGGTAGTCAGGTAGCGCGGGTCCTGGCTTGTCCAGTAGCGCGCATTGTACGCTACGGGGTCCTCGTCCCGGAGCTTTATCTCATCTCGCGTCAAAAACAGGCCCAATTCCTCGTAAGCCCGCTTTTCCTCGTCCTTCATGAACTCAAAAGCGGTCGCGAACGCGCGGTCCGCCTCGATCATGTTGCCGAGCTTGTAGTACGTGAGACCAAAGTATCGCCACAGGTTCGCATCCACAGGAAAGAAGGCGTACATCGTTTCCAGCATGGCCAGCGCATCCTCGTACTCACCCTTGAGCGCGTAAACCTCCATCATCTTGTTGTAGACCTCTCTACGCCGCGGGTCCACTTCCAGGGCCTTGCTCAGGTGGGCAATGGCGCGCCGATAGGCTTTTTCTGCCCGCATGCTAAGGTCCTGCACATTCACGCCCTGCCGCTTGAGCGATTCAATGTCGAACTTGTCTCCCAGAAACACCTGATTCACATCCATGAAGGTGTTGTCCACAAGCCCCGCCTCTGGTGCCCCAAGCAGCTGCTGTTCCAGCAGCTCGTCCAGCGTCTGATCATCGGGGTTGAAAAGCTCACCGGTCTCCGTCGGGGTCTGGCGCTGCTCGCCTGCGTATCCGTAGTTGAGACCTGGCATCATGATCGCATTGCGGTACTTCCAGAACTCGGCGATGTTGACAAGACCCAGCTCTTCATGCGCATACGGATTGTCCGGATCGAGCTTCAGGATAGCGCGTGACGTCTCCAAGCGCCGCGCTTCCCTGATCCGATTCCCGATAAAGCTCCACGAGTCTCGGCGGTATTGCAATAGCCGCGCCACCAGGAACTCCACGTTTTCAGGCTCGAGCTCCAGCGCCCGTTCGATGGCCCTGCGGGCTTTGCGCTCATCCTGGAGCGGCGTCTCAAAATAGAGGCGCGCCAGCAGAAACTGCGCCTCCGCATTCTCAGGGTCGGCTGCAGCCACGCGCTCAAACAGGCGCGCTGCATCCGCGAATCGTTCCTCCCGAAAGGCCTCCTTGCCTGGATCCAGCGGATCCGAAGGACTGGGCTGCGCCCACAGCACCGCAGGCATTAGCAGCAGCAGCAAAACAAGTAACCACCGTGACATCGATCCTAACTGTTTAAAATGTTACAGGTAACGGCCAGTCTATACACTATCGATGAGGGTTTAGCCAGTGAACCCTACCGTATGATGCGCGCAAAGCGGCGCTTGCCCACGCGTACAACGAAAGGCGTCCGGGCGGCCAGGTCAATCTCCAGGCGGCTGTCATGCACGCGTTCGCCATCAAGCCTGACGGCACCCTGCTGCACCAAGCGACGGGCGGCCCCATTGGATGAGGTCAGGCCCGCCTGCGTCAAGAGCGTCAGCAGTCCGATGGTCCCGTTACCCGTCGGCGCAGGCCGATAGGACGGGATGTCATCCGGCACCTCCTTGCGTATTACGGTACGCTCAAAATGCGTCCGGGCACTGCGGGCTGCGGCCTCGCCATGGTACATGCGCGTGATCATGGCTGCCAGCCGGTGCTTGGTATCGCGCGGCTGTACGGCAGCTTCCCCTTTGAGCCTGGGCAAATCACGTGTATCCGCATCGGTTGCCAGCTCAAAATACCGGTAGATCAGCGTATCGGGTATGGAAAGCAGCTTTCCATACATCTCTTCTGGTGCCTCGGTAAGCCCAATGTAGTTGTCCAGCGACTTGGACATCTTCTCGCGGCCATCAAGGCCTTCCAGGATGGGCAGCGTAATGCAGATCTGCTGCGGCTGCCCACAGGCTTTCTGGATGGTGCGACCCATCAGTAGATTGAACTTCTGGTCGGTGCCCCCCAGCTCAATGTCGGCCTTGATCGCCACAGAGTCCTGGGCTTGCGCCAGCGGGTAGAGCAGCTCATGCAGGCCGATGGGCTCGTCCTGCGCATACCGCGAGGCGAAATCATCCCGGTTGAGTATCCGGGCGACGGTCGTCTTCATCGCCAAGCGCACCACATCCCCAAACTGCATGGGCCCCAGCCACTCGGAATTGTACACAATCCGGGTGCGAGACGGATCCAGGATTCTGGAGGCTTGCGCAAAGTAGGATGCCCCGTGCTGCCGTGTTTCCTCCAGTGTCAGTGCGGGCCGCGTCTTTGATTGTCCGCTCGCATCACCGATCATGCCCGTGAAGTCGCCGACGATCAGCACCGCCTGGTGCCCCAGGTCCTGAAACTGCCGCAGCTTTCGCAGTACGACCGCATGCCCCAGATGGAGGTCCGGCCTGCTGGGATCGCACCCCAGCTTGACCACCAGCGGCCGGTTCGCCTGCCGGGAGGCCTCAAGCTTGACCTCCAGCTCTTCTTCGGGAATGATCTCTGCAGTGCCGCGTCGGATGTGCAGCAGCTGTTCCTGTGCAGGGGCAAACATCACGCGCTAATTGAACTGTTTCCGTGTTCGTTCAAGCTGTCGCTTGGCCTCGCGGCTGGCAATGTCGGCTCGCTTGTCGTACAGCTTCTTGCCGCGGGCCAAGCCGATCTCCACCTTGATCCTGCCATCGCTCAGATACATCCTCAACGGTATGATGGTGAAACCTTTCTGTTCGGTTTCTTTTTTTAGCGCCCGTATTTGCGCCTGATGCAAGAGGAGCTTGCGATCACGCAAGGGCGCATGATTGTTCTGGTTTCCATGCGAATACGGCGCTATGTGTGCCCCCACCAGAAACACCTCCGAGCCGCGGACCCGCCCATATGCATCCGCGAGGCTCGCCTGACCGCTGCGTACGGACTTCACCTCGGTACCCAAGAGCACAAGTCCTGCCTCCAGCGTCTTCGTGATCAAGTATTCACGGCGCGCCCGGCGATTCGAAATCAGTGTGGTGTTGCGCTGCGGCATAGGGCATAGATAGATAGCATGCTGCGTCCGGCGTCCGGCTAGGGTGCCGCCCACGGAGGCGTGTGGTCGTCCAGCATCCCGACTTCGTACAAAGCAAGCGCGCTGAGGTCAGCGGTAACCTTGTAGAAATAAAGGTATTCGCGGATCCTGGTCAGACTGGCCATGGCTACATCGTCAAGACGAAACCGGAGACTGTCCGCGTAAAACGACGGAGCCACCGGCCATGTGCCCGCCAGTGCCTCCGCCTCCCGGACAAGCGCTTTGACCTGTGCAGCCAGCTGCGGAGTCGCGCCTTCGGCCAGCGTGACAAACAGCCCCCATACCATCGGGTATTGCGCCAGCTCAAACCATTCCTGTCCAACGTCAAGAACCGTGCCACACAGATCTTCCTCGGCCTCGCCTGCCGTTACAAGCAGGTAGCCATCCTCCGAGCCGCGAATCTCTTCGGGGCTCCGCGCTTCCCAAAAGGGGCGTATGCCGTAGTGCTCCTGCAGAATGATGCGCGCCAGAAGGGTGGCTTGTGCGCACGATGCTGGATAGGCAATGGACTGTACGTTGCGCACACCGTGCGGCAATACGATGCGGACAAATGGATAGGACCAGGAGGATACCGCGACATCGGGCAGTACCTTCAGCTTTTCTCCGCTCATCAGTGCGAGGGTCGTAGGAATGAGTGCCACATCGACCTGCTGATCCTGCAGCAGGCGCGCACATGCCTTCGCATCGCGGCATTCCGCCAAAAAGCCTAGGCGTTCAGCCGCTCGCCGCAGGCAGTCTGCAGGCGGCCGGTCCCAAAGGGCCAGGTGCATGGTCGCTATTTTGCCTCGCGCTGACGCTCCTTGATGCGCGACGCCTTGCCTCGCAGCTTGCGAAGGTAGTAGAGCTTGGCGCGCCGGACCCGTCCGCGGCGCTTCACCTCGACCCTTGCAATGCTCGGCGAGTGATACGGGAACACACGCTCCACACCCACGCCGCCGGAGATCTTGCGCACCATGAACGTCTTTCTCGCGCCGCCGCCGCGGATGCTGATCACGACGCCTTGAAAGATCTGGATGCGCTGCTTCTGGCCTTCAACCACGCGCACATGCACGGCTACAGTATCACCGGGCACAAACGCAGGCAGATCCGTCGACCTGAACTGCGTGGCTTCTACGATATTCATTAAGTCCTTGGACATAGTTTACCCTTCTGTTGCGGGCGGCGGCTCCAGGGCTTCCAGCAGGTCAGGCCGCCGCACAAGCGTTTTCCCGACCCGCTTTGCCTCGCGCCAAATCGCGATACGGTCATGATCTCCAGAACACAGCACGGCGGGTACTTCCATCCCGCGAAACACAGCAGGACGCGTATAGGTCGGTGCCCCCAGCAATCCGTCCTGAAACGAATCTGACAGCGCCGAGGCTGCATCCCCCAGCATGCCCGGCACCAGGCGCGCGATTGCATCCAGGAGCACCAGGGCGGGCAACTCGCCTCCGCTCAGCACATAGTCGCCGATGGAGATTTCGCGTGTCACCAAGGCATCCCGAACACGCTGGTCCACGCCCTTGTAGTGGCCGGCGATCAGAACCAGATGCTGCTTCAACGACAGCGTATTCGCCAAGTGCTGCGTCAGCACCTCGCCATCGGGGCTGAGGAAGACCACCTCATCCGGCGCGCTTCCCAGCGCCTCCAGGCACGCGAAGATCGGTTCCGGCTTCAGCACCATGCCGGCACCACCGCCGTAGGGATAGTCGTCTATCTGCCTGTGCCGGCCCACTGCATAGTCCCGCAGGTCGTGCACGCGGATATCCAGCAGCCCCCTGGCACGGCGAATCACGCTCAGTTCCAAGGCGCCCGTTACCTGGACGGGCACTGCTGTCAGAATATCAACGCGCATACCAGTGCACCTTGCTTAGTCGAGCATCCCTTCGATAGGTGATACCACGACGCTGCCACGCTCTATATCCACCCTCCGCACAAACGCAGGCACCGCAGGCACCAACGCTTCTTTTTTGCCCGGACGCTCCACCACATAGATGTTGCTCGTCGGCATCTCCCACACGTCCTTTACGGCACCAATTGTGTCACCCTCCGGGGTGCTTACCGTCATTCCGACCAAATCATGCAGGTAGAACTCTCCTGGACGCAGCGCGGGCAGGTCCTGCACCCGCGCATAGACATCAAGGCCTGTGTAGGCCTCCGCCGCCGCCCGGGTCTGCGCACCGGCCAGCCGCACCAGCAGGATCATGCCCCGCTTCGTCTGCTGGACACGTACGCTGTCCACCGCTGTTCTTTTCGCCAGCGCCGGCGCTGGCCCGATCCAGACCCGTGTCAGATCCAATAATCGCGTCGGGTCGTCAGATTCAGGGATCAGCTTGCACTCTCCCTTCAGGCCATGCGCGCGTGCAATGCGGCCGACCAGCAACAGATCCGAAGATTGTGACGACATGCCAATGGTCTGCTTGGATCCTGGGCACCTTACGAAGGCTCGGCGGCCTGGGCCTCCGCTGAGGCTGATGCCTCCGCCTCCACCTCGGCCTCCGCCTCCACCTCGGCCTCCACCTCGGCCTCCACCTCCGCCTCGGCCTCCACCTCCACCTCGGCCTCCACCTCGGCCTCGGCCTTTGCCGCTGCCGCTGCCGCTGCCGCTGCCTGGGCTTTCTTTTCAGCGATCGCCTTCTGGCGCGCTTCCGCCAAGGCCGCCTCCCGTGCTTCAGCAGCGGCCGTTTCAACGCGCAACGCTTCCTGCCGCCGGTCTGCGGAGGTGACTTTGGCATTGGCCGCCGACTTTGCCTGGTGCCGCGCACGGTGGGCCGCTACCGCATCCTCGATCTCATGCTCCGACTTGCCCTTGCGCTGCATGTGCAGCCGGAGGAGTATCCCCTCCTTGCTTAACAGACTGCGCACCGTCGGCGTCGGCTGCGCACCTACGTTAAGCCAATACAATACGCGATCATCCTTGAGAACAACGCGCGCCGGCTCCTCCAGCGGGTAGTAGCGACCAACATCTTCGATGAAGCGTCCATCGCGTGGACTGCGCACATCAGCGGCCACCACGGCGTGGATCGGCAATTTTTTGCGGCCCATGCGCCGCAATCTGAGTTTTACTGCCACTCTGGTCTTCCGTTGAGTTTAGTATTAGTGCTGGCGCTGCATCAGCTGCATCATCTGAGCCATGCCCATCTGCCGCCCCCTGCCCTTCATCTTCATCGCGCGCTTCATGACAAGGCGGATGCTTCGAAAGCTCCGCAGCACCTCGTTGACATCACGCACCTGGAGTCCCGCCCCGCGCGCAATGCGACGCCGACGGCTTCCGTTGATGATCTGAGGGCGCGCGCGTTCTTCATGCGTCATCGATAGGATGATCGCCTCCGTGCGCCCGAATCCCTTCTCCTTCTCGCCTTGCACAGCATCACCCAAGAGCTGACCGGCCTGAGGTAACATCTTGGCCATCTCGGCGACGCCTCCCATGCGCTCCACCTGCCTAAGCTGATCCAGCATGTCCTGCAGATTGAACTGCTCTTTGCGAATCTTTTTGCGCAGCGCGGCAGCCTGATCCTTGCCCACCTGCTGCTGCGCCTTCTCCACGAGCGACACGACATCGCCCATGCCCAGGATTCGCCGCGCCATCCGGTCCGGATGGAAGGGCATCAGCTGGCTCAGCTTTTCACCGGTGGATGCAAACTTGATTGGCTTCTTTACAACAGATCGAATCGAAAGCGCTGCTCCTCCCCGCGCGTCGCCGTCCAGCTTGGTCAGAACAACGCCATCGAAGTTGAGCTTGTTATTGAATTCCCGGGCCGTATTGACCGCATCCTGCCCGGTCATGCTGTCCACCACGAACAGAATCTCCGACGGCTTGGCCCGCTGCTTGATGTCTGCCACCTCCGCCATCATGGTGGCATCAACATGAAGGCGGCCCGCCGTGTCTATGATCACAACATCCCGGGCGTTCTTACGGGCCGCGGCCACGGCCTCAGTTGCCACCCGAGGCGCATCCTGGATCACGGCACCCGTGTCATCGGCCAGCGCGTATACAGGCACATCAACTTCGGCAGCCAACGTGCGCAGCTGATCCACCGCGGCAGGACGGTAAACATCCGCCGCTGCCAAGAGCGGAGCCCGACCCTCCTGCTTGAGGTGCAAGGCCAGTTTGCCGCAAAAGGTCGTCTTGCCCGAACCCTGCAGGCCTGCTACCAGTATCACTGTCGGCGGACGCGTGCTGTGCTTTATGCCCTTGGATGCGCCGCCCAAGAGCATCACAAGCTCGTCATAGACGATCTTCACCAGCATCTGGCCCGGCACGACAGAACGCAGTACCTCTGTGCCCAGGGCCTTATCCTTGATGCGGTTGGTGAAACTTCGCGCGACCTGGTAGTTGACGTCCGCCTCCAACAAAGCTCGCCGAACCTCGCCCATCGTCTGGGCAATGTTGACCTCGTTGATGCGCCCTTGGCCAGATAAGCGCTTGAACGCGCCTTCCAGCTTTGCTGTCAGGTTGTCAAACATCAGACCGTTGTGCCAGCGTGCATATCTCCCAATGTACTATGTGCAGCCTATTTTAACTCCTGAGGCGACGATTTGATCAGCACATAAGGTACCTGCGCAGTTTTTTCACGGCTGATTGCCTGCATAATCTTGACAAAGTCCAAGTTGCGTTCGGCTTGCACGGCGTATCGCTCCGCGCTCACCCGCAGCGAGCACAGCATGCAAAGTCGCCTGATCTGTGTGCGTACCGCACGGCACAGCGCACTTAAGAAAGCGGCGGTCGTGCATGTCTACTGGCCGCTGCTTGATCGCCGAGAAATCGATTTGCGGCCGCTGATCATGTACCTGCGTGCGCTGGGCAAGAGGGTCGTGCTGCCGGTGATGGATGCAGACGCACGCCCACCAGTGCTGCACGCGGTGACTTTTGTGTCTGAGGCTGCGCTCAAACCGAACCGGTGGGGGATCCTGGAGCCACAGCATGGCGCATTCTGGAACCGCGCCGCGATTGATGTTGTCATCGTACCCGCACTGGCTGCCGATCTTGCCGGCACGCGGCTCGGGTACGGGGGCGGCTACTATGATGCATTCCTGGCAGAGATCACGGTGCCGACGATCTGCCCTGTATTCGATGCGTGTGTCTATACACAGCTGCCGGCAGAGCCGCACGATATGCCCGTCTCGACGCTGATTACCGAAACGCGCGTGATACCCTGCCTGCCGCAGGATGCTCGGCTGCGGGGCCCCGGGCCTTGAACTGATGGGCCAATTCGGGGTATTTTGACACAATGGCGCAACTTTCGCGTACTGAAGCAAGAGCCGCCGCGTCTCACAGGCGGTTGGACCGCTCATGAGGTATCATTTATCCATATGCCATGAAGATCCGATCGAAAGCGGCCTCCGCGCGTGACGAGCTGCTCACCAGTGAACACCGCGAAGGCGGCTTGAGCCTTCTTTCAGAAGAAGAGCTGACGACGGTCCTGTTTGAGGAGGCGGAGAAGTCCACAGCAGGCCCGATCAATTTCCCCACTATTGCGGGCATCGGCCTCATTGCGTTTCTCATTCTGTATCTGTTGTCACTCATCAATGTGATCCCATGGACTTTGGAGGGCGTGATGATGGTATTGCCGTGGGCAAGCGGTGCCCTGATCGGCTTACTGGTGTTTGACTTGTTTGCAAAGCGCTCTGCTGCGCGCCGACGGCGCGCGCGTCAGCGCGCACAGAAGCGCGGACGACTCAAGGGTCAGTCGGCCACAACGCCGCCTAGCGCTACGGGCGCGCTGAATCTGACTAAGACGGCGAAAGCTTTTTCAAAGAAGCGGCTGACCAAGACCGCTGACAAGAAGATCTTTGGCGTTTGCGGCGGCCTCGCGGAGTACTTAGGGCTTGACCCAACGCTGGTGCGCATTGCTGTTTCTATTCTGGCCCTTCCGACCTCAGGCTCGGTCATCTTGATCTATCTGGTCATGGCCTGGCTGATGGAGTCGCCGCCTAAAGAGGTCGGTGCGGACAAGTCGAAGCCTTCGAAACCTTTCTTCGGAGAATAGCCTCAGGCGGCCGCCGTTGCAACAAGGTTGCTGGCAGAGTCGTAATGGCGAGAAACCAACGTACAACATTCAATGCAGCGGCTCACTAAATCCACGAACCGTAAAGTTTTTGGCGTCTGCGGCGGCCTAGGCGAATACTTTGGGGTAGACCCCGCCTGGGTCCGCATCGGGGTCGTCGTGCTGACACTACTCGGCATCGGATCTCCCATCCTTATCTATCTGGTCATGGCACTGGTCATGCCCGAAGCTTAGGAGCTTTCGGTTCGCACGTGCAGGCGAACGCCCTATTGACGCCGGCCGGGCCGGACCGTGGCTGCGCTTCCGTGGCCGCGCGTATCTTGGATGGCCTGCCTTCACACCCGTTGCGAAGCAGCAGGCCGCGGCGCGGCATTAGCCCGCCGCTGTGCAACAGCAGCCCGCTTCGCTAAAGCGAACGACACGAAGCGCATCGCCGCCACTTGCGTTAAAGCGTCCACACTCACGCAGTCCTTATGCCCATGTCGCGTGGCCACCAGCCGCGATGCGTACTCGTTACAGGCGGCGCAGGCTTTATTGGGTCCAACTTCCTCCTGCGCATGGTGCCCCGCTATCCCGAGGTCACCTTCTTGAACCTCGACAAGCTGACCTATGCGGGCAACCTGATGAACCTGCGCAGCATCGAGCACGCCAATAACTACGCGTTTGTTCGCGGCGATGTAGCCGACATGGCGCTGATGCAGTCGCTGTTTGCGCAGTACCACTTCGACAGCATCGTGCACTTCGCAGCAGAAAGCCATGTGGACCGGTCCATCATGGCACCTGTCACTTTTGTTCATTCCAACACGGTGGGCACCGTAACACTTCTGGAAGCTGCACGGCAGGCGTGGACCTCACCGCAGCGGCATCCGAATGCATATCGGTTTCTGCATGTGTCGACGGATGAAGTATTTGGATCGCTTGACCTCGATGCATACTTCACCAGAGACACACCGTACGACCCGCGTTCGCCGTATTCGGCCTCCAAGGCCGCGGCGGACCACTTCGTGCGGGCCTATGCGCACACGTACGAGCTGCCCGTCGTTATTTCAAACTGTTCCAACAACTACGGGCCCTACCAATTCCCCGAAAAGCTCATCCCGCTGGTCATCAGTCGCGCCGTACAAGGCCAAGCTATACCGATCTACGGCAAGGGGGCCAATGTGCGCGATTGGCTGCATGTAGAGGACCACTGCGACGCATTGGACCTGATCCTGCATCGAGGTATTGTCGGGGATACGTACCTCGTTGGCGGCAACAACGAGCGCACCAACCTGGATCTGGTTCGGCTGCTTTTGACGCTCGTGGATGATCGACTCGGCCATGCGGCGGGACATTCGCAGCAACTCATCACCTTTGTCGCGGACCGACCCGGGCACGACTTTCGTTATGCCATCAGCGCAGCACACCTGCAGCGCACTCTGGGATGGCAACCCCGATACTCACTGGAATCGGGACTGCGTCAAACCGTTGCATGGTACTTGGACCATAGAGACTGGCTGCAGCAGGTGATTGACCGCTCCTACCGGGACTACTTTCAGGCGCAGTATGGGATCGTCTAAGCCCCGGCAGCTGCTCCTCTTCGATATCGATGGCACGATACTGCTGTCCGATGGCATCGGCAGGCGACTCTTGGATGAAGCGCTGGCGGCACGGTTCGGTCCCAAGGTAACGAGCGACGGCGTGAATTTTACCGGACGGACCGACTATGCAATTGTAGGAGACGCCCTGCGAAATCACGGTATCTGCAGCAGCGAACACACGCAGCTCATACTTCAGATCCTGGACGACTACAGCGCGCGCGCGCAGGATCGCATCCTTCCATCGGATGTGCGGCTATTGCCGGGCGTAGACCGCCTCCTGCAGCGCCTGCATCTGCACAGCGGCGTTCAACTCGGACTTCTCACTGGCAACCTCAAGGCCACAGCATACTTCAAGCTGGAAGCGGCGGGCATTGCGTCCCTGTTCCCCTTTGGCGCATTCGGCAATAACCATGCGGATCGCAACGCATTGCCTGCACTGGCCTGGGCACAAGCCTATGAGCACGATGGCACCCGGTATGCTGGCCAGGACACGGTCATCATCGGGGACTCGGTGCACGATGTCCGCTGCGGGCGCGCTGCCGGTGCATTCTGCGTAGCCGTTGCTACGGGCCATACCAGCGCCACTGTCCTGTCTGCCGAAGCACCGGATCTGCTCCTGGCGGATCTTTCAGATGCAGATTACTTTTGCAGCGCAGTTCTGGGCAGCGCCCCGCCTATGCCGCCGGTACCAGATTGTAACGATTCACCAATGAATCAAAGATGACGCGGCATGTCCGGTCCACGATTGTGTAGACCAGCTCAAAGCTGCCATCAAAGTATGGATCGGGCACCTCGAAAGTCCGCAGGTCGGGATCGGAGTCGCTGAACAGGTGCACCTTATCGTCAAACCCGCCTTGCGGGTCCATGAGCAGCACCTCGCGCTCAACGCCCCGATCCATCACGTAGATGTGATCGTAGTAGGCGAGATCGCTGCTTGAAATCTGTTGTGCGCGCTGCGAATCCAAGCTTATGCCGTACCGCTGGGCTGTCCTTCGCATGCGGATATCAGGCTTTTCACCTATGTGCCATGCCCCGACGCCTGAAGACGCGACTTCCAACCGGTCGGCAAGGTCTGCCTTGCGCGCTAGTTCTTCGAGCACTCCGTGCGCCAGCGGACTGCGGCAGATGTTGCCGAGACATACAAACATGATCCGTATGGGTGTCAACGGGATACCGCGCGCTTATTGAAGGTTCCTCGCCGCACCGACCGCCGCCGTGTACGTTGCCAGGAAAGATAAGACGATTCATCGAATCGGCGAGGCAAGGACACTGCTGTGCAGAGCCCGAACGCACAACAGCAAGTGCGCAGCGCATCCCCGGTTCGGTGCCGGACCTGGGATGCGATCCCCTCACCCGCGCTGCATACGGGAAAATGCCGAGCCGCCCATGAGTTCGGCGTAAAGCTTCTTACCCCTATGCCCGCGACAAACCCCCAGATCTGTGCAGGTCCCTCAGTCCGGGTCGGCTCGAATAGCGAGCACTTCTCTGAGACGCGCAGCACCGATGCACGGTCAGGTGCGGGTTGCCAGCTACGGCATACAGCGGCCCACCCAATAAGCTCTTTGCAGCCAGCTGCGCCGCGGCGATCTATCAAGTCAGTCAACTTCGAATGCCTTCTGCCGAAACGCGTGATCTTCGTGCGGTCGGGCGTAAGCGGTTTGGCGCGCGTGCCCCCCGCGCCATCCGCGCTGGACGATGTGAAGCGTGTCCAAAGGCACACAGCTGCGCACTGTTTTCTGCCCTGTTTCCATATTATTGCCTTAATATTAAGCGACTCCAATCCGTTTACGCTATCGGATGGCTTCAGGCTTCGCATTGGAAGCGATGCCTCGAGATCGTCCACTCACGCCGCTGGCCTTGTCCGCGGCAGATCGTGGTCAATTGCAGTATCTTGCGCAGTCCATGGTTCAAACTCACGGCCTTGTGCAGCGCGCCCGTATTGTCCTGGCGTGCGCCGAGGGCTTGTCGAATCTCACGGCAACCGGACGGGAGCGCGTGTCGTTGCCTACGGTGAGCAAATGGTGCCGCCGTCTGGCGCATGGCTCGCCAGGCGGCCCCGTTACACGCTGCATTGCACACCCACCTCTGCGTCTTGACTCAATCAGGTGGAACGCTTCTTCAGCCTCATCATCCAACAAGCCATCCAGTGCGGCACGTCACGAGCGTGCAGCAGCTGATCTGTCGCATCCATGCGTACATCCGCCACCTCAATGTGCACTCAAAGCCGTTTGTATGGGTGGCCACAGCCGAGTCAATCGAGGCAAAACTGGAAGATTACAACAACGTAATTCCGAAATACCACATTAGCTTGCAGCCGCTGATCATGGACGAACCTGGCCTCATGGTGCATGTCAGGCGGCCGCGCAACCTATTTCATGATGAAAGCTCCGGTCGTTTCGCTTGAGCTGGTGCCTGCGCACCGCACTGAGATCACCGATGTGATGCCGCTACTTGCCGGGCGCAGCAATGGGGTCCTTGCGTCCTATCAAAAGCTGCTGTTCTGCTCCCTGCATACGACGGCCGGGTTTCTGGATCCCGACATGGCGACCCGGATGGAGCACCGCCGCGAGTCTGTGGAGGCGGTCATCCAATCGGCCAAGCGACTGTTTCCGAGCGGCGCGCCGTACTGGCACGACCGCATGGCTCTCAGGAAAGAGCTGAGTCTGGAACAGAAGCTGCGCGAGCCCCACAATGCGGATTCACATCTGGTGTACATCTCGCTGGGACTGGGCAGCGCCGTGGAGTATGAAAACAACCCCGACCTTCCAGTCTACTTCGTTGACCTGGATGGTGTCAATGCGGGCTTTAAGCGGCAGCGCCGCACTTTGGTGGTCGGATACAACACCACGGAATGCGTAAGCGAGCATGTGGTCGTAGTGGAGATGCCGGATAAACCGGTCGTGTCCGTAAATGTGGGGGATATTGGTCTGGGCGCCGACTTGAACCTGAAGGCCTTGATCGCGCAGCACAACATTCGGCGCGGTGCCGTCGTTCTTACACTGGAGGATGACGAGGAGCATGCCGGTCTCACGGTGAACGAGTTTGAACCGCTGCTGATCGAAAACGACCTGGCTGGCGTGCTGGATAATCCGCTCCACTACATGAAAAAGGAGGCCGTGAGCATCGTACGCGACCCGCGTTCTTTGCCAAAACGGGCGAAGAAATACCTGATGCAGGACTTGATTCAGATCATCAACGAGGTGATCGCCACCGTTGGGCGGCGCACTTCCATCCTGAATCACGTGATCGAAAGGTTGGAACGCAGCGTCCCGTATCTGGAGCGTGTGATTGAGTACGTAGCCACAACCTCTGCGTCGCGCTGGATGGGGCTGAACCGCTCCGTGTCGCTGCTGATCTACGGGGATGACCCGCAATCAGCGGGCAACCTGGTACTGGGTACGTACCAGAGCCCCATCCTGGTGCAATGGAGAAAGTCCAGCGGCACCGCGCGCAAACTGCGCGTGCGTCTCATGCGCTTTGACTAGGGCGACTATATCAGCGACCGGGACTGACCGCCATCCACATTCAGGCACGCGCCCGTGACCAGGCTTGCGCGTTCCGAAAGCAAAAAAGCAGCAACATCGGCAATCTCCTCTGCACGCCCAAAGCGTCCAATAGGGAGGTTCTGGGCGATAAACGCCTTCATGCCTTCTGGATCGCTTTGCACGCGGCGATCCCATGAACCGCCAGGAAATCGGATGGACCCGGGCGCTATACAGTTTACGCGGATATGGTGAGGTGCTAACTCCAGCGCCATGATCTTGGCTGCGCTGATGAGGGCCGACTTGGTGGCGTTGTAAATGGACAGTCCAGGCCCGCCTGCTTCGCGTCCGAAGATGGACGCAATGAAAAGGATCGCCCCGCCACCGTTCTGCATCATCGATGGGACCGCTTTGCGCGCGCAGCGCAGGTGGACGTTTAGGTTCAGCTCAAGGACCGCCTGCCAGTCGCTGTCGGTGGTGTCCACGAAATTGCCCCGCCGGTTGCCGCCGACGTTGTTCACAAGGCAATCGATGCGGCCAAAATGGTCTATGGTCAAGCCTATCAGCGCTTCCGGTGAGCCGGGCACCGTTAGATCCGTAGGCATCGTCAGAACCTCGGCTCCCGCCGCGCGCATGCCGCGCGCCGCTTCCTCAAGCTTCCCGGCGCTGCGCGCACATATGGCCAACCGGCATCCCTCCGCCGCAAGCCCTTCGGCGATGAACCGACCCAAGCCCCGACTGCTGCCGGTAACGACCACTACTTTGTCCTTCAAGTTCAGATCCATGATCCAGATTGCTTCGCCGCGATGCTGCAGTTCCTTGCGCTGCGGGTGCACCGCGATGCTGCATGTGACACTGTGCCGGACCCATTGAACCCTAATGTTTGTAGTTTTGTTTATGCAAGTGCTTCCTCATTTCAACTGCCATGAACTATCAGGACCTGCTCCAGCCTGTACCGGACACAGGACGCGTGTGGGTGTATGCCACCCGTGAATCGGTGAAGCCGGAGGTTCAGAACCGCCTGCTGTCGCAGCTGCGCACCTTCCTGAATGCATGGCGCTCGCACGGCCGCGTATGCACGGGCGAGGCCGTGCTGATCGATGGCCGGTTCATCGTGGTCGGCGGCAACGTAACGGACGGGAGTATGCCCTCCGGGTGCAGCATAGACCGCCTTACGCATGCGGTGGAAGCGGCAGCGGTGGCCTGTGGCATCGTGCTGCTATCGCCGCTCTATGTGTTTTATCGGGATGGCCACGACTGCATCCAAGCCGCAACGCGCGGCGCGTTTCGTCGCTTGGTACAAGCAGACACGGTGCGGGAAAGCACGCCGGTATTCGACCTCAGCATCACGACAGTGAAGGCGCTGCGATCCGGTCAATTTGAGCGGCCCTTTGCCGCATCGTGGCATGCACGCGTGTTCAGGCGGCTGTCGACGGTTGGAGCATAGCGAGCGGCATCGCAATCCGTCATGCTCCCGCAAATTCCTGTTTCCAAGCGCCTTTCGGACCTCGGTACGGAACAGCGCGAGGTCATCATTTGCGGTGTCTTCCTGATGACATGGTTGGGCATCGGCACCCTGTCGTATGCTGCTATCGAGCAGTGGCCGCTCTTGGACGGGCTCTACATGAGCTTCATCACGTTGACCACGATAGGCTTTTCTGAAACACATGACCTATCCAATGCCGGTCGCATCTTCACCATCTTATTCGCTTTTGTCGGCATCGGCGTCGCCGCCTTCGGTGCCACACGTGTGGCCCAGATGGTGGTCTCAGCACGCATCATTCGCGAGCGACGCCTGGCCCGACGTATTCGACGTATGGAATCGCACTATATCATATGCGGCTATGGGCGCATTGGCCGGCGCGTGGTAAAAGACCTGCGCGCAAAGCACACGCCTCTGGTGGTATTGGATCGCAAGCATGCCATTGCTGAGGAGCTCCGCAAAGAGGATATTCCGCATATCCAGGGGGATGCTACGGACGAAGCAACGCTGAAATCGGCGGGCATCGAACGGGCAAGCGGGCTCATCACGCTGCTGCCCGAGGACTCTCTTAACGTGTTTGTCACCCTTCTGGGCCGGGATCTGAATTCGGATCTCTTTATTATGGCGCGCACCACGAACGATGGTAACCGCCGACGACTGCTCCAAGCCGGTGCTTCACGCGTGGTCGCACCCACCAACATCGGTGCTATTCGAATGGCGCAGGTCATCTTGCGGCCGAACGTAGACGACTTCTTGACGCATGTGCTCAAGACAGACGAGAACGGGCTTATCATGGACGAAGTCGTGGTGGAGGCCGATTCGTTCCTGGCAGGCAAGACGCTTGCATCGGCCAGGTTTCGGCAGCACTTCGAGGCCATCGTCCTGTCCGTGATTCGTGCTGATTCAAAGGAGCAGCGATTCAATCCCGGGCCGCATGATCCAATCAATTCCGGCGACATGCTGATAGTCCTCGGAAGTCAAGAAATGATTGATGGTCTGAAGTCCACAGGATGCACCCCTGGCAATGAACCTGCAGCGTAGCCGGCAGGCCCCTACTGCTACAATGAAAGACCCCGTTGCACGGCCATCGCCTGATTGGTGCTGCGCCAGTGACCGCGCTGCAACCCTGCAGCAGCACAACGCACCGTCTCGAATACGCGGCCTCGTTAAGCATTTCGCGCCAACAATGGGTATAGTGATTGACAACGAATCCAACACTGTCGTCTTGCCCAAAATCAACTTGCTCAGAGCAGCTGTTCTGCTCAGCGCGCTTTGCCTGCTGGCGATTTCCGCGATGGCTCAAGGCGGATACATTGATCAGGATGCGGTAGCCGAAGTGCTCAACCGGCGCGCAGAGAGCCTGGAGGATATTCCCGAGGTGTTCTACGAGTACTACGTATTCGAGAACGCGCGCGGCAACAGCGCGCTGGCGCGCAACGCGTTCTATCGACTGATTGGGGATGGCGACGCGGACCTGGGGCGTGACCGGGCTGAGCTGGTGCAGATGATCAACCGTAGCGTGATGCAGACTTTCGTCATCGGGGACACGCTCATCATGCCCACGCAGTTCGACCTTGACTTCCGGGCGTACTCACCCTTTCCGCGCTACTACAGCGGGGGACGGGATTTCGATAAGCTCTTCATCATGGACAAGACGATCCAGGCCTTTGCCGCTTATGAGTACGGGCGGCTGATGCGCTGGGGCATCATTAACACGGGCGACCCGAAAGTATCCCCTACCCCGAATGGGCGCTACAACTTCAATTGGCAGGAGGAATTTCGCATTTCTTCAGAAAGCCCGCCGGATGAAGACTGGGAAATGTACTGGGTGATGAATTTCCATCACAACGGCATGCATGTTCATCAGTACGAAATGCCTACCGGCGGGCCCATGAGCCACGGCTGCGTGCGACTCGTAGATGCAGACGCCAAATGGGTCTACTTCTGGGCCGACACATGGACCACGACTGCCGCGTCCAAGAACATCGAATCCGTGGGAGCCAAGATTCTCAAGCAAGGCACAACCGTCCTGGTCATCGGCACCGAGCCCGAGACAAAGCCGCAGCCATTCGAGTTAGGCCAGCGATACCCTTCGCTCAAGCCGGTCGCGCTGCCGGCGCACCCGTATGACGTGCCGCCCGGCACGGATCAGCAGCGCTATTTCGACCAGCTTCGCCTGGCCGCAAACGATTAAGCTACCGGACTGCTGAGCAGGGAAGCTACCGGATCGTGCTCAAGAGCCGCCCAAAGCGTATCTGGCCGACCAGCACCGGACTGCCATCGGCATCCCAGGAGAAGTACACCAGGATGGCCTTCCCGACAATGTGATCAAAGGGGACAAAACCCCAGAAGCGGCTGTCTTCGGAATTGTCGCGATTGTCGCCCATCATGAAGTAGTAGTCCTGCGTAAAGGTGTAGGACATCGCCGGCTCACCATTGATGAGGAACGTCTCGCCGCTGGCACCGGTGGACCGCCCCTCATACTTGCGAATCACCGGCTCCAGTACGGGCCAGTTTTCGGCGGTCAGCGGGATGGTCATGCCCTCCCCAGGGATATAAACCGGACCGTAGTTGTCGGGCGTATAATCCTGTCCTGCCGGGTACATATGTGCCTGGTAGCTTCCATCATCACGGGCAATCGCCGGAATCACCCGGTCTACATACGTCCATTCCTTTAGCGACTGCGCCGACGTCTCGGTGGCCAGTACGCGCACCACGCTCGGATTGGCCGTGGGCATCATCTCGGTGATGCCCACCTCTCGCAGACGCGCCATGGGCAGTTGCACACGCGGATCCGAAGTGTAGACATACCAGTGCTGCTGCATGCGCGCATTGATGGGCTGCGGCTCGCCGTTGATATGCACGACCTTGTCGGAGACGGCGAGCGTGTCACCCGGCATGCCGACGACCCGCTTGATGTAGTGCATCTTCCGATCAATGTGATCGGTTTGATCCCCGGGCCAGTTGAAAACAACCGCATCGCCGCGCCTCACGCTGGAGAACCCCGGAAACCTCGCCCAAGGCAAGTGCAGGCCACGCACATGGATCTGCGTAAACGGAATGCCCAGCGACATCGGTGTTCGCGTCCCGTAGTGCAGCTTGGACACAAAAAGGTAGTCCCCCACCAGCAAGTTTTTCTCCATGGACGGGGTGGGAATGCGGAACAGATCAAAGAGCAAGGTCCGCACGATGACCATGAAAATGATCGCGAAAATCATGGCGTCCAGCCATTCCCGCAGCGTGCTCTTCTTCTTTCCGGATGGCTTCTCGCCGCGTTTCCGGGCTCGCCTTGTGGCACGCGCCTCACGCTGTTCGCGCCGCGCTGCCCTGGATTGGGGTTCAGTCAACTCAGTTACCGTCCGATTGGGGTTGTGCTCCGGTCTGCGACGCAGCGACCTTAGGGCGTCCATGTGACAGGTCCGGTGGACTCATCGGCTTGACGAAGAATATGGCCCCGTCGTAGCCCGTCCGATACCACCGCGAATCGACCCTGTCGTAGAAGTAGTCCGTATACACGCCGAATGGTGCTTCCCGCATCATGCGTCCCAAGAGTGATTGGCGCAGGTTGAACAGCTGATCCCTAAACCTGTGGTCCCCGGATAGGACAATCCCATGGTCAAACGGTCCATAGGAATCCATGACCGTCACCGGAATGGAATCGTTCACAATAAACCAGTACTCGAACTGGATGTTTTCGCCCGGGTCCGCTGTATTGTGCACTTCCACGATGGTTTCGGTCGGCGCGCCGAAGGTGCTCTGCATCTTGGCCCGTATGTGCGGGGTCGCTGTGGTGTCGACCTGCATAAAGGTATCGTTGCCGACATACGCCATCCTAGTGGATCCGAACAGCCCCTGATGCTTGAGCCGCTCGCTTGGAGCAATGACGCGCCATGAAGTGACTTCACCAGCCCAGGGGGACGCAGGCGACTCTGTGGTCGTGGATGCCAGCGACATGATCCAGGGCACGAGCGTATCGGATGCCACCGGGTGCAGGTCCACGCCTGCAGGCTGCACGTACATGCCTTGGCTCGCTGTAAAACGCCGGAATTCCTGTGCAAAGCGTGCCCGTGAATACACCCAACCGACCTCGTCCTTGGCAATGCGCTGGCGGGGCTGCGACTGCGCATGCTGCACCAGCATCGCCGTTGCCATGCAGAACGTCATTGCCGCGCAGGACGCCGCGGCTGCCCAGCCGCGCGCAAGGCCGATCATATGCTGCGTGGTGGACACCCTATCGCTCCATGGATAGCACGGCAAGAAAGGCTTCCTGCGGCACTTCCACGCTGCCCACATGCTTCATGCGCTTCTTGCCTTCCTTTTGCTTTTCCAGCAGCTTGCGCTTGCGGGTGATGTCCCCGCCATAACACTTGGCAGTTACATCCTTGCGTACAGCCCGCAC
Source organism: Rhodothermales bacterium (assembly GCA_951812585.1). Lineage (GTDB taxonomy): Bacteria > Bacteroidota > Rhodothermia > Rhodothermales > Bin80 > JAAXGV01. The sequence continues at coordinate 2,488,963 of OX638318.1, read as the reverse complement.
CGTGGTGCGCGCAATGACACGGCTGCCGATGGCCGCTTGGATGGCCACTTCGAACATCTGCCGCGGAATCAGCTCCTTCAGTCGCGAGGTCAGCTTGCGTCCCATCTCAAATGCCTTTGTGCGGTGTACAATAGCCGAGAGCGCGTCGACCGGATCTCCGTTGATCAGAATGTCCAGCTTGATTAGATCGCTCCGGCGGTATCCTGACAGTTCATAGTCGAGCGAGGCATAGCCCCGGCTGAAGCTCTTGAGCCTGTCGTAGAAGTCAAAGACAATCTCGGCAAGCGGCAGCTGGTACTCCAAACTCACCCGCTCCTGATCCAGATACGTCTGGTTCATATACTCGCCGCGGCGCTCCTGGCACAGTTTCATGAGGTTGCCGATGTAGTCTGTCGGCGTGATGATCTCGGCCTTCACATAGGGCTCGCGAATATGATCCAGCACATTGCCGGCGGGCACCTTATTGGGGTTCTCAATGATCTGCACCGTGCCACTTGTCAGCACGATCTCGTACTTCACGTTCGGCAAGGTTGTGATGATGTCCAGCCCGAACTCCCGATCCAATCGCTCCTGCACAATCTCCATATGAAGCAGCCCCAGAAAGCCTACGCGAAACCCGAATCCTAAAGCCACCGACGTTTCCGGCTCGTACACAATGGCCGAGTCGTTAAGCTGCAACCGTGCCAGTGACGCCCGCAGATCCTCGAAGTCCTCGGCATTGGCAGGGTACACGCCCGAGAACACCATGGGCTTGACCTCCCGAAACCCGGCTATCGGCGCTGCCGCCCGCCTGCGCGCGTGCGTGATCGTATCGCCGACGCGCGTATCCCGCACATCCTTGATGGATCCGATCACATACCCTACGTCGCCCGCTACCAGCTCCTCCGCAGGCTCCATACCCAGGCGCAAGACCCCGATCTCCTCAGCGGCATAGGTGCGGTCAGCCGCCATGAAGTAGATGTCGTCCCGCCTCTTGAGCGCGCCTTCAAACACGCGCACATACGCAACGGCTCCGCGATACTGATTGAATATCGAATCGAAGATCAGCGCGCGCAAGGGTGCGCTGACCTTCCCCTTTGGCGGTGGTACGCGTGCTATGACAGCTTCCACCAGGTCTTGCACGCCTTCGCCCGTCTTTGCGCTGATCGTGAGCACATCTTCAGCGGGCTCTCCTATGAGGTTTTCCACAGACATGGCCACCAGGTCAGGCCGCGCGCTCGGCAGATCCACCTTGTTGAGCACTGGAATGATCTCCAGATCGTGGTCAAGTGCAAGAAGCAGATTACTGATCGTTTGGGCCTCAATACCCTGTGCGGCATCAATAACCAGGATGGCCCCTTCACAGGCCTTCAGCGCCCGGGACACTTCGTAGCTGAAGTCTACATGGCCAGGCGTATCGATAAGGTTGAGCGTGTACGAGATACCATCCGATGCCGGATACTGCATCTGGATGGCGTGGCTCTTTATCGTAATCCCCCGCTCACGCTCCAGATCCATGGAATCCAGGACCTGATCTTGCATGTCCCGCTGCGCAACGGTTTCCGTAAGCTCCAGCAGTCGATCCGCCAGGGTGCTCTTCCCGTGATCAATATGGGCAATGATGCAGAAATTGCGAATGCGGCTTTGATGCAAAGACATGGATTCGGTTGCGGCGCCGCAGGATCGCGCGTAATATGCGCGTCCTTCCATCGTGTTCCGTCCACGGCATGCGGCCTACGCCGTATGCCATGTGCTCTCACTACGATCAACCCGTTCGACAATCCCGACGATCGTGGCATCCGTCGGCGTGAGGCCCGGCTTGAATGGCAAGGCCGCTTCGCTTGCGGTCGCATACATGACGACATCCCCAGAGCCCGCGTCCATGGTGTCCAGAGCTATTACTTCGGCTCCGGTCGGCTGACCCGTAGAGGATATCGGCGTCACTATGAGCATCCGTCGCCCTACCAGACGCGGATTCTTGCAGGTAGACCAGATGCTACCAATCACGCGCCCCAGCTTCATTCTTGAGCTGGAACGTCCAGCTTATCCACAATAGCAGATATGACCGCATCGACCGGCTTGTTCCTGGTGAGCGCGGTTTGCCGGGCGCTCGAGCCCTGCGCCACGAGCACGGTTTCACCTATGCCCGCGCCCACGCTGTCCACCGCTACCACAAAGCCCTTCTGCAATGTGCCATCCAATCCCACGCGCTGCACGATCTGTAGCTTCATGCCTCGGAGCTGCTCGTCCTTGCGCGTAGCCCAAACGGTCCCTCTTACTCTGCCTAGCAGCATTGGAATGCAGATTTCTCCCGCATAGAGCCGCGACAGCGACATGCGTGCGACCTGTGCTGATGCCCACGAGCAGAGCCGCACCAAGCCACTGCGGGAAACGCACCCTTGCGAGTGCCCTGGAGAGGACTCGAACCTCCACGCCCGTACGGGCACAGCATCCTGAATGCTGCGCGTCTACCAGTTCCGCCACCAGGGCCGTTTGCAACTGCTACTTGCGGCACGCGAGCGAGTTCCTAGAAACCATTCACATCACCGTGTGTTGCAGTATCGTAGCGTTGGCTGCAACTGACGCACCCTGCCATTCCTCGGTAGCTCAATGGTAGAGCATGCGGCTGTTAACCGCAGGGTTGTAGGTTCGAGTCCTACCCGGGGAGCCGTTTCCAAGCGCACAGGTCGGCACTTCATCCAGGTGATTGCATCAGCCGGTGCACCGGGCCAGTATCTGCGTTAATCCGAATCGTCCCCACGCTCCTGCCGCAATTGGGCTGCAGGCAGCGCCCGCATGGCCTGCGTGGAGAATCCCCCGTCCACCAGGATGGTCTGCCCTGTGATGTAGCGGCTGGCTTCGGACGCCAGGAAGACTACGGCGCCATCCAGGTCATTCGGCCAGCCTGGACGTCCTACAGGAATCCTCTGAGTCACCGCCTTAACCCAGCTGGAATCGTCGTACAGCGCGGCGTTCAGCGATGTCTTGAACCAGCCTGGCGCTATGCAATTGACTGTGATGCCGTGGCGGCCCCACTCGTCGGCCAGAGACATGGTGAGCTGCTTTACGCCGCCCTTGCTGGCGCAGTAGGGGCCCAGGCCGGCGTACCCGGCCACAGAGGTTAGCGAACCAATATTAATAATGCGTCCGTAGCCCTGGTCGAGCATGTGTCGCGCTACTGCCTGCGCCACGAAGAAGGTGCCGCGCAGATTCGTGTCCAGGATGGTGTTCCAGATTTCCCAAGTCACTTCCAATGCTGGCTTGCGGTTGTTGCAACCCGCATTGTTGACCAGGATATCTATGCGTCCGTAATGCGCCCAGGCGCTGGTGACCGCTTCTTCGATGCTGCCCAGGCTGCGCACATCCAGTTTCGCTGGCAGTGCTTGCCTGCCCATAGCCCCCATCTCCGATTGAAATGCCGTAAGGCCCCGTTCATCGCGACTGGTAATGACAAGGTCCGCGCCAGCCTTTGCCAGCGCCCTGGCCATATACTGGCCAAGCCCGCGGCTCGCTCCCGTGACCAGCGCTACGCGCCCGGACAGGTCAAAATCGTTGTTTGGCATGATGGCAATACTCTTGGTGCAGCGTGCAGTGCTGTGCCTCTGTGATTACTGTGCTTAAGAGAAGCTAATGATAAGTCGCCGATAGGCCGCATTCGGCCGTCGCGAGAACCGGCCATCGCGGCGGTTCCTTTGACGAGTGGACACAGCTACCCGCAAGGCGGCAGGTCCGCAGCCTAGTTATTGGCTTGCCTTGCCTTTTGCATGGTCAGTGCACGACCGCTTTGCGTGCGGATTCTGTCGGAATGCGCCGCGGCCTGAAAAAAGCTGCGTGCAGGCGCGCCGGCTTAACATATATTTGACCCGACACGAGCGCGCTGCAACGGCGCACATCCAGGACGGAAGCAAACCCCATGGTGCCCCTACTCATTCTTGTGCTTGCCATCCTGATCGTTGTCGGGATGATCGTCGGGCTCCGCATCAACGCCTTTGTTGCGCTGATCACGGCAGCCATCATTGTCAGCCTGCTAGCCCCCGGTCCCTGGCCGTTGAAGGTCGCGCGTGTCGCCACTGCCTTCGGTGCTACGGCAGGCAGCATTGGCATCGTCATCGCCATGGCGGCTGTGATCGGTGCCACCATGATGGCCAGCGGCGCTGCAGACCGCGTTGTGCAGGCCTTTCTTCAGCTCCTCGGGCAAGAGCGTGGGGGGACTGCGCTCACCGCGAGCGGCTTCGTACTGTCCGTGCCCGTTTTCTTTGATACCGTCTTCTATTTGCTGATCCCCTTGGCACGGTCGATGTACCGGCATACGGGCGGCGGATACCTTGGCTTTGTGATGGCGATCAGCGCGGGGGCCGCGGCTACCCACAGCCTTGTGCCCCCTACCCCCGGACCGCTGATCATCGCCGACAATCTGGGCATCGACCTCGGCACAATGATGCTAGTCGGTGCAGTGATCGCGTTGCCCGCCGCCATCGCAGGGTTTCTGTTTGCAGGGTACATGGACCGCCGCATGCCGGTGCCGATGCGCACTGTGCCTGGCGAAGAAAAGCAAGATGCGGCAGACAGGCCGCCGCCGCTTGCGCTTTCGCTCGCACCAATCATTCTGCCGGTGACGCTCATCTCGGGAAAGACGATTCTGACGCCTTTGGCCGACAGCAACAGCCCCGTGCTGCAAAATATGGCCGAGTGGTTCAGCGTACTAGGCGACCCCAACCTGGCCCTCCTCCTGGCCGCTTTTGTCAGCGTCGCGCTCTACTTCCAGGTACGCCGACCTTCGAAGCACACCATGAGCAAACTCATTGAGCAGTCCTTGCTGAGCGGCGGCATCATCATCCTGATCACATCCGCGGGCGGTACCTTCGGTGCCATGCTCAAGGAGGCACAGATCGGACCTGCGATCCAGGCGCTGCTACCCGCCGGTGCGCAAGCTTCCGGCCTGCTCATGCTGGCACTGGGTTTTGGCATTGCCGCACTGCTCAAGTTCGCACAGGGCTCGTCGACAGTGGCCATGATCACTGCCAGCGCGATGGCCGCCACGATGGTGGCACCCGAATCGCTGGGATTCCATGTTGTTTACCTCGGCACTGCCATCGGCAGCGGCGCACTCGTCGGATCTTGGATGAACGACAGCGGCTTCTGGATCTACTCTAAAATGGGCGGCATCACCGAATCGGAAACGCTCCGGTCGTGGACCCCGCTCCTGGCTATCATGGGCGTAGTGGGCGGCGTTGTCACGCTGCTGATGGCACTCTTTGTCCCCTTGGTCTAGATGAACCGATACAGCAGGCACGTCACTCAGAACCGCAATCAGGGCGGCGCCCGGGCCATGCTGCACGCCATCGGCTTGACCGATGGCGACCTTGCCAAGCCGCAGGTAGGCATTGCGAGTATGGGCTGGGAAGGTAATCCGTGCAACATGCATCTCAATGACCTGGCGCGGAGCATCAAAGCCAGCGTGCAGTCCCATGGCCTGGTAGGCCTGGTGTTTCACACCATCGGCGTGAGTGACGGGATGTCCATGGGCTCTTCCGGGATGCGGTTCTCACTGCCATCGCGCGACATCATCGCGGAGTCCATAGAAACGGTGGCCTCGGCGCAGTGGTATGACGGCGTGGTGGCCGTTGCCGGATGCGACAAGAACATGCCCGGATCCATCATGGCCTTGGCACGCCTGAATCGCCCCGGTCTGATGGTCTACGGCGGCACCATTAAGCCGGGGTGCTGGAAGGGCAAGAATATCGACATCGTGTCGGCTTTCGAGGCGGCAGGCCAGCGCGCGGCAGGCACCATCAGCGAAGAGGATTTCAACGACATTGCACGGAGCGCCTGCCCGGGTGCTGGCGCCTGCGGCGGCATGTATACAGCCAACACGATGGCTTCCGCTATTGAAGCTCTAGGCATGGCGCTACCGTACGATTCGTCCTACCCTGCGGTCAGCATCTACAAACAACGCGAGATGCAACAGATAGGCCCCACGATCTATCATCTGCTGGAGCAGGACATCAAGCCGCGCGACATCATGAATAAAGCCGCCTTCGAGAACGCGCTGCGCGTCATTATCGTCCTGGGCGGCTCCACCAATGCAGTGCTGCACCTTTTGGCAATGGCCAAGGCTGCAGCAGTACCACTGGGTCTAGATGACTTCCAGGCTATGAGCGCAGCCACTCCGCTCTTGGCGGACCTCAAACCGAGCGGTCGCTACGTCATGGAAGATCTGTTCAATGTGGGCGGCGTGCCGGGCGTAATGAAGATGCTGCTGGACGCTGGTCTTTTGCATGGCGACTGTCTCACCGTAACAGGCCAGACTATTAAGCAAAACCTTAATGATGCCGCGCCGCTTCAGGAGCAACAGGATGTGGTATGCGCTCTCGAAGCCCCTATTAAAGCAACGGGGCACCTGCAGATTCTCTATGGAAACCTGGCCCCCGGGGGCGCGGTGGCGAAGATCACCGGCAAGGAAGGGGAACGCTTTACAGGCACTGCTCGCGTATTTGACACCGAGGAAGCGGCAATGGATGCCATTCTGGGTGGACGCATTGCGGCAGGAGACGTATTGGTGCTGCGTTACTGTGGCCCGCGGGGCGGCCCGGGCATGCCGGAGATGCTACGCCCTACGGGCGCTATCATGGGCGCAGGCCTCGGCAAAAAGGTAGCGCTTATCACTGACGGGCGGTTTTCGGGAGGTTCACACGGGTTTGTAGTTGGACACATCACCCCGGAAGCTCAGGTCGGCGGTACTATTGCGCTGGTGCAGGATGGCGATGTGGTCACTATTGACGCCAACGCGAACACGATCAATGTCGACTTGAGCAGCGAAGTGCTTGCGAATCGGCGTCAGCGCTGGACAGCGCCTGCGCTGAAGGCTGCGCACGGGGCACTGCTGCGCTATGCGCATACGGTGTCGTCTGCCAGCGAAGGCTGCGTAACCGACGATTTTCCAATGGGACACCGGCGTAACCCTTACTCCGCGCGCCCATAATCATGCTCAGAGCCATCGCGGCGCACCGGCCTTTTAGTCAGGAATGAAAGCACTGGTGTTTACCGCTCCCTTTACGCTGGGCATCCAGGATGTCCCAGTACCTGTGATAGGGCCCGCCGATGTTCTCGTCAAGATAAAGGCCGTAGGCATCTGCGGCTCGGATGTGCAAGGCTACGCGGGACGCTCGGGCCGCCGGGAACCGCCGCTGGTCATGGGACACGAAGCGTCCGGCGTGGTCGCTTCGGTCGGTTCCGAAGTGCGCAACGTCAGCGTAGGCAATGCCGTGTGCTTTGATTCCACGGTGTATTGCAACGCATGCAGCGCCTGTGCAAGCCGGCAGCACAACCGTTGCGCACAGCGCATGGTGCTTGGCGTCGGCTACGAAGGTGCAAAGCGACACGGCGCTATGGCGGAGTTTGTGGCACTGCCCTCATGGACACTGCACCAGAAACCAGCGTCGTTGCCCTTTGAAGCGGCCGCCTTGCTGGAGCCCTTGTCCATAGGCATGCACGCCGCGGCGCGAGCCGGTCCAGTCTCGGGCAAGACCATCCTCATCATCGGCGCCGGCACCATCGGACAGTGCACTCTTCTTGCTGTTCGGGCCCGTGAGCCTCATGCCATCGTTGTAGTAGACTTGTCCGCCGCGCGCTTGACGCTGGCAAAATCCATGGGCGCAGCACGGGCCGTACTGCCGCAGGAGGCGTCCGCCGCGATTAAGCAGATCGCACCAGCCGGTGCGGACATCTGCTTTGAAGCGGTCGGGATACCGGACGCGCTGCATGCTGCCATCCGCGACATACGGACCGGCGGGCGCATCGTGCTTCTCGGCAACAGCACGCAGATGCCGCAGGTCGATGTGCAGCAGGTAGTTGCGAAAGAGCTCACGCTTGTGGGATCCTATGCCAGTGCTGGAGAATACGCCGATGCACTGGACGCGGTGTCGAACGGCGTCATTGATCCGAGCCCGTTGATCAGCGGTGTCTATCCACTGGAAGCGGGTGCAGAATGCTTTGCGCGCCTGTACCGCGGGGATGACCGTCTGCTGAAGACTATCCTGGTGCCGTAGCACCATCAAGCAGCGCGTCGAAGCAAGCCAACAGCTCCGCGCGTCCAAGGCGTGTTTTGGACGAGCACATCGTGACAGGCGCGTGGACACCGCACTCAAACAGAGTTTCTTTCATCTGGCGCCTGCTCGCCGCGCGCCCGTTGCGCGAAAGCTTGTCGGCCTTGGTCAAGGCCACGAAGTAGGCAACCGCGTACGGGCGCATCAGCAGGAGGAGATCACGGTCCACTGCTGTGGATGGGTGGCGACAGTCTATGACATGCACGACGGCCCTCAGCGTGTGCCGTGTAGTGAGGTACTCAGCAATCATCCGCAGCCACTGATTGCGCTGGGCTTTGCTGACCTTGGCGTAGCCGAGTCCTGGCAGGTCCTGCCAGTCCATCACACCATTGACCCGGTAGGAGTTGAAGGTACGCGTCTTGCCTGGCACACCGCTGGTCCGCGCGAGGTGCCGCCGCCCGGCCAACATGTTCAGCAAAGAGCTCTTTCCTACGTTGCTGCGCCCCACAAAGGCCACCTCCGGCAGCCCCTCCTGTGGCAGCTGCTGCAGACTTGCAGCGCTCTTAACGAAGTGAATCTCTTTGATCTCCACGCCTTGCGGGTCTCAGTCGCTACAAGCCCGCTTCCCTGACGGTGCGCCCAATCCAGGCCGGATTGCGCACTACATGGACGCCCGCGGACTCCAGCGCAGCAAACTTGTCGGCTGCTGTTCCTTTGCCGCCCGCAATGATGGCCCCCGCATGGCCCATCCGCCGTCCGGGCGGTGCCGTGGCCCCAGCAATAAAGCTTATAACGGGTTTCGTCATGTGTGCTTTGATGTACTGGGCGGCATCTTCTTCGTCCGTGCCGCCGATCTCCCCGATAAGAACGACAGCCTCCGTTCCTGCATCGGCTTCAAAGAGCTTCAGCGCATCAACGAATCGGGTTCCTATGATAGGGTCACCCCCAATCCCGATAGCCGTGCTTTGCCCGTATCCCTGCCGTGTAAGCTGGTCCACCGCTTCATAGGTCAGCGTTCCCGACCGCGAAATCACGCCGATGCTCCCCTCGGCAAAGATCATCGCCGGCATGATGCCTACCTTCGCCTGATTGGGTGTCAGAACGCCTGGACAATTGGGGCCAACCAGTCTGGTACCCGTACGGTTGACAAAGCGATAGGCCTTAATCATATCCTGCACAGGAATACCCTCGGTGATGCATACAACGAGCGCGATGCCGGCGGCGGCGGCTTCCATGACTGCATCGGCCGCGAAGGCGGGTGGCACGAATACGACGGAAGTGTTGGCGCCCTCCTTCTGAACCGCCTCTTCGACTGTGTTGAACACGGGGCGCTCCAGATGCGCTTGCTCCCCTTTTCCCGGCGTCACGCCGCCGACCACGCACGTACCGAAGGCAATCATCTGCTCTGCGTGGAAGGTGCCTTCCTTGCCCGTAAAGCCTTGCACGACCAGGCGTGTGTCATTGCCTACCAGGATGCTCATAGCAGTGTTTGTTCAGGTTATTTGGAGAGATTACGTACCAGCGTTGACACGCCTACGACTCATGGGTGAGCCATCCGACGCATATACCAAGCCATGTATATCCCAGCATAGTCATCTGCGTTGCCGCCCTCGCCTCGGCTTACGCCTCACTTCTACCAACATGGGCTCGCGCATTTTCTCGTATCGGTCGAACAGGTGTTCCAACCGCTCACGCTCGGAGTCAAAACGCCTGCGTCGATACAGTCGATCCACGGCGCGGTCGAGGGCTCGATGTGCCTGGCGCAGACCGGGCGGCATGAGGTCTGGATCGTAGAGATCAGCCAGCGTAGCCTTGGATGAGCTGCACGTTCGCCGAGATCGCGCAGCTCGAACGTCTGGAAGTCGCTCAACAAGATGTAGCGGGGACGCTCGTGTGGCTTCAGTGCGTCGAAGTACTCTCCGGCCTGGTCATGGGCGCGACTGAGATTGCGCCCGGCGCTTTTCTGCTCAATCATCAGCATGCCAGGCCAGAACAGATCCATATAACCAGAGCTGCTGTCGAGCTTCTTAACATGTTGCTCGTATCGCGCGACGGTTCGCCTCTGGACACCGAAGACCGCGAAGAAGTCGTTGTAGAAGCTCTGCGTTTCGCCCTTTTCGTAGGCTGCGCTCTGCCACTCCTTGGCGAAGCGGGCTGCACGGCTGCGAATCTCGTTCCACGAAAGACGCATCAGACAGCGTAGACTTGTTCAGTGATCGATTCGTGCACTAAGTCAGGCCCATGGCGTCGCAAGGTAGACAACAGACCAGCTTCAGGCGATTGTAAGCCACGGTAACAGATTGAACCAAAGCCAGCATGTATTTGCCATGTGATCCTGGCAACTCGGCTGCGTAATTCCTTTCTTTGTGCGGTACATGAGCGCGGCAATATACCGGATGGGCCGCTAATCCTTTGCGAGCTGCATCATCAATTCTCCGAGCCGAAACAGGTGTGTCTCGTCGAAGGGTCGTCCGAGGAGCTGAAGCCCGATAGGTAAGCCCGAGGCGTGCGCACCTATTGGAATCACCAGCCCCGGCACGCCCGCCAGGTTGGCGGTCACAGTATAGATGTCGCTCAGATACATCTTCAGCGGGCTGTTGATCATGCTGCCGAGTTTTATGCCTGGTACCGGCGTCACCGGTGTCACGAGCGCATCTACCTCCTGGAACGCCTTGTCAAAGTCCTCGCGAATCAGCGCCCGGACGCGTTGCGCCTTGGCATAGTATGCGTCGTAGTAGCCTGAGGAAAGCACATACGTGCCGAGCATGATCCGGCGCTTGACCTCCTTGCCAAATCCTTCAGAGCGTGCTTGTGCGTACAACGCATGCAAATCTATCCGCTTGCGCCCATCCGGTGCGGGCCGGTATCCGTACCGAAGACCGTCGTAGCGTCCCAGATTGCTGGACGCTTCGGCGGTAGCCAGAATGTAGTATGTGGCGATGCCGTAACGCGTGTGCGGCATCGCCACATCTTTGACCACCGCTCCTGCGGCGCGCAAGCGGTGCAGGATGGCTTCAATGCTGCAGCGAATGGTGCTGTCCAGGCCTTCACCAAAGAACTCCTTCGGCACGCCTACGCGCAGCGCTGCCCCTGCGCATCTTGCCGCATCCGTCAGGCCAACGGGCTCAGGTGCAACAGGCACCGGTGCGCTTGTAGCATCGCGTTCATCGACGCCCGCCATCGCGGCTAAAATCAGCGCCGCATCTTCGACGGAGTTCGTCAGCGGACCAATGCAGTCAAAGGACGATGCGAATGCAACCAGTCCGTAGCGACTCACGCGCCCATACGTAGGCTTAAGGCCTACGACGCCGCACAAGGCCGCGGGCTGCCGAATGGATCCACCCGTATCGGTCCCCAGCGCCGCATGACACAGGCCGGCGGCCACGGCCGCCGCCGACCCTCCCGACGATCCGCCGGGTGCATAGATTTCATTACGCGGGTTGAGAACCGGTCCGTAGCAGGAATTTTCGTTGGACGAGCCCATGGCGAACTCGTCGCAATTGGTCCTGCCGATAAGGATGGCACCTTGTCTCCTTAGACGGGCGACAGCCGTCGCGTCATAGACAGCATTGAAGCCATCCAGCATGCGTGAGGCGCATGTCACAGGCCAATTGCGGATACAGAGGACATCCTTGACGGCAAGCACCAGCCCTGCCAGCGGCGGCGCTTCGCCCGTGGCAAGCTGTCGATCTTGCTCCCGCGCCGTACGTAGTGCGCCTTCGGCGTCTACGTACGTGTAAATGTTGAGGTGACGCTTACGCGCGATGGCGCGCAAGAATGTGGTGGTGACTGCCTCGCAAGTAGTTTCCCCACGCGCCAGCGCTGCGCGCGTGGAGCCAAAGGTCGCCCAACGCATGTGCTATTGCCGCAACGTGAGCCAGGCGCATGGCTGAGCCTGGCTGTGTCTAGGGCTGATCGGACGGGCGTATTGGCGGAGACGATCCAACAGGCGGCACCGCGCTCTGCTGATGCGGCGCTGCGTGCTGCTGCGTGTGAATCGGCTGCTGCGGTGGCGGCTGAAACACCGGCGGCTTCTTGTCTTCAATGGTGAGCTCGCGCGTAATCTCCGTGGTCGCGCTCTTGAACTCACGTATCCCCTTGCCTAGTCCTCGTGCAATCTCTGGTATGCGCTTGGCCCCAAACATCACGAGTACGATGAGAAAGATGATCAGCAGCTCCATCGGGCCTAGTTGACCGAACATGGCGGTTTGCGTGTCGGTTACAAAAAGCAAGGCAGTGCAGGCACTGCCAGTTCCTACTACCGCCTGTTTTGATGCAGGTTCCAAATGCAGACATCCCAACCTAATGAAAGAGCCACGGACGCTGATCGGCGCTGAGTGCGGGAATATTGTCCTGGCTGCACATGGCGCACGTTGGCGCATACTCATCACTGCAATGCCTAGCCGGCGCGCCAACATGGCGTACGCACACCGCGTTCCAGGCTGACACTGGCCAGTCGCACGGCTGGCAGCAGAATAGCTTTGCGGGTACGCCCCTTGACCTTATCATTGCGATCATTGCGCACTGCACCTTCCTACGCCCATGACGCGCACTGTTGCAGAATCCGCCGCGCTGCGCGGCACTGTGGCCCTGCCAGCCGACAAATCTATCGCGCACCGCGCCGCACTTTTTGCCGCGCTTGCGGAGGGTACCTCTGTCATCGCGAACTTTCCCGATTCCGCGGATCCCCGCTCTACGCTGGCGTGCCTGCGGCAGCTTGGCGTAGACATCGCCGAAGAGCATCCGGGCCTGGTGGTTATTCGGGGTCAGGGCCGCGAGGCATTTAGCACATCAGGTGCTGCCATCGACTGCGGCAATTCCGGCACCACTGTGCGCCTTTTGTCCGGCATCCTTGCCGGCTCGAGGCTGGGTGGAACGCTGGTCGGAGATGCGTCGCTGAGTCAGCGCCCCATGGCGCGAATTACGGAGCCGCTTCGCAGCATGGGTGCGGAAATCGTGCTTCAGGGCGGGCATGCACCTATGCAGATCCGTCCTGGCCGACCACTGCATGGCATCACCTATACGCTGCCCGTCGCTTCAGCCCAAGTAAAGTCGTGCATTCTCCTCGCTGGACTTTATGCCTCCGGGCAGACTACCATCATCGAACCTGTGGCCACCCGGGACCACACAGAGCGCATGCTCGGCCTGTCGATTCGACGCGTTGGCAGTGCACGGCACATCACTTCGAGCCAGACCACACGCGTGAAGCCCTTCAGCGTCAACCTTCCAAGAGACTTTTCTGCTGCCGCCTTCTTCCTTGTCGCGGGCACGATCGTAGGCCAGGGAACTGTACGCTTGCCTGGCGTTGGCCTTAACCCCACACGTACAGCCCTATTGGCCGTCTTGCGGGACATGGGTGCAGACATTCGGATTTCGGGGCAGACCGACGCCGGCGGAGAACCTGTGGGCGATCTTGAAATCCACCCCGCTGCGCTGCAGGGCATCACAGTCGGCGGCACCATCGTTGCCAATCTTATTGATGAGCTGCCCATCCTGGCGATCGCCGCGGCGTGCGCACGCGGTCGCACCGTCGTCACCGGCGCCGCAGAGCTGCGGGTCAAAGAGTGTGACCGCATTCATGCGGTCGTGCAGAACCTGCGTGCGCTGGGTGCTGATATCGAGGAATTCGACGATGGCTTTGCTATCGAGGGCGGCGCGCCGCTGGTCGGCACCACGGTCGACAGCTTCCTTGATCACCGCATCGCGATCGCGTTTGGAGTCGCTGGACTGGTAGCCCAGGGACAGACGACGATCACGCGGGCTGATGTTGCAGAGGTGTCCTATCCAGACTTCTGGCAGGCGCTTGACCGCTGTGTGGCACGCAGCTGACCCGGTGCGTATGGTGCGAAGCACTGGCGCAAAGATCGACGCACCCACCAGATGTGCAAATGACCGATATGAGCGCGGTGGATGTTCTTGTCGCGTACGCCCTCGGCAGATATCTCCCTGACGGGGAGCGCCACCTCGATCAGCCGCGGACAGCGGCTTGTGTAGTCGGCGCCACCTATGGGACTCATTCTTCTGCGGGTGGCTACGTAGCTTCGTGGGGAGAAGGCTTGGCCCAAATTGTCAGCCGGAGCTCTTCATCAAAAAGCTCGTACACGGGGCGACGGCCGGAGTGAGCCTCGCTGGCATCGAGAATTCTCCGTACGCCTTCGCCGCGTGATTCAAGGAAGGAATGCCTAGTCCGTCGGGCTTTCATTCGCGACAGAAAGCGAACCAAGAGCTGATTCCGAGTGAATACGCGATAGGCCATGGTCTCAATTGTGAGCGTGTTTGGCAATGCCCCCGGACTGTAGATCTCAACGCGATCCGCGAAAAGAAAAAGCCGGATCTTCGATCCCGCGATCGAATAGTCACGGTGAGCTACAGCGTTTACAATGGCTTCGTGAATCGAGCCTATATCGTATTGGGGGTGATCCTCGCGTCCTGCCGGCTTGCGCGCCGGCTTCAGCATGAACCGCTCGACAAATTCCTTCGCATCGTCGATCTGGGCACAATCGACATACCACCTGATGTTCGGGGGGCTTGCGCTCACCGTAGATCAACTGCTGCGCCTGCTGCACTGAACAAGGCCATTCATACGCATGGCTACGTATTCCAATGTCGAGTAAGGGCCAGGGAATAGGCACCTGCATGCCGCAGAGCGCAGAGATTGTAACTGAAACCCACCACGGAGAAACCACATTGGCGACAATTGACCGTTGTCTTCGGAAAGAGACGGCGAAAACGCATCGGTCACTCACGTAGTCAGGCACAACTGTACCAATTCATGCCGCTCGGATCACCCTACCACCAATGGCTTATGCGTAGTTTGCAAGAGACTCCTTCCGCCAAAATGTCCCCCTTTAATCCACGGGCTGGTATGCGCCGTCGCTGGCTGGAATCCACAAGTGCGCCGAAAGCACGACACATCCGTCGTCGTCAAACGCCACGCCTTCGCTTCGCAAGAGATCTTCCATAACGCGTGGTCCCGGAAAGCTCTGCGCACCGGTAAGGGCACCAAAACGGTTTACGACGCGGTGACACGGAAGCGTGGTGCCCTTTGCCGCCTTCATGGCCCAGCCTACTGTGCGTGCCGAGCTGCGCACGCCCAGATGCGCCGCAATGTGGCCATATGTGGTCACCTTGCCCCTCGGAATCTGTGCCACAACCTGCCAGACGCGGCTGAAAAAATCGTTTCTATCTCCTGATGGTGTCGACATCACTAGAACAGCTCAAAATCTATTGACCGCGTCACGCCTCGCTGCGCCGTTTGGTCGTACACGGTGACGTGCACCGTAACCGGGCCCGCACGCTGCCAGTCGGTAAGATCAAGCAATACTTCCTGATTCTGCATTGCACGTGTACCTACATGGATCGAGGTCACGGATGTGGGTGCTTGCTCGGAATCGCCGCCCGCGCGCCTGGCGATCCGATACGTCACCCCGTAACGCGTATAGTCGTCCTCATCATAGCGCAGGTTGTATATCTCGAAGTATAACCCAAGAGGCACATCAGCCCCTACCTGTCGATAGGGGTAAGGCTCCGATTCTCCAACCATCTCTACGGCGGACCAAATCATCACGGGCTTGAGATCGCTCATTTCCAGCGCTGTTCCGCTACCGTTGAGAGGCGTGAGCGAATCCACATACCGGGCTCCGACGCGAAGTCGTTTGCCGAGTGCCGCCTGGCCCAGCGAATCCCTGACCACACGATGTAAATCCCACTGAAGCGCCACATGGTAGGCCGCAGTATCACCGCGCACGATGTCCATCTGCGGCGGGATTACAGCATCGCGCCCCCGGGGCAAGCCAGTGACCTGAATCAATCGGTTCGTCACGCTACGCCGCATATAGGAAGAATCCATCTGCACTGCGGTTACCTGCAGTACGTAGTCTTCGTCAAGGTCCTTCTTGCGCAGGGCGCCCGGCTCGGTGCTCCAATACAGCTCCGTTCGCGTCGATCCATCCGTATCCAAAAAACGGGCAGGCCGGACCGCAACCGGCAATGGCGGCAACGTTCGGTGCACCTCAGTGTATGTCGCCGGCATCAACAGGTCGCGCTGATAGGCCATCAGATCATCTTTGACCTTGGATGACGTAATGACGCTCTGGACCACTTCGCTGGCTGGACGCTCACTACCTCCCGGCTGCAGCTCCGTGTCGTCATCCTGATCCAGCACGATCCTCCGAAAGGACTCGCCCAAGACGCGGGCAGCCACGCGACCGGGCGCCTCATGATCTGCAAGGTAATTGTCTACTTCGCTGTAGCGCTCCAAAAAGACGGGGTCCTCAGCGGCAAGCTGCCGATAGATCGTGCGCATGGCCGCCAGCGCCATCTCAGCGCGCCGCTGGCCGCGTATCTGCGGCGTGAAGCCAGCCCGCAGTGCCCGGGGAAGAAGTTCCGTCGTGCCCGCAATACGGTATTCTCCGTTCTCCTCCAGAAAGAGAAATTGCGCGGTGCCATCTATATGCCCGTAGCGCCAAAACACGTTGTCCGGAAAGTTCGACTGGTTCAGAACCATGCCAAACTTGTAGAGCTTGTCCGTGAATTCGGGCTCATCAAATCGCACGGTCAGCTCCCGCTCCGGGCGCCCGTAGCGAATATACACCTCGCCCCTGTCATCCAGTCCGGTCGGCCTGTTCGCGCTGGCGAAGTGCGCTTCCGCATACTGTACCCGCTGGACATGCTCCAACAGCCGTTCATTCACAGGCGAGGCTGGCAGCGGATCCTGACGGCTCCACCACTGCGCCAGGATGGCGCCCGCGCCGGGCCTGTATAACGCGGCCTCGGACATACGATCAAGATCTCCGCCAGTTACCTGCTCCTTTACTTCGTCGGGCAATAGCAATGCCAACTGCGCCATGTGCCTGCGAACGGCGCTCGTATCAGCCAGTGCAAGACCGCTCCCAATATTGCTGATCAGGTTGATATACTGCTCCGTCGCTGCCACAAGCGCGTCTAGCGTATGATCAGCCTCCTGACCGGCACAGGGCATCACAGCGCAGCCGGTCAGAGCAAAGCCTACCATCAGTCGTACGCCAAGCGGTGCGACTGCGTAGGCAAAAGGCCTGGTGCCAGCAGCAGACATGGACGGGGCGATTTGCTAGAACGCTAAGCTCAAACCAAAGCTTGGAATAAAGGGGAAACCGTAGATGGGTTCCCGATATAGCGTCGCCGTTGGCGGAGGCCTCAGCGCCTCCGGCAAGTGGGCATAGTCGCCTGCATCCGTGCCCACGAAGTACTTGTTGGTGATCGTGTTCTTGCGGTGGTAGGCATTGATGGCATCGGCATAGACACGTACCGTAAGTCCTTGCCAACGCGCCTGGTAGGTCAGCCGCACGTCAAGCCTGTGGTACGCAGGTAACCGGCCCACGTACAGGTTGTCCGGCCCCCCATAACCAGGGACAAGCCTGGCGTAACCCGTCGCCGGATCCACGAGCACAACCTCCTGCGTTACGTCCGGCGCGTTGGGATCTTCGACCAAGGCTACCAGCGCACGCATGTCCACCGCTGGCGTGTACGGAAAGCCAGATCCGTAACGCCATGTCACACTGGCCACGAGCGAAGTGAACATCTGCCATTCCATCACGACATTCACCGTGTGCCTGCGATCATACGCGAAGGGATGCGCCGAGGCACCGCTCCCGTACCGTGCTTCGCGTGAAGCCTTGGCCAAGGCGTACGAAAGCCAGCCGCGGAGCCGATCACCGGCGCGCAAGCGTTCTCGCGCAAGGATCACCTCCGCTCCGAAACTCTTGCCCGTGCCTGTGTTCTCGAGGTCGGGCAAAAGCACCGGCACCTCCTGGTAGTCGATCACCCAAGCGCTCGGCGTTAGCACGCTCACTCTGCCCAATTCCGTAGACCCGATAGGGAAATAAGTCGCCACCGCTCGGGGCTGCACCGCATAGGCTGGGACGAGCAGTGCGCTGTACCACTTCTGATACACCTGAATCCGCGTGCGCCACCGGCGTTTGACGCGGTGAGCAAGACTTACGCCCACATGCCGTGCCTCCTCCGCGGCCAGCCCCGCCAAGCTCTCAAGCCGCGCCGTGTTGTAGTTGTCGTCTGGGTCCAGCGCCTTCTCCAGGCCCGGACTCTGGACATACCGGCCGCCCGCCAGGCGCACCGTCGTGCGCACCGTAAGCGGTACAGATAGGCTGAGCCTGGGCGTCCAGTATCCACGCCTGGCCAGCGAGTAATAGTCAAAGCGCAACGCGGGTTGCACAAAAAATCTCCGAAAGGCAATCTTGTCCTGACCATAGAAGTGCGCGCGCCCGTCCACGCGATCCGTGCGGGCGCTGCTCCCTAACGACCTGAACAGCGGATCCGCTCGCTGGATGGCATCAAAAAGCGTGCGTCCAAACTCGTTGGCTGCAAAATCAAGCGTGAGATCAGTAAAGAGATGGTCCATCCCCATGCCCGCTTCGATGGAATGGGCGCGGCGCACCAGCGCCACCCGAGTACCAACGGACAGCTTATGTACGGCGTAGCGCTCGGACTGTGTAAACCGTGCCGCTGCATCGCTTGGAAACACGGGATCGGGCGGACCAAACGGGCTGTCGAAATTCTTCAGTCCGGCCATCCAAGCCTGAAGATCGCCGCCAAGGATGCTGCCCCCGCTGTTCTCGTACCAGTTGGCGTAAATGAGCGCGCTCATCCCTGGATCTGGCACGTAGCTCCACTGCAGACCGACCGCCGTATGAGCAATGTCCTTGCCGCCCCTGTACAGACTTTCTGAGCCACCCTGCACGGCCACCGCATCCTCGTCAACGACCCAATCCAACTGGTCTCGACTCGCAAGGACTGTAGCCCGAACAACATGATGCACAGACGGACGCAGTACGAGCTTGAAGTGTCCGTCCGCAAAGTTGGGGAAGGCAATCTCGTTAAAGATGCCCAGGCGCTGCGCGAAGGTGTTTGCAAACGAACCAAAATAGGTCTTGCGTCCGCTCACAATCCAACTGCCGTTCCAGAAGCCGGATGCACCTTCCAGCGTGGCATTGACGGTCATCATGGTGGAGTTGAAACGACCATGCAGGCCGCCATCAGAACGGCCATCCCGCGTAGCCACCACCAAGGCGGACGACAGCCGGTCGCCATAGGCGGCAGGCATGGTGCCCGCATAGAGCTCCACACTGCGCACAAGCGCTGGATTAAGCAGGCTACCCATGCCGCTTAGCTGGAAGGGACTGAATACCTCGATATCATCGATCAGTATGAGATTCTGATCCGGCGTGCCACCACGGATATACAACTGCGTCGAGTAGTCGCCCGTAGTCTGCACACCTGGGAACAGTCGAAGCGCCTGAAATACGTCTTCCCCTGTACCTGCCAGCCCTTCAATCGTCCGGGCAGATACCCTGGTGATCGCGACACTCACGTCCGAAGGAGGCTGAAAGGGTCCGGCGCTAACCTCCACTTCCTCCAAGCCCACCGTCGTAAGCTCCAGCGCAATATCCAGCGTCAGCGTGTCGCCCGAGATCTCTATGTCCAGCGCAAGTGTTGTGTAGCCCACATGGCGCGCAATCAAGCGGTAGGCCCCCGCCGCTGGCGCTCTGATAACGTAATGGCCCAGATTGTCGGTAGCAGCACCGGCAACTAGCGCCGCATGCTGCTCCAGCGTTACCGAAGCACCGTGCAGAGGGCTGCGCGTCGCCGCATCATGCACCCTGCCTTCCACCACCCACGGCTGGGCCTGTGCGCCGGCAGCACCGACGCAAAGCAGCAAGGCAGACAGCAAGCCCCAACGCACCATGTACAACACTCAGGTTCCTTCAGTGATGCGGATTTCCTGACCTTTGGGCACGCCGTGCAAGCGCTGTGTCGAGCCGGAAGCCGGCCAGTACACCTCGATGGTCTCTATTGCATGCGCTGTGCCAAGTCCGATCTCTTGCCTAAGGCTGGAAGCGCCGAAGCTGCCCCCAGAGCTCACCACGCGATGCAGGGACCGTGTCCCATCGCCCGTAATCACATCGACTCGAATACGCGCACCGATGGCACTCCTGTTGGAAATGGTGCCCACAAGCTCCAAAGTAATCCAGTCGTTGCCGTGGCCGGGGTTCTCAAAGAGGACGTTCATGGCCTCATCCCCTTCAAAAGCTCCGCCCATGACGGCATAGATGTCCTGGTCTCCGTCATGATCCAGGTCGCCAATGGCGACGCCGTGCCCCTTTTGCAGATGGCCAAAGCCCCCTGAGGCCGTGACCTCCAGAAATCGACGGCCGCCATCGCTGCGAAACATCCGGTTGGGCATCAGCGCACGCAGATTCGGATCTCCCGTGCCCACATAGAAATCCAACCATCCATCATTGTCAAGGTCCCCAAAGTTGCTTCCCATGGAATACATCACATGGTCGAGGCTCATATCCTGGGCCACATCGGTGAAAGTTCCGTCGCCATTATTTCGATACAGACGCGGCCGCTCATCGCGGCCCGGGCGTCCAAGGTATTCGGCCGCAACATCGCCGGCCGTAGCACGCCACCCCGACACAAACAGGTCCAGCCAGCCATCATTGTTGTAGTCCCAGAACCAAGCCGGAAAACTGTCCAGCGGCTCCCGCACCCCTGCATTGGACCCTACCTCTTCAAAACCCGCCCCGCCCAGATTGCGCAGCAAAAGGTTGGGCTCTCCATAGCGGGACACGTACAGATCCAGCCAGCCATCGTTGTCATAGTCTCCGCTCACCACGGCCTTGACATAGCCCACCACCGACAGGCCCATGGCGTCGGACACTTCTTCGAAGGTGCCATCACCATTGTTACGAAAATACTCGCACCGGTGTCGGCCCGCGTGCACATTGGACTCGTTGCCGACGAAGAGATCCAAGTAGCCATCATTGTCGAAATCCGCCCAGGTGGCGGTTTGTGTCGGATGGAGGCTGTAGAGCCCCGCCTCCATGGTGACATCATCAAAGGTGCCGTCACCGCGGTTGCGCAGCAGCGAGTTGGGGTGCCCTTCTGCAAGCCACGCGCCCCGCAACACGAAAACATCCACATCGTCGTCGTTGTCGTAGTCCGCATGGATCAGGTTCAGACCGCCCACCAGTCCGTCCAGACCAGCCGCGTGGCTGCGATCCTCGAACGTACCCGTGCCCGTGCCTATGAACAGTCGCAAAGGATCGCGCAGCCCCCACGAGGAAGCCATGATGTCGAGGTGCCCATCGCCATTGAGATCGTCCATGACAGCGCCGCCCGAAAGCCCCCTCACATCTACCCCGACAAGCTTGGCGATGTCAACAAAGCGCCCGATATCGTCCTCTGCCATGAGCGCCGCTGGCGGAACACGCCAAGCCTCCGGAACACTGTCAGGGTACGTGCCCAGCGTCATGATCGCCAGGTTCAGCAGCCACAAGCTGTTCAGATCTTCCGGCGATTCCTGCAGTATTGCGCCATAGAGCCCTGCGGCAGCAGTGGAACCGCGCCGAAGGGCATGAACGCCATCCGAAGTGATCGGCAAAAGGCACCGCGCGCTGTTGTGGTTTGCGATGCAGTTTTCCTGTTCTCCAAGCCGGAGATAGCTCAGTGCAAGATGATCCAGAATGCCCAGGCGGTGCGCCGCGTCGAACACCGATGGCAACGCATCCACCTGGTCCAGAATAGATTCAAATTGTGCTATCGCTGCTTCACTTTCCCCTGCCCGCAGCAGTTCCTGTCCGAGCGTACTCGCATACGTGACCGCCTGCATGGGATCCGTTGGCGGCGCTACCGCACGGAGAGCCCGCACGCGCGCCCGGTTGGCATGGGCATTGCTGCGCGGGTACGCGTCGGTTTCTGCGGCTATCGCGTCCAGCACCGCCGCCATCTCCGATGTCCCGCGCTTCGCGCCGCATCCGAGCACGCACAGCGTTATGGCCGCTATGGCAACAGCACTACGCATGGCCGATGTCAATCTGGATAGGTTGCGCGCACTTCCCTTGCGCCGCGGCGAACGGGCACGACAGACTCCAGGCCGCCCGGCCACTGCACATGCACGGCGGCTATAGCATCAAGGCCGCCCAGCACTACGATGCGCGAATCCTGAGACCAGTACCCCGAACCGGCCGACACCAGATTCGCAGGCCCGGAGGTGCCATCATGGCGCACTGCGCGCACCACGGTACCGATAGCCCAGGGGTTCGCTGCAGGGCCCGTCAGCCGAACGCGCAGCCCGGCCTGCGCCGCCTGATTGACATAGTAGTGTGGCGGCGCTCCGTTTTGTGCGATGAGCACATCGCTGCGACCGTCCTGGTCAAAGTCTGCGGCAGCCACCGCCCGCCCCTCTCCATAGGCTGTAAAGCCCGCCCGGACGTAAACTGCAAAGCTGCCATCGCCCCGGCCGGCAAGCCACAAACCACGCCCCGCATCCTGGCGCGGCGTGGTCAGCGACAGGGCGAAGTAGTTCTGGCTCAGCACCAGGTCCAAGTGCCCATCCGCATTAGCATCGAGTACAGCCACACCGGAAGCCACGGTATGCTGGGCTTCCTGCGGCAACAGGCGCGACTCGAAGTGGGTTTGGCGGTTCAAAAAGATGGTCGATCCCAGCCATGAAGCCTGCACGAAGGTCAGCTCGTGCCATGCATCGGCCAACATCTCCGCAATCGATGAGGATGCAAAGGCGGCATGAGAGCTGTAGCGGCGCAGAAGAGAGGGCACGCCTTGCGCCAGGTCCCCTAATTGCCGCGACGGTGCATAGGCACCGATGGTCGGCTCTTGGAATGCCTCAAAGATATCCAGTATGCCGTTCGCATCCACATCGCCATAGTACAGGCGAATATTCTCACGACTACCGTAGCGGGTGTTCCAGCCCCAGTTGGTCGCCGCAATATCAAGATGACCATCTTCATCAAAGTCGCCCAGCGCCACGCCGTTCCAGCGGCCCGCGTAACCAGCCAGTCCCAGCGCATCCGTCTGATCAACGAACGTCCCTGCTTCGTTCATCATCACCTTCAGCGATCCCCACTGCAGTGCCAGGACCAGGTCCGCGTCGCCATCTGCATCAAGATCGCCGAAAGCCGCACCCGACACCAGGCCTATGCGTTCAAACGATACGCTCAGATCTGCATCGCGCACATAGGTCCCCTCGGTGTTGCGATAGATCCTGCTGCTGGCTGCCGCCGGAAAGGCGCCCGGCACAAAGCTTCCGCCCGCAAAGAGGTCCAGGTCGCTATCGCCATCCACATCAGCCGCAGCCAAGGGCCCTATGGCCTCTTCACCGAAGGGCAAGCGCTGCACTAACACCGGTGGACCCGAGGGTGCAATCTCGAAGACCTGTATGTACGAATCGTCACCCGCCGTCTGCGGTGTACGCTCGTAATTGGAGACGCCCGCCATAACCTGCACGCGCGAACTGCGGCCAGGCACGACAATGATTCCCGTCAGGTCTCCCGTCGCGCTTGCCGCGGCGGCCCCCGGACGCAGCAGGCCGCCCTCATTGTAGTAGGTCGTCAGTCCCCTGCCCATGCCGCTGCCCAGCAGCATGTCGTCGTCCCCATCCCCGTCAAGATCGGCGAGTGCCAAGCCAGGTCCGCGCTGGCTAAGGCGATGGGGCAGGAGTGGCTGCCGCGCAAAGTCGTCGTAGGGCATCTCATGGTGCGACAAAAGCGACTGAGCCCATGCATAGGGGCCGTTTGGCAAAGCGCTCCGCACCTTTGCGCCCGGGTACGTGACCCCGTGCCTGTCCATGGTCGCTGGCTGTTTTGCGGGCGCCGGGGCTTCCACTGGCACGGGCGGTCCAGCAGGCACTGGCTGATCTGTTGCCGCGTGCGGATACGCGACCTCGTAAAGCCGCCCGGCCAGAGCGCCGGGCACCGTAGTCTTTGTTCGATCCTGCCAGGTTACGCTGATCCGGCACAGTTCAAGAGAAGCCGCAAAAACCGCCATCATCTGACTTGCGGACACATACTGTCCGCCGGCAGTGATCTCCTTTGTTTGCGATGGCAGGCCCGGACAATCGACGCTGATGGTGGCACCCACGCCGTGCGAATTACCCGGGGGACCGCTAAGCTGCACGGCGAGGCGTGGCGCGGCAGCGACATTCTCGTAGAGGCCGACCGTCTCATTGAGCCGGTTGATCACCACATCCAGGTCCCCATCCAGGTCCAGGTCGCCCAGCGCCATCCCGTGGGACACATCCGCACCTCTTCCCAGCCCCCATCCATCAGAAACTGATTCGAATGTACGATCACCACGATTACGAA
This sequence comes from Rhodothermales bacterium, assembly GCA_951812585.1. GTDB lineage: Bacteria > Bacteroidota > Rhodothermia > Rhodothermales > Bin80 > JAAXGV01. The sequence goes on along the minus strand of OX638318.1, from coordinate 2,464,779 downwards.
AGGCCACGTTCGGCAGGCGGAGCGGAGGAAAGCCCAAGAGCAATGCGCGAGAAGCGTAGCGCCCTTGGACACGGCTTAAGCGCTGCTGCTCAAGCCCCTGTGCATCCAGATCCTGTATATCAAACGCATGCCCCGTAGTAATCAAAAGATCCTCGAATCCGTCCAGATCAACATCCACAAAACTCGTAGACCACGACCAGTCTGAGGCCGCCACGCCGGCCATATGCGCAATCTGTGCGAATGTCCCGTCCCCGCGACTGACAAACAGCGTGTTCTGCATTTCTTGTGGACGGCTGTCCAAGTCTCCGATAGGGATAGGTATCGGTATGCGCGTGTTGCGCTGTCGCTGCCGACGAGCATGGTCCTGGCTAAGCATGTCAGTCATGAACATATCCACATGCCCGTCCCGATCAATGTCCGCGAAATCCACTGACATAGTAGCGTTGCTGAAGCTGCGAAGCACGTCAGCCCCCGCAAGCCGGAAATTGCCCTGCCCATCGCCGAGCCAGAGCGCATCCTGGCCTTCAAAGTCGTTGCAGACATACAGGTCGGGATGCCCGTCGCCGTTAATGTCGTAGAAGCGCGCAGTGAGAGCCCAATCCTTGGGGGCCGCGTTCAGCGGCGTGCCGTCTGCACCCGTGAAGACGCCGCCGGTCCACGACACGAGTGCAAACCTGCCGGTGCCGTCGTTGAGGTACAGCCCGTCAGGCTCTGCCAGTTCCGTTCGCATAATCCTCGTGCCGTTCACACTGAACCGGTAGTGGTCGGCAAACGGCGCCTTGACCGCGTAGGTGGTATCCTGCATCACCGCTTCCCAGGTGATGGCTTCGGAAGGCAGGCTGTCTTTCAATGCGATGCGCTTGTATCGGGCTATGTATATGTCCAGGTCCCTGTCGCCGTCCACATCCGCCAGCGTCATCGTCGTACTCGCCAGGGACGAGGCCAGCCCGGATTCCGACGTAAAATCGCTGAAGCGTCCCTTCCCGTCATTCAGCATCACGGCACCCGGGCCATAAAGCATCGTTACCAACAGGTCCAAGTCGCCATCTCCGTCCAGATCAACCAGCGCCGCGCCCGTAGAATGGTACCCTTCCAGTGCTACGCCCGAGGCCTCGGTGATGTCAGCAAAACGCAAATTGCCCTGATTACGATACAGCACATTGGACTGGTGCAGACGCGCCACGTACACATCCGGCCGGTCGTCTCCATCTATATCGCCTATGGCGATGCCCGATCCGTGCATGAAATGCCTGTTGGCAACGATCTGCTCCGCTGAAACGTTGTTCACCGCACCGACTCCGGTTCGCGCGGGCGACAAAGGCCGAAAGCCTGCTGGACCGCCTCTAGGTGACGCAAGAATGCGCCAGCGGTAGCCGACTTCCTCCTGCCACGCACCTGCCGGGCTGCTGCAGCCCCCCAGAAGACAGAGTCCGGCCAAACCGATCCAAAGCGCGCCGGTCCTATGTCCCATCATCGTAGGCAATGATGACAGTAGACTGGTCTTCGGCAATCGGCACAACGGATTCCGCGCCGCCTGGCCAACGCACCCAGACACTGGCGACTGGAGCGGCCTTGCCAAGAATCTGCTCGAAAGAATGCTGCGACCAGTAGCCGGACCCAGCGGACACAACCCGTGCAGGCCCCGAGGTGCCGTCCGCATATCGCAGGCGCATCATGGCGCCCACCATGGGCCCGCGGAGGATTACCCGGAGGCCCGGCTTGCCCCGCTGGTTCATAAACAGCCGGAGCGAGGCAGCATTCTGGGCAACTACGAGATCTGTACGGCCATCACGATCCAGATCCCCTACGGTCGCCGCCCGTTGCTCTCCGTAGACACGTATACCTGAATCGTCCGAGGGTACAAAACCCCCGTGTCCATCGCCGCGCAACAGGAGCCCGCGCCCGGCATCCATACGCGGCGTAGAGGGAGGTACGGCAAAAAAATTCTGACTCAGGAACAGATCTTCCGCCCCATCACCATCAAAGTCCGCTACGACAGCGGCAAAGGCCGGTGCCCATTGCGCTTCGCTTGGCAATGGGACCGACTCAAAGAAGTCCCCGCGGTTCAGGAACACCGCGCTGAGCAGCGTTGCGGCCTCAACTTTGGAAGCCGTGCTCAAGCGTTCCCCGAGCAGCGCGGCTGTGCTCGTCTCAGAAAACGCGCGGTAAGAGCGCAGGCGCCCGAAAAGTGGCGGCACAGCACTGGACAACGCCCGCAGGTCACGCACCATGCCATAGTCCTGCAGCGACGGGTCGTATCGCGCTTCCAAAACATCCATGATGCCGTTGCGATCCAGATCGCCGTAATACGCCAGTAGCGGCTGCGCCGATTGCCCGTACATCGTATTGCGTCCCCAGTTCGTCCCCACCAGATCCAAGCGTCCATCGCTGTCAAAGTCGCCGAAGGCCACACCGTTCCACCATCCCGTACTGGACGAGAGCCCCAGCGCGCGGGTCCGGTCTTCGAAGACCCCCCGCCCGTCGTTTACGAATACGCGCAGCGGTCCCCAGTCCATCGCTAAGGCCAGGTCCAGGTCGCCATCAAGGTCCAGGTCCGCCGCGGCCGCACCGCTGACCAGGCCGACCCCCGCAAACGGCTTGCTCATGGCAGCATCATACGTAAGCTGGCTGCCTTCCATCTGGTAGACACGGCTGGATGCCGCCGCTGGATAAAGCCCCGGCACAAAATGGCCACCCACAAAAACGTCCAGACGCTGATCGCCATTAAAGTCCGCCAGGACCAGCGGTCCGGGCGTGTCCTGACCCATGACTGTCTGGTGGATCGCTCCTCGGCTGTCTGCACGCAGGAGTAAGGAGGGGTCGCTCGCCGTATCGGGTGTTCGTTCGTAGTTGGAGACGCCCACCAGGATCGCACCGCCCGGCGTCACCACAAGGCCCGCATGATCTCCGCTGGCCTGCGGTCCCAGCGGCTGCGGACCCGCGAAGACGCCCGCATGATTCTCCAGCACCGTCAGGCGCCCGCCCCGACCGTTTCCGACGATGATCTCGTCATCCCCGTCGGCATCGATGTCGGCAAGCGCTATCGCGGGACCGCGCTGGCTGAGGCGACGCGGAAGCAGCGGTTGCCGGGCAAAATCCTCGTAGTAAGACTCCTGATGCGAATGATCCAGGCGCAACGCTTTCATGAGCGGGACTGCCGGTGCTGGCTTAGCCGAGGTGTCCGACGACGCATGGCTTTCAAAGACTTCGTAGAGATGATTGGTCCGCGCATTGCGAATCACGCTGCGCAGGCCGCTCCGCCAGCGCACTTCAATAGCAGCCCCGTCCAACGCCGCAAAGGTGCAGAGCGCCTCGCTGGACGAGAGATACAAGCCACCGGCCAGCACCTCCTTCTGCCTCGGCGGAAGCCCATCACCGCTTACGCGAATTAGCGCCCCGACCCCCTGCGTATTGGGAGCCGTTCCTTTCAGCCGTACGGCGATGCGGGAAGCGGTCGCGCCGTTCAGGAAGACGCCCGCGGATGCATTGAGCCGATTAACGACCGCATCCAGGTCGCCATCCTGATCCATGTCCGCGAAGGCTAAGCCGTGGGATACATCCGGCAACACGCCCAAGCCCCAGCCATCAGGCATGAGCATGAAGGTCCCATCTCCGCGGTTGCGGAAAGCCAGGTTGTGCAGGTTGAGGTCCGGAAAAGCCAGCAGGTGACGACGCCAGTCGGCGCCGGGCATGCCCGTCCGCATCTGGGCGTCACCATCTAGTGCGTCATAGGCGTGCCCAGTGGTAAGCAGCAGGTCTTCATATCCATCAAGGTCCACATCCATGAAGAGGCTGCTCCATGTCCACTCGGATGCAGCCACGCCGGCAAGGTGGGCTACCTCGGCAAAGGTGCCATCGCCGCGCCCCATAAGCAGTACGTTTTGCATAACCTGCGGACGCGTATCAATATCCCCAGCCTGGGCCACCTCCGGCGGAATAACCTGGTATTGCCGCTGGCGCCGCTGATACTGACGGCTCAGCATGTCGGCCAGAAACAGGTCGGTGAATCCGTCTGCGTTGACGTCGCCTGCGGCCACCGACATCGTCGATTGACTCGACTTGCGCACAGATACACCGGCCGCTGCCCGAAACCCTCCTTCGCCATCGCCAAGCCAAAAGTGGTCTGGACTCTCAAAGTCGTTGCACACATACAGATCCGGAATGCCATCCCCGTTGAGGTCCTGCAGCCGGACTGAAAGCGTCCAGTCTCGCGGCGCCGCCCTGAGCAGGCGCCCGTCCGCCTCCGCAAACGCTCCGCCTGTAAAGGCTATCGGACTGAACACCCCCGCACCATCATTCTGGTAAAAGCGGTCTGGCTCGGCGATTTCCAGTCGCATCAGCCGGTTGTGCTGCCGCTTCAGCGTGTAGTGCTCCTCAAACTGAGGGACGATGCTGAACGTGTCGCCCTGCTGCCACACCACGCGCTCGAAATCCAACTGCGCAGGCGGATACAAGTCCTTGACAGTTCGGGTCTTGTAGTATCCCACATACAGGTCCAGGTCCCTGTCGCCGTCCACATCGGCTAGCGCCATCGATGTGGCACCGCCCACCTGAGTCAGGCCCGCGGCCTGCGTGACCTCGTCGAAAAGGCCAGTGCCGTTATTGGCGAATGCGGCGGTGCCGCCGCCCATGGAAGTCAGCACCAGGTCCAGGTCCAGATCCCCATCCAGGTCCGCCATCAGGACCCCTGTGTTCGCCGCATCCGGCGCAGCCACGCCCGCCTTGCCGGCTGCTTCTTCAAAGCGCCACGCGCCAAGGTTGAAGTACAGGGCATTGGGGCCTTCCAGCCTGGCAAGGAAGATGTCGGGCAGATCGTCCCCGTTCACATCACCCAGGGCGACCCCCGACCCGTTGACGAGGTGCCGGTTGCCAAGCCACGATTCTCTAGCCAGCGCATTGGCAAAGTCGATGCCGGTCGCGCGCGCTTTGACCGCGGTGAACCCCTCCGTTCTACCGACAGGCGCAGCGAGGGGAGCGACACGGTAATCTTCCTTTTCCTGCCAGACGCGTTCGTAGCGCGTAGAACACGCAGCCAAAACCAGACAAAGACCCAAGATCCACAGCCATCCGCTTCGCTCCAGCTCACTGCGCACCGGCTTGTCAGGCTCCCAACCAGATGCGATGAAGTGCCAGTATCGAACCTTGAGGAGCGCCATGCCACGCAAGACTTTCAGGCGCGATGCGTGCCAGGAAATGAAGCACACCGCTCCAAGTCCGTGGTCACAGCCAATGCGAGGGCTTCAGTGTGTCAGAGCGGCACAGGGCTTCGCGCTTGCACCAGGGCCGTTCTGCGTGCCCCGTCTGATCCGGCTTGATGGCAACAGTACTGAAGGCGAATGCTGCCGCGCCGAATCCGTGTGGCGGCATTCGCCAGCTCCATTCCACGGCCGATTGCGGCCTTGCCGCCTAGTCGTTCGCCCTCCCAGGTCGCACGCCACCCTTGAATTCGTTCTCCAGAAAGTCGGTGATCTCCTTCAGATAGGCGTTTCTACCGTCGGTTACGGGAATCTTTGTCCAGATGTCACCGGTAGGGGCACGGCCCTCGATCTCGGCGTTGAGTGTGGCCGCATACGTTCCCGCTGTTCTGTCGCGCGGCCGGGCGCTTACCGTAATCCGTATGCGCACAAACCCGTATCCGAGCGCCTTCTCGTCATCCGCGGCAGGAACTTCCAACCACGAGGTTAGCAGGCGAATATCTTCCGCGGTCTCGATGCGCCGTTCAAACTGATACCTGTTGCGGATGGTGAGTATATCCTCGGTCGCTCGGATGACGTGATCCGCCGTAGTCGTGCCGAGCGTCGCTCTGACCGTGTTGCGGACCCGCGGCGCATCGTCGGCGCTCGCACCCGATCCAGAGCAGCCAGTCAGGATGAGCACCAAGACGACAAAAAGACTCGGTATAGTACGCATGGTGCCTCCAATGCGGGCTGCGGAGGCCAGCGCGGGGTGCGCTGGCCTCCTGCCCGCTTATTGCCTGCCGCTAAGGCCTAGCGGCGAATTCGGTTAAGGTCTATGGCTCCTCCATCCCGATAAGCCGTGGGCGCGCCGCCCGTCCCGCCTACGCCGCCGAAGGTGTAGTTCGGCAGACCCAGGGTTTCGAGTTCCCGGCCGGGCACGGGGAAGTGAATTGGCGTACCTGGAACCAGATCGCCCAGGCCGCGGTCGTCATAGTAGGCCAGACCAGCGGCGGTCTGGAACGTCTCAATGCGCCGCTCATGCTTCAGCTTGGCCCAGAGGCTGGCCGAATCCAGATGACTCTGTGCATCCGTGGAGCTTCCCCTGGGATCGCTGCCCATGGCAGGGTTCAGCTGTCCACGCGTTACACGCGTCTTGTTGAGCAGCGTGGCCACCTCGTCCGTGCTGCCGCCGGTCCGCAGCAGCGCTTCCGCCCTGTACATGTCCATCTCTGTCATGATCATGTGCGGCATGGCTCCGTTCCCGTTGCCGGTATTGTAGTACTGGTAACGCTTGTGGTTGTGCGACGAGTAGTGGTAGGTGCCGCGTGCGGCCGGAAAGGGGCCATTGTTGCCCTGGTATTGAAAGTCTGAGCCATCCACGGTCACATCATCTGGATCCCCGACGATCCGGCGATCCGCCGTTTCAATGTCGAATACGACGCGATCAATAAGCGGAGCGGCCAGCCACGCCGCGTAGCCCCCCGACTCGTCGGCGGGGCCGATCGTCCGATAGTCGGCGCGACTCCAGGTGGTCCCGTTCTGGCCATAGAACTTCAGGCAATCCCACTCCGTGTTGCCGTCGTCATCTCCGATCGGCGAAAAGTCCTCGGTAATGCCTTGGTTGACGCGGTTTATCACCTCCTGCCAGTTCACCGCGGCGCGCTCTTCGGGACTCCGCGCACTCTGCACCATAATGCGGGCGACGAACGAGTTGATCAGCCGAACCATCCGCTGATTGTCCACATCGAGTCCCCAGATCCAGTCGTCCGATGCGCTTATCGTAAAGCTGTTGGCCGAAGCAATGGCCGCGGCCTCGTCCAGCACGCGAATTGCCTGCGTGGCTACTTCACCGTAGGGCTGCAGATCCAGCTGCGCCTCAGCCAAATCAATGGTTTCGTCTACGATGAACGCCTGGTCGAATATCAGCGCTAGCGTCCCGTGCATCAGGCCCTGATGCATCTTCGCAAAGGCCTTCAGCAGATTGGTGTCGTATCCATCCCGGGTAAAGGTATTGTTGTCCACACTCCCCTCTTCTTCTGCGCGTGCGATTGCCTGGAGCGCATCGTTGGCATTGGAAATGCCGCGGTACGCATCAAACCACGGATTCTGCGTGGAGCCCCGACGGTTGTAGGTGGGGCTGTTGTCCCACGCGATACGCGGCTCTGAAGACATGTCGCGCATGCCCCAGTTGGCCCATGAGGAAGAGTTCTCGTCGGCTATGGTGGAGTAGAACATCGCCCCGCGGCTGCAGTTCTGAATGCCCAGCCAATAGTCCTGGAAGGTCCCGCTGATCAGGTTGACTACGTCGCCTGGCTGCTGAAAGGCAACCGCGCGATCGGGATTGTTGGGGTTTTCAACAGCAAGGTCCTGGCAGCCCGCTAACAGTAGTAAGCACGCTAGCCCGGACAAAATCGATTGTTTCATGATAAGCACCGTGTGCGTTTAGGGTATTGATGGACTGGCGTGCTAAAACTGGATTTCCAGCTTTGCGCGATACGTGCGATACGACGGGTAATTGAAGTTGTCCACGCGACCGAGCGTGGCGTCGCCGAATTCAGCCGTGCTGCCCACCTCAGGATCGAAGCCCGTGTAATCAGCAAACGTCAGCAGATTGCGGCCGATCAGGCTGATGCCGATCGAGTGGAGCGAATTGCCGAACACGCGCTGCAGCTGCCGACGATTGAACGTGTACCCGACCGACAACTCCCGAAGCTTGATGTATGTGGCATCCTCAACGAAGTGGCTGTTGCGCGCCGTGGCATCGTAGAGCACCTCGTAATAGGTGATCGACTTCTTGTCGCCCTCGGCCTTGCCGCCCTGATCCTGATCCGAGGCGCGGCCATCGCGGTAGCTCCACTGCTTGGTGAAGTTGTACACATCGCCGCCGACCTGCGCGCCCCACAGCATGTAAACGCTGATGCCCTTGTAACTCATGGTGGTGTTCAGGCCCAGGCTGAAGTTCGGCACTGCATTGGCGATCTCCACGATGGCCGTTTCCTCTGCTTCATCGTAGTACTTGATCGGAATGCCCCAACGGTAACTGGTCCCGTCTACGTCGACCAGCGTGCCCCACAGATCGTCGTCAGTGCCCACCATGCCATCGGCACCGGTGCCACTGGTATAGGAATTACCCTGTCCTACGGGGACCAGATAGCCGTCATCGTTCAGATCAAAGTAACTCGCATCGGTTCCTGTCGGCAGCTGCGACGTATCGGTGATGAAGAGATTGCCGTACATGGTACCCAGCCGCTCATTGTCCCGGATGAAGAAAAGCCCGAGCGGGCCGCCCAGATACGGATTCGAGTGGAAGGCGGTGATCTCCTGACGGGTACGATCAAAGGTCAGACTGAAATCCATGAACAGGTCCGAACGATCAATAAGCGCGCCGGACACCGTTGCTTCGATGGTATTTGTGGCCAGATCGCCAGCATTTTGCCACTGCGATCCAAAGCCGTAGTAGCCGGCTCGCGGCACTTGCAGGAGTTGGTCTTTCACCGTGGTTTGCGCGTAGACGAGCTCCAGGAATATGCGGTTTTGAATACCGATATCCATCCCGACCTCAATCTCGGTCTGCAATTCCGGCTTCAGGAATCTGTTGCCCAGCGTCGACTTGCTGAGCTGACCGTTGTTGAGTGTCAGCGTCTCATACTGCGCCTCGAATCTTGGACGTCCGCCTGCTGTGCCGATAGAGCTGCGCAGTTTGAGTTCAGTGATCGGATTGTCGACGCTCCAGAAGTCCTCCTCTGAGATCCGCCATGCGCCGCTGGCGCGGTAGTAAGTCTGCCAGCGCTCTTCTGCCCCAAAGAGTGAGCTTCCGTCTCGACGCCCGAAAAGGTCTACGATATAGCGATCCATGTAATCCGCTCCGAACGTTGCGTAGTAGCCTTCCGACCGCACGGTGCTTGCACCGTTGCCGATGAGCTTCTCGCCTTCTGTCTCAACGTTGGAGAGGTCAGAGATACCTTTCGTGGTCAGGTCGGTGCCGATGACAAACTCAGTGAATGCCTGGAAGTCCTCAACCTGCGCCTTGAACTGTCCGCGCGTTGTGAATGGGCCGAACGTCTTGCGCGCCGAGATTGTTGCATCCGCATTAAGGGCCTCGCTGGTGGCGTTGCGCCGCTCAACCCGTCCGTCGTTCAGCGAGGAAGCATCAATGGTGGCGAAGCCGATGTCATAGAATTCCTTTTCATCCCGGTCAGAGCGATCATAGGCGAAGTTGCTCTGAATATCCATCCACGAAAGCGGGCTGAATTGCACCCGGAAGTTGCCCAGAATGCGCGAACGTTCCTGGGCAATGTCTGCGTTTTCGATGGTGTAAATGGGATTCTCCTCGACTGCGAGCGGATCGGCCTGAACGATCAGTTCACCCGCTTCGTTTCTCGCTTCCAGGTTCACCAGCGGATTCGTAAACATGAGCCCGAAGAACGGATTTACCGCCACATCGGACGCCAGATCCGATCTCAGCGCATCATTGCTGGACTGCGCATAGAAACCCGATGCCGAAAAGGTCAGGTTCTGGCGCACCCTGTGATCGAGGTTTACCCGGAAGCTCTTGCGGTTAAGCCCTTGGAGCCCTTTGATGGCACCCTGCTCTGCCGTGTTGGTGAACGAAGCCAGGAAGTTGGTTTTGGTGCTGTTCTGGCTGATGCCCACATAGTTGATGTAGGTATCTCCGGGCGTAAAGAACGTTGAGAAGGCGTCATACAGCTCACCCTGGTATGGCGTGTCGTAGAAAGACTCGCCATGGGTGTTTCTGGCCAGTGCTGCTCCAGGTCCGTAGCCATTCGCCAGGCATGTCGCGCATTCGTTCTTTTCGCCGTCTACATTGAGAAAATTGCCAGCCGCGTCTGTCGCATAGTTGTGTGACCGGTTCGTGACCAGGTTCTTGCTGAGGTTGTTGACGCCGTACTCGTTGCGGACCACCACGCGCGTTTGATTAAGCGGAATGTTGCTTCCCCGCTGCGTCGTGATGTTGATGACGCCGTTGTGTGCACGCGAGCCGTAGAATGAAGACGCTGCGGCCCCTTTGACGATCTCCATATTCTCGATGTCCAGCGCATCGATGTCCACCTGGTTTGCGCCCAGCACGACGCCATCGACAATGTAAAGCGGCGCGCTGCCCCCAGTCAGGCTGGTGGAGCCCCGCAGCCGCACCGAGATGGCATCGCCCGGCCCGCCGCTGGCCGCCTGCACCTGCACTCCGGCCACCTTGCCCTGCAGGTTGGCAATTGGGCTCGCGCCCGCCGCTATCGTCAGCTCATCCTGGCCGACTTCCGAAACGGTGAAGGCCAGCTTCTTGCGGGGCGTTTCTTCGGATACGCCCGTGACCACAACTTCGTCAAGGTTGAGCCTGTCCAGGCTCATCACAAAGTCCTGAGTCATAAGCCCTTCGGCCAGTGTAATGGTCACCACCTGCGGGCTATAGCCGATGTACTTGACGGAAAGCTCTACCGTCTCACCCGTGTTGGCTGACGGCACCGGAAAAGAGTAGTTGCCGTCAACATCGGTTGACGCCCCCAGCAGCAGGCCATGAATGATGACGTTGGCACCGATCAGTGCCTCGCCTTCTTCGTTGACCACACTCCCAGAGATGGTCGTGCCCTGAGCCAAGGCAAGGCCGGGAAGTAAGAACAGGCACCAGAGTGCCAGCGAAATCTTCGTTTTCATGTGTCTTTTGGTGAGTGAAACGTTATGCCGCACCGGACGACAGACAGGCCCAGACGCAGCCAATCCAGGAAAGATGGCCGCTGCACAATTTAGCTTCCCAAGCGCAAAGCCCATCCATGCCACAGTGCATACTACCTTGCATGCTCCTTCTTGATACCACTATCGCGTGCATGCTACCTAAGGGGTCTCCTGCCGCCAAACTTAAGCACTAAGCGGGCATACATCCGTGTGTTTTAGTCGGGCTATGCGGCCTTCTATGGCCTTCAGCAACGTTTTCGCACGGTCTTAACCAAACCGCACATACGAATTACGATAAGACGCGCATCGTTCTGCGCCAGGCACGGAGCCACCGCACGCGCGCCGGCTAGAGCAGGCTGGTGGTGAATCGGACGTAGAGAGACCTGCCGTTGGAATCCCAGGGAAGCGCCCGCGGGTGGAGCAGCCCGAGACTGCGCGTTTCTTCAACAATGGCCAGCGGCACCGTATCGAGCAGATTGGTGACCCCAATCGCGACGCGGTAGTCCCTACCGATGGCGTAGCCAAGCTCCATTGCGGTGATCAACGCAGCATCGAACGTCTTTATGGCGCTCTGTCCGTCGTCCGTCATGCAGGTCACACTGCCGCGTGGACAGCTCTGAAAGCTTGAGTAGTAGTTCAGGCGCACCAATGTGTGAATCGACCGAAACTGGTGCCGGCCCGTTAGAATCATGCGGTACTTGGGGTTGAGCGTCTCCATCTCAACCCGCCGCGCAGGTGTCAGCAGACTGACGGTGGTAGGCTGCTGGAGGGGGGTGCCCAAAAATTCCGTTATCTGGCGGGGCCGTGCGTAGTCCGTAAGCTGCTGCTGCGTCCAGTTCCACGCCAGGCTGGCGCTGGAAGTCTGCCCCGTCTGCCAATCCCGCTGCCAGGAAAGCACCAGGTCCGTTCCACGAGTCCGCGTATCGAAGTCGTTGGTGTAGAACCGGATCCGCACGAGGTTCTGCACACCGCCCAGAAGGTTGGCCTCGTTCATGATATCGACCATCTCGGGGGTGAGCGAAATGTCTCCTGTAACCGCAATGCGATTCCTGAATGCGATGTCGTAGTAGTCAAAGGTGAACGTCGCCTCATCGCTCAGCTCCAGCACAGTGCCGATCGATACGTTGCGCGCACGCTCTTCTGACAGCTCCCGGCCCCCCAGGGCCATGGAGATCGGCTCCGTGGGCGGCAGATGGCCGACTTCGATAAGCCCCCTCGTTGACGAGTATCCCGTCGTCTGAAACACGTTGAGGTTGGCCTGGCCCGGTGTCGGCGCACGAAAACCGGTGCTTATGGTTCCGCGAAATACTATCCGGTCCGTGGCCCTAAACAGCGCGGCCGTCTTGCCCGTGAGCGTGCTCCCGAAATTGTCGTAATAGTTCTCGTAGCGCCCGGCGACATCAACAACCCACCGCGGCGTCACATCGGCTTCTATATCCATATACAAGGCCGCGTTAGGCCGCGTCCACCGTCCTGCAAAGGCTGGATTAAGACCCTGGTAGCCGTTAGAGCCTACACTGAAGCCCTGCACCGCATACGGGCCGGGGTTATAGGATTCCAGATCGCCCGGCGTGCTTTCGAACAATTCGCTGCGCCAGGTAACGCCCCATGCCACGTTCAGCGGCGATGCCAGAGCGTCCACATGGATGGGGTAGCTCATGTCTGCGGAAGCCTCGACTTCCTGCTGCAGGTACCCGCGCGGCCTGAACGAGGTCGCCGTATCCGGCCCGTACGACGCATTGACGGTATTGTTGAGATAGTAGTCCTGGGCGCTCCTGCCGATACCGATGGAGACATCCCACTGCAGGCCGCGCGCTGGGCCACCCTTCAACCCCGCCACCATGCTCCAGTCCTGCATATCACTTCCGAAGCGCGGCGTGAAACCGCCCGGAAACATCTCATTAAACAGGAAGCACTGCCCCCGATAGTCTGCTACAAAGCGCTGAACCGCGGCATTGTCCGCCGACAAGGCCGGAAGATCGTCCAGGTCTCGGCAGGCGATATCGTCGTCCGGGTTGAGGTCCAGCACCGCCCGCGTTGCCGTGGCACCACTGCCAATGCGAAACACGCCGGAGCGCGCTGTGGAGGTCCCGGGAGACCGGAAGAAGAACCCTACCTCCACCGTACGCTGCCCGAATCCTCCAAAGGCGTACATTTTCGTGGTATTGCCGATCAAAAGCCCCGCGTTGGCAAATCCCATCAGCGCCCTGCGAATCTCCGGTGCGCCCCAGATCTGCGCGGGATCCGCTACCGGATATCCGAGCGTGGCGAGTAGGGCCGCGTCTTCGCGCTGCGTGCTGCGGACCGTTGGTTCGACATCCTTGCCTTCCAGACTGAGGTTCAGATAGCCGCGCTGCGTCAGGTGCAATCCTACGTTGGCAGCGATCTGCCCGTACCTTCCATCGCCCTGCGTATACTGTCCACCTTGCACCTTGACGAGAACGCCATGGGCGGAATCTCGCAGCTGCATGTTAATGACACCGGCCACCGCGTCCGCCCCGTACTGTGCTGACGCACCATCGCGCAGGATTTCCACCTGCTTGACCGCAATGCTCGGAATCATGTTCAGGTCTGGGCCTTGGGAGCCATGATTGAGCGCGCTGCCTTTGAGGGCGATAGAGCTGGACCGGTGGCGCCGCTTGCCATTGAACAGCACGATGATGTTGTCGGTGGGCAATCCGCGCAGCGACGCCGGGCGCACCAGCGAGGCCTCATCCCCGCCGCTCCGCCGGACGTTGTATGCCGGCACGTTCGTACGCAGCACATCGTCCATATCGGTCACTGCTGCGTCCGTAAAGTCTCGCGGTGCCAAGACATCGATCGGCACGGCGGAGTCCCTCACGAGTCGCGCCAGCCGCCGCGTACCGACCACAACAAGCTCATCCAATCCGTGAAAACTCTCTTTGAGAAGAATGGCCAGGATTTCAGTCCCCAGCTCCGGCTTCACAGTTTGCGAACGGTAGCCGACGAAGCTGAACACAATGACGGCATCATCTGACGGGAGGTCCAGACTGAAGCGACCATCCGACGTTGTGATAGTGCCTGTGCTGGTGCCTTGAATCACCACGGTGACGCCGGGAAGCGCCTCCCCCGTGCTAGCATCCGTGACCGTACCGGTGACAACGCGCTGCCCGTTCGCCGATGCACACATCAGGACCGCAGCAAGGCACGCCAGAACATGCCTGCGCATCGCAATCACGAAGTTCGTCATGGTCGTCCAGATTGTTTCTAAGGTCCCCAGGCTACCGAAGGGCTCAGCGACGCGCTGCGCTGCCATCGCATCCATGGGCCTTATTGCCGGCTGCACCCGTCCTTGGCCCACAGGTGCACCGGCGCGCGGATGGACCGCAGCCTACTGGCCGCCGAGGATCAACGGCAGCCCATCTTGGCCGCTGCCAACGATCACGGTCTTGCTGTTTGGAGAATTTGCAAGCTGCTGCGTAGCCTCAATCCCCTTGAAACGCAGAAACTGCGAGGTTAGGCTGGCCGTAATGATCTGCTGGTAGGCCGCTTCGCCTTCTGCTTCAATGCGCTTGCGCTCCGCTTCCAGGTGCTCCTTTTGTATCGTGAATTCGTAGCGCTCGGCTTCCTGCTCTTCCTTCAGCTTCTCCTCAATGGCAACCTTGATCTGCTCGGGTAGCCGCACATCGCGTATCAGGATGGCTTCGATCACCACAAAATCATCCTCAACGCTGCGACCCACCCGGGAAAAGATGCTGTCCTGCAGCTGCGTTCGCTTGGTCGAGTACAACTCTTCGGGTGTAAACTGGCCAATGACTTCCCGGACCGAAGCACGCAGCTCTGGCTGTATGAGCTTGCGGTAGTAATCAACGCCGTACGTCTGATGCAATCTGGGCAAGGTCTCACCATCCGGACGCCACCGGATGGAAACATCGGAGCCGATGGACAATCCGTTGGAAGACAGTGCTTCGTTGCTTTCCAGATGCTCCTGTACGCGCACATCGTACTTTATGACATCTACCCAGGGAGCGTGTAAATTGAGGCCTTCGCCATAGATTCTGTCCAGGTCCGTGCCGCCGAAGGGGCTGTATCGCACACCTGCTTCGCCAGAAGTAATGGTAGTGGTCATGCAACCAGCCGCCATCGCACACAAAACCAGGAAGGCACCGATGCCGATCGCTGATCTTGTGGCCAAGCGTGCAATGTTGGGGTAACGTTTGTTCATAATGCTTTCCACAGTGGATATGGTAGGTAAGTATGACCGACAGCCTGTTGTAAGCCTGGCACCGCCATTTGATTCGCGCCATGCGTGTCCGTAGAAGCCTTGCATACAGACTTGAAGCAGCACTCGGCAGTGGCCGTGTGCAGTGCGACGTGCCGCTTGCCCCGTTCACCACGCTCAAGGTCGGCGGATCTGCAGACCTCTTCTATGAAGCCTGCACCGCGGATGAGTTGGCGCATGCCATCCGCACCGCGCGCAACATGGAGGTGCCTCATTTTCTGTTGGGCTGCGGCGCCAATGTGGTCGTTGGAGACCGGGGATTCCGCGGGCTGGTGATTCGCAACGCTGCGACGCAGATCGACATCGACCGCGCGAATTATCGCATCCGCGCCGCCAGCGGGGCCATTATGTATCCGGACGTGATCCTGCTCGCAGTCGACCATGGGCTCTCCGGCCTGGAGCACTACGTCGGCATTCCTTCCACCGTTGGGGGCGCACTCTGGCAGAACCTGCATTTTCTGGCGCCACCGCCCAAGCGGGAGCGCACGATGTTCATCGAGGAAGTGCTCCTGTCCGCAGACGTACTGACCGAGTCAGGCCGGCTGCAAACCGTCGGCGCTGCGTACTTTGATTTTGGATACGATTACTCGATTCTGCACGACTGCGACGATATCGTGCTGTCGGCTACATTTCAACTCAGTCCGGGCCATCCTGAGCGCATGCGCGAGATCATGAAAGCCAACCTTGAGTGGCGGGCGCTGCGGCATCCTCCGCTGGACTCGGAGCCTAGCGTGGGATCCATCTTTAAGAAGATTCACGGCATCGGCGCGGGACGCCTCATCGACGAGTGCGGCCTTAAGGGTGCCAGCATTGGCGGCATGGTGATCACGCACCGCCATGCCAACATCATGGTCAACACCGGCGGCGGCCGTGCGGCCGATTTGCAGGCGCTGATTGCCTACGTGCAGGCGGTCGTGCATGATCGCACGGGATACGCGCTGGAAACCGAGATCGACTTTGTTGGCGATTTCGCACCCCCAAACCCGGCCAAGCCGGTATTTTTGCCGCGTCCTCCTGGCCTCGTTACAGCCGAGGAGCTAGCCAGGATGCGGAGTCGTCAGGTCTGATCCGCCCATGAAGCCTCCGGTGATGAAGCACTGGCTCCGCGGTGCCTGGGCCGTGCTGTGCAAGGATCTGCGGCTTGAGCTGCGAAGCCGCTATGTGCTTAACGCCCTGCTGGTCTTTGTGCTCAGCGCCCTGCTGGTGGTTGTGCTGGCAGCGGGAGCCGACCGTGCGGACGCACGTGTACAGGCCGGGCTGTTGTGGATTGTCATCCTGTTTGCAGCCGGGTTGGGGCTGGGACGCGCCTTTGTGGCTGAAGAAGACTGGGGCACTGCGCTGCTCCTTCGCCTGAACACGGCGGGAAGCATGGTGTATGCGGGCAAGCTGGCGTTCAGTCTTGTTACAGTCTTCGCAGTCAACATCGTGCTGGTGACGGCTTTTTTGGTACTGCTTAGCGTAGAAGTACTGCATGTAGGCCTGTTGGCTGCAACGCTGATACTAGGCACGGTGGGGCTATCGGGGACGACCACGCTTCTTGCCGCCATCATCGCCCGCACGGCGCGCAGCGGCCCCCTGTTGCCCATGCTGCTTTTTCCGCTCCTGATGCCGCTGCTATTGGCCGCCGTGGAAGCCACACACCTGAGCTTTGCAGGCAATGCAGCCGGAGCCTGGACCGCGGCGGCCAGTGCGCTGCTTGCCATGACGGGCTTTGCCGGCGTCGTGATCGCCGCCTCCGTCTTGCTTTTCGACTACGTGTGGCTTGATTAAGGAATCATATACCATACCACAGGACCGTAGCCGTTGATGTGCAAGAGAAGTTGATCCCCATAACCTATATCTATCCCTGTGTTCGGAGCGTGTTCGTTACCCCTCTCTGGGGATGGGGATATGCGCCGCCTGCTATGCGCGCTATGCGCGCGCACGGGCGCGCCTTGAACTTGCAAAAGACAGTGGACTTGCTGCAAAAGCCAATGCAGACCGCTATAGGGCCTGGTGTCCCGCCCCTTCACATACCGCCATGTGAGCGTGACCGCGGCGCAGCACCAGCCAAACTTATTGCCATGAACACAACACTTCGCGGGCACGCATGATGCAACATTCCTTTGCAGAAGTTCACTATGCACGCATCCGGTTGGTGATCGTCCTCTGGATGACGGCTGTGCTGCTTGCCGGGTTTTCCTTTGGCGGGTATGCGGTCAATATCCCGCGCATCAGCATTCTGGAACACACGGCGCGGAACCTCTATTTCCATGTGCCGATGTGGTTCACCATGATGGCGCTCACGGCACTGTCCGCCTGGCATTCGCTGCGCTGCCTGCAGACGGGCAGCCCCCTGCGCGATATCCGGGCGCGCGCCGCTGCGCAGGCAGCGGTCGTTTTTGGCCTGCTTGGACTGGCTACCGGCAGCTTCTGGGCGCACTACACCTGGTACGAGGGCACAAACATCTGGTGGAACTTCGATCCCAAGCAATCGATGGCCCTGGTGCAGGTACTCATCTACGCGGCCTACTTCGCACTCCGAAGTGCGCTGGATGATCCCGTGAAACGCGCACGCATCTCGGCTGTTTACAACGTGTTCGCTTTTGCCACCGTGCCGTTTTTGCTCTACGTGCTGCCTCGCCAGATGGAGAGCCTGCACCCAGGCGCTGAAGGCAATCCTGCCTTCAGCGAAATCACGCATCCTGTGATGCGCCTCGTATTCTATCCCGCCGTGATTGGATTCATCGGCATAGGTTGGCTGTTGTACCACCAGCGGGTGCGCGCCGCGCGTCTTGCAGCACGGTGGGCCAGCCGAACCCAACCAGAGATGTAATATGGTGCTTGCATTGACTACTGGTGCGCTGGTCCAGGAAACATTGGATCAGGTCATGCTGTCCCAAGACAAGCTTTTTGTGGTCCTGGCCGTGGTGCTGATCATCTGGGCGGGCTTTGTTGCCTATGTCTTCGCTTTGGATCGCAAGCTGACCCGCCTGGAATCGGCCATAGCGAAGTCGGGGCAAGGCGGAACAGACAACTCCTGATGCCATGAAACTGAAAACCATCATCGGACTCATAGCGATAGCGGGCTTCTCTTCCCTGCTACTGTTCAGCTTTGGGAAACAGGTAGGAGCCTATATGGACTTCGCCGAAGCGGAAGCATCGGGGGCACGCGCGCATGTCGTTGGTACTTGGGTGCTGAAAGACCAGGCCCACTACGACCCTGTGGAAAACCTCTTCTCCTTCTTTATGGAGGACGACCTGGGTGCCATTCGCCTCGTGCGCTACGCGAACACGAAGCCTGCCAGCTTTGAGGACGCCGAAAAGCTGGTCGTGGAAGGACATCTTGAGGACGATGTCTTTGTGGCGGAGCACATCCTGATGAAGTGTCCCTCGAAGTACAATGACGAGCGGGCCTTGCAAGCGGCTGAACCCAGCCAGCCCTAGTCGCTAGCGTCTGCGAGGGCTCGCCGCAGCGCAGCTGTCCACTGTGGTCGCGTGCTGCGGCCCGCCAGGCACGCAGCGCCACCCATCTGCCCAGTTGGGCGCGCGTAACTTTTACGCAGCATGATCGCGACAAGGGTGGCGATCATGCAGTAACTGTGCCAGGACGCGCGGGATGCGGCCAGCCGCGGGTCGGGGCAAGCCCTAACGATAAGATCTCGAGGCGTCCTATACATAGGGCAAGTACAACGTCGACGCCAGTAAAAAAAACACCAGCAGCCCGATGATGTCGTTGCTGGTGGTGATGAATGGGCCTGTAGCCAGGGCCGGATCGATCCCGCAACGGTCCAGCAGCAGCGGAATCATCGTACCGATTGCTGCAGCCAAAAGTATCACCACAAAGAGGGACAGACCCGCGGTGAACGCCAAGCGCAGGGGTTGCGCCTCCTCCGTCCACGGGAAGAGATCCATCGCAAACACGGCCACGACGATGGCCCCGAGCACAAGCGCCAAGGCCACCCCATTGATGGTTGCGACCACAACCTCTCTGCCCAGGCGACGCAGGATGCTGGACGACCATACGTTATCCGATGCCAGTGCCTGCACTATGATTGCCGAACTTTGAATGCCTGCATTGCCCGCCATCGCCATCACCACGGGAATGAAAGCCGCCAGTATAGAAACCTGCTGAATCGAACCCTCAAAGTAGCCGATGACGCTACCTGCAATGGCCGCACCTACCATGCCAAGCATCAGCCATGGAAGGCGACCACGGGTAATGCGTCCGACGGTGTCGGTCGGCTCTTCGTCTCCCGTGATGCCGCTGAGCCGCTGGTAGTCCTCTTCTGCCTCCTCAATGATCACATCCACGGCGTCGTCGATGGTGACACGGCCCACCAGGCGGTGCGCGTCGTCCACCACGGCCAGCGAGATAAGGTCATAGCGCCTCATGATGGCTGCGACCTGCTCCTGGTCGATGTCTGTCGTCACAAAGCGGACGCCCGGATTCATCACATCACCAATACGCGCATCTGCGGGCGAGAGCAACAGCTGCTTGATGGATACAAACCCTTGCAGGTGCCGGGCATCGTCTACCACGAAGATCACATACAGCTCTTCCACGGTTTCCCTGTTGCGCCGCACCTCTTCGGTGGCTTGCGCCACAGTCCAGGTTGGCGGCACGGCGACCATTTCCTTCGCCATGATGCCGCCGGCCGTCTCCTCGTCGTACTCGAGCAGGCCTTCCACCGCTTCGGCGTCCTCGAGTTGTGGCAGCACCAGGGGCACCATCCGTTTCGGCACCCGGGCCATCACATCGGCCGCATCGTCCGAGTCCAGCACGTTGAGCAGGCGCGTAAGGCGATCCGGCCCCACGCCTTCCAGCAGGTCTTCACACAGCGCATCGTCCAGTTCGGCGAGCACCGAGGCCGCCAGCGGCGCAGGCAGCCCTACAAAGAGCACCTCTGCATCCGCGCGCGGCAGGTTGCTGATGACGCGTGCCAGGTCGGCATGGTGCAGTCCCGACACATGCGCCATGGCTGCCGCTAGGTCGTCGGCATCCAATAGGCTCATCAGCGCCTCAAGAAAAGCACCTTCAATCGCTACGGGCAGCGCTGCCGAATGATGATCACTCATGGCACATGGAATTCACTGGCGTACATGTGTGGTCGGGCCTTCTGCCCCGGCCTGAATATGGCGACAGAGCGCCACGAAGGCCGACGGCGCCAAATCTTCCGCACGTGCGCTGGCCCAATGCACAGGCAGTAGGATACCCTGCTCCTGGGTCCACCGGTGCAGGCTGTTGCGCAGCATCTTGCGCCGCTGACCAAAGGCGGCGCGAACAATCGATTGCAGCAATATAGTATCCACATCTTCCGGGTCCGGTCGGTCGAAATCCAGCCGGACGACCGCACTTTCAACATCTGGTCTGGGTACAAAGACATTCCGCGAAACCTTAAACAGCAGCGAAGTCGACGCATACAGCTGCGTGAGCACGCTAGGGATGCCATAGGTCTTGCTGCCCGGCTGCGCCACCACGCGCGCCGCGACTTCTCGCTGCATCATCACGACAGCCTGCCGGAGCACATGGCGCGCCCGCAAGAGCGCGAAGAGTATAGGACTGGTCAGGTTGTATGGCAGGTTGCCGATGACAAACAGCCCGCTTCCCCTTGCCTTCGCCAGTGCGGTCCAATCCAGCTCCAGGACATCCGCGCAGAGCAGGTTCAGCCGCGGATGCAGGCGCACCAGGTAGGCCGCCGCACGTTTGTCAATCTCCACAGCCGTCACGTCGGCAAATCTTTGCAGCAACAAGCCTGTGAGTGCTCCTGTACCGGGACCAATCTCTACCACAGGCGATTGCGCGGGAGCCGATAGCGCTGCGACAATTTTAGCTGCGCAATTCGAATCAATCAGGAAATGCTGCCCAAAGCGCTTGTAGGGGCGAAAAGGCAGTGCCATGACCTTTTATTAGGCAAGCGTTAGAAACAGCACCGCTCTTGGTGCCATCATGCCGCGTAAGGCGGCTTAGCGCAAATGCTTGCGCCTGTTGCGCACAAAATCCTCAAAGATGAACTCGCCGAGTCGCTCCAGGCTGGCATAGTAGGCGCGCCCCTGGTTGGCTTCGGTGAGATCGCGGACAAAACGCTGCAAGTACGGATCGCGTGCAATCATAAAGGTCGTAATGGTGATGCCCTCCCGTCGGCATAGGACCGCCTCATCCAGCACCTTATTGACAATTTTCCGGTCAAGCCCGAAGGCATTGCGATACATGCGCCCGTGCTCTTTGTGACAGCTGGGCTTGCCATCGGTGATCATGAAGATCTGCCGGTTCCGGTTGCGCCGCCTGCGCAGGATGTCGCGTGCGCGCTGCAGGCCCGCCCGCGTGTTAGTGTAGAACGGCCCTACCTTCAGGTACGGCAGGTCCTTGATGGATACCTCCCAGGCGTCATTGCCAAAAGCGACGATGTCGAGCGTGTCATGGCGGTACCGACTCAGGATAAGCTCTGCCAGCGCCATGGCCGTCTTGCGCGCCGGTGTGATGCGATCCTCGCCGTAGAGGACCATGGAATGCGACAGATCAATCATGAGTACTGTGGCCTGATGCGTCGCGTGGTCTGTCTCGTAAATCCGGTAGTCTTCCTCAGTAAGCGTCCAGTTCCTGATGCCCCCTCGGCGGTACGAGTTTGACAGCGTACCCGTAATGTCCAACCGGTGCGGATCATCCCCGAAGCGCCAGGCGCGCGTTTCTGGAAGGCGTTCGTCGCCTGCACCCGCATAGGGTGTCTGGTGGGCCCCACGTCCGCTCTTGCGCAGTTGCCGGAAGATCTCCTGAAGCGAACGTTGGCGTAGGGCCCGCTCGGTCCGCGCCGTGATCGCGACGGTGCCTGCGGCATCTTCCTTGAGGTAACCCTGCTTCTTGAGCTCTTCAATAAAATCGCCGATGCCGAAGTCATCACTGGTCAGCCCATGCGCCTTGTCAAGCTCTGTGAGCCAGCGAAGCGCTTCGGCTGCGTCTCCCGCAGTGTACTGCAGGAGCTGCTGAAAAATGTCAAGCAGCCGTTCGAAGTCCGTCATGGCCCGTCCATGACGCTCCGGATCCCACTGCGTGTATCTGACCGCCTGCATGTCGCGCCCTTTCAGCGTTCGTTTAGGTGCCTGCGCTGCGCCCCTGTTGCTGTTGCGCCTACTCCACCGCAGTGCTGCCCGGTGTCATCAGCTGCAAGAGTCTTCGTCCCTGCGGATGGTTCGGCGCCACCGCCAGCAGCTGCGCGGCCGCCGACCGCGCCTGGCCCACCTGACCGCTTGCAAGGTACACCTGCGCAAGTTGAAGTAGGTAGGCGCTGTTTTGCGGATCCATTGTGGCGGCTTGCTCCAGGTGCGACTGCGCACGGGCCAGCCGGCCCGTGGCCACATGCACCATACCCATCATGTACTGTACCTGCGCCGTTGGCTCCAGCTCTTCCGCCGCTTGGTAGTACACCAGCGCCTCAGAAAACCTCCGCTGCCGCAGCATGATATCGGCGGCCAGAGAGTATGGCCGCGGCAGATACGGATACTGCTGAATCAGTGCCAAGGCTGCACGAAGTGCTTTGTGCAAGTCGCCGCGCGATTCGTACAGCATGCGCAGGCTGTCGGTAGCGGCATACCAACCCATGCGGCGTTGAAAATATGCAAGCGCAAGCCCTTCTTCTGGCGTGCGGGCCTGGATTGTGTCCATGGGCGGCGGCACCGATCCCAGCGGCTTGAAGGGCCACGAGCTCATCAACTGCCGGACGCGCAGCTCCCCAAACAGCGAGTCCACCGCCGTATACAGCACCTCCCGGCGCGCGACAGGTCTGGGCACATACTGCGCGCCTTCAACCACTTCGTAGGCGTACAAAGCCTCATAGTACGCGTCTGCCAGAACGAAGTATCCTTCCAGATTGGGATGCAGATGCTCCAGCATCAGATCGGACCCGATGATGCCATCCTCAGCCGCGGCCGCCAGATGCGCCTGCGTCTCCACCACAATGGCACCCGCGCGTACCGCCTCCGCGCGAATGATGGCATTCACATCCTCAGAAGCGCGAAATCGCAGATTGTCGTGATCCTTCGCCGTGAGATAGGCCGCGCGCGCTTCTTCATACTGGCCCAAGGCATCGAGCATTGCGCCGAGCGCAAAGAATCCGAGCGCAACGCTGCTGTCTGCTGCAATGACCGCCCGCATAGCCGCCACGCCGGCGCGTATGGAACGGTCCGCAGCCAGTCGAAGCGCCGATTCGTAGTCGGCCCGCCAAGCAATTTCGTCGGTGTCCGGTGCATGGACGCTAGCAAAGGGCGCATGCGCACGCTCATTGCTTGCCAGCGTTCCTATGAAAACGGGCACGCCAGCCGCCTCGTACCGCGTAAGAATTGCGCGGAGGTTGACCCTGAACTGTCGCAATCCTGCACGATAGAGCGACGAGCCGTACCGGATGGTCTGATCCCGAACCATGCGCTCCATCAGGGTGGCCTCCGGCGCTTCTTCGGCTTCGGCTGCGCCCACCGCCGCGGCCGTGCCCAGCAGATTGCGCAAGAGCTGCACGGTGCGCAAGGGCCGCAGGCGCAGGTACAGATTGACCATCCATGGCTGTCTGCCCAACGACTCCGCCGATCCGGCCCCTAGGGCGCCATAGAATTCGTTGTGCCCCGCGTAGATCAGAATGGCGTCAGGATCCTCTGCCATGATGGCAGACACCTGATCCCGCAGCGTATACGTGTTGACTGCGGCTACGGCCATGTTGACAACCTCAATCCGCCGGTGCGGATAGGTCTGCGCCAAGCGCTGCTCCAGCATGCGGCTGAAGCTGCCCCCATAGTAATAGGGATACCCGGCAGCGCTGGAACCTCCTTGAACAAAGACGCGAATCGTGGTGCTGTCCTTTGTGGCCATAAAGGCATCGTGCATCCCTGTTGGTACGCGACGGAGGTTCGAGAAATAGCGCCGAGCCATCTCCCTGTTCAGTATCCTGTACTCGGGTGCCGCGCGCACCGGTACAAAGATCGGCAAGGCTTCGCCGTACCCGGCGAGGCGCAAGCCGCCCTCCAAAGCGCCGAAGAACCCGGGCGGCAACAGCCACATCAGCGCAATAAAAAGCACACGCTTGCCTGGTGAAAGCGATGGTCGCTGCTTACCCTCCATGACCCGCGCTACCGCGTATGCAGCATTGACTGCGTATGGGTTTCGCCATCCGTCAGCAAGCGGCAGATGTACAGACCCGAAGGCAGTTGTGCAGCGTCAAACTGCGCAACATGGCGGCCCATACGCCGGTAGCCATCAGTGATCAAAGCCACACGGCGCCCCAGGATATCAAAGACCTCCAGTCGAACGTGGGTCGCGCGTGGCAGCGTATACGCTATCATGGCATGCCCGGCAAAGGGATTGGGATAAATGGCCTCCAGGATGAGATGCTCCGGTGCACTTTCACTTGTTTCGGCATCAACGGTGACGAGGTCCTGCGGCGGCGTTTCCAGCCGTACCGACGAATAGATGTGAAACTCCCCGGGCTGCAGCACGGCTGGTCGGTTGCCTGTGACATCCAGCGAGTCGCCGGTGAAAAAGTCATACCAGAAGCGCGGCGGCGTTGAAATTCGCGATGCGTTCGGGGCCGGTCTGACCCCAAAGTTGCCCGTGATTTCAACTTCCATAGTCGGATGCGACAGGTGAATACGCTTGACTGCATGCGCCACATCCAGCGTCACCTCAGTTTCCGGACTGCGAAAGACCTCATGCCGCTGCCGCAGGTTGATAAGCGCCGACCAGGCCCCGTAGAGCTTGGCGCGCAGCACATCGTCGTAGTAATCCCAGCGAATCGGTTTCGGCGCGGTGCGAGCAGGCGCAAAGGTCGGGCAGTCATCGCCGCGCAAGCACTCTTCGCCGCGCTCGCCAAATCCGTATCCAAGTTCTCCGAACTGCCACATCATCCGCGGACCCGGAACCAGAAAGAAGAATGCGCCCGCCATCTTGAGTCGATCCAGCGCCACGGGCAGGCGGCGCACATTGTACTTCAGTGCGCTGCCCGGCAAATTGGGGTTGCAGGCCGCGCCCCCCGTGGGCGACTCCTCGCACGCCCCATACCGGCGCATCTTGTACATCATCCACTGCTCATCATGGCTTTCCATGTAGGTGATGGTGTGCGGCCATGCCCAGCCGCCTCCGCCCTCTCCGAAGTATGTTCTCGCGAAGTCTGACCCTCCGTCATCGTGGTAGCCCATGACGGCTTCGCCGTACGCATAGGACACCTTATTCCAGAGCATCATCCCCGGCAGACCACGCTCGGTGCCGTAGCGTGCCAGCGCCTGCTCTTCGCTACTTACAGCAAAGTGCTCCAGAATCACATAAGCATGCGGATTGATCGCCCATAAGCGTTCCGCCATGCGCGACAGCAGCCTGATTCGCGACGCATCATAGGAAGCCCACGCGCCAAAATCCGATCCGGTATTGCGCTGCGTCATGCCCTTGGACAAATCAAACCGGAACCCGTCAATCTTGAATTCAGTCGTCCAATACGCATTCGCGCGATCCAGCCAATACTGCGTGTACGAATCCTCGTGATTCAGGTCATAGAACACATTGTACGCGTGCCGCGGCGGAATATTAAGCCAGCGGTTGCTGTCGGAAGCTCCGTACAGGAGCACCAGGGGCGATGGCTGATCCACATGATTGTACACCACATCAAGGATTACCGCGATGCCACGCTCGTGTGCCGCGTCGACGAACCGTTTGAGATCGTTCGCCGGTCCGTAGTACTTGTCCGGCGCAAAGTAGAAGTTCGGCTGGTAGCCCCAGTTTACATTACCGCCGAACTCAGCCACCGGCATGAGTTCAATGGCATTGATCCCTAGGCGTTGCAGGTAATTCAGCGTGTCGGTCAGCGTAGCATAATCGTGTGCCGCAAGGAAATCGCGTACCAGAAGTTCGTAGATAACCAGTTCGCTCTGCTTGGGCGGCTCAAAAGCCGGGGTCGTCCACGCGTAGGGTGTGCGGGCCGTTTCCATCACCGACACGACGCCGTCGGTCAAGCCGTCTGGATAGGGTTTGAGATTCGGGTAAGTGCGGCGCAATATGTGGCGGTCGTCCAAAGGGTGCAGAATCTTTTCTGCAAAGAGATCAGCGATGCGCAGCGTGCCGTCCACCACATACTGGTATGCTATTTCGGCGCCCACGGACAGGTTCTCCAGCTCAATCCACCAGTGCACACTGTCGGGCGAGGCGGCATCGCGCTGCATCAGATAGGCATCATCAATCTGCCAGCTGTTGAAGTCTCCAATGACATGGACATAGCACTTGCCGGGCGCAAACAAGGACAGCGTGGCCTGCGTAGGGTCGCTCGCATGATACGTGACCCCGTCTTCCAGCCCTGCCGGACGTTTAGCATCCACGATGGTCGGGACCATGCGCCCCACCTCGGCTTGCACCACCGTGCCCATTGAGTCGGTGGCTGTCAGCGCAAAGTGCATGCCGCACGGCGCGGGAGCCGGCAGCGCATAGTGAAAGATCCCGTCTTTGAAGTGCGGCATGCCATCCTGCTCCATGCCATCTATCGCAAACCGCAGTGCCGTAATCGCATGCGAGCCGAACACGCCGGCTGAGAGCGCGACAATCTCTCCCGCTGCGTTTTGCTGCCTGGCCATCTGAAACACCATCGGATCCTCGATGGTGACAACCGAATTGTTGTACTCGTTCGGATTGGTGCGATCATTCAGCGGATCGCTGATCCAGCTGTTTTGGCTGCCTGTGGCATTGAAGTGCAGATGCACCTTGTACTGGTATGTCTGCCCCGCCTGCAGCGTCGTGGTGTAGAGCCACTGGGCCCATGTTGAGTCGTAGTCCATCTGCGAAGCAGCCCCCGGCGCAATGAACCCGTTGCTGTTGGGGCCCCAACCGTTGAACTCGCCGGGCAAGAAGGCCCGTACCACCGGAGAACCGTCCGGCGGGATCCAGCGAAAGGTGACATTCATATCCTGGGCCAGCACAGCCGCTGCCAGGCAAAAGAGCATTAGGGTACAAACCAAACGACGCGCCGCCTGGCAGTAAGCTCCGGCGTCGACCATCTTTGTGCAGTCAGCAGCTTGCAAGGAAATCGTGTCCCAAATTAAGGCGATTATATATTATATATTTAACTGAACCGTGCTCCGACTTGGGCAGCGGGCTTGGCCTCCGGTGTCTCCTGCTTCCCGCCCTTCAAAAACTGCAGCGTACTTCCAGTATCGCTAACCCGGCGTAGCGCAGATTTGCCGCTAGCGTGTTGTCCCACTTATCCTGCATGCGCTTACGCCGTTTAGTCAAGCTTCCGGCTGTCAGGCAACAGTCTATACATTGCGCTTCGGTCGGACCGGTGAATAGGTGGCATTGTGCTTCTTTTCACTGCGAACGAGAATTCGCGTTACTTGACGACCACCATCCGGTCGCTATCTACCACCGTGTTTGTGGCCATCTCTGCGACGAAGCTGTACATGTACGTTCCCGAGGCCAAGTGCGATGCGTCAAGGTCTACCTTTCGCAACGACCCCGCCTCCCTTTCAACGGGCGGCAGCCTCATTACCGTGCGACCCAGCATGTCAATGACTTTCACTGAAACGCGTGCCGGAGCCGGCAGATCAAATAAAATGCGCGTAGACGATGCAAATGGATTCGGGTAGTTACCCCTAAGCGCGAATGCTAGCGGAAGACCCGGGTCTTCCTCATGATCCGTGACATCCATAGGATAAAATGCGGATCCGTCAGTGCGCACGCCTATGAGCGTGACCCCTTCGGCCGCCGACGTGCCGCTACCCCTCAAACCAAGCATAAAGGACTTCCCGGCGGCTTCCCGCAAGTCGAACTGGTACACGCCAACCTGGCTGCCGTCGACAGCTACCTCAATGTTGTATACGCCCGGCACGATAGACGTGTAGGATGTCGCAGTGTTGAAGCTGAAGTCTTCGGCCAGCACTTGCCAACCGTCGTTGTCGTGCATGTTCAATAGTCGCAGGTCCACCGCGTCGAGATCTTGGGCGCCGTGAACAACATAGAAATCTGCCATGCCGTCGTCGTCCGCCTG
Organism: Rhodothermales bacterium; assembly: GCA_951812585.1. Taxonomy (GTDB): domain Bacteria; phylum Bacteroidota; class Rhodothermia; order Rhodothermales; family Bin80; genus JAAXGV01. Next base: position 2,436,691 of record OX638318.1, on the reverse strand, counting down.
CCGACGCACATCGTCCACAGCGAGCAGGCTGACTGCGCCGCCACTGCCGTTGATAATAATGTTGTACGACTCACTCATGTCAAAAACGAATGACTCCGCGACCAGTGGATTCGCATTGTCCGGGTCTCCTGCAGGCACTATCTCCATCAACAGAGGGCCAGCGTCAAACTGCCTGAATCCCGTCGCCATTTGCGTTGCCCAATCATCGAGGATACGGGCGCCGTTCACATATACGTCAACCGGATCCGCCAGAGTATTTTGGATCAGTTGCACATGTGCCGGTTGATCAACTGTGCTTATCACGTCATCCCACAGAGTCTGCGCCCTGTCGGCATGCTCGAAGAGCTTTTCCCGATTGACGCCCGTAACTAGGGCGAAGGCTACTTCGGTCTTTGATCCAGGCAAGATCGTGTAGGGTCCTGCTCCTATCATTTGCATCCCGCTGTCACCGGGGTCTGGCAGAGGCTGAATCCCTCCGCTGAGCATCGCCCAATGGTCCGCATCCGCAAGAGCGTATCTACGATCAACATAGCCCTCAAATGCTGCGTGGTGAAGTGGGGCATCGGCTGTTAACACTTTCGTTCCTGCCAATTGGACAGAACTATCGAAATGGTCTATGAAAATCCCGATACCCCTGCCCTCGTCAAAGGTCACACTATCCGTTGCTGACTGAAAGATAAAGTCGGACCAAATGCCGACATGCAGATCTGTAATGGTCCTGTTGGTGGTATTGGTGAGAGTATACCTGAGTACTATGACATCGCCGTACCCGTCAAAAGGTGCTGCGGGATTAACGTCCAAGTATGTCCGCTGAAGTATCTCGATGCCGATAGGATTGTCTGCTCCCTGGTCGGTGAGCTCAACTCTGGCCTCGCGAGCTGTCACTGCACCGAAATCCACCGACAAAGCGGTGCCCGGCTTCTCAAGGAAATCAATATTTTGCGGCCTATAGCCACCGAGAAAGGTGCCTGTACGCGGCATGCAGTCGGATACACTCCCAGGACCTGTGGCTAAGATCAGGCCACCCTGTACAAGAATGGGTTTCTGCCCATCGGTTGCACTTCTTGCTAACCATCCACGCCCCAGAATCGACAGCGGATCACGCCAGTTATCAACGAAGCCGATGTTGCCTTCGCTAGTAACAGTTAAAATGGTCCATGGATTACTGTTCAAGCTTGCTATCCGGGCTGGGTTAAGGGTAAAAGGCAACGCCCCGGCCAACTCGTCCACATACGTTCCAGATATCGCACGAATCCTCAGCACGACTGGGGTCCGGTAAGGAGCGTCGTCCGCCACGGCCGCAGTGAACGTAGCCGTGTGGCTTTCGTTGGTCGCCAAGGTACCCACAGTCTCTGGACCCGATGAGACTGTGATATGCGGACTGTCCGAGACCAATTCGAGCGTCAACCCTTCGGCATCCGCAAGATAATTGGTGAATTCCGCTGTAATCGTCATGGTTTCTGAGCTGCGAAGGTCTTTGCTGTCGCCACCCGAATCAATCCAATTCCAATCCGTCAGCCGGACTGCGGGAAATCCGCTCTCGGTGACCGCACGATAGGCATTGACCCGGCCGCGTCCAAGCAGTCCATGCAATTCCGGAGCGTTCTCAGAGTCGATGTTGTCCGCCGTCGAGCGAAGCTGTTCGCGAATCTGGTCACCTGTGTATGTCGGATGAATTGTTTTGACGAGTGCAGCTATGCCGGACACCAGTGCCGCGGCCCCCGACGTGCCGCCGGTAGTATGGTAATGATAGGGAGGAGGAAACGTGGAATAAACACCTTGCGCAGCCGCGAACACATCCACCGTGCTGCCGAAATTCAACAAATTCACATCAGCATGAGACGCAGTGCCTCCTACGGAAAGCGTCTCAAGGTAGGCTGCCGGGTAGAACGGTTTTTCGTCAATGTTCACCCCAGCATTGCCCGCCGAGGCCACCATCAGGATTCCTTCTTCCCTTAGGACCCGCAGGATTATCGAGTCTGTGGCCGCAGGTCTGGTGCCGCCCCAGCTGGCATTGATGATATCGGCGCCGTTCATGGCCGCGTATACAACGCCCTGCGAGGCATAGCAGAGACTGCCTGGGATCCCTGTACAACTGATGCTGATGGGCATGAATCTCGCATTCCAACTCGTCCCGGCGCTGCCCTTCTCGTTGTCGGCCACGGCGGCTGCGGCCCCCGTCATCTGTGTGCCATGCCACTGTTCCTGAATGTCTGCACCTGTAGGATCGGGCTTATCATCGGTGAAATTCCAGCCATGGACATCATCCACAAATCCGTTGTTGTCGTCGTCAATGCCATTGTCTGCAACCTCTCCCGGATTCGTCCACACATTGTCGATCAGATCCTCATGCCGCCAAAGCGGCCCAGAATCGACAATGGCGATTACCACATCTCCGCTTTCTCCCTTCACCACATCCCAAGCGTCCGTCATCCGCATCCTGGCCATGAATGTTTCATCTTTGAACAGGGGGTCGTTCGGGACATCTGGCAACGCTCCGACGCCCGGTGGAGGCAACATCCCAACCGTGCGGCGGATGTAGTACGGTTCGGCATAGATCACCGCAGGGTCCCGTGCGAGCTCTGCCGCTACTATGCCGGCAGCATACTGTCCCCGGTAACGCACGATATAGACACTACGCAAGGCATCCGCATGCTCCAGAAGTCTGCGGTTACGCGCCATAGCATCAACGAAGGGAAACCCTTTTTCTACAGAGAACACCCCATACGCGGCGGCCGATTGATCAAACACCGCATAGCCCGTCCTGCCGCCTCCTGTGACCGGCAAAGCGTCATCAACGAAGCGCACCCACAGGTGCCCCGGCAGGTACTCGTCGTCCACAGACACGTTAGGGGAGCCTTGGGCAACAAGGTCTTGGGGAGCCATCGCTATCAAAAGCGCAACGGCAACAGAAATGAAGAGCTTAGTAGCGCAAGAACCCGAGGACAAATTCATGAGTGGAAGCAGTATGCTTGATGGTGACAGCTACCAGGGTCTTATAGTTTAAACGTCGAACAACCCCATACTTCGCGGGTTCCACGGGCTGCAATAAAGCCCGTGTTATCTCCAGCTGCGCCAAGCCACCGTGACGCGACCTCGGGCTAAGTGTGCTACTTGCGCGGTCGAGTTTCGGGTCGGAATATGCTCGTTTTATCACTATTCGGGCACGCTCAATGCCATAGGGTTTGGCACTACGTCGTTGCACGGCACAAAAGCCTGCTCACCAGCCCTCAATGATAGTTCTTGCAGCACCCCCTGAATACCCTTTTTGAAGGTGGTTCAGCCCGGTCACGACCGGGTCCGGAGAGGTTAATAGCGTCGAAAGGCCTCCCCCAGGGATTCACGTACGTGCCCTGTCGGGACCTGGAAGGTCTCCTTGTAAGATGATAGCCCTCATGATATAATTCCCCTACATTGGAACACGATTCGTCCTGGTGGTCCAACGTAGCACCGTGCCGAAGCCAGCGGTTGGACTTGCAGGTTCAGCGACCTGAGCGCCATCCGCCTTATGAGCCGGGTTCACGCTCATTCAGTCGAAGGCGTCAGGCTCTTCATCTGAACTTTATAGTATTTCGGCCTTCAGGCGGGCCATGCGGAGCTTGATTTTGTGTGGATTGCAACTTGTGAAAAGGGCCTGCCGCGCTCGCGGCCGGCTACTCATAGCTGACGCCGAGCAGCCCGCTGTGCCAACAAAAAGCGAGGCACGGCTGTACATTAGTAGTGTGATCCGAACGGGATTCATCTGGCGGGGCCGGTGAGATAGTCCAGTCTTGCCAATCCGTCATCAAATCCCTACACACTATGGAGCCTCTTGCAAAACGACGCATAAACCATTGGTGGTAGCGGTGATCCGAGCGGCATGAACTGGTAGAATTGCGCCTGACTACGTGAGTGGCCAACACGTTTTTGCCGTCTTCTTCCGAAGACACAAGCCATTTGCCACCAATGTGCTTTCTCCGTAGTGGACTTCAGCTGAACTTCAATGACTGGAGAAACCGGCATGGTAAACCGGGGCTACGGTTGTACTGGCGACCCGTACGACCCTTGCCATCGAAGCAAGAGGTACTGTCGCCCGCACTGACGTCATTCGCGCTGCAACCGTCATGCCCCAAAACGACACGGGGCCAGCATCCCTGCTGGCTCCGGATTTGCTGCGGTGAAGGCCGCGTCTACTTGATCAGAAGCATGCGCTCGGTGAGCACCTGCCCAGGCGTTTCCAACCGGTAGAAATACACGCCGGTGGCGTATCGCGAGGCGTCGAATGTAACCGCGTAAGTGGCGGCCTGCTGCACCCCGTCCACGAGCGTAGTCACCAGCCGACCCAGCGCGTCGTAGATGCGAATCCTGACATGCGCCTGCTGACTGATGGCGTACTCGAAAGTGGTCACCGGGTTGAACGGGTTGGGATAGTTGGGCCCAAGCCAGATAGAACTCGGGACTTCCGCACTGATTTCTTCAATCCCTGTGTAGATGTCAGGATTGAGCTCGTGATCGAGCGGCCCCGGACCGGTCTTGAAGACCAGCGTGTCCAGGACATACTCCATGGGATAGCTGCCGTCAGGATTCTTCCTGATGAAGTGCGCCCTGTTTCTTCCTTCCTGATTCGTGTCGCTGCCTGGTTCGCTGAAGTAGGTCCCGTCTCTGCCGTACAGATATTTGAACGTCAGGATGTTGTAGGAGGGACCGGTAATCGTCCAGTCGCCGACATAAACTCCGTCGGCGTCGTCATCTGTCAGTACCACCCGATCCAAGAGCGGTATATCGTGGTCCGTGCCGTCAATACCCTGCGTGTGAGCCCAGACTGGGTCTCCAAGACGGATTGATACCGTATCGCCGCCCGCCGGGTCGAAGGGTTGCGCCATGTTGTTGAACGCGTCCACCATGTCCACCGCAAACTTGATGGTGGTGCTGGCACCCGCCGGCATGAGGTTGTTCGGTGTCACATCGTTGTAGTACGCCAGCGGCAGCACCTGCTGGCTTGCCCCTTCGAAGATGAAGTGCCGATTGATGCCCGTACGGTGTCCCTCTTCCCAGCCGCTGGGCGGAGGAACTCCGAATTCGTTTTCGAATGCGTCGTTGTTGAAGTCAAGAAAATACTTGTACCCCAACTTGACGTCGGCGATTCGTTCTATCGGTACAGCGGCCCCGTACTTGGTGCCACCTGGCTCCTTCTCCATGCGACAGAGATCCGGCGTATTGACGCGGCAGTTTTGCCACGCATTGAAGTCTCCGAACACCCATAACGTATCCTGTCGTGCAGGATCAAACAATCCGATATCCTCGAACACCTCCAGGTTTACCCCGAAAACGATGTTGGAAAGCACGGGGACCCCAGGCGTGGGAGCTGTGTCACCATAGTACACCCACTGCAGCGTTGTGTCGCGTACCGGCACAGTAAAACTGCGGTTGTCCGTCAGATTGCCCTCTTCCCAGGCAACGACAATGCTGCTGTCAGTGGCCAGGTGGTGCTGCACAAACTTGTACTGCTGCTCCTGTCCCGCAAGTGCTGCAGGGTAATAGGCGACCCACGAGTATATGTTGAACGCTATGGCTGTCGACTCATCCGTTTCTCGGCGCAGTTCGAACGAGTCACCCCAATCCAGCGGGCCAACCAGTAGGGTGTCCATTGCATCCACCAGCGGCGCACCGCGTACGCCAATGGCCTGATCATCTTCACCCAGCAACGGATCATAGCCATCGATATCGGCTTCGGATCCGAACATTGCCACGCGGAACCAGACGGCCACCGAATCCTGTTTGGACTCAAAGATCTGTGTCTGATCCCATGCGCCCCGGTCACCCTGGAACCCATGCAGCATGGACTGTGACTCGAAGTAATGCAGCCCTAGCACCGTGTCATTCGCTGCTGGATAAAGCATAGGATTGGGGTCTGCCTCCCACCCGTTGACGCCGTTGTCTTGTGCCTGCTGCGAGAAAAACTTGAACGTGAGCGTATCGTCCTCCTCAATCTGAAATGTGATTTGCCAATAGTCCCCTCCTATGTTGTCGGGTTCCAGCGTGCTCAGATCACCCCAGTCTATGATGTTGCCATCGACCAGTGTGTCGGGTGCGTTCCCGTTGAGGTTGCCACGCACCTCGAACAGCGACATGACACTGGTGGTGTCGGGTATGGTAGAGGCATTGAGGGTCAGTGTGACGCTACGCTGTGCGTACGCATCGCCCACCAGAAGGACCATCAGCGCCAATGCGCCTGTGTTGAAGATGAGTTTCATGCTCTCTAAGAAGTCTGTCAGTTTGCTGCTGGCGTACCGCCAAGGCGCGATGCCAAGGGCGCAAAGTAAGAAAACCTATCGCATTCGCCAATAGCCTTAATTGCGGGGCGAATAATCAGATGTGCAGCAGCGGGCGTACGGCTCATTTTTGCGTGCCTTTCACCCCTGGCACAAGCGGCTGCGAACCGGCTGGGCTGAAAAAGCAGACCTGCCGCGTGCATACCGCCCTGTGACGCGGTCACAGTGCCTGCGAAAATCCTGTCGGACCCGCTAGAACTGTGCTGCCAGGGTCAGTCGGCTCACGCCGTTGAAGTACTCCTGGCTCTCGTAGGCATAGTCCGCCGCAAAGCCGACGGAATAGAAGTCGTAGCGAAGTCCGCCGCCGAGCGACCAGGAGCGGACGCTGTTTGGAAGAAAGAGCTCACTGAATCCGCCCCGAATCATGAGCAAATCCCCGAGCAGGCCAATTTCCGCGCCGACATTGACATACTGGCCGCTGTTGTTGGGGCTCTGCACATCCATGGCCAGCGTGAACCGGCTCCGTTCGGTTTCCATTACCTCGCCCGCCAGTCCGATACGCATGGTCAGCGGCAGATCAAAAGCATCCGTCTTGAGCTCCGCACGATTGCTTTCGTTGTTGCCACGCACCGTAGGATCAATGTCTGCGACCACGATAAGGTCATCGCCGGTTATGCGCATCTTGGTTCCAAAGTTGGCGATGGAAGCCCCTAGCCGCATGCCCCAGAACGGCGTCTCGAAAACAGTGCCTGCATCCATCGCAAGACCCGTCGCCGTGGAATGCCAGATTCGCTCCGAGATGACCTTCGCCGTCAGCCCAAAGCTGAAGCGATCCGTGAGCTTCGCACCATAGGCCAGCGCCATAGCATAACTGGCGGCATTGAACTTTTCGCCCGTTCCATTCTGGTCCAGCACGGTGGTCACACGCATTTCAGGCGTCCTGAACCCCGTGACCGCCGCGCCCAGCGTGCCCCAGCGCGTAGGAACGGCCACCGCAACGTAGTTGAACGTGATCGCCGCGAGCCAGTCCGTGTGCTCTGCTGTCAGGGTAACCTGCGCAATCTGTCCCAGCCCCGCTGGGTTCCAGTAGATCGCCGTTGCATCGTTGACACTGGCCGAAAACGCGCTTCCCATTGCCGTTGCGCGGGCTCCGACGGGAATGCTGAGAAACTCTGCCGCAGTGGTTCCGCCGCGCGTAACCTCCCGCGTCTCTGCTGCAAACTGGCCTAGCGCGTCCGTACCTGCCGCTAGGCTCACAACCAGCATCAAGCACAATGCGCGCGGCCTCAAGCACAGCGCTCGCAGCACCGTATGGGATCTCAGCACTGCCATGCAGCTACTTGATGATTGCGAAAGTTCCAGTCTTTTCGCCAAGACCAGGGGCCTCCACATGGTACAGGTATACCCCGTAGGAAACCGTCAGATTATCGCTGCTCAGAAGGTCCCAGGTCAGCGTGCCGTTGAGCATGTCCAACGCGCTCAGGTTGCCGCCTTCATTCAGATGCAGCGTCCGGACCAGCCGACCGTTAACCGTAAAGATGCGCAGCGTGCACTCGGCTGGCAGGTTGATGAACTTGATCGCCCGGGGACCGCGTCCTGTAGAAAAGGCGTTTTGCGCCTCAAACTGATTCGTCGCGATGTAGGGGTTGGGTACCACGCGGATGCGATCCAGGAGGGAATCCGGGTTTGTGACCTCCACCCGCGGCGCATACGTGGCAAACTCAAACACATCCGTGTCCAGGAAGGGCTTGCGCGTGACGATCGTCGCCACATCGCCCGCCTCCGGATTGACCTGGCCTTCGTAGGCGAAATTCAATCCGATTCGCCAAGTGATTACCGCCTGGCCATTCGGGTCGCCAACCCTGGGCTCGTGGATGATGATGAGATCGGTTTCCTTGATCTCCCGATCCGTGCTGAACCGCGCAGGCACAGTAGACGTAGCGCTGACATGGTCGGCGCCGGTAATGTCCCAAAAGGCATAGTCTACCTCCACATCGCGCGTGCCGCCCTCGGCATCCGGCTCGACGCGATACACCTTGACGTTTGTCGGACGGGATGGCAGCGTAGTAAAAAAGGACACCTGCAGCGCAATGGACTGTCCTTCAGCATCTCCTACTACCTCAACGCGATAGTCCGCCGGGTTGCGAACGCCGCGTACATATCCGGGCGAGTTGTAGGGGTCCAGGGCAATGGGGTACACCGTGGTGTCGTTCCAGACCGTCTGCCCGCGGTGCGGGCGCACAAACGTCTCTGGAAAAAACAGCAGCTTGAAGCCGAGCGCGTTGCCAAACCGATCCAGCACGGGAAACTCCCGCCCAGGCTTGAACGCCGTAGACTGGGCTATCAGCGCCATCCCTGCGGTTGCATCGTGCAGTGAGAACGTCTTTGTAGTGATCGTGTCGGATGCCACGCGGCCCCCGACGATGAGTGTGTCCTCAAACGTCACGCGATACCGATTCAGATCACGTATGGCGGTAGGATCGACGACCTCAAAGCCGATGCGGCTCGTCGTGTTGCCCGTAACGCGCGGCAGAAACTGGTCCACGTTTTCCAGTGTTGCTTCCGTGTATCCGCTGACCGCGGGCGCAGGTGTGATCGCCACCACGTTGCGACCCGTTTCAATGGTCCCGTCCGCCCGGCGACGAATGCGCACCGACGTTTCAGTGGGGGAAATGTTTGCGGACGCGGCGCCAAAGTCGTATGCCGTCACCGCATAGAAATACTGAATCCCGTTCGTAACCGTGGAATCCACAAATACATGGGCCAGCCCGTCGCTCCCTTCGCCTTCGCTGACGCGGTCATCGCCCAGGTAGAAGCGAACACCATTGACCGCGACCGGGTGAAATCCACCGATCCCGTCAATCAGGTCAAACTGCGCAATCGGCTTTCTGAACGTCAGGTTGCCACGGCCATCAGTGATGACAAGCGCATCCAGGAACGCTGGATCCGTCGCCCGATAGACGCGATAGCCTTCAAAGTCCCGCGATTCCAGCCCGAGGCTGCGCAGAAACTCGTCGTTGGATTCTTCAGCGTCGGAGTCCCAATACAACGTTACACGGCCATCTCCGGGCACTGCCGTAACGTACGGCGTGATGGGTGCCTGGGCGAACTGGTAATCCTCCGCGTACGCGTCCAGCGCGTTGTCGCGGGCGGCCAGTGCCTCCTCCTCCCCGATACCCATCTGCACCGAAAGTGAGATGCGCTCGGTCTGTCCAGCCTTGAGCGGAAAGAGTCCGCTCGAGACGGTCAGGTCATTGTCGCCCGGGTCGGGCCGCTCGGTATCAAAGATGCCCGGATAGAGATGGTTGAAAAACAGAAACCGGTCCGATGCCGATCCGACACTCAGCGTAAAGGCCCCAAAGAGGCGCACGTTGGTGATACCGATCTGGTCAGACTCCGACACATCGGTAACGTCGATGTTCTTCTCGCCGGGAAAGTCCGTACCCGCTCCAGAGGTGGGCACGCCGTCCTGGTCGCCCGGATCTCCAGTGAGTCCCACCCCGTCCAGGCCCGTATCGTTCTGGAGCGGGTTCCAGTCGTTGTCATTGTCGATGCCATCCGCACGGCTCTCGTCAATCATCTCGTCCGTGCCCTCATCGATGCCTTCGTCGATGGCCCCGTCCATATCGTTGTCGATGCCATCCGCATAGGCTTTGCCGAGGTCCTCCGGGCCCACGGCGTACAGCAGGATGCGGGTGCCCGGCACGGCTACGCGGCCGTAAGGGTCCTGGCTGGCAGCCTCCACCATCTCCTGCGTAACCGTTGGAGAACCCGGTTCCGAGAGATACGGATAGGCCGATGTGCCCTGCAGGTACGAGTCATCGTTGTCAATAAAGTCACGAAACGGCAGTCCCTCGGTGGCCGCATCAACGGAAAGAAGGTGTACGAGTGGCTGCCCGTCCGGCTGCTGCACGGGGTCACTTTCCGGATTCGGCGGCCACCGCCGCCACAGGTCGCTGCTCGCTGCGGCTACCATAGCGGCCGTCACCACGGGCGCATCGCGTTCACCGTCACGGTCGTTGTCCAGGTAATCCGCATAGCCGACCCCTTCCTGCTCTCCGAAGGGCACATGCGCCAGCGTCTCGTCAATCAGCCCGTTACCATTGTCATCCACCCCGTTGGCAGGCTGCTCTCCATCGATGAACGCCTCCGTCATCACGGGGCTGTTGCACTCGCCATTGTTCTTTGGACATTCCTCCGACACCGTGCCGTCGCCATCGTTGTCGATGCGATCCGTGGCATTGCCGGGCGTTTCCAGGAAGGCAATCGCTACCGTGCCCGCCGGATCCGAGCCGAAGTTCTGGTCCCCGATGCCATCCTCATCCGTCATCAGGGCCACATCTTCCAGCAGGTCAAAAAAGATTACATCGTCGCCGCAGTCGCCTGCCACACAGTCCGCCAACCAGACGGCCATGCTGGCCTTTTGCAGGTCTACGGTGCCATCGTTTTTGACGCCATAGATCAAAAACACCACGTCGTCAATCAGGATCTGCGTCCAGGCCATGATGCGCGTTTCGATGATCAGCCCTAGACCGTGCCGCGACGGGTCCGTCGCATCCGGCTGATAGACGGCCCGGTTGCGGTCATACTGGTCATCCCCGGCCTTGAAGAAAAACTCCTGGTCGGCGTTGTAGATGTCTTTGCCGAAGAATCCGTTCCAGGATCCTGACCAACCCGGGTCTGCGACATCGCCGGTCTTGTCGGGCCAGAATGGCGGCCAACTTTCTGGTTCGTCGCTTTGCGCAATGCCGAACGCACTGCCTCCCGGATTGGCATAGCCGCCCACCGGTTCAAAGGTCCAAGAGGCGCTGCCCCCTGTGTTGTTGCCGCGAAAGTCGGCGACATCAAGAATCCAGAGCGTCTCTCCCGCATCCGAGCCAATGTTGGCCTTCGTCTCTGCGCCCACCCAAAGCTGCGTAAGCGCCACATAGCGGCGATTGGTGTTCTTGGGCCACTCGTAGTTGAAATCTGCGGGGCTGTTTGAATTGGCAGTCTGTGTCCAGTTGGTGATAGTGGCCCGAATGTTATTGCCATCGATATCGTCCCGCCTGCGCTCTAGCGGATCCACACGCTCGGTGCTGGGCACATGGTTGCGATCAATGACGCCCTGACCACGCACCGGCACGGTCAGGCACAATAGCAGGGCTGCTGTTAGTATGCGCACCTTATCCTAGAACTGTACCCGTATGCCTGCGTGCACACGGCGGGGCTCAGAAAAAAAGTTGGGACGGCTGAAGTAGCCCGTGTCCGCTGATACCAACGGCGCGGAAAAGGTCACATCGGGACGTCCGGTATCGCCGTATACGGCCAGCGCATTGCGCGCATCCAGAACGTTAAAGATGTGCACGAATACGCGCGGACGCACACGGCCCAGGTTAAACTCTCTGAAGAGATCTACATCAACCTGTAGCGTCGACGGCTGCCGCCGCGCATGGGTGGGAAACTCAGGCTGCACGTCCGATCCTACGAGTGCGGCTTCCTCAAAGCTCGGTGTATAGGGAAAGCCCGTGCCCCAAACCATAAGGGCCGACCCGCCCCAGTTTTTGCCCCCCACAAAGAGCGCACCGGCAACCTTGTGGCGCTGATCCCAAGCCAGAGGCAGCAGCGCAAGCCGCGGCTCCTGCTGGTTGGCTGCGGCGAAGAATTCCTCGTCGGGATTGGAGTTGGAGCCATCCACTACCTGGAAGGTGTAGCTCATGTCAAAGCCGTAGCCATCCGCATAATCCCGCCGCAGCGAAAGGGTTGCGCCCCGCGTGTTTGCATAGTCCCTGTTCGCATACACCACATAGGTGACACCCGGCAGTTCGGTCTCAATAAGCCGGGAGGTGGAGACCCAGCTGCGCACGTCCCGGTTGTAGGCCGTCAGATCCACGACGACGCTTCGGATCGCCTGCTTGATGCCGATCTCGTACATGACTGTGCGCTGGGCATCAAGGTCAGGATTGCCGAAGGGGCCGTGCTGCCCAGACTGGCGCGGAATCTTGTATCCAAAGTTGTCGAAGAGTCGATTCAGCGTCGGAATCTGCAGAAAATGCCCCCACGAAAAATGTATCACGCCTTCCTCCGTGATCGGATACGCCACGCCCAGGCGCGGAGAAACCTGCAGCTTGGGCGTGGTTGTGGTCCACCAGTAGGCCTCCCGATCCTGCACCGTGAGGCGGTTGTCGTCCATCTCTTCTTCTTCCGTGATGATGCCATCCCCGTTGGTATCACGGAAAAGGTTCACCTTCTTGAAGGGGTTGTAGATGTTTGGATCGGCAGGATCCGCAGGGACGTGCGCCCGCGCATCGAAGTAGTCCAGGCGTACACCCGCATTCACAATGAAGTGGTCGTACTCAATCTTGTCCTGCAGATACGCGCTGAAGGTAAACGGCTCGACGCCGTCGAAGCTGCGGAACTGGAAGGATTGAAACGGCGGCACCGACGGCGCGAACGGCTCCACCACCTGGCCGTTCTCGTTGATCGCGGGCACGATGTTGTATTCCTCGAAGCTTAGCTGATCCAGCCGTGCTTCGAAGCCCGCCTTGACGAGGTGATACCGCGCCAGCTGACTTGTAACATCGCCTTTGAGAAAGTAGCTGCGCGTTTGCCGCTGGAAGCGATTCATGTCCATGCCGCCGCGTGCGAATCGGCTGCCGCTCAGTTCCACCTGTCGCCAGACGCCCGGCTCAACCTCCACGGAATCGGGCGGGTTGAGCGCAAAATCGTTGTAGAGCGGGTCTGACACCGAAGCAAACCGGTAGCGCCTCACGTCCTTGGTGAAGGTGGCGACGTTGATGGCGTAAAAGGTCCTGGCGCTGACCAGGTGCGTAAACTTCAGCTTCAGATCAATGCCGTCGTCGTACGCCGTTGCCGTACCATTCGGGTTCCAGCGAAAGTTCTGGTAGCTGCTGGCGCTCCCCTCGCTGGTTGATCCCAAGCCGATAAAGTTGAGGAACTTGTTGCTGCTTAGCTGCATGCGCAGGTTGCCCTGCCAGCTGAGTTTGGCCCAGGTGTTCATCGGCACCAGCGTTGAATCGCCGAAGGTCCCGTCGGTGTTGTATATGCGGGCACCGTAGAGCCAGCCGCTGTTCTCGAAATAGCGCACGTTGCCGAAAAACGTGATCCGATCCTTCACCAGCGGTCCTTCCGCCAAGGCGTTGAGGTTTGCATAGTGCGACGGAGACACAGGCAGGTAAGAGTATATGTCGGCCTGGTCGTACGGAAAACCTTCCGCCGAGGTGTAGTCGTCCACATTTGTGCCTAGCAGCAAGGCGCTTCCGCCCTGCCCGCCGATGACATAGGAGCCGGCGTAGGCTTCCACCGCGCCGCCGAATCGGTCGTTCCGGCCTTCCTTCGTCACGACGTTGATCACGCCGCTCATTGCATTGCCGTACTCTGCATTGAACGTCCCCGAAATCACTTGCAGCTCCTCAATGCCGTCGTTCTCGAGCTGCAAGGCCGTAGAGCCATCATACGTGTCTGTGACCGGCACGCCATCCACCATCACGACGACCTCGCTGCTTCGGCCCCCGCGTATGTGAAAGCCCCCGCGCTCGGTGACCCCGGCCTGCACACTGAGGATCTGCCCGAGTTCCTGCACCGGCAGGCGATCAATGGTTTCTGCCGTTACGCGCGCCTCGCTGCTGGTCAGATCCTTGCGCACGCGGATCGCTTCCGCGGTAACGATGACTTCCTCCCCTTCGAACACCGCTTCGCGCAGCGTGAAATCCACGGTTGTCGTCAGATCTACGCTTATCCGTATTCCTTCCTGTCGCTCGGTAGCATAGCCGACGTAGGAAGCCCGCAGCGTATAGGTGCCAGGCCGTACGCCTACGATCACATAGTATCCGTCGACATCGCTGCTGGTGCCTTGCACGATGCCTTCAATCAGCACATTGACCCCGGGCAGCGGTTCTCCAGATTCCGCGTCCACAATGCGTCCGTTGATCTTGCCTGTCGTCTGGGCCGCCGTGGCCGGCACCCAAAGGATCAACAGCAAGGGCAGCAATCCGAGCCGTCGCCTCAATCGTCCCGGGAGTTTCATCTACTGGAGCGACAGCTCTGAAAGCTGCGCGATGTCCACCGTGATCTTGTGCCGGCGCTTCAGGTCTGCGTACGCCACTCGTCGCGCGCGCCGCACTGCTTGGCTGTGCAGCATGGCCCTTATCTCGTCTCTGCTTTCTTCGTACGACTTGGGCACCACGGCGCGTTGCTTTCCCACTTGGAGCACCAGAAATCCCTCAGCCCTCTTGTACGGTCCCAGTATCGCACCCTCTTTTGCACTGAAGGCGGCATCACCCCACGGTCCTAGTTCGCGCCTAGTATAGAAATCCTTGCCGGCATTTGCGAACGCCTCCACATGCAGATGGGCCCGGGCAGCCGCTTCCGTGTCGAACGTTCTCACCGCCAGGGCAACCGCGGCCGCATGCATAAATTCTCCGGGCGCGGCCCGGTCGTAGTATGCGCGCATGGAATCCTCGTGCACTGCAGCAGCCACATCAACAGCAGCCCGCGCCTGCTCAAGGACAAATGCATCCATGGCGTGCGCCAGGGACGAGGCATAGTCCTTGGTGTCGCCCAGGCCCAGCTGCGCCGCCCGCAACGCCATTTGCTCGTTGACCACCAGCCCTTGTGCAAAGGCGCGCAGGTCCTCACGCGTTCGGACCGCGGCGCGCTGCCGATCACTGGCGTAACGGGCCCGGTCTCTGAAGTCCTCCACAGTCCACTGTACGGCTGCGTACTTCAGCAGTGGCATTGACAAAAACGTCGGGTCACCGCTCTCCGCTATGCGCGTGCCGCTGATCTGGCCAAGCAGCACCTCGGCGCCTGGCTCCAAGAGCGAGACCCTGCTTTCGGCCGCAATCTGTTCAACCAGTGCGCTCTTCGCCTGCGTATGCTTTTTGCCCAGCACGTACATCTCAAATCGCGGCCGCTTCGCCAAAAACTCCTGCTCTGTGATGATCGGCTTTGTGAAGCGCGATTCCACCCACAAGATCGAATACCCCTGGGCCGTCTTCACGGGCTCTGACACCGTCCCCAGGGGCAGGGTGAAGGCCGCATCTTCAAAGGCGGCATCCATCTCATCGAACGTAAACGGAGGCAGAAGCCCGCCGCTCGACCGAAGCAGCGAGTCCGTAAATACCTCTTGCGCGAGCGACTTGAACGTCTCGCCATCTTGGAGGCGAGCGCGCAGCGCGTCAGCGCGTTTTCGGGTGCGCGCATAGAGATGCCGCGCGGTGACTTGCGTCTGGGACCGGGCAAACGCTTCGCGCACTTCTGCCTCGGATGCCGTAACGGTATCCAGGACGGTCTGCTGAACGTAGGCTTCTATCAGGAGCTTTCGCGCCACAACCGCTTGGCGCGCTGCATAGGCAGGTGTCTGGGCTATGCCTTCCGCATATGCTTCGCGGATCATAAGTCTTGCGCCGATCATGTCTTCCAAGAACGCGTGTCGGAGGCGCAGCTCATCGGGCACGCCGCTCGCAAGCAGATAGGAAGCATAGGCGCGTTTGAATGCCTCCGTCGTTACTGCTTCTCCAGCCGCGTAAGCCACGGCGCGTGGCCGCTCCGCCGCCCTGCGACCAAGAAGCAGGGCCAGCATAATCAGCCCGACCACGACAAAAGCAGCCTTGTGCACGCGCCTCATACCGCGTAGTTCACTTGCAGCGCATTACTCGCGTGTCCTTAGCCACGCGGTTTGTGCAAGATAAGCGATTGCACCGGCCAGCTCCAGTGCGCGCAGCCACCCTCGTGATGCCCGAATCCTTGTTACCCCTGCGTGAATCCTGTCTGCGGGTCGCGTGGTCCCATTGGCAGGGGCGGCCGGAGCACGCACAGAGCCAGGATCAGCGCATGCCAAAGCGCCGGGAAGCGTAAATTGCAAAGCTCGAGCCCGGCAGCCAGGCTGGCTTGGGAACGCAGCTTCGAATCAGGCATTAGCACACCAGAAATCCAAACGCTCTATGCAACGCCCTCGTAGATCCTCGCGCGCTGTTCAGGTCGGCCCCGTCCAGATTGGAGGCGGCGCCCCTATCTCTGTGCAGTCCATGACGGTGTCGAAGACACACGACGTAGCGACATGCCTGGCAGAGATTGCCGGGCTGGCAGAAGCCGGTGCCGACATCGTCCGCGTGGCGGTGCCCCGCCCGGAAGATGCGGCGGCATTGCCTGACATCGTGCAGGGATCTCCGGTCCCCATCGTTGCCGACATTCACTTCAATTACACTTATGCGCTCAAGGCCATCGAAGCGGGCGTGGCCAAGGTGCGCATCAACCCCGGCAACATAGGCAAGCAGGAATGGGAACGCGCCGTGCTACTAGCCGCCAAGGAGGCCGGTACACCCATCCGGATCGGCGTCAACTCAGGGTCACTCGAGCGCGACATCCTCGATAAATACGGGTATCCGCAGCCGGAAGCGCTCCTGGAAAGTGCCCTGCGCCATGTGGAGATCTGTACGCGCTACGGCTTTGAAGACCTTGTGATCTCTGTGAAGCACTCCGACGTGTTCTACATGATCCAGTCCTATCGCCTGATCGCCGCGCACACGGATTACCCTTTACATCTGGGCGTGACGGAATCAGGCTCAGCCACCGCGGGCACGATCAAAAGTGCCATTGGCCTCGGCACCCTCCTGGCGGATGGCATCGGCGACACGATTCGCGTTTCTCTGGCCGCGCCCAGCGTCCAGGAGGTTGAGGTCGGACATGCCATCCTGAAATCCTTGCGACTCGGCCGCCCTGGCGTCAACATCATTGCGTGTCCCACATGCGGACGCTTGACGGGGGACCTGTTCACCATCGTGGCCGAGGTCGAAGCCGCCGTCAAGGAGCGGAAGTTCGACAAGGATCTTACGGTAGCCTTGATGGGATGCGCAGTCAATGGGCCTGGAGAGGCGCAGGGTGCCGATCTGGGCATCTCACTGGGGCGCGGGCGCGCGCACCTTTTCAAACGCGGCAAGGTCACCGGCACTGTCCCGGAGAAGGACATCGTGCAGGCAGTGCTGACGGCGATTGAGGAGTGGGACGAATCGGAAGAACAGGCCGCTCCACAAGAGACAGCACGCTGATCGGCCAGGCGGCTACTCCACAGCAGAAAGCACATTGCTCAGCCAGCGGTCAATCTCTTCCATGAAGGCCTCGACCTTTTCCGGGTGGCTCGCGGCAACATCTTCGTCGCCCTCAGGATCGCGAACCATGTCATACAGCGCAACGAGTCCATCGTCCTTGTACCAGATGAAGTGCCACGCGGGCGTGCGCGCATAGAACCCTTCGGCTTGCCGCCCCATCACATCATCATCTGAGCGCAGCCCTGTGACGCGCCTCACCAGGACATCTCGAAGCGACGCCGTGTCTCCGTCGATAACCGGCCGAAGCGACCGCCCCGGCAGTCCCGCAGGTATGAGTGCTCCCGCATAGTCGAGTATGGTGGGCATGATGTCTGCGGTGTTGACCAGCACGTCATCGAAGCGGGCGGGCGCGAGCCTGCCTGGCCAGTACAAGACAATGGGCGTTCTGAATGCCAGATCGTGCAGCGACTTCTTCCCTTTGCGCCCGCCATTGGACGCCAACTCTGGATCGTCCGCATACTCAACAAAGGGCTCCTGCTCCCAGCCATTGTCGCTGACGTAGATGAACAGCGTCTGATCTACAAGCCCCTTCTGCTCAATGTAGCGGACCAGCGCGCCCACGCCATCATCAAACAAGGTGCAGTTGGCATAGTAGGCCTTGGCCGTTTCCGACAGGCTGGTGCCGGCGTATCGGCGTGTGTACTTTTCTGGCGCATCGAACGGCGTGTGGGGCAGCAAAGGCGCGTACCAGACAAAGAACGGCGCACCCGCATGGCGGTCGATGAAATCGTATACAGGGGCTTGGGTTTCGCGCGTCAGGGCCAGGCCCTCGCCGCCCATAAACGCCTGGAACCGGCCGGGCTGACCCACCTGGTCCTGCGCCCAGCCCATGGACATGCCTTCGGTGAAGGCACCGTTTTCGTAGGACTGCTCCCACCACTTACCGCCTTGAAAGCTGGCGTAGCCGTGCTGGGCCAGGAGCGCGAGGAGCGTGGTGAATTCGCGCATGACCTGTCCAAAGAACTGCCGATCCCACCGCTGCCGCGCCGCTGGTGACGCCGCCTGATAGTCCGCCGATGCTGCCGCCACCTCGGCATGCAGCTTTGCAGCCATGGCATCGTATTGCACGGGCACCAGCCCCGTCATCAGCGTCTGCAGCGCTGGGCGGCAATGATTGCTGGTGGTATGCCCGAGGTGAAATACGGCGCCGCCCGCCGCGAGCGAATCCATATGCGGCGTGTGCACATGGGCCGACCCCGTAAATCCGAAATACGGATAGCTATGGTCGTCCCCGATGATGAGCACGATGTTGGGCGGGCGGACTGCTGGAGCGCAGGCCCAAAAGGCGAACAGCAGCGCCATGCCCGCACACAGCACCGTGGTCGACCAGTGCAGCGTGCTATCGGCTGCGGCTGAACGACTCGAGCGCGGCACGTTCCTTCGGCGACAGTGAATCCAGTCCTGTGTCATTGATCTTGTCGAGTATCCGATCTAGTTCTTCCTCAGATACCGACATGCCGGCGGGTTCTTCGCCCCGGGGCGGATCGGCCCGGCGCCTGTCGAGCATATGCTCCAGGCGGTCCAGCAAGCGGGGCCTCACGCGGGCGCGCGGCGCTGCATGCGGGCGCGGCTCGAATAGGCCCCGGGCCCAGTTGGAAAGGTCTATGCCGGCCTGCTGCAGCCGGACAAAAAGAAAGCCGATCAGCGCACCGCCCAGATGCGCACTGACGGCAACCCCGCTCCCGAACGAGAGCAGAATATCCAGCACAAGAAACCCGATCACCAGGTAGATGAGGCGGTGCGAACCGATCAGCCACAAGCGGATGCGGTAGTACGGCTGCCAGACCGCCAGAGCAGTGATGATGCCCAGGACCGACCCCGAAGCGCCGTGTACCAGGACATCTTCCGCGCCGACGAGATTATAGAACAGCGCGCTGAGCAGGGCCCCACCCGCCGCCGCAAAAAGGTACAGCGTCACCAGCGCGTGTGATCCGTACTGTTCCTCTACGTCATGGCCAATCCAGTACAGCCACAGCATGTTGAAGCCGATGTGAATCAGGCCCCCAAAGCCGGTCCCGAGGTGGAGGAAGCTATAGGTGACCAGCTGCCAGGGCGCATAGAGGAGCCCGGGCCATGCGGTACGCAGCGCGAGATGCTCAGTGATGAACGCATGGGCACCGCCAATGTGGGCCAGTGCCACGACCCACAGCAGATAGATGCACACGTTGATCGCGAGCAGCTTCCGGAGCGCTCGGGGCCGGGTGAAGTACCAGATCTTGTACTGCTGCACGAGAACCTACAGGCAGCTGATGCGCAGGCGTGCGCCGGCTATGAGTAGGGTGTGCGCCGCCCCGGCCTGATGGGCAGGGACCCGCGCCAGTACAGGATCAGAACGATGCCCACCACCATGCCGCCAAGATGCGCCAGGTTCGCCACGCCTGGCTGGCCGCCGGACGTCGCAAAGAACAGCTCCAGCACCCCATAGCCGATCACGAAGAACTTGGCCTTGATCGGGATCGGGGGAAACAACAGCATGATGCGCTGCTCCGGGAACAGCATTCCGAAAGCCGCGAGAATCCCGAAGACCCCGCCGGAGGCCCCAATCGTCGGTGCCCCAGGGTTCGACAGCAGCTGCGTGAGGGCGGCCCCGACCACGCAGAAGAAGTAGAAGAACATAAACCTGGGTGATCCCCACGTATTCTCTATCTGAGCACCAAACATCCACAAGGCGAACATATTGAAGAACAGGTGGGTCAGTCCGCCGTGCAGGAACGCATAGGTGACCAGCTGCCATGGAAAGAACCCGTAGCCGAGCGGCATCAAACCGAACAGGCCAACCAGATAGTTGCCCATGGCGATCTGCGCCATGAACACGAGACCGTTTATGATGAGGAGATTCTTTACAACGGGCGGGAACGCGTAGAAGGATCGGGTGAACCGGTATTGCTGCATGCGGCCTTGCTAATCTTTGAATCCATTATAGCGTTAATGTAGGCAGTTGGTTGCATGCGGCAACCGCTGCACGGGTCGAGAGCTCATGGTCTTTTTTGTCAGCGACATGCATTTTGGGCAAGGATCTCATGCCGAAGACCGGGCCATCGAAGACGCCCTGATCGCCTGCCTGCAAGCCCATGCGCACAAGGTCACGCAGTTGTTTCTGGTGGGCGATGTCTTTGACGGCTTCATTGAGTACCGGCAGCTGGTTCCCAAAGGCTTCGTGCGGTTTATGGCGCTGCTTGCGGCTTGGACTGATCGCGGCGTGTCTGTCACATACCTGGTGGGCAACCATGATCCCTGGCATCAGGACTATTTTGCGACCGAACTGGGCGTTCACGTCATGCATGAGCCGCTGCTCGGCAGTGCAGGCGGCGCGTACTGCTGCGTAATGCACGGCGATGGTCTCGGGCGCGCGAGGCGCGGCCACCGGATCCTCCGGCGGCTTCTCCGCAACCGCACCATGGTGCAGCTCTATCGAAGCCTCTTGCCGGCGGATGTGGGCGTATCACTGGCACACCGCGTGAGCCGTCGCCTGCACCAGCGGCGGCACAACCCGCGTACTGCGGACGATATGCGGCGCTATGCGCAAAATGTACTGCAGCAGACAGCTGCCGAGGTGCTGGTGATGGGGCATAGTCATCGTGCGGAGCTTTGTCCATGGCCGCGGGGCATCTACATGAACCTCGGAAGCTGGCGGGATGAAGGAACCTTTGGGGTTCTGGACGCTGGAATTGTACAGCTCAAGCGCTGGCGCGGCAACAAGGCCGCGCTTATTGCGGAACATGAAGTGTAGGCTGCGGCGTACGCTGAGACTTAAACCATCAGGCCCGATCCTATGGACAAAAGGCAAAGTCGCGTCGAGCGCAAGCCCGCACGGCGCAGCAAGCCGCGTGAAGCGGCGCTGCTTTTATCCATACCCGCCGGTGCGATGCTTCTGGCGGCTCTGGTAATGCTGGGGTATGCGAGCTGGTTCACAACCAGCGACAACCTGCCCGAACTCCAGACCATCGAAAGCCGGAACTTTGAGCTTACCCTGGCCACCATTGCTTACACGGCTGACGGCATGGAGCTGGGACGTTATGGGCGCCAGAATCGCACCTGGGTCGCATTCGACAGCATACCAGACCATGTGGTCAACGCACTGGTGTCAACCGAAGACCGCAGATTCTGGCGCCACTGGGGCATTGACCTGTGGAGAACCTCTTCTGCGGTCACGCAGACGCTTCTGAGCAAGGTCGGATTGCCCTTTGAACAGCAGGGTGGCTCAACGATCACGCAGCAGCTTGCACGCAACCTCTACAACAGCCAGATCGGGTTTGAGGTCAGCGTCACGCGTAAGCTGAAAGAGATGGGGGCGGCGGTGCAGCTCGAGCGCCGGTACGCCAAGCAGGAGATCATCGAGATGTATCTCAACACGGTTCCGTTCCGGCATAACGCCTTCGGCATTGCGGCCGCAGCCAAGACATACTTCGACAAGCCGGCCACGCGGCTGGATACGCTGGAAACCGCTGCGCTGGTGGGCATGCTCAAAGCCAGTACAAGCTATGACCCGGTGCGGAACCCGGAAAACTCCCGCCGCCGGCGCAACACCGTCCTGCGGCAGATGGTACAGCAAGGCTACCTGGATCGCGAATTCTATGAGGCGCACCGGGAGGCGATCACGCCAACCCGCCTGCGGACCGCCGATGTGACCGACAGCTTCGCGCCCTATGCGGCAGAACATGTGCGCCAGGAGGTGGAGGCCTGGGGAGACTCCGCGGGCTATGACGTATACGCGGATGGCCTGGTCGTGCATACGACCATTGATTCGCGCCTGCAGGTGCAGGCCGAGGCGGCGATCACCAGCACGCTCGATGCCTTGCAGGCGGTCGCCGACTGCGAGTGGAGCGCACAGCACAGCAAGCGACTGGACTTCGGGGAAGCGCTCGACCAATACATGGCCGACGACTGCCACCAGGATCCGCCGCAGCGGTTTGCGTATTTCTGGCAGATCAGTCAGGATCTCTTGGACTCCTTTGTCCGGACCACGCCGCGCTACCGAAGGCTGCGCAGCTCGGGTCTGTCTGAACGTGCGGCGCTGTCGGAACTGCGCAGCAATGCGGCCTTTATGGACTCGCTGAAGACCGCAAAAACCCGCATGGAGGCGGGACTGGTTTCCATTGATCCGCGCAGCGGCCACGTAAAGTCATGGGTCGGTGGTCGCGATCTGTCTACGGAATGGTATGATCATGTCAATGTGGCCCGGCGACAGCCCGGGTCGACATTCAAGCCGCTGCTCTATGCGACTGCCATTCAGACCGGGTGGTCTCCAGAGGCGAAGTACAGGGACTCGGTGTATTCGTATTCCGTGATCGGTCCTGACACGGTATGGGCGCCGCAGAACTCGGGGGGTGAGGTATCCAACCAATACTATTCTCTTCAGGAAGCACTGGCCCGGTCGCTGAACACTATTTCGGCGCAGCTCATAAACGAGCTTGGACCGGATCCGGTTGTTCAGTTTGCGAAGGGCATGGGTATCACCAGCACGCTGGAGCCCGTCCTGTCTTTGGCGCTTGGAACGAGCGACGTATCTCTTTTGGAGCTGGCCACTGCGTACAGCACGCTGGCCAACCTGGGCACCAAGGTCGAGCCCGTCGTCATTACGCGCATAGAAGATCAGCACGGCACACCGCTCTATGAATATCGGCCTGAGCCGGTGGTGGAGCTTAACAAGGAGACGGCCATCGTTATCGTCGATATGATGCGCGATGTCATCAATCAGGACTACGGCACGGGGTATCGCATCCGCTGGCAGTACGGGCAAGACGCCTACGACTTCGCGGGCAAGACGGGCACCACGCAGGAGGGTGCCGATGGATGGTTCATGCTCATGCACCCGGAAATGGTTACCGGCGCCTGGGTCGGATTCAATGACCGGCGCATCACGTTCAGGAGCACCTTCTGGGGCCAGGGCGCACACAACGCCCTGTTCGTTGTCGGGGACTACCTCCAGCGCATTAATGCCAATCCCGTGACCGCCCTCGATGCATCCGCCACGTTTCCGTTCCCCCTGTCTTACGATAAGGATGCCTCAAGAAATACTGAGCACTACGAGTTCTGACGTTCGCTGAGCACGGCTGATGAAGATCCTGCACACGGCCGACATACATCTGGGCACGCTCACCCATGGTTCGCGTGATTCTGATACGGGCTGAACACGTGCCTGCTTGATTTTCGGCGTTGCCTGGAGTTCATGGTGCCCCGCGGGATAGCGGAGAACATTGATGTGTTCCTGTTTTGCGCGATGCATACTGCACCGCGCGGCCTTGGCCCACGGACTATAAGATCTTCGCGGAGTGCCTGGAGCCCCTGGCCGACACCGGCATTCCCATCATCATGATCGCGGGCAATCATGATCACTCGGTTGCTTTTGGAAGGCATTTTCCGTAGACATCTTTGGCCATCTCAAGGGGGATGTTCGAATCTATCGCAAGCCGACTTCGGACAAAATCGAGACCAGGAGCGGGCCGCTGCAGCTACTGGCAATGCCATGGCCCGTGCGGAGCTTGCTGCTGGTGGGCGCGAACTATCGTAAGACCTCTCCTGGCGAGCTTAGCGGCCACATTGAGTCTAAGTACGCTGCATTCATTCGGCAGAAGGCCGCCTTGATGGATCCTACGCTGCCTGCGATCCTCGCCGGACATTTCAGCATCGGTCGCATGGGCGTAGGAAGGCGACTGATGAATGCCGCGCGCAATTGGGCAAGTCAGCGCAACGTAAAAGTATTCGCATTGGCCACGCAAAAGGAAAACGCCTCAGCCAAGCGGCTGTACGAGTCCTTGGGCTACGAGCTTGACACGGAATTCGACCACTATGAGTTGCCCCTTGCTTAGCGGCATTTGCAATTGACACCAGCGACAGTTATGAACATCGGGGCCTGACAGTCTTTCGTAGTAGGACGGGTGATTCTTCAGCTATTTTGTAGGCCGGTTGGTAACTGATCAGCAAGTCCGCTTAATTTTGGTCACGGAAATTAAGCAAGGATTACTGACAGCGGCGGCCGCCGGTCAATCGCGCGGCCCACTTCTTATGCTCGAAAAACCGATACTTTTAGTTGTTGTTGACTGAAATGGACTATTGATCTCTATTAGCATTGGTTTGTGACGAGCTCACTTGGCCGAGCATGGCGCCACACTCAGCTGGTTGCTGCGCACAGACAGGTGGCGAGCACCTACTAGTGTCATGTCACACAGCAAACGTCGGATAGAGGCGCTTGAGCTTGACACGGGCGTCGTCCGTGGTGAACTGCCAATCGACCTTCGCTCGGATTCGGTCTCTGGCCGCCTGCCAGGCGGCGACTTCGGCGCGTAGGCGGATCATGACGTTGAGTTCGACCTCGGCGACATTTAGCCAACTGCCGTGCTTGGGGGTATGGACGAACTCGAAGCGATCCCAGAGCGCCTTGGCCTCGGCGGGTTCGAAGGTCTCGTAGAGCGCGCCGGGGCGGTGAGTGTTGAGGTTGTCCATCACCCGCGTGATCCGGGTGGCGCCGGGGTACTGCGCGGCGATGTCGCGCAGGAAGCGCGCCCAGTCGGTCTTCGTTCTGCGCTCGGTCACCTTGATCTGGCGCCGGCCAGCCAGCGGTTCGGTGGCCATGAACACGTTGCAGGTGCCGAGGCGCCGGTACTCGTAGTCTTCGCGGGCCGCCCGTCCCGGTGCCGGTGGGACGGGCGTGCGCGTCTCGCCGATCAACTGGCGCGGCGTCTCGTCCATGCACACCACCGGGAAGTTCGCATCGTACGGACGCCGGTAGACGTCGAGCACCCGCTCCATCCCCGCTGCGAAGTCGGCGTTGCGCTGGGGCGGGATCACCCAGCCGATGCGCCGCCACGGTTTGATGGCGTTTTTTTTAGCACCCGCCGCACCGTCTCGTGCGAGACGCTGTCGATATAGCCGAGTTCCACCGCGCGGTCCGCCAGCAGGCGCAGTGACCACTGCGCGCGCCCCTCGGGCGGATCGCCGCAGCTGAGCGCGACGAGGCGCGCCTCGAATTCCCCGTCTGCCTTGCGAAGGTATTTCGCACGACAACCCTGCCTGGCCCCAAGCGCCGCGTCCAGACCCTCCTCCACAAACCGCTGCTTGACCCGGTCCACCCTGCGCGCGCTCATCCGCAACACCCCGGCGATCTCCCGGCCGCTCGCGCGCCGCTCGTTGTACTCGCCCGCGTCGCAATTGAGCAGAACCAGCGCGTTGAGCACCTTCTGCGAACGATGCGAGCCCTTGCGCGTGATCGCCTCCAGCGCCTCGCGCTCCCCAGCTTCCAGCTCCACCAGATACCGTTTCATGCCAGCCTCCCTGTGATCGTGGACTGGCAAGAAATCTAACACCATCCTCACGATATATCACATGGGACATGACACTAGTAAGTGTCCGCAGGTATAGGAGCACCCCGCCGGACCCATGTGGCGATGCCGTACACGCTGGTCTGACGAATCAGCTCCTTTTCTTCAAAGTGCGTTGGGGCTCCGTCACTCAGTGTCGACGGCGTGCGCTTCAGCACCGACACCTTTGGCGTTCCATCCAGCAGGTGCTTGTACGTACGTGCTCCCAACCCGTATATGCTGCGTCCCGTGGCAATATCATCAAAGCGACCGATCTTGTCCAAATGTGCCATGCCTTCTTTTGCATCCCAGTCCAGGGCAACCCCCAGTGCCGTGAATGACATGCCATGTGCTGCTGCGTGCGCACGTACGGCACTCTTCACGCTGTCGATTATGCCTGGCAGATCGGGGTTGCTACACCAAACACAAGACGCTGAACCAAAGTACACCAGTACCAATTCGCGTTCCAGCGGCTTTTCGAATGATGGTACGTATTGCGCCGAGTCCTCGGTGTGCACACTCGGCCATTGGATCGTGATGGCCGGGAAGGGGAGCACGTCCAACGCAGACAATACAAATATCGTGGATAACAGCAGCACAAGTGCTGCCAGCTTGCTGGCTGTCCGATGGATGCCCGCCTTCCTATTAGTCACCGTATCTCGCTCGGCATGCGATGTATTCCCAGCTGGGGAAACGGTGTCATCCGGCTGACGAATAGCCGCTCTTGCGCTATGGCCTGGATTCTCATTCCCGCTTGCAGGGTATGATTGAACGGGCGTGGCCCCACATATTCGCCTCGCCCCGACAGCACATCGACCTTGTAGAGGTGGCCTACCCAGCGATCCCGTTCTTCGGACAGCAGTTCAAGGCGTGTAAGCCAGAACGTGTCTCCGCTTGCCCCTCCCACAATGTCTGGGGCACGCGATTCGCCGATCCATGGTACCCCCTGCCCAATTGACACCCTGTATGGCCGGTTTTTCCAATAGTGCGCTATTGCCAAAGCTATCCGGGCATCAGAAAACTTGATTCGCCAGATCACGGCACCCGACTCCGTGAACGCCGTCGCTATGGGAGCTTGTTTCTGCAGGTGGAGGAGTGTGCGGTGCGTCGCGTTACACTCCAAGATGGCCCATTCTGCGATAGTTGAGCGCACTATTCGTGCGTCGTGGTTGTAGCGGGCGCCAAACGATGAGACGTAGGCCCCTTCCAGCGTGTGTTTGTGAATCACACCGCTGAGGTCTTCCTTGTATCCCGTGGTGTATACGTGCCCATGCATTGCGCACATGGCACCATTAAAGAAATCCACGGTAGATGAAAACGAATTCCGAAATTCATGAGTGCCATCCCGGCGCCTTCTGAACACCGAAATCTTATACTGACCGGATCCGACCACCACATACACACTGTCGCCTGAACCCGTAACGGAGACCTGCATCACCCATGCCATCTCACCTGGTCCTTCTCCGGGGCCTCCCAATATGTCAACGAGGTGGCCCTCGAAATCGTAGGCACGGACATGGCTGTAGTTTCCATCCGCATAGTACACGACACTGTCGCTGACGGCCACATCCCGGATGGTGCCCAGCATCTCGTCCAAGTCTCCTTCCGCTTTGCCGATTGTCCGACCGCCTCGGAGAGCATTCCCGATCCAGAACAGGGTGTCCCGAGGTACATCCTTGATGATGAACCTCGGATCCGTAACGGCAGGGATGCTGTCGGGGTGTGGATGCCCTTCAGCGCGTTGAAAGTCAGCGTTGGAAGAGGGCAATGGATTACTGCCTGGGCCTGCACCGTCGTTCTGGCAGGCTGCGAGCAGCAGCACCAAGGCACAAAATGTAGAAGCCTTTGGCATCTATGTTATGTTGGTTGCATGTCGTCAGTGCAATTATACTCTCGACATCTCAAGTGGCTACCACCGTACTGAGGTACATACATGCAACCCTGATCGGTGAGTGGTCCGGGAAAAGAGGCACAAACACCGCACAGAGTTGGATCGCTGGGCCAACTGCCGCATTGCTGATCACCATGGCATTTCCAGTTAGCATCGCAGTCCGTTGTTGTGGCCTGTACATCGTTTGGGCTTATCACGGATCTCACAACTGCGCCCATCACGTACACACCCATGATGAGTGTTACTATGACGAGTGAGCGCGTTAGGAAGTTCATTACTGTGTTCATTGTGAAGTTCCGAAATGTCACATGGTTCACCAACCTTGATCATGCCAAGCGCCAAGAGGAGCTGATCCTCTATAAGCAGTATTCGCCGAAGGAGTACCCAACGTACGATAATTACGACGCTATCGAGGTTAGTCAAGTGAAGAACATTCCGACAGACTGGGATGGCGTAATGGGAGTCCCTGTTACCTTCTTGGACAAATGCAATCCAGAGCAGTTTGAGATTGTCGGATCCAATCGTGGTGTAGGCCAAGACCCCGAGGGGGTGTACGGGCGCGGATCGCTACTGAGTGGCAAAGAGACTTGGAAGCGCCTGCTCATTCGACATCGGAGATCGCAGACAGGAAGGTCGCACTCAGGAAGGTCACCGTCCGCGATCTTGTGAGGAACTACCGGGACGATGGCGAGGGCGGAGTGTTCGGATACGGGGGGAAGCTGGACATCAGGCCTCCATACCAGCGCGAGTTTATCTACAAGGACAGGGAGCGGAAAGCTGTAATCGACTCCATCCTGAAAGGCTTCCCGCTCAATGTGATGTACTGAGCGGATCGGGAGGATGGCACGTTCGAGATCATCGACGGCCAGCAACGTATCCTCTCGATCGCGCAGTATGCTGAGGGAGACTTCTCACTTGACGGTAGGTACTTCCACAATCTTCCGTCCGACACGGCGGACCTGATACGGGACTACGAGTTGATGGTGTACGTCTGCACCGGGACGGACAGCGAAAAGCTGGACTGGTTCAGGACGGTCAACATAGCGGGTGTGAAGCTGACGAATCAGGAACTGTGCAACGCGGTCTATTCCGGCCCGTGGGTCTCGGACGCCAAGCGGTACTTCAGCAGGGCGACGGGAGCGGCGTATCAATCGGCAAAGACCACCTGAAGGGCAGCGCGATCCGGCAGGACCTCCTGGAGACGGCCATCAAATGGGCCAGCGACGGGACCATCGAGGACCACATGGCGCGTCACCAGCACGACGCCAGCGCGAAACCGCTGTGGGAGCATTTCCTACGGGTGATCGAATGGATGGAATCATGTTTCGAGACCCGCCCGAATCTGATGCGCGGACAGGATTGGGGCGCGCTGTACGATAAGCACCGCAGCCAACCGGTAGACTTTGAAGCCACCGAGGCCGAAATACAGCGATTGATCGATGATGATGACGTCCAGCGACATCGCGGCATCTATGCGTATATCTTCACCCGCGACGAGCACCACCTGGGTATTCGAGCGTTCAGCCCGGCGATGAAACGCCGGGCCTACGAGCGACAGGAAGGATGCTGCCCATCTGCGGCGATGACTTTGCGTTGGCGCAGATGGAGGCGGACCATATCACACCATGGGCCGATGGCGGAAAGACGATCCAGGAAAACTGCCAAATGCTGTGCCGGGACGACCAGGTGGATGGACCGGTCGCCGAGACTGGATAGGTCGCGGGCGTTGCCTCTGAGAATCAGATGATCCGAAGCCACTTCCTGAACCGCTGCTGCCACTCTCGCCGACTCGGCGGAGTCCCTTGCCATACTCGGAAGCGCCGTCTTCAGCGACTCGTCGGACAGTACCAGTTCCGGGAGGTACCGTTCGACGAGGGTCTCCAGTCTGGGGCTACGGGCCACTACCTTCGGCGTTGTCATCGTGCGCGCTCCAGAACAGGATTCCGATACCGCACATCGGCCACGAGGCGGTCGAAGAATGGTGTAATGGCTGCCTCGCCGGACACGAGACGCGGACCATCGGAGAAATCGACCTCCAGAAACAGGGACGCCTCGATCATCCCGATGCTCCACGAAGGCGGACATCGGTTCGACAAACGAGTAATCCGGCTCTTCAGGAGTTCCAACCAAGTGCTTTGGTGGAGGGGGCTGAAGGAGTCCTCCGCGACATTGAAGAGCATGATGTAGCCGGTCACAATCTCCGGCGAGTACATCTGGACGTTGGTGACCTCGCCCATTAGGTCGTCAACGCGATTCGGGACAGTCCCGCCGAGATTCTTCAAGAGGGACTTGAGGGAAATCGCCAGACGCGGCTTGTCGTCCATGCTCCAAGCGACATCCCAGGATTTCTCCCGCCACCTCCCGGTAGCTTCGCCTCCGTGACAGCGCCATCGAGTCTCCGATTGGCTAACTCCGCGATGCAGAACTGAGCCAAGCTGTCCAACCTTTTGTTAGAAGTCGCCCTCCCCTGGACCACCGCGATCTGGTACAGGGAGTCAACGGCGTCTTGAAGCTTCATTACGGATCGAATTCGTGGATGACCATTCTTCAAGATAGGGCCGCTCGCCCGAACCTGGAAATGTGCCGACCCATGAAGCCCCAAACGCTTGTACCCGTTCGCGCCCATGGCTGCTCGGCCACAGTCGGCGAAGCGGCGATTGGCCAGCGCGGCGAACCCGCCGCCCGCGATCTTGCGCCCATCGGCGCGGGACCTCTTGGAGCTCTTCTGGCCAGGCTCAGCCGGACCTTTTGTCGCAGTGTATAGACGCTCGGCGAACGCACGCGCGTGTTCCGCCAAGGATGCAATTCATGATTCAAAGGCTCACATTACCGCTCGGATCACTGCTGCCACCCATTGCTTATGCGTAATTTTGCAAGAGGCTCCGCCATCAAAGCCGGACCGTCGTACCATGCGGACCCAATGCATGGTGACGCGGCGCCGTAATCAAAGATCTGCCCATCAGTGCGCGGCCTAAATCTTCCGCAGCTTGAAGTCGGAGATAGCGATTCTCCCGCCGCATCATAAGACAGGTATCAGTGCACCCGAAGGGGATCCCTTGCTTATTCAACCGTCGTTTCGAAGCCTGGCCTGGCATATCCGTAGCGGCGCCCAGCAGCGAGCACGCCTCTCGGGACTGTGTCAGGGAGCGCGGCGCAGGTGATGCGTGCAGCATGGGTGATTGCACTGGGTATGGAGCGATGTGCGACCACGAAATGCGCTGAGAGCCACGCCCGTGCGGACGGCCGTGGGCCTCATTCATCGGCTTCTATGCGGCGCAGCGCCACCATCTTGACGTCCATCACGGACGCACCCGGCATGTCCTGCGCAGTGAGCGCCATCGTGCCGACGCCAGTGGGCAGTGACAAGTTGCCAAGCACCAGCGGCCTGAAATTCTTCACGTACGACTCTATCCGGGGCGTTCGGTCGTGCTCCATGCCCCGGAGCGGCGGATCATACGGTGTGGCGACCTGGCCGGCGACCCGATGATCGCCGAAGCTGAGCGCAACCGCAGACCCCTGACTGCCCTCCGGCACGCTGTAGTACACAGTGGCTTCAAAGGTACCAGGCGCCAAGATCTCGACGTGCCACAGGATGGAATCCTCCACGCTGGTCCACTCAGTGAAGAAGCTGTCATTAGGATAACGGTTGGAGCGACGGATCGCGCCCGTCGCTTTAGCATCCCGCACCGGCAGGATGGTCCGTTCAAAGTCCGGGTGGCCTACGGTGAACGGGCGTTGCTCCGAGGCGGGCAGTTCCGCGAGCACTGTGGCTTCAAAGTCTGCCCTGGCAGCCAACAGCGCGGCATGGTCCGTGCCAAAGCGCATAGCAACATCTTCGTGCTGGCCGGGATCTGCCTGCATGTCGAACAGCTGACCGGCATGGTCCAGCCTAAATCGCTGGCTTCGCACACTGGTCCGCCCTCGCCAGTGGCTAAAAACGAAGCGATCCTGGTGTGCATACGGCTCCCCGCGGAGCAGCGGGGCCAGGCTGACGCCATCCAGGCGCAGACCTGGGTCCGTGGCCACACCCGCAAGCTCCAAAAGCGTTGGAAAAAGATCGATCGCCGCCGCAATGTGGTCAATCTCGAGACTGGCCTCAATGACGCCGGGCCATTGTATCACAAAGGGTGAGCGCACACCGCCCTCATCGGTGGAACCCTTGCGACCTTTCATGCCCCCGTTCCACCGGGCCCCGTTGGGGCCGTTGTCGGAGAAGTACAGCACTATGGTGCGCTCCGTAAGGCCCAGCGAATCGAGATGACTTGCGATGCGTCCCACGTTCCAGTCGATGTTCGCCACCATCGCCAGCGCTGCCCTGGTGTGATCGAGGACCTCCAGATCAGGCTCCCGGTGACGCTGTGCGAGCGGATGCGACGCAAACGCATTCCAGTACGCGTCCGGAACCTGCATCGGGCTGTGCGGCGTGTTGTAGGGCAGATACACCAAGAAAGGCTGGTCCGGGTGCGATTCCATGAAGGCCAGCGCCTTGTCGGTGATGTCGTCGGGCAGGTACCCCCGGCCTCTCACTATCGTGCCGTTGTGCTCCAGCGGCGGACTGAAATAATTGCCCCAGTGGCCCGAAGTAAACCCGTAGAATTCGCCAAAACCGCGCGCATTGGGATGGTAGGGCGCCTGCGAACCGCTATGCCACTTGCCGAAGGCTCCCGTGGCATAGCCCGCAGCCTTGAACATCTCCGCCAGCGTGACTTCGTCCAGGTCCATGCGCTCGGCACCGGCGCTGGTGCCGGTGACGCCGGCACGCGGATGATACCGTCCGGTCAGGAGCTCGGCCCGTGTAGGAGAACACACGGGGCTGACATAGAAACGGTTCAGCGTTGCACCACGCGCCGCGATCCGGTCGATGTGGGGCGTCGCAAGATTGCTGTTGCCGTTGTAACTGACATCGCCCCAACCCTGGTCATCCGTAAGAATGATGATAATGTTCGGCGGCAGAACCTCCGTGCTGGGAGCACAGCCCGATGAAACGGCAAGCAGCA
Source organism: Rhodothermales bacterium (assembly GCA_951812585.1). Lineage (GTDB taxonomy): Bacteria > Bacteroidota > Rhodothermia > Rhodothermales > Bin80 > JAAXGV01. The sequence goes on along the minus strand of OX638318.1, from coordinate 2,404,147 downwards.
GGGCGGCTACAAGAAGCGTTGTATGCATAAGCGGATTGCTGCGCATTGATCATGATGGTCAGGCGGCGCGCTCGAGGTGCACCGTACACCCCGCGGCGCGCGCGGCGCGGGCAGCCTCCCTGGCCGAGCGCCGCTGTTCAAATGCGGCGAAAACAGCCGCCCCCGTGCCGGTTAGCGAGGCATAGCCCGCGCCTAGGTCCAATAGCATGGCCTTGAGAGCTTTAAGCCTCGGATGACAGGCAAATACGATCCGTTCAAAGTCGTTGACGAGCGCCTTACGCCAACGGTCCAGATCATTGGATGCCACGACCGCGCGGAGATCTGGGCGACCCTGCGCGTGCGGTGCCGCTTGGCGAAACGCCCACGCGGTGGATACATGCAGCGGCGGCACGGCCACCACCAGATCAAATGGCAACGCGTAATTCATCATCGGCGCAAGCACCTCGCCCCGCCCCGTGGCATAGGCCGGTCGTGGATCAAGAAAGAACGGCACATCGGAACCCAAACGCAGCGCCAGGCGGCGCAGCACCGCGTCCGATGTGGGCTGATTCCAAAGTCTCGAGAGCAGTTGCAGCGCGACCGCGGCATCACTGGAGCCTCCGCCTAGGCCCGCGCCCATGGGCAGCCGCTTGGTGAGCGCCATGCGGGCCGCACGCGGCGTGCCCGTCTCGGCCGCCAGCGCACGGGCCGCGCGCAGCACCAGATTGGACGCGCCGCAGTCCAGCGCCGGCTCGGTGCTCGTGAGCGCGAAGGTCGACGACGCCCGCACACTCAGGGTGTCGGCCCACCGAAGCGGATAGAATACGGTTGCAAGATCATGGTACCCGTCCGAGCGGCGGCGCAGCAGCTGGAGACCCAGGTTGATCTTGCCCGGCGCCGCTCGAACAAGTGTCGTATGGCGTGGCAGCCCCATGTGCTGCAGAAACCTTGCCTTGCATATTGCGTTCCATTGGGCTGTATTGGCATCACTATTCTCTATGCGCATGCGATAACTCGCTACCTCGCCACCATTTTATCCATTGATGACCATGATCATTCGGGCGAGGCGTCGGCTGGCAGTATGCGCTGCATGCGCGCTGTTATGCGTCTATGTGCTGCCGGCACAGGCACAGGAGCAAAATTCGGCAGCCGCGCTGATCGGCTTCGGCGGTACCAATGCGTTGACCGAGCTGCAGGCGCGCATCCAGGAAGCCACCATGCAGGGGAGTTCCCTTGCGCTTGAAGGTGCACTGGACCCCAATGAGTATACCGTAGGCCCGGGCGACCGGTTCAATGTGGGCATTGGGGGTCTGCTCTCCAACACATACAGCCTTATTGTCTCTGCCGGCGGTTTCCTGGACCTGCCAGAGGCCGGGCAGATCCACGCAGCCGGTCGACAACTCGCCGAGGTTCAACAGGAAGCCTTGGCTGCTCTGCAGGATAAACATGCCAACGTGCCGGTAAGCGTGTCCCTGGTGCAGGCGCGCTCCTTTTATGTCCACGTCTCGGGGGCGGTGCCGCAGCCGGGGCGCTACCTGATGCTTCCGATCTCGCGGGTGGACGAGCTTCTTTCGGAAGCCTTTACGCCCAGGTACTTTGATATAGACACAGGCAACTACATCTACCTTCCCGCCCGCCGCCCGGACGTAAGCAGGGATTACCAGCCGTCCTTTCGAAATGTCTCCATCGACCACCGGGATGGCTCCCGGACGCTGATCGATCTGGTGCGGTACTACATTCATGGGGAGATCGAACATAACCCCTATTTGCGTGACGGGGATCGCGTGGTCGTGCCGACCTTTCACGAGGGTCGCGACGGCGTCCGGGTCTCCGGCGACATAGCCTATGCCGGCACGTACGACCTGCGCCTTGGCGATACCGTGAAAGACCTTTTGTGGCTTGCCGCAGGCCCGGACGGCACGGCGCACCTGGATTCAGTGATCGTGGCGCGGGCGGAAACCAAAAAATCCCTGTGGCTGAGCGCCCAGCGCATTCTGCGCGGGGAGGACGAGAATCCGGTGCTGATGCCGGGCGATCACATCGTAGCGCGGACCGTGCCAGTGGCCATTGCGCGCATACAGGGCCGCGTGAAATTTCCGGGGTCGTACGCCATCGAAGACGGCCGGACGACTCTCCGCGAGCTCATCCTGATGGCAGGCGGGCTGGAGCCAGATGCGCACATCGATGCTGCCTTTGTACATCGCACGAATTCGATGGATTTCCGTGAAAAGCCAACACAGAGCAGCCTCGGCTTTTTCAGCCGCCATTTTGCGGAATCGTATGCGGTGAAGCCCGAATACCGGGTGCAGGTAGACCTGAGAGCGGTCGTCGCATCGGGAAATGAGTCGATGGTGCTATACGACGGCGATCGCGTGGTCTTTCCGCGGGATGAGCAGGTTGTGCAGGTGACCGGCCAGGTGCACACGCCTGCCTATGTGACTGTTGAAGAAGGCCAGCCCGCCCGCCATTACATCAACCTGGTTGGTGGACTCGCTCCAGGCAGCACCAAAGTCTATGTCCTGAAGGGATCGTCGGGCGAGGTACTTATCGGTGCGCACCACATCGTCGAGAGCGGCGACACTATTTTCGTTGACCGCATCCCCATAGCCGACACGCCGGAAATGCAGCAGCTGCTCCTCACGGAACAGCGCAATCGCCTTCAGAGAACGCAGGTGCTCCTGGCAGGGCTTACGGCTATTACCGGCATCGTGACGACCTACGTGGCAGTCTTCGGACGAAAATAACTAAGTGGGACTTATCAGCGAGCCAACCTCTTCGCAAGGCGAGCACATTATCTGGCCCGCCCTACGCACGCTTTGGGCCAATCGTTGGATCGTCATCACGATCACCGGCATTGCGGCCATTGGATCGGTTGTCATCAGCCTTCTGCTGCCCAACTGGTACAGGGCGGAGACGCGGCTGCTCTTGCCAGGCAGGGCCGCGTCGGGTTTGCTTCAAACGCTTGCCGCCGGCAGCGCACCGGTCACCGCCACCTCGCTCCTGGGCGGCATCACCGGCGACTACCAGCGCCACCTCTCGATACTGGACAGCCGAACTGTGAAGGAGAGCGTGGTGCACACTTTTGATCTGGCGAACGTCTATGATCTTGCGGACACGCAGACGCCCATGCACCTGGCCCTGCTGACGCTCTCCGACAATGTGACTTTTGTCGTAGACCAGGAATACAATCACCTGTCGGTGCGCGTTATGGACAAGGATCCACAGCGTGCAGCCGACATGGCAAACTTCTTTGTGGACGAGCTCAATCGGGTCAATGCCACGCTGGCATCACAAAACGCGCGTGCGTTCCGCGAAAAGGTGGAACAGCGATACATCTCTTTCGAGTCCGACCTGGCCGAGGTCAACGCCTCCATACGTGATCTGCAAGCGCATTCCGGCATTATGGATATGGCAGCCCAGGCGGAAGCGTTCATGACGGGCATGTCCGAGGTGCGGATGAGCATGCTCATCACCTCGATTGAATACGATCGCCTGCACTTCCTGTATGGCGAAGAGCATTCAGCGGTGCGAAGCGCCAAGCGCGCCTTGGGAGCCATACGGGCGGAATACGATGCCGCTCTGACCGGGCAAGAGGCGCTGCTCCCCGTAGCGCAGGACAGCCTGCCAGAGCTTGCTCTGCAGTTCCTGGAGTTCGAGACCGAGCGCCTGATCCTTGGCGAGCTTCTGGCCTACACGCGACCCGTCCTGGAGGAAGCGCGGCTCGAAGAGCAGCGCCAGATTGAAGCGGTAGAGATCATCGACCCCGCCGTGCCGCCCGTAGAGAAGGCGCGCCCGGTCCGCGCTGTCATCTGCGTGGCTTCCACAGCCAGCGGATTCATCTTGAGCGTCCTCTTCGTGCTCCTCATGACATGGTGGCGCAGCAGTTATGCGGCCATCGCCCGCAAGCTCCGTGGCACCTAGTATGCACGCGCCACCGTCCATGCGTGGCGCGTCGAACACCCTTAGACCCGATCCGCACGGCGCCGCGCAAAGCGCAGCGTATGGCTGTGCAGCAGACATCAGCAAGCACCGCAGCACTTCGTCCCTTATGCGGGCCGGAGCACCGTGCCCATGAAGGCCCAGCCTGCCGCAATAACTTTGCCTAGCGCCCGGTCCCTCTGGTTGTGGGGGCGCGCAGCGATATGGGCTATGCTGATCGCAGGGCTGATCATCACCTTCGCGGTCGCTCGGCTCGGATCCTGGTCCGTGGCTATCGGCCTGCCGGGTGTGCTCCTGGCTATCCTGGCCGCGATCTGGCTCTTCCGCCACCCCACGCTGAACCTCTTTGTGGTGCTGGTCGGCTTTGTCGTGGTCGCCAACAATGAGGCGGGGTTTCAGCTGCGCGAGATTGTGTACGCCCTGTACCTGTACTCGGTGCTGGCGCTCTGGTACCTGGACCGCATAGTGGTCCGGCGCGAACCATTTCTACGGACGCGAACAGACCAGGCGCTACTCCTCTTCCTGGTGCTCTTGCCTTGCACGATGATGCTCACGGTGCTCTTCAACGGGCGTCTGGTCGGTGCCATCAGCGAGCTCTTTTCGTTGTCGCTCCTGGCACTCTATTTCCCCATCAAGGAGCTTGCCGCGCGCTACCGATGGGCGCCGCGAGCCCTGGTGCTGATCGTCGTATCGGTGGGCGTGCTGGTGGCGCTCCGCAACTTCTTCGAGTACCAGCAGATGCTGGGCCGGGTGACTCAGGCCTGGCAAATAGAAACGGGTCGCGTGGTGACCAATGACAACCTGCTCATGGCGAGCTCGCTGTTCGCTTTTGTCCTGGTGGTCTATGCCAAAGGATGGCGGTCGTTCATCGGCGCGGTGGCCTGCTTCTTCTTATGCTTCGGCGGCCTGATCCTGACGCAGAGTCGCGGATACTGGATGGCTTTTGCCCTGGGTGCGGCAGCGTTGTTCTTCCTGGCAGACCATCGTCGCCGTGGCCGAATCCTGCTCTACAGCGGCGCAGGCCTGGTCACCATGATCGCCATTGGCTACCTGATGGTCGGCGCATACATGGACATCCTCGTGGGTGGTCTGGTAGAGCGCATTCTTTCCATCGGCACGGCAACCACCGCCGACCTGTCGCTGGTAAACCGGTTCCGCGAGGCAGCGACGGTGATGGAGCTGGTAAAGGCCAATCCGATCCTGGGATACGGCATGGGGGTGCCGTACTATTTCTATGACATCGCCCACCAGCTTACGGACTTCGACGCGCTGGTACATAACGGATATGTGGGCCTCTGGTACAAGTTTGGCATCTGGGGACTAGGTATTGTGCTCTTCTTCTGGGGCAGCACGCTGTGGCGCGGCATTGCAGCCTTTCGAGCGCCGTCGAGTGCGCACTGGACGCGCCTGTGCGGCCTTGCGGCGGCTGTAACGCTCGTCGGGTTTGTGCTGTCGACGGTCACCTCCAACCCGTTCTTTCTGAAAGACTCCCTCTTCACGTTCAGCGTCGCAGCAGGCTTGGCGGGTGGCGCCCACCTGCGCAGCCAAAGGGATCGGCTGGAGGCATCCACCCGGGCTGTATGAAACGTTTGCTCAAGCGGCTAGCGCAGCGAAGCGGCTTCGATGTGATCCGCTTCAACCCCCGCAGCTCCTCCGTGGCGCGGCGCATCAAGCTTTTCCGCCATCACCGGATCGATCTCGTGCTGGATGTCGGCGCCAGCACGGGTGGCTACGGGTTGGAGCTGCGCGGTACGGGCTATCAGGGGCGCATCGTGTCTTTTGAGCCCTCTTCCGCGTGCCTTCGGGTGCTGCAGGCCCGGGCGGCCAGGGACGCCCAGTGGGACGTCGTACCGGTAGCACTCGGCGATGTCCCCGGTCAGGCCACACTCAACCTGTCGCACAATCGCGAAAGCAGCTCCCTGCTGCGCATTCGCCCCCGCCACACGCGCGCATATCCCGGCGCGGCGTATGCAGGCACGGAAACGGTCGCAGTTGAACGCCTGGATACCGTGTTCGCACAGTACCACCATGATGGTGCGCGCACCGTCCTGAAGATCGACACGCAGGGCTACGAACAGCGCATCCTCGCTGGGGCTGAGGCATCGCTGCCTCAAATTGCGGGCGTACAGGTCGAGCTGTCGCTCGTGCCCCTGTACGACGATGAGCCGCCATTCATGGACCTGGTCGCCTACCTTCTGGCGCGCGGCTACACCCTCATGTCGGTCCAGCCAGTCATTGACGACCCCGATACGGGACAACTGCTCCAGGTCGACGGGTTGTTCTTTCGCGCAGGCACATAGCTGCAGTGCTTGGTGGAAAAGCCATGATTCGCGAGCGGCAGCTGACCATCAACACGTTGGCGGCTAGCGCACAGGTTGTTACGACCGGCCTGGCGTTCCTTGTCCTGTACCGCTATGTCCTTGATCATATCGGCGCAGAAGCATTCGGCGTATGGTCTATCGTTCTGATCACGGCCTCGATCAGCAACCTGGCAAATCTGGGCTTGGGCAGCAGCGTGGTCAAGTTCGTATCCCAGTACCTGGCCAGAGGCGACGCAGTCCGAGCGGCGCACGTCGTGCAAACCGCGCTTCTGACCTTGGCCGCCTTCCTCTTGATAGTCCTCGGCAGCCTGTACCCTGTCGCGACGTGGGCGCTCTCAATCCATCCGCAGCTGAAAGCGGCACCTGCCATGCTTGCCACCGCCCTTGGTGTGCTTCCCTACGCCTTTGGATCCTTCTGGGCCCTATCGGTGGCCAGCGTAAGCCTAGGCGCACTGGACGGTGCACAGCGCATCGACCTGCGCAGTGCGCTGCAGGTCGGGGGAACGCTGGCCTATCTCGCCACGGCACTGGTGCTGGTACCACGCCATGGCCTTTTGGGCTTGGCCTGGGCGCACTTGGCGCAATCACTGCTGCTGCTTTTGGCCTCCTGGCCGGCCGCGCGTCGCCTTCTGCACGCGCTGCCGCGGGTGCCGCACCGATGGCAGTGGCCCGTGCTCCGGGAAATCCTGGGGTACAGCGTGAATTTTCAGGTCATGGCGATCTTCTGGCTTCTTTTTGAGCCGCTGACGCGGTGGTTCGTGTCAAGCTTTGGCGGCCTTTCTGCCGCTGCATGGTTTGAGTTTGCAAATCGGATGGTGTTTCAGCTGCGCGCACTGATCACCGCTGCGCACCAGTCTATCGTGCCCAGGATTGCAGAGCTCAAGGAACTGCAACCCGCGGTGCTTGATCAGGTCTATGTGCGCTCATTCAGGGTGATCCTGTTCCTTGTGCTGCTGCTGCTTCCGGTACTGATTGCAGCCGTGCCGCTGGTGTCGTGGCTCTGGATTGACGCGTTCGAGCCCGTCTTTGTCACCTTCGCTGTGATCCTTGGCATAGGATGGTTTCTTAACCTGCTTTCCAATCCCGCCTACTTCGCATATATGGGTATCGGCACACTTCGCTGGAACGTTGTGGGCCGCATCACCATCGGGGTGCTAAACGGGGCCTTTGGCTGGGCGCTGGGCATGTTTTTCGGCGGCACCGGCGTGATCGTGGGCTTTACGCTTGCGCTGGTACTGGGCAGTTTCGTCACAACCGCAGCATACCAGCGGGAATACAACATCAGCGTGGACTTCGTGAGGAATCCGCACAGCAAGCGGCTGTGTGCCGTTGGGCTGGTTGGATTGGCTGCCTTCTGGGTGGTGTCAACGCTCGTCGGCCCCTCATTCTGGATTGCGATCGCCGCCCCGCTCGTGCTCGGCCTTGCGCTGACCGTACCCGCCTGGCAGCATCCGGCGCGACGCGAAATCACCGCGCGGCTAGCCGCGCTTCTGGGTCGATCCTGATGGGCGCGCCGCACGTCATGCTGTTTGACCTGTACCACGGGGGACACCGCGGCCAGTACGTGCGGCAGCTTATCGAGTACTGGGGAACACACCAGCTGCCTGGACGGCTCAGCGTCGTGGCGCGGAAGGACTTTTTTGCGCTTCACGCCGACGTGTCGCAGGCCGCCAGAGAGCATGAAACCGCCGGCACGCAGTGTATACCGATCACGGAGCCTGATCCCCTGCGCGGATTTATGGGCAGCGCGCGTGCCCATGGCCGGCTCCTCAAGCGGTATGCACAGCGGATTCGCCCGACCCATGCGGTAGCCATGTACTTTGATCAGCTGCAGCTGTCGCTGGCTGCAGGTCTCAGGTTCAACTATCCCGTGGCCCTATCCGGTATATACTTTCGTCCCACGTTCCATTACCGGCCTCGGCGCCGGCGCACGCCTGGAGAGCGCTTTGTGTCTGTGCGCAAGCGCTACCTGCTGCATGCGGCGCTGCGCAATCCGCACTTTACCACGCTCTTCTGCCTGGATCCCCATGTGATTCCGCATGTGTCCGCGAAGCACGCGCAGCTTGTTCCGCTTCCGGATGGCGTGCCGCAGCATCGCATGGCCTCAGGCCGCACCGCATTGCGCACGGCATTGCGCACCGCGTGGGACGTGAAGCCAAGGCGTCGGATTGCCCTCTTCTTTGGAAGCCTAGCCGCCCGCAAGGGCATCTATCAGACGCTGGCAGCCCTGCCGCAGCTCTCTCCGGCGCACCAGCACCAGTTGGCGCTTATCATCATCGGGCAGGCGGTTCCGCGCGAGCGCGCGCCCATGCAGTCCCGCATAGCGGCAAGCCGCAGCACAACCGCGGTGCAGATCATACATGAGCCACGCTTTGTTCGCGAGGAGGAGATTCCAAGACTTTTTCAATCTGCGGACCTCATTCTGGCTCCGTACCAGCGTCACGTAGGATCCAGCGGCGTGCTCATTCGCGCCGCCCAGGCCGGTGTACCCGTGCTTGGATCCGACTACGGCCTGGTAGGCACTCATATTGTAAGGCACCAGCTCGGCCTCGCTGTGGATTCGACGCAGCCCGCCGCAATTGCCGCCGGACTGACGCGGTGGCTCAGCGGCAATCCAATTCCGTTTGATAAAGGCACCACTGCAGCATTCGGGATGGCGAACACCGCCGATCAGTTCTGCCGCACCATCTTCGGTGCCTTGCTCAGACATGGTTCCATGGAGCACGACCGGGACAGGCTAGACACGGGGCGGTAGATGCGCATACTGGTGCACGACTTTGGCGGCTATGCCTTTGCGCTTCAGCTAAGCCGCGTGCTCGCGAAGCGGGGCCATGCCGTATTCCACGCCTATTGCGCATCGCACCAGACTACGCCGCCCGGCCTCGACGGCGCGGCTGCGGAGGACCTCCAGGTCATTGCGCTGAAGCTGCGCAAGCCGCTGGACAAGTACAGCTTCCTTACGCGCTGGCGACAGGAACGGGAATACGGAGAGCACATTGCCCACGCATGCAAGGCCGTGCGACCGGACGTGGTGCTATCAGGCAACACGCCACTCAGCGCGCAGCACCGGCTGATGAAGGCATGCCGCCGGATGCGGATTCCCGTGGTGTACTGGCTGCAGGACCTTATCGGGGAGGCCATCTACCGGATTCTTGGGAAGAAGCTGGGCCTGTTCGGTGCTTGTGTGGGTCGGTATTTTCAATGGCTGGAGCGTGGGATGCTGCGCAGAAGCGATGCCATCATTGCTATTTCCCGTGACTTTGTAGACCACATCTTGCGCCTGGGTGTGGATCCGCGCCGTATCCATGTGATAGAGAACTGGGCTGATGTGACTCACATAAGCCCATCCAGGCATGTACCACTGGCCGAAACGCTCATGGCAAGCCCGTGCCTGCTGTACACGGGTACGCTCAGCATGAAGCACAACCCTGCACTGCTGCTTCGGCTGGCAAAAGCGGTGGAAGGCCGCGCGCAAGTGGTTGTAATCTCTCAGGGTCTGGGGGCGCAGTGGCTTCTGGAGCAGAAACAGCGGCACGCGCTGCCAGCGCTGCGCATCTTGCCGTACCAGCCACTGGACGATCTGCCGGCCCTCTATGCGGCCGCCACTGTGCTGGTTGCCGTACTGGAGGAAGCGGCCAGCGTATTTTCAGTCCCATCCAAAGTGCTGACATACCTCGCAGCGGGCAAGCCCCTACTCTTGGCGGTGCCCGCCGCGAACCTGGCTGCGCGCATGGTCCTTCGAGCCGGCGCAGGCATGGTGACTCCTCCCACGGATCCGGACGCCTTTTGCGCCGCTGCTTTGGCGCTGCTTAAAGACCCCCGCACGCGGACCCGCATGGGCGCCGCGGCGCGAACCTTCGCAGCAGAAGCCTTCGACATAGACCGAATCGCAGCCCGCTTTGGGGCCGTGTTGGACGAGGTAACGTCATGAGCGCGGTGCTCTACGTGACACGCATGGTACCGCATTATCGCGAGGCGGCCCTGACCCGCCTCAATGCGCGACTCGGGGGCCAACTCATCGTATGTGCAGGCACGCCCCCGCGCGCCTTGGCCTCGCTGGCCGGCAGCGAGGCCCGCGGCTACCAGGAGTTTCCAATGCGCAACGTGTGGATTGGAGGCGAACGGCTTCACCTTCAGCCCTTCGGGCGTCTCTTCAAGCAGCACCCCCATCCATCCGCGGTGATCGTGGAAGAGTCCGTGCGGTCGGTCACACTGCCGCTTCTATTGCGCCGCGCACGCCTGGCGGGTGCCGCGCGCCTCATCTGGGGGCACTTTTCGTCGAACCGGCGCCCCTTTTCGGTGCGCTCCCCAATGACGCGGTACAGGCTGGCGCTAGCGCAGCATGTGGACGCGTGCATCTGCTATACGGAACCTGTAGCAGACCTCTTGCGGCCGCATGTGGATGCGGCGCGCATATTCGTTGCGCCGAACACGTTGGATACGGGTGCGCTGCTTGCCTTGCACAAGCAACTGGCACACGAGGGCCGGCGGGCGGTGCGCCGGCGCCTAGGGTTGTCGCCGGATGCACCGGTTGCTGCGTTTCTGGGGCGGCTCATCAAGCCCAAGGGGACCGCGCCGCTGATGGCGGCCTTTGCGCTCTTGCGTCAGCGTCATCCGGGTGCAGAGCTCCTGATTATCGGGGACGGGCCTGAGCGCGCCGCCCTGGAAGCGCAGGGCGCGAGGCTGGGAGGCGTGCGGCTCCTGGGGGCCTTGACCTCCTGGAGCGCGTCCGCGCCCTACCTGTATGCTGCCGATGTGCTGCTTAATCCCGGATACCTGGGCCTTGCGATCAACCACGCCTTCGCCTTGGGGCTTCCTGTAGTGTCGCAAGCGTCTCCGCATCCGCACATCCGCTACCACAGCCCTGAGATTGCGTACCTCCGGCCCGGCCGGAACGGGTTGCTGACACCCTATGGCGATCCTGCAGCGCTTGCCGATGCTGTTGAACAAGTTTGGCAGGAGCACGCGCGGTTCGCCAACAGTGCACTGGCTTTTGCGCAGCAGCATCTTAGCCTTGATGCCATGGTTGACGGCCTCGTGCAAGCTGTCTGCTTCGCGCAGAGCCGCAGGGCCTAGTCCACATCGCCCATCAGCTTCTTGATAGGCTTAAAGGCCACGAGGGCCACAAGGCCGGCGGCGCCGATAATCATGGCGACATTGCCGAAGACAGCATCCGGCGCCAGGTCTTCCAGTTGACCGGCCACAAGGCCGGCGAAGAGATTGCCGAGGGCCGTGCCGATGAACCAGACGCCCATCATCTGCCCGACGCGCGAAGGCGGGGCCAACTTGGTGACGGAAGAGAGTCCGACCGGACTTAGACAAAGCTCTCCCACCGTATGCAGGAAGTACATCACCACCAGCCACGCAGGCGAAACCAGGTTGTCGGCACTAGCATGGCTGGCACCCCACGCGATGACAAAGAATCCTGCTGCAAGCCCCAGGAGTCCCAATCCAAACTTTACCGGGATCGATGGATTGCGCTTGATCCTGGCCAAAAACACCCAAAGCGACCCGAACAGCGGCGCCAGGAGAATGATAAAGGTGGAGTTGATGGACTGGAGCGCGCTGGCCGGAACCAGCCAGCCGAGTATGTTGCGATTAGTGAAGTCGCGGGCAAAGAGGTTCAGCGACGAACCAGCCTGCTCAAAGCCCGACCAGAAGATGGCCGACAGGATGAACAGCCAGAAGATGACGCCCAGGCGCCGCTTTTCCAGGCGCGAATGGTCTGTCATAACCAAGAGGTAAACGAAGTACAGTACGGCTACACCGATCACTGTATATCCGACCAGCTCCGCCACGCGGCTCAGCTCCAGCCCCATCCGGGACAGCAGCAGCCATCCCGCTGCGGCCAGCACGACTAGTGCAGCTGCTGTTACCAGGTACGTAGCGCGGGACTTTTTCCTGAGCTCGTCGGCTGGCGGCGCATTGCGCAGGATGCCGGCATCGCCGAGGTGCTTGGCCCCCAGTCGATACTGCACCAGGCCTAGCACCATGCCAATGCCGGCCATGGAGAAGCCCCAGTGCCAGTTGTAGGATTCCCCAATCGACCCGGCAATGATCGGCCCCAGGAAAGCGCCCAGGTTGATGCCGGTGTAGAAGACCGAGAACCCGGCATCGCGCCGCGCGCCGCCTTCCGGGTACAGGTCGCCGACCATCGTGCTGACGTTCGGCTTCAAGAGTCCCGTGCCCACGATGATGAAAAAGAGTCCGAGGAAAAAGCACAGGTGATCGGGTAGTCCGACCATCGGCCCCGCCATGGTGAAATGCCCCAGTGCGATGATGCAGCCGCCGACAAAGACCGCTTTGCGCTGTCCCCAAAGGTTGTCTGCGACCCATCCACCGGGCAGGGCCAGCACATATACGAAGAAGGTGTACAGCCCATAAACGGCGGTGGCGGTCACAGTATCGAACTCCAGACCTGGGTTCCGACCCATCGTCTCCGTCGTCATGAAGAGCACCAGGAGCGCGCGCATGCCATAGTAGCTGAACCGCTCCCACATCTCTGTGAAGAACAGCGTGCCCAAACCACGCGGATGTCCAAACCAGGTCGCTTCCGGGGCGGTCTTTACGCTTTGATGGCTATTCATATAGACGGGGTTTGATGCCGCGGAAAGATAGTCATTCTCTTTAGATAGGCCCCGCTCAGCGGTAGCGCACAAGCCCTTGACACAGCATGCGCGACCGAAAAACTGGCCCGGAAGACCTTGTACGATGTCTCGGAATTCGCTGGATGGACTAGCACGATAGAGGACAAAGCGAGATTCATGAGGCCATTATAGCGGCGAAAACACAGCTTCCAGCCACCCAAGGACAACAAGGTCCAGACATAATCACTTCGCGCTCCGCGAAACGGGCCTCTGAACTCGCTGCGGCGAAAAGGTGCCGCACGAAGCCGCACAATAAGACTTTGGCACGCTGGCAGCCACTAAAGCCGGCCCCTTAAAAGGCTACATAGCAGCCCGCGGGCCGGTAGGCTGCACCGGCCTGTCCAGCCCTACTGCTGCCCAACCTACGCTCAACCACAAACGGCTTGACAGAGGCAATATCTACTCCTTCCACTACTTGACCGGACGATCACGCAAACGGCATGCGCGATTGAAAGGCGCGCGTGATGCTGACCCGGTGCTTCGAAATTGTGTGCTCGCGCGTATGGACTGCCCGTGGACCAATCTGCCGGGTGCCGGGCTACGTCTGCGCGGCATGGCCTGCGGCCGGACGGCTCGGGTAAAAGCCCGCGTGTGCGTCCCGACTTGCGGGTCAATGCGTGCGCAACAGCAGGATCGCAGGGAGCATGGCCGCGCCAGGCACGGTCGCACCGTGAAAGGTGCGGCCAAAACTGCGTGAAAATCGCCTCCTACACGCACAAACGGCTTTCATGCAAAATCAACTTGCGTGCTTTCCTGGTTACAGTGATGCTAGGCTTTTGCGCCGTGTACATACGCCGCGTACATTCGACCGTGTACAGTTCGTGTGCAGGGACCATGCCCGCTCCCTCTAATGACCTCGATCTAATGATCTCGATGCTGTGTGACTGAATTGGATGCTCCAATGACTGCGTCCGCTGGCGCAGACCCTCATGCCCTGCGCACGCATACGTGCGGCGCGCTGACAATGGGAGATATCGGCCGCGATGTCATCCTCAAGGGGTGGGTGGATACCCGCCGCGATTTGGGCGGCGTCATATTCATCGATCTGCGAGATCGGTACGGGCTGACACAGATCGTATTTTCGCCGCAGGATGATGCAGCAAGCCACGCAGCGGCGGACAGACTGCGAAGCGAGTTCGTGGTCAGCATCCAGGGACGCGTACAGCGGCGCTCCGAAGACACCATCAATCCCAAGCTCCCGACGGGTGAGCTGGAGGTTCGGGTGCATGATCTTGCCGTGCTTGCGCCGGCAGCGGCACCGCCCTTTGTGGTTACGGCCCATGCATCCAAGAGCCAACACGCAGGCGAAGATCTGCGGCTGCAGTATCGGTACCTGGACCTTCGACGCCCCGCAGTGCAGGAGCGCCTGATTGTACGGCACCATGTGTACCAGGTGATCCACCGGTATTTCGACCAGCACGGCTTTATCGAAGTCGAAACACCGACGCTTATGAAGTCGACGCCTGAAGGGGCGCGCGACTACCTGGTGCCAAGCCGCATGCATCCCGGCCAATTCTACGCGCTGCCGCAAAGCCCGCAGACCTATAAGCAGATCCTGATGATCGCGGGGCTGGACCGGTATATGCAGATCGTGAAGTGCTTCAGGGACGAAGATCTGCGGGCGGACCGGCAGCCGGAATTCACGCAGATTGATGTGGAAATCAGCTTTGCCACCGAAGCACAGGTGCAGTCGCTGACCGAGGGCCTCATGTCTGCCCTGTGGCAGCGCGTGCTCGGCCAGAACCTTTCGCTGCCCTTTCCCAGGCTTACCTATGACAACGCGTTGCGACGGTACGGCTCAGACAAGCCCGACCTGCGCTTTGCGCTGGAGCTCACAGACCTCAGCGCCTGTTTTGCCGGCTCCGGCTTTCGTGTCTTTGACGCGGCGCTGGCGGCCGGCGGTGCGGTGATGGGCCTGGTTGCACCTGGCATGGGTGATCGCGGGCGGGGCTATATGGACCGCCTGGACAAGACAGTGGTGCGTGAACGCATTGGTGCCGGTGGCCTGATCTATGCGCGGCTGCCTTCCAGCGGCGAAGCCGCACGATCATCCGTCAAGGAGCATGTGCTGCCGCGGCAGTTCGTGGACCGTGCCATTGCACATAGCGGTGCCAAGGCGGGAGATCTGCTCTTGATTCTCTGCGGCTCCACGCCTCAGGTGTACGAGCAGATGGGTGCATTGCGGCTACATATGGCTCGTGAACTCAGGCTGCTGGACGGCGCGCCCGCCTGGGCCTTCGCATGGATCACGGAGTTTCCGCTGCTTCAGTGGGACGCGCGCGCACAGCGCTACGGCGCCGTGCATCACCCGTTCACCTCGCCGCATCCTGACGACATGGCGGCCCTGAGCGACGACCCGCAAAGCGCGCGGTCGCGGGCGTACGACCTCGTGCTCAACGGCCACGAGATTGGAGGCGGCTCCATCCGGATCCATGATGCTGCCGTGCAACAGCAGATGTTCAGGCTCCTCGGCATTGATGCCCAGGAGGCGCAGGAGCGCTTCGGTTTTCTGCTGGACGCCTTGCGCTATGGCGCCCCACCGCATGGTGGCATTGCCATGGGACTTGATCGCATCGTCATGCTGCTGACCGGTGCAGATTCGCTGCGGGATGTAATCGCGTTTCCGAAAACGCAGAGCGCGCAGGAACCGATGTCCAGTACGCCCGCACCGGTGGATACGGCGCAGCTGGACGAACTGCATATCGCATTAAAGCCGTAGTACGGTGGCGCTGGCCGACGTATTGCGCAAGCACTTCCGCTGGGCAGCATGGGAAGCGCTCATCCGGCAGCACGGATTGACCATTGACCGCCCCGCTCAGACGGTTCACCCCACATGGCGCAGCATCGTATACCCGATGGACTACGGGTATATCAACGGCACGCTGAGTACTGACGGAGAAGGCGTCGATGTATTCGTCGGCACAGTTCCGTTCGGCCTTGTGGGACTGTTCGCAACACAGGACCACCGCAAAGGCGACCGCGAAATCAAGCTGCTGTACAACTGCTCGCCGACGGAGGTTTACCTTGCACATGGATTCATCAACTTCGACCGCGCACGAATGGAGGGAGAACTGATCCTTCGTCAGGCCATGCGTACGCTATGGCGGCGGATGGGCGTGTAGTAATACAGCGAACCGCAAAAGCTGCAGCGCGTTCAAGTGGTTGTGCGGGGCCGTGCGCGCCGCCCGTTCCGCTGTTCTCTGACATGCTGATCCCATAGCTCAGTTGGTAGAGCATCTGACTTTGACATGGAGCCTTGTGCAGGAAACTGCACAAGTGGAGGCTGCTGTATGCTGGGACGCCCTAAAGCCTGCGCTACGCTGTCACGCGTGACAATGCGCAGGATATGTGGGTAATCAGCAGGCAACCCTGAAAGGACGGCCTGGGCCGCGCTGCTGGCCGTGACAGCCAGCCGTGCGGAATGGTGCAGGTCGTCCGCCGCCTTGTCGGCAGGAGAGCCCTCAGAGGCCATACGCAGCCCACCCTGTCCACCGCGGGTGAAGAGATGGTCCAGACCACAACGCTGTGTGCGCACACCGCGCAGGCGGCCGGTGAAAGCCGGTGTGGTAGGTTAATCAGAGGGTCCCAGGTTCGAGCCCTGGTGGGATCACTTCGGTATTGCATGTGGCCCGGGTGGCGGAATAGGTAGACGCGCTGTCTTGAGGGGGCAGTGCCCACGTGGGCGTGCTGGTTCGACTCCAGTCCCGGGCACATCAGGTGCGTGCAGGCTCTTCGGCTTACCCGTATGGCGATGGCCCGTCATCTTCTCATGGTGCTCGCGCTTGCGGCCAGTCCACTGGCCAGTGCGCAGGTGCCGTGGCCTGGCGCCTCTTGGCCCACAGCCGCGCCCGCGGCGCAAGGGATGTCACCGGCGCCTCTGGATTCGCTGGATGCTGCGATTACAGCGGGGCGCTACGGCAATGTGGACCGCATGGTAGTGGTCAAAAACGGCTACCTCGTCTACAGCCAAAGGTATGATCGGGATTATCAGTCCATCAGCGAAGGGTATCAGGGCGCGCTGGGATGCGGATACAACACTTGTGAAGAAGGCCAGGAGGATGACGCCTACAACTACTACAGCCCACGTGTGCACCCCTACTATCAGGGACGCGAGGTGCACACGCTCCAGTCTGTAACAAAGTCGGTTGCAGCCACCGTTGTGGGCACCGCGCTGACCAATGGGGAAATAGACAGCCTGGGGGCCCCGCTGCTGTCATTTTTCTCGGCCTACGACACGCAGGATGCAGACCCGCGGCTGCACGAGGCGACGCTAGTGGACCTGCTCACCATGCGCACGGGCATAGAGTGGCATGAGCAGGACAGGCCGCTGGACGAGACCAACACCACGCTGCAGCTGGAGCATAGTGACGACTGGATTCAGTTCACCCTGGACCAGCCAATGGACGCTGCGCCGGGCGAAAAGTGGGTCTACAACAGCGGAGGCAGCCACCTCATGTCCGGCGTTGTGCTGGACGCCACAGGCATGACGATCGATGCCTACGCCGAGCAGCACGTATTCGGCCCGCTGCAGATTGAGGATTACCACTGGAAGAGAACGCCGCGCGGCTTGCCCGACACCGAGGGCGGGCTATACCTCGAAGCAGCGCAGCTGGCCAAGATTGGATACCTGTACCTGCACCGTGGGCAGTGGAACGGGCAGCGCATCTTGCGTGCATCATTTGTGGAAGAAGCCATCGGACACCAGGTGGAGCGCGTCAATCGCAGCGGCTGGGGCTACGGCTACCAGTGGTGGCGTCTTGATCGGGATGGAGTCGCCGTATGGGCCGGGCTGGGTTTTGGCGGCCAGTACCTTCTGGTGCTGCCGGATCATGCCCTCATCGGCGTCATCAACAGCTGGAATATCTTCGGACAGCGGGTACAGAACGTGCTGCCTGCTTTCCTGGATACACTTCTGGAGGCTGCGCAGTAGCGGCCACGCAGCGCGGACAGGCGGGCTTGCGCCACAGGGCGCGCGCGCCGCCCTCGCGCAAGGTTAGCAAGGCATCGGCAGATGCTTGCGCAGCACCACGCGATAGGCTGGCCGATACACCATGAGGAAGCGTCTGGAGTGGTTCACGGCGGGGTATCCTTCGGCTACGCGCGCATCGAAGTAGGCACGCATGGATTCGATCGTGAACGGCAATGTGCCTTCGGCAGCCGCGGCCTCGGCATAACCCCAATAGCGTTCCAGACGATCCGTGGAAGGCGTGAAGCTTTCCCGGGTTTGCACCAGGGCGGCGATCAGATCCTCGGGCAGTCCGCCTGATTGCACGAACGGTCGCAGATGGAAGCGAACAAGTTGTCCGGAAGGCACCAGGGGCTCGCACAAAGGATCGTTCCCTTTCCCGATCAGCGCACTGAGTTCGCCGAGCAGGTACTTGGCCGCCTGCTCATCGCTTGCCGCCATGTGCGTGCTACCATGCGAGGCCTCGTACGCGTGCTTGTATACGTCCTGGATCTCCATCTGGGGATACCTCGCATGCTGCTGCGCGAGAAGTGCGACATAGCGCTCCTTCTCTCCCAGCATGCACCCGGGCACGACGGTGAGCACAGCCAATAGCGGGGCGATGAGTCCGTGCGGCATGATTCGGTGAGTCATGGGACTAGCGGTACTCAATGGGCGGAATCGGCCGGAGCATGGGACCCGTATAGATTTGCCGCGGTCGGTGAAGCCGGTCGCGGTTGTCGCGCATCTCCTTGAAGTGCGCGATCCAGCCCGGCAAGCGCCCTAGCGCAAAGAGCACCGTGAACATGCTGGTGGGCAGACCCATGGCGCGGTACACGATGCCGCTGTAGAAGTCCAGGTTGGGATAGAGCTTGCGCTTCACAAAGTACTCGTCCTCCAAGGCTACACGCTCCAGATTCTTGGCAATGGCAAGCAGCGGATCCGTGATACCCAGCTGATCCAGGACCTGATCTGCCGCCTTTTTGATCAGACGCGCGCGTGGGTCGAACTGCTTGTAGACCCGATGCCCAAATCCCATAAGCCGAAACGGATCGTTGCGATCCTTTGCCTTGGCGATGTACTTTGCATAGTCTGAGCCATCGGCGCGGATTAATTCCAGCATTTTGATGACCGCTGTGTTGGCCCCGCCATGCAACGGCCCCGACAATGCACTGATACCCGTTGAAATGGTCGAAAACAGGTCCGCCCCGCTGCTGCCTACCATGCGCACCGTTGAGGTGCTGCAGTTCTGCTCATGGTCTGCGTGTAGGATCAGCAACATGTCCAGCGCCTTGCGAACCACCTCGTTCACGTGATACGCCTCCGTGGGCACCGCAAACATCATGTGCAAAAAGTCCGCGACGAAGTCGAGATCATTGCGCGGGTACACAAACGGCTGACCGATGGACTTCTTGTACGAAAGTGCGGCAATGGTCTTCAGCTTCGCAAGCAGCCGAATGATGTTGAGGTCGTCGTCCGTTTCGTAATACGTGGAAAGCGAAGCCACCATTGCCGAAAGCACGCTCATGGGCTGCGCCTTCGGCGGAAAGCCCTCATAGAACTTCTTCATGTCCTCGTGCAACAGCGTATGGTGGGCCAGGCTGTGCTGGAAGCGCTCCAGCTGCGCCGCAGTAGGCAGCGCTCCGTACACCAGAAGATGCATCACCTCCACGAAGGAGGCGTGCGCCGCCAGGTCCTCTATCGCATACCCGCGGTAGCGCAGCACGCCGCGCTCCCCATCTATGAAGGTGATCGCGCTTGTGCACGACCCCGTATTGCCGTACCCCGGATCCAAGGTGATGGCACCGCTGCTCCCGCGGAGTACTCCTATGCTGATGCCCACCTCATTCTCGGTGCCCACCACCACAGGCATCTCGAGTGTCTGATTGCCGAGCGTTAGCGTAGCTTTGGACATGAATCAACCGATCTGTGCGTGCGCAGGAATATACGCACCGCACGCGGCCCATGGGATTGGTGCACTGCGCCTGGCCGTGCGCAGGGCGCAAGACCCATGGATTCCGCCCAGCGTAGAAGCGTCCGGAAGCGTGCCGCTGCCGGACTCGCGATCCGAACACACGTTGTGCTGCCACGCCTGAGCCAGCCCCTGAGGAAAATGGACCAGAAGACGCCCCGAGCGCCCGCGTACAACAAGCCGAAGAAGCCCGGGATATGGATGAACTTCGACAACACCGTAGGCCTCTACCTCATCATCGCAGCGGACGACAGCTTCGACCAGGCCGCGCAGGCGGTGTTCGCTGCGATCCGTGAAGCAGAGGCACGCTTTCCTGGCTGGCCGCGCATGCTGTACCTTGACATCGTGGGACATGACCATGCGCGCGGAGGGTTTACGAACGAGTTCGTGGAATTTCAGCAGGAGTTCTGGTTCTCCGTGATTGCACCATTTTTGACGGCCTTTGAGCTACCACTCACCGGCTGCCTGCTGAATCCTGATCCCCAACGGAATGATATGCCCGACGACCTTGTCATACGCGAAGCGACGTAGGACACAAGGCTATGCGAACGCACGATTTGCCGCGCGGTGTATTGATAATGTTGCCGCATTGCAGTAGCTTCTTACCCTAGCCATTTTGTGCTGATTTTCAATGCGAAGTCTGATCTCCTTGTTGGCTGTGGTGGCGGCGGCAGTCGCATCGTACCTGGGCCGACTCCCTCTTCAGCTTGCTGCAGGCGCGCTCATCTTGGCGGTAGCCTTGTGGTGGATCGTTCCGGCGGTGCGCAGGCGCCGCAATTACGCCAAAATGTCGGCCGCCACAGAGGCAGCTGAGGAAGATCTTGAATCTGTGGGCATTCTCAGCATCACCGCTGAGGAGCCCGCACAGCCCGATAGGCAGTTCGAACCGTCCGCAGCCGGACCTCCTCCCCTTGAGGCTGTCCATGCAGGCTCGCTCACCGACATAGACGAGGAAGACGGTTCTGAACAGGCACCCATGAATTCCAGCGGTGATGCCTACGGCACCTTGCCCGATCCCTACAACATTGATGTTCTGGCACCTGTTCTGGAAGGATTTCGAGCTCTCCTCGCTGCACACGCGGTCTGCGTCTTGCGCCAGGATAGTGGTCATTGCCACATCATTGGGACAGCCGGCCCCAACTTTGCCAAGCAGCCGGGAGAATCCTTCGCGTATGACGAACCCTTGATGACATCACCGCGCAAGTTTGCCATCAGGGTGGTGCGCGGAGACCTCCCAGCACGCTCTTTGGGGTATAGTCGCGCCCCCGGGTCTGTCTTGCGCGTCGCGGTTGCACCGGTAGGGGCCACACCGCTGATTCTCCTGGCGGACACCATGCGCGAGAATGGTCTTTCGCACTCGCGGCACCGGGATCTCTTTGAGCAGTGTGCGCATCTTTTGGGCGCGGTCTTCTACAAGGACGACCCGACCCGCCCGCGCCACAAGATTATCGCCGAAGAGATGGATCAGGCCCGCGCCTGCAGTCAGCCGTTGGCGCTCGGGCTGGTCCTGCTGCGCAACGCAGAGCATGTTTCCAGGCTCGGCGACAGCGTCATAGCGCAGGCAGAAGACCAGCTTCGCGAGCGGCTGCAAGCCGCCTCTGCCAGCAGCCGCGTGGTGAAGTTCGGGGAAATCATGTTCGGCGTATTCACCGATGGACACCGGTCCAAGGTGGAAGAATGGGGCAAACGAGCGCATGCCAGCGTGGCCGAAGCCGATGGGCTGCTCAGCGGCGGCATCGTTATTGGCGTGGCCATCATGTCCGACCAGCACGCCACGGCCCACGACTTGCGCGAAGAGGCCAAAGCTGCGCTGGTGGCTGCCTATCAGAACAGCGTTGGTGCGGTAATATCCGAGCCCGCAACCTAGTTGGAGATCAGCGGCACGAAGCGGAAAGAATGAAAACGCTCCTTCTGGAGCGTTCCCGGGGCCGTGCACTCGTAGCGACACATAATCTGGTCGCCGTGTGCGCCTACAGGAATCACCAGCCGCCCCCCGCGCCGATTGCCTTCGGGCACACGCAACTGCTGGATCAGGCTGTCGGGCACCTGCGCCGCACCGGCGGTCACCACGATCCCGTCAAAGGGCGCGCAGGCTGTCCAGCCGACCGTGCCATCCCCATGCCGCGTGACCACGCGATAGCCCAGATTCGACAAGCGATCTCTGGCGCGCACATGCAAAGCGCGGTGCCGTTCAACAGAAAAAACCCTGACTCCCATTTCGGACAGGATAGCGGACTGATACCCGCTGCCGGTGCCAATCTCCAGCACGCGATCCCCCGGCTGAATCTCCAGCAGCATAGTCTGAAACGCCACTGTGTAGGGCTGTGATATGGTCTGTTTCAGCCCGATTGGCAGCGCCTCGTCTTTGTAGGCGCGGCCGCGCAGGGCAGGCTCCACAAAGTATTCGCGGGCTACTTTGCCCACGGCCGCCAGTACCGCCTCGTCCGATATCCCGCGGTTCCGAAGATGCTCCACCAGTGCAGCACGACGACGCAAATAGAGGCGTTCATAGGGCCGCATAGGCTATGCCACTGCTGGTTCAAAGGATGCCGCCGTGTTCAGCGCTTCACTCAGCTTGACCCGCAGTATTTCAGGCGACAAGCCGGACACGATCCTGCCTTCCATGGCTACAGAGATGCTTCCGGTTTCCTCCGACACGATCACCACCACCGCGTCCGTCTCTTCCGTGAGTCCGACTGCAGCGCGATGGCGTGTGCCGTACCTGGAGTCCAGCTGCATATTTTTTGACACAGGCAAGATGCAGCGGGCCGCCTCGATACACCCGTTTGCGACAATAACCGCACCATCATGAAGGGAACTCTTTGAGTAGAAGATACTGGTAATAAGGTCTCTGCTGATCTCTGCATGCAGCCGTTGGCCTGACTCAACGTAGTTGCGCAGCCCTTCAACGCGCTGAAACGCGATGAGCGCTCCAATCTGCTGTTCGCTCATCACACGGGCGGCTGCAACGGTTTCCGTGATCTCGGCTTGCTGGGTCGTCGAACCAAAGAAGCGCCGCACCAGCGGATTCTGAACGATCAGCCGCAAGACGCGTCGGATTTCAGGCACAAAGACAATGATGGCAGCCAGCAGATACACCTCGCTGAGCGCTCCGAACAGCGCCGAGAGGATCTTCATGTCCGTCAATTGCACAACGAGCTGCACCACATACAACGCGAGGGCTCCCATCAGAATGGACACCGCGAGCGTGCCGCGCATCATCATGTACAGCCGGTACAAGAGAAAGGTGACGAGCGCGATCTCGAAGAGATCGATCAGCTGTACGGGGATGATGCCGAAGATGCTCATGCTACGCTCATCGTCGCTTGCATCGCGCGAATCATTTCAGCGGTCGGCCCCACATCATGCGTGCGAATCAGGTGTGCGCCCTGCGTCACTGCAACCGCCGTGACACCGAGCGTGCCGAAGAGGCGGCCGTCTACGGGTGCCGGTACACTATTCTTCTGAAGCACTTTGCCAATGGTACTCTTGCGCGAGAGGCCCACCATGACGGGCCTCCCCAGCGCACAAACAGCCCCCAGCCTGCCCACAAGGGTCAGGTTCTGCTCTGCCGTCTTGCCAAATCCAAAGCCAGGATCCACCACCAGATCTTGTACACCTGCTGCACGCGCAATATACAGCGACAATTCCAGCGCACCGCAGACTTCCGCTGTAACATCCGTGTAGGCGTGTTCGTGCAACAATTCTCCAGGGCGTCCGACCGCGTGCATCACGATCAGCGCCGCATCGTGCGCAGCGACCACTTCCGCCATCTCCGGGTAATGCCGCAGGCCCGTGATATCGTTGATCATGTGCGCGCCTGCCGCCAGCGCGGCCCGCGCCACCGATGGGTGGTACGTATCTGCGGACACCACGGTTGAGGGCAGCGCTTGCACGATGGCTTCTATCACCGGCACGATGCGACCAGACTCTTCTTCAGGCGGCACCACCGCCGCGCCTGCTCCATAGACCGCGCCGCTCGGGCGAGAGGAAGCGCCGCCCACATCGATCACCGTGGCCCCTTCGCGCACCATCGCCCCCGCGCGCGCCAGGGCTGTATCGCGGTCCATGTACAGGCCCCCGTCCGAGAAAGAATCGGGTGTGACATTGAGGATGCCCACAACCTGCGGGCCGCGCGTGCAGTCGAGCATCAGGTTTCTGCACTGCAGAAGAAACGGATTCCGCACTTTTTTCCTGGTCATCGTCCTGCTGCGCACCTGGCTGCTCTGCAGATCTTGTTCAGCGCCTTTTCATCGGATCCCAACACCGCCTGTGCTGTTGACAGCGACCTGTCCGCACTTCAACGATCCGTCCCTTGTCCCTACGACGTAAAGCACGGAGGTTCACTCGGACTCCTGTGAACACGCAGGCTGCGCTGCTCAGGCGCCTCCTTCGGGAAGCCTGCCAAACCGAATGGGGCCGCCGATACGACTTTGGTGCGCTAGCACAGGCGTCCGATGTCATTGCGGCCTACCAGTCTTGCGTGCCGCTCCACGCGTACGACGATTTTGCACCGGACATCCTGCGCCTGCGCCAGGGGGCACGCGACATCATCTGGCCTGGGCGCATCCGCAATTTTGCCGTATCCAGCGGCACCACTTCCGGCGGCCGCATCCTGCCGCTCAGTCGAGAAGCCGTCCGCCGCAATGCCGCCTTCAGCTTCGGCGTAGCATTCCAGTACCTGCGCACGACACACAATTTACGCATCCTTCCTGGCCGACAGATCAGCATTCCTGGTCTTGTTGAAGAAGATACCCGGTATCCCGGAACACTCATTGGCGAAGTGAGCGGTTTTCTGCCTTTGGCCGTGGGCTGGCCCTTCAGGCTGCTGTACCGCAGTGTCCCTCGCGAAATCGTTTGCTTGCCAAACTGGCAGGACAAGCTTCGAGCCATCGCCGATTATGCGCTCCACAAGGATGTCCGTGTGATTGCAACCGTGCCCTCGTGGGCCGTCCCGCTCTTCAAAGCAGCCATCTCTCGCCACAACGCGCAGCGCGGCACCGCCGTACGAACGGTGGGAGAGATCTGGCCGAACTTGCAGCTGATTATCACGGGCGGCGTTGCTCTGCGCGAGTATCGGGCCGTGCTTCAGGAGCTCATCGGATTGCCTGATGTACATTTTCTGGAGACCTACGGAGCTTCTGAAGGGTTCTTCTCCTACCAGGTGGAGCTGGACGACCCCGCCATGCTGCTCGACCTCGACAACGGTGTCTTCTTCGAGTTTGTGCGCTTTGACGGGTTGGATAGCACGCCCATGCGGCGCTGCCATATTGGCGAGGTGGAGGCTGGCGTTCGCTACATGCCCTATGTTACCACCTGCAGCGGCCTTTGGACCTATCCTGTGGGCGATGTCATCCGATTCACCAGTATTGACCCGCACAAGATTGAAGTTGTGGGGCGCACCAGCGAGGTGCTGGACCGCTACGGCGAAAAGGTTTTCGGCGAAGATGCCCGCCATGCGATGGCAGCCGTGTGCAAGGAATCCGGTGCCTATGCAGCCGAATACCATGTGACGTCGCGCCCTCCGACTACGGACACATTGCCGAGGCTTGAGTGGCTGATCGAGTTCGCCACGCCGCCCGCCGACATGGACCGCTTTGCCATAGTGCTCGACGCCGCGCTCTGCAAGATCAACCGACACTACCATATTCGGCGGGAATCCAAGGCATTCGATGCACCGCTGGTCACCGCCGTGCGCCCCGGCACCTTCGGAGCTTGGCTGCAGCGTTCACGCAGGATGGTCAGTGCCCAGACCAAGGTGCAACGCATGAGCGAAGACACCGCCGTGGCCGATGCGCTGATCTCGTTGGCGCGCGGAACCACGGCTCCGTCCAGCCTGTAGCGCGCCGCGCCGCCGACTGCTTCCGCTTCATGTGCGCCGGTGACTACGGCTGCGTTCTGTGCGCCCAACTACTGTCGCATCGCGTGCGCCCCCGACTATAACTGCATCACGGGCGGTACCGCGTCAGGAGCGCTTCGTACTGCTGCACGGTTGCCGGATGACCACATATCATCAGGCCGCGTGCACGACGGCGGCTCATCAGGTCGGATAGGCGCACAGCCGGTCCATGAAGGTACTTGAGCGTTGCTCCAGCGGCGTTGAGCAGCGCCCATCCAGGCGCCAGGTCCCACAGCCAGACGCGGCCCAGCACTGCCGCATCTGCGCTGCCCGTCGCGACAAAGCACATGTGTGCTATGGTGGAACCCAGGCTTCGCACCTTGCCGGGATACGAAGCAGACAGCGCGGCGTGGCGATGGAGCCTGGATATGGAAAGGAGCAGCGACTCCCCGTGCAGCGGCGGAGACGGCTGCAGGGGCACAATCTCTCCGCTGTTCACCACCGATCCGCGGGGCGCTGCGGCGTAGTAGTCGCCCGTCATCGGAATGTAGAAGTAGCCTGCCCGGGGCCTGCCGTTCGCGATCAGTCCCAGGCCCACGCCCCACACAGGCAGCCCCGACACAAACGAGGCGGTCCCGTCAATAGGATCCACTGTCCACAGCCGCGCCGAACCTGCCGGCGCGATGCTGCAGTCCGCTTCTTCGGCAATGATCCCATCCGCGGGAAAGTGCGTCTTGAGCCACTGCACGAGGAACGCCTGCACCGCCAGGTCGGCCGCGGTGACATAAGACCTGGACGCTTTCCACTCAGGCTTCACCTGACGGAAGTAACCCATGGCGATCTTGCCCGCCTGCACCAGCGCACTTCGTATCTGTGCCGATTCATCCATTGGCGCATCCATTGGCGCAGCAGTAAAATTTCGAACCGGGCTGCACGCACCCGCAGCTTACCATCCATGGGCGGGGTGCGCATTTTCGTGCGACGCCCAGTAGTTCAGTGTTTCCCGCACCTGGCAAATCGTGTCCAAGTGCCCACCCAGCATGGGGAGCGGCGCGGGAGCTCCGTCCAGGAGCGCTCCCATCGCCACATCCGTGCCATCCAGATAGCGCAGGACGCCACCACTAGCCTTCAAGAGGGCTAGTCCGGGTGCCAGATCCCAGATCTTGTCGTGACCGATGATCACGGCGTCCGCCGCCCCTGTGGCCACATGTGCCAGATGCACCGATGCCGAACCCAAGGCAAGCACGCGCCCTGGAAACGCTGCAGAAAGATCATAGCGCTGATGTGGGCGAGAATGTGTCAGTAGCAGGCTGTGCGACCCGAGCGGCCCTGCCATCTTCAGCCTCATGGGAAGACCGTTGCGGCGTGCCGGCTCCCCCGGCACGGTGTGAAAGCAGTCCCGCGAAGGCGGCAGGTATATGAATCCGGCCACCGGCTGGTTCTCATCCAAAAGGCCCACGGCAATGCTCCAGCTGCTCAGGCCCGCAACAAAAGGGATCGTCCCGTCAATCGGGTCCACCGTCCAGTATCGGCCGCTCTGTGACACCTTGCGCAGGCCTTCTTCCTCCGCCACGATGCCATCGCGCGGGTAGTGATCGTCGAGTACCTCGACAAGGAGCGCCTGCACCGCCAGGTCCGCTTCCGTGACTGGCGTGCGGTCAGACTTTAGTGCGGCGTTTACGTGCGTGTAGTGCGCCATGGCCATAGCAGCCGCAGCTTCCAAGGCAGGCAAGATGACCCGCGCTTCTTCCACACGCACTTCCGAAGATTATGCAGCTGGACGCGAAGAAACTACACCTGCCAGCCCTTAAATTGGAGTCAGTACGCGGGTGCACCCCAAATATTCATGCACACGCTGCAACTTTTGCGTGCTGAACCGTATTGCGCTTCACCGCTGTCATCAGTTATACCAGGCCCATGTCCGCTCAATGCACCCTGAGGATCAACCTCTGGTCTGGACCGCGCAACGTGTCCACGGCCCTGATGTACGCGTTTGCACAGCGTGCCGATACGCGCGTTGTGGACGAGCCGCTCTACGCGCACTATCTGCGGTGCACGGGTGCTCAGCATCCAGGCCGCAACGATATTCTGGAGGCCATGGATAGCGACGGAGAACGCGTGGTGCAGGAGGTGCTCCTGGGCGACTGTGATCGCCCCGTGCTTTTCGTGAAGAACATGGGCCACCACCTGGTGGATTTGGACTGGGACTTCCTGCACAAGGTCACGACGGTATTTCTGATTCGGGATCCAAGGGAGATGCTGCCGTCGCTCATCAACCAGGTTCCCCAGCCCAGGCTTGCGGACACCGCGCTCAAGCGGCAAGCCGATATCATGGACCATCTCCGGGGTCAGGGCCTACAGCCAGCCGTCTTGGATGCCCGTCAGTTGCTCCTCGATCCGCGTGGTGTCTTGACGCAGCTATGCGATTCTCTGGGCCTGGCGTTCGAAAAATCGATGCTGCGATGGCCCGCAGGGCCGCGTCCGGAGGAAGGCGCGTGGGCACCGCACTGGTACCACGTAATTCACACCACGACGGGGTTTGCGCCCTACCGGCCCAAGACGACACCGTTTCCTGCGTCTTTGGAGCCGCTCCTAGCCGAGTGCCAACCCTATTATGACCATCTGTACGCATACGCCCTCCGGGCCTGAATAGCCAAACCAATGCATATCAGCCTGCCTGATGCCCGCAATGATGCACTGCTCGTCTATGTTGATGGTGCGCTCATGGCGCGCGAAGAAGCCAAGGTTTCGGTCTTTGACAGCGTCGTGCAGGGCGGT
Source organism: Rhodothermales bacterium (assembly GCA_951812585.1). Classification (GTDB taxonomy): domain Bacteria; phylum Bacteroidota; class Rhodothermia; order Rhodothermales; family Bin80; genus JAAXGV01. The sequence continues at coordinate 2,375,727 of OX638318.1, read as the reverse complement.
GACGCGGTGTGGGAGGGCATACGCGTGTACGATGGACGCGTCTTTGCACTGGACGCGCATCTGGACCGACTGATCGATTCGGCAAAGGCCATGGCCTTTTCGGATATACCTGGCCGCGAGGCCATCAAGGCTGCGCTTTTTGCAACGCTAAAGGCGAACGGGATGCGCGATGAGACCCATGTGCGCCTTACACTTACGCGCGGCAAAAAGACGACCTCGGGCATGGACCCGCGGCTCAACCGGTTTGGCTCCACCCTGATCGTGCTGGCCGAGTGGAAAAGACCGGTTTATGCCAAAACGGGCATCCGGCTCATCACGTCATCGGTCCGCCGCAACACGCCGCAGTGTCTGGATTCCAAGATTCATCACAACAACCTTATCAACAACATCCTGGCCAAGATACAGGCCAATCTGGCGGACGTTGACGACGCCATCATGCTGGATGTCCACGGATTTGTTTCGGAAACCAATGCCACCAACATCTTCCTGGTCAAGCGCGGCGTGCTGCTGACGCCGCATGCGGACAGCTGCCTGCCGGGCATCACCCGTGCCAAGATCCTCGCCCTGGCGCGGGCGCACCACATTGAGGCAGTGGAGCGCAACATCTCCACGACCGAGGTCTACAGCGCGGATGAGGTGTTCACCACCGGTACGATGGGCGAGCTGTCCCCGGTCCTGGAAGTGGATGGCCGCACTATCGGGCGCGGCACACCGGGCCCGGTCACCTTGCGCTTGCGAGATATCTACTGGGAATGCACCCGCAGCGAGGGCACGCCCCTGCCCTTTTAACTGAAGTTACCTCCAAGCTGAGTCAGGCTTTCGGGGGTTTTCGGCCAGGAAAGTCCTTCCAGATTCGTTATTGGGATGACTGCTCAGCGGCCCGGTCTGCGCGCTGGACGCAGGGCAGCGACTCCGCTTTTTTTCGGCCTGAACGCCGTTAGGCCGGATAAATCACCAAGTTGCCAGGAATTGGTGTGATTCGTACGCTTCTGCTCCAACATTCGCCTTTTCTACTGCTATGCGCGCGACCTTCGAGCCACCGTTTATAACTAGCGTCGGAATACCCTCTACCCCCAGTAAGTGGGCTGCCATAGTGTCGGCATCAATCTTGGGGGTTGGTAGCTTTTCGGCTACACAACTGCGAAAACGCATCGCATCTGGAATTCCTGCTTTGCGTGCCAATGATCCCCAATTCACGCTACCAGACAACTGTGTCTGGTGCGCAAAAAGAAGGTTGTGCAGTGCCTTGAACGCACCCTGCTTTTCCGCACATTCAGCGGCTATGGCCGCGTCATAAGCGCCTGTATGGTAGGACAGCGGGTAGTGCCGGTAAATCACTGTTACCTCATCCGGGTACTTGGCACGAATGGTGTCCAGCACAGGTTGGAAGTCGCCGCAAAACGGACACTCGTAGTCGTAGAACTCGACCAATTTTACCGGAGCTGACCGTGGTCCTGAAGCCGTCTGGTATTCCGATATGACCTGCCACAAGGAATCAGACAGGATCAAGTCTGGGGCAAGCGGCTGATCTGGGGTTCTAGCCACGATAAGCTCGCGCCGCGCGACCAAGGCGGTTACGATCACCGCGCAGATCACCAGCAGAGTGGTGAGTGTGATCCTAAGTACCTGCATGCGAGGCCCGCAATACGCTAAAACAAAAGAGAGAGAGAGGGGGGCTACTTGATCGCGTAAGCGACCAGCATCTGCTTTCCATCCTCCGCCGTCAGAACGCCATAGGCTCTATCGTTGCGGACGGCCCAAAGGTGGAGATTTACGGGAATATCAACAGTGTCCACATGGGTTCCATCTGATTTGAGGATCACACACGTGGTCACGGATGCACCATATGGAGCGTTTTGTTGTAGCCACAGACGCTCCTGATCATCTACCACGAGCTGTTGGAACGCGGGCTTGGTCTTGGGTAACCGATCCCGCACCAAGCTTCGATATCTTTTGGATCGCCCTTTGACCGCGTCATCGTAGTCAGAGGATGTCACCGGCACTGGATCGAATGACCATTTGATAGTATCCAGCACAACTCCTTCCGCAGATGCAACCGCAACCGTGCTTGCCTCACCGTGGGCCAAGTATATATGTCCCTTCAGGCTCACATCAAGTTGTGGTTTGCCGCGAAACGGCATTCTCGTCACGCTGATGGATCCGTCCTTTCGTTCATCTACAAGTTGTGACATATCAGGAAACCTTGCCAGTGCTTGATGATCGAGTATTACTCCGCTCTTCCGGTCTACTAGATGCACATCCACACCTCGTGTGGCCTGATTGTCTTCGCCGTCCTTGAGCCCATATATGTATCCAAACACGAATGCGTCGGCCGTCACGCCAATGAGATAGTGTGGAATTGTGTTCAGTCCGCCCTGCACGGCAACCGTTTCGACAATGCCGTAACCATCGGGCGCAAAAGTTGACACCCGGCGTTGGTTGAAATCCCAAACAAATATCGTGTCTGCTGCGCCCACAAACACATCATTTACACTTTCAAATTCTCCCGGGCCTTGACCGGCACGCCCAATCTCAAGGAGCAAAGCACCTGTATCCGAGAATACGGAGAGTGCCTTGTGCCCATAGTCCGCTGCATACACTCTGTTTCTGGAATCTACCGCCACATCCTGAATGTACCTGAAAAGCACGTCATCATCTTCCGAGTCTCCCATTAGCCACAATTCAACCAACTCCACGGATTCCTGGGACTCCTGTACACCACCGACACTGGGGTGGATACCGCCCTGGGCGTACCCGCAAAGAACGCAACAAGCACCTGCCAAGAAGGCAAAAACGGAACGGTACATCGGTATGTGCCAAAAGAAATGATACACTTTAGCGTAGGCTAAGTTCCACGTTATATTGGGCATTTTTTGCGGCTGAGCGTGTTAGGTAGTGTGTTTGGGCTTGTTAATCCATACGGCTCTTGGCGGCATCGGTGTGCGTGGTCTGCCACCCAAGAAGCGTTCCGGGTGTTGTGCGTAGGCCGCGTCCATGACTTGCTGACGGGCAACTCTGACGGCTTCGGTATGGCCGTAGGGCACAGTCCGGGGATGCATGAGCCCAAGGCCAGAGTGGTAGAACATCTCGTTGTACCATGCGAAGAACCATCGGGCCCATTGCTGGGCATCCTCCAGAGATCCGAACCGCCTCGGGTACAGGTGAGGATACTGGGCGGTACGGAATAGGGCCTCCGAGTACGGGTTATCGTTCGACTGGTACGGTCGCGCATAGGAGCGCGTGACGCCCAGCTGCCCCAACAACTGGATGTAGGTCCGGGCGGTCATGGGCGCGCCCCGGTCCGTGTGGACCGGGGGTGGGTCGGCTGTGACCCCTTGGCGCTCGCAGGTGGTCACGACCAGATCGGCCGCCAGATCAGCCGTTTCGTACGGGGCCACCATCCAGCCCACCACGTACCGACTGAAGATATCTACGATCACGTAGCACTTGTAGGAGGTCCCTTTTCGGGGACCGCGCAGCGTGGTGATGTCCATGGACCAGAACTGGTTGGGGGCCGTGGCCACCCGCTCCGGCCTGGTGTAGGGCGGGTGTACCCGCTGGTTACGGCGCTCTCGTACCGCGCGGCTTTCTTTCAGGATACGATACAGCGTGCGCCAGTGACACCCATAGGGGTCTTCATCCAGCAGCGTAGCCCCTATCTGCCGGGGCGGAAGATCCATGAACCGCTCCGAACACAACCGGGCCAGCATCTGTGCGCGCCACGCGTCACCGATGGCGAGCCGGCCCTTTTGCCGCTTCCTTGGCTTCCGTGGCCCTGGATGCAATCATCGGTGCCCGGTACTACGGGAGATCTCCATGTAGCGGCACGCGGCCGTCATGTCCATGGCCTTGGTGAGTTCCTCCAGCATAATCAACCTGGTTGCCCGGGCTCGTCGGGGATCTCGAGACCAAGCAGTCCAGAGACTTTTTTTTGAATCTCGATGACCGTCCGGGCCTGCTTGAGCTCATGACGCGTACGCGCAAGCATCTTGCGCACCGTACGCAACTCCTTTCTCAGCGCGTGCACCTTGTCGGCGGACTGCGTTCCAGCCTCCGGCCTGTCGAGCTGTTGGCGCCACTTGGACAGCTGAGACGAGTAAAGGCCTTCCCGGCGCAACAGCGCGCCAATCTCTCCGGGTACCTGACAAGCGCCCGCTTCGCGGACGATGCGCTGCTTATAGGCCAAGGTGAATCTGCAGCGCTTTGCCCGCGGTACGACCTCCGTGGATGGAACCTGTGGTGGTGCCGTACGGCTTTCATGAAGCGTTGAATCCATGGCGTTTGCCGATCTACGTGACTAAAAGACCGCCCACAACAATAACGACCAGAAGACCGCCATTGCACCCTAATTTAGGGTGCAAGCGTGTCCCACCTTTTTGTGGCACATAGGGTTGTCAAAAAAGATTTGTGATTAAAGGGCAGGACTAGACCGGGACCACCTGCGCCCGTCGGTACATTTTAGATGTCGTTTCACCCGTTCTGATCCGGTCGAATGAAAGTGGGCCATGGCCGACGAATGCCGTATCAATCCAGATTACGGCCGACCATGGGGATTCGTGATTACAGCGGGCCGCGGATGTCTCCCTTAGCGAATGTGCACGAAGCGGCCCATCCGATACGTTGCATGGCTCTCGGGCGACACGGCCATCAGGCGATACAGGTAGAGTCCCGAAGAAAGGGTAAGGCCGCTTATTGCAATGGTATGCGCCCATCCAGCGGACAGATCCACCGGCGCTATAGCAAGCATGCGCCGGCCCGTTAGGTCCATGACTTCAACGGTCACGCGCGCCGGCCAAGGCAGATCGAACACGATGCGGGTCCATGCACGGAAGGGATTCGGGTAATTGCCATGCACAGCAAACGACTCCGGCAATGTCTCGTGCTCAGCGGCCACTGGTGAAAACACCTCAATAGTGAAGTGCAAACTATCGGCGGACCCGATCGCGTCGGTCGCCGTGTATGTGTAGGGTAAGGGGCCTTGCGTGACTTCCGTCGGCGTACCGCTGATCGTGCGCGTTGCCGAGTCAAAGCTCAGGCCTGTCGGCAGTGTGGGGGCCAGCGTGTAATTGATCGGCGACACACCTCCCGAGGCTTCAGGCAAGACCAGCGGCGCCATGGGCTGTGCTCTGGGAAAGGTTTGATTTGCAATTGTACCTGTAAGCTGCAAAGGTGCGCAGGTGGGCCCGTCTGTATTTGGGATGCTGCTCAGCCACGCTTGGAAATCATTGTCCGCCGGTGCACACAGTTCCTGGCCGCCAAAGTAGAAATGGCTTAGACTGTCCAGCTGCATGAGACTCCGCGGCAGCACACCCGTCAGCGAATTGCCGGACAGATTCAGCCCTCGCAAAGCCGAGAGATTGCCGAGTTCGGAAGGGATCGACCCCGTCAGCGAATTGTCGGACAGCCATAGCACCTGCAATTCCGAGAGATTGCCGAGTTCGGCCGGGATCGACCCGGTTATGTCATTATCGTACAGCGACAGCTCTAGCAATTCCGAGAGATTACCGAGTTCGAGCGGAAGCGGCCCCGTTAGCGAATTGTTGGACAGATACAGCCCTTGCAAATCCGAGAGATTGCCTATTTCAGGCGGAAGCGGCCCCGTTAGCGAATTGCGGAACAGCGACAACCATCGCAGTTGCGAAAGATTGCCGAGGTCAGGCGGAAGCGGCCCCGTCAACGAATTGCCGGACAGCCACAGCCCCCGCAAAGCCGAGAGGTTGCCGAGGTCAGGCGGAAGCGGCCCCGTCAGCGAATTGTTGGACAGCTGCAGCACCTGCAATTCCGAGAGATTGCCGAGGCCAGGCGGGATCGGCCCCGTTAGCGAATTGCCGCCCAGAAATAGGTCCTGCAAAGCCGAGAGGTTGCCGATTTCGGTCGGAAGCGGCCCCGTCAGCGAATTGCCGTCCAGATACAGCCCTTGCAATTGCTGAAGATTGCCGATTTCGGAAGGGATCGGCCCGGTCAGCGAATTGCGGGACAGAGACAGCGTTTGCAAAGCCAAGAGGTTGCCGATTTCGGAAGGGATCGGGCCGGTCAGCGAATTGTCGGACAGATATAACCATCGCAACTCCGAGAGATTGCCGAGTTCGGAAGGGATCGGCCCTGTCAGTAGATTGCCGGACAGCCGCAGCTCTCGCAATTCCGAGAGATTGCCGAGTTCGGTCGGAAGCGGCCCCGTCAGCGAATTGCCGGACAGCCACAGCCATTCCAATTCCGAGAGATTGCCAAGTTCGGAAGGGATCGGCCCCGTTAGCGAATTGTTGTACAGCCACAGCCCCTGCAAAGCCGAGAGGTTGCCGAGTTCGGAAGGGATCGACCCCGTTAGCGAATTGTGGGACAGAGACAGCGTTTGCAAAGCCGAGAGATTGCCGAGTTCGGAAGGGATCGACCCCGTCAGCGAATTGTTGTACAGATACAGCACTTGCAATTCCGAAAGATTGTCGAGGTCAGGCGGGATCGGCCCTGTCAGTAGATTGCCGGACAGCCGCAGCACTTGCAATTCCGAGAGCTTACCGAGTTCGGAAGGGATCGACCCTGTCAGCGAATTGTCGGACAGAGACAGCGTTTGCAAAGCCGAGAGATTGCCGAGTTCGGAAGGGATCGGCCCCGTCAACGAATTGTCGGACAGCCATAGCACCTGCAGTTCCGAGAGATTGCCGAGTTCGGGCGGAAGCGACCCCGTAAGATTGTTATTAGGCAATGCCAGCTGATACAGCCATCCCTGATTGAGGAAAACGCCAAACCACAAGGCCAGTGCTTCCTCACTCGGAACCGTCGTGATGTCCCAATGGTCATTGCGCGTCCATTCGTCCCCGCCGGTGGCCACGTATAATGCACTCAAGCTTTGATGGACCGGCTCCAGCGACCGGTTGACCCGAAGTGAAAGCTGGTCCGCCTCGTCCTCGTGTGCCCCTTCACGGATGTGCGTGAAGAAACGCACTCGCTGGTTAGCAGGCGCGTCCGAAGCCACCGTAAACTCCAGCCGGACCTCGACCGAGTCGCCACCGGCCAGGCTTCCAATATCGACCGACGCGGCGGTCAAGTCTATGAACGAATACGGTGCGGCCCCCACAAGCCCCACACGGAGTTGACGGGCATCGGCCAGGTGATTGACTAACGTTGCTGTTACCGTTACCACATCGCCCGAAGCAATCTGGCGGTCACCGTCGTCATCCACCCAACTCCAGCGCTTGAGGCGTACGGCGGGTACAGCCGGCGCGTCGAGGGCCGCCAGCGCGTTTACAAACCCCCGCCCGAGCCGTCCGGCCAGGTCCGGATTCTCCGCATCCATGTTGTCGCTCGTAAGCCTAACATGCTCCCGCAGCGCGTCCGATCCCATGTTGGGAAACCGGGTCTTCACCAATGCCGCCACGCCTGCCGTCAACGGCGACGAAAACGACGTCCCGCTGGCAGATATATAGCCGTTGTCTGATCCGGTGGTCACGATGTCCTCGCCCGGAGCAAAAACGTTTACCAGCTTTCCGTAATTCGAGAAACCCGCCCGTCTGCGCGTGTCCTTCTCCGTTGCACCCACCGACAGCACGCGCGGACTACGGGCCGGATAGTATCGGAACAGATCGTTGCTGCGCGCAGAATTACCGGCGGAGGTTACCACAAGGGCTCCCATGTCCGTAGCCAGATTCAGCGTTTGGTCCGGAAACCTGATATAATCATCGTGTCCTGCCAGGCCTCCCCAGCTCGCATTGATGATATCTGCCCCATTGGCCGCCGCATAGAGAATGCCCTCGTAGCCATAGCAGATACCTCCATCAAACTGCTCGCACCCAGCATTGATGTGCATCAGATCCGCGTTCCAGGCCGCACCGGCTACTCCCACGCTGTTGTCGGTCACCGCGCTGGCCGAACCTGCAACGGCCGTGCCATGTTGGGCATTCGAGGGCGTCTCCGGCAGCCCCGTCGGATCGTTGTCCGTGTCGTCGCCGTTGGCGAAGTTGACACCGTGCACATCGTCGATGAACCCGTTGCCGTCGTCATCGACACCGTTGTCGGCAACCTCACCCGGATTCGTCCAAACGTTGGCGCGAAGATCCTCATGCCGCCATTCGCCGCCACCGTCCACGATGGCTATGACGACCCGCGGTGCGCCGCCTTCGCTCTTGACCTCATCCCACGCCTCCGGCAAGCGCAATTGACGTAGCTCCGTCTGCTGGCTGTACATGGGATCATTGGGGTGCACACGCTCCCAATACGCCTGCGTACGATTCACGAGCACCGGCTCGGCATACACCACGCCCGGCGCCGTGGCCAGATTACTGGCCACCGCCTTCGGAGACACATTCGCGTGATAGCGCACATAATACGTGCGGCGGAGCGCCATCAGGTTCTGCCTGGTCTTCGGCGTGGGCTCCACATGATCCAGAAACGGATACACGCGCGCAATCAGGTGGACGCCGTACTGCGACGCCCTCTGGTCAAAGTCGCGCAGCCCGGTCGTGCTGGCTCTGTTGGCCATGGCCACCTCCGGCGCAAACTGTACCACGACCACATGAGACGCATACTCGGGATCGCCCTGCGCTCCAGCCAAGGGCACAACCAGAACCACAGGCAGTAGCAACACGATCAGGATACGCATGTCAAATCCATCCCTTAGAAGATGCAATTGCTTGTAGCATACTCCAATTGTAAAAAAAACTCTTGCAAAAGCCCGGAATTGAAGGTTTTGTCGCTTGTGAGGCAGGCCACGGGCACCCTCCTAACCCGGATAAATCACCAGGGTGCCGGCTATTGTCTGGATACCTTCCAACGTTGAGGTGGCGTAGCTGCGACAAACGCGCATGCAGCGGCCATCCGGCATGCGCATCAGCAATCCAGCCCGCTGCGCAGTGCCTTCACTATTCGCCACTATTCGCGGCCGCGAAGACCAAGCGGGGCATCAGGGCAATCCCAGGAGCTTATGCGTCTGGAGGCTTAAACGCCACGGTGGATGGGCCAGGCAGTACGCCATCGCGGCCTGCGTGTGCGCTGCTACATCGGGCCCATCCATGGGCTGAAGGAAGAAGTGGCCAAAGGCCAGATCCTCAAACCTGTCGGGCTGCGCGCCCGGTTGCGGATACACCAGCTTAAGCTCGTTCCCGCCTGTCAAGACCAGGGGCGCACCGGCCTTTGGGCTGACACAAACCCAGTCGATGCCTTCCGGCACCGCCAGCGTGCCGTTGGTTTCTATGGCGACTTCGAAGCCTTCTGCGCGAAGCGCCCGTATCAGAGCCACATCCAGCTGCAAGAGCGGCTCGCCCCCTGTGCATACCACATACGGCCGCGCGCGGGAGTGCCGCGGTCCGGGCCAGACCCTGGCTACCCTTGCCGCAAGCGTTTGCGGGGTATCGTAACGCCCGCCGTTCGGTCCGTCCATCCCTGCGAAGTCGGTGTCGCAGAACTGGCAGACCGCATCGTGCCGGTCGCGCTCGAAACCGGACCAGAGGTTGCATCCAGCAAAGCGCAGAAAGACCGCAGGACGCCCCACGCGCGCACCCTCGCCCTGAAGCGTGTAGAAGATCTCCTTGACAGCGTATGCCATGGACTACGCGGCCTTCGGCAGCACCGCTATGGTAAGCCGACAGGTGGCCACAAGGTTCTGGATTTCGTCATGGATATCAATAAGCCAGACTTGCGTCAGTCGCCCGAGATGCGCAGGACGCGCCGTGCCCGTGACCACCCCCTCGCGTTTGGGGCGCAGGTGGTTGGCATTAACTTCCATACCTACACAAGAATAACGGGCGGCATCGACGCACAGCCAAGCGGCCACACTGCCGAGTGATTCCGCCAGCGCGACCGAAGCGCCGCCGTGCAAGAGACCCGCTGGCTGCTTTGTGCGTGCATCCACGGGCATGGTACCGCGCAGATAGTCCGCGCCGACCTCTGTGAACACAATACCCAGCGCCTCCACCAACGTCTTGTGGCGCCGCGCGTTAAGCTGCTCGGGTGTTGCCTGTCGCTTCCAGATCGGCATATCGACTCTCGCTTAAGATCTACAATGTCTTGCGCCAGTAGCGCGCCAGTCCATACCAGCTCTCGCGCGGCTGTCCCATGATTTCATACGGTCGCCGAAATGATTCGCTCAGCTCCGCGTAGGCGCGCGCCATCTCCTGCTCATGAAACCGCTGCGCACGCGCCGCGTCGTTGCCCTCTTCTGCAAGTGAAGTGCGAACGGCCATCGCCCACGCGTCAAGGCGCTCTTCGGCGTGCAGCAGGTGCCACGCCACGTCCAAGGATGGACCAAAGTGCGTTGCAAAAAGCACATCCGGGTCCCACACCCGCAGCTGTGCCATGCTCGTTCGCCACAATTCAAGATTGATGTCGGGCGGTGGCGCAACCGGCACGACATATCGCGTGCCCATGATCAGCATCCCGGCCGTATCACCCACGAAAGCTGTGCCAGTGGATTCGTCCAAGTAGCACACATGATGACTGGCGTGCCCAGGCGTATAACGTACGTGGAGCGTGCGATTGCCAAACTGCAGGCACTCTCCTCCGTGCAGAACATGCACATTGGCCTCTGGTGTAGGCACCACATCGCCCCATAGGGACTGCATGCGGTCGCCATAGATGCGCGCTGCGCTGGCCAAGAGGCGCGCCGGACGAATCATGTGACGCGCACCCCGCTTATGGACATAAACCCTGATATGCGGGTGGGCCCGTACGATGGAGCCCACGGCGCCGGCGTGATCCAGATGAATGTGCGTAAGCAGCAGCCCATAAACATCCTCCATCTCCACACCGCCGGCTTTGAGGTCCGCCTTCAGCGTGCCCAGCGATATGTCCGGACCCGGATCCACGAGCAGCAGTCCCTGAGCAGTCTCCAGTATGGCGCACGCAATGAGCCGCACCACGCCCCGGTACCGCACATCGGCATACCAGGTTGACGATGCCAGTGGTTGCATGGTCACCTCTATTCTACGCTTTGATCGCCGCCAGGGGGCACTTCAACGAGGCCACTGCGAACGGTATCCGCCATCGATATGCGAGTGTGTGCATTCACGACGATGCGCCAGGTGCTGTCGGGCATAGCGCGCCAGAGCCGCAGGTATGTGCTGGAATGCAAGACCGTATCCGGAGCGAGCGGGCGCACGGTTTCCAGGCCGTAGGTGTACCCGAGATCGCCCCCAGCGGCAATCGCACCGGCAATGGGGACCCAGGTCATCATGCCTCGATAGGATTGGTACGCGTCCAGGGCTGCGCGCCGGCCCTGGACGGGGACGTGCGCTTCGCGCAGCTGAAGCACAGAGTCGGCCAAGGCGTTCGCAAAGGCTGACATGGGGCTCGCATCCACTGATGCTGCCGCAAGATCTCGATCCGCCTTCAGCATGGCGACCCGCGCAGCTTCCTGGTAGAGCTTTCTGCGCGCGCGGACCCAGCCTGCACCAGCCCGCGTCGTGAGCTCCGCGCGCAGGGCCGGCGGCGGATGCAGCGTGCGCATCACGGCTTCCACCCGCCAGGTGCTGTCCGGCTCCAAGCGCCAGACCAGAACCTGCCAGCGAGATGAATCCCGTACCGGTGCAGCATAGATGGTGTAACCAAAATCCCCACTGGCTGCGAGCTCCACGCGGTGCAACGCCCCCAGCGCGGCCGCGTCTTCGCACACCCAATCCGTGCGCGGTACCGGTGAAAATGCGAGGGCATCGGACCGTAGCCTTTGCTTTAGTGCCGCACATGCACCCACCGTGCGCGCGTCTTCCGCGAGTGCATGGGCCGCCGCAACGAGTGGATCTGCGGAAGTGGCTACGCGGAGTGGCTCCTGACACCCTGCGACCAGAAGAACCAGAATCAGCGGGCGCAGCAGCATCCGACCCCCGTCAGATAGCCCGGGATCCACCGAGCTGCATGGCCTGTACATCCCGCTCCGTCAGTATTGGAATATCCTCCTGGGCCGGAGGCATCAACGGGCGGTTGGCGCGCCATGTGTCATCCAGCTGCACAGAAACGCGGTCTTCATGAATCAGCACCGGACCGTTGTAGCGGGACTTCCGACCGGCATTCTCCAGGCGCAGTACGCCGCGCGGACATACCGTAGCGCACATGCCGCAACCGACGCAAGAAGCGCGGACTATGTTCTGGCCGCGCTGCGCGTACCAGCGCACATCGATGCCCATCTCGCAGTAGGTGGAACAGTTGCCGCAAGAGATGCACTGACCGCCATTGGTGGTGATCCGAAAACGCGAGAAGTACTTCTGCAAAAGCCCCAGCACCGCAGCCATTGGACATCCGAACCGGCACCATACGCGCGAGCCCATAATAGGATAGAACCCGACGCCAATGACACCGGCAAACACAAGCCCGATAAAGAAGCCATACCACTGCGACAACACGCCCGTCAGCGCACCCAGCAGACCGCCGCCCATGGCACTGTTGATCCATAGCAGCGCCGTTGTCAGTACGATAAACACCAGTACGGAGTGCACCATCCAGCGCTCAACCTTCCATGCGCCCAGGGACTTGTCGGACAGGTGCCTGAATGGATCGCCGGCGGTTTCGGCCAGGCCACCGCAGCCACATACCCACGAACAGTACCAGCGCTTGCCAAAGAAGTACGTCAGCACCGGCGTCGCTACGGCCGTGCCAACCACGCCCCAGAACACCATGAAAACACCTAGGCCGGAAGCGCTGGTGAAGTACGATATGCTGTTTGGCCAGATGTAGTCATACTTGAGCGGCCAGAAGTAGCTGAAGTAGTACTCCGGCTGGTTCAGCATCTTCAGGATGCCCGGGAGCAGGAAGGCGAACCCCAGCTGAAAAAACATCACGCTGCCGGTGCGCACGATCTGGTAGCGATTGCCGCGGTACTTGAGGATCATGCGCGCACCCATGATCAGGACAGCGACCGTATAGAAGAAGCCGTACAGGAACCACCGGTCTGCTGCCTCTCCACGAAGCATGTAGCTTAGCGAGTCGGTCATGCGCACCAGGTGCTCCAGGTTGTGCGGTGCCCAGTACAGAAGAACATAGAACCCTGTGAACACTATGCCGAGGAGCCAACCCGCCATGCCGCGCGCCGTGGCTGGCGTGAACCATACGTGGTTGTTGTCCACTCCGGCAGGGCGCTTAAGGTAGCCGCTGAAGAGCACTGCGCTACCTGCGGTGATGCAGCCCATGGTAAGCCACAGGCTCAGCGCATTTGCGCCTGCCCCGGCACCGAACATCACGCTGATCAGCGCAACGAGGCCGACCCCAATCAGCGCCAGTCCCAGCCGCTCCCGCGCACTGTAGCGGCTGCCTGGCGTCGTCAGCTGAAGACTGGGTGTACTATGCATGACTCATCTCGGATTGTTTGTACGCACGGATCAGCTGTTTGTACGGGCGCGGACCCAGCTCTTCATCAAAATGGGCACGCCGCAGCTGCTTCAATACAGTTTGCACCTTGGCCCGCTGGAGAATCCAACGCTCGCAAACATCCTGACGCAGGCGCGTACCCAGTGCATTGAAGCCGCGCACGACGCCGCCTTGGGCTGCGTAGTCGATGCGCAACAGCTTCCTGGCAGCCGGGTCCTGCCACAGTATGGTGCGCACACTCGCCGGCCGCCGCGCCTGGATGTCGCCATAGGTCTGGTACTCCACGGTGAAGAACTTTGCCGAGTTGAAGAACACGCCACGGTCGTAGGCCGTGCGCAAGCCGCAGATGGTACGGGCAACGGTCTTGCCATGGTTGCGGCCCGTGTACCAGAGCTGTTCCACGCGGCGACTGCCAATACCATCGCGGTTGAATTCGGCGCAGTCGCCAGCCGCATAGACATCAGCTGCACTCGTTTCGAAGTACTCGTTGACCACGACACCCCGGTTTGTTTCAATGCCGGACGCCTTCGCGAGATCAACGTTGGGACGCACGCCGACCGTCAGGCCCACAAACTGGCATGAAATTTCGTCCCCGCCCGTGGTGACGACCGCGCGGCATCGTCCCTGTTTGTCGGACTGAATGCTTCCAAGCTCTGTAGCCAGTCTCAGGTCAATGCCGTGGTCCCTTATCTCCTGGCCTATGAGGGTGGACTCCTCTTCCGGCAGCAGGTAGTCCATGTATCCCTTTTCGCGCACCAGGAATGTCACGGGGATATGCCGCGCGTGGAGCATCTCCGCCATCTCGATGCCAATCAGACCGCCGCCTACCACCACCGCACGGACGATGCCTTCGGTCCACCGTTCCATCGTCACCAGATCCGGAATGCCGTACAGTCCCTGTACGCCATCTAGGTCCTGGCCGGGCCAGCCGAACATGTTGGACTGGGAGCCTGTAGCAATCAGCAGCGCGTCGTATGCGATGGCCCGACTTCCGCCCATGATCACCCGTTTGCTGGCCGTATCTATCCGGGTGGCATAGCCGCGAACCAGGTCGATAGCGTTCTTTTCCCAGAAGTGGTCCTGGTACGGCTTGACCTCCTTGTAGCGCATATGGCCCATGTAGAGGTACATGAGCGCGGTCCGCGCGTAGAAGTGGTCCGTCTCAGCGGAGATAACCGTGATGCGAGCGCTGCTTAGCTTACGGATGAACCGGGCGGCGGTAATTCCGGCAATTCCGTTGCCAACGACGACGACGTGCTGCGGCATCATATGGATGCGATTAGTGGGACCTTGCCATACCAGACGCCCATAAAAATGCGACTGCCTGGAGCAGCAAACAGAAAGGTACGTAACTACTGCCGCACGGCAATACGCGTCCAATGATCTACGGGATTGCCGGCAACACGAGCAGCGAGGATATCTGGGAGCCAGTGGCTTCGCTGGTGCACTGGCTGCGGACCCGCGGCCACCCATACCGCTTGCATGCGGATGTGGCCGCGGGTCTGCGCGCCCGGCGCATGCACCGGAACCTTGGGAATGAGTCGGATTCGAAGCCGGACATCATGCTGTCGTTTGGCGGCGACGGCACGCTTTTGCGCACGGCGCACCTTACTGGGCAAGCGGGTACGCCGATTCTAGGCATAAATCTGGGACGCGTCGGCTTCCTGGCAGAGGTGGGGGCAGCCGAGGTGCAGGAAGCCATCGAGCTCTTGGAGTCGGGCGCCTACGATATTGATCCACGACTGGCGCTATCGGTCTCCGCGGATATCCCCGCCCTGCCTATGCAGTGGGCGCTTAATGACGCGGTGCTGGCCCGCGCTGAATCGACCGGGCTCGTAGCCATCGAGGTCGTCGCGGATGGCATGACGCTGGACACCTACTGGGCTGATGGCATCATCGTGGCTACGCCCACGGGTTCGACGGCTTATTCGCTGGCGGCGGGCGGCCCCATTGTGGTGCCGGGCAGCGATGCGCTTTTGGTCACGCCCATTGCCAGTCACCGGCTCACCGTGCGACCCGTCGTGCTTCCGGGTAGCACGGTTATAGATATACGGGTGGCAGAGACACGCCTGCCATGTATGCTGGCGGTGGATGGCGTAAGCCATACCATTGCCGCAGGCGCACCGATACGGATTCAGCGGGCACCCCATGCGATAAACCTGGTGCGCCTAGCGGGTCGGCATTATTTCCACACCTTGCGTTCGAAGCTGGCTTGGGGCGCAGGCCCACAGCAGCACACCTTATGACTCTGAGCCTGCGTGCAGGCTTTGCCGTGCTGATCATGGCCACTGGTGCGTGCAGCACCACCCGCAGCACGCTGCCATTCTCCGATGCGCCGCTGCTCAGCACGCAGGAGGTGATCCAGGAAGTCCAGGCCGGCATGTGGTCTTACCCTGCCACCGTGCAAATCGAGGCCGATCTGTCCGTGCGGTCACCTGCCTTTAACGGCACTGTGCGTGCCGATATCATGCATCGGCGCGGCGACACGCTTTATGCGTCGCTGTCCGTATCGGCGCTGCGCATCGAGGCTGGGCGGCTGTGGACTACCGCGGACAGCTTCTACTATCACGACCGGCTCGAGCGCCGCGTGATCTATGGCCCGGCCGCATTCATAGACCTGGTGATGCCCGGCCTTTTTGGCGGCAGCGCTGCGTACGAGCGACTCCTGGGGCTCCTCCGCCCAGACGCAGACGCGTCCTGGGACCTCGCCTTCAACGCGGCGCAGTACGAACTTACACGCGCAGATGCGCGGTTGCGCTTCACCATTGATCCCTCCTATTGGCGCGTCGTTCTGTACGAGGCACGCACACCGGACAGCACCCTTCTGGAGGCGCTCCGATATGCGGATTTTTCATCCTCTGGCGGCCACATTCATCCCATGCGCGTGGTGCTGCAACGACCCGGCGACGGCATTTCTGTAGCGGCCTCATTCAGGTCCGTAACGTTTGATCCGGATAGGCTGGATTTCTCCCTGCGCCTGCCGGGCGATGTGCCCTGGGTGCGGGTCGAGGACCTCGCCCCTTCGCTCCGTTAGCCCGGCCGATTATTCGCCAAAAGGACGCTACGATGACTCCGGCGTCGGGAGCCTTACCGGCATGCCGCAAAGCGCCCAAGGCACGTTTTCTGGTGCCGACACAGTAGCCCGCAGCAAACGGACCGACGAGTGGCCTGCATGACTGTTCAGCGGTGCCGACAACACAATCTCGCCGCGTGCCTCCAGCCTCGAAAGCGCTTTTGCACAACCGTACAGCTGCGCACTGCCGCGAACATCAGCAGCACGGAAGTGCTCACACACCCGACGCGCTTTCGCCGTACGATTTGCCCAGACCCTTCTCGCTGAGCACCTCTTCCAGAGCAATCCGCGAGGAGGGTGCACTCAGCGTGCGCAAGAACTGGTTCTGCCGGAACCGCCGTGAGACTGCACAGCAGGATTTCGTCTGCTGATCGCGTTGGGCGAGCAGCGGCACAAGCCCGTCGGGTAATTCACAGGCGCTTGCCCAAGTCAAACCGGGCGATAGAGTATCTTTGTGCACGTACGCTTCTTACGAACACAACACAAAGAATTATGGCTCAGCAGTATGATGTCGTTGTGGTTGGCACCGGACCGGGCGGTTACGAAACAGCCATTCGCGCCACGCAGCTGGGCTTCAAGGTCGCGGTCATAGAGAAGAATAAGCTCGGCGGTGTGTGCCTTAATGTCGGCTGCATCCCCACCAAAGCCTTGCTGAAGAGTGCGGAGTTGATGGCGTATGCCAAGCGCCTCTCCGACTACGGCCTGGCAGGCTCAATCTCTGCGGACTTTCCCAAAGTCATAAAGCGCAGCCGCAGCGTTGCTGACAAGATGAACCGGGGCGTGCAGTTCCTCATGAAGAAGAACAAGATTAAGGTTATACGTGGACATGCCAGGGTGCTGCGCGACGGCATGATCAAGGTGGAGCCCTCGGTGAACATGGATGGCCAAACCGTTGGCCAGCGGCAAACAGTGGCAGCGAAGCATACGATCCTGGCCACGGGCGCACGCGCGAGAGAGATTCCGCCGCTGCCGGTGGATGACCAGCATATCATCGACTACCGGGGGGCCTTGCTGCAAAAAGTGCGACCCGACCGACTGGTCGTGGTGGGCGCGGGCGCTATCGGCGTGGAATTTGCCTATTTCTACCACCACATGGGAAGCCAGGTGACGCTGGTGGAAATGGTGGACCGCATCGTACCGGTGGAGGACGCCGACGTGTCCAAAGAGCTTCAGCGCGCCTTTCGCAAGGCTGGCATCACCGTGATGACCAGCGCGTCCGTCAGCCAGGTGGACACCGGCGCGGCGCCGCTCCGCGTGACCATTAAGACCAAGCGTGGTACCAAGGTCATCGAGACCGACCAGGTCCTGTCCGCTGTGGGCATCACTGGCAACATCGAAAACCTGGGCCTGGAGCAGCTTAACGTCAAGACCGACCGTGGATTCATCGTCATCGACGAATACAGCAGAACGAACGTGCCAGGCATCTACGCCATAGGCGATGTGGCCGGGCCGCCTTGGCTGGCGCATAAAGCCAGCCACGAGGGTATCGTGTGCGTGGAAAAGATTGCGGGCAAGGATGTGCGGCCCCTCAACAAGCGTAACGTGCCCGGCTGCACCTACTGCCAGCCCCAGATTGCGTCCGTGGGCTATACCGAATCCCAGGCGCGCAAGGCGGGCTTTGCAGTCAAGGTGGGCAAATTCCCGTTCTCAGCCTCCGGCAAGGCATCCGCCGCAGGTCATGCCACGGGTTTTGTCAAGATGGTCTACGACGCCAAGTACGGCGAACTGCTCGGCTGCCACATCATCGGGCACGATGCTACGGAGCTCATTGCGGAAGCGGTCGTGGCACGGAAGCTGGAGACCACCCACCACGAGATTCTGGAGTCGATGCACCCGCATCCGACGCTCTCCGAAGGCGTGCTGGAAGCCACGCGGGCTGCCTTCAGCATGTCCATCAACACGTAGCTACCGGACGACAGACCCGTCCTCGCCATCCGCCGTGACGATGGACAAACGACCCTCGCGGTCCTCTGCCATCAGCAACATCCCCTGACTCAGAAGACCCCTCATCTTGCGGGGGGCTAGGTTGGCTACGGCGACGACGCGCCGCCCTACCAGAGAAGCCGCCTCGAAGTGCTGGGCCACACCCGCCAGAACCTGGCGCTTCTCATAACCCAGATCCACCTCTAGCCGCAAAAGCTTCTTCGACTTCTTTACGTGCTCTGCCGACAGCACGGTCCCCATACGCAAATCCAGCTGCGCAAAAGTGTCGTAATCCACGGTGTTCTTGGGATCCGCGTACGGCAACGCAGATACCACATCGCCGGGCTGCCCCGACAACTGGGCTATCTGCGCTTCTATGGCCGCATCCTCCACCTTGGTGAAAAGCAGCGAACGCCGCCCCAACGCGTGCCCTGCCTTCAGCAAAGCACTGCCCGCATCATTCCACTCGATCCAGGCATCCGCATGCCCAGCGGGCATGCTTGAGCGCACGCCCTCCAGGCGCAGCATTGCCCGGAGCTTCCTGGCCGTAAACGGCACCACAGGTTCTACCAATACGCTCAGGGCGGCACATATCTGTAGCGCCACATGGATGGTGTTTGCACAGGCTTGGCGATCGCTCTTGCGCGTCTTCCAAGGCTGGCAGTCGTTGAAGTACTTGTTGCCCAGGCGGGCCACATCCATGGCCATGCCTACGGCCTCCCGAAACCGGAATCGCTCATAAGCGGCGCCGATGCGCGCCGGAAAGGCCGCCAACCGATCCAGTGCATCCCGATCACGCACACTGGGGCTGCCAAGCGGCGGCACGGTGTTGCCGAATTCCTTTTCAGCAAACGTCAGCGCACGGTTGACAAAGTTCCCCAGGATGTCTGCAAGCTCCGAGTTGACACGCGCCTGAAACTCCTTCCAGCTGAAGTCGGCATCTTTGGATTCGGGCAGCGTCGCCGCCAGCGCATAGCGCAGAAAGTCCGGCGGGAACGCCTCCAGGTACTCATGGAGCCAAATGGCCCAGCCACGGCTGGTGGAGAGCTTCTTTCCTTCAATCGTCAGAAACTCGTTCGCGGGCACCTCTGAGGGCACAACATAGTCGCCATACCCCATCAGCATCGTCGGAAACATCAGCGTATGAAAGACGATGTTGTCCTTGCCGATAAAGTGTATGAGCTTCGACGCGGAGTCCTTCCAGTACCGTTCCCACAGCGACGGGTCTCCCTGGCGCGCCGCCCACTCGCGTGTGGCTGAGATGTACCCGATCGGTGCATCAAACCAAACGTAGATGACCTTGCCATGGGCCTCCACGCCCGCGGCTTCGGCCACATCCGGCGGCACCGGCACGCCCCACGGCACATCGCGCGTAATCGCCCGATCGCGCAACCCATCATTGAACCAGGCACCAATCTGGCCCAACACGTTGGGCTTCCATTCGGGGTGGGCGGCGACATACGCTTCCAGCCGCGCTTGCCAGTCGCCGAGCGGCAGGTACCAGTGCGTGGTTTCCTTGCGTTCGGGCACAGCATCCGACAGCATGCTGCGCGGATTTATGATCTCCGACGGGCTTAGTGAGGTGCCGCAATGCTCGCACTGATCGCCGTAAGCCTCTTCGTATCCGCACAACGGGCAGGTCCCTTTGACGAAGCGATCTGCCAGGAATACGCCCGCCGCCGGATCGTAGAGCTGCGCATCGGTCTTGAGCACAAAGATATTGCGGCTGGCCAGACGCCGAAAAAAATCCTGGCTGGTGTCCGTATGCACCGGGCTCGAAGTGCGGCCGTAGTGGTCGAAGCTCATACCGAAGGCGGCAAAGCTCCGCTTAATCAGCGGATGGTATCGGTCAATGATCGCCTGCGGTTTGGTGCCTTCGCCCAAGGCGCGCACCACGATCGCCACCCCATATTCATCCGACCCGCAAACGTAGACCACATCGCGTCCCATCAGGCGCTGGTAGCGGCAGTATAAGTCTGCCGGCAAATAGGCCCCGGCTAGATGTCCGATGTGTATCGGACCGTTTGCGTACGGCAGCGCAGAGGTGACCAGTATTCGCTTGAATTCCTTCTCGCGCACGCGCGCCGTTGTGTCAGTTTCTCAAGATTTTAACTTGTTTGAACCGCATGCCCGCGTCTCTGATCCGTTGTCTGGGGCATTCACCCGATCTTGACCCCGCACGCCTTTGCTATCTTTGGCGCAGAACAAGTTGCAGATGCTATGACTGACCCGGTTGAACGCATTGGTATGCGGCACCGCACGACGCGCGAGACCGATGTTTCGGTTCGCATCAATCTTGATGGCAACGGCCAGTACAGCAACGCCACCGGCATCGGCTTCTTCGACCATATGCTGGACCTGTTCGCCAAGCATGGCCGATTCGACCTGGAGGTAACCTGCAAGGGCGATCTGCACATAGACGAGCATCATAGCGTTGAGGACATCGGCATCACGCTGGGGCAGGCGTTGCACCAGGCGCTGGGAGACAAGCATTATATCAACCGCTACGGGTCCGCATATGTACCGATGGACGAGTCGCTGGCGCGTACAGTCGTCGATCTGTCTGGACGCTTTGCGCTCTACTTTGACTGCACCTTCCAACGCGATAGAGTCGGCGACTTGCCAACCGAGCTCGTTCGGCACTTCTGGTACAGCTTCGCGGAGCACGCCGCGTGCACGCTTCACATCAGCGTCTTGTACGGCACGAACGCACATCATCAGGTGGAAGCCATCTTCAAGTCGGCAGCCCGGGCTTTGCGCGCGGCGGTGCGCCGCGATCCGTCCGGCGCGCGCGTGCCTTCCACGAAGGGTGTGATCTGACCCGGCGCCCTTTTTTGGCCCCCTTACCTACCTCATGACCCTTTCATCGCAAGTCATCGCAGTAATCGGCGCTGGCAATATCGGGCGTGCCCTCCTCGGCGGGCTTGTGCGTGGCAATCACATCCAGCCGCACCAAGTCAGGGCAACGCGCCGCCTGGCTTCGGCCGTCCAGCGACTTCAGCGCGACTTTCCAGGAATTCATTGCGGCACTGATAACGTAGCCGCCGTGCGGGAGGCCTCCCTCGTCGTGCTGGCGGTCAAGCCCATGAATGCCGCGGAGGTCCTAACGGAGATTGCCCCGCATGTGCGTCCCGACACGCTGATCGTTACTGTGGTCGCGGGCCTGACCACCGAAGCGATTCTAAAGGCACTGGGAAACCTTATTGCGGTCGTGCGCGCGATGCCCAACACCCCGATGCTGGTGGACAAGGGGGCCACCGCGATTGCCAGAGGCACCCAAGCCAAGGCAGCGCACATGAACGTAGTGCGCCGGATGTTTGAGGCCGTAGGCAAGGTAGAAGAGGTGCCAGAGACGCTCATGGACGCGGTCACTGGCCTGTCTGGAAGTGGTCCCGCTTATGTCTTCATGCTTATTGAGGCACTGACCGATGCAGGCGTCAAGCAGGGCCTTATGCGCTCCATTGCCTTTCGCCTATCGACGCAGACGGTGCTCGGCGCGGCGACGCTGGTGGCGCAGACGGGAAAGCACCCCGCCATACTGCGGGACGAGGTCACCACGCCCGGCGGTACTGCCATCGCCGCCATTGCCGAGCTCGAGTCGCACGGATTGCGCACGATGATAATCAATGCGGTCGCTACGGCCACACAGCGCTCCAAGGAGCTCAGTCGCGCGTAGCAACTGCCATGATTACGGTAATCGACTACGGGATCGGCAACCTTCGATCTATTGAGAAGGCTTTTGAGCATGTCGGGGCCTCGGTGCTCCGGACAGACCGACCACAGGATATTGCCCGTGCCGAGCGCCTCGTCCTGCCTGGTGTAGGTGCGTTCGGCGCATGTATTGGAGAGGTGCGCCGGCAGGGGCTGGCCGGCCCCATACGGAACGCGGTGGCGCGCGGCGCGCCCTTCCTGGGCGTCTGCGTCGGGATGCAGATGCTGTTTGATGTGGGACTGGAAGATGGAGAACATGCTGGACTCGGCATCCTGCCCGGGCGCGTGGAACGGTTCGCGTTTTCGAACGCGGTGCGCCTGAAGGTGCCGCAGATTGGCTGGAATCAGCTGAAGCTGGAGCATCCGTCCCCCCTTTTGGCACATGTAGGACCGACACCCTGGTGCTATTTTGTGCATTCATACCACGCAGCACCGGCGCATCAGCGAGACGTGATCGCGACTACATCGTACGGCATTACTTTCCCGTCCGTGGTAGGCCGCGGCAATGTGTTCGGCGTGCAGTTCCACCCGGAGAAAAGCCAGCGCAGCGGATTGCAAATCCTGAAAAACTTCGCCAGCCTGGCCTGAGGATGCTCCTGGTCATTCCTGCCATCGACCTGCGAGGCGGGCAGTGCGTGCGCCTGCACCAGGGGCGCTACGACCACGAAACTATATACGCCCGCAATGCGACTACTACGGCCCGCCGCTGGCAGCGCCAGCATGCTGCGTGGTTGCATGTAGTCGACCTCGATGCCGCCCGCGGCGGATCCAGGGATCGCGTCCACAACCGTGCGGAGATTGCGCGCATCTGCGAAGCACTGGACATCCCTGTGCAGGTGGGCGGCGGCATCCGTACCCTGGACGACATTCAGGCCGTACTGTCGCTGGGCGCCCGGCGCGTCATACTCGGCACCACGGCAGCACGCGATCCGGCCCTGATCACCGAGGCCATCCGGCGCTTCACGGCAGAACGAATTGTGGTCGGCATTGACGCAAAAGGCGGCGAAGTACGCGTGCAGGGTTGGACCGAAAGCAGCGGGCTGGATGCGATAGACCTCGCCTTGGACATGGAGCAGCGCGGCGTACGGCGCATTGTCTACACCGATATTGCCCGTGATGGCACGATGCAGGGACCGAATGTGGAGGCGTACCGCGCCCTGGGCAGCCGCCTGCATACGGCCTTTATCACAGCGTCCGGCGGCGTCGGCACATATCAGGACCTGATCGCCCTCAGCGGGCTGCACGCCTGGCGCGTAGACTCAGTGATTGTGGGCCGGGCACTCTACGAGCAGCGGTTTCCGTGCCAGAGTCTGTGGCAGGCGCACGCCGACGCGCATTCCTGACCGCGCCATGGCCCTCGCAAAGCGCATTATTCCTTGCCTCGATGTGGACCGGGGTCGTGTGGTGAAGGGGGTCAACTTCCTGGACCTGGTGGATGCGGGCGATCCGGTGGAGCAGGCACAGTTCTATGACGCGGAAGGTGCGGACGAGCTTGTGTTCCTCGATATCACGGCGACGCATGAAAAGCGCAGCATCATGCATGACGTAGTGCGCCAGACAGCGGACCAGGTCTTCATACCCCTGACCGTTGGTGGCGGGCTCCGCACCGTTGACGATATGCGCCGCATGCTGCATGCCGGAGCGGACAAGGTGGCCATCAATTCCGCGGCAATCAAAGACCCAACACTGATCACGGCGGGTGCCCGCGCTTTTGGATCGCAGTGCATGGTGATCGCCATTGATGCCAAACGCACAACGCGCGGGCATTGGGAGGTGTATGTGCGCGGCGGTCGCACGCCGACGGGCCTGGATGCTGTTGAATGGTCAAAGGAAGCGCAGAAGCGCGGCGCGGGGGAGATCCTTCTCACGTCCATGGACCGCGACGGCACCAAAGACGGGTACGACCTGGCGCTGCTCCGCGCGCTGAGTGATGTGCTGACCATCCCTGTCATCGCCTCAGGCGGTGCCGGCACCCTGGCCCACCTGCTGGACGCGCTCCTGATCGGGCGTGCCGATGCGGTGCTGGCAGCGTCAATATTTCATTTTCGAGAGTACACGATCGTGCAGGCCAAGCGCTTCTTGCACAAAGAAGGGATCACGGTGCGCATGGATTAGCCGCAATAAGGGCTGCGGCTATGCGTTCTAACAGCTACACGCACCACGCTGCCTGCCATGCCTTCTTTCACCAAGCGTTGCATGCGACCCCTGCTGACGCGCGTCATGGCCGCTCTTGCACCCCGCGCAGTGCTATTGGTGCGTAAGGTGCAAGAACACGCGACGGCGCTACAGATGCGCCCCTCCTGAACACCTATCCCCAGCCATGACTATGCGTAGCCAACCGCCCCCTCCGCAGTCCAACTTGAGCCGAGCGTTAAGCTGAACTTCATAGTACTTTGCCCGGCGAGAGGGCCTAGAAGGCGCTTGGATTTTGTGGAATTTGCGACTAGTGCCGCTGGCTGGCTGCGCTGTCGGCCCGCCTAGTGGTGGCTTACGCCGAGCAGCCTGAAGGCCTTCTTTTGCTTGGGACTTAGCGTCTGCAGCACCAGCCTGACCGCCTCCTCAGGCTTGTTCTTCTCTACCAGCTTGCACTTGCCCAGCTGAGCCAGGTGGCTCAGCAGCGACTGGAAGCTGGTGGCGCGAGCGCCGTCGCTGGTCTTTTTGGTTCGTGCCTTGCTTTGCGCCTCCGGGGAGGGCTTCGCCGGCACCACCACGCTGGCACGGCCCGCCTTGGCCGCCGCCAGATCCTCCTCCGCGAACAGCATGGGGGCCAGCTTGTCTTTCATGTGCCACTGTACGTAATAGGCCAGCATACACAGGAAGAGGGGGCACTGGATGCGGCGGGCCCGATCGTGGTAGATGGGGCGCCCCTTCAGATCAACGGTCTTGAGGCTGCGGAAGGCCTTTTCCACTACCGCCCGCTGCTTGTAGGAAGCGACGGCCTCGTCGGATGCGAGCGCGTCCTCGGTCACATTGGTGCGAATCGCGTACATGCCGTCCAGACGGGCTTCCAGCGCTATGGATGCTTCGTCGCGCGGGTAGCTGAAGGCTTCGTCAGAGATGACCGTAGTGATGTGCTTCTGCATTTTGTAGCGGCCCAGGAGGGCGCCTGCGCGCAGGGCAATCTTGTCCGTGCCCCGTAGCGGTCTCCGCTTGCGCACGGCGGCCGCCACCAGTGTGTCCAGCTTCTTTTCCGTAGCCTGGAGCCATGCCGCGCGTTTATTCTTTGCACGCGCGGCCATCAGTGGGTTGCGGCACACGATGCGCCGCTCGCCGGGATAGTCGTCGCTGGTGATCTCCGCGAGATCCCTCTCGTCAAACAGCGTCAGCGGGCGGTCCTCTTTCTGCACCAGGCGACGGAGGGCGCCCTGGCGCAGGCCGGTGATCCAGTCATAGCCGGCCGGCTGCACTGCTTCGGTGAGCCGCGCATGCGTCAGCAGTCCGCGGTCTCCTACAATCGTGACCCGGCGCAGGCCAAAACGCTCCTTTCGCTTCTGCAGCTGCGCAGTAAGCGTAGCGGGATCGGCCGTATTGCCCGAAAACACCTCCACCCCCACCGGCCGGCCGGCCTTGTCGCAGAGCAGACCGAAGTGGATCTGCTTGGTGCCCTTCTTCTTGTCTCTGCAGTAGCCGAATGCAGCCAGATCGGCGCCGTGGCCCACTACGTACGGGGATGGGACGTCACAGAGCACGACCGATCCCTCCTTCAGATGACGGGCTGCGAGCTCCTGTTCAATGGCGTCCTTGCGCTTGTAGAGCCAATCCATGGCCTGGTAGATCGCGTTCTCGTGCACGTGCGCCAGTGCGAGCTCCCCTCCCAGGCTGCGGGGCTGGGCTTCCGCCCGAAGCGCACTGGCGCTGGCATACTTGCTGCCGGGGTTGAGGATGCGACGGACAAGGAGGGCCAGCACGATGGTACGCACCCGCGGGGTGCGCGCGCTGATGAGCTGATCGCGTTTTAGCTTGCTCCCGATTACGGTGGATGAAGGCGGGGGTTCCCTGAGGGTGCCCCCGCCTGAAGAGTCGTACAACCGTGTACATCGGCTTCCGTAGTGAATCAGTCCGGCGCGGACCTTCTTTCGACGCGCCGGTGTATTCTGATCCAGCCGCGAATGAGAGGCGGCCGGCCGAGCGGCGACTCCCCCGCTCTTGCGGGGATAAACAGCATCGCAACACCGCCGGCTTCCGGGGCTGCAGAGCCCCGGCCTCATTGAAGCGAGACTTCAGACAGGCGGTCCGACATGCGCGGTTTCCGGGGGGCGTGCGAGCGCCCCCCCCCCGGCCTCATTTCACCCGGACCCGCTCCCGCAGCGGGATTACGAACGGCAGGGACTCCCTCGCGCGCGCGAGGGGGAGCGTTTTCGGTGTTTTTCAACACCACACATTGACAAATCAGACTATTTATGTTTATAATATAAGCGTCTCTGCAGTAGCAGAGTCAGTTCTTTCACAACCACAACACAACGGAGGAAACGATGGTAAATCTTAAAGCTTCGGCCGCTGCATTGTTAGCTGCCACGTTGTTGGTTAGTTACGATAGTAATCCTATCGCTCCAGAACCAGCAACACCTAAAGAGGTTGCCATCACGGTGATGGCAACCAACTCATCGCCCCTAGAAGGGGCGAAAGTAACCTGTCTCGAGGATTGCACCAGAGAACAGATCGAGACGACAGACGAACTCGGTCGGGTAACTCTGACCGGCTTCGAACCCCTGACCATTCGGGTTGAAAAATCCGAATACGAAAGTGTTGAAAAAAAGGTATACAATGGAGACATTATTGTTCTCCAGACAGAGAAACCAAAGGTGGAGTCCATTACCATTATGGTGGTGGACAGCCTCAGCACCGACCCGCTAGGGGGAGCCAAGCTAACCTGTCTCAAAGGCTGTGAAGGCCAGCAGGTTGAGACAACCAACGCCAGTGGCGAAGCTGTCTTGGGTGGCATCCAGCCAGCAATAACTATCCGGGTTGAAAAATACGGATACGTGACAACAGAGCGAGAAGTCTCAAACGGAGACACTGTCGCTCTTAAGCCGGAGACAGAAGCCATCACCATTACGGTATACCCAGTAGGAGGGTCCCCCGAATGGGTAGGCATTGAAGGAGTGACGGTGACCTGTCTCGAAAGATGTGATCCGGAAGGACAGACAGCCATCACAGACCCTCAAGGCAAGGCCACTCTAACCGGCTTTCAACCATTGTCTGTTGAAGTCCAGAAGACGGGATTTATTACCCAAGAGGAGGAAGTCTACGACGGAGGTGGCGTTCGTTTGCCACACGAGTGGCCATCAGAGTCGGCTGGCAGCTTTGCTAGACTGAGTCTACCAGCGGGACTAGTGCTAAACTGGGGAGACCCGACGGGTTTGCTGCCAGATGGTGTTGGGGGGGCGTATGGATGTAGACAGATCATTGTTCGCAAGAAATCTGACCGAAGACTGATGCTCCGTATACTAGAGCACGAACTCTTCCACGCTCATCAGGATGAAACCATTGAGAGCGGTCGTTGTTCTCAGATTGGCCGCGATTGGGTTCTTACCCAAGACGGACTAGATTAGGAGGCAGCCACTGACGCTGACACAACCGCGGGGCTTATTGTGCCGCGGATAGACAACTCTAGTTATTATCAGGATCGCCCACACGAAGCCATAGCCGTTTTCTATGAGATGTGGATCAGGGTAAACGAGCCAGCAAACGTGCCCGACCTGTGTTTCTCCTGACAGTCAGAGAGATGCAAGTGGTTCGAAGATCGTTTCGGACCGCGACCCGTGAGCTACCCCTAGGGGATAGCTCCAGAGCTCAACCGCTACCATAGGGTTGGGCTCTTTTTTGTACTTGCTTAAACTGGGATAATCCACAGGTAAATCTAGACATGTGTGGTATTATAAAAGTATAATTTTAAGTCATATGTCAACTAAAAAAAATCTTCGGTTAAATTACTAACTTTCCTCCTTGGTCTATTTGTTATCCTTGTTATCACCATCTACCTGCTACTAGTTAACAAATCAAACACCCCCAACTACTACATCTCTTCAGAACCAACCTCTAAACTACCAGCTGATGAAATCAATACCACTGGACCAAATGACGCTAGCCCTTCACAACTCTTGCAATTCTTGCAAAAAGATACCGAACCACTATTTAATCAAGACCAAGAGCTGGTTATCACCAACACCAACCCCGATAACCTACCCAGGACCCTAGAGATCTTTGTTTTAGATAACAACCAAGAATTGGTACTAAACATTCTTTCTCAAAACAAAGATCAAGGTTATCAAATCTCATATAATGTCCCAGAAGATCAAAATGATGTCCGTCAAACGGTGTCTAATATAGTTGAATCTTTAGTGGCGGTAGAAGAAGCTATCATAATCAAAACGGCAGCTGGTTCAGAAGCTACTTTTTTCAAGCTAAGTTTAATTAAATACAACATACACATCAGCCTTAAGGCTGCCTTAGACACAAACACCACTGAAGTGGTGGTGCGACTCCCTCGCGCGCGCGAGGGGAAGCGGCCAGTGGGACAATCAGCAAACGCCCGGAGTGGCCGGCCGGAGGCGCCGTCGCGAAGTACCTCACGTAGCCAGTGGCCCGATGGAGCTCGAGGCGGGCCCGGCAGCACACTTTCCGGGCAATACGAATATTTGACGAAGCCACTTGTATTTGGGAGAACATCAGCTATCTTTGGGGCCTCACTAATTTTACGGAGGTAGCACTATGAGATCTCTCAAAAAGATCGTTTTACCACTCGCCCTGGCCTTGACCGGCGCTATAGCGTATGTAGCGGTGGCTGCAGCTCCTGAGTACTTCTTTAGATGCGACAACGGGGATTGTGTTACAGAACTAGATCAATCCGAGGACGGCTGGACGTTGACCATAAACTGTGATGGCGAAGAAGAGGGGGCATGGTCCGGATCCGGTACATGGACGGGTACCATCTGCGGTGTCGAGTTCGGAGGTGGCTGATAAGGTTTGTCGGTAGCACTACAAGAGCATGGCACGTTACCCAAGTTCAGCTAGCTGCGAAGATTCGCGTACGGTGGCCAAGCTCTTCGACACAAGAGTAATACTGTTGGCGATGCTCCTCGCTTCGGCGGGGGGCTGTCGTCAATCTCCCGATTTCGTGCGAATCATAGAGTCGGAGATCATCGACTCACTGCTGGCCGCTGTACCCCAGACGGTGATAGATGTGGATGCCTTACCCGAACAGGTGTGGCATCCCAATCTGGAGTTGGGGCAGATGCGGGACTCCCTGGTGCTAGGCAACTTCTTCAGGTTTACCATTGTGCAGGACAGCCTTTACGTTGCTGACGCTCAGGCAAACGCCATTTTTGTGAGTGGACTGGACGGCTTGCTGCGCAGGAGGGTCGGCCGAGAGGGAAAGGCTCCTCTCGAGTTCGATGGACTCTCCAGCCTGGTTTATGTTGAGCCGCACTTGTTTGCCAGCGAAAGATCTCGCCTACAGGTCTTATCCACCCGCCTTGAATATGTGGCCACAACGCCAGCCCGTCTGGGTTCCAGCATGCTTCGTGGCGCGGGCCTGTCAGCAAGTGCCACGTACCTATATGCTCCGTGTCCAATGACGCATGAGTTTCGGGTTTGCCCGCGGGAAACAGAGGCGCCCTATGAAGCGACCAAACCATTTCTACCTTCGCTGGGCATCACACAACCACCGATGAATCTCGTTGCGGTTGGGGCTACGCCAGAGGATCAATTTGTATTTGCAGTCTACGTAGGCTTGCCCTATGTCTTTGTATTCGACGACAATCATCAGCATGTTCATACCATAAGATTCCATGGCACTTCAATTAAGGAGCATGCAGGCAATTACAAAATGGAGCGGCCTGGTATGCCGGGGGTGGGATTACGCTTTTTAATTTCGGTTTTTCATGTGCTGAATAACGAGTACATAGCTGTTCCGGTCAGCCCTAACAGCGGACGGTGGTACTTCATCCGGATTAGTGGTAGCGATCGCTACAAGCATGTGGGCACGGTTCTTCTGAGCACAACCATGGATACATCGGACAACGACAACATCCTCAAGACATCCAACAGGGCAATGGTCTATGACCGCCACCTGTATGTATCGTCACATCGCCATCCGTACATATTGCGCTACGAGTTTCCGTACTAGGCGGCTGGTCCACCTGTATGCCGGGGGGGGGGGAGTCTGTAGCATACAACGCCCCGTTTTGGGTAATAATAACTACGAACCCGCGTCAGAGCGGCTCTACGCGGCTCCTACAGGCCGTATGGCGCCGTTTTCAGCCCTGTACCTCAGAATCGCCACAAATGACGCCGTTAGTCGTGTGGCGGGGTGTGGTGCTAATAGTGTTTTCAGTCGCGCAGCTGTCGTATGCGCAGCCTCGTTCGTGTCCATTTGGGCGGCGCCAGCGCCGACGCTGGGGGAGCAAAAAGGATGTGATTTTTCCGTCGGAACAACAACAAACAGGGTGGGCGGGAGCGGTTTTTCCTTGTTTGTTGTTTCTAGTCTGAACTTCATAGTATTGTACCCGGCAAGGGGACCAATAAGGCGCTTGGATTTTGTGGAATTTGCGACTAGTGCCGCTGGCTGGCTGCGCTGTCGGCCCGCCTAGTGGTGGCTTACGCCGAGCAGCCTAAAGGCCTTCTTTTGCTTGGGGCTTAGCGTCTGCAGCACCAGCCTGATCGTCTCCTCAGGCTTGTTCTTCTCTACCAGCTTGCACTTGCCCAGCTGAGCCAGGTGGCGCAGCAGCGACTGGAAGCTGGTGGCGCGAGCGCCGTCGCTGGTCTTTTTGGTTCGTGCCTTGCTTTGTGCTTCCGGGGAGGGTTCCGCCGGCGCCACCACGCTGGCACGGGCCGCCTTGGCCGCCGCCAGATCCTCCTCTGCGAACAGCATGGGGGCCAGCTTGTCTTTCATGTGCCACTGTACGTAATAGGCCAGCATACACAGGAAGAGGGGCACTGGATGCGGCGGGCCCGATCGTGGTAGATGGGGCGCCCCTTCAGATCAACGGTCTTGAGACTGCGGAAGGCCTTTGCCACTACCGCCCGCTGCTTGTAGGAAGCGACGGCCTCGTCGGATGCGAGCGCGTCCTCGGTCACATTGGTGCGAATCGCGTACATGCCGTCCAGACGGGCTTCCAGCGCTATGGATGCTTCGTCGCGCGGGTAGCTGAAGGCTTCGTCAGAGATGACCGTAGTGATGTGCTTCTGCATTTTGTAGCGGCCCAGGAGGGCGCCTGCGCGCAGGGCAATCTTGTCCGTGCCCCGGAGCGGCCTCCGCTTGCGCACGGTGGCCGCCATCAGTGCGTCCAGCTTCTTTTCCGTAGCCTGGAGCCATGCCGCGCGTTTATTCCTTGCACGCGCGGCCATCAGCGGGTTGCGGCACACAATGAGCCGCTCGCCGGGATAGTCGTCGCTGGTGATCTCCGCGAGATCCCTCTCGTCAAACAGCGTCAACGGGCAGTCCTCTTTCTGCACCAGGCGACGGAGGGCGCCCTGGCGCAGGCCGGTGATCCAGTCATAGCCGGCCGGCTGCACTGCTTCGGTGAGCCGCGCAGGCGTCAGCAGTCCGCGATCTCCTACAATCGTGACCCGGCGCAGGCCAAAACGCTCCTTGCGCTTCTGCAGCTGCGCAGTAAGCGTGGCGGGATCGGCCGTATTGCCCGAAAATACCTCCACCCCCACCGGCCGGCCTTGTCGCAGAGCAGACCGAAGTGGATCTGCTTGGTGCCCTTCTTCTTGTCTCTGGCGTAGCCGAATGCAGCCAGATCGGCGCCGTGGCCCACTACGTACGGGGATGGGACGTCACAGAGCACGACCGATCCCTCCTTCAGATGACGGGCTGCGAGCTCCTGTTCAATGGCGTCCTTGCGCTTGTAGAGCCAATCCATGGCCTGGTAGATCGCGTTCTCGTGCACGTGCTCCAGTGCGAGCTCCCCTCCCAGGCTGCGGGGCTGGTCTTCCGCCCGAAGCGCGCTGGCGGTGGTATACTTGCTGCCGGGGTTAAGGATGCGACGGACAAGGAGGGCCAGCACGATGGTACGCACCCGCGGGGTGCGCGCGCTGATGAGCTGATCGCGTTTCAGCTTGCGCAGGGTCCCCAGCGTAGCGGCCACAGGTCCGTGTGGCGCGCTTTGCGCGCTCAGGTACACTTCCCTGAAATACCCCAGCACGTCGCGCACAACAATGCCACCCACCCCTGCACAGCGCTCGGATTTGCATTCTGAACTCGTGCGGCACCTTGGTCAGGTTGCTGAGGGTGGTTTTCACGCTCTTGCCGTTCTTCCAGGTGGACTGTCGCAGCAGCCACGTGGGGCTCGAGTTCCGGTGCGGAATACGTGCTATGTACAGGGGCAGATATGACGTGATTTCGTATGCCCTTAAGGGACGCAATGGGCGCGATATATGCAAGAAAAGGCGAAAATAATGGCATTATTCCCGCAAATAATGCCGTTTCGTGGTTCACCGTGATCTAACGATACATGGGCAGTCAGGTAACGAACCCAGCAGGGTGACAATCACCTCAAATCACGGCGAAAACCCGACTTTCAGAGCCATTTGTGCCCAAATCGGCCCAATAACGACTGAAAAAGGTGCCAAAATGGGCTACTGACTGCGCCGCGAGGGTGAGGCTGCGCCCGACTACTATGAAGTTCAGGTTAAGCGTCCTTGTAATCCTGTTGTTTTGCCTTACCGCGGGGCGGGGTATTCACCTGGCATTCGCTGCTCAAGAAGTGCGCGCCTTCAGCGCCGCGCAAGTGCCGGTGCTCCTGATTGAATGCCCTACAGGGGCCCCGCCCGCCCTGTACGCCGCGCCGGTGGTCATCACGCTGGATGACCACCGGGTGATGCGGCATGTCGCTCCATCGTCGCCTTGCGACCCAGAGATCCGGCCTGAAGCGCTGCCTGGCTGTGCCCGGCGGCAACCGCCGATCCATGGAGCGCGCCTCAGCCCTTGGGCAGCGGATCAGATTGAGCATACCCACAGAACTGCACATCGCAGGCAACTCGGCGACAGACGGTTCGGCGACCGGTGGCCCCTCGGGCCATAGCCTGGGCCTCCTGGATGGGACGTTGCCCTAACGAATAGACCGGAATGTGCTGAAGTAGCTTGCCGGCGACTCCAATTCGGGACTCTCGGGCATGTCGGGCATGGTGTCCGTGCCGCAAAACCGATCAAACGCCTTCGCAAGGTCGGCCGCGATCGCTTGCGCGCTTCGCCCTTCAATATGGCGCCGCTCAATGATATAGGCCACTTCACCATCCTTGATCAGCGCGATGAACGGCGATGAAGGCGGAATCCCTGTCATGTGGTATCGAGCACGCGCAGTCGCATCAAGATCTTGCCCTGCGAAGACCGTTGTGTATCGATCCGGCTGCGTGCTGTGCTGCCGCGCCAGTGCAATGGCAGGGCGCGCCATTGCCGCAGCGCATCCACAGACGGAGTTGACGACCAGCACCATGGTCTGGCCTGCGGTGCCTGCAAACGCGTCGTCCACTT
This sequence comes from Rhodothermales bacterium, assembly GCA_951812585.1. Classification (GTDB taxonomy): domain Bacteria; phylum Bacteroidota; class Rhodothermia; order Rhodothermales; family Bin80; genus JAAXGV01. Next base: position 2,342,257 of record OX638318.1, on the reverse strand, counting down.
CACCAGTAGTCCGCAGCTCTTCGACGCCCAAACGGGTAAGCTCCTGGCGCATGGGCTGCAGGAGCATTTCTGGATATGGCATGGTTGCGTAGCTTAGGGTTGCGGGTGGTACGCTCGTCAGGGTCGCCTTGATCCACTATGCAATGGCCTGCGTTTAACCGTAAGTTGCGGCTGCATCGGACCTACATAATCATGCAGTATACATGGACGAGCCTTGGCCTTTGTGCGCTGGCCATACTGGCCGGCAGCTGCGGGAGTTCTGCCGGGACAAGAGCCACGGAACCAACGTCGCTGGAAGCGGACCTGCGTGCAGCGGCTGACACATGGATGGGCGCACCGTATGCGCCCGGAGGCACTGATATGAGTGGCGTGGACCCGGTAGCATTCGTCAGACGCCTTTACGACGATCTCTACGGCATAAACCTAGCGCGCACGCCATCGGGCATAGCCTCCGCCGGCGAGGCGGTGGAGCCGGACAACCTGGCGGCGGGAGATCTCCTGATCTTCCGCCTGCCGAGCGGCCTTATGCATGTTGGAATCTATCTGGGAAGCCGTGAATTTTCACATGTCTCCGTTGAAAACGGAGTAACGGTTGCCCAGATTGACGATGCAGCGTGGCACGACACGCTGGTCGCCACCCGCAGACTGAGCCTGCCCGGCGTTTCTGCACAAGAATCACGCAATGAACAGCCTCGCCGTCGCAATCGCACCGGCTGGTAGACTGCTATGCCCATCTATCTGACACAGGAAGCATTCGACAAGCTGCGCCGGGACCTCCACCATGCGCGCACGGTGGGGCGCGCGCAGGCCGCACGCGCCATCGGAGAAGCCCGCGCCCACGGCGACCTCAAGGAAAACGCAGAGTACCACGCCGCCAAGGACGCACAGGGACAGCTGGAAGCGCGCATAGCGCATATGGAGCACACGCTGGGGGAAGCGCGCGTGGTGAACGAGTCGCAGGTGGATACGTCACGCGCCAGGATCTTGTCTACCGTGCGCGTGCACAACAAGAAGGCGGGGCGTGCACAGTCCTTCAAGCTGGTTGCCTCGCAGGAAGCCGACCTTGCCAAGGGACGCATCTCGGTAGAAAGTCCCATAGGCAAGGGGCTGCTCGGCAGCGCCGTGGGGGATGTCGTGCGCATCCAGGTGCCCCGCGGCATCATGGAGTTTGAGGTCCTCGGGATTTCGCGTGACAGATGATTGACTTGCGGAGCGACACGGTCACGCGGCCGTGCGCGGGCATGCGCAAAGCAATGTACCACGCCGAGGTCGGAGACGATGTCTTTGGCGAGGATCCTTCGGTAAACAAGCTCCAGGAAACGATTGCTGCGCTTTTGGGCAAGGAAGCCGCGCTGCTGGTAACCAGCGGCATGATGGGAAATCAGCTGGGCCTCTACGTGCAGACCCAGCCGGGCGATGAGGTGCTGCTTGAACGATCCAGCCACATCTTCAACTACGAGTCCGGGGCCGCAGGTGCCCTCGCCGGGGTGGTCCTTAATGCTCTGGACGGGGATGCAGGACTGCTCACATGCGCGCAGGTGCAGGCAGCAGTCCGCCACGGATACTACTGGGAGTCGCGCACGCGCCTGTTGTGCCTGGAGAACACGCTCAATGCAGCAGGCGGTGCCATCTATCCCCTGGAGCGCCTTGGAGCCCTGACGCGGACCGCCCGGGCTGCGGGACTCGCGTGCCACCTGGACGGCGCGCGGCTTTGGAATGCCACAGCTGCCACCGGCATTCCGGAAAAGGATTACGCCGCCCCTTTTGATACGGTCACGGTGTGCCTGTCCAAAGGACTAGGCGCGCCTGTGGGCAGTGTCTTTGCTGCATCCGAAGAAAAGGTCAGGGAAGCCCATCGGGTGCGCAAGATGCTGGGCGGCGGGATGCGCCAAGCGGGTATCCTGGCCGCAGCGGGACTCTATGCACTCAAGCATCATCGGCGCTCGCTCCATGAGGATCACGCCAAAGCGCGCCGCCTTGCCGACGGGTTGGCCGCACTCAGCCGCGTAACGGTCCGACCACCCCAGACGAACATCGTCCTCTTTGACCTTAAGGCCGGTGCAGCCCTGTCCTTTTTGGAGGCGCTTCGCGCGGAAGGCATTGCCATGGTGCCCTTTGGACCGCGCACCATCCGCGCCACCACGCACCGGGATGTTACCATGGCGGAGATTGACCGCACACTCGTGGCCGTGCGGCGCGTGCTGGCACCTACGTCTGCCCTTGTGCCCTGACGGTCACGGTCAGCGCCTGAAGTCCGCTGCCGGTGCATTCCAGGCGATCACCGGGCTGGACCGCTGCTACCCCTTCGGGCGTGCCTGTAAACAGGCAGTCGCCAGGTTCCAGCGTAAAGATCTCAGAGCAGTATGCGATCAGGTTGGCTACGGTGAACACCATCTCCCTGGTAGATGCTTTCTGCCGCACTGCGCCATTGACCTTTAGCGTCAGCATCACCTCTTGCACATCCGCCACGGCCGCCGCCGGCACAAACGAACCCAGCGGCGCAAACGTGTCAAAGCCCTTGGCCACCGACCAGGGATGACCATGGCGCTTGGCTTTGGCCTGCAGGTCGCGCGCCGTCATGTCCAGTCCCACGGCGTAGCCGGACACATAGGAAAGGGCTTCAGCCTCCGGGATATCCTTGCCTCGACGTCCTATAAGCGCCACGAGCTCCACTTCGTGGTGCACCTCCACAGACAGGGGCGGCAACACGACCGCGTCGCCATCCCTGATGATGGCGGTGCGCGGCTTCAAAAACACTACGGGCTCAGTCGGCACGGCGCTCTTCATCTCCGCCGCGTGCTTTGCATAATTCTTGCCGATACAGATCAGCTTGCCGAAGGGTATCGAGGGCTCAAAGGGGGTGGTCATAGCCGAAAGTCAGGATCGGAGCTCGCGGATCTTTCCCGCTCGCCGTGCGTTTCTTCGGGCTGTCACTCTCGCGCCCAAGTGGTGCCCCTAAGAAGAGCACATGACATGTACGCCATTGTAGATATTCAGGGTAAGCAGTTCAAGGTCCGCGAATCGGACACGCTTTTTGTACCGTTTATGGCGCAGCAAAGTGCCGAGGACACGATTGTCCTGGACCGCGTGCTGCTCGTGGCAAACGGTGAAGATGTCAGCGTAGGCACGCCGACCGTGGACCGTGCCACCGTGACTGCGACGGTTCTGGGACATGTCCGTGGAGACAAGATCATCGTCTTCAAGAAGAAGCGTCGCAAGCGCTATAAGGTCAAGCGCGGCCATCGGCAGCGGTACACGCAAATCCGTGTGGACGCTGTTTCTGTCGCATAATTCACACGATAGTCATGGCACACAAGAAAGGCGTCGGTTCGACCAAGAACGGGCGGGATTCCAACCCGAAGATGCTGGGCATCAAGGTCTTCGGCGGGCAGGCGATCAAGGCAGGCGGCATCATCGTCCGGCAGCGGGGCACCAAGGTGCACCCGGGCAATAACGTAGGGCGAGGAGGCGATGACACCCTGTACGCCACAACCAGCGGCACCGTGCGGTTCTCCACGACGCGAGCCAATCGGAAGCTAGTGCATGTAGATTGTTGACGCAGCACCCAACCTGGTAGGCACATGGGCACGATGAACCGCATGCGCGAGAACACAGGCATCATCCTGTGGATTCTCGTGCTGTCATTTGGAGGGCTGTGGGTCCTGCAGGACTCCGGCGTCTTTGACACCATCGGGACCGACCCGCTCGGCAAGGTCATTGTCGTAGATGGGGATGTGGTCACGCGAGAGGAGTACAGCCAGCAGCTGGAATTTCAGCTGGAGCAGATCCGTCAGATGACCAACACGGCGGTGGAGCCGGAGCGGCTGGAGTTTGAGCGTGAGCGGGCATACAACACACTGGTCAACGACCGGCTCCGCAAGCATGAAATGGACCGCTTGGGCATCACGGTCAGCAACCGTGAGATTCAGGACCTCATCATCGGCGACAGACCGCACGGCATTATACTGGCTAATTTCGCGGACCAATCCGGCGCCGTGGACCGCAGCCTGCTACAGAGCGTCATCGATTCACCAGAACAGGAAGGCACCTGGATTCAGATAGAGGAGTACATCCGGCAGGACCGCCGCCGCGCGAAGTTTGACGAAGCGATCAACGCCACGGTGCGTGTCTCCGATGCTGATGTCAGAGAGGATTGGCACCTGGAGGCGCAGGGCGCTAGTGCCACGTTCTTCTACCTGCGGTACGCGGATGTGCCGGATTCAGTGGTTGCCCTGTCTGGCCGGGATATTCAGCGCTACTACAACGATCACGAGGAGGACTTCCATCGCAGGCGCGTGTACTCCATTGAACTGGCTTCGCTTTCCAAACTGCCATCGCAGGAGGACACGGCCGCAGTATTCAATGAAGTCGCACGACTGCAGGGCAGCTTTGCTTCCGCCGAGGACGACTCGTCGTACTTGGCCAGTATCGGATCCGAAGCGCCGTGGTCTGAAGCATTCCTAGGCCCTTCCGACCTGGATGCAGCGCTTGCAGAGACCGTGTTTGAGGGCAGCGAACCCATTGTTCCTGGCCTTATCGTGGGGCCCATGGTCATAGATGGCATGGTGCAGCTGGTCAAGGTGGTCGATACCCGTCCGACAGAGGAGACCAACGTCCGGGCGCGCCACATCCTGGTGCGAGCCACCGAAGGGGATGCCGAAGAAGAGGCGGCCGCGCGCACAACTATTCGCGAGGTGCAGCAGCGGCTGTCGAGCGGCGAATCCATAGGCGATCTGGCCGCCGAGTATTCTGATGATCCGGGCAGCGGTGCCCGGGGTGGAGACCTTGGCTGGTTCGGTGAGGGCACCATGGTCGAAGCCTTCCAGGAGGCGGCATTCGGCGGCCGCACAGGCCGGGTCGTCGGCCCGGTGCAGACCCAGTTCGGCTTCCACCTGATCGAAACCACAGCGCGCGCACAGGTAGAGGTTCAGTTAGCCCGGCTGGGGGTCATGCTGGATGCATCGGTGGCTACGCTGAATGCGCTCACCGAATCGCTGGAGGATCTGAGCTACTTCGGCGAGGAAACCAACGACTTTGCCGGCGAGGCTGCGCGCCGCAATATCGCGCTGCAGTCGATGAACATGGAAGCGGATCAGATTGCTATTCCCGGCATCGGCACCAGCCGCGCCTTGGCCAAGTTTCTCGAGGGCGCAAAAGAAGGCAGCATCAGCCCGATCATTGAGCTGAACGAGCTGGCGATCATGGCGCATGTCGTGTCCATCCAGGAGGAAGGCACGCAGCCGCTGGAAGAGGTCGAAGCTGTTCTTCGCCCGCAGGCGCTGTTGGCGAAGAAGAAGGCTTACCAGCGCGAGCGGATGAGCGAAGCCTATGCACAAGGCGGCTTTGATGGATTGGTGCAAGCCTTAGCGCAACAGCCTTCGGCCATTGATCGACTGGCTTTCCACGATCCGGTGGTGCCCGGGCTCGGACGCGATCTCCTCTTCGTGGGCACGGTGTTTGGGCTTGAGGAAGGAGAGGATTCAGGCGTCATTGAGGGGGCCAATGCGGTATTCGTCGTGCGCACCACGGCAAAGAGCAGCCCGGCTCCGCTGGATGAGGACGCGATGACTTCACGCCGCGCAGAGCTGCTAGCCGAAAAGGAGAATCTGATCGTAGATCAGTGGATCGCCTTTCTGCGAGAGACAGCGGACATCGAAGACCTGCGGACGGACTTGCTGCCGCTTCAGCAGTAGCGGTCAGAGCTCAAACGAGCCGCGAAAGATGGTTGCGGCCGGCCCTTCAAGAAAGAGCGGTTCGGCAAGGCCCGCCTTGAGTTCGCCCCCAGGCATCCGAATGATGACCTCATCCGCCTGCTGATACCCAAGGTAGCGCACCGCCAAGGCAGAAGCCAGCGCCCCGGTGCCGCAGGCCAGGGTTTCGGCCTCCACGCCCTTCTCATAAGTCCGCACCGCAAGGCGGGCGGCACCGGTCACGCTCACAAAGTTGACGTTGGCTCCGGCGGGTGCCAAGGCTTCGTCGCGGCGAATCGCTCGTCCCCAGCGCGGCACCGGCGTTTTTTCCACATCGTCCACCAAGCATACGACATGCTCGGTTCCGGTCCAGAGGTAGTGCAAGCCGCTTATGCCTTCTGGCAGCGCCTGTGCGACGCGATGCTGCGGAATCCAGTGGCGCGGCTGACCCACAAAGAGGCGGACATCCGCCGTAGGATCTTCCGGCACAATGGCGGCACAGGGCCCCGACGCCGTGTCGAAGCGCAGCCGGCCCGGGGACAGGCCGCAGCCTACAGCATAGCGGGCCAGGCAGCGCGCCCCATTGGCGCACATCGTCCCTTCGGTGCCATCGGCATTGTAGTACAGCATCTTGAAGGCCGTGCTGCCATTCGCTGATGCCTCCAGTGCCAAGATGCCGTCCGCACCGACGCCATGGTGACGTTGGCATACGCGCGGTGCCCACGCAGCAATTTCATCCGCCGTGAAGTGGTAGAACCGGTTGTCTATGACAATGAAGTCATTGCCGTTGCCACTCATCTTGGTGAACTCCACCACCAGCCTTCGTTTCATGGCCTTACAGGCACTATTGGGAGGGTTAGCCGTTAGACAAAAAACCCGCGGATTTGTTTGGAGCACTCTTGACAGAGAAAACACTTACGCTAGACAAGGTCAGCCCTCTGCTTCTTTTTGGCTCCCATGACGCACATCTGCGACGCGTAGAGGCCGCTTTTCCTGGCACGCAGTTTTCTACCCGCGGCAATACCGTGAAGCTGCGCGGGCCTGCGCCGGCCGTGCGCATGATCGAGCGCACCTTTGACGAACTTGCGCAGATCGCAGGTCGCAGCGGTGGACTCACCGATACCGATGTGGACTCGGTGCTTTCCGTGGTGACGACCACACCCAGCACCGACCTGGGCGCGATCGGCGAAGTCGTGTTGTACACCCTCTCGGGCGGCATGATACGCACGAAGACGCGCGGCCAGAGTCGTTTTGTGCATGCTGTGCGCCACAGTGATATCGTATTTGCTGTCGGCCCTGCCGGGACTGGCAAGACGTTTCTGGCGGTGGCGCTGGCTGTGTCTGCGCTTAAGCACAAGAAGGTCCAGCGCATCATTCTGTGCCGTCCTGCGGTCGAGGCCGGGGAGCGACTGGGGTTTTTGCCGGGCGATTTTCGTGACAAGATTGATCCGTACCTGCGTCCGCTTTATGACGCGTTGGAGGCGCTACTGCCAGCCGACAAGCTCGCTACCTACATGGAGAATCGCGTCATTGAGATTGTGCCATTGGGCTTCATGCGCGGGCGCACGCTCAATGGCGCTTTCGTCATTCTTGACGAAGCTCAGAACGCCACCGCCATGCAGATGAAGATGTTCCTTACGCGGCTGGGCATCGCCAGTCGTGCAATTGTTACGGGCGACGTGACGCAGATTGACCTGGCGAGTCGAAGCCAGAGCGGACTCATTGAGGCGCAAGAGATCCTTGATGGCATTGATGGCATCCAGTTCGTGTATTTCAACAAGGGCGATGTGGTCCGCCACCGCTTGGTCAAGGAGATCATTGCGGCATACGACAAGCGCGATCCAGCTTAGCGCCGTATGACCGGCGCAGTCCTGATTGTCGGCGCGCAGCTGGCGCGCCCATCCTTGGCGGCGTATGCCCCGTCTGGCACTCCGCGCGCGGCTTATCGAGACTGCCGCCATACAAACGCGCCGCTGGCGTTGATGTATCCGGGCTGACCGTCCAGCAATACGTATGCCAGTCCATTGGCGAATGGGCGGGCATGCTCATATTGCGCCGGAATGGCCATGCGCCCCTCTGCGTCGATATAGCCCCACTTACCACCGCTCTTTACGAGGGCTAGTCCTTCCGAGAAGTCGTCCGCACCTTCGAAGGCCGTACGGATGACTTCCGCACCGGTGGTGTCGATAAAGCCCCAGGCCCCACCCTTGGCTACGCGTGCGAGACCCTCGGAAAACGAAAACATCTGGTCATAGTCGGGCACAAAAGCGAACGTACCGCTGGTATCAATGTAGCCCCAGGCGTCTTTGGCGCGAACGAGGGCGAGTCCACTGGAGAAGCCCCGGGCCGACAGGAACCGTGGTTCAATGAACCAGTCGCCGTCCTTATCGATGAAACCCCAGCGCGTACTGACGCTGACAATGAGCACCTTCTTCACCACAGCCACCGCTGCCAGACCTTCCGAAAACGGCAGCGCACGGATAAACCGCTCCTTGATAGCGACCTCGCCATCGGGCGCGATGTAGCCCCACTTCGGTTCCAGTCCCGCAATGGTTCCCGGCTTGCCCTGCACAGGTGCAAGGCCGTGCGAGAAGCCCAGAGCGTTGCTGTACTGCTTATTCGAGATCGGTTGCCCGTGCAGATCAATGAATTGCCAGGAGCCTCGATTCTCCACGCGCGCGCGGCCTTCAGAAAAGGGAAATACCGATTCGTAGCGAAAGTCCACCACCACTGAGTCGTGGCCGTTGATGAATCCCCAGGCACCGCCAAAGCGCACGGCCGTCAGCCCTTCGCTCGTCATCTGCCCGCCGCCATAACCCGGCGGAATGACCACATCTCCGTCCGCGTTGATGAAGCCGTACCGGCTCCGATCCGCAAACGGAAACAGCACGTCCTGCGCCACAGCCGGGAAGCACAACAAAAGCAGCAATGCTGTGCACAAAATGCTCGACGCTGCCTTCCACAAATAGCCGCACGCCATGGCTTTAAGGTTACGGTAGCGTAACATCAACGGTGATCGTCTGGACTGCGCATGTGCGGATTCATGCCAATGGTGGTTTGACCATGCATCAGTGCCCAATGGCCCGCACCAGAACGGGTTGTGCACAGCGCCAACGCCCGGCAAGTCCGGCTCGGCAACAAATGAGCGTTTGCGCCAGACGAAGCTGTCTTTGCATAGCACGAAGCAGCGCGTCTGTCGCAGTTGAATCGTCAGGCTCCCACACGCCTTCGAGTCAAGATAGCCCATGCGTGCGGCACAAGTGAAGGGTCCCGTCCTGCCTTATGCGTGGCCCTTTCATATTGCACAGTCCCGTACGTCCCGCGCTTCGGCGCGGCTGCAAGCGGCGGCGGGACCGGAGCGCATGTGGTGCAGCACGCGATCATGCACGCGCTGCGGGGACGGTCACGAACTGGTTATCGATCAGGCGCGCCTTGCCAAAGCGGGCTGCAACGGCCGCTAGCACCTCAGTGCCCGGAAGCAGGGCTTCCAGCGGCTGCAGATCTGCAGTGCTCACCACCTCGGCGTATTCCAGGCGCGCCGAGGGTGCCTGGCGGATGATGCGCTGCATCAGGGCCTCAATCACAGTGACCCTGCGTTCACCATTCAAGATGGCCCGCCGGGCCGCAGTCACGCTCCGGGACAGCACCACGGCCTGCGCACGATCCGTGCGACTCAAATAGGCATTGCGCGACGAAAGCGCCAGGCCATCCGGCTCGCGTACGGTTTCGTGTCCCAGGATGACCACATCCAAAAGCAGCTCCGCGACGAGTCGCTTAAGCAATATATACTGCTGCGCATCCTTCAAACCGAAGAGGGCGACATGTGGTCTGCAACAGCTGAATAGCTTCGTGACTACCGTCAGGACACCTCTAAAATGCCCTTGCCGGTGCGGCCCACAGAGGTGCCGTGTGAGCAACTCGCTTTGCACCCACATGGCTTGCCGCGCGGCACCTGTCGGGTACAATTCGTCTACCGTCGGTGCGAAGACTGTGTCAACCGCGCCTGTCTCTTCCAGGAGCATGCAGTCGCGATCCAGGTCTGTCGGATAGTCTGCATAATCCTCGCCCGGCGCAAATTGCGTCGGGTTGACAAAAATGGACACCGTGACATGGTCGCCCTGCTTTTGGGCGGCCCGTATCAGTGCAAGGTGCCCGCGGTGCAGGCCACCCATCGTTGGCACCAGGACCAGTCTACGCCCGCCGCAACGCAGCGCATCGGCCCTGCGACGCATGCCGCTGGCAGACTGTACGCGTTCCATGCAGGTTAACCTAGTTCAGGAAAAGGCGTACTATACTACAATGGCGGCAAGATAGTCCACATGAAGGTGGTATGGCAGCGACGCGAACAGAGCACGACTCACTCGGGACAGTCGCAGTGCCGGCCACCGCCCTGTATGGGGCGCAGACCCAGCGCGCGGTGGAAAACTTTCCCATCAGCGGACAGCGAATGCCCGCGCGGTTTATTCAGGCGCTTGGCTATATCAAACAGGGTGCCGCCAAAGCAAACGCGTACCTGGGCTTAGTGGACGGCACGGCGGCATGCGCCATCATGGGGGCGGCAGCTCGCCTCGTCCGGGGAGAGCTGCTGGAAGAGTTTCCCATAGACGTCTACCAGACCGGGAGCGGCACCTCAACGAACATGAACGCCAACGAGGTGATCGCCCGCCTGGCTTCGGAAGAACTCGGAGGACAACCGGTGCATCCGAACGATCAAGTGAACATGTGCCAGTCGTCCAACGATGTGATACCCACTGCGATGCACCTGGCAGCCTCGCTAGCCCTGCGCGACGACCTGCTCCCCGCTCTTGAGCAGCTCCGTGCGACCTTGGCAGAGAAGCAGGCTGCATTTGACGATGTCATCAAGAGCGCGCGCACGCACCTGATGGATGCGACACCCATTCGGCTGGGACAGGAGTTTGGTGGCTACGCATCGCAGGTGGCGCACAGCATGCGGCGCGTGCACGCCGCGCTGCAAGAATTGTCGGAGGTAGCCCTGGGCGGAACCGCTACAGGCAGCGGCATCAATCGCCATGAGGAGTTTCCCGCGCGCGTCTTGGCCTTTGTCAACGAGGCCACAGGCCTTACGCTGCATGAAGCCGCGGACCACTTCGAGGCGCAGGCCGCCAAGGACGGGGCGGTGATGGCCAGCGGTGTCCTCAACACCTTGGCGGTCTCCCTTATGAAGATCGCTAACGACATACGCTTTCTATCAAGCGGCCCAACCAGCGGCCTCGCTGAAATCAAGCTCCCGGCCGTTCAGCCAGGCTCGTCGATCATGCCGGGCAAGGTCAATCCCGTGCTGTGCGAGGCGATGATGATGGTGTGCGCGCGGGTTATGGGCAACCACACAACGATGACCATCAGCGCGCAACACGGCAACCTGGAACTGAATGTGATGATGCCGATCATGGCGACGTGCCTGCTGGACAGCATCAGCATTCTGGCGGGGGCCTGCCGCGCATTTCATGACCGTTGCCTGGTCGGCATCGAGGCCGACCGGAGCCGCTGCAGGGAGCTGTTGGAACTCAATCCGTCTATCGCCACTGCGCTCAACGCGGCCATAGGCTATGATGCGGCGGCCAAGGTGGCCAAGGAAGCCGCCACACGGCGCGTACCGGTGCGCACCGTAGTGAAGGAGCAAAACCTTTTGACCGACGCCGCACTGGACGCCGTCTTGGATGTGCGCGACATGACGCGCCCGGGATTTCCGGGACGGTAGATACAAAAGATACGAAGGCAACTGCTTGGCGCGTTTTTTGCCACATCAACACCAATAGTCAAACACCCGAATGGCCATGAAAAAAACTGTTTGGATCTCACTGGGTGCACTCGCGGCGTGCGCCTTTGTTTTGGGCGTCCTGTTTGCAACGGCCGGGGCCAACCTCACAGGCAACGGCGAGCAAATCACAGCCAATAGTTACGCCGCACCCGTCAGCGCAGTGGGTATAACGCCACGGCTGGATCTTGAACAAGCCTTTATCGATGTGGCGGCCGCGGTCAATCCGGCCGTGGTGCAGATCAAAACCCGTGGTCCCGCACAAGCGCAGACCAATCCCTTCAGCGGTACACCCTTCGAGCAGTTTTACGAACTACCCAACCCGCAGCGGCAAGGCATTGGGTCTGGCGTCGTGATCAGCTCCGATGGCTATATCGTCACCAACTACCATGTAGTCGCCAATGCCGTAGATCTTGATGTCACGCTCTACGGAGGGCATGTGCTGGAAGCAGAGTTCGTGGGCGGCGACGCATTCTTTGACCTGGCCCTGCTCAAGATCGAAGCGGACGATCTGCCCACGGTCCCCTACGGCGATGCGGACGACATACGCGTCGGTCAATGGGTCATGGCTTTCGGCTCTCCGCTGTCGGAAGACCTCAACAACACCGTTACGGCAGGCATCGTAAGCGGGCTGGGCCGTGTAAGCAACCTCAACGCCGGGTCGATGCTGATCCAGACCGACGCCGCCATCAATCCCGGCAATTCGGGCGGGCCCTTGGTGGATCTTCAAGGACGCCTTATTGGCATCAACACGCTCATCGCATCCCGCACTGGGGTGTACAATGGCATTGGATTCGCCGTGCCGGTCAACACGGTTACCAATGCCATTCAGCAGCTCAAGAGCACGGGCACCATCAAGCGCGGCTTCTTGGGCGTAGGTTTTGACCGCGTGCCGCAGCCCTTGGTTGAGGCCATGGGGATTCCCCCAGGCTCGGCGCAGGTAACCGCGGTGCTGCCAAACGCTGTGGCGGAGCGCGCAGGATTTAAGCCTGGCGACATCATTACGGCCATCAACGGCAAGGAGCTGGAAGATTTCTCCCACCTGCGCACCATCATAAGCAATCATCTGCCTGGGGACGAAATCACCATGGATATCACGCGCGACAACGAATCCCTGGCGTTTACCGTGCGCTTGGACGAACGTCCAGAGGACCTCGATGGGGATGTTCCCCTCCGCGGACCGGCAGAGGAGGCAGACGACAGCTTCAAGGAGCTTGGACTTACGCTGGAGCGCTTCGATGCAGCCCGGGCAGCGCAACAGTTTGATCTGCAGGAAACCCCTAACTTTGAAGGCATCATGGTGGTGGGCGTGGATCCGAGCAGTGATGCTGCACAAGATGCGCTGCTCATGCAGTTTGATGTGATCGTAGAAGCCAATGGCGAGGCGATACAGACCGTACGCGACCTGAAGCGGATCTATGACAAGGTAGAGAGCGGCAAAGCCATGCGTTTGACGGTCATGCGTCCCCAGGGAGATTCTGGATACGTAATGTTTCGCACGGCGCTGAAGAAGTCCGAATAGGAGCCTATGGACATCCGACGCCTGGTTGACCATGTCGCCGATGCGCTGGGTGCCGATGCGTCGGAGGAGCGGGTAGAAAAGATTGCCGCCGCCATCCTGGAGGCGAACCGCGACAATCGCTCCTCCGGCGATCAGGTGATCATCACCGTTTACGGCTACGACAAGCCGGGCATCCTCGCTGCGATCACCCAGGTGGTCTTTGAGGCGGGCTGCAACATCACAGACGTTACGCAGCAGGTCCTGGGTTCTTACTTCACCATGATCATGATTGCGGACCTGTCGGGGGCGCGCCAGTCTCTGGCAGAGCTTCAGTCCGCACTGACCCGGACCGGCGAGCGCGTAGGTGTGCGCATTATTGCGCAGCATCAAGAGCTTTTTGCACGCATCCATCGTCCGTAGCAGCTATGGCCTTTGAGCTGCATGAGGTGTTGGATACGGTCCGCATGACCGAATCCGAATACTTTGACATTCGGGCCGTCACGCTGGGGCTCTCGCTGCTGGATTGCGCCAGCACCCTGCCCCAAACCGTTTGCGCGCGTGTATACGACAAGGTGCGCCGCCTTGCAGGACGCTACGTAGCCATTGCAGAAGGCGTCGAGCAGCGCTACGGCGTCCGTATCGCCAACAAGCGCATTTCGGTGACCCCCGTCACGTTGGTGGCGGGCGGCCTGCAGGAGGCGGACTATGTGCGCCTGGCCACGATACTCGATGCCGCCGCAGCGGATGTGGGCGTGGACTTTCTGGCTGGCTTTTCCGCGCTCATCGAGCGGGGCATGACACGCGGCGACGAGCGGTACCTGGCGGCACTGCCCGAGGCTCTTGCCGCCACGCGGCATGTCTGCGCGTCCGTCAACTGCGCGTCCACACAGGCCGGCATCAATGGTGATGCCGTTTTGCGGCTGGCGGAAGTGCTGCTCAAAACCGCGCGGCTAACCTCCGAACAGGACTCCATCGGCTGCACCCGTCTGGTGGCCTTCTGCAATGCGGTAGCAACGAATCCATTCATCGCAGGAGCCTTTCACGATGCGAACGGACCAGATGCCGTTGTGCATGTGGGCATCAGCGGCCCGGGTGTAGTCCTGAGGGCCGTGCGGGAAACCGGGCCGGAAGCCAGCTTCAACGCGGTTTCCGAAGCCATCAAGCGCGTGTCCTTCAAGATCACCCGCGCCGGAGAGCTCATTGGCCGGCATGTAGCGGAGCAGCTAAGCCGCGAGGCAGGGGTACCAGTCTCGTTTGGTGTGGTGGATCTGTCCTTGGCTCCAACTCCTGAGGAAGAAGACTCCGTCGGCGCTGTCCTGCAGGCAATGGGGCTGGACGATATCGGTGCGCCGGGCACCACGGCCGCCTTGGCGCTTTTGACAGAGTCCGTGAAGAAGGGCGGCGTCATGGCCGCCAGCCGGGTCGGTGGTCTCAGCGGTGCCTTCGTGCCAGTGGCCGAAGATCAGTACCTGCGCCGGGCGGTCGAGCGCGGGCACCTGTCGCTGGAAAAGCTGGAAGCCATGACCGCGGTCTGCTCTGTAGGTTTGGACATGATCGCCGTGCCGGGCAACACACCGAAAGAAACCCTGGCGGGCATCATGCTGGACGAGTTCGCTATCGGCATGATGAATGGCAAGACCACCGCGTGTCGGCTGATCCCCGTGCACGGCAAGACCGCCGGCGACCACGTCGAGTGGGGCGGCCTCCTGGGACGCGCACCGGTCCTCCCCGTCAGCGCGGTCAGTGGCAAAACGTTCGTCTGCCGCGGCGGCAGCATCCCGCCTCCGCTCCATAGCCTGCGCAACTAGCGGAATGCCGCTGCCCAGGCCGCGCTCAGATCGTCGCGGCTCACCTGGTCCGTGACATAGGCCTGGCCATCTCCGCACAGCACGACAAAGCGCATCACGCCGCGCTGCACCTTCTTGTCATACCGCATCGCGTCCATCAGCGCATCCACGCAAATTCCTTGCGACGACAGCGAAAAGCGTACGGGAATTCTTTTTACCAGAGCCATCACCTGCCGGGTGCAGTAGTCCGGGTGCAGCCGACTGGACAGGGTAAGCGCCGCCCGCATGCCCAGCGCCACAGCTTCGCCGTGCGTGTACGCACCGTACCCGGCCACGCGTTCTATGGCATGTCCAAATGTGTGCCCAAAGTTGAGGATCGCGCGGCGGCCCTGCTCCCTTTCGTCTTGCCCAACGACAGCTGCCTTGATCGATGCGGCCCAATGTACCATCCTGCGGATCGTGGGAGCGTCCCTGGCCAGAATGTGCTCCCAGGCAACGTCCAGGAACGCCATGAACGTAGGATCGGCGATGAGTGCGTGCTTGACAACTTCCGCCAGGCCGCTGTTCCATTCCAGTGCAGGCAACGTCTGCAAGACCGCCGTGTCCACGCAAACGAGCCGCGGCTGGCAAAAGGTACCTATGAGGTTTTTTCCAACGGCGTGATTGATGCCAACCTTGCCGCCTATGGCGCTGTCGACCTGGGCAATAAGGCTGGTAGGTACATGGACAAGCGGCAAGCCCCGCAGCAGCGTCGCGGCTGCAAATCCGGCAAGGTCTCCAACAACGCCGCCGCCCAGGGCGATGACTGGGGTCTGCCGATCAATGCCGGCGGGCAGCACTGCGTCGTAGATCTTGTGCAGCGCCGCAGCCGACTTTGTTTCCTCGCCCGCCGGCAGCACGATGATGACCGGATCCCAATCGCCGAGGGCTCCTGTGGCGGGGCCTAGCCACCGGCCTGACACGTTGCCGTCTGTCACAACTACGCAGCGGCCGCGCCTGAGACCCGCATCTGTCAATAGCGCATCCAGGGCCGCTAGAGGTGCGAAGCGCATATCGTAGCAGCGCCCGGAGCCGAAGTCTACGCGAACAGCATCGCCAGAACGGGGCATGGGGTGTTAAACGGTACAGTGACCCCCTCGTTCAGCGTCCAGTATATTGGGGCGTTCCAACACTGCACGTTGCTATGCGCCGATTGATCACCATCCTGTGCCTCGTTCTGCTGAGTGCGCCGTCCGCCGCAGATGGGCAGAACCGACCGCCCAACATTCTGCTCATCCTGGTGGATGACCTGGGGTACGGAGACCTGTCCAGCTATGGAGCCGCCGACATGGAGACCCCTGTGATCGACAGCTTGGCCACTCAAGGCATGCGGTTTACGCGATTCTACGCAAATTCCTCCGTGTGCTCGCCTACGCGTGCGGCGCTGCTTACGGGGCGGTATCCGCCTATGGCAGGAGTGCCAGGCGTCATCCGCACGCGGGCCCGGGACAACTGGGGTGCCCTCTCGCCCAACGTTGCGCTCCTTCCTGCAATGCTGCGACTTGGTGGCTACCACACCGCCATGGTGGGGAAGTGGCATCTGGGCCTGACTGCTCCAGACCGACCGACCGATCGCGGTTTCGACTTCTTCCACGGCTTCCTGGGCGATATGATGGACGATTATTACGACCACCGGAGGCACGGGCTCAACTACATGCGGCGCAATGATGAAGTCATTGATCCCGAAGGGCATGCCACCGATCTGTTTTCTGCCTGGGCGTCCGACTACATCCGGAGCCGAACGGTGTCTTCCGCGCCCTGGTTTTTGTACTTGGCCTACAACGCGCCGCACACGCCCATACAGCCGCCGGAATCCTGGGTTGCCCGCGTTAAGGCGCGGGAGCCGGACATGGACGATCGTCGTGCCAGGCTCGTTGCGCTTATTGAACACATGGACCACGGCATTGGGCAGGTCCTGATGGCCCTCCGCGAAAGCGGCTACGCCGAAAACACGCTCGTCGCGTTCGCCAGCGACAATGGCGGCCAGCTCAATGTGGGGGCAAACAACGGCGGCCTTCGGGATGGCAAACAGGACCTGTACGAAGGGGGCATTCGCGTGCCGGCCGTTGTGGCCTGGCCCGAACGCATTGAAGCGGGCAGCGAGTCTGACTACGTGGCATTGACCATGGACTTGTATCCGACGCTGCTAGAGGCTGCCGGCGTCCCTATTACGCACTATGTTGAAGGTCACAGCTTTATGCCCACGCTGCGGGGCTATGTGCAGTCCTGGGAAGATCGCCTCTTGTTCTTTTCCAGGCGCGAGGGCAACCTTCGGTACAACGGCAAGACCGTCGAAGCGGTCCGGCATGGAGCATGGAAGCTGGTTCAGAACAGTCCGTTCGCCCCGCTGGAGCTCTTCAACCTGGAAGAGGATCCCCAAGAGCAAAACGATGTCAGTGCTGATCACCCCGACGTATTCCGAAGGCTGGCAGCAGCGCTGCGGCGCTACATCCAGGAGGCCGGCAAGGTCCCATGGCAGCGCAGCCCGTAACGAATCGTCCGCGCGCCGCGCGGTGCCTAGGCCACCGGACCAATCACTGCTGGTTGCAATCGTCAGGGCTGGGCGCTTGCAGCGATGCGCCGGTCGCTGAAGCTACAGGGAGCGTGTCATGCTGCACGTAGCGCTGCGCGCTTCAGGAGCCGGCGGGCCCTGCGGCCGCCGCAGCCCTGCGACTGCGCCGGCCCTTGCCCCAGACCCAGTAAATGGCAAACGGCAATCCCGTGGCCACAAAGGCAAGGTCAATAAGCGATGCCTGCGGCTCATACCAGGCGCGGAGGACGACCAGCGCAATCGTGATGGCAAGGTAGACGGCGGGCAGGATGGGATAGCCCGGCATCTTGAATGCCATCGCTTCGCCTACGCGACGGTGTCTCAGCACAAAGAAGGCCGAGGCTGTTACGCCGTAAAAGATCAGCACGGCGAAGATCATGCCTGCCACAATGTCCTCAAAGCCCCCGCGCGCCAGTAGAATCACGGCACCCCATACGCAGTGCGCAAGGATTGCCAGTGCAGGCGTACGGTATTTCGGGTGCACATGTTGGAACCACCGGAAAAACAGCCCGTCCTTCGCCATCGTGTAATAGACACGCGTAGACGACAGCATAGTACCGTTGATGCTCCCGGTGCACGAAATCACCACGATGACTGCAATGATGGCGGCACCTACAGGACCGATGGCAACCGTCATCGTCGCGGTTGCTACCCGCTCGGCAGCACGTAAGCCTTCTATTCCCAGCGTGCGGAAATACACCGTGTTGGCCAGAAGGTACACGACGCCTACGACCGCGAGTCCGAGCAAGATGCCGCGCGGGAGTGCGCGCCGCGGGTTCTTCATCTCACCTGCCACATAGCCCACGCGCTCCCAACCAATCGAGGTGAACATGACCAGGTACAGTGCAGCCACCAGGTTGGCCAGCATCCCTGTTTCCAGCGTCACAGGCGCGGCGGTCTGAAGCTGGCCTTCCGCTGGTCCAACCAGCAGCACGCCTAGCACGATGATGGCGATCAGTCCGGCGACTTTCAGCACCGAGGTGACGTTTTGGAAAACGCTGGCCGGTTTGACACCCAGATAGTTGATGCATCCGATGACCACGATGATGCCCAGCGCCGCGAGTGTCTGCTGCGTGGGTGTCAGTGCAACGAAGTGTTCCAGGTAGTCCACGGCTATGATCGACAGGCCGGCAGCCGGACTCGTCCGAATGATGAAGAGCTGCGCCCAGCCAAACATGAACCCTGCAAACGGTCCAAAGGCTTTGGTGATATACACATACTCTCCACCGGTCACCGGCATGCGCGTGCCGAGCTCCGCGTAGATCAGCCCGCCAATCAGCGCAAAAGCCGCAACGCCTACCCACAGCCCAAGCACTACGGGAAACGATTCCACCAGCATCGCAATACGCTGCGGCGTAGCAAAGATGCCCGAGCCAATGGTGATGCCGACGAGAATCCCCATGGCATCAACCCAGGTGAGTACCTTCTTCAGTGACGGTTGGGAGGCGTTGGACTGGTCCAGCATAAGCGCGCGTATCTGTTGGAAACCGGGAGGCTCGGTAGGACGGTGGCCGCCAAAGTACGACTTCACGGCCGTTCTCCGAGGCCGTTTCGGCTTCCTGGCACACTGGGGCTCGTATGCACCATCACCATCCGTGCGCGTGTGCTACGCAGAATCGGCACTGAATCCATCCCGGACCACCGCCCACCTGCCCGGAAGCAGGCTTGCCACACTAGTCGCAGCGGTTCGTTATTCTGGCTGGGGCAAGCCTACTCGGGGATCATGCACAGGGGCATCCAGATCATTGTCATTGGGCTCTTGCCGTTGGCCGCTGCTGCATCGGCGCAGCCGAAGCATGAGTTTCGGGGTGCATGGATCGCTACCGTGCGGAGCCTGGACTGGCCGGATCGTGAGGCCCACCCCTATGTGCAGCAGGCCGACCTGGTGCAGATGTTGGACAGGCTGCAGGCTGTGGGCGTCAATGCCGTGTTTTTTCAGGTGCGCTCCGAAGCTGATGCGATGTATGCGTCCAACGTTGAACCTTGGTCGTACTGGCTGACCGGCAACCAGGGGACGCCGCCTGGTCCGTACTACGACCCGCTTGCGGTGGCCATAGCGGAATCACACAAGCGTGGCATGGAGCTGCACGCCTGGTTCAACCCGTACCGGACCAACATCAGCGCCGGATATCCGACAGCGCCCGGCCATCTCACCAATGCTCAGCCGGATCTCCTGTACCGCGCCGGGCCGCTGATCCTGATGGATCCAGGCAAGGATGCAGTGCGTGACTACATTGTGCGCGTGATCATGGACGTTGTCCGCCGCTACGATGTGGACGGGATACACATCGACGACTACTTCTATCCGTATCCGCCCAACGAAATCACGACGCAGGACACCGCCACATTCGCCGCCGAGCACCGCGGCTTCACCAGCCTTAAAGACTGGCGGCGGAACAACGTAGACCTGCTGGTGGCCCAGATTGCGGACAGCTTGCGCGCTTATGATCCGTACATCAAATGGGGGATCAGCCCCTTTGGCATCTATACGAACAATGTGCCCGAGGGCATCGTCGGATTTGACGCCTACGACGCCATCTTTGCCGATCCTCTGGCCTGGCTGCAGGCTGGCACCATAGATTACCTGGTGCCGCAGCTCTATTGGCCATTCGATGGAGATCAGGACTACGACAAGCTCGCTCGCTGGTGGGCTGAACAGCGCAGTGGACGGCAGCTCTACATCGGCCATGCGCTTACGCGGACAGATCCTGAGACGTTTTCGGGGAGGCTGTTCTCTGCGGACGAAATTCCGAGGCAGATCCAGTTCAACAGGGACCACGAAAACATCCAGGGCAGCGTGATTTTCCGCGCGCAGAATCTCAGCAAGTATTATTCGCAGGGCATCTTTGCGTGGCTGCGAGAAGATTTATACAGGCACCCCGCACTCACGCCCTCCATGCCGTACAAGGATCAGGCGCCCCCGCCACCGCCCACGGGCCTCATGCATACCTGGACAGGCCCTACGGAAGTGACCCTGACATGGACCCCTCCAGCCTCGGGGACCACACGCTATGCGGTGTACCGCATAGCATCATCCAGGCCGCCCGATGTCGACCTTGTCACCCAGGACGCGGCCAATCTGTTGGCCGTGACGGGCGAGGCAACGCTGGCGGACTATCCTGAGCCAGGGCCCTATCCGTACTTCTACTTTGTTCGCAGCGTAAGCCGCAATTCCGTGGAGAGCGCCGCGAGCGCACCAGTGGTTGTGCATGCACGCGCCCCGGCGGTGCGCAATGTCGTGCAACAAGGCGCAGCGCACCTGCCCGTCGCCAATGCGCAAGTCGAATTCAACCTTGAAGCCGGGGCCGCGGTGTCGATCCGCATACTGGACGCATTAGGACAGGAACTGCAGACGCTCATCCAAAACCAGCCCATGAACCCCGGTACGCACCGCTACGCCTGGGATGGCACGGATCAGAAGGGGCGGGTCTTACGGCGCGGCCTCTACTTCGTGCTCGTGGACCAGGGTTCGAAGCGCACAGTCAAGCCTGTTGTTGCGCATGCACGGCGTTAAAAGACGCGAAGCTCATGAGCTGAGTTGGAACTTTCTGGCAACGCAGGTGCTTGACGAATCTGGATTTAGATAGCTGTTATTAATTTGGCCGGTGCTCTAGTCGTGCCGCGGACCAAGCACCCTTGTGATGGGTGCTGCGAACAGTGCTGACGGCCCGCAGATGCTCTCGGGGTTTACGCAGCTTATGGAGGTTAGTACAGTTGTCCGTGAGGCCGCTGGCAACGTCGCGAACCGCTTGAATGCGGATGTGATCCTCTACAACGGGCCGCTTATACGGCGTCTAGGCTGGAGCTCATGTCCAACCGGCGACTAATGGATCAGAGGATCAAATCACAACCCATGCGGAGGAAGCTGCGTGAGGTATGAGCCCAGTCGGCTGTACACGCCAGCGAACGCCAAGTGAAACTAGCCTTGCCTTGGTTTGGGGCGCTGAAGAACCGTGCTGTACAAGCTGCGCGTGGCGATAGACTCAGGTTTGCACTCGGTGATCACGATACCCCTTATGGGGCAAACAAGAGCAAGGCGATCAGCAGTAATCCGCTTGCTGTCATAATCCACAGCTTAGTGGCCTGAGAGCGCTTCGGTAGAACGTGTCTGTGTAACCAGTTGCTGGCAACGCCTATGAGAAGTATCGCTGCTACTACAATGAATGAGCTCGTGGGCTGCTTGTTTAGCTCGTACATGGAACGTGCCTTACAAACCGCCATGAAAGTCAGTTTCCGCACCACCAACCTGATGGAATAGTGATCCCCAAGGCATCGATAGTAGTCTGCTCTTCAATCCGCATTCACTGTGTGCCCGGAACAGCCCGCCGTGCAAAACGGTATCAGCTGTGTCGGCAACTGCTACCGAAATTCAATTCAATCCGCCGTTTCGCTGAACCCATGATTCGTAGCTCTATTGGTGCCATTCTCCTGCTATTGACTCCCACACTGGCCGCCGCGCAGCAGGGCACGGTGTACTATGACGTGTCCTATGATATGGCGCGCACGATACCTGACGAATTCAGGGACATGCCGGGTATGGAGGACATGATTGCGTTAATGGAGAAAATCCAAATGACACCGACGCGAATGGTCCTGCAGTTTAACGAGACTGCTTCGCTTCTCGGGCTGGATCAGTCTTATATGGACAGCCTCATGGCCGCGCTTGACCCCTCAGGGATGGCGCAGAATATTGTTAGCGGGGGCAACATGGGGACAGGGCAAACCTACGTAGACTACGAAGCGGGCACGTACGTGATGGAAGCACCTGGCATGCTCGAGAAATTCCTCATAACAGACGATCTTGACGAAGTGTCCTGGAGCATATCCGAGGAAGAGCGGCTAATCCTCGGATATCGCACGCTAAAGGCCACGGCATCGCACGATACCCTCACCAGCGAAGTCTGGTTTGCGCCGGAGATACCTGTGGCCTCAAGCGGTCTGCTACAAGTAGCGGGACCGCCTGGCCTCGTTTTGGCTGGGAACACGTATTACGGCGAGAGCCAGCAACTCGTAAGCTTTGAAGCCAAACGCGTGGAATTAGCGACTTCACCTGAATTCGCTCCAGTTTTCCAAAAACCCACCGGAGGTAAGGTCGTGTCGCGAGAGGAGTACGAAGAGATGGCCCGCGCGATGATGAAGCGGCTGCAGTAGACCGAAGCCAAATCCGTATGCAGTGGGACTAAATTCGGACGGCGCACTAGCTGTCGGATTCCTTCCGCGCGGTGAACTGCCTCGGGCAGCGCCAGCCCCGTTATGCAAATCTTGCGGTTGAGACGGGGGATCCGGCTCAATCTTACGTGCATCGTGGCACTACGATGAACCATCCGGCAAACCTTGCTGCGGAATCTGCATTCCACGCCCGCTTAACTGGCTGCGCGCATGACAAAACGCGTTCTTGGGCGCGCTTCTGCACGAGCACTCCGAAAGCTGTTGCATAAGAAGACAAACCCGCACCAAGTCTTCGGCCAATTTGGAGTCGCCGGCATAGCAACTAGCCGGAGTCCTCTCTGGTGTTGCATCCTTTCTCGCCTTCGAAGCACTTGTGCACTTTGTCTCCGCCGGCAATGAGGGTAGGCCAGAAGATCAAGCACCTCTTCTCCGTTCAGTCGATTCAATAACCGGGACGGCATGGTGGAAACGGGCGACAGCCCACGCCGCACGACCTCTGACGATTCGATAGGAATGGTTTAGCTGGCGTTGTACGGATTCTGGCTCAGCGCAATACTGCCGTCCTCTTCGCTGATGATCCGACCCGTCACGATCGTGCCGTCGGTTAGCTCAAGCCGTGTAGCCGCGTACTGATCCGAAATTGCATCGCTGGGAGCGTATTGCCACGCGGTACGTAAGACCGCTGTGGGCCTCTTTCGTGGACGGCATGGCAACCATCTACCGGTCTCCCCGCCGCCTTGTGCTGACCTTTTCTACGATAGGGATCTGGGTTCTTTACGTACTAATGGCCTATGTCCCGCTAGAAATGCTTGGACTCTCCAGCCTCTACGACCTCTCTGGGCTAGACGCGACTGTGATCATGTTTGTGGATGTCTTAGGCGTTATCGTTCCCACACCAGGCGGCGCCGGGTCGTATCACTATGTCACCATACTTGCGCTGACGGCTTTTTATGGCGTTCCTGCATCCGCTGCTGTGACCTATGCCGTTTTCGCTTCGATCGCTTACAAACTTACCGCCAATTCGAGAGGGTCAAAAACCGATGGCGCGCCCGTCGTAGCTGCGCGAATCCGCAGCACCGTACAACAGGTCGCCCTGCGCCGCAATGCAATGGGCGCGCCCCTGCGTACCGCGAAGCCGCACCGTATGGCCCAGCGCCTCGTACAAATGCCTCGTATCCGGTGAAATCCCAAGCCGCTCAAAACTCGTGACATTCGGCAGCCACTGGTGATGAATGCGCGGTGCCTCTACGGCCTCCCCGATATTCATGCCGTGGTCGATCACATTGAGAATGACCTGCAACACCGTATTGATGATGGTCCGTCCACCGGGCGTACCCACAATAAGCACCGGCTTGCCATCCTTGGCAACAATGGTGGGCGTCATGCTGGAGAGCATCCGCTTCTCTGGTGCCACCCTGTTGGGCGGCGTGCCAATAAGACCGCGAGAGGTGGTGCGACCTGGAACAGGGTTGAAATCACCCATCTCGTTGTTGAGCAGAAAGCCGGTGCCCTTAGCCACGATGCGCGAACCGTAGCTGTGCTCCAACGTGTAGGTGAGCGACACAGCGTTGCCCATCCGGTCCATCACCGACAAATGCGTCGTTTCCTCGCTTTCCTCCTGCGCTGCGTATAGCGCTGCAAACCGCGAGGAATCGCTCTCAGAAGCGCGCCCTGGATCAATGCTGGTGCGTAGGCGCTCCGCGTAGGACTTCGAAAGCAGCCGCGCAACCGGCATATCAGGATTGAAACGCGGATCACCCAGGTGCTCCGCGCGATCCGCAAACGCACGGCGCATGGACTCGGTAAGCACATGCAGGTACTGCGCGGAATTGTGCCCCATGGCTTCCAGGTCATAGTCCTCCAAGATGTTGAGCATCTCGATCAGCGCAACCCCGCCGCTGCTGGGAGGCCCCATGGAGTAGATGTCGTAGCCCCGGTAGGTGCCGTGTACCGGAGCCTGCTCTTCTGCCTGGTAGGCCGCCAGGTCGTCCAACGTAATCAGGCCGCCGTGCTCCGCAGAAAAGTCTGCAAGCAGGCGCGCCGTTTCTCCATAGTAGAAGCCATCATGACCCTCACGCTGAATGCGCTTAAGGGACGCGGCCAGATCTGGCTGCTTCCACAGCTCTCCAGGAGCATAGACTGTCGCACCATCCTTCAAGAAGGCCGCCCTGGTGGCGTGGTAGAGCGGATCGTCTGCCCTGGTCAACATCTGCAGGAAACCCTGCATGGCGCGCGTGGAAGGAAACCCTTCCTCCGCCAGCACAACGGCAGGCGCCACCAGATCCGCCCATGGCAATGAGCCCAGACGCGCATGGGCCAGCACTAGGCCCGCAACGGTGCCAGGCACGCCTACCGACAGCATCCCTTCATGGTTGCTGTTGTCTTGGATCTCGCCATCCTCGCCGAGGAACATGGTGGGCGTGGCCGCGAGCGGGGCCTTCTCGCGGAAGTTGAAGGTAGTGGTATGCCCGTCTGCGCCATGGTAGACCAGAAAGCCGCCGCCGCCGATATTGCCAGCGGAAGGAAGCGTAACCGCGAGCACAAACGCCGTAGCCACTGCCGCATCCACCGCATTGCCACCTTGGGCCAGAACATGCATGCCGGCTTCGGAAGCCAGGTGGTGGCTAGAAACGACCATGCCGTGTTCCGCAGCCACGGGAATCCGCCCGCTCTGGGCGAAGGCATCACCCAGGCACAAGAAGACAGCAAGGACAATCGCAAGAAATAATCGCATAGACTCGTTAGTTTGATCTACAGCTTGGAAGGTATCAGATCCGAGGGAGTGCCAAAAGTTACGCGTTACGACCAAAGGCTGAACACGATGCAGGCCTTGCGGTATGGAATCAGGATCCTCTGGCTGCCCCTTCTGGCAGGGATGGGCTGCCGCGCGCCGGACGCCGCGCCCGAACAGACGCCCATCGCCTTCACCAACCTCGCGGCGGACTACGTCGGCGATGCGGCCTGCTTTGACTGCCACCAGGAAGAGTGGCGCGGCTACCAGGAGCACGGAATGGCCCGTTCATTCTACGCGCTTACACCCGAAACCGCCATAGAGGACTTCCGGGCTGCGCCCCTCTACCATGAAGGCTCGGGGTTCTACTATCGTGTCTTTACGCATGACAGCAGCTTCTTCCAGGAGGAGTACCGCCTGGACGCCCGCGGCGTCAAGACGCATGCACTGGTACGCGAGATGCAGTACGTCGTGGGCAGCGGCAATACTGCGCGCACATACCTCGCCGCGTCCAGCGACCGCCTCTATGAGATGCCCCTGACATGGTATGCCCAAGAAGCCCGGTGGGACTTCAGCCCTGGATACCAGATCTACAACAAACGCTTCAGCCGCCTGGTGCCCGACCGCTGCATGGCCTGCCACAACAGCTATCCGAGCACGGTCCCGTTCGTAAACGGCAAGTACGACCGCTTGCCGGAGGGCATTGGATGCGAGCGCTGCCACGGTCCGGGCAGTGTGCATATAGCCGCGCGCCTGGCCTCTCCGCAGCCATCCGACGATGTGGACCAGACCATTGTAAATCCCGCACATCTCTCCAGTGCGCTGCAGATGGATGTCTGTCAGCAGTGCCACCTGCATACCACCGTGTCGCTATTGCGCGCGGGGCAGGAAGCCTTTGACTTCAGACCATCCGAGCGGCTTTCTGACTACGTAGCACTGTTCTCAGCCCCGGCAGACGATACGCAGGGCACCATTGATGTGATTTCGCATGCCCAGCGCCTCCAGCTGAGTGCATGTTTTGCCGCCGCATCCATGACCTGCACCACATGCCATAACCCGCACGAAGGCTTTCGCGGCAAGGGATCCGCCTATTTTGATGTGACCTGTGCGGGATGCCACACGGAAGAAACGGCCGCTGACCATGGCGCAGGCGACAGCTGCATTGCGTGCCACATGCCAAAGGTGCCCGCGGAAGGTGCACCGCATTCATCGTTCACGGACCACTGGATCCGAGTGGTCGGCCCAGAAATGCCCGCAATGCTGCCTGCACATGGGCCCGACCCGTTGTCGCCCTACTTTGCGCGCGACGCTGAAGGGCCCGAGGCGGCGCAGTACAAGGCGCAAGCCTACCTCGTTCATGGCACGCAGCAAGCTGACTCCACGCTCCTTGAGCAGGGCGTCGCCCTGGCCATGCCCATTCATGCGCAGGACTCCTCGGGCGAGCTGAGCTTCCTGCTTGGCACTACGCTGACCAGTCTTGGCAGGCCTGAAGCGGCCGTTGCACCGCTCCGAACCGCCGTGGCGCGCCGCACCGTGCCCGAACGACTGAATGGGCTCGCACAAGCACTGGAGCAGGTGGGCGCGCCACAGGAAGAGATTGTCGCACTCTACGATCGTGCGCTGGCGCTGCAGCCGGCACGCACGGACATTCGGATCAACTACGGGCTGTACATGCTGCGGGAGGGTTCCGTTCAGGAGGCCTTGGAACAGTTTCGCCTGGCCACCTCCGAAGAGCCCTGGCTTGCGCTGGCGCATACGCACCTGGGCACAGCCTATATGCAGGATGGCGCGTTTGGCCCTGCGGAGGCGTCGCTAAGCCGCGCCTTGGAGCTTGAACCGGACGATGTGGATGCGCTCGGCAACCTGGGACTGCTTTTTGCCACCATGCCCGGTCGCAACGCCGACGCCCGGCGTCTATTCGAGCGGGCAGTGCGCGCAGAGCCCAACAGCGCGGTGGCGCAGGCCAACCTGGGCACATGGTATCTCAACAACGGCTACGCGTCTGCAGCCATAGATCGCTTGCAGGCGGCGGTGGCGCTCGCACCCACGTATGTCGGGGGCATGATCAACCTGGCTCTGGCCTACGCGCGCACGGGTGAGTACGCGGCGGCGCGCCGGTACGCTGAACAAGCACTGGCGCTCGAGCCCGACAACGCCGCGGCGCTGCAAATCCTGGAAGCGCTGTAAGCAACAAGAAGCGATGGGCCGTATCTTGTGCCCGGCATGCGCTTGGCTGCGCGTTGCGGTGCGTCCACCCCGCCCTACCGGTGCTCCATGAGACTGGCGTCTTACTTTCTGGTTATTGCTGCAGCAGGATGCGCAGGGGCGGACCACAATACTGAGTACCTCAACTTCGCTGCCGAGTACGTGGGCATAGACGCGTGTGCAAGCTGCCATGCAGACAAGGCGGCGACCTTTACGCAGGCGCAGATGGGACGCTCCTGGGAGATGGCAACGCTGGCCAACAGCGCGGCTGACTTTGACAATCCGGCACCGGTCTACGACGATTACAACGACCTTTACTACCAGGCCGTCGCGCGCGGAGACTCACTCTACATCATGGAGTACCGTCTCGCTGGCACCGACACCGTGCACCGACGCATTGAAAAGATTGCCTACATCGTCGGGTCCGGGCACCATACCAATTCCCACATCATGGATGTGGGCGGCTACCTCTATCAGATGCCGCTGACCTGGTATGTGCAGGACAGCACCTGGGACTTGCCACCGGGCTTTACTGGACCAAACAACATGCGCTTTGATCGCCCCATCGTGTCCAAGTGCATAAACTGCCATAATGGTATGCCGGACTTTGTGGACGGTTCATACAACAAGTACGACACCGTTCCGCACGGCATTGATTGCGAGCGGTGCCATGGGCCCGGTTCTGTTCACATTGAAGCCATGCGCACAGGCGGCGCAGTGGATGTCTCCAAAGAGATCGACTACACCATTGTCAATCCTGCCAAGCTTCCGGTGAACTTGCAGTTCAACATCTGCCAGGGATGCCATGTGCAGGGCGCGGCTGTGCCGAAGGAAGGCAAAACGTTTGCAGACTTCAGGCCCGGCATGGCACTAGCCTCCATTGAAAACGTGTTCTGGCCGCGGTTTGCCGACAGCCTGCAGCAGTTCGTGATGGCCTCCCATCCTGACCGACTCACCCAAAGTGCGTGCTTTCGCCAGTCCCCACCTGAAAAACCCCTGACCTGCATCACCTGCCACGATCCTCATGTGCCCATAGAAACCCTCGGCCAAGACCATTACGATGCGGTCTGCCTGGACTGTCATGAATCGGCCACAGTGGAGCACCCGGAACCGCTAACAGACAGCTGCGTCACGTGCCATATGCCCGTATCAGGCTCATCGGATATTCCCCATGTACGGATCACCGACCACTTTATCCGCACTCCTGATACATCGCGCGGCACCATCCTGGCGGCCGAAACGCCCGATGCACGCTTCGTGCGCATGGCCAGTCTCATCGATCCTTCCCCGACGGCAGCGGAGATCGCACAAGGATACCTCACCTACTATGAGGAAGTGACCAATCACCCGGGATTTCTGGATTCTGCGGCCGTGTATCTTCGTACGGCGCAGGCCGCTTCATCGCTCACAGCAGTGGCGGCCCCCTTGATTCGGATGCATTACCTGGGTCAGAACTTTCCCGCGATCACGCGCATCGCGCGCAGCCTGGACGACGTGCCTGATGCGTGGACGGCTTACCGCATTGGGGATGCATATCTAAAGGTAGAGAGCCCCGGTGCTGCAGTGCCTTATCTTGAGCAGGCGGTGCATGAGGCGCCTGCGAACCTGCGCTTCAAGATGCGCCTGGCATCGGCCTATGGCCATGCAGGACGGCTCAGCGAGGCCATCACCATGTTGGATGAAGTCTTGGCCGCCAATGATCAGCTGGCGGAAGCGTACAGCGATCGCGGCTACATCCATGTCCTCTTGCGGGACTTTGCGCAAGCAGAATCAGACCTCTTAGCAGCCATCGCACTCAGCCCTGACCTGGAGCCTGCCCTGGCCAATCTGGCTTCCTTGCTGTACAACACCGACCGCAGGACGGAAGCGCGCCCACTGGTGGAGCACCTGGTGCAGCTTGACCGGTCCAACATACAATATCTCCAGCTGTGGAATCTCGTGCAGTAGCATGGCTTGCCCTGGCGGCAGTGTGCTGCACGGTTCCGCTCAGTGCACAGCCCCTGGAAGCGTCCAACCCGGCCCTTAGCCTGCTGCCTAAAGGCACGCCGGTGGACTGGGCCTACTGGAACAAGACCATCGCAGCCCAGAGCCGCATGCGTGCAGCCAAGCGGGCCACCAGCGTGCAGGTGATGCCGGTGGTGCGGGAACAGGAGCCTGCCGACGACCGGCGGTGGAACGACACCCAGAATAGCGCAGAATTCATCGACTTCTTCGGCCTCGATAGGTCGACAGCCGTGGTGATTCGCGGTGTGCTGTACGATTCAATCAACACAGACCTCGGTACGCTGGTAGAAATGCCGTCCGACGACAACGGCTCTATCCCGCTGGCTACCAATGCGGAAATCAAGACCGGAGAACGCCTCAAGGTGAGCGCGGAAATAGGCGACGGCCCCCACGGTTCGTCGGGCAGTGCAACGGCGGATTACGACTTCTACTACATCGGCCTGATCAACGCAGGGCAGCTTTTGACCGCACAGATCAAGACGCCCGCGAGTCCAACGCCGCGGTTGGATACCAAGGTGGGTCTGTACAACGCCAGCGGAAACCTCCTCGTGTATGACGACGATGGCGTTGAAGGCGATCCAGACAGCTTTCTGGAGACGCGCCCAGAAGAAACAGGCGAGTATTGGATCCTAGTGCGCGGCGGCAATTCAGACTGGCCGGGCGATCCCTTTGACCCTGGTTCCGGTCCCAAAGCGGGCAGCGAGGGGCCTTACACGCTGACGCTTGGACTGGATGCCCAGGATGTCGACTACTACAGCTTTGACCTGGAGGCAGGGAATGTCCTGAGTGCTAGCGCAGAAGACGAGGCACGCAGCCTTGCGCTCTTCGATGACGACGGCACGCTGCGCAAAGCCACCCGCGTGAACTGGAGCGCACTGTATCCGTCGCAGACGCCGCTGTCCCTGGGAGGCAACGCCAACATTGCAATCGTTGCTGCCACGCCGGGCCGCTATGCTATCGGTACCACACGCGGCGCAGGGGACTACACCATACACCTCAGCGTGCATCGTGGGCCGCTGGCTTTGGCCATGGCACAGCAGGTGCTCTTTGTGGACTTCGATGGCGCGCTGTATGATGCTACGAACATCAGAGGCAACCCCAACGCGCAGTTGGCCTCGCTACGTGAGATGCTGCAGGCACAGCAGCTGGAAGCGGAAGAAGACGCCGTCATCGATGCAGCCATGGCGACGATCCACGAAAACCTGGCCGCAGACCTTAGTACCGCTCGCAATCCCCATTTCAACATCGATCTGCGCAACAGCCGCGATCATGCTGATGTCTGGGGAGATCCTTACGTAAGCCGCATCATCGTGGGCGGCACGCAGCAGGCGCTCGGACGCCGAACCATCGGGATTTCCGAATCCATCGATGTAGGCAACTTTGCGCTGGAGGAAACGGCCATTGTGCTGCTGGACCTTCTGACGAACCCCGACCACGAAGATTCGCCATCCTCTGTTCAGTACGCCGCTCCGCTGGGCATTGGGGATGTGATCGGTCGGGCTATCGGCACGATTGTGTCGCATGAGGCGGGGCACCTCTTTGCCAACTTTCATACTGGACCTTCCGACTACGGCGCGGACCTCATGAATACAGGCCACGACCCGATCGCCCTCATGGGTATTGGAGCAGACAGCGTGCTGGGGACCGCAGACGATGTGGATGTGGACTACCGCGAGTCGGAATACAGCAGATGGGAGCGCTTTGCGGGCCTGCAGGACACGCGCAATGCCATTGCTTTTGGGCTCTACGACACCACGCCCACAGCGCTGGAGCCCCGCTTCAGCGCGACGCGGGGTCCCGTGCTGACTGCCGCGTGGCCCAACCCCGCTTCCAGCCGATTGCATATCGCTCTTGCCGGAGCACAGAACAGCGCTTTGCGACTGACGCTTTATGATGTCTTGGGGCGACAGGTGCACGCCCAAGACCACAGGCTGCGCGCGGGCGAGGCCCGCCTGGTTGTACCGGTCGCTCATCTCAGTTCGGGCGTGTACCTTTTGCGCGCGGAGACACCGCACGGCATCGCGGCACGCAAGGTCGTTGTAGCGCGGTAGCCCGCGCTGTGCTGCGCGCGGCCGTACCCTGTCGGCACAGCGGCTCAACAGTTTGTGGACAGGTTCAACGGGCGAATGTTCTTGCACTCCTGCATCCTGTGGGAGCAGGAAGCATAGTGTCAGAATTAGTTGGGCTCGGGCTACCGCTGCGTACTGCCTCAGAAATAGCCAATGGGCGGCTTCGCTGGGGCGCTGGGATCCGCGCACGCACACCTGAATTCCCGTGCATGCTGGGCAGCGGCACTATTCGAGCGTCTTCCAGTGACGCTCGGCGAGCCTCAAAGGCGCGACTTTGCCTGTAGTGATGTGCCGCATAATCTGCGCCGCGTGAAACCGCCCGTTCTCAATGAACCAGCGGCTCGTCTTGAGGCCGCCGCAAACGGTACCCGCCAGGTATAGCCCTTCGCGATTGGTTTCGAATGATTCCTTGTCGTAAATGGGCGTCTTGTACGCGTCGTCCTCAGTCCCAATGCCGAGCGCCTTCAGGAACCCATAATCCGGACGGTAACCCGTCATGGCAAGCACAAAGTCGTTGTCTAATGCAAAGGGCCCCTCCGGGCCATCGAGCAGCAAGCGCTGCTGCTCGATGGCTCTTACCGAGGTGCGAAGCAAGACCCGGATGCTGCCCTCCTTGATGCGGTTGTCCAAGTCGGGCTTGATCCAGTACTTGATGCGATCCGACAGGGCCGCGCCGCGATGGATGAGCGTGACCTCTGCGCCGTGACGATAGCACTCCAGTGCGGCCTTGGCTGCAGAGTTCTTGCCGCCGATCACTGCGACCTTCTGACGCGTATACGGATATGGTTCGCGATAATAGTGCGTGACCTTGCTTAGCGCTTCGCCCGGCACGTTGAGCATGTTCGGGATGTCAAAGAATCCCGTTGCAGCCACAACTTTGCGGCACGCAATCGTACCCTTGGACGTGAACACCTCGAAAGCGCCATCCTGACCTGCTACGCCTTGAACACGCTCGTACAACCGAATGTGAAGCTCCTCCTGCAGCGCCACGCGACGATAGTACTCCAATGCCTCGCTGCGCGTAGGCTTGTATCGCAAGGTGGTGAACGGATGTCCGCCAACCTCCAGTAGCTCGGGAGTAGAGAAGAACTCCATGTGAAGCGGATACCCCATGAGCGAATTGGTCAAGGCTCCCTTCTCTACGATGACTGCCTCCAGGCCAGCGCGCATCGCCTCGATGCCGCAGGTCAGTCCGACCGGTCCTGCCCCAATGATTACTACATCTACCATGCACTGATGCCGCCTTGACACCTCCGTGAAACCCGCATGCGAAACGCCGTGTTTCGAGCCGCCTGTCTGCCCCTATCATGCACAACCGCAATTGCCCCATGCCCGCGCCGCACATTGTCACGCCGCCACCCGGCCCGCTCGCAAAGGCGGAAATCGCACAGCATCACAAGGTTCATTCACCCTCGCTCATCAAGGAATACCCGCTCGTCGTACGCCGCGCTGCAGGCATGGAGGTAGAGGACGTTGACGGAAACCGCTTTCTGGACTTCATGTCCGGCATCGCGGTCACCCTTACGGGGCACTGCCATCCCCAGGTGGTGCAGGCCATCCAGGAGCAGGCCGCCGAGCTGCTGCATATCTGCGGCACGGACTTCTACTATGCAGCCTATACGGCGCTGTGCCGCCGCTTGTCTGCCATTGCGCCCGGCGCAGAGTCCTGGCGTGTATACTTGGGCAACTCGGGCGCTGAAGCGGTGGAAGCAGCGCTGAAGCTTGCCCGCTTTCATACGAAACGACCGTACATCATTGCGTTCTACGGGGCGTTTCATGGCCGGACGTACGGGGCGATGAGCGTAACCGCCAGCAAGGTCGTTCAACGAACTGGTTTCGGCCCGCATCTGCCCGGCGTCATCCACATGCCGTACGGCGATTGCAGCGATTGTACATACAACCTCGACCCTTCCACCTGCGGGGTGCACTGCGTCGAATCGTGGCGTGGCGACCTGTTTACGCGCCTGGTGGATCCCGCGGAAGTAGCGGCGGTGATCGTTGAGCCCATCCAAGGTGAAGGCGGCCATCGGGTCCCGGGACCCTTGTTTTTTGCGCAGCTTCGTAAGCTCTGCGACGAATACGGCATTCTGCTTATTGCCGACGAGATCCAGACGGGCATGGGGCGCACGGGAACGTTCTTTGCGATAGAGCAATGGGGCGTGACTCCCAACATCATCACGCTGGCCCAGGGACTGGGATCTGGACTGCCGATCAGCGCCACACTGGCCAAGGCCCGCGTCATGTCTTGGCCTCGGGGCAGTCATGGCAGCACCTTCGGCGGCAACCCCATCGCCTGCGCCGCGGCCAATGCAACGCTGGATCTGATCCTGGGCGGACTCCTGGACAAGGCTCGCGCGATGGGCACATACCTCGGTGACGAGCTGCAGGCGCTTCTGGTTCAGCACGCTCAGATTACAGAAGTCAGAGGGCGCGGCCTCATGCGGGCGCTGGTGTTCGAGACACAGGCCGCGGCGGCGGCTTTTGAACTGGCGTGCTTTGCACGCGAGCTGCTGGTGCTTGGCTGCGGGCAGCGCGCCGTTCGGCTTGCGCCCGCCCTGATTCTGGAGAAAGACCAGGCAGATACTGCACTCGCAATCATGGAGGCGGGCTGTTGGACCAACCGCGCCGCTTCGGCGCAAAGAACGTGCGCAGCAGCGCGGCCGCATTACTCGCTTCGACGCCCGACACCACCGCGACGCGATGGTTCAGCCGCGCGTCCTGCACGATATTGTACAACGACGAAGCGCTGCCTGCCTTCTCGTCAAACGCGCCGAATACCAGCCGATCAAGACGAGACAGCGTGATCGCACCCGCACACATCGGACAGGGCTCCAGTGTCACATAGAGGCAGCAACCCTTGAGCGATTTGGAATGAATCGTCTCGCAGGCGGCCGTGATGGCGATTATCTCCGCATGCGCCGTAGGATCGGACAGCGATTCAACAAGATTGTGGCCCCGGCCGATGATCTGATCCCGCTTGACGACGACGGCACCAACTGGGACCTCGTCCTTGGCCAACGCCTGCTCTGCTTCGCGCAACGCGGCCTGCATCCAGCGCCGGTCGGGAGCCAGCAGCGCCGGGAGGCTCACCACCGGCTGCGCCGCTGGAACAGTGCAACAAGCCGCAAGACGACGGCCAAGATCACCAGGATGGCGAGCACATAGAAGGCAATCTTGAGCAGGAAAGCGACAAGCGGCACCAAGGCCGCGACAACCATCGCGCCGATAACCAGAACAATCGCTATCACTAGCGCGCGAAGTATCGTGTTCAGGTCCATTAGATCAGTTGCGCGTGCTTCACGGTAAAACAACGAAAAACTCGGAAGCAGCCCGCGCGGTTCCGCCTGGGCCGAAACCTCCGATGATCAGCACTTCGCCCGGCTCAATCGCTGTGGCGGTATGCCCAAAGCGCGGCCAGGTGGGCGACCGACCGCTGATCCGAAATACGCCGCCCGCGGCCTGGGAAAAGAGCTCGGCCGTGGCGACAATGTCCGTAGGAGAATGCTGCCGTCCGCCGGTGATCAGTAAAAGGTTGGACAACAAAGGGGCGGCCGCGTGGCGCGTGCGCGGCACATGCAGCGGCGGGGCGTCATCCAGCTGCAGACCTTGCGCTGCGCCGAAGTCAAGACTGAAGCTCGCCTCTCGCTGGAAGTTCGGTTCAAAGTGACTGCCGAACACGTAGTACGGTCCTACCTGAATACGGTTGGTCGTATGTCCGTAGATCGCCTCTTCCGGATAGGGAGCCGTCGCCAACGAATTCAAGGCCACAAGCGTATCCTGCAGGACCTGAAAAGTCCTCAGGTCCTGGCGCACGCCCAGGTATGGATCGTTCCCGTAGCGGGTGTCGCCGAGACCTCCGTAGAGGTCTACGAATTCACCATCGCTGGTGCGGCGGTACACCGCCGTATGCAAGGTCCTCCGAATGGGCTCGCCTAGGACCGTCCAGCGGGTAAAGGTCTGCGCGACCGGGTCATAAACCTCCGGTGCTTCCAACAGATCGGCGACGCGGGTAACGTTGTCTGAGCGGCTGCCGCCCATGATCAGCACCCGACCATCGGCCAGAAGCGTGGCCGTATGTCCGGTTCGAGCTTCCAGGAGGCGTACGGTCGAAGCCGTGAAGGTGCCCCCGGGGTACGCCATGACGTAGAGCGTGGACTCGGCCGGACCACCGACTCTGGACGCACCGCCGATCACGAGCAAATCCTGATTCCACGTCCGCGTGGTGGTATGGCCGCCTCGCCCCGCCGGAAGCACCGGGCTGTTGGCTACGAACTGGGAAGGCAGATGCAAGGCATAGAACGTATCCAGTTTGGACACACCCTCGATGTCCGTTGCTTCGATGATGAGCTGATTGAGTCCCCGGCGCGCGATTATCGGGACCGACCAGGATCGATCAGGACTTGAATACTCCATCACCACGCCGTTAACAGCGACCGTTTCAATGTTGCGAAATGACCCTGCACGCACCTTCAGCACAAAGCGGGGCTCCTGCAAGACCTCCGCCAGATCTGGAGACAAGATCACGACATCCGGCTGAGAGACATCCACAAATGGACGTTCGCAGGCCGCCAAAAGCAAAAGGCCGAGTAGAACGCGTGACATGGCTTGCAATACGCGGAGCTTTGTATACGCGGAGCGCACGTATTCTTACGCAAAGCCCCAGCAATACGTTCACTGTCCCTGCCGCACTGCGGCCGGTCGCCGCGAGCGCGTCCCACCACCTGCTATTCCTGTACCGAGTGCAACCAGCAGACAGGCCGCCGGGCATAGGCATAATGGCCAAGCGCATTCGCGTGCACGACCCGCGCAGGCATGCGCTGCTTGCGGCTTGCGCCGGAGCGGATCAGGTTGCCGTGACCATCGCCTCGGTCGCCGGCTGAACTCCGCCGCAGGGGTGTACCTGTGCTAATGCGCGGCGTACTCGATGCACTCGAGGACCAGTCCATGCGGCGGTGCCGCGGGTCCGGCCGCGCGCCGATCCCTAGAGGCCAAAACGCTATAAAGGTGCGCCGCGGGCTGTTTGCCGCGCCCGATGTCTATAAGGGTGCCGACCATGGCCCGCACCATACCATGCAGGAAGCGGTTGGCGACCACCGCAAATGTCCAGTGTTGCGGCCGTCCGCCTTGTGTCCAGCGAGCGCAAGTGACCACGCATATCTTGTTGACGGCAGCGGACCGGTGCAAGCAGAAGGATGTGAAGTCGTGCTCGCCCAGGAAACAGGCCGCCGCCTCGTTCATGGCATCAAAGTCGACGGCATAGGGCAGGTCGTACCTGTAGCCACGTCCAAGGGCGCTCGGCTTGACACTGACATAGTAATGATAGCGACGACTGATCGCGTCGTATCGCGCATGGAAGTTGTCGGGCGCAATGCTTAGCCCATGCACTGCGATGGAGGCGGGCGTCAAGCCATTAAGCGCGCGCGCCACGCGCCGCTCGTCCAGCGGGGCTTCGGTGCGAAAGTGCGCCACTTGCCCGCGCGCATGAACGCCGCTATCGGTACGCCCAGCGCCGACGAGCGGCGTGGGCTTCCTGAGCACGATGGCCAAGGCCTCCTCCAAGGCGGCTTGTACCGATGGCAGCCCCTTTTGGCGCTGCCATCCGCAGTACGGGGCACCATCGTACTCAATAAGTAGTCGGTAGGTCACAGGATGCGCCTGACTGATGCCCGCACGTTAACGCCAGCGGTGCACACCGTGTCCCGAAACGTCGCCGTGGGTGGACGCACCGTTGCCCTGGGTGGAGCGCTTGTATGCGACCCCTTCGCGCCAGAGCTTCGGAACCTTTTTAACACGAAAATGTGCAACATCACCCAGCCGACACATTGAGGCTGCTGTGGCGCGGAAGGCAGCGAACCCATGACACTCAGCGTTCCTCCGGGGTATCCATTTGCTGTAAAGCTGTGTGCACTGAAGGCTTGGCACAAATGTGCAACAAAATCACCTTCAACATCTTGGATTCATGAAAAACATCGTGACGACCATATTGTTTTCCGTTCTTTCACTGATGCTGATCACAGCAGGCGCGGCGCATGCGCAGTGGTATGTCGGATCAGAAGTGGGCGCCGGCCTGTCGCCAGGAGTGACGTTCGACGGCACCAGCAACGACCGGTCCAGCGTTTGTGATGAGTACATCAATCCGCAGTATGCCAGCGTTCCCGGGTGCACAGATCCAGACCGAGGCGCGAGCGACGGGTGGACAATACCGTTCGAGAGCGCAACAGGCCTGCTGGGCAATATGTCTGTCGGTTACCAGATGAAGCCCTGGCTTCGCTTGGAAGTGGAGCTCGCCGTATGGCACGCACGCCATGATGACGCCGTGATCTTATCCGGCGGCGACGCCACCGGCGCTGATCAGGACAAGCTGACCCAGGAAGTCTTTTTGGCGCGCGAACGACTGGACTCCTTTACGTCACGCGGAGGCTACGTTAACGCCTACGTTGATCGCATGCTTGCCTTTCGCGACATCGGCCTGTATGCGGGCGTGGGTGTAGGCCTCGCCGCAGCCCGCGCCGGCTACTCCAGCCTGTGGGCCCGCAACAAGAACGTAGACGAAATAAAGACGGGATTGGACCAACCTAATGCCGATGAAATTCGCCAGAATCTCGCGGGTACCGTCAGCAGTGCTGTGTCAACCCTTAAGTCCAATACACCAGTCATTCAGATTCTCGTTGGCATAGATCGGCACGTAACGGACCGCATGTCCATCGGCTTGAAAGCACGCTATGCGACGCATCTCAACTTTGACAGTAACCAGGATCTGGTGTGGGACCCGCTTCGTAATCATGCGCCCAACATTCGACGGAATGGCAGCGAGCCGGTCAGCGGAGACATGTCGACGAGCGACTTTTCGGCGATCACCTTCGGAATACACGTCAAGCATCGACTGTAGTCGATGGAGCTGCGCAGTATCCGGATCTTCCTGACCGGGTTCATGGGATCTGGCAAGAGTACGCTTGGGCCGCCGCTGGCCGCCGCGCTGCAGCTGCGCTTTGCGGACCTTGACGACCTTGTCGCACTGCGCGCCGGCCAGAGCATTGCTGCCATCTTTGCGCAGGGTGGAGAAGCGCAATTTCGTGCTCTGGAAAGCGCCGAATTGCGCGAAACCAGGGCGGGTTTTGTTTATGCCGTTGGCGGCGGCGCGCTGGTGCAGGAAGAAAACCTTGCGTGGGCGCGCGCGCATGGCATCGTGGTGTATCTGGAGGTGCCGGTGCATGAGCTGCAGCGCCGCTTGTCCGCCGATCGGACAACGCGACCGCTGCTGCAAGGCCCCCAAGGCCAGGCGCTTGCCAGCGCAGCGCTGAGCAAAAGGATTGCGCTGCTGCTGGCATCGCGTATGCCCTACTATCGGCGTGCACACATAACCGTGCAGGCCGCAGCGCGGAACCCCGACCTGGTTTGCTCTGCAGTCCAGGCCATCAAGGACTACCGGGCGCAAAGCCTGAACGATTTGCGATGATGCGGCGTCGGCCCGCAAGCCGCGAGGCTCGCGTAATGTGCCCGGGTCGGGTAGCCTACGTTGGTGTCCCAGCCGTAATCCGGATATTCAACATGCAGCGTGCGCATGATGCGATCACGAGAAACCTTAGCAATGATGGACGCGGCCGCAATAGACTGGCAGCGCGCGTCGCCGCGCGTTACCGTACGTACAGGCCATGGACTGTCGCCAAAGGCATGATTGCCATCAATGAGAACAAAATCTGGCGGCACGCACAGGCCTTCCGCTGCTTGGCGCATGGCTTCCAGGGTAGCCTGAAGGATGTTGACCTGGTCGATAGCCGCGGGCGCGCGCATGCTGATGGCAACCGCACGCGCATGCGCGCGGATGGCGTCGTAGAGCTCTTCCCGGACAGCCGGTCGGAGTTTCTTGCTGTCGTCGATGCCCCGCAGCGGAGGGACGGGCGGCAGCATGACGGCGGCGGCCACCACGGGCCCTGCCAGGGCACCGCGTCCTGCCTCGTCAATGCCGGCAATGCGTGTATAGCCCGCGCGCCGAAGCGCTGCTTCAATATCTTCGCTCATGCACCATTGGGGTGAACCGTGTATCTTGCCATCGCTCTCGGGTGCGACCGTGCACCGTGATGACAGGCTGCCTGGTTAGATCCCAAGTTATCAATACAAAGCGCGAATATGGCTGATCAATCCTTTCGCGGAATCCTTGAGTTTATTGGCGACAAGAAATTCGGCTTCATTCGGCAGATTCGCCACGACATTCCGAAGGGCGATGGCGATCCGTTCTGTCCGCCTCCCTTGATTCGTCGGCTGTACCTGAGAGATGGCAGCATTCTGGAAGGCACGCTGCGTCCCGGCCGCAAGGGCGATCTGCAGGTGCACCGTGTGCATTCCATTATGGGCGTATCGCCCGCGGAATGGGCCCGAACAGATGAGTTCACAACCGGACACATAATCTATCCGGAAGAGCGATTGAACCTGGTGAAGGGACCGCATGATATTACGATGAGGGTGCTGGATCTGGCGTGCCCGATTGGCAAAGGACAGCGTGCGCTGATTGCAGCCCCACCGCGAACAGGCAAGACCATCATTTTGAAGGAGATTGCAGCTTCATTGACCCAAAACCACCACGAGGTGTCCCAGGTCGCGCTCCTGGTGGATGAACGCCCTGAAGAGGTGACAGACTTTAGGCGATCCACCAATGCAATGATCTTCGCCTCTTCCAGCGACCGTGAAGAGATGAGTCATTTCCGCGTATCCGTGCTGGCTATGGAGTATGCCAAGCGGCTGGTCGAGCTGGGACGCGATGTTGTACTGCTACTGGACTCTCTGACCCGTCTGGGGCGGACCTTCAACCTGTGGGGCGAAGGCACGGGCCGCACCATGTCGGGCGGACTCGATTCGGGTGCCATGAAAATCCCTCGGCGTCTCTTCGGAGCAGCCCGCAACATCGAGTACGGCGGCTCGCTCACCATCATTGCCACGGCACTTATTGAGACCGGCAGCCGCATGGATGAAGTCATCTTTGAGGAATTCAAGGGCACGGGCAACGCAGAAATCGTGCTGGACCGCGAGATGGCCCACAAGCGGATTTGGCCCGCCATCAACTTGCGCAAGACCAGTACACGCCATGAGGAGCTCCTTCTGGGCGATGAGACACATCAGTACCATCGCCTTTTTCGCGCGCTCAACTCGCGTCGCCCCATTGATGCCATGCAGGCGCTGACGCGCCACATGACCATGTTTCCGACGAATAAGGAGATGATCACAGGCCTGTTGAGTCGCCTGTAGGTCGCTGCGGACCCGTACTGGGGACAGCGGGTTGGGCGCTGCGGCACTACCGATTGCTTCCTGCGTATACGCGGCTGCCATTTGTTGATGGCGGCATCAGCCCAGCTTATTCACTTTGACGGAGGCGGCAATACTAATCAGCGTGGGTGCCATGTGTACGATGGCTCTGTGGCTACTCCGTTGCAGCATGGCCGCACCGCAGCGCTGCATCAGGCGATCATCCAGGGTATGGAAAGCGTCCAATGCATAGAGAAGGGTTGTGGCAACGCACATCGGCAGTAGCCGCGCGCATAGCCCACAACGAATACAGAAGCCGCAGGGACCCATCGGCACCCGTGGGGCACCGATGTATGAGACTGAAGTGACCGCCAGCCCGCAAGCAGGCTTCCCGATTGGCCGGGTATCAGCCACCTTGGTAGAAACCACCGTGGCCCCTGTCCGCTCTCCGGTGAATCTGTCAGGCCGCGGCGGCCCTCGCCAGCATGCGCCCGCTGCCGCCGGTCGCAAAGGTGCCAGCCGTGGCAGGCCCAGGGCAGCCCACACCGTGCATGTCATGGTACGGACCCCTGTAGAGCAGCCCCCTTGGGCCCTTCGGGCGCACCGAGGATACGCACCGCTAACTGTTTGCCTATGCGGGCCGGCCATTTTTCGAGAAGGTGTATACCCCAAGAAATCCTATGTCAAAGCAGTTTGACAAGATCGTCTCGCTCTGCAAGCGGCGCGGCTTCGTGTTCCCGTCCTCGGAAATCTATGGTGGCCTGGGAGCAACCTACGACTACGGTCCCCTGGGCGCGGAGCTTAAGCGGTCCGTCAGTGCGCGCTGGTGGCGTGCAATGGTCTTCGCCCACGACAACATCGTAGGCTTGGACGCATCCATCCTCATGCATCCGAGGGTATGGAAAGCCTCTGGCCATGTGGATGCCTTTCATGATCCACTTATAGACGACAAGGTGTCCAAGCGGCGGTACAAGGCCGACCAGCTCATCGAGGGCTACATTGCAAAGCTCCGCAAACGCGGCAAGGTGGCACAGGCAGATGCCGTGCACGCACGTCTGGTGGACGCCCTGCATGCCGACAACCCTGCGAAAGCGCTGCATGCGATCATCATGGACGAAGAGATCCCATCCCCTGATTCCGGTGCTTTCGACTGGTCGGATGTGCGGCAGTTCAACCTGATGTTCGAGACGCACGTGGGTGCTGTGGCCTCCAACGACACGCGCATCTATCTGCGACCGGAAACGGCGCAAGGCATCTTTGTCAATACGTTCAACGTAGCCGACACAGCCCGCCTGAAGGTACCGTTCGGCATTGCGCAGGTGGGCAAGGCGTTCCGGAATGAGATTGTGGCCCGCCAATTCATCTTCCGCATGCGAGAGTTCGAGCAGATGGAGATGCAGTATTTCGTGGAGCCGGGCACGCAGCGCGAGGCGTACGAGGAATGGCGCGAAAAGCGCTTTCAGTGGCATTGCAGCAATGGCATCCGTAAAGCGAACCTACGATGGCATGTGCACGACAAGCCTGCGCACTATGCGGATGCAGCTGTAGACATCCAGTATCGGTTTCCTATCGGGTGGCAGGAAATCGAGGGGATACACTCCAGAACAGACTACGACCTTACGCGGCACCAGGAATACGCTGGCAAGAAGATGCAGGTCTTCAATCCGCAGACTGGCGACCGCTATGTGCCCTTTGTCGTGGAAACCTCGGCTGGGCTTGACCGCACTATTTTGATGCTCCTTTGCGAAGCATATCGCGAAGAAGTAGTCGATGGTACTCCACGCACGGTAATGGGCTTTGAGCCGTCGCTTGCGCCCATCACGGCCGCGGTGTTTCCGCTGATCCGAAGAGGCGAAATGGCCGATCGCGCGCGCAGGATTGCGGATTCAATGCGCGGGATGTTCAACGTCTTGTACGACGACCGCGGCTCTATCGGCAAGCGCTACCGCCGCATGGACGAAGTGGGCACACCGCTGTGCTTCACCGTGGACAGGCAAACACTCGAGGACGGCACTATCACAGTGCGGAGTCGCGACACGCTACAGCAGGAGCGCATCGACCAGGAGCACGCTCTGGCCTATGTAACCGCCGTGCTGACAAGCCCTTGACCTCCGGGCTGGAGGGCAACCAGCCCCAGGGCTGGACGGTGCAGCATTCGGCCAGGGCTATGGTGCGGCAGGAGCTGCCTGAAGTTCAGCAGCTATCCGTTCTACGTCCTCCCACACGCGCAGCGCATTGCCGCCCAGGATCTTGGCCAGGTCCTCATCCGAATAACCACGTCTGAGCAGCTCAGCAACAAGGCGCGGGTACATGGAGACATCCTGCAGGTCCGAAGGTAGCGCGGTGACACCATCAAAGTCGGATCCAAGCCCCACATGGTCGATGCCTACCAGATGCACCACATGGTCGATGTGGTCGGCTACATCGCGCACCGTACCGATGGAATTCGCCTTGCGCTCCGACTCGAAGTAGCGCACGCCCTCGGCTTCATAACGCTCCAGACCCAGCTCCTGCATCTGCGATTCTATCCTGTCGCGCATGTCTTGTTGCGCTGCACGAAACCCGCTGCGCAAGAAAGTCGAGCCGAAACTGATCATGATGACGCCGCCCTGGGCGGCCAGCGCCTCAATGAGCTCGTCGCTCATGTTGCGTTCCCAGCCGGGCGTGAAGTGCCGCGCCGAAGAATGGGACGCCCAGACCGGCGCTTTCGAGTGGCGAAGCACCTGCCGGATAGTGCTATCGGTGACATGCGAGATGTCTACGATGATGCCCAACCGGTTCATTTCGTCCACAACCCGCTCTCCGAACGGACTCAATCCTTGCCATGTGCGCGTGGAATCGTAGGAAGAATCGCATATCTGATTCACTCGTGCATGCGTCAGCGTGATGTACCGGATGCCGCGGTCGTAAAAATGTTGAAGGTCCGCCAGGCTGTCGATCGGAGCGCCGTTCTCGATGCCCATCGGCAGCGACACCAGGCCGGCCTCCTTGTGGCTAAGAACATC
The DNA here is from genome assembly GCA_951812585.1 of Rhodothermales bacterium. Classification (GTDB taxonomy): domain Bacteria; phylum Bacteroidota; class Rhodothermia; order Rhodothermales; family Bin80; genus JAAXGV01. The sequence continues at coordinate 2,298,493 of OX638318.1, read as the reverse complement.
CTTGACAGAGGTCGCCACGGCAAACTGTGCAGGAGCATGCGCGGCTATGGCGTACACCATGTCAATGAGGGAATCGGCAAGGTGCCGCGCTGCGCCGGGTATTCCCTGCCGCTCGCTCGGAATGTAGATGGACATGAACGGGGCATTGAGCCCACCCCGTATGGCGCGCGGGTAGTCAAAGTCTCCGCCAACCGTGGGGCCGCTGACATCCTCCGGATAGTTACCCAGCCGGTACGGAACATCAATGTGGCCGTCCACGATGATCATCTCTTGGGACAGCTGTGCCGCACGTTCCAATCGCCGCGCGGCTCTATCAGTGCAAGCGCCAAGCATTAGCAAAGACAGTAAAAGCCAACAGCGCATCATGACCTTGTGGGTAGCACCTATCGGGCAACGGCGGTCGCGCGCAACTCGCGAATCACCGTGACCTTGATCTGACCGGGATAGCGCATCTCGTCTTCAATGCGCTGGGAGATGTCCCGGGCAAGCTCCTGGGCCCGCGCGTCGGCGACGCGATTCTGATCCACCATGACCCGGATCTCACGGCCCGCCTGGAAGGCAAAGACGCGCTCTACCCCCTCAAAGGAAGCTGCGAGATCTTCCAGCTGCTCCAGCCGGCGAATGTACTCTTCAAGCGTAGCGCGGCGAGCGCCAGGCCGGGCGCCGCTGATCGCGTCGGCCGCCTGCACGATAGGCGAAATCAACGCGGTCATTTCAATCTCGTCATGATGCGCGCCTACCGCATTGCATACGGCAGGATCTTCACGATATCGCTTGCAGAGTTTTGCGCCGACCAGCGCATGCGGCTGGTCCGAGGCGTCCGTGACTACCTTCCCGATATCGTGCAGGAGGCCGGCCCGCCGGGCAAGGGTCGGATCAAGTCCTACCTCTACCGCGATCAGCGACGCAATGCGGGCCGTTTCCACTGAGTGCGCCAGGAGGTTCTGGCCGTAGCTGGATCTGAACTTCATCCGTCCCACCAGACGAATCAGCTCGGAATGGATACCGTGAATATTCAGATCAATGAGCGCGCGCTCCCCAACCTCCATCAGTTCCTCTTCCATGGTCTTGGCCGAAGCGTTGACGAATTTCTCAATGTTCGTCGGGTGGATGCAACCATCTTGAACCAAGGACTGCATCGCCCGCCGGGCAATTTCTCGCCGCACCGGATCAAAGCACGAAAGCACAACCGCCCCCGGCGTATCGTCTACAATCACCTCGGTGCCGCTGGCCGCCTCGAAGGCCCTTATGTTGCGACCTTCCCGCCCTATAATGCGCCCCTTATACTCATCGGATTCCAAGTGCACGACCGATACGGTTCTCTCAACGGATTCACTGGCTGCAGTGCGCTGAATGGCAGTCAATACAACTTTTTGTGCAGCCTGACGAGCCGTACGCCTGGCTTCCGCCTCGATGCGCTTGATGTGCGCAGAGGCTCTCAGCTTTGCAACATCGATCAGCTCGGCCTTCAGCGCTTCGCGCGCCGTTTCGGCCGTCAAGCCACCAATCTCCTCAAGCCGCCTGATCTGCTGTTCAATCTGGGCTTGCAGCGCAGTCTGACTTGCCTCCACCGCCTCCCGACGGGACGCCAGGTCCGCTTCCTGATCCGCCAATGTGCTTCGCTGCGTCGTAGCCTCTTGCAGCAATGTATCGGCGTTGGCGCGGAGGAGCTCCGCCACCCTGTTGACCTGTGCGGCCTCCTTCTGAAGCGCCTCCAGCGCAGCAGTGGCCTTGAAAAGCGCTGTGCTGCGCCTTTTTAGTTTCTGGGTCCTGCTGTGGTTCTTCCGCTCACGGACTTCAACCCGTTGTCTGCGACGCCTCAAGTTGCGGCGCGTGTCTTCCTGTTCAAGTTTGAAAGCTTTGCGTTCCGTGTCAAGGGCAGCCCGGGATTCAGTGATTTTGTTGCGGTGCAACTGCGCCTCTTCTTCGGCCTGCACGCGATGGCGGGCAGCCGCTTGCCGGGCCTCTTCCAGGATTGCATTGGCCTCTTTCCGCAAGAGCCACCGTTGCACGCCTATGCCCAGCCCGAAGGCGACGACTAACAGCAGGACGGTAGTTACAATACCGTCCACGTTTTACCTCATACATACGCTTCATCAAATACACCCCGGCGGGTGCGTACAACCCCTAAGGTGCGAGGCAGCATGCCTCGCATCCGCAGTGGCGGGTAATAGAACCCCAGGTTACATGATGGGCACTGACCCAAGCCCTTCCGACTTCCTCGGTTCTGCCATGCAGGGACCCCCAAGCGGGGCTGAGGCCTGTCGTCCAGGTCTGGAGAGCAGCTCCCTTTAATACCATTGTCGGTTCAACACAGCCAATACCACTGCGGATGCCAGACACCCAACGGCCAAGCGTACCTTGTGGACTCTTGAACGGTTCCCGTATCAGGGCAGCGCCGCGATCAACTCTCGATCCAAAAGCCGCAGCTCGAGATCGATGGCCTGGAGCACCTTGTTGGAAGTGTTGCGTGTTGCGATGACTTCTTCCGCCAAACCCAGCGCGGAAATGACAGCGGCCACCAGATCAGGCTGCTCCGGATGCTTCGACTTGAAGGCCTGCATCCGCCGATCCACAGTGTTGGCTACGGCGCGCATGGTCGCCTCGTCCTTCTCATGAACCCTAAGCGGATAATCCCTGCCCAGGATGCGCACGCTGATGGACTTCTGCATGCTACTTCACCTCTTCCGCCAAGCAGTTGTCAATGGCCTTGATGAAACTCTGCACCGTGGAGCGCAGCAGCTTCGGCTCCTCTTCAAATGCGAGCATCGCTGTATGGGGATCTATCTTGGTGGGCCTGGCCTCCAGCTCCTGGATGCGGGCTGCCAGCGCAGCGTTTTCCCGCCGGAGTCGACGCAGCTCCTTTGCAGCCTTCTTGACGCGATGGCGAAGCTCTTGGAGCGCCTCCGCGCTACGAATGTGCGGAAAGTCGGGCAGATCGGCCTTGGGTGTTCGGCCTTGCGACTTTTTCTCTGCAGGCGGTTTTTCCGATTCGCTGCTCATCTCCCGGTCTGAGTCAGGCGGAGTTAAGGTAATACTTTATGATGTACTACGCCCTACTTATGCGCCGGGTCCCCGCAACTGCGCGCCATGCTGCTCATGAAGCGCGTGTACGATCTTGTGGATGGCTGCATCAACCTCGCGGTCGCGGAGCGTACGTTGCGCGCCGAAGCGAAGCGAGAAAGCAATGCTCTGCTTGCCGCGGTCCACACCATCTCCTGCATACAGATCAAAGATGGTCACCTCCTGCAGGAGCCTGCTGCCGGCTGCACGAATGCTGCTCAGCATTTCGCCGGCCGTCACGGTGCGATCTACCAGCAGCGAAATGTCGCGCGTGACCGCCGGAAAGCGACTGATCGGCTGGTAACGCCTGGCCACATGGCTCCGTGCATAAAGCACCAGCCGGGTCCAATTGAACTCGGCGAAGTAGATCGGCGACTTGATGTCGTAAGCCCGGCCAACCGCATCGCTCAGGCGCGCCATCCGTCCAATCTCGACGCTTTCCGAATAGATGACCGCATGATACTCGGTCAGGGACGTGGGGGAATCAAAAGGCTCAACGCGAATGCCGGGTACCCGGAGCGATTCCAGCAGCGTTTCGACATCTCCCTTGAGGTCAAAGAAGTCGCCCGTGCGCACCTTTTCGGCCCACTCGAGCGGGCCTATGGGCCCGCTGATCGCCAGAATCAAGGCGTCATATTCCGAGAAGCCGGGGACATACGACACCGCTTTGCTGACCTTGTGAAAGACATGCCCGAACTCATAGAAGCGGAGCGTGTCCTGACCATGGTTCTGGTTGTGACCCATCACCTGCAGGATGCCTGGCACGAGGCTCGGCCGGAGCGTCGTCATCGACTGCGACACCGCATTAAGCGTCTCTACGACGGAGCCGCGCGCAGCCAGCACGGGATCACAGAACTGCTCAGCCTCCGCTCTCGAAAGCAGGCTATTGGTATAGACCTCGCGAAATCCGCGCCCGCCCAAGAGGCCATAAACCGCACGACGCAATATCTCTTCAGGCCGTTGGCGCGGCGCCATGCCCGGCAGTTTGGCCACTTTCGGCAAGGAAATCTTGTCGAACCCATGGATCCGCGCAACCTCCTCGATGAGGTCTATCTCACACGTCACATCGGGGCGGTGCGGTGGCACGGCACATTGCCAGGCATCCGGGCCGGCCGTGGATGGCGCAAAGCCCAGTGCCTTCAGGATTCGCTCCACCTCGCCATGTGCGATGTCGATCCCGAGAATCTTGGGGATGCGTGCATGGCGCAAGGTGAGCGAGGGCATAACGACGGGGTTCGGATGGGCATCCACCATGCCCTCTACGACGGTGCCGCCGGTGAGTGCTTCCATGAGCACCGCCGCCCGCGCGGCTGCCCAGGCCTGACCTTCTGCATCGACGCCGCGCTCAAAGCGGTAGGATGCATCCGTGCTGAGTCCCAAAGCGCGCGCCGCCCGGCGCGTAGCCGTTGGATCGAAATATGCGCTCTCAATCAGCACACTAGTGGTGGCGCGGCTTACCTCCGAGTTCTCGCCGCCCATGATGCCCCCGATGGCGACGGACCGCTGCCCGTCGCAGATGAGCACCGTTCCCGGCGGCAGTGTGCGCGATTTGCCGTCGAGCGTCGTAATCGTTTCTTGCGCCCGGGATTCGCGCACCACGATGGTACGATCTGCAACTTTGTCATAGTCAAATGCATGCAGCGGCTGCCCGCACTCATGCATGACAAAGTTGGTAATGTCCACCACATTGTTGATGGGTCGGAGCCCAATCGCTTCCAGGCGCCGCCGCAGCCAGAGCGGTGAATCACCCATGGAAACGCCGCGCACCACCATCGCCACATAGCGGCGACACTTGTCAGGGCACGCGATGGAAACCTTTATCTGGCGTGATGCCTCGCCCCCGGCTTCGGGTATCACCACGACGGGCGGGTGAAGCGGCACATCGCAGCGCGCGCTGATGTCCCGCGCCACACCTATATGACAGGTGGCGTCGGGTCGGTTGGGGGTGATGACAATGTCCAGCACCGTGTCCTGCACACTGATGCCTCGGCGTTCGAGATAGGTGCCAAATGGCTCGCCGACCTTCGCGTCCGCGTCCAGCACCATGATGCCGCTGTGATCGTCCGAAAGTCCCAGCTCGTCTTCCGCGCAGATCATGCCCATAGACACTTCACCGCGCATCTTGGCCCGCTTGATCTTGAGCGGCTTGGATCTGCCCGGCAGAAGCAGCGTGGCCCCGATGGTCGCTACCGCAACGTTCTGCCCTGCGGCCACGTTCGGAGCGCCGCAAATGATCTGCAGCGGGTCCTTCTGGCCCAGATCAACCTGGCAAACGGTCAGTCGGTCTGCATTCGGGTGACGCGCCACATGCAGGACATGACCCACCTGAATGCCATCGGCAGCAGCACGGAGGACATCTTCTTCTTCAACTTCCAGGCCACACATCGTGAGCGTATGGCTGAGCGCGCTGGCATCCAGGCGATGGTCAACGTATTCGGAAAGCCAGTGGCAGGAGAGCTTCATGCTTCACGCGCGCACGCCGCGTGTCAAAACTGCGAGAGGAAACGGATATCGTTTTCGTAGAGGATGCGAATGTCTTCTATGCCGTAATGCAGCATGGCCGGACGCTCCACGCCCATGCCAAATGCATAGCCCGTGTATCGCTCCGAGTCGATGCCCACGGCTTCCAGAACATTGGGATGTACCATGCCGGAGCCAAGGATTTCCATCCAACGCCCGCCGCTTGGAAGATCCCACCAGACATCCAGCTCCGCACTAGGCTCCGTGAACGGAAAGAAGCTGGGACGGAAGCGCACCTTCACATCGTCTCCAAAGAACGCCCGCACGAACGTGTAAAGCACATGCTTCAGGTCCGCCATCGTAATGCCTTCGTCCACCACCAATCCCTCCACCTGGTGGAAGAGGCAGTAGGATTTGTACGTGATCGTCTCGTTGCGATAAACGCGGCCGGGTGCAATAAGCCTGAATGGCGGCCGCCCCGCTAGCATAGACCGAATCTGCACCGGCGAGGTGTGCGTGCGCAGCATCACGCCGCCTGCACCATCCTCCGACGCCTGCAGGAAGAGCGTGTCCTGCATGTCGCGCGCCGGGTGGTCCACTGCAAAGTTCAGCGCCGTGAAGTTGTGCCAGTCGTCCTCAATCTCTGGACCTTCTGCGATGCTGAACCCGATGCGTTCAAAGATGTCGGTGATGCCCCGAAGTGCATGTGTGAGCGGGTGTATGGAGCCCGCCTCGCGTTGACGCCTCCCGGGCAGGGTCAAGTCCACATGCTGCCTCGCAGCCGTCCGTCCCGAGCTCAAGGCAGCGCGCGCCGCCTTGAGCCGCTCCTGGGCCGTTTTGTGCAGACCGTTCAGCGCTATGCCCGCCGCGCGCCTGTCGCCGCGGGGCAGCGTGGGAATGCGTTTGAATAAGGCCGTGATCAGCCCGCTGCGCTGCCCCAAGAAGCGGATCCTGAACGCTTCCGCCGCGGCTTCGCTGTCTAGGTCTGCCTGCTCAACATCCTGGCGGACCGCGGCGACAATTTCCAGCAGGCTCTGATCCGAAGCCGTTGCTGCCATTACGCCATCAAAAAAAAGCCCGCCAAGCCTGCGGTGCAGGGGCGGGATTATGGCCGTTCGAGTCCAAGGAAGCGTGCGCCCCTACAGCGAAAGGGCGCTGCCAAACACCGGGAACCCGAAGCGCATCCGTCCTAAAGGTTTGCGGTCTGCACCACGCGCGTAAAGGCCAGCGGTTCGTTGAGCGCCAAGTCGGCCAGTACTTTGCGATCAAGCTCCACCTGCGCCTTGCGCAGGGCTCCCATCAGCCGGGAATAAGTGGTGCCGTTGAGGCGCGCCGCCGCATTGATGCGCACGATCCAAAGGCGACGAAACTGCTGTTTGCGCTTGCGTCGATCCCTGTAGGCGTACTGCAAGCCCTTTTCTACGGCATGCTTGGCGACCGTGTAGATCTTACTGCGCCCGCCCCAATAGCCTTTGGCCATGTTCAGGACGCGTTTGCGCCGGCGGCGCGAGGCGACTGTGTTACGTGCTCTTGGCATTGGTATCTCTGGCGTTTAACCGTCAAGCAGACGCCGCATACGCGCCTGATCCCGCGCATCTACGCGCGTCTTCTTGCCCAGCGCTCGCTTGCGTTTTCTGCTCTTCTTGGTAAGGAGGTGGCTCTTGAACGCCTTTGCACGCTTGATGCGGCCGGAAGTCATCCGCACAAAACGCTTCTTGGCACCGCTATTGGTCTTCGTCTTGGGCATAGGCCCCCGCTTGATTCTGGTCTCGTCAACGTACAACCCCGCATCGGCCCGTGCGTTCCCCCGAATCAGGGCTGCCAGCCGCGCCGCAAAATGCACCTGTTCTTGACACGCTACCGGGGCTTTCGCGGGGAAAGTATCGTGTACATGCGACGACCTTCCATGCGCGCAACCTGATCCACCTTCGCCACATCGTCCAAGGCATCAATCAGGCGCAGCAGAATATTCATCCCCTGCTCCTTGTAGATGATGTCGCGCCCGCGGAATTGCACATACGCACGCACCTTGTGGCCTTCCGCCAGGAATTCGCGCGCGTGCTTGGCTTTGAAGTCAAAGTCGTGCTGCTCTGTCCGCGGTCGAAATCGCACCTCTTTCATCTGCGTGCTCTGCTGGCGCTTTCGGTTCTCTTTTTCTTTCTTCTTCTGCTCGTAGCGGAACTTGCCATAGTCCATGATCTTGCACACGGGCGGATCGGCGTGCGGTGCAATCTCAACGAGGTCCAGTTGCTGCTCACGCGCCATATCAAGGGCATCATTGAGCCAATAGATCCCGTGCTTCCCCTTGGGGTCCACAACCCGCACCTTCTCCGCGCGGATGTCCGCATTGATACGCGTTCTAGCTCTTCTTACGATAGTATTCCTCTCGTCTGGTTACCGGCACAGTGCGTGGCAGCTTAAGCCACGCACTACCAAAATAAAACAGTGGGTCCTAATGGATTCGAACCATCGACCTCTACGATGTCAACGTAGCGCTCTAACCAACTGAGCTAAGGACCCGCACCCTGAAAAGTACGGCTTGCGACGTGAAAAGACGCATGCTAAAGCTGCATGGCGATATTCATTACCGGCACCCGCCCCACAAGGCTTACGGACACCCCTGCCAAGGCGCTGCGGTGCCGCCGGGCACTGCGCAGCGCACTGAGCACCGCCAGGATACGGTTCGCCACCAGCGTGGCAATGAATACTGTTCTGCGCTGCGCCCACGAATCGGCTGCGCTGCGCAGCCTTCGATACGTAGCCATTTCGTCTTCTGAGCGCCACTGCCACCGGAATGCGGGATCGTTGACGTAGCCGACTTGATCCCAGCGCCGCTGCCGCAGGCGATCCTCCCGATATGCATCCGACGACAGGTAGTTGCCGAGCGTAACGAAGAACCGGCGATCTTTGCCCTGCAGCTGCGCACCCGCATACGTTGCAGCGTACGTACGGTAACTCTGTACCGTCTGACCTCGCTGCCACTCGCTCCCCAACACGCCCAGCCAGAACCCCGCTTCTGCGAGCACCAACATGCTGGCTGTGCCGCGCCAGCTGCCTTCATTGGCATAGCGATGACCCAGGCCCGGGAGCAGCACGCTGAGCGCTGCAGCCTTCCCTGGTGAAGGCTGCGCCGCTGTCGGCTGCGGCATCACCAGCACTATGAGCGCGAACGCGTACCTTCCCATGGTTCTTTAAACGCCCCGGGCCGAAAGAAAGTGCCAGCCGCATATCCATGGGATCTCTTGCCTCGACAGGCGATCACATTGCAGAAGGAGCTGGCGGAACTGGTCCGGGAGGAGCCACTCAAGCGTCCGGTTCAAACGATAGCAGGGACAGATGTCAGCATCAAAGGTGGCATAGCGCACGCGGCTGTGGTCGTTGTTGAAACGACGGCGTACGCCGTGATAGACCGGGCCTTCGATACTGGCAGGGTCGCCTATCCATACGTGCCCGGGCTACTGGCATGGCGGGAGATTCCCCCGCTTCTGCGTGCATTGCAAAAGCTTTCCACGCCGTTTGATCTGTTGATGACCGATGGTCACGGCCGGGTCCATCCCAGGCGCTTTGGGCTCGCGTGCCATCTGGGCCTGCTTCTCGACAAACCCGCTGTGGGCGTAGCCAAGCGACCCTATGTGGGCACCTTCGGCGCATTGGCTCCGGACAAGGGGGCCGTTGCACCGCTCGTGGACGCCAAGACGCAGGAGGTTCTGGGGGCGGCTGTGCGCACGCGCGCAGGCGTGCGCCCTGTTTATGTGAGCGTGGGCCACCGGGCTGTGCTTCAGGACGCCGTGGCGCTTGTGCTCAGAAGTGTCACACGCTACCGCCTGCCCGAGCCGACGCGTCAGGCCCATATTTTCAGCCGCCGCCTTGCCGGCTAGAGCTGGACGCGGAGCCGCACGTTGATGGTGCGCGGGGTCAGACGCGTGGGCAGGCGCTGCCAGCGGCCCGTAGCATCGGGTACCCAGGCATAGGCAATCGTGTTCGTAATGTCGAAGACGTTAAGAATCTCAGCGGTCAGGTCAAGCCTTATGGCTGCGATCGCAATCTCCTTTGTCGCGCCGAAGTCCACGCGCCGAAACGGCGGATACCGGGCTGACAGACGGTTGCCGGGTACCTGCGTGACGATGGAACCTACGCGCGTGCCCGGTATGGGCGGTGTGTACGGGAGCCCGCTGCCGAAGCGCACGCTCAGGTGAAGTTTCCATGAGGGATCCGTGGGGATATAGTCCTGGACATACAGCGCTATAGTGTGTCGCTGGTCGGTAGGACGCGGATGCCAGCCCATTTGGCCGGGCGCCCGGTGGGCAGGTAAAAAGCGCTCGCGGGTCACCAGGAGGCCGTAGTTGACCCAGCTTTCCAGTCCCGGCACAAACTCGCCACGGGCCTGCATGTCCAGCCCATAGGCATAGCCTTGGGCATCATTCAGGCCGGAATACTGGATGCGCACATTCTCCAGCGCGTATGAGATGATATTTGACAGCTGTTTCCAGTAGGCTTCCGCCCGCACGTAGATCCTGCGTGCGGGCAGGAAGAGCTCTCCTCCGGCTACCGCCTGCACCGCACGCTGGGAGTGGATATCCCGGTTCAGTGCAGCGATGATGCTGGTTCCGGGACGCGGGGCACCGCGCAGCTCACGGTAGGTTGGAGCCTGGTGGTAAATGCCGAAAGCCCCGACAAGCGTGAGTCTTTCGGAGGATTCCAGGCGCATGGAGAGGCGCGGCGAAACGGTCCACTGCCCGTTGAAGGTAAAGTAGTCCGCCCTGAGCCCCGCAGTCACGAAAAGGTTCGGCGCAACCTGGATGCCGTCCTGCGCATAAAGACTGGCCTGCGCTTCACTGAATTGGGCCGTGCCCTGCACGCTATCGACTACGATGCGGACCGGATCGCCGCTGGTACTCAGGCCTGCCACGGTGGAATGCTCACGGATGCGATCGTCAAACTGCAGGCGGCGCACCGACCATCCGGCTTCAGCGGCATGTTGTCCTGCGAGCAGCGTATAGCGCCCCTTGGCGGTGTAGGTTGTGACCCGCACCCGGTTGTCGGCAAAGTCTTCCTGCAAAGCATTGCCACGCGGAATCATGTCGCTTTCGCCGCCTGGATCAATGACCACATCATAGATGATGGCGCTTCCCGACAAGTCGTACTGCTCTGTTTCTTCGGTGCGAAATGCCGACACATCGTGCAAGGCCGTTAGCCGCGAAGAGAGGCTCGATTGCACGCGCATGCCGGCAAACTGCGTAGCGTAGCCATCCCGCTCCTGGCTGTGGTCATCATAGCGGATCCAGACCGAACGGAGATCGGCCGATTCGCCGCTGCCGGTGACGGTGCCGTAGTACGTGCGCCGGCTGCGCGGATCCAGCGCAAACGTATGATCGGCCCAGAGTGCCAAAAGCTCCGCGCTATGGCGGGGGTGGAACGTGTAGCGGAGCAGTCCTTGCACATCGCCGTAATCCGGCTGGTAGTTCCCCTTCAGTTCTTGTGTCGAAAAGAAGCGGCGCGCCTGTGCCTTGCGAAGGCCCAGGCTCCATTGAAGCACGCCGTGGGTAGCCGAGGCCGATGCGACCGCATCCAAGAGCGATGCGCTGGCGGATACGCGCAACGACTCGGCCGCAGCGTACTCTATATCGAGCGACGAAGAGAGCTTGCCGCCGTAGCGTGCAGGAAAGCCACCCGTATACAGCGTTATGCGCTGGGCCAAGTCCGGGTTCATAAGTCCCAGGCCTTCCTGCTCCCCCTGGCGCGGGCGAAACGGCATGTATATTTCGAAGCCATTGAGAAAGATCAGGTTTTCATTGAAGCCGCCGCCGCGCACCGAGTACTGGTTGGAAAGTTCGTTGGATGCAGCCACGCCCGAGAGCGACGCCAGTGCTTGAAAGCCTTTGAACGGTGTTGGAATGTTGCGCACCTGTTCGGGATCTATCCGCTGTACGCCGGCATCTTCCAGCGTGCGCGTTTCCACCACGACCGGGTCCATCTCGAGGGTGGCCGGCACCAGAGACAACGACAGCAATGCGGCCGCGTCGCGCGTGATCACGACGCTGTCCACATGCGTGGTGTAGCCTAGAAAGGAGAAGCGCAGGGCGTACCGTCCGACGGGGAGCTGCAGCCTGTACCAGCCTTCGGCTGTGGTGGCCGTGCCGAAGTTTGTGCCATGCACCACGACAGCAACGCCGGGCAGCGTTTGTTGCGTGGTGGAATCAACGACCTGCCCTGTGACCGTGCCCCAGGATTGTGCTTGAGATAATGAGACTGCCCCAAGCGCTGCAACCAGCGCTAGCGCGAACCGCATGCTGCTAAATAGAACGATGTTGAAAAGCAGTAGCGGCTATTGAGACCAGTCGGTGGGTGTACGATCCCAGCGGTGTTTGGTCAACGCCTGCATCAGCGAATCGTTCAGTGGTGGACTGCCGCTTGCGGCCATGTTGGCATGCACATGGCGCAGCTTTCGCATGCCCGGAATGACGGTGCTGACAGTAGGCTCGTGCAGGATGAACCGGAGGGCCATGTCCGGCATGGTGCTCTTTTCGGGAACGAGCGGACGCAGGGCCTCCGCGCGCGCCACGCTGCTTGTGAGATTTTCTTCCACGAAGTACGTATTGCGCCAATCGCCTTCAGGCCATACGCTCTGCGCGGTCAGGGTGCCGGTCAGGGTGCCTTCATCGAACGGCACGCGCGCAATGACACCGACGTTGTTTGCACGACATGCTGGAAAGAGCATGTCCTGCGGATTCTGATCAAATATGTTGTAGATCACCTGGACGCAGTCGACCAGGCCGCTTTCTACGGCTTTGATGCCGTTCCACGGCTCCCAGCGGTTAAGGCTGATGCCGATAGCGCCGATCATGCCTTGCCCCTTTTGGCGCAACAGCTCCTGTATCCAGCGGTCGTCGTCCAGCCACGCATCTTCCCACGTATGCAACTGCATCAGGTCAATGGAATCTAGGCCTGTGTTTTCCAGGCTGGAGACAATGTATTCGCGCACGTGGTCTGGGGGGTAGCAATCGTCGAGCGTGTGCATGCGCTGGCTGGGCCACTGCCGGTTTCTGGGCGGGACCTTGGACGCGGTGTACAAGCGGTGCGTCGGATTTGCGCGCACCAGCGCACCCAGCAGCCGTTCGCTATGGCCGTCGCCATAGGCCCAGGCCGTATCGAAGAAGTTGCAACCCAGATTCACGGCCTGCTGCAAGGATTGGAGCGACTCATCGTCTGCCGACCCGGTCCAGCCGGCCATGCCCCACATGCCGTATCCAATTTCGCTGACAGCCCAGCCGGTGCGGCCAAGGGAACGGTAATTCATGCCCTAATCGGAGTAGAATGGCAACACACTGTGTTTGTAATGATACACTGCGAGGCCAAGATACGCTTTCGGAGGGCCTGTTTCGTTCCCGCGGTCCGGTATTTGCGTACGATTTAGGCTAGGTTTAACGAAACAGCCTGACGCTGCGGAATGAACCGCCACACTTAGTATCTTACCCGAACCTGAAACCGTACCGACATGGCTACTTTAGTGACAACGCCGATCCGCACGGCCACCTGGTCTGCCGCGTGCGTGGTGCTGCTGATTTTTATGACTGGTTGCTACACGCAGCTGGGCTATATCGAGATGGATCGGGAGCCGGACTACGAGGACATCACGGTGTACGAGACCGCAACGGGCGACAGCGTCGTGGTCGAGAAGTACTACCACGACAATGTCTATACCTTCGGCCACACCCACCGCTACCGTCGGTACTTCTCCCATTTCTATGGCTATCCGAGCTACCTGTACGATCCGTGGTATGACGACTTCGGGTACAGCTCGGGTATCATGATCAGCCTCAGCTTCGGAAATCCCTGGTACAACCCATTCTTCTCACCGTTTGGCTATGGCGGCTTCGGGTATCCCGGGTCGTTCGGCCACGGATATGGCTGGGGCGGTTACGGATACGGCTGGGGCGGTTATGGCGGAGGCTATGGATACGGCTGGGGTGGCTGGTACAACCCTAGGTACTTCGGCTATTACGGCGACAACAATTACGGCCCGCGTGGACCGACCATCGGCCGGGGTTCACTGACGGGGGGTGCCGGATATGGGCGTTCGCGCGGAAGCACGCTGGGCGGCAGTACCTCCCTGCGTGGTGTTCGCCGCGCAGGTAGTGTGGCCGCCACTGCTTCGGACGGCGACACGAGACCGACGGGGCGAAGCGGGGTGCGCGCTAGCGGCAATTCTCGCGGCTCCACCGGGCGTGGCGTTTCCTCTACATCGTCCTCCAGAGTATCAGGCCGGTCTGGGACCACCACTCGAACGCGGGTGCGTACCACGCGCACCACTCCGCGGACTACGGGACGCGTCTCCCCCCGCGGCACAACTTCGCGCACGACTGGCCGTGTACGAGGATCTACCGCAACCAGGGGAAGCACTGGCCGCGTTTCAAGTACGCGCAGTCGCACGAGCAGCGGTCGCACCTCCACAAGGTCCGGCTCCACCACGCGGACCCGCGGCACGGTGTCCAGAACGACTTCGCGCAGCAGTGGCTCCACTTCGCGCGCGCCCGCACGCTCCTCCGGCAGCACGTCCAGAGCACCAGCACGCCGTTCGGGCTCCACCTCGCGCGCGCCAGCACGTTCCTCCGGCAGCACATCCAGAGCACCAGCACGGTCGTCCGGCTCCACTTCGCGCGCACCCGCACGTTCCTCCGGCAGCACATCCAGAGCACCAGCACGGTCGTCCGGCTCCACTTCGCGCGCACCCGCACGCTCCTCACCAAGCCGCTCCGGAGGCACAGTCTCAAGAGCCCCTTCGCGCTCCTCAGGTGGCGCTTCGAGGTCCAGCAGCCGGTCACCGCGCCGCGGCAACTGAGCCTGATCCGGTTCCCCGCACCTGCTTGTGGTGCGCATATTCTCGCTCCGCTTCAGCGGCAGCACCAGGCAAAAAACACCTTTGTACAGGACAGCTATGGACACCAGCCTTGCCAAGAACACCTTCGTCACCAGCCTGCTCCTCCTGCTGAGCATCGGCACGCCCTTCGCTACGGCCCAAACGGTGGATGACGCCATCCTGCTCAGCACGCGCGCCCCTGCCGTAGGCGCCCGCATGCTCGGCATAGGCACCGCTGGCTACGGCGGCTTTGGCGACTATACGGCCATGTACGGAAATCCAGCCGGCCTGGCCCTGGTCCAACGCTCTTCCTTCACCGGCACGATCCACGGCCTGCAAGCCAACGATGAGGCCTCCTCGGGAACGCATGGATTTGATGCAACGGGCTTCACCAATGCCGCTGCCGCGCAAAGCACGAGCGTCGGCAACCTTGCCCTGGTGTACAAGGCACCCACCACCCAAGGCTCACTTGTGATGGGCCTGGCCTATAATCAGGTGGCATCCTTTGAACGCGCCCTGCGGTTCAGCGGCACCAACAACGTCAGTACCATCACAACAAGCTTTTTGCCCTTTCCCGGGGAATACTTCCTCAGTGAAGATAGTGACCTCGAAGAGCTTGATGACCTGGTGTTTTCGGCGTTCAATGGCGGGTTCATCGAGTTCTTCCCTGAGTTCCTGGACGAGGATCCAGAGGCTTACCCGTTCCTGGAAGCCGTTATCCCAGGGTCGTCCATCGATCAGCATGGCCGGGTAACAGAGACCGGCCGCATCAGCGAGGCGAATCTGGGCAGCAGCCTGGAGGTCTCACAAGGCACGTTCGTGGGTGCATCGCTCAACATCGTGTTTGGTCGCTACGAGTTTCGGAGTCGATTCGAAGAGGATGACGTTCGCAATGAAAACACGGCCGTGGATTACAACGTGCTGCAAGATGATGGCAGCCTGCTGGAGGGCTTTGACTTTTTGACCTACGAGCAACGACTCGGCAGCGATGTGGTCGGCGTGAACCTGCGCGTGGGTGTATCGCAATTGGTCGGACATCGCCTGCGCGTGGGGCTCTCCATAGAAACACCGACACGTCTGAGCATCGACGAATCGTATAGCGCAGAGTACGAAACCCTCTTCGACGATGGCGGCATCCTTCGCTATGGAGACCAGGCCGGCGATGTGGGCAACGGCACCTTCTCCTATCGGCTGCGAACGCCTTGGCGCATGGGTGCGGGCGTCACGCTGGACGGATCCCACTTCAAGATTCTGGCCGATCTACAACTTGTTGAGTGGCGCAATATGCACTTCAGTGCCGGCAGCGAGGGATACTTCGACGACCTGAATGACTACATCAGCGAAAACTTCGGCGTGGCGATTAACGCAGGCGCGGGCATGGAAGCGGCATTCGGCAAGGTGCTGGCCCGCGGGGGCGTGGCATACCAGGCAGATCCCTCTACTGTGGACCTGGAATTCAGCGACGGCTCGAGCCTATCCCGCGATCAGTTGCACTACTCGGCTGGGCTGGGGTACAAGATCTCGCCGCAGACGCAGCTGAACATTGGCTGGAGCATGACAAGCTTTGACGGGGCCTACCTGCCATACCCCGAGGATGGGTACGGTCCGCGCCAAAAGGCAGTCCTTCAGATTGATGAAAACGTGACGCGCCACCAGGTAGTCGTCGGCCTTACACACTCTTTCTAGGCACGACGCGTCTGCCTGCACACGGCGCCTATCAGTCTGCCTGCCGCGCGCTTGCACGCAAGTAGGCCCGCAGGCGCGCCGCATCGCGATTGTGACCCCGCAACGTGACGTTAAAAGCATGGCCTCCGTCTGGACTGGCGACGAAGAACATGTAGTCATGCCGCTCCGGATCGGCCGCTGCCAACAGCGATGTCCGCCCGGGGTTGGTAATGGGACCCGGCGGAAAACCGCGGTACAGATAAGTGTTGTACGGGTGCTGCAATTTGTAATCTGCAAACAGAAGACGCCGCTTGCCGCCTTCCAGGGCGATCAGTGCATACTGGATGGTGGGATCCGCCTGCAGGGGCCAGCGCCGGTCGATGCGATTCAGATATACCCCTGCGATGCGCGCCTTCTCTGATTCCACCTGCGTTTCCCATTCTACTATGGCGGCCAAGCTGATCACTTCGTCCTGATCAAGGCCATGCTTCGCTCCGAGCGCACCCAAGCCGTCGGCAAAGAGCGCATCCATCTCTTGTTTGATGCGCCGGATTACCGCCTGAACATCGGTCGTGCAATAGAAATGGTAGGTGTCGGGCAACATATAGCTGAAGAGACGCCGCGTGTCGAGGCCCAGCGCCGAAGCCAGCACCGAATCCGAGAGCGCCGCCTCAAAGTCCTCTTCGGAAAAAAACATCTGCCGCGCAGCGCGCCGGGCTATAAACTCCGGGCGCGACCCCGGCGGAATCATCACCGACACCGCGGTCTGCTCACCGGCCCGCAAGCGGCGCAGGATGTCGTAGGCACCGGCGGACTCGTCGAACTCGTAACAGCCGGCCTTGATCTGTGCGCCCCAGCCGGTAGCCCTCGCAGGCCATGTGAATGCGGCGCGCCGCACCACGAGGTTTTGCGTGTGGAGCGATTCCGCCACAGCCTCCAGCGTCGCGCCTGTGTGCACCCGAACCCACCGGGGCTCCGCCGGGTCCGGCGGCCTGGCCAGAAAAACAAACCATGCCGCGGCGCCCGAAGCCAGTATGCTCAAGCTGAAAGCAATGAGCAGTGTCCGTTTTACCATGCGTCAGCGCATATTGTCGTCCTGATAACGCTGCCGTTCCAACGCGCGCGTTTCGTCTATGATGCGTTCAAACAGCCGCTGCACCGCGTCATTTCCGAGTGGACCGCCATTGGCGCTGATAACGTTTTGCAGGACTTCCGCCTCCCGGCTTGGCACATAGACCGGGAGACCCACGGATTTCTTGATCCTGCCGATGACGTTGGCATAATGCGAACGCTCATTCAGAAGTCGCAGCAGCTTTTGGTCGATTGCGTCGACGCAAACCCGGAGCGACGCTATATCGGCTTCAGCATCGGCTTCAGCGGGTCCGCGCGCATCGCTTTGGGGCTCTGCTGCTGGCTTCTGCAAAGGTTGACGGGGATTAGACATAGGCAGGTGGAAAATACGCGGACAGCCTGAACAAATTGGCACTCACGGAGTATTGACATTCGCCTGCGGGCACATTATCATGCGTACGATGAACTATAGACCTCATGCTCATGCGTAGGACGGTAGCTGTTCTGATCCTTGTTGCAGTCGTCGCCTTGCCGGCCGCGGCTCAGTTCCGGGAGGCAGTTCCTCCCGCGCGCCCTTCGGCACGCTTGTACGAGGCCACGGGTGCGCTGGGCTCCGTGATGAGCAAGATCTTCAACCCCTCGGTCTTCAAGATGAGCCACGGGTTTGAGATGTCTGCGGGTGCCTTCGGCGGTCGCAGCTACTCCATGGGGATGTACACGAACACCATGGCTTGGCAGTTCAGCGACAAGCTCGCTATGCGGGCCGATGTGGCAGTAGCCTATTCGCCGCAGAACCAGTCAATGACCGCACTGGGGTTTGAGCGTACCGGGCCGCGCGTCTTCTTGCGTAACGCGGAGATCGCTTGGCGTCCCTCAGAGAAGTTTCAGCTCAACATACAGGTGCACCAGGATCCCTACGCATTTCGCAATCCCTTCATGAGTCCTTATGGCGCGTATTACGGTCATCGCGGGTACACGCGCAACCCATTCTGGCGTGACGGCTGGCGCTAAAGGCCCCTAGCATATGGGTAGGCGAGTCCGCATCATCGGACTGAATATTGCCTTGGGCGTAGTTGGCCTGCTGGTGCTCGGGTTGGGCTGGCAGCTTGTCAAACGGATTCAGATCAAGCTCATTCCGACACAGCAGGCTGTTTCTGCGGTTGACCAGTATCCGCCAGCAGAAGACATTTATCAGATTGAGATTCGCAACGGTGCGGGCGTCAGCGGCGCCGCAGAAGCGTTGCGCAGCTATCTGATTGAGAAGGGCTACGATGTGGTTGAAGTGGGCAATCACCGCAGCTTCGATGTCGAAAAGACGCAGGTGGTGGACCGTGTCGGCAACCTCAGCATTGCCCGCCAGGTCGCTTCCTCACTCGGATTAACCGAAGAACATGTCCTGCAGCAGGAGCGCCAGGATTACTTTCTGGATGCCTCGGTGATCATCGGCAAGGATTACCTGATTCTTCCGCCCTTTGCCGAAGGCGCTGTGGATACTTCCGCGGAATAGCCCGACTTGCGCATCGCAGCCACACAACACCGCCACGATACTACGCCCTCGAAGGTGCTGGCACGCTTGGCCGTGGACGCTGTCTTGGACAAGAAGGCGGAGGAAGTAGTAGTCATGGATATGCAGGCGGTGAGTAGCATAGTAGACTATTTTGTGCTTTGCACCGGAAATAGCGACAATCAGATCAAGGCGATACAGGAATCTGTTGAAGAGCATTTGCGTAAGGAAGCACAAGAGCGGCCTTGGCACCGTGAAGGCCAGGAGCACCGGCAGTGGGTGCTTTTGGATTACATCGATCTAGTGGTCCACATCTTTGATCGCGAGCGTCGGGCGTTCTACGACCTGGAACGGCTCTGGAACGACGCGCCGCATGAGCTCATAACGAGTGCACAGGCTGACATTGAGATGCTACGCTAGAGCAATGGTTGGAAGCCGGACACTTTTGCTTCTCCTTTTGGCGGGATGTACGTTGGCAGGATGTACGGGTAGTCGCGCCACTCCAGATCCGGATGTGCAGTTTGGCCATCGTTACAACGATCCTGCGCCCGATGGCACGCATACTGTTACGATCACACCGCTCACCGAAGGCGAAACGTATCGATACTATCCTGCCACTTTTGAAAGCGTAATTGTGAGACCGGCCGCATTTAAACCGGCGGTGTCGGCGGACATTCAGCAAGTGGATGTGGAAGTGCTCATCAAGGGCGCGCTGCCCGATGCTTGCATGGAGCTGCACGCGTTTGTACAAGAACGCACGGCCAACATCATCACCGCGACCTTGGAGATGCGAAGAGCGCAGTCCACCCTGTGCGCCAGTGTTCGACGCCCCTACCGTTTCTATGTGTTGCTGGAAGGACAGTACAGCGCAGGTCATTATACGCTGCGTTTGAACGGTCAGGCTGTGCCCTTCCAGATCCGCTCGCCTGCGTCGTAGGTCGCCTGTGCCTCGTCTGTTCTTCGTGCTGGGCGCTTTGCTGACCGGCATCGCTGTCGTACTGGGGGCCTTTGGTGCCCATCTGCTCACGGTTGACGCAGACCGCCTCGGCTGGTGGAAAACCGGCGTGCTCTACCACCTTGTCCATGGGCTGGCGCTGTTGGCCGTGAGCTGGGCCTGTTCCACCTGGCCTGGGCCATGGATACGCGCGGCAGGGTTTTGCTTTGTAGCAGGCGTGGTGGTGTTTTCAGGGAGTCTGTACGCAATGACGCTGACGGGAATCACCCGGCTGGGTGCGATCACCCCTGTCGGCGGCCTGCTCCTGATAGCCGGGTGGTCATTACTGGCCTGGGGCGTGTTCAGGGCCGGGTGAAGGGCGACGCGCGCCAGCGACGCGCGCCAGCCTTGGTGGACAAGTTGTCCCCCCTCACGCACCGAACATCGTCACGATTGTCCCTGCCCGGTACCTGAGCAGCGGAAGCGGGGTTTTGAGGCTGGGATCGTACAATCCTCAGTTGGGTGGCGAGGCATCGGACACTACGCCCAGGGCCGCGAACACAATGCCTGAGCCACACCGGTAAGTCAAGACGTGCGATGGAGCGCGATAGAAGAGGCCGCTCCACTCGCAACTGCACATAGCTCCGATAGCAGCGACCTATCGTGCCGAGCATAAAACCGGAGTGGTTGAAGCCAGCAGGCAGATCTAGGCTGGCTCCTCGAAGAGGAGCGCAAAACTGGGCATCAGCCTGTGAGCCTTCGCCAAGGCAAGCAACGTAGCAGCCGCCTCGTTGGCGGTCTGACAGGTTCGGTACGTTTCGGCGTCGGTGGCAAGAGCATACCCTACGCCATCGTCGGCGGTGTCCGAATCCCAATCCGTAGCCTTTTCGATGATGTATTGTGCCTCCTCTGACAAGTATGACGCCACGTAGCACTCCTGGGCGGTACGTTCGTCAATGAGACTCACGTTGCCCGAGGCACCGTACTCCTCGTCATAGAGCAATGTCTCTGCGAGCAGGCGGCGCAAGAAGCGGCGCAAGAAGTTGTCTGCTGATTCAGCCATGCCCTGGCAGTACCCTGCTGGGCTCCAGCCCCCACGGCTGAAGCGCGTTTTTAAGGTGCTTAATACCCGCAATCGACGCAAGGTACGTAAAGGCGGCCGCCCCATTCAGGACGGTCGGTTCGACATCGAATACTTCCCCGAAGTGGCGCGCTACGCGGCGCTGCACCTGAGCTTCGTCGCACCAGCGTCCCAACTCCTGCGACAGAGACGTCACGCCGCGGTCGACAATGCCGCAGGGAACGATATGCTGGTAGAAGGACAGATCCGTATTGATATTGAACGCGATGCCGTGCATCGTAACCCAACGGCTGCTCCGAATCCCCAGCGCGCAAATCTTTCGTTCACTGCCAGAAGGTCCCACCCAGACGCCCGTCCGCCCCTGAACCCGCGTGCCGGTGACTCCGTAGTCCGCAAGCGTACGCAACACGATCTCTTCCAACGCGCGCATCAGACGATGCAGATCACGGAAGATACGCTCCAGATCGAGGAGGAAGTATCCGACCAGCTGCCCTGGTCCATGAAAGGTAATGTCTCCGCCCCGATCTATCCGATGGAATTCCGCGCCGAAAGCACCTAACTGGCGTTCATCCAGCAAGAGATGGGCGGCATCACCGCTCCTGCCCAAAGTATATACGGGCGGATGTTCCAAAAGGAGCACGACATGGGGCGGCGGTTCCGCCAGCCTTCTGCCGGCGACCAGATGATCTTTGATGGCCTCCTGCAAGGCCCATGTGGGCTGATATGCCACGCGCCCGAGCGGGCACACGATGGCATTGGCTATGCCCATGACCTAGTGACTGAAGTTGACACGCACGTTAAAGCCCCCTTCAATCTCGGTGTAAGGCAGGCGGCGACTGTCGCCGAAGAAGTTTTCGTAGTCAACGAAGATGTCGGCCGAGACCACATTGCTGAACGTATACCCGATCTTCGGCTGAATCTGAATGCGGGAGGTCTTCGTCAAAACATCGGCAAGCGGCTCAATCAGCGCCATGTCTGCAGTAAACTCGGGATCGGTAACGGCCGTTTCGACGGCGCGCCGCAGGTAGAAGCTGCGATCATCGTCTTGCCCACGCGAAATGGCCAGGGAGAAATTGATCCGATTGCTTAGCCGGCTCGACATAAAGGGCAGCCGGAGCTGCGTGGTCGAGTACGAGGCCGTTACGGACATCTCATTGGAGCGCGTATCGCTAACGACATTATTGGTGGTGCTGAGAGAATACGTATGCGTCTGGTTCCACGAAAAGCTGGTCTGGATACCGCCGCCGAGGGAGAGGTCCAGCCCTATCAGCGGCTGGTACCGCTTGTTCACGCGTGCAGCATCGACCTCTATAGAAGGTATGGTGTAGCCGATGGTCGGGCCAGCGCCAAGCCGGTATTCATCGGACTCTCCGCCGCGAAGGTTGGAGCGAAAGTCTGCACTATACTGTCCTCGGAAGGCGTGCCGCAAGACAGCCGAGGTGGCGATCCTGCGAATGATGGGCCAGTCGGACAGGCCGCTGTAGCTGACGCGCCAGCCCGGCAAAGGCAAGGGCACGCCGCCCGGCCGCGGCGCCTTGGCACCCGTCAGGTACGCCCCGATGAAGTCCGCTACGATCGTTTCATTGGTCAGCACGTTGGATTCCACCCGCTCCGGAAGCGTGCCGTCGGGCGCACAGTCGGAACCACATGCGTCGTAGTATCGCTTCAGCTGCCGCTGAAACATCTTAAGGTACGAGCTCCCAAAGGCCCACACGGTAGCACCGCTTTCGCCGCCGTTCGTGGTGTCAGCGCCTGGCGATCCGTCATCCAGAAGCCTGTAGGTCAGCGAGGTCTCCTCAGCGTACTCCACTTCCCATTCCAAGTTGATCTGAAGGCTCGGTGATGGCTCCAACGCTGCACGACCCTGGAAACGGTCGCTGCGCGTATTCCGGTCGCTGACTTGAAGCTGGTCTGTGATGATGCGGTCGTTGATCGGGTCTATCGTGTCGGAAAAGCCCAGGCGATAGCTGATCGGCGGTCCCTTGCCGTTGATGATGGCATCATAGAGACTGTAACTCGGAGAAACGACGCCGTCTTCGCCAACACGACCGATATTGGTACCTTCTGCGCGCCGCGAGCCGCTATAGCTCACGGTGAGTTCCCTGACGCCAGTCACGGCAAAGAACCAACGCCGGAGTAATGCTTGGGGAGACAGAAATGCCGGCAGCCTGATCTTGCCGCGCTCCCGTGTCGTGTCTGGAGGCGCCGCTGCAGCGTCCGGGGGCTGCGGTGCTTGAATCGGCGGCTCCTGGACGGGCTCCTCAAACTCAACGGGATCTGCCATCTCTTCGCCCACATCAGCTTGCACGGTATCTGCGGCGGCCTGCTCACGGGCAAGGCGTCGCGCCTCCCGACGCGTTTCCCGCTCATGTGCGCGGCCAACCTTTCGGGCCTGCGCCGCGCGCCGGCTTTCTTCCATCCGTTCATAGAAGGGTGTGTCGCGCAGCACACTCAGCGGACGGGCTGTCGCACCGGCGCGCAAGGTTACCGCAGCGCTGACGTGCGCGCCGGTATTGTAGCCTACTGATCCGTTGCGCCAGTTGAAGTTCGTGTTGTATACAAAATCTTGAAGTGAAAGCCAATCCAGGGCAGAAATATTCAGCCGAGGCCGGAATGTAGCGCCTGCGCGCGAGCTGTACGACTCCGTCCTGATATCTGAGAGACCCTCCCCGCCGCCGAAGGCCCGGTTGGCTACCTGCCATGCACCCGGTGTGATCAGTCGCGTAAGCTCGAAGGCGGACACCCCGATCTGCGTGCTATCAATCGTGCCCTCGTCTATAAGATTCCTTAGCCGTGTGTCTTCCAGCCGTGTTTCCGCGCCCGTAGAATCCACCAGGATGACCGAGTACGTCGTGTCCGCACCCAACGCATTCAAACTCTGGTTGGTGTTGGTGTCCATGTTTAAACTCAGGAAATCGAACGGGCTGTACTGCAGCGTAAAGTTGCGGGCATGACTGAGCCGGTGCTGCTGTCGAATAGGGAACGCAGCATCCACGGGCCTGTCCAGCGTGCGCTGCTGCACCGGATCTACGCGTTGCTGCGACTCACTGAAATTGCGCGATGCTGTGAAGCCGTAGCTGATCTGGCTGGGCAAATAGTTGAAAGTGATCTCGCCCAGAGCACTGAGGAATCCCGCGTCCCTAAGAAACCACAGGGGATAGAGCAAGCGGGCGTTGGGAATAAGAAAACGGTAGGTCAGGCCGGTGTTCCAGCGCCAAGAGGAACGCATCCGCTCGCGCGGCGAGCGCTGCTGCGTCTCAGAGAAAGCATATGAAATACTGGTGGCGTCAATGGTAGCCCGCAAAAGAGGCGAGCGCGAGCGCGCCTTGCGTATGCGCGCCGTGTACGAGCGCGTTTGGGAATGCGTCTGCGCTTGTAAATTGATTTCCTCCTGACGCCGTGCAATATCGTCAGCCGACAGTGTCGTGTCCGCTGCAATGGCCTGCCGCAGGCTGGTCACGCGCACATCGCCTCGAATAGGGTCAAATCGCGGCGTAGCCATGCTGGACTTGACCTCCATGCTCACCGGTAACGTCCAGCCGAATCGCTCCGGAATAAAGGCATCCATGTTGACCTGCGTATTGACCGTCCAGTTCAGGTCGTTTACCTGAACCCTGTTGCCAAGCGAGCTCTGCAGACCGCCGAAGCCATCGGTCTGCATGCGTGCCGTCGCTTTGAGACGCCCAAAGTCGGCCAGCTCAATGTCTGCGTTGAAAAGCCCTGCCATGCCGGCCTCCGAGTCATAGCCAGATACACGCATTTCGTTCACCCACACATTGACATCCGTCAACACGCGCTCGGACCCCGACGGGTTGCGAATACCGAGCACAGCCGTTGTGACGCGGGCCAGTGAGGGCGTGCCCTTGACGCCTACGCGCGTGCCCGGGGCGGCATACACTGCCAGTACGTCTTGGAGTCCCCCGTGGATATCGCTCCAGAACACAGAGTCCGACGGAAACGCCATGCCGTCCGCATCGATGTACTCATCGCGTTTGAACTTGAGCTGATTCAGTACGCCGAGCTCAATGCTGACGGAATTCAAGTCAATGTGAGACGGTCCTTCGGCATCCGGATTGGGGTGGCGCGTCCTCCAGATGTAATCGCTCCGCATGATCGCCTCTTCAGGAAGCATGTTGAGCGGGCTGGGCGTCAGCGGAATCTCGATTTCGTAGTAGTCATTCACCTCGTTAGCGCCGAGACGCATGAAAAACTGCACCGCTCCCCGGTCCTCCTCCATAAGCGGCAGTCCATCCGCAAAACCATCCAGGTGCAGGAACATGCGCAAATGACCGTAACGCAAAAAGTCGAATCCTGCGCCGTAGGTGTTGAACACCGCCAGTTGCCGTCCCGGCTGGATGTTCTCCACATGCAGCACCATCGCCTGCTCCCGCGCATCGCGCACCGTACCGGACTGCGCTTCCCGGATGCGGCTCCGCACGGTACCGTTGGGAATCTCGTATACGGTGTTTTCCTCGTTGTTGACGCTCTCAATACTGATGGTGCCTGCGAGCAACGGATCCAACATGGGCAGTTCCTCGTCGTCCGCGCTCCGCTTGCTGACCTCCTCCGAAGTGCGCCACTGGCTGCCGACGAGCTCCAGCGTGGCGAAACGCAGCGTGATCGGCTCGGTGTGCCCCGTCGTCCACAGGCGAATGGACTCAATCAGGGTGAAATCCTGAATGTTGCCGACCCGCCGGGTAAACTCCTTGACCGGAATGCGCACCAGGTACCAGCCTGTTCCGCCGCCGCCGCGCGCTTCGATCTCGTTGACCACGAAGTCATCGGTGCGGTCGGGATCGGCCAGCTCGTCCAGCTTGGCCAGGCTCAAGGGCAGTTCGTACTGGAAGAAGCTGTTCTCCGCGTCGGAGGCGGAGTTCAGGTTCAAATCTTCCGTATCAGGCAGACGCGCGTTGCCCGTAGGCTCCGCTGAATCAGACAGTTCCCGCTGGGCTTCAAACGAATTGAGCTCGTGGCCGGAAAAGAAGTGCGAGAAACGCTGCTGCACCGTAGCCCCTCCCGGGAAGTACGCACTGTTGGCGAAGAAAGTCTCATCCAAAAAGTAATGGTAATCGTCGCCTGAGGGATCACGTTTGGCCTTTTCTCTTTCGCGCGCCAGCGCATCTGGATGCAGGACACTGTTGGTCGTCGCGAGCGCATCGAGAAAGTCCTGGAAGTGCTGCTGCTCGGTGCCCAAGCCGCCTTCGCGCTCAAACTTGTTATCCGGGAAAGAAGCTAAGCCATCCAGTCCAAGGTCTTCCGTGATTCGCTCCCCCTCGGCAATGGTGTTGATCACCTGGTTCTGTTGCCCTGTAGGAAGGCGCGCCAGGACGCCTACCGGGCCCCCTTCGGTGGTTGAGAGTCCATCCTCCGTGTTGAGCTTGTTGTCCGGCACCACCTCTTCAGAGATACGCCCAAGGTCGACTATGAGTCGCGCGTCGGGATCCGCGTCGGTGCCCGACGGAAACGGCTGAAAGACGAATTCGACAAACTCGATGTTTTTGGAGGTGAAGTCGGTGTTGCCTTCAGAGAGGCGCTGCGTCATGCCGCCCCATGCCGCGCGTGGATCATCCAGATAGGCACCCAGATCCATGTTGTAGTTGTAGGGTCCGCGCTGCTGCGGCGTGAAGAAGAGGTCCAGGGTCTGAAGGATGCGCTCCTGCGACGAAGCCTCGCGGTTGGGAAAGACGGCCTGCGGCGAAACCAGGCTTACCGCCGGATCCGCTGGCTCGCCGAGCTGGATCAGTGCACGGTCGTTCAAGGTGTACCAGCCCATGACGCCCCGCTGATCATTCGAAAGCTCCCCGCCGGCATCGCTGTCGTCTGGCAACGCACCCACCACCGGGGCACTGCTGAGGAACCAGGCCCCGGGGCGCGTGAGCCTCAGGGAGTTTTCGAAGCCTTCGAAGTCGTCGACATAGGAGGTGCCCCCGTGCTCGTCCGCGTAGAAGTCGCGGCCCTGCCTGCGCAGGTCCCGGCGTTCATCCTTAAAAGCGTTGGTGAGTGAGCGCCCGGGCAGGAGCTGCGCGAATTCGCCCTGGATGCTGATGGAACTGGTTTCCTTGGTCTGCAACAGTGGAATCGCATCAATGGCACGGGTAAGCCAACGCGGCTCGATTTCGAGCGATCCGTCCACGCCCCAGATCGTGTTGGAGATCGGCTCCTCGCCAATGCGAAACTTGTCGGTGATGGACTTCTGCTTCATGCGCATCACCGTGCCGCCAATCTCGTACCGCTCGTCGGTTGAGTAGTCCAGCCTGGCCCCCAGAAGCGTCTTTTTCTGCAGGTTGATCAAAGCGTTTTCCTCATGCTCGATGGCGATGTCGCGGCCGCTGGTCAGGTACGCGTTGTTGATAATGGTGACGGTGCCGCCCCCGTAGTCGACAACAAAGTCTGTGCCTTCGGTCAAGGGAACACCGCCACTGGTGACCCGCACAGAACCCTGAACAATGCCGGCAAAGGTACCGAGATCGTAGGACGAAGGAATGCCTCCCTTGAAGGAGCCCTGTATGCGGTACACGTTCAGCTTGGTGTTGCGCACCGCATTGATCTGCTTCTTGGTGTACAGATCGCGGAAGACGTATGCCTCTCGCGCCAGCTTCTTTTCTTCTTCTGGCAGTCCGCTCGCGTTGATCAAATCTTCCATCCGATGCCCAAAGGGCTCCAGGTATGGGAATACCAAGAGCCCTTCGCCGGGAATGATCGAATAGTTGTTCAGGTAGTCGAAAAGGTCGTCCGGCGTCCTGGCACCATCTTCGTTCAGGCGATCCAGTCCAAGTACCTGGATGAGGGTCTCCTGCCCCGTGATGCCTGCCAGCGTCTTGGTCGCGGCCCTGCCAGGCGGCTCGTGCACGATGTCCAGTATGAATTCCGAAGCCATCAGCCCGCGACCCAGGCGGTACAGGTTACGCATCTCCAGGTACCAGGCCGCCGGATTGAGCTGCTCCGGCTCGCCAAGATTGGCTGGCTGCTGCAGGTTGACCGGCTTCAAGAGCTTGAGCACGATCCGGTCACCCGTCTGACTGTTGTCGCCGCCGCCTGTCTCCGAAGAGAAGTCGCCTACCTGTACCTCCTGTCCCCCCGCCAGATACCGAAAGGACACCGCCAGCGCTTCGCTTTCCTGCATGCGCTGCTTCAGTGTGATGTAGCCCAAAAGTGGATCCACATCGTATTCACGCCCTTCCTGCAGGAGCTTGAACTGGCCCACCTGAAAGTCGACCTTGGCCAGGGGCTGCTCCATCTCATCAGATGTCAGGTAATCGCGGGGCACTGCGTCCCCCGGTCGAAGCTTTTCAGCAAGCTCCACATCGGTGTACTGGTCTATATCAGGCCGGGGCCGGTCGGGCTCGGTAAAGCTGTCCGCAGCGCGAACAATCTCCTGATTCTCCCCCAGATCCACCATGGCCACCACTTGGCGTATGTTCTTCTCTTCGGGCGATACCGGCGTCAGCTTCCATACTTCGATCTTGGTGATTCCCGAAAAGACCGCATCCAGGATGATGTTCGGCGGTGCGCTGAGCGCCTCTTCCCACCGGTTGCGGAAGTAGTAGGACAGGAAGTAATGGGTGCGCTCATTGTAGTCGGTGGGCTTCCGGTCGAACTCGGTTGTTTCGGCACCGCCTTCCAAGGAAAGCGTGTTGGACTGGCCTTCCTGCTGACTGGCGACGGTCGTAAGCCTGAACCCGCCCATCTGCAGCTCGGACTTGAGGCCAAACAGGCTCTGCCCGCCGCGAATAAGCGAGGACTGCGTCTGCAGAAAGACGTTGCCCGCCTCTATGCTTTGAATGATCTCGTCTTCGTACCCGTTATATTGCAGCTTCAACTGGTTCTGGTAGTCAAACTGACGCTCGGTGTTCCAGTTGACTTCCACATTCATCTTGTCCCCGATGGTGCCCGATACGCCGAGGCGCAAGTCCATCTTGAACGACGGGTCGATGCGCGAGCCCTGCCCGAGCGACAGCTGCTGTTCGCTCTTGTTGTACACGAACCCAGGTCGAATGTCCGCGCTGCCGGTTACGCGCAGGTTCACTGTGTTCTTGCCGAAGATGGTCGTGAATCCGCTCTGCCGCCCGCCTGGCACCGTGATGCTGTAACCGAGCCCGCCACGCCGCTCGTAGCCTCTCTGCTGCTGGCGACGCTCAATCAAATCGCGCCAGTTGCGGTCCAGGCTTGCCTCAAGCTTCTCTTGCCGATACTGCGAACGCGTAAGGATGAGCGGGTAACGCACATCACCTCCCGCAATCTGCTCCCGCGCCAAATAGCGCATTTGCAGGGAGTCCAGCGTCAGCCGATGTCGCAGCGAGGACACCGGCTCCGCACCCAGGGAGCGGCGCTCTGGAGAAAAGACCGAGGCCGTGTATCGCCGTGCATACAGTGCGGACAGGTACCGGTCCACGCGGACGTTTGTATCGCCCGCCACAGAATCTACCAGCACGCTGAGCACCGAGTCGTCCATCGCGCGCACCAGCGCACGCAATGAATCCACCCCAAGCGCACTGATGAAGGCCAGCATCGAGTCCACCTGATACAGGCCTACGGTGTCCGTGTCCGCACGCGTTATGAACCCCGCCGCTCGTCCCTGAAACTGGACACGCGCGAACTCGCCTTGCGCCGCCGACACAGCCAGACACAAAAAGACTGCCCCCACGGCCAAGCTGGCGAGCCTGTGCCGCGGCTCAGATGGCCGCACCGATTCCTGCATATGCCCGCAACGCGCGCGAAGTTACTTCAAGAAGTGGTCAATAGTAGCAGGAAATGACCAAGCAGCGTCTCTTTTGTGATCGTGATGTCTTACACTTGCAGGGTTGCGCGACCAAGTGGGCGTTAACGCCTAGTGATGGAGCATGTTCACAGGCGCGCCGCCGGGCTTTAGAATTGATGCATCCATGCGTACGCTATTCATATTCATTTGGAGCCTCGGCTGCCTAGCCGGATGTGCCGACCCTGCGGCTACGGCCGTCGATACAACAGCCGAAAAAGCAGCCATCCGCGCACTGCTTCTGGCACAGCAAGCGGACTGGAATGCCGGCCGCATTGAGCATTTCATGGAGGGGTATATCAAGGCCGACACGCTACGCTTTGTGGGCGGTTCCGGTGAAATCCTAGGCTGGGATAATACACTTCAGCGGTACCTTCATGCCTATCCTGACCGCGCTGCAATGGGCACGTTGACTTTTGACCTGCGGGACATCGACCTGCTTGGCCCCGCCCATGCCGTGGTGTTCGGGGCCTATTCGCTGGCACGCGTGTCAGATAATCCCACGGGCCTGTTTACGCTGGTTTTGGTCAAAACCGAAGGCGACTGGCGCATCGTGCACGACCACACCACGGCCGATCAGCCGTAGCGGCGCATGGAATCCGTTGTCGTCGTCACTGGCGCTGCAGGACGCCTGGGTTCCCGCATGGCGGCACGCTTCCGTGCCAACGGGTATCCTGTGGTCGCCATCGGCAAGGGCCAGGACTTTGAGGCAGACCTCACCATTGGACAAAATGTTCAGAGAATCTTCGATGCCATTGGCCGGCGCCATGGCCGTATCTTTGCCCTTGTGCACACCGTAGGTACTTGGCGCGCCCAGCCGCTCGCAGACACAACCCCGAAGGATTGGGAGCAAATGATGAAGACCAATCTTACCAGCACCTTCCTTTGCTTCCGTGCGGCCTTGCGACTGATGACCGCAGGAGATGGTCGCCTTATTGCCATCACGTCGGCCCAGGGTGCGGATGGAGCTCGGGCGGAGCAAGCCGCCTATGCCGCGTCCAAGGCCGGGGTCATGCGGCTTGTAGAAGCGGCCGCGGACGAGTACAGGGCGCACGGCATCTCGGCCCATGCCCTGGCACCCAGTGTGATCACCTATGGGGAAGAGGACGGAGCCGGCGTACCGGCGAAGGACCTCGTAGACGCCGCGCTGTTCCTGTGCAGTGCTGCCGGCAAGTCTTCGAGCGGTGCTACATTGCGCCTGTACGGATAACGCCGATGAGTGCACCGGAAAACACGAAAGGATGGCTTAGCGAAGCCCGATCCCAGCGCAAGTTCTGGCGCACGCTGCTTGGTGTGCTGGTGGTGCAGGCCGCAGCGCTCGGT
This sequence comes from Rhodothermales bacterium, assembly GCA_951812585.1. Taxonomy (GTDB): domain Bacteria; phylum Bacteroidota; class Rhodothermia; order Rhodothermales; family Bin80; genus JAAXGV01. The sequence goes on along the minus strand of OX638318.1, from coordinate 2,267,780 downwards.
CTGTTGTGGATCCTGCAAACCATATACGGTCTCTAGGTGCACTGGATCAACTGGGTTGTCGTTGCGATTTATCTGGTCTACGTAGTCTGGGACGGGCTGCGCCGATCACGCGACACCCATCGCATTGAAGGATACTTCCTGGCCAACCAGACCCTGCCGTGGTGGGCTGTAGGGCTGAGCGTCATGGCTACGCAGCTCAGTGCCATCACCATGATCGGGACCACGGGGCAAGGTGCAACCGACGGCATTCGATTTATACAGTTCTACTTCGGGCTGCCCATCGCAATGGTGATCCTGGGGGTGACGCTGGTCCCCTTCCTGCACAGGAGCAAAGTCTTCACCGCGTACGAGTACTTGGAACGTCGCTTTAATGCACCGACGCGGTCGCTTACGAGCTTTCTGTTCCTGCTGTCGCGCGGCATGGCATGCGGCACCATCATTGCCGCACCCGCGGTGGTCTTTTCGGCCATTTTCGGGTGGCCGCTCTTGTGGTGCGTTGCGGCGATCGGGATTCCGACCGTGCTTTACACCATGTTTGGCGGCATCCAGGCGGTCGCCTGGGCGGATGTGAAACAGATGGTTCTCATCGTCGTCGCCCTCGCAGCGGTCGCCGTGGTGTTGTTCGTCAAGATGCCCGTGAACCCTGACGAGGCGCTGCGCATCGCAGGCGCTACGGGGCGCTTGCAGGCCTTCGACCTCTCGTTCAACCTCACCGAGACCTATACCCTCTGGTCGGGTATTCTGGGGGGCACCTTCCTCATGCTTTCGTATTTCGGCACCGACCAGAGCCAGGTGCAGCGTTACCTGGCGGCGCGCAGCGTGGATGAGGCGCGCAGCTCGCTGCTGATGAGCGCATACTGGAAGATCCCGCTTCAGGGCCTGGTGCTGCTCATCGGAGTGCTGGTATTCGTGTTTTACCTGTTCACAGCGCCGCCCCTCTTGTACAATCCAGCCCATGAGACCAAGGTGCGGGCACAGTATGGCGAGGAGTATGCGGACTTGGAATCGCGCTTTGCCGAGGCTTTCGTTCAGCGCGAAGAGGCGGCACGCGCCGTCGCCATGGACCGTGCCGCCCAGGTGGATCTCGAACGCCACGAGGCTGCGGTGGCTTCCATCCGCCAGCGAGCGTTGGACCTCGCACATGACGCGACCGGCGAATCGAGCCGCGACGTGAACTACATCATACCCAGCTTCGCGCTGCGGGAGCTGCCCCTGGGTATCGCAGGACTCTTCATCGCCGCTATCATGGCGGCGGCCATGTCCAGCATTGCGGCGGAGCTCAACTCGCTCTCCACAGCCACAGTCGTTGACTTTTACCGGCGCTGGATCAGGCGCGAAGGGTCCGACCGCCACTTCTTGGCAGTGAGCAAGATCGCAACCGGATTCTGGGGATTGTTCGCATGCGGCGTGGCGACGTATGCGGCTACGCTGGGTTCGCTGATTGAGGTCGTCAACAGGTTCGGCTCCTTCTTCTACGGCTCAATTCTGGGAGCCTTCCTGCTGGCCATGATTCCTTCCGCACGGGGCTGGGGCGCCTTTGCAGGACTCTTGGCCGGTATGGCAGCCGTGGCGACCGTGGCCTTTGGTTTTCCGGAAGTATCCTTCCTGTGGCACAACGTCATAGGGGCCGTCGTCGTCGTGGTCGTCGGCATGCTGGTACGCCGATAGGCACCGGTGCTACAACGGGCCGCGCCCCGCGAGCGCACGGGTGAGGGTCGCCTCGTCGCTGAACGACAAGTCGCTGCCAACGGGCAGTCCGCGGGCCAGTCGCGTCACCTGCACGCCAAACGGCGTAAGCAGTTGCGCCAGATAAAAGGCTGTCGTATCGCCTTCGACCGTGGGGTTGACAGCCAGGATCACCTCGCGGATGACGTGTTTTGCGTCGGGCCCTAAGCGCTGGATGAGCTCGCGTATTCGAAGATCATCGGGGCCGATGCCGTCCAGTGGTGAAATCACCCCGCCCAAAACATGGTACACCCCGACATACTCCCCCGTGCGCTCTAATGCAAGGATATCGTTGGATTCCGCAACCACGCATACGAGCCCCTGGTCGCGCTTGTCGGATCGGCAAAGTGCACAAGGGACATCATCCGTGACGTTCTGGCAGATGGAGCACCGCTTTACGCGTTCCTTCACCGCTAGGAGCGCTTTGGCAAAGCGCTCCACATCCTCTTTCGTCATCTTGAGCACATGGGCGACCAGGCGCTGCGCGGACTTACGTCCGATGGTGGGCAGCCGTGAAAACTGCTCCACCAGCGACTCAATTGACTCCGACGAATAACGCATGAAGACCCGTCGGCGTTACCGGACTAATCCGCCTAGATCAATGCCGGGCGGAATCATGCCGCCGAATGTCTCCTGCGCAGACTGGCGTGCTTTGTCTGAAGCGGCCTCAAGGGCCTGATTCAGACCCGCGACCAGTAGATCCTCCAGCATCTCCCGGTTGCCAGCCTCCAGAAGCGCCTCTTCAATCTTTACAGACTTGATGCGCTGCAAGCCCGTTGCGGTGACCTTGACCATGCCGCCGCCGGACTCGCCCGTGACCTCGATGGTCTCCAGCTTGGCGGTAGCCTCCTTCAAATGATGCTGGAGCTGGGCCAACTTACCCAAGATGTTCATCATAATGTCTTTGATTTTTGCGTGCCGGGCCTGTCTCACCAGATTGTTTCTGCGTCGAACTTCTCTACCACGGCACGGACGACCGGTTCGTTCTGAATGCGTCGTTTGAGGTGGGATCCGAGGTCGTCATCCCGGTGCCCGTCGGCGCTGCGAAGCTCCGGCACCACCTCGAAAACCAGCCGTTCGAAGTTGGGAGCGCCGGGCCGTTTAAGACAAGCGCGCGTTTCTTCCACCTGATTCTCCAGCCACTCCTGCTGAAACGACGCCGGCACACCGATGTACAGCACCTTGTCCCGCAGTCGCAGCGGCTTCGCCATCTCCAGCATATGACCGAGCTGCTGGGGTTTGGACTTGGCGTCCTTTACGATTTCGGGCCACAGTGTGGTAAACGCGTTCGGCTCTTCCACAACGGGCTCAGAAGCAGCACCAGCCGCGCCTTCGCTGGAATGCTGTGCTGCGCGCGCCAAGGCTGGCTCCCCCAAGACCGAACGCTTTTTTTTTGCGCCTTGCGGCTTGATTGATTCGCGCCCTGGCGTGGGTGCCGCGGTGCGCTTGCTTGGTGGCCGCGCGGGCTCAGGGCCTGTACCTGCATGTACATCGCTGCGTCGGCGCGGCTTCTTTTCTGCTCGTCGCGGATCCTTAGCGCCCCGGGCGACAGGCGCAACGGCAGGATCGGTGCCGGACGGCAGACGGCCAGCTTTGGCAAGCCCAATAAGTTCATCCACCCGCTCCAGTGCCTCGGTCAGCACCAGGGCATCCTGCATGCTGGCCATCTTAAGAAGCGCCAGCTCCAGCCGAAGCCGCGCATACGTCGTCGTTACGATGGTGCGCTGCGCCTCTTCAACGGCCATCAGAAGGCGCAGCAGCGTGGCCTCAGCGAAGGCAGCGCTGGTCTTCATGTACCGCTGCCGTACGAATTCGGAGGCTTCTATGAGCGCGGGGTCCTGCAGGCTCTTGGCGACGAGCAAATTGCGCAGGTGCTCTGCCAGGCCTCCCAGAAACTCCTGTATATCATATCCGCCGCCGATAAGGGTGTTGGCCAGGCGCAGCATGCCCGCACGGTCGCGGCGTAGAACATGGTCGGTGGCTTCGAAGAAGAGGTCGATATCCACCACGCCCAGCGCCGCCGACAAAGCGCCGTACTCCAACTCGCCGCCAAGCAGTGCCACGGCCTGATCAAAAGCCGAAAGCGCATCGCGCAGCGCGCCGTCGCCCTTGCGGGCCAACAGCATCAGCGACTCTTCATCCGAAGTGATGCCTTCCTCTTGGCATATCTTTCGAAGGTGCGCAACCATGTCCGGCACCGGGATCCGCTTGAAATCAAAGCGCTGGCATCGCGAAAGAATGGTTGGAAGCACCTTGTGCGGCTCCGTTGTTGCGAAGATGAACAGCACATGCGGCGGGGGTTCCTCCAGCGTTTTCAAGAGCGCATTGAAGGCAGCCTTGGAGAGCATGTGCACCTCGTCGACTATGTACACCTTCTTGCGTCCGCCCTGCGGGGGAATAAGTACGGTTTCCTGGAGGTCGCGGATATCCTCCACCTTGTTGTTGGAGGCCGCATCAATCTCAAAAATGGAGAAGCTGCGCCCCGCCTCAAAGTCTTTGCACGTTGCACAGTCCCGGCATGGCTCTGGACCTTTCGTCTCACAGTTGACGGCTTTGGCCAGAATTCGGGCTGCAGTGGTCTTGCCTACTCCGCGCGGTCCGCTGAACAGGTAGGCATGGGCAAGCCTGTCGCGTTTCAGCGCATTCTGCAGCGTACGCGCGACATGGTCCTGCACCACCAGTTCGCCGAACTGGCGCGGGCGGTACTTACGTGCTGAAACAAGGTAGCCTGGACCGGCCATCATGCATAGGCAGTAAAGAGATGCGATCATGGCGGCGCGACGCCGCACCCGAATGATACTACTCGGGCATAGGATAGGGTTCAAGCCGGCAGACGTACGATCGGGGCCGCTCCAGAACAACGGCAGGCGACCAGAAGCCAAGACGGAGCAGGCATCACACGCGGCAAGGCTTGATGCACTGCATCCTGCGTATTTCCTTGCGCAGGGTGCGGTGCTATCTGCTCCGACAAGGAACGTAGCTGCTGCCTCGCACGTTACAATTATGTGTATGTGCCAAATTCCATAAATTGTTGGTTTTGCCTGCAAGGAGATGCCGTTGCGTATTGCTGCTGGCACCATCAGAGACTTGGCAGTCGTGAACTCCGTGCAGATTCGCGGCGAAGCTGCCGAATCGGAACGGTGGAACGCCAGGCGCGCGTTCCGCGCAAGCGAAGCGGTGGCAGAGGTACATGCTGCCTGCCGGTGCTGCCGCAGAGGTTCGCCTCAGCCGCGACCATTGGAATCTGCAACATCAACACGGCTGCGCCTTTGTGCACGCTCTCAAGGCATTACGCTAAACTAGACCGGGTGTCATTGTTTCATGAATGATCAACCGATTCACAAGGTAGACTGGCAGCGCGACGGTACAGCCGTTGTGGTCCGGATCGCAGGGCGCGTGGACAGTAGGAACGCGTTTGACTTCGACCAGGAGGTGCACACCGGCGTCCTGAGCACCGACGAAACGTTCGTGCTGGACTGTTCGAGCCTGCACTACATCAGCAGTGCAGGCCTGCGCGTGATGTTGAAGCTGGCCAAGGCGTTCAGCAAACCGAAGCGGTTTGCGTTGTGCGGGCTTACCGAAAACATCACCGAGATCATAACAATCAGCGGATTCGACCGAATCATCTCGATCTTCGATACTGCTGAGCAGGCGCTCGCCAACGCGTAGCACGGCCGCATTTTGTACACCACAGTACTTCGGTTTGTGCGTACCTTAGGTCTGAACCGGGAGCCGGCAACAAGCCGGCTGTGAAGGGTTCCGGTTCAGGCCGTATTCCTCCATCGCAGGCTGCTACGAATAGCAACCAATGAGTAGACTGATCCCAGATGCTGAGATCGATGCGTTGAGAAGTGCTGTTGACAACAGCATTGTAGCAGACAACATTATCCACCTGGCTGATTTTGTCGTTGAAAAGTACGAATATGCGCGCGGGAGGCCCCTCGCCAGTTCAGTACGCGACACTGCCATTGTGGAGATCAAGCGCACACTCTGGGAATTCATGGACCGTGTGCGGCATGAGCGCAAACTGTTCCTGCGGGAGCTTTTCGTGATCGCCGATGAGGCCGTCGCCGAAGCTATGCAGCAGTAGCGGTTGGCAGAGCCGCGAACCTGTGCTGCCTATGTTTAGACTGGACGTGCCGCGTACAACCTATGATGCAGTGTCTTGCTCAACCTATTGATCATTGATCCTGCACAGCACGTTAGCCGCCTGCCATGAAACAATCATCGCCGGAACTGCCCTCGCCGATCAACCGCGAAGTCTGGGAGGAGAACATCCGGGTGATCGCAACAAGCGCGGTTGCGCATTTCGAACAAGCTCATGGTCCGCTGTCACAGGCGCGCCGTGCCGTGGCATATCAGGCGGCATGGGACGCGCTCAACGCGCAGGAGCGCACGCAGATGAAGCGGGCAAAGGACGTATTGGAGGCGATGTTTGATACCGCTGAGCAAGCCCTTTTCAGGGTAGTGCCCGACTAGCCGCCACACGGCTTCACCAGGGACTCCCTTTACGGCACCGCGCACCGCGGCCCCGATCCGGCCTCCGTCGGGGGCTGCGTCGTCATTGTATTGCAATGCACCGGTGCCGTTTGCTACTGGTGTGCACCGCCGTGCCCAAGGCAGTTGTCGCCCCCATTGGTGCGGCAATTGCTGAAGAACAAGGACCCTGCCTAGAGGGCAGCCATTGCTTCTTCAGCAGTCGCGTAGACTGCAATGATCTGGTCGAAGCCGCTGATCTGAACTATTTCCGCAATGCTGGACGAGAGAGACGACATCGCAAACTTCTTGGGCGACCTGAAGTTTTTCGCCAGCTTGAGCGCTACGCGCAATCCCGCACTACTGATATACCTGAGGTTGGCGCAATCTATCAAGAGTACGGTGTCAGTGGCCATGAGACTCTGCTGCACTTCGCGGTCAAAATCCCACGCGTTGGTGCTATCAACCCGCCCTCCCAGATGTAGCGTAACCGCGGCATCTACGCGCTCAAGCGCAAGTGTGTAAGTCTTGTGACTGCTCATAACAGGTACGTTTGCTTTATCCCCAAGGTAATGATTGGGAGCGTAACGCGCATACAGGCGCGCGGCTGCTTGGCATAGCCCTGCGCGATTGAGGCGAATCGCCTCACTCGCAGACCCGCCCTAATGCGGCCTCGCAGCGTGGTGCCGAGCGCTTGTAATGTGCTGCTTCCCCCTACACAGGTCCCCCACACTACGCAGGCACCGACGGATGTTGTAAGCGGAATGTACCTTGAAAGTGTAGCTGCCACACCAGGCCTCGCTGATTCTCGCTAAATCTCGCCCACTGCGGCGTCAGGCAGATAGCCAACCGTGCCGTTGGGCAGCTTTATTCTGTAATGGTCATCCGCATGGCCACTGATGCTCACCACCACGCCCTCCGGAACATCCACGGTTCCGATACTACCCGGGGTCTCCGCGAGCTCTACTGACCGCGTAACGACAACGCCGCTGCGGACCGTGACTTCACCGGCGGACACACCGAAGGCTGCGCACAGGAGCGCAGCCCCAAGGACCAGCGATCCGACGCGTGCACGCCGCGGCCAAGCGCTGCGTGTGCCGGTCCAGATGCGCTTGGCGAACAGGACTGCTGCAATGAAATACAGCAGGATTCCAAGTACGAGGTACAGCATAGCGCCCACGGGCATCACAATACGCTCCCACCAGGCGACCCAGAACGGCGGTGGCACCGACGAAAACGGCGTTCCGATGCGCGCGCGAACAATCTCGATGTTGTGCACCAGCGCGGGATCATCGCCCATCAAGCGGCGCGCCTTTTCCCAGTATCGAAGCGCCTGTCCGTACTCGTCAACGCGAAAGTAGGCGTTGCCGGTGTTGTAGAACAAGGCCCCGGTGGCGTAGCCCAACGCCATCACATCCTCATATCCGCGAATAGCTTCCCGGTATTCGCCCTGCGCATAGTGGTGCGTAGCCTCATCAAAGCGTTGAATGGCCGTCGGCAGCTGTGCACTGGCAACGCCGCACGCTGCAAGCGCCAAGAGGTTCAATGCACAAAAATGCTGGTAGCGCTTCATGCGCGCAGGCCCTGCTCTATGCTGCCGATCAGTTCACTGGCGACTGCAATAGCATGCTCCATCTGCATGCGGCCCGGTGCCTCCGGTGCAAAACGGGCTGCGTCGCAGGTGACCAGAAAGTCCTGCAGCTTTTTACGTGTGTCGCCGGGCACACCGCGCCGGGCCAGTTCAGCATCCAGCTGTGGGCGCGTAAGTCCCAGTTCCGCCACGTTCGCCCGATTGCCGATAAAGCCCATCAGGGCACGCTCCAGCTCCACGAACAGCGCGCGGGGTGCACCTTGCTTGCTTAGCTGCAGGGCGCGCTTCAGGTGCCGGCGAGCCAGCGGGTGAGCGCGGCGCCCTCGGGCCCAGGCTACGTCGGTTTCCATCCGCGTTGCCTGACGACGCCAGGCTGCCAGCGCAGCCAGCACAATCAGCGGCGCGACGATAAGCACATAGGGCCACCACCGCCTGTGCAGGGGCACAGCCGGATACGCCGTCCAGCGGTCAGCAATATGCGGACCAGCGATGTCGTCCACAGGAAATCCAGTGGCCAGCGTGCTGGTGGCCACCGCAGCGGGGGCAGTACCGCTGACACGGATAGCCGGAAGGACCTGCTCCAAGGTTACATATTCGCCCGTGGCGGGTGCCAGGTAGCTGAATTGCAGCGGGGAAATCGTAAAGGTGCCGTTGGCGCGCGGCACCATGAGGTAGGTGAACGTCTTCGCGCCACGCGCAAGTTTGCTGGTGGATTCGCTCTGCGTTGTGATTTCCGGCTCATACGCTTCGAACGCTCCAGGAATCTGCACGGCTGGCCCCTCCAGTGTAGATATGTTGCCTTCGCCCGCAATGCGGATGACCAGTTCGACGGGATCGCCCACCTCAACCTGGGCACGACTGATCCGGGCCTCCATCGTGTAGGAGCCGACGGCATCGCGATAGCCTTGTGGCGCGTTGGGTGGCAATGGCTTGACGTCCATACTGATCTCGGGAGAGTTCCGCTCAATCTGCTGATAGGGGTTGCTCCTCGAGAAGAGGGACCGTCCGAATCCCAGGCCCCCAGGCGAAAACACTTCGGTCGCGATGCGCAATGGGTCCACCGTCAGCGACCCCGACCGCGTTGGAAACACCGCGATGCGCTTGACCACGATGGAGCTGTAGCGCAAACCGTCCTCAATGCTTGTTCGCGGCATTGGGCGCCCTTCGACAGGCAGGTCCTCGCGCCAGAACCCTTCAGCGTCCCAGGAATCTGCCAGCCGGCTGTTGCGCGGCTGCATTCCTTGTCTGAAGAACAGCTCGTAGCTGATGGTGACCTGTTCGTTGACGTACGGCGTCGTGCTACTCGGTGTGGCCCTTATGAAGACATCACGCTCTGCTATTGCTATCTCCGCAGCAGCATCCTCCGTCAGCATGTCCGGAAACGGATCAAAGATGCTGCGCCTGCGCGCCGGTGCTGCGGGGCGCTGCGACTGTGGTACTACGACCACGGTGATGGGCGTGGTGGCGTATGTGTTGCCTGCCACCTCAACGGTAGCCTCTCCGATTGTGGCTTCGCCTTCCGCTATCGGCCGGTATCGCCATGAGAAGCTGATGGTTTGCGTTACCTCCCCGTTGACCCACGCCACGTTGGTGCTTTGCGACGGAGCACGCGAAGTGAGCTGCAAGCCCGTAGCCTCGGGCGGTGTCGGCACGGTCACCTCGCTGAACGCGGCTCCGGAGACCGCAATGGTATAGGCGACGGCTTCTTCGGTGCCGATGGTAGCGCTGTTGACCAGTGCGTCTACCGATTGGGCCTCTGCGAGATGGCCTGCACTGAGCAGCACGCAAATCAGGCCGATGCAGCGTAGTCCTGACATGTCTTGCTACCAGTCTTTCGTTACGCGTCGGGGCCGGCCTTCCGCCTTTTGCACTTCGCGGAGTAGCTCTTTCTCTTCATTTTCCAGGGCCTGCAAGATGCGCTCCGCTTCCGCTCGACTCATGGGCGTCTGCCTGGGCTGCTCTTCGTCTGGCGAGGGTTCCTGCTGCTGCTCCTGTTGTTGATCCTGGGACTGCTGCTCCTGATTTTGCTGGTTTTGCTCGTCCTGGCTTTGCTCGTTCTGGTTTTGCTCGCCTTGGCTTTCCTGCTCCTGGTTCTGCTGGTCTTGACCTTGATCTCCTTGCTCTTGATTCTGCTGCTCCTCCTCCTGCTGCTGCTGCAAGCGCTTTACGTACTCGTAATTGAAGCGTGCATCTTCATTCTGCGGATCCGCCAGCAGCGCACGCCGGTAATGTTCCAAGGCCCGCTCATTGGCCTGGGCGCTGAATGCACTGTTACCGGCGTTATATAGGGAGCGCGTGAGGTCGGGCGGCCCAGATGCGGTACTCACCGCTTCGTTGAAGGCCTGCTCTGCGCCATCCAGATCGCCTTGGCCGTGCAACGCGATGCCAAGGTTGTTTTGGAGTCCGTAGTAGATACCGTCTGGACTACGGCCATCCTGGTACTGCGTAAGTCCTTGCTCGTAGGACTTTTGCGCCTGCTGCAGAAGATTTCCCTGCAGGTACTGGTTGCCCTGCCATCCGTGACCCTGCGCACTGGAGTCTGGGACGGCTTGCACCATGACCAGAAATAAGGACAGGATTTCCATAGCTGCTTTGTACTACTGAAGGTTTGGTTTTTTCCGAGCCGAAAAGAGTCCTTCGACCATCAGGAGCACGAGCGCCAGCACGAGCGGAATCTGGTACTTGACGGCGTACTCTTCGAACTGCTCCGTAGCAAACTCCGTTCGCTCTAGTCGTTCCAGCGCTGGAATCACCTGCATGACGCTGCTGGATGTTCGCGCGATACGGAAGTACGCCCCGTCTTTAGCCAGGCGTTTAAGCTCCTCTTCTTCCAGCTTCGTCTGCACGATCTCTCCCGCGAGATCCCGGTGGAAGCGGCGACGCCCGCCTTCGTACACCGGTATCGGCGTGCCGCTGGTTTCTCCTACGCCCACCGTGTAAATGACCACATTCGCTTCTCTGGCCCGGCGCAGGATTGCGTCCAGGTTGGGCACATGGTTTTCTCCGTCTGAAACGATCATGACCGCGCGAGACCGGTCTTCCGCCTCAACATCGTTGGACGCTCCTTCGAGCGCGCGCACGGCCTCATTGAGGGCCTTCTCAAAGTCCGTTCCGGGCGTTGGAAGCAAGTCGCGGCTGGCCACATCAAGGAAAAGGCGCAGCGCGCTGTAGTCCGTGGTAAGCGGGCATTGCAGAAAGGCGTCGCCTGCAAAGATCACAAGCCCCACCCGATCACCGCGCAGCGCACTCAGCAGCTTCTTGAGCTCGTTCTTGGCCCGGTTCAGCCGGTTGGGTGCTACGTCTTCCGCCTCCATGGAAAGGGAGACATCCAGTGCGATTACGATATCCACGCCTTCGCGCTTGACCTCTTTCAGCTTGGTGCCCACCTTGGGCCCCGCGAGTGCCAGACAAAGGAATGCGATCCCCGCCACCATCAGGGCCGACTTCCACCGACGACGACGGCCGTTCACCAGTGCCGTCAAGCGCCTGACCAGGGTATCGTCGCCAAACCGCCTGCGCAATACACCGCGGCGCCACCATGCGTACACAAACAGCAAGATTGCCAAGGGCACTGCCGCAAAGGTCCACAAGAACTCAGGGTGTAGCCAGGCCATGATCGTCAGGGAAACCGGCGCAGTACGGTCGTAGCGAGCAGCACCTCCGCGAGCAATAGCAGCAGCGCAGGCCACAGGTAGATGGCGTACCGATCTTCGTACTCTGTATAGATCAGCGTTTCTACTTTGGTTGTCTCCAGTTCACTGATCTGGGCGTAGATGTTGCGCAAGGCATCGGTGCTGGTGGCGCGGAAGTACTGTCCACCCGTGTTGCCGGATACGCTGCGCAGCATGTCTTCGTCAATCTCGACCGGGATCATCTGACGCCTGGACCCGCCGAATGGATTGTTCACCACGTAGGGTGCCTCGCCATACGTACCCACGCCGATGGCGTAGATCCGGACGCCCAGGGTAGCTGCGACATCTGCGGCCGTCACCGGATCCACTTCGCCCCGGTTGTTCTGCCCATCGGTCAGCAGGATGATCACCTTGCTTTCCGCTGCGGTATCCTTCAAGCGGTTGACCGCCGTAGCCAGCGCCGTCCCTATTGCAGTGCCGTCTTCTATATCCCCCACCTTGACTTCGTCGAGCATCGCAAGCAGAAAAGGATAGTCCAGTGTCAATGGCGTCTGCGTGTAGGCCTTGCCTGCGAAGACGATAAGACCAATCCGGTCTGAGACGCGTCCCTGAACGAACTCTGCAGCGACTTCGCGCGCTGCCTCAAACCGGTTGGGCCGAAAGTCCTCGGCCCGCATGGATGTTGAGGTGTCGAGCACCAGCACAATGTCCACACCTTCTGCATACCGCGCCTGCGTGGTGTCGCGCACTTGGGGGCGCGCCAGCGCCAGAATGGCCAGAACCAGCGCCGCCATGCGCACCACCACAGGCGTCGCCGCGATATAGGCCCGCCAGCCGCGGGGCCCAGAAAATGCGGCATCCGTGTTGCTGTAGCGCAGCCCACCCGCGCGCCGCGTGCGCCACCACTGCCAGCCGCCCCAGAGCGGCAGCAGTGCCAAAAGAAAGAGCCACTGTGGTGCTGCGAACTCCATTGCTACCCAGCCAATTCCTCCTGACGAGCGGCATCCTGCGCCAGCTGCAACTGCTTGGCCTCGAGTTGCTCCACTACGCGCCTGGCTTCCGCCAGGGTCGCGCAGCTTTCCGGGATTGCAGGCGTGAACTCGGCAAATTTCACCAGGTCGCTGAGCCCGAGTACGCGTTGTACCGCATCCGGCACGCCGCCCGGCACTTTGTATCGGATGTGCAAGAATGCATCCAGGACCTCGCGGGTCGTCATTTCCAGCGCCGGCACCCCGATGCGGGCCTCGAGGTACATCCTAAGCGCCTCGGACAGCGCTACGAAGTATGGCTCTTCGCTGCCAGGCGCCGCCAGGTCCGCCCGCTCCAATGCTTCAAGACGCTTCATTGCCTGCTCGTACGGCGAAAGCTGCGGCCCTGCGGGGACTTCGCCATCGACTACGGTGGTCCTGCTCCGCGTATACCAGTACCAGAGCGCCGCGGCAACGATGACCACGGCCAGACCCAGAAGCACCCAGGGCCAGCGCAGCCGCGCGTCCGGCTCCATGAAGAGCACAGGATCTGCCAAGCCCCGGATCGTATCCGCATCCGCCGGCACCACAGAGATCACCGGCAAAACAAATCCGACGGTGCTGGCGGCTAGGGCACCTCCCTGCAAGCGCACCTCCAGCGGCGGCACGATGGCGCTGTCCAGTGCAAAGGTGGTCACGTCATACACGATGCTGTCCAGGCGCGCGGACGGGCCCAGCACCGCATGACCCTGCGCAACCACCGTGATATCTTCCAGATCACCGAACGCTCCAGGGCTTGCTTGCGGGTCTGGGAAGGCTGGTGCTTCCGAAAATCCATGCAGCGCCGACACGGTGAGCAGGAAGCGCCCACCGACGCGTGCGCTGTCTACTGAAGCCAGTGCTTCCACGCGCTGTGCGTGGACCGGGTCGCACAGCATCATGCCAACCAGCAGTATCGCCGCCAACGCTGGGTGCATCACGCTACGCTTGCCCGCTGCCGAAAAAATCGCATCAGTGGCTCGACATAATCTTCGCCGCACACGATACCGACATGGTCCACGCGTGCACGCCGCAGTCGACGCGCTGTGGCTTCGCGCAAGGCTTCCGCGCGCGCCGCAAAGGCCTGTCGTACCCGGCGGCTTCCGGTGTCCAGCATCCTGGTGTGGCCGGTTTCCGGATCGGTGAGGTCCACCATGCCCATGGGAGGAAGCGCATATTCGCGCGCATCCTGCAGGTGGATGGCGACCGTGTCGTGCCTGCGCGACAAGAGTCGCAGCGGCCGCTCATACCCGTCGTCGAAAAAGTCGCTGACGATCAACACGATGGACCGTCGTCGAAGCATGTGCGAAACAAACTCCAGGGCGTTCCCGATGCTGGTCCGTGGTGAACTTGGTTGGTGTGCAAAGAGATCGCGGATCAGTCGAAGCACATGACGCCGTCCGCTTTTGGGCGGCACGAACAGCTCCACCGAATCGGAAAAGAGCACCAGTCCGACCTTGTCGTTGTTTTTGATGGCACTGAATCCGAGGATGGCACAGATTTCGGCAGCGATTTCCCGCTTGAACTTGTTCTGCGAGGCGAAGTCACCTGAACCGGAAATGTCCACGACCAGCACCACGGTCTGTTCGCGTTCTTCTTCAAAGATCTTCACGTAGGCATCACCCACGCGCGCAGTCACGTTCCAGTCGATGGACCGGATATCGTCGCCCACCTGGTAGGGTCGCACCTCGGAAAAGGAGATGCCGCGCCCCTTGAAGGCCGAATTGTACTCTCCCCCGAAGACATTATTCACAAGCCCTTTGGTGCGTATTTCGATCCGGCGGATTTTGGCGAACAGCTCCTTTGGAATCATTTGCGCGTGCGGTCCTTCAGCCCGCCGTTAACAAAATACGGCCAGAAAAGTTGACCTTCACCGCCTGGCCAGGCGTAGCGCCATGCAGCACAAGACGAAACGCTATATGCATGCGTCCTAGTATGCAACCCATCCATGTTGTGCGCCCGGGCGCAATGCCATCGCCAGTCTGGTGGAGGCGTGGATCAGACCCATAGAAGACCGTGTTCCGTCGGCAGCGGTCCGGCGGTCGTCGCCGATGAGTACGACGCGCGCAGCAGGATACAAAGACCCTCGATGACGCAGAGCGGCAGCGCGGTGATATTGAGGAGGGTCTTCTTGACGATCACGGACGCGTCAGTCGTGTCGGATGAGGTAGGCTGGGTTGACGTTTTGGGGATGCGGGCCACGTACATGAGGACTATCATCGATAGGGGCTATTACCAGCAGGTTCGCGGGCGTGTGTTGGGTTTGCACTGTCAGGGCAGAGCTATCCTGAAAACAGGCACAAAATCGCCGAGCACGATGAGCAAACGGAGCAGTCTGTTACAACCAAAGCGTGTGGGCACTTTACGTATCTCGTGTACCCTGTTTGCAATATCGATGCCTGCAAACAGGGGGCAAACCGCTCAGAAACAAGCCAAATCGGCCGATTCTGCCTGTTTGGCAGGAAAACAGTCCGCACAACGCCTTGACCCATGTGTCCTGAAACAAGGGGTTTGGGGGTAACGTGGCAACTTCAGGTATACGTGCACAACACAGGACAGGGTAGACCACAGGGTGGACGATGACAAGATACCTCCCACCAAAACAGCATCCCCCGCCACCAAACGCAACCCTGAAACCCAAACGCCAACCCAACTCCTGGAGACCCTGCAAAACGGGCAACATCGATCGGAATAGTCGGAAAGACGGACAAGATCATTCAGGACAGGGGGGCATTGCATCGGAATACGCAATGCGATCCTCCTGAATGCAGTTTCGCGCTCTGAACAGACACACACCTGCGCGGTTAAATGTAACTTCACCAACCTGCCTGCAGCCATGTATCCACGTTTCATCCTTTCTTTAGCCGCAGTAATGCTGCTGACCGCCTTCAGCGGCAACGATCCCGATTCCTGGTCCATCGACATGGCGCATTCCAAGATTGGATTCAAGGTCCGGCATCTTGGTATCTCGAACGTTAGGGGTGATTTCGGTGAGTACGACGCCACCATCACCATGGATGGGGAAGACCTGAGCACCGTAGCGGCAACGGTGACGATCCAAGTGGCCAGCATCAACACCAGCAATGAGCGCCGTGACAATCACCTGCGGTCGGACGACTTCTTTTCGGCTGAGGCCTTTCCCACGATGACGTTTGAAAGCACGGGTGTTACGAATGTGGACGGATCCACGTTTGAGCTCGTGGGCAACCTCACCATTCGGGATGTGATGAAAGAGATCGTGCTCAATGCAGAATATCTTGGATCCGCATCAATGGGTGACTCAGAGCGCGCTGGCTTTGAGGCCCGCACCACGGTCAATCGCACAGAATACGGTCTGATGTGGAATCGCCTGACCGAAGCCGGCGGAGCCATCGTCGGGCACGACGTTGAGATCATCCTTGAGCTTGAGCTTGTAAAGGACGCGTAAGATCCATGAATGTAGGCGTCATAGTCTTCCCAGGTTCAAACTGCGACCATGACGCTTACCACGTAGCCCGGCATGTATTCGGGCTTCGCGCGCGTTTCGTGTGGCACAAGGAGACAGCGCTATCTGATCTGGATCTGGTTATAGTGCCGGGCGGATTTTCGTACGGCGACTACCTGCGCGCCGGGGCTGTTGCCCGTTTCTCCCCGATCATGGAGCGAGTGGTCGCGTTTGCTGAGGCCGGCGGGCTAGTTCTGGGAATCTGCAACGGCTTTCAGGTTCTGTGCGAGTCCGGGCTTTTGCCCGGCGCCTTGCTGCGCAATGCCAGCCTTAGATTTGCCTGCAAGTGGGTTCACCTTCGCGTGGAGAATGCGGACACGCCGTTTACCAATCAGCTGCAGCCGGGCCAAGTGCTGCGCATCCCTATTGCGCATGGCGAAGGTAACTACTTTGCCTCGGAGGAGACGCTTGACATGCTCGAAGCCAATAGGCGTGTCGCGTTTCGGTACGCGGCAGCGGACGGCACGCTCAATGCAGCATCCAACCCGAACGGATCCCTTCACGCTATTGCCGGCATCATCAATGCACAGGGCAATGTACTGGGCATGATGCCGCATCCTGAGCGCTGCGCTGAATCTATCCTCGGCGGCACCGATGGGGCGCACATTTTCCGCAGTCTTATGGCGCATGCAGCCCATAGGCTCGCGGCCGGTCATATCTGATGGATTTTGCTGCGGCACCGGTCACATTGATCCTGATGCTCACCATCGCGCTGGTGAGCATCAACGCCTTGTGGGTGGACCGGACGCTGATAGACCGGTTGAAGTTCATCCCCTCACGCCAAGGCCAATCGTACCGCTGGGTCACGAGCGCCTTTGTTCACGGCGGCTTCTGGCACCTTTTTGCAAACCTCTTCACGCTATTCTTTTTCGGGCCGCCGCTTGAGCACTGGCTGGGACCGATAAACTACCTGCTGCTGTATGCAGGTTCGATGCTTTGCTGCAGTGCGGTTACCTATGCACTGTTTCGGCATGACCATGCGTATTCGGCGATCGGCGCATCAGGTGCCATTGTCGGCGTCTTGTTCGGGTATTGCCTTTTTCGGCCGCTTGATTTGCTCTACTTCTTCGGCGTGATACCCGTCCCCGCCATAGGTTTTGCGCTTTTGTTCGTGGCAGGCTCGCTGTGGGCCATCCGGAAGGGTTTTCTGCCTGGCATCGCCCATGAGGGACACTTGGGCGGTGCCGCTGGTGGCGCGCTGCTAACGATCATCCTCGAGCCCGCCGCACTGCAGCTCTTCCTTCGCCAATTGGGGCTGTAGGCACGGCGTGTACTTCGCTTTGCACACTGTACGGCCTGCATCACCCCGCAAGGCCGTAGAGCCAGGCGTTTATGCGCGCAGGTTTTGGCGTGGAGAATTGCACAATGATCACGTTTTGATCTCCGCGGTCCTGGCTCGCACGGTCCGATAGCAAGAGGTCTATTGCCTCGGTCCTACTTGTTCTGCCTCTTGTTATGCCTTGTTAATCTGGACCGGCTGGGTAGACGCACGCAAGCCTTTTGATGTATACTCCCACCAATGCTGGACAGTGAATCAAGACGGAGTCCTGCTTCCAGGAACGCGGTACATTTACTTGTGAAAAAGAGGGGCACCCCCGCCGATTTCAAGGCGCGGGTAGCCGTATTGGAGCGCATTCGAGCACTGTTTGCAGGATGTTCGCAGGGGCCGGCTGTGCCGGCGTATCCTAGGCTGGGAGAATCGTTATGCCGGGATCAAAAGTCATTGCACCGCCGTGGCTCGATCGGACGATGTCCAGCAGATACGCCGGGATGGCCGCACGATTGCGGAACTGTATGGCCAAAGTGGCGCGAGGTGCCTGGGCGCCCTGCGGGCGCCTTGTCGTGCTGGGGTCGGGTGTGCAAGCGCAGACCGAACGCGCGGACAGTCACCGTAGCGGCTGCTGCGTGCGCGCTATGGCGTGGAGAGGTCCTTCTCGAGGATCGCGTACTCCCGGTCTACAGCACCGCCCAAGGCGGAAATGAGATTCTTCAAGATGGTGTTGGAGTCCAGAATCCAACTGTTTTCACACGCTTCATACCCGTAAGACGGGCTCTTCACCATCGTTTCCAGAACCGGCAGCACATCGAAGGCGCGGCCATGCACCTTCTGCTTGGCACCCATCAGCGGCATGCGAATCTCGTTGAAGCCGCCAAACTTCTCGTGCAGCAGAATCTTCGCCAACCCAAACGGAAACAGGCGACCATCCGGCAGCTTCTTGAGCGCTGGGTTGATGTTGGGCAGGGAAACAGAGAACGCCACCGGCTCGTCATGATGCTCCAGGATATAGCAGATCCGCGGGTCCACCACACTCTTGAACTCCTTCGCCATCTGCCTGAATTCGTTCTCTGTGATCGGCACAAAACCCCAGTTGTGCTTCCAGCCATCATTCCAGATCTGACGCATGATCTCGACATCCTCGTAGTACCTGGACATGTCCAGGGTGCGTAGCTTCAATCCGGGGTTGCGTCGCTTCACGATTTCGGCTCCACGGATCATGCGCGAATACTTGGCATGCTTGTAGTGGAGGTAGAAGGCCCAGATCTTCATGGCCTCCCTGAATCCCCACCGCATCAAGTAGTCCTTGTAATACGCGAAGTTGTAAGGCATGAGGATGGCCGGCATCCGATCAAACCCGGCCATGAGCAGCGACGACGAGTCGTTCAGCGTTGGATTAGTAGGACCCCGCAGCGCACTCAGGCCCTGCGCCCGCGCCCAAGAGGCAACAGCCTCCAAGAGCGCTTCCGCCGTCTCGTACCGCTCCTCACACTCGAAGAAGCCGAAGAAGCCGACCCCGTCCTTATGCGTCTTCAAGTGCATCGCGTTCAGAATGCCGGCTATGCGGCCGACAACCTTGCCGGCGTCGTTCAGCGCCAGAAACAAGGCCATGTCGCTATGCTCAAAAAACGCATTGTGCTTGCGGCTGAGCGTATGGCGGATCTCCTTGCGGAGCTGGGGCACCCAGTACGGATGGCCCCGGTAGAGGCTGTACGGTAACTCTATGAAGCGCCGCAGGTCGCGGCCGCTCGTTACTTCAACGATTCGTGCCATCTAGGCGTGCCATCGTGGCATGCTTGCCGATGAGAGGGTCCTACGCCTGCCCGTTGTTGCTGCGCAGCCCGTTCCGGAATCCTACGCGCCGAAAAGCTTCCAGGATTTGATCCAGATCCTCATCCGTATGGGTGGCCATGTAGGAGGTGCGCATGATCGCGCGCCCCCCAGGAACAGCACCACGCCACGGCACGACCGGATTCACAAAGATGCCCTCCTCCAGAAGATCGGCCCAGAACTGAAAAGCGGCATTCATCTCGGTTCCGATCACGACCGGGATGATCGGTGCCTGGCTTGTCCACACGTTGAAGCCGGCGTTCTTGAACCCCTCCCGCATGTAGTGGGAAATCTTCCACAAACGCTCCAGCCGCCAAGTCTCCTCCTCGAGAATATCCAGGCACTTCAAGACCGTTGCCACGCACGAGGGCGGCATCGATGCGCTGAAGATGTGCACGCTGGCGTGATGACGAATGTATTCTATGATGTCGCGTTCCCCCACGACAAATCCGCCCAGCGAAGAAAAGCTCTTTGAGAATGTGCCGGTAGTCAGCGGAACCTCGTCCGCTAATCCGAAGGA
Organism: Rhodothermales bacterium; assembly: GCA_951812585.1. Taxonomy (GTDB): domain Bacteria; phylum Bacteroidota; class Rhodothermia; order Rhodothermales; family Bin80; genus JAAXGV01. The sequence continues at coordinate 2,248,239 of OX638318.1, read as the reverse complement.
CGCGGCAGACCCCCGGCCTCCAGGCCCGATCACGCCCACCGCATGCGCATCATCCAGCATCAGCGCCGCATCGAATTCGTTGGCCACCTCCACAAGCTCAGGCACGCGCGCAATGCGCCCGCTCATTGAAAAAACACCATCGGTGACGATCAACTTGTTCGCATGCGGACGCTCCTGCTCAGCTTTCACCAGAAGCCTGCGCAAGTGGTTGATGTCGTCATGGCGGAACCGCCAAGTGTCAGCCGAGCTTACCTGCGTTCCCGCGACGATGCACGCATGGTTGTCCTTGTCTGAGAAGATCAGATCGTTCTTGGACGTGATGCTCTGAATCACGCCCATATTGGTCATGTACCCCGTAGAAAACAGAACGCAGGCCTCCTTGCCCATGAAGGCGGCCAGCCGCTCCTCCAGCTCCAGATGGATGTCCAGCGTACCGTTCAGAAAGCGGCTGCCAGTACAACCAGTACCGTACTGCTGAATAGCAAGCTCCGCTGCCTCCTTGACACGCGGATCGGAAGCCAGACCGAGGTAATTGTTGGAACCGGCCATGATGACCTCCCGGCCATCCACGATGGCACGCGTACCCTCATTGCGCTCTATAGCGCGAAAATACGGGTACAACCCGGACGCAATGATCGTCGGCACGAACGCATCCGCAGCCATGAAGGCGTGCGTCTTGGAAAAGATGGACGGCTCCCGCGAAACGGGAGCGTCGCCCGGCATCATCATTAGCGCCTCCTGGGACCGTGCCATGGAATGGATACTGCCTGCCGCCGGTAGATTAGCCAAATTTCAGACAAGATACAAGACGTAGCGCCGCGCCGCAGCTGAGAGATGACTAATCGGACGAGGCAGCCTACTTGGTAGAAGTGATCATAGCAGCGTGGTGCACACCAGCAAACGCATGAAAAGAGGGACCTGTGCTGACAAGGACCTCTTCAATGAGGGCGACCGCCCGTTTGTTTCCGCTTCGCCGCCGCGAATGGAGCCGGCCGGCATAATGATCCAGATTCTGGTGAAAGTCGTCGAGGTCGTCTGCCTCAAGCGCACGCCCGACCACCGCCTTGCCCAACCCGCCTTTGGCTAGAAAGATGGCATTGATGGTCTGCTCGAAGATGCCGCGATTCGGAACAGCCAGGAGCGGCTTGCCTAGATAGAGCGCTTCGCTGATCAGCGTAAAGCCCGCCGTGCAAAGCACACCGCGACCGCTCGCGAGGTCCTTCAGAAAGCCTTGGATGCTGGGCGGCTTGAACTCCACATTGGCATACCGAGACACATCCGAAGGCGGTGGAAAGTTGTAGACTATGTAGCGACGGCCGTCCTCGCGCAAGAGATTCAGAAGCGCCTTGCTGCCCTCCGGCTGATTGTAATAGACCAGAACGTGATCGCCCCGGCTGGCCTTGAGCTTTACGACTTCGTCGCGAATGATCGGAGGCACCAGCGCTGTTACGCGCGGGCGCCTGAGGCGCGGAAAGAAGAACGAAGTGAGCAGCAGACGAACCGGCTTCTTCGGCGCAATGACACTGATGATCGCCTTTGCGACTTGCGCGTCCAGCCAGTGTTCGAAAGGGATCTCGTAGATGGTCTCGGTGACGACCTGCTGGTGGTTCAGCGAGATCGTAGGCACACCGAGCCGCTCCGCCGCCCGCCAGGAGAAGGCTTCAAAGTCGGTGATCAAGAGGTCGGGGCCAATAGCGCGCAGTGCCTCCGTCAGATGCGCGACGATCCGCTCCAGGTTGGCGATTGAAGCCCAGTTAGCTATCAGCGTGGGCGCGGCTTGAACGATGTTGTCCCGCAGCACCGTCTTGAGCTCCGGCACCTCCACGATGAACTCTCCCCGTTCCGCAAGAATCACCTTGGCGGTGCCGCCGCCGCAGAACAGCACTTCGTGGCCCCGTTTCCTCAGCGCCGCGGAAATCGCCAGACAGCGCGAAGCGTGCCCGCGCCCCTGCCCACTCAAGGCATAGACAATCCGCGCCATCTTGTCACAAATTGCTCAAAACGACCAGCGCAAAGACCAACTTCCTGGTGTAGCCCGCAATGATAGTGCCAAAGCATCGCTGACGTCAAAATCGATCAGATGTGCGCTGACAAATGCATCCAGAATGGAAAGTCCATACCACAGCACAAAGCCCACATACAGCAGGTCGCGGTTGCGGCGCAGATTGTCGCGCTGCGAACGGATCTGTGGTTCCAGTCGCGCGCGGCGGGCGGCAATCTCCTGCGGCCCAAGGTCTTCCTCAGGAGCCAGATCAAGGTGTCTCAAGAGCGCCGCATAGTCGGACGCATAGGAGGGAAAGACCGGGGTCCCATCGTCATGCGTGCGGGCGGTGTAGAGGTAGGCGTGTCGGTACAACAGATACCGCTTGTTCACAAGCAGCGCGCTGCCCGCAAAAGCGCCCAGACCTGCATACACAAAGGACATCTTGACATACTGCCGATTGTAGACCTGCCCGAGTCCGGGTATCCAGGCGCGCCGCAATGCCTGGACCGGACGGTCTACTGCCACGGAATCAAGCTGGGCCGCTGTGCCAGGCACCAACAGCCCCGACACTATGCACACCAGCATGCAGCGCCTAACCCTGCTGCCCCAGAAGCAGCTCCAGCATCCGCTCAAGATCGTCGGTGGAGAAGTAGTGAAATTCAATCGTGCCCTTGCCAGCCGCGTCGCACGTGAGCTTGACCCTTGTACCGTAGTGCGTGCGCAAAGATTGCTCATACGCCTCCAATTGCCGGGACACGCGTGCAGGAAGTACCGCGCGATGCTTTTTCTTCGTGACCTGCTGCGTCAGCTGCCGGACACGTTGCTCCACCTGGCGCACAGAGAGCTTCTTGCGTAGGATGAGCTCAAACAGCCGCAGCTGCGCGTCGGTATCGGTTAGGCTGAGCAAGGCCCGCGCATGGCCCATCGAAAGTGCACGCTCGCGGACTGCTGCCTGAACCCGCGGCGGCAGGCGCAAGAGTCGCAGCGCGTTGGTCACGCTGGAGCGGGTCTTTCCAACTTTTGTAGCTACCTGCTCCTGATTCAACCCGCACTCTTCCACAAGGCGCTGGTACGCAAGCGCCACTTCGATAGGGTTCAACTGCTCGCGCTGGACGTTTTCGACCAGCGCCATCTCAAGCATCTCCTCCTTATTGGCTTCCCGCACGAAAACCGGTACCCTGCGCAGTCCTGCCTGCCGCGCAGCACGCAGGCGGCGCTCTCCTGCAATAGTTTCGTAGCGCCCGTCTCCCAGCGCCTTGACCGTGATCGGCTGAATGATGCCGAGCTGTTCAATGGACAGGGCCAAGGCGCGCAGCGCATCGTCATCAAAGTCCTGCCGCGGCTGATACGGATTCGTGGCTATGCAATCAGTCCTGACTTCAACGATGCCGACTGCGACCTGGCCCGGCGCTTCTGGAAGCGCAAACGGGCCATCGGAAGGAATAAGGGCATCCAGCCCACGACCTAGGGCAGGCCTTCTCTTTGCCATGATGCGCCTGAAGCGTGCTGACCAGATAAGTTAGTCTTGAAAACGCGCATTGTCTCCAGTCGAAGAAGAAGAATACGCGTGCACCACGCCGCTGGTGGAAACCATATGCGGGGGCGACTTGGATCTTACTGACTTTTGCTGGATGAGCGCGGCATTCTTCGCAAGTACTTCCTTTGCAAGCGCCAAGTAATTTTTGGCACCGGTGGATGTGCCATCGAACATCAGTGCGGGCTTGCCAAAGCTGGACGCTTCGGCTATGCGCACGTTGCGCTGCGCCACCGTCTTGAACAGGTACGGATCAAAGTAGCGCTTGACCTCGGCTGCCACCTGGTTGGATAGTCGCAGGCGTGCGTCGAAAAGCGTTAACAGAACGCCCTCGATATCCAAGCGCGGATTGAGGTGGCGTCGAAGCTTCTTGATGGTGTTCAGGAGCTGCCCAAGCCCTTCCAGTGCGAAATACTCCGCCTGTACGGGAATCAGTACTGAGTCGGCGGCAGTCATGGCATTGACCGTCAGCAGTCCGAGCGACGGAGGACAGTCGATGAAAATGAAGTCGTACCGGTCCTTGACCTTGTGCAGAGCGCGCGCAAGGCGGCGCTCGCGGAATTCTTCGGCAAGGAGTTCAATCTCTGCGCCGACAAGGTGGATGTTGCCCGGCAAGAGGTCAAGGTTGGGCACATCGGTGGGCCGCACCGCATGCATGAATTCCACCGTGGAGATGAGCACTTCGTAGCACGAATGCGCCACGGTCCGCGGATCAAAGCCCAGACCTGAGGTGCAGTTCGCCTGCGGATCCATGTCAATGACCAGCGTAGCGTGCTCCATCACCGCAAGAGAGGCGGACAGGTTGATAGCCGTCGTGGTCTTGCCGACGCCTCCCTTCTGGTTCACGATAGCAATAACCTTTCCCATAAGTACAGCCTCGGCGATGTACGCGCACATTGTGCGCTGCCGCGGAGCGAAGCACGCCCCGTGGGCCTGACGCTATGTTACTTAGAACAACGCATAGATGAAAGGTGCCAACGCGGATCCCTGCGTCACCACGATCAGCAAACTCAAAAGCAGGAGCACCAACGCTACCGGAAACAGCCAGAATTTCTTCCGCACCCGCAGAAAACGCCAGAATTCCGCGACTATGGTCAACTTGCTCACTGTGCGCACGTTTAGCCTTTATCGTTTTACGTCCGCTTGGCCTGTTGTGTCCCGCCCCGGTGCTTTTTTGGCTGGTGCTGTAACCCGCTGCACGACTATCCGTAGCACATCGCAGGAATGCCGACAACCGAGACAGCGCCAAAACCACGTGGCGAGAATTTTCATTGAGCTCTGGGAAGGACTGCGCATCGCGGCGCGATCCATATCCGGCCAGAAACTGCGCAGCTTCCTGACGATGCTGGGCATTGTGATCGGCATCGTCACGGTCACGGGCATGTTCACGATCATCAACGGATTGGAGCGCGCCTTCGAGAACTCGCTTTCCATGTTGGGCACCAACGTGCTCTATGTGGAGAAGTACGGGTGGTTCATGAGCCCCTCCGAATGGATCGCTCAGCGCAATCGCCCCAACATCACCGCGGATCTGGTAAACGACATCCGTTCGCAGGCCCGGTACGTCAACGCGGTGGCCCCGTCGGTGGGCTCCAGTCGGCCGGTTCGTTATCGCGACCGGGCGCTCTACGGCATCTACATCGAGGGGTCTACACCTGAGGCCGCCCGAATCAGCGACATCGATCTGGACGCTGGGCGGTGGTATTCCCAAGTGGATCTGCAAACTACGCGTCCGGTGGCCGTCATCGGTTCCGAAGTTGCGGAAGAGCTGTTTCCGAATGAGCAGGCCCTCGGCAAACGGATTCGTATCGGAGGAACGCGATTTGAAGTTATCGGCGTGCTGAAGCGGCAAGGCAAGTTTATGGGTGTCTTCTCTTTTGATGAGCAAGTCCAGGTGCCGATCAGCACTTTCGAGCGCTTGTTTGGACGCTACCGCAGCGTGACCATAGAAGCCAAGGTCGCCTCCGGCGATGTGATGCACCTGGCGGAGGACGAGCTTACGGGCATCGTGCGGACAGCGCGCGGCGTGGATGCTGCGGAGGAAAACAATTTTGAGATCAACAAGGCCCAGGCCTTTCGCGACCAGATTGGCCAGGTAAAGGCTACGATCTATGCCATCGGTGTATTTTTGACGGGCTTGGCCCTTGTTGTGGGTGGCATTGGCGTGATGAATATCATGTTCGTATCCGTGAAGGAGCGAACGCGGGAGATTGGGGTACGCAAGGCGGTAGGCGCACCGCGGCGAGCCATCCTGATCCAGTTTCTGATCGAGGCCGTCGGCGTTTGCGTGGGCGCAGGCATCATCGGGGTTGCGTTCTCCGGCGGGCTGGTGCTGATCATCAGCCAGTTCATTCCGGCCTATCTGGCACCGGGCACGGTGCTCCTGGCCTTTAGCATCTGCGTGGGCGTGGGCATCGTGTTCGGCATCGTGCCGGCGTGGAATGCTGCACGTCAGAATCCGATAGACGCGCTTCGATACAGCTGAGTCATGATCAAGCTGGAGTTTGTGCGGCTGGCTTGGGAAGCGGTCCGCAGCCACAAGTTGCGGAGTGCCTTGACGCTTCTGGGCATGATCATTGGCGTGTTCGCCATCATCGTGGCGGTCACCGCCGTGGAGGTGATTCGCTCCAGCGCCACCAGCACTATTGAGTCATTCGGGGCGACCACGTTCACGGTGAGCAGCAGATCGGGCTTCCGGCAATCGGGCGGCCAGTGGCGACCGCGGCAGAACCTTACCTACGCGGAGGCAGTGCGCCTTGCCGAACGTGCGAAACTCCCCACGGGCATCAGCCCCGAGATGACGGTGGGTTTCAGAGTGGAAGCGCGCGCCGGCGCAGTCACGACCGACCCTGCAGTCATATTCTTCGGCTCCAACGAATACTGGATGACCAACAACGGCTTCGATCTGGATGAAGGCCGCTTTATCGGAGAGCAGGATGTGCAGCTTGCCCGTCCTGTAGTAGTGATCGGCGCCGATCTGGATGAAGAGCTCTTTCCCAATGAGCATGCCTTGGGCAAAGACATCGTCATTGACGGGTACCGGTACAGCATCATCGGCGTGATGGATGAGAAGGGCGATGCTTTCGGCCAGAATGTTGACATGATTGCGATTGTGCCAATCACGCGCATGATCAACCTGTACAGCGCCGCCAACAGAGACATAGACATCACGGTGCGTGCACGAAACATGCAGGATCTGGAGCAGACCATAGACGAGACGATCGGCATCCTGCGCGTGATTCGGCGTGTAGCGCCGGGAGAAGAGAACAACTTTGAGGCAGAAAGCAATGAGAGCATTGTCGAGCAGATTGGCCAGTTTACCGGCAAGATTGCGCTGGGCGGAGCGGCCGTAGGCCTCATCACGCTGTTCGCTGCCGGCATCGGCATCATGAACATCATGCTGGTCTCCGTGACAGAACGGACGCGTGAAATCGGCATACGCAAGGCTGTCGGCGCACGGCAGCGGGACGTGCGACGCCAGTTCTTATACGAAGCCATCTTTCTCTGCCAGATTGGCGGCATCATCGGTATCATGGCCGGTGCTGCGGGCGGCAACATCTTGGGCCTTGTGTTCAAGACTTCTTTCGTTTTCCCGTGGCTCTGGGCCGTGGGCGCGACCCTGGCTGTGACAGCTGTGGCCATAGTTTTTGGCGTATATCCCGCCTCCAAAGCCGCACGCCTGGATCCTATCGAAGCGCTCAGGCACGAATAGGAGACCGGCGCAGCAACAGGCCCGCGTGCTGCGTCTCCTGCGCCACCGCTTCCCTCACAATCCTGCCTCGCGGGACACAGAGCACAGCAACAGGCCCGTGCGCCGGAGATCATGTTTTGCAGCTTGTCTCCGAGCAATGCAGGCGCCGACACCCCGAGCCGATCCCAAGCCGACCCCGGCGCAGCGAATGGCGGGACGGGGCAGCGGCATAAGGGCAGAAGGGCGTTGGATGTACGCGCGGCGCAGCCTTCGACGGCATAAATGCCCTTCATCACCGCTCCGAGCTCTCTACAGAGCGCACCGCCTCTATACGTGGGGACTGCAAGGACTTGGGTGGGCTGGTGCTGGACTGGCTGTTTCCAGGACTGGCGGCTCTGACATGCGCGTCGGTTCGTATATTGCCACCGGCTGCCCGCATGGGCCCTTGCGCGGCGTTGGCGCGGGTGCAGAGCAGCGGAACTAATGCATAAACGGCTGTGACACGATTCATCATAGAGATCGCGGAATCGTTCCAGATCGCCATCCGCTCGCTGATGTCGCAGAAGCTGCGCAGCCTGCTGACGATGCTGGGCATCATCATCGGCATCGTGACGGTCACCGCGATGTTCACCATAATCACCGGGCTTGAGCGCGAATTTGAGAACTCGCTCGCGATGCTCGGCACCAACGTACTCTACGTTGAACGGTCGTCGTGGTTTACGCCGCCATCAGAACAGCGGCGACAATGGAGCCGGCCAAGAATCGAGGTGTCACTGGCCGACGAGATCAGAGAGCGGGCGCAATACGTGATGGCGGTCGCGCCAACCATGCAGTCCGTACGGCCAGTCAAGTACCGTGACCGGACGTTGTACGGCATCTACACCCAGGGCTCGACGGCTGAAATCACGCGCGTCATGGATGTCAACCTGGACGCGGGTCGGTGGTACACGGAGCTTGAAACCCAGACCGCGAAGGCCGTGGCTGTGATCGGTGCCAACGTTGCTGAGGAGCTCTTTCCTAATGAACAACCGCTTGGCAAGCGCATCCGAATCAGCTCCAACCGCTTTGAAGTCATCGGGGTCATGGCGAAGCAAGGCAAGTTTATGGGGTTGTTCTCGTTTGACGACCAGGTTCAGATACCGCTGACCACCTTCGGAAATTATTACGGCCGGCGAAGCAACGCCAGAATTGAAATCAGAGCGTTATCGGCGGATCACCTTGATGATGCCAAAGATGAGATAACCGGCATCGTCCGCGCCGCGCGCGGTGTGGATGCCATGGAGGAAGACAATTTTGCCATCAACCAGACGGAGATGTTTAAGGAGGTCATTGGGCGTATCAAGGGCATCACGTACGCCATCGGTATCTTCCTCACCAGCCTCGCCCTCGTGGTTGGAGGCATTGGCGTGATGAATATCATGTTTGTTTCGGTCAAGGAGCGCACCAAGGAGATTGGTATCCGCAAGGCAGTTGGCGCACGGCAGCGGGCAATCTTAACGCAGTTCTTGATAGAAGCTGTTGGTGTGTGCCTGATCGCCGGCCTCATGGGCGTCGCCGTGTCGGCAGGCGTAACCGAACTTGTTGGGCGCTTCATCCCGGCCGCACTGGCAATTGGAACCATTGGGCTGGCCTTCGGCATCTGCGTAGGCGTGGGCATTGTCTTCGGGTTGGTGCCCGCGTGGAATGCTGCGCGGCTGAATCCTATCGACGCACTACGGTACGGGTAGCGGCTATGATCAACATTGAGTTTGTTCGCTTGGCCTGGGAGACGGTCCGCAGCCACAAGCTGCGTTCGGCGCTTACGCTACTCGGTATGGTGATTGGCGTCTTCGCCATCATCGTGGCGGTAACCGCTGTCGAAGTGATCAAATCCAGCGCCACCAACGCAGTGGAGTCGTTTGGGTCCACGACTTTTACGATAGAGCGGAGCGACAGCTTTGCGCGCGGTGGCGCGGGCGTCAGGGGCCGTCAGCCATTGAACTACACGCAGATGGAGCTTCTTGCTGAACGCTCCATCCTGCCCGCAGCGGTCAGCGCCAATATGGGCGGATGGATGGTTGAAGCACGGCATCGCGACAAAAAGACAGAACCGGTGGTGATCTATATCGGCACCAACCATGAGTTTCTGGCCAACAACGGGTTCGAGTTGAATCAGGGACGGTTCCTGACTGCGCAAGATGTTCATCTGTCGCGCCCTGTGACGGTGATCGGCATTGATCTGGCGGACGAGTTATTTCCTTCTGAGGCACCTATTGGGAAGGAAATCAACCTCGGAAGCAGCCGCTTTCAGGTGGTCGGCGTGCTGGAAGAGAAGGGTCAGATGTTCGGCCAGAACTTTGACATGTTGGCACTGGTGCCGATCACGCGGATGATCATGCTGTATGCTGGTGCAAACTGGAATGTGGAAATCAAAGTGCGCGCCGTCAACATGCAGATGCTGGACGCAACCATGGAGGAAGCCATCGGCGTAATGCGCGTCATTCGTCGCGTTGCGCCCGGCCAGGACAACAATTTCGAGATCGTAAGCAATGAAGGCATCGTAAGCGAGATCACCAACTTCACCAATAACATTGCGAAGGGTGGTGCCGCGATCGGCCTGATCACGCTGCTGGCTGCCGGCATCGGCATCATGAACATCATGCTGGTCTCCGTGACCGAGCGCACGAGAGAGATCGGCATACGAAAGGCGGTAGGGGCGAGCCGGCGCGACATCTTGCGCCAGTTCCTGTATGAAGCCATGTTCCTGTGCCAGATTGGCGGCATCGCGGGCATCCTGGCCGGCGCAGGCGGCGGCAACATCGTGGGCCTGTTTGCAAAGACCCCCTTCGTCTTTCCGTGGCTATGGGCCATGATTGCGGTCTTCGGCGTTACCGGCATTGCCTTGATCTTCGGCGTATATCCAGCCTACAAGGCCGCCGGACTTGACCCAATAGAGGCCCTACGGCACGAGTAGCGCCAATGACGCAGAATGCTGCCAAGAAAGCAGTCGGCAAAGCGGCGGCGGCGCTGGTGCATGACGGACAGTGTGTGGGGCTAGGCACCGGTTCGACTACCGCCTTTGCCATTATGGCGCTAGGCCGCCGTATCCGGGCCGAGGGACTGCGAATCGTTGGTACGCCCACCTCGAGCGCAGCCGCGCGACTCGCACGGAAGCATCATATTCCGATGCAGCCGCTGGATGGCCTGACAGCACTTGACATCGCCTTGGACGGGGCGGACGAGGTAGATCCAGACTTCAACCTCATCAAGGGCCGCGGCGCAGCGCATACGCGCGAAAAGGTCATCGCCAGGCTGGCCAGGCGCTTTGTGGTCCTGGTTGATTCCTCCAAGCATGTTGCCGCGCTGGGCTCAGGCATGCCGGTCCCGGTAGAAGTACTGCCTATGGCAGCGAGCCCTGTCATGGATTCACTGGCCGGTCTCGGCGCCCGGCCAGTGCTGCGCCTCGGTGTTCGCAAAGATGGCCCCGTCGTGACCGATCAGGGGCTCTGGATTGTCGATGCCCATTTTGATGGCATCGACGATCTCGCTGCTCTGGATGTGGCGCTGAAGATGATCTCGGGTGTCCTGGACCACGGCCTTTTCGTAGGGATGGCTACGGACATCATCACTGGCGATGCAAACGGGCGCTACAAGCACCAGGTGCGTCAGGATCGCCCCCGCGCCGTGGATCCGAATTAGCGACCGCCGCCTGCGGGGTGCATCGGCGGAGCGACAGCAGCCGCTTGACAAGCAGCGGATGAGGGCGAGCAGCGCGGCCGGACCTGGGATGCTGTCCGCATCAGTTCGCAAGGCGCAATTCCCGCTGGCGGCTCGTCGGACCGTGCCGAATGGTAGTCAATGCACCGGGAAGGGCAGTCTCCTCACTTCACGGCCCTTGGGCTCCTATCTGCGCTCCGGTTAGGCGAAGTGCGCCGCTGCCCCAAAATGACAAGCGTCCTGCAGCGTGGTTGCTGCAGGACGCTTGATGCCGCGGCAATGGTGCGCGCTACTTGAGCTTGAACACCACCGGTATCGTCATCCACACCTTTACGGCTTTGCCACGCTGGCGACCAGGCTTAAACTTCGCCTTGCTGATAGCGCGAATGGCTTCCTGGTCGCAACCTGCGCCAATACCGCGCTCGACCGAGATATTGGACACATCGCCCTGCTCATCGACCACAAAGCGTACGAACACCTTGCCTTCAACGCCCGCCTTGCGGGCAATCTCCGGGTACTTGAGCTCGGCGTTCAGCGCAGGCAGACCACCAATAAGGACCGGCAAGTCTTCCACGGCCTGGAAAATCTCCGGCTCCGGCTCTTCCTCCTCCTCTTCCACCGGTGGCGGAGGCGGCAACGCCGTCAACGGCTCGTCAATGTCGAGCGAAGCGTCCAGGTCAAGGTCGTCATCCTCCAGAATCTCGTCGTTGGGCACCTCGACAGGAACCGGTGGACGCGGGGGTGGGGGTGGCTTCTGAATCTGCTTGGTCTGCAGAATTTCTTCCATTTGTACCACCTCCTGCTCAACCTGCTCAATCTCCATCCCGCCACCACGGTCAAGATTGGCGCGAAATGCAAGCACAAGGAGTAAGAGTGCGATGACCATGCCGACCTGAACCGTGGTGCTGTACCACTGGCGGATATCGGCCTTGGGGGTCTTGCGTAGAGCCATAGTGCTATCTCCAAAGTTGGTTGGACACTAGCCGCACAATATAGTGCATGTCCGTTAAAAGGAACGGCGGTTTGCCGCGTCTTCTGCCCTCTAGACTGTCGAAATGGCAAAAAGTTGCCGCGCACATCGTCGAATTTCTGGAACTGTTTTGCATTGCAGCGAGGATGGCGTTGCGCAAGGATATGTGCGGCTGGGCATCGCGGCTCAGCAGCGTCCCAAGCGCTTTTTCGCACAACATGGCTGCATGCGCGCACATCAGCCGCGCAGCCGACCCTTGGCCGCCGACGCGCTTAGCCCTCTGCAGGCAGCTTGAACTGGATGGGTAGCGTCATCTCCAGCCTGAACTGGGATAGAAGCGTCGTTTCAGCTTGAACGTTATGGGCATCGTCATCTGAACATTTACCGGCTTTCCATCTTTTTGCCCCGGGTGAAAGCGCAGGGAGCGGACCACACGCAGAGCCTCCGCATCGCAGCCTGCGCCAATGCCTTCCACCACTTGGGCATTGCGGACATTACCCTGCTCATCGACCACAAAGCGTACGTTCACCTTGCCTTGGATGCGCGCCTCGCGGGCAGTCCTCGGATAATTGACCTTGCCGGCCAGCGCAGACAGGCCACCGATGAGCTCTGGCTTTTTGTCCAGGACCTCCGGATCTACAAGTGTGGCCTCCAAGGCGGCATCATGCTGGCTGTCAACTCCTACCGTGGTTTCTCCTACCATGGCTACTGCGCATCCCGAAACCATCAGCAGCGTAGGCAAAAGCAGTACGCCTGCCAGGACCACGGCGATGCGCCACGGGCGAATGTTGGATTTAGACATATGGTCTATAGCCATTGCGTTGCTATTCGGACCGTTTGTGGTTTGGCAGCCATCCATGCCGACAAACCGTCGGCGTCTGCAGTGCCTTCTTCCTTAAAGATCATTAAAGTCCAAGAGAATTGCTGCGCGCTGCCTTCTCCCTGCAGTCTGGCCAAGCAGGAGGGATGAACCAATGCAGCCGCAGCGCTGCGCGAAAAACAGCCGCGCCCAAGGCAAGGCGCCTTTGGCACAGGTCCTGCCCGGCCCAGACAGGCTCAGTCATCAGGAATGCGTCCCGCTGATTAGAGACGGCCAGCGGCGCAGCGCAAGACGCGGGCCAACTGGTCGTCCGCGTCTTGCCCGCTTCTTTGCCAATCCCGAGGCAGCTACCCGTGCCGGCGGCGCTGCTTGGCCAAGAACGGTGCATGCATCCAGTCACGTGTCGCCGAGGTCCTTCAGCACATGCGGCAAGGCGTCCAGCATGTCTGTTGCAACCATGGACCGCGCTGCATGGCGTTGGCAATAGTGCTCTGCGCACCGCCCGCCAAGGTGCAGGGCCGCCACCGCGGACCCCGTAGGGGACAAACCCTGTGCCAACAGCCCGGCACACATGCCTGCCAGAATATCGCCCGATCCTGCGGTAGCAAGCGCAGCATTGCCGGCGCCACAAATAAATGCTTCACCGCTGGGCGTCCCTACCACGCTGGGCATACCCTTTACAATAAGGACGGCATTCCAGCGCTTGGCCCAAGTCCGTGCGACCCCAAGGCGGTCCGTCAGGTCAATCTCACCGGTCAGCCGTGCGAGCTCGCCCGCGTGGGGCGTTATAATCCACTTTCCGTCCGAGTGCGCGGCAATCTCATCCTCAAAGCCAACCCAGCTGTTGAGTCCATCGGCATCAACGACCGCAGGCAAGGCCTTTCCCTTGAGAAGGGTCCGAACAAATGCCTGCGTGCCGCGGCCGGACCCGAGCCCCGGGCCTGCCAGGATCGCCTTGGCTTTCCTCAAGGGAAAGGCCAACGCGGTCATTGCCTGAGACACATCAAGATCGCCCGGTGCAGCCTCGGCAAGCGCCACAGTAACTGTCGCCGTAAGCTTCTCTGCCAAAATTGGCTGTACGGATGCATGCGTGGCGCAGGTCACATAACCCGCACCGACCCGGGCCGCAGCCTGCGAGGCCATCACGGCCGCACCCGTGAACCCCGGCGCACCGCCAATGACCAACACTGGCCCGACACTGTACTTGTGTGCATCCGCAGGCCGGCGCGGCAAGAGCGCCCGCACACCGGCATCGGTGGAATACCAGAGGGCGCTATACCGCCCTTGCACAGCGCTGAGGATATGCGGGGGAATGCCGATATCGGCTGTGATCACACGACCCGCGCAGGCGGGCCCTTGCCCCATCAGCAGTCCCGGCTTGAGCGCCCCCATCGTAACCGTTGAATCCGCATGAACGGCCCGCCCCAGCACCGCACCGGTATCTGCATGCAGCCCCGTTGGTATGTCAACCGCGACCACAGGAGCCGACTGCGCGTTCAGAAAGCTGACCACCTTATCAAGCGCTGCACGCAGGGGCTTGTTGAGGCCCGTACCCAAGAGAGCGTCCACATACAGATCAGACCGCGACGCAAACACACCATCCAGCGGCTTTATCGACAACGAATCCGCTGGGACCGCCACTGCAATGTCTTCCAGCAGCCGGCGTTGGTGGGCCGCATCTGGCATCATGGAAGCGGCGCTGGCCGATGCCCAGACGCGCACATTCGCGCCCTGGGCATGCAAAACACGTGCGATCACAAAGCCATCGCCACCATTGTTGCCGCGGCCTACAAGCACATCTACCTGCCGGCCGGCAATCGGGCCGTTCGTCTCGCTGATGTGCGCCGCCACCGCACGGCCGGCGGTTTCCATGAGCGTCAGGCCACTGAGCCCGAACTGCTCCATGGTCCGCTGATCTGCCGCCCGTTGGGCCAAGGCGGTCAGTACCGGCTGCATGCGCTGTATCATCGGTTGATACCGGCTCATATTGACGTCAGCGCTCCAGATCGGAGCCTGCGCGCTCAGCTCAGCGCTGGGGCACGCGGAGGGTATCGGCCAAGGCGGTGTCCCAGCGTGGACGAACGTTTTCGGCAGCGCCAAGCCATGTGATCGGCTCAGGCGCCACGTACGGGCGAAGCTGGCCACCATCCCAGCGGCTGTTGCCGTTCACATCAAGATAGGCACGCACATGGTAGCTGCCCTCAGGCAGCCCTTCAAAGGTGAACGCGCCCATGCTGTCTGGCACTACGGACACCAACAAGCGACCATCGGGACTCAAAAGATCCACCACCGTACGTGCATCCGGGGGCGCTGCTGTGCCGCTTAGACTCCCCTGATCATCCGCGCTGAGGCGCGCAAACGATTGCGACCGGATGGCACCACTGCCCGCGGGGTCAGCGACCGCTACGTCCACAGGTGATTCCGCTGTGAGCGGCAACTCAAAGCGCAGCGCGTATGTCGTGCCATCGCGGCTGGTGCCGTACACCATCCGCGATGCGCCGCTGGCGTCCGTTGCGGCGACTACCTTTGCCAATGCATTGTCCAGGAGCGCCTCACTGAATACTACGCGGGGTGCGTCAAAGGCGGACATCATCACTGCACTTGCAGAGTCGGGAGGCAGAAAGCCCACGAAGCGAAGCGAAGCCGTATCTGCGCGGGCAGTGCCCGTAAAGTATAGGGCCTCGTTCAAGACCCGGTTGCCGCTTGAGTCTGCCAGGGCACTGTCTGGCTGGAGCCGATACAGCGTTTCCTGCAGCGCGGCGGTGCGCAGGTAAACGCTGCGGTTATCACCGCGGACCATGTATACCGCGCGTATCGGGACCGCCAGGTCAGAGATGGAATCTTCCAGTGCCCATGCTGCCGGGTCAATCCGCTGCAACGCGACAGACTCCGAAAAACGCGCCTGCAATCGCGAATTCGACAAGCTTCGAACACGATCCAGCCGGGGCGCAATGGTATCCAGCTTGCTGACCACCCAGTCCATGGCCGCTGCCGTTGTGTCTGGGGTCGCCGTGAGCACGGGCACGGGCGGGGCAGCAAAAGGCTCTGTCACACCCGGCTGCTGATCGCGGTTGCGGTCCTGCACGGCTGCCACGAAGTACGGGCCCTCCCTCAGATACGACAGTGTGAACGACCCGTCATCGCTGGTCTGGGTGCGGTACGCGGCAAATTCCGCGACCGAGTCGCGCTGCACTGTGTACGCGAACACATCAAATCCTGCGACCGGCGCGCCCAGCACGGACTCAACCACGCGTCCGCGCAGACGCCCCTGGTCTATGATGTCGCCCGTTGAAAACGCCATCGTAATCGGACGCTTCAGGGCGACGCTTCGCATATCGCGCAGGTTGGTGTCCAAGGCGATCACATAGGTTGTGCTGTCGCGAAGCGGCATCTTGAACCGGATGTCCACACGGCGCTTGCGCCAGCGAAAACGCGGGGGATCCGCTGGCTCAGGCGTAATCGAAAAGGCCCGCGCAAAAGTGGCATGGTTGACGTATTCGGTGAACTCCAGCCGAATCGTCTGACCGCGAAAGTTTACGCTTTCGTTCGCCGGTTCCGACATCAGGATGGCCGGCGGCGTGGTGTCCCGCGGCCCGCCGCCCGGTATCCTGGGCTCCGCGCAGCTGCCCAGCCACAGCAGCGCGATCAGCGCGCACATCCACCTTGCCAGCGGCCGCTTATTGTCCGCTTGGCGACGCACCCTTGCTGCGCAGGTTGAAGAATAGAAATACGGTCAACACGGTCGCTGCTCCAAGCGCCAACGGCTCAAGATAGCGCTGCGTCCAACGCGCCGGCGGCACCACCCCAACGGTGGCGGGGTAGGCCGGGGTTTCCAGTGCCTCCACATCACGACGAAAGATCACATCGTCGCTTGACTTTGCGCAGCGCGCGGTGCGCAGGATCTGCCCCGTGCTGGCGGTCCATGACTGCTGCAGCGCAAGCGACACCGTTCGGGCGAGCCGCTTGCGGCGCGCCGCCGCATACGTGACCGTTGCCGCTTCAATGTGGTAGGTCAAGCGCGGCAGGGGCGGCAGTGCAAACGTGGAGTCCGTCCGGTAGACGACCTTGCCCTCATCGACCCATCGGGCGACGAGGGCGGCTTCCAGAAACGCCATAGCGCCAGGCGACTGCAGCGCAAATGTGCGGGCTGTATCAGGGACCGCCAAGAGGCACGCCACTGCATGATCCTTATAGATCTCTACGTTGGTCGGTGCCTGCGCCGCGGCCGGCCGGCACCCCAGAAAGAGAAGCATGAGCAACGCACGCGCAGTCATACGGATGCCCCCTTCCTGCGTTCACCGACCAGGTGCGGAAGCTCGGGCAGAATCAGCTTGGTCAACGCAAGACTGACCGCCTTGGGAGAACCCGGCAGGGCGAAAACCACCGTGTCGCCGCGCATTCCGCCCACGGCCCGGGACAGCATCGCCGCCGGCCCGATCTCCTGGTACGACAACATCCGAAAAAGCTCGCCAAACCCTGGCAAGTGCTTGTCCAAAAGCGGCCGTATGGCCTCGCTCGTCACGTCACGCCGGCTGACGCCGGTGCCACCGCTGAGCAGGATGGCGTCGGCCTGCTCCGCTTCGTCTTGCACAAGCTGCGTGATTCGCTCCTCATCATCGGGAATGATATGGTAGGCTGTAACCGCATGCCCGGCTCCCAAGAGCTGCGCTTGTATCATGCGCCCGCTGCGATCTGTTTCAATGCTCCGCGTGTCGCTTACCGTGATGACCGTACACCGGATACACCCGACAGCGCCGGCCGCTTCCTTATGGGATTCCAGGCTCATCGCTTGGCTGCCATGCCTTTGGACGGCGGCTCCACAAACCATCGGGGTGGATCATAGCCGCGCGGCCCCCAGGGGTTGCACCGCAAGAGTCGCCAGAACGTGAGCACAAGACCTTTGAAGGCCCCGTAACTGGTAAGTGCCTCAATGGCGTACTCCGAACAGGAGGGCACGAAGCGGCAGCTGGCCGGCATAAGCGGTGCCAATCCAATCTGGTATGCGCGTACCAGCGCAACGCAGGCGCGCCGCGGCGCGTTCTTGATCCAAGAGCGCATAGAGTTGATACCACGCGCGCTACGCTTTGTTACCGATTCGCGTACATTTGGCGAGCGCAGGCATGCATACATAACATGGAAGACCTTACCGATCGGGTTCGCTTTGGCGCTGATGGCCTCGTCGTTGCTGTCGCACAGGACCATCAGACGCGCGAAGTGCTGATGGTTGCATACATGAACGCAGATACCCTGCGCCAGACCCTGGCGACACGTACGATGACCTACTGGAGCCGTAGCCGTCAGTGCGTCTGGGTCAAGGGCGCAACGAGCGGCAACAGGCAACGTGTCGTGGATGTGCATGTGGATTGCGATGGTGATGCCTTGCTGTTTAGTGTGGCGCAGCAAGGAGACGGAGCCTGCCATACTGGCGCGCGCAGCTGCTTTCACCAGAAGCTTCTCGAAACATCATGAAGCCACTCGTCGGCATGCTCGTCCTGGGCCTGATGGCTGGCTGCCAGCCGACGAGCCGCGAGCCCGCGCCGGATTGGGTCGCGGATGCCGCAGAGGTGCTGAGCGCCGCAGAAGAGTCAGATCTGGTAGACATGATCCTGGCGCTCAACGACGAGACCGCAGTGGAAATGACCTGCGTGATCGTTCATGGCACCGGGGAAGTGTCCATCAACACCTACGCGGACCGGCTGTTGTGGCGCTGGGAAGTAGGGCTGGATGGCGTATTCAACGGCATTGTCATCGTCATAGATACCAAGAACCGGTTGGTGCGGTTAAGCCGAGGAGACGGAATGCGGTGGGTGATCTCAGATGACGATGTGGATGCCATACTGGATGCCATGACGAAGCACCTTGCTGAGGATCACTACTTCCTTGGCCTGCATTCAGGCATTGAAGAAGTGGCGAACAGGGTCCGAGGCATAACCTGGGAGGTGGCATACTTCGGCCTTCCCAGCCTGCCATCAGAAGGTGCCGAGGGGCAGATTGTGTCATTCGCCGGCATGGTTCAAAGAGTAAGCGGCGACACTGTTTTTGTTATGGATGCAGACAGCGTCCACGCAAGACTACTGCTTTTGCCCGGCACCGCGCCAGAGGTGATGGAGGAAGAATGGGAGGTGCATGCCCGGGTCTACCACCACGACCCGCTGGTGCTGCAGCTTCTGGGGCTGGAGGCTGGGCCCGTAGTGGGAGACCTCTTCTAAGTGATTGCAGATCGGGGCGTATGGCCGCGGTGCAAGCCGGCCTCAATCAGGCGCAGGCTCGGCGATCAGGACATGGCAGTGGAAAGTGTTCTGTAAGCAATTCCACTTGCCCGGCACCGCATGGCGAAGGAGTCGTGCACCCGTTTCGGGTATTGCTGTGTATCATGGTTCGGATTTGGGTGAAACCATTCAGTCATGGCCGCTCAGTCAAGCCAACTACAATCACGTTATTTGAGCCGCCGTATACGCTTGCATGCAGCAGACAAGGCATACGCGTTCAGCCATTTTTGTTAATCGCTTCGCGCATGCGTCCTACCGCAGGCCATTGCTGACCCGATCCCGTTGAGACAGGAAGATGTCGAGCCCACGCTGTGGGCTGAAGTAGTTGGAGTCCTTCGGGGCGAACTGCGCGATTACACCAAGGGAAGCATGGCCCGGAGCATCCTGCTTCTGGCCATCCCTATGGTGCTTGAAATGCTCATGCAGAGCGTTTTCGAGCTGGCCGATGCGTACTTCGTAGGGCAGCTGGGCGCTACTGCCTTGGGTGCGGTGGGTGCGGGCGCTTCCCTGATCATCCTGGTTTTTGCCGTCGGATTCGGCCTCGCTATGGGCGTAACCGCCATGGTGGCACGCCGCATCGGCGAGCAGGACCCCAAGGGTGCCAGCACCGTAGCTATGCAGGCCATCATCGTCTGCGCCGTGGTCTCAATCCCGCTTGCAATTCCGGGGCTGTTCTTCGCGCCGGAGTTGCTGCGCCTGATTCAAGCCCCAGAAAGCATCATTGAGGCAGGGTCAGCCTATACCGCGATCCTGTTCGGCTCCAATGGCGTCATCCTGCTGCTCTTTATGATCAACGGGATCTTTCGCGGCGCGGGCGATGCTGTGTTGGCGCTCAAGGCATTGGCAGTGGCGAATGCGCTGAACATCGCGCTGGACCCGCTCCTGATCTTCGGCTGGGGACCGATTCCAGCCATGGGAGTCACCGGTGCCGCCGTGGCGACCGCTATCGGGCGCGGCGTAGGGGTTGGCTACCAGCTGTACCTGCTCTTTGGTGGCCGCGGTCGGATCAGCCTGAAGCTAAGCCAAGCCCGCGTCCTATGGCCGATCATACGGCGGTTTATTGGGCTGTCGGCACCCGCGATGCTGCAGATGTTCATTGCGACCGCGAGCTGGATGGCCATCTTTGCGTTTGTCGGTGCTTTTGGAGAGGAGGCCGCCGCAGGCTATACGGTTGCCGTACGAATCCTGGTGTTTGCGCTCTTGCCTGCGTGGGGCATGGGCAATGCCGCCGCCACGCTGGTGGGCCAGAATCTCGGGGCGCGGCAACCCGACCGCGCCGAACGCAGCGTATGGATCACCAGCTTTGCCAACATGGTGTTCCTCGGAGCCGTGGCCCTGGTGATGTACTTCAGTGCCGAGCACTTGGTGCACATCTTTACGCGCGAAGCAAATGTCGTCGCCATCGGGGCTTCCTGCCTGCGAATCATCAGCTATTCGTACGTACTCTTTGCGTTTGGCATGGTGATGACGCAGGCATTCAACGGTGCGGGGGACATGTGGACACCTACCTGGATCAACTTCTTCTGCTCCTGGCTTGTTCAGCTGCCCCTGGCGTACTTCCTTGCGTTCCCACTTGACATCGGCGTGCAGGGAATCTTTGCGGCCATTGCGGCAGCGCAGGGGCTGCTGGCAATCGTCGGCATCGTCGTCTTTCGCAGCGGTCGCTGGAAGACGCGCGAGCTCTGACACAGCTCGTTCGTCAGCACCTGAAGGCACGCGCGTGCCTTCAGCTTTACGCGCAATACGAAGACTCCTTACTTTTGCCTTCGCTGAACTGACAAAACATCACTTTAATATATCTGAGGATTATAAAGAAGACTTGACACGGTGCGGGAATCCTGTTAACTTCAATGCATGGTAAGAGACACCAGATTAGGGAGTTAGGGATGGCACAGAAAGCGCCGGGCAAGAGCCACCGGAAGAGAATCAGCGTCATGCAGGTGGCCGAGATGTTCGCCACCGAAAAAGCCGCTGTGAAGTGGTTCGAGGACTGGCACTGGCCGACCGGCAAGATGGCCTGTATGCGGTGCGGCAGCACGGAAAGAGCCTACCGGGTCAAGGGCGGAAAGCTGATACCGTATCGGTGTCGGGACTGCCGGAAGTACTTCAGCCTGAAGACGGGTACGGCGATGGAGTCCTCGAAGCTGCCGCTTCGGATGTGGGGCTGGGTGATCTACTTGGAACTGACCAACCTCAAGGGCGTATCGGCCATGAAGCTGCACCGGGATCTCGGCATCTCGTATCCGTCCGCATGGCTTATGCTTCACCGGATCCGGGAGGCATTGGCCGACATGCGGGTTGGTTTCGAGGGGCTGGTCGAAGTGGACGAAAGCTACTTCGACGACAAGCGGGCGAACATGAGCAACGCCAAGCGGAAGGAACTCGAAGGCACGGGCCGGGAGCACGAGACGGTGAAGCACAGCGCCGCCGAATACGTCCGGTATCTCGAAGGCGCGACGATTCCACACCAATGGGGTGGAGCCATTCTGGTCCATGCTCAAGCGGGCGCACAAGGGCGTCTACCACCGGCTCAGCCCGAAGCACCTGACAAGCCTACGTCAACACGTTCGCGGGACGGCACAACATCCGGGACCTCGACACGTTGGCCCAGATTCAACATGTCGTGGCCGGACTGGTCGGGAAGCGGCTCATGTACGGGATCTGGTGGCCGACAACGGACGGTCGCCGGTGGCGAGCTAAGGAGGAGAGATGAAACACCCAGAGGCGATACTCCGGACATAGAACCGGGGAACAACTACGAAATACGAACAAAGCGCCGCAACGAATTGAATGCGGTAAGGAACCATATTGACCTCTGGCTCACGACATTCGATAATTGTCCCCAGGGCGGTCCCTATCGGAACGAGATGCAAGCCGCCGTGGATCAACTGGTCGAAGAACTGAAGTGCATCCGCCCCGACTGAGCGTGAACTTCGCGAACCGTACGGTCTGGACCGCCGACTGCCTCTACGTCCTCCGGGGCATGAACTCCGAATGCGTTGACCTGATCTACCTGGACCCGCCGTTTAACTCGAAGGCCAACTATGCTGCGCCGATCGGCAGCAAGGCAGCCGGGGCCGAATTCAAGGACACATGGACGCTATCGGACATAGACGTGGAGTGGATCGACCAGATAGAAAAACAAGAACCAGCGCTGTACCAAGTACTGCTGGCTGCTGTTACGGACAGCGATAAGTCGTATCTGGTCTACATGGCTATCCGCCTGTTGGAAATGCGACGTATCCTGAAGGATACTGGCTCGATCTACCTTCATTGTGATCCGACCATGAGTCATTATCTGAAGCTGGTAATGGACGCCATTTTTGGGCGCAAGAATTTCAGGAATGAGATTGTGTGGCATTACGGCGGCAGGGGCGCGAAAGCCATATCGCGCCAATTCGCCCGAAACAAGGACGTGATTCTGTACTATTCTGTCAACAATGGCAGCCACACGTTCAACAAGCAGAAAATTCCACACACCTACTCGCATGAGGAAGCGCGAAAGAAGGGATTCAGAAAGGACGAGGGTGGGCGGTGGTTCAAAACGAGTCCTCGGGGTGACTATACTGACGAATCCGTTATACGGCTTCGAAGTGAGGGGAGGATATACGAGACGCGGACAGGCAATATTAGAGTCAAGTACTTCTTGGAGGAAAACAGGCGGGGGGAGGTAATCGAATACAAATTGGCAGGCGACACGTGGTTTGATATTCCAGATGCCATGCACATGTCAAAACGTGAGCGCCTTGGCTACCCCACTCAGAAGCCCCTTGCTCTATTGGAAAGAATTATTCTGGCGTCGAGCAACGAAGGCGATCTAGTGCTTGACCCCTTCTGCGGGTGCGCGACCACCTGCGTTGCCGCCGAGACCCTAGGCCGCCAGTGGACCGGAATCGACCTGTCGCCCAAGGCCGCTAAACTCGTACGCCATCGGCTTGTGGACCATCACGGCGTCTTCGGCCAGATTGTCGCCAGAACCGATCTGCCGCTCCGCACGGACCTCGGTAAGCTCCCGGCCCCTCGAACGCACCGAATGACGCTCTACGGCCAGCAGGGCGGCAACTGTGCGGGCTGTGGCGAGCACTTCAAGCCGCAGCACCTCGAAGTAGACCACATCATAGCAAGTGTGAAAGGCGGGACGGATCACGCCGAGAACCTCCAGTTGCTGTGCGGCCACTGCAACCGGGTGAAGGGTGATCGGGGAATGGCCTACCTTCACGCGAAATTACAGATTCAGGGAGGAAGCTAGATGGGCAGCCGTTCGATGCGCAAGCCACTAATCCCCGCTACAAGGGCGTGAAGATATCCGACATGGCGCGGGTGCTGCTCCGGCCCAAGAACCCCGCCGCCCGGGTGGCATTGGAGAAGCTTCAGAGTCGGTCTGTCACAGACGGAAAGGTCGCGGAAGGCGCGTCCGCCGTCAAGCCATCTTTATAATCCCCCACCAATTTCGATCTTCCATGAGTCGATTTTCGTTCCTCGTATTTGCGCTCGCGATACTGGCGGCGGGCGTGGAGCGCGCACACGCGCAAGGGACCGCCACTTATCGCGTAACCTTCAATGCAACGTGGAGCGCCACCACTCATCCACAGGACTTTCCGCCCAACCCGCACTTTTCGGGGCTGATCGGCGGGTCCCACAACACCAACGTCGTGTTCTGGGAGCCGGGACAGCTGGCCTCGCTGGGCATCAAGAACATGTCTGAGCTGGGCCAGAAAGCGGCACTGCGCTCGGAGGTGAACCAGGCCATTTCGGATGGACACGCCTACAAAGTGGTTGACGGGGGCGGCATTGGCAATTCTCCCGGGACCAGGGTCATCGAAATCGAGATGGATCCCTTCTGGCCCCTGGTGACCATCACCAGCATGGTGGCACCCAGTCCGGACTGGTTCGTAGGCACGCGCGAGCTATCGCTGATTCAGGATGGATATTGGGTGGACACACTGGTCGTGGACGCCTTCGCCTACGATGCCGGCACAGACAGCGGCCCAACCTTTACCTCTGCAAACGACCCGACCAATCCGCCTGAGAACATCTCGCGCCTGGAAACAGGCCCGTTTCTGGTGAACGGGGTGGTAACACCGCTCGGCACCTTCAAGTTTGAACTTCTCAAGGTAGAGATCCCAAGTGCAGGCTACTACAACACGGACGGCAAGGAAATCCTGGACGAGAACGGAGATCCCGCCCAGATCAAGGGCCTGGGGCTGGGCGGCTGGTTTGTCCCCGAGGGGTACATGTTCGACATTCACACCGAAGGCAGGCCCGACGGTCCGACCGCGATTCGCGAGCAGATCATCGAGCTCATCGGCGAGGCCAATACGGATGAGTTCTACCGGCTCTTCCGCGAAAACTTCGTCGCCGAAAAAGACATTGCAACCATCAGGCAATGGGGCTTCGATCACCTCCGACTGCCGTTTCACTACCGTGACTACTACGACCCGGACACCGATTTATTCAAGGAAGACGGATTCGACTTCCTGGATGTCTTCCTGGACTGGTGCCGCACATACGGGCTTCGGGTGATACTCGACATGCACGCAGCGCCGGGTGCCCAAAGCGAGGGCGGCATCGCGGACAGCGACGGCGAAGCGCGGCTATGGACAGAGCCCGAAATCTACTGGCCACAGACCATCAAGATCTGGCGCGAGATTGCGCGCCGGTATGCCAGTGATCCGCTCATCATTGGCTACGACTTTATCAACGAGCCCGTGACGCCGGACAGTGATCCAAGGGTGGAATCGGCCGATTTGCGAACGCTCTACGAGAAGATCATCGCCGCCGTGCGACCAATAGATCCCAACCACTTGTTCTTTATCGAAGGCAACTACTGGGCGACCACCTTCGGCGATCTGGAGCCGCACCTGGGGGATAAGACCGTGTACGCGTTCCATAAGTACTGGAATGGCACTGGCCAGAATTCCATCCAGTATCTGCTCGACCTTCGCGACCGGCAGGACACCCCGTTATGGCTGGGCGAGACCGGGGAGAACTCCAATCCGTGGTTCTATGAGGTAACCAAGCTCATGGATACGCACAACATCGGCGTGAACTGGTGGACCCACAAAAAGCTCGAAACCACGACCAGTCCCCTTTCTGCACCCTATGCGCCTGGGTACGACGCAGTCGTGAAGTACTGGCAGGGCAATGCCCCTAAACCCACGCTGGAGTTTGCGCGTGATGCGCTCTTCGCCATGGCCCGGAGTCTGCACATCGATTCCTGCAGGGTCAATCGCGGTCTTTTGGAGTCGCTGCTTAACCCTGACTTTGGGATGGCACGCATACCTGTTAAGAATCACACCATTCCGGGCGTTATCGCGTTCGCTGATTACGATATCGGCAACAACAGCGTGACCTATCAGGACAGCGATGTGATGGCCACCTCGGGCTCGCCCGGTGGTGGCAATAATGGCACCAAGTACCGCAATGATGGCGTGGACATTGAATTTTCCACCGATACCACGGGCATTGGGTACAACGTGGGATGGACGAAGCGCCTGGAGTGGATGACGTACACCGTGACGGTGGACGAGGATGCTGACTATGACTTTATCATGCGCGTCGCCAGTGCGGTTGATGGCGGCAAGTTTCGACTGCTGCTTAACGACCAGCCCCTCCATGATGGCGATGTGGAAGTGGGCAATACAGGAGGCTGGCAGGCCTGGCAGACGCGCACCCTGTCCGATGTCGCCCTCACGGCAGGCACGCACGTTCTGAAGGTGCTCATCACCGGAGACGATTGCAACCTGAATACCCTACACATCAGAAAATCAAACCCTACCAGCGTCGCGGGCGACCACGCGCTGCCTGCTGCACCCGTACTGCAGTCCGTCTATCCGAACCCCTTTGTGGATGTGGTGAGCATTGACTTGGCAGCACCGGGCCCAGCGCAGGTCACGGCAAACCTGTACGATATACTGGGGCGCCGCGTCCTTCAAAGCGCGCCCCTCCTGGCCAGCCCAGGCAGCAACACGTTCAAGCTGCGGCCGCTTCTGGCTCCGGGTGTATACATGCTGCAGCTGACGGTTGACGGTGCCGACAAGCGCGTGCACCACTTTACCCGAAGCGTAGTGGTTATGCGCTGATGGCTTGGGCGCGCGGCTACAGGATCTCGCCTGGCTCGCTGCGCCGCACATGCCCTTGAAACCTGCGCAGGCAGCTCCAGGCGCGCATAAGGCGCGCCGGAAAATGCTGCACGTACCACTGATCTGCCGCGCGACGTACGCCGAGGCCGTACGTGGGATAAGGGTGGATGGTGTCCGATATCTGGCGAAGCGTGAGCCCCTGCCGCAAGGCTAGCGCAAACTCGCAGATGAGCTCTCCCGCCGCATAGCCGAGGATGGCAGCGCCGAGAATCTTGCCGCGCCTGCGACTTGCGAAAATCTTGATCTGTCCCTGTTCACGGCCATCCACAATCGCGCGATCCAACCTGCTGAACGGAAACCGGTAGGTCCGGTAAGGAATGTTTCGGCGCCTCAGCACCGCTTCCGTGAGGCCTACGCGCGCCAGCTCCGGATCGGCAAACAGGACCCTTGGAAATGCATCCGCATGGACGCGCAGTGGCAGCTTCAGCAACGCGTTGGCAGCAGCGACCTTGGCCATGTGTTCACCGGCGTGCGTGAACTGCGGCAGGCCCGTAACGTCGCCCACTGCATAGATCCGAGGAGCGCTGGTCCGGCAGCGGCTGTTGATGAATACGCCCTGTGCACTGTGCCCAACACCTGCGGCTGCCAGGTTGAGCTTGTCCGTCGCAGGGCGGCGGCCCGTCGCTACCAGGAGCACGTCCACCTCCCGACTATCGTCGTCGGTGTGAACGGCGATGAGCGGGCCCGACCGCGTTGCGCGCACGACGGGGCTACCAACTCTGATCTTAAGGCCTTCTTTCTGGAGCTGAGTCCGCAGCTGCTGCACCAGCTCCGGGTCTTCAGCTGGAAGGATCTGCGGCGCTCTTTCCCAGATCGTTACGGTGCTGCCCAGCCGCGCAAAGGCCTGCCCGAGCTCGATGCCAGCATACCCGCCGCCTATGATGCCCAGCCGCCTAGGCAGCGCAGTGATTTCGAAGATGGTTTCGGTCGTGTAATACGGAAGTGCCGCCAGGCCCTCGATGGGCGGCAATCGGGGCGCTGCACCCGTAGCAATGGTGCAATAGCGGCCCGTGACCTGCGTGCTGTGGACGCCATCGCTGATCAGCACGGCACGCCGCGAAGCAAACTGTGCACTGCCAAACTGCACATGCACGCCCATACGTTCGTACACGCCCGGTGCATCGGCGTCTTCGTAGATGCGCTGCCGCACGGCGCGCAGCGCTTCCATGACCGCTGCGAAATCGCGGCGGTGTGAACGGGCCGCGTGGATCAGCGACTTGCTGGGAATGCAGCCGGTCCAGGTGCAGTCGCCGCCGAGCCGATGCCGCTCCACCAGCAGGGTCCGGGCACCGAGGCGCGCCGCGATGGCGCTCATGGTCAGCCCCGCCGCGCCGCCGCCGAGTACGATCATGTCGTAATCGCAAGCCAACACAGTCAGCGCTGCAGGGTGTGCGTGTACTTGATGAGCAACGCTTCGCGGTCCATCGGCTCCCCTTGGTGCCGGGTAAACCCTGTGGTGTTGTAGACCAGCCAGAGGTCGTTGCCCTCACGGAAGTTGTACCGAAAGCGCACATTGGCGCTCACGGTGTGGACCGCGCTGTTGTACTGGAGAAAGGCGTTGGCTGACACGCTGGTGTTAAGCGCGGTCCCAATGCGGAGGCGTGCCAGGTGGGCATCAAACTGCCCATCGCGCTCGGCGAAGCGTATGCGGGTATACCGGTACGACCCTGCCAGCTCCAGGTGGCGCGAAATGTACCAGACCGGCGAAGCGCCGATGGACAGCTCTGTGCCATCATAGAATGTGCCCGCCGCAACCTCAGGACGGAGTTGAATCAGACTCGTGTGCGATACGCTGTATCTGGCGCGGCCCTGAAAGAACGTGTACCGTCCCGCCGGCACATGCACCTGATCAGACAGCGCAAACGGGCTGTCCAGGTCCTCATAGAGCAGCTTGAAGGCCACGCTCCCTCCTGCGCCGCTTTTGGCAGAAAACTCCCATTCGGGGCCGACCTCCAGCGATTCGATAGCGCCGCTGACGTTTCGGACAAACGCAAATCCTTCCATAGCAACCTGGTGCCAGATGAGCCTGGAAGACTCCGGCATGAGCCAGGTATAGGATACGGCGTCATCCAGGAGTGTGAAATTGTTGCGCTGCGTAAATCCTATGCCCGGATCGTAGCGCCTGCCGGCCCAGGCCACGGTGGTGCTGTACCCCCAACCGGACCGGCGTCGGCGCTGCAGCTCAATGGTGAAGCGCCCGTTGTTGAGCTTCTCGAAGCTGGAAGGCAGGGAATCAGCAAAAGACTGCGCCCACTGCACGGTCAGGTAGTCATCCCCACGCAGTCGTGCCACCATATCGAGTCCGTAGGCTACGTTGTATTGCCCGTCGGGTCCAATGCGGCTCGTCGCCATCGCGCCGGCATAGGAGTACGCATTCCAGGCCTGGCGGCGCGCACGAAGGACGCCAAAGTTCTCTGATGGCCGATCGCCACTCTTGCGGGTCTGCATATTCAGGAGTCCAATGTCCCAAAGGCCGAGGCGTCCTACCAGCCGCGTACCTCCCCAGAGTGGAACGGGCGTGCCGTCGTCTGTCAATCCTATGCGGCGACTATGGAAGAGACGACTCAGCCGTCCCACGCGAAAGTCAAAGATTCCCGATCGTTCCTGAAAGAACTGGCGCTTTTCGGGAAAGAACAGCGAGAAACGGGTCAGGTTGATCTGCTGATCGTCCGCTTCCACCTGCGCAAAGTCCGTGTTGAGGGTTGCATCGAGCGTCAAGTTGTTGGTCACGCCGTACTTCACATCCACCCCGCCTTCCAGGGAAGTCCGGGCTGGGGTTTGTCCGTCCTGAGTATGGTCGATTCCTCCTAGTCCATACCCGGTTACGTACAGCGGCTTCCTGGGGCGCAGGCCCCGAAAGACAATCTTTTGCGCCAGCGAAGGCTTCAAAAATGCCCAGTCGTTGACCGGTTCAACCGGCGGAAAGACAACACGCTCGGTCTTGCGTGCAATCTTGCGTTGGAGCGCAATGCCCATGACCACTTCTTCGTCATCGTCCTGAAAGCGCAGACTTGCAACGGGCACACGAACCTCCGCAAACCACCCATCGGCGTTCACGGTGGTTTCCACATCCCAGTACGTATTGAAGTCGCCGTTGAGCCAGCCGCCGCTGCGGATGCCGCCGCCACTGGCATCGTTGAAGATCAACGCATCCTTGCGAATACCTGCGGGTGTGGTCGTAAAGAGCAGGGCCGTTTCATTGTCATTGAAGGTATCTAGCAGGATTTCAAAGTGATCGTCCCCGCTAAGGCGGTCCCGATAGAGTGTGTTGGCACGGATGCCGCCCTGATCACGATCATAGCCGCGCAAGGCAAAGTAGACGTAGTCGTCGTCATAGGCTACGAGGAACTCCGTCTTTTCTGTCACGGGTGCTCCGTTGTCCGGCTCATACTGCGTCGGAATCCACGGCGTTACGGCGCTCCACGCGGCTTCGTCGCTTAGTCCATCGATGAGGATTTCGCCGGTCAGCTTCGGGATCACAAGTGGTCCAGCGTGCTGAGCATTGCCTCCGCGAGCCGAAAGGCATACGAGAAGCAGCAGCACGGCACGGCGCAATAGAACATTCACGGGAATGGGGGCGCTACAGGCTCCGATGGCTCAAATGCTTGGCCAAGATACCCACAGCACGTCACTTGTCCGGGCAGTGCCCGGCGCAGGCACCACCATCGCACTGCTACTGAAAATCGCGTCAGCCGTTGCTGCGTTTCGCATGCTGCGTCGCGACCAGACATCCGCGCCCTGTGGTCACGCAAAGGCCAAGGAGTGTACGCGGTGCGGCCAAGACCAAAGTTCGCTGGGGCGGCAGCAGCATGGCAAGCGCAGAACCTCGCGCCACACCAGTCCTAATTCAGAAGGCGTGCTTGGCGGCGCATGGTCGGGCCGCGCAATGTATCCCGACGTGCAGTATGCCCCCTGGCACCGCTGCTCGGCATCTTGCTGATTGGTCGCACAGCGCAGTCTGCGGGCCTTACGTACACCGCTTCGGGCTTTGTGTACATCGTTTGGTACCGCGTATGTGTACGTAGAACGTCAACCGCAGGCCAAGCGTACCACCCTACTTCGCATAAGCTGCCATGACCCACAACATCGCACATGTGCTGGACGCACTGGAGCAGGCTAAGCTGCTGCGCGACATAGGCAAGGAGGCCGAAGTGCTTGGCATCGAGGCTCATGTGGTCGGCGGCCTGGTACGCGACGCACTGCTTGGCATTCCTACAGCTGACGCTGACTTTGTGACGCTGGGCGCAGGGACGGGCATCACCCTGGCCAAGGCCGTGGCAAAGCGGCTCCGTGCACGGACTGTGCATGTGTACCGCAGCTTCGGCACCGCTGCGGTGCGCACATATGTTGGTGGCAAGCCGGTCGTGCTGGAGTTTGTAGCGGCGCGGCGCGAAAGCTATCGCAAGCCATCGCGCAAGCCCATCGTAGAAGCCGCCACGCTGGAGGAAGACCTGGAGCGGCGTGACTTCACCATCAACGCGATGGCTGCGTGCCTGTTGCCAGATCGGTTCGGCGACTTGATTGATCAGCATAACGGGCAGCGCGACCTGGACCTAAGGCGGATCATGACACCCCGCCCGCCGCGCCAGACCTTTGCGGATGATCCGCTCCGCATGATCCGTGCCGCACGCTTTGCTGCGCAGCTGGGTTTTGAGCTGGACTCTTCCCTGGGGCAGGCGATGCGTCAGGAAGCGCACCGTATGAAGATCCTCAGCCAGGAGCGCATTACCGATGAGCTGGTATGGATAATAGAGAGTGCCTCGCCCTCGTTCGGGCTTCGCCTTCTAGATGATGGCAGGCTTCTGGAGCGCTTTTTTTTGGAGCTGACCGCACTGAAAGGCGTGGAAACGATCGCCGGTCAACGTCACAAGGACAACTTTTACCACACGCTCAAAGTGCTGGATAATGTCGTTGCGGCAACGCAGGATGATCCGCCAGAAAACTGGAAATGGCTGCGTTGGGCTGCGCTCCTGCACGACATCGGAAAGCCGCGTTCAAAACGCTACGTGCCCGGCACAGGCTGGACATTCCACGGGCACGAAGATCGCGGCGCACGGATGATTCCCGCGATATTCAGGAAGCTGAAGCTGCCGCAGGACGAACGAATGGCATATGTGCAGCGCCTGGTTGCTCTGCACCACCGGCCCGTGGCTCTGGTGGACGACAAGGTGACGGACTCGGCCGTGCGGCGGCTTCTTTTCGATGCCGGCCCAGCTATCGACGACCTGATGATACTGGTGAAGGCCGATATCACTTCCCGCAACCCGGGCAAGGTGCGCCGCTACCTGCAGGCTTTTGACAAGGTGAAGTACAAGTTTGCGGACATTGAAGCCAAAGACCATCTGCGCAATTTTCGTCCGCCTATCGATGGCAAGGAAATCATGGAGCGGGTCGGCATCCGGGCAGGCGTTGCGGTCGGTCTTATCAAGGATGCCATCCAGGAAGCCATCTTGGATGGCGAGATCCCCAATGAACACGGTGCTGCCATCGCACTCTTGATGCAGATCAAGGACGATGCAGTGCGGCGGGGCGCACTGTACGAGGAGACCGTCCAAAAGCTGCGCGGGACCGAGCGCCGCGCTTCACAGGCAATGAAGGATGCGATCCTGTTTGGGGAGCTGCCTGCGGACCACACGGCGGCATTGGCGCACATTCGCGCGATCAAGGAGCAGGCATTGGCGCACGCCTAAAGCGAAGAGACCGGGCGCACGTCCCAGTTCAGCATCTGCTGAATAGAAGCATAGTCGTTCTCATCCGTCTGATCTGTGAACATGTAGTCGCCCATGGTCGCGCGCATGATCGTGCTCATGCGCTTCCAGCGGACGCCATCCTGGTCTGTGAACTCGTCTGGATACGGACACGGCAGCTGATACGACGGATTGTAGTGCTGATAGGTCCTGTGAGCCTCGTAGACGGCCGCACGGCGTGCGCCCGCGCGGGTGATGCTCTGGCCTTCCACCTGGTACGGTGCCACCGTAATGATCGCCTTGAAAGTGCCATCCTCGAGGTCTTCGTACTCGGGCCGCATGACCTCGAAATCTCTCGGAGGCGGATATGCGCTGCGTTCTGTAGTCTCGTGCATTGGTTTGATGTGCTGCCGCGTCCAACGAATCCCAGGCCGGTTTGATTCCTGCGCTGTATACCCGTGGCAGGCTGCGCAATGCGATGGTGCGTGGTTACAAACCATGCGCGCCGCGGCCCCTGAAGGCTGGCGTTGGCATGTCGGGCCGTCGCCTGGCTGCACGTTCGCGTGCCACCGCCGGCATGCGAAGCAGGGAAAGCGTGGCCCATGCGCTGCAGAATGCACGGCTGCCGGTGCCAGACGTGCATCACGCGATACAACCTAACACCGTAATACCCAACTAATCAACGGTCCACCGATAGCTGTGGAAAACCCGCACGGAGTATGAATTCGCACCGTAGCGGAACAACAAATAACGGTTATACTGTGTATATGGCAGCACATGTGGCGAACGATGACCGTGTTTGGCAATGGTTTTTGTCAGTGCTGACTTACAGTTTCTCCCCAGTGATCGGCTTTGTGCAGATTCCGTGCTGTGGATAACTAGTGGCTAAAAAAATAACGGGTATACCTTGCATAACGCCTTCGCATGTAGTACACTATAATGGTCATTGTGCGCCTTGCGCCCTGAGATGCCGGACTGATGAACACCAGAACAAAGAGTCTCATGTCAAGCGAAACCCTCCCTTCGCAGGAGCTGTCAACAGCGGCTGACACCGCCCATAAACACGGCCTCAGCATAGAGCGCGCCTTCTCCACGGAAGGCGCGAATGCGCTGGACTCTCTTGAGTGGGAACACCGCGATGCAGTAATCAAAAACCCGTCTGGACAGGCCGTGTTCGAGCAGAAGGATGTGGAGTTTCCCAAGAGCTGGAGCCCCTTGGCTACGAGCGTGGTCGCCTCCAAGTACTTTTACGGCAACAGAGAGGCGGCGCACCTCGACCCTGACGAAGGCGGGCGCGAACGCTCGCTGCGCCAACTGGTCCATCGCGTAACGCGCACCATCGCGGACTGGGGCATTGCCCAAGGGTACTTCGCGTCGGATGGCGACGGCGAACGGTTCTACGATGAATTGACCTGGCTGTGCGTAAACCAGTACGGGTCGTTCAACAGCCCCGTGTGGTTCAACGTCGGACTGCACCACCGGTACGGCGTACAGGATACGGGTGGCAAGACGATCCATGGCTGGGATTCAAAGACCCAGACCGTTCAGGATGTGGATCCCTACGTGCGTCCCCAGGCTTCAGCGTGCTTCATCATCTCCGTGGAGGACTCTATAGACGACATCTGGCAGTTGATGGGTGACAGCGCACGGCTGTTCAAGTACGGGTCCGGTGTTGGTGCCGACTGGTCCACGCTGCGGTCCACCAAGGAGAAGCTGTCGGGCGGCGGTCAACCCAGCGGGCCAGTCAGCTTCATGCGAGTCCAGGATGCGACCGGCGGCACTATCAAGAGCGGCGGCAAGACGCGTCGTGCCGCCATCATGCAGACGCTCAAGGTCTGGCATCCCGACATCCTGGAGTTCGTTGCGGCCAAGCACGAAGAAGAGCAAAAGGCCTGGGCCCTTATCGAGCAGGGCTACGACGGGTCATTCAATGGGCCTGCCTACGGTTCGGTGGCGTTCCAGAATGTTAACCAGTCCGTGCGCGTCACCGACGAGTTCATGCAGTGCCTGAAGACCAGACGTCCCTATCCGCTGCGGGCAGTGACTACGCAAGAAGCGCTGGAACGCATCGATGCGCACGACCTGATGCGCGAGATAGCCATTGGCACCCATGTGTGCGGCGATCCGGGGCTGCAGTACGAGGACACGATCCAGAAGTGGCATACGTGCAAAGCCACCGGGCCCATCAACTCGAGCAATCCCTGCTCTGAGTACATGTTCCTGGACAATTCCGCGTGCAACCTCGCGAGTCTCAACTTGCGCAAGTTCCAGGAGGACGGCGGCACCTTTGATGTGGCGCGATTCAGACAGGCCACGCGCATCTTCCTTACCGCGATGGAAATCCTCGTGGACAATGCTGGATACCCGAGTCGTGAAATTGCCAGAAACAGCCACGACTTTCGCCCGCTGGGACTCGGGTTTGCCAATCTGGGAGCACTGCTGATGGCCATGGGCCTGCCCTATGACAGCGATGAAGGGCGCGCCGTGGCTGGTGCCATAATGGCGATAGAACACTGCGAGGCCTACGCGCGCAGCGCGGAAATCGCAGCTAACGAAGCCATCGGGCCCTTCAGCGGATTTGCGCCAAACAGAGCGTCCATGCTGGATGTAATACGCCTGCACCACGAAGCGGCCCATGCCATTGATGCATCCTGTCCAGATTATCTGCTAACGGCTGCCCAGGAGTCCGCGAATCGGATGCTGGCACTCGGCCTGCAGCATGGATACCGCAACGCGCAGGTTACGGTGCTGGCACCGACTGGGACGATTGCCTTCATGATGGACTGCGACACCACTGGCATAGAACCGGATATCGCGCTGGTCAAATACAAGCTGCTGGCAGGCAAAGGCGAAGGAACGCTCAAGATCGTCAACAAGACCGTGCCGGAGGCTTTGGACCGGCTTGGCTATGATCCGAAAGATGTCGACGCCATCCTCAGCTATATCAACGAAAACGACATGATTGAAGGGGCACCGCATCTCAAGGAAGAGCACTTGGCGATCTTTGACTGCGCCTTCAAGCCTCTCAACGGCATGCGAAGCGTACAGCCATCAGGACACGTAAAGATGATGGCGGCTTGCCAGCCGTTTGTTTCCGGTGCCATCTCCAAGACCGTCAACATGCCGGAGGCATCCACGAAGGATGAGATTGCCGAAATCTATGTGGATGGGTGGCGACTGGGCCTTAAGGCACTGGCCATCTACCGTGAAAACTCCAAACGCAGCCAGCCGCTGGCTACCTCCAAGGGCGGCAATACACAGAAGCGCACGGCCAGTCTGGAAACCTCTGGTGATGGTATGGCCGAAGGCTTGGAACCGCAGGTCATTGAGAAGGTCATTGAGCGCATTGAGTATCGCCCTATTCGCAGGCGACTGCCGGATGAGCGCCCTGCGCTTACGCACAAGTTCAGCATTGCAGGGCATGAAGGGTACCTTCATGTGGGCATGTACCCCGACACCAAGCTGCCTGGAGAGATCTTCATCACCATGTCGAAGCAAGGCAGCACGCTTTCGGGCGTCATGGATGCCTTCGCCACCAGCATTTCTATTGCGCTGCAGTATGGCGTACCGCTGGCGGATCTATGCGAAAAGTTCAGCTACATGCGCTTTGAGCCGAGTGGCTTCACCAACAACCAGCGTATTCCGATGGCCAAGTCCATCATGGACTACATCTTCCGATATCTGCAGTTAAAATTTATGGGCGAGGTCGCACCTGAAGAGTCTAGGGATGCGTCCCCTGAGTTCGACGAAGTCGTACAGCAGGCGGGCCCGGCGGAGGACCAGGCGCAGATGACCTTGCCCTTTGAAGACCACGAAGTAGACGTTCGCAATGTGGTCGCTTCCTACCAAGCCAGTCAAGCCCCAAGGGCCCGCGCTTTGTCGCAGCAAGGCACCTACCAGAACCAGGAGGACGCGCCGCCCTGCTCCAACTGCGGAGCCATCACCGTGCGGAGCGGATCCTGTTATGCATGCATGCAGTGCGGCAGCTCCAGCGGCTGCGGCTAAGCCGTGCTGCGGAAAGCGCTAAAGGCTGCGGCGCTTCCCCAGCCATGCCATTCACCACGCAAGAGGCAAAAACCTTCTTCTGGCCGGACCCACCACATTGAACACGCTGGGCACATACTGGCCCGCAAATGCGGACGTTAACAGGGTTTTATGGGTAAATGACAGAGATAGGCTGCCCCGATGCAGATAACAGCTCATGCTGCCTGCGCCGTCTGGCAGCAGGCCTGTGTACACTGCGAAGCACTACGTCTATTGTTTGCAGCGCGGAGCAACCCGACCATAGACCTTGATCTCCTCCGAAAAGCTCTTCAGGATGTCTTCATGTTGCCAGTCGTATTGTTCTGGATCGATTGCCTGGAGGCGGGAGTGGGCCAAGGACTGAAGGAAAATGTCGGCTGCGGTGCCGTATTCGTCAATCGGAGGCGGAGCCATCTGAAACTCCGATTGTCAAGAGCTAAGGTGAACGGCAGGACAAGCCGCGCTACGGGATGCGCTGGTAAAACATCAGGCCGCCGCCCATGCCGCCGCTGAACAGGTCCACCAACCCGTCGCCGTCAATGTCGACGAAAGCCGGCGCTGAGTAGTACGGCAAGTCGGCGTTGAGCGTACCCTGCGGTGCAAATAGCGGTGCCTCTGGCGTGCCTACGTTCAAATAGAGCAGTGCCGCGCCCGCCTCGCGCCCGAGTACCATGTCCTGATCGCCATCGCCGTCCAAGTCGGTGAAGGAAGGCGCGCTCAGGCGGCCCACATCAATGTCGTCAAAATTGTCGCTGATCAGCGCAAACTGCGGCTGCGAAGGATCGCCGACGTTGCGGTAAAAGTTGAGCTCGCCGGACGATTCGCCGATGAACAGATCGTAGTCGCCATCGGCATCAATGTCAACCAGCGCAGGCTTGCTGTAGCTGCCGCGCGTGAGGTCAACAGTGTGCTCGCTTAGTTCTACGAAATCGTACGCCGCTGCCGTGCCATCATTGCGGTAGTAGCGGACATCCGAATTCCAGGTGCCGGTCATCATGTCCAAATCGCCATCGCTATCCAGATCCGCAAAGGCAGGCGCAAAGCTGTGATAGCCATAGAGGGGCAGCGTACCCACCAGCTGCAAGAGCACGCCTTCGGGCCCTGAGCGGTTTTCGTAGTGGTAGATGCGCGCGGTTTCAAAGTCGCGCTGATCAATCTTGTTTGCGAGCAAGAGATCCTGATCGCCATCCCCGTCCAGATCCGCGAAGGTCGGAATGGATTCGGCACCGACGTCGATCTGCGAGAGAAACTGCTCTGTTTGGAGCTGGAATCCATCCTGGGTGGACTCCAGGAAGTAGAAGTTCTCAACGGTGGTCGTGTTGGGCTGAAAGGCCCCGCCCAACACGCCCACGAAGAAATCCGCCTTCGTGTCTCCGTTGATGTCAGCGAACAAGGTAGCGTTGTATCCGCTTGTAGACACGGGATTCTCCTGCGGGAACGGCTCTGGTTCATTGCGCAGGTTAGGCGCTTCGCAGGTCCCCGTGTTCCGGATCAGCAATACGCCCGGCTCAAAGAAGTCGCCCCAGAAAAGGTCCAGGTCCCCGTCGTCATCTACGTCGTGAAACGTAAGCGCATTGGCCCCATGCTGCGTGGCTATCTGTGCAACGATTTCGATGTCTTCGAAACGCTCATCTATCAACTGAAAACGCGGTAACCCGTTTTCATCGTCGCCTACGGACTCGAACCGATACACAGTGCCATCCAGCCGCCCTACAAACAGGTCCAAAAGGCCATCACAGTCGATATCAACAAGGCTGGGGATATTCTGGCTGTCTGCAAAGAGCAGCTCGCCATTGGCCGTGCGCAGCGAATCGAACACAGTGGTAAAGGCGGGTGCTGCAGGCGTGCCGTCGTTCCGAAAGAGCCGTAGATGACTGTAGGGCAGTTCTCCGAGGAGATCCAGATCGCCATCGCTGTCCAGGTCCACAAAGCGGTACCACTCGCCAATATCAAGGCCCAAATACTGGTCGCTGCGCCAACGAAAGGCGGGCTGGATACTGCTCCCGATGTTCTCAAAGTGTTTGAGTCGACCGGTCAGCTCTTGCAGAAACAGATCCAAGTCGCCATCGCCATCAATATCCACCAGCTGCGGCCGCGGAATATTGAAACCCCCGAGGAACGGATGCACGATCGGCACGCCGTCTGCATCGCGAACCTCGAATGCATATATCTGGTGCGCGTATACCGGCGGAAACTGCGGCGGCGCCTCGGCAAGCTGCCGCGTGCCGAGGCAACCCCCCACCAAAAGTAGAGATGCGCAGCTCGCCGCGAGAATAGTATAACCTTGTTGCATGGGTCTGGACAGCTACCGGGCAGCCCCCAGCCCGGTGGCGTTGGGGCCGATCTCTAGCATCTTCTCTATCTCCCGCGTCTCGGTATTTATCACAGCCACCACACCGGGGAGGTATCCAAAGTTATACCGTGCCTGATGCTGCCCATTCATGTTATTGTTGGACACAAAAACATAGGCGCCATCGGCCCGCATCGCTGAACCATGCGGCTGCGCCAGCCCGGACACCACAGCGGCCACCGTGCGTTGCTCCATGTCTACCGCGGTCACTGTCCCGGCCATCTTGTTGCCAAACCACACCGTACGCCCGTCCGGGCTGAATACCGGATGCCACGGCGCAGCACCCACATCAATGGTGCTTTCCAGCCTCGGCGTTGCCGGCACGGCAGTGTCAAAGAAGAACAGCTTGCCTGTGAGCTGTCCACCCACAACCATGGACTGACCATCCGGCGCAACCGCGAACTGCACCAGTGTATGGATCGGTCCTTCTATGGCGGTCAGCGCGATGCCTTCGGCAGCATAATCCAGCGTGGCCATCTGGTTCTCAGCCAGACTCCCCACGTACACATGAGTCCCGCCCGGATGGATCGCGAGCGCGTGCGGTCGCGCGAAGAATACGTCCAGTTCTTCCAGGTCCATCTCCGTTCGGCTGATCATCCCAATCCGCCGCGGCGGGTTGACCGCCTTCATGGAGCGTCCCACGAACAAGAGGTCCTCTCCGTGGTGCAGCGCCAGCATGCCCGGCCGCTCAAAGGCAGTCTGATCGATCAACTCGTTGTCGCGATTAAACTTCAGTACCACGTCGTCGCCGATCAGCGAAACATACCAGGCCGAACCGTCGGGCTCTACCGCGATGTGGTGAGGCTTCGCATCCTTCGTAAAGCCGAGTTCCTCCAGCCGAATGGTTCGGATGACGACCATGGCATCCATATCGATGATGGACACCGCTGCCGCTCCTTCGTTTGCTGCATAGAGCAGCGCCTGGCTGTCCGCAAAGGGCACTTCGCCCGCATCATTCTTTGCGCCGGCGTCAATCCATTCGCGCACCACAGCGAGATCATGCGCCGCCAGCGCATCTGCGTGAGGGCGCAACGCATCGCTGCTGTCCAAGCGTGTGGCTAACCGTATCAGGAGGCTCCCTTCCGCGTCGAATGGGATCACCACTTCGCCATAATCCGATCCGGCCATCAACGTTTCCCAAGAGGAAAGGTCCAGTCCCTTTTCGCGCGTCAAAAGCGGAGCAAACTTCTCCTGAATCAGCGGCAGGACCTCTTCCGAAAAGAATGGCGCAACTGCCTGCGTGCTTTGGCCGGCCGCAGCCAGCGGCGAAACCACTAGGAAGGCCGCCAACAGCAGCGTACGAGGTTGCATAGGACAGGCGCGTTTTGGTGTTACAGGTGCATCTAGATGTCTAGGCTTTGGCGCTTGAGTACAAAGAGGCCCTCCCCCATGCTTGACACAATGATCGAGCCGCTCTCAAAGTAGGGATAGTTGCTCCAGGAGCCATTGAACCCGGGGCTGTCCTCTCCGCCTGGAAACGTGTCGAAGAACCCCATGAGCACCGGATTGACGCGATCACTGATGTCAAAGATGCGCAGTCCGCTCTTGTAGTTGGACTGATACATCACATCTCCCATGATGTACAGGTTGTGATCGCTCGACTTGTTGTCCGAGAGGTATTCGCTGACCAGCAAAGGATCGTCCAGATCGGCCAAGTCCCAGATCAGTGTGCGCGTCCCTACGATTTCGCCAGAGAGCTCATCGAGCTCGTCATTCATATAGAAGAATCGATGGTCGTCAGTCAGCCACCCCTGATGGGTGTAAGATACCTTCGGGTAGTCCGCCGAGCTCAGCGCCACCGGGTTATCTTTGTCGGTGACGTCGGCAATGCTCAGGGCGTTTGCGTTCGATCCCAGGCAGATTTCCTTGTTGGCATGCTCCGCGTCGGGGCCGTGGTAGGTCACACATTGGGCATCGTGCGAGTATCCCGTGCCCGAGCCTCCCGTACCTTCGTGCGAAAAGCAGCCAGCAAAAGTAGGATTCAGCGGATCCTGAATGTTGATCATGTGAAGGCCGCCCCCACAAGTTTCGCCGCCCATGTTGCTGCCTACAGCGTAGGCAAAGCCGGTATCCTCGTTGATGACAATGTTGTGGGCGCTGTGGATGCCATCATAGCGCGCTGTGGCTTCGAAGGTCGCCGGCATTTCTTCTACGCCGCGCAGCTGCGTGAGGTCAAAGACCTGCATGCCATGTGAACCCGCGCCATCGGCGACGATAAACGCATGATCGCTGTACACCTTGATGTCTCGCCAGGGAGCGCTGCGTGTCCCTTCTGTCATGGCAAGACTTCCCAGGTATACAGGATTAGCCGGGTCGGTGATGTCCACAAACGCGGTGCCATCGCTTCGTCCCAGGAGTGCGTATTCGCTACCCGTTTCCGGATCGGTCCAGCCCCAGATATCCGAAGCCGTGACCCCTTCGCTCCCGCCAACCGACTGCAGCGGCAAGAATGCCAACAGGTCCACCTGACTGCATCCGAACTGCCAGGCCAAGCTATCGGCACAGTCCGAAGGTCCCTCACTCGGCACCATATCGATTCCTGCTGTTTCCGGCACGGGCGGCGGGGGTGGCTCTTCGCCTGACTCAAGCGTACCCTCCAGCGCCCAGCCGTCCTCGGTGTTCGTAAACACATAGGCTGAGCCTACGCCGCGGTTCGAGAGCGGGGCCGTGACAAGCGCCTGCGCGGCGCCTATGTGCAGGAGCATGCCAAAGAACTGGCTGCCTTCTGCCGCCAGCGTATCGTGAACCATCCATGCCCCCATTTCATCCTGTGCATACTCGTACACAACGCCCTGAAATTGATTTTCGAGCGCAGCACCGACATAGAGTCGATCTCCGTATGCAGCCATGCCAAAGCCGTACAGGTCGAACTGGCTGTCGCTGTTGCCGGTCATGGTGGACAATTCCATCCATGTGCCATCCTCGCCCTGACCGAACTGCACCGCGCCACCAGTTGGCGGCGGTGCCATGGCTCGGCTATTTGGCCTGATGCCGGGCGCACCCGCGAACACCGTCCCGTCATTCATAGCCAATAAAGACACGCCTAAGGCGGCGAGTGTCGAATCGCTCGCCGTGAGCATCGCCTCGTGCGTATAATCGGGCCGGCTGAAAACATGCACGGCACCGGCCCCGTCATGGGCACCGGGTGCGCCGACATAGAGACGATCGTCGTCCATGGCCACGGACATGCCAAAGCCTGACTCGCCGTCAACCCCCTCGGCAGAAACCGCACCGGTGCGCTCCCAGGCGTCTCCATTACGTTCAAAGACACTCAAATGGCTGGCTCCAGTCAAAGAACCCGTGATGACCATTTCCGCGGTAATCACGGCCGAGCCTCCAATGTGATCTTCAGCCGAGCCCATGATGGTGCCCATTTCGGCAAATTCACCGGTCTCAGCATCGCGCCCAAAGATGTAGATGGCACCTTCACCAGCTTCCATGCTCGGCGCGCCTACATACACCAGGCCTTCATGCACCTTCACGAAGTAGCCAAACAGGTCGCCCTCGTGACCATCCGAGGCAGAAAATTCGCCCGTGCGCTGCCATCCTTCGTCAGGATCCTGAGTGAAGATGAAGACTTTGCCGACATCATCCTCTTTGCCCTGGCCGACCAGAACCACATCTTCTGCGATGGCGGCACCTATGCCGAAACTGCCCATCTGTGCGTAGACTGGCAGCATCGTGCTGGCCAGGAAGAGGGTTGCAAGTAAAAAACGTTTCATGCTGTTATGCTTGTTGGGGACGTTACAAATGCGATAGCCGCGAAGCACGCGTCCCATGCGTGTCGCGGCAGCGTGGCGGGTAATTCTCCTGTGCGCTGCCATCCTTGCTACGCGGTAGAGACCGTGCTCGCTTCTGAGCCAACAGGCCAGACCGTTTGCGGCCTCTGATTGCGGTAGGACCAAAGGCTTTTACCTTTCTGTAAACCGGCACAATTACGCAATTCGTGCAGTGCATTGCAACAAGGAGTCTCCAAGGAGCCTCTCTTGTTGTCAGGCTTTATGCCCCGTTAAACGACAAACTCGCCAAAAGGGTGCACAGCACCGCCCGCGCGTTTGCGGCGGCGTACGCCCGATGGACACCTCTTTGGCGCTTTGCGGCGGGGC
Source organism: Rhodothermales bacterium (assembly GCA_951812585.1). Lineage (GTDB taxonomy): Bacteria > Bacteroidota > Rhodothermia > Rhodothermales > Bin80 > JAAXGV01. Next base: position 2,205,967 of record OX638318.1, on the reverse strand, counting down.
CTGATGCCGCTGGGTCATACATGCAACGCGAAGCGCATGTGCGCCGCTTTCGGCTTGCGCATGGCCGCGTCCGGTGTGGATGGGCCAAGCTCACAGCGCGGCACCTGGATGCTCATGCGCAACCGCCCGCAGATACGCGTGCCCTCGACGACAAGCAATGGCATCAAGCATCCTTGGTCTTAGTCCATGCGCTCCAGAATCAGCACAGCTAGCGGCGGGAGGGTTATGACCAAGCTATTATCATGGCTGCCCGCGGACACGGCCTCGCTTTCCCACGTGGAGGGCAGCACCACGCCGCTGCCGCCGTAGCACAGGGCATCGCTGTTGAGGCGCAACTTGTAATGCCCTGCCTGCGGCACGCCGACTCGCCAGGCGCTGCGCGGCACCGGTGTATAGTTGAACGCAACCACCAGCGTCTGGCCTTCGCTCATCCGCTGAAACGCCAAGAGGCTGCTTTCCACATGTTCTCCCAGCCATGCCCAGCCCGCTGCCGAATCGTTCCACAAGGCCGTAGCGGCGCGGTACAGCCCGTTGAGATCCGCGATCCAGCACATCAGCTGCGTGCGCAGCGGGTCTCGCAGCGCATCCCAGTCCAAGGCATGGTCGTGATTCCACTCCCCGGCCTGACCAAACTCGCTGCCCATGAACAGCATCTTCTTACCCGGATGGCTGAATTGATAACCAAAGAGTAGTCGCAAGCTGGCCGCCTTCTGCCAGTCGTCTCCGGCCATCTTGCCCCACAGCGAGCCTTTGCCATGGACCACCTCGTCGTGCGAGAACGGAAGCAGAAAGTGCTCGGAAAAGGCATACATGAACGAAAACGTCAAATCATTCTGGTGGTGCTTGCGGTGCACAGGGTCGCGCTGCATGTAGGACAGCAAATCGTGCATCCAGCCCATATTCCATTTGTACGAGAACCCTAGTCCCTCTTCGTATGTGGGGGCAGAAACGCGCGGGTAGGCAGTAGATTCCTCAGCAATCGTAAAGGTGCTTGGAAAATGCTCGTAGACCGCTTCGTTGGTTTTCTTGATGAATGCAATGGCTTCCAGGTTCTGGTTGCCACCGAAAATGTTGGGCGTCCAGTCGCTGCGCGAATAGTCGCGGTACAGCATCGATGCCACCGCATCCATGCGCAGCGCATCCACATGGTACTTGTCCAGCCAGAAGAGCGCATTGGAAAGCAGGAAGTTGCACACGCCAGGCTTGCCATAGTCGAAAACGTAGGTGCCCCAATCGGGGTGCACCCGCATCTTTTCGTCTTCATACTCATACAGCGGAGCACCATCGAAGTAGACTAGTCCCTGCGGGTCCGTAGCAAAATGGGCGGGTACCCAGTCCAGTATGACGCCGATGCCATGCTGGTGCAGCGTATCAATCAGGTACATCAGATCCGCCGGTGAGCCGTACCTGAAGGTCGAAGCATAATACCCTACGACCTGGTATCCCCATGATCCGTAATACGGATGCTCCGCGAGTGGCAATAGCTCCACATGGGTGAATCCTAGCGCAGTAACATGTGCTGCCAGCGGCACCGCAATGTCGCGGTAAGAAAGTGATCCGCCCGCCTTATGGTGTCGCCACGATCCCAGGTGCACCTCGTAAACCGAAAGCGGACCGTGAAGCGTATCGGGCCCCTTTCGCCGCTGCATCCAATCCTGGTCGCCCCAGTCATAAGCCAGCGGCTCTATGATGGATGCAAGCCCGGCCGTGTCGCTCCCTGCCGGCGGCTCAAGGCGAAAAGCAAAGGGATCTATCTTGTCTGCCCGGAAGGCGCCTCGCCGGACCTGATACTTGTAGCGCTGCCCCGCGACAGCACCGGCGACAAACGCCTCCCACAAGCCCGCACCAACCCGCCGCATTGGGTCTTTAACCGGATCCCAAGCGTTAAAATCGCCTACGACGGCCACCCTGTCCGCATGGGGAGCCCATACTGCGAACCATGTGCCTCCATCCGTTGGGTGCGCTCCGAGCCGCTCGTAGCTCTTCAGCCATTCGCCGTTGTCCCAGTAGTACTGGTCTTGCACGCTCAGCCATGCCATAGGCGCACGCCTTTATCTGGCACAATTCTGGAAGAACAGGCCCGCTGTGTTCAGCCGCAGCACCGCGTCGCGACTACGGCCACAAATGGCAAAGCCTGTGCCTGGCAAGTCCGCCTCCGCCATGGACAGCAAAATCCAAGGCGCCTCCTGCGGCGAGCCTACCGCGCCTTGCCATAGAGTCACCATAAACAACAGCACAGCCTGGGAAGCTATCGCCTCCATAAGACAGACGAAGCCCGCTCTGCGCGGCCCGTCCTGCCGTAACAAGATAGTGCTACGTAATTGGACGACTGTACCCCGTCGAAGTGAGGATCAGGTGACTTTTTGAGCAGAAATCCCGTCACCGTTGCACAGGGGGGTCTGCGTCAAGGTCACAGTAGTCCAGGGTGAACGCACCGCCATCAGTTCCTGTGACGCGCCCGATGGCGCGCACCTCACGGCCGGTGCCATAACCCGCGATGTGCACCACATAATGCACGGCCTGCAGTACCATGGCGCGCTGGTCTGCCCCGCCCGCCCCGTCGCGCGCCAGCCTTGCCAAGCGCTGCAGCGCCCGCTCGCAGTCTTCGCCATGGACCGTGCCGCACCCGCCTGGATGTCCCGTAATCCAGGCATCCAGCAGATCCTTTGCCGCACCATCACGCACTTCACCGATAATCAGCCTGTTGGGCGTGCAGCGAAGGCTGTACTGGACCAGCTGCCGCATATTAATGGTGTCACTCGTATGAAGCCGAAGGTAATCCTGGCTGGTAATGCGAAGCTCCGGCGTGCCCTCCAACACCAGTAGCCGGTCGTCGGGAAACTGCGCAGAGATCTCCGCCAGGATCGCGTTGCATAGTGTGGTCTTGCCGCTGGCCGTAGGACCCGCAACGATAATGTTGCGCCTGTTGCTGATGATTCGCTTGAGATGCCTACACCCGGTCGCACTGAGCACGCCCTGCGCTACGTACTCTTCCAACGGTATCAGGCGTGCCGGAGGCTTGCGCACCACCATGGCAGGTCCTTCTGTGATCGGAGGTACAAAACCCTGTATGCGGCATTTGCCAAAGGATCGCGGCAGCGCCGCGGCAAGCGCTGGCCGGTCTGTGCTAATGCCCGTGCCCGCCTGGGTGGCTACCGCCCGGAGGAATGATTCAATATCTGCTGCACTGATACGAAAGGGCGTAGCCAGGCGGCCATGCGTGTGGCTCACATGGCGCACGACCCCATCGGGATTGACGTAGATCTCCTCAATATCATCATCGTTGAGTGCACGCAGGATCGGCTCGCCCAGGTACTCCCGCATGAGCGCAGCCAGGCGCGCTGTGTAATCACGCACGGCCTTGCAATGCTCTGAGAAGCACGTCCAGCTCGCGTCGCGCTTTGCGGGAATGGGGGGTCAAGACCACTACGGGCGGCACGCATGCGACCGGTCCAAAGTACCGGCTGTCAAAGCTCTGCTGACTGAAAGTGCTGAGAACAAAGCACTCGTCCGCTCCCAGCACATGCGTGCCGAGCGCACCCTGGACGCGGCGTCCGCGAGTATCACGGTCCTGCAGCGGTGCCGACAGCACCAGCCGTGATCCGACGCGTATTTGGCGCTTGTCCACATGCACCGTGTCGCCCGGTAGGCCGACCACCATCTTGCCGATGGGCGCAGTTTGTTCTGGACACGAGCCTGAACCCAGGTAACCGCGACGCCGTCCCATGCGCGCGACCTGTGCGGGCACGCACACCCGCACTATGTCGCCGCGCATTATGCTTTGCTTTGCCTGGGCGCGATAGAGACCTTGCGGAAGCGAAGCGGTGACGTTGTAGTGCAGCGGCAGGGTGAGGCTGCGCCACGGCGCTGCGTGCACGGCTATCGCCATGACCACCACCACCAGCGCCAAAGCACGAGTTATGCGCCTCACGCCAGATGCTCAAAGTCGTTCAGGCGATACCCAATACCTTTGACCGCCAGAATGTGGTGGGGCTGTTTGGGATTCTTATCAATCTTGTAGCGCAGCGCATAGGCGTGACGGTCTATCGTGCGCGTTTCAATAGAGGCAGGGATCTTCAGGACATGTACATTGAATTCCTGCCGTGACACCGCTCTGCCTTCACGGTGTGCCATGTGACGCAGCACGCCCCACTCCAGCGGTGTAAAGTGGATGGCTTCTGCGCCGCGCATGGCGCTGAACGTCTCGAAGTCGGCAAGAACATCGCCCATGCGAATCCGCTTCGGTAATGGTTGCCTGATCTCGCATCGCCGCCGCACTGCCGCAGTGCGCGCCAACAGCTCCCGGGTGCTGAACGGCTTGACGATATAGTCATCAGCACCCATCACGAGCCCATCAATACGCTCGTGCTCCTTGGTCCTACCCGACACGATCATTACTGGCACCGCTATGCCCGCTTCGCGCGCTTGGCGAAGTACTTCCAAGCCGCTCATCTTGGGCATCACAACATCAAGGAGGGCGATGTCGTACGGGCCGCCATAAGTGAGCTGGTGCATGGCATCGGCCCCGTTTTTGCAGACGACTACTTCGTAGCCTTCACGCTTGAAGATCGACTCCAACATGTTGGCCGTGTACCAATCGTCTTCCGCTACGAGCGCACGAGGCTTGACATTATGGTCGTTACTGACGGTTGTATACATGACGGTTGACTGGTATGGTGTGAGAGATTCCGTTCGTCGCAGCCGCTGCGGGCAGCAGCACGCGGAAAGTGGTGCCGCCGCCCGGCGTACAGTCCACCCCAATCGTTCCCCGGTGTGCATCCACGATTCTTCGTACGATGGCAAGGCCTAATCCGGTACCCGGGCCCTCATGACCTGCGCGGTAGAACGGCTCAAAGAGGTGCTTCCAATGCTTGGGATGGATGCCGGGACCTTGGTCCTGTATTTCCAGCACCACGAATGATCCGTTCTGGCGATGGTGCGCCAGGGCCCGCACAACGATGCGATGTGGATCGCTGTACTTTACAGCATTGTCCAGGAGGTTGTCCAGGACACGGCCCAGCGCAGTTCGATCAGCAAAGACGTACGGCAGTGCCTTCGGAATATCCAGCGCAAACGCATAACCCTGCGGCTCATGCAAAGCGGCGTGGAGGCTGAGCGTGTTTTCCAGCAGCGTCTGCAGGTTGACGCCTTTGCACTGCATCAGCATGGCGGCATGCCCGGTGTGCCCCTCTAGCGTAGCGACCAGTTCCGCCAGGCGCTGAACCTGTGCTGCAATACCTTTATGGCACGCATCACGCGCATTCGGATCTGTTTGCGCGTCCAATGCCTGCAGCTGATCATTAAGGAGCGCTATGGTGCAAAGGGGCGAGCGCATGTCGTGCGCCAGGCTCGCCAGATCCAGCCGGACATCATCGTGCTCGTCGGGCACCCTGCGGCGCGGCACTGGACCTCTCACGGAAGAAGAAGCAGCCATCGGCATCAAGAGTCATCGCCAAGAGTCATCGCATAGATTGCCTGCCCACAAGCGTGGGGAACGCAAGGCGCCAGCCTCCTCAACCAAAAACCCTACGACTGCTGTCGCCACACCTGCCCTACTTAGCCTGTGGTAATTAGCATGTGCTAAGCGTTCATATAGGATCACCTAGTCGCTATTATCACCTATTATACATTCTGATACCTATCAATACTATATGTTCGCTCGAATTTTTTGCAACAATATAGTTACGATCTATGTGCATCAGACGCGGGAGCCCGCGCACGTGTCGGCGCTGCATACACCGCATAACGCGCCCTCCGATCTTGCCATGCACGCAAATGCGCCAATGCCCATCAATTCCTAGCAAGCTCGCTGGGAGGGGTGCCAATGTCTGCGCGACTGCAGCCGGACTGCTGCTCTTCGGCAAAAGCCTCAATCGTCGGTTGCCGCAGGCAGGGGAAACCGCAGTCGCGTTTCCAGGAACTGGCAAAGACTACAATACGATAGACGAAGAGCGCATTCGCGGACCTTTGATATCGCTCGTCTCCGACCGCGGTTATGCGCTCGAGAAAGGTGTGATCGACCGCTCGGTAGATTTCGTCAAGCGGAACATGGGCCGTGTCGCGTGGCTCGAAGAAGGCCGACGCCATGTGAGACGGGCCTTCAACCCGCGAGTGCCAAGCGCTGATCGCCGAGGAACACCAAAACACACGGCGTACGCGGCGTTCCGCAACGGCCGCACCTTTGGGACGCAGTGCGTTGAAGTGGCTACACTGCCGCATTCGGTGCAGCCGCCCTTTTTGTACCTGCCCTATTCGTCCTCGAGCAGGATCGCAGGCACAGCGGACTCCCGAATCATGGTGTTGAGCCGCGGCACATCCTTCTCCAGAAGCGCTTGCAGCATGGCCAGCTGCGCATCAATCCTGCTGGTGAGGTCGTCGCGGACCGCGATGGCCTGGTCGGTCGGGCGAAAGCCCCCTATAGACGCGTTGCCGGCAACGGCGGCGAGCTTGTTGTTGAGGCGAATCGGGAAATTCAACGGGTCCTGGCGGCTCTGATTCCTGGTCTGATACAACGCCTGCTCAATGCTGGTCAACTGATCAATCAAACTGTCAGCAGCGGCCTTGACCGCATCCGTGGCATCCGAGCGGTCGGCCGCAGACCGGGCCTGGCTGCGAACGCGCCGAATCTGCTTGATCGCCCTGTGCGTTTCGGTCAGCTTGTCGCGAATGCCGATAAGGAAATCGAACTGCGCCTGAAGATCTTCCAGCGTAGACGCAGACCGTGGATCCTTCTGAATCTCGAAGCCTACCTCTACGGAGTCTCCGTGTGCAATAAGGCGCGCGCGGTATGAGCCGGGCGCAGCGCGCGGACCCCGCACGCTGCCGCTCCACATGATGAGGCCCTCAAAATCTTCCGCATCCTCATAGCGTGTGTCCCATCGGAAAGTGTTCGAACCTGCTTGCGCATCCAGGTCCTCGCCATCGTACGTCTTGATGATGGCACCATCCTGCTCGAGAATCCGCAGTATAATGCCCGTAGAATCCGATGCCTCCTGCAAGTAGTATCGCAGCACCACGCTGCTGCCCGCGCCGCGCACCAGCGGGCTGGACTCGTAGAGCCACAACGTGCTTGTGGCAACTTCGTCCGAAAGCTGATGCAGCAAGGAAACATCGTCCATGATCCAGAAGGACCGGCCCTGCGTGGCTACAATCAGGTCGTGATCCTTCCATGCCAGATCCGTGATGGGCACAATCGGCAGGTTGCGCTGAAAGGATGTCCAGTGCACGCCATCATCAAATGAAATGTACATCCCGCTCTCTGTACCCGCATACAATAGGCCGGGGCGCACCAGATCCGGCTGGATGGCGCGGGTAAAGTGCTGCGCATCAATGCCATCGGTGATCATCGTCCAGGTGGCACCGAAGTCTACGGTCTTGTAGAGATACGGTGTGAAATCATCCAGCTTATAGCGCGTGCCTGCGAAGTAGGCACCTCCTTCTTCAAACGGATGCGCCACAATGTCGTTGATCATCATCCACTCGGGCATGCCGTCGGGCGTCACGTCCGTCCAGGTGGCACCGCCATCGCGCGTCACATGCAAAAGACCATCATCGGAGCCGGCCCAGAGCACTGCCGCATCGTGTGGACTCTCCGCCAGGGTGAAGATCGTGGCATAGTATTCCACACCGGTATTGTCCTTGGTGATGGGGCCGCCGCTTGGACCCAGCTTCGACGAGTCGGCACGGGTCAGGTCCGGGCTGATTATCTCCCATGACTGGCCTTCCGTCGTGCTTCTGAACAGATGGTTGCCGGCGGCATAGAGCACATCGTAGTCGTGCTGGGAAAACACGATGGGAAAGTTCCACTGGAACCGATACTTCATCCCCTCGGCCCCGTGCCCCATCGGGTTGTCCGGGTACACGTTCACCGCTCGGCGCTCACCGGTGCTGTGGTCGACGCGCGTCAGATATCCGCCATACGAACCGCCATAGACGATCTCGGGATTGTCCGGCTTGGGGGCCAGCCAGCCGCTCTCGCCGCCTGCCGTGGGCTCCCACTCCCGCTCATTGGTGCCGCTGGATGTGTGCAGGATGCGTACTGTAGAGTTGTCCTGCTGCGCGCCGTAGATGCGATACGGAAAGTGGTTATCGGTCGTTACGCGATAAAACTGCGCCGTAGGCTGGTTATAGTAGGTGCTCCAATTGTCCCCGCCATCAAAGGTAACCTGCGCACCGCCGTCGTCGCCAATGATCATGTGCTGGTTGTCGTCGGGATCTATCCACAGGTCGTGGTGGTCGCCGTGCGGCGTGGAGATGCTTTGATACGTGCGGCCGCCATCCTTGGAGCGCCAGAAGCGAACGTTGAGCACATACACCAGATCCTCATTCTGCGTATCCGCGTAGATCCGCGTATAGTACCAGGCACGCTGACGCAAGCTGCGGTCCTGGTTGATGCGCCGCCAATGTGCGCCGCCATCATCCGAGCGGAACACGCCGCCTTCGGCCGCCTCAATGATCGCGTACACTCGCTGCGAATTGACCGGCGATATAGACACCCCGCTAATGCCTAATACCCCTTTGGGCAGGCCGTTGTCTTGGCCTGTCACCTCATGCCATGAGTCGCCGCCATCGGTTGTCTTCCAGATGCCCGAGCCTGGCCCGCCGCTTTCAAGGCTGTAAGGGGTCCTTATGACACGCCAGGCACTGGCATACAGCACGCGCGGATTCGTCGGATCCATCACAAGGTCCACAAAGCCGACCTCGTCGCTTATGAACAGCACCTTCTCCCAGGAGGTGCCACCATCGCGCGTGCGATAGATGCCCCGCTCTTCGTTCGGCCCTGAAAGATGACCGAGCACCGCTGCATAGACCAAGTCCGGGTTGCGCGGGTGTATCCGAATGCGCGGGATGCGGTGCGAATCCTCCAGCCCAATGGCTTCCCAGGACTGACCCGCGTCCACGGATTTGAACATGCCGTAGCCGTGCGACACGTTGCCGCGCACGGTCTTTTCGCCGCCGCCTACGTAAATGACGTTGGGATCCCATGTGCTGACCGCGACCGCCCCGATAGAGCCGCCATAGTATCCGTCAGAAATGCTTTCCCAGGAAGCACCGCCGGTCGTTGAACGCCAGACGCCACCGCCAGTAGCCCCAAAGTATGCCAGCATCGGCCGCCCGGGTACACCTGAAACGGCCGCGGAGCGTCCGCCTCGGTGTGGCCCGACGCTGCGGTACTCCAACGCGCTGTATAGTGTCGTATCATAGGCCACAGTCTGCGCATGCGCCGCGGGCAGACAGCATACCATGAGTGTTCCAAGCACCGAGCAAGAAGCAGTCCATCGCATGGGGCAATGAATCATGTGAGTGTGAGGAATCCGAAAATACACAAAGAAGTGCGTGCTAACCGCTTCTAGTCCAAGCTGCGCGTTGTAATATGTAATATTGGACTGGTCACTGCTGCACCTGTATGATTATACGTACGGAAGCCATCGTGCTGCGATCCATGCCCTACGGCGAAACGAGCCGCCTCGTGACGCTCTTCACGCGGGAACGAGGCAAGATCGCCGTCGTCGCCAAGGGCGCACGCAAGCCCAGGAGCAAGTTCGGCTCCTCGCTGCAGGCGCTGTCTGTCGTACAGGCCGTGATCTACCACCGCGTTACGCGCAACGTGCAGACACTTTCCGAATGCGCCCACATACGGGTGAACAGGATAGACGATTTGAGCCGCCTCGCGGCGGGACTGCGCATGGCGGAGCTCACCTACAGGCTGATGCAAGACGAGGAGCCGCAGCCGGAGGTATATGAGCTCCTTGCGTCCGTGCTTGGCTTTCTGCCCAATCCGCAAAGCAGCGCCATGCTGCTGCAGCTGTTCTATGAACTGCAGTTCGCAACTGCGCTAGGCTTTGCCCCAGCCTTTGACCGCGAGGAAGTGAGGACCCTGCCCTCCGATGGTGGCCTGCTGCTCTACGAAAACGGACGTATCGTGGCCGAAGCCGAAGACGTCCCCAACGTGGAGCGGGCTTCACGGGCCGCGCTGCGTACGTTTGCTACGCTGTCGCGTGCACGACTGGAAGTGGTGGCCCGGCTCCCTTCCCGCAACCTGCGCGAGGTTCAGCACCTGGTAGCCCAGTACCTCCGGTACCATCTGGCCGAGGCTTATCCTGAACGTGCGCAAAAGGTCTTGACCCAAATCCGGAGTGCAACCTGAGACGCGCGCTTCCGCGCCTCGCAACTGAAGCCCACTGGACCGCCTATGGCTGATCTTGTAGGCATAGATGTGGGCGGCACCTTCACCGACTTTGTGCATATCCGCGATGAAGAGGTCGTGGTGCACAAGGTGCTGACCTCGCCCACAGATCAAAGCCTCGCCATCGGGCGCGGCCTGGCAGCGCTCAGCGCAGGGCCGGAAGCGGTCATCATTCACGGCACAACCACGGCCACGAACGCCCTCTTGGAGCGACGCGGCGCCAAGACTGCCCTTTTGACCACCCAAGGGTTTGCCGATGTGCTGGCTATCGGCCGCCAGAACCGGCCTCATCTGTATCGACTGGCGCAGCAGCGGCCCCGCCCCCTGGTGCCGCGGGCGCGACGCTTTGCAGTAAACGAGCGCGTAGCAGCAAACGGCGCAGTGCTGACGCCCTTGGACCCTGAGGCACTGAAAGAGATAGCCGCTGCACTCGAAGCCTGCGGTGCGGAAAGCTTAGCGGTGATATTCCTGTTCTCCTTCCTGGACGACACGCACGAGCGCACAGCCGGCCGTGTGCTGCAATCGCTGCTGCCGGGGCTGCGCATCTCGTTGAGCACCGACATCCTTCCCGAATACCGCGAGTACGAACGTACGGTGACCACCGTTGTCAATGCGTACGTGCAGCCGGTCGTCGCCCAGTACCTTGAGCGCCTGATGACTGTGGTCGGCAGGCGCTCTGTGTGGGTGATGCAGTCCAATGGCGGCACTATTGACGTGCCCAAAGCCGCAGAGCAGCCCGCCCGCCTGGTCCTGAGCGGCCCCGCCGGCGGCGTGGTAGGCGCATTCAAAGTGGCGCAGCAAGCGCTCGACACGGATGCGCCTCAGGTGCTCACCTTCGATATGGGAGGCACCAGCACCGACGTTGCACTGTGCCCGGGCATCATCCCGCGTACCGCTGAAAGCATGATCGGCGACTTGCCGCTTCGCCTGCCCTCAACGCGTATCCACACCGTGGGCGCGGGTGGCGGCAGCATCGCGCGCGTGGATGCAGGGGGTGCGCTGCGCGTGGGCCCAGAAAGCGCGGGAGCCTCACCCGGCCCCGTCTGCTACGGCAAGGGCGGCGCGGAGGTCACCGTAACGGACGCAAACCTTGTGCTCGGCCGACTGGAGATGGCGCGTTTTGAAATAGGCAACAAGCATTCAGCCCAAGCGGCGCACGAAGCACTTGCGCGCCTTGGTGCGCTTTTGGGGCTTGGCCCGGAGCAGGCCGCGCTGGGCGTCATTCGCGTAGCCAACGCCACGATGGAGCGGGCGCTGCGGCGCGTATCGGTTGAGCAGGGATACGATCCTCGCCGCTACACGCTGATACCGTTCGGAGGTGCGGGACCGCTGCACGCATGCGATTTGGCGGAAGCGCTCGGCGTACAAACGATTATCGTGCCCCGCCATCCTGGCGTGCTCAGCGCACTCGGACTGCTCCTGGCTGATGTCACCTACACCACCGCGCGTGCGCTGCTGCGGCCCATGGCGAAGCTCATCGGTGACCACAATGAGGCAGCGGCGCTCGTGAGCGAACTCAGTGTGCAGGTTGCGGCGGCGCTTGGCGGGTCGCCCCGGATTTCAGCGTCACTGGATTTGCGCTACCTGGGACAAAGCTACGAGCTGGAAGTGCCCCTGTGCCTTCCCGTTGGTGCGCCGCACCTTGAAGCCAGTGCTGCGGCCTTCCATGCAGCGCACCAGCAGCGCTACGGTTACAGCATGCTGGAGCGCCCGGTGGAATGTGTGACCGTGCGCGTGCAGGGCAGCCTGCCGGGTGCCAAGCCTACCTTCGCGGATGCGCCGTGGGCCACAAGCGATGCGTCCATTGCGCAGGTGGGACACCGTCCGGTGTGGCTTCATAGTGGAGAACCGACCATGGTTCCATGCTACGACCGGACACGCCTAGCCGCCGGGCACCAGTTCCGCGGGCCTGCGCTCCTGTACCAGTACGGCTCCACAGTGCTCGTTGCTGCGGACTGGCGGGTGGGCATTGACCGCCAGCACAATGCGATTCTGCATCATGAAGCCCATACCAATGCATCGGACTGAACCAGACAGGGTCCTGCTGGAGGTGTATCGCCACCGGTTTGCCGGTATAGCGGAAGAGATGGGCCTTACTCTGCAGCGCACAGGCTATTCCCCCAACATCAAGGAGCGGCTAGACTATTCCTGTGCCGTCTTTGATGCTGCAGGTGCCATGGTCGCCCAGGCGGCGCACATTCCGGTCCATCTGGGCGCGATGCCGGCCAGCTGCGCCGCTGCGCTTCGGGCCGTGGAGCGGTGGAAGCCCGGCGATGTCGTGGCGCTCAACGACCCCTACCAGGGTGGCAACCACCTGCCGGACATCACGCTCGTGTCGCCCGTGTTTGCAGGAGATGCCCTGGTGTTTTTTGTCGCTACGCGCGCCCACCATGCCGATGTGGGTGGCATGAGCCCCGGCTCCCTGCCGCTTTCGACATCGCTGTTCCAGGAGGGCATCATCATTCCGCCCGTAAAGCTGTACAGCGGCGGAACGCTTTGCAATGACCTTCTGACCCTGATCCTGCGCAATGTGCGCACGCCGGAGGAGCGGCGGGGCGATCTGGCGGCGCAACGCGCAGCGCACGCGGTAGGGGAAGAGCGCCTGGCGGCACTCTTTGTCCGCTTTGGCGTGCACGAAGTGCTGCAGTATGCGGCGCACCTGCAGGCATATAGCGAGCGGATGACGCGTGCGGCCATCGCTTCGTGGCCATCGGGCACCTACCATGCGCAAGATGCCCTGGAGCTCCCGGACGGACGCATGCCCCGCATACGCGTGTCGGCGAACGTTGCGGAAGATGCGATCACCTTTGACTTTGACGGCACGGACCCCATTGTTCAGGGACCGCTCAACACCGTTCTGCCCGTCACGCAAAGCGCCTGCTATTACGTCGTCCGCTGCCTCATCGAAGACGACATCCCGGTCAATGCCGGGTGCTTCGCGCCGGTGCATGTGCGTGCACCGGCGGGCTGCCTGGTTCATGCAACGCCCCCTGCAGCAGTGGCGGGTGGCAATGTGGAAACCTCCCAGCGCATCACGGACGTGGCGTTTTTGGCACTGGCGCAAGCGCTGCCGCAAAAGGTTGCCGCCGCTGGCCAGGGAACCATGAACAACGTCACCATCGGAGGCGAGGGAGAAGCCGGGCAACGCTATGCCTATTACGAAACGCTTGGCGGCGGCATGGGAGCCGCTCCGGCGTGCGATGGTCTCAGCGGCGTGCATGTGCACATGAGCAATACGCTGAACACCCCCGTAGAAGCACTGGAGATGCAGTTTCCGTTTCGGATCCGCGAATACGGGCTACGCCGGCGCTCTGGAGGAGACGGACGCTATCGCGGCGGTGAGGGCATCATCCGCGAGTACGAACTGCTGCGGCCCGCCACGGTTACGATGCTGAGCGAGCGGCGCGTGCGTGCGCCTTGGGGCCTGGCGGGCGGTGGCCCGGGCGCGGTAGGACGCAATCAGCTTATTGACCGCGATGGTCAGGCTCACCCAGTCCCGGGAAAGTTCTCGCGCCGCCTGGAGGCCGGCACCCGTCTGCGCATCAGTACGCCGGGCGGCGGAGGCTGGGGGGTGTGCGAGGACTAGATCACGCTTTGGCCGGGGCGCCCTGCCCTGCCAGAAAATCCCGCAGAACATAGTGCAGAATGCCGCCGTGGCGGTAGTAGTCCACCTCCACAGGCGTATCCAGTCGACACCGCGTAACGAACTGCACCTTGGTCCCGTCCCGCCGCGTGGCAGTCACCGGCACCGCTTGGCGCGGCAAAAGCGCGGCACCAATAGCGATATCGTAGGACTCGGAGCCCTCCAGCCCCAGCGATGCAGCGGTGTCGCCCGCCTGGTATTCCAGCGGCAAGACACCCATGCCTATAAGGTTGGAGCGGTGGATGCGCTCAAAGCTTTCCACGATCACCGCCATGACGCCGAGGAGGACCGTGCCCTTGGCCGCCCAGTCGCGGCTGGACCCCATGCCGTAGTCCTTGCCGCCCAGCACCACCAGCGGCACGCCTTGGGCCTGGTAGTCCATGGCCGCATCGTAGATCGGCATCACCGCGCCGCCGTTCAGGAAATTTCTGGTGATACCGCCCTCGGTGCCGGGCACGAGTTGATTCTTGATCCTGATGTTGGCGAACGTGCCGCGCATCATCACCTCATGATTGCCGCGGCGCGAACCAAAAGAGTTGAAAGAGCGCACCTTGATGCCCTGATCCTTGAGATACAGGCCGGCGGGACCGTCCGCTGCGATAGCACCTGCGGGCGAGATGTGATCCGTCGTCGTGGAATCGCCTGCCTTGACCAGCACGCGCGCGCCGTGGATGGGTGCTATCTCGGGCGCTTCGTGTGACAGCCCCATAAAGAATGGCGGCTCGCGCACATAGGTGGACGCGTCGGCCCAAGCAAAGAGCGACCCGGTCGGTATATCAATGGCATTCCAGGTCTCATTGGACGCTTCAATCCCTCCATACTCCGCCAGAAACATTTCCGGCGTTATTACAGCGTCTATGGTCTCTTGAATCTCACGCTGGTCTGGCCAGATGTCACGCAGATATACGTCGCTGCCTTCGAGGTCTTGGCTTATCGGATCGTTCATCAGATCAATGTCCACAGTGCCCGCCAGCGCGTAGGCGACCACCAGCGGTGGAGAAGCCAGGTAGTTTGCCTGCACCAGGGCATGGATGCGGCCCTCGAAGTTGCGATTCCCCGACAGCACCCCTGCGACGATCAGATCCTTTTCGCGGATGGCGGCCGCTACGGTCGCGGGGAGCGGCCCGGAATTGCCGATGCAGGTCGTGCAGCCGTATCCCACCAGGTTGAAGCCCAGCTTATCCAGATACGGCAGCAGGTTGGCGTCCTGCAGGTATTCGGTTACGACGCGGGACCCGGGTGCCAGGCTGGTCTTGATGTGGCGCTTGACCCGGAGGCCGCGCTCTACGGCCTTCTTTGCCAAAAGCCCCGCCCCGATCATCACGCTCGGGTTGCTGGTGTTGGTGCAGCTGGTGATCGCCGCAATGGCAACGTCGCCGTTGCGGAGGGTTTCTGCCTGGCCGCTGTCGCTGGAGAAGCGGGCAACGTTTCCGAAATCATTTGCGCTTCGGCCAAAGCCTTGCGGTCCTGCCGTGGCGGTTAGCGATGCTCTGAAGGCCTTGCCTAGCGCCGGCACCTGGACGCGGTCCTGCGGACGCTTGGGGCCTGCGACGCTCGGCGTTACGGTGCTGAGATCCAGCTCCAGGATATCCAGGTAGTCTTTTTCGGTCTCTTCCAGAAATAGCCCTTGCGCCTTGGTATAGCGTTCCACCAGGGTCACCAGGGACGCGTCCCGCCCGGTTCGCTGGAGATAAGCCAGCGTCCCGTCGTCGATAGGAAAGAATCCCATGGTCGCACCGTATTCGGGCGACATGTTGCTGATGGTGGCACGGTCGGGCACGCTGAGGTTGCGTACACCAGGCCCAAAAAACTCCACGAAGCGCCCCACGACGCCGTAGCTGCGCAGCTTTTGCGTCACGGTCAGCACCAGGTCCGTGGCCGTTGCACCCTCAGGCAGCCGTCCCACCAGGCGAAAGCCCACGACTTCGGGCATAAGCATATAGATCGGTTGGCCCAGCATCACGGCCTCGGCCTCGATGCCGCCCACGCCCCAGCCCATGACGCCCAACCCGTTGACCATCGTCGTGTGCGAGTCGGTGCCCACGAGTGTATCTGGATAAGCCAAGGGCAAGCCCTGGTGCTCCTCGGTCCATACGCAGCGCGCAACGTATTCCAGGTTGACCTGGTGGCAGATGCCGCTGGCTGGCGGGACCACAAAGAAGTTGTCAAAGGCTTGCTGTCCCCACTTGAGAAACTCGTACCGCTCGCGATTGCGCCTGAACTCGAAGTCGGAGTTCAGCTTCAGCGCCTCGGGGATCCCGTAATAATCTACCTGGACGCTATGATCAATGATCAGGTGTACAGGAACCCGCGGATTGATGTTGTCAGGATTGCCGCCCAGGCGTGCCATCGCACTGCGCATGGCAGCCAGATCCACCACGGCCGGTACACCGGTAAAGTCCTGCAGGAGGACACGTGCAGGAGAAAACGGGATTTCTTCGCGGGCCGGTGCCTTCGCATCATAGCGGGCCAGGCGGTCCACCGCTTCTTCCGTGATCGCAAGGCCGTCGTAGCGTCTTAGCAGGGCCTCCAGCATGATGCGGATGGAGTACGGGAGCCGGTCCAGGGCATAGCCGTGGCTGCTCAGCTGATCCAGTCTGTACAGGTAGGCGGTACCGCTGCCGGTGTCGAACGTCGCAAGGGTGCCAAATGGATCCTGATTCATCATTAGCGGGTTGTGCACGCGGCCCGTGTGTACCAGCATGCCCATTCATTGTTCGATCGGCATGGCGCGCATCGGCGTGTCATAGCGCCGCAGGCTGGCGTTGCGCCGGCACGTGCTGGCACGCCCGCTCCCTCTGATTCACGCAAGTGCAGCGCAAAGCAAGAGCCGTGCGATCAGCGCACCGCCGCTTTGGATCAAAGGACCCCTGAGCAGCGTTCCAAATACACAGCCGGGGCTATAGCTCAGTTGGCAGAGCGCCTGAATCGCACTCAGGAGGTCAGCGGTTCGAACCCGCTTAGCTCCACACCGGGAATCGTTGACACACGCTTTCGAGGCTGCGCACGCTTGTGCGGCCATCCAGTGTCTTGCGTCCGGTGCCTTCCATAGTCCTGCACCTCCGCATGAAGGGCGCACCGGCGCCCGTGCAGCATCTCCCGCGCGCCCTGCCTTGGGCTTGCCGCGTCCTTCGCCTGCTGGAATACTACGGCGGGGCAGCCCGGCCAGGGGCTCTGGAAATACAACGGCCCCCCAGACTATCGCTTGGGGGGCCGTTGCTTCCTTTGCCGGAATTTCGCGCGAATGCTGTGGCGGCCTGTTAGAAGAGGTCCGCCGTAAAGCGCGCGTAGAAGTGCGTGCCGTTGTAATCCCACGGCGTCGTGGTCGGACGTGCATTACCCTGGGACAGCGTTTCGACCTCTACTGCCCGTACGTAGTAATTGAAGATGTTGTCCGCGCCGATCGCAAAGCGGTAGCTATCGGCGAAAATGACACCCACCTCGGCATCAACCAGGAAGGTGTTCGGAAACTTATGCAGGAGCGAGCCCGTGTCATCCTCGCAAGCGTTGCTGTTGTTAATGCAGGATTCCCAGCTACCCCAGTAGTTTACACGCAATGCACCCCACAAGCTGCCCAGCAGGTGCCGGCCATAGGCCACAAATCGATGGCTCGGATTGAGATGCTCAATTTCCAGCTGACGACGCGGCGTCAGGATGCTTACCGTGAATGGCGAGCCGAGCTGGACATCCAGGAATTGGGAGACCGCCGTCGGGGGGGAGAAATTGCTCAGACTGTGCCTTGTCCAGTTCCATGCCAACGTGGCCGTCGTCGCATGGTCATTGTCATGCTGACGGTCAAAGGCCAAGAGCAGATCCGTTCCTCGCGTATTCGTGTCAAAGTCGTTGGAGAAGTATTTGACCTCCGCCAGGTTCTGCTGCCCACCCAACTCATTCTTCCGCTCGTTCATGATTTCCTGGATCTCAGGGGTCACGGAAATGTTGCCCGTGAGCGAGATGCGGTCCTGAATGCTGATGTTGAAGTAGTCAAACGTCAGCGTCAGGTCCTCGGCCAGCTCCACCACCGTTCCGAGTGACAAGCTGCGCGCCGTTTCTTCCGTCAGTTCCTTGCCGCCTAGCCCCGCCGCGACCGGATGGGTCGGGGGGAGTTGCGCAGTCTCGACAAGCTGGTCTCCACCAGCGGACAGCGCCGTCTGGAAGATCTGAAGATTGGACTGACCAGGGGTCGGGGCGCGGAATCCCGTGCTTACCGTGCCGCGGAAAGAAATCCGATCTGTCGCGCGGTAAAGCGCAGCCACCTTTCCGGTTAGCGTGCTGCCGAAGTTGTCAAAGAAGTTTTCATACCGCGCGGCAATACCTACAACCCAGTCGTCGCTGACATCGGCCTCGAGGTCTACGAAACCGCCCACATTGGGTCGACTCCACTCTCCCGCGTGCTCGGGGTTCAGCCCCTGATAACCGTTGGACCCGACGCTGAATCCCTGCGTGGCATACGGTCCGACACTCCACGAAGCCTCATCGCCTGCGACACTGGTAAAGGTCTCATTACGATACTCCGCGCCAAAGGCTACGTTGAGCGGCGAGGAAAAGTAGGACACCTCAACTGGCATACCCAACTGCAGCGACACCGCCATCTCATCCTGCACATAGTCGCGCGGGCGGAAGCTTGTGGGCGTATCCAGACCGTAGGAGGCATTAACCGTATTGTAGATGAAGTAGTCGGCAATGCTGTGCGCCATGCTGAACGAGGCGTCCCAGGTGAGACCGTCCGGTTGGCCACCGCGGATTCCTGCGAACACACTCCAGTCCGAAATATCGGCCCCAAAACGCGGCGTAAAGCCGCCTGGGAACTTCTCGTTGAACAAGAAGCAGTCTCCGGCCGTCATCGCGATGAATGCATCTACCGCAGCCTTGTCGGAATCCAGGCTCGGCAAGTCAGGATGGTGAGCACAATCCACTTCATCTTCCAAGTCCAGATCCCCTACGGCGCGCTCACTACCGAATCGGAATACGCTGCTCCGCGCACTGGAGGTACCTGGAGAGCGAAAATAAAAGCCCCCTTCCGCCGTGCGCTGCCCGAACCCGCCAAAGGCATACAGATGCAGATTCTCACTGAGATCCAAACCCATGTTGGCAAAGCCCACGTACGAGTTGTCAATATCTGGACTACCCCAGATCTGCGCCGGTTCACTGACTGGATAACCTCTGGGTACGAGGAGCGCGGCATCTCTGCGCGTACCGCTGCGAATGGTGGGCGCTGCGTCTTTCCACTCAAGGCTCAGGTTGACGAAGCCGTTGGAGCCTAGCGGCAGTCCAACGTTCACCGCAGCTTGCCCATACTCGCCATCACCGTGTTGCAGATACTGCCCGCCGCGCATCCGGATCAGCACGCCGCGCGTGTTGTTGCGCAACTGCATGTTCATTACGCCTGCAACCGCGTCCGCGCCGTACTGCGCCGAAGCACCATCGCGCAGAATCTCCAATTGATCAATGGCGATGCTGGGAATCATGTTGAGGTCTGCACCCTGCGCACCTGCATTTAGCGAGGAACCCAGAAGCGCAATGGAGGCAGAGCGATGCCGGCGTTTGCCGTTGAGGAGCACCACCACGTTGTCGGCAGGAAGTCCACGCAGCGTGATGGGACGCACCAGTGTTCCCTCATCATCAATTCCGTGGCGCTGCACATTGAAAGACGGTACTTGCGTGCGCAGCACATCGTCAAAGTCCGCACTAGCCTGCGAATGCAGCGCCCGCGGCCCAAGCACATCGACGGGAACGGCGGAGTCCTTGACCAGTCGCGGTTCACGCCGCGTTCCAACGACTATAAGCTCCTCCAGGCCGAGCACACTTTCGCGCAAGCGGCAGTGGATTTCCGTCTCACCCTCCTGCAGATTGAAAAGCTGGGGCGAGTAGCCTATGAAGCTGATTCTGATAACGGAATCGTAGGATGGTATCTCCAGCGTGAAGTTGCCGTCGTTGTCTGATGCGGTGCCGGTAGTTGTTCCTTGCACTATGACGGTAGCGCCGGGAATCGGGTCCTGAGTATCCAAATCGGTAACTGTGCCGGTGATAACCACTTGGGCGAACGCAATCTGATGCAAGAACACCATCATCAGCAAGCCCTGCAGCACAAGAGCAGTCACGTGTTTCATGATCATGAGCATTAGTTTTGTTTAAGAATTAGCCTAGCCCATACAGGACTCCCTTGGCAATATACAACCACAACTACATTCCCGCAACACAACCGTGTGCGGGAAAATGCCGCGGTGCCGCGACGACGCCGCGGATGGATGAAGCTACGAAACTTTCCGGTTAGCCGCACGCTGCACGGACAAGCAGCAGGCCAAACTTGTCTGTACCGTATCCTGGCGCGTGCAGCGCGTGTCGTGGTACCCGCGTACTAGCCTGTGCACTTGATCCGCAGGCTGTCTTTCATGGCCCAATCGGAAGCCCGTCCGCGCAGTCGGGGGATAACAATCCGAGTTACAGATGCGGAGCACCGCACCATAAGGGAGAACGCAGCCCGGACCCGCCTGTCCGTAGCATCCTATGTGCGCAGGTGCGCGCTCAGGGAGTCCGTACAGCTCCGTGCGGCGGAGGAAATCTTGCGCCAGGTGTTCCGGCTCGCTCGGCAGGTGCAGGCGCTCGGGGACGGACCGGAAGAGCAGCAGGCAATGGCCACCATGCAAGGGCTCATTCAGATACTCCGCACCACTAAGCCATGATCGCACAGTCCCAGACCAGCACCTCGTTCCAGTCCCTTGCGCGATACCTCGAGCGCCCCAAGACTCGCCACCCGGAGCGCCCCCGCATTGCGTGGACGACGGATCGCAACCTGGTCTGCACAGCCAGCCTCCAGGACATCGCGTGGGAGATGACGATTACGGCTCGTGCAAGCGAGCGCGTTCAGAAGCCGGTATACCACCTCTCCGTTTCATGGGCTCCGGAAGATGGCCCGACGCGCGGCCAGATGACAGCCGTAGCCGACAAGCTCATGCATACGTTGTCGCTTGCAGCGCACCAGTCCGTGTATGTTGCGCATGGCGATGAAGCCTACCGGCACCTGCACATCATGTCCAACCGTGTCCATCCCGACACGGGCAAGGCGCAGCCGATGTATCGGAAGTACCGCGCCATTCAAGCCACGCTGCGCAAGGCGGAAGTCCGGTATGGCTTCCGGCAGGTGCCTGGGCATCTGTATCAGCTTCCTGGGCAGTCCCCTCCGGAGCGCAGTCAGTCCCTGAGCAAGGGCGCATACAAAGCGCTGTGCCGCAAAAAGACGCTTCCTTTCCAGCTTTTGGTGCAGCGGGCGGCAGGACACGAATTCGACGATGCAGCAGGCTGGCAGGACCTCCACGCGCGCCTGGCCCGTCATGGACTGTCGCTGAGGACCCGGCGCACCGGGCTACTCGTGACCGATGGCCACGAGTATGCCAAGAGCAGCAGCATCGGCCCCAACGTATCGCTGCGCAAGCTGGAAGCACGCTTTGGAGAGACCTTCGCCCTGCAGCGCGCGCGCGACTTGCCTGCGTGGCAATGGGAGCGGAGCCCGGACCATGACCTGGGCCACTGAGGATGGCTACGCCGGGGCTCCGCGACCGTATTCGTCAGGCAGACGCAGCCGATTATGAGCGGCGAGCCGCACCAGTGCTTATGGCGCTGGAGTCCGCCGCGCGGGAGATTCGCGCCAGCGCGCATGCATTGGAAGCCGCCGCGCATCGACCCACGTTGAAGCAGGCGGTCATCCTGGTCGCAGCCGGCGCGCTGCTGTGCTGGCTGACCATCCTTTTAACACCCCTCGGGCAGCTCACCTCCATAGAGAAGCGGCAGCTGCACCTCGGAGCGCAGCTTGAAGCAGTTTGGCCTTCGCTCAGCGAAACCGAGAAGGCGCAGCTCCGCGCTCAGCTGCAACGCTCCAAGCCGTAGGCCTCCCCAAGGCTTCCCGCACTGATACCTGACCCGCGGCCGGGAGCGGCAAGCAGCAGCGCTCCGACCCATAGATCCTCCGAGACTGCCTTGGTCCGCGGCGCTGCCGAAGCTACAGCACCCAAGGGCTGCGCATCGGGCGCGTGGTGAGCGCCGTCGCTTCGTCGTCGCCGACGAAGGTCTCCGTGGCCAGATCAAACTGGAGCGAACGACCCAGGCGCAGGCAGATTTCCGAAGTGAGGCATGCCAAGAGCGAGCTGTGGCCCACCTCAACATCACATACCGGACGCATGCGCGTCTTGACGCAGTTCAGGAAGTCGCGCCGATGATCCTCGCTCTTGTATAGGTGAATATCGCTCGGCTTCAGCTCCAGCGTCAGTAGGCGCTCGTCGGACGCCCAGAGGTTTCTGCGGCTTACGCCGACCCAGCCCTCGGTGCCGATAAACTGAATCATGCCCTCGTGCGGCCCTGCCTTCTTGATGATCGGGACGCCGCTCTTGTAGAGCAGCGTGACCTCGTCCTCCTCGCCGTCGGCCGGTGCGAGAATCTCCTTCGGCCCGCGGCGGTCCTCGCCAAGCCCCCAGTGGGCGATATCGAAGTTGTGCGCGCCCCAGTCCGCAATATGGCCTGCAGAATAAGGCCGCCAGGCGCGCCAGGCACCGGTTTCCGTGTTATAGTTGCCGCTGACACGCTCCGGGTGGTAGGAGGCAGAAGGCGCATTGCCGAGCCACATCTCGTACAGGAAGCCGTGCGGCACCTCCACGCCGCCGAGGTCGCACGGCTTGGAAGTGCCGCCGACCTGTGCGTAGACCTTCTGGATCTCGCCTACATAGCCGTTGATGGCCAGTTCGCACGCATGCCTGAAGTTGCGGCTCGAACGCTGCTGACTGCCTGTCTGAAACACGCGCCCGTACTTGCGTACAGCCTTGACCATCGCACGCCCTTCCTTGATCGTCCGGGCCAGCGGCTTCTCGCTGTACATATCCTTGCCCGCCTTTGCGGCGTGGACCGCCATGTACGCATGCCAGTGGTCGGGCAACGCGAGACACACCGCGTCGATGTCGTCCCGCTGGAGCAATTCCCAGAAGAACATGTAGCCATCGCACCCCTTGTAGGTGGAGGTTCCGGCACGCTCGGCGTAGGTTGACTCAACAAATTCACGAGCGGGCTCGCGCCCCTTCAGGCCGCGGCCAGCATAATTGTCACCGCTGGTGTTAACATCGCAGACCGCCAGCACTTGCACATCGGGCTTTTCAATGAAGCCGCGCAGGTTGTTCATGCCCATGCTGCCCATACCGATGAATCCCATGGTAATGCGGTCGCTGGGCGCAATGGACGTACCGCGGCCCAGGGTGGAGGAAGGGATGATGGTGGGAAGCGCTGCGGCGCCGGCCATCAGGCCCATGCGCTGCACAAATGCACGCCGATTCAGTGTTTGAGTGGCCATCAGGCAACGGGGCTGGTGAATCCTTGATATGCTGAACAATAACAATATAGGATTTCTGGCGCTTCGTCCGTGCCGGCGCTGCACGCCCTTGCACTTCGGGCTACGCCCTGTGCACCCGTTGTGCGCCGGTTCGGCGCTTTAGGTGCACGCTGCGTAAATTGCCTGCAATCCAACAACGCTGCCCGTCATGCCCAACCCCTATACCGGTGTCGGCAATCCATACACGCGTGCTGAGATGCTGGAACGTTTGCATGCCACGCTGGACCGCGGCGAGCCGATCATTGCCGCCGGTGCCGGCACCGGCATCAGCGCGAAGTTCATCGAGCGCGGCGGCGCTGACCTACTGATTATCTACAACTCGGGGCGTTTTCGCATGTCGGGCCATGGATCCACGGCAGGCCTGATGGCATACGGCGATGCCAATGCCGTTGCGATGGAGATTGGGGAGTTTGAAGTACTGCCCGTTGTGCAGGAGATTCCGGTGATCTGCGGCGTACATGCCTCGGATCCGCGCCGCCGCATGTGGCACCATCTGCTCAATGTCAAAGCCATGGGCTTTAGCGGCATCAACAACTTCCCCACGCATGCTATCGTGGACGGGTTGTTTCGGCAGGTGCTAGAGGAGACCGGCATGAGCGTGCAGCACGAAGTCGATATGGTGGCCTTGGCCCAGCATGAGGGTATCGACCTATTCTCAATCGTATATGTGTTCACGCCGGAGGAGGCGCGGAAGATGGCCGAGGCCGGTGCCGATGTCATCATCGCGCATGTGGGCTGCACAATCGGCGGGTCAATCGGGGTCACCGACGCGACCTGCACCATTGAAGAGGCCGCCGAACGCACGCAGGCCATCATCGACGCCGGCCGTACGGTGCGCAGGGATCTGATCTTTTTGTCGCACGGCGGCCCTATCAGTACCCCCGACGATGCCGCCTACATCAATGAACACACCGACGCCGTGGGCTTTGTGGGCGCGTCCAGCCTGGAGCGGATGGGCGTTGAGCAGTCGCTCACCGACCTGACGCGCACCTTCAAGGCGATTCCCTGCCCAGCCGCCAGGAGGCGATGAGCACACTGGTCTACAAGCAGGACGGCTATCACCTGGAGCCGGTGCCCCAAGGGCGTAATGAATGGGTCAACCACCCTGATGCAGACCCGCGCATGCCCGGGCTTTTCGCTGCCCGCGCCACGATACTGCCGGGCATGGGTCATGACTTCCACCGCCATCCTGGGCGCGAAGAGATCATTTATGTGCTGGAGGGTGCCATCGCGCAGTGGATTGGACAGGATCGCTTTGTTCTTGAGGCGGGCGACAGCGTATGTGTCCCAGCGGATGTGGTCCACGCCTCCTTCAATGTGGGGCCTGCGCCTGCCACCCTGTTTGTCGTGCTTTCCGGGGCGATGACTTCCGATCCGCTGGCTATTGACATGGCCGGCGAGGCGCCTTGGTGCTCGCTGCCTACTCCTTAAGCCTACACCGTCATGAAATCTTCCCTCGCATTCTTAGCGTTAGTCCTGATCACGGTAGCCGGATGCGCCACACAGGCGGCATTAGAGTACTTCAGCACCACGAATGAGGTGCATGACGTTGAGATCCAGCGCCCGCTGACCCCCGGCGAAACCGTCTCGCACCTCATCGTGCCGGAGGGATTTGAGGTCAGCGTCTTTGCGGCGGAGCCTGACATCCGCAACCCCATTGCGCTGACTTGGGATGAGCGCGGCCGCCTCTGGGTGGTGGAATCCACCGACTATCCGCATGACCACATCGGCACCGAATCGGGTACCGACCGCATCACGATCTGCGAAGACACAGAC
This sequence comes from Rhodothermales bacterium, assembly GCA_951812585.1. Lineage (GTDB taxonomy): Bacteria > Bacteroidota > Rhodothermia > Rhodothermales > Bin80 > JAAXGV01. The sequence continues at coordinate 2,180,992 of OX638318.1, read as the reverse complement.
GGCGACTACGTAGCAGACACATTTACGCACTTCGCTCATGACCAGCCCCTGACCACGGCCATCGCGGTCACAAGGGGCGGTGCCATCGTTGGGCAGGCACCCGACATCGTCTTCATGGAAGACACAGACGGCGACGACGAATACGACCGCAAGACTCCCATCCTGGAAAATGCCTTTGGCACCTTCGATACGCACGCGGTGATGAACAACTTCAAGGTGGGTATCGACAATCACATCTGGAGCGCGGTAGGCTATTCGGGCATGTATGAGCCGGGTACAGCTCCGGATGCCGAGTCGCGCATCCTAAGCCGGGGAGTATTTCGTTTCTCACGCGACGGCGCGGTCCTGGAGCCCGTGGGTCAGTTCAACAACAACACCTGGGGGCTTGGCATCGGCGAGGACAACACCATCTTCGGATCCACCGCCAACAACAATCACGCGATTGTCGTCGGCATCCCCATGCGGTTCGGGTCGGAGCGCAATGTGGCCAATGTGCAAAGCCACTACCTGGTCGCGCACAGCGGCACGCGGCCGCTCTGGCAGGTGGACTTCCGTGATGGCTACACGGCGGCGGCCGGTGCCTTTGCGTACAACGGGCGCACCTATCCCCGATTTTACTGGGGCACGCTGATGGTGACTGAGCCCACGGCCCATGTGGTGCATGCGGTCAAGTTGCAGCGGGACGGTGCCATCTACAAGGAGCAGGAGGGTGTGATCGACAACCTTCTGGCCAGTTCGGACGACTGGGTTGCGCCCGTCTTTGCCGACATCGGACCCGACGAGAATATCTGGATTGCCGACTGGTACAACCCCGTGATCCAGCACAACCCTGATCGCCGCGGCATGGTGAACCAGATCTGGAATGCCAACCTCGGCCCGGGCAATGCGCACCTGAACCCGCTGCGCGACAAGCAACACGGCCGCATCTACGTCGTGCGCTATACGGGTTCCAGCAGCGACGGTCCAAAGTCGCTTTCGGCGGATGACCCCGACGCGCTCCTACGCGCGCTGCGGAGCAGCAATCAGTTTTGGCGGCTTACGGCGCAGCGCCTCATCGTTGAGCATCAACTGACCGGCCTTGTCGAAGACCTTGTCGCAATGGCAGGCGCGGAAAACCTCGATGAGACGGGCTTCGATGGCGGTGCGGTGCATGCGCTCTGGACCCTCCACGGCCTCGGCGCCTCCGAGGCGCTGCGCTCTGCAGCCTCGGCCGCGCTCACGCACGCGTCCGCTGCTGTGCGCAAGGCGGCCATACAAACGATACCGTACAGTGCCGACCTGGGTGAATTGTTGGCCGCCTCCGGCGTATTTACGGACCCGAACCTTAACACGCGTCTCGCGGCGGTGCTGCTGGTGGCCGAGTACGGCCACAGCCTGGGTCCGCGCGCGTTCTATGCAAGCCGTGAAGCGGCGAATGGGGGTGACCAGTGGATTCAGGCTGCGCTGGACCTCTTTCCGGCCTATATCGGCACTATCGAGAGGCCCCGCGAGCAAGGAGCGATGCAGCGTCCGCAAGATGCGGAGCCCTCGCTTCTCCCGCAGGCTCATATCCGCCTCGGTGCGCCCGAAGGCGTGATGCGCTTTGATAAGACCGCGCTGCGCGCCTTTGCATCGCAGCCGATCACGGTGACCTTTGACAACCTGCACCCCGATCTGCACAACGCTGTCTTCCTGCAGCCGGGCGACATGGAACCCTTCGGGCAGGCGGTCAACGCGTACATGGCCGACGCCGATGCCGCGCAAAACGAGTATATCCCGCCTTCGGAGCAGTCCAGGGTGCTGGCCTCGTCCGGCGTTCTTGAGATGGACCAGTCCAAAGACATCATGCTCGGCCCCCTCGCCGCGGGCGAGTATCCTTTTGTTTGCACGGTTCCTGGGCACTGGGCCGTGATGCAAGGCATACTCACGGTTACAGAAGCGCCCCCGATGCCGCGCAACGATGCAGGCTGGGTCTGGCCCGGCACGGAGGGCACCATCGTGTATCTGGCGGGCAGCGCCAGTCGGGGCCAGCAGTCGCATCACCATGCCCGCGTGTTCGGCTTTGCCGACGGCCAGGTCCTCTACGGCGAAGGGGCCCGGACGTATATCTACACTGAGAACGCGGACATGGCGTTTAGGGAGGCGCTTTTTGGCGCGGATCTTTTGGCCATGGCCAACAACAAGCCCGTTGATGACCTCATCAGCAGGCAAGCGATCCTGGCGCATGTAGAAGCAGGCCGGCCGCTTTTGGTTACACATCCCGCGTCGTGGTACAACTGGGCGGATTGGCCGGAGTGGAACGCGACCCTTGTTGGCGGCGGGGCGCGCAGCCACGAGCCCCTGCAGGAATTCACCGTGGAGGTCTTGCAGCCGGAGCACCCGCTGATGAAGGACGTGCCGGCATCCTTCGACATTATCGATGAGCTGTACCGCGCCGAGCTGCTGCCGGAGGCGGAAGCAGTCGTCCTGGCCATTGGGCGGTCCAAGGAAACCGGGGCGATTTACCCTGTGGTCTGGCTGCGCCGCCATGCGGGCGCGAAGATACTGGTCAACACGCTGGGCCACGATGATCGTGCGCACAACCTTGCAGCGTACAAGCAGATCCTCCGCAACGCGCGGGCCTATCTGCTGGACGAATAGCCGCAGGGCGCGCACATGCACAATGGTTTGGGCAGCCACCCAGCAGGTAGGTGGCACGCCTACCGCGCCCGGGCTCTTGCCACGCGCGCCGGGCGCGCACCAGGCGATTAGAGGATGGCCCGGAGGCCTTGGCAGAGGCGGTCCATGCCTTCCGCGACAGCATCCTTTTCGAGGTTGCCGTACGCGATGCGCAGCGACGGCTTGTTGTGGCCGAAGGTGCTTCCCGGGATCACCGCGACACGATGTTCCCTGATAAGCCGCGCACACACCGCAACAGAATCCAGCCTCGTGTCGAGGTTCATGAACACATAAAAGGCGCCGTGCGAAGCCGCCACCTGGATGCGTGAATCCAGTGCCGTCAGCGCCTTCAGCACCATCGTGCGCACGGCGTCCAAGCCGCGCAAATATCCGCGGCAATAGGCTGCTCCGACCTCCAGGGCCGCCAGTGCCGCGCGCTGGCTGGACAGCGCCGCGCAGATCACGTTGGTGTCCTGAATCTTCTTCACCGCGGGCAGAAGGTGTGCGGGTATGGCCATGCAGCCCAGACGCCAGCCCGCCATGCCGTACGATTTGCTGAGGGAGTACAGCGAAATGGTGTGCTCGGATGCCCCCGGCGACGCACCCGGGGAGTAGTGCTCCGTGCCATCAAACACGAAGTACTCGTACGCTTCGTCACTGATGTGGTAGATGCCGTGGGCCGCGCAAAGCTCGCTGATGGCGCGCAGCAAGGGCGGTGGATACACCACCCCCGTCGGATTGTTTGGAGACACCGTCACCACGGCGCGCGTGCGGGCGGTGATGTGGGCGCGGATGACCTCCGGATCCGGGATAAAGTCCGCGCCCAGCTGAACCACCACGGCCTTGCAGTCCGCGATGCCAACCGCCATCTCATGATTGAAGTAGTAGGGTGCCAGGAGGATCACCTCGTCACCCGGATCGGTTATCGCCAAGAGGGACTGAAAGAACGCCATATTGCTGCCGGCTGTCACGACGACCTCAAAGTCGCCTTCCAGGTGATTCTCCGACTGGAGCTTGTGCCTGAAAGCCGCGCGCAGGTCTTCACGCCCGATGCCGTATCCGTATCCATGCGCGCGGGGCGTCTCGATGAATGCCTGCACCCTTTGCACGACGACTTGTGGCGGACCATAGTGCGCCACACCCTGGCCCAGTGAGATCGTGCCGGGGCTCCTTTGGATCATATCCGCCACCTGACCCATCACCGGCGCTTGCACGCCCGCCATCCTGCCGGCACGTCGCGGTGCGCTCATAGCTTGCGGTTGCTAAGTGAATCTCTGGCCCTGAAGATACTGCCGCGGCGCAAGCCGAAGCGCATGTTGCACCGCAGCCGATTCGCAGTGCGGGCGTATCATTGGCCTGACCCATGCCTTTGACGCCTTATGCATGCGCAGCCGTGCCGCGCGCTCATCTTTGACCTGGACGGCGTACTCATTGACTCCAACGCGCTCTACGAGCAGCATTGGGAGATCTGGGCCGAACGCAACGGTGTATCGTTCTCGGACATAGCAGCCGTGCATCATGGGCGGCCTATCAGCGCAACCATCCGCGCGGTGGCGCCGCATCTGAATGTTCCCGCCCAAGCGCGTGCCTACAAGGCCGGACTGGAGCACACAAAGTCGCTTGACAGGGTGCAGATTTTTCCTGGCGTTCTGGCGCTTTTGGACGCGCTGCCACCCGCATCGTGGGCCATTGCTACCAGCGCGCCGCGGCGCTTTGCGATGCGCCTGATGCGCCATCTGGCCCTACCCACACCGCGCGTTTTCATCACAGGCGATGATGTATCCGTTGGCAAGCCGCACCCGCTGCCCTATCTCTCGGCAGCCGCGTCTCTCGGCATTAGTCCCTCGGAATGTGTCGTGGTGGAAGATGCACCAGCCGGCGTGGCATCCGCTCGGGCCGCCGGGGCCTTTGTCCTGGGCGTTTTGACCACCAACACCGCCGCTGCCCTGGCGCAGGCACATGCGACCGTAAACGCCATACGGGACATCACTGTGCGCCGCTCAGAGCACGCATTGCTAGTGTCGTGGGTCGCAGCAAACCGCTAGCGCCCCGATACTTGCGGGCACCATCTCGGGCACTGCCTGGTGCGCGCGAATATCACACGCGCGCATGTGAGGGCCATCCTCGCACCCACGGGTACTGCTGCTGCGCCTGTCAGCGGCCCTGGCCGGCATGCCCATCCTTGCGCACACAGAGGTCGCTGGATCGCACATCAGGCCTTCAGGGCCGCTTCGAAGGCTGCAATGGTGCGGCGCACCTCCGCAGCGCCGTGCACGGACGAGGTGAAGCACGCTTCAAACTGCGACGGCGGCAAGTATATGCCGGACTGGAGCATGGCCCAGAAGTAGCGCGCGTAGCGGGCGGTATCGCACTGCTTTGCCGAGGTGTAATCTGCGACCGGCACGTCGCTGAAGAAGCAGCTGAACATGGCGCCTACCTGGTGCACCTGAATGCGCGCCCCCCGCCGCTTGGCTATGGCCTTCAGACCCGCCGCAATCTCCGCTGCTGCGTTATCGGCGGCGACCCAAGACGCAGGAAGCGATTCGAGCATGGCGATGCCTGCCGACATCGCTAGCGGATTGCCGGACAGCGTGCCCGCCTGGTACATCGGGCCCTCAGGTGCCACCATTGCCATGATGTCCCTGCGCCCGCCATAAGCGCCGACCGGCAGCCCGCCTCCGATAACCTTTCCCAGTGTGGTCAGATCGGGCGCCACGCCGTAGCGTGCCTGTGCCCCGCCAGGATGAACCCTGAACCCCGTCATCACCTCGTCAAAGATCAGGAGTGCATCGTGCGCGGCTGTAAGCTGCCGAAGCCCCTGCAGATAGCCTGGAGCGGGCGGGACCACCCCCATGTTGCCGGCCACGGGCTCAATAATGATCGCAGCAACCTGGCCCGGGTGCGCATCGAAGGCGCGCTCCATAGCCCCGATGTCGTTAAAGGGCACCACGAGGGTATCCTGCGTCGCATGCCACGGGATGCCCGGCGAATCCTGGAGGCGCAGCGTGGCTACGCCTGAACCGGCCTGCTTGAGAAGCGCATCGGCATGGCCGTGGTAGTTGCCTTCGCACTTGATGATCTTATTGCGGCCAGTATAGGCGCGCGCAAGACGGAGCACGCTCATGCATGCTTCGGTGCCGGAGTTGACAAAGCGGATGAGCTCCAGACTGGGCATGTGCTTTATCAGGAGCCGCGCCAGGACCGTTTCCTTCTCTGATGGCGCGCCAAAGCTGGTGCCCTGGCGCAGAGCAGCCTCGACAGCGGCGACGACCACCTGGGGCGCATGGCCCATAAGGAGCGGCCCATACGAAAGCACATAGTCGATGTAGCGGTGTCCGTCCACATCAATAGCGAAAGGGCCCTCGCCACGCGTTATAAAGAGCGGCGTGCCCCCCACCGCCTTAAAGGCGCGCACGGGCGAACTCACGCCCCCGGGCAGCACCTGGCACGACTCCAGAAAAAGCTGCTTTGACCGCTTATGCATAAAGATCCTGTCGCTCGGACAACAGCGCCTCTGCGGCGTGCTGCGCGCTCCTGATGCAGTCAGGAATACCTGCACCGCCATACGCGGCTCCCGCCAGTTCCAGCCCAGGATGCGCCTGGCATGCCGCCCTTATGCGCGCGCATCGCTCCCGGTGGCCCAGCATATAGCGCGGCAATGAGTGATGCCAGCGATGCACACGTGTCAGCACCGGCGGTGCCTTGATACCCAGACTGTCGTGAACTTCCTCGCGCGCCAGCGTGACGAGTGCTTTGTCATCCATAGCGAATACTGCGTCAGACCGGTCTCTGGCCAGGACAACGCGCACCAAGGCGTGCCGCCTGGGGGCGCGTCCAGAGAACTTGGCGCTGCTCCAGGTGCACGCGACGGCTCCGCGCACGGCGCTGGCTGCTACAATATACCCTGTGGCATCGAGGTCGCGCGGCACCGCTTGCGGCCCAAAGCCAAGATGCACCATGATCGCAGCGCCGTAGCGAATGGCTGCGAGCTCCGCCGCGAGCACAGCGTCCAACGAGGCCAGCATCTTTGCTGCAGCGTATGCGGGCGCGGCCACAAGGATGGCATCGGCGTCATGCCGCACGCCATCGCCGGTCAGGACCTGGTACTGTGTGCCCGTGCGCCAGACGCGACGGGCCGCGGCGCTCGTCCGGATGTCAGTGTCCGTAAGGTGCGCCGCCAGCGCGTCAATGAGCGAGCTTAAACCGCCCTCAAGGCTGCGCAGCACGCTGCCCCGAGATTTCTGCCTTTTCGCCCGAAGCAAGCTGCCATGCTGTTGCTCCATTTGTCGAAGGTGGGGCAGCTGTGCGTCCAGGCTCAGCATGGAAAGATCGCCGCCTGCCACGCCGCCCAAGAGCGGCGCCAGGATGTTGGCAAAGGCTTCCTGACCAAAGCGGCGCGTAAAGAAGTCGTGGATGGATTCCTCTGCATCACCCCGATAAGGCGGCACGCGCCGTTCGCCCATCAGGCGCACCTTGCCGCGCAGCGATAGGAGCGGCGACCAAAGCACAGGTCCCAGCCGCGTGGGCACAAGGCCGCTGAAGCCGTTCGGCAAGGGGACCAGGCCGCGCGTGTTCTTGACATAGGCGCGGCGCTGCCGCGGAGACTGAAGAGACAGCCCCAGCCGGCTGCAAAGGTCGCGGCCCTCCGGCTTGTGAGTCACGAAGACATCCGCACCGTGTTCCATCACATAGCCCCCATCGCGCTCGGTATAGATGCATCCACCGAGGCGAGGGAGCTGCTCCAAGAGCGTTATGCGGAGGGCACGGCCGCTGGCCTGGAGGCTGTGCGCAGCCGCCAGTCCGGTGATGCCGCCCCCGATGATGATCACGCGCTGCGCGCGCGTCATGCGTCCAGCCATCCGGCCCGCGCCGCGGCACCGAGGACCTCGTCCGCCAGGGCACCGATGAAGCGGGGATCGCTGTTAAGGGATGGCGGGCGCTCGAGCCGTACGCCGTGCGCCTTGGCCACGGCCTGGGCCTCAATATCAATGTCGTAAAGGATCTCCACATGATCCGATACAAAGCCGACCGGCACGCTCACGATATCCCTGATCCCCTGTCGGGCCAAATCGACGATGTGGTCTTCCAGCTGCGGGCCGAGCCAGGGCTCCGGGCTGCGGCCTTCGGACTGGTAGCTCCAGGACCACTGTGAAGACCTGAGGCCTGCCTTCGCCGCAACCAGTCGGGCCGTCTCCTGCAACTGATCATCGTACGGATCGCCTGCTTTGAGTATGCGCACAGGCAGGCTGTGCGCGCTGAAGACCACATGGACCTTGCTGCGCACGGGTGGCGGCCACCGGTTCAGCCCTATGTGAACACGGGCGGCCAGTGCTTCGATAAGCCCCGGAGCGTCGTGATACGAATCAACATGCACGAACGTAATGTCGCCGCGATACTGTTCCAATCCCGCTGCAATCTTCTTCTGGTACTTGGCGATGCTCATGCCGCTGTAGTGGGGAGCCATGACCAGACTCAGGGCGCGCTCAATGCCTGCGTCTACCATGGTCCCGACCGTTTCCTCTATCCATGGAGCCCAGTGGCGCATGCCCAGGTAGTCTGCAAACGTTTCCGAGGGCACCCGCCGATTGATCACCCGCATGGTCTCGCGGATGGCGTCTTGCGTTAGCGGCAACAGCGGACTGGTCCCGCCAATCAGCCGGTAATTGCGCGTAATCTCATCCACCAGGGACGCGGATGTGGTCCGCCCCGCACGGATATCCGCCAAATAGCCCGGGATATCCTCCAGAGTGTCAGGGCCGCCATAGGCCATGAACAGTACGCCGATCGGCTTCTTCATGTGCTACGGGCCGTTGCACTGTGTACGTAGTCGACCAGTCGGCGCACATTACCAACGGGTGTCTCTGGCAGAATGCCGTGACCCAGGTTGAAGATGTGTCCCCTAGTGCCGGCCCGCGCCAGCACAGCGTCGATATGCGCCTTGAGCTCCCGCCATGGTCCGAACAAGGTCAGTGGGTCCAGGTTGCCCATCACAGAGCGCTGCGCGGCTCTCCGAGCCTGGTCGAGTCCTACGCGCCAATCCACACCCAGCACATCGCCGCCGACTTCGGCAAGCATGTGAAGGTAGGTGCCCGTGCCCGTGCTGAAGTGAATGACCGGAACCTTCAGCGCCGCCAGCCTGGCAAACAGCACCCGGCTGTACGGCTGCACGTACCGCGCGTAATCATCCGGCCCCAGCGCGCCGGCCCAGGAGTCGAAGACCTGCACGCAGTCGGCGCCCGCCTTCACCTGTGCCGCCAAGAGATCGGCCACCACGGCAACGAGCTTTGTGAGCAGCCGGTCCCAAGCGGCCGGTTCTGTGTACATGAGGGCTTTGGTGCGCCGAAAATGGCGCGTGCTGCCACCTTCGATGGCGTAACTCGCCAGCGTGAAGGGTGCGCCCGCGAAGCCAATGAGCGGGACGCTGAGGGCGGGCTTGACGCGCGCGATGGTGGCCAGCACCTCGGGCATGGCTTCCGCGGCAGGCGGCACGCGCAGGCGGTCAATCTGCTTGGTCGTTCGCAGCGGTGCGCTTAGACGCGGTCCGACGCCTGGCACGAACTCCAGTGCCATGCCCATCCCCATTAGAGGCGGCAGTATGTCCGAAAACACAATGGCCGCGTCCAGATCAAACGTCTGGAGGGGAAGAAGCGTGATTTCTGCAGACAGGTCCGGGTCGCGCAACGCCTCCAGCATCGTGCGTCCCTCGCGCAGCGCCCTGTACGCAGGCAGGTAGCGCCCCGCCTGTCGCATGATCCAGACCGGCGTGTACGGCACAGCCTCCCCGCGGCAAGCCCGAATCAACAGGTCGTTCATCCGCCGGACTGCCATAACACGCGTCCCACAAAGAACGGACCCATCTGACTCAGGTAGCGTGCCGTTTGGCGCGACTGCCGCATGCGCTGCACGATAGCCGAAAGCGGATACAGCGCCTTGCCCAAAAGGCCCACCACAAAATCGTTGTCATGGGTGTCCAGCCCGTGACATGCCAGGCGTATGTCATGCACATGGTCGGCCTTGCCATAGGCATGGCCGATGCCGCCGTGCTCCATCAGGATGGTGCGGCGCTCCTTGGCATTGAGTTCCTCAAAGCTGCCCGTCCGGCGCAGCGGATACCAGAGAGCCCACGGCCAGTCCGGGTTGAGTACATACCGCTTGGGGCGATTCAGCAGCACTTCCTCCAGATCATCTTCGTAGCCGATGGCGTACGTGCGCCCAAAGAGCGTATGGGACGGACGATACTGGAGGTCTGCAAACGGACCCTCATGCAAGAATGATCGGAGCGTCGTTGCAAAGTACGCGGCATCCTCGTGCATCGCCAGGAGGCCTATGCTGTACGGATCCAGCATGTTGGCGTAGAGCGCGCCGCGCACGCCCGCCTCTTCGCAGCACGCAATGACCGCCTGGACGCTTTTGCAGTCGCCGAAGACATGCAACTGCATGTAGAGGCGCGTATCCAGGTAGATCGTCTTCCCGGACGCGTCGCGGCCCCGTTCCCTGAGGTCTATGCCCGAAGGCCGCTGCTCTTGAATGTCAAGCGCCATTGGTATCAGGCACCCAGCCAGGATGCCGCTTCTATTGCATGATACGTTATGATGCGATCCGCGCCTGCACGCTTGATGCTGGTCAGCACTTCCAGAACAGCCGACTTCTCGTCCGCCAGGCCGAGCTGCGCCGCCGCCTTCACCATGGCGTATTCTCCGCTGACATTGTAGGCCCATAGTGGCATGTCCGGCACTTGCGCCCGTACGCGGCAGATCACATCAAGGCACGCCAAAGCGGGCTTCACCATAATCATGTCGGCTCCTTCCTGCACGTCCAGCGCCACCTCGCGCAGCGCTTCGCGCACATTGGCCGGGTCCATCTGGTACGTCTTGCGATTTCCAAACTGCGGTGCCCCGCTCGCCGCGTCCCTGAACGGCCCGTAGAATGCTGACGCGTACTTGGCGCTGTAGGAGAGCACCGCTACATCTTCGAAGCCCCCTTCATCCAGGCCGGAGCGAATCGCCACCACCATGCGGTCCATCATGCCGCTCGGAGCCACGATGTCCGCCCCCGCCGCCGCATGCATGGTCGCCATCCGCGCGAGCCGTGGGAGCGTCGCGTCGTTGCTTATGGTGTGGCCATCCAGCACGCCGCAATGCCCGTGATCCGTGTAGGAGCACAGGCATACGTCCGTGATCACCACCAACCCAGGCACCTCCTCCTTAACGGCCGCGATGGCCTGAGCAACGGGGCCATGCGGGTCTACTGCGCCGCTAGCCTCCGCATCCTTGCGTGTCGGGATGCCAAAGAGCAGCACACCCGCAATGCCAAGTGCCGCGGCTTCTCGGGCCTCTTGCACACATCCCTTAACATCCAAACGGCTTATGCCCGGCATCGTGGGTATCGGTCCGGTGTCGCCGTGCGTCACGAAGAGCGGCAGTATGAAGTCGGCCGGAGCGAGGCTGGTTTCGCGCACCAGGCGGCGCATTGCAGGCGTACGCCGCAAGCGCCGCGGGCGTGGGTACGGGCCTTCAAGCATAATGCGTCTTTATAGCATCAACAAGCCCTTCGATGGTATAGTCTTTGGCCACCGCACGCACGCGGAATCCCAGCGCTTCCGCGGCGCTGGCGGTGATTGGGCCAATGCAAACCGCGTCCGTCGGGACGGCGCCCACAAGCTGCGCGAAGGCGCGCACGGTCGATGCGCTCGTGAATGTGAGGACATCAACGCCGGCCGCAACGTCTTCGAAGGCAGCATGTGTTGGCCTGTTGACCTCCGCGGCATACACCGGGACTTCGTCCACCTCGGCCCCGCGCGCGCGAAGGATTCCCCGAAGCGCGGGGCGCGCCCCTTGTGCCCGCAGGAGCAAGATGCGGCCGCTGTCAATGCCATCCGCAATGCGCTCCGCCCGATACTCTTCAGGCATGTAGCGCACCGCCACGCCGCGGCGTTCCAGTGCGGCGCGCGTCGCGGGTCCGATCGCCGCCACCTTCACCGATACGGGCCAGGTGCTGCCTGCTTCGTCCAGCACATATCGAACCCCGTTGACACTGGTGAAAACCACCCAGTCGTACGACAAAAGGTGCACCAGTGCTGATCGCAAAGGTGCCTTGTCGGCCGCTGGCACCAGCCGAATCGTCGGAAATCGAACGGGGACCGCCCCTGCGCCACGCAGAAGCCTGCACAGCGATTCGACCTGCGGTTCCGGTCGTGTCACGACCACCCGCTTGTTTACCAGGGGATTAGCACCCATGGAGCACTGTGTTTGCACCCTGGCTTAGTGCCCGCTGGGCCAGTCGGATGCCGAGCGACCGGGGATCATGGCCTTCGTCCTGCACGCGTATCACGCTGCTGCCATCCGTAGAAGCTACCATGCCTTGCATGCGAATAGGACCGTTAGTCGATGTCTGCGCAAAGGCCGCCACCGGCGCAGCACAGCCCCCGCCCAGCGCCGCGAGAAAGCTTCGTTCGGCGGTCGTAGCCCTGCGCGTTTTGGGACAATCTACGGCTTTTAGGAAGGCTGCAATCTCGTCGGCGGCTGCCCTGCACTGCACGGCCAGCGCGCCTTGCCCAGGAGCCGGCAGCATTACGCTGAGCGGAAGCAACGCTCGTTCTTCGTGCGGAATGCCCAAGCGGCGCAGTCCTGCCTGTGCCAGCACGAGCCCGTCCACCGCGCCGGCCTTAAGCTTCCGCAGGCGCGTGCCGACATTGCCTCGCATGGGCACTACGGCTATGTCGGGGCGAAAGGCCTTCAGCTGTGCACGGCGCCGCAGGCTGGAGGTACCGATGCGCGCGCCGGCGGGCAGGGCGCTGAGAGTCCAAGGCGACATCAGCACATCCCGCGCGGTAGAACGGTCCAGAACGGCACCCAGGGTAACCCGCGGGTTCGAATCGATGGGCAGGTCCTTCAGGGAGTGCACCGCTATGTCAACGTCGCCGAGCACGACGGCTTCTTCCAGGGCCGACGTAAAAAGTCCCTTGCCGCCGCGCAGCGGGCCGCTGTGCTGGTCGCCCTCGGCGGTAATGCATACTTCTATGATCTTCAGGCTGGGCCAAGCCTCCCGCAGCCGGTCGGATACGATTTCAGTCTGCATGCGCGCCAGTGGTGATCGGCGCGTTCCGATTGTCAGGCGCCGCATGCTAGAGGGCAAAGAGCGCCTCGATCAGAGCGGCTTCGTCGCCAGCATCCTTGGCCGCGGCGCGCTCGCGCAGCCGCGTGGTAGGCTCATGCAGGATCTTGTTGACCAGCGCCTGTGAGAAGTAGCGCAGCTGGGCTGCGTCGTCAGCGCTCAGTCCGTTCATATAGCCCATGGTGCGGCTGAGCTCTTCCTGGCGAATGGCTTCCGCCTTGCGGCGCAGGCGACGGATGACCGGCTCTACTGTTTGCACCCTGAGTCGCCCCTGGAGCGCCGCCATTTCACTTTCCACGATAACTTCGGCCTTCGGCACTTCCGCGCGGCGCAGCCCCAGCGAGGCATCGACGCCGTCGCGCAAGCTGTCAATATCGTAGAGCTGAACCCCCGGCAGGCGCTGCACGCTGGCGTCCACATTGCGCGGCACGGCAAGGTCAAGGATGAGCAGTGGGTCTTGGCGGCCGTTGATGTGGGATTCATCGAGCAGCACGCCATGGCCACGTGCCGTGCTGAAAACCACCTCTACTTGCTTCAGCGCCGCTTCCATTGCATCCAGCGCATGCGCCTGTGCGCCTATCGATTCCGCCAGCGCCGCTGCGTGCGACTGGGTTCGGTTCACCAGCGACAGCTGCGTTGCCCCGGCGCCGCACAGAATCTTGGCTACCAGGCGTCCCATCACGCCCGTGCCGATGATGGCGATGCGGCGCTCCGACAGGGGTCCCAGTCGCTGCGCGGCAAGGTCTACCGCTACGGAGGCGACGCTTGCGGGACTGCGCGCCAGTGCGGTTTCCTGGCGCACGCGTGCACCAGTCCGGAGCGCGGCGTGGAATACAGAAGAGAGCAGCGGGCTGGCGCACCCCAGTGATTCGGATTGTCTGAGGCATTCCTGCACCTGCCCCTGAATCTGAGGTTCACCGAGCACCATGGAATCAAGCCCGGAAGCCACGCGCGCTAGGTGATCTGCTGCGTCCATGCCCGCATGACGGTACACATACAACGCTGCGCCGGCCAGGTACTGGCCATGGTTTGGGGGCAGCAGTCCCTCCACCACTGTGCGGAGCGAGCGGTCGTCTCCGGCCCCTTGCTCGACGTAGAACTCCAGGCGGTTGCAGGTAGACAGCAGGGCGAACCCTTCCAGCGCACCTGTCCGCGCGTGCATGCGTGCCTGGGCCGCGGGCGAAAGGCACAGCGCCTCCCGCACAGCTACGGGGGCGTCGTGATGACTCAGTCCCAAACACCCAAATCGCGCAATCATCACTGCAAGATCATTTAGCACTATAAGAAAAGAAGCGTCCGACATCAATTCAAATCGTTCGGCATTTCTTCATAGGGCGGCGCATGCCCACTGGCCGCGCGCGGCCGGTGCCAGCTGCTTCGCGCACAGTCCCTTGGATGGGCCCCGCAGCGGCAGGCGGGCAGAGACGTTGGCGCCAGATGTGCACACCGCGTCGGGCCCAGGGCCTCAGTCTCTCGTGGCACCGCTTGGCGCGCGACGTTAGAGCTGCGGACGAAACAGCGTCTTGATGCCGCGCTGGGTGCGAAACGTTTCAAAGGCCGCCTCCCAGTCCGCCAGCGCATAGTCATGCGTGATGAGCGGCCTTACGACCACCGTGCCGTCCGCAAGCAGCTGTACGGCCCGGAGCCAGGACTCGGGTGTGCTGGCGTTACTTCCGGTGACCACCAGCTCCTTGTAGCACACCTGGTCCAGGTCCCACTGAATGGGTCCTCCGAACAGGCCCACTTGGACATACCGCCCGCGGCGGCGCACCAGCCGCAGCAGCTGCGCGGCGGCGGGGCCTGCTCCCGAGCATTCGTACACCACATCCGCGCCCAGCGCGCCATGGGTTACATCCTCGATAAGGGGCAGCGGGTCGCGCGTATTGACGTTGAAGATGTGATCTGCGCCGAGCGCTTCTGCCACCGACAGACGCCGCGCATCTGCATCGGTGCCCAGCATCACAACCTGCGCACCCGCCGCCTTGACCAGCTGCAGCGTCAAGAGTCCCATGGTGCCGGGACCCGCAATCACCGCGACCTCCCCTGCGCGCGGGGGTACGCTACAAAGCTGCACGCCCTGCACCGCACAAGCCAGCGGCTCTGTAAGCGCACCTTCCCGATAGGATATGTGTGCGGGCAGGCGGTGGAGGCTGGCCGCAGGTACCACCACATATTCGGCGAATCCCCCATTGACGGCGGAGCCGATAGAGTACCGGTCCAGGCAGAGGTTACAATGCCCGGCTCTGCAGTAGCGACACCGGGTGCAGGTTGCATAGTAGGTTTCGGTGGTTACACGATCACCCAGTGCTACGCCGCGCACCCGTTCTCCAAGACCAACCACTTCGCCGCAGACTTCATGCCCCAATGCGACGGGCGGCCGCGACTTGAACTCGTCCAGCCAGATGTGTATATCCGTGCCGCAGATTCCCGCTGCATGCACCTTCAGCTTGACCTCTTCGGTACCCGGCTCCGGCTCGTCGATCTCCTGCAGCATTATCTGCCCAACGCCGGGCGCTACCTTCATTACTGCTTTCATGGGGTTCTTTATGCTACTGTACGTGCCCGCGCGCATCCACGCGCCAGGTGTTTAGGACTTCATCTCCATCGACAAGGTAGGCCTCATCCTGCGTGTTGACGACTACACATGCGTGGTTGGGCACTATGCGCACACGGTCGCCGACGGTCAGCGTGCTGCCCCCACGCACAGCGCCCCATCCGTGTTCCTCGCTCAGATTGGTTAGGCGCGCGTGCGGGTGCGGAGCCATGGTCCTGGCGTGGTACAGGAGCTGTCCGTATGTGTCGGACAACGGCGCACGGTCCGAGGTCAGCACCTTGCGCCCTGCATCGAGGAAGAAGCGCACGGCACCACCTGCACCCCGATGCTGACTCACGACAGTGGTCAACACAGTCAAAGCACACTGCTTAAAGCTGCAAACGCCCAGGTTTACCTGAGTCAGGTCGTTGAAAACGTAATTGCCTGGACGGATCTCTGTGATGCTGAAGCCGTCCCTGTGGGCGTTCCTGAAGACGTTGGCCGACGGCGTGGACCCCACGCTGATGACAAACCGGCCCCGTGTCGCGAGGCCTGCATCACCGAGCCGCACCGCCACCGACAGCATGCGATCACGCGCTTCGGCCATGACCGTGGCGGCTTGGTGAGGCTGATAGGCGTTCCCCTCATGCGTTAGAATACCGCCAAGTGCAAGGCCGGGCAGGTCCGCCACATGCCGGGCAAACGTCACCAGCGAGGGGTCATCCCAGGTCCGGCCACAACGGCCGTATCCGGCATCGATCTCCAGCAGCACGCGCACCGTTCGGCCCAGGCCCGCAAAGACAGCAGACGCTTGGCGGGCCCCCTCGAGCGAGTCTATGCAGAACGAGATCCCAGGCGCGAGCGCGGCAATGCGCGCAGACTTTTCCGCTCCGACGACGGTGTATGCGATGCAGATGTCGTCAAATCCCGCTGCCGCAAACACCTCGGCTTCGCCTACCTTTGCAACGGTGATGCCCCGTGCCCCGTGCGACTTTTGCAGCGCGGCTAGCGACAACATCTTGTGCGTCTTGGTATGCGGCCGCAGCGCTACGCCTTCAGCCCGTGCGCGCGCCTGCATCTGTCGACAGTTCGCTTCCAGGCGCTCCTTTTCAATCAGCAGGCATGGCGTACTGAGGTCGTCTATCGTTTTCGGCATGGCGAGTGGAACGGATTCTGGCACGCATAGATTCTGGCCGCACGCGAATAGGTACGGGCTAAATACTTTGAAACATAAAGTACTTTAAGTGTGTACTACAGGGTATGAATTCAATGCACGAACCAATCCCGCGCGGCGCAAATGGCAGCGAAGACCAGGCTGCGGAGCACCTGCGGTTCATACGCGAGGTGATGGAACGGACCGCTTCCTTTACGGCGGTTCCAGGCTGGAGCATGTTCTGGGTCGGCCTGATGGCCCTGCCAGCGGCTTTTTTGGCGGCGCGTCAGCCTACGGTGGATCGCTTTCTTCTGGTCTGGCTTTTTGCGCTTGTTGCCGCGCTCGCCGTCGGCGTTACAGGGCTTAGGCGCAAGGCGCACCGGAGCGGCGTGTCTCTGCGCTCCGGGCCGGGTCGCAAGTACATTCTGAACATGGCACCGCCGCTGGTGGCCGGTATCGTCCTCACCGTGGCTTTGTGGCAGCGGGGCGATGCCGAAATGCTCGCGGCCATCTGGCTGCTGCTCTACGGTGCGGGCACCATCACGGGCGGTGGCAACTCGGTGGGCCTTATTCCGGTTTTGGGGCTTCTGTTCATGGCGCTCGGTGTCCTGGCGTTGCTGTTGCCGCTGGATCACTGGATGCTGGCTACCGGGTTTGGAGGGCTTCATATCGGTTTTGGCCTTGCTATTGCCCGGAAGTATGGCGGATAGCGCGGTGCAGCTCATAGCACGGACTACCGCGGCGCTGAGCACGCGTCCAGACCCGCTGATTCACGGCCGCATCCGGCTGGGCATTGTGAGCGCCCTGGCTGCGGGCGAGCGGCTTAGTTTCCGCGACCTGAAGAATCTGTTGGCCACCACCGATGGAAACCTCAGTGTCCATGCGCGCAAGCTGGAAACCGCTGGCTACATCGAATGCCTTAAGTCCTTTGCTGGCCGCATGCCCAGGACTGAATACTGCCTTACGCGCAAGGGTCGGGAGGCGCTCATCAAGTACTTGAACCAAATGGAACAGATGCTGGCGCTTGCCCGCCAGGTCTACTAGCCATGCTTCAGCTTTTTCTTCGACTGTCTGGCAGCGCCGCCTGCTGCATCACCGGTGTAGCGGCACTCCTTGTGCTCTTCTTCCTTACGATCGACCCGGCGCAGACCTGGGTCGCACCACGCTTGGGAGCAGCCCTCTTCATCCTGGCGATGAGCGGTACGGCCTTGGTGCGATTACAGCGTCCGCTCCCGCGCGCCGACATGCTGCTCTTCTTGGGGTCTGCAACGCTCGTCGCCTTGGGTGCCGCGGGGGCTGCACACAGCTACCTCATGGGACGCGCCACGGGCGACTTCGAGTACTGGGCCCTGATGATTTGTTTGATCCTGGCAGCGCAGGGCATTATCACGCTGTTTCATCTCTATTTGTACCGTAATGCAACCCACAAATAACAGAGCGCCGCAGTCCAGACTCCATGTGGCCATCATCATGGATGGCAACGGCCGCTGGGCCAATGATCGAGGGCTGCCCCGCACCGCCGGCCATATCGCTGGCGTTAATGCCGTGCGCACCGTAGTGGAAACTGCTGCGCGCCGCAATGTCGGCACGCTCACGCTGTACGCGTTTTCTTCCGGCAATTGGAAGCGGCCGCGCTCCGAGGTTTCGGCCATCATGCAACTCTTGGTCAATCGTTTGCCTGCAGAGTCCCGCAGGCTTGCGCAGGAGGGCATCAGGCTCAGCGTTGTGGGAAGGCGTGACCGGCTTGCAGATAACGTGTTGCGGGCCATCAAAGACGCAGAGGCGGTCACCCGCGCCGGGACTTCTATGCATTTGTGCCTGGCGGTGGACTACTCAGCCCGGTACGCTTTGGCGCGTGCCGCGCGGCACCTCGCCGACCAACACCATGCCAATGGCGTGGGAGAAAGCTGCGTGGACGTCTTCCAGCGTGCTATAGCCGGAGCCTGCCAGGTTGACACCGTTGTGCCGGATGTGGACCTCCTCATTCGGACGGGCGGAGAGCAGCGCCTGAGCGACTTCCTGCTCTGGGAGTGCGCGTATGCAGAGCTATACTTCACGCCCTGTCAGTGGCCTGACTTTGACGACACGGCACTTGATGAAGCCCTGACAGCCTTCTGCGGCAGGCAGCGCCGCTTCGGCGGCGTCGTGCAGAATAGCACCGCTAGGCGCAGCCTCGCTGCGACGCCGTACGGCGTCATGGATTAGCTGCCCGTGGGCACACCGAGGAACTGGGAGTGAACGGGCAAGGCGCGCGGGGTGCAAGCCCGCGCTTAGCTGAACCAAAGGCCCCCGGCAAACGTCAGATGCTCGACCGCGAGTTTTCAGCTCTTGAAGAAAAGACGGCGGTATTGCATCAGCCATGGAGGAACCGATGACCCTTGAGAACACGGACTCCAAGCCTGCTGGTGCCGTGACCAGTGGATCGGAGAAAGAACCGTTCCGCTACGGATCGCGGCATGTCTGATTATGTGGCACAGCGCCCTGTTTCCAAGCTGCCCGAGGCAATCATCCAGGAGGTCTCAGTTCGGCGACGCAGGGTCATGAAGGTCTTGGCCAATCGCTGAGGCCACTACCGAATCATGTGGGCCGATGCAATCTGTGCCCATGACGAAGTGCTTCTGTCTGGCGGCGCCGTAGGAATCCTCAACCGATCCGGCGTCGAGTCCGCGATCGCAAGGCCCTATCACGGCTACTACCCGCGGATCCACCGCGTATCCAACAAAAAGCGTCGGCTGGGTCCACAGCATCGTTTCCAATCACGGCTTTGTAGACGGCAACAAGCGGACGGCTGCCTACCTGGTAGAAGTACTGACGATAAGAAGGCGGGTATTGGCTGGCCGGGGAGGATCTGGTCCTAGCAGACGTGATTACGGCGGTCGCCCGCGGAGAAGTGGGCTATGAACAACGTGCCGCGTGGTTCAAGCACGATTGAAATCGGTTACGAGCGCACAACCGCATCCTTCCGCTCCGGGAACCGGGTCGGCAGATGACTAATGGATCAGTTCCTGGCCGAACGCCCGAGGATCCGTTGCGACAAGGCTAGGCAATCATATCGCGCCGACATCACGACGGCTCTTGAGATACGTTTAATGGGGTGGTTGACACCCACACCGGCTGGATCCGTTTGCATGACAGCGCATAAAGCGCACGCCTGCACAGCAAGGCAGCAAACGGGCCACTGACATATGCACGGCAAGGGTCGCAGCATGTGTGCGACAGAGCTTCCACCAGTGCTGCCGCTAGTTTTCTATGCGGCAACAGCATCCGGAGTAGCGCTACGTTGATGCTGCGCACTAATTGCAGCCAGAGTCGCCGGGCTGATCCCCACTAAGCGCAGCCTTGATCAGCCGCCACTCCAGGGCGGCACAACGCCGATGCTGCGCGCGTAGGCGATGGCCTGTCCAAGATGCTCATGGCTGTGGGACCCCAGGATCATGAGAACCTGCAAACGTGTCATGGTCTGGCCGAAGGCGCTGATTTCTCCACTGAGATCCTCCTCCATTATCGCCTTTACTGCCTGGCGAACATGGATCTGGCCCATTTCAAGATCGGCGATGACATCCGCCTTGGAGGTGATTGCCTGCTCGGCCTCCGGGCCGGCAGGGCGATCCATTTCATGATTGAAGCCCAAGGCACTAGCTAAACCGATGTTGGCGTTGGTAACGTGAACGAATACTTCGCTTACCGAGCGAATCCCTTCGGCGGGGCGCCAGGCGTACTGCTCTTCCGAGAAGGCACCGGCCAGCTGCATGATCTTGTCGGAAGACGCTTCGAAGTCAGCCAGGAAGGCGTCGAGGTACGCGCTGTTGCTCATGCCCTTATCGCCATCCTGCGCAGAAGCAGGCAGCACGAGGCAGAGCGCGATGATGATCAGAAACGTGTGACGTAGCTGCATACGAGGAGTAGTGACTAGTTAGATGGATCCCTACTATACGGATTTCTGGGCTCATTATCAACTCGTCGCCGTGCACGCGATCGGAGTCGCAGCAACGAAAGCTGCTGACTTCGTCTAACCTCCTAAAATCATATTTTACATAGTCTTAAATCCCTTAGTCATTGCGATCTCCTCCTGGATCCTTCGGATGTCACCAGCAGCAGCGCCCCAATCCGCCGTGCATGTCAGTGAAGTGCCGAACTTCCTCGATTCGCAGGTTTCTGTCCAGAACTTTGCGCTCCCGGTACGACAACCACTCTTTAGCACTTGGTAACCGCCAAGTCTGTAATCCCAGACAGCGGCAGGGATGTTGCACCAGAAAGCCTCGCCGTTGAGGTAGACATCCATAGTCGTATTGCCAAGCACTGGTAACGTGTCCCCCATGGCCTTGGATTCCTTCGACAAGTAGGCTCTTTCCGCCAAACCGGTGTCAGAACAGCGTGCTGCGCAAGCCTGTCAGACCGTACCACAAAGGATGTAAGGCATTAATGAAAGCGGATTTCCCCGCCCCAAACGCAGGGAGGATAAATCATCCTAGTCCGTGGGCAATGGTGCCCCAGGGTTTCCCCTGGGGGCACACAGACTGGATGTGCGCGCTAACGCATCCGGCGCCTCATGTTCAGTCCGTGGATGCTGACTTTGAGCCATCCTCGCTCAGCAATCGCGGAACGGTTGGCGAAAACTGTGTTCATCCTACCACGGGATTAGCCTTCATCCGTCGTCGGGCAGGTCGTAATCGGCCAGCGTCACTTCGCCCGTACTGTCCACAACCAGATTGTACCCGTTGGCATGAGTCTCCCCGTTCTCTTCGGTCCATGTCCATGCTCCGTCGCAGTGATTATGCAGGGCTTTCACCCAATCCGCAAATCGCTTCTGGGCTCTCAGGCCTCCACCGCTCTTCAATGTGCAATCTGTCGGAGCATCCACCTTGCTCGGGGATCCACTCCTGCTGATACTGCCGAAAGCAAGCCCCAGACGGAGTGCGTGTGTGTCCTCTCGAGTCAGGAACCCCCAGTGAATCCCATTGGGCAACCGGCCAATGTCACTGGGCCAAACTCCGAGACAAAAACGCTACGATTGGAGGTGATCAGCGACTCTCCAGGCGTTTCAAGTTGACGAATCAGTGAGAGCAGGTCCTGTGGTGATTCGTCCACCACGGTAGAAGACGACTCGCAGCCGGCTATGATCAGGAGGCCTGCAATCAATAGGCCAGTGACCGTGAAGAAGGTCTTCATGATTCAAGGGTATTTGAGTGAGTGAATGTACTGGTACCGCTTCCATTAACAGGTATTCGTGAGGATTATTCGTAATATTGGGGTGATTGAGCCTTTCTATTCCTTGCTCCCCGGTGCGGGGACTCTCCGCCGAATCAGCCGCCGGCCCACCCCCACGAGGGGTGCTTTTTGTGACCGGTGTGCCAGATGTATATGAGCCTAGAAAGCTGCGACGCATAAGACAGGAACCGGTGGCCAAAATACACCAATTTTGAGGCGCATGGCATGTGCCATTAAAGATCCGTTAAGTGCAGTTAACAAAAGCGTATCGAGTGTGCGCACTGGTTTCTGTCTGGGGCGGCGGCGGAGCGTAAAGTGGCCGTCGCTGCGCGAAGTGCTAAAGCTGACCAAGGTCGAGTCTGTGCGATGTAGTGCCACAACGGTGGCTTGGGACAGCAACGTGCCCGAGGAATCGGCCACCGAACCCGTTACGGTATAGTGCTGTGCCCTAACCGTCTCGCTCACAAATAACGTCAGAAGTATCAGAGCAAGACGGACAAATGAAGATGGACGCATCAGCGTTGCCAGTATTAGTGCCCCGGAGCTCTTGCATTCCCCCATGCAGTGACTGCATGGGCGGAGCAATGCACTGGCACCGGGCCTGCCGGTCCGCAACACGTCGCCTCTCCCTCCCCCTACCCAACAGCAAGGCGCGTCGCCAAGCGGCGCATGAAACCATCCTGCCGAACGCAGGATGGAAAGTCTCACGGTACCAGAGCGCTGGAACAATGTGACAGCAGCGCCGGCAAGAAATAGCTGCCTTCCTTGCAGCAGGCCATCATTGCCTCCTGATCTTCACCCGACCCTCTTCTATACCGCGCCGCATCCAGCTCTGAAAGCGCTCATCCTCCGCCATACCTGCCCTCTTTATCTGATCGTACTTATCGTCGGAAACCACACGCCCGCTGATCGGCGCCGTGATCGGGGGCTGTTCGCCCAGACCAACGGATTCTGCCGCATACACTTCCCCGATCGTTGCATTGGTCACCAAAAGGATGAGTCCCGGCAGGCCACCATACAAGCCCGGCCCCGCCGGCACCGATATCTCGGGTGTAAACCAGGCTTCAACGACCGCGGAATCCACCACCGCCGTTGCCTTCACGACGCGGTGACCGAGATAGATACGCTCCTCGCCGGGCAAGCGCCAGGATATTACGGGCCGCTCGCCCTCAACGAGGTACATGTCAGCATAGAATTCCCGTGATTCCGTGTACGTGCCGTCTTCGAAGCTGACATACGTCGTATCAATATACTCCCACCCCGTCCGGTCACCGGGCACCACGATCTGATTGACAGCAGGATACATGAGGGAGGATAATGGGCCGAAGACCAACTGCCTGGGCACAGTTGCATGGCTAGGCCCCTGGGTATACTCCGTACCGTCCGCCGCCGCAATCGATTCTTTGATTGGGTCTGGTGCTCCATACAGAATCGGCGAAGTATGGCTATAGCGCACCACCCCTTCTTGCGCTGAGGCAGCAAGTGGCATCAACACAAGAGCGAACAGGGCAACCGCACGAACAGCGGCAGTATGTATAAGGTGTGTCACCGTCGGCTAATCAGCGAGTCAGTCTTCGCAACTGATGTGTATATCGCCATGTGAGTTTGTATCGACCTCTTCGTTTACCATACAACCTACAGCACAATAAGTTCGCAACCCTCTGTACTAATAAGAAGTGAGACAGAGGCAGCCCCCTGTGCATATATTTCCTTGGACACTTTGGAGTCGGAGTTAGTGAGTTGCGTTATCAGCGGATGGCGCGAAGAGCCAGGCTAGAGGGCAACGTAACCCCTAACGTAACCCTTTTCCTGTCATGAAAAACGACCCGACTACGCTCACGAATGGGGCGCTTGAAGCGTCCGCCACAGAGGTGGTTCCACGCGCTCGCTGCCGCCGATTCTCCGTCCAGTACAAGCTGCGAATTCTCCGGGAAGCGGATGAATGCACGGGCGGCACGGCCGTTGGCGCACTGCTGCGCAGGGAGGGACTCTATTCGTCCCATCTCTCGCAGTGGCGTAAGCAGCGCAGCGAGGGCAGACTGGGCACCGTCAAACGGGGCGACAACGAAGTAGTAGCCCTACTGGAAGCCCAGCTGGAAGCTGCTCACAGGACGATCGAAGGCCTGAGGAGCAAACGCGGCAAGGCCGAGCGGATCATTGACGTTCAAAAAAAGATATCGAGCACCTTTGGGATCGGGATCCAGGACAGCGAAAGCCCATGAAGATCGCGGCAGTGAAGCTGTTGGCAAAGGATCTTGGTGTGGCCCCCGCCTGCAGGGTCGTAGGTATTCCTCGTTCGACCTACTACCCCAGCATACAGGCGCCGGGGCCCAGGCCGCCAAAGCAGCGGCGTGGACGAAGCCTTCGCCGATTGCCGGCGGCGCAACAAGCGGAGATTCGCGCACTGTTGAACTCGGAGCGGTTCAGGGACCTGCCCCCACGGCAGATCTATGCCACGCTCCTGAACGAAGGCCCCTATGTGTGCTATTGGCGCACGATGTACAACATCCTCCACGAGTACAACGAAGTGCGAGCGGGCCGCAATCAACGGGTACACCCGCCCTACACCAGGCCGGAGCTGGTGGCCACGGCCCCCAACCAGGTCTGGTCCATGGACATCACCACGCTGCGCGGTCCCCGAAAAGGGACCTACTACAAGTGCTACGTGATCGTAGATATCTTCAGTCGGTACGTGGTGGGCTGGATGGTGGCCCCGTACGAGACGGCTGATCTGGCGGCCGATCTGGTCGTGACCACCTGCGAGCGCCAAGGGGTCACAGCCGATCCACCCACGGTTCACACGGACCGGGGCGCGCCCATGACCGCCCGGACCTACATCCAGTTGTTGGGGCAGCTGGGCGTCACGCGCTCCTATGCGCGACCGTACCAGTCGAACGATAACCCGTACTCGGAGGCCCTATTCCGGACCGCCCAGTATCCTCACCTGTACCCGAGGCGGTTCGGATCTCTGGAGGATGCCCAGCAATGGGCCCGATGGTTCTTCGCATGGTACAACGAGATGTTCTACCACTCCGACCTTGGGCTCATGCACCCCCTGACTGTGCACTACGGCCATACCGAAGCCGTCAGAGTTGCCCGTCAGCAAGTCATGGACGCGGCCTACGCACAACACCCGGAACACTTCTTGGGTGGCAGACCACGCATACCGATGCCGCTAAGAGCCGTATGGATCAACAAGCCCAAACACACTACCTAACACGCTCAGCCGCAAAACATTGCCCGATTTAACGTGGAACTTAGCCTACGCTAACTACGCTAAAGTGCATCATTTCGGTTGGCACATACCGTATGCGGCCCCTATCGCACCGAATCGCTATCAGCTTGGATTGTGGGGGAAGCTCTCAGAGGGTACGCCCCTAGCCACGTACCTTCGGAAGGTTTGCTAGTCTGAGGTGGCTACCGTCCATGCAAGAATAGAACCTCCTAACAAGCGTGTATCAGCTATGATCTTGCAACCGGTATTTGGGTGCCGCGCGGGCAGGGCTGTCCACATTTCAGAAGAGATCGGGTCACCGGGTACCGCTTGGGTCTGGTGTGTCCTTCGCCCATTGACGGATCTATCCCCTTGGTCGCGCGCGAGGTTGTTGGTGCTGCTGCTAGCTTTCCTTGCGGTCGGATGCACTTCTTCCGATGCACCACGCAGACACATTATTGATTCACCATTAGTTCCTTTCGATGAACTATTTGCTTTGGAGGATACCGTCCGATTGGATCCGTCTATCGTGGTTGGCATGATCATGTTTCTGGATGTCAATCAGGAGGGGCACCTCCTGGTGTCCGATATGATCACAAAGAGTGTATACCGATTTTCGGCCTCTGGGGAGTATATGAGGGCCTACTCGGTGCCTAAATGCCTGCCTGATGTAGCGGAATTCGTCCCTTGGAGCTCGCGCTTCATCGATGGGGATCGAATCATGGCTATGACCATGGGTGGACCGGTAGTAGTATTTGACGCTGCTGGCAACTGCATTGCCGCCAGCAGAAGATTGCCGGACTCCTTCACTGCCTTTTGCGCAAAAGATGATTCTATCCACGTGCTGACCATGGTCGGTCCTCCCCAAGGGTCTGACGCTGTAGTGTATTCTACTGCATTGGAGAGGCTTGGCAAAACACGCGTGGAGAAGCCTGAATTCCGCCAACTCAACCTCGGGCGGCATGGTTATGCGGGGCGCACCTTTGAGTGCTTTGATGACGGGCCATACTACACGTATCTGGGAAGTGAGGACGCCAAACCCGTACGCACCTATGCTGAAATAGCACAGGCGCATCCTCCCTTTTTTGTGAAAAGGCAGCAAGACCTTCGCCGAAACCTCACTCCAATGGAGGCACAAGCAGAGATCCGGGCATATCCCACGAACTATGGGGTTTTTAGGATTGATAGCCTAACGCGTATGGTAGTTTATAGCAACTTGAGAGACAAATGGCATTCAGACACACAGAGATTCGTAGGCCTCGGTGTTGTGAGTAATGTCAGTCGGTTTCCTGCTCGCAGCACGCTGTCTACTGTTATCCCAAAAGCAGCAGGCTACGGCTATTTCCATAGCGTGGGAGACAACGAATCGTTGCCTGATGGCGAGGTAGGCAACCCTGTTATCGTCCGGTACAAATTCATTCAACCCACGGATGCCGATGAGTAGCTGGTTTCGAACCTCCCTGTGGTTTGCACTGCCATTCTTGCTAGCACTGGCGGCGCTCACCGGTATACGGGCATGGCTTGTGAACTCGAGTCCACAACCACGCTTCACCTCGTCGGTATCTTTGCCTGATGCGTCAGCACTCCTGGGACTTACGCTCCCCGTCGACGAGCTCCTCGAAGCGCAGTCCCGCGCCCCGCTGGCTGAACAGGGATGGGCCGTGCCGGATACGGCGGTCGTAATATTGCTGGGTGGAGTGGGCTGCTCGGCCGACCAGGTTACGCTGCTCCGCTACTGGTCTGAGCAGCAGGCAGCAACGGGGCTGCAGGACTACCCTGTACTGGCTATCTACGCTGATCCTTTGTTGGGCGTAGAGCAGGGTGCCTACGAGTCGCTGATCTTACGGCGTGTGAGCAAAGCTCCATTCCCCTTCATCGTGTCGCAAGACCCAGACTTCAACCTGCGGGCCATGGGCATTCAAACGCCGCAGGTGGTGCTGGTCGAGTCTCAGGTCATCACGCACGTCTTAAACCCGTCGACGACAGCGCTCAATCCGCCTGCGCTGCAGTAGTCAGACCACACCTTGCAGCTTAGGTTGCCATTTGTCTTGGTCGAATCTCTCCGCCAAGTCAGTATTGACATTCATCATACACGGATACGCTTGAAACCCTAGCTTGCGCATCAAGGTGTCTGCGAAACTCAGTGGGCGGTGCACCATTCTTAGTTGTTAAAAGGCAGAAACAGTTAGATGATGGAGCCATTTTCCACATATGTCTATTCTGTTTTCTATGCACGGACTACACACGCATCCCACCCATCTGACAGTGTCTCTGGCGCTGATCTGCGCGCCTGTGGGGACTGGCGTCTCTACCTGGTCAGGCAGTTCAGCGAGATCATGGAGTTGCTCGGCCGTGAGGGGGGGGGGGGGGCAGCGCGGCTGATGGTCCGGACCTGGAAGCGCCTGTAACCAGCGCGAAAGCCTGTCCGATCACACCCCACCCGATAGTCGGAACCCTCACCTCCGCACGCCCATCCCTCCAGCTGCGGCTGCCCGCAAGCCTGACGGGCTTGTAACGCTAGACGACGTTGTGAAGATGCTCGGTGAGTACAAGACGCCGGATAGGCTCAAGACCGCTCTCCAGACCGGGAAAGACCCCCTGTGCATATATTTCCTTGGACACTTTGGAGTCGGAGTTAGTGAGTTGCGTTATCAGCTGATGGCGCGAAGAGCCAGGCTAGAGTGCAACGTAACCCCTAACGTAATCCTTTTCCTGCCATGAAAAACGACCCGACTACGCTCACGAATGGGGCGCCTGAAGCGTCCGCCACAGAGGTGGTTCCACGCGATCGTCGCCGCCGATTCTCCGCCCAGTACAAGCTGCGAATTCTCCGGGAAGCGGATGAATGCACGGGCGGCACGGCCGTTGGCGCACTGCTGCGCAGGGAGGGACTCTATTCGTCCCATCTCTCGCAGTGGCGTAAGCAGCGCAGCGAGGGCAGACTGGGCACCGTCAAACGGGGCGACGACGAAGTAGTAGCCTTACTGGAAGCCCAGCTGGAAGCTGCTCACAGGACGATCGAAGGCCTGAGGAGCAAACGCGGCAAGGCCGAGCGGATCATTGACGTTCAAAAAAGATCTCGAGCACCTTTGGGATCGGGATCCAGGACAGCGAAGGCCCATGAAGATCGCGGCAGTGAAGCTGTTGGCAAAGGATCTTGGTGTGGCCCCCGCCTGCAGGGTCGTAGGTATTCCTCGTTCGACCTACTACCCCAGCATACAGGCGCCGGGGCCCAGGCCGCCGAAGCAGCGGCGTGGACGAAGCCTTCGCCGATTGCCAGCGGCGCAACGAGCGGAGATTCGCGCACTGTTGAACTCGGAGCGGTTCAGGGACCTGCCCCCACGGCAGATCTATGCCACGCTCCTGAACGAAGGCCCCTATGTGTGCTATTGGCGCACGATGTACAACATCCTCCACGAGTACGACGAAGTGCGAGCGCGCCGCAATCAACGTGTTCATTCCCCGTACAAGAAGCCGGAGCTGCTGGCTGCCGTTCCCAACAAGGTCTGGTCCTGGGACATCACCAAGCTGCGCGGACCGCAGAAGTGGAGCAGCTATAAGCTGTTCGAAATGCTGGATATCTACAGCCGATACGTAGTGGGCTGGATGGAGGTGCCAGTGCTGGTCATCTACGCTTCAAGGAACACCCATGGTTCTTAAATCCGTGAACTTAATGCAGACTTTCAAGATCTTACTAGTGATAGTGATGGTGGCTTGTGCTGTGGTCATCACCGCTCTGCTTGTTCGGCGCGAGTTGTTCTTGGGTCAGGTATCCGAGCGAGAGCCTGATCGAGTCCTGTCGGACTCAGTGTGGCAGGTGTTGTCGGAGAGTCATGTGGAATATGAAGCTGCTGCCGCACGGCCTGTGACGGTTGTAGAGTACTTTGACTACGAGTGTCCCTTCTGCGGTGAGCTTCAGCCGATGCTGAGTGCTCTTGAAGAGCGCTATTCGGAGGATATCACGCTGATTTATCGGCACTACCCAGCATTCTACCACATCGCCGCCTATGATGCCGCGATAGCAGCCGAATGCGCTGCCAATCAGGGCTATTTCAAGGTGTATCACAACATGTTATTTGCAAATCAGCCACTGTTGCCTGACAGTGTAGATTGGAATTTGTTGGCCCAAATGGCAAGACTACCCGATTTGCTGCGTTTCAGTAATTGCGTATCTGCCGTTCGCCCAGCACCAAAAGTGAAGGCTGACATGGCTATGGCTAACATGTTTGGAATTAATGGTATCCCAACGTTGATCGTAAATGGCACAGTGTACACTGGACTCATGACTTCTAATGAGCTAGACTCCATTCTACAGCGCGCTCTTCGCGACGCCGACTAACAGTGTGTCAAGCTGCAGGCGGTGCTGCGCCCCCGCAGCAAAGCTGCAGCGGAAATCGCCGCATCTTGGCAGTGGGTGGCCGCACAGATACCGATCTTAACCGGACCTGCCTGACCATGCCCAAAGCGAAACCCGCGGACCTGACCGCCTTCTAAGTTATAAAGCCTGCAGCCGTTTCCGTCCAGTCTGTGCTTCCCGGCAAGCCGGACCGTTCCAAAGCGGCTGCAGCCGACGAAACCATTCTGCGGGCCTTCCGCGTGCGAAAGGTGGCTGCCAAGCAACTCGCGCTGCTGAAAGTGCACACCGAACGCACCCAGAATGCTTTGGTGGCCGAGGCGCTGAACATGCTCTTTGAGCGGTACAAACTGCCACCAATAGCCTAGGCGCACAATGCTACCCACTGAAAACGCGATCAGGCCCTGGCGCAGCCGTGGCCGCACTTAGAAACTAATCCGCCGCAAGCTTCTCGCGCACGGCTTCGAGCTCGGCCTTGACTTCAAGAATGCCTTCCACCTCGCGACCCTCGGGCCCGTGCTCAATGCCACAATAGCCGGTCCAGCCGGCATTGACCACGATGCGCATCATGCGCATGTAATCCAGCGGGCTGGCGTTGCCATGGTCGTCCTGGACGACGGTCTTGACACTGACCCCCTTCGCATAGGGCATCAGCTCCTGGACGCCCCGATAGGAATCATAGGTCTCGTCCTGGCTGATGCGGAAATTGCCAAAGTCGGGAAGGGTTCCCGCCCGCGGGTGATCCGCCAGCTCAATCGTCTGGGCAAGCCACTGGCCGTTACTGGAATAGCCACCATGATTTTCGATGATCACATTCAACCCGTGCTCATCGCCAAAGCGGCATAGCTGATGCAAGCCATCAGCAACGAGCTTCATCTGCTCCTCAGCAGAGCCCGCGCTGTAGCCGTTGACGCGAATGGAATGACAACCCAAAAACTTGGCCGCAGTGACCCACTTGTAATGCCGTTCAACCGACTCCTTGCGCTTCGTGGCATCCGGATCACCCAGGCGGCCCTCACGGTCACACATGATGAGAATGCTCTCAGAACCTGCATCTTCAGCACGTGCCTTCATCTGCGCCAAGTAGGCCTCGTCTTCCGCTTTGTCCATAAAGAACTGGTTAACGTATTCCAAGCCGTGGATGCCGGCATCCGCGGCTACCTGGGCGAAGTCCAAGTTGTCAATCTTGCCATCAAACAAGGAGCGGTGCAACGACCACTGGGCAAGAGAGATCTTGAAGAGCGGACGCGGCCTCGCGGCAATGCGCCCGGAAAGGCCCAGACCGACAGCGGCCAAGGCGGAAGTCTGCAGGAAGCTGCGACGGGTGAAGGAATGATTCATCGTTTGCTTGCTTTGCTTGGATTTGCTTGCAGCGCTCTGGTGGTCACGCTGCGTTAAGGCTGCTGGTGAACGCCCGTCCCGTGAAAGCGGATCCAGTCGATCTCCAGAAAAGTCTTCTCGGCTTCCGTTTCAAAGTCCACCACCAAGGTAAAGGTATCTCCCGGATCATTGACCGGCACAGTAATCTCGCGCCACCGCTCGTACGCTCCATCCTCCAGCTGCCCCAGCCCAGACGCACCTTCCGGTACACCCGCCAGGTAATCCGCCTGATGCGGACGAACCGGCATGCCTGCTTCCGGGCCTACCGCGACCCGGGCCAACGGGGTTGTCCGGTGACGACGGAGGCGGATGATACCGGCGGCCGAAGCTCTGAAACGAATCGAGAGCGAGTCAATCCCGTGGAGGTTGAGCGGAGCGTACTCCAGGACAGACTCCGCTGCTACCTGCATAACGGTCAGAGCAGTACGGCCCCAGTGTTCGCTCGCAGGCCGCGCGGAATAGGTCTTTCGCACGGCGTTCTTGCCGCCCGAAGTGTGTTCTGCTTCCTTCGTGCGGGGCTGCAGCCGCATGCGGTCGCAAAGGCGCTGAAGACACGCCTCCACCTCCGCAAAGCGGTCGACATAGTGGACATCGGGCGAATGCGTGTAGGCGCGCGTGATCACAAACGTGCCGTGCGTGCCCTGCATGGTTTCCAACGGGTAGGGCGAAGTGTCGAAGCCCGTAAAGGTTCGGACCTCCGTCTGATCAGCCAAGGCCTGATCGCTTACTGCAACCTCGTACGTGAGGGCAGACTCAAAGTCGAAGATGCCCCCGTCTGGCGGCCACGCAATCTCGACCGCACCGTGCGATGCGCGTCGGATAGTCATGCGCAAAGCGGGACGGATCAAGCCCCCGAAATAGTCCAGGCGAACCAGCTGCGCGTTCGCATTGCTGCCCCAGAACTCGTCTCCCCATTCGACAATGTAGAGCCGGCCGTCCGGCCCCACCTCGATATCCATGGGGCTGATGTAATCGAAACCGGGCAGAAAGGGATCAATACTCAGCACGCTGCCATCGTCATGCAGGGTGACGACCTGGACCCAGTTGCGCATCCACTCGTAGATCAGCACCTTGTTGTCGTAGTAGGGGGGCAGCGCGTTCGGATGCGCGGTTTGCGCGTCGTAGTGAAAGGTTGGGCCTGCCATGGGATTGAGTCCTCCCGCACCAAGCTCCGGATACTCTTCCGAGGGCCCGTAGAAATAGCGTATCCATGCCGGCTCCGCCCGTGGCAGCGCCTTGGCACCCGTGTTGAAAGACGACAGATTCACGGGAGCCGAAGGATCGGGCTCGGGTGCCTCCACACCAAAGGCATAATAGTCAGGGTACAGATCGTTGTACCCGGTATACAACGGCCAACCGAAATAGCCGGGCTGCTGCGCCTGATTGAACTCGTCCCATCCGCCCGGCGTCCCTGGACCAACATCGCCCCAGTACACCCACCCGGTGCTGTCGTCAATGGAGATCCTGAAGGGATTGCGATGCCCCATAGACCAGATCTCGCCGCGGTGCAGCGCGTCCGCCTTGAAAAGGTTGCCTTCAGGGATGGAGTAGGTGCCGTCAGGCTCCGGGCGAATACGCAGAATCTTGCCGCGCAGGTCGTTGGTGTTGGCGCTGGTCCGCCCCTGATCTGCGTGCCGGCGCCGGGTCAAGTCCGCGTGATCACGCGCACCACCCGAATTGTCTCCCGTCGACAGGTAAAGCAGCCCGTCTTTGTCGAACTGAATGGAACCACCCGAATGGCAGCATTGGACGCGCTGGACCGGGATCTCCAGGACAGCGATTTCACTGTCCATATCTACCATGTGGCCATCATAGTAAAAGCGGGAAAGGCGATTGAACTTGGCCCCCTCGGTAACCGGGGAATAATAGATGTACAGCCACTGGTTATTGTCGAAGCCCGGATCCAGCGCCAGCCCCAGGAGGCCATCTTCGATGTCCTTCTCAACAGGCAACCAGCCAACTACGCGCATCTTGCTCGTTGTCGGCTCCCAGATCTTGATGGCACCGGCCCATTCGATGATGAACACGCGCCCATCGGAAGTGATGTCAATCTCCATCGGGTCGGTCAGCTCACCCGTTAGAATCACCTCATCGTAGGCCGCGCTGCGCGTGGCCCAGGTGTCGGCCGCCTGCCGGCCTGCCGCCCACGCGATGGCTCCCCGAAGATGCTGAAGCATCAAAGGTTCACTGTAGCTCTCGGCCGTGTGCCCGAGCCCGGTATAGAAGGCACGTCCGCCCTCAAACTCGTGCGCCCAGGCGATGGGATGGTCATGCCCCATGGTGCCGCCTTCGTAGGTCCGTTCATCCACCACGGCCACCACATGGACATCGGCCCGCGGATTGATGTCGTAGTTGTACCACTCATCGGTATGCTGCCAGCGCAGCGGCAATGACGCCGTAGCAGGGTGCGCGCGGTCGGTGAACAGCACCTCCGCGGGCTGCACCGGCGGATGACTCTCAAAATACGCACCCACCAGTTCCCCGTACCAGGACCAATCGTACTCCGTATCTGCCGCGGCATGGATGCCGACAAAGCCGCCCCCGGCCCTGATGTACGACTGAAACGCAACCTGCTGCAAGCTGTCGAGCACATCCAGCGTGGTGTTCAGGAATACCACCACTTCAAAGCCTCCCAAGAAAGGGGGCGCAAAAACCGCCGCGTCCTCCGTTGCTACGACGGCAAATCCGGCCTCGTCACCCAGTGATTTAAGCGCCGCTATGGCGGGCTCTATGGAACTGTGTCTGAATCCCTCTGTCTTGGAAAAGACCAGTACATCGTACGCTCCAGGTTGCGCCGGTGCCTCGATACAGACCCCGAGACACATGAGCATCAAAAGTGTTGATCTCATGTAGAGCTACAAGCGCTTGACACGAATATTGCGATACCATACGGGCTGTCCATGATCCTGCAAGCCAATATGACCTTCTCGTGCGAAGGCCGCACCCGGCAAGGGAAACTTGTTCCACGTGCCGTCGGGGTTCTGGTGCGGTGTTCGCCACTGGGCGATATCCATATCCACTACGTCGTGCCCATTGATGTTCACCTGAATACGGCCGCCGCGGCATGTCAGGCGGTAGGTGCTCCATTCACCTGCAGGGCTGATGGCATTGGTGGAGGGCGCTTTAAGGTCGTAGACAGCACCCGCGCTTCGCGTCGCTGAAGTGTAGGGAAGGTCATAGGAATTGGTGACCTGGATTTCCAACCCTGTATAGACGGGATCCATGATGTCGTCCGTGCGGAAAAACACGCCGCTGTTCGTGCCTTCGATGACCTTGACCTCCAGCTCCAGAATAAAGTCCCCGTACCGCTCCTCGGTCCACAGATAGTCCAAGTTGTGCTCCTGGCCATCGGGATTTTCGCGCTTGACAGTGAGCTCGCCGCCTTCTACGACGAATTTGTTGTTGTCTCCTGTAAGCCAGCCGCTGAGATCCTCGCCGTTAAAGAGCGCCTCCCAGCCCTCCTCGCTATCCGCGGGATCTTCTGCCGCCATGGCACCATCCAGCTCACGTATCCAGATGTTGCGAAACTGTATGTTGCTGGAGGTAGGGTTCAATGCACCCAACTCAGCATCCCAGCCCCCGTGATGCTGCAATGCAATCGGGCCGCGAGCCGGCAGGCCCGGAATCTCGGCATCCTCGATAACCCAGTGCCCGTTCAGCATCACCGACACACGGTTGCCTATCAGCGTGATATCCATGGAGTTCCACTCGCCCATGGCATTGTCCGCCTTCATAGTGGGCACGGCCGCCGCGCGTTGTGCGGGCGTGGCATCTGCACTGGTGCGTACGCCCCAGAGCTCTCCGCTGCCAACACCCCAGTTCCAGATGTTGACCTGCTGCGTAGTGCCGCGCAAGAAAATGCCGGAATCCGAATTCGGCGTCGGCTCCGTGACCGGGTTGCCGTCGTCATCGGTCTTGTATGACCCATCCGGCAGGATGGTGGGCATGTCAAAGATGCCACTGGCCCCCTTGAAGCGCCAATCTACATGAAGCTGAAAGTCGCCGAACTCCTCTTCGGTCCAAAGGTGCTTTTCCTCGGCCTCCGACAACGCATCGTAATCGATCATGTAGTCCATCACCTTCCAGTGGCCGCCATCACCTTCGGGCACCTTCCAGCCCTCAAAGTCCTGCCCGTTGAAGAGGGAACGATAGCTGGACCATTCGCGCCAGGTAGGATAGGTGTAGCGGGGCGGCAGCGCGTTGGCGTACTTGGGCTTCGGCGGGTTGCCCTGATTGTAGAAAACGTACAGGCCCGTCTTGCCCGCCAGGATGACATCCTGACGCCCATCCTTGTCCATGTCCTTGACGTTGATCTTCATGCCCACACCTACCACGTTGTTGGGCGGCGGACTAACACCCCCCTCATCAGGGTAGTACGGCACATGATTGTAGGACAGGATGTGACGCTCAAAAGCACCGCCCTGGATGTCGTACCAGAACACAAAAGAGGGGTCGCCGACGCCGACATCCCCGCCGTAATGCGCGAACAGCCGCTTGCCTGCGATGAGGTCGTCCTTCCCGTCGCCATTGAGGTCGCCCAAGGCCAGCGTATGAAACACGCTGTGATCGGTCTCAATCCAGTGGCGCGTAAACGAGCGGTTGCCATCCGCATCCAGGCCTTGCTCGTACCAGGCCAAGCCGTAGGCATGGGCCGACCCGATGATGACATCATTAAGCCCGTCTTCATTCACATCGTACACGAGGTCTGGATGGGCGGTCGAACCCGCGCCTTCCGATAGTGCGCTCTTGAAGTCCCAGTCCGCATGGAACGGCCAAGGACCCCGGGGGTCGTCCGGCTGTGCGTACCAGCCCTGCCCTGTGACGATGTCCATCCGGCCATCCATGTTGATGTCGCCGAGTCCGTTGCCATGCGTGTCGCCATCGGTGCCCACAACATGTTCCACCCAATACGGTGCGGTATCAATGTGCTCCAGCCAGGTCATGCCCTGCCCTTCTACGAGCGACCAGTGGTTGACCAGGATATCCTCATCGCCATCCCCGTCGATATCGCCGTGGATCACACCCTCCATGTTGAAGGCCTGATGGATCTTGTGTGATACCCACTGCTCTCCCGGCTCCAGGGGACGACCCGGATTGCGATACCAGTATGCCCCTTTCATGAACATCCAGCCAGAGCTCACGATGTCTTCCCAGCCATCAAAGTCGACGTCAAGCGCGAACTCGCTGTTGGATTCGGTTTCGGGGCCGTTGGGCTCGGCGCCTGAGCGAAACCGTTCGTGTTTCAGCCACAGCGGAGCCTCGTACCAGTTGCGTCCTGCAGCGATGTCGTAGTCGCCATCGTTGTCCAGGTCGGCCACGGAGGCCGTTTCTGAAAATGGGCCGAACCAGTAACTGTTCTGGAGCGGATCGTGCACAGGCCCGTCAATCTTTACAGGAATAAAGATGACCTCCTGGGCCTTCGCTGGCAGTGCCAGTATCACCGCAAGCCATAATAGCCTAACCATGACATTCCCTCCGTTGGTATAGATCAAAAGCGTTTAGCGCAACCACGCCTTCCTGACATCGGGATCGCCGGCCCTGGTGAGCCGCTCCATCTGCTCTGCGGACAGTGTGACCGCGAGCGCACCGATGTTTTCCTGCACCTGTTCCTTGCGACTTCCAGCAATGATCGGCAGCACGGGCGGATCACTTTGCCGCATCCAGGCAATGATTACTTGGTTCAGCGTTGCCCCGACCTCTGCGGCTACCGACTGCAGCGCGGCCATCCGATCATCGGCCTCCGGCCCCGCAAACTGGGCAGGCACCGGCCTGTTCGAACGCGTGTATGCTCCCTGGAGCAGTATTGAATAGGCGATCAGCGTCATGCCATGATGCGTGCAGAAGCGCTTCATGTCGTCAGTGATGCAGATCTGCGGACCAAAGTCGGCCCCATGCCGCGGCCTGAAGTACGTGTACCGCTGCTCCACGACGCTGTAGGGCGTAAACCCGCGCAAACTGCTCAGCATGTTGGCTTCCGCCACGCGCCAGAGCCACAGGTTGCTGGCCCCCAAAACATGCACCTTTCCGGCCTGAATGAGTCCATGGAAGGCCTCCATCGTTTCTTCCACGGGCGTGTCGAAGTCATCGCGGTGCGCGTAGTAGACATCGATGTGGTCGGTCTGCAGGCGCCGGAGGCTTTTTTCGCATTCCTGGGTGATCTCGGCGGCGGTCAGTCCGCCGGCGCACCCTGGATAGTCAAAGCCCAGCTTCGTGGAGATCGCGATGCGCTCCCGGTTGCCGCGCGCAGCCATCCAGCGTCCAATGGTGCTTTCGCTCTCTCCGCCGACGCAGCCTGGATACCAGCTTGCATAAAAATTGCCGGTATCAATGAACGTGCCGCCATGGTCTGCGAACACATCCAGGAGCGCGTGCGAATCCCGCTCGTTGATGCGGCTGCCAATCAGATCCGTACCGTAGCATAGCGCGCTGACGGCAACAGCGCTTGACCCAAGCGTTACGATATCCATGGCTACGTGGCGCGAAATATCTCTTCCGTGAACGTGACGATGATAGCCCCGCCGATCATCAGGAGCACGCCGATGATCTTGTAGATATTGATGGGCTCCACCGGGGACCCGAGCCATCCGTAGTGCGACAGCACCATAGCCGTGATGACCTGGCCGGCCAAAAGCGAGATGAACAGCGCAGCGGCACCCGTTTGCGGGATAAGCGCAGCAATGGCAAACACCAGCAGCGCGCCCATTGCGCCTGCGGTCAAGAGAAGCGGGTTCACGGTGGCTATCTGCCCCAGGGCACCAGACTGCCATCCGGTAAGACCGACGATGACGGCAGTCAGCGCGCCGATGCACCAGAACACTGCATTGGCCACGCGCGGATTGTCGATTGCGGCGCCGACCTTGCCGTTCATGGCGAGGTGTACGGCCAGGACCACGCCGAGGCCGAGGGTCATGGCAAAGAAAGCTGCTTTCATGGCGTCTTTTGAATAGAACTTAGGGGTTCATGGGCACCGGCATTCCGCGGCAAACCTTCCGCGCGAAGTGCTGCGCCCAAAGCGCTGCACCCAAAGCCCGGGCTGTGGGCCGGATTGGACCGGATGCGGTGGAAAGATTGAAGATACACTGTGCACTGTTGCTTAACAATGAGGCACTGCGCAGGGCCGGCCATGATCAGCGCAAAACCACAATATAGGAAGCGTTTCCAACGCACCGATTCGCCGCGCCGCGGGCAGCGTTTCGGACGAGAATTGTGCGCCTACCGAGGATCGCGCGGCACCACAGGCTGACTTTGCCTGAATGATGGGGGTGCGCCTCTGGCGTGGCTGTCCGAGGCTACGGGCCGCCTCGAAGCAGCGACCCTGGAGAATGTACAGCACTACCAGCCTTAGACCGCGACCCAGCGCTCTTCCCTGTGGCTCTGCAGGATCGCATCACACAGCACGATCTCGTGCGCACCTTCGGCGAACGTAGGATACTGCACCGCATCTGGAGATGTGCCGGACGAGATGGCTGTATAAAACGCCTGGAAGCACCCCTTGAAAGAGTCCGGGAAGCCTTCGTTGTGCCCGCCAGGATAGTGCGCATATCCGCGAGCCAGATCGCTGAGCAGCGCGGGATCCCGCACCAGTACTTCGCTAGGCCTGTCGCGGTGACCGATCCAAAGCTCGTTGGGTTGCTCGCTGTTCCAGGCCAGCGCGCCTCGCGCAGCAGCAATCTCGTAATGCAACGTGTTTTTGCGCCCCGCCGTCACCTGTGAAACCCAAAGGACGCCCTGTGCGCCGCCCTTGAATCGAAACAGCACACACCCGGTGTCATCGGTTCCGATGCCCACTGGCGCGCGCGCTACCTCGCCCGAACCAGCAAAAGTCTGTATCTCCCCGACCGGACGTTGACGCACCTTGTGAACCGTGCGCAAGTCAGCAAAAACCGCTTCTACCTCAAGCCCCGTAACGGAAACGACCAGGTCCATCCAGTGTGTGCCAATGTCGGCCACCGCGCGCAAGATGCCGCCCTCGCTTGCGAGCACCCGCCAGTTGTAGTCCGTGTCGTAAAGCAGCCAGTCCTGCACATAGCGACCTACAACCGAATACACGCGCCCCATCTGCTTCCGGCGTGCACGCGCCTCCAAGTTGAGTGGGTAGAACCGGATGTTGTAGCACACACCCGCATGCAAGCCCGTGGCCTTGGCCTGCGCCACCAGGGTATGTGCCTCTTGCGCATGCATAGCCAGCGGCTTTTCGCACATCACATGCTTTCCCGATGCCAGGGCCCGCCGCGCATAGTCGTAATGCAGCACGTTGGGAATCGCGAGGTGCACGGCGGCTACGGCGGAATCCGACAGAAGCGCATCATAGGAAACGTAGGCGCGCGGCAAACCGAGGCGCGCGCATGCGGCCTCCGACTTCTCCGGCGTACTGCCGAGAATGCCCGTGACGTGCACGCCAAGGCGCTGCAAGGCTTCCACATGGACTGGTCCAATGAAGCCCGTGCCCGCTACAGCGACGCCGATATCGCGAAAGCTACTCATCAGCCGAGCAGATTAACCCGCATGCATACCGACGCGGCCCAGCGCCCGCACGCGGTCCCGGTTTGTTTTCAAGGCCTCCAGCGGCGGGCGCGACTCATCTTCATATTCCACGACGTACCACTCAATGCCGCCTTCCGACTCGCTAAGCGCGAATATCTCCGCCCAAGGCAGGGAATCATCGCCGATGAAGGGCGCGAAAGGATGCTCCGCGCCATGCGTAAACGGCTTGACATGCATCGAATGGATACGACCCGCTGTGGAGCGAATAATGCTGGATACATCGGCCCCGCCATTGGCAGCGTTGCCCGTGTCCAGCTGCATGATCACATCCTCGGGCGTGTTCTGGGCCAAGAGGTCCCAGATGGTCTGCCCTTCTACTGGCGCATCAAAGCTGTACGCATGGCAGTGATATCCCGTGCTCATGCCATGCACCCGAAGCGCCTGCTGGATCACGGTAAGGTCGTCTGCGGTCCGCATGACCGCATCCATGGGCGCGCGCCGATCATCGCCAATGGCCGGCACGATCAGTCGTGTGTTGCCCAGCTCTCCGTGAAAATCTATGGAGCGCTGCAGCTCGTCGCCCAGAAGCATGTCGATGCCTACATGCGCGCCGCACGCAATAAGGCCGTGGCCATCCAGGAGCTTGCGAAGATCGGCCGCGCTGTAGCCATAGTACCCTGCAAACTCTACGCCATCGTAGCCAAGCGTCGCAATCTGGGCCAGCGTGCCTTCAAAGTCCTCTTCCAAAAGGTGCCTGAAGCAGAACATCTGCACACCGACCGGCACGTTCGAGACTGGCGTCTCGGCCATGGATGCGTCGGCGCTGGCATCGTCGCCGGAAGCGCACCCCGCAGCAATGGCTGCCACGCCGAGGGAACCGGCCGTCGTCTTTAGAAAATCGCGCCGCGTGAACGGCTTACGTGTGTAAATCGTCATTACAAGGTCTCAGGCTCAGCGTGGAACAGTCGGGGCCAATTTAGGAATTTAGGCGCAACAACCCGCATGCAGAACCGGCTCGCTCTTAGGCGACGCAAGGCGCAATGATCACACAGGCGGGACTGGAGACAGGAACCGGTGATCCGGTCAGCGTCAACAGGCCGGTGTCCGCATTAATGGACATCACCACGAGCGAGTCAGAGTCCTGATTGGCGACGACGAGATAACGGCCCTTGGGATCTACAGCAAAGTTGCGGGGCGTCGTGCCCAGCACATGTGCATAGGCTCTTCCCGTCAGGCGGCCCGTGCCCGGATCTACGCGCATCCTGATGATGCATTGGAGGCCGCGAAGGGAAGCGTACAGAAACCGGCCGGAAGGATGCAGATGGATGTCCGCGCCGGAAGGTGTGCCGGCGAAGCTCTTGGGCAGGGCTTCAACCGTCTGCATAGTCGTAAGCCGCCCGCCCTCAAACCTGCACACCATGATGGTAGAATCCAGCTCATTCATCAGATAGGCAAACCGTCCCGACTGATCGAAGGTCAAGTGCCTGGGACCCGCGCCCAGGTGCGTACGCAACTCCGATGCCGCCGCAAGAAGGCGGCCCCGCTGCCGGTCATAGCGATACACGGTCACCGTGTCGGTGCCCAGGTCCGGAACCAGGGCATACCGGCGCGTGTGGTCCAACACGATTGCGTGAGGGTGCGGAGCCGTTTGCCGCTCCTCGTGGACGCTGGTGCCCGCACGGACTGTGTGGTCCGACGCGGGGCCGATGCCGCCACGGCTGTCAATTGGCAGCACTGCCACCGAGCCGCCCAGGTAGTTGGCAACCAGAACATGGTGGTCATCTGCAGTAACATAGCAAGGGGCCGCGCCCAGCGTAGACTGGTGATTGATGTGCATCAGCCGGCCAGTGCCGGCATCCACGGCGAAGGCTCCGATCTGGCCTGGCCCGGATGTGATTTCGCTCACCGCATAGAGCCGCGTTCCCTTAAGCGTCAAGAAGGACGGATTGGTGATGCCGCCCGTGACGTTCAGGCGCGTCAGCGCCCATGTCTCTTCGTCCAGTTGGTAACAGTAGATGCCTTCACCATGCCCTTCGACATGATCTTCCGGCTGTGTATATGTGCCCACGTACAGACGTGCCATGGCCTACCCGACCTTGATGTCAGCCAGATGCTCTAGAGCCTTGAGCAACGCGTGGTTGCCTTCATGGCCCAGATTACGCGCCTGCAGCGTCCGATACAGCTGAAAGCACAGGTGCGTCGTTGGCAGCGGCACGCCATAGTGGTCCGCAGCTTCCAACACCAAGCGCAGGTCTTTCTGCTGCAAATCGATAGTGAAACCGGGGCGCCAGTCCCGTGCGATGGCTTGTATGCCCCTGTTGGCAAGCATCCAGCTTCCCGCGGCGCCTCCCTTCACGGCTGCCAGCGTCTTCTCCAGATCCAGGCCGCCAGCCTCCGCAAAGAGCAGTGCTTCGCTGACAGCCAGCATCGTGCCGACGACCAGAATCTGATTGACAAGCTTCACCGTCTGTCCCGCCCCGTGACCGCCGACATGCGTGATGGTCTGCCCCATCGCGCGCAGGACGGGTAGCGCACGGGTGTACTGCACCTCTTCGCCGCCCACCATGATGCTCAGCGTGCCGTTTGCCGCGCCTTCGCTGCCTCCGCTGATCGGTGCGTCCAGCATGAAGACCCCGCGGGCGGCGAGGCGCTCCGCCATCGAGCGCGTGGCCTCGGGACTGATCGTGCTGTTATCTATCACCAGCGCACCTTCGCGCGCCCCGGCGGCAA
Source organism: Rhodothermales bacterium (assembly GCA_951812585.1). Lineage (GTDB taxonomy): Bacteria > Bacteroidota > Rhodothermia > Rhodothermales > Bin80 > JAAXGV01. The sequence continues at coordinate 2,139,186 of OX638318.1, read as the reverse complement.
CGCCTTCGGGGCCAAAGATCACCGCTTCCACATCGGCCGTGTCGCTGACACAGACGCAGGTAATACTGCTGTGGGCTGCCACATCCGAGGGGCTGCTGCCGGCTGTCGCGCCCGCCGCCACTACCGGTGCCATGCGCCGGGCCGTGCGGTTCCATACGCGGACCGAAAAGCCCGCCCGGACCAAGTTGCAGGCCATGCCGCGGCCCATAATGCCCAGCCCAACAAACCCGATCGATTCGCTCATGAGGCACTCCGTACTGATACAAGGGGCGCCAAGATAATGCCGATTGGCGGAAGCAGGCGCGCACGCGCCCCCTAACGCGCAGCTGCTTGGGGCGGCAACAGCCGGTAAAGCCGTTCGCCTGCCTTAGGCACAAACAAGGTGTCGTCCTGACCCTGCCATGCATTCAGATTAACGTCAGACGGATCCAGGTAGCCCAGGCCCAGGCGCTCGCACACGACACGCGGCACGCGGCTGGCCAGCGTAACGTTGATTCTGGGTGTTTCTACATTTCCTTCAAAGGTGGCCTCGCCCCGGACATGGGCCGAGTGTGCCAACACGGCCCAGGGGTAGCGCCGAAAGCGAGACCATTGCTGCACGAAATATTCGCTGCCATGGTATCCAATCTGGTTCAGAATCCGACCGTGCGTGTACGAAATGTTGCCGATGTGCGGCGCATAGAGCACAATTTCGCCGCCATCCTCGATCACCGGCTCAAGCTTGTACATCCCCTTCGCGCCGGTCCACAAATCCGCGTACATCGGAGGAATCACGGCCAAGGCGCGCCGGTAGGGACGGTCAACCCAGTGGATGTGTATCCTGCTGGAAAGGTCCGCGGCAGCCTGCCATGCCGCCTCGGGCGCGCCCACATACAAGCCCCGCAGCGCCTCGCCGTCCACCACGAGGCTGGCACAAAGCTTGCGGCGCGGAATGCATGCCGCCGCACGGTCGATCAAGGCCCGCACAGCAGTGTCCGGGGTGCCTATCAGTGCGCGGCTGGTCAAGAGCGCACCAAGCCAGTGCGTGATGTGTATGACATCGGGCCCGCTGATGCCTGGAAAGAAGTACTTGTTGCCCCCGGAAAATCCCGCCACCTCATGCGGATACGTAGGCCCGCAAATCAGCAGCGTATCGTAACGCAGCACCAGTCGATTGATAGAAACGGGTACCGCCATATCCAGGCGACCCTGCGTGATAGCCCTGACTTCGCTCGCCTCCAGCGTGTCCAGCGTGATGAGCTGCTCGGGCTGATCCCATCGGTGGTTGAAGAGCTCCACTGCGCCGTACTGCCCGCGAGCCTCTGCGGCAGTAATGCCGACCAGGCGTCGCAAGGCCGCGGCACTCATCAGCGGATGGGTCCCGAGCGCAACCAGAAAATCCAAGGCCTCGGTCTGCGGAAGCAGCAGCTCCGTCAGCAGCCTGAAAAAGAGCGGTATCGGCGCAGTCCGCGTGGCGTCCGGTATGATGACCAGCACGCGCCGGGCATCGGGCGCAGCCGCCGCCAAGCCCTCCGCGAGGATTGCGCGCGCTTCAGCCTCACCGATTATCGTATGGGTATCCCCGCGTCCAAAAGTCATGAGCGTGGTGCCAAGTCATGGCGCTGGCCACGCTTTCCATTGCTGCATGGCGGCTGAAGTCTGATCAGGATGGCTATGCAAACCCATTGGTGGCGCACTCGGATCCGATCAGCGGCACATACACGGATTGCAGCAAGAACGCGTGCGTTGTGCCGGGCCGAAACCATGCCTCATGGCTATATTCAGGAAATCTGCCAATGACCCTATGGCCTGTAAGTTTTCGCGCCGCCGCTGGCTTTGGGCTTGCATGCTGCTGCTGATCGGCTGCGGCGGTGCCGAGACTGCGCCACAGCCCAACGTAGTGATCATCCTGGCTGATGACCTGGGTTACTCCGACATTGGCGCATATGGCGGCGAAATCGCCACGCCGCATCTGGATGGCCTCGCTGAAAGTGGCCTGCGCTTCCGACAGTTCTACAATGCCGGCCGCTGCTGTCCTACACGTGCATCGCTCCTGACCGGGCGATACCCCCATGCGGTCGGCATGGGCGGGATGGTAAGCCTTGTCGGCAATACGCTGCGGCCGGGGCCCTACCAGGGCTACCTCAGTGAGGAGGCGACCACCATCGCCGAAATGCTGCGGGATGCGGGCTATCGCACCTACATGTCAGGCAAGTGGCATGTGGGAGAACGGCCCCAGCACTGGCCGCGGCAACGCGGCTTCGACCGGTACTATGGCCTCATCAGCGGCGCGAGCAGCTACTTTGAAGTGGGCCCGGACAACCGCGTGATGGTGCTGGATGACACGCCCTGGACGCCGCCGGAGGAGGGCTTCTACATGACGGATGCCTTTTCCGACTACGCGGTGACGTTCCTCGCAGAACACGCAGCCCACGAATCGCCTGAACCTTTTTTCCTATATCTGGCCTATACCGCGCCGCACTGGCCGCTGCACGCATGGCCGGAGGACATCGCCCGGTACCAGGACCGCTACCACATCGGATGGGATTCGCTGCGCGCAGAGCGACACGCGCGCATGCTGGCGATGGGGCTCATTGATGAGCGGCATGAGATACCTGCGCGCCCCGCACAGCTGTCCTCCTGGGAAGACGCGGAAGGCAAAGAAGACTGGGCCTTGCGCATGGCGGTGTACGCGGCCATGGTTGATCGCATGGATCAGGGCATCGGCCGTGTGATCGCAGCGCTGCGCGCAATGGATGCGCTGGACAATACGCTGGTGGTGTTTCTGGCGGACAACGGCGGCTGCGCAGAAAGCGTGGTCTACCGGCAGCTACACGATCCGGCCACGCAGCCCGGCGAGCCGGGCTCCTACGTGGCATACCAGGAAGGGTGGGCAATGGCTTCGAACACGCCCTTCAGGCTGTACAAACAGTGGGTCCACGAAGGCGGCATCCTGACGCCCTTCATTGCGCATTGGCCGGAAGGCATCCAGCACCGCGGCACAATCACCGATGGCCCCGGCCACATCATTGACCTCTTGCCGACATTGCAGGAAATCGCCGGCAGCGCCCTGCCTGCAACCGATGGTACCAGCCTGGTCCCGCATTTCAAAGCAGCACCCCCAGATCTGGAAGAGCGCACCCTGTACTGGGAACACATCCGCCATCGAGCCATCCGACAAGGATCGTGGAAGCTGGTTATGGACCGCCGCATAGGCGAATGGGAACTGTACAACCTTGCGACAGACCCCGTTGAGCGTCAGGACCTCATCGCCAGCCACCCGGACCTGGCGGACGCGCTGGCCCGCCAATGGCATTCATGGGCTGATACCCTGGGTGTCCGGATACCCGAACCGTAAGGGGATCAGGACCATGCACAGCGACCAGCACATATGCGAATGCGAAGCATGAAACGCCGCACGGGCCACTTTCCCGTCCGCTCCAAGCTGACGCTCCTACGGCGCAGCGCTTGCGCCTTGTCGCGCTTCGCTGGACTGTTGCTGCTGTGCCACGGGTTTGCGCTACCCGCGGCCAGTCAGGGGCTTCAGCTTGAAACGGGGCATCTTGCGCGTGTGGACAGCACGCTTGGGCAGCTCGTAGCAAGCGGTCAGGTGGTGGGCGCGGAGGCCCTGATATGGCAAAGTGGTAAGGTGGTCTACCACGAGACGGCGGGGTACCAGGACCTGGAGTCTGGCGTGCCGATGACCGATTCTACACTCTTCCGGATCTACTCCATGACCAAGCCGGTCACCAGTGTAGCGGCGCTCATGCTCTACGAAGAGGGGGCGCTGGCGCTGGATGATCCTGTGTCGGCATACATTCCCGCATTTGCAGACCTTGCGCTATACAAGCCCGATGCTCCTGATCAACGTACATCGCTGCCGCGCGTGCCTACGATTCACGATCTTTTGACGCATCGGGCTGGCTTCACGTACGGGTTCTTCAGCAATACGGCGGTGGATTCCATGTACCGGTCCGATGGCGTCTTCGGGCCAGGCGATCTGGAAGCGTTCTGCGAGCGCCTGGCTGCGCTACCGCTCCTGTACGCGCCGGGTGAGCGGTGGCACTACAGCGTCGCCACCGACGTACTCGGGCGTGTCGTAGAGGTGGCTTCGGGCCAGTCGTTGGATTCGTTTTTTGAGACACGCATCTTTGCGCCGCTGGAGATGCATGACACCGCCTTTAGCGTGCCGCCCGCCAGGATGCACCGCCTGAGCACTCTCTACACCAAAAGCCGCGCGGGTGCTTGGCGGGCTGCTGACCGCGGCTCCGACAGCGAGTTCGCCGAACCGGTGGCCTTTCTTTCCGGCGGCGGCGGACTGGTTTCCACGCCTTTGGACTATGTCCGCTTTGCTGAGATGCTTCTAGGCGGAGGCCGCTGGGGCACGGTGCAGATCTTGAAGCCCTCAACCGTGGCCCTCATGACGCGTGACCACCTGCAGGCAAACAGCTCGGCGGGTTGGGGCTTCGGGCTCGGCGTGGAAGTGTTCCTGGACGCCAGCGAGCTTAATGAGCCGGGTATGGATGGCATGTACGGTTGGGCGGGTGCCGCCAACACGTTTTTCTTCATTGATCCGCAATCGGAACTGATCGGCATGATCTTTACGCAGCTTCGGCCCTTCAACAAGGATCTGGTGCAGCGGCCGTTCAAGGAGGCAATCTATGCTCCGCTTCGTTAGTTTCGCGCGATCATCGCGGCGCGCAGACGCCTTGTGCGCACTTAGCCCGCCGCCGGTGCCATGCAGCGCGCTTGCAGCATGATGAACAAGACGATACTCATTACGGGAGCCAGCACCGGCATCGGCGCTGCAGCAGCGAAGCACCTGGCGCCCGGCAATACACTGATCCTGCATCACCACAGGACCCCGATTACAGCCGCGGCTGAAGCTGCGAAGGCCGCCGGTGCGCGCGTGGTGTATACCGCGCAGGCCGACCTGGCTACCGAAGCAGGCTGCCAGTCCCTGATGGACGCTGTAGAAGCGTGCGCGAACCACCTGGATGCGCTTGTCAACAATGTGGGCGCGCTTCTGGAGCGCCATACTGTTGACACGCTCCAATGGGAGGTCATGGAGCGCATCTTTGCGCTGAATACGTTTTCCGCCATGATGCTGACGCAGCGCTGCGCACCGCTGCTTCGCAAGGGCACAAGCCCCTCCATTGTCAACCTGACCTCTATCGCGGCGCGACACGGCGCACCTACCGCCACCATCTATGGCGCTGCCAAGGCGGCGCTGGATTCGTTTACGCGCGGCGCGGCACGGGAATTGGCCCCCGTGATCCGGGTCAATGCGGTGGCCCCGGGCGTCATCGTCACGCCGTTTCACGACAAGTACACGCCTGCGGAGCGGATGCGAGCCTTTGAGGCAGAGACGCCGGTCGGCTTCAACGGAGCGCCGGAGCACATCGCCACGGCTATCGCTTTCCTCATTGAGAACACCTTCACCACCGGCGAAACGATCGACGTCAACGGCGGCCTTTTCATGCGTTAGCGGCAGCGGTCTGCAGGGGTCGCACAGATTCGGCGGTCGGCATGCCGATACAACCAGGTGCCGCCGGTCGTCAGGCGCGCTCCTTATGGCCAAGTGCTACGGAAGACGCTGGTTGCCGGGCTTGTTAGCTTCCAAACGCCCGCAACGCATACTGCGCACGCACATGGAATGCAAGCTTAGACACGGCGCCACCAGGGTGCGTGCGATAGCGCGTGTTGAGCAGGTTGCGCAGTGTGGCGCTAACGCGCAGGCGCTCATGCCAGAAGCGCTTTTGAATGGTCAGGTCAGCTGCCGCGGCAGCCGGGAGTGCGGTGGCATAGCGCGACGGGGCCACCTGGGCCGCCGCATGATAGTCTGGCCATGACGACGTTCCACGGTAGCGCAGCGAAGCAAAGCAGCTCAGGCGATTATTCGGCCTGAATCGAACGTGCAGCTGCACAAGACTGCGCGTATGCCAGGCGGCCCTGAAAGGGTGCGCCGACGAAATGGGATAGGCATACAGCCCAAACGCTCCTGCGGAAAGTCGCTGCAAGAGCCGCGTCTCGAAAATCACCGCCGCCGTAGCCACCGCACCGGACGCAGCAACAAGGCGCGCCGTGCCCTCCAGCCCCGTCGTCAGCGAGTCGTACCCGTGCGTATATGTCGTCATCACCGCGTCTTGGAACTGCCGAAGTCCACCGATCAGCGTGAGCTGCCGTGCCGTGCCGGTCTGCCACATAAGATCCGCAGACCGCACCGTGGCCATAGGCGGCAGCACGGGCGCATCATCGGGCGGGAGACCGCTCGGGCGATAGCCCAGACTGGACCAGTAGGCGTAGCCCTGCGTGTGGGCGGGTGCCCGCCACTGCCAGAGCGCGGTAAGCCTCAGGCCAATCGATGTGTGATGCGCAGCGGCAAACACTTGCCATCCCAAGGCACCGCCATCCAGCGACACCTGGACATGCGACAGGAGATTGATCGCTGCCGCAGGCTGCGTTCGGGCGCTCACAAAAGCGCTATGGAGCAGCAGCAGCTGATGCCCGCGCATCCCCAGACCCCAGGTGCGAAGCATGGCCGAACGCAGGCCAACGGCGCTTCGCTCGCCCCACCGCCGCTGCAACACGCCACGCACCGCCGTCTGCCGCCACGCAACGTCTACATCCAGCGGGTTCGCCCGCGTGGTCAGTTTCGAGCGCTGCGCACCGAGTCGAAAAACCACCCTGCGCGCCGCCCATGTGCCCGCCAGATGCCCCATGACGACGTCATGGTTTACTGGAACCTCAAGACCCAGTCGCTCAAAGAAGCGCAGATCTTCCAGCCTTGTTGCAGCGACGCGTACAGCCCACGTTCCCCAGGACCGGTGCGACGCGCCATCAAAGCTGGCCGCGCGAAGATGGATGCGGGCGTCTTTCTCTCCACGGTACAGCGTGCGGACGCGGGGTCGTATCAGCGGATCCGTAGCGTGGTGCTCGTCTAGCAGTCCGCCCAGGCGAACGTGTCCACCCGGGCCGCCGAACGCTAGCGAGCCGTGGGCCGTGGGCCCGGTGCGGTCCACATTGCGGTCGCCGGACTCAACGTACTGAAACGGGCCGGGATCGCCGGTTTCGCTGCCTGCTTCCACGGCTCCTTGCAGCAACAGTCCGTCCGCCGCCTGGCAGGTTCGGATGTGGACCGCGCCGCTTGGCGCTATGACGCCCCCAATCAGCGCGGGCTGGCGGTGCAGCACGACCTGACACACATCGGCAATCGCCACCGGCACAGCGCTGAGGTTGGCCCGCCCCAGGGCGCGCAGATCCACGGGGACCTCGTCCACGAACAATTGCCAGACCGGCTCCTGCTCCGGCACCGCACCCAGCACGGCAGCATCCCACAAGTAGCCATCGGTGGAGACAACTGCCCAGCCATATGCCAAGCTGAAAATGTCTCCGAGACGGGTGATGCCCGCTTGGACCAGCGCTTCCTGCGTAAAGACCTGCTGCGACCACGCAGCTTGGACGATCCATACGGCGCACAGGAGCGCGACGCCATTCCGGCCCCAGGTTCTTGTCATCGCAGCGGAGCCGCACGCATGTGCAGCAATCTTGTAGTGGTGCGGGCTTGCGCGATCAGTGCTGCGTGCCAGGTGCACCGCTGTGATTCTCCAGCGAGAGTGCGAGTTCTGTGCACCATTCTTTGAGGTGATGACATCTTCTGCGCATCCAGACTTGCACAAACAGGCTGGCGGGCCACAGGACCAGGCGCACGACGAGGGCCAGCAGCGTGGAAACCACCGCGATGCCGAGTCCTACCAGATCCGACGCTTCATGACGACCGCTTGTGGTGAAGAGGACAAAAATGCCGAGGAGCGTACCCAAAAGTCCCAGGCTGAGCACGATGTAGACGAATGCGCTGATGTACCGGCCAACTTCGCGGTAGCGTTCGTGATCCAGGTCCATAATCCGCAGGACATAGGCCAACGTGTTCTGGTAGTCCGGCCCTGCAGCATCTTTTCGCACAACTTGCGATACAGGTTGACTTCCGGCATGCGGCTCAGGGCGGCTTCCAGCTCGCCCCGGGTCGCCTCGCCCGGGTTCAGCCGGGACAGGCGCTTGTGACTTTTTCACTGATAGAGCGCACACACATAGGCGGTGCAGATCAGAAAGAGTCCAGCAACAGACACGAGGCCGATCGGGTATTCAAAGCCCCGTGCGTACCCTACTAACGCCCCGAAGGAAGTAGCATCCAGGGGGACCCTGCCTCCTGCACGAACACGCTCGCCAAGGTATGCATGTGTGGCTAATCATTTCGCTGTTTGCGTTGCTGTAGCGCACCCTATATCGCACCACCGTCATCTGCCCGGTGTGGACCACCTGCTGTCCGCCCACCAACACCCGATAGAAGTACACGCTAGGCGGCTGCTTCAAGATACGCTTGCCCAGCAAATCATAAACCTCCACGCCGACTTCCGCACGCTTCGACAGGCTGAACTCCAGCCTGGTAACCTCGCGAAAAGGATTCGGACAGTTGCCTTGAAACGTGAACAGCGAATCCGTGCCAAGCACCACCGCGATGGAAAAGGCCATGCGACCGGTGTTCAGCGCACCGTCCATCACCTCGTACATGAAGACGGCCGAAGACATTGTGTCGGCCGGCACGCCATAGAGCGTGCGCGCACCCTCATCGAAGTGGAGACCCTCGGGCAGGGCCGGCTGTATGCTGTAGCGATACGGACCCAAACCGTCTCCGGCCGCAAGCAGCACCAGATGGCCAATGTCCGTCCCTGCGGTGAAACGCTGATCCGGAATCTGATCCGCAAAGGTCAGCACCGCGCCGCCGCAACACGACCCCCTGACCGCATCCAGCGAAGCAGTCCAGGCTTCAAAGGCGGCCTCCGTTGGCGCGCACAGCTGTTGCCCGTAAAAAGAAGGTGATTATATAGAGAACTGAAACATTCTTTCCGATCGGCCGCATGAGGGAATACACCAGATCGGGGAATTCATGGCGGTTAAATCGGGGCCTGAGCGCAGTTATCGCAAGGGAATCAGCATGGCCAAACTGGCCGAAGTGTTTCCGAATGAGCAGGCGGCCGTCCTGTGGCTCGAGGCTGTGATTTGGCCGGACGGTCGTCTGTGCCCGCGCTGCAAGGGCACAGACACGTATGCGGGCACACACAGGCCAATGCCGTACCGATGCCGTCCGTGCAAGCGGTTCTTCTCGGTGCGCACAGGTACCGCATTGGCCAGTAGCCGGCTGCCGTTGAAGAAGTGGGTGTGGGCCATTTATCTTGAAATGACCTCCCTGAAGGGCGTCTCCAGCATGAAGCTCCACCGCGACCTCGATGGGACGCAGACTACGGCCTGGTTCATGTTGCAGCGCGTACGGGCCGCCTTTGCACCCCTGCTGGCCGCTGCGTTCGAGGGACCGGTGGAGGCCGACGAAGCGTACGGGGGTGGCTTGGAGAAAAACAAGCACGAGCACAGAAAGCAGAAAGCCGGACGCGGCCCGGTAGTCAAGACGGCGGTGGCCGGCCTGAAAGACCGTGCAAGCGGGCAGATTCGGGCCGAAGTGGTAGAGAGCACGAATGCAGCGACCTTAAAGCCGTTCGTCTACGATAACACCTCGGCACAACGGTCTACACCGATGAGGCGCACGCCTACAAGCGCATTCTCGGTCCCCTTGCCAGGTAGAATACTATGAAGTTCAGTTTAAAGGTATTCCAAGGCAGCTTCGAGCAAACTGTGGAGCAGCGCTTCGTATCACTGCTCCTCGCGCGAATTCTCGAACTTGGCTGATCCGTTTTAGACGCTTGGTCTATGGCAGGCGTCCCGTCAATGATTGTGACCCACTGAAGGGCGAATCATGCCAACACGTTTCCGCCGACGAGCGCAGGCAGAAGGCGGCACGCATACTGACCAAGGTTTCGAGTCGGAAGCGCCGTCGCTGTGGGGAGAGACTGGAAAGCGCTTAAAGCACTGCGTTGTCACCGGCCATGCTGTCGCACCGAGCCGACAATAATTTTTGGGCTGTGCAGGCTGCGCCGATCAAGGCGGAATACGGCGCGCAACGTACGCCGTACGAGGTGGAAGCAGGCTCGCTGGGAGCCGACCAGCAGCTCAGCTAGCGTGAACGCAAACGCTATTCACACTGGTTCAGCCTGGCCCCGCCGATACACGTCACTAAGGAGGCGAGAATTCCTTGGAATGAGCGAAGTCGTGTACGGCGACCCCTCTGTGCCAATAAGAAGTGAGACAGTTCAATTCATTACGAGAGGCCGCTGTGCATACACTCCATGTACATTATCGAGCTACTGGGACGGGGTAGAGTCACTGTGATCAACCACTCATTAGGTCAGGCCTGCGGGGCGACCGGTTGGCGGCACGTACCACAAATCCATTCACACTATTCCTGGATTTCAAAGACTTCAAGGGTAACCCCATCGGCGCTGCTTGTGGCGTATGCCCGTCCCGCGGCAATGACCTCCAATCTCACGGATGATGGGAGGATTACCTGACCACGAACTCGGCTTTCTGTGTCCAGAATCAACCAAGAAGAGGTGTCGGCTTCGTAATCTGCTGGTGTAAGCCTGACCCAGATGCGACCCTCGTCGTCAACGATAAAGGATGAGTATGCTGGCTTGGCCTTTGGGGTGAAGGGCCGGAGCCTCTCTGCTCTGTCACTGGAGAAATAATCCAGATACTCTTCAAGCTCGGCTGACATCACGGGAATCGCCTCCAGTTCGTGAGTAATGGAGCCTATGGGCACGCCGCTGGCTGTTGTAATCGCAACGTCAACAGATGCATTTGAACCAGAGTAAACGTGCCCGCCCGGCCCTAGGTGAATGAACGGTTCGGGTCCAAATGGAATGGCTGATACCGTGAAGCCATTTTCAGTTCCCGCAACCAACCAACTCTTGCCAAGCAGTCGCACCAGTGGATTCTGAACACGCAGTCCTGCCCAGCTTACGCGTCTTGCGGAGACATAGAGCTCCGTTAGACCTGCGCCGTCTTTTATACTTGGATCCTCTACCCATGTAATGAGGAACCCCGTGTCCAGTACGCCGACGAACTGATCCGGCCGACCTCCCCTCGAGTCTTCCGATACCTTAAATCCATAGGCGAAACTGTGCCCTGTCGGTTCAAAGGCTGAAATGCGGTCGACTTGAGAATCAAACACATAAAGCGTATCGCTAGGGCCTATGCGAATTGTGCTGAGTCTCGCGAATTCGCCTGGCCCTTCCCCTTGCTGACCAATTTCATCAATCAGTTCTCCCTGCGCGGTAAAGGCGTAGATAGTAGAGGCCTGTCTATCACCGACGTAAATACTCCCGGTGCTATTGACCGCAACCAAGTCGCCAATATGGCCAAAAAGTACCCCGTCCACGCTTGTTTCACTACCAATTGTGAGTGCTGGGACGAGTACTACTTGGGGTATGGATTCTGAATTGGATGCCTTCCCTGAATCCTTTGAGCATGCCGCCAACAGCGCGCACAATAGGATAGCAATGGTAAGCCGGAATAGGCTTTCGGCATTCAGATGACATGGGAATAGTTTCATGGATGAACAGATCGCTGGTGGCTAGAGAGTAAGTGGAGCCAAGGTATCGTGGTTCGCCTGCGCAGGGTCGGGCAACACGAATGGCAGCGCATCAAGCTTTGACGGCTTGTTGATCCAAGCCTGCCGGGGTGGCCTCTGGGCACCTTGGGCATGCCCCGTGGGAAGCGCTCACGGTTCTCTGCATACGCCGCTGCCAGTACGCGCTGCCGCTGGGATTGTACCGATCGCGCCTGGCCGTAGTGAACCGTGGACGGACGCATCAAGGCAAGACCCGAATGGTCGTGCTAGTTATTGTACCAGTCAAAGAACGCCCGGGACCAGGCACGGGCATCCTCCAACGATCCGAAACGTACCGGGTAGTCCGAATGGTACTTCATCGTCTTGAACTGCGACTCCGAATACGCATTGTCGTTTCAACAGTAGGGCCGGATGTAGGAGCGTTCCACCCTCAAGTCCGCCAGCAGTTGCGCATAGGTCTTAGAAATCATGGCGGGGCCACGGTCGGAATGAATCGTGAGCTGCTGCGGACGAATACCCTGGCGCTCGCACATAGCGGCGATGAATTCTGCTGCCCGCCCGCGCGTTGTCTTGCAGATATTCCAGATGCACAAGATGCGACAACGAGTCCGGCATAGGACCCGTCAGCATGTTGCTGCTGACCTTTAGCCACTGAAGCTGCGTGAGCTGGCCCAGAACAGATGGCAAAGCGTGGCCCTGCTTTAAAGCGTGCGTTCGCCGCTGAAAGCGGACCCGTTTGCTCGTACGAAAATCATGCCCCGGAAGCAGCTTGAATTGCAGCGTACCGCAAAAGGCGTGGCAAGGCGACGACAGCGCAGAGCCTGAGGGGTCAGTCTCAGGAAAAAAACAAGCCGGCCCTGCGTTCAACCGCTCTGCCCGGGCTGCTGTGTGCACGGGCATTATCTTGACTGGTTCACTGGCGCCCGCGCTTGGCATGACTCGAAAGGTAGAATTCGCTGCGCTCGTCTTCACCGACACCCTCGGCGCTGCCGCAGCATGCCTCGTCTATCTCCGCATACAGTTCCAGGATGCATTCCGCTGGACAGGCTTCGCCACGCCGGATGGTCCCGTGTTCCCCCTGTATGCGCTGCTGGGCCTCTGCGTCTTCTGGGTTGTTGTCTTTGTCTTCGCTGGAATGTATCGGGAGCGGCACGCAGCTAGCCGCTTTGATGAACTCGTTTCCATGGCCAAGGTCGTGACTGTCGGTGTGCTCATCCTGGTCTTCAGCATTTTCATCGACACGCTGCGCACCGGCGCGAGCGCCTCGATTCTTCTGATCTATTGGGGCGCAATGCTGAGCCTGACGTCCGTTGGGCGTGTAGCGGTACGTTCCGTGCAGAAGGCGCTCATCCTGCGCGGCCATGGAACCCACCGGGCACTGGTCGTCGGTTGGAGCGACAAGGTGGAGCGGCTCCATGCAGACACGGCGCGGTATCCGGCCGCCGGCATACAGATCGTCGGTGCATTGCGCCTGGGACACAAGGGGGAAGCACAGCAGGGCGCCAATGGGTTGCACGCCATCGAGGGGCTGCCACAGCTCATTGATGACCTGGAGATCCGCGATGTGCTGATCGCCTTAGGATCTGGAGACAATCGTGAACTTGAAGAAGTGCTGCGCCTGTGCGATGGCAAAGCCGTGACGCTAAAAATCGTGCCCGACTTCTATTCGGTGATCGGCGGCATGGCCCGCACGGAGCACATCTATGGCTTGCCGCTCATCGAGGTCCTGCCTGTACCGATGCCCGCATGGGAGCAGAGCACAAAACGGCTGTTCGACATCACCATCGCGCTTCTGGTGCTGCTACTCGGGCTGCCTTTGTGGATTGTGCTGATCGTACTGGTCCGGATAACATCGCCAGGCCCCGCGATCTTCCGACAGCAGCGCGTGGGCCGCAAGGGACGCGTCTTTACGATGTACAAGTTTCGCACAATGCACGAGAACGCAGAGGCCCTTTCGGGACCTGTGTGGGCGAAAGAAGACGATCCGCGGTACACCGGGCTCGGTCGGTGGCTGCGCAAGATGCGCCTGGACGAGGTTCCCCAGCTGTGGAACGTACTCAGAGGAAACATGAGTCTGGTCGGTCCGCGGCCTGAACGCCCCTACTTTGTTGAAAGGCTGCGCAAGGAGATACCACTCTACAATCGCCGTCACCGCGTGAAGCCGGGCATCACGGGGTGGGCGCAGGTGATGTGGCACTACGACACCTCGCTGCAGGATGTGCGCCAAAAGGTGAAGTTCGACCTTTTCTATATCGAGCATATGAGCCTGCGAATGGACTTCAAGATCCTCTTCAGCACCATACGCACGGTGTTCACAGGCGCAGGGCAATGAATTGGACAGCACAGGACCTGGGCGCTTTGCACCGCGCGCTGGAGCTCCCGCGCGCCATTGAACGGCGCATGCTGCACCTCATCCGACAAAACCGCATCGCGAAGTGGTTCAGCGGCTACGGACAGGAAGCCATTGCGGTGGGCTGCGCATGGGCCGCCGAGGAACGGGATGTGCTCCTGCCGCTGCACCGCAACCTGGGCGTATGGACCACGCGCGGCGTACCGCTGAAACCGCTCTTCTGCCAGCTCATGGGACGCCGCGGCGGCTACACGCAGGGCCGCGACAGGACCTTCCATTTTGGGTTACCCGAACGGCGCATCGTCGGCATGATCTCGCACCTGGGCGCAATGCTCCCCGTGGCCTGCGGCATCGCGCAGGCGGCACAGCTCAAAGGCGAGGACTATCTGGCCATCGCCTTCTGCGGCGATGGTGCAACGCGCGAAGGAGACTTCCACGAGTCCCTGAGCTTGGCTGGCCTATGGCAGTTGCCGGTGGTTTTCGTCGTGGAACACAACGCCTACGGATTGTCTACGCCCACGCGTGAAGCCATTCCTGTAGAAGACATTGCGGACGCCGCTGCGGGCTACGGCATGCCCGGCGCGGTGGTCGATGGCAACGATGTGCTGGCGGTCGTGCAAGCCGTCACCGTAGCCGCCGTGCGCGCCCGCAGCGGAGCGGGACCGACGCTGCTGGAGATGAAGACATTTCGTATGCGGGGCCACGAGGAAGCGTCAGGAACGAGGTATGTGCCTAAGTCCCTGATGGTGAAGTGGGCCGCAAGAGATCCGATTGATCGCTTCGCGCGCTTTTTGGTGGATGAGGGCGTCAAGACCCATGAGGAGATCACGACTTTGCGCGGCTCACTGGACGCCGAGGTCGAACGCGCTGCAGCGTACGCGCTGGCGCAGCCCGTGGTGGAAAGCAGCTGCACGGTGGAACGCAGGGCCTTGTTTGCGCCGGCACCTGCAGTGCTGGCGCCTCCGAAAGGGCCCCAGCGCCAGGCGCGCTACATCGATGCCATCAGCGAAGGCCTCAGGCAAGCGATGGAAGCAGACGACCGCGTGCTGCTTCTGGGACAGGATGTTGCAGAATACGGTGGCGTATTCAAGGCGACCAAAGGGCTGCTGAAAACCTTTGGGGCCGCCCGCGTGCGCAACACGCCCATAATCGAGAGTGGCGCCATCGGCGCAGCCATGGGGTTGGCGCTGGAGGGCCTGAGGCCGGTCGTAGAGATGCAATATGCTGACTTCATCGCCTGCGGATTCAATCAGATCGTTAACAACCTCGCAACCACGCATTACCGTTGGGGTGCCCCGCTGAATGTAACGATACGAGCACCCTACGGCGGCAACATCGGGGCGGGGCCATTTCATTCGCAAAGCAAGGAGGCCTGGTTCTGCCATGTGCCTGGACTCAAGGTCGTCGCACCCGCCACGCCGGAGGACGCCAAGGGGTTGCTGCTCGCCGCAATTGCAGATCCCAATCCAGTTCTCTTCTTTGAGCACAAGCACCTCTACCGATCCGTGCGCGGCATGGTACCCGAAGCGCCGTATCAGACGCCGCTTGGAGCGGCGCGCCTGGTACGCGAAGGAACTGACGCGACCATAACAACCTACGGCCTTGGCGTGCACTGGGCGCTGGAAGAGGCTGCGTACTGGAGCGCTGCGCACAACGCTGAGGTGGAGGTTGTAGACCTGCGTTCGCTGGTGCCCTGGGACCAGCGCGCTGTGCTGGATTCGGTTCGCAAGACCAGTCGGCTGCTTGTGTTGCATGAAGCCACGGCCACCTGCGGATTTGGCGCTGAGGTGGCGGCGACAATCAGCGAAATGGGATTCGCACTCCTGGACGCGCCGCCCATGCGGGTGGCGGCCGAAGACTTGCCCGTACCCTTTTCGCTGAGCCTCGAAAAGGGCGTGTTTTCTGCGCAGCCGAAGCTCAGGCCCGCGCTGACGGCGCTTTTGGGTTACTAGGCGCAAAACGCCAGGCCAGCGGCATGCGTCCGCGTCGGAACGGGGCAGCCTCGGAGCGGGTGGGATACACCGCATAGCGGCGGGACCGGATCTTTCGGCGCCTTTGCGCATTGACTCGGGCGCGCAGGCGCCGGGGTGCAGCCTCGGCAAGTATTCACTTATAGCATGCTATATCGATGGTGCAAGTGGGTGATCGTGCCCCCGACTTTGCTGCCGAAACGCAGCATAGCACCGTGGTTCGCCTTTCCGACTACAAAGGCAGGCGGGTTGCGTTGTATTTCTACCCCAAGGACAACACGCCCGGGTGCACGAAGCAGGCATGCAGCCTGCGCGACCATGCGGCAATTCTGGAGGCGCAGGGTATTGCGGTCCTCGGCGTGTCCGGTGACAGTGTCGCGTCCCACCAGCGGTTTGCCGCCGAGCACCACCTGCCCTTCCCGCTTCTGGCCGATACCGACAAGAAGATCATGGCCACCTACGGCGTCTGGGGCGAAAAGAAAATGTACGGCCGCACCTTCATGGGCGTGAAGCGGACCACCTTCCTCATCAACGAGGATGGCGTCATTCATCACATCATCAGGCGTCCCAAGGTTGCGGTGCACGCAGAAGAAGTGCTGAAGAAGTTTGGGGCGTAGCAAGCCCTGAACCTGGCAGGCGGCATGGCGTCGTACGAAACGGTCATCGGTCTCGAAGTGCATTGCCAACTGCAGACGCACTCGAAAGCATTCAGCCCCGACTCTGCGGCTTTTGGCGCACGACCGAATCACCATGTGGACCCGGTAAGCCTCGGACACCCTGGCACGCTACCCGTCCTGAACCGCCGAGTGGTGGATTTTGCTGTGCGGCTCGGCCTGGCCACTCATAGCCGCATCGCGCCGCGCAGCGTACTGGCGCGAAAACACTACTTCTACCCGGACCTGCCCAAAGGGTATCAGATTTCGCAGTTCGAAGATCCGATCTGCACCGGCGGCTATGTAGATATCGGCCGCCGCATCCGCCTGACCCGGATCCATATTGAAGAAGACGCAGGCAAGAGCCTGCACGATCAGGATCCAGAGTCCACGCTGCTGGACCTGAACCGCTGCGGCGTGCCACTGCTCGAAATCGTGACGGAGCCCGATCTGCGCTCGGCGCGCGAGGCCAGCCTCTTCCTGCAAAAGGTGCGCCAGCTCGTCCGCTACCTCGGCATCAGCGATGGAAACATGGAGGAGGGATCGCTGCGGTGCGATGCGAATGTGTCCATCCGCAAAGCGAGCCGCGCTCCACTCGGCGTCAAGACGGAGATCAAGAACATGAACTCGTTTCGGCATGTGGAGCGCGCAATCGAATACGAGGTGGCGCGGCAGGTCTGCGTCGCGAAGGCGGGCGGTACCACTCGCGAGCAGACAATGCTTTGGGATCCGATTCGCCAAGAGACGCGTCCCATGCGCTCGAAGGAGCAGGCGCACGACTATCGATACTTTCCCGATCCGGACCTGCCGCCCATCGTCGTTACGCCGGAAGCGTGCGCGGCCATCAAGGCCACGCTGCCCGAGCTGCCCGATGCGCGCCACACGCGTTATGTGACCGATCTGGGACTGCCAGCATACGATGCCGGCGTGCTTACGGATGAGCGGCCCCTGGCGGACTACTTTGAGGCGGTGCTGGCGGCACTTTTGGCGCTGGACGGGGCCCCGGGTGTGCACGCCTGCGCCAAGGCCGCTTCGAACTTGGTTATGGGCGATGTCCTGCGTGCGCTCAAAGCCAACCCCAGCGCAGGCTTTCCCGTCAGCGCCCAGCGGCTGGCATCTCTGGCGCACCTCCGCATGTCGGGGGCCATCAGTTCGAGCGGCGTGCAGGAGCTGTTCATGCTCATGATGACGCAGAAAGGGACCGCCAAGGAGATTGCGATGCGGCACAACCTGCTCCAAGTATCCGATGATGCAGCACTGATTCCCGTAGTGGCGCAAGTCCTCGCCGCAAACCCGATGCAGGTAGAACAGTATCGCAGCGGCAAGAAATCCATCATCGGGTTCTTCATCGGGCAAGTTATGCACGGATTCGAAGGATCTGCAGACCCCAAGCGCGTACGCGTCCTACTTTCAAAGGCATTAGACTCCCCGGCGCCATGATTCTGAACCCCAGGTATCTCGTGCTGATCATTGTGGGCTGCCTCACGCTGCCCGCATGTGCACAGCAGGAAGCCGCGACGGAGCGCGCCGAGGTCCGCAGCGTATTCACGGGCACCATAACGGTCGATGCCCTGGTCGATGCTACGCAGGACTATCGGGGCTTCGAGGTGCTGGTAGCGGTCGATGCCGATGGCGAGCCGGACACGCTGGGCTACGCCATCACCGACAGTACTGGAGCATTCAATATGGATGTGGTCGCACCGGTGCGCGGTCGGTATTCGCTTTTGATCAGTCGTCGGGGCCAGATTCTGAAGGTGGGGGTGCTGGCAGTTGCTCACGCGGATACGGCATCCCTGACGGCAGTATTGCCTATGGGCAACCGGCCCCTGCGCGTCCGCTCCAAGGAGAACTCCGCCTGGCTGGCCTATGAAAACACGACAGCCTTGCACCGCCAAAGCCTTTTGGAGCTGGTGCAAAGCGGCGAATACAACGAATCTGCCGTGTCCGATCTGGTTCACCAGACCAGCATGATTCTCTGGGGCATGCGCAGCACCTTTGGCGGCACGATGGGCAGCGAGCTGGCGGCGGCTGAAGCCGTATCGATGGTCACCAACTGGAATGATTCGTTAGCGCTTGCACGCGCGAGAGAGATTGAACCGGAGAATATCAACTATGTGGAGATCGCCCAGGCTGCGCGCACCGCACAGGCACGGCTTGCCGGACAGGAAGCCGCGATTGCTTTGCTGGAGGAGTTTGCGACGCGCGCCACCACTGAAGAGCATCGCGCCGCGCTGGCGTTCGAGATCATTGCCGCGCGGCTGGACAGCATGCAGCATGACGCGGCGATGGAAGCGGCACTTTCGTTTAAGGAGGCCTATGCGGATTCGCCCTATGCCGACTGGGGTACGCGCGCGATCTATGAGCTGGAGAACCTCATTCCGGGCAAACTCGCGCCGCTCTTTTCTGTGCGCGATGCGGCGGGAGATTCGTTGCACCTCGCGCAATTTCGTGGACAGCATGTGCTTTTGGAGTTCTACCATCCGCAGGATGACGTCTACGAGCGCGAACTGGAGGGGCGGCGCAGGCTCTACGACGATGCGGCGGGCCTGGAGATCGTATCCATCTCCATGGCGCTTGATCCGCTTGTAGACGAGGCATTCTTTGATTCGCGGGATATTCCGGGCCGCCATGTGCCCAGGCCGCCGGGCCTGGCACTCTTGTACAACATCAATGTGTTGCCCACCCGCTTCTTGGTGGGTCCTGATGGACGGATCGTCGCCAAGTACGTCGGGAATGCCATGGCTGCCATCTACCAGGATGTGGTCGGAGCGCAGTAGTGACGGGATGGCTCGGAGCCAGCGGTGTGATTCGGAGCCGGCGAGCCTGAGACGCACGAACATGGCAGCACGCACGGTCTATTCACAGCGGATCAATTCCTTCTGATCCCCTGGTGCAGCAACGTAGTCGGAGCCTCGGGTCCGGCAGGCTGCGCCCCATTACAAATGGTTATGCTGATCGCAGGAAACTGGAAGATGAACACAGACGCCGCGGCGGCGGCGCAACTGGCGCAAGACGTTTGTGCCACCGTGCGCACCGATGCCGGTGTGGCGGTTGCGGTATGCCCGCCCTTCGTGCACCTGACAGGCGTTGGGAGTGTGCTGCAGGGCACACCCGTGCGCCTTGGCGCGCAGAACATGCATGCGGCCGGATCCGGTGCCTACACCGGCGAGGTTTCCGCGCCGATGCTGGTATCAGTCGGGTGCCACTACGTAATCCTGGGACACTCCGAGCGCCGGCAGTTTTTCGGCGAAGCCGACGATTCTGTCAATGCCAAGGTGCGCCAGGCGCTGTCACACGGCCTGACGCCTATCGTCTGCGTGGGCGAGACGCTGCACGAACGCAAAGCCGACCGGGCTTATGCAGTCGTGGAAAAGCAGGTGAGCGTTGCGCTGCGCGGCGTGGACGCGTCCGCGCCGCTGGTTGTCGCCTATGAGCCCGTGTGGGCGATCGGCACCGGCGAAACCGCCACACCCGCTCAGGCCCAGTCCATGCACGCGTACATCCGTGCCCTGTTGGCCAAGCAGTTTGGGAAAGCTGCCGCGGCGGACATCACAATCCTTTACGGGGGCAGCATGAAGCCCGCCAATGCAGCGGACCTGGTCGGTCAGCCCGATGTCGATGGCGGCCTGATTGGCGGTGCCAGCCTCAATGCCCGCTCATTCGCGGCGATCGTGCGCGCCGCGCAGCAAGCGGCTTAGTCGTCAGTCGCAGCCGGTGCCGCCTCCTTCGTGTCCTTGGATGCGGACTGCGCATCGGCTTTGGGCTGCGCACTGGCTTTGGATTCGGCGCCATCGGACGCCTCTGCGTCGCCCTTCGCCACGCCATTGCCATTGGTAGCGTAATCCGTCTTGTAGAATCCCGAGCCCTTGAGGATAAACCCGGTGCCGCCTGAAATGACGCGATACACCCGCTGGCCCGTGGTAGGACATTGCGCAAGCGGATCTGCCGTTATCCGCTGAACGTAGTCAAACGTTGTGCCGTCCTCGCGCCGATAGACGTATGTGGGCATTGTGTGTGATGCGCCTGGTGAGACCAGCCTCTATAAACGCATGCTACTGCACAGGCGTTCCGACCAGTGCCTCGTAGGTCAGGTCCGCAAGCTGCGGACGCAAGTCTATGATGCCGTAGTTCTCCCGCGTAGGGTAGACCCGGTTCGTTAAGAACACCACGAAAACGCCGGAATCCGGATCAATCCAGATGGATGTGCCAGTGAAACCCGTGTGGCCGAAGCTGCGCGGACCAAAGTGCTCGCCTGACGAGGATGGTTTGTCCCGGCTCTTGGTGTCCCAGCCGAGCGCGCGCGTGGACATGGAACTGTCCACCACGGTCGTGAAGAACTCCACGGTTTCGGGACTCAGGAAAAGACCCCTGTCGTACCGGCCGCCTTGCGCCATCATGGATGCAAACCGGGCTACATCGGTCGCCGAAGAGAAGAGACCCGCGTGCCCTGCGGTGCCGCCCAGGATCCAGGCCGTCTCGTCGTGCACTTCCCCCTGCACGAGCCGGTGCCGGAAATAATCATCCAGCTCTGTGGGCACCACTGACGCATCCGGCGTTCCTGTGCCGCGATAGCCCGTGCTCGCCATTCCCAGCGGCTCGAAGATGTTTTCGGCCGCATAGGTCGCAAAGTCCTGGCCCGTAATCGATTCAATCACCAGAAGCAACGTGATCATGCCAAAATCGCTGTACGCGTAGTCTTCACCTGGCATCCTTTGCAGCGGGATGGTGAAGATGGAATCCAGCACGGCGGCGCGGGTCAGAACGCTGTCTTCGTAAAAGAAGCGAAATGGCATAAAGCCACTGGTATGCGTAAGCAGCTGTCGCACGGTGATGCCAGCCTTGTCCGTGCCACGCAGCGCGGGCAAATACGCGCTGGCGGCGGTGTCAAGGTCCAGAAGGCCTTCTTCGTAGAGCAGCATGCAGGCTGTGGTCGTCGCGATGACTTTGGTCAGCGACGCGAGATCAAATACCGACTCGGGCATGATAGGCCGAGTCGATTCATACGTGTAGGTGCCGTAGCCGTCCAGCTTGTGGACCGTTCCGCGGTGTCCAATGGCCAACGCGGCACCCGGAAATGCGCGGTCGCGGATGTAGGCCGCGATGAGCGAATCAATGCGCGCAAATACTTGTGTGGTGTCTGCCTGGACAGCACCCTCTGAGATCGTGCCGGGGGCGCTGCAGCCAGGACTGACCGCAATAAGAGCCGCGGCCACAGCAATGAAACGCGCATGGTTCATAGAATGCCGATGATTGTGTAGTATTGGGGGCCTGCGCCGCACAGCGGCGCGGCAATGTACCAAAATCACACTATTCCATACAATGCCTACAGTTACTGTTGAAAGCGGGGCCATGATCGAAGTCCCTGAGGGCAAACGCTTGGCCCTCGCCATTGAGGATGCCGGCACCGATATAGGCCACCGATGCGGAGGCTATGCCCGCTGCACCACCTGTCGCGTGGAATTCATCGCGGGGGAGCCTTCCGTTTGCACGCGCGCCGAATATGAAAAGCTCAAGGATCGCGGCCTGCTCGGGGCGGTTCGCCTCTCGTGTCAGATCGTGGTGGAAGGCGACATGTCGGTGAAGCCGCTGATGACCGTATCGGAAATGGGCTGGGCCGACCCCGGTCCGCCCCTCGACGAAACAGTCACGCCGGAACCAGACTGGATCGACCTGGCCTCACCCCAGGACTAGGGCCAGGTCCTCATCGGCAACCCCCGTCTGGCTGCGCATTTCGCCAAAGGACGTCTGGTCGTAGGTCCGAGAACGGATCAGCATCGGCATGGGCATGGCATGGCCCAGCAAGCCGCTAGCGGCGTAGTCATGGCGCAGCAGTCCTTGCGGGGTCTGCCAGATCAGAAAGTACTAAGGTGCACAATAGCGTCGGAGTTCATGCTGCTGGGCCCGGAAAGGGTGACGAGATTGTGCAATGGTGCATCTGGCGGGGCGTTCGCCGGGTTGGTTGTGGGACGGGACCGGGACCTGGATATCGGGTGGCCGTGCCTGCACAAGTTAAGCCGCGTTTGCTGCTGGACTTGCATTGAGATCGGCAGCGTATCCGGGCTATCCATCCTTGGCTTTTGGTCTCTGAGCAAGACCGCCCCCTGACCTTGTCGGCGCTTCGTCAGGTACTTGCACAGGTCGTAGAAGGTCGGATGCTTGCGCCCGGCTCTGTACGCGCTCTTGCAATACGCCGCAATACGCTGCAATACGCCAACAAGTGGTTACGCAGCCAGGCCAGGTGAAGGAACAGGCCGTCCAGTTTTTGATGCTGCGCCTTCGTCACACATGCATCTGTATCGCCAAGTCCTAATAAGCATTATCATCTCCGTGTCGGTGCATATCTACTCTTTATTGGGGAATTATACGCTTAACTACGCAATCCTGCTGTGAGGTGTGCGTATAAGGAAACGAACGAAACCATTGGAGCGCTATGCAAGGCAAGGCAGGTCGAACTCGGGGATCTGGAGGTCCTGGGCGGTCGTACCGTGAGGGCATCAGCCTGTTGGAGTTGTGTGCTTTATTTCCTGATGAGGCGGCTGCCGAGCAGTGGTTTGAGGAGGGGCGTTGAGGCTTTGCGGTTAAGGAGGTATCCTGTCCTCGCTGTTACAGCTGCAAGGTTAACCGCAGGGAGTCTCGCAAGCCCATGCCGTGGTGGTGCGACAGTTGTCGTCGGGGATTCAGCGTACGTTTGGGGACGGTAATGGAGTCTTCCCACTTACCTTTGCGCCTTTGGGCCATTACCATCTATCTTCATGTCAGCAGCCTTAAGGGTTTGTTCAGCATGAAGTTGCATCGGGACTTGGATATTCGGCAGGCTACGGCGTGGCACCTATCGCATCGGATTAGAGAGGCTATGAAGGTAGCTGGGGTCACTGAGGAGCTGTTTGCCGGCCCCGTAGAGGCGGATGAGACGTACGTTGGCGGTAAGGAAGGCAACAAGCACGAGCGCAAGAGGCGCAAGGCCGGTAGGGGCACCGTGGGTAAAGTTGCGGTGGCGGGTATCAAAGATCGTTCCACCAACAGGGTGAAGGCTCAGGTGGTGGAGCGCACAGATAAGAGGACCTTGCAAGGATTCGTGCTGGACAACGTTCAGGAGGGTGCCATGGTATACACAGATGAGGCCAAGGCATACGAAGGCCTGTTGCATCACGAGTCGGTGAAGCACTCGGTATCGGAGTACGTAAACGGCATGGCCCACACGAATGGTTTGGAAAGCTTTTGGGCCTTGTTGAAGCGTGGGTATCATGGCACCTATCACAAGATGAGTCCGAAGCACTTGGCTCGGTACGTTAACGAGTTTGCTACTCGGCACAACCTTCGGGACCTGGACACTTTGAAGCAGATGCAGCATTTGGCCGCTGCAATGGTTGGCCGCCGCTTGTGCTACCGAGAGCTGACTGATGAGGAGCGCGTACACTTACAACAGTAGCCTTGAGGGGGGGGGGGGGGAACAATGGCTAAGCCAAACTGAAATAGCTGCACCCTGATTCACGGGGACCACTTGCCGTTTATGTGGGCCATGAACCGTGGTACGGTAGATCTGATCGCTACTGATCCGTCGCTCACCAAGAAAAAGGACGCGCATGCCACACCAAATAGCTTAGCCGCCGGTGCTTCGTTCATGGCCATTGGAGCGGGGGAAGGTATGCGCCAGTCTTGGGCAGACGAGAATAAAGCAGGCCTACCCGTACGGATGAAAGCGACAGAGAGTGCCAGGACAGCGCACGCGGAATCCATGGGAATGTACATGTGCTACATGGCCATACGCTTACGGGAAATGCGTCGCCTGTGGACGCCAACTGGGAGCATCTACCTGCATTGCGATCCTGCGGCAGGTGGCAAGCGGGAAAGCGGACTTCAAAAGTAAGGGTCCCCGACGATGTGGTAACAGTGCTGTCGCTAAACGCCATGTTAAAGGAGCGCACGGGCTGCCCGACCCAAGCGCCGCTCGTTCTCTACGAGCACATATCCCAGCCTGGTCGCTTAACCTGGTGCACTATGCAGCACGACGGCGACTCCAAAACGAACGCCACCGTCGGCAACGACCCGCAGGCCCAACAAGAGGCCCAAGACCGCATACCCATGGAAGCGCACCGGCGAGCCCGAGCCGTCCTCCTTGCACTGTTTGTACCTAAAGAGTCCACCAGACCCACGGCCTGCATCAAGGCGAGCCAAAAAGGATTGCGTAGTTAAGCGTATAAGTCCCTTTAATATCTGTGGAAGGCGTTGTGGACTTCGACATGGTAGTCGATGCGGACCTTCGCCTTTTTCCATTCCCGGAAGACGTATGGATGCGGCGGCAAAGGGCACAATGCGGGCCGCTCCTCCGTTTCGAACAGGTTACGGTGGCTGTCTTCCCACTTCAGGAAGGGCTTGCTATTGAGCTCCACCAAGAGCGGGGCGATCTGCCGGTTCAATTCTTCGATGCTGAAGAACTCGATCTCCCGCAGATGCGTCAGAATCCACATGCTGGCCCAGCAATACGCCTGATTCGGCTTTTGCCTTGTCACGAGGCGGTTGAAGTCAAGTGCCGTTCAATGCTTGATGTCGCTGCCAGCGGTAGACCACCAGTGGGTGCTATTGCTGGTCCAACGCTGGCTGACGGCACTGGTGTCCATGTCGGACGCGCCGGTACAGCAATGGGCTCGCGGCACGCCGTAGGACGGGGCGACCAGTCCGTCCTTGGCCCGCCTGTTCCCGCATTTGCTTTCGATCTGTGGAATGGTCCTATGCCTCTAGCGCTTGGCTTCACGGGCATATGGGGGGTGCTTCGTAGTCCAGGCCCAGCAACCGGAAGTAGTTCTGGCCCAGCGCGATGTCCCGGAAAGCATCGTCGTCAAGGTAACGGTTGATGCGGCTGGTCACTTCCAGTTCCGTCCGGTAAATGTCCAGACTCTTGTCGTGCGAAGCCAGGAAGTCCGTGCCTGGGAGAATCCGTTCGGAGTGTGTGTTCAGGAACGGCACATACGCCGCAAGACCGTCGGGAGTCGAGAAGTACGCGTCATCAAGTACACGCCAGGCTATGTCCAGCATCAGGTTAGGATAGCGCTCCAGCAATGCCGTCATCAGCTCGACGTGCCGGGCAGCATCCATGGTGGTGAGCTCCCGGGAAAGGCCCATGTGGACCCAAACGATCACGTTGTCCGGATACTGCCGCAGCACCTCTTCCATCAGCGGAAGGTAGAGGGTCGGGGCATCCTCGCTACCCAGATCCGAGTGCACCGCAAACGGAAAACCACGATCCCGCAGTACCTCCATGAAAGGAGCCCACTCGCTGATCGTAGCCGGGGAAACCGGCGTGTGCCCGTTGTCGAACAGCGCCTGCTTCACCAGGTTGACCTCGCCCATCCACTGAAAAAGTCCCGGGTACTCCGTTTCCAGTAGCTCAATGCCGGGTAGAATTGTTTCCGGTTCTGCAAGATCTGGAAAGGTCATCGCAAGCGTCAGATGAACGCCCGACTGCGCCGCTGTAACGTAGTTGGCAGCGTTGACGAAGTCGTTCTTCAACGATGGTGTCACCGGCGTGCCGGGGCAGTCCAGGTAGTAGGTGCACGAGGATGTGACCGGCAGCGTCTGGCCGATGCCATAGATGTTGGCGAACAGAACTCCGGTCTCTTGGAGATATTGCACCATTTGCCCGAATGGGATGGCCGGTCCGCCGAACGGCCGGAAGTGTACGTGGGAGTCGATCACTGAGGTCTGAGGCTGCGCGGACCGGTCGTAGCAGGGCGAATCGTCGGACAGGAACGCGTCAAGCGTCAGCGGGGCTGGTGCCTCGACCGTTGTCGCCAACTTCAAAACGCATCCGGAAAGGCCCGCAGCACACAGGGCTAGGATCAGCGCAGCTATCGCAGTGGTCGCTCTGCTCGCGGTTGAGGCAGGTTTCGGCTTACTTTCTCCCGTCCCCTTGAGTACCGGGGCAGTAAGTGTAGGACACTGTCCAGCCTCGCGATATTGTTCTCGCCAGTGCCTTTCTTGTATGGCCCCAGCGGCCTGGTCTTCGTTGACTCGGCTGCCCACCACAACGCGATGATGAATTTCCACAATGATCGTATAGGTTGGATGATTTGGAATTGTGCGAACAAGGCAACTGTTGCCAAGGTAAGTATTAGGCGAGTTTGAAGACAGGCCCGACAAGATTCAGCAAGCCCGCGCAACGTTTGAACGGGCAACGGCCGATGAAAGCCTTGCTACGCTTGCGCACTACTACGCCGCGTACGCCGCGCATCAACTGGTTGATCTGCTTACCGGCAGCAATCCCGACATTCCTAAGCGCGAGTTGCTCGTGCACATTGACTATGCCATCCACCACTTGGAGGAATCAACGCAGCGGGACCCGTCCTTTGCGGAAGGATGGGCGCTCTTGGCGAGCGTTTACGGACGAAAAATTAGTCTTAAGCCCCTGTTGGGTATGACACTCGGGCAAAAGTCAAGGCGCGCACAGAGAACGGCGGTCGGAATCGCTCCCGACAATCCCAGAGTCGTGCTTCTCAAGGCGATCGGCGATTTCAACACACCCAGAATGTGGGGAGGCAGCAAGAAGAGGGCCATAGAGGGTCTTCGTCGTGCGGCAACGCTTTTTCAGGAAGAATCAGTCTCGAATCCGCTCCAGCCTTCGTGGGGACACAGCGACGTATATGCATGGTTGGGCATTGCCCATTTGGACGAGGACAATCTTAGCGAGGCGCGCAAGGCATTCGAAATGGCGCTGGTCATAGATCCCGAATTCGGCTGGGTCAGGTACGACCTCATGCCGTCACTCGAGCGGCGTGAGGGGGCGGAACCTTACTAGAGTGAGACATCTCCGGCACGTTCCCACTCACGATGCCTTCCCGGGGGCGCTGGGTAGCCTTATGCAGACAGGGCTGCCAAGAGCGCTTCCATCTTCTCCAAGTCTGCCACACTCCCCTGATCGGCGACGGCAGTCTTCTCTGTCCGGCCACAGAATTCTCCCGGGCCCTCTCCGGGCTCGCCAAGTGTCGTTAGCAGGGCTCCACCATAGTCGAGTACACACACCTCGCGGTTTTTGGGAGTCCAATACAAGCTCAGTTCTGTCGCCCGGGAGCGCTAGGCTAACAACTTCGCCAAGTATTTCGTGGTACGCGCCGCCTACCACGCTTATAGCAGTCTTCTGGTAGTCTCCGTCGTCCATGAAGGCGGACTTGGGGCCCGTACCTAGGATGAAGCTCGGGCCAGTCACCTTCGGGATACTCTCCGCCGTTGGATGCAGCTGCGCGAGCCGAAAACGCTGCATTCCATTCGCGTTAGGCACAATAAGCATGGAAAGAAGCAGCCCCAACAATAGTCATTCGGGCGAGCATGATGATAACATGAGCAGCCACCTGTTGCGGTGCGGGTTCACCTCGCCCGCTGGAGCACGTCAGTACCCTAAGTCGGCTTACAGTTTTGGAGGCTGGTGTGATTTTCGGCATGCATGCCCGCAGCAAAGCAGGCCAATACACGCTGAAACCCGCGTTCCGGTGTTTACAGCCGCAATGGACAAGTCTCCGTTAAATCGTACTGCCTTTTGTCAAGGCACGACCGGATGCAAAGCCGCGCATGACCGAGCATGTTGCCCACCGCACAGCCACGGGCCTAGCGATTGCCTAAGGTCCAACAAGCGCCCAAGTCAGTTGGCTCCCGCTTTTGGCTTGTGTATGGCGGCCTGTGGGAACGGAGCGTTGCTCGCCATGAACACATAGCTTGAGTCGATACCCATCATGTCTAGGTCATCTCCCAGGTACCTGCCCCTTCCTGTCTGGGCATGTCCAAGATATCTCCCCAATCCAGTCTGGGCATCTATATTAAAGGGACTTATACGCTTAACTCGTGCTTGTTCGAGAATCCTTTAAGTCTTTACACGGCAATCAGTTATATCTTCCGTTTTGCGGTGAATCTGCAACCGGGCATGGACCTATGGCGCGTCATCGTGTTTGCCATTGTCAAGCAGTGCCTGGATCTGGACTACGATGCGTTGTTGTACCGGGCGAACAAGATCATTTGCTGCGGGAGCTGTTGGGGCATGGCGAGTCTGGGTTTGATGCGCAGAAGTACAGCCGGCAGCGCCTGGTGGACACCGTGCAGCTTTATTGATGCGAACCACTGCTAAGTTGTAGAGCCAACTTGTTATAGGCAGTTTCTGGTATGTGAGGCTGTTACGCAAAAACGCACGACCCTCACGTTGTGGTTAACCCGTAAAGTTATCGTTATAAGCCCCTGAACTATGCCTGCTGCTGCGCGGCAAAGAGCTGTCCGCATGCCGCGTCTATGTCCTGGCCTCGACTCCTGCGAACGGTGACCGTGACGCCCGCATCCGCAAGCGTGCGCGCAAAGGCGTTCAGACGCGCTTCCGTGGTGCGCGCAAAATCAAGCCCCGGTACCGGATTATACATGATCAGGTTCACCTTGCTGTGCACGCGGCGGCAGATGTCCACGAGTGTCCGCGCATCGCCCGTCGTATCGTTGAACCCCAGAAACAGGCAGTACTCGAAGGTCACGCGCCGGCGCGTACGCCGGGTGTAATACTGAAGGCTCTCCAATAACGGGCCCAGGCCCGTAGCGTGTCCACGGCTGACTGGCAATATCTGGCTGCGTTTTTCTGCCGTCGGGGCATGGAGAGACACGGCCAGGTTGGCGCCTGGGTCATCGTCTGCGAATGCTCGAATGCGGCGCGCCAGCCCCACGGTAGACACCGTGATGCGGCGTGCAGCAAAGTCCATCGCGTGCGGGTCAGAAAAAAGGGCAAGGCTCTGCAGCACGGAGGCATAGTTGAGCAGCGGCTCGCCCATGCCCATGTATACGATGTTCGTCAGGCCACGTCCAAAACGCTTGCGCGCCAGCGCATCCATGAAGCGTGCCTGATCATAGATTTCGCCAGGCGTCAGATTCTGACTGAACCCCATTAGGCCTGTAGCGCAGAAGGTGCATCCCATGGCGCAGCCCACCTGACTCGATACGCAGGCTGTGAAGCGCTCCGCAGACTCTTCCGGTATCAGGACCGTTTCGATCTGGCGTCCGCTGCGCAGCGTGAAGAGTGCTTTGGCGGTACCATCCTGCGAGGTCTTGAGCGCTGCGAGTGCCGCTGATTCGAGGAAGCAGCGCGCGGCCAGCGCCTCTCTGAACGCCAGCGGCAGGTTTGTCATCTCCTTAAAAGACTGCGCATGCTTGCCGTAGATCCACTCGAAGAGCTGACGGCCGCGATACGACGGCTGGCCCATGCTTTGGGCCAGCATTTCCAGTCCGCCCAGATCCAGCGTTTTGACGTTGATCGGCGCGGTATCTCCTTCTCGGGGCTGCATGGTGCTTGCGACTTTGATTTATTGGGTGCGTCCTACTACCTTGCCTAAACCATATCAATCCGAGACATCAATCCGAGGTGAGCTATGAAGACCCTCTGTGTAATCGGTTCCTTACTGCTAATGGCGGGCTCAGCGCAGGCCCAGCTGCCCGCCAACATTCTTGAGGGATCATGGCGGCTGGTTTCGCAACGCTCCGTCTACCCCGATACCGTAATCGTCACAACCAATCCCCCGCCATCGATCAAGATCCTGAACTCTACGCATTTTTCCTGGGGATACCAGTCCGAGGAAGGAGAAGACGTGCTGGCAGGCGGTGGGCGCTATACCCTGGATGGCGATTCCGTGTACACGGAATTTCTGGAATACCATGTGACCGAAGTTCTGGTGGGCGTGGCATTGCAGTTCTCTGTCAGAATCGTGGGGGACTTGTGGTACCATTCGGGCGAATTCCCTAGCGGCTATCGCCTGGAGGAAGTCTGGCGCCGGATCGAGTAGCCTCTACTGCACCCAGCGGTCAGCGCAGATCACCACGACCAGGAGCGGTATGTACGCAATAGACACCATCAGCACGCGGCGGGCGTCGCGTGTGCTCTTGGAACGATAGAAGGCATACGCAGGGGTCATAAACCAAGCCCCGAGCACCAGCGCGCCCGCCAGATAGAGCCACCCCGTGCTTCCGAGGACCGTTGGAAGCGCGCTGGCGATGACTAGTGCTACCGCGAAGCCCAGCGTTTGGCGAACCGTAGCATTGCCGTCCGGACAAACAACCGGGAGCATCCGGTAGTTGGCGCGCGCATAGTCTTTGCGATACATCCAGGCCAGCGACAAGAAGTGCGGCATCTGCCACAGCACAAGGATCGCAAAGAGCGCCCAGCCAGCCGTACCTAAGCGTCCCGTAGCAGCCGCATAGCCCCCGAGTGCGGGGAGTGCGCCCGGGATGGTGCCCACCAGCGTGTTGTACAGCGTGTGGCGCTTGAGCGGCGTGTACACCAGGAGGTACAACACCACCGTAAGTG
The DNA here is from genome assembly GCA_951812585.1 of Rhodothermales bacterium. Taxonomy (GTDB): domain Bacteria; phylum Bacteroidota; class Rhodothermia; order Rhodothermales; family Bin80; genus JAAXGV01. The sequence goes on along the minus strand of OX638318.1, from coordinate 2,108,402 downwards.
CAGCGAGAGTTGCGGTCAAGAGGTTTGTAAACCAGAGCACACCCAGGCCCAGGACGACCAGTGCCAGGCCATAGATCAGCGCGGCCTGTGGTGCAACGCGCCCGGCAGGCAGCGGTCGACTCGCTGTGCGGCGCATCAGAGCATCATGCCTGCGCTCCGCATAGTGGTTAAGCACGCCGCTGCCGGCAGCGGACAGCGCGGTGCCAGCCAAGGTCAAAAGGAGCGTTGCACCGCGGATCGCACCAGGAGAGCCCAGCAGGAAGCCTGCCAGGGCCGACACCGTGACCAGGAAGGAAATCTCGGGCTTGACCAGCACCCAGTAGTCCCGCGCGGACGCCCGATCAGCATCCGCATCAGTGCGCGGGCGCGTGAAACCCCAGCGGGCGCGCCGCGGATTCGACAGCGTTTCTGTCTGCGCTTCCACGCTATCTCCTCCGTATCAGTTGGAGCGTAATCCCCACAGTCATGCCAAAGAGGAGTGTACCCACCATAAGGTGCGCTGAGTTCAAGATCACCTGCCACAACGAACGTACGCCGAGGCTCTCTTCGTAAAACAGCACGAGAAGCGCCATGATGCCGAGCATCAGCTGTATGCTCAGGGCTCCCATCAAGCTCCACGCCCACCGGCGCAGCAAGCCGCGCTTTTGCAGTCGACTGAAGAGCAACACGATGAGTACCAGCACGGCAATGCTGCCGCCGACATGCGTCAGCACAAAACCCAGGTGCACGCCCCCGCCGGGATGCCTGAGCAGCGCCCCCAGGAGTATCTGTGCAAAGAGCGCGAACGCCGTCCACAGGCTCAGCCGCACCAGAACGCGCGGTGCGTGCCAGGCCACTTCCCGCCGGATCCATTCTGCAGAAGACACCACCGCCATCGCCATGATGGATGCAAAGAAAATCTGCGCCCCAAGTGCGTGTACCACGGCCAGATCCATCGAAACCCAGAGTACACGGAGTCCGCCCAGGATCCCTTGCAGAACGACCAGGCCCAGCACGGCAAGTGCAAGGAGTTTCACGCCGCGGCGTGGTTCCGCTCTCCAGGTCCACAGCACCAGGCCTAGCGCCCAGAGTCCTAGGAGTGCGCCCAGCAGGCGGTGCCCATGCTCCGCTAGGATCGGGGTAACCTGCCACCACTTGGACGCCGGATTGGCCGGATCATTGAATCCTGTCGCGAAAGGATCCAGCGACCCGAAGGAGGTGGGCCAGTCCGGAACTGCAAGACCGGCATCAATGCTGGTCACCCAGCCGCCCCAGCCAATGAGCGTGAGGCACAGCACCATCCCCAAGAGCGCGTACCGGTGACGCCAGGGCGCATATCGCAGGGATCCATTACCAGCGGCGGAATCCAATAGAGCTGATTGCAGTTCAGCCCATTGCAACAATGCCGAAGCGGAGGCTGTTCCACCGCCCAGATCCGCACGCTGTGCAGCACTTTGCACAAACCTACTTGCTGCCCACATGACACTCATTGCAAGCATCTCCGGCATCCGCGGCATCTTCGGGCGAGGGCTAGACGCGTCGGTGCTCACGCGGTACACGCTGGCCTATGGCGCCTGGGCCGTAAGCCGCACGCAGCACCTGCCGCCGCGCATTGTAGTCGGCAGAGATGCACGCGTGTCAGGGGAGGTCTGCGCCCAGATCGTCATGGGTACGCTGCGCAGCCTGGGTTTGGATGTTATCGATGCGGGCCTGGCCACGACGCCTACAGTGGCGATGGCGGTGCTGCAAGCCCCGGCGCGCGGCGGGATCATCCTTTCCGCTTCGCACAACGCAGGGGAATGGAATGCGCTCAAGCTCCTGAACGAAAAGAGCGAGTTTCTCTCACCCGAGGAGAGTGCCCGCGTCATGGCAGCCGCCGGCAAGCCGCCGGCCCCGCACGGCAAACGCATCGGCCGCTATGCGCAGCAGGACTTCCTGGATGAACACATCGCTGCCATAGCAGCGCTGGATTTTATCGACATAGACCGCATCAGAGCACGCCGCTTCAAGGTCGTGGTCGACGGCATCAACTCGGTCGGCGCGTTGGCACTGCCCCGCCTCCTAGAGTGCCTCGGCGTGCAGCCTGGCGATATCCTGCTGCTCAACGGCGAGCCCACCGGGCACTTTGCGCACCCACCGGAGCCGTTGCCTGCGCACCTCGCCCAAACGATGGCGTGCGTGCGTGAGCATGGATATGACCTGGGACTTGTTGTCGACCCGGATGCCGATCGCCTGGCATTAATCGACGAGCACGGCCATTATGTCAGCGAAGAGCTTACGCAGGTGGTTGCCGCGGACTTTCTGTGGCGGCAGCGCAGCGGGCCCTTTGCGACCAATCTTTCATCCTCGCGCGCAATCAATGATGTGGCCGCGCGCTACGGGCAGCGGGTCTACCGTTCCGCAGTAGGCGAGATCAATGTGGTCAAAAAGATGCAGGCGGTGGGTGCCATCCTGGGCGGCGAGGGCAACGGCGGCGTCATTCTGCCCGACCTGCATTATGGGCGCGATGCGCTGGTGGGTGCGGCCATGGTGCTGCAGCACCTGGCGTCCGCGCAGCTGACATTATCTGCGGTGCGACGCGGCCTGCCGCGCTACAGCATGGCCAAGGAAAAGGTGCAGCTTGCGGACCCTGATGCCGCCCTCGCGGCCATCGCCGAGCGCTACCGGGACGACGACCGCGCAGAACTCTCCACTGTTGACGGAGTCAAGCTGGATTTTCCGGACGCCTGGGTGCACCTTAGAAAGTCCAACACGGAGCCCATCGTCCGGATCTATACGGAGGCCCGTACGGCGGCGCTGGCGCGTGCGCTGGCATCCCGGTTCATGAGACGCCTGGCTGAACCAGCAAGGGGGTGAGACCACGCTGGGCCCCACCCCCTTTGCCTTTTTGCCTGTGATGTCGACTTGGTCGACTGGGCCGTGCGGACTTAGAAGCCCATGCCGTCCATGCCGCCGCCACCATGGTGGCCGCCCGGGCCTTCCGCAGGCGGCGTCTTTTCTGGCTTATCCGCGACCACTGCTTCGGTGGTCAGCAGCAGTCCCGCCACGGAAGAGGCATTCTCGAGCGCGGCGCGCACGACCTTCGTCGGGTCGATGACGCCCTGGCTGACGAGGTTGCCGTAGTCTTCTATGCGGGCATTGAAGCCGAAGTCGCCTTCGCCTTCTTTGACCTTCTGCGCCACGATGGACCCTTCCACGCCGGCGTTGTCTGCAATCTGCCTGAGTGGCTCCTCCAGTGCGCGGCGCACAATGTTGACACCGATGGTCTGGTCATCGTTGTCCACCACGGTGCCGCTCAGGGCGCTGATCGCGCGAATGAGGGCGACGCCGCCGCCGGGTACGATGCCTTCTTCGATGGCTGCGCGGGTGGCATGCAGCGCATCTTCCACGCGGGCCTTCTTCTCTTTCATCTCCGGCTCGGTGGCTGCGCCGATCTTGAGCACGGCGACGCCGCCGCTGAGCTTGGCCAGGCGCTCCTGCAGCTTTTCGCGATCATAGTCGCTGGTGGTCGCCTCGATCTGCTGCCGGATCTGGTTGGAACGCGCGGTGATCTGGTCTTTGCTTCCTGCGCCATCCACAATGACCGTCTTGTCTTTGTCGATGACGATCCGCTTTGCCTGGCCGAGGTACGTGACAGACACGTTCTCCAGGCGATAGCCTTTCTCTTCGCTGACGACTGTGCCGCCTGTCAGGATGGAGATGTCCTCCAACATTGCTTTGCGGCGATCACCGAAACCCGGCGCTTTGACGGCGGCCACGCGCAATGTGCCGCGGAGCTTGTTGACGACCATCGTTGCCAGGGCTTCGCCCTCGACGTCCTCTGCAATAACCAGAAGCGGGCGGCCGGACTGCGCCACCTTCTCCAGGATGGGCAAGAGGTCCTTCATGGCCGAAATCTTCTTGTCGTAGATCAACAGGTATGCATCCTCCAGGACGGTTTCCATGTCATCGGCATCCGTCACGAAGTACGGCGACAGGTAGCCGCGATCAAACTGCATGCCTTCCACCACATCGAGGGTGGTTTCGGTACCCCGTGCTTCCTCGACGGTGATCACGCCGTCTTTACCCACTTTTTCGAAGGCATCGGCGATGAGCTCTCCAATGGCTTCGTCGTTGTTCGCCGAAATGGCCCCGACCTGCGCAATCTCATTGCGCCCTTCGATGTCGCGGCTCTGGCCCCTGAGGTTGTCAACCACGACGGTGACCGCCTTGTCGATGCCGCGCTTGAGGTCCATCGGGTTGGCTCCGGCTGTGACGTTCTTCAGTCCTGTCGTCATCATGGCTTGCGCCAGAACGGTAGCCGTGGTCGTGCCATCGCCTGCCACATCACTGGTCTTGGAGGCCACCTCCTTGACCATCTGCGCACCGACGTTTTCCAGTTTGTTGTCCAGCTCGACCTCCTTGGCCACGGTGACACCATCCTTGGTAACTGTCGGCGATCCGAACTTTTTCTCGATGATGACGTTGCGCCCTTTTGGGCCCAGAGTAACTTTGACGGCTTCGGCGAGCTGGTCCACGCCGCGTTTGAGCGCGCTGCGCGCGTCCGCCTCAAAGATGATTTGCTTTGCCATGGTTGTAGTAGATATCTGATTAGGTAGGTTGAACGGGCTACTTGACGATGCCGAGGATGTCGGACTCGCGCATGATGAGGTATTCCTCCCCATCCAAGGTGACCTCCGTGCCGGAGTACTTACCGTAGAGGACGGTGTCTCCCGCCTTCACGGTGGTGTCAATCTTCGTTCCGTTTTCGACACGTCCGGGGCCGACGGCGATTACCGTGCCACGCTGCGGCTTCTCCTTGGCGGAGTCGGGGATAAACAGACCGCTGGCTGTCTTCTCTTCGGCATCCTGGGCCTTGACTACGACGCGGTCACTAAGGGGTTGAATCATGGGCGTACCCTCCATGCTGGTTTAGTGTTTGGTTACTCGGTTTTGTTAGCACTCTCGGCTATAGAGTGCCAATTGAACCCGCGCATACGGCGTGGTGTTCCAGTGACTATCGCAGGGCTTCCTGCTTTCGTGAGCATTTCACAAAAAGGGTGCCAAGTGCTGACGACGCTCGGGTTGCCCCAGATTGTCAGCATCCGTATGACAGACCGGTCGGTATACTGACACCAATGGCAGGGATGGTACCGGACATACGATGGCGGAGCTGGGCCTTGGGCGCGGGGCTGATGGGCGTCCTCCTGCTCCTTGCGACGTTGCCGCCTTTTGTGGATTTACCACTGCGTGTTCTGGTCATGCACGCCTTTGCGCCCGTGTGCCATCAGATTGCTGAGCGGTCGTTTCATGTGGATGGCACGGCGCTTGCGGTGTGCCACCGGTGCTACGGCATATACTGGGGCCTGTTTGTTGGCCCGGTGGCTTACCTCTGGGTCTGCCGCTGGGAGGCAAGATTGTGGGCGCATTCCAAGCTGCTGGTTGCCCTTTCCCTGATTCCCCTGGGCATGGATTGGACTGTGGGCGCACTCGGCGTGTGGGATAACACGCCGCTTAGTCGCGTCGTGACGGGGGGTATCTTCGGGCTGATGGCAGGCCTTTTTGTGGCACTGGCCCTCTCTAGTCCTACCTCGGAGCCCAAGGCCCAGCGTGCACCGGGGGTGGCGGCAACGGGCAATCAGTTTGCCGGCCACGAGCCGTAAGGCGTGCTGCAACACGCTTCGATGTCTTTACGGTGCCTTTACGAATTACCTGGAAGTTTCTATCTTTGGTTGCCATGGCGGCCGGCTGGCTCACTTCTGACCTGCTTATGACACCCTACGTCAAATCGGCCCTTGCAGCGGGCTTCCTGGGCGGCATCATTGCCATCGCGCTGGAGGTAGCTGATACGCTCTACAATGATTTCATTGACGTATTCGCTTGCGCTGCCCTTATTGGCTGCGGCGTGCTGGCAGTGCGACACTTCACGAAGGCGCAGAACAGGCCAGTCACGGGCGGCGAAGGCGTCGGAATGGGCGCATTGGCCGGGGCTTGTGGCGGCCTCTTGACCGCAATCGGCGTCATTGTCATCATCGCACTGGATCTTGGGTCTTCGCAGTCGCAGCTTGCCGAAGCTTCCGCCATGACCTCATTGGAAGGGCCCGCGGAAGCAGCGGTGAAGGCGGTCCTGAATCACATCGAGGTTGTCCTTTTGATTGCGTTGACTGGGATCGGAAGTGTGTTGGGCCTCGTGGGCGGCGCCATCGGCTGGTTTTTCTGGCGCAGACCTTCAGCGGCTCAGTAGGCTGTCTTATACCTTGACTGAACAGTTCGTGTCACATTCGTTCGCCTTGCGCTACTCCTCGCCGCACATTCACGGCATACGTCCATGCGCCCGGGGGCGCTGTGCTGCAACGGGCATTGCGCCACACGCATGGTGTGCCTTCAATCTCTGATTCACCAACTTCATTGCTATGCTTTCAAAGTTTACATCTGCGCTCATCGGCGGTGCCGCCGGTGCTATAATCGCTGTTACGTTCCAGGTTCTGCAGAACACCATCAGCGAATTCCTGGGCATTTTTGCGTGCCTTTCCTATATCCTCTGCGGCCTGATTGCCGTATGGCACTATACGAATGAGTACTCCGTCACCTTGCGTCCTCCGCAGTCGATTGGGCTGGGCGCATTAGCCGGCTTGTGCGGCGCAATCGTGGGCTCCTTCCTCTACATCCTGCTTCAATCCGTTGGAGTCCTCCCGTCCAATGCGGAAATCCTAGAGGAAGCAATGGCCGTAGGGGATGCGAATGCGGCGCGCATAGCCGAGTTCATGGTTAGTGCCGGAGGCATCGTGGTAGGCACGGTCATTGGCACCGTGATGGGCCTTGTGGGCGGCGTTATTGGCGGCGCCATCTGGAAAAAAGGCGACGAGTCGGAAGCGGAAGCTGAGTAGCAGTCGAACGACGGCCTGCGTACTGGCTCGACCCTTTGGGCAGGGTGGAAATCCGCTGCACAGGACAGCGACCCCTTGGGCAGGGCGGCGTGATGATCAGGACATCAGCGCATTGCCGGCGGGCACGCAGTGGCACGGACGCAAGGCGCTAATGCGACGCTTTGCGGACGTAATGCTGTCGTTTGTACCTTAGCCGTGCGGGAGCGGGCGGCTTGCCCATACCGCTTGGCCCATAGACGGGATTTCATTCACGCAATCAGACATGACCATGCCTCCAAGCCAGCGTTCATACCTCGTCGGCGGATTAGCCGGTAGCCTGCTGGTCGTGGTATGCGGCTACTTGGCAGCGACACTGGCAATGCCATTTAATATGGTCTTTTCGTGCCTGGCCTGCTTGGCCTATGTCTCCTGCGGGCTCGTTGCCGTCTGGCATTATACTAACGAGTACTCGTTGACTTTGACGGGCGGCAAGGGGTCGGCCTTGGGCGCAAAGGCAGGGGCGCTTGCTGGTGCTGTTGCGCCAGCACTTTCGTACATCTTGCAGCTAATAGGTATCTTGCCGAGCTCCGCAGAGGCCTTACGCGAGATGCCGAATAACAGCGCGATGGATCCGGCGAGCATCGAGATGATGCAAGGGTTCATGGAGTTCTTTGACGGACCGTTTGGCCTTATCTTTAATATTGTTCTAGGTCTGATTTTCGGTACACTTCTGGGCTTGGTTGGCGGTGCCATTGGCCGTGGCATCTGGAAGCTCGGCGACTCACCTGAGGACGAATCGGAGGGCATGTAGTATCAGCCGCGGCCCAGCGTGCTGCACAAGCTCATGGTGGAGTCCTGCCAGGGCAAGAGACGTGATTTTGCGTGGCTTGCCGCTGGCGACGGCGTTGGTGCAACGTCCCAAACTACGCAGCGCCCTCTGCTGATCGTAGTGCGTATTCTGATGATATTGTCCGACTGTTCTGAATGATCTTGCCCATCTATTCCGGTCGATATTGCCCGTTTTGCAAGGTCTTCAGGTACTGGGTTGATGTTCGGGTTTTCAGGGCCTAGTCTGGTGGTTGGGGATGCTTGCAGAGAATAGCCACGCATGGCCTGACGAACGGCTGTACCGTGAGGACTCGTGCCAGTATAACAGTCGCTTCCGCCAGAGCCATCCCTCACACGTACCGGCGATCCTGGTCAAATGCGAGAGTGCCTCGGCTTGGGTCAGGTTGCCAGTAACCCAGCCTTTGGACCAGAATCAGGGTGTCTTTTCTGTACATGCACGTGCATGGATAACTGCATGGATAACACGGTGACCAGCGAATTGGGTGCTGGACATCGCGCGCAGGCGGAGCCGATAGTGGCGAGACCATCTCTCCCTCTATTTCAAATTGGAGCGTAAATAAAAACAGTGTATTGCGTTGTTGCAAAAACTGACATAAGAATGACCTGCCATGCAACGCTGAAAATCAGGCTACGATCGCGTAATGTACTCTGGTCGCGAAACTGTTCGTGCCTTTGTACCGAAGCCGCTCCCGCCCGAGCCACCCATAACGCTTGCTGATGGCCTGATAGAACTTCTGGAGTCGGCGGCCCACGCATTGGGCCAACTTGATGTCGTTTCAACACTACTGCCAGAGACCGCACTCTTTCTGTACACTTACATCCGCAAGGAGGCGGTACTATCCTCCCAGATAGAAGGCGTCCAGTCTTCACGTCACTGTCAGATTTGCTGCTCTTCGAGCTTGCGAAGGCACCCGTGCTCCTACGGACGACATTCGCGAGGTCTCAAATTACGTGTCAGCACTTGAGCACGGCTTGCACCGCCTGGGAAACGATGGCTTTCCTCTGTCAAGCCGCCTGATCCGCGAGGTCCACGAGAAGCTGCTTTCGGGCGGCCACGCGCAGCTTTTTTGCCGCTGCAAACAGGCGGGTCGTGTATGACTTGTTTTGCCGCAGTTCCACGGTGTCAGTAGATGACGCATGCAACGCAGAGGCGCACCATGAGAGATTTGCCGACTGCGCATGGGCCGATACGGTATGCCTGTACCGGCTCTGCACGCCCCATGGCAGTGCTGCAGGGCACATGGTGCTGGCTGGGTAGTGCAGGAAGCACGGTTTTCGCAATCAGCTGAGACTGACGATGTATGATGTATAGAGCACCCGGAGGACTGGACCGCGGCCCTGCAAAGTACTTTCACGGGCGCAAGCACACCATGGCGACGCGGCCCATCGATCACTGGACCCCCAGCCGCGTCTAGGCACACATCGCGATTTGCTTCGTCGCCTTTGCCTTGCTGCGCCTGCTGCGCTACCAGCACAACACCATGGATGCGGTCCAGGAGCCACTCAGCGAGGCTCGTATCCTGGCAGAGCTGAGCGGCGCGCAAGTCTCCCTCATCACCGACACCAGTACGCTGAAGCAGTACCTGCTCGCCTCCCCCGCCACCGCTGCTCAGCGGACACTCTACAGCGCAGCCGAACTGAAATACCCCAGCAGGACCCGCGAGCTGGCCGATCCCGACCAGCTACTTTAAGAAGTCCAAGGAATCCGGATGCGGTCGAGAGGAGCCTCAAGGGTCCCCTCAAAATCAGCACGCGTAGTGTTCAGTATTAGTATGTTGATCAGGTATCGCTCATGCGATTTTGTACTTTAACCGCAGAAGTCAGGAATACGAAGCCCGCAAGAATGAATCTTAGAACACTGGCAAAGCGCATCTTGCCGCAAATCATGATCGACATTGCGCGCCGCTCGCGAAACCGCCACCGACTGGGGCGCATTGGAGTCCGGAGGCTAGCAAAAATGCACGGGGTCGCGTATTTCGGCTCCGCGTATGGCGGGTACGCCGTTCCAACCGAGTTGGTAAGGGGAAGCATCGGGCTGAGTTTCGGGGCCGGAGAGGATATCAGCTTCGAAATCGGCGTCGCTAGGAAACTGGGGGTAACTGTGCACATATACGATCCCACCCCCCGCGCGGTAGACTATTGCCGCAGAGCCATTTCAGAGTACGATGCCAAAGGGCAGGAGGGGGCAATTCACTTCTATCCTTACGGCGTGTGGTCGTCGTGCAAGACCACACGCTTTTACGCACCCGTGGACCCGGCACACGTAAGCCATTCAATTCTCAACATGCAGGACACGGTGGACTATTTCGAAGCAGAGTGCCTGTCGCCAAAAGCGATTTTGGCTGCGCTGGGGAATGCGAGCGTGTCCTTTATCAAACTCAACATCGAAGGCGCCGAGTACGAAGTGGTCAACGCGATGTTCAATTCTCATATCACCCCGAAGGTCGTTTGCATCACCTTCGACGAGCTTCACTCGCCTATTGATGAGGGCGCAACCGAAAGACTGCGGACACTGGTCCGGCGATTCTATGCGGAATCGTATCTGCCGGTGCATCTAGTGGATAGCAAGGTCACATTCGTACGGTCCACACCGATCCCGTCGTGACGGTAGACTGGTTTTCACGACTGCTTCATACTCTGAGGTGTATCTCAATCACTAGACAGAATTTTGGCCATTTAAAAATCATCGCCTCCTAGACTGAACTTCTTAGTGCTTTACCCGGCAAGGGGGCCGAGAAGGCGTTTGTTTTTTGCGGACTTTGCGACTAGTGCCGGTGGCTGGCTGCGCTGTCAGCCAACCTATTGGTGGCTTACGCCGAGCAGCCTGAAGGCCTTCTTTTGCTTGGGACTTAGCGTCTGCAGCACCAGCCTGACCGCCTCCTCAGGCTTGTTTTTCTCTACCAGCTTGCACTTGCCCAGTTGGGTCAGGTGACTCATCAGCGACTGGAAGCTGGTGGCGCGAACGCCGTCGCTGATCTTTTTGGTTCGTGCCTTGCTTTGTGCTTCCGGGGAGGGTTCCGCCGGCGCCACCACGCTGGCACGGGCCGCCTTGGCTGCCGCCAGGTCCTCCTCCGCGAACAGCATGGGGCCAGCTTGTCTTCATGTGCCACTGTACGTAATAGGCCAGCATACAAAGAAAGATGGGGCACTGGATGCGGCGGGCCCGGTCGTGGTAGATAGGGCGCACCTTCAGATCAACGGTCTTGAGGCTGCGGAAGACCTTTGCCACTACCGCCATCCTGATGGCCACCATTGATCATGGACTGCTGCTTGTAATTGATGAAGCACAGATCCTTGGCAACTTGCGTGACTACCGCTATCGCGTCGAGTTGGAAAATGCGTTTGATGCGTTTGGCATCGCGATTTGAACACTCGTGCGTGGTCTATCTCCAGCGCCTGAATCCCAAATCCGCACGGAATGTGCTGCGCGACTACCTGACCATCAGCAGACAGGTGCATGGCCAAGAAAAAGAACTCGATAGGTGGGTCCATGAACTGGACCGGCGTACCCATGGCTGGCCGGCACACATTGCGGGATGGGGCGAGGATGCAGCCGAAATACTGCGAGGAAATGGCGGACAGCTAACCGCAGAAGCGTGGGAGTCCGTGAAGGCGGCAGGCCGCGAGAGCAATAAAGAGTACTACAACGCCCGCGCACGGGGCACTAGGACACGCAATCTTGACGCGTTGGGCCGACTCCTCAAGAATAATGAGCGGCATGTGGCATTACCCGAGGCGGAGGTGACCGCTTGTTTGGCGAACGACCGTTCAAAAGAAGATTCCGAGCAAGCATTCTGGCATGTTCTGCATAAAGGAATGCTGGCCTACACCGACGACGGAGACCTGGAAGTGCCGATACCGTCTATGCACGATTGGCTGGTAGCCGCTACCAGAAGCAGCTGAAGAGGATTAAAGCCGCGCGGTAATGGGAGGAGGTCGGCCCAGGAATCTGACCTGCTACGCGCACACACGCGGGATTGTCAATGCTCGGCGTCAGTGGGTCAGCGCATAGCACCGCTGAATTGAGCCCTTTCGCCCATAAGCAGTGTGACGCGCAGGCAGCAGCCCCGACAAGAGCAGGCCGTGCCAGATTGGCGCCAGATTGGCAAAACCAATCGCACCTCGCTCGAGTCAGTGACACTGGAGAAAGGCCAGGTCTGCCCCGAGGATAGCCGCACAGTCACACCTGCGTGACTGCTAGCGGACCGACCGATCAGCAGCGAGGACGACCTATCGCCTGCGCAGGGCGTGCGGCTTGCCCAAGACCTCGCTAAGGAGCACCGCAGTACGCGCAGACACGGGACTCTTCAGCTGCACAATAATCGCTTCGCGCTGGGGCGAACGCGGACGCTTAACAGAAGAGGCTACGCGTTTAGCCGCGACGGGTACTGGCTTTTGGTGAATGCGGGCGCTGTGGGCTGGAGCCGCCTCAAACGAGTCATCAAAGAACGAAGGCTTGGGTGCTTCGAACCCCGTATGGCGCGGATGCTGCCGTGCCGCCATGAGCCGCGCTGGTACCGGCGTCGGGCGGACCGCCTGGGTTTCAGCGTGCGGAATCTCGCTCGCTGCAGCAGCGGAAAGCTCCCGCAAGGCCTCATCAAAAGGCACCGCCGGACGGTGCTTGCCCTGCTGCCGCTGCTTCTTCCTCATCAACCCGAAAATCAGGTAGATGATGGCGAAAGCGATATACCAGATGAGTTCGTTGCCCATGACCGTGAGGTTTGCGTGAGGTTGCGATAGCCTACAGCGCAGAAGTTTGTACTGCGATCAGGCACCGCGGTTGCGCTGGACAGGCTCCTCGTCCATTGGCATGCGCTCCGCAGCCACAAGCGCGTCCAGGATGCGCCGGTTGGCGCGCGGAAATGCATAGGCGTCCAGCGCATCGAGCGCAACCCAGCGGACCGGGAGCCCTGCACTCGATAGCGGAGTGCCGGCGGTGATCGTACAATGAAAGGCGTATAGCGTGATCCTGAAGTGCGTGTACGCGTGCCGTACCGACATCACAAGGTCGCCGACTTCCACCGTGACCTGGAGCTCTTCCTTGAGCTCGCGGGCGCACGCCTCCTGCAAGGACTCGCCGCGTTTGCGCTTGCCGCCCGGAAGCTCCCAAAGACCGCCCAAGAGCGCCCGCTCCGGGCGGCGCTGGATAAGAAGCTGGCCAAGCGCATTGCGGACCACACCAGCGGCTACATCGTAGTGCGGCGTAGGCGCACGCACCCGCCTGGCGGGAAAGCGCTCCGGTTCGCCTGCAGCGCGCGCCTTGCACCCTGCCCGCAAAGGACAGACGGCGCAACGGGGACCCCTCGGCAGACATACAGTGGCGCCAAGCTCCATCAGCGCCTGATTGGAATCTCCGCATCGCTCCGTGCCGATCAACTGCAACGCTAGATGCCGGAGGTGCGCAGGCCTGGGCCTGTCAAGAGCGAAGTAGCGGGCAAGCACGCGGCGAACATTGCCGTCAACCGCCGGCACCGCCGCGCCGAACGCTATGGACGCAATGGCACCCGCAGTGTAGATGCCGATGCCCGGCAACTGTAGGAGCTCTTCGTAGGTGCCCGGAAGCGCGCCACCATGCTGCGCAGCAACGATCTGGGCGGCCTGGTGCAAATGCCGGGCTCGGGCATAGTACCCCAATCCCTCCCACAGGCGCAGGACAGTGTCGATATCAGCCGCAGCCAGGTGGTCGACGGTCGGGAACGCCGCCACGAAACGCGTATAGTAAGGCAGCGCCTGGTCCACGCGCGTTTGCTGAAGCATCACCTCGGACACCCATACGTGATACGGGCTGGATGTATCACGCCACGGCAATGGGCGGCGATGCGTATCGTACCAGGACAGAAGAGATGTCCGCAGTGCGGAAGCGTCAGTAAACTCCACAGAAATCCATGCTGGTGCGGCGCAGCAGATCAAAATACGCCTCGGAGGCAGAGCATAGCAGCCCTATTTGGGCGCGCCGCATCCTCTTGTGCTGGGCCCTCGCGTGGTGCGCGGTCGCGATAGGGCCGGCAGGTGCAAGTCAGGCGCAGGGACTGGAGTGGCATCTCGTCGCTGAGGGCCGTCCAATGCCTTGGCCATCCAGCCGCGCATGGCCCGCGGACAGCATCCGCCAGGCTGCATCAGACGCGCTTATCAACCTCCAAACAAAAGGGTATCTCTATGCTCGCATCGACTCGCACCGGGTGACCGCTCAGCACGGCTTCCTGTATGCCACGCTCGGCTTGCCGGCCACGATTGCAAACGTGCACATCTCGGGGGCGCATGCGCTGGACTCGCTGCGCCTGCAAGACGGGCTTCAGTCCCAGCCCGGGCGCATATTGGATGCAGCAGCGCTGGAAGCGGATGCTGAGGCGCTGGTACAGGCGTATGCCGCGGAAGGCTTTCACCTGGTGCGCGTCGTCGTGGGAGCACTCGAGCCGGCAGACGCAGCGGATCCGCGTATAGCAATCACCTTCCATGTGGACGAAGGTGCCGTGCTGCCCCTGAGCAGCATCGAGCTCCTGGGAGCACAGCGCACGCGCAGCGGCTTTGCGGAGCGCGTAGCGGCACTTAAGGCCGGCGCACCCGTGCAGCACTTCGATCCAGCGGTCATCCGTGCGCGCCTGAACGAAACCGGCATCTTTCGCACCGTCCACGCGCCTACGCTAGCGCTCCGCGCGGACAGCACTCTGATAATCCAGATACCCGTTACGGAAGCGCCGCCAGGAGCCTTTGACCTGGCACTCGGATACGAACGGAATGATGCTGGCAACGGGGCACTGGTCGGGAGCGGACATCTGGCGCTCGTAAACATGTTCGGGCACGGCCGGACGCTGTCGCTCACGCTCAACCGGGCCCCGGGCCAAATCAGCAGAATCCGCGCACGCGCACGGGACCCGTTTGCATTCGGACTGCCGCTGGGACTCGGCGCGCAGTTTGAAGGGCTGCAGCAGGATTCAACGTACGGCAAGCGCGCATATGGACTTGAAGTAAGCCACCAGTTTGAGGGCCGGATGAACGTGTTCGGCACGGTTACGCGCGAAGTGACACGGCCCGGACTCTCCGGGCTGCGCATTATCGACGGCCAGCAGCGAATTCCCGTGGCTACGGCAGTGTTCGCCGGGCTGGGCATACGCGTTCGGACCGTAGACCATAGAACTAATCCACGGCGGGGCCTCGTCGTTGAAACGAGCATCGAGCGGGGACGCAAAGATCGCTCGCTGCGCGTCGTGCGTGCAGACACAACCGAGGAAAAGACGCGGCTCCGGCAGGCCCGCCTGCACGTAAGCACCCGGCTCTTTGTGCCGACCGTGCGGCGGCAGACGCTGGTCCTGGGTGGGGAAACCATGCTGCTGCGCAGCCGCGAATTAGACGAGAGCGACCTCATCCGCTTTGGCGGCGCGCGTTCACTGCGCGGCTACGACGAGGAGCGGTTTCGGGTACCCTTTGCTTCGCGCGTCCTGATGGAGTATCGCTACCTTCTGGACGACGACTCGCATGCACTCGCCTTTTTTGATCTTGGCTACGTCGACGCGTCGCGCATGCCGGAGCCCTATCGTGGATTCTATCCGGGATTCGGCGTGGGCTTTCAGCTGGCGACAGACGCCGGCCTGATCAGCCTGACAGCCGCTGCCAGCACCGAGGCACCGTCCGAGGTGCGCGCCCACATGAGCATTTCACTGGGATTGTAGCACGCCATGGACAACAGGCCGCCCAGAGCTAGCCCCGTCTTCTATGCGCCGCCCGTACAGCGAAGTGGCGGGCCGCGCATCACGCTCCCGCGGGATGAAGCGGCGCACACCGTGCACGCCAGATCCTCGTCTCTGCGATGAAGCAGTGCCAGCGCTGCCGGCTGCCACGCCTGCATGAGCTGCAGGCGGTACTGATGAGCCGACGCCCTGCGGTGCATCGCACACCAGGCGGCACAAAAGAAGCTGCTGAAAGTGATACGTGGCGGCGCACCGCGCAGGAACGCGGGGATGTGCTTGGACACGGCTTGCTGCGGACAGCTGAGGCTCAAGCCGGCGCGCGCAGACCGCGTGTACACAGCCGTGCAGGCACATGCGCCCAGTCGCCCGTGCCCGACCATGTTCGCGCAGCCACATGCACGCAGTCGTGTGTGCGATCAGTCGTAAGTGCGCCCTGGTGCGTGGGTAGTGCGGCAGGGCTTGGGAACGCCTGATGCCTGGCATCGTTTGCAATAGCTGTCAACTCTTGCGGCCATGTTTATACTTATTGTCCTTGTCATTACGCTGATCGCGGTGGTATTGACGTTTCTCATACTGCTTCAGTCTGGCAAGGGCGGCGGCCTTGCGGGAATCGCCGCGGGCGGCGCAACCACGCAAATCCTGGGAGCGCGTCAAGCACCCGACATCCTTGAAAAAGGCACGTGGATCCTGGCGACTGTCTTCATCATCCTGTGCATCCTGACCAACTTCGTGATCGATAAAGGGGGCTCGCCAGAGAGCATCATTCAGCAGCAGAGCCAGACGGCGGAGCCGGTGGCTCCAGCCCCACTGCCCGCACCTCCGGACGCGGAACCGGCCCAATAGAAAAAGGCAGCGCCGCAGCGCTGCCTTCATCCTGGCGGCATGTGCCGGCTTGTAAGCCGAATTCTGTCTGCACTGCATGACGGCCGCCGCGCCATTGCAATGGAGATCATCATCTATCTGGGACTGCCGTCGCCGACAGCCTCTAGCAGCCTACCCGCGCCGCATGTTAGACGGGCCGCCCTATCGCTGGCATGCCAGCGTGCGGCGCTGCTTGGCCTTGCACCCCATAGGGTTTACCTAGCCGCCCCGGTCGCCCGAAACGCTGGTGGGCTCTTACCCACACCCTTTCACCCATCACCTGTGATACGAAATCCATCGGCTGGTATGCTCTCTGTTGCACTTGCCGTCACCGCCGAAGCGATGCCTTCCCGTTAGGAAGTACGGTGCCCTGTGGTGTTCGGACTTTCCTCCCTGCCCATCCGGACAAGGCGATGATCCAGCCGGCACTTGTTAAGGTTACTTGCTGATGCTCCAGTCCCGCGTGGTTTGGGCCCCTTCGACCAGCTCCGTGATCTTGTCCACGAGACTCCTTGAGTCGGACCTGTCCAGGTCCGCCGTCGATTCCGCGTACATATCTGCATCAACAATGATGCGCCCGGTGTGCTCACACGCAATGATGCGGTTGCGCTGCCGGATCTCGACCTGTCGCTGCGGAGGCACCGCGAAGCCGGCGGCTGCACCACGCTCAATCTTGACCACGGCCCGGCCATCCCGGAGGCGCTTGCGCAGCCGATTGTAGGCGCGCCGGTAACGCTCATCGACCTTTTCGAGCGCCAGAATCCGCAGTGCCTTCAGCTCTTCCAGCTTCTGCTCCGTCGCAGTGCTGACCTCCTCCAGTTGGGCACGCTTGTGCTCAATCTCTTCGTCCTGCTGCGAAAGCAGCACCTCCGCCTCCTCAATCTTGAGCGACTGCTCCTCTCGCAATCCATTCGTCTCTTGAATGAACTGCTTCGCCTCGGCGATCCGTTCATTCTGCGTCTCTATCTCCTTCGTCAGCGCATCATACTCGCGGTTGTTGCGCACCTGGAGCTGCTGCTCCCCATACCGCTTGATGAGCATCTCCGCATCCTTGATGTCGATCTCCCGGCGCTTGCGCTTGACAATAAGCTCCCGCTGCTCCTCCTGCGTATTGCGTATGCGCGTGTTAAGCCCCGCGACCGCGTCCTCCAGGTCGCGGATCTCATCGGGCAAATCCCCGCGCTCCTTCTCGAGGTTATCAATACAGTTGTCGATGTGCTGCAGCCGGATGAGCGCCCGCAGCTGCTCCCGTATCGTTGTCTCCGAATGTGTGACCATTAAATCCCGGTTTGTTGGGACACATTAACGCCGCGGGCGCACTCATGGTTCGCTGAACGCACGGATGGGACTGGTCCGGTGCGCCGTGCGCTGCCACTGCACGTCAGGGAAATGCTCTTGAAGCATCTGGCACAAGAGGGTTTCCGTGTGTACCTCCGTTTCATAGTGCCCGGCATCCACCAGCGCCATGCGCACCTGGCCATCCGGGCCGAACACCTCGAAGAAGCGGTGATACGAGATGTCCGCAGTCACGAAAACGTCCGCGCCCCGCGCCATGGCCGCTGCGGTCAGACCAGCACACGCCCCGCCGCCTACAGCCACCGTTTCAATGCGCCGTGACAGTGCGCCGACATAGCGCAATTGCTCTGCCTCAAGCCGCTTCGCCGTGCGCTGCAGGAAGGTCCGAAAGGTCAAATGGTGCGCCAGTCGACCAACGGCACCCAGCCCCGACACGCCGTCGGGGCGCGGACTAAGCGGCTGGATTTCTTGCGCGCCCAGAATCCCGGCCAGCGCAAACGACACGCCGCCGGGCGCAGCGTCCAGGTTGGTGTGCGCGCTGTAAAGCGCGATGCCCGCACTGGCCAAGCACAGCGCCATGCTACCTGTCAAGTCATCCGCCGTCATGCTGCGGAGCGGATGAAAAAACAGCGGATGGTGCGTAATCACAAGGGACGCATCCGTGCGTACCGCCTCCTCGACCACGGCGGGCGTAAGATCAAGCGCGATCAGACCACGACGCACCGGGCGACATGCATCCCCAATCTGCAGGCCTACGTTATCGTACGACTCCGCGAAGCAGGGATCGGCCCAGGCTTCTAGCACGCGGGCGATATCAGCGACTGTCGGGAGGGCTATCTTAGTGTTCATGCAGCAGTGTGGCAGAATCCAATAGAACGCCTGAGCTATGCCAAGGATCGCAGTTAGCGCGGACGAACACTGCAGCCTGGTGGCATGGGTGCTGGACGAACTCCAGCGGCGCGGGCACAATGTGGTCTACTTCGGGCCTGCGGCGGGCGAAGATGCACAGGACTGGCCGCTCGTCACCTGCAAAGCAGCCGCCTTGGTCCAGGAAGGCACCGCCGACGAAGCTATCGTGATGTGTTGGACAGGCACCGGCTGCACCATCGCCGCAAACAAGATGCCGGGCATTCGCGCAGCCTTGTGCCACGACGCAGAAACGGCGAAAGGCGCGCGGATATGGAATCACGCCAATGTGCTGGCGCTCAGCCTGCGTACGACCTCCGAAGCCATCGCCAAAGAGATCCTGGACCAGTGGTTCGCGACGCCGTTCAGCGACGACGCGTGGAATAAGCTGCAGATGGCGCGGCTTCGCGCACTGGACACGCCGCGCCGGTCGCAAGACGCCTGAGCCGTGCACAAAGCGCCCAACACGCCGGGTACAGAATGCCGGTATAACCGTGATGCCAAAATAGCGGGGCGCAGGGTGCGCCGGGGTGCCTCTGGTGCGCCTGAAGCGGTTCGACCTGCTGCGTCGCCCTGAGGCATGGGTCCGTCCGGCTGCAGCATCCCCTTACGCGGTGTTATCGCATGGCCACGGCGACGCCTTCCTCCTCGTCCACACGCATCAAGAGCAAAAGGCCAGCGACAAAAAACAGAAGGATCGTGGCCATGCCGGCGCGCTGCGAACCGAAAAGCAGCGTGGCCTGACCCAGCAGGAAGGGCCCCAGGAAGGCGGTCGCCTTGCCTGATAACGCGTAGAAGCCAAAAAACTCGGTCTCCCGGGCCACAGGCACGAAGCGCCCCATAAGCGAGCGGCTCGCCGCCTGGTTCGGACCAACCATGAGCCCCGCTCCGATGCCGGCAACCCAGAACCACAGGGGCGTGGGTGCCAGAACGCCCAGCGCGGTGAAAGCCGAGAGGCCCACCAGCGTGACAAAGATGGTGGTCTTGCCGCCCAGCCAGTCGTCCAGAGGCCCAAACACCAGCGCCCCGATGCCCGCTGCGATGTTGAGCGCAATGCCGAAGATGATTACATCTGCGATCTCAAAACCGAATGTGCCCGCCGCATAGATGCCGCCAAAGGCGAAGATGGTCACCAACCCGTCATTGTACAGGAGCCGCGCCACAAGGAAGCGCAAAATCTGGCGGTAATCGCTCCGAATGACCCCCAGGCTGGATCGCAGCTGATTGATCGCGCCGCCGAACACCGCGCGCGTGCGGAGGTCTGCATGCCGCGCGGGGGCCTGAACCCACAGGAGCATCGGAACCGAAAACAGCGCAAACCACGCGGCAACCAGCACATTGGCAGCCCGGACGTTCTGGCCATCTTCTGTGGGAATGCCAAAAAGCGGCGTGGATGTCTGCACCAGGCCAAACAGGGCAATCAGGAGACAGAGGATGCCGCCGACATATCCGTAGAACTGGCCGAGTCCAGAGGCGCGCCCGATCTTGTCCCTTGGCGCGATGTCGGGCAGATAGGCGTTGTAAAACACGTTGCCCATCTCGTACGCAATCTGGGCGAACACAAAGACGCACAGCGCAAACTGCACCTGCCCTGCGGTGGGAAAGTACAGCGCGCCCGCACCGATGGAAGCACACGCAATGCAGAGGATCAAAAGGCGCTTGCGCAACCGGCCCTGGTCCGCCACCGCGCCAAGAAGCGGCGAAAGGAAGGCCACCACCAGGCCGGTCACTGTCACCGCTACCGACCACTGGGTCAGACCCGCTACCTCGTCGGCAGCGATTGCCTTGGTGAAGTACGCCGCATAGATGAAAGTGCCAATGATCGTTGGAAAGGACGAGTTGGCAAGGTCGTAGAGCGCCCACGCGTGTATCGTCCTGCTTAATAGCGGCTTCATCACGGCTTTGCCCAAACTATGCCATCGCGGAAGCGGCGGCGCTCTTCGGCGCGGCGGCTGCGATGCCCTCGTGTTCGTTCACCCGCAAAAGGAGCAGGAAACCGATCAAAAAGAACCCGATGATGGTCGCCATGCCTGCGCGCTGCGAGCCGAAGAGCAGCGTCATTTGCCCGAGCAAGAGCGGCCCCAGAAACGAGGTCGCCTTCCCGGAAAACGCAAAGAAGCCGAAGAACTCGTTCTCCTTCCTGGGCGGCACAAAGCGCCCCATAAGCGAGCGGCTAGCCGACTGGTTCGGCCCCACCATCATGCCGGCCCCCAGTCCGGCGACCCAGAACCAGGTTTCGTTTGGCGCCGCAACGCCCAAGCCGCCGAACAGCAAGAGACCGACAAGAGACCAGCAGATGGCCTTCTTGCCGCCCAGCCAGTCGTCCAGAAAGCCGAAGACAATCGACCCCAGTCCCGCCGTAACATTCAGCGCAATGCCGAAGACGATCACCTCCTCGGTCGTAAAGCCGAAGGTACCCGTAGCATAAATGCCGCCGAAGGCGAAGAGCGTAATCAGCCCGTCATTGTATACCAGACGCGCAATCAAAAAGCGCAAGAGCGGCTTGTACCTGGTGCGTATGTCGCGGAAGGTGCCAAGAAGCTGCGCGTTGGCCCGCTGAATCACCGCGCGCACGCGCGCAATCCGCTGCACCTTTGGCGCTTTCACCCACACAAAGATGGGCACGGCGAACAGCGCATACCAGGCGGCTACAAGCAGATTGGAGGCCCGGATATGCGCGCCGCCTTCCGTGCTCAGACCGAAAAGGGGCGGATCGGCCCGCACCAGCAAAAAGAGCGCCGCCAAAAGGCACAAGAGACCGCCGACATACCCGAGCCCCCAGCCCAGTCCAGACACGCGCCCTATCTTGCCCGGCGGTGCAATATCGGGCAGGTACGCATTGTAGAAGACATTGCCCATCTCGAAGGCGATGTTGGCCACCGTGAAAATGGCCAGCGCCATCAGCACGTCGCCTTCGCCAGGAATAAACAGCAGCGCACTGCCCAGTATGGCCACCACGGTGGAGATGAGCAGCATCCGCCGGCGAAGCCCATAGCGGTCCGCTACCGCGCCCAGGTATGGTGAAAGCACAGCCACCGCGATGGCCGTTATAGTGACGGCCCACGCCCATTGCGCGGTGCCTGCTGTTTCGCTGGCCGCGATGCCCTGCGTAAAGTAGGCTGCATAGACAAAAGTGACGATCAGCGTGGTAAACGCCGAGTTGGCAAAATCGTACAAGGCCCACGAAAGGACGACGTTTGTACGGGCAGTCGGCATCATCATGCTGTGCAGTGCAAGGCGGCGCCCTAAAGTACAACAAGTACGACGGCGCGCCCGTCCTTCTGCCGCATGTATCGCCGCACACTACCGTAACGGCCGAGCCTATGTATAGCGTTCAAACCTTTGATGCAATTTCTGATGCAGGCCTCAAGGAGCTCCCCGATCGCCTGTATACAGTGCACACCGCGGCCGGCGCGCCGGACGCGTTCCTGCTGCGCAGTCACGACCTGCACCGGGCCGCGCTGCCGCCCTCCCTCAAGGCCATAGCACGCTCTGGTGCCGGAGTCAACAACATACCCCTTGCGCGCTGCTCTGCGGCGGGCATTGCCGTGTTCAACACGCCGGGTGCCAATGCGAACAGCGTCAAGGAGCTGGTGCTGTGCGGCATGCTACTGTCCTCGCGCCGCATCGTGGAGGGCATTGCCTGGGCCCGCACGCTACACGGGGATGCGGTGGAGGCCCAGATAGAACAGGGCAAACGCTGGTTCAAAGGGCCAGAACTTACGGGCAAGACCTTGGGCGTCATCGGCCTCGGCGCCATCGGCGTAGTGGTGGCCAATGCCGGCTATGCGCTTGGTATGCGCACGATAGGGTTCGACCCCTTCATCTCCGTGTCCAGTGCGTGGGGCTTGTCGCGTGAGGTGCACCGCGAAGAAAGCCTCGGCTCGCTGATTGCCAAGTCGGACTACATCACCATCCATGCGCCACTCAACGACAAGACCCGCGATCTGATTGCAGCGCCACAGTTTGCGCTGATGAAGCCGGGGGTGCGGCTCTTGAACTTTGCGCGCGGGCCGCTGGTCAAACAGGCGGCACTCCTGAAGGCCCTCGACGAAGGGCGGGTAGCCTGTTACGTAACAGACTTTCCAGATGCTGTGCTGATTCGCCATGAGAAAGTGCTGCCGGTGCCGCATCTGGGTGCTTCCACGCCTGAAGCAGAGGACAACTGCGCGGTCATGGCGGCGCGGCAGCTTCGCGACTACCTGGAGCGCGGCATCGTGGTGAATTCTGTGAATTTTCCAACGGTGCGGCTGGCCCTGCCCCCCGATGCGCAGCGGATTCAGATTGTCAACCGCAATGAGCCCAGCATGATAAGCCAGCTTACGGCGGTCTTGGGCACGGCCGGCATCAACATTACCGACCTTATCAACAAGGGGCGCGGAGAGCTGGCCTACACTATCATCGATGTGCACCAAGAAGTGACCGATGCCATCCTGCGTCGGCTCCGCGCTATTGATGGCGTAGTGCGGGCGCACCGCATCCTGCCCCAGGCCTGATGACGTTTCCGATGCTTCCGGAAGCTGCTCCGCGGCGGGGCAGCCGCGCCACGCGGCGGTGCTGGCAGGCCCTGCTAGGCCTTTGGGGGTGGGAGTTTGAAGGTGCGCTGCCGAACTTGCCCCGGTTTGTGCTCATCGGCGCACCACATACGTCGAACTGGGATTTTGTGATCGCCATCACAGCGATCGGCGCCCTGGGGCTGCGCGTGACATGGCTGGGGAAGCACACGCTGTTTCGCTGGCCATTCGGACCCGTCCTGCGCCGGCTCGGCGGCGTTGCGGTGGACCGGCGTGCATCCCACGGCCTGGTGGGGTTCGCCACCGAAGCATTTCGCCATGAAGAAGCCCTGGTCATAGGCATAGCGCCGGAAGGTACGCGGCGGCGGACAGTGCGCTGGAAAACCGGCTTCTACCACATCGCCGCGGGTGCCGGCGTTCCCATCGTGCCGGTCTACCTCGACTATCGCCGCCGCCGCATGGGTACGGGCGTCCCGATCCACCCAACTGGTGACGCCAAGGCCGACCTGAAACGCGTGTACGACTGTTACGCCCCCTATGCGCGGGCAGGCCGATGGCCGGCGCTCTTCAGTCTAGGGGAAGATGCCTAGCTGCATGTATCCTTTGGCGATCTTGTCGATGGCACTCACAAAGGCACCAGTGCGCAGGTCTGTCTTGTGCCTTCTGGAAGATCTGCGAATCTCTTCGTAGGCGCTGACCATCGTGTCCTCCAGGCCGGAGTTGACAAGATCCTCCTCGCTTGCACCGAACCCCAGGTCGGTCATGACCTGCGTAGGCATCGCGACCGGCGTGCCGATGCGCTGATCGATCAGGTTCTCCACCGACTGCAGGATGCGCGAGGCATTGCGCGCCTCAAACCGTCGGCTCATGCGCCCATGGCGCACATGGGACAGGTTGCGCAGCCACTCAAAGTAGGACACCGTCACGCCGCCGGCATTCAGATACACGTCGGGAATGACCAGCACACCGCGGTCGCTGAGCATCTGGTCCGCACGCGCGGTCAGCGGGCCATTCGCCGCTTCGGCGATGACCTTCGCTTGAATGCGATCCGCATTGTCCTCCCTGATCTGCCCCTCCAGGGCGGCGGGAATAAGAATGTCGCACGGAAGCTCCAGCGCGTCCGCCGAAGTATTCAGGTTCGTCGCACCGGGAAAGTCCAGGATCGAGCCCGTAGCGAGACGATGCGTCACCACATTTTCCAGGTTGAGCCCGTTGGGACTGTAGATGGCTCCCTCGTACTCCGCCAGGCCTACCAGGCGCGCACCGGCCTCCGCGACAAACCGGGCGGCGTGATACCCGACGTTGCCCAGGCCCTGCACCACGACGCGCTTGCCTGCCAGGCCTGTGGATAGGCCCAGCTCCTGCATATCTTCCGCAACGTCGCAGGCCTCTCTGATGCCAAAAAAGACGCCGCGACCTGTGGCTTCCACACGTCCACGCACGCCGCCGTGACCCACGGGCTTGCCCGTGACGCAGGCCAGCGCGTCCAGCGGGTTGTCGGTAACAGACGTATACGTATCCATGATCCAGGTCATCTCCTGCGCGCCCGTGCCGTAATCCGGCGCGGGCACATCCACCCCAGGCCCGATGAAGTTCTTGCGGGCCAGTTCAAAGGTGTACCGGCGCGTGATGCGCTCGAGCTCACGGACAGAATACTCCCGCCGATTGATCGCAATGCCGCCTTTGGCACCACCGAAGGGCACATCGACAATGGCGCACTTGTAGGTCATCAGCGCCGCCAGGGCCATGACCTCATCTGCATTGACGACCGGCGCATACCGGATGCCGCCCTTGGTGGGCTGCTTGTGGTGGCTGTGCTCGGCCCGATACGCCCGAATCACCTCAATCTCGCCAGAGTCGCGTATGATCGGAAATCCCACCTCGTATACGCTGTTACAGCTCTTGATCTGGTTCAACAGCCCCGTGGGGTGCGACGTGTGCACAGCCGCCCGGTCGAACATCAGGTTGACCTGCTTGAAAAAGGAAGCGCCGCTATCAGAACCCATTGAGTCGGGGTTTTGGCGATGGGAATGCGCGTCAAAGGTACAAAACCGGACGCTGTACTGTATCTTCTTTCGCTCTGTCGGGCTGCTTTGCGGCACAACAGGAATTGCAAACAACACTTCGGTGAAAGCGCCCGGTGGAAGCGCAGGTTCTCTACGATATCGTGCTGGTCATTGTCCTGGGCATCGGTGCGCAGTGGCTGGCCTGGAAGGTGAAGATCCCCTCGATCCTGCTGCTGCTCATCCTGGGGTTTATTGCGGGCCCGATTACAGGCATCGTAGCACCCGAAACGCTGCACGGAGACTGGCTGTTTGCGTTCGTCTCCCTGGCCATCGGCGTCATCCTTTTCGAGGGCGGCCTCAGCTTGCAGATCAGCGAGCTTCGGGGCGTGGGCCGGACGGTGCGCAACCTCATCACAACGGGCGTGCTGATCACCGGGGCATTGGCAGGCTTCTTTGCGTGGTGGGTGATCGGCATGGAGCCCGAGGTGGCAATCCTCACCGGCGGCATCCTGACGGTGACCGGTCCGACCGTGGTGATCCCACTGCTGCGCCATGTGCGCCCCAAAGGGCGCGTGAGTGCTATCGCCAAGTGGGAAGGCATCACCATAGATCCGGCCGGCGCCATCCTCGCCGTGCTGCTCTTGGACCTTATCCTGGTGCTGGGCGCAGAAGTCGGAGAAGCCGGCAGCGACCCGGGACTGGTGGGCCACCTGGTCGTGGCAGCGCAGAGTCTGATAACGGTCATTGTGCTGAGCATCGGGGTCAGCATACTCAGTGCGGCCTTGCAGATCATCATCCTGCGCAAGCATCTGGTGCCTGACTACCTGCAGGACCCTGTTGCGCTCACTATCGTCCTGGGTACCTTCGCGGTAGCGCACATGCTGGGCGGTGAAGAGGCTGCACTGCTGACAACCACGCTGCTGGGCATCATCTTGGCCAATCAGCCCTGGGTGTCCGTGCACCGCATCGTAAAGTTCAAGGAAGACCTGCAGGCACTCCTGTTGGCCTGTCTCTTTATTCTGCTCAGTGCCAGGCTGGATGTGGGTGTATTGACCCATATCAACGCGAACGCTTTCATCTTCCTGGGCATACTCATATTCCTGGTGCGCCCGGTGGCGGTACTGCTTTGCTCAGCGGGCACCGGGCTCAACTGGAAGGAAAAGACCTTCATTGCCTGGCTCGCGCCGCGCGGCATCGTTGCAGCGGCCGTAGCGGCGCTGTTTGCCGAACGGCTTGTTGACAACGGCTACGCGGCGGAGGTGGGTGAAGCGCTGATCGCCACGGTGTACCTCGTGGTGGTAGGCACAGTCGCGGTGTACGGGCTTACGCTCGGACCGATTGCGCTGCGCCTGGGCCTGGCTGACCGCAACCCGCAGGGCGTGCTGTTCATGGGCGCCTACCGGTGGGTGCAGGACGCCGCGCGGGCACTGCAGGACCTGGGGTTCAGGGTACTCCTCATTGATGCCAATGCGCGCAACATCGCGCAGGCGCGCGACAAAGACCTGCCTGCACTGGCCACGGACGCCTTGGCGGAAACCGTCACCGACGAGCTTGACCTCGGCGGGCTGCGCCGCTTTCTGGCAGTGACTGCCAATGATGAGATCAACTCTCTGGCGGCCCTGCACTTCACCGAAGTCTTTGAAAATAAGGAGGTGTACCAGATAGGCACCGGCGCAGAAAGCAATCCCGAAGGTCCCCGCCGCCGCGTGGGCCACCTGCGCGGCCGCCCGCTTTTTGGCGAAGCCATCACGCAGCAGACCATCACGCGCCAATATCAGGAAGGCGGAACGATCTGCACGTTCGGACTGACGGAGACGCAATCCTATGAGGCCATCCAAGCGCAGTTTGGCGAATCCCTGGTGCTGCTGTTCATAGTGCGCGGCACCAGCATCATGATCCACGCTGAACCGAACTCCGTGACGCCGCAGCCGGGCGACTCGGTCGTCGTGCTCCTGCCCTCTCCGGCCATGCTGGAAGGCAACACCACCAGGGCGCTGAGCCAAACCGTTTTGTCCAATGCTGCTGTGCTGGAGCTGGAAGACAACGCATCAGCGGAAGAGGTCGTGTTGGCGGCGGCCCGTATGCTGGCGCAGCCCATTTCGGTCTCGGAAGCCCAGTTGGAAACGCTGCTGCAGGAGAGTCTGGCGGCCCCGCGCGCCGTCGGCGCGCGGGATGCGGCAGTGATCCATCTGCGGCTGGAGGCGGCCCCGACTCCGCTGCTGCTGCTGGCCCGAAGCCAAGACGGCGTGCTTCTGAACGGTGCTGCACGCTTACACGCACTCATCGTCATGGTGACCTCTACAACCGGCGAGTCCTGCCTACCACTGCTCGCTCAGATTGCCGGCTCTGTTCGCAAGCGCACCTTCAAAGAGGCCTGGCTGAGCGCCGCCACGCCCGAGGAACTGCGCAACGCGCTCCTAGCGCAGCATTCGGCGGCGGCATAGCCGCCTTTAGGCGCGCCCTTCCACGATCTTCTTGCGGCGGGAGTCGCCCAGTGAGACCGTGCGGGCCTCCTGGATAGAGCGAAGGCGGAGGTTGAGCATCTCCACCATGATGGAGAAGGCCATCGCAAAATAGAGGTAACCCTTGGGAATGTGAAAGTCCAGCCCGTCCGCAACCAAAGCCAGACCGATCATCAGGAGGAAGCTGAGAGCCAGAATTTTCACGGTGGGCCGTTTTGCGATAAAGCGCGAGATCGCGCCAGCGGAGAGCATCATCACACCGATGGCAATGACGATCGCCGTGATCATCACGGGTACTTGATCAGCCATGCCGACAGCCGTGATGACCGAATCGAGTGAGAACACCACATCCAAGAGCAGAATCTGCACCATCACGGCCGAAAAGGTGGCGACTGCGCGGCCACTCGTGTGCCCGTGGGCAGTCCCCTCCAGCTTGTCGTGAATCTCGTTGGTAGCCTTGGCCAAAAGGAACAGCCCGCCACCAACAAGAATGAGGTCTTTACCAGAAAATCCCATGCCCAGAATGGTGAACAGATCTTCCGTCAGCCGCATGATCCATGTCAGCGACAAGAGCAGTACAATGCGCCCGAACATGGCCAGGGCCAACCCCCAGAAGCGCGCCGAAGCCTGCTGCTTCTCTGGCAGCTTGCCCGAGAGAATCGAGATGAAGATGATGTTGTCAATGCCGAGAACGATCTCCAGGAGCGTCAGCGTAAGCAGCGCGGCAAGCGCTTCGGGTTGCGTAATCCAGTCCACAGCAACGGTCGTTGGTTAAGGGGATCAAACTAACAATTACACCCGTGGCGAAGGTTCAACGCTTGAAGCGGGCCAAACCAGCTCGCTCGGCACGCAGGTGCATGATCCCCCCTTTTTCGAGTACCTTCTGAGGATCCAACAAGCGATCCGGTCTAGTCTGCCTGCTGCAGGACCCCTTGCATAATGATTGACGCCTCGACGCAGCTGGTCGGTATCCTGGGCTGGCCCGTTCGGCATTCGCTGTCGCCCATCATCCACAACGCGGCGCTAAAAGCCCAAGCCCTCAACTGGCGGTACGTCGGGCTGAATGTGCCTCCCAGGCGGCTCGGCGACGCCGTAAGAGGCTTGGTTGCTTTGGGCTTTTTGGGCGCAAACATCACCATCCCCCACAAGGAGGCGGTGCTGCCCCTTCTTGACCGCCTCTCGGACGGCGCGCGTGCAGTGGGCGCGGTGAACACGATAGTGATTCGGGACGGCCTTCTCTATGGCGACAACACGGATGTGGCAGGATTCCTTGCGCCGCTCACCCCGCGGCGCGACGGGCTGCGCGAAGGCAACATGGTGGTGCTCGGCGCAGGTGGCGCTGCGCGCGCGGTGGTGTATGCGCTCCTGACTGCGTTTGCACCGCGCCGGGTCACGATAGCATCGAGACGCGCGGCACCGGCCGAACAGATTGCGCACGACATGAGTGTTTTCGGCGCGGTCGACGTGGTCGCACTCCCAGAAGCTGCGCAGCTCCTTGCGGAGGCGCACCTTGTGGTCAATGCAACGCCGGTGGGCATGCACCCAGAGACAAGCATCTCGCCATGGCCTGACCGCACCGTCTGGCACGCAAGGCAGCTCGTGTACGATCTGGTGTACCGCCCGCGCAGCACACAGCTTATGCAGGAGGCATCGGCGCGCGGTGCACAGGTCCTGGGCGGCTTGCCCATGCTGCTCGGCCAGGCCGCGGAGGCGTACCGGCAGTGGACCGGCAAAGCCATGCCGCTCGACATCGCGGCACAGGCCGTTGAAAAGATCCTGTAGATAACGTACCTTGTGCCCCTGCCTTACCCCATGCGAATTAAAGAGGTCTCTGGGCGCGGACCTTTAAACAAATCCTTGCACTATGCTGATCAAACGTATTACGCTATGCCTGATGCTGGGGGTCACTGCGGCCGCCTATGCCCAGGTGGATGGCCTGGGCCAGACCGAGTTTGCTAATTCTGGTGCGGAAGAGGCGCAGGAACCCTTCCTGCGCGGATTGCTGCTCTTGCACAGCTTTGAGTATGAAGACGCGCGCGAGGCCTTTGCCGAGGCGCGCAAGATCGACAAGGATTTCGCCATGGCCTATTGGGGCGAAGCGATGAGCTACAACCACCCGGTGTGGTTCACGCAGGAAACGAAAAAAGGCCGCGCCGTACTGGAAGCGCTTGGGTCCACGCTAGAGGAGCGACTTGAGCGGGCACCCACCGCACGCGAAAAGGATTACCTGCGCGCAGTCGAAGCGCTCTTCTACAGCGACGACGACAAGAACACGCGGGATTTCAACTACATGGCGTTCATGGAGCGGATGGCGGACCGCTATCCCAACGACCTGGATGCCCGAGCCTTCTACGCCCTGTCGCTGATCGGCTGCAGCCACGGTGGGCGCAATTTTACGCTATATATGAAGGCCGCCGCCGCCGGTGAAACGGTGTTCGCACGCAACCCCCAGCACCCCGGGGCAGCGCACTACCTGATCCATTCCTACGATGATCCGGTGCATGCCCCCCTGGGCTTGCGCGCGGCGAGGGTCTACTCGGAGATTGCGCCATCCGCAGCGCATGCGCTGCATATGCCGACGCATATCTTTACGGCGCTGGGCATGTGGCAGCGCGTTGTAGATCTGAACGAGAAGTCATACCAGGCCGCAGAGCAGCGCAGACTGCGCAAGGAGCTGCCACTGACGGCCCGCTCGTACCATGCGATCCATTGGAAGACCTACGGTTTGCTGCAGCAAAGCCGCTTTGAAGAGGCCAGGGAAGCCATCCTGAGCGTGCACAGCGATGTGGAAGCCACAGGTGGCAAGGGCCGAACGCGCTCTTCTCTGGCACTTATGCGGGCAGCGTACCTGATAGATACGGATCACTGGGACTCCAACATTGCGGCCATCACCCTCGATGGCGAGAAGCTGGGAACGGAAACGCGGGCCAACCACCTCTTTGTGGAAGGCATGATGGCGCTCAAGCACGGCGACCTTGATGCGGCGTTCGACCATGTGAAGCAGCTCATGGACCTGGAGGGCAAGGGCAAAGGCCGCACGATCGCCACCATCCTTCAGCATGAGCTGAAGTCGCTGTTGCTGTTGAAGGAGGGCAATCCGGTCGAGGCTGTAAAGCTCTTGCGGGAAGCCGCGGCCATGGAGGACGCGATGCCGTTTGACTTCGGGCCGCCTTCTCCGGTAAAGCCGTCGCACGAACTCCTCGGCGAGATTCTTCTGGCACAGGAGGACTATGAAGGGGCACAGGCGGCCTTTACCCAAGCACTGGCACGCGCGCCCAAGCGCGCCCGTGCGCTGCGTGGTCTGGCGGCGGCAGCGAAAGGGGCCCAGGACATGGATGTGGCGAAGGATGCCTCCAGAACGCTCAAGGAGATCACCCCCCAGGCAGACTTCGGCACTACCAAAGGCAAGACCATCAAGTATTAGGCCTTGCACAGGCTTGCCGCTTCACTGCTGATCGGGCTGCTGCAGCTGGCCGCAGTCGCACACGCGCAGCCGAAGCATGAGTTCAGAGGCGCATGGATTGCGACCGTGCTGAACCTCGACTGGCCTAATCGGAACGATCACCCGCACACGCAGCAGCAAGACCTGCTGTATATGCTGGACCGTCTGCAGGCTGCCGGCATCAACGCGGTGTTCTTCCAGGTGCGCTCGGAGGCCGATGCGATGTACGCGTCCAGCCTCGAGCCGTGGTCCTACTGGCTGACCGGCAGTCAGGGGACGCCCCCCGACCCGCTCTACGACCCGCTGGCCTTCGCCATCGAAGCGGCGCACAAACGCGGCATGGAGCTGCATGCCTGGTTCAACCCGTATCGCGCCAACCGCGGCTCTTCCTACCCGACCGACACCAGCCATGTCATACACAGACATTCGGACTGGCTGTACCAGTCAGGCCCGCTCACGCTCCTGGATCCGGGGCAGGCGGCCGTCCGCGACTATATCGTGGAGGTGATCATGGATGTGGCGCACCGCTATGATGTGGACGGGATCCACTTCGATGACTACTTCTATCCATATCCCCCGAACCAGATCACCAACCAGGACGCCTATACGTTCAGCACCGAAAGCCGCGGCTTCACCGACATCAAGGACTGGCGTCGGGACAACGTCAACCTGCTGATAGCCCAGATTGCAGACAGCCTGCGCGCCTATGATCCATCCATAAAGTGGGGCATCAGCCCGTTCGGAATATACCGCAACAACGTGCCGGAAGGCATCGTGGGGCTGGACGCCTACGACGTGATCTTTGCAGACCCCTTGGCGTGGCTGCAAGAGGGTTCGGTGGACTACCTGGTGCCGCAGCTGTACTGGCCCTTTGGGGGCAACCAGGACTACAACAAGCTGGCGCGGTGGTGGGTCGAGCAGATCAGCGGGCGGCACCTCTACATCGGTCACGGGCTTTATCGGGCTGATCCCAACACGTTTGCAGGAACACTGTTCTCTGCGGACGAGATCCCGGACCAGATTCACTTCAACCGGGGCTACCTGGACATCTTGGGCAGCGTGTTCTTTCGATCAAAGAACATCACCCACTACTACTCGCAGGATATTTTTGAGCGGCTTCGGACGGAGTTCTATCAGCACCCTGCACTGACGCCGTCCATGCCCTACAAAGATCAGACGATCCCGGAAGCGCCCGCAAACCTGACCTACGATTGGACCGGCGACACCGAGGTGACGCTGCGCTGGTCTCCTCCAGCGGTCGGGGGTGGCCGCTACGCCGTCTATCGCCTGCGCTCTCCCATGCCACCGGATGTGGACGATGCCAGCGAGGACGCGCGCAACCTTTGGGCGGTCACAGGCGACACGATGCTGGTGGACTATCCGGGCGAAGCACCCGATCCGTATTACTACTTCGTTCGCACTGTCAGCCGCAACGCAATCGAGAGCGCTGCGACGACGCCCGTATTCCTGGATGGGCGCGCAACCGGCGCTTTTCAGGAAGTGCCGAGGGTCGCGGCTCACCTTGTCAACTATCCCAATCCGTTCACCGAAGAAACACGCATCGAGTTTATGCTGGCGCACAGTGCTCCGGTCACGCTGCGCATCTTCAACACCCTGGGCGCGGAGGTTCAGACGCTCGTCCAAAACCGCCGCCTGAGCGCAGGCGTGCACGCGTACTACCTGGAAGGCGGCAGCCGCCTCAGTAGCGGCGTTTACTATGTCGTGCTGGATTTGGGCTTCGAGCGCCTGGTAAGGCCCATCGTGCGGGTGCGTTAATGGCTTGGCCGCGTGGGTGCAGACCCGGCGCGCCATCGATGCACCCGGTCCTGCAGATCACGGCCGTGGCAGGGAGCACACGCCATCGCGAAGCGGAGCTCTACCTGTGTGCTCCCCATGCGCTGAGACCGTTCTCGACTGCTCTAGCCAAGCCTGGAAGCGTGCTTTGGCTACCTTGATGCGCGCCGCGATGCGCGCCGCCGCAACTCCGATTCGGAAGCGGGATTCGGCTACAATCTAACAATGTCAGCCGCCGGTTTCGATCCCTCCGCCGCTTCCCAATGGCCGCGTGAGGCAAGCGGCTGCATCCAGGTCCGCGACTCGGCTCACCGGGTGCAATGAGATGACAAATCTGGTCACACGGCAACCGAGCACCGGCACTGCGAGCATCAGCGACACCCAGCGACGCGCCCGTCTTGGGTCAGCATAGTAATCCTGCTGCTTGGCTGCCTCTATAATCTGCCAGGCCACCAGCCACGCTTGTCCGTCTCACCTGGTTGAACACGAGCCCTTAAGTTGGAACGTTGAAGGTCTTGCTCCCGAACGCACACTTTTGCACATCCGCCGCTCATCACCCGACCGCTGCTCCTTCCTCTGGATATAAGGCACGCAAGTTGTAGTCATCTGCTGCGCTTGGATCGCGTGTGCACCACAAAAGACCGCATAGACCGGGCAAGCCGCTTTGTGGCTACGACAAGAGCAGGTATAATCCCGCTGCGGCGAGGCCGCCCAGCGTGGGGCCGACCACCGGGATCCACGCGTACGACCAGTCGCTGTCCCGCTTGTGGGCTATAGGCAAGAGCGCATGCATGATGCGCGGACTCAAATCGCGCGCCGGATTGATGGCGTAGCCCGTGGTCCCGCCCAGGCACAGCCCTATTACGAGCACGAGGAGTCCGACTGGCAGCGCGTCAAGCGGCCCTAGGCCGATATCGGGTTCCACCATGTACAAAATGGCAAAGACCAGCACAAAGGTCGCAATCACTTCGCAGAACAGGTTGCGCACATCATTGCGGATGGCCGGCCCCGTGCAAAACGTGCCTAACTTTGCATCTGGATCGTCCGTGGCATCGAAGTGGTCCCGGTACTGGTACCATACCAGAAAGGCCCCGATCGCAGCGCCGATGAACTGCGCAGCGAGATACTCAGGCACCCGGGGCCAAGCAAACTCGCCCGCGAGCGCCAGTCCTACCGTAACCGCGGGGTTGATGTGTGCCCCGCTAAAGCCAGCCACAACGAAAACAGCCACAAATACGGCAAGCCCCCACCCTGCGGTGATGGCAATCCAGCCCGACCCGGAGCCCTTGGTACGCTTCAGCACCACATTGGCTACCACGCCATCACCGAGCAGAATGAGCAGTGCGGTACCGATAATTTCTCCTGCAAATGCATTCATGAGTCCGTGCGTGGGCTCTTATTATTCGATGGTTGCCCAGCCTTTAGCGCGCCGCAGCGCCCGATGCCAACCGGCGATCAGCGCTTCGACCCGATCGGCCGCCATGCGCGGCTCGAACGTTCTGTCCACCTGCCAGAGCGCAGCAATCTCATGGGCGTCTTTCCAGAATCCTGTGGCCAGTCCAGCCAGGTATGCTGCGCCCAGGGCTGTGGTCTCCTTCACCACCGGACGCACGACGGGCACGCCCAGGATGTCCGACTGAAATTGCATCAGCATCCCGTTGGCTGTAGCGCCGCCATCCACGCGTACCTCCGACAGACTAATGCCCCCATCCCTTTCCATGGCGCGGATGACATCCATGCTCTGGTAGGCAATGCTTTCCAGTGCGGCGCGTGCCAAATGGCTGCGCCCGGTGCCGCGCGTAAGCCCTACGATGGTGCCGCGGGCATACGGATCCCAGTGCGGTGCCCCCAGTCCTGCAAAGGCGGGGACCAGGTAGACGCCGCCCGTCTCGTCGCACTGACCGGCCAGCGCTTCCACCTCCTTAGAGGACGCAATGAGGCCCAATCCGTCTCGCAGCCACTGCACTACCGCGCCGCCGATGAACACGCTGCCTTCAAGGGCATAGCGCAGCCCGTGGCCGCGGTCCCATGCCACTGTCGTAAGCAGGTTGTTCCTGGATGCAACCAGGTCCTGTCCGGTGTTCATGAGCAGGAAGCAACCCGTGCCATACGTGTTCTTCACCATGCCGGGCGCGGTGCACACCTGCCCAAAGAGGGCTGCCTGCTGATCGCCACCGATGCCTGCGACGGGCGTTGGCGTACCCAAAAGAGACGTTTCGCCTACGATTCCGCTGGAAGGTGCAACCGTTGGAAGGACTGCCCGCGGCACATCCAGGATGGCCAGAAGCTCATCATCCCAGTCCCCGGTTCGAATGTTGTACAGCAACGTGCGCGACGCGTTGGAAGCATCGGTGGCATGCACGCGGCCTTCGGTGAGGTTCCAGATAAGCCAGGCGTCGACGGTACCGAATGCCAGTTCGCCCCGCTCGGCCCGCGCCCGCGCACCATCCACATAATCCAGGATCCATCGCAGCTTTGTGCCTGAGAAGTAGGCATCGAGTACCAGGCCGGTCTTGGCTTGGAAGAGACTGGCATAGCCATCGCGCCGCAGGGCGTCGCACAGGGCGGCCGTCCGCCGATCCTGCCACACGATCGCGTTGTGTATGCATTGTCCTGTGCGCCGATCCCACACCAGAGTGGTTTCGCGCTGATTCGTGATGCCGATGGCCGCGATGTCCTCGCTGCGCAAGCCGCAGCTTCGGATGACTTCCGCCGCGGCATTGGACTGCGTCGTCCATATATCGACGGGATCGTGCTCCACCCAGCCCGGCTGCGGATAGATCTGGCGGATCTCGTCCTGAACGACATGCACCAGAGTCCCGTCTCGATCAAACACAATCGCCCGGGAACTGGTAGTGCCCTGATCAATGGCAAGGATGTAGGACATGCCGCGCGTTTAGGACCATGCACGCGCAATATACACCGCAGCACCTATCCGGGGCTGCCGCGCTGATGCAACACGCAGCGCCTATAGACGTAATGCAACGACAAGACCTCTTGTGTTCCTATGGATTTGC
Source organism: Rhodothermales bacterium (assembly GCA_951812585.1). Classification (GTDB taxonomy): domain Bacteria; phylum Bacteroidota; class Rhodothermia; order Rhodothermales; family Bin80; genus JAAXGV01. Next base: position 2,072,746 of record OX638318.1, on the reverse strand, counting down.
TCACTGCCATTGTGGCAACAGGATTCCTGCTTGTTGCCATCGGGATCTCGAGCCGCAAGTACAGTCCGCTGGCGGTGCTGGGCGGTCTGGCCGCTATCGGTATAAGTATCGCGAGCCGCCTGTTGGGGGGTGGCGGCTTCTTCGAAGTCAGCATTGAGCTGCTCAGAGATACCGGTCTGGCCCTCATCCTGGCTGCGTTGTGGCTGGTGGTGCGCAAGCCGCACCCGGGGGCACGTCCGTTCTTTTTGCTGGGCGTCCTTTCGCTGGTGTTGGCGGGCCTTTTGTTTCTTGCAAGCCGAGCCATCGGAACTTTCACGCCCGCGGCCACGACATCGCTACTGGTAGAGCTCGGCCCCGACGATGAGATTGGTGAAGTCGCGCCCATACTGCGACGCTACGGCGCGGACACGGAGCGCGCATTTCCTACGGTGGCGCTGGAGACAGATGAAGACTTGGCGCAGGTTTTTCTGGTGCATGTCCGAACGGATGCCGCGCCCCAGCTGATGGCAGCGCTCCGGGCAGATGGCGAGAATGTGGACTTCGTGGAATTGAACTCCGAGGTATCGCTGCAGCCCGTCCTTTCAGGCACAGGCACTTTGCCTCCCGCGCGCACCTACCTGGAGAACGACCCGCGCGTCAGCGAACAGTGGGCGCTGGAGGCCATTGGCGGGCATGAAGTCCATGCCGTACTGCGCAACCTTCAACCCGTCCGCAGGGCACGTGTAGCCATCCTTGACACGGGCATGGAGGGCAGTCATGAAGACCTTGAAGGTGTGCTTGGCAGCGCTGGTGCCCGTGATGCTCATGGGCATGGCACGCACTGCGCCGGCATTGCCGGGGCAGCAACCAACAACGGCCTGGGAATCGCATCGCTCAACTGGGAAGGACAGTTTATCGAGCTGCTTTCCTTTGAGGCCTTAGGCAATACCGGCCGCGGCACATTGGAGCAGATTGCGCAGGCGATCATTGATGCGACGCAGGCCGACGTGGATGTCATCTCCATGTCTCTGGGCAGCACTGCCCCCGTGCAGCCCAGGGTGCTCGTGACCGCGGTGGCGTTTGCGCTGCGCCATGATGTGATTGTGGCCGCTTCTGCTGGCAACAGCAACGAAGATGCGGTGGACCACTTTCCCTCCAACATCGATGGCGTGATCGCCGTGGCCGCCGTAGATCAGCACTTCGAGAAGGCTGCGTTCTCCAACACCGTTGGCAGCCTGTCGCGCCCGCTTGCGGCACCCGGCGTAGACATCCTTTCCTCCTACCTGCACGGCGAGTATAGAACGCTCAGCGGCACCTCAATGGCCACACCCGTCGTCACTGGCATCCTCGGCATCATGCGCGCACTGGACCCGGCCCTCACCGCGCCGGACGCCTACGCGATCCTGCATTCGACGGGTCGGACTGTCCGCGCGACGCCACAGGTAGGGCGCGTGGTCAACGCCGAGGCCGCAATCCGCGCCGTGCGTGCTCAGTAACGTACGGGCCGCGCTGCGTGTGCGCGCCAAGGCGTGGTCCACGACGCATCCAAGCGCCGTGCGCGCACCCTTCAGTCCTCCACCTCTACGACTGCTTCAATCTCAACGGCGATGCCGATGGGGAGCGACGACATGCCGACCGCCGTACGGGCGTGCCTGCCTATCGCGGGGCCAAAGACCTCCACGAACAGGTCACTGCATCCGTTGATGACATTCGGCTGCTCAGTGAAGTCCTCTATGGCATTGACCATGCCGTTGACTTTGACGATCCGCACCACCTTGTCCAGGTCGCCGATCTCGGCCCTGAGGGAGGCGAGAAGCGCCAGGCCGGTCAGCCGGGCGGCCTCGTAGCCTTCTTCCACCGACAGGTCGCGTCCGACCTTCCCGGTCAGGTAGGTACCATCAGCCTGGAGCGGGCCATGACCGGCCAAGAAAATCAGGTTGCCGCTCCGTACCGAGCGCACGTAGTTTGCCACAGGTGCGGGCGGTTCAGGCAAGGTGATGCCCATCTCCTCTAAGCGCGCCTCGGCACCCTGACCCTGCGCGGAGAGCGCACAAGCCGCAAGCAGTCCAACAAGTAGTAGTGTCCTCATTGCACATCCTGTATCGTTTTGTGGAAAGTGTCCTGGTTAATGTTGCCCCCGCACAATACGACGGCCACGCGGCATTGGGCAAACCGTCGCGCGCTTTTCGTAAGCCCGGCGACCGCAACACCCGCCGCGCCCTCGACAACCAGAGATTCGTGATCGTAGAGCCAGCGGAGGCCTTGCGCGATTGCGCGTTCGCTGACCAGCACCCAGTCGTCCACCAGCAATGTGCACAAGGGCAGTGTGATAGTGCCTGATTCCAGCCCGCCCGCAGTGCCATCGGATAGCGTAGGCTGGGAAGGAGCATGGACCACGGCCCCGGCCCGCACGGACTGATGCATGACCGGGGAGGCCTCCGGCGAGCACCCGATGACCCGTGTGCCCGGGCTTAGGGCCTTGACTGCAGACGCGACCCCGCTGATGAGACCCCCGCCCCCGACCGCCATCAGTACGTAATCCAGGGCGCGTACCTGCGACAACAGCTCCGTGCCGACCGTGCCCTGCCCACCAATAACCTCCATATCATTATAGGGAGACACGAACACACAACCTGTGGCCCTGGCTGCGCGGCGCGCAGCGTATTCCGCCTCCACGGCGTCACCAGCGACGAACCGCAGGGTAGCGGGATAGCGCTTGAGCGCGGCGACTTTGTGCGGCTGCGCAGATGTCGGAAGGTACAGCGTGCATGCCAGTCCCGCGATTTGGCACGCATGGGCTACGGCAAGCGCATGGTTGCCTGTAGATGCGGCTACGATGTGCTGGCCGGACCCCTTAAGGGGCAGCAGCTTGTTGAGCGCGCCGCGCACCTTGAAAGAACCGGTATGCTGGAGATGCTCCAGCTTGAGAAAAACCCCGCCGCCGCAAACCTTGCTGGGGTGGGAAGCCCGGCGAACCGGCGTATTGCGCACATAGCCTTTCAGACGCGCTGCGGCGGCCTGCACTGCCTCCACTGCCTCCGTCTTCATTCTGCCTGCACTGCGTCCATTTCCTTATGCCTCCTTATGCCGTTCCCTTCAGATAAGCCTGGCGCAACGCCTCCGGATAGCGCTCAATAGCATAGCGAAGCATGGTCCGTGGCATGGCCGCATAGTGTTGGCGCATGAAGGCCTCCTGCACGTCAAACTGCTGCTTGCCGACTTCCCGCAGCATCCAGCCCACGGCCTTGTGGATAAGGTCGTGCGAATCCGTCAGCAGCTTTTCAGCGACCCCGAGCGTATCGGCGAAGTCTCCCTTCCAGATGAAGTGCAGCGTGGCGACGATGGCAATGCGGCGCTCCCAAAGAAGCTCCGATGCAGCCAGTGCATAGAGCGGCGCGCGGCTGCGTCGCCAGAGGTGCGCGCCTACGATCTTATGTGCACTCGTGTCCACAAGGTCCCAGCTGCTGATCCACCGCGTATGGGCGAGGTACGCGTTGTACACGGTGTGCTGCTGGTCCTCATCGCCGCGCTGATAGGCGTGGACCAGAATGCAGAGCGCAACGAAGCGGTCCTCGTGGTGCGTGGACTGAAGCAGCTGCAGCGTCTCGCCGAGGGGCAGGGCCTTGTTTGCGCGGGCCACCTTGCGCAGCACTGGTACGCGAATGCCGCGAAACAGGTCGCCTTCGCCGTATTCGCCTGGCCCGGTTTTGAAGAACCGTTGCAGATGTGCTGCCTTGTCGGCATCGCCGAGGGCGGCAAGCGTATGCTGAATGCTCCGTGCGGTCAAGGGGCAATTACGAACATTTGTACCTACGCAGTCGTTTTTAGCTGTTTGTACGCGAGTATACGATCCTATGCAGTCAGAACTGATCGCGCAGGCAGAGCAGCATATTCCAGAGGGCTATGACCCGCGCCTGTACAAGATTCGACACTCGGCGGCGCACGTTATGGCACAGGCCGTGCTGGAGCGCTTTCCGGGTGCCAAGCCTACCATTGGGCCGCCCATAGAAGATCGGTTCTACTACGACTTTGATCTGCCCCGGCCGCCCAAGGAGAACGATCTGGCCTGGATAGAACAGCGCATGAAAGAGATCATCAAGGAGCGGCACCGCTTCTCCGTGCGTGAGGTCTCGGTGGATGAGGCGTGCAGTCTGTTCAAAGATAATCCGTACAAGATTGAGCTCATACAGGAGTTGGCCAACGGCCAGGACGACGCCTCCGGGATCACGGTGTATCAGCATGACTCCTTCGTTGACCTGTGTCGCGGCCCGCATGTGCCTCATACAGGCTATATCAAGGCCAACGGCGTCAAGCTGCTTACCACGGCGGGCGCGTTTTGGCGCGGGGATGCTGCGCGGCCCCAGCTGACGCGCATCTACGGCACGGCGTGGAAGAACCGGACTGAGCTGGACGCCTACCTGGCCAGGCTTGAGGAGGCGCGCAAGCGCGACCATCGCGTCTTGGGGCGCAAGCTCCAGCTGTTCACCTTCAGCGACCAGGTAGGGCCCGGCTTGCCGCTCTGGCTGCCCAAGGGGGCCACGCTGCATGACACGCTGGTGACCTTCCTGAAACAGGAGCAGCTGCGCCGCAACTACCTGCCGGTCATCACGCCGCACATCGGGCGGCTAGACCTGTATCGGACCAGCGGTCATTATCCCTATTACAAAGACAGTCAGTTTCCGGCCATGGAGACAGCGGATGGTGAAGGGTATTTGCTTAGGCCCATGAACTGTCCGCATCACATCCAGATTTATGCCCATCGTCGGCGGAGCTACCGCGAACTGCCGATGCGGCTCGCCGAGTTCGGGCAGGTTTATCGCTACGAGCAGTCTGGTGAGCTGGGCGGTTTGACGCGGGTGCGGGGGTTCACCGTGGACGATGCGCACATCTTCTGCCGCCACAGCCAGATCAAGGATGAGATAAAGGACACGATTGATCTGACCCTCAAGGTGCTACGCAGCCTCTCCTTCGAGGACTTCAGTGTGCAACTTTCGCTGCGCGACCCGGCGGACCACAAGAAGTATGCGGGGAGCACCGCCATCTGGGATGCTGCCGAAACTGCCATTCGGGAGGCCGTGCAGGAGATGGACCTGGACTATCATGAAGCCCTGGGCGAGGCCGCATTCTACGGCCCCAAGGTAGACTTCATGGTGCGCGATGTGCTCAAGCGCGAGTGGCAGCTGGGCACGGTTCAGCTGGACTACAACCTGCCCGATCGCTTCGATCTCACCTACGTGGGGGCAGACGATCGTCGTCACCGGCCCGCCATGATCCATCGGGCGCCGTTCGGCTCTTTGGAGCGCTTTGTCGGCGTGCTGATCGAGCACTGTGGCGGGGCGTTTCCTGTGTGGCTTGCGCCGGAACAGGCTCGTGTGCTGACGATTTCCGAGCGATTTGTGGAGTACGCTGCCGGCGTGCACCAGCAGCTGTTGCGAGGCGGTGTGCGCGCGCACCTGGATGCGCGCAGCGAAAAGGTGGGCTACAAGATCCGTGAAGCCCAGGCGGAAAAGGTGCCTTATATGCTTGTCATCGGTGCCAAGGAGGTTACAAGCGATACCGTACGCGTCCGGCACCGCTCTGGAGAAGACCGCGGGCCAATGTCCGTCGAGGCCTTTGTAGCCATGGTGACGCGCGAAAGCGATCTGACATGAGACCGCTGGCATCGGGCTGCGCCTCCAAGTACGCACTGCTCCCTGGTGGACACGGTGACGAGAAGAGACCTCAAGTTGGTGTGCGGACTGTATCCCTGGATTTGCTGCAAAAGTAAAAACGCCAAAACAAAATGCACGGCTTCGGCAGCGTTCAGGCAAGGGCAACTTTGACCGCCTCTTTTGAATTGCAGATCCTGCACGAAGCGCTCGCTATTGGATCCAAAGAGCCAGCGGTGTAGGTGAGCCAGATGCCGCTTCACCGGATGAATACCGCTCGCCGCTGATGGCGGGCGTAGCCGCACCGACGAGCGCGCCAAACCACAGGTCCGATGTGACGGCGCCCTCCTCCATGATGACATTGATTACGCGGCTGGGGTGAGGTAGACTAAAGCTCCAGGTCCTCCTCCTTCCGCCTGCGCACAGCTTCAGAATATCTCTGCCGCCTTTGATAGCGGGCTACCAGCCAATCGTGCATGGACGGAATCGGTACTGCCAGGAAATCGTCGTCGGTATAGGCTAGCATGCCTTTATGCAGAATGTGCTGGAACACCCGATCGGCATCTTCTTCTGAACGGTTGCCCGCCAAGCTTGCGATCACCATTTCCTCCGTTAGCACCGCGTGGAGTCCCTTTCTTGAAAGCAGTCGCCCCAGTGCATCAACATCGCGTGGCTTCGTGCCCGAAGTACGACTCTGGTAGTAGCTATTGTCGCGCTCGCGTCCGGCTTGTTCCACTGACGCCCATGCCTCGGCGGTGAGCTGCCCTCCATCATCTCGCAATACTTCGGCAGCCAGTTCGCCCCACCCTGCAATATGTGCCGGCCAGCCGTGTGTACGCTGGTCCATTTCGCGGATCCACCTATCGAGTTCTTTCTCTTGGCCATGCACCTGTCCGCTGATGGTCAGGTAGTCGCGCAGCACATTCCGTGCGGATTTGGGGCTTAAGCGCTGAAGATAGACCTTGCACGAGTTTTCAAACCGCGATATGCTAAACGCATCAAACGCATTTTCCGTAGTGCTCAGACCACCAACCAGCAAGATCACGGGCGCGCCTACTGTGCCGTTGTGTATACTCGTGAGCACATTTTCCAACTCGACTCGATAGCGGTAGTCACGCAAGTTGCCAAGGTGCTGCGCTTCATCAACAACGAGCAGTAATCCGTGATTGCCAGCTGCACTCCGCAGCACGCGCTGCATTCGCCTCTGCAAACCATGAGCGCCTAGGCTGGGAGCACCAAGCTTCAGGCTGGCCGGGCCTAATTTCACGTCCTGCACCGCGACATCTCTGCTCCCAAGTTGAAGCGCCTGGTTAAGTTTGCTGCTCAGTCCCAGCAACTCCCGTAGTACTGGCGGATCAATAAGGGCCGTGTAGTCTGTCAGTAGTGTCGTCCATCCGTTGTTCTCGGCTTGTTCCATGCACTTGTAGAGCAGTGCGGTCTTGCCCGCACCCTGCGCGCCCTGTATCAGGAAAGTTGTGCCCCTTCCAGTGGCAAGCGCATGGTCACAGCGCTCCTTGAAGGCGGAGAGCACCCCCTTGCGCCCGTGAAAGTACTTCGCCGGGCCACGGTCGTATCCTTTTTCGATTACGGTCATCACAAGTCTACGCAAGTTGCGGCGTCTACCCGTCCCAAGCAGTTTGCCTGACATCCAGCATCTCTCCGCCGCGTGCTGGGGCATGCTAAGCCGGTGCAGGCAACCCGCATTGGCTCAAGATGTCAGGCGCTCTACCGTTCACAGGTCATCTCGCAACTCCGGCGTCTGTCAGGAACAACGGATGTCCTTGTACGGCTTCTGCGCCTACCGTCGATGATCATTCTTCCATCCGACGAACTGACGCGACGCATACCCGCACTTATCAGTGCCCGCCCTAACGCAAAGTGAGTCAATGCGGACGTGCCGTGCTGCTTGCACTAGGTGAAGATGCCTACAAACACCCTTGTGTGCTAATCCGACACTTTGGTGTACATCCGGTTCCACGCAGCTACAATGTGCGCTGATTTGTACTGATCCCAAGGTATGGGTGAGTATTGTGAAGGGCCCATAACTCGATATTTCTGCACTTATCACAACACGAAGGCCTGCGCTCAGCTGCGCATGCCGAAAAGCAGTGAATCTGCCAGAAGCTTACTGCTCGACCAAGCCCATGCGAAAAGCCCGGAAAACCCCGTCACCACCAATTAGTGCTTGCCCGAAAAATGCCTGATTGGCCCTGCAGGCCAGCAGTTTGGGGCGCATAGGGCGGATATGCGGGTGCAAGCGGCGAAAGATCGGGCATTTTGGGGTGTGTAGCGGCTGTTTTCGGGGCCGTTTCCCCCAACGCTGCCTACGTTGTTTTAGCGGGGATTAGCGCAGCGTGTCAGGCCGCTGATTGCCCTTTGCAGCACGGGCTTTCTGATCCAGTTCCTCCAGCGTGAATCGTACGCTCATGATATAGGGCTCTTCACCCTCAGTCCAGTGCCCGTAGGTTGTCGTTACGATCGTTCCGTCCGGCAATATCTCTACGCCCGGATAGGCCGTGTCGGCTGCCTTGTGGTTATCCATGAGGCGCACCCGATACTGCCCCTCCCGGCCTTCGATGATGTCCTCGTACGTGCCGACCCAGCCGACCCAGTCTCCCCAGGTGGGCGAGTCATGCGTCCGGTCACGAAAGGAAACGAAGAGGCGCCCATCTGGCCCGTAGACCGCCTGGTGGCGATCACCCGTAAGCGCACCAGGAAGCTCCACGGGTGTACTCCACGTTCTACCGTCGTCATCAGACGTGGAAAAGAACGCGTTGTACTGGCGGCTGTTTTCACGCAGCAGCATCAGGAGCTGGTCTCCGTTGGGAGAGCGGATGATGCCGGGCTCACACAGATGTGCAGTAGGGTGGCTAACCACAACCTCAGGATGAGACCACGACAGTCCCCCGTCTGCCGACCGTGTACTATAGACGTAGAACTGACCGTGCGTATTGTCTTCGCCCTTAATGAAGCGCCCGTCGTCGTGAAAGAAGGCCAGGTAGTCGCCACCTTTGGTGCGCACAAGATCCGACATCGCCACAATGCCGCCGAAGTCCCCAATCGGCTCCAGCGATGTCCATGTGACACCCTCATCTTCCGAAGTCGCCATCCTGATCGGATACAGCCCGGAAAACATGATCAGTCGCTCGACACCGGCCTTGTCCACCACCCGGTACAGCGTCGGCACCTCGCGCGATGTCGCCCAGTTTTCCGGCACGCCGAGACGTTCGCTCCATGTGCGTCCGCCATCTTCGCTTCGCTTCATCACAATGGCCCCAGCGCCGTGCCCCTTCGGATAGACCGCTATCATGGTCTTGCCATCCTCCAGAAGCACAGTCGTTGGATGCCCGAGGTACTGCCCAGGTTCGCGGTCCACCATAACCTGCCGATGCGTTTCTGATGCCAGATCAATGGTCGGAATCTGATACCCGCGCGGACGGACAGCGCCGGCGTTCTGGAGCGCGCCCGTCGCGCTGAATCGCGCAATATGAATCACATTCTCCCCCAGGACCGGGGCAAGGCCGCCCACGGACGCAAAGGTGAAGCCCGGAGTGCCGATAGCGGCCAGACTGCGGGTGCGATGCACCTCCTGACTCCCTATGAAGAAGCGTATTTCGGGCCCCTCCCGCACCACCGCTAGGTCGAACCATTCGGGCCCCTGCACATGCTGGTCCATGGCGGCGATCCGCACATAACGGTGGCCCACCAACGCACCAGAAAGAAAGACTTCCCGGTTAGGCCCGTCAAAGCCGAAGTAGCTTTCGCCCATCTTCAGCGCAGCCCCGGAGCCGCCTTGGATCATTACGCGCACCGTGGCACCAATAGCAAAATCTCCCGTGCCGATGTCCCGTGTGCCCAGAAACACGGGGCTGTTGCGGTCCACTTCCACGACAGGCGCAGGCGACCCGCCATCGATATCCGCCGCGCGGGGCCCGGGCACGAAGTCGGCACGCTCTTGGGAAAACCCGGCGCGACTGACCGGCATGCAACAAATACAGGCGGCTAGGAGCAGAAGAGCCGCGCGGCTCATGCAAGGCTTTGAAATCATGGCAAAGTCATGCGTTAAGGCAGCAGGCAGCGGTCACGAACGGGCAACGGAGGAGCTCCGGCGGCAATGACCCGCGTAATGCAGCGTAAGGCCTGGCCGCGGCGGTGCTCCCCGGGGCCAAGCGACGCTGGCCAGGTAGCCCACAATAATACAGGTCAGGGCACCGACGGCTGCATACAGCAAAAAATGAACGGATGTTTGTGACTTGACAAACCATACGACAATGCCGCTGACGCCCGCACCCATCAGGGTGCCCACCGCGTTTGCGCGTCGGGTAAAAATCCCGAGTGCGAAAAGGCCTGCCAAAGCACCGCCCAAAAGGCCCATGATCTCCAGGAACGCGTTCCATAACGAGTCGAACTCGTAAGCGGCCATGAGCAATCCGACGGCAGTCGCCACGGCGCCGAGCATCAGCGTCAGCATTCGGGCGAGCCGCAGGCGCCGTGCGGCCGTTGTGCCGCGCTTAAACCGTCGATAGAAGTCCGTCACGATCGCTGCGGCAACACTGTTCAAGCTGGAGTCCAGGCTTGACATGGAAGCCGCAAAGATTCCAGCGATCAGCAGTCCGGCAATCCCCGGCGGCAACTCCTGAACAATGTACAGCGGGAATATCGCATCCGTTGGCAGCATCGGATTCAGGTTTTCTGCGTTCTCCCGGTAGAAAACAAAGAGTGCCGTGCCAAGCCCGAAGAACAACAGCGATGCCGGAATAGTGAGCAAGGCGTTGGTCCAAATGGATCGCGCGGCTGCCCGCTCGTCGCGCGTCGTAAGGTATCGCTGCACCACCGTCTGGTCTGCTGTGTAGGGAATGAGGTTGCTGAATGTCCATCCAATGACTACAACCCACAACGCGGCCTCCGTATGGCTCCAGGTCAGGTTCGCAATGCGCAGCTTGCCGTGTCCGCTTGCGGTTGAAATGATCCCGGAAAGTCCGCCGTCCACGCTTATTGCAATAAGTACCAGGCTGAGCAGTGCGCCGCCCAAAAGAACCACCACCTGCAGAACATCGCTCCAGATAACCGCCTCGATGCCGCCCAGGGTGGTGTACAGCGTACTGAGCAGTCCCATAAGGAGTATCGCCATATAGATGTTCATTCCCGTCACTGCCGTGAGCGCGATCGCCGGAAGGAAGATCACAATGCCCATGCGGCCAAGCTGCAGGAGCACAAAGGAAGCACTGCCGACCAGGCGCACAGCGACATTGAAGCGCTGCTCGAGGTACTCGTACGCTGTGGTTACTTGCAGGCGGCGGAAGAACGGCAGATACGCGTAGATGATGACGGGGGCCAGAAGCACGATTGTGGCCTGCCCGAGGATATAGACCCAGTCTGCCTGGTACGCGGTAGCGGGTATCGCCATGAACGTGATGGCGCTCAGCTGCGTGCCGAAGATGCTGACGCCAGCCACCCACCACGGGATTTTCCTTCGCGCCAAGAAGAAATCCGTATCGCTCTCGCTGCGCCTGAAGAATGCAAGCCCCATCCCGATCAGCGCAAGGAAGTATGCTCCGAGGACCAGAAAGTCTATACCGCGCAGGCGGCTGGTCGAAGGCCCGACGACTCCCCGGTATGCGGCTTGCGACACTGGTCCCAGGACGAGGAGGCCGCCGCGCCCGCGCGCAGCTACGGGTACGCCTACCTCAGTAGGCAAAGCGCTCATCGGCGTCCAGGTACCTGTGATCGTGTGATAGGCCATAATGGGGCGGTGCTGGCTTCGAATTGCAGCGCCGATTGCAACGATGTGCGAAGGGCCTAGGGCTGCGGCCGTCACGGGCTCTAAGGCCGTGGGTGGATCCGGCAGCCGCCTCCATTGGCGTGCGGGTCCGAGTGCCCAGGCTGCGCGTGTGCCCAAGACGTACAGCGTACCTTCCAAGGGCACCAGCACCCCCTGCGGGCCATGCTCCAATGGAGTCCATCCCGATGCAGTTTCCCATGCAAAGATGTCTGACCCGGCCATTGCGTACAGCGTGCCGCCCACCACGGCGACGCTCGTTGCTTCAAGTTTGCGCGGAAGGCCCGGCAGCCTGCGCCGCTCCACGACATCATTCTGCAGGTTGAGCGCCACGATTGCGCCACCCCAGGCGCAGTGCATGGCTCCAGACTTCGTGGTCCCCCGTGGGTCAACGTCAACGACGCGCAGGCGCCGCCAGGCGCCGCTGCGGCCAAGGGTCCAGACGCTGTCGCCGCGCGCCGCTTCCGTTCGCGGGGCTGCCAGCAGCCTCTCGCCAGCCGAACCCGTGCAGATGCCCGCTGCCTCGGAGTGAAAGGGCAAATCTGGCAGCCGCGTCCAAACAAAAGGCTCGCCGGCCTGCTGCGCCTGCGCAGCCCACGGCACACCCAATATGAATTGGAGCACCGCGCAGCCGATCAGAACGACTGGACAGCAGGCTAGAAGGCTGTGATGCATAGATCGGCGGACCAGGCAGGACGACGCGGATGCAGACAAGGCGCTGTGCCAAGATACACGCCCTTCACAACCGACACGTGCATCCCATGCCCAGGCGGCATGGCCGCTGCATCACGTCTCTACGCGCTGCGCTGCTCGGATGCCCAGGTGGGCAGGTCGTCCAGCCCCTGGGCGAGCCGGTCAAATGCATCCTGGATTGCTTGCTGAACGCGCGCGACGGCCTCTCCCAAGGGTATGATCTCTACATCCTTGGCGCGACGCCGCCCAAACTCCACACCCCCACGTTTCAATGACCGCTCGGAAATGGTCAGCCTGAATGGCATGCCCCGAAGGTCTGCGTCGGCAAATTTGACGCCGGGACTGACCGCCCGGTCATCATACAGCACCTCCACGCCTGCCTCCATGAGCGCCTGGTACAATGCCTCCGCCTGGCCTCTGGTCGGACCCTTGCGCGCCAATGAAACCAGCACCACATGCCAGGGCGCTACGGAGACGGGCAGATCCAGCCCGTACTCGTCGCTGTACTCCTGCGCCACGCAGGCCAGCATGCGGCCAACACCGATGCCGTACGAACCCATGATGATAGGGTGCTCCTGTCCGTTTTCGTCGGTGTAGAGAGCCCCCAGCGTGGCACTGTAGCGCGTGCCCAGCTGAAAGATGTTGCCGACTTCAATGCCGCGCGCAATACGCAGCGGGGCGCCGGCAACAGGATCCGGAGCGCCGTCATACGCCTTCGCGATGGGGCCTACCACATCGGCATCATAATCCCGCCCATAGTTGGCGCCGGTGAAATGGTAATCCACTTCGTTGGCACCTACGACCAGGTTGGTGGTACGGGCCACAAGATCATCCACCACAATGACGCTTCTCGAGCGATCAATGCCGCGGGGCGATGCGTAGCCTGCGGTCCCGCCCGCCGCCTCGATCTCCTCCTCATGCGCAGCTCTGAGCTCGCTGGCACCCGACAAATATGTGAGCTGCGTCTCGTTCACTTCCATGTCGCCCCGGACCACGCCGACAACCAGCTTTTCAGGTGCTTCCGTACCGAAGTTGCCCATGCAAAACACCACCTTGGCGGTCTGGCGCGGTGAGATATCCAAGAATGTGGCCAGGTCCTCAATGGTGGACGCGCCGGGCGTGTGTACCTTCTGCAGCGGCTCCGGTGCTCCGTTATCGTCTAGCTCCTTGCGGAACTCGGCAATCTCCAGGTTGGAGGCATAGCCGGTTGCGTCGCAGATGGCCAGCGAGTCCTCGCCGATCGGGCTCAAATACATGAACTCGTGTGCCATCTTACCACCCATCATGCCAGGATCGCTCTGCACGGCCACCAACTTCAATCCGCAGCGTGCACCGATGCGGTAATAGGCATCATAGTGGCACTCATACTGGGCCTGCAAGCCTTCATAGCCCAGGTCCAGTGTGTACGAGTCCTTCATGACAAATTCCCGCACCCGGATGAGTCCGCCGCGGGCACGCGGCTCATCGCGGAATTTCGTCTGCATGTGGTAGACCATCTGCGGGAGCTGCCGGTACGACCGGATTTCCGTCCTGCAAAGGCTTGCGACCACCTCCTCATGGGTCATCGCCAGTACCAAGTCGCGCCCACGTCGGTCCTTGAAGCGCGCCATGGGGTCGCCAATCTCGTACCAGCGCCCGCTTTCTTGCCACAACTCAGCGGGATGCACGACGGGCATGCACATCTCCTGCCCGCCAATGGCGTCCATCTCCTCACGCAGAATCTGCTCGATCTTGCGCAGCGAACGCCACGCTGCAGGCAGATACGAAAACAGACCCGCTGCCAGTTGGCGAACATAGCCCGCGCGCAAGAGCATCGCGTACGAGGCCGTGTCGGCCTCTGTGGGCACTTCGCGCAACGTCTGCCCAAAAAAAGAGGATAGTCTCAAGGCTCTTCGCCGGTTTGTGTGGCCAAGGTAGCCCCATCAGTACACACCATCACGCACCCCCGAACCAGTCTTCCCCATCAATTCACAACAAAACCGGCTTCAGATGCCCGCAGCCGGCAAAAAAGCTCCCCGGCCACTATTTAAATTCGGTCTAAATAGATATTATTGTGTACCAGACGACAGGGCGTACCCAATGACCCCCATGACAACGCGTTGCCAGTATTGCAATCCTGAACTTGCCCTGACAGCCTGCAAGGACGGAGAGTGCTTCGTGGTCCAGGCTGTGCAGGGGGCAGCTGCGGAGCGGCTTCGAGACGTAGGCGTATGCGAGGGTGCACTGGTCAACATGCTCAAGAACAAAGGCGATGTCATTGTGCGTGTGGCCGGAAGCCGCGTGGGCCTTCGTGAGGAGATGGCGCGCATGGTCCTCGGCACACCTGTGGATTCGTGACACTGAATGAGCTGAAGCCGGGGGAGCGGGCAACGATCACCGGCTTTGCAGCAGGGCTTGCACCGGCGCGCCTGTTGGAAATGGGCCTTTTGCCGGGCACGACGATCAAGGTGCTGCGCTTGGCCCCGCTTGGAGACCCTATGGACTTGAGGGTGCGGGGCTATCGCCTCTCCATTCGCAAAGCAGAAGCCGCACTGATCACCATCGAACGGCCCGCGCCGTAACTCTTGGCCCCATCGGCATCTGATCAGAAAGAAGCACCACGCCGCGTGGTGCTTGCCGGCAACCCGAACGTAGGCAAGACCACGGTTTTCAACCTGCTGACAGGGCAAAACCAGCGCATAGCAAACTACCCTGGGGTTACCGTTGAGCGCAAGAGCGGTCGCCTGGCAAGCCATGCACATGTGGAGATCATCGACCTCCCAGGCACCTACAGCCTTGCGCCCAAGTCTGTGGACGAGCGAATCGCCTTTGATATGCTGGTGGGTAGGCTGGAGCGCGCGCCCGATGTCGTCGTATGCATCGTGGACGCTTCCAACCTCGAGCGCAACCTCTTTCTTGCGACGCAGGTAATGGACCTGGGCGTGCCGGTGGTGATAGCGCTCAACATGATTGATGCAGCCGAACAGGCGGGAGAGACCATTGATGTCGCAGCCCTCTCCGAAGCACTGGGTGTGCCCGTGGTCCCCATGGTCGCACGAAGCGGCCAAGGACTGTCTGAACTCCGCACGCACATCCTGAACCCGCCTGCCCCGCCGCCGGCGTGGCAATGGCCGCTGATGCCCGTCGTGGAAGCGCGCCTGCCCACCTTGGAAGATGCGTTGGACCAAGCGGCGCAGCCCGTCGTGACCGGGCCTCAGCGGCGCATGGAGGCGCTCCGGGCACTCTGCGAAGATGCTGTACTGGCACAGTGGGAAGCGCAGGCGCCGGGCTTTGTCGAGGCCGTCGGGGCGGCCCGGCAGCACCTGGAAAGCCGCAACGTGGCGTACCGCCACGCGGAAGTAGCGGGGCGCTACCAGTGGATCAACCCGCTGGTGCACCGCGTGAAAAAGCGGCACCAGCCCACAGGCATCGCGTCGCTTTCGGACCGCGTCGATGCCGTGGCAACACACCGCGTGTTCGGGCCCTTGATCTTTGCAGCGCTGCTCGGAGTGGTGTTTCAGGCAGTCTTCGCCTGGGCCGTGCCGGCTATGGATCTGATCGAAACGGGGGTCGGCGCATTGGGTGGGGCCGTCCGGACGCTCCTATCACCTGGGTGGGCCGCCAACCTCCTGGTGGACGGCGTCATCGTGGGCGTGGGCAATGTGGTTGTGTTTCTTCCGCAGATCCTGCTGCTGTTTTTCTTTCTGGGCTTGATGGAAGACACGGGCTACATGGCGCGCACGGCTTTCATCATGGACAAGATCATGAAGCGGGTGGGCCTCAGCGGCCGCTCCGTGTTGCCGCTCTTGAGCTCCTTCGCCTGCGCCATCCCCGGCATCATGGCCGCACGCACGCTTGAAAGCGAGCGAGACCGGCTGATCACCATCATGGTAGCGCCGCTGATGAGCTGTTCGGCGCGCCTGCCGGTCTATACGCTGTTTATTGCAGCGTTCATCCCTGCCGGCAAGCTATTCGGCGTGGTGGGCTACCAAGGGCTGGCGATGTTCTCGATGTACCTCATGGGCACCGTGATGGCGGTCGTGGCGGCCTGGGTGCTCAAGCGCTTTGTGTTCAAGCGTTCCGGGGGTTACTTCGTGATGGAGCTTCCGCCGTACCGGAGGCCGCGCCTGACCCAGGTCCTGCGCCGCATGATGCAGCGCTCGCAGATCTTTGCCGTGCGTGCGGGCAAGATCATCTTCGCCTGCAGCGTGGTGTTGTGGTTTCTGTCCAGTTATCCGAGGCCCAGCACGCCTGGCGCGCTGCAGGCCGCCGAAGGTGCAGTGATAGATTCTACGGCGGCAGCACAGGCCGCAGACATCCGCAGCAGCTTTATCGGACTTATGGGGCGGGCCCTAGAGCCTGTGATGTCACCCTTGGGTTTTGATTGGAAGATGAGCGCCGGCATCGTGACAGCCTTTGCGGCGCGCGAGGTGATCATCAGCACGCTGGGCATTATCTACAGCGTAGGAGCGGAAGCAGATGAAACAAGCCTCGCGCTGCGCGATCAGCTCAAGGCAGACCGATATCCAGACGGGCGACCGGTCTTCACACCGCTGGTCGCCCTCAGCCTTCTGGTCTTCTTTGTGTTTGCTCTGCAGTGCATGAGCACCTTGGCCATTGCCCGCCGTGAAACTGGCACCTGGCGCTGGCCCGCAGTGATGTGGCTGTACATGACGGGACTGGCGTACGTTGCCTCACTGGCGGTCTACCAAGGGGGTCGGCTGTTGGGATTCGCGTAGCTGGATCGATCCAGAGGCGCGGCCTGCTGCGGACTACGGAGGATGCAATAAGGCTCCGCGGAATCCCACACTGCACTGCGCCACTGCGTAGATTAAGCTGATCCCGCGACCGGTGGGCCCAGAGGGACTTGAACCCCCGACCGACGGATTATGAGTCCGCTGCTCTAACCGACTGAGCTATGGGCCCGATGCGTGTTCATTAACGCATTCTGCGGTTTGTGGGTCCAATGAACCTGCTCAGCAATCCACTCGACCCATGCGCTTCAGGGCTCTCTCGTTTGCGTGCGCATTGACCGCGGCGGCATGCCAATCGCCGGCACCCCCGGATGGCGATTGGCCGCAAGGAACCATCATGGACTTGACCTACGCGTTCGATGACGCTACCATCTACTGGCCCACCGCGGGCGGATTCGCCCTGATCGAAGGCTCCAAAGGCTGGCAGGATGCAGGGTACTACTATGAGGCCAACAGCTTCGAGGCCGCTGAGCACGGAGGTACGCACCTGGACGCGCCTGTGCACTTTTCGGAAGGCCAGTGGGCCGCAGACGAGATCCCCCTTGAGCGACTGATGGGACCGGCTGTCGTGATTGACGTGACAGCCGCTGCATTGGCCGACCGTGACTATCAGGTTACCGTTCAGGACTTTTTGGACTGGGAGGCCATAAACGGCCCGCTGCCAGCAGGCATCATTGTTCTGTTGAAAACGGGGTACGGCCGGTACTGGCCGGATCGTGCCCAGTACCTTGGTACCGGCTTGCTAGGCCCCGAAGCCGTGGCTGCGCTGCATTTTCCTGGCCTGCACCCCGAGGCGGCGCAATGGCTTGCCAGCGAGCGCGCGATCAGCGCTATCGGGCTGGATACGCCCAGTATCGACTATGGTCAGTCCACCCGTTTCGAGGCCCACCAGGCCTTGTTTGCCGCCAACATCCCCGTGTTTGAAAACATAGCCAACCTAGACCGCCTACCGACCGCAGGCTTTGATGTCATCGCATTGCCTATGAAGATCCGAGGCGGCAGCGGAGGACCACTCCGCATCGTTGCCGTGGTACCTGCGCACCTGGATGCAGCCGGTGCGTAGCGGCGAAACGTGCCATCGGTAGGGGCACCAGCGCGCCTGTGCGCAGGTCGAAGTAATGCAGGATGCATGTCCACTGAAGAAGCGGGCACTTCGTGCCAGCGCCCGTGCGCAACAGGAATCAGAAAGGAAAGGCGAAGCACCGGTGCCGGAATCGCGCCTGGCGGGACAAGCGCGCGCAGGGCCAGCCCTGCATCTTGCGCCTTCCGTATAATGTACCGGCAGGAGGAAGACTTTTGGCGCTTGCGTGGCGCATGGTTTGATGGAATGCAGCGATGGCAGACTGGCCCATGCCCAGCAGCGGGGCGACCCTGAACGCGCTGCCAGAATGATGGCCGCCTTGCTCCAGTCAGCGTCTCCGCTGCGGTGCCCTGACCGCTCCCGTCGCCCGGGAAGCGTGCGATGCTGCGACGTGCAACGAGCACCCTTGGGATCCGTGTGGCAAGGGAGTCGTTTGTTGAAGTTCCCGCCTCTTCAGGGTCCCATTCCATGTGGCGCATAGACGAGATTGACGCAACCATCTTGTGCCTGTTGCAAGATCATGGTCGCATCAAACGCAGCATGATCGCAGAGCACGTGGGACTGACCGCGCCGAGCGTGAGCGACCGCATGCAGAAGCTGGAGCAACGCGGCATCATCCAGGGCTATCATGCCGTCCTCGACGCCAAGCAGCTGCACCACGACATCACGGCATTTATTCGCGTCTCGGTCGATACGTCCAGCAGGTATCAGCCAATGCTGGATTACCTGAGTGACTGCGTTGAAATCCTCGAAATCCATTCCATCACGGGTGAGGGTACGCACATTCTGAAGGCGCGTACCCGTAATACGGCCTCCCTGGAAAATCTCTTGTCACGTATCCAGGCCTGGCCGGGTGTCACCAGCACGCATACCAGTATCGTGCTGAGTACATTCAAGGAGTCGCGCCGCGTTGCCGTGGAGCCGGAACGCAAAAGACGTAGCCGCACCAGCAGCACCTCTGAATCATAGATTGAGGCCCCTTCCAACGACTCCTGCATGCATCATTCCAAGGAGCCTCAGACTGCATCGACCAGTAGCGATCAGGACCGCACCTTGGTAAAGCGCGCACTGGCCGGCGATCAGGCCGCCTACGCGGTGCTGGTGCAGAAGTACTCCAACGGGCTGCACCATCATATCAAAGCAACGGTCCGCTCGGAGCCGAATGCAGGCGACCAGGTGCTGGATGATCTGGTGCAGGAGAGCTTCATAAAGGCGTTCAATGCCCTGGGCTCGTACTCAACCCACTACGCATTCTCTACCTGGCTTTACCGGATTGCGACCAACCACGCCATCGACTTCCTGCGGAAGCGGCGCATCAAGACCATCTCGCTGGAAAGGCCGGTGCGTTCGGGCGAGCGCACGCGTCCCCAAGACGTGCCGGACGATACGATGCGTCCAGATAAGCGCATCATCAGCCAGCAGCGGCAACAGCTGATCGAGCAGGCCATCTGCACGCTTCCGGATAAGTTCAGAAACGTTATCAAGCTGCGCCACCAGCAGGAAAAATCCTACAAAGAGATCGCGGACGAACTGGAGCTGCCGCTGGGCACCGTCAAAGCCCATCTCCATCGCGCACGCAAACGACTTTACATTGCACTGCGCGAAAAGCGCGATATTCTGTAAAAGCCCGCACGTTTCGTCGTGATAGACCGCTACACGCGTCCCGAAATGAAGGCCCTCTGGAGCGAACAGGCCCAGTTTGAGGCCTGGCTGGAGGTGGAGCTGGCGGCTTGCGCGGCATGGTCCGAGATCGGCGTCATACCGCCGGAAGATGTTGCAAAGCTGTACGACACGGCCACCTTTGATCTTGCCCGAATCCATGAGATAGAAAAGACGACGCGGCACGATGTGGTGGCCTTCACCCGCGCCGTGAGCGAGTCCCTAGGACCCGAAAAGAAATGGATTCACTACGGCCTGACCTCTTCCGATGTCGTGGATACGGCCTGGGGCATCCGGCTGAGGCAAGCGAGCGCGCTGATACTGGCCGCCATGGATCGCTTGCTGATGGTGCTGCGCGCCAAGGCCTTGGAGCACAAGCGCACGCTCATGATGGGTCGCACCCACGGCATACACGCCGAGCCCACCACCCTCGGACTGAAGATGGCCCTGTACCATGCGGAGATGGAGCGCAACCAGTCCCGATTTGCGGCGGCAGCCGAGGATGTGGCCGTCGGCAAACTTTCGGGCGCCGTGGGGACCTTTGCCCATATTCCGCCGGAGATCGAAGAGTTAACCTGCCGACGGCTTGGCCTACGGCCTGCGCCGATCTCTACGCAGGTGCTCCAGCGGGATCGCCACGCCTGCTATGTGAGCACGATCGCACTCATCGGTGCGACGCTGGAAAAGATCGCAGTAGAGGTGCGACACCTGCAGCGCAGCGAGGTACGCGAAGCGGAAGAAGCCTTTCGACCAGGCCAGAAGGGATCGTCGGCCATGCCGCACAAGCGCAACCCGATCAGCTCCGAAAACATCACTGGCTGTGCGCGCCTCTTGAGGGGATACATGGTGGCGGCCTGCGAAAACGTCGCGCTGTGGCACGAGCGCGACATCTCGCACTCAAGCGCCGAGCGCGTACTGCTGCCCGACAGCACCACCCTCGTGCACTATGCGCTGCACCGCACCTGTCGTATCGTGCGCGACCTGGTGGTGTATCCTGAGAACATGCGCCGCAACATGGCGCGGACATTCGGATTGCACAACAGCCAGCGCGTGCTGCTGAAGCTCATTGAGAAAGGTCTGAGCCGCGAAACGGCCTACGATCTGGTGCAGCCGTGCGCAATGCAGGCATGGGCCGAAGAAAAGCCCTTTCAGACGCTGGTGGCGGCGAACGCCGGCATCATGGCGCACCTTACGAAAAAGGATGTGGTCGAAGCATTCGACGACGCGTATCATGTGCGGTGGGTCGATACCATCTTCAAGAGGGTCGGCCTGGACTAGACATTCTGCACTGAATCCTGTATTTTGCCGGGACTTGCACACCGCTCTCATAATTTCTGAGGACTCCCATGCGAATACTTACTTCAATCATAGTTTTGCTGCTTTGCGCTGCACCGCTTTGGGCTCAGACCGGTACGATCACAGGCCGGGTAATGGACGCTGACACCGGAGAACCGCTGCCAGGAGCCAATGTGACCATCGAGGGAACGACCCAGGGCACCACCACGGACATCGACGGAAATTTTACGGTAAACCTCATCAGAACAGGGACGTATGACCTGCTCATCAGCTACACCGGCTACCAGAATGCTGAGAGGACGATCACGGTTGTGGCCTTTGAGATCGCGGAAATCAATATAGAACTCGTGCCCGGCATTGAGCTTGATCCGGTCCAGATCACAGCAGGACGGCAGCAGGAAAAGGTGCTGGAAGCACCCGCATCCATCAGCGTCATCAACGCGCGCGAAATCGAGATCGAAGCGCCCCAAACCGCGGTGCGAGCACTGCGCAATGTGACGGGGCTGGACATCGCGCAAACCGGCGTGGACCGTCATGAGGTCGTATTGCGCGGCTTCAACAGCGCCTTCAACGGCGCTGCGCATGTGATGACGGACTACCGGCAGGCGGGTGCCGCCGTGATCGGCGTCAATCTGCACAGCATCATGCCGAGCCTCCCCATAGATATCGAGCGCGTCGAAGTGGTGCGAGGCCCCGGGGCAGCGCTGTATGGCCCAGGCGTAGACTCCGGCGTGATCCACTACATCACTAAGGATGCTTTCTCCTATCCCGGCGCGACCATCGCGGTGGGCGGCGGGCAGCGCTCGCTCATGAACTTCCAGGGCCGCGTTGCCGGAGTCGTCGGCGAAAAGCTCGGACTCAAGCTGACCGGCACCTATGGCCGGGCAAATGACTTTGAATTGGAATCGTGCGATGCGACCCTGCTGCAGGAGCAGCGATTCAGCGAGTGCCCCGACGAAGTGGATGCGCAACAGCTGTACATCGACGGACCGCGCGACAACAAGTTCAGGAAATCGATGCTGTCAGCCTATGCGGAGTATCGTTTCAACTCCCGAACGTCGCTCGTGCTCAATGGTGGGCTCGGGAGCGTACACTCCGCGGTGCTCAGCGGGATTGGCACCATCCAAGGCTCGGGCTATTATTCCGCCTTCATGCAGGCCCGCTTTAACAGCGGCCCCTTCTTTGCGCAGGCCTACCTAAACAGAAATGATTCGGGCGACTCGTACGTCTACAACGGCGACCCTGTGATTGAGCTGTCTACGCAGACGAACATTCAGGCGCAATACGACATGCACATCGGTGGTCGTGAGGAGCTGGTTTTCGGCGTCGATCTGGAGTTCTTGTCACCGAATTCTGATGGCACTGTATACGGGCGCAATGAGGACAACGACGCTGTCCAGGAGTTCGGCGGGTATGTACAGTCCAAGACGGAGCTCAGCAGCAAGCTGGATGTGGTCGTTGCCATTCGCGGCGATTATCACAACGTCTTTGACAAGGTGCGCATCTCGCCGCGGGCGGGCATTGTGTTCAAGCCCTCGACCGCCAACAGCTTCCGCCTGACCTACAACAGCACCTACGTCAATCCTTCGGCAACCTCGCTGTTTTTGGATCTTCTTGCCGCGCGTCTGCCGATAGGCCCGGACGCCTTTCTCCCCATACGGGGACGCGGCGGTGTTGACGGGTACACATGGAACCGCAACCCTGCTTATCTGAGCCTCGGCGCACCCACGGACCTGGTAGCCTCCAGTCTCTTGCCAGGGCTTGAAGGCAGCGATGCGCCGGTGGGCCTTCCAACGGATATGATCTACGGCTTGATGTACGAGGGCATGGCAGCCATTCCCGACGAAGACCTGGCGGCGCTGCTCATAGAGTCGCTGGGCCTTGATCCGGCGCTGCTGGACCTCTTGACCACACAGATGGGAACGGTCAAAGCGCTCTTGCACCCGGACCAGACCCAGGTACAAGGCTTCAGCCCTGGTCAGCTGGGCCTGCTCAACATCAGTTCCCTGCAGATCGATCCTATAGCCGACAACGAACTGCAGCCACTGCCCGGCATCAAGCCACAGCGCTCCTCCACCATTGAGGTGGGGTACAAAGGCATCGTCAGCGAGAACATACTCCTGGCGATCGATGTCTATCGCTCGGAAAAGCGAAACTTCATCGGCGGACTGCAGATGAAGACGCCTTTTGTGCTGGTGCCCACGCTTACGCAGGACCTGACGCGCGATTTGGCGGACGGTATCGCCAACAATGACCCGCTGCTGATGCTTCTGGACCTTCTCGGTACGCTCGGCGGCCTGGAGCTGACGCCGGAAGCGGCAGCGGCGCTCCTGGTGGGTATCGCCGGATCTCAGCTACCGGGCGCGACGACACCGGTCGGGATTGTGCAGACGGCAGAAAGCCATGCCGGGATCGGCAACATACCCGAGCTGCTGGTGACCTACCCGAACTTCGGGCACATCAGCTACTTCGGTGCGGATGCGGCCATACAAATCCTGGCGTCCGATGACCTGTCGCTGTTTGCCAACCTGTCGTGGGTCAGTGATGACTATTTTGACCATACCGAGACAGGCGAAGAATCAGAGTCCCAAGTGCTGGCGCTTAACGCGCCCGCGCTGAAGCTCAAGCTCGGCGGCTCCTATCGCCTGGACAATGGGCTTTCCATTACGTCGTCGGGACGCTATGTGGACGGGTTTCAGATGGTCAGCGGGCAGTATATCGGAAAAGTGGAACCGTATTTCCTGCTCGATCTGGGGATCGGCTATGACATCCGCAGGGGACTCCGGGCGGATCTGAACGTTTCAAACATCACCGACAACTTGCATCGCGAGTTCATCGGCGCGCCCAAGATCGGGCGTGTCGGCACCTTGCGCCTTCTTTACAATGCCGGGTGGTAATCGCAGGAACCTTAGCCCATGCCTGCAGATTTTGTGCCGCTCTTATTGATGTTGGCGCTGGCCGCAGGGCTGGCGCTGACCTTGCTCCTTGCGGCCCGGTATCTGGGCCCGCGCCGGGCCAATCCGATCAAGGAGGGTGCCTACGAAAGCGGGATGGACCCAATCGGCACGGCGCGGCAACGGTACTCGGTGAAGTTCTACCTGGTGGCGATGATCTTCATCATTTTTGATGTGGAGGTGGTCTTCCTGTATCCGTGGGCGGTCAGCTTCCAGGAGTTTCTTGCCGCGGGCGAAGGTATCGGCGTGCTGGCGGTGGTCTCAATATTCATCCTGGTGCTCGGGGTAGGGCTCTTGTACGATATCAGGAAGGGAGGCCTGGAGTTTGACTAGCGAAACCGCCGGCTTGCTTTTTCATTAAACGCGGCCCATCACGCGCGGACGCATGGATCCAAACAGCGGCTATCTCACGACGACGGTCGATGCCGTAGTCAACTGGGCTCGGTCCAATTCGCTGATGCCTATGCCCATGGGCCTGGCGTGCTGTGCCATAGAGATGATGGCGTTTGCAGGGCCGAAATACGACGTGGCTCGCTTCGGCAGCGAGGCCATGCGGTTTTCGCCGCGGCAGGCGGATCTGATGATTGTTGCCGGCTGGTGCAGCTACAAGATGGCGCACGCAATTCGCCGCGTATGGGATCAGATGGCCGACCCCAAGTGGTGCATTGCCATGGGCGCTTGTGCTTCTTCCGGCGGCATGCACCGATGCTACGGCGTCGTGCAGGGCATCGATAACTTCCTGCCGGTCGATGTGTACATTCCCGGGTGTCCTCCGCGGCCCGACGCCGTAATCCATGCGCTTATGGACATCCAGGAGAAGATCCGCAACCAGTACTCGATCAAGCAAGATTATGCGTTTGGGCCGCAGCGTGCTTCGCCCAAAGACACAGCACCCCTGATGGTCACCTCCAGCGGTATCCAGCAGGCAGAGCCCGATGTGCTGAGAGATCATTCCGTGGAGCAGCCATAGCATGGCACTCAAGTTTCACTTTACGCCGGCTGACACGCCGCGGGGGGATGAGACCAATCCGCACGCGAAGGCAACGACCGAGGTGGCAGATACGGTTCAGGCGCTGCGCGAAGCGTTCGGCCCGGCCGTGCAGGATCACCTCACCTACGCAGGCGAACACACCGTATACATTGCCGCGGAGCAGATCGTGGCCGTGTGCCGATACCTCAAGGAAGACCTCGGCTATAGCTACCTGGTGGATCTGGGGGGCGTAGACCGGTTCGTGGAAGACGGGCGCTTTGAGGTTTACTACAACCTCGTCAATGTGGCAGGCCGGCAACGCATTCGCCTCAAGGTGCGCGTGGAGGAAGACGCCGCCACGGTGCCGTCCGTCACGGGCATCTTCAAGGCAGCCGACTGGAACGAGCGCGAATGCTTCGACATGCTGGGCATCACCTTTGCGGGCCACCCAGACCTTCGTCGCATGTACATGCCGGAGGACTTCGCCTATTATCCGCAGCGGAAAGAGTTTCCGCTGCTCGGCATCCCGGGTTCGCTTCCGCTCCCGCCGCAGACGCCTGAAGGGTCGCTCACCATGGATCCGTATGCCGCGGCCCACGGGCAGAAGCCCGTAAAGAGCTACGAAGAACCGCGCTCCAGTAAGTAGTATGGCCACGCTCCAGGACTACACATCATCCCGGGACGCCTTTTCCTTTTGGCCGCGCCACAACGAAGCCATCGCAGCGAGGCTCGAAAGCAAGGATGCCTGGCTGGAACAGCGTCGTGGCCATGCACCGGCCGATCTGTCGGACGATGTCCTGGAGCATCAGATGACGCTCAACATCGGGCCGCAGCATCCGGCCACGCACGGCGTCTTGCGCTGCCTGGTGAAGCTCAACGGGGAACGGATCGACAAGGCGCTCCTCGATATAGGCTATCTGCATCGGGGCATCGAGAAGCTTGCCGAAAGCAAGACCTACCAGGAGTTCATGCCGTATACCGACCGCATGGACTACTTGGCGCCCTACGCCAACAACGTCGCCTGGTGCATGGCGGTGGAAAAGCTGGTGGCCATTGAAGTGCCCGAGCGGGCCCAATGGATCCGCATGATCATGTGCGAACTGGCGCGTTTGTCCAGCCACATGCTATGGCTGGGGGTGGGTCTGATGGACGCGGGGGCCGTGTCGGTCTTTCTGTGGACATTCCAAGGCCGCGAAGATCTGTACAGCATCTTCGATGAAGTCTCCGGTGCGCGCTTCACCGTGTCCCATAGCCGCATCGGGGGGCTGGTAACCGACCTGAGCCCCCGGGCCATTGAGATGATTAAGGACTTCAGTAGCCGCTACCAGGGCATTATCCAGGGCTGGCGCAAACTCTTGAACCGAAATCGCATCTGGATTGAGCGCAATCGCAACGTGGGCATCGTATCCAGGGCGGAAGCGCTGGATTTGGGCCTGACCGGCCCAAACCTGCGCGGCAGTGGCGTGCCTTATGACATCCGTGCCTTCGAGCCCTATCTCAAGTACGACGAAGTGGACTTCGTCATTCCACTGCGCGATGAAGGGGACTGCCTCGCGCGGTACCATGTCCGCATGGAGGAGATGCTGGAAAGCCTCAAGATCATTGAACAGTGCCTGGTCCGACTCCCGGATGGCCCGATCCGCTCCGGGGATGCCAAGGCTGCGTATCCGTCCAAGAGTGAAGTATACTACTCGATGGAGGGCATGATACATGACTTCATGTACACGGAGACCGGTGTCGTGCCACCTCAGGGAGCGACCGCGTATCATGCCATAGAGTCGCCCAAGGGTGAGCTTGGATTCTACCTGGAAAGCGACGGCACAGGCTGCCCCTGGCGGGCGCGCATCAATGCCCCGTCCTTTACCAACCTGCAGGGACTGGAGTCCATGATGGAGGGTCATCCGGTGGCCGATATCGTCGTTCTGATCGGATCGATCGACCCCGTGATGGGCGAAGCGGACAAATAGCAGCATGACTGACTTCATCAAGAATCCCGTGGTAGCGCTGCCGGAGCGCAATCCCGCGCCGCACTTCTCGGAGCAGGAGCTGGTATTCAGCGCCGAAGAGAAGGCCCGCATTGCGCGCTGGGTGTCGCAGTATCCGACGCCGGATGGCGCTGTGATGTGGGTGCTTTGGCTGGCGCAGGAAAAGTTCGGGTTTCTGCCTCCGGAGGTGCTGCGCCTGGTGGCCACGGAGCTGGATATTCCCTATGCCCAGGTTTACGGCGTGGCGACCTTTTATACACAGTACTTCAAAGAGAAGAAGGGCACGTATGTGCTTGACGTCTGCACGTGCTTTTCGTGCCAGCTCACAGGCGGCTGCGACATTTTGCACTACCTTGAAGAAAAACTGGCAATCCATGCCGGTGAAACGACAGCGGATGGCTGCTTCACCTTGCAGGAGGTGGAGTGTCTGGGCGCGTGCGGCTCCGCACCCATGCTGCAGGTATCCAACGGACCCTTCGTCTACTGCCTGACGAAAAAGAAGGTGGACGCGCTTATCGCGGCGCTGCGCGCAGGCCGGATGCCAGGCTTTACCAGTGTCACGCTGCCACAGGACGAGGATGAAATGGGCGGCAATCGTCGCACGGATGTGGAAAGCACCATCGAATACGCAGCCCTGCCCATAGCCGTCAGGACGCGCTGAGCATGGCGACGAAGGCAGGCAACTGGCAAAGTTATCAGCGGGTGCTTTTGCCGCCCGTCAAGGACCTGCACAAGCTGTCGATCTACGGCGACTACGCTGCCTTGCGCAGCGTGCTCACGCACAACAGCCCCAGAGAGGTCACCGACATTGTCAAACGGAGCGGCCTCAAAGGGCGCGGCGGCGCGGGGTTTCCTACAGGCTTGAAGTGGAGCTTTATGCCCCCGGTGGATCCGGCGGTACCCCGATATTTGTGCTGTAACGGTGATGAGAGCGAGCCCGGGACGTTCAAAGACCGGCAGCTGATGGAATACAATCCCCACCAGATGCTGGAGGGGATCCTGATCGCCAACTATGCCATCTCGGCCAAGGCCTGCTACCTGTACATCCGCGGCGAGTTTGCGGACTGGATCACGCTCATCGAGACAGAGCTGGCCAAGGCGTACGAAGCCAATCTGGTTGGCAAGAACATCATGGGCCTGGGCTTCTCATCCGATATCATCGTCCACAAGGGGGCGGGTGCATACATCTGCGGTGAAGAAACCAGCCTGATGGAGTCCTTGGAGGGCAAGCGCGCCTATCCGCGCATCAAGCCGCCCTTCCCTGCCCAGAGCGGCATCTGGGGCTATCCAACGACCATCAACAACGCGGACACGCTGGCATGCGTGCCGCTGATCATCGAGCGAGGCGCCGACTGGTTTGCAAGCATCGGTGCGCCCACGCACCCGGGGCCTATTCTTTATGGAATCTCCGGCCATGTCAACAGGCCCGGCGTGTATGAATACCCCTCGGGCATGCTCATTACGGACCTCCTTGCGGTCGCCGGCGGCATGCGTGGCGGCAAAAAGCTCAAGGCCGTGGTCCCTGGCGGCGCGTCTGTCCCCGTCCTGCGGGCTGACATGATCGAGGGCGTCACCATGGATGCCGACAGTCTGCATAAGGCGGGTTCCATGCTGGGCACGGCGGGAATGCTGTTTCTGGACGAGGACACCGACATGGTGGCTTTTCTGCGCCGCGTGGCACGCTTTTACCACCACGAGAGCTGCGGCCAGTGCACGCCTTGCCGCGAAGGCACGGGCTGGATAGAGAATCTCGTCACCCGCATTGACGAAGGCCAAGGCAATACGCGCGATTTGGACCTCCTGCTGGAGCTGTGCGACCAGATGGAAGGGCGCACCGTATGCGCGTTGGCAGATGCCGCAGCTTGGCCCGTTCGCAACACCATCAACCGGTTCAGAGCAGATTTTGAGGCCAAATGCCGCCAATCTGTCTGGGCCGCACAATCCGCAGCCGCATGAGATATACATTACTTCTGACCATCCTCACGCTGATGGCGTGCGCGGCCCCGGCCCCGGAGGGATACGACATCTACGGGGAGCCCGTGTCGGCCCATGCGGCCATAGCCGTAGAAGCAGTCATCGCCGACAGTGCGCTCTACAACGGTGATGTGGTCGCCGTGGCGGGAACGGTTCACGCCGTTTGCCAGATGAAGGGCTGCTGGCTTACCCTGCAGAGTCTCGAGGGCCAAAGCATCCGCGTGGATGTGGCTCGAACCGGGAGCGGAGACTACGCCTTTACCGTGCCGACAGACATCAGCGGGCGGCACGCCATTGCGCAGGGGATCCTGCAGCAGGATAGGGCCGACGCCGCCATGCAGCACCATTACAGCCAAGACGCAGGCATGGCCATGCAGCGGGGCAGCTTGGCCATGATGGCGACTGGCGTCATGGTCGCACCACAGTAAACCGGTACGCGATCATGCCGAGCGTCACTATAGACGGCCGGAAGTACGAATTCGAAGGGCGTCCAGGCCTGCTCCAGTTTTGTCTGGATCATGGCATCGAGGTGCCGCACTTCTGCTATCACCCGAGCATGTCTGTGCCGGCGAATTGTCGGCAATGCCTGGTCGATGTCGGCGCGCCGGTCCGCAACCGCGCCACGGGTGAACTGGAGCGTAGCGACAGCGGCGAGCCCGTGATCCGCTACTTTCCGAAGCTGCAGACCAGCTGCAGCCATACGCTGGCAGACGGCCAGGTTATTCACACGAAGCGGACGAGCGAAAAGGTCGGACGCGCCCAGCAGGACACGCTGGAGTTTCTGCTGATCAACCACCCGCTGGACTGTCCTATCTGTGACCAGGCCGGCATGTGCCCGCTCCAGATTCAGGCCTACAAGTACGGGCCAGAGGGGTCGCGCTTTGAGTTTCGGAAGACGCACAAGCCGAAGAAGGTCAAGCTGGGCCCGCGCGTAGTATTGGATGCAGAGCGCTGCATCAACTGTACGCGGTGCACCCGCTTCACCGACGAGATTTCGAAGAGTCACCAGCTGACCATCATCGAGCGCAGCGTCCGCAACTACCCAATGACGCCGCCGGGGGTAACCTTCGACGAGCCCTACTCCATGAACGTGATCGACCTGTGTCCCGTGGGGGCACTGACCTCCGCGGATTTCAGGTTTCAGGCGCGCATCTGGGAGATGAGCTCCACGCCGTCCATCACCACCACCAACGCCAAGGGATCCAACTGCTACTACTGGGTGCGTGACAATCTGGTGCTTCGCATCACGCCGCGCGAGAACCCTGCGGTGAATGCCTACTGGCTCCCGGACGAAGATCGCCTGGCCTACCGCCGCTTCAATGAGGATCGGCCCACGGGTCCGTCCGTGCGTATGGATGGAGCGCTCAAGGAGACCTCGTGGGAAGCGGCGTATGGCCGTGCTGCGGAGATCCTTGCGGCGGCTGGCTCCGGCACCGTCTTCCTTGCTTCCGCACGGGCCACCGTTGAGGACAACTACTTGCTTATGGAGCTGGCACACCTGACCGGCGGCACGGTCGCGGGTTATCTGCCGCATGTTGAGCCCGGCCATGGCGACGGATGGCTGCGCACTGATGCGCGGGTCCCCAATGGCGAAGGGTGCCGGCGCCTGGGACTCCAGCCTGTGGATACGGCCTCTCTAGTCGCACAGATAGAGGCGGGAGCCGTGCGTGCACTGTACGTCCTTGAAGACGATCCCGTGGCTGCATGCGTGATTGATTTGGCCGCGCTGGCGGCGGTACCGGTGATTCTGCACTACTATAACACGACGAACAAGACGCTCGCTGCCGCGGATGTGGCACTGCCCGCGGCCACGGTCGCCGAGACTATCGGCACCTACGTCAACGAGGAGGGGCGCGCGCAGTGCGTGCGGCCGGCCAAGGCCATTCGCGGCGCGCATCGCACGCTTATGATGCGGATGGGGCTGAGCCGTGCGGACCAGCACGGCACGCCCTTTGACCGGTGGCATAACGAGTCTCACCTCATCAA
The DNA here is from genome assembly GCA_951812585.1 of Rhodothermales bacterium. Classification (GTDB taxonomy): domain Bacteria; phylum Bacteroidota; class Rhodothermia; order Rhodothermales; family Bin80; genus JAAXGV01. The sequence continues at coordinate 2,042,009 of OX638318.1, read as the reverse complement.
CTGCAAGCCAAGCTGGGAGATTTTGCCTGCGGTCGCGAGCGCAGCGGGCCACGCGCTGGATTTTGCCGGTCCGCGCCAGATCATGGACCACATTGCCCGCGCGTTGCCGGCTTTTGGCGGCGCAAACCATAAGGCGATGGGTCCCATGGGATTTAAACTACCGGAAGCATAGCGCAGCATGGACGTACCCTATTGGCTGCTGGCGATCATCGCCTTCGGCGTGATCAACTTCATGCTGATCTCAGCCTCGGTGCTCGTATACGCGGAGCGCAAGGTATCTGGATACATGCAGAACCGTCCTGGGCCGAATCGCGTCGGGCCCGGAGGATTCTTGCAGCCATTTGCCGACGTGTTCAAGCTGATGTTCAAGGAGGACATTGCGCCGAGGAGCGCCTCGTCTTTCGTGCATTCGCTAGCACCGGCAGTCATGGTCGTCATTGCCATGACGGTGCCCGCCATGATTCCGTTCGCCCGAGGCGTGGTCATTGTGGACAACGGCGTGACCGTGCTGATCATCCTGGCGCTGACCTCGGTTTCTGTCTATGGGGTTACAATGGCAGGCTGGAGCAGCAACAGCAAGTTCTCTCTGCTGGGCGGATTGCGCTCTTCAGCGCAGATGATATCGTATGAGCTTTCGATGGGGTTGGCCGTGGTGTCGGTGGTGCTCCTGGCCGGCTCGCTGAGCGTGGTGGAGATCGTGGAAGATCAGGCGCGGGGCGGTGCCATCCTGGGTTGGAACGTGTTTCGCAATCCGCTGGGGGCACTGATCTTCGTCATCACGGCCTTTGCCGAAACCAACCGTGCCCCTTTCGACCTGCCCGAAGCAGAGCAGGAGTTGGTGGGCGGCTACCACACCGAGTACAGCGGCATGAAGTTCGGTATGTTCTTTCTGGCCGAATACGTGAACTGGTTCGTGGCCTCCTTTGTCATCGCCACGCTATTCTTCGGTGGGTATCTTCTGCCGTTTGAGCCTCAGATCCTGGCCGCGTACCCGGGACTGGATGGCTCCGTTCTGCTTGGGCTGCTCCAGGCGCTGACGCTGCTCCTCAAGGTCAGCTTCTTTGCCTTCTTGTTCATCTGGGTTCGCTGGACGCTGCCCCGCTTCAAATACAATCAGCTGATGACCATCGGCTGGAAGGTCTTGTTGCCGACGGCGCTCGTGAACGTGCTGCTGATTGCACTCGTGGTTGTGCTTTTCATGGGGTAACGCCTCCCACGCGGCATCCGGGCCGATGGCATTGGGGGATGCATTCTCAAAGTGCAGCGGAGTGCGGTCACGCTGAGTGCTGGCCTAATGCCCCTTAATCCAAGGGCTGCTAGGACCCGTCCGCTGAAACAGCTGCCTAGAGCCGACTGAGCAGGCCAAAAGCACTGCTGCGCAACGCCTCACTCGAGCGGCGTGTGGTGTACAAATTTCTGGCAATTCCCGTATACCTAAGAATTTTTCGAGCCGAAACTGCGGAAGGCAATTCGCTCTGCGTCCAGGCTGGCTGGAAAAGCGTGCATGACATGAAGCGATAGACATCGGACAGCACCAAGTTACTTGGAACAACGCGGCTGTGAACCCCGAGCCCATCATCCCAATCTCCGCTATCGAACACTTTGCCCACTGCCCGCAGCAGTGTGCCCTTATCCATTGCGATGGAGTTTGGAGTGACAACGCGCATACTGTAAGGGGCTGGCGCGCTCATCGTCGTGTGGACAGCGGTCAGCATCGTACAGAGCGAGGACATCTCGTGCTTCGATCTATTCCACTCTGGCCGAAGACTCTTGGATTATCGGGTCGCGCTGGCACTGTTGAGTTGAAGGATGGATCAGCCTGTCCCATCGAGTACAAGTCAGGCGTCCGCCACGGAACGGAAGCCGCTTGCGGACGAGCTTACGCGAATTTTGGCTATACTCTGCTTCTCCATTAAGCGGCACCACGCTGCCGACAGACAGGCGCATTCGTACTTGCAACATGGCACTGCCAGACGCTGCGAAATCCCAAGTGACTGCCATTGTGGCAGGCCTGGATAACGTCTATGAACGCATGGCGCGCGCCTGCCAGCGGGCCGGGCGCCGTGCGAACGAAGTCACACTGGTCGGCGTGACGAAGACGTTTCCACTGGAAACGATTGCTGCAGCCCTCGCTGCAGGTCTGCAGGACTTCGGAGAAAACAGGCCGCAGGAGCTGGAAGCCAAGGCCCGGGCCACGCCGCCCGGTGTCTGTCGATACCATCTGATCGGCCACCTCCAGCGCAACAAAGCCAGAATCGCTATCCGCTATGCACATCTCTTTCACGCGCTGGACAGCCTGCGCCTGGCCGATGCTCTGAACCAGCGCGCACAGTCGGAAGGCCGCGTTCTGCCCTGTCTTGTGCAAGTCAACGTTTCGGCAGAGAGCACCAAGTTTGGCGTGCCGCCTGCGGAAACGCACCGTTTCCTGGAAACGCTCGCTTCCAAAGAGCACCTGCGCATTCAGGGCCTGATGACCCTAGCCGCACCGACCGCTGAGCCTGAGGAGGTCAGGCCGCAGTTCAGAAAGATGCGGCAGCTCCTGGCAGCAGCGCCGCTTCCAGAGATGACGACTCTGTCCATGGGCATGAGCGGAGACTTTGAGGTGGCCATCGAGGAAGGAGCCACGCACATTCGCGTGGGTTCCGCCATCTTCGGCCCTCGAATTCATTAATATTGATTAATTTTGAGAGCACAATATGGAAGCAAATATTCCAGATGCAGCGACGCAACTTGCACGTGTAACTGAGTCCGCTGCCGTCGTACGAAGCCGTACATCTGTAAAACCGCAGGTTGGGCTGATCCTCGGAACCGGGCTGGGCCGCCTGGCGAGAGAGATTGATGTACACGACGAAATAGAATACGAGGACCTGCCGCACTTTCCGGTTTCCACGGTTGAATCACATCACGGGCGGCTGCTCTTCGGGACGCTCCGCGGCGTACCCGTTGTGGCGATGCAGGGGCGCATGCATGTCTACGAAGGCTATAGCGCACGCGAAGCAACCATTCCTGTACGGGTCCTGGCGACGCTCGGCATCAAGGCACTCTTGATCTCCACCGCCTGCGGCGGCATGAATCCGCTCTTTCGGCGCGGAGACCTGATGCTATTGACAGATCACATCAACCTGCAGGGCCAGAATCCCCTGGTGGGTCCGAATGTCAAGGAATGGGGGCCGAGATTCCCCGACATGAGTGAACCGTACGATGTTGCGCTGCGCAAAGTGGCCCTGCAGGTCGCCATGAAGGAGGGCATCCGACTGGAGCGCGGCGTCTATGTGGCGGTCGTCGGCCCCTGCCTTGAAACCAAGGCCGAATACCGGTTCCTGCGCGGCATTGGGGCCGACGTTGTGGGGATGAGCACCGTGCCTGAAGTCATCGTAGCCCGCCACATGGGGCTCAGGGTGATGGCCATCGGCGTGATTACCGATGAGTGCTTCCCGGATGCGCTGGAAGAGGTCACACTGGCACTTGTGCTTGAGGCAGCCGACGCGGCCGAACCCCAATTGACCGCCATCATATGCGGCGTCACAGAGACCATCAGCGCGGGCGCGTGAAGCGGGCCTTGGGCGGCGGCATGCCGCCAGGCTCCTAGGCGGCGCAAGACGCCGCTGCAAGAACTGCAAGAACATGGGCGGCGGATTTTCGTATGCGCGTGTTCACGCTCTTGGCTGCTTCCATGCCACGATTTGAGGAGGTTCGGCACATCGCACCGGCGGCGCAAGAACAGAAGATCCTTGCCTTCTGGGATGCGCAAGACATCTTCGTCAAAAGCGTAGCGCAAAAGGACCCCGACCGCACCTACACCTTCTACGAAGGCCCGCCCACCGCGAACGGACATCCCGGTATTCACCATGTGCTGGCGCGCACCATCAAGGATGTTTTCTGCCGGTACCATACGATGAAGGGCTGTCGCGTGGAGCGCAGAGCCGGCTGGGATACGCACGGCCTCCCCGTAGAGATAGAGGTGGAAAAGATGCTGGGACTCGATGGTCGGGATCAGGTGCTGACCTACGGCCTGGAACGATTCAACGCGGCGTGTCGGAAAAGCGTCCTGCAGTACAAGACGGAGTGGGATGAACTCACGCGCCTGATGGGCTACTGGGTGGACCTGGAGCAGCCCTATATCACCTTTGAAAACAACTACATAGAAAGCGTCTGGTGGCTGCTCAAGCAAATCTTTGACAAGGGCCTCCTCTACCAGGGCCACAAGATCCAGTGGTATAGCCCCGGGTCGGGCACCGTGCTGAGCTCGCACGAAGTAAGCCTGGGCTACAAGGAGGTGCAGGATCCGAGCCTGTATGTGCAGTTTGCCTCTTTAGCGGAGCCGGACACCTATTTCCTGGCCTGGACCACAACGCCGTGGACGCTGGTTTCCAATGCCGCCCTGGCTGTCGGGCCTGGTATCGAGTATGTAAAGGTTCGCCTAACGAAGCAACCGGGCAAGTGCTTCATCCTTGCGGCGACTCGCCTGGAGGTGCTCCGCGACGACTATGAGATTGCGGCCACCATGACTGGCCAGGACCTTGTGGGCCTGCGCTATGCGCCCGTTTTTGAACACTTTAAGCAACAAGGCCACGACGCCTGGCGGATCGTAGCCGCTTCGTTTGTGTCCACCACCGATGGCACCGGCCTCGTGCACATTGCACCGGCTTTCGGGGCCGACGACTACGCAACCGGACAGCGCGAAGGCCTCCCAGTCTTTAATCCCGTTGGGCCCGATGGGCGCTTTGCGGCCGAGATACCCGTGGCAGGCAGCCTTTGGTTCAAGGACGCGGACAAGCCGCTAGCGCGCGACTTGCGCGCACGCGGCCTGGTGTATCGGCACGAAACATATCAGCACAACTATCCGCACGACTGGCGCAAGGGAACGCCGCTGATCAGCTACCCCGTTAAGAGCTGGTTCATTCGAACCACCGCCATACGGGATCGCTTAGTGGCGCTAAACAAGACCATTGCATGGCAGCCTGATGCAATCGGCACCGGGCGCTTCGGGGAATGGCTGGAAAACAATGTGGACTGGGCGCTGAGCCGCCGCCGATTCTGGGGCACGCCCTTGCCGGTCTGGGTGTCGGACGAGGACCCCGACTATGTTGAAGTGATCGGCTCGATCGCTGAACTCCGCGCCAAGTGCGGGGCGCAGCTGCCGGCGAACAGCGCGGACCTGGACCTCCACCGCCCGTTTGTGGATGCCCTGACCTGGCCCGCACCGGGTGGCGGGACCATGCGCCGCGTGCCTGAGACCATCGATGTCTGGTTCGACTCTGGCGCGATGCCGTTTGCACAGTGGCATTACCCCTTTGAGAACAAGGAAGCCTTCGCACGTAGCTATCCGGCCGACTTTATCTCCGAAGGCGTGGATCAGACACGAGGATGGTTCTATACGCTCCATGCCATCGCTGCGCTGGTAACCGATGAGGTGTGCTTCAAAAACTGCGTGGTCGGCGGGCTGGTACTCGATGCCAACGGCGAGAAGATGTCCAAGACCAAAGGCAACGCAGTAGAGCCATTCGAGGTGATCCGTCGGTGGGGCGCCGACCGCGTGCGGTGGTACATGATGAGCAATTCGGCGCCTTGGGAAGATCTCAAGTTTTCTGAAGAAGGCATCAAGGATACCGAAAGCAAGCTCTTCAGGACGCTGACCAACGTCTACAGCTTCTTTGCCACCTACGCCAACATTGACGGATATACGGGGCGTCAGCACGCGATCAAAGCCGTCAGCGAACTGGACCGCTGGATCTTGAGTCGCCTGCAAACCACCTGCCAGAAGGCCGATGCCGCCTTTGCCAACTATCACCCCACCCAGGCCGCTCGTGCGGTTGAACGCTTTGTGGACGAGCTGTCCAACTGGTATATCCGGCGGTCGCGGCGGCGATTCTGGTCGGCAAGCAGCATTCAGGACGCATCCGACAAACAGGCCGCATACCAGACCGTGCAGACCTGCCTGAAGACTGCGGCGCGCCTGATGGCACCGCTGGCACCCTTCATGGCTGAGTGGCTTTACCTGCGGCTGCGGTCCGAGGGCGATGCCGAATCGGTGCACCTGGCAGACTTTCCCGTGCCTGATGCTGCGGCCATCGATGCGGCACTGGAGTATCGCGTGCACTTGGCCAAGACCGTGTCATCACTGGTGCTGGCCCAGCGCAACAAGGGCAGGATCAATATCCGGCAACCGCTCTCGCGCATCCTGGTGGTCACCGCCACCGCCGCAGAGCGGGAAGCATTAGCAGTGGTAGAACCCATCATATTGAGCGAGGTCAACGTCAAGCGCGTAGACTATCTGGCTAGCGACAGCGACCTGGTGCGCCGCACCGCCCGACTGAATTTCAGGCAGCTAGGGCGCCGGCTGGGCAAGAAGGTGCCGAAAGTCAAGGCAGCGGTGGAATGCCTGGATCAGGCTGCACTCGCGACCTATGAGCAGGATGGATCACTGGACATCACTGTGGATGGACAGACAATCACGCTCGGGCCTGGAGACCTTCAGATTCTTACCGAAGGCATCGAGGGGTGGCTAGTCAGCAGCGAAGCGGGCATCACGGTGGCCTTGGATACGCGCCTGACGGAATCGCTGATACAAGAGGGACTGGCACGCGAATCGATAAACCGGATTCAAAATCTGCGCAAAAAGGCACGCTTTGCCGTAACAGATCGCATCACCGTAGAGTATCATGCCTCAGATCGATTAGCAGCGGCGCTGAGCCACCATGCACAATGGGTAAGGAACGAGGTGCTGGCCCTGGCGTTGAATCCTGTACAAGAACCCGCCGGGGAGGCGGTGGAAGAGTTTGCATTCCAAGGGGAAGCATTAACGCTCGGTGTACAACGGTCCATGCCGGCGGACGCGCGGCTCTAGCCACACAATAACGACAGTGCCATGGCAACCACCAAAAGCCCTGCAACGCAGAGTAGTGCGGTGTCAACCTCGCCCTTCAGCGACGAAGAACTGGAGTTTTTCAGGCAGATCATTCTGAAGAAGCGGCAGGCCGCACACAATGACAAGGAGTGTTTGCAACTCCAGATCGAAGACGCCCGCGAACAGTCTGCCAATGATTCAGCATATAGCCTGCACATGGCGGACGCGGGTACGGATGCGATGGAACGCGAGAAACTCTACCTGATGATTGCCCGCCAGCAGAAGTTTATCAGCTATTTGGATCGGGCCTTGGACCGCATCAACAACAAGACCTACGGCATTTGCAAGGTCACCGGTAAAGTGATCGCCAAGGAACGGCTCATGGCGGTTCCTCATACTGAGCTTTCCGTGGAAGCCAAGCTGAAGCAGCGCAAGTAAGCACTGGAGCTCTATGCGGCTTGTCTGGATCGCGCTGAGCGTTTTGGTGCTGGATCAGGTCACCAAGATCGTCGTGCGGATAAACATGGGCACCACCGGCCCCCGGGAATCCATTGGCGTACTGGGCGATTGGCTGCAGCTCACCTATACCGAGAATCCGGGCATGGCCTTCGGGATCATGCCAGGCTCCACGAGCGTCGTCACAGCCTGCTCCGTGATTGCGACGATACTGATTATCGTCTACCTGCTCCGCGTTCGGAAGGGGTACGCGCCCTACACGATGTGCCTGGCCGCGATCCTCGGCGGTGCCATCGGCAACATTGTGGACCGGCTCTTCTACGGCCTGATCTTTGAGTACGGCCCCTTCTTTGAGGGGCGCGTGGTGGACTTCATACACTTCAACATCTGGTCGGGCCTGGTGCCTGGTGACATACCGCTGATCGGCGGAGAATACCTTGCGCTGTTTCCGATCTTCAACGTGGCCGACATCGCTATCTGCGGCGGCGTTGCGGGCGTATTGATATTCCAGAAGCAGTTCCACCTTCGGCGATTGGCCGAAGGGGAGGCGGCGGCCAACGCAGAGGTTGAGGCGGCCAATGCGAAATCGGATAGGAGCGCAGCGGGGGGGCCGGCCTTCGCGGCCGAAGAAGCGCCGCTACCAGATTAGTCTCAGCGCCAACGATGGCGTGATGGGGAGCGTGGATCGTTCGGAGATGACCAGTAGCGCGTCGTCTGCGGGTGCATCTGGATCAGCAACCAGTCCCCAGTCCGCAACATTGTTGAAACCCAGGATATTGATGGCATCGGCCCGAACCTGCATACGCATCGTGCGCAGGTGCTGCGTGTACGCAATGCTGAGGTCCAGCTGATGCACAGCGGGCAGGCGATGCTCTTCCGGATGCTCCAGTCGGTAGGCGCGGATGTGGTCCACGACGATCGGTACGCTCAAGAGGTCAAAACCGGAAGGGGATACGTCCACCCGCGGCGTTTCCAATAGCTCCAGAAGCTGCTGCCCGTAGGCACCAAGAAAGTCGTAGTAGGACTGCCGGAATCCCCATGTCCGGCCCCAGATGCTGTACCACCGCACCTGCGAGACCAGGTTGCGCGTGGCGAAGAAGTCGGCCTCGAATTCCAGGCGATGCGGCTCATTCCACGGAGCTGCTATGGTGCGCCCCTCAAACTGCGCCCCAAAGCTGCGCGCCGTTCGGCTGAATTCGTAGCCGGCTTTCAGCTGCAATCTCTGCAAGCGCTTCTCGGTGCGAACACCTACGCCATACGCATGCCCGCTGCCTGGACTGAGAAACGTGGACTGGAGCTGACTGGGCAGCAAGGTGCCTTCGCTGATGAACGAAGACAAGTCTGTACTGTTTTCCGCAAACTCCGTAGCGACGGAACTGGAAACGGGGGTCGCGTAGTTGATCGACAGCAGGTGCATCAATCGCTTGAAATAGGCTTCTGCATGTACCGACCAGCCTCGGGAAGGACGCACAACCCCCTCCAGGCTGACGTGTGCAGCCTTGGGTGGTGCCACCGTTTTGTCCAGCGCCATCCACATGCGGCTGGATGACCGCAGTGCACGGGCGCTGCGACTGGTGACATCAAACTGCGTGACGTACTGCCGGTATAGGCCCGTGGCCAAGCGCGCAGACCAGGGCCCGAAGCGACTCTCCGAAACGTCGTAGCGCACCGACAGCCGCGGCTCGGCATACCACGAACGGCGTGAATACAGATAGGTGACCCGCGTCCCCGCATCCACTGTCAGGCGCTCGTTGATAGGAATGCGATTCTGCAGAAAGCTTTCCATGCGCCATGTGCCGTGTTCATGTGCAATCGGCGCCGTGCGCGTTCCATTCACCAGAAAGCGACTGTGTGTATACGCTGGCTCAAGGCCCGCCTCAACATTCCAGCCGCGCCAGAGGGCATACGTAAGGCGTCCAGCCAAGCCGAATTCCCGTACACGATTGCCATTGTCGTCTCTCAGGTCAATCTGAGAGGACAGGCTTTCATTGCTCATCACGGCTTGCTGCGTAATCTTGGCCGTGGTGATGCCATGTTGCAGGCGAAATAGACTCGCACGCGCCTGGGCAGAGGCCATGATGCGCGTGCCTGCCACGGCTTCGTACCGGATCTGCCCGGTAAAATTGTCCCACACGTAGTTGTCCTGCACCCCGGGCGCGGTCTGCCGCAGCAGATCAGAGATGGGGATATAGCCGGTGCCTGCAGGATGCTCCTGGCTTTCCAGTTGCCGCCGCCCCCAGTACGCCGAGGCGTGCACGCTGCTCAATACGTTATAGCGCTTGCGCAGCGCAAAGTGTACATCGGAAAAATGCAGCCCCGGATCCAGTGAAGCCAGCGATTCATCGAAGACGTTGATCCCCGATGTGATCGGCTGCGGCACCGCGCGGAAGGCGGAATACATGAACTGGTCGGTCTGATTCCATCGCCGCAGCATACCATGAACGGAAGGCGGCGCGTACACGTCCCAGAGACCAATGCGGCCCGCCGCCATGATCGCGGAGCCATCTTTCAAGCTGTGGCTCGCCCGGGCGTTGATGCTCATGGGATCCACATGCACATCGATGTGGCGACCCGAACGCAAGCCCAAGGCGTGCGTGGCCGCGATAACACCCGCAGTCTGGCTGCCAATGTCTGCGCCAAACCCGGTCTTGTGTACCGTCAGACGGCTTAATGCGTAGGTGCTGAACGGCCCGACCAAGCCGCCAATACTGACGGGTACAAAGACCGGCGCACCGTCGAGACGATACTGATGCTCCCCGGAGCCGCTGCTTTGGATATGCAGATCGGCCGTGGCATCATTGAGCCGCACGCCAACCATGGTGGACAGTGCCCGTCCCACCTCAGGCAACAGGCCTCCGGATGCCCGATACAAGGCATCGCGATCCAGCGACTGCTGTCCCAGCGTGTCGGAGGGCACGCGCCAAGCCAGACCGTTTACCACGATGGGTGTTCGCTCGACAATCACCTCTTGGCGCAGGCCGAGGCGGGTTTGCGCCACGCTGTCCGGCACAACCCGCACATACACCAACGGGCTGGAGTAGCCTATATAGGAGGTCGTAACTGCATAGAGCCCCGGCTCCAGGTTGGAGAAGATGAAACGCCCATCCTGGTTTGAGGTTGTTCCGCTTCCTGGGTGGAGCATGATGTGCGCATGCTCCAACGGTTCGCCCGTCCGGTCATCCACGACAACGCCATGCAAGGCGCCGTACCGTATGCGGGCTTCTGCACGCTCTGTGATCACATAGAGGCCCGAGGGAAGCCGAAAATAGTCCAACCCGGTCCCTTGCAAGACGCACTGCAAAGCCTCTTCGCCGGTGGCCTCGTAGGTGACGCAGTTGGTCCACTTGCCAGCAACGAGCCGCTGATCAAATCCCAGCACCAGGTCGGTGCGGGTCATAAGCTCGGTCAGCGCTTCCTCAAGCGGCACGCCTTGCAGAACCACATCGTACGCGCGCTGAGCGCGCGATGACGATGCCAGCGCAAGCAGGCACAAAAGCGCCAGAAGCTGCCGCCCCGCTGATGGCCATGCACACCGCACGGCGGCTACTCTTCCAGGATTTCGAAGCCCGCGGCAGTGCTGCGGTACCGTAGCGTCATGGACGTTACGCTGCGGCAGAGATCACTGATGAGCGTTTCCACGGTCGTGACCTCGTGCTTGAAGTTGTGCACATGCTGGCGAATGCTCTCTTCTGCGATGATTTCAATGTCAAAGCGGTCTTCCACGGCATCAAACATCACACCGAGTGGCTGCTTGATGTGAATGAATAACTCCGTGGAGGTCTGGCCAGGCACTGCCAGCGCACTGAAGTTGCCTGTGCCCACTTCTACGCGGACGCCTTCACCTGCATGCAGGCGGCGCGTATCCCCCTGCGAGGCGACAGCTACGGTGCCCTCGGCGACATACACCGTGGTACCCTGGTCGGTCGCGTCCACGCTGAATCTTGTGCCTTCCGCCGTTACCGTTACGTCGCGGATTGCAACAACGAAAGGGATCGGACTGGTGTGTACATCAAACAGCGCGGCGCCTTCCATGGCCAGATTCCGGTGGGCGCGGCCAAACCGGCGATGGTAGCGCAGCTCCGATTCAGCTGACAATGCCACGCTGGACCCGTCTGGCAGCTCGGCATCCAAAGCAGCCGTTGCTGTGAGCTGAATTGGCCGCGAGAGGGTAAAGACACCTGCGCAGATGAGCAGCACCACGCTGGCTGCCACCGCCCAATAGTACCTGCGAGGCACCAGCCGCAGTGCGCGGCTGTGCTCGATCAGCGTGCGCCGCATGGTTTCTATGCGCGCGGGGTCGGGGGCCGCGCCCAGCGGACTGGCGTCCGCTGCCAGCGCCCACGTTTCCGCCAGCTCCTCCATGGAGAAGTCGACGTCCGCGCCTATTTGCAGCCCAACTGGCAGCGAATGATTCGTAGTCATAACGTCACAGGCTCGCGCAAGTACATGTGCAATCTGCTGCGCAGGTGCGAAAGCGCGAGCACAATATGATTGTTTACCGTCTTGGGGGCCACGCCCATCACCTCGGCTACTTCCACATGGCTCAGCTCTTCATAGCGGCTGAGCAGAAATGCCTCCCGGCGCCGCTTGGGCAACTCCATAATCCAAGCGCGGATTTGCTTGTTGAGCTGGTCCGCCTCGTATTGCAGGTCTTGCTGGTTGGGCGAGGGGTAAAAATCAACGCCAGCTTCCAGTGAAATCTCCTTCTGGTTGGCGCTGCGGCGCATTGCATTCAGGGCACAGTTGCGCACCATCATATACAGAAGTGCCTTGAGTGATCGTGCCGGGTCCAATTTGCCGCGAATCTGCCAGAGCTTCATATACACATCCTGCAGCACATCGTATGCCACCTGTTCATTGCGCGTTATGTAGCAGGCATAGCGGAACAAGCCGCTGTACGTTGCCTCAAAAAGCTCCGTATAGGCCCTCTGATCCGAGTCGCGCAGCGCGCGGCTCCATGCGCTGAAACGCTCTGTCGTCAGATCCACCATAGCGGGTACGGGAAATACACCGTTGAGCTAATGGATACCCAAAACGCTCAGTGCTGCAAAGTTCCTGCGCACCCGCCGTTTGCTAAGCTGCACATGCCCAAATGGCGTACGCCCGCTTGGGTGGCCCTGCCCGCGCGGTTGGGATACAGGCAGCGGCACCATGGAGTATGGCACGAAAGCCCCTAGGCATTCGCGGCGGCGGTTCACAAGGACTGTGCACCACTCGGCGCTACTCATCCAAACGCGCTGCTTGACTGTGCCATGACCCAGCAGAGTGCCGGCAAGCCAGGCTTGCGCCTGCTGAGCGGCTCCGGCCTGATTTGGCGCAGATACCGCTAGTGCACATAACTGGCGGCATTGATGTCAATAGACGCGCCGGTTGCATGGTCCGCAAGACCGCTAGCGAGCAGCGCAACGATGGGCGCCACATCCTCCGGCTCGGTCAAGCGGTTCAGCCCCAAATCGCCCAGCACATGATCCTCTCCGTATTCGTCAATGGAGTCCTTCGCCATATCGGTCCGCACAAACCCCGGCGCGATCACAAAGGCGCATACGTTCTCCTTCCCGTAGGCGCGCGCGATGGTGCGCGTCAGGGCGACAAGGCCGGCCTTGGATGCTGCATAGGTCATATACGCCGGCGTGTCCCCGCGGAATGCAGCGCGTGACGCCACATTGATGATGCGCCCGCCGCCGCGGCTTCTGAAGTGACGCAGCGCCATTCTGCACAAGAGCTCGGCGGCCCGAAGATTGACATGCATGGTGCGCGCCCAATCGCTGCGCCATGTGTCCGTGGGCGCATCCAGCGGTGTATGCACCGCAACGCCGGCATTGTTGATCAGCACATCTAGCCTGCCGAAATGGTCGATGACTTCGCGGAACAGACGTTCGCACGCTGTTATGCGGCTGAGGTCTGCCTGAAAGTCGCGCGCACCATGGCCGAGCACCTGCGCAAGGTGAGCGGCGGCCGCACGGCTTTTGCGGTAATGGATGGCTACGGTGCCGCCAGCCTGCGCCACCCCGGCGGCCACTGCCTTCCCAATGCCACGGCTGGCACCGGTGATGAGAACAACCTTGCCAGAAAGATCTATCTGCATCAGCGACGATATAGGGGAACGGCCGAACAGGGCTCGCCATACATCACCTTGCGTGCTATGGGCATCAGCTTGCGCATAGCCGTGACGTATGCGCTGCGCGGCACAACATCCGAACCGCAGCCCTTGATGACTACGATACGGTTCTGGAAACGGGACCAGTCTTCTTGCTCCAGCGCACGGGCAAAATATGTGTCGACGGCGTCGGCCCGTCGTCCGGCTGCCACCGAACGTGCCTGACCCAGCCTGGAAGCAATGAGTAGGTAGGCCCAGGTCGGCACGATGGCATCCGTCGTGCAGCACAGCGCAACATGCTTGCCTGCATAACGTGCCCAGGCGTGCTCATTGACCATGCGGCGAAAGTTCTTTTCGCGCAGCACGAGACCTGCCTCGAGAAATGGTGCCAGATCAAGCTCCACTACGGGTGCGCCATCCCACAGCGACGACAGGTTGTACACGAGGATGTCGCTTTGCTGCACTCTGTTGACGATTTCCATAGATGCTATGCAGCTTCCAGTTGGCGTACGGCAGCGATCATGACGCCTGCCGCACGCCTGATGTCTTCTTCCGTAGTGGCAATGCCCAGACTGATGCGCGCTGTACGCAGGGCTTCGCCTGCGGTCACGCCCATGGCGTGCAGGACATGACTCATCCCCGCAATGCCGGATGCGCAAGCGCTCGCTGGACTGATGGCCACCTCGCTTAAAGAGCTCATCAGCAGATGCTCGCACTTTTCCCCTGGGAATATCACGTTGGAGGTATTAGGCAGGCGCGGTGCACGTTGCCCATTGAAGCGAATGCCAGGCAGCGACGCGCAGAGCACAGACTCAAACGTGTCGCGCAGCCCACGCATGCGCGCCGCATTATCTGCGCAGCAGCTGCAGGCCAGCGCGAAGGCTTCTCCCATGCCGACAATGCCCGGCACGTTCAGCGTGCCGCCGCGCAGTCCGCGCTCCTGACCGCCGCCATCCACGAGCGCAGGGACGCGAACCCGCTCTCGCAGGTACAGCACGCCCACGCCCTTGGGGCCGTACAGCTTGTGGCCCGAGCAGACGAGCGCATCCACATCATTGGCCGTCACCGGCACTTTGCCGATAGCCTGCGTGGCATCCGTCATGAAGAAGATTCCGCGCGCGCGCACCATAGCCGCTATGTCCGCGATGGGCTGCAGGACCCCGGTTTCGTTGTTCGCCCACATGACGCTGACGAGAATGGTTTCGTCGGTCAGCGACGACTCCAGCGCAGCCCGGTCGATCAGCCCGTCCTGATCTACAGGAAGGTAGGTTACGTTGTAGCCCTGCCTTTCCAAGGTCGCACAGCAGCCCAGGGTCGCCGCATGCTCGGTCTGCACCGTGACGATGTGACGGCCCCGGCCCGCGTATGCCCGTGCAATTCCCTTGATGGCGGTGTTAATACCCTCGGAGGCCCCGCTGGTAAAGGTGATGTTATTCGGCTTGACGCCGAGCGCATCGGCTACCTGCAGGCGCGCCGCCTCCACAGCCGCATTAGCCGCCCACCCGAATGGATGCCGATCACTGGCAGGGTTGCCATAGTGCTCGGTGAAAAACGGCAGCATCTTTTCCAAAACGCGCGCATCAACCGGCGTGGTCGCGTTGTAGTCCAAGTAGATGGCGGGTCCCATGGGAGCAGTCTCCTACTGTTGGATGCAGAGTTGCGTGTCCGATAGGCCCAACGGGCCGACCAGACGGGTTCAAGGCCAAGGTAGGGATTCTATGGTGCAATGCCGCGGCAGATCCTTGCACCGGAACCCCAGGGGGCCCGAGCGGTTGGGCGTCTTCTTGCCGCGTTCGTCTAGGGGTCTAGGACGCCGGCCTCTCACGCCGGTAACACGGGTTCAAATCCCGTACGCGGTACTCATCGCAGTACGCGCTGCGCCGCAGAAGGCTCCAGGCCCATGCGGGCAAACTACGTACGTGGCGCTTAGCTGTCCGATTCGGGTGCCTCCGGTCGCAGCACTTTGTCGATCAGGCCGTACTCTTTTGCTTCCGTAGCACTCAGCCAGTAGTCCCGGTCCGCGTCGCTTGAGATCGTCTCCAGGGACTGGCCCGTGTGCTCTGCCAATATCTCGTAGAGTCGCTGCTTGAGCGACAGGATTTCGCGCGCCTGGATTTCGATGTCCGAGGCTTGGCCCGAAGCGCCGCCCACAGGCTGGTGCAGCATGATGCGCGAATTCGGCAGTGCGGATCGCTGCCCCCGGGAGCCTGCCGTCAAGAGCACGGACCCGAGCGATGCGGCAAGTCCAACGCAGATGGTCACCACAGGGCATGAGATCAGCTGCATGGTGTCGTAGATGCCCAAGCCACTGTAGACCATGCCGCCCGGCGAATTGATCCAGATGTTGATGTCCCGCTTCGGGTCCTCGCTCGTCAGATACAAGAGCTGTGCCACGGTAAGGTTGGCCACCACATCATTGATGGGAGTCCCGAGCAGGATGATGCGCTCCTTGAGCAGGCGACTGAAAATGTCGTACGCCCGCTCTCCCCGAGCGGTTTGCTCTACTACGACAGGGACGAGCTGACTGATGGGCTGATCCCCCATGCCGCGCCCGTATATGCTGCTCGGCAGACGCAAGCTCTTTGTAAACTTGACAAAGTCATTGACCATAATCTCCGCTGGTATCTGAAAGACTGAGTACAGTAGATGCCGGGCTCCGACATCGGGCTGCGCTAGGCGGCTACCGGCTAAGCGCTGCGCGCACTAAACGCCTGCCGCTGCCTGTTGATTCAAGGCCACAGCCCCAGCGCCGGGCTTTGGCTGTTCGCAGGCCTTCACCCCGGGACGCGTCAGTATGCGCTGGCATTTTGCTGCAAGCAGCGGCGGATGTCCTCGCACCACTGCGCGCTGATAACGGTGGCACACCGCTTGCCAGCGCCGCTTCGCTACCCTAGCCTTGGTGGAGAAGCGTGTAGTCGCCGGGAAGGACCAGTGACTTTGAAGCACTGATGCAGCGGCCAACTAGAAAATCGAGAACCCTGTTCATTTGACGATCACGAAACGCGAGCGTCACTTTCTCCTGATCGGCTTCAGCGTCTTCTGCATCGCCCTCGGTGGGTATTTGCTTGTCCACAGCACGCACAATAATGCTCCACCGAATAAATAGCTCATCCATTGTTTCCCTGGTCCCAGGAGACGGGTCGGCAGTTGGCTCCGCATGCGCAACTGCAACCTTGAAGGGAAACAGCTCCATCATCCGCACGAAGACGCGATCCCGCAGGTATTTGGCGGTATCTGCGTCCAGATCGTCCTGAATACGTTCACCCAGGTACTGCCGGAATTCTTTTTCTGTGCCGCACCGGTCGCCTGACAAAGAACGAAACAGTTCCTCGCTAGGCTCGGGTAATACCGTCTGCTCTGCCTCCAGTATTTCTACGGAATAGGTGGGGGTCTGCGGAACTGTCATCACCACTGAAGCAAGAGATGGAAGGCCTTCGTCTTCCACCTCGATCTGGACGGTATCCTTCACATAGCGCCCGACGATTGCACGCTTGATCTCTGAATTGAACCGATTATCCGGGCTAGCGGCGCACAGGTCTATCTCAACAGTTTTCGCATATCCTCCGACAAGGCGCAGGCCGGTTTTGGCATCAACCGAATGAATACTGCACAGCACATCGTCCAAGGCACTGATCCGCTCTCCGGCCTTCAGCGTAACACGCGAAGACTCGCTCTTCATCCGGCGCCAGTACTCGGCATCTATTTGTTGCGGCAGGACTTTATCCTGGTGAACCGCGATCGCTTCCTGCTCGAGTTTCGACAAGTCAATGTCCGGGACCACATTGAAAGCGACTTCAGCCGCGAGGTCTTGTTCCAGCGTGTAGTCGAGCGAACGCACCACATAGGTTCCTTCCAGCAGGTACTGATCGGCCTCTGCCACCAAGTCCGTGAACACCTCGTCAATAAACTTTTCGCTTACCTGCTCGGTGAGCTCCTTGCGGAAAACAACCTTCAATAATGCGGGCGGTACATGACCCGGCCGAAATCCCTTCATCTCCACCGTGCCCTTGAGCTCCTTTAGGGCGCGCTTTACGTCATCGGCCAAGTCTGCCGCGGTGGCGGTAATCTCCAAAACATGGTAGCTGGTATCGACCTGTCGGATTTCTGTGTGCATAGCAAACTATATGGGTGCAACCTGCTTTAACACTTCTCTCGCCAGAATGATTAGCAGGCGACGCCGCCCAATCAGTGCCGCAATGAACGCCTCCTGTGTGGTGCGCGCTGGGGCAAACACGCAAGCGATGCAGGCCACGGTTACGCTATCCGTGTCTTAACCAGCGTACGGCGTCCTTCAGGGACGCTTTCTTTCCATACATCAGGATGCCGACCCTGTATATGCGGCTGGAAACCCAGATCGTTCCCACGAATCCAGCCACCAGCAGCCCGTAAGACAGTAGCACCTCCCACAATGGAATGTCCGTCACCGCGAGCCGCACAACCATGGGCACCGGTGCCGTAAACGGGATAAGCGAAAGCACCACCGCCAGCGTCGAGTTGGGACTCTGAAGGACGGGCGAGATGAATACGATAGACACGATGATCGGCATAAGCAACGGCAGCAGCACGGTCTGTGCGTCCTGCTGCTGCTCCACCATGGAGCCCGCTGCCGCAAACAGTCCCGCATACAACAGGTAACCGCCAGCGAAATACAGCACGAACCAGATGAACACGGAGAAATGAATCGACGGCAAGGTAATCTCGGCCGCCGCAAGAATGTCCTCCGTAGACGCCGAAGCTTCAAGCCCGAGCGATGCGGGATCCATGAACAAGCCGAAGATCATTCCACCGAATGTGGTGACGGCAAAGATCATCACCGCCCATGTCGCCAGTTGCGTCAGGCCCATCGCGCCAATGCCTAAGACCTTGCCCATGAGCAAGCTGAATGGGCGCGCGGAAGAGACGATAACCTCCACGATGCGGGTTTGCTTTTCCTCCATCACGCCCTGCATCACCGTGGTGCCGTAAAGCAGCATGGTGATATAGATCATAAAGCCCATAATGGCGCCGACACCGCCGTACGCAAGCGAGCTGCCTGCCTCTTCCCCTTCAGTTCCCAGCATCACCGACTGCAAATCTACATTCGTGTAGATGATGTCCAGCGTCTCCTGCGTAATGCTGGCCTGCTCCATGCGATACTTGCGAACAGCATCCCGTATCAAATACCGCAAATCGTCTGCTATGCCGAAACCACCACCCTTCGCCGCAAAGTAGCGCACCGGCTCCTCACCCGTCACCACCCCGGCCCCGATCACCACATAGGCGTCGTAGCGACCGGCCAAAGTCTCCTCCCGCGCCGTTTCGGCTTCGGCCGCAATGAGCGTATGCTCCGCGTTCCCGTCCGCAAGGATGCGGTCCAGCACGAATCCGGTTTCATCAACCACGCCAATCGTGCGTAGGTCGCTTTCGATGGCATCAACGGAGACAAAAGTAATGACTACAATGACTGCACCAAATCCTATCAGGGCGAGCGGAGCCAACAGCGTCGTGATGATGAAACCCTTGGACTTCACGCGCCGCAAAAACTCGCTCCTGGCGATGATCAGGGTCGCGCTCATGATTCGCCCACCTCGCTTATGAAAATCTCCGTAAGGGATGGCTCCGCGAGCTCGTAGCGATAGAAATTGACCTGCTGACTGATCATTGCATCCAAGATGGCACGCGGCACGCGCGTGTCGAGCAGGCGCAGCTCTGCGCCGCGCGCATCTCGGCTCTTGACTTCTATACGTCCGGCACGCAGAAAGGGCGCAAGAAATGCGCCATCGCCCTCAAAGTCCAGAAAGAGCGTGTTGCGACCGTAGCTCCTTTTGACCTCACGCAGGCCGCCGTGAATCAATACCTTGCCCCGTGCGATCAGGCAAATGTCATCGCAGAGCTGCTCTACCTGCTCCATCCGGTGGCTGGCAAACAGGATGGTGCGTCCGGCACTCTTGAGCTCGAAGATGATCTCGCGCAATAGCTCACTGTTGATGGGGTCCAAGCCGCTGAATGGCTCGTCGAGTATCAAAAAGCGAGGCTCCGGCAAGACGGCTGCAATGAACTGCACCTTTTGCTGCATCCCTTTGGAGAGCTCCTGCGTCTTGCGAACAAGCCACTGCTCCAAACCGAAGCGCTGTGCCCAGTAGTGAACCTTTTCCTTGGCCTTAGCCCGCGGTATCCCCTTGAGCGCCGCGAGAAACAGAAGCTGTTCCCCCACCTTGAGCTTGCGATACAGGCCCCGCTCCTCGGGAAGGTATCCCATCACCTTCTGGCTCCAGGGTCCCACCGGATGCCCGTCCAAGAGCACTTCGCCTTCATCCGGTGCCGTAATGTCGGCGATCATGCGGATGGCCGAAGTCTTGCCCGCGCCATTGGGACCCAGCATGCCCAGGATACGGCCGGGACGAGCCTCAAACGATACATGATCCACCGCGGTGACCGCACCGTAACGCTTGGTCGCACCGCGCAGTGTAAGAATGGCCAAAATTCGAGTGAGCTACAGCTGTGTCCGGGCAGACTCCTTGATCGGAATCAGGTAGCGCGCATCAATGATGTCCTCATGCACATTGCATGTTCCCGTCCCCCGAAAGTCTACCGACACGCGCTTGCCTGCTACATATTGGACCTCCCCAATGCCATACTGCGTCGGCATGGGGCCGTAATACACCAGCTCGCCCGCCCTCAGAGGGCGCTTTGATCGTGACCGCCAGTGGAATGCCTGCACTATCGGCAGGTGCTCCAGCCGATACGGTGTTTGCTGCCGCTTGGATTGGGACATGCGTTGGTGATTATGATTTGTGGGTGCTGATACGTACCGGTGGCCCCCTAGGTTCGCATCCCGGTTGACTCCTACGCGGCCTGACAGTACCTTTGCCATGGAATTCTTGAGAGCGCTTTCATGGTCTTCCGGAACAAGAAGCTCGTAGATCGCCAAGTGGGCCGCAATGCGGAGCTGTTCGCCTATGCTATCGCGGGATTGCCGCTGGCCGAAGAGCGCTATCCGTTCATTCGCATCCTGGTCAGCATCGTCGAGCAGGCACATCCCGAGTGGAACCAGACGCCCCACAAGGATCTCCAGATCGCGCACCTGATAAACCGCCTGGCACCCGATCAGCTGGATGCGGACGAGGTCGCAGAAGTGGTGCGCGTTCGCGACGAAGAGCGCGGCTATTTCAAGGACGGCTAGACGGCCCGGTGCGGGTTGCGGCGCACGAATGAAGCCCAGCCCGAGTGCGCTTGTCGCGGTGTACCGATTTCCTGCCGATGCCGGTGGCAGAGCGCAACTGCGAAAGCATCACATTCGTCCAGGCTCAAGGCTTCGTTCTGGAGCTTGAGCAGGCTGCGCACCATGTAGGCAACCTGCTGCTTGCTGGCCGCACCATTGCCGGTGACAGCGCGCTTGACCTCCTTGGGCGTGTACTGCACCACCGTAAGGCCCTGGTGCAGCGCCGCCAGCATCGCGGCGGCCTGAGCCCTTCCCAGCTTTAGCATAGCCTGCGGGTTCTTCGCGTATACTGGCATCTCCATCGCGCAGGCATCCGCGGCGTATTCCTTGATGGCCCGCGTCAGCCCTTCATAGATAGCCTGGAGCTTGTCCGTATGCGCCCCCTGGGGCTTGATGATACCGTGGCCGCATGCCTTTTGCGCGCCGCCCTCGCATAAGATCACGCCGAAGCCCGTGCGCACAGACCCAGGATCAACGCCCATGATAATCATGGCGCAGTCAGATTGGAGTAGACGGCCTGCACATCCTGATGCTCTTCGATCCGCTCAAGCAGCCGCACAACCTTTTGCGCGCTAGAAGCGTCCAGAGCGACCGTTGACCTGGGCATCTGAACCAGTCGAGCGTCCGCAACCTCTGCACCCGCGGCCTCAAACGCCTGATGCACCGCCATGAATTCCTCTGGTGTCGAGAGCACGATGAACGCGCCATCCTCTTCTTCCACATCTTCAGCGCCGGCATCGATTGCAAGCTCGAAGAGATCCAGTGCCCCATCAGGTGCGACCTGCACGAAGCCCTTGCGGTCAAAGAGGTAGGCTACGGAGCCGGACTTGGCCAGACTGCCGCCCGCCTTGGTGAACATGCTGCGCAGGTCCGCCACCGTGCGGTTGGTGTTGTCGGTCAGTGCCTCGATCAGAACCGCTACACCCTGGGGCGCGTAGCCCTCGTAGATGTGCTCCTCATAGTTCTGGCCTTCCTGTTCGCCAGTGCCGCGGCGAATCGCGCGCTCAATATTTTCCTTGGGCATGTTCTCGCGCTTGGCCTTTTGTGCGGCCAGCGCGAGCTTCGCGTTCATGGCAGGATCGCCGCCGCCCACCCGTGCCGCTACGGTGATTTCACGCGCAATGATAGCCCATGCCTTGGACCGCTTGCCGTCGGTTGCCGCCTTCTGGCGTTTGATCTTCGACCACTTGTTATGTCCGGCCATGCTACCTGGACAGGTACAGATTGCGCAGTTCGTACGGGCGCCGAAAGTGGCTGTCGGTCAGCGTATCGACAAAGACGATGGCCTCTCCCGTGGACTTCATCTCCGGCCCCAGCTCCTGCCGCACCTCGGGAAACTTGTCCCACGAAAACACCGGCTCCTTGATCGCATACCCACGCAGGGAGGATTCCAACAGGCCCTGGGCGCGCATCTCCTTCAGCTTGGCACCTAGCATCACCCGGGTCGCAATACGCGCCACGGCGACACCGGTGGCCTTGGCGACAAACGGCACCGTGCGCGAGGCACGCGGATTTGCTTCTATGACATAAACCTTGCCCCGCTGCACCACCAGCTGGACATTGATCAGGCCGATCACATCCAGGTGGTGTGCGATAGCTGTCACGTATGCCCGGATCGTTTTGATCGCTTCGTCCGACAAGGAGTACGGTGGCAGTACCGCCGTGGAGTCGCCCGAATGCACGCCTGCGGGCTCGATGTGCTGCATGATGCCGCTGATCCAGACTTCATCGCCGTCGCGAATGGCGTCCACATCGACCTCGATGCCATCGTCCAGGAAGAGGTCCAAGAGGATTTCGTTACCGGGGAGCAGCCGGTAGATGTCGGTGACGCACTGCTCCACCTCATCCTTGTTGATGGCAATACGCATGCCCTGCCCACCGAGCACATAACTGGGCCGAACCAGAATGGGGTACCCGATCTTTTCGGCTACGCGTACGGCCTCGTACACACTGTTCGCCATCCCATACGGCGGAAAGGGGATCTCCAGTGCCTCAAGCACTTCCGAAAACTTTCCCCGGTTCTCCGCCAGATCCATCATCTCTTGCGAGGTACCGAAGATGCGAATGCCCCGGTCAATCAGTTTCTGCGCCAGCTTGAGGGCGGTCTGACCGCCTAGCTGCACGATGATGCCTTCGGGCTTTTCGTGCTCTATAATGTCCAGGACGCGCTCCCAGAAAACCGGCTCGAAGTACAGCTTGTCCGCAATGTCAAAATCAGTGGACACCGTTTCCGGGTTGCAGTTGATCATGATCGACTCGTAGCCCATCTCCCGCGCGGCCTGCACGCCGTGCACGCACGAATAGTCAAACTCAATGCCCTGCCCAATGCGGTTGGGTCCGCTGCCCAGGATAATGACCTTTGGCTTTTCGCTTACAACGCTCTCGGTGATCTGTTCGTAGGAAGAGTAGTAGTACGGCGTCCGGGCTTCAAACTCTCCCGCACAGGTATCCACCAGGAGAAAGGCCGGCTTGAGGCCGAGGGCCAGGCGATGCGCACGCACCTGATCTTCTGTCACCTCTTGCGCTAAGAGAAAGGCGATCTGGACGTCCGAAAAGCCGCACTGCTTCGCCTCCGACAGCAGCGCATGATCAAGGCCTTTGAGGTGCTGCCTGCTCAGGCGCGCCTCCACACGAACGATGTGTTCGATCTGCATCAAGAACCACGGATCCACCTTCGTGATGTCCTGCACCTCCGGAATGGATGCACCGTGCTTGAAGGCGTTGCGGATATGCAGCGTGCGATCCCAGTACGGCTTGCGGAGCCGCTGCCGAACCACCGGGCGCGGGGCATGCTCCCGGTCCGCTCCCAGGCCGGCATAGCCGATTTCCAGGCTCTGCCAGGCCTTTTGCAGGCTTTCCGCAAAGGTGCGTCCGATGGCCATGACCTCCCCCACGGCCTTCATCTGCGTGGTGAGCTCTTCGTCGACGCCCTCGAACTTCTCAAAATTCCAACGCGGGATCTTGGTGACCACGTAATCAATGGCCGGCTCAAAACAGGCGCTCGTGGTCCCGGTCACATCGTTGGGGAGTTCATCCAGCGTATAGCCCACCGCCAGGCGCGCCGCGACCTTCGCAATAGGATACCCGGTCGCCTTAGATGCCAGCGCCGACGAACGGGACACGCGCGGATTGATTTCAATCGCGATCATGCGCCCCGACTGTGGATCTATGCCGAACTGCACGTTGCAGCCGCCCGCGAAGGTGCCGATGGAGCGCATCATCTTGATGGCCGTATCGCGCATGTGCTGATACTGCTTGTCGGTCAGTGTTTGCGCGGGTGCTACCGTTACGGAATCGCCGGTATGCACCCCCATCGGATCGACGTTCTCTATCGCGCAGATGATGATGACGTTCTCGTTTGAATCACGCAACAGCTCCAGCTCAAACTCTTTCCAGCCGAACACGCACTCTTCAATGAGCACTTCATGCACGGGTGACAGCTCCAGGCCGCGCCGCACTTTGCGCTTGAGCTCCGAGGCATTCCAGACGATGCCGCCCCCCGCGCCGCCTAGCGTAAACGAAGGGCGAATCACGACCGGCAGGCCACCCAGTGCCTGCGTGATCTCCTTGGCTTCCAGCAGACTGCGCGCGACCTTGCTCCGCGCCTGATCCACGCCGATAGACTCCATCAAATCGCGAAACTGCTGCCGATCTTCGGTGATATGGATGGCGTCAATATCCACCCCGATGACTTCCACGCCTTGCGCCTCCCAGTAGCCCTGGCGATGCAGGCGATCCGCCAGGTTGAGTCCCGTCTGACCACCCATGGTAGGCAACACCGCGTCCGGCCGCTCCGTCTCCACGATGCGTATGATGGCTTCAGGCTCCAACGGCTCCAGGTAGACCTTGTCAGCCGTCATCGGGTCCGTCATGATCGTGGCCGGATTCGAGTTCACCAGGACCACTTCGTACCCCTCGGCGCGCAGCGCGCGGCAAGCCTGCGTCCCTGAATAGTCAAACTCGCAGGCTTGTCCGATCACGATGGGACCGGATCCGATCAGCAGAATCTTGTTGATATCAGTGCGCTTCGGCATGCCTTCTAGGTTGCGTCCATAAGATGGACAAAGGCCTCGAAGAGGTATCGGCTGTCGTGCGGCCCGGGAGATGCTTCGGGATGATACTGGACGCTCAGTCCTGGAAAGGCATGAAATCCGAGCCCTTCCACGGTCGCGTCGTTCAGGTTGGTGTGCGTGATTACAGCACGAGTCGTGTCTATGCTGTCCGGGTCCACCGCAAATCCGTGATTCTGTGTGGTCACTTCTACGCGGCCGGTGTCCAGGTTCTTGACCGGGTGGTTGGCCCCGCGATGTCCGACCAGCATCTTGAATACCACAAAGCCTTCGGCCAGCGCCATCAGCTGGTGCCCCAGGCAGATGCCGAAGATGGGGCGCCCGGATGCGATGGCACCACGGGCGGTAGCAATAGCGTCGGGCATGGCACGCGGGTCGCCCGGCCCGTTGGAAAAGAAGAAGCCATCCGGCTGCCATGCCATCACGTCGGACAGCGGCGTATCGTGCGGGAATACGCGTACAAAGCAGTCCTTTTGCGCAAACGTGCGCAGAATGTTCGCCTTGCATCCGAAGTCGTACACGGCGATCCGGGGCCCACGGCCTTCGGCGTAATCGTAGGCATGGCCCGTGCTGACGCGGGAGGCCAGTTCCAATCCTTCCATGGAGGGCCACCGTCTGGCCTTTTCCAGCAGGCTTTCGTCGTCCAGATCCGTCGACGAAACAATCGCATTCATGACGCCGCGGTGCCGAATGTGGCGCACCAGGCGGCGCGTGTCCACGCCGGTGATCCCGACCAGCTTGTGGCGCAGCATGTAGTTTTCGAGTGACTCCTCCGCCTGCGCATTGGAGTACCGGTACGAAAACGCCCGGGTCACCAGCGCCGCCACCATCGGATGCGCTGCTTCGGTGTCGGCCTCGGCGGCCCCGTAGTTGCCGATGTGGGGGTAGGTCATCATCATGATCTGACCGTGATAGGAAGGGTCGGTCAGAATCTCCTGGTAGCCGGTCATACTGGTGTTGAAGCACAGCTCTCCGCCGGCTTCGCCTCTGGCACCGATAGCATGTCCGCTTACGACCGTCCCGTCAGCCAAGGCCAGCTTACATCTCGTCTCGTTATCCACGCGCAATCACATTAAGCCACCGCACATCAACAGATTTGTATCAACAGATTTGAATAGCAACATCGAGCACCTTGTAAGGCGAAAGTACGGTTTTGGCAGGGTACGGTCAAGAACACCGCCGCACCTTAGTACAGTCTTCAAGCTGCGATCCGCTCGCGTAACATCCTTTGCGCCCAGGCGTTTCATTCGTAGATGCACCGTAATTCGCAGCAGCGCTACCGCTCCTTTCACGTGACGCGCGTGATGGCTACCACGGCAGCAAGCACGCTGCTGCTGCTGCTGCTTGTGCGTTACTGGCCGATCTCCGATGGCCACGACCCGACGCACCTGACGTACCAGTCGCCGGCTCCTGAGCTCATTGCCATGGAGGAGGTGGTGCCCACGATGCAGCGTCGCAAGCCGCCGCCTCCGCCGGCGCCATTGCCTCCTGTGATCATGCCAGAGGATCGCATCCTGGATGACCCGCCGCTGTTGGATGCGGACCTTTTGCCGGTCGATCAGTTCGGACCGCCGGAGCCCAGCGCGGCGGAGGAAAAGGCACCGCAGAATGCGCTCCGGGCGGACAGTGGGCCCAAGCCCGTCCGCATTGCCGAGCCCGAGTATCCGCGAGCCGCACGGCGCCGCAACATACGTGCGGAGATCACCCTGCGCGTCGATATTGATCAGCGGGGGCGCGTCACCGCTTACCAGATCACCAACCGCTTTCTGCTGGGCGAAGACGGACTTACGCGTCAGCCCGTGGAAGCGCTCGGATTCGGGCTCGAAGAAGCTGCCATCAATGCGGCGAACCGGTGGCTGTTCAGGCCGGCGCGTAAACAGGGCGAACCGGTGCGAAGCCAATACGCGCTCTCGATAAAGTTCGGCGTGTGAGCCGACCCTCGCCTAGGAAAACAGGTCTGGTCGCGTGGGCCTGAGGTAGGTGATGCCGGGGTGCCGGGGCTGGGCAACATGGCGCACCAGCTCGTCAAAATCTTCGGGATTGTGGACACAGTCCATCTGCTCTGCGTTGATGATCAGCACAGGACTGCGGGTATATTGAAAGAAATGCTCGGTATAGGCCTGGTGTAGCTCACCGAGGTAACCTTCGTCGATGTCCGCCTCGTACGCCCGTCCACGTGCGCGCACGGCCTGGATGGAGTGGGCGACGCTTCCTTGCATGAATACCACGAGGTCCGGACGCGGCGTGGTGGACTCCATCTGAGCATACAGCACTTCGTACAGTTCCCGGTCTTCGCCGCTCAGATTGATCCCGGCAAAGATGCGGTCCTTGTCGAATACGTAGTCTGCGACCATGCCATGATGAAAAAGGTCCAGGTGTCGCATCGTGCGCTGCTGGCGAAAGCGACTGGCCAGGAACGCCAATTGGGCCTGAAATGCCCATCGCGCCGGATTGCGGTAGAAGCGCTCCAGGTAGGGATTTTCCTCGTACGGCTCGAGTATGAGCCGGGCATCAAACCGTTCGGCCAAGAGGCGTGCCAACGCAGAGGTGCCGAGGCCCATGGCACCATCGACCGCCAGGTAACGCAGCGAAGAGGGCAGCGTAGCGCCTTCAGGCTCCATAGGCTCTGTTCCAGCGTCCTCAGGGATCAGGACGATTTTGCCATACAACGCACGAACGCTGGATCTCCTTCTGGTCCGGGCATTGCGACAGCAGCACGGAGACCGTAGCGTCAAAGGGTTTCCCAATATAGTAATTGGGAGACAGGTCGGCCCACGGCTGCAGCACGAATCGCCGCTCCGCCAAGCGAGGGTGCGGAACGGTCAGGCCGGGCGCACGGCACGACAGCGTGCCCAAAGCCAGGAGGTCCAGATCCAGCTGCCTGGGAACCCAGCGTGCGCCACTCTTTCGGCCTGCGCGCCGCTCCAGGCACTGGCAAAGCGCAATCAGCTGCCTTGCCGGCAGCGAGGTCCGGACCTCCACGACCGCATTGAGGTAGGCAGGCTGCGGCTCCTGATAATCGAGCGTATGCGCTGGCGCCTCATAGATGGGCGAACACCGGAGGACCTGCAGGTTGGGCGACACAGCCAGTCCGTAAATCGCGGCGTGCAGGTGCCGGGCGCGATCCCCCAGGTTAGAACCCAGTGCGATATAGCCTAGCCCGCTCTCCATGGTGTGGTACCCCCGCCAGGACTCGAACCCGGATATACGGCTTAGGAGGCCGTCGCTCTATCCTGTTGAGCTACAGGGGCTATGGCCGCGCGGAGCGCAGCAACATTGGCACCGATGTTACCACGGAACACTGCGCTGCCCGCTACCAGCACCGTGGCGCCCGCTTCGACTGCATGCAGCGCATTGTGTGGTTTAACACCGCCATCCACCTCCAGGTGCACGGACTGTGGCAGTTCATCCAGCATACTGCGCAGCGCGCGGATACGACTGTTGGACCCAGGAAGATACACCTGCCCTGCAAAACCAGGAAAGACGGTCATCAGCATCGCGACATCCACATGGGGCAATAGCGGCGCAAGCGTCTTAAGCGGCGTGTCCGGATTGAGCGTGATGCCCGGGCGCGCTCCGGATTGCCGAATGTGCTTCAGCGTCGCTTCAGGATTGGGACATGTTTCGACATGCACTGTGATGATGTCGCTGCCTGCTGCCGCAAAGGCGTCTATATACTGGTCAGGACACGCAATCATCAGGTGCACATCCAAAACCGCGCCAGCCTTTCTGCGGAGTGGCTGCAGCGCCTTCACCACGAGCGGTCCCATTGTGATGTTCGGAACGAAGTGCCCGTCCATAACATCTATATGCAGCCATTCCGCCCCGGCGTCGAGCGCTTCCTTCGCTTGCGTTTCCAGGTGGGCGAAGTCTGCCGCCAGGATAGACGGGGACAGTTTCACCTCTGGTTTCACCACTGGCGCACCCCTCCACTGCGGGCGTCAGGCAGCAGCTTATTGTACATAACCGAGGTCGATTTGACGCGGGCGTGACTGTGTCCGACGCAGTCATCGTGCAGGCCAAGGCCGCGCATACGCTTCACGCGCCCGACCATGGCACGATGCCGGCCATAACGCGCGGGCCGTACCGCGGCCCACGCACAAGCTACGGATTCGCCGGTTAGCAGCGACGAAAAGGACACACAGCGGCGAAGAGGACACCTCGCTTGCATTACCGCTCAGCGAAGGCCGAAGCGCAAGCCCCAGAAGACATCCGTCGCTGCAAGGTTTCCTCCGGGGTGCCCTATACCTCCGTACGCAAGACCTCCAGGGGCGGCCGCGCATAGATTCCGCGACTGTTTAGCAGGCCGACGCCCAGCGTGATGCCCACAAGCGCGGTAGCAGCGAGCACAATCGGGACTTTCGGAACGATGAAGGCGATCTCCAGCTGAAAGCCGGTCAGGACCCAGGCCGCCACCATTGCAAGTCCCAGTCCCGTACCCGTAGCCAGCAGGCCCAGGAAGAGGAATTCCACACACATGATGGATAATACCTGGCGCTTCGACGCGCCCAGCGTCTTGAGCAGCACAGCCTGCTCTATGCGTGCCCGCCGACTGACCATGACAGCACCCGCCAACACCAGGATGCCGGTAATCACGCTGAATAGAGACATGAACCGATGCATGTAGTTGAGTCGCCGGAACACCTCCTGCACAACGCGCAAAACCAAAGGCACATTGATGATGGGATAATCGGGAAACTGATCCATAAATGCGCCATGGAAGACTGCAAGCGATTGCGGATCCGCCGCCTTGAGCGACAGCACGCGCGTATGCGGTAGCGATTCCAGTATGCCCTGCGGCAAAATCATCGTAGCCATTCCGCGACCTAGCACAGGCCCTGCATAGATGCTTCCCACGCGTGTCAACACCTGCCTGTCTAGTACGCGCAGCAGCAAGGTGTCGCCCACGGCCACCTGCAGTGCCTCTCGAGCCGCGTAAGCGTGTATCGCCACCGGTGCCACCTGCGTGGAGTCCTGCCACTCGCGCACCAGGGTGCCCTCCTCCACCAGGACGGAGTCCGTGCGATGATCGGCAAAGGTCGCCCCACCCACCCAGTCGAACCCTATCCGATCACTGCCAGTCGAATCCTCGTCACTCATGCGGCTGCGGCCATAGATGGAATCAACCGACACCGGCATTAGGATATCCGTCTGGAGTATGCGGATATCATGCGCCGCGATCATACTTGTGATATCCTCCGGCTTCTCTGCATCCACAAGGAACAGCACCGCATCTGGAATCTCCTCTGCCTCGAAGTTCAAGTTCGCAAACTTTTCTACGATAGCGCCCTCAACCAGCACCACCGTCATGATCATCACGGTGCCAAGCCCCAACGCCACCACCATGAGCAGCGTCTGGTTGTTTGGGCGGTGCATGTTGGCCAGCCCCTGCCGCCATGTGTAGGTGCGAATACGCGGCGCGACGGCTCGCAGCATGCGAATGAACGCCCAGGCCGTCAGGGACAGTATGCCAAACGCGACGCCCATGGCCAGCGCGTACAGGATCGCTACGCCGATGTGGCCGACTTGCACCCATGCACAGAGACCAATGCCGAGGCCGACCAGTGCATACACCGCAAGACGCGACTTACGAAACCGCTGGCGGCCGTAGGCGGAGCGCAGTGCAGCCAGGGGCGGTATGGCGCCGAGTCCAGACAGCGGCACAAGCGAGAATACCACGGTGGCCCCAACACCCAGGCCAAACCCAGCGAACAGCCCCTCGGGCGCCACCCGGTAATGCATATCTACGGGTAGCAGATCGTTGATCCCAAGCGGCATGATTACCTGTCCTAGCGTCCCTACGGCGCAAGCAGCCAGACCTACAAGGACACCCATGCCAATCGACTGCGCCAGGTAGATCCTGGTTGCGCGACCGGATGATGCGCCTACGCAGCGCAATACGGCAACAGTGTCCTTGCGCTCCTTGAGGTACACTTGCAGCACGCTCCCGACGCCCAGGCCTCCCAGGATAAGCGCAAAGAATCCAATAAGCCCCAGGAAAGCCTCCAGGCCTTCCAGTAGAAAATCCCAGTCCTCTTTGACATCGGCCAGCGTTCGCACGCCGACATCATGCGCCTCCTCTATCGCTGACTGCAATGCCGCCGTATCAACCTCGCGATCAAATCGCAGGAACACCTCGTACGTACCAACACGGCCGTCCAGCGTATCCAGATCTGCCAGCGCCATGTACACAGGCGGCTGATAAAGCATCTCCACCGCATTCTCCACGCGGGCCCCTATCAGAATCCCTGCGACCTCGAATCGCCGCCCCTTGATCGTCACCGAGTCCCCCGGCTGCACGCGGGCAACAGAAATCCCACTTTGGGCCACCAGCACGCCTTGACCTGCGCGCATCTTTTCTTCTGCCTCCGGGGGGCTGGCAATGATCCGACCATAGAGCGGAAACCCCGCGTCCATCGCGCGAACCCTTACGGTCTGCACGGGCTGCTGCGCAGAAAACTGGGCCGAGGCCACGAACGACACGCGCCGCGCTTGCACACCACCCAGAGAATCGATCATCGACTCCAACGCTGGCGAAAACGCACGGCTGCTGGAGATGCGCAGGTCTGCACCCAGCAGCGAGCCGGCGTCCTCGTCAATGCTGCGTTCCAGGCTGTGTCCAAAAGAAAGGATCGCAACCAATGCCGCCACGCCCACAACCATGGCGGACAAGAACAGCAGCAGCCTGCGACGGCTTCCCTTGCTGTCTCGCCAGGCCATCTGCCATGTCCATCGGTCCAGCATCGCAGGGTCGTTAAGCTGTCTTCCCTCGGATGGCCGCTGGTGTGCGGCCCTCCTGTACGAGTGCACCGCCCCGCAGCTCCAGTATCCGATCCGTTCGCGCGGCCAGCTCCAAGTTGTGCGTGACAATGATGAGCGTGGTCCCGGCACTCCGGTTCAGATCCAGCAGCAAGTGCTCGATCGTCGCACTGGTATCGGCATCCAGGTTGCCCGTCGGCTCGTCTGCAAAGAGTATGCGCGGGCGATTGATAAAGGCACGCGCCAGGCCTACGCGCTGCTGCTCTCCTCCGCTTAGCTGCACCGGGTAGTGGTGCTGGCGATCGGCCAGGTCGACGGATTCCAAAAGCGCTACGGCTTTACGGCGGGCCTTGCGGTCGCGGCGCAGCTCCGCCGGCACCATGACGTTTTCCAGGGCCGTCAGCGTAGGAATCAGCTTGAATGTCTGAAAGACAAAGCCCACCAGCTCGTTGCGCAAAGCCGCACGGGCGTTTTCGGTCAGGCCTGCGAGATCCGTGCCGCCCACCACCACGCTGCCGCTGGTGGGTTTATCCAGTCCCGCGCAAAGCCCCAGAAGCGTGGTCTTGCCGCTCCCGGACGGACCCACAACCGCTATGGATTCCTTTTCGCGCGCCTCGAACGAGACGGCGTTGAGCACCGTCAGCATGCGCGCCCCGCTCCTGTAGCACTTCGTCAGCTTGTCAACCCGCAGTATCACCTGATCTTCGATTGTATGCATCGCGGACACTACTCACTGAGTGTACTGGCAACGCAGCGATATGGGCAGTGCCATAAGCGCAGGCCGTACGACATCCGGCTAGGCGTTTATCCGCTGCGCCGCGGCCCGCAGGCGCATACCATGCGTGGACCTTCTTGTTGCAAAGCACATGGCGCTGCCCCTCGTAGCAGCGGGAACCCGATCTGCATTGCACAGGCAACACTGACAGGCAGCCTTGCGCGCACCGGATCGATGCGCATGCGAACAGTGAAGCGGCTGGGACAGGTCTCCATCCGTCGCGCGCATTTAATCGACGCGCCAGCCGAGTAGCTCATCGGTGCCCTGGCGGCGGACCTGCGCAGGAATATCCGTGAGCAGCAAACGCGCTTCCGTGCCTACGGACCCGTCGGGCAGGATGATTCTTCCCATTGCGCGCCCACGACTGCCGCTCAAGTGCTCACGGCGCGCCTCAAACCGCAGCAGTGTCCCTGTAGGCACCGGCTTGCGAAACCGCACGTCCATCTTCGCGGCCACCATGAAGTGATGCATGTCCTTGACCAGCGAGACGCGACAGACAATCTCGTCCAGAATGGCGGACTGAATACCGCCATGAACCACGCCTGGATACCCCTGATAGTCGTCCGGAATGATATGCTCCGACCAGACCACATCGTCATCATTGTCGAAAAAGCGCATATACAATCCACGCGGGTTGTCCCGCCCGCAAACAAAGCAGAAGTTTGAGTTGGGCTGCTGCTTCACGGCTTAAATCTCTTTAACCTCCGCAATCAGCGCCGAAATGGAATCCTTTGCATCCCCAAACAGCATGCGCGTGTTGGCCGAGAAGAACAGTTCATTCTGGACGCCGGCGTACCCTGGCCGCATGCTGCGCTTGAGCACGATGGCTGCGCGCGACTGGTCTGCGTTCAGGATCGGCATGCCATAGATGGGGCTGGACTGGTCATGGCGCGCGGCCGGATTGACCACATCGTTCGCGCCAACCACCAACGTCACGTCCGTATTGTCGAAAGCATGGTTGATATCGTCCATCTCAAAGAGCTGGTCATACGGCACATTGGCTTCGGCTAGCAGCACATTCATATGGCCGGGCATGCGCCCCGCCACCGGGTGGATCGCATACTTGACATCGACGCCGCGCGCCTGCAGGATATCCGCCAACTCCCGCACCTGGTGCTGCGCCTGCGCCACCGCCAGACCATATCCCGGGATGATGATGACACGCTGCGCATAGGTCAAAAGGATCGCAGTATCGTCCGGCGAGGTGGTTGTGACCCGCCGCCCGTCCGCCATGCCAAGCGCCGGCGCAGACGCGTCGGACTCCTGACCGAACCCGCCAATGAGCACATTCAGCAGCGACCGGTTCATGGCCACGCACATGATGTTGGTCAGGATCAGCCCCGAAGCGCCGACCAGGGCACCGCTTACGATCAGCGCTGTGTTGCCGAGCACAAACCCGGTCGCAGCCGCCGCAAGACCCGAAAACGAGTTGAGGAGCGCCACCACGACCGGCATGTCGGCACCTCCGATCGGCATTACGAAGAGTATGCCAAGCAAAAGCGCAACAGCAGCCAGCACCAGTACGCCGAACGATGCCGGAGCCAATCCTGCTGAAAGCGACGCCGGACCGATCAAAGCCCACGCCATGGCAAAAATGGCAGCGCCTGCCACGAGCGTCATCAAAAGGCCCTGTCCGCGAAAGCTGATGGGATTGCCGCTGATCTTCCCGCTCAGCTTTCCGAAGGCTACAAAGCTGCCACTAAAGGTCACCATGCCGATCACCACACTGATCGTAATAGTCAGCACGGTGCTCCAGCCGGTGGCGCCGATGACCTCCGCACCGGCCACCAGGGCCGAAGCCAACCCGCCAAACCCATTGAAGGCAGCCACCAGCTCTGGCATGGCCGTCATCTTGACCTGGCGTGCCAGGACCAATCCGACAAGCCCGCCCACGGCCAGGCCCGCGATCATCTCTATAGGGGAGAGAATCTGCTTAAGAAAGAGCGTGGCCACAACCGCTAGGAGCATTCCAAGCGCTGCTAGTTGATTGCCGCGCCGCGCTGTTGCAGGCGACTGCAGCCGCTTCAGGCCCACGATAAAGAGCGCCGCGGCCAACAGGTAGGACAGGTTGATCAGGTCACTGACCATGCGTTCGGTGCACTAGTGTGGTGTCCCGCCCAGACGCGCAGTAGGCTTTTTCTTGAACATCTGCAGCATGCGATCCGTCACCAGAAAGCCGCCTACCACATTGATGGTGGCGGCAATCAGGGCAGCTACTCCCAGCCATCGCGCCCAGGGACCCTCGGTCATGCCGGCTGCAACGAGCGCACCGACAATCGTGATGCCGCTGATGGCGTTGGAGCCGGACATGAGCGGCGTATGCAGCGTTGGGGGCACCTTGCTGATCACCTCGCGGCCCACAAACATGGAAAGCACAAAATAGGTCAGGTACGTAAGCATGGACATTTAGGCTGATAAGCGCTGCAGGACCCGCTCGTTGACGACCCGCCCGCCATGCGTAATGCAAGCACTCTTGAAGATGTCATCGTCAAACGCAGCCTCGAACTGTCCGCTCTGGGCAAACTCCCTGATCATGGCCGCAATGGTGCGCGCGTACAAATAACTGGCGTCCGCCGGCATGGAAGCGGGCAGATTGGTTGGACCGAGTATCGTCACTGCGTGCGCGATAACCGTCGTATCTGCACGCGTCAAGGCACAGTTGCCGCCCGTGGGGGCCGCCAGGTCCACGACAACGCTCCCAGATCTCATGGCCTGAATAGCCTCTTCGGTGATCAAAAGCGGAGCGGAGCGCCCGGGAATCTGTGCGGTCGTGATAACGACATCGCTTTTGGACAGGTGCGGCACCAAAAGCGAAGCCTGCTGCCTGGCCTTGGCATCCATAAGCGCACGCGCATAACCGGCGTCATCTTCCATGTCACCGATGTCCAGCGCGAGTTCCACAAAGCGCGCACCGAGGCTCTGGACCTCTTCGCGCACCGCATCCCGGATGTCATATCCCCACACGCGAGCACCGAGGCGCCGCGCCGTCGCGATGGCTTGAAGACCGGCCACACCCGCGCCCAGGACCGTCACATTGGCGGGTCGCACCGTACCTGCGGCGGTGGTGAGTAGCGGAAAAAATCGGGGCAGCTGCTCTGCAGCCAGAAGCACCGCCTTGTAGCCCGCGAGCGAGGCCATCGCACTCAGCGCATCCATGGACTGCGCCCGTGAAATGCGCGGCACCAGCTCCATCGCCAGTGCGGTGACGCCGCGCGCGGCCAGGTCGGCCGCTCTGCCCGGCGCTTCGAGCGGTCGCAAGAAGCCGATCAGCACACCGCTGGCCTTGAGCTGGCTGATATCGGATTCATCCGGCGCATGCACACACACGACCACATCGGCACCCAAGGCCTCTGCGCGCGAACCGATGGTTGCTCCCGCCGCCTCGTAATCCGCGTCGCTGGCAAATGCGTCCGTGCCCGCACCGCGCTCCACCACAACCGTGATGCCCAGGCTTAGGAGCGGCTTCAGGCTGCTTGGCACCAGCGCTACGCGGCGTTCGCCCGCGGTGACCTCTCTTGCGACGCCTACCGTCATGCCTGCTCCATGCACATGGGCGCCAATATACGACGACTCAACCGTGATGCTTTTCAAAGGCGCGCATGAACGAAACCAGCGCTTCCACGGCCGGCAGCGGGCACGCATTGTAGATGGAGGCCCGGATACCGCCTACGGAGCGATGGCCTTTGAGCGCCGCCAGGCCCTCTTCCGCTGCCTCTTCAACAAAGCGCGCCTCCAGAGCCGTTGAGGGCAGGCGAAAGGTCACATTCATCTGGGAGCGCGCTTCCGGCCGCACCGTGCCCCGATAAAAGTCGGTTGCGTCGATAGCATCATAGAGCAGCACGGCCTTCTTCGCATTGACCGCCTGAATGCCGGCCACCCCGCCCTGACGTTCCAGCCATTGGAGCACCTTGTCCACGACATAAACCGCGTACACTGGGGGCGTGTTGAAGCATTTCGCGGCGTGCGTCCCGTAGTCCAGCATAGTGGGCAGCGCATCGTTGCGGCGCCGCAGGAAGTCGTCCCGCACCAGCACGACCGTGACACCCGCAGGGCCGATGTTCTTTTGCGCTCCGGCGTAGATCAGCCCATAGCGGTGCATTTCTATCGGGCGGCTCAGAAAGTCGCTGGAAGCGTCGCATACCAGCGGCACGGGTGCATCGGGCGCAGCAGAATACTGCGTACCGTACACCGTGTTGTTGGAGGTGAAGTGCAGATACGCGGCCGAAAGGCTTGGATCGTAGCGCTGCGGTATGTACGCAAACGCCTCGTCCGCGCTGGACGCTGCTGCCCGCGCCCCGCCCAGGCGCTTGGCTTCTGCAAAGGCCTTCCTGGCCCATGTTCCCGTGATCAGATAGTCGGCAGAGCCCGCACGTGGCAAGAAATTCAGCGGCACCTGATGAAACTGCATCGAGGCACCCCCTTGCAGGAACAGGATGTGCCACCCTTCGCCCAGGCCCAACAGCCGCCTGAGGGCAGCGCGCGCCGACGCTTCGATGGCAATGTAGGCGGCACTGCGGTGCGAAATCTCCATCACCGACGCCCCGGTCTCCTGGTACAGGGGCAGCTCTTCCTTGACCGCGCTGATCACTTCCAGCGGCAAGGTGCCGGGACCTGCCGAAAAGTTGTGCAACCGTTGTGAAATCGCCATCTCGATCAGAGTGTGGTCAGCGAGGCCGCAAAGACATGTTCTTGCGCTTCAATCCTCCCGATGAGCGCTTCGTCAGGCTTGCCGCTGAGACGAATGAGTGCACAGCCAGCCGCGTCCTGTCCTGCAAAGCAGAGGTTTTCCATCTCCTGAACGTTGATATTGGCGCTGCGCACGATGTCCAGGATTGCGGCCAGGACCCCTACGCGATCCCGGTGCCGTACGGTCAAGAGGTGCGTTGCAGCGGGATGCAGCATCACATTCACGCAGTTGCGAACGACGCCTTCTTCCGCAAAGGTCTTGATGATTTGCACCGCTTCGTTCGCCGTTGCTTCCTGCGCCTGCACCGTGGACGCACCAATATGGTGCGTTACGTACACACCTTCGTGCTGTGCCAGAGGCCACGAGAAAGTGCCCTGCTTATAGCGCGGCTCGCCCGAGCAGACATCTAGTGCCGCGCGCATACCCTTTGTTTCCAGCGCCCACGCCAGCGCATCTTCATCAACCACACTGCTGCGTGTCGTATTGATAAAGTACGCGCCCGGCTTCATTGCCTCAAAGAATGATCGACCCGCCAGGTGGCGGGTGTTAGCGTGCGCGGCTACATGCAGTGTCACGACATCCGAAACAGCGGCGGCCTCCTCAGGGGTTGGTGCCCAGATAACGCCCAGCTCTTTTGCCCGCTGCGTTGTAAGTGATCGGCTCCAGGCGACCACATGCATGTTCATGCCGAGGGCCATCTGGGCCACCAGCCGTCCAATCGGGCCCAGTCCAATCACGCCCAACGTGCGCCCGGCGAAGCCGCGGGCTCGCGCAAAGCGCGCCTTGTCCCATCGTCCCTCACGCGCTGCTTGCACGCCTTCAGGGATACGGCGGTCCAGCGACACCATCAGCCCAATCGTCAGTTCCGCCACTGCGTGCGCATTCTTGCCCGGACAGTTGGCCACGAAGATGCCCAGCGCACTGGCCGCTGCCGTATCTATGGAATCGTACCCTGCGCCTGCGCGCACGACGAGGCTCAGCATCGGGCAGGCCAAAAGCGCGGCACGGTCCACCGTAGTGGAGCGGACGACGAGGACATCAGGCGACACCATGGCCAGCGTTTCGCGGAGTATGGCCCCGTCCATGACTTCCACTATGGTGTCGTGGCCCGCAGCGCGCAACGCGGAAATACTGGCCGGGGGCAACTTGTCCGCAATGAGAACCTTCATGGCTTTAGTCGAACAGATTCACGAGCAGGCCGCTGCGCAGCTTCGGCTCAAACCATGTGGACTTGGGCGGCATCAGCAGGTTGGCATCAGAAACCCTGATCAGCTCTTCCATGCTGGTTGCATACATGGAGAACGCCGCCGCGCCCGCCTCGGCGTGCACCCGTTCTGTGAGTGCTGCCGGCCCGCGAATGCCGCCCACGAATTCAATCCTTGGATCCGTTCGCTGATCCGCAATACCGAACACAGGTTCCAGAATAAACTCGCTGAGGCGCGCAACGTCCAGTGTGTCCTTGGCGCTGGCGCGGCGCGTGGGCGGCAGCCTGATAACGCGCCAGGAGCCGCTTGCATCATACATGCACACATCACCCGCCCGGGAAGGCATCGCTTGCGTGCCCGCGGGCCCCACATCAACATAGTTGTGCAGCATCTCCAAGCCTGACTCCGCGTTGTGCACGACCCGGTTGTAGGGCAAGATGCGCATCTTTTGGGCCGGAAA
Organism: Rhodothermales bacterium; assembly: GCA_951812585.1. Taxonomy (GTDB): domain Bacteria; phylum Bacteroidota; class Rhodothermia; order Rhodothermales; family Bin80; genus JAAXGV01. The sequence goes on along the minus strand of OX638318.1, from coordinate 2,003,452 downwards.
CAATACGGCCGGAAAGGCGGCGCTGCCTTCGAGTCCCAAGGTATTGTGGGCCTCTGCGGCTGCCTGGCAGCGATGATGGCCATCCGCCACATAAACAGACGACACATTTGAGAACGCCGCGACGATCGGCTCGTAGCGCATGACCTGCCACAACGTATGCCGCACGCCGTCGGGGGCGATAAAGTCGTACATCGGGCTGCGCCCCTGCACCTGTTTGATGTGCGCCTCCACCGCTGCATTGTCTGGATATGCAAGCATCACAGGTTCAGCATGGGCCCGCTGCGTGATGATGTGGCGCGTGCGATCAGCCACCTTGGGCGGGCGCGTGTTTTCATGCTTTTTGATGGTGCCATCCAGATACTCGCGTACTGGTACGCAGCCGAACAGGCCTGTTTGCTCGTGCTCGGCTATCCGCAGCCGATAAACGTATAGCGCGAGCGCTTCGTCCCGGATGCTGTGGGAGCCTTGAACATACTGCTGCAGGTTGGCGGCGCCCATCGAGTACACCGCGTCGGCATGCTCATCGGTGCCCTCGGGCAGGTCTATTTCCGGGCGTACAACATGTAGAAAACTCAGCGCGTTGCCTTCCGCCAGCGCGCGCGCCTCGGGCACACTAACGACATCGTACGGCACCGAGGCAATGGCATGGCAAGCCGAGGGGGTCGGGCGGAGGGCACGAAAGGGACGTAGGGTCGCCATCGGGTTTAGCGTGCATATGCGTGGATGAAGAGGTCACTGCCAACGGTGATGCTTCCAGGGATTCGTACCGCCGGCATCACCGCCACCGCCGTCTGCGCAGCGGTACAGCCTTAAACCAGCAGCATGGCATAGGGTGCCAACAGCGGCCATTTCGCAAAAGGTTCACGAGCGAATGGGGTCTGCTTGCGATTCGTTTGGAAATTTCCTTATATTGGGGGCGTACTTCGCGGGGTGGAGCAGGCCGGTAGCTCACCGGGCTCAAGCTGCAGCGCAGGAACCGCGTCCACTGTAAGAGCAGCGGGCGCATGACGCACGAAGGTATAACCGCCGACGCTTTCGTGTCCTGCAGTCTGCGACGGGCTGCGTGTGGAGGAAACTCTCACGTGAACACCTGTCAAAATCGGGGAAGCCTTTGGCGGGGTAATCCCGAGCCAAGCCTTGGCTTTATGCTGAGGAAGGTGTAGAGACTTGACGGCAGGCACCCTAACGGCTTGGCCGAGGGTGAAGAGAAAGTCCGGACCACAAACGGCGCTTTGCCGGCAGTGAAAACTGTAGTGGTGTGCATAACCCGGAGGTCGCGGGTTCAAATCCCGCCCCCGCCACCAGTAAAAGGGCCGCAGCGCTGCTGCGGCCTTTTTTTTGGGCTTGTATACTTAACTGTACACTGCTTGGGGCTTAGACGAGCCGAAGCTCGTCGTTTCTTGCCCTCGAAGCTGCCGCTTGCTTCGGTTTCGGACTGGCCTTCTCCAGTTGCCTTACCGCCTGCTGGATCGTCAATCCGCGATAGCGCGGATTCGGACTGGGCGTGTGGTCGATCCGCTCAAACTCAGCGTGCAACGCGCCCTTCGTATCCTTGACCCTATCTCATTGCGCAATCAGATCCTTGTACATAAGCCGCCGCCCTGCCCGTGCGGACACCACATGCTGCATTTGTTCGAGCGTGTCCATGTCCCGGACGTTGTGCTTTTGCGCAACTGCTGCACGTACCGTTGCAAGTGCTTGGCGCTCATTTTGTGGTACACACCATGGTACGCCCGCTTCAGCGTGGCCCAGAACGACGCCAGCCCGCTTGTGTGGGCCATGCCGTTGACCCATTCGCCCACGCTGTGCTTGACCGTCTCATGCTCCATACCGATCATGCCCTTGTAAGCGGTGGCGTCGTCCGTGTAGACCGTTGCGCCGATTTCGGTGGGGTTATACACGAACTGCTTCAACGTCGGGCCGCTTGTGTCCTCAACGACCGTGGCCCGAATCTGGCCGGTACCGCGGTCTTTCAGCCCCGCTACCGCCGTCTTGCCAACCGTTCCGCGTCCCGCTTTCAGCTTCTTGTGCGCGTGCTTGTTGGCCTCCTTGCCCCCAACCATACGTCTCGTCGGCTTCAACCGGGCCTTCAAACGCGGCGGCGGCTAACGGCGCGAACGCCTCCCGAATCCGTTGCAGCATGAACCACGCCGACTTTTGCGTGATGCCCAGGTCGCGGTGAAGCTTCATGCTGGATACGCCCTTGAGCGCGGTCATTTCAAGATAAATGGCGTAGGTCCACTGGAGCAATGGCAACCGGGAGGCTTGCAGCACCGTGCCCGTCCGAACACTGAACCGCTTGCGGCATGTGCGGCAACGGTACGGCATGGTCTGTTTCGGGCAAGCATAGGTATCGGTGCCCCTGCATTGCGGGCAAAAGCGGCCTTCCGGCCAATAGATGGCCTCAAACCATTCCCGGGCGGCTTCCTCGCTCGGATACCGCCGTGCCAACGCCAAGAGTGTGAGTCCCTTGCGGTGTGATCTGCCTGGCCCTGTCATGATTCCCCCGATCTGGTTTATTCTTCATATGACCCAAATTCTTCATATGGCCCAATCAGAGAAAAGTTACAGTTAAGTATATAAATCCTCTTTTATTGCTATGCGCGCGATCTTCGAGCCACAGTTTGCGCTTGGGCATACGCCCATTGGAGAGATCAAGTTGGCTCCTCGGTCCAGAGATGACATTCCGGCCGTGCTCCGTGGACTGCAGGACACCTTCACGCACCGCAGCACCCCTATCGCCCTGCAGACCGTTATTGACAATGTGCGTCTGCTTACGGAGGAGACGTTACAGGAAGTCAATGCGGTGGTGGTGGCCCGTGGGCATCAGCTGCTGAAGCACAGGAAGACGGATTCGCTTCGCTGCCGGGCCGATTCAGCAGTGGCAAAGACGCCTGTGCACTGGCCCACGGATGTCCGCTTGCTGTGGGATGCGCTGCTATTGACAGCGTCATCGTACGCTTGGCGCAGCCGGGCAGTGAACGGGTCGCCAAGCGTTGGTTGGACCGCAATAGTGGTCTGGACGAGTTCGTGGGCGGTTCCTATGAAGCGGTGGGACCCATGCACCTTTATCGGGCAAGCGACCTGATCGTGTTGGAGGAGATCTTTGGTAGGATGTTCTTGAAGCCAGCTTCGAGCGTAGGCCGCACCGTTTTTAGCGTACCATGCACCCCAACGGTTCTGGTAACGAGGGGGCATGGTACGAAAAAAAGGCGGATTGCATCCAAATGGAATCCCAATCACCGCAACGCCCGTATATTAGCTCTTGATGTCGCTGGAGCGGTTCCCGGTTGACGCCGCTAAGCCGGTGGCACCTTGGTGGCCTGCCACAATCCTACACTTCAACAGGAAGATCATAAGCATAAATTCAATGCGTAGCCGACTGCTGTGCGTGATCGGTGGACTCCTGTTCGCGATGGGCACCATGGCTTCCACCATATCCAGTACCGTGAAGGATAATACTGCCATTGCGGTGCCTACGCCATACATTGAGGCCTACCTATCTAACAAAAATTGCCCGGACTCCAACTGCCCGTGGGTCGAGGGTGGATTGGTGCATGTGTGCGACTTCGAATGCCTTGAGGAGGACGGGTACATCTGTTGTTCCATTGAGGCTAGTTTCGGGTGTATTTATTGTCAGGGCGACGAATGACGATACCTAGGGGGCGATGCCGCGTCCTTGAACAGAGCGTTGGTGCAATCGGAGTGTCGAAGCCTGTACAGCGTCTAGCGGCTGGAGCATCGATTACGTGGGATAGGCCACTCGTAAGGTTGCTGTCTGCACCACACTGGTTGGATCACCGGATTCCAAACAAACTATGCGTACGAATAGAGCCTTGGCATTGCTAGGAGTGATTTCCGTTGCGATTACGGCAACGGAAGTCTCCAGTTTTGGGCAACAAGCTCCCACCCATGCTGCGCCGTATGTGCCCTTTGATGAAATCTTCGTCGCTGAAGACACGCTGACGCTAGATCCTGAGGTCTTGATAGGCCAAGTCCAGTCGTTGGACATCAGTAGTACCGGTGCGTTGATCTTGGTTGACAACGTGGCCCAGGCCATTCACCTGTTCACGGCCACAGGAGCTCATGTCGTACAGCTTAACACTGAGGACTGCTATCCAGAGCCGGTCGTACCAAGAAGTGCACGATTCGTCGGCAAGGATCGAATTGTCGCCAGTGCTTCGGGTGGCACCTATTTCGTTTTTGACTCTACAGGTAAATGCATTGTTGCCAAGCGTCGTCCTGAGCTAATCGCGACGACCGGATTTTGCGGAGTCGAAGATTCGATCTTTGTGTTCCGCTCATTTACACCGCGGAATCCCAGTCTGTTGGTACTCACTCCAGACTTGGAGCTTGCGCGTGAAGTATCACTTCGGGCCCCTAGATTCCCACTGCTGTCTACCCAAGTGCTGCCATCGCCGGGGCGCAGCATTGGGTGCTTTGAGGCTGGCCCTCGATACTTATATCCTGAGAGCCCAGACGCTGTGTCCGTGCAGTCACCGGACGAACCACACAATGTACCGGTGTTCTATAAGGATCGTACCCAAGACTTGACCAGGACGACGACGGATAGAATGAAGCGAGTCAGGGAGATCATGGAATATACTATTACTTATGGTTTATACGAGTTACACGATTCAACTCATATAATAGCATACATGGGAAGCTGGAAGGCACGGTTCATGAATCAGAAGGGCCTCGGCCTTCTGATAGTAGATCATACTCGCCCCGAATCGGCCATCAGTACGTTTGCTGATATCGACATTATGGCCGCAAAGGACGGCTTAGTCTATGCCATGGGCGAGCATGAAGAGCTACCCGACGGCACGGTGGACAATCCCGTCATCATTCGGTATCGTTACCGCCAGCAGTAGGACACGAATGGCTAACCGCATAGGCCTGATCATCTTATTCCTGTTAGCGTATGGCTGTGGGCTGGCCGTGCTAATGGTCGGTTATTCGTGGCTACAGGCCGGATCGGTCTCGGAGCGTCAGTCTGTATTTCCTGACAGCGGTGTAGATCTGGCGGGGCTATCTTTGCCGGAGTCACAAATACCCTTGGTGAAGGCGGTGGCGCCAGTTGGCTGTCCAGCGTGGATGGTGCCGATAGTACCGTCGTTATTCTGCTTGGTGGACTGAACTGCTCACCCTGCCAAGTTGACGTACTACGCAATTGGACCGATGCAGCCAGCAGGGCAGCCGACGTTCCTGTAGTTGCCATATACGTAGATCCCCGCGTGAGTACGACACAAGCTCAGAGGGAATCCCTCTTGTTGAGGCGTGTAAGTGAGGCCACGTTTCCATTTTTTGTGTCCACAGACACGGTGTTCAATCAGTCTGCGTGGCGCAATGGTACTCCCCAATCGTACTTGGCCTCGTCTCGGAGAATTGTGAGGGTATTGGATCCTCCGATGGAAGGGCAACGGCAAATCTATCATGACTAGCATTTCACCAGCAACATCTCCTTTTGAACAGCTGGAGGCCACAGCGCAGGTTCGGGACGGCCTACGCCTACGGGAGCGTAGCGATACCAGGTTAGGTTAACTGTACGGCGACCTCCCAACACATGAGCGAACGACGGGTCGAAGAAATATCCTCCGCCAATCTCATTAGGGCGGCGGAGTGGTCCGTATTACCGCTGAAGCGGGGCACGTATCGCGGGACTCGACCGCGATAGAGGCGCGCGAGAAGCCGAAGAAGCCTGAGAAAAAGGACGACGACAAGCAGTCCAAGAAGCCCCGGCGCTTGGAGCAACAGCCCAACAGGGCACTGCCGGCACTGCTGGCAGAGTTGCCCAAGCAGTGCACTGTGGGTAGGAAACGCAATGCGAAGGGGATTATATACTTAACTGTACACTGCTTGGGGCTTAGACGTGCCGAAGCTCGTCGTTTCTTGCCCTCGATTCTGCCGCTTGCTTCGGTTTCGGACTGGCCTTCACCAGTTGCCTTACCGCCTGCTGGATCGTCAATCCGCGATAGCGCGGATTCGGACTGGGCGTGGTGTCGATCCGCTCAAACTCAGCGTGCAACGCGCCCTTCGTATCCTTGACCCTTCTCATTGCGCAATCAGATCCTTGTACATAAGCCGCCGCCCTGCCCGTGCGGACACCACATGCTGCATTTGTTCGAGCGTGTCCATGTCCCGGACGTTGTGCTTTTGCGCAAACTGCTGCACGTACCGTTGCAAGTGCTTGGCGATCATTTTGTGGTACACGCCATGGTACGCCCGCTTCAGCGTGGCCCAGAACGACGCCAGCCCGCTTGTGTGGGCCATGCCGTTGACCCATTCGCCCACGCTGGGTTTGGCCGTCTCATGCTCCCTACCGATCATGCCCTTGTAAGCGGTGGCGTTGTCCGTGTAGACCGTTGCGCCGATTTCGGTGGGGTTATACACGAACTGCTTCAACGTCGGGCCGCTTGTGTCCTCAACGACCGTGGCCCGAATCTGGCCGGTACCGCGGTCTTTCAGCCCCTCTCCCCGCGAGCCAATTCTCCACTGTCCATGCGTAGCAGGTAGCCGACACCCAATAGCAGCAACACGGACAGTGCAATGATCTTGGCTATCTCAGCCTTACGGGTGATGGCATGATTCGTGCTATGGCGCAAAAAAACGGTAGACCTCAAGGTATGGGTTAGGGAGATAATCCTGGTTATCCAAGCGTGGCTGAACCACACGATAGACCAATCCGTATTTGCCATGAAGGAAGAAAACCAGCGGCTTGATGCCCAGCTCTTCAGCAACCAACACGCCTTCTTTGGTGAAGACCTGGTACCCTCCCCCTCGCTCCGAGCCGTTATACTGAACCATGAGAGCCTGATCAGTAAGCTCGAAAAGTCCATAAATTGTCGTGATGTTTTGGGACCACTTGCCAAACTCTCTAAGAGACCCCTGGACATCGCTCGGCAGATCTCGGCGGGGGAAGCGAAACCACGAGCCACGCGGCGAAATTTTGCCTGCAAGCGTTCCATCCGTGGAAAACTTCAAGATGTCCCGCTCTGGCGCCGAAGCGTAAAAGAGGTGCTCTCCATCTGCAATGAAGCCTCCGCCGCCCATCCTCCGAACGGCATTGGGGTATTTGGAGGGGGGCATTGGGAATTCCCCAAGTGTTTTCCCGGTGGGACTCATACGTCGCAGTATCCGTGGCCAGTCCGGCCGACCAGGATAGACGCCATAGAGGGTGCCCGTTGGGTCAATATCGAAGGCCCGATGGGCTGAATAGTCCGCATCAGCGCTACCCAAGCAGTCCCCCTCCGCTGTGAAGCGAAATCCCCAAGGGCTATTATTTTGGATAAAGATGAACGCATCGCCCCCAAAGTGGGCGGTAATAGGCTGAAAGGTGAAGCCCGGATGACAGGCAGTCGGGTCCAGTGAAGCCTGTAGAGCTCCAGTCGAGTCAAACAAGAAGACTTGCCTACCTCTTTGGTCGACCACAAGTATGCGTCCCGCCGGATCCACATCCATATAGTCGATGGTTCCTATCAGCAGCGTATCCGGATCATCGAACCGGATCGTCTTCACCTTCGTGAAGTGCTTCAGCTCGAGGGGAGGAGCAGCCTGCGCCCGCGCATAAGGGGCCGTGGAGGCACTCAAGGAGAGCGCACCGATAATGAGTGCGCAAAAGACAGCTCGCTGTGTCATCAGCACATTCCCCCGTCATTATCGAAACACTCGTACGGCATAAATGAGCATTCCGACCCCTCCCATGTGCACCAAGCACTGTAACAGTCGTAACGCTTCTCTTCGCCGAGAGGTTGACAGTAGAGTTCTACGTCCATAACGTAGTCTTGGTCTTCGTCCTCCTGATTGGCGTCCACCGGTTGGACACTAGTCAAGACTATGAGCAGGCTCGTAGCTGCTACGGCCGCCGCAAGCAGGCCTTTGACGATTTTAATAGCACGAAGAGAAGAGTAGTCATGAGTTTCGATTCAATGTAGGTTGGGTTATGGGTGTAATCCGGGGCTGTGGAAATACTACAGCTTCTAAGGCGAATCCGCAACTAGACCCGATACGACGCTCACTATCCGACTACGTTCTGATGCGTGTAGTACCTTGCCAACTGTGCGGTCACTGATGATCAGGACCGGTTCTAGCCGCTCCGACAGAACTATCCGTGATAAGGGACTCATCTCATTGGTATACCGCAGCTTGAATGTTGGACGCAAGGCCTTGTGAAAGAGGAGAGCCTGTGCTCTTATCACTTCCGCGTCGCCATCGTCCATAATAAGAACCTGAATCGGGACATTTACCCCGATAGCCTCCTGTAGCGACTGCGCCCTCCTCAGTGCTCCCATCTGCCTCTGAATGCAGGTTCCTCCCCCAACCAGCACGATCACACCGTCAATACTACGGTTGATGCTATCACGCTGGGCTGTTACAACGTCATATGCATAAAGGAGTGGTGCCGTATGCCCCTCAAGTGCAACCTTCAGCGAGTCCACTGTACTTGCGTCATCGTACAAAACAAGGGCCCCTCCCCCGCGAGCCAATCCCCACTGTCCATGCGTAGCAGGTAGCCGACGCCCAGCAGCAGCAACACGGACAGTGCAACGATCTTGGCTACTTCAGCCTTTACAGGTGATGGCATGACTCGTGCTATGGCGTGACAAATTGGTAGACCTCAAGGTATGGGTTGGGGAGATAGCCCTGGTCATCCAAGCGTGGCTGAACCACACGATAGACCAATCCGTATTTGCCATGAAGGAAGAAAACCAGCGGCTTGATGCCCAGCTCTTCAGCAACCAACACGCCTTCTTTGGTGAAGACCTGGTACCCTCCCCCTCGCTCCGAGCCGTTATACTGAACCATGAGAGCCTGATCAGTAAGCTCGAAAAGTCCATAAATTGTCGTGATGTTGGAGGACCATTTGCCGGCAACTCTCATAGTCGACTGGGCATCGCTCGGCAGATCTCGGCGGGGGGAGCGAAACCACGAGCCACGCGGCGAAAATTTGCCTGCAAGCGTTCCATCCGTGGAAAACTTCAAGATGTCCCGCTCTGGCGCCGAAGCGTAAAAGAGGTGCTCTCCATCTGCAATGAAGCCGCCGCCGGCCACCCTCAGAGTTGCATTGGGGTACTTGGAAGGCGGCATGGGAAACTCCTTAAGGGTTTTCCCGGTGGGGCTCATACGTCGCAGTATCCGCGTTCCGGCCAAGCCTCCAGGATAGGAACCATATGGGGTGCCCACTGGATCAATATCGAAGAAGCGATAAGCTGAAAAATCCCCATCAACGCTACCCAAGCAGTCCCCCACCGCTGTGAAGCGATATCCCCAAGGGCTAGCGTTTTGGATAAAGATGAACGCATCGCCCCCAAAGTGGGCGGTAATAGGCTGAAAGGTGAAGCCCGGATGACAGGCAGTCGGGTCCAGTGAAGCCTGTAGAGCTCCAGTCGAGTCAAACAAGAAGACTTGCCTACCTCTTTGGTCGACCACAAGTATGCGTCCCGCCGGATCCACATCCATATAGTCGATGGTTCCTATCAGCAGCGTATCCGGATCATCGAACCGGATCGTCTTCACCTTCGTGAAGTGCTTCAGCTCGAGGGGAGGAGCAGCCTGCGCCCGCGCATAAGGGGCCGTGGAGGCACTCAAGGAGAGCGCACCGATAATGAGTGCGCAAAAGACAGCTCGCTGTGTCATCAGCACATTCCCCCGTCATTATCGAAACACTCGTACGGCATAAATGAGCATTCCGACCCCTCCCATGTGCACCAAGCACTGTAACAGTCGTAACGCTTCTCTTCGCCGAGAGGTTGACAGTAGAGTTCTACGTCCATAACGTAGTCTTGGTCTTCGTCCTCCTGATTGGCGTCCACCGGTTGGACACTAGTCAAGACTATGAGCAGGCTCGTAGCTGCTACGGCCGCCGCAAGCAGGCCTTTGACGATTTTAATAGCACGAAGAGGTAAACATCCGACGAACCGCATACCGATTCGAAATGTCCATTCGATTAAGTGCATCGTGATCTGGAACTGCGCTCGTGGCGCGTGAACGACTGCTCATGTTCAACCAGACTTTTGCAGGGGAGTTTCGGGATTCCCTATGTGCCACAGCAGGCTGCACCAGCCGCCAAGAGCGCTTCCCTACGGCCTGTTGCAAGGAGTCTCGCTTCCGCAGGCGCAGCTGCACAACCCGGCTGCGGACCGCACGCTTCAAGGTCTCCTGATCCGCAAACCAGCGACGGCGCTCGCGCCACCAGCTTCCAGTCGCTGATGAGCCACCTGGCTCAGCTGGGCAAGTACGAGGTCACGCCGAAAATTGGCGAGGTCCAGGAGCCCCTGACAGTGCTTGGAAGCCTGTCAGAGAACCAGGCGCGCGCATTCGAACTGCTGGGTGTTAAGGTCAAATAAGAGGCTGTTACCAGCAACGTCACTTCGGCGCAACCTAACGTCCTAAGCTCCAACGCTCATCACACCTGATATCCTTAGGTGAAATGAAGTAACGGCACACTATTCTAAATTTAAACCGTCGTGTAGCCTTATAAATTGAACTCCGCACTGCACTGGGGGTAACTTCAGTCAAGAGGATGCGAATCCGAACCACAACTGACAAACGTACATGAAAGCAACACTCCGACCACTATGGCCCTTAGTGGGACTGTTGCAGTTCATTCTCGTCGTGAATGAGGCGAGTGGAACGCAGCGCTTTAAGCTCGTTGAGCTGCATCCGACGGCAGAGAACATTCCAGTGGCGACCGACCCGCGCTTCATCTTGCGTGCGGACCCCATGTCCACCTTCATGGATGAAGCAGACTACGAGAAGATTACCCTCGGCGTGGCTGATGGCGAGTACCATGAAATGTTCGGTGAAGTCGTTAGCCTGGCGCTCCCGGGTGACGGAACCGTGCTTGTTTTGGACTCCGAAAACCGCGAGGTGCGCGTAATTGACTATGGTGGGGCTCTACTCACGACGTTTGGCAGGCACGGAGCGGGTCCAGGGGAATTCCGACGCAAGCCGAAGAGGATTTCTGTCGCTGACCAAGGAGAGTCAGTCTTCGTGCTAGAGGGATCAGGGAATTTTGTTTCGGCTTTTGATCGTCGGGATGCTACCACATTCACACCAAAACCAAGAGCGAGATTCTACACTGACCTAGTTGCCTTCAATGGCTGCGCAATGAATGGGCACTACTGGGTCTACGGAAGCAATCGAGAGTTCGAGGGTGTGCTACACAAATTCACGTATGACGGCGACCGCGTGGCTTCGTTTCTGAAGGCCTACAAGTCTCCAATCGAGTACATTTCGCTCATAATGTCGCAACAGGGGATGATGGCCTGCAGCGAAGCGTACGGCATCGTCGCCTTGAACCGGGTCAATGCGCCCGTGGTGACCGGCTACAAAGAAGATGGCGAGATCGCTTGGCAGGTGAAGTTTTCCGACTTTGATCCGGTACACTTCATGGAATTAGAGGGACCCGGTTGGGGCCTTGACTTTCCAGCAGCTGGCCAGAGCATGATTCTGTCGATCACAACCGGCCCAGCGGGAGACTTCTACGTGCACTACATGACATTTGACGGTAGGCAGCCTGTGAGCGGCCAAGAGCATGGGCTGTGTTTAAAATAGGGGCTTATATACTTAATTGTACACTGCTTGGGGCTTAGACGTGCCGAAGCTCGTCGTTTCTTGCCCTCGATTCTGCCGCTTGCTTCGGTTTCGGACTGGCCTTCACCAGTTGCCTTACCGCCTGCTGTATCGTCAATCCGCGATAGCGCGGATTCGGACTGGGCGTGGTGTCGATCCGCTCAAACTCAGCGTGTAACGCGCCCTTCGTATCCTTGACCCTATCTCATTGCGCAATCAGATCCTTGTACATAAGCCGCCGCCCTGCCCGTGCGGACACCACATGCTGCATTTGTTCGAGCGTGTCCATGTCCCGGACGTTGTGCTTTTGCGCAAACTGGTGCACGTACCGTTGCAAGTGCTTGGCGCTCATTTTGTGATACACGCCATGGTGCGCCCGCTTCAGCGTGGCCCAGAACGACGCCAGCCCGCTTGTGTGGGCCATGCCGTTAACCTATTCGCCCACGCTGTGTTTGACCGTCTCATGCTCCATACCGATCATGCCCTTGTAAGCGGTGGCGTCGTCCGTGTAGACCGTTGCGCCGATTTCGGTGGGGTTATACACGAACTGCTTCAACGTCGGGCCGCTTGTGTCCTCAACGACCGTGGCCCGAATCTGGCCGGTACCGCGGTCTTTCAGCCCCGCTACCGCCGTCTTGCCAACCGTTCCGCGTCCCGCTTTCAGCTTCTTGTGCGCGTGCTTGTTGGCCTCCTTGCCCCCAACCATACGTCTCGTCGGCTTCAACCGGGCCTTCAAACGCGGCGGCGGCTAACGGCGCGAACGCCTCCCGAATCCGTTGCAGCATGAACCACGCCGACTTTTGCGTGATGCCCAGGTCGCGGTGAAGCTTCATGCTGGATACGCCCTTGAGCGCGGTCATTTCAAGATAAATGGCATAGGTCCACTTGAGCAATGGCAACCGTGAGGCTTGCAGCACCGTTCCCGTCCGAACACTGAACCGCTTGCGGCATGTGCGGCAACGGTACGGCATGGTCTGTTGTGGGCAAGCATAGGTATCGGTGCCCCTGCACTGCGGACAAAAGCGGCCTTCCGGCCAAAAGATGGCCTCAAACCATTCCCGGGCGGCCTCCTCGCTCGGATACCGCCGTGCCAACGCCAAGAGTGTGAGTCCCTTGCGGTGTGATCTGCCTGGCCCTGTCATGATTCCCCCGATCTGGTTTAGTCCTCATACGGCCCAATCGAAGAAAAGTTACAGTTAAGTATATAATCCCCCTTTTTTGCACCTTGCTATGACCCGCAGCGATGACATCAGTACGGCCCTCATTCGGGAGCAATGCCGCGCTGGATTCGTTAGAGAAGTTTGCCGCACCGCTAAATGCAAGTGTATCATGGATCGCCTAGTGCTTTGCGCCCTCATACTGGCGTTGGTCCCTGCCACAACACACGGCCAGTATACGCAAGATGGCGACCCAAGCCCATTCAGCGAAGCAGCGCTTTTCAGCGAGGTAGCCTCAATTCAACCAGAAACACCATTTGCGGTCGGTGTCCGCCTGGTTATGGATCAAGGCTGGAAGAGTTACTGGAAAAACCCCGGCGACTCGGGCGAGCCCACCGAGATTGCGTGGACACTGCCCGATGGCTTCGTGGCAGGCCCCATCCTGTGGCCCTTTCCAGAGCAGATTGACGCCGGCCCGCTGCGGTCGTACGGATACAGCGACCAGGTTTTCCTGCTGACTGAAATCACGCCGCCCGCGGACCTGGAAGCTGGTGCGCGCGTGCAGATCGGCGCGACGGTCAATTGGCTTATTTGCGCCGATGTGTGCCTGTTCGCGGAGGAATCCGTGTCGCTGTCCTTGCCCGTTGTCGCGAACGAGCCGGCGCCCAGCGCTTTTGCCGAGCACTTCCAACAGGCGCGGGCACACCTGCCCGTGACGCCGCCTGGGTGGGAAGTCCAAGCAATGAGCTATTCCAAAAGCTTTGCGCTGCAGGTAACGCCGCCGGCAGGATTCAGCGTAGACCTTAGAGGCGCCTACTTTTTCCCGGCAGAGCCTCTGGTTCTGGAGCACGCAGTACAGCAACCGGTGAGCCGCGAGGGTTCGTCTTATGTATTTGCTTTGCAGCAGTCAGACTATGCGAGCGCCCCGCCCGCGCGCCTGAAGGGTGTTCTTCTCGCGCGGAAAGACCAGGCGGTGGACGCTGCGGGCATGCACAGGGCCCTGGCGGTTGATGTGCCCGTGGCAGCCACTCTGGTGGACTTTGACCAGTCTGCGGCAGCAGCCTCGCCATTGCTGCTGCTGCTGCTGTTTGCGCTCATCGGCGGCTTGTTGCTGAACCTTATGCCCTGCGTATTTCCCATCGTATCCATCAAGGTGCTGGGCTTTGCGCAGCATGGCGGCCAGGAGCCTCGCGCCATGCGTTGGCACGGGTTCGTGTTCGCCGGTGGAATTATTGTGTCATTCTGGATCCTTTCCGGGCTGCTTTTGATCCTCCGGGCCGCGGGCAATCAGATCGGCTGGGGTTTTCAGCTTCAGTCCCCCCTGTTTGTGGCAAGCATGGCGGTCCTTTTCTTTGGCATTGGGCTCAGCCTGCTGGGGGTTTTTGAAGTCCGGGCGTTCTCGCCCCGATGGGTGAACAGGGGCCTCGCCCGGCGCGGCTACCCGCAATCGTTCTGGAGTGGTACTTTGGCAACGCTGGTCGCTACGCCATGCACCGCGCCATTCATGGGAGCTGCCCTCGGTGCCGCGGTGGTGCTGCCGCCGCTAGAGGCCATTCTTGTCTTCACCGCATTGGGCTTCGGCATGGCCCTGCCCTACGTAGGACTGTCCATGATGCCTCAGCTTTTGGCAAAGCTGCCCAAGCCCGGCCCGTGGATGGAAACGCTGAAGCACCTGATGGCCTTCCCCATGATCGCCACCACGATATGGCTCGTGTGGGTGTTTGGCAATCAGGTCGGCGTCGATGGCATTGGACTCCTTTTGGTCGGACTCCTACTTATGGGCATTGCCCTTTGGATCCTGGGGCGCTGGCCGGCTGAACAGCTGTCGCTGCGCATCCGGTTGGCGACCCGCAGCGTAGCTGCTGTTGCGGTGCTGCTTTCCCTCTTTACTGCATACCAGGGTACGCAGTCCGTCGCAGCGACGGGCCCTGCAGCAACCGAAGATGCGGCGTGGCAGGCCTTTTCATTGGCTGGCCGCGACGCCCTGCGCGCGCAAGGACAGCCGGTCTTTGTTGACTTTACCGCCACCTGGTGTTTGACGTGTCAGGTAAACAAGCGCACCACGCTCAACAGCGATGCAGTGATGGCTGCCTTTGCGCAGAAAGGCGTAACGCTGATGCGCGCCGACTGGACCAGCCGCAATGAGGAGATTACGCGTGCGCTAGCGCTGCATGGGCGCAGCGGTGTGCCACTCTATGTGCTCTATCCTGGCAACGGCAGTCCGCCCGCTGTGCTGCCTGAAGTGCTGACCGAGTCTATCGTGCTGAACGCCTTGGCAGCCTTGCCCGATCAGGTTGTAGCATCTGACTAACTCCCCACCAATCAATCAACTGACATGCGTGTACTTCCATTGTACGCTGGTTTGGCAGGCCTGCTTATCGCTGCCGCCGCGCCTTATGCGCCCAGGACTGCAAGCGATGATGACGCCGTAGTCGGGCAGCCAGCACCGACCTTTTCCTTGCCTGGATCCGATGGCCAGACGTACCAGCTGTCTGCGCTTAAGGGCAAATTCGTTGTGCTGGAGTGGCTGAACTTCGGCTGTCCGTATGTAGCGCGCCACTACCGCACGGGCAACATGCCCGCGCTGCAGAAGGAGTACACCGCCAAGGATGTGGTCTGGCTCGCGATTGTTTCCTCGGCACCGGGCAAACAAGGCTACTACGAGCCTGACGCCATGAATGCGCAAAATGCTGCGATGAACGGTGCGCAGACAGCCATTCTTTTGGACCCCGAAGGCGATGTGGGCATGCAATACGGCGCGAAGACGACCCCGCACATGTACATCATTGATCCCGATGGCATCCTGATCTACAAGGGCGGCATTGACGACAAGCCACGCGCCAGCGACGCCCAGACGAAGGATGCGCACAACTACGTGCGCGCCGCGCTGGACGAAGCACTAAGCGGCAAGGCCGTCACAGTAGAGACCTCTCGGCCGTACGGGTGCTCGGTGAAATACAAGCAGTAAGAGCCAGGCACGCGGCGCGCTTTGGGAGGCCCTTTGGGCCGGACTTGTTGGGGCCAACCCACATCGAACACCGTGCCGCCTAGGACGTGCCAAAGCCGGGCCTTGACATCATGCAAACGCTCACGGTGTCCCTCGCTGCCAGCGCCCTCCTCTTGGCAGGATGCGTCCCGGACCGTGCCGACGCGCCCACATCTTTTGCCGCCGATGCCCCTTACGATGGCAGAGGCACGGCATCCGCCATTGCAGCATATCCCGTGGATCCGGGCTTCGGGAACTACTGGTACCAAGGCAAGGCGGAGATAACCAGTTACGACCTCAAGCAGCTGCACTACGGCGAACCACGGGCGGGCAAGGCGGTACTGATCTTTGTGACCGAGGACTTTTCCCGTTCCAGGCACGTCAAGTTGGAAGGCATTACCAGGACAGACGGAGACAAGGTTACGGTCCTCAAGCTCAACAGCATGAAGGAGTTCATCACCGGCATCTACCCATACTCGCTGATGTCGTCGGTGTTTACGCCGCTCTCCGGGGATCGCGATCCGCATTCGTTAAAGGTTACGACGTCTGTGCAGGAGTGGTGCGGGCACACTTTTGTCCAGATTGACCTGCGGGAAAACGCCTTCCATGTTGCGCACCACTCCTACTTCGAAAGCGAAGCCGACCAGACGGTGCGCTTGGCACCTGTGATCCTTGAAGACGAGCTATGGTCCAAGATTCGGATCAACCCTGGTGCGCTGCCGACCGGTGACGCTCGGGTCATTGCGGGAACGCAGTTTCAGCGCTTGAGCCGCAGTGCCTTTGCTGTGAAGCACGCCAGCGCGGCGCTTGCCACGGATGACGCTGTGTCTTCTTACACACTCGCATACGAGCACCGCACCCTCACCATCCGGTTCAGCACCGCATTCCCGCATGAGATTGTCGGATGGGAAGAGTCCATTACGCAAGACAGCGGCAATGCAACGCGCGTATTAGCCACGCAAGCGGTGCGCGACACAACCATTCTCCTTGACTATTGGACGCACAACAGCCTGACTGACGAAGTGCTGCGTGAAGTGTTGAATCTGGAGTAAGCCATCCACACTGATGGACGCAATGCTCCACCACAGTGCGCCGCGTGCGCAGCCGCACATCTTCTGCCACACCTGAATCCTTTTGCCCATGAAACCTGTTTCTACGCTTTTGCTCCTCGGCCTGGTTTTGCTGCCCGCCGCGGCAGGCGCACAAGATGGCCCTGTGCGCGCCATCACGCACATCGCGGGTGACTTGTACCGTTTTCAGAATGGCGGCCATTACTCCGTGCTTTTGGTCACCGAGGCGGGCGTACTCGCCACCGATCCTATCAACGCAGCCGCTGCTGTGTGGCTGAAGAACGCTGTGGCGGCCCAGTTCGGCCAGCCCATCCGGTACGTGGTGTACAGCCACGACCATGCCGACCACATCGGCGGTGGCGAAGTCTTTGATGACGAGGCCATCATCGTCGCACACGAAAATGCCAAGGCAGCCATCATCGGTGAACAGCGTCCTACGGCCGTGCCAGAAATAGTGTTTTCAGACCGCATGAACATTGCGCTGGGCGAAAAGCAAGTGGAGCTCATCTATGTCGGACGCGGGCATTCGGACAACTCCATTGTGATGCACTTTCCAGCGGAGCGCGCGGTCTTTGCGGTGGACTTCATTCCAATTCGTTCTCTGCCCTATCGTGACTTGACCGACGCGTACTTCCCCGACTGGATTGACGCGATAAAGCGTGTGGAGGCACTGGACTTCGACATCCTGGTGCCCGGCCACGGCCCCGTGGCTACCAAGGAGGATGCCGTAGAAATCCGTCGCTACCTGGAAGCGCTGTACGGCGCGGTGCTTTCCGCCGCCCGGGCAGGCGAGTCATTGGAAGAGATGCAGCAGTCCATCAAGCTCGATGCCTTCAGCCACCTGGGTCAGTACGAAGCGTGGCTTCCTTTGAATATCGAAGGCATGTACCGCCAGGTCAGCCTGCATCGCCGGGGAAACTAGTAACATCCGCCCAGGCCATCCTGCCGGACGCAGTGTCCCGCCGCTTCAGCATCACGGTCTGTTCGAAAGTCCGTGTCCGTGACTCGCCTGGACGCGGCGAAGCAGACAGCGCGATCTTGCGGCGAATCAGTGATTCTCCAGGCCAGACCATGCCGCGTACAGTGGCGACACAGTCAATGCCGCAGCAGTGCGCTGGTGCGGACCGATTCAGGTTGGAGCGAGGCCGGCTACGGCCCCGTCACGGATTGTGCCACTCACCCAGGGGCTGCGCCGCTTACGGTTGGGTACCGGAACCAGGCGCCCCAGACGGATCGATTTGCAGCGGCGGGTGCCCGGCTACTACTTCCATTAAGGGCGCGCCGCGCCTAAGCCTTCGAGGTTTGTGCTCGAAGGCTTGACTCACGACTTCCACAGGTCTGACCCGAACGGGCCATGGACTCAGCCCCGTTGGCGGCGATGCTGTTGCTTTTCGCACCGTCCTCCTTCGTTGTGCAAACGCTTCGCGGCAAAAATCGCAGCCAGACGACGGGCCTTTCCATGCTTCTTGAGCAGCGCGCGTGCTTTGACTGCATGTGCGCCCTGCACGATTTGGCCATTGCGCCTTACTTTCCAAGCCTGTTGAACCTGACCGATGCACGTTATGATGCGCGCCCTTTGCCTCCTATCCTTCACGCTGCTATGGTGTGACCCCTTCGGTGCTGCGCAAGCCCAGAGCCAACAGGCTCCGGAGTGGGCCGCTGGCACATGGAGCACGCTGGAGTCGGAGCATGGCCCGATGGGGCGCCATGAGCACGGATACGTTCGGGTCGGAGATCGCTTCTACCTCCTGGGCGGGCGCGGCGACCGTCCGGTGCAGGCCTTTGATCCCGCAAGCGAAACATGGACCACACTCGGTATGCCTCCCCTGGAAATGCATCATTTTCAGCCGGTGGAGCATCATGGCAAGATCTATGTGCTCGGAGCATTTACCGGTGGCTGGCCAACCGAAACGCCCATACCGAACGTCTATATCTATGACCCTGCCTCGGATACCTGGACCGAGGGTCCACCCATACCGGAAAAGCGCCGGCGCGGCGCGGCCGGGCTGGTGGTTCATGCGGACCATTTCTACCTGATCAGCGGCATCCAAAACGGGCATACGGATGGACATGTGGCCTGGCTTGATCGCTTCGCGCCCCAAACGGGCGAGTGGATCGAGCTCCCCGATGCACCGCGGGCACGCGACCACTTTCAGGCCGTCGTGCTGGACAACAACCTTTACGTAGCAGGCGGACGCCGCAGCTCCTACGGCACGGGACAGCCCGTGGAGCTTACCGTGCCCGAGGTCGATGTGTACGACTTCACCTTTAATCGGTGGCGGACCCTGGCACCCTCAGCCAACATTCCTACGGAGCGGGCCGGGACCACGGCGCTGCGATACCACAACAAGCTGGTCGTGATCGGCGGCGAAAGCCAGTGGGGACTGAGTGAAAACCCCGACAACCCTCCTGCGCACACTGAGGTCGAAGTGTTTGACCCCGCTACGGAAACGTGGTTCAACATGCCTCCGCTAAGCGAAGGTCTGCATGCCATGCAAGCCGTGCTGTACGGTGGCAGGATCTACATCGCGTCAGGCTCCAAGACCGTGGGGGCCACGGAAGTCAGTACGCAAATCGTGTACAGTCCGTCCAACTAGGCGGACCTCACCGCAAGAAGGCGTCGCGTAAGCCCCCGTCCACCGTAAGTACTTGGCCCGTGGTCTTGCCAAGGCGCTCGCCCGCAAGCAGAAAGATCGCTTCGGCCTGGTCCTTGGTCGTGACCGCAGCCTTGGTCAAGGTGCGATCCGCATAGAACGCGGCCAGCCGATCCATCAGTACCTCCGTGTCCTCCGACGCGTCGCACGGCAACTGGTATCGCTTAAGCGATGCGATCACACGGGTGCGCGAAAACATTGCACTGCCCTTAAGTACCGTAGCCGGCGCGACCGCGTTCACGCGAATCATGGGAGCCAGACGGCAAGCCAGTTCGCGCACCAGGTGATTCGCGGCGGCCTTGCCGGTATCGTAGGCGGGACTGCCCGCCTTCGGGACCACAGCGTTGACGCTGGTGGTCAGGACCAGACTGCCCGACAACTGCTGTGCACGCCAGATCGCCGCAGCCTCCTCCGCCACCAGAAATGGGCCCTTCACGTTAACGCGGTGCATCGCGTCCCAGGCCTCGTCGGCAACCATGCCTTCGGCGTTCGGCGAAACAAAAAGTCCCGCGGTGATCACCACATGGTCCAGCCCGCCATAGGCCATCAACACCTGGCGCAGTGCCGCACGAATGGACGCGCGGCTGGTAATATCACACGCGATTCCAATGATGTCGCCTGAGCCCGAAATCCCGGTCCCAGCGACGCCTATACCCATCCCGATACGATCCAGGGTATGCTGGGCAAATGCTTGTACGGCCTCCTGGCTGAGATCAAGTGCAGCCACCACAGCGCCTTCCGGCAGCATGCGCTGCGCCGCGGCTCGGCCAATGCCGCTGCCCGCCCCGATTACCACAACAATGCGCCGCGAGAGCTCCTTTTCCGGCGGCATCCGGCGCAGCTTGGCTTCTTCCAACCGCCAGTACTCGATGTCGAATGCCTCCTGCCGGGCAATCGCCGTGTACGTGGACACCGCCTCGGCTCCTCGCATGACCTCGATTGCGGCCTTGTAGAACTCCGCGGTGACCCGGCTCTCGCTCTTGCTCTTGCCCCAAGTCACCATGCCGAGCCCCGGAATCAGCACCACCGTCGGCATGGACGGGCGCATCGGCGGCGAATCGCTGTGCTTGTGCGCCGCGTAGTAGGCCGCATAATCCCGCTGATAGGCTCCGATCCCCGCTTCCAGCTTCGCCTTGAGTGCATCCAGACTGTCGCCTGCAGGATTATAGTCCACATAGAGCGGCTTGATCTTGGTGCGCAGGAAATGGTCCGGGCACGAGGTGCCCAGCTCCGACAGGCGTTTCGCATCCCGAGCGCCCACATAAGCCATCACAGGAGCTGCCGTGTCTATCGTACCTATAAGCCGTCGGCCGGTGCTCAGCTTGCCGCGCAGCCAGGGCAAAAGCTGCGCCAGGATGTCGTTCCGCGCCGCTTCCGGCACCGCCTTGTGATGCATGCCGCCGAAGACATAGGTATCTGCGCCCCTGGAATCCAGAAACGTCGCGGCCTGACGCATCAGGCGCAGCCCCAATTCATAGCACTGCTTATCATCATCGGCCCAGTTGATCAGGCCATGGCCACCCAGTATCGCGCCCTTTGCGGCTGGATGCGCCGCGCACAGCGCCTGCAGCGCAAGCCCAAGCTCAAACCCGGGCCGCTGCCAGTCCACCCATACCACTTCCTCGCCATACACTGCGCGCGTAAGTGCGGGACCATCCTGTGCGGTTGCCAACGCAATGCAGCCCACCGGATGGGTATGGTCCACATGCCGATATGGCACAAAGGCATGCAGGGGCGTATCAATCGAAGGGGCGCGTGTGTTGAGATTGTAGGTGCAGTGCGCAAACAGGCCCACCATACGGTCTTCCGCCGGCGTCTTCGGGCCCCTTGGCTCCATCTCCGCATAGACCTCCTTGAGCGCATGAAGCTTGTCCAGATACAGCGACGAAAAGTTTGCGCGCCCCGCTGTACGCAAGTCGCCGCCCGACCCCTTGACCCAGAGCACTTCCACGGGCCTCCGCGTGATGGGGTCGGCCTCGAACACCTTGGATGAGGTGTTGCCGCCGCCGGTGTTCGTGATGCGCCAGTCTGCACCCAAGAGGTTGGAGCGATAGACCAGGCGGTCGAGCGGGTCCAACTGCGCCGCGTGCGCATCGTCCCAGCGGCTTTCCAGGTAATCGTATGCTGCCATCGTATCGCGCCCGGGTTAAGGTGATGCAAGAGATCCTGCGGGGCGGTAGCCGCGCAATCCGTATGCCAGGATTACCACAAAACAAACCACCGGTACCAGGTACGCCAGATGGATACCCAACTGGTCGGACACCGCGCCTTGGGCCGCCGTGATCAGGGCACCGCCCAGGATGGCCATGATAAGCCCCGATGCACCAATCTTTGTGTCCTCGCCCAAACCCTCGACCGCCAGGCCGTAGATGGTCGGAAACATCAGCGACATGCAGCCAGAAACACCGACCAGCGCGTAGACGCCCGGGTAGCCGCCGACCAGTACCACCACCAGGCACAGCACGATGGCCACCGCGGCCGTAATCCAGAGCAGGCTGTTGGGACGAACGAACTTCATGAGATACGTGAAGATGAAGCGGGATGTCGAAAAGAGCAGGATCGCAGCCAGATAGTAGGAGGCTGCTTCGGCTTCGTTGAGATTCAGATCATTCATCACATAGCGAATGGTGAAGGACCACACGCCGATCTGCGCCCCCACATAGAAGAACTGGGCTACCACGCCCTTCATGTAATGCTTCCGCCTGAAGAGTCGCCGTATCGTGGACAAGAGGCGCAGCGACTTGTCTGCCTCCGTTCCCTGTGGAAACCGTGTGATCGCGATCAGAATCCACACGGCAACGATTACGCAGGCAACGGTGACGTACGGCCCCATCACCGCGACCAGCTCCGTCTGCTGGATCGATTCCAGCTCGGCTGCGGCCATCTGGGCCCGTTCCGATTCACTGGCCTGATTCAGGTTGGAAAGGATGAAGAACTTCCCGATGAGCACGCCGGTAATGGACCCTAATGGATTGAACGACTGCGCCAGATTAAGGCGGCGGGTTGCCGTCGCCTCCGGTCCCATTACGATGGCGTACGGGTTGGCGCTGGTTTCCAGAATCGACAGTCCCCCGGCCAGGATGAAAAGCGCTGCCAGAAAATGCCCGTACACCATTGTCTGGCTTGCGGGATAGAAAAGCAGCGCGCCCAAGGCAAACAACCCCAGACCGAGGAGCACCCCCGACTTGTAGGTGTACCGTCGGATGTATATCGCTGCGGGCAGCGCCAGGCAGAAATACGAGCCGTAGAACGCAATTTGAATCCATGAAGTCTGAAAGTCGGACATGCTCATGATCTTCTTGAAAGAAGCCAGAAGCGTGTCCGTCATATTGTTGGCCAGACCCCACAGCGCAAAAAGGCTGCTCAGCAGGATGAAGGGGATTACATACGCGCGCGGCACCACCACGCTGCGACCGGACTGCGTCATCATATCCAATAACTCTCTTGGGATGTAGTGCAGTGACGCGGCCCGCTAAGCCATCGCCTGCTGCAACATTGCCTGCCGATAGTGCTCATCACTGCGGCCGGCGATGCGCACCACCTCCCTGGGATCCATAAACAGGGGGCCCCCAAGGCTGGCGGCCCCTACGAATATTGTAGCTGCTTTCTCCGCCATCGCCAAGGCCGCCATGACGTCCGTGTGCGTTTTTCCCAAAGCTATGATACCATGGCTCTTGAGCAGTATCGTCTTGGGCACCAGCTCCGTGTGCGCCATGAAGGCCCGCACACGCAGACGAATGTCCTTTGCCAGCGCGATGCCGGGGTCTACATACGGCACCAGGACCGACGCTGCACCGCAATACACCACCTGATCAGGGATCACGCGGCGGCGCGCAAACTCCTCTGCCCTTGGCGAAGCGAGAATCTGATTCACCGCAATAGCGTGGACATGCCCCACCACTTCTACGCCCGCCAAGGTGAGCAGCCACGCATGAAACAACGTCTCCACCGAAGGCTTGAGGGCCGTGCGGTCCACGCGCGCCTGCATCAAAAGCGCATGCACCTCCGCATCCGTCTGCGGAACATCCTGTGCTAGTGCATTCAGGATAGGCCGTGTCCGAATCTCCACGAGCTCGTGCTCCCGAAGCGTCCCCAGGCGCGTCCCGCTGGCCTTTACCAGAAAGCGTGATTCGCTGAGCTTTCCCGAGACGTTGCCCTCTCCGCAGATTGCCATCTGGCGCGCATCCCCCAGGTCGTGTGCCAGCGCCAAAAGGCGCGCCTTCAGAGAATCCACGGCTACAGCCCCGTTTGCGCGCCGCAAACGAAAGTTTCAATCCCCATGGCTTGAAACGCCGCTGCTTTGGCCGCGAGCGCCTTCTGCGCGGCGGGCGCATCCGGCACATACGCGACCTGAATATGGTTGGCCTTGTGGCGTGCCATCATCTGGTCACGGGAGATTCCGTACGTTACTGCATGCATGATGGGCCACTGCGGCGTCGTCAGCTGCCACCGACGCGCTGTCTCTTCGGCGGGCAATGACAAAGCGCGCGCACGCCCTATGTCGGCCTTAAGCCGCTGATCTTCAATAAAGATGCGACTCCAGACCACTTCACCGGGCTTGCTGATGCCCTTAAGCGTGCCGCCCCCGAGCCGGAAATACATGGGCGGCTGCCGCTCGCTGGTTGTTCCCGCGTAGCCATCCACCAGATGTGCGGGCGGCACCGCGCCGCTGATTTCGAAGACCCACACAAATTCGTCTTCGAATCGCGCACCCCAGCGCAAGTCATGCAGCGTTGTTTCAGGCGCATACCCCAAAGCGCGCCACAGTCGGTGTGTAACCAGCGCATCCAGGCCCGCGCACTCGTCCACCTCATTGAAGTGTGGCAGGGCCTGTTCGGCGTACAGCTCACGCCCTGAACGGCGGCTGTACACAGGTGGACGCTCCGTGTTGTTGAGCAGCCCTTCGGCCAGGTCCGACGCTGGCAGCAGATCCTTCAGCCCCTGCTGGTACTGGATTCCAATGCAGTCGCACCCGAAGTCATCGGCGATGCGCACCGCGGCGATATACATCTTGCACTGCTGCAGCAGCTGACGCTCCGTCAGATGTTCTTCTTCGCTTTCGCCCAGCGCAAAGCGCACCCCCCGCCTGCGCAGCCAATTGAGGCAGGAGGCAGCCTCGTCATCGGTGACGCAGGTGGTCTCGTAGTACAGCGCACTCTGGCTGAGGCGCTCCTTGAAGACACCCGTTGCATTGAGCAGCGCATCAGGAATGATCGCATTGAACATGCCCATACACCCTTCATCGAAGACGCCCATGATGGCTTTGGCTTCGCGCAGGGTCCGCGCGCAGGATACGCCGAGGGCACTGGCTTCGCGGGGCAGATGGAGCGACGCCAGCGGCCGCACATGGCTTGTGTCGTGCGTCACCGCGCCAGTCGTCAGCCAGTCGCGGAGACCCTGTACGAACAGCGCGTCCGTGAAGTCATCGCTCCAAAGCGTGCTGTAGGGCACGCCCGCTTTCGTGAGGCTGCCGTTGAGGTTGAGCATGCCCACCAGACCGGGCCAGGTTCCACTCCAGTTGGCCACCGTGAGAATGGGACCTTGATGCGTGGTCAGCCCGGCCAGGACATGATGCGAGTACTGCCAGGCCGCAAAAACGATCACCAGCGGCGCTGTCGGCGGGATGCTGCGAAACACTTCCAGTCCATACCGCTGGCTGTCTATAAAGCCGTGGGCCTTCACTGGATCGGGGGCGTGGGCGCGCCGTACCAGGTAGCCTTCAGCCTGGATAGCACGCCGCACAGCGCGCTCCACCATTTGCTGCTCGGGCCAGCATTTCTGATTGGCCGACAGGCGCAGGTCGCCGCTTGCAATCAGGAAGACCGTATTATGGTTCAACATATTCGACATATTCGACATATTCATAGAGCCCTGATGCATTCGACACAGGTCAAAATTAACGAAACCTTCCCACATTCCGACCTCCGGTTGGCCCATGATATGCCCCGGGCGGAGAACGGGCCACAATACGCCGCACCTGAAGGGATGCTTGCAACGCGTTGGCCAAAACATGCGCGCCAGCGGCCTTTTGCAGGACCCGTCTCCGTGCGACAACAGTCGAGGTCGCCTGCATCCTATGCCGCTTCCGCGCGGCAGCAACCGGAGAATGACTGGCATGCCACCCATGCGGTGCGCGGTGGCATTTTGCGCGTATCTTGATGAATCTGATTACAATTGGCAGCGCATGCGCACAAAGTACGAACAGTGTATCCAGCGGATCCTCCAGGACGAGGCGATTGCGTCCTCAGAGAAGGTCCGCTTTGACGTCAATGTCGGCGGTGCATCCAATAAGGGGCGCGTGTTCTGGACCGAGACGCGCCTGCTTTTCTACGTGCGTACACCCATGGGCATGCAAGCCACGATCGTTTGGCTCAAAGAGGTGGAATCGCTGTCTTACGGGAAAAAAAAGGGGCTGCGCTACGTACAACTTTTGGGACAGCGGTCGCGCATTCTGGTGCTGTTCAAGTCCAAAGAGGCGCGCGACCGGTTCAAGCAGTGGTGCATCCGACGCATTTCCAGCGCACCAGCGTAACTTTCATGCCCCGCGTGCGTTGTAATGGGTTCCCTGCGGGTGCTGGAGCAGCACGCGGCACATCGCGGGGCGCAAGATCACACTGTTCGGCGGCTGATTCGTGGCTACGACACATTATCGGACCATCTGGATCTCTGACTTCCACTTGGGGATGCGGGCCTGCCGGGCTCCGTACCTGCTGGACTTTTTGCGGCACAACGAGTCGGCGACTCTGTACCTGGTCGGCGACGTCTTCGATGGCTGGGCGCTGGCTCGCTCCTGGCACTGGGCGCAGAATCACAACGATGTAATTCAGAAGCTTTTGCGCAAAGCCCGCAAAGGCACGCGCGTGATCTACTTGCCGGGTAACCATGACGAATTCGCGCGCGACTATGTAGGTCTGCACTTCGGCGACATCGCCATAGAAGCCGAGACCATTCATGTTACGGCTGATGGGCGGCGATTGGTGATCCTTCATGGCGACAACTTTGACGGCATGATCCGGCACGCACGCTGGCTGTCGTTGCTGGGCGCCAAGGTGTATCGCGGCCTGTTGCAGCTGAATCGGCTGGTCAACTTCGCACGCCGCCTCCTGGGGCTCCCATACTGGTCGCTGGCAGGCTACCTGAAGCACAAGACCAAGCGCGCCATCCAGTTCATTGCCGACTTTGAGGAAGCCATGGTCAATGTGGCCCGCACCCATTCAGCAGACGGCGTCGTGTGCGGGCACATCCACCATGCCGAAATACGGGAGATAAACGGGTTGCTCTATGCGAACTGCGGCGACTGGGTGGAAAGCTGCACCGCGCTCGTGGAGCATTTTGACGGACGCCTGGAGCTGATCCAGTGGGCCAAGATTGATCACCCGCCCAAGCGCATCCGCAAGGTCTATCGCAGCGGCGATGGTGAACGCACCGCCATACCGACCCTGTCCATCGCAGTGTCCCAGGACATGCCATAGATGGCTGGCCTGACCTGCTTGTTCATTGTCCAGGGCGAGGGTCGGGGGCACCTGACGCAGGCCCTGGCCTTGGATTCCATGCTCAGGCGCGCAGGGCACCGCGTGTGCGGCGCGGTGGTAAGCCAGGGAGGAGAGTACGAGATTCCGGCCTACTTTGCCGAGTATTTCAGCGCACCCGTAGTGCGTGTGGAAAGTGTCCACTTTATAGTCGACAGTAAGAGCCAAAGCATCCACTGGCCCAGGACGATCACAGCCAACAGCGGTCGTCTGAACCTTTTTGCTGAGGCATTCTCCGTCATCAGTGCAAGCCTGGACCGTGAAAAGCCCGATATTATCATAAACTTCTATGAGCCGCTCGGGGGACTTTTTGCAGCGTGGCACAATCCACGGACGCCCATGATTGCAGTGGCGCACCAGTTCATGTTTCTGCATCCGGCCTACCAGTTCCCTGATGGCTTTGGAATTCAAAAGCAGTCTATGCGATTCTTCACCAATCTCACGGGCCTGGGCGCAGCCCGCCGCTTGGCCCTGTCGCTGTATGATGCCGCTCCCGTACCCTCCAAGCGCCTGGTTGTCATGCCGCCCCTCTTGCGTGATGAGCTGTTCAGCATTGAACCGCAGGCGCAGGCACCCTTTTTTCTCGTGTATCTGTTTCATCACACGCTTGCCAAGGGCATCATTCGCTGGCACAAGCGCAACCCGTCCGTCAGGATCCACTGCTATTGGAACAACCCTGAAGCTGAAGAAACGTACGCGTACGACGACACGCTTACCTTTCACGCGCTGCATGGACAGCGCTTTCTTGAGATGATGGCCAATTGCCAGGGCATGGTTACGACCTCCGGCTTCGAAACCATGGCAGAGGCCATGTACTTCGGCAAACCACTGCTGTGCAACCCGATACGCAAACACTTTGAGCAGTATTGCAATGCCCGGGACGGGGGACGCCTCGGTGCCTCCGTGCAATCGGATGACTTCGACCTGGACAAGCTCGTGCAGTTTGTGCCCAAGTACCAGTTCGACAACCCTGCCTTTCGCATGTGGATCGCCCGCGCCGAGACAATGTTTGTGCAGCAGGTCGAAGCAGTTGCAGCAGGGCTTTAGTGGCATAAGAGCAATTTCTTGACGCGACTGTACGGCTTTGCAAAACTGCTTACTGCACTGCTGCCAGCGGCTTGGATTTGCTTTTGAAAGCTTGGTGCTTAACTTAATGACCTCTTTACTACGAATCATTATTCGCTTGAATGCGTATCCTTGGTTACATGCACACCGCTTCGGACCAAGGCCAACGTCTCGCACCGCCGCAGCAATAGGCCTCATTCCGCACGGCTGGCACATGTATTCCACTTGCACATTCAGGTACGAACCACCAACGCTCTTACGATGAAGCTGCCCGGATCAAAGAAACTCTTCCTGCCCATCCTTAAAGGAATGGCCAGCGGCGAAGTGATGCACGGTTCCGAATTGTTGATCCCCATACAGCATGCCCTTGACCTTACCGAAGAGCAAATGTCGGCGGCTCGCCCGAACGCCCGTCAACCTCTGATCTACGAAAGGATCACCGGATCCATCATGCATCTTGTCAAGGCAGGCCTGGTGGAGCGTGTCCAAAGAGGACATACACGCATTACACAATCGGGGCTTGACCTTTTGGCAACGGAACCAATCGAAATTAACTATACCACGCTGCGCAAGATTCGCGAAGACAACCCAAACATTCCGACAACGTCACGCAGGAGGCCAAGTCCGCCGCCAAAGCAATTGTTTGCGTCGGTGAGCGGTATGGAGTCCGCCTTGGAAGCTGCTGTCAAGGAGATGAATCATCAGCTTGTTCTCTCGCTGGCCGCCGAGTTGCGTCACGTCAGTGCTGCAGATCTGGACCGCATCGTGTGCGAACTCCTGGAAAAGCTGGGATATGGATCGGTCCAGGACGAGAGCGTTCCCACGCGCACCACGCATGGATCGATCCTGAAGGACGCGCTCGGGCTAAACCATGCCTACGTCAGAATTACTACCGACACCAAGCCGGATCTTGCGGCTCTGCGGACCTTTGCCTATGCCATGGACGCAACCCAGACCGATGTCGGCGTTTTTGTCGCGCCGCGGGGCTTCAGCAGCGAGGCACGAGGCTTTGCCTTGGGCTCGCCCAAGCAGATTGTTCTGCTCGGTAGTGAAGAAGTGGCACAGTTGATGTTTGCGCAGGACATTGGTGTCGCGGAAGCAGCATCGTATGTCGTCCAAAGACTTGACGAAGCGTACTTGGGTCGACAACCGACTCACAATAACCGCCTCGGCGAAAACACTCGGTGATTCCAGCACTGCCAGCGCAATCGTCGCCACTATTGGCATGCAACATGCCGGCAATGAAGCGAGCATGCTGGGCTTCTACGATTACAACCTGATCAAATTCTGAGAGTCCCGTTTCCATGGATATGCCAACCGTAAAAAAACTGCTTCTTCCCACGTTGAAATGTTTGGAAGATCGCGCCGAGCTGCGCCACGCACAGCTTATCGACCGTGTAGCTGATCTGTATGGTCTTTCTGAAGAGCAACGGCAGGTGCGCAACAGTAGCGGCAAACAGCGCAAGATCTATGGGCTGGTGACATTGGCCGCGGTTCACTTGCGCAAGGCCGGATTGGCTAAATCCCCGTCGCGGGGTATAACCCGCATCACGCAGCGCGGCCTAGACCTTTTGACCAGTGATCCGCCCGGATTGTCCTTCAGTTATTTGAAGAAGACGTACCCCGAATACGAAGAATTCGATAAGAAAGGTTCAAAGGCAAGAAAGGCGAAGGCGGCCAAAAAGGCCTCTGAAGCTGATTGGAGAGCGACAGCGATGGCCGGAACCGCAGGCTATAACGTGCCGCTCTTTGACGATCCAACCAGAGCGGGCATGTCGCTGGTGAGCGGCACCCCGGAGAAGCCATTGGGTTGGCCGCACCCGGTCCAGGAAACACCGCCTTTGCCTGCACCCAAGCGCAAATACGCTACGCAGCTGGAGAAAACGCTGGAGCACAGCGCCCGGTCGCTTCAGAAAGCTCTGGAATCCGCTGTGGAAGAGCGTGTCAGCACCCTGAGCCCTGAGCAACTGGGTCGCATCATGCTCATTCTTTTGGCCAGGATGGGCTACGGCGAGGCGGATGCGGAAAATGGATCAACAGCGTCGCTGCAAGAGGGTGCCATAATCAAGGATGCGCTCGGACTCAATCAGGTCTACGCACAAGTACTGATCGGAAAGAACGCCGAAGTGTCTGACTTGCAGCGCTTTACCGGCGCTTTTGAAACGGCGCACGCGGAGCGCGGCATCTTTGTATCGCCTGGCGGATTTACGGGACAAGCCCGCGGCTTTGCTCTGGGCAGTGCAAAGCGCATCAGACTCATGGATGCATCTGATCTGGCCAAACTCATGGTTGCAAATGGCGTGGGTGTTGTGGTGCACGCGCGCTATGCTGTAAAGCAGATTGACCGGTCCTACTTTGAGCGACTGTATACGGCAGCAGCCTAGGCCTTGGGAGTCAGAGGGAGTACACCCTTTTCGAACGATCGTGCATATCTGAAAGAGTTATCAGACCCGCCATGGCGAAAGTGTTCCAAGTGATGCTGCCGGTACTCAAGCTACTCGAAAGCGGCGAAGAGATTCGGGTGCTTGACCTGAACGGGCTGATGAATCAGCGCAGCGATGACCTCGGCTGGGAAAGGTCTCCGATAAACTCAAAAATGATCATAAGCGCTGTGCGGCTGATGCGCAAGGCCGGCCTGGTAGACAAGGTGAGCAAAGGATTTGTGCGCATAACAGATGCGGGCCGATCTGCGCTGGAAAGCAATCCCAGTCGGATTGATGAACGCTTTCTGAAAAGATATCCTGAATACCGTACCTATGTTGCACGTGTTTCCAACAGAAAGAAACGGGCAAAAAGCCCGGTGATGCCGGAACCCCAGATGACACGTGCCATGCCTGCCTCCTCCATAGTGCCAACCGTCTGGGGCCCTGCGCTGCCAGACACAAATGTGGAAGAACCCCGCACGCCGGAAACGCCCGCCAGTGTCACAATCGTCAAGGGTCCGTACGAGAAAAAGCTGTCGAAACCACTATCGCAGCGCCGCAGAAAGGCTGCCAAACGAAAACTCTCTGGTCAGGCGCGTATCCATGAGGATGCGCTAAGGACCACCATCCAGCAGCTCAACGGTGAACTTGAATCACGCCTGGTTGAGCATATCAGTGTACTGCGGCCTGCGGCCGTGTTGAACCTGGCGACGGACCTGTTCGCGGCGATGGGGTTTGGCGGGCCCGACGCTGCGGTCGCTCCGTTTGACCTGGCGGACCTGAAGGGCGCAGTGCTCAAGGATGCATTGAATATCACCCGACTTTTTGTCATGGTGGCACACGCCAAAGAGGTAACGGTGGACGACATGGCCAGATTCAAGCTTGGACTCGAGGCTGCACGTGCCAGCGCGGGAGTCCTCGTCGCCGCGGCGGGCATCTCAAACATGGCCCAGGGCTTTGCATCGGGCATCGCGAAGCGCACCGCCATCATTGACTTCGAAGAGCTTGCGTATCTGATGGTTCGCACTGGCGTCGGCATGTCCGAGGATACGAACTATGCAATCCGGCGGATTGACGAGCACTTCTTTACCGATGAAAACGCGTAGAGGGTGCCATCCATGAGCAAGCGGCGGGCATCCTTGTGCGTGACCGGCAGCATTGCGGCGGCTCATGTCTTGGCCCTGCTGCTGCTTGCAGGCTGCAGCGGGCAGTCCGTGCTTCCCAATGTCATCATCATGTTCGCGGACGATCTGGGATACGCCGATATTGGCGTGCTGGGCAATCCACCGTACGACACGCCGCACCTCGACCAGATGGCGGCCGAAGGCGTGACCTTCACTTCGTTCTATGTGAGCCAGCCCGTATGCTCGGCGTCGCGGGCCTCGCTGCTTACAGGCAACTACGCCAACCGCATCGGTATTCACGGGGCCTTGGGACCCGCCAGCACGCACGGCATTCATCAGGACGAGATCACCCTTGGCGAGCTGTTTAAGTCCAGAGGGTATACCACCGCCATCTATGGCAAGTGGCATCTCGGACATCATGCCCAGTTTCTGCCGAAGCAGCATGGTTTCGATGACTTCTACGGCATTCCGTATTCCAACGATATGTGGCCCTATCACCCGGAAAGCCCGGACGCCTGGGGCGACCTCCCGACCATTACGGGGGACAGTATCGTCGGATACAACACCGACCAGACGCGCTTTACGACGGACTTCACCAGGCGCGGCGTGGCCTTCATCCGAGCACAGGCCGCTCTGGGAAAACCTTTCTTTCTGTACCTGCCCCATCCCATGCCCCATGTGCCGCTTTTTGTATCGGACGAGCGGGCGGGACATAGCGGCACCGGACTCTTTGGTGATGTCATCAAAGAGATCGACTGGTCCATGGGGCAGATTCTTGCCGCGCTTAAAGAGGCAGACATCGACGACAACACCCTGGTCATCTTCGCTTCCGACAACGGCCCCTGGATGAGCTACGGCAATCACGCAGGCTCAGCATTGCCGCTGCGTGAAGGCAAGGGCACGACGTTTGATGGCGGTGTTCGCGTCCCGTTTCTTGCGCGCTGGCCCGGATCCGTGCCCGCCGGAAGCACCGTAGATACGCCTGCGATGACGATCGATCTCTTTCCGACCCTGGCGGGGCTTATTGACGCGCCGCTGCCGACCCACCCCATCGACGGAAAAGATATCTGGCCACTGATTACAGGAGCAGCCACAACATCGCCGCAGGACGCTTACTATTTCTGGAATCACCGGAGTCAGCTGCAAGCAGTCCGAAGCGGACGGTGGAAGCTGCACTTCCCCCACCGCTACCGCACCATGCAGGGCCAGGCACCGGGGCTTGATGGAATGCCGGGCCGCTATGTGCAGGACAGTATCGGGACCGCGCTATTCGACCTCGAGTCCGACATCGGCGAAGCCCACGACGTGGCGGCAGACTATCCGGAAGTGGTCGTACATCTGAGCGATATGGCCGATTCTATGCGCAGCCGTCTTGGCGATGTGCTGCAGGATGTCGTCGGCACGGAAACGCGGATGCCGGGACGCCTTGGCGAGTAGCACCATGCCCTCAAGGAGCACAACCGGGCCGCTTACAGCGATCCAGAAATCGCCACGCGCATCGCGCAGTATGAACTGGCCTACCGCATGCAAACGAGCGTGCCGGAGCTGACCGATCTATCCGACGAGCCCGACCACATGCTCGCCCTCTACGGCGATGATGTGCGCCGCCAGGACAGCTACGCGTACAACTGCATCATGGCCCGGTGCCTGGCTGAACGCGGCGTGCGATTCATACAGATTATGCACGCGGATTGGGATCAGCACCGCAACCTGAACACGCAGCTGGAGATTCAATGCCGAGACACGGACGCCCCCAGTGCCGGATTGGTTCAGGATCTAAAACAGCGCGGCTTTCTGGAGGATACCCCAGTGATCTGGGGCGGAGAATTTGGACGCACACCGTTCCTGCAGGGCAAGGTGGAGCATTACGACACCTGGGGCCGCGACCACCATCCGTATGCGTTCACAATCTGTATGGCTGGCGGCGGCGTTCAGCCGGGTTTATCCTACGGCGCCTCGGATGAGTTTGGATTCGATGCGGTGCAGGACCGCGTGCATGTGCACGACTTCCAGGCCACCGTGCTACACCTTTGGGCTTCGACCACGAACGGCTGACCGTTAAGCACCAAGGCCGCCACTACCGGCTCACCGATGTGCACGGCCACCTTGTTCGCGGAACCCTCGCGTGATTGATGGAGCAATGGCCAAAAAACTGAACATGTGATGGCTGATGCGGACATAGGGGTCGTTGGAATGGCCGTGATGGGCCAGAACCTGGTGCTCAACATGGACGACCACGGCTATGCGGTCACCGTGTACAATCGCAGCACCTCTGTTGTGGACGACTTTCTGGCGGGCAGCGCCCAGGGCACCCGGGTAAAAGGCGTGCACACGATGCAGGCACTGACGGCGTCACTCAAGCGGCCCCGCCGCGTCATGCTCATGGTCAAGGCTGGCGCCCCGGTAGATGCTTGCATCGACGCCCTGCTGCCACTTCTGGAGCCCGGCGATATCATCATTGATGGCGGCAATTCGTACTACAAGGACACGATTCGCCGTGTGGCTCGGGTCGAATCCAAGGGCCTGTTGTATGTCGGTACGGGCGTGTCCGGCGGAGAAGAGGGTGCGCGCCACGGACCGTCCATCATGCCGGGCGGCAGCCCGGGGGCGTGGCAGCACGTACGGCCAATCTTTCAGGCCATCGCAGCCAAGGCCGCAGGCGGCACACCGTGCTGCGACTGGGTGGGTCCGGGCGGCGCCGGACACTTCGTCAAGATGGTTCACAACGGCATCGAGTACGGAGACATGCAGATCATCGCCGAGGCGTATCTGATCATGCGGGAGGCGCTGATGTTGGATAATGAGACCATGAGCCGCGTCTTCGGCCTGTGGAATGAGGGCCCGCTCAACTCGTATCTCATAGAGATCACGCGTGACATCCTTGCCTTTCGCGCCGATGACGGCACTTACATCATTGATGCCATTCTCGACAGTGCTGGGCAGAAAGGTACCGGAAAGTGGACCGCCATTGCGGCATTGGAGCATGGCGTCCCGCTCACGCTCATCGGTGAAGCGGTGTTCGCCCGGTTCCTTTCCGCCCTCAAGGGCGAGCGGCGCTTGGCCCAAGCCGCGCATGGCAATGGAAACGGTGCGCGAGCCCGGTCGGACCGCAAATTCTTGCGCGCGCTCGAAGGCGCGGTCTTCGGGGCGAAGCTGTTATCCTATGCCCAGGGATTCATGCTTTTGCAAGCAGCCTCCCGGGCCAACGACTGGGCGTTGGATCTGGGCAGCATTGCCCTTATGTGGCGCGGCGGCTGCATCATCCGCAGTGGTTTCCTGAACGAGATCAAGGCGGCGTATGATCAGGAGCCCGACCTTAAGAATCTGCTGCTGGCTCCGCACTTTCGCGACGCGATCAGGGTGAATGTTCAACATTGTCGCAACGTGGTGGCGGCCGCGGTTCGGCACGGGTTGCCGGTACCGGCGCTGGCCAGCGCGCTGACCTTTTACGAAGGCTATCGCAGAGAATCCGGCGCTGCCAATCTGATCCAGGCCCAGCGTGACTACTTTGGTGCGCACACCTACGAACGCAAGGACCGGCCGCGGGGCGAGTACTTCCACACCAACTGGACCGGCACGGGAGGCACCACTACGGCAGGTTCCTACGATGCCTGATGATGCGCTGCGTTATCGACACGGATGCAGGGCCGGACGATCTGATAGCCCTTGCCTACTTGTTGGCGTGCCCCAAAGTCAAGGTCGAAGCCATCACCACGGCCTATGGTCTGGCCCATACACACCAGGGCGCGGCCAACATCTTGCGCGTGCTGGCGCTTTGTGGCAGGACCGATATTCCCGTCTATGTGGGACAGGACCGCCCGCTGGGCGGCGGTTCGGCATTTCCCAGCCGCTGGCGGCAGCTTAGCGATACGCTCCCGGGGGTCTCGCTGCCTTCGACAGAAGCCCGGCCCGAGCGCTTGTCTGCCGCAACATTCTTGCAGCGGCGCGTGCGTCATGGCACGGAGTCTGTACAGATCCTTGCGCTCGGCGCGCTCACCAATATCGCCGCGCTCTGTGATGTGCCCTGTCCTTTACTTATGCGTACGGTGATCATGGGCGGAGCCTTTGGCGTTGCGGGCAATGTGCATGACTCCGGCGCTTTATTGACGCGCACCGCGGAATGGAACATGCATGTGGACCCGCAGGCTGCTTGCGCGGTCTTCTCGTCTGACCTTGCGCTTTTCGTCGTCCCGCTGGATGCAACCAATCAGGTTCCGATCACAGCCCGCTTCATTGACCACTTCGCTGCGCTCCGACCTAGCCCGCTGCAGCGCCTGACGAATGAGATTCTGGCGATGATCCGTCCCTATGCGACCAAGGGCACCTACTACGCATGGGATCCGCTTGCCGCCGCGACCATGGTAGATCCAACTATCGTCTCGACACGGCGCCATCCGGTCGCAGTTGCACTGCCCTGCGGCACTACGCGTGCTGCGTCTGCAGGACCACCCAAGACCATTGCCGTGTCTGCCGATGGTACTCGCTGGCAGGACGCATTCTGTAGTGCTTTTGCCGGCCTGCCGCTCACCGCGTGCGCGCAAGGCGTACCGCCCGGGGCGTAGACCCTACGTGCAGCAGCTTAGCGCCGTGCCGGCACCTTTGGCGCGCCGTGCGCGGGTTTCCGGGCCGTCTGACGGACGACTTCTTGCCGCAAACGCTGGTAGATAGCTGTAAGACCGCGCGTCCGCTGCATGCCCAGCAGTCCGAACAGGCCGAGCGAGCGCAAAAGGTCTGCGGGCGCGCCCAGGACCGCCGCCGCGGGCTTGCCATCAAAGGCATGAACCAGGAGCGACACAAAGCTTCGCGCAGTCGGCGCCTCGGCTGGCACATCTGCGAAGATTCGCACCATGCCATCGGCTACGCTGACCATCAGAAACACCGGGGACTGGCACTCGGCTATCATGTTGAGCCCCGCGTCGCGGAGCGGGTGGTAGGCTGCGGGCAGGTGCGGGAGGCGTGCAGCGTACTCCATAAGAAGCTCCAGGCGCAGCTCGTCATCGGCCGCCTGGAAATTCGCAATGATGCTTGAAAGCATGGCTAGTCTAGTCCAGGCGCTGGATCAGGCGCACGTTTGCAGACTATGTTTTGCATCCGGATCCAGTGCCGCATCCTATGATCCGATGCGAATGCGTATGCCAAACAGGGAGAGAAACAGGCCCAATACACCGGTGTACACCGAACAGCCCAGCCACAATACCGTGGCCAGCGTCAGCATGCGCGATCCCGTCTGGAGCGCCACCAAAAGCAGCAGTATACCGTTTTGCAGGAGTGCCGTGACAAAAGCCGTAAGGAACGCCCGGCGCGGCACGTTGAAGAGCGCTTCTCTTTCCGTTGCTCCAAAGAATCCTACCACGAATCCCACCAGGGCCTTTGCGAACATCTGGACGCCCCACGATCCGTACAGCATATCCAGTGCAAAACCCACCAGGAAACCGCTGACGCATCCGCCAAGCCGTCCCTCACGTAGTGCGACCCATGCCACAAAGAGCAGCGTGAGGTCCGGGAATGCGCCCCACATCCGCAGTCTTCCGAGGAGCAGCCACTGGAGCAGCACCATAACTACTCCCAAACCTATAATTCGCGCAATGCGCCGCATGGACTCTTGAGTTTGCCGCGTAAGATACAAGAACCATTGTGCGCCTGACCTGTTTACGGTACCGCACCACGGAGATATGCATGGCACGCTCACGACAGCGATCACGTCACAGCCGTACGCGCAGAGCACGCGGCCAGCGATCCCGCATGTCCAAGAGCCGCAGGAAACCGCAGATGTTGTTTGGTCCGACCAACTACCTTCTCATGTTGGTCGGCGTTGCGGGCATCGTGATCGGTTACGCCATCATGCGCATTGAAAACGCAGTAGATGGCTTTATGTCACTCTATGTGGCACCGCTCCTGATCCTGGGCGGTTACCTGGAGATCATCTATGCCATCCTGTGGCGCTCCAAGGAGGAGCGCACCGAGGAGCGCACCGCAGCGGAGTCTGGCTAGGTGTCTGCCCCGGAGTCAGGCTAGTCGTACAGGAGATATAGGCCGCGCCGCGCTCGAAAGGCGGTGACCTCGCCCTGCCATGCACGTATGATTTCCGCGGGCGTATTCCCCGCCTGCAGCATCGCTAGCAGCCTGCCCGTGCCGCTCAGTCGGCTGAGCCAGCCCGGGCGAGAAAGAAAGGCTGCCTTATCCGGCGCTGCCTCATAGAAGGCGTGCAAGATGTGGATGCCTGTTTCCACCGACTGGTACAGCCTGCGCTCCGTGACTTGAATCTGGATGCCTTGCAGATCTTGTCCGCTCAGCTTCGGATTCATGTCCATTCCGGGCGTGGGTGCGGGTGCAAACGCCGCTGCGGTAAACCGCACGCCAGGCAGTTGCGCGCTGCTTAGCGCGCTTGCCAGCGCCTGGCCATCTGCCCACGGCGCTCCGAGCAGCGTGAATGGAGTTTTTGTTCCGCGACCTTCGCTGGCCGAGGTTGCTTCAAAAAAGCATGTGCCAGGATATACCAGTGCGGTTTGAAAGCCCGGGATGTTTGGGCTGGTGTTGACCCATGGAAGGCCCGTGTCGGGCCACTGCATCGTGCGGTCGTAGCCTTCCATGGCGATCACTGCCAGCTTGAGTCCATGCAGGTCAGGCAGCAGGCCTTCGCCTACGAGCATGCCTGCCAGCTCAGCTGTGGTCAGGCCGTGTGCAATGGGAATCGCATACTGTCCAACAAACGATCTGTGCGCGGGCTCAAGCACGAAACCCGACACATAGTCGCCGGAAATCGGATTGGGGCGATCCAGGACCACGAATGGAATTCCCGCCTCGGCCGCGGCCTGCATGGCGAGCCCCATCGTCGATATGAACGTGTAGAATCGGGCACCCACATCCTGAATATCATAGATAAGCGCATCCAGCCCGCGCAGCATGGCGGGTGTCGGGCGCCGATGCTGACCGTACAGGCTGTACACGGGTGCGCCGGTTTCTGTGTCACGTCCATCTTCAATGGCGACCCCATCCTCTTCGGTGCCCCGCCAGCCGTGCTCCGGCCCGAAGATGGCAGCGACCGTAACGCCCGGGGCTTCATGAACCAGGCTTACCAAATGGCGATCACCCACGCGCGCCGTGTGGTTGACGATAAGTCCGACGCGCTGGCCCCTGAAGTCTGAGAATTCGCGCGCTGCCAGCACCTCAGCGCCGGTCTTGACCTTTTGTGCCATCGCTTGCCCTGCGTGCGGCCCCGCGCAAACCAGCATCATGGCCAGCGCCGATAGCACGACCTGCAGGGCGCACAGCTTGTTGGCCCTCGCTTCATTTGTCGCTAGTGAACGCTTCATGGTTGCACAGTAAGAATTTTGGCAGCCATTCCGATTGGCGCTCCGCGTTGCAGCGGCCGGCGTCGCGCCTGGTGAATGACGGTCAATCCTTCGCATGCAGGATACCCGGTTGGCCTGTCCATGATCCAGCCCGGCTGTTGGCCTGTTTTCCTGCGTAGCGGCCTTCCAACCGGCGCGCACTAAGTGCGGCGTCAGGCAATAGTATCGCTCAGGCAAAAGTGCAGTGACGCGGGATAACGCCGAGGCCACCCACTCGCCTTGTGGTCCTTATGGCATGAGGCCTGAACCAGCTGGCTGGGGCAGCAGCCGCCGCAATAGGCCAGCCCCTTGAGCGTACCCTGTACACGGCCGGGCGCGCGCAAAATGGACAAGGCCTGCAATACGGGCTTGGACCGTGCGCCCCGCTGCCTGGCTGCAGATGCTATCCGACCTTGCCCAGCCAAATAGACGTGCATGAGAACGCTGCAGGGCCGGTGCCCTTGTTTAGACGCCCGCATACCTGCCTGCGTGGGGACGCTCGTAAGGCAAGACCAGAGGCTGGCCCGGTGGACGCTGCGAGGGCTTTCCGAAATCCATCAATTCGTAGCACCTCAGAAGCTCGTCTCGAATTTCCAGCTGAACGGTGGCCTGTCGGCCGACTTGGCCACCAGGCGTGCCGCCACTGAAAAGAGCGCAGCAACGCGATGCATGGATTAACGCAGGCAATTGCATATCATGATTGCATATCATGAAGGATTCCCGCCAATCATCCGTTCACACTATGCCTTACCGATCCCTTACCCCGGCGCTTTTGGCCCTTTTCTTGGCAGGCACGGTGCTTATTGGCGGCTGCGCTGCTCACGAGGAGCCATCCGTGCGCCTTGCGCTGATCAATGGCAACATTGTTACGGTCGACTCCCTTGTGCCTTCGGCCGAGGCACTGGCTATCGCCGGGGACACCATCCTGGCGGTTGGGACGACCGAGGAGATTCTTGCCTTGACTGGTGACGATACGCGTGTGATCGACCTCGAAGGCCGCCTGGCCATCCCAGGCTTTATTGAGGGCCATGGCCACTACATGGGACTGGGCGAAGCACGGCGCATCCTGGACCTCACCAAAGCCATGAGCTGGGAAGAGATCGTTGCTATGGTGGAAGCGGCCGCGGACGCAGCAGCACCTGGGGAATGGATCACCGGGCGCGGGTGGCACCAGGAAAAATGGGACACCGTCGCCGAAGGTGCCGTGGACGGAGTCCCCACGCACCATGAGCTGAGTGCCGTGTCGCCGGACAATCCCGTGCTTTTGGGACATGCGAGCGGACACGCTGTGTTTGCCAATCAGCGCGCCATGCTGGAAGCAGGCGTTAGCCCCGAAACGCCCAACCCGCGCGGAGGAGAAATTATCCGCGACGCGCGCGGGGCCTTGACCGGCCTTTTCAGGGAAACCGCGGCCAACCTTATTGAGGCCGCACTGGCGGAGAACCGGGCGCGCATGACGCCAGAGGAACGCGAAGCGGAGCGGCGTGAGCAGGCGCGGCTGGCCGCTGAAGAAAGTCTTTCCAAGGGCATTACGTCGTTTCACGATGCGGGGGTTGGAGTCGGGACCGTGCGCTTCTTCAAGAGGCTGGCAGACGAAGGTGCGTTGCCGGTGCGCCTGTACGTGATGGTGCGCGCCGATTCCAGGACGCTGGCCGACAATCTGGCAGACATCCGCATGGTTGGCTATGGCAATAACCACTTGACCGTCCGAAGCATCAAGCGGTCCATCGACGGCGCGCTGGGCTCGCATGGCGCATGGCTCTTGGAGCCCTACGCCGACATGCCGCAAAGCGTTGGCCTGCAAACTGTAGACTCTGACGAAATAACACGCACCGCCGACGTTGCACTCGATCACGGTTTCCAGGTCAACATTCACGCCATCGGCGACAAAGCCAACCGTGAAGTCCTGGACATCTTTGAGCGTGCCCTCGCGACACAGGAAACCGGTGCAGACCTCCGCTGGCGCATTGAGCATGCCCAGCACCTGAGCGCAGCAGATATCCCTCGCTTTGCCGACTTGGGTGTGATCGCTTCGATGCAGGGCGTGCATGCCACCTCGGATGGCCCGTGGGTGTACCGCCGTCTGGGGGCCAAACGCGCTGAAGAGGGTGCCTATGTATGGCAGAAGCTCTGGCAATCGGGAGCCGTCGTCACCAACGGCACGGACGCCCCGGTAGAAGATGTTGATCCCATCGCCAGCTTCTACGCCACTGTTACGCGCCGCCTGAGCGACGGCTCATTGTTTTTTGAGGACCAAGCCCTCACCCGGACGCAAGCCTTGGCCTCCTATACGATCAATAACGCCTATGCCGCCTTTGAGGAAGACCTTAAGGGCTCCTTGACCCCGGGCAAGCTAGCCGACATCGTCGTGCTCTCCCTGGACATCATGACAGTGCCCGAGGACGAGATCATGAACAGCGAGGTGCTGTACACCATCGTAGGCGGCGCGGTGCTGTACGAAAAGGCTCCGTAGCCTGCGCCGTATGCGGCCGATGAAGTGTTGGACACAGGCCTTGCCTCTGTCAAGCAAGTCATGACCGGGCCCAGATTGGGAAGCAGCAGGGTCTACGGGTGCAACCTATCGGCCAGCGGGTTGCACTGCAGCCTTCTTCGCGGTGGCCGGTTGCAGCGCCTGCCAGCGCTGCCGCAAGCGTTCAGTGACGCATGATGCGTCGGCATGCGCGCTACAGCAATCGCACGCCACTGGTAGCACGCCACTGGTACAGGGCTTCCTGGACGCCGATACGGAGAAGGTTATCTGGCTATTCTATCGTACCGGTCGAAGAGCCTGGAAAGGGAAAGGTCGGCGGCCACTCTGAGGCGGCGAAGTTGAGATGACGAATGCCTCGAAGCATGGTGCCTATGTCGTCACTTCGAAGGTCCGCTGCGATGTCTGTCTGACTGTGCGGAACCTGGGCATCTTGTGCGACCGCCTCCTATAACGTGGTGGGCCGCGCCAAGACAGCGGTCAGCAATAGACAGGATGTGATGCTTCTCATGGCATGCTGGGGGGGCTACTCAACTGCTGCATGCAGGTGATGGTCTTGGGATACCTGTCGAAGCCGACGCGCTCATTGAAGCCCGCCGCGCGTGCGTAGGAATCAGGCGTATCGTAGCGCGCCTTCCACTTAGGAAATGGACGCCCCCAAAGCGTCCTGGTGCTGATATCAACGCCGGTGCCCGCTTGATGCCGACTGTTGGGTGCGCTGATTACCCTACGTCATCCCCATGCGCTTGCCGCGATAGTACAATATCCCCATCCATACGCCTACCAGGACGAAGCCCAGAATCTCCTTCTCTTCCTCGCTTTCCATACCCGGGACCTTGCCGGGCAGTGGTTGTCCCAAGGCCGTCAGCAAGATCCAGAGGAGTGCAAGGACGCCGCACAGGATGGCGAAGCTCAGCGCCGCGGCAGGCGGCAGCCGCTTCAGGTGAAAGAGCACACAAGCCAGCGATCCCAAGGCGTAGAAGGTGAACCAATATACGAGGTCCGGATCGTTGATCTGCAGACCGGCGAAGACGGCAAATGCCGCCGCCATGAGCCAGTTCAACACGCTGGAGAGGCTTGAACGCATGGCGCTGCACTAAAGGGACACCGATACGCCCAAGCGGAGGACGCGTCCGGCCGCAGGATACAGGAAAACAACGCCAGACTCGGAGGCGCTGTCCGGGTCCGGGAAACCCGTCGTGCTGTAGTCCGCATCCAGCAGGTTGGTGAATTCAAGCCTGATGGTGAAACTGTGCCGCTGGTGCGCGATCATGGCATCTACGGTGGAATAGTCGTCCAGCGGCATGGTGTTGGCATCATCCAGGTACATACGCGCCGTGGAATGCAGCACCACGCCCACGCTCAAAGCCTTCGGCAAGCGTGCCGTGACGCCCATGTTGAGATAGTCCCGTGGAACTCCCTTGACATAGTTACCCTTGTTGTCGCCTTCCTGGTAGGTGACGTTCTGAAGCGTGTAGTTGATATGGGCGGCCGCATGTTCCCCTACGTAGAGCCGCAAGCCGCTCTCCAGACCCGAATGCTTGCTGGACGCAATGTTGGCATAGCTAAACGTCTCAAAGGAGAAGTCCAGTTCATCCTTCATGTTCACCTGGTAGACCGATAGCGTAAGCTCGCTGGCCACCGTATGCGTAAATGCTACGCGCTGATAGGCCCCAAATTCAAAGCTCGTGCCCCGCTGTGGCTTCAGCTCACTGTTGGATATGGTGATGCCGAACGGCGGAAACGGCACCGGCAAGATGCGTTGGTCATACAGCTGGTCCAAAGTTGCCGCCTTGAAGATGCCCAGGTAGTTGGCATAGACATGCCCTACATATCGGGACGAGCGGGCCAGGGCAAGGTTCAACCCCACCTTGGGGCTGAATGCGCTGTGCGACGCAGCACGACTCTCTCCAGTGGCAGCCTCATAGCGGTCGCTAAT
Source organism: Rhodothermales bacterium (assembly GCA_951812585.1). Classification (GTDB taxonomy): domain Bacteria; phylum Bacteroidota; class Rhodothermia; order Rhodothermales; family Bin80; genus JAAXGV01. The sequence goes on along the minus strand of OX638318.1, from coordinate 1,960,112 downwards.
CGAGTCATAGCGACCGCCGAGCGTTGTGCGCAGCCGCGCAAACGGCACCATGTCGTACTGTACGAAGCCGGCCGCAGCGCGCCGGCTGCCATCCCCTTCGGTGCTGATCCCGCCGCGCTCGCCCGAAAACGATGCATAGTCGCCTATTGTGCCGGTAAGCATTTCGTAGTAAGCGTTGTCCAGGCCGCCAAACTTGCCATCAAACCCGACCGTCAACTTGTCTGCACCCATCACCAGGTTTTCTGCGACCAGTTGCACCGATCCAAAAAAGCGCCTGGTGGCAACCTCTCGTGCTTTGGTGTCGGCAAAGGCAGCAGCCAGCGGCAGTGTACGCACCAGATCGGACTGCCGCCACTCACCGCTGATCGCGCCCGTGAGTACCGACGACGCCGACAGGGCACGGCGTCCATCCAAAGTCGCCCGGATGGTGTTCTCGTCAACGCGGTCAAACTGGTAGAACGGCGAGACTTGGACGCGCGACGCGTCGATCTCCGCCACCGTCAATGGCCCTGGCACATCGTACTGCCGCCAGTGACCAAGCCCGGACAACATCACCTCGTACCCTTCGCCTTGAAGCAGCCCTATCGACACGCCTACGCTGCCTGCCTCCCGTGCGGAATGCTCCCTGAATCCGTCCGTTTTGAGCAAACTGCCAAAGGCAGCAAACGGCTTGCCCTGTACGGAGGAGCGCACCGCTGCATCCCCCAGATACGTCCTATACGCACCGGTCGAAATGGACGCCTGCAACCCCTCAGCACCCGCTTCCGCCTTGTTGGTCACAACATTCAGAACACCCCCTACAGCCGCATCCCCGTAGAGAGAGGAGGCACCGCCCCGGATGACCTCAATGGACTTGATGGCCGCCAGTGGAATCTGACTCCAGTTGATGAGCCCCATCTCCATGTTGTTGATCGGCCGCCCGTCCAGCAGAACCAGGACGTATTCCGTTTCGCCGCCCCCATAAAAGCCGCGTACCGTAGCCTGGGGGTCAAGCCCCAGGCCATCCAGGCTCAGCATGGCAAAGCCCGGGATCTGCCGCAGGGCATCGCCCAGCCGTGCAACACCGGGAAGCCGTCGCAGCTCGCTCGCGGTCATCACGGACACCGATCCAGTAGATGCGGCGAGCATGCTTTCGGAGCGATCGGCGGTTACGACAATGCTTTCCAGCGCGTAGGCCTGTGTCGTATCCGCTTGCTGCGCCAAGACGGATGCAACCGGTATTAAAGTGCAAAGCGGAAGCCAAAAGAATACGCGCATAGGAGTTCGCATCACGTTAGCATCAGGACAAAATAGCCGTTTAGTCACCCTCCAAAGATAGCATGCCCCGCACTATTCGTCCGTTGCGAAGGTCCTGATAGGCCTCGTTAACTTCATCCAGGCCATAGGACCTGGACAGCAGGGGGTCGAGGTTCAGCTTTCCGTCGCAATACCACCGGGCATACTGCACAAAGTCTCGCTGGGGCACGGCGCTGCCATAGTAGGAGCCCTTGATCGTTTTCTCCTTGCGTGTGATGATGGCACCCGGCAGATTGGTCGCGCTTCCCACCGGTGCCAGGCCCGAAAGCACCACCGTGCCGCCCGGGCGCGCGGCGTCCAAACACGCTTCCTGCAACGCCGGTATGCCCGTAGCATCAAAAACATAGTCGGCGCCGCGCCCGTGGGTGCGTGCACGGATATCGTCGGCGATGTCAGGCGCAGCCGGAAGGGAATGCGTAGCACCCAGCGCCTGGGCCAGCGATGTGCGTGAGCGGAGCTTGTCCACGACCATGATTGGATGTGCACCTGCCAACTGCGCACCTAAGAGTATGGAAAGTCCCACGCCTCCAGCCCCGAGAATCGCCACGCTGCTACCCGGCGCCACCCGCGCCGTGTTGAGCACGGCCCCGACACCCGTCGTCACGCAGCACCCTATCAATGCACCGACGGGTGCCGGCACGCCGACGGGAAGCCGAACACATGACGATGCTGCTACAACGACACGCTCAGCAAAGCATCCCAAAGCACAGTACTGGTACACGGGTGCGCCGCACAAAGACAACCGCGGTGTCCCGTCCGCCATCATGCCGTGCCAGATCGTGCGGTCAAAAACTTCGCAGAGCCCTGGCCGCTCGCGTTCGCAATAGAAGCAGGTGCCGCACGCCGGAGCCCAGCTCAGTATGACCTGGTCGCCCGGCGCAACATGATTGACCTCCGCGCCCGTTGCTTCAACGGTGCCGGCACCCTCGTGGCCCAGCGCAGCGGGCAGTGGATGGGGCGTGGTGCCCACGCATACCTGCCAGTCGCTTCGGCAGATGCCTGCCGCACTGACCTTTACCAGCACTTCGCCTGCGCGGGGCGGCTCCAGTTCCAGCTCCTTGATGCTGATGGGGCCACCGACCCGTTCAATGATCGCTGCACGCGTTTTCACTCCGCTGCGCTGATATCCGCAATGGCGTCGTGAATTTCTCGTGCCAGCCGCTGGCGCTCGGCCACCAGGTGGACTAACAGGCTTTCTCGTCGCCAGCGCAGCCATCCTGCGCGCACCACTTCCCGCAGCTTCCTGAACAACTCAGACCAGCGCAGCGCCACATACCCAAAAAGTGGTGCAGCCAGTGCAGTGGCAACGCCCCACAGTGCACCTGCCAGGATGCCGACCGTTATGGCTTCCAGTATCCAGACTGTGGCTATCAGCAGGGTACCGATGATCAGCTTAAGCGCGCCGGCCTTCTGCCGGTTGTATGGATAGTGATGCCGCACGATATAGGCCGATAGGCGATAGGGCACGAAGCTCATCACGGCTCCCGCACACGCTATAGGCATCCAAGCGGCCAAAAGCAGCGCCCGTCGGGCGGCATATCCTAGAACCGGCTTGGGTGTTTCCAGCTTCCACGGATCCTTTACCCCAAGCGTATGGAGCGTGCGCGCGTATTGGCGCGCAGCGTGCTCGATGCGTGCAACGCGGTCCGCGTCGGCAGCGTGCATCCTTTTGTAGGCTTCCAGCAGCGATGCCGCCCACGCCTGTCGCGTTGCTAAGTCAGGCTTTTGCCCTTCCGGTTCGGTCCAGGCAGCTACGAAGGGTACGCTTTTGAGGAGCTCAGTTGTCTCAGCTTCCAGAACCACGCGCTGCAGCCCCGCTTCAATAGCTGCCGTTAGTTCCTGAACCGTCTTCCAGGGATCATCCTCGTAACGCTCCCTATAGGCTGCAACCTCCACGGGCTTCCCTGGCACAACCAGCACCGTTGATCGGAACCGGGTAGAATTTTCGTACCAAAGCCCTACCGGGACGATCTGCACGCCGTTCCAATCAAGCGATGCCGCGGTCGAGCATGCGATGCGAGCAGCACCGGTCCGCATGGGCATCATCATGGGCTCGGTGTGCGAAGTACCCTCAGGGAAAAGCGCGATGGCATTGCCACTTCGCAGCAAAGATTGGCACTTCGCGAACGTCCCTTCGTTGCGCGCCTGCATGTCTTCGCGATCAGAGGCACCGCCTCGGAGCCCGATGTCTTTGACCCGATAGATCGGCTCGGCTCCGAATTGCCGCATGAACCAGCGTGAGAACTTGTACCCGAAGGGAGTGCTCTTTGCCAGAAACGTCACCTGCCGCCGCAAGACCGTCATCAGAATGAGCGGATCCAGCACACTATTGGGATGATTGAGCACAAAGATTGTAGCCGGCAAAGCAGCAAGCAGCCGGTCATTGGCCACCTCCAACGGGTAGTAGAACAGCCGCAGGATGCTGAACGCCAAGGACCGTACCACCCTTCCTAGCATGCGACGCGGGGCGCGCTTCCCAGTCGCGCTGCTTGGCTATGCAGTGCTGCCTGCATCATGCATCCCTGCCCGGAGCATCCATCCATTGTGCTAAAGGTACTGTTCCAACATCTTGCATTGGGCGGCCTGTGGCGCATTGCATGTGGCGATACAAACAGACGAGGACTTGCGCGGACTGCTACGTGCCAATGCCCAGGTCTGCGATGGCTTTTACCACGGCCGCATGCAGCCAGCCGTTGGTGGCTACCACACCCTTGTTGTGGACAAGCGTACGGCCTTTGCTGAAATCCAGGGCATTGCCATAAATGTCGGTGACGACACCCCTGGCCTCCGCAAGGATGAGCGAGCCTGCCGCGTGGTCCCAGATCCGTTCCTGATATCCGGGCCGCGTGGGGAGTCGCAGGTAGATATCTGCCTCGCCTCGCGCCACCACTGCGTACTTCGCCTGACTGTCGAGTCGTACGCTTGCTTCTGCGCCAATGCCCAGGTGCTGGGCCAGGCGGTGTGCATCGCCGTGGGCACTGTGCCCCGCTTCTACCGACTCGCAAATGCGAGCCTGCGTGATCTCTTTTGTGGCGCTTGCGCGAATGCGCTGCTGCGCGCCGTCGCCGTGCAAGGCCTGGCACCACGCGCCTTTGCCCCGCTCGGCGCCCAGCATCAGTCCCGCGCCCAGGTTTGGGCAGGCGAGGGCAGCCGTCCGCACCTCCCCGTCTTCAATCAGTGCGAGTGCGATGGCGTACTGCTGTCCTCGCAAAAACCCCTTGGTGCCGTCAATCGGATCAAGCGTCCAGAAACGGCTTTTATCGGGATGACCCTGGCCAAAATCAATCCATTGCAAAGCGTCCAATAGGCTGGCCGCCTTTCGCACGTCACGGATATGCCGCAGCACCATTGCTGCTGTGCGCCGCTGGCTCGGCTCGCGGAGTGCAGCCGCATCTTCTTCAGCTACGATGGAATCGCCCGGAAACGCCTCTCGAAGCATTCGGCAGATCAGCGCCTGACTGCCGTAGTCCGCGACCGTCACAGGGCTGTGGTCACTTTTCTCCAATACCGCGTACCCCATGCTCCGCTGCACCGCCTGGCACAGTTGCGCCGCTTCGCGCAGCGCCGATGAAGCTACTAAGAGCTCATGTGTTGCAGTGGCCACGGGTCAAAGCGCTTCGTACTGGGGTATATCTTCGATGTAGCGAACCGTGCCCAGGACATGGCTCACCACACAAAAATAGTGAGACAGTCCGTTGGTGATGATGATGTAGGGAGCGCAGAGCTTCCTGTTGTAGCGGCCCACCTGGTCGAATGTGGACTGATTCAGCTCCACATGCGGTGCCTTGCATTCGGCTACGATTACGGGCGTGCCGCTGCGATCATACGCCACCAAATCTGCCCTGTGCCGCACGCCTTGGAGCTTGAATGCAATCTCCCTCCGCAAAAGTCCTAGCGGCACTTGCTTCTCCTGAACCAGATACTGCACCAGATGCTGTCGAACCCATTCCTCCGGTGTCAGCACCACGTACTGTTGGCTTATCGGATCAAAGATCTCTTGCGAGCGTCCTTCGCCCCGCACGTAGAATTGGTAGCCCGGAAAATTGAGATCGATCATGCATGAAGATATGGCCATCGGCAGTGAACCACGGCCCCATCCTGGGCGTTATAATCGCCGCTGTGCGGCCATGGGTCCAGTCACTGGGCCACGTAGCCATGTTCGGCGGCCATGTTTCGGAAATTTCGGGGTGTAGCGCAGCCCGGTAGCGCGCTTCGTTCGGGACGAAGAGGTCGTGGGTTCAAATCCCGCCACCCCGACATTATCTCGCCCGGCTGCAGCACAGCGGCCACAGTTGTCTTCCCCTTCGCCTCTCCGCCTGCAGCAGCACAATGGTTCCAGCGTGACGAAAAAGTAGCAAATGGTTCATGCTCCCTATCTATGGGAGCATGCTCCCACAAAATATGATGCTCCCGCACTGATATCGGGCGGCGGGTCTGGCGAAGCATCAGGATCGTCCCACTGCTTCCAGCTTACTGAAAAGGGCTTCGCTGGCTTCGGCTGCGGTTCTGCCGAACGCCACCAGGCCATCTTCGTGGCCGCCCATGGCAAAGAGCTTGTATGCACGCACATCGGTTTCGGTGAAGAGCCGTTTGACTTCCCGCGACATTTCAGGGGTGCCTTGCGCAGCGGCTGGATGGGTCGTCGGCAGCCTCAGCAAAGCTGCTTCGCGCCACAGCGTTGGAGCGTGGGCATGAATGACCCAGCGCAGTGAATCATCCAGCGCGTAAACGATGCCATGGGTGAGGCTTTCGGACGATGGCGGAACGGGACCTTCGGCCACCACGCGGTTCTCGTCGGGGTAGCATTCGCGCACTACGGCGTAGTGATCCCCTGTCAGCCTGGGTATGACTCCGGTCTGCGTACCCGTGATCAGATAGCGGCGCGCGGTCGGCGTTTCTCCGTAGGGCGCCAGTCGTCGGCTCACGTTGCCGAATCCATAGCCTCCGTACCGGTCCGGGTCTTGCCCCAGCACTCTAGCTCCGCGTAATCGTTGTCGCAGGCCCTCAATCTCCGTGATCTCTCCGTGGCGCAATGCCGGTGCGGCCGCAAACTCCAGTGTGAACCGGATAATTCCCTCCTGCATAGCTGCCGAAGCTGTAAACGCGGTGTGCCCAAACTCCATTGCCTGCAGCGCAAAATGTATGAAAAGGACCGCCGCGAACCTGTGTGCTACAGCTTCTTGCGCATCCCGATGAAATTGTCCATCTATGCTGATCGATAGCGCCTGTTTCGCAGGGTCTCAACCCCGATATTGCTACCCTTGCACAAAGAAACTGCCAAACACAGGGATCCTGCCTGACATGAAGCCTATACCCCCCAAAGAATCGCGCCAAATAGATGTAATACTGAATCAGTGGCGCGAGGAGGCCGCTGCGGCAGGGTATAGCAAAGAACGCATCAAGGGCACGGCATTTGAGCAGCTGTGCAAAGCCTTTCTCACGCATGATCCGACGCAGAAGACCCAGTATGAGCCCCCCGTGCACTACGGGGAGTGGGCCCGGGCGCAGGGCTTGCCTGAAACAGACCTGGGCATCGACCTGGTCGCCAAGGTCCGAAGCGGCGAAGGCTGGTGTGCGATCCAGTGCAAGTTCTGGGCCAAAGGCAAGCGGCTGCAGAAGGCTGACATAGCGCAGTTTCTGGCGGCTTTTCCGCCGGGCATTACGCGCCGCCTGCTCATTGATACCACGGGAAAGGACTGGGGCCACAACGCCGATGCGCTTTTGCGCCAGCATGCGATCCCGGTGGCTCGCATTGGGCTGCACGAGCTTCGTCAGAGTCCGATTGACTGGTCGCAGTTCGTAGAGACCGAAGAGGTCACGCGCCCGGAGCCCAAGACGCCACGTCCACACCAGGAAGAGGCCATACACAAGGCTGTGACCGGCCTTGCAAACGAAGGCTCCCGCGGCAAGCTCATCATGGCATGCGGAACGGGCAAGACGTTTACGTCGCTTCGCATTGCGGAGGACCTTGCGGGACGCGGCGGCCGCGTGCTGTACCTGGTGCCCAGTCTGGCCCTGATGTCCCAGACGGTGCGGGAATGGGCCGCGGATGCGCGGCTTTCGCTCCGGGCGTACGCAGCATGCTCGGATGTGCAGGTTGGCCGGCGTCGTCGCCGCAACGACGACCACATCGACATGGACGCGCTGGATTTGGCCTTTCCGGCAACGACGGATGCGGCCAAGCTGGCGGAGAAAGCTTCCCCACACGTACCCGATGATCTTACGGTGGTATTTGCCACGTACCACTCGCTTCCCGTGATTGGCGAAGCTCAACGGATTCATGGGCTGCCGGACTTTGACCTGGCCATCTGTGATGAGGCCCACCGGACAGCGGGCGCGCGCATCAAGGGTGAAGAAGACAGCCACTTTGTAAAGATCCACGACCAGGCGCATATCCGGGCACATCGCCGGCTGTACATGACCGCTACGCCGAAGGTATATGCCCCGTCTGCGCGCGACAAGGCGGGTAAAGTGAACGCTGCGCTGTGCTCCATGGAGGATGAGTCGCTGTACGGCCCCGCCCTGTACGAGATCGGCTTCGGGAGCGCCGTGGAACAGGGGCTCCTCACCGACTACAAGGTGATCGTGCTTACGGTGCCGGAAAATGCCGTCGCCCATGGAATGCACGAGTCAATGGCCCGTTATGAGCTGAAGCTGGACGATGCGGGCAAGCTCATTGGCTGCTGGCGGGCGCTGGCGAAGGCCGATGAGGAGGAATTTCCTGAGGATGATCAGCTGCCCATGCGCCGGGCCATCGCCTACTGCCGCGACATCAAGTCCTCCAAACAGGTGGAGGCGCTCTTCGGCACAGTGGTGCACGAATACCGCGAATCGTCTCAGGCGAACGCAAAGGACGAAGTGTCGGACTATGCGGTCGTAGCACAGCATGTCGACGGCACCTTCAATGCGCTGAGGCGCAGCGAGCGCTTGACATGGCTTGACAGCGTGCGCCCGGCCGACGGGGCCTGTCATGTGCTTTCGAATGCGCGCTGCCTGGCCGAGGGCGTGGATGTGCCGGCGCTGGACGCCATCCTCTTCATGCATCCGCGCAAAAGTCAGATCGACGTGGTGCAGGCGGTGGGCCGCGTGATGCGGCGTGCTCCGGGCAAGCAGATGGGCTACGTCATACTGCCCGTGGTGATTCCCTCTAATACGGATCCCACAGCCGCCCTGGAAAAGTCTGACACGTTCCGTGTGGTCTGGCAGGTGCTGAATGCCATTCGGTCGCACGATGAACGGTTTGAGGCCATGCTCAACCTCTTGGAGGAAGGCCGATCCGGCACGCACTTGAGCATCGTTGCGCTTGCGGACTGGCAGCCAAGGCCTTCCAACGGCAGGAGCACTATCGGTATTGGCGAAAACGGTAATGGCGATAAAGACACCGTCGGTAAGACAAGATTCGTTGAGCCGGAACTGTTTGATCTGCCCGCAGCGATACGCGCCAAGATTGTGGAGAAGTGCGGCAACCGGCGGTACTGGGACGAGTGGGCCGGGGATGTCGCGGCCATAGCCCGGCGGCATATCGAGCGCATATCGGCGATAGTCACAGCTGACGAGTCAGAAAGCGCAACGTTGGATTTGGATGCATTGCTTGCCGACGAGGCGGTGCAGGAGATATTTGAAGAATTCCTGGATGAGCTACGCGATGACCTGAACGAGGGCATATCCAAGCAGGATGCCATCGAGATGCTCGCGCAGCACATGGTCACCCGACCCGTCTTTGAAGCGCTGCATGGCGATGCCCGGTTCGTCGATCAGAACCCGGTTAGCAAGGGCATGCAGCTGATCCTGGATGTCCTGGAGCCTGCCCACATCGAGCAAGAAGCGGAAAGTCTCGAGGCGTTCTACGACAGCGTTCGCAGGCGCGCCAAGGCCGCGAACACGCCGCTGGCCCGGCAGAAGATCATCACGGAGCTGTACGACAAGTTCTTCCGGAACGCTTTCCCGAAGACAGCACAGAGGCTGGGCATCGTATACACGCCGATAGAGATCGTGGACTTCATCCTGCACTCGGTGGATGAGGTGCTACGCACAGAGTTTGGCCAGTCGCTGTCCTCAGACGGCGTACAGATCCTGGATCCCTTCACCGGAACGGGCACCTTCATCACGCGAATCATCCAGAATGGCCTGATTAAGCCTGAGTCTTTGGCCAAAAAGTACGCGTCGGAAGTCCACGCCAATGAGATCATGCTGCTGGCGTACTACATCGCGGCGGTCAACATTGAAGCGGCCTTTCACGCCGCCGTGGGGGCGGACGAATACCAGCGCTTCCCAGGGATCATCCTGACAGATACGTTCGAAATGCAGGACAGTCCAGACCTGATCGCGAATATTCTGCCGGAGAACTCCGAGCAGCGCATGAAGCAGAAGGATGCGCGCATCCGGGTGATCGTAAGCAATCCGCCGTGGTCGGCGGGCCAAAGAAGCGAGAACGATGCAGCACGGAATCAGAAATATCCGGTATTGGATGACCGGATTGCCGATACGTATGCCACTCACTCGACAGCCACACTCAAGAACAGTCTATACGACAGCTACGTGCGGGCGATTCGTTGGGCGTCTGACCGCATCGGGGACAGCGGCGTAATCGGGTTCGTGACCAATGCGGGCTGGCTGGACGGCAACGCCATGGACGGCATGCGCAAGTGCCTAGAGGAAGAGTTTACGGGCATTCATGTGCTCCATTTGCGGGGGAATGCGCGGACCCAAGGGGACAGGCGCCGGGCAGAAGGTGATCCTGTGTTCGGAACGGGGTCACGGGCGCCGGTGGCGATCACCCTGTTGGTGCGCAACCCGGAGCGCCACGAGTGCAAGATTCTGTTCCACGACATCGGCGACTACCTGAATCGCGAGGAGAAGCTCAACAAGGTCAAGGAGTATCAGAGCATCCGCGGCGTGGCTGCAAGCGGAGGCTGGTCGACCATCGTGCCGGATATGTACCACGACTGGCTCAATCAGCGCGACGCAGGCTTTGCTCGATTCATGGTCATAGGAGACAAGAAAGGAACCAGCGACCAGCGCTTGTTCCTGCAATACTCTTGCGGGGTAAAGACTAATCGCGACGCCTGGTGCTACAACTTTTCGAAGACTGCGCTGAATGACAACATGCAGGGCATGATCCGCTTCTATGAGGCGGAGCGGCAGCGGCTTCAGGAGCACATCGCTGTAGGGCGCAAATTGCCGAAGGCGGAGATTACCCGACTCATCAACAACGATGCCACCAAAATCAGCTGGTCGGATGGTCTGAAAAATCGACTGACTAGGAACGAGGCACTGAGCATCGAAGAAGGGCAGATTGCGGTCTCGCAATACCGGCCCTTCACCCGGCAGTACCTTTATCTGAGCCGGCGGCTCAACGATGGGACAGGCCAGATCCCGAAGCTGTTTCCACACGGAGAGGCGGAGAACCGGCTCATCTGTGTGCCGGCAAAAGGGGTAAAAGACGATTTTACGTGCCTCATGGTCGACATCATACCCGATCTGAACCTGATCACCGGCGGACAGTGCTTTCCGCGGTGGCAATATGCAAAGAATGGTTCGCCCGAAGCCAGATTGTTTGCCGATGATGGTAAGCGTGACGCCCACGGGTACGTGCGCCAAAGTGCGATCAGCAAGGAATCAATCACCGCCTTTGCAAAGAAGCTGGGTGCCAGCTGCAAGGTAACCGCGGACGACCTCTTTCACTACGTGTATGGCGTGCTGCACCTTCCCTCCTATCGCACCAAGTATCAGGCGAACCTTAGCAAAGAGCTGCCCCGAATACCGATCCCAGTGAAGCTGGAGGACTACCGGGCGTTGGTCCAAGCCGGCGAGGCGCTCGGCAAACTCCACACGGACTACGATGATGGGGAGCCGTGGACCATTGAATTTGCAGACGGCGGCTGGAAGCCGCGTAACGGGACAGCAGAGATGGAGTGGTTTCGCGTCGGCAAACCCATGCGCCATCCCGGCAGTGGAAGAGCCAAAGACAGGACGCGCATCTGGTACAACGACTACATAACCATTAAGGGTATCCCCGAGGAGGCCTACGACTACATGGTGAACGGCAAACCGGCCATCGCCTGGGTCATGGAACGGCAGTGTGTCAAGAATCACAAAGCCAGCGGCATCGTCAACGATGCCAACCGCTACGCCCTGGAAACCATGCAGGACCCTGCCTATCCGCTGAAGCTCCTGGCCAGAGTGATCCGCGTCAGCATCGATACCCTGCGCATCGTAAAGCAGCTGCCAGACCCCGTGTGGCATTCGTAGCGGCCAAGCACTGTACAGTCCCTGCATTCAATACAGATTGGCGTGCTGTGCGGCCAAAACGCTGCATGATATCTTGCACCATAATGGCAGGTGGAACGCTTTGCTTGCTCCCCGATTGGGCCGGTTGGCGGCAAAGAATTACATGTGGAAGGCCATCATGATGGGCGGCGACGGAGATCGCACAATTCCAAGTTGGGTTTCGGTGAGTTACTGTGGGGGTGGACCTTAATCTCCACCATTCCTTTTCGATCATAGGAACCCCTCACAGCCTGTTTTGGGAAGCACTGAGGCGCCGGTGCCTTGTAGCTTTGTTCACCGCGCGCGTCAGGCCGGTATTGTGGTAATCAAGCAGCCTGTTTTGGTCGCTTTTCGCGGCGGCCGAAGACGTTGGCCTGGAACCGCCGGTGAGTCCGGCACTAGGCGCGCCTGATCCAGCGTACATGTGCATGAATCTCTTGTGCAACGTACATTCCTAACCTGTTTCAGCGGAACGCAGGCATGAATGCCCGCTTGATACTTCCCTCACTGATGTTGATCACCGGCGCATGCACGCAGGCGCCCGAGCCCAACATCGTTATCCTCCTGGCCGATGATCTGGCATATTCAGACCTTGCGCTCTATGCCGATACGGGGCTGACGACGCCAAACCTGGAGCGGATGGCGCGCGGCGGCATGCGCTTCACCGACTTCTACGTAGCGGCGGCGTCCTGTTCGCCCTCTCGCGCGGCCCTGCTCACTGGCCGGTACCCACAGCGTGTCGATGTCCCGGGCGTGCTCATGCCCCAATCTCGCAAGGGCCTTCCTAGCGAGACCATCACACTGGCGGAAATGCTGCAGAGCGCCGGCTACGCCACCGCATGCTACGGCAAATGGCACCTCGGCCACCTGGAACCGCACTTGCCGCACAAGCACGGATTCGACGACTATTTCGGCATTCCGTACTCCAACGACATGACGCCGGATTCCACAAAGAATCCTAATCCGTACGCTCGGCGTCACCCGCCCCTGCCGCTGGTAGAGGGCATCACGACTGTGGAAACCGAACCGGATCAGCGCTACCTCACAATGCGGTACACCGAGCGGGCCGTCGCGTTCATTGAGCAGAATGCGGATCGGCCTTTCTTCCTGTACCTGCCCTATGCTGCGCCGCATATGCCGCTGTTCGTTTCCGAGGCGTTTGACGGCGCATCAGGGCGCGGCCTCTACAGCGATGTGCTCCTGGAGATTGACTGGTCGGTGGGACAGATCCTGGATGCCTTGGAGCGCCAGGGCATTGCGCAATCTACGCTGGTCTTCTTCACCTCAGATAACGGACCGTGGCTGGTCAAGGGTGCGGGAAGCGGTTCGGCAAGGCCACTTCGAGAAGGCAAAGGCACTACCTTTGAAGGCGGACAGCGCGTTCCCTTCCTGGCATACTGGCCCGGTATGATCCCGGCCAATTCCACAAATAGCGCAATGGCCACGGCCATGGACTTCATGCCTACCATAGCGCGCCTCGTGGGCATCGCCGTCGACGGCTGGCCGTTTGATGGCCACGACATCACCGCGCTGCTGCGTGGTGACCCGCACGCTACCACGCCCTATGAGGCCCTCTTCTTTGTCCAGGGGCAACGCGTGCAAGCGGTCCGTGCAGGACCCTGGAAGCTGCATGCGCCGCATCGGTATCGCAGCATCCACGGCGCTACGCTTTCGACGCCATCGCATCCCGGAGCCTATGCGCAGGACTCTATCGGGCTTGCACTCTTTGACCTTCATGCAGACGCAGGCGAGCGCAACAATGTGGCCGGAGCCTACCCTGAGGTGGCAGCGCGCCTCATCGCACGCATCGACAGCGCACAAGCGTACCTGGCCCCGGGCCGCTAGCAGACATTCCAGAAGGCGTAATAGGGACCTGCCTCAATGCGCTGCAGGTACAGCGCAAGCTCGCGCAGGTGGTAGTCGCCCCACATTACGGATTCGCCGCACGCAACCTGTCTGCCCGGTGGCACATGGTCCCAGCGGCGCGGCCAGTGGTAAACACTGTGCAGCAGTAGTCCTTCATGGTCTGGATCGGCGTTCAGATACAGGTCCGACAGGAGCGTCTTTGTAATCCTTAGTCCCGCCTGCCAAAAGCGTGCCCCCGCTCCATCTATGCCCAGGTACCGGCCATAACGCAGGAGCCCCTGCGCTGCAATCGCGGCTGCGGAGCTGTCTACCGGCTCGTAATCGTTAAACGGATCTGCCGCGCGCTCCCGATATCCTGCCAGCTTGGATAGCCCCGGAGCACCGGTGTCCCAATAGGGCACGCCGCAGGCCGGCATTTCGCGCAGGTAGAACGTGCTGGTGACCGCGAGCGCGTCAAGCATCGGAGACGCAAGTGCATCATGCCCCCCGTAAGGCGCGACCTCCTCCTCGGGCAACATGTATACGAACTCCACCAGCTCCGCGAACCCGCAAAGGATCCAGGCCAACCCGCGTGTCCAGGTCGTCACGGGCGAATACCCCTGCTGTGTGCTCGGACAACGAAAAGTCCCTGACCGGACATTGAACAGCGCTTCGTGAGCTACGCGGCCGGGCACATCGTACCCATCGCGGCCTGTTCCGTAATACACAATATGGTCGGCCGTGACACGGGCATGCTGAATCAGGCGATCCAGAAGCGATACGCGCGCGTCCTGCTCCCCAAGCAGGACGGAGCCCAACCGATAGGCCAGCGCCAAGGCACGCAGCGACCGGATTGTGTCCGCAAAGAGGGAGTGCGGCCCGTTGAATGAATAGATGTAGCCGCGCCCTCTGGACAGCTGCGTCCAGCGCCGCGCTTGGACAGCCCCACTTACCTTGAGCGCAAACTCGTAGTAGGCCCTTTCCCATCTGGAATGCGGAAGCCGCCCCTCGTGCATAAGGCGCAGCAGAACGCCGAAGGTGCCGGTGCACGTGAAACCGTGGTCGTGGACGCCAAAATGGGTCGCTGCTGACTCCATATGCTGACGTGTCTGCCTGCGCCCCATCTGCAGAAACGTGTCGTCGCCCATAGCATCGAACTGCAAGAGCGCTGAACCCACCATGAACCCGCGCGTCCACTCCGTCCACTCCTGTGCCTGGTAACGGCCACGCACCGTCAACACCGGCGCGCGGTGATCCGCGTCAAAACGGGCGGCAATAGTACGAATCCTTTGCGCCGAAGTGAACCACAGTCGGCGCAGATCGGGTGCGAGCGCAGCCGCCGAAAGCGGCATGCTGAGATCAATCACTGAGCAGGACCAATAATGAGCGGAAGCACCGAAAGATACAGTTACAGGCGCTGATGCCGTTTTAAAAGAATCTTCTACAAGAAGCGGTTGAAAACGGTTGACCCGTGCCGTACGCGACCGTTAGTTTGTTGGGCTGTATACAAAATGGCATCATCCGAACGTTGTTGTTCGGATATGTCATGCACCATGGAATAAGTGTAAGCCATTCCAATGGAAGACGCACTGCGAACACACGCGCACGCGAACGGTGCCGGGGGCTCGGCCGGAACGATCAACGTGCAGGGCCTGACCAAGACCTATGGTCAGGAACGGGCTGTTGACACGATCTCCTTTGACGTCAGGCCTGGCGAGGTTCTGGGCTTTCTTGGCCCCAATGGGGCGGGCAAGACCACAACGATGAAAGTGATCACCGGCTACCTCAATCCAACGGAGGGCACGGTGCTGGTGGATGGCCTGGATGTGCGAGAAAACGCGCTCTCCATCCGGCGACGCATTGGCTACCTGCCCGAAAACACCCCGCTGTACCGCGAGATGGTCACGTACGACTACCTGGAGTTCGTAGCCGCCATGCGGGGCATCCCGAAGGATGCGCGCGGTGCCCGCATCAAGGAGATGACCAACGCTTGCGGACTGCACGATGTGCTGGGCAAGAAGATCGATGCCTTGTCGAAGGGCTATCGGCAACGCGTCGGCCTGGCGCAGGCCATGATACACGACCCACCCATACTCATTCTGGATGAGCCTACATCTGGACTGGATCCCAACCAGATCGTGGAAATCCGCGATCTGATCCGCACGATTGGCCGCGAAAAAACCGTGGTGCTGTCCACGCACATCCTTCCCGAAGTGCAGGCCTCCTGCGACCGGGTCCTGATCATCCACAAAGGCCAGATTGTGGCCGACGGGACACCGCAGCTCCTGCAGGAGCGCTTTATTGGCAGCCAAAGGGTACAGTATGGGGTCCGCGCCGCTGCGGACGAGGTTGCCACCGTGCTGGCCGATCAAGACATCCAAGTCATCGAGCAGCGGAGCGATGAGGACGAGACGTGCTTCACGCTGAGCGCCCGGCGCGATATCCGCGATGATCTGTTCAGGCTGGCCGTGGAGAAGTCCTGGCCGCTGACCGAGCTCCACCGCGAAGAAGGCAGTCTCGAAGACGTATTCCGGCAGCTGACCGCAGCTTGATCAATATAGCGCCACCATGTACGCAACCTGGACTCTTACCAAACGCGAACTGCAGGCCTTCTTCGACGGACCTGCGGCCTACGTCGTGCTGAGCGTGTTCCTGGCCATCACGGGCTGGTTTTTTGCGAATCCGCTGTTTCTGCAGAATGAGGCCTCGCTGCGCTCCATGTTCAGCATCGCCTCCTTCGTGTTTCTGTTTTTCGTTCCCGCCCTGACGATGTCTTCGTTTGCAGAGGAGCGGCGGGCCGGCACGCTGGAATTGCTGCTGACCTTTCCGGTGCAGGACTGGCAGGTAATCCTGGGCAAACTGCTCTCGGTTGCGCTCCTTCTGGTGGCGGCCATCAGCCTCACCTTTGTCTACGTCATCTCGCTGTCCATCTTGGGAGACTTGGACTTCGGCGCTACCGTGGGCGGCTATCTGGGGCTGCTCTTGCTGGGCATCACGTACGGCGCCATTGGGATCTGTGCCTCCAGCCTCACGCGCAACCAGATAGTCGCCTTCATCCTGGGCTTTGCCATCATCTTTGCATTTTTTCTGTTTGACAAGGTGGTGGACTTTGTGCCTGGCTGGCTGGGGAGCATCCTGCAGTACCTAAGCACCGACTACCACTTCGAGAACCTCATGCGCGGCGTCATTGATTCGCGCGATGTGCTGTTCTACTTGTCTCTGTCGGCGTTTGCATTCCTGCTCACGATCTACAACCTTGCCAAGCGCCCCGAGTAATTGCTGCACCCTATTACGCCATCACCATGAAGAGAGATTGGACCTCCCAGACCGGCATCCTTCTCGCGGGCGGTATACTGGTCCTGATCAATTTGATCGGCTTGAACGTCTTTCTGCGGCTAGACTTCACCGATGACCGGGTCTACTCCCTTTCGGATGCCTCCAAGCGCGTCGTCCAAAACCTCGACGACCCTGTCACCATCTCGGCGTTCTTCACCACGGACCTGCCCGCGCAGTTTGCTGCCAATCGGCGCTTTCTGAAAGACAAGCTGGATGACTATCGTGCCTACGGCGGCTCCAATGTGCAGTATCGTTTCGTGGACCCCGACGAAAGCGAGGAGCTGCAGGCAGAAGCCTTGCGCTATCAGATCCAGCCCGTTCAGATCCAGGTCATCGAGGAGAACAGCGTGCAGCTCAAGAATGCCTACATGGGCGTAGCCATTCAGTACGAAAGCAAGCGCGAAGTCATTCCGTTTGTGCAGGACCTCGCACGACTGGAATACGACCTCACCAGTGCTATTAGGCGCATGACGCGGGAGCGCAAGCCGAGCGTAGGCTTCCTTACCGGCCATGGCGAGCCTAACCCCCTTCAGGATATGCAGATGCTGGCTGAAGGACTGGGGGCGAACTACGAAAGCCGCACCGTCAATGCCGAGGAGCTGGCGCAAGACAACAAGCCGGATGTGCTGCTCATCGTGGCACCGACCGATACGATTCCGCCGGAAGACCTGGTGGCCATCGACAACTACGTGATGGAAGGCGGACGCGTTGGACTTCTGGTCAACCGCGTGGCGGGCGATCTCAACATTGGGCAGGCTGCGGAGCTGAATATCGGACTCGAAACGCTGCTCGGCCCGTACGGGGCCGATATTACGCCGAATCTCATCATGGATGAGAACAACTCCGTGGTCACCGTGCAACGGCGTCAGGGCTTCTTTACGGTAGCGCAACAGATCCAGTACCCGCTGTTTCCGGTGGCGACGAGATTCAATGCAGATAACATGATGGTAAGCCGGCTGCCGAGCCTCATGTTCTACTTCGTCAGCTCTATTGATACGACACTGGTCTTGCCGCCGGGCGTAACACGGGAACCACTTATCTATTCCTCAAGCCAGAGCGGCGAGCAGCGTGGCTTCTTTATGTTGCAGCCTACGCAGACCACGGCGACGCTTGCCGGCGGGCCTTATGTGCTTGGAGCAGCCTTCACAGGCACTTTTCCCAGTGCCTATGAGCCCGGCCGCACCAGCGTGCCGACACGCCTGGTGGTCGTAGGCGATGGCGACCTCTTCAATCAGTCGGTGCTGGGCGGCACTGCGGCCGCCCATGCGCCCTTCGGATTGAACCTTGTGGATTGGCTGATTCAGGACGAAGCACTGCTGACCATCCGAGCCAAGAGCCTGCAGGCACGTACGCTCCGTGAAACGTCCAACAGCACCAAAGCCTTTGTCAAGTACGCCAACATGGTCGGTCCGTTGCTGATCGTCCTGCTGTTCGGTCTTGCCCGTTGGAGCCGGCGGCGTGGACGGCAAATCGTGGTAGTTCAATAAAGTACGTTCATCAGCATGAAGAAGCAGCAGCTCCTGTACCTGGGCAGCGGGTTTGTCCTGCTCCTCCTTATATGGTTACTGTTCATCCGAGACACGAGCCCCACCACGTTTAAGGCGGCGCCAGAGATTACGGTGCCCACCGACCAGGTGAACATGCTGACCGTGGCATTCCCAACAGACACCGTGGCGGTGGAGCGTCAAGGCACCCGCTGGGTTATGGTGCGCCCCGTCACAGCAATCGCGGATTCGAACACCGTGTCCCGCTTTTTGCAGCAGATCGGCGATATGGCGCTCGACGCTCCGGTCACAGGCGATGTCGCGCGCCACGCATACTACGGCTTTGATTCTACGGCGTCTCGCATCAATCTCCGGTGGGGTGATGAGGGCGCGTTTGATCTGACCGTTTCACGTCAGGGCCCGGATTATCAGTCCGTGTATGTGCAGATTGGGGATGACCCACGGATCTATTCCACGCGGCAACGCATCACGGTCCAGCAAAACGCAGATCGCTGGCGAGACCGCCGCATAATGATACAGTCGTCCGCCACCGTGCAGTCCGCCGTGGTATCGCAGCCAGGCAGCACCTATGAGGTCACGCGCACAGATACGGGATGGAGTGTCGATGGTGTCGCTGCCGACAGCATGTCCGTGGAGAATTGGCTGCGCCGCTTCTCGGTGTTCAATGCGGACGGCTTCTATGATGACATCCCCAAGCTGGTCTTGCAGGATGCCACATACCAGATCAGCTTCACATCCACCGCAGGCACCACAGAGCAGCTGACACTGATGCAGACCGAGGATGCACTCGCCGTGGCTACGTCAGCCAAAGATCCTACATACCGGATATTGGCCAGTCGCCTGGAGAGCTATTTCCCGGACCCCAGCACATTCTTTTCCGAGTAAGTCTCAAAGAATTCTGCCTAAGCATCCATGACTGACACGCAAGCGGGTGCGGTGCAGCAGTTTGCGTACCGTGCGCAGATGCAACAACTGTTGCATCTTATTGTCCATTCGCTTTATACGCACAAGGAGATATTCTTGCGTGAGCTGATCTCCAACGCGAGTGATGCGCTAAGCAAAGTGCGCTTCCTCGCGCTGTCGGATCCAGCGCTGGCCGATGTCGACCACAAGATCTCCATCACGCTGGATGATGATGTCAACACGCTGACTATTGAAGACACAGGGATTGGCATGACGCGGGAGGACCTGATCGAGCGCATCGGCACTATTGCCAGCAGCGGGACGCTGTCCTTCCTGGAGGAGCTGAAACAGTCAGACAAGCCCGTTGATGCTTCGCTGATCGGGCAGTTCGGCGTGGGCTTTTACGCTTCCTTCATGGTAGCAAATCGGGTCGTGATAGAATCCAGGCATGCCACGACCACGGGGCCTGCCTGGCGCTGGACGTCGGACGGCATGGATCATTACACCCTGGAAGAGATTGACCGGGCGTCTTACGGCACCACCATAACGCTGCACCTGAAGGATGAAGAGAAGGAGTTCAGCGAGGAGCACCGCGTCAAGCAAATCATCCAGAAGTACTCCAACTTTGTTGACTTCCCCATCTTTGTCGGCGATGCGCAGGTCAACACCATCAAGGCCCTTTGGAAGGAACGCAAGGAGGACATCAGCGACGAGGACCGCACAGAGTTCTACAAGTTCTTGACAATGGATTACCAGGAGCCCCTGGGGCACCTGCACCTCCACATTGAAGGTCTGATCAACTTTGATGCGCTCCTCTTTATCCCCGCAAAAGCGCCGCCGGGACTCTTCCGCGACGACTACGACCAGTTTGTGCACCTCTATTCATCGGGCGTGCTCATCCAGCGGGATGCCAAGCATCTTTTGCCGGACTATATGCTCTTTGTGCGGGGCGTAGTGGATACAGACGATCTGCCGCTGAACGTTTCACGGGAGGTCACGCAGAACAGTCCCGTGGCGGCCAAGATCAACAACATCCTGACCGGCAAGATGCTGGGTCTTTTGCGCGAATGGGCAGAGGAAGATCAAGACCGCTACACCACTTTCTTCAAGGAGTTTGGCAAGGCGTTCAAGACAGGCCTGGTTACCGAGCACAAGCGGCGCGACGAGCTGATCGACCTCCTCCGGTACCCGTCCACGAAAACTGGGGAAGGCCGCCTGACCTCACTCAAGTCCTATGCAGCACGCATGTCTGATGGCCAGGATACGGTGTACTACCTGCTGGCCGACAATCTTGACCTTGCGCGGCAGAACCCGAGCCTGGAGTACTTCAGTCGTAAGGATATAGAAGTACTGCTGCTTGCGGAGCAGATCGACATCTTTACGATCTCTCACGTTCGCGAGTACGATGGCAAGACGCTGAAGAGCATCGAATCTGCTGACCTTGAGCTGGATACTGCTGAAGAAAGTCCCGTGTTGTCTGACGGCGACGAGGACACGCTGCTGGCGCTTTTTCGGCTCAAGCTCAACGACAAGGTTCAGGATGTGGTTGCATCCAAGCGACTTGTTGATTCCGCAGCCACCCTGGTGACCGCCAAGGACGCCATGGAACCCCAGATGGAGAAGATGCTGAAGCTGATGGGACAGGGCTTTGGGCCCGGATCCAAGAAGGTGCTGGAGCTTAATCTTGCGCATCCGCTTTTGGCGAATCTGCTTGCTTTGCACCAGGAGTCCACTCATGAGGACCTCATCGACAAGGTGGTGCACCAGGTGTACGAGGGCGCGTTGCTCTTTGATGGTGAGCTGACGGAAGCGGCCACCTTTGTCAAGCGCATGACCGACTTCATGGTTGAAGCGACGCGCCCGGCCAGCGCATAGATCGTGCCGCTCTTTGGCGGCATTGAGGCAGGCGGCACCAAGTTTGCCTGCGCCATCGGCACGGAGGCCGGAGACATCCGTGCCAGCGTACGGTTTCCTACGCGCGATCCCGCATCCACAATCGCCGAGGCCGCTGCGTTTTTCCAGGCGCATCCCGAGCCGATCTCAGCGGTGGGTATCGCCTCATTCGGTCCGATAGATCCGAGGCTGGGATCGCCCACCTACGGGTATATCACCAGCACGCCAAAGAAGGGATGGGCGCATACGCCCATCGCGGCCGTGATTGGTGACCGCCTTGGTGTCCCCGTGGCCTTTGACACGGATGTCAACGCCGCAGCCTTGGCCGAGCACTTGTGGGGCGCTGCGCGCGGCAGGGATACCTGTTTGTACCTGACCGTTGGCACAGGCATCGGCGGCGGTGCCTTGGTACAGGGACGCAGGCTGCACGGCGCGCTGCACCCCGAGATGGGCCATGTCTTCGTGCCACGCGCGCCCGGCGACACCTTTGATGGATGCTGCCCGTTCCATGGCGATTGCCTGGAGGGCATGGCTTCAGGCCCTGCAATCAGTGCACGCTGGGGCCAGGACGGAGCCTCGCTTCCTGCCAGCCACACGGCCTGGAAGTATGAGGCCCACTACCTGGGGCTTGCCATCATCGGGTTTGTGCTGACGCTGGCACCTGAAATCGTGATCTTGGGGGGCGGCGTGATGCATCAGCAGCAACTCTTTCCGATGATCCGACAAATGGTTCAGTCGCGGCTGCGCGGCTACTACCAGGTTCCTGCCATCACCTCGGCCATTGATACCTACATCGTGCCCCCAACACTCGGCGATAATGCCGGCATGCTGGGCGGCATTGCACTGGCCAGTGCAGTGGCATAAGCTGATTGGCGATGGTCAGCGACAATGCGCAGACCGGAGCCTGACTCCCCATGGGCGGGCGGGTGTGCCCGTCCGTATACCGGTTCGCAGATGCTACGCTGGGCGACTCGACTGGCATCCGGCGATTGGGCACCAGCCGATCTGCCAGCCGCAGAGCAATGGATGGGGAGAAGCCTTGCGGATAGGGCAGCAGGTTTTTTTCCACACGCGTTCTCTCACGCTTCTCCGAGCGGCATGTGCGTGCTTTGTAATTGGCGCACAAGGGTCTGGACCGCGCTGCACACGCTGGAACACGCGGATCTCGTGACTCATCCCGGCAGACCGATAGGCCGGGCCTTGAGCACGCACGGACGTACGCGGGTGGTCACATCGGCTTGCACCCTGCAGCGATCTTCTCTCCACCGCGTGGGAGGACGAAGAAGTGCTGCAAGCCCTTGAGGAAACGACAGCCCTCGGCGGTAGACCGTGCGGTATTCGAGCACCACATTTACCGGCTGCCAGGCCACGCGGTGAGACCCTATCGATCCACACGCCCAGAACCGCTCCCGCCGGCCAGCTTGTCCACTTCTGACTTTGTTGCCAGATTGAAGTCGCCCCGAAAGGAATGGGCAAGGCAGGACGCCGCGACAGCAAACTCCAGCGCCTCCCGCGAGTCGCTCTTGGTGATCAGACCCGCAATCAACCCGCCTGCAAAGGCGTCTCCAGCACCGACCCGATCTACGATCTGTATATCGTAGCGACGGGACCGGTACGGCGTCCGGCATTCTTTGTTGTCCAACATGATAGCGCTCCACGCATTGCGCGAAGCCGAAAAGCTCTCGCGAAGCGTGATGGCAACGGTCGTGAATCCAAAAGCGCGTTTGAGCTGCTCGGCCAGGTGCGTATAGCCGCCCTCGTCCAGGTGTCCCGCTTCAATATCGGTGCCTTCGGCGCGCATGCCCAAACAACGCCAGGCGTCCTCCTCGTTGGCTATGCAGACATCTACATAGCGCATCAGCGGCTTCATGACCGCTTGTGCTTCGTCCACCGTCCAAAGCTTCTTGCGGTAGTTGAGGTCGCAGCTGACCGTTGCGCCCGCCGCCTGCGCAGCCTGGCAGGCGTCTCTTGCGAGCTTATGGGCGTGTGCTCCCAGCGCAGGTGTGATGCCAGACACGTGAAACCAATCCGTCCCATGCATCACAGCCTCCCAGTCCACATCAGCTGAGGTCATCGTGCTGAAGGCCGACCCTGCCCGGTCATATACGACGAGCGAAGGGCGCTGACTCGCGCCATGCTCCAGGAAGTATATCCCCAGCCGATCACCGCCGCGCTGAATGAAATCTGTGGATATGCCATGCCGCCTGCAATGCGCCAGGGCCGCCTCGCCTATCGCGTTCAGCGGCAGACGCGTCACCAGTGCGGCGTGCAGCCCAAACTGCGCCAGGGTCGCTGCCACATTGGCTTCGCTGCCACCGTAAGTGACTTCAAAGAACTGCGCTTGCGCCAGGCGGTCGTGACCGGGAGGCGAAAGCCGCAGCATCAGCTCCCCTAGGGTGACAATTTTCATCGCAACGATTGGGCCCGTTAGCGAACCGCTTTAATGGAGCGAGCGAGCGTGCGTGCCCGACGCGTGATTTCTTCATAGTTGCCGGCGGCGACCATCGACGGATTCACCAGTGCACTGCCGATGCCGACAACCTTGGCACCTGCTTGGATCCATTCACCCGCATTGTGGGGCGTTACGCCGCCCGTTGGGCAAAGCCTGAGATGCGGCATGGGTGCGAGGAGCGCGCGCACATACTTGGGGCCCCAGAACGACGCTGGGAACACCTTGACGAAGTCGGCTCCCAGCGCCTGTGCATGGTAGACTTCCGTGGGCGTTAGCGCACCCGGAATGACCGGCAGATCATTTTCGTGGGCACTTTTTATAATTTCGTGCGTTGTAATCGGGCTGACGATGAATCGCGCCCCGCTGCCAGCTGCCTGGGCAACATCGTCAGCATTCAGGACGGACCCCACGCCGATAAGGGCACTTCCCGGCATCTGCCGCGCAAGCTGTTCAATAGTCGCTAGCGCGTCTGGTGTTGTAAGCGTAACCTCAACGGCAGTGATGCCGCCCTGCGCCACTGCCTCGGCTACGCGCAAGGTGTGCCGGCTGTCAGGCAAGCGCAGTACGGCCACGGCACCGGCCTCCAAGAGGCGCTGTATGATGTCGGGACGGGTCATGACAAACCAAAGATGAAGAAAATTGCCGTGCGAAGGCTCATGCCAACTGAACCATCTCCCGCGAGTCGCGCCAATAGCGGTCGTCACGCCGCCTCTTCCGCGAGCGCCCGTGCACGGACGGGCTGCGCCTATCTGATTCTGTTCATCAAAACTACCTACAAACGATGCAACATACATCTGTTGTCACTGCGCCAGAGACCGACCTCGCCCAGATCAAGTGCCTTGAGCGCATAGCCCGACAACTGGAGCCAACGCCCGCAGAGTGGAACGAGTTGGGAACTAAGGTGCTGGATTACGCACATAGCTTCATTCGGGCTATGCCGGTGGGCCGCCCGTATGCGAAAGGAGATGAGGGTGGTGCCGGACTATTGGTCTCTCCCGTGATGGAATCCGGCATTACCGTCGACGAGGCGCTCGCGCTGCTGAAGGAGAATGTGGACACGGTCGGCATCAATCCCGGCTCAGGCAGGATGCTCGGCTACATTCCTGGCGGTGCCCTGCCGACATCCGCCTTTGGAGACTTCCTGGCGGCAATCTTTAACCGCTATGCCGGCGTGTTCTTTTCTTCACCTGGCGCAGTTCGCATGGAGAACATGATGGTGCGTTGGATGGCTCGTATCGTTGGGTATCCGCGTACGGCCAGCGGTTTTCTGACTTCCGGCGGGAGCCTGGCCAACATGTCCGCTTTCGTAACGGCACGCGAAGCACACAACATCCTAGCGGCTGAGTTCCATCGGGTCGTAGTGTACCTGACCGACCATGCCCACCACTGCATAGACAAGACGCTCCGTATTGCCGGGCTGAAGGAGTGCGTGCTGCGCCGCGTTCCCCTTGATGACCATTACCGCATGTCAGCGCCAGCCCTCGAGCAAGCCATCCAGGATGACCTTGCCCACGGCCTGCGGCCATGGCTGATTGTGTCTTCGGCGGGCACAACCAACACCGGCGCGGTTGACCCACTAACCGACATTGACGAAATCGCACGGGCCTACAACATCTGGAGCCATGTCGATGGTGCCTATGGTGCTTTCTTTGCACTATGCCCAGAAGGGGTACCAATCTTGCGAGGAATGGATTTGTCCGACTCATTGGTATTGGATCCACACAAGACGTTGTTTATGCCGTATGGGACTGGGGCGCTGCTAGTCCGGGACCAGGATCTGCTTGGCAGAGCGCATGGTGGCCGCGGCGCGTACTTCCAGGACATCATCGGCCATCCTACGGAAGCATCACCCGCCTACTTGTCTCCTGAGCTGACACGACACTTTCGGGGGCTGCGGATGTGGCTGCCGCTGAAGATACTGGGGCTTGCGCCGTTCCGGGCTGCACTGTCGGAGAAGATCCTCTTGGCCCGGTACTTCCACGAGAAAATCAGCACCTTCGAGGGCTTTGAAGTCGGTCCGTATCCGGACCTGTCTGTGGTAACCTACCGGTACGTGCCTCCGCGTGGAAACGCCAATCAGTTCAACCTTGAGCTAACCCGACGCATACAGCAGAATGGCCGTGCGTTTGTTACTTCTACGCGCCTCGGCGACAAGGTAGTGCTAAGGCTAGCCGTGTCCGCGTTCAGGACCCACTGCGACGATATCGATGCAACGCTGGAGGTGCTGCGCGAGCTGAGTGCGTCGCTTGCGGATTGCTGAGGCTACCAGCCTTCGTCGGCTGTCGGCCCGTAGCTCGGCGGTACGGGTACATTCAGAAGTCGCAGGTACACGCTCAGCTGCCCCCGGTGGTGCGCGATATGGCTGATGCACCAGTGCCGCAACACATTCCCTTTGGTATCGGTAAACAGCTCAACGTCGCCTCGGCGCAGCGTCCACGGCTGCTCCAGGTCAGCTTCCGACAGGTCGGCAATCAGAGACAGGAGTACTTCCACGCCCTCGTCAAACTGGGCCAAAAGCGCTTCACTGCTTTCGGGCAGGGCCCGCTTGGCGCGAGACGCACCAAGATCAAAGTGGTCATCCCGCAGGTTGGTGATGCCCCACCATACGAGTTGCGACAGGTGCACCACGAGGTGTCCCAGGCTGAACGACTTTTCGTGAGGACGCCACGCGTAGTGCTCGGCTGGTGCCCGCGCGATCATGCGGCGCGTTGTGGCCAGTTCATTTGCGAGATCGCCGGTCGCGTAATGCAGCGTAGAAGACGGGTTTTGCGTGTTGCTCACTGATCTTGGATCCTGTGCGTTTGGCTCAGCGGTGGTTAACTGAAGTCGTGGGAAATTGATTCGCCAGAACGGGCTGAAGCGAATTGCAAAAATGCATAGCTTTCCGTGCACCTTCCGAGCACTTTCGTCATGAAGACCTTTCCACTGCTTTGCCTGCTTCTTCTCTTTGCCGCCTGCCAGGTCGATGAAGCGGTCGAATCACCAGATGTCACCTCAGACATTTCCCAGGCAGTCATGCCTGATTATTACCTGGACACATCGCAGACGCACAACAAGTTCAGTGCAGCCATCCCGCCAGTGCTCACCGTGCCATCGGGCGCTGTGGTGGAGGTGTACACAAAAGAGGCATCGGATGGGCAGTTTGACATCAACTCGACTGTGGAAGCCGCGGCCAATCTTGACTTTGAGCCGATCCACCCGCTGACGGGTCCGGTGTATGTGGAGGGCGCAGAGGTGGGTGATGTGCTGGCCGTAACGCTGCATTCCATCGAGATTGGTGAGTTTGGATGGTCTGCAATCATTCCCGGCTTCGGCTTTTTGGCAGACGAGTTCACCGAGCCCTACGTAAAGACGTACGAGTTTCAGGATGGAGACACGTATGCGACCTTCTCTGATGGCATTCGCATCCCGCTGGAGCCGTTTCCGGGGGTCATGGGTGTAGCGCCTGCGACGGATTCCATGCTGTCCACGGTTCCGCCCCGCAAAAATGGCGGCAACATGGACGACCCCAATATGGTGGAGGGCACGACGGTATTTCTGCCTGTTCTGGTGCCGGGCGCACTGTTCTCTATTGGTGATACCCATGCCGCACAGGGCCTTGGCGAGGTTTGCGGCACGGCTATTGAAGCGCCGATGCGCATCGTCTACGAAGTCAACGTGCTGAAGGACCGGCCATACGTACAGGAGCCTCAATACGAAACCGACACGTATTATGCCGTCACCGGCTTTGCGCCGACCATCGACGAGGCGGCCCGCAAGGCCACTGTGTACATGATCGACTATCTCGAATCCGTTCGCGGCATGGCGCGCAGCGACGCCTATGTGTTGGCTTCGCTTGCGGCTGACTTGCACATAGCCGAGGTCGTTGATGTCCCGAACATGCTCGTGTCCATGCACATCAACAAGAACCTCTTCACAGAGTAAGCTGTATCGCAGTACATCCCAGAGCAGGGAGCGCACATGCTCAGCGACGCACAATGATCAATGATCGGGGGCTGTGTTGTTGCGCCTATGGCGGCACCACGCGTGCATGCTGCGGAGCCCAGAGGTATCGCATGATCGATCCACCACCATGGCCTTGAGCCATGGGCGCAGCGCGCTATGGGGCGCAACCCCGCGCCCTTTGTCATTGCCGTTTGACTTGCCGTGGCTATGCGCGCACCTGCACCAGAATTGACGCGCCCCCGAATCGAATTCAAGGGACCATCGGGGCCAGCAGAGCGAATCCGCCCTAATCCGACAGGCTCGCTGCGCGCGCACTACGCGCCCCGTTCGGCGTGGAGGTCTGATTAGCCACTGGCACCCAAAGTCTTCATTGGGCGCATCCGATGTTCAAGCGGCCGTGCCCGCAGCCGCCGGCCACTGTTCTCCGACTACGGACCATGCACGCCCTGGCGCCCCGTCCGGCCTTGCGGTCAACGGTCGCTTTGCCGGCGTGTCCGGCAGACTGCGTGGCTCCAAGCAGCGCGCCACGTAATCAGCCCCTACTCTTGATACGTGATGCGATAGATCGCATTGGCCTGGTCGTCAGACAGCAGCAGCGAGCCATCGGGCAGAGTTTCAAGGTCCACGGGACGTCCCCAGGATTCCTCGCCGTCCAGCCAGCCTTTGGCGAACACCTCCTGGCCCGTGGCCAGGCCATCATCGTCGAAGTGGACAAGCTTCACGCGATAGCCAATCTTTTGGCGGCGATTCCAAGAGCCGTGCTCCGCTATGAAAGCCTGATTCTTGTACGACTCCGGAAACATCCCGCCTTCATAGAACTCCATGCCTAGGGGAGCCACATGGGGCCCCAGCAGGATGGCAGGGGCATGAAACTCATTTGCGCTACGCCCCTCGCCAAACTCTGGATCGGGCGTGTCGCCTTGATGATAGTAGGGATATCCAAAGTGCATCCCCGGCTCCGGCGCATGGTTCAGCTCGCACGACGGCAGATCGTCCGTGATGGCCGGATCTGGGCTGATGTTGTCTCGGCCGTTGTCGGTGATCCACAAGTCGCCCGTAACAGGATGCCAATCGAAGCCAACGGAGTTGCGGATGCCGCGCGCGTAGACTTGACGCTCACTGCCATCGGGAGCCATGCGCAGCACCGTAGCGTAGGGATCGGGCCGCTCGCATGTGTTGCAGGGCGTCCCTACGGGAACGTAAAGCATGCCATCCGGACCAAATGCGATATACTTCCAGCCATGCATGCGGTCACTAGGCAAGTCATCCACGACCACAACAGGGTCCGGCGGATCCATCAGGTTGGCTTCAATGTCGTCGTAGCGCAAAATGGTGCTCACCGCTGCAACGTAGAGGTCCCCTTCAAACAGCGCCAGCCCGGAGGGCATCATTAGGTCTTCCGCAATCAGCAAGACCTCATCCGCCTTGTAGTCGCCATCGCGATCCACAACGGCATGCACCTTGCCTTCGCGCCTAGACCCGACAAACACTGTGCCGCCAGGCGCTACGGCCATCTGCCGCGCATTTGGCACCTCGTCGGAATAAATGGCAATCTCGAAGCCGTCTGGCAGTTCAATCTTGTCTAACGGCAAATCGGGCGAATGGGTACCGGCAAAAAGCACGACGCCGATAATAATCCACTTAGATATGGGCATGGAAGCTGCTAAGGATGTTTCAGAATGAGTGCACCTGTATTGGCGTGCGTCTGATTCTACGCATTTGGTCGCTTGCATGTGCCAAAGGCATCGCACCCGGGGGCATGAGCATATGGCAGACATAATCACGCCAGCATGTCGCAATCCCTGATGCCACGCACCGCAATCGAGCGCGTGAACACAGCCATGGCCGTGGCATAAAGGAAGCTGCATCTTTGCGGATCAACCAGTATGGCCTGGGAACACGGCACCGCGCCGGAAAGGGTGCGCGGGTTAGTCCACTGCAAGCGTCCGGTGCGCCCCTTCCTGATTGCATGACGAGGACTCGGGAGATTGCTCTTGACGCCGCAAATGCAAACTCTTGATAGCATCAAGAGGCCCTATGGCGAGCAAAATGTTGTTTCGCTGGTCACGTAGTACAGGGAGAGAACTCAGGTGCCTTCGGCTTTTTGCGCCGAGCGCAGCATCTCCTATTTGCTGCTGGCATATTGGCGGCCTTAACAGGAAATCGTGTCAGCGGACGAAGGGGCCTTCGTAGAGGTAGGGGAGGCTGCAGCAGTCGAGCGGACGCAGATGGAGATGCGGGTCCTTGATGGGATACACGTTTGTCAAGTGATCGCTACCAGAGAGTGCTGGGCTTGGTCTCTGCAATAGCAACCGGGCGGCTGCGTGCGAAAGCGGATAGCCCCGATCGGTGACAGCAAGTGTGCTAGGGAGCAAATGAAGCCTTGGCTAGAGGCAAGGCTGGTGGGGCTACTCAGAAATTCGTGGGGGCAAGGCTGGCCGATTCATGCTGGAACGCCGGCAGAAGCTGACCCTCTACCTGGAGGGTATCCGCATCGAGCTGGACAATAATCAGGTCAAGAATATGCTGCGGCCGTAGGCACTGGGCCGGCACCGTTATCTGTTTGGAGAATCGCATTACGCGGGCAGCCATAGGCTATTTGCGGCTCGGCACCTGCAAGCTGCACGGCGCTACCCGAGATTCTCGCGGCGCTTCGCAGTGCAGGGCCAACGCCGGCCATTACGGTAACCGTGCTCCGTGACAGGTATTGGGCCGCTTCCGTAAGTTTTGCTTACAGACTCAACAACCGTTTCGCAGTCATGGTTCTCCGCTTGTCCTACGCAATTACTCTGGGCGTGATCGTCGCCGGCCCGCTGTTCGCACAGCAGTCGCAGCTGACCATAGACAAGATTACGCAGGACCCTGACACATGGATCGGTTCCTGGCCGCGGACACCGTTCTGGTCAGAGGATGGCCAAACGCTGTACTTTCGGTGGAATCCTATGGGCACTTTCCCGAGCGACTCGCTCTTCAAGGTTCCGCGCAGCGGAGGCACGCCTGCTCAGCTGACACCGGAGGAGCGGCGTGGCTTGGGACCATCGTTCACAGGCTGGCACCATGGCGAACTCGTTTATGATGCCACATTCAGCCGCAAGGTCTATGTGCAGCGCGGTGATTTGCACCTGTATCACCGCGACTCAGGCGAAACTGTTCGCCTGACGCAAACAAGACGCACCGAGTACAGTCCTCGTTTCAACCCTGAGGGCAACGCCATCGTTTTTACGTCAGAGAACAACCTGTTTGAGCTGAACCTGGCCACGGGAGCCATGCGGCAGCTCACGGACCTGCGTAGCGGCAAAGCACCACAAGAGCCGAATGTTAGTGGCCAAGCCGCGTTCTTGGAAGCGCAGCAGTCGGATCTCTTTGCATTCATCCGCAAGCAGCAAGAGGAAGACGAAATGCGCGAAGCGGCCCAGGAGCGTGATGAACAGGCAACGGACCCGCCCACTACCTACTACCTGGACGGCAAGAATCCATCGCAGCTCCGAATTGATCCCACCGAGCGTTTTGTGACCTTTGTCATAACAGAGGACGCCAATGCCCAGCGCACCGTGGGCATGGATTATGTCACCGAGAGCGGCTACGCAGCGGAGCGCTCCGCGCGACCCAAGGTCGGGACCCCCTACGGCGAAGCCGTGCTGTTTGCTCAGGACCTCGTGCGAGACACAACCTATGCGATTGACCTCCATCAGATCGAGGGGGCCTATGACGTGCCGCAATACCTCAGGGAGCAAGGCGCAGCCATTGATTCCGCAAAGACGAAGCGTGCACTGTACAGTTTCGGGCCCTTCTGGAATGCTGATGGCAGTCTTGCAGTACTGGAGATTCGCGCTCGGGACCACAAAGACCGGTGGCTGACCCGGCTGGATCCTGTATCCGGCTCGCTTACGCTGCTGGACCGGCAGCACGATGATGCATGGATCGCGGGGCCTGGGATCTCGTGGTTCGGCGGGGCGAGTGAGGGAGGCTGGTTGCCGGACGGACACCACTACTGGTTTCAGAGCGAGGCCTCGGGTTACAGCCACCTGTACACGGTGAACGTAGAAACCGGCGCACAGACACAGCTGACCAGCGGAGCGTTCGAAGTATTCAACCCCCAGATCTCACAAGATGGGACCCAATGGTACTTTACCAGCACGCAGGCTTCGCCATTTGTGCGGCACCTGTATCGGATGCCGATCCTAGGCGGCGAGCCGCAGCCGCTGACCACGATGGAAGGCCGCAACAGCGCCGTCGTAAGTCCGGATGGCGCTATGCTGGGCATACTGCGTTCCTTCACTACGCAGCCGCCCGAAGTATACTTACAGGCCCCGGGCATGGAGCCGGACCGCCTTACGTACTCCCAGACCGAGGAATGGCTGGCCTATCCGTGGCGCGTGCCCGAAACCATCTACTACGAGGCATCCGATGGCATCATGGTGCCTGCGCACCTTTTCACGCCTTCAAGCAGCAACGGCGCTGCGGTGCTCTTTGTGCACGGCGCAGGATATGCACAGAATGTGCATGACGGCTGGAGCAGCTACTATCGCGAGTATATGTTTCACAACCTGCTCACAGACCTGGGATACACGGTGATGCAGGTGGATTTTCGGGCCTCCTCGGGCTACGGGCGCGACTGGCGTACGGCAATCTACCGGCATATGGGCGGGCGCGACCTCCAAGACTATGTGGATGCTTCCACCTACCTGCAGGAGCGATTCGGGATATCGGCGGATCGCATCGGCATCTATGGCGGGTCGTATGGCGGCTTCATCACGCTGATGGCGCTGTTCACCGAGCCCGAGCACTTTGGCGCGGGCGCTGCCCTGCGCAGCGTCACCGACTGGGCGCACTACAACGACCCGTATACGTCCAACATCCTCAACACCCCCGAAACCGACTCGCTATCATTTGCGCGCAGCTCACCGATCAACTTCGCCGACGGGCTGGAAGACCCGCTGCTGATGCCCCATGGCATCCTGGATCTCAACGTGCAGTTTCAGGACATCGTACGCCTCGGCCAGCGCCTGATCGAGCTTGGCAAAGACGACTGGGAGATTGCGATCTATCCTGTAGAGGGGCATGGCTTCCAGGAACCTTCGAGTTGGCGCGACGAGTACCGCCGCATCCTGAAACTCTTTGAGCGCCACATCGGCAACCAAGCAGCGCATTAGCGCCTCGCAGCCCTGGACCCGCCACGCTTTGGTGCCGAGTAGCTGCTGAATTAACGCTGAGCGGGCAGGCACATCCAGGCGATGGCCGCCATAGGCGCACAGCCGAAAGACGCTCTTCGCTGGCACAACAGCACGGCTCCATCATCTTGTGCTGCTGGCTTTGTGCTGCTGGCATCGCAGCACGCACTGAATCAAGCGATGTGAACCCGGTAAAGCAGTTCAGCCGCTCAAGGCCCTGCCAAAAATAATTCAGCGGCTCATCGTTGGCCTTTTCCCCAGTCTTCTACCTGCAGATCCAGCGGGTCGTTGTATAACTGACTGGCTTGGACCAGCGCTGTTTCCATCACGGCCAAACGCTCGGCGTGTTCAGGAGCGTTGGCCAGGTTGTGCGTCTCGTGCGGATCCTCGTTGAGGTTGAACAGCTGATCGGTGCGGTCGCCCTGGACGTTGTACTGGATCAGCTTCCAGCCGCTCTTAGAGCGCACGCCGCGCTGAAGATCGCGATAGACATAGAACACGGCATCGCGCGTGGGCGCCTGAACATCTTGCATGATTGGCAACAGGCTGTGCCCCTCTGCCGTAGCGGGTGGCGCAAGGCCCAGCACGCTGCTAACGGTGGGAAAGATATCGTGGATGTACACCAGGGCATCGCGCTGTTCGCCCCTCGGGATGCCGGGGCCGGCGAACACGAGTGGCACTCTCATGCTGTGCTCGTACAGGTTCTGTTTGCCCAACAAGCCGTGGCTGCCCACAGCCAGCCCATTATCGCCTGCGAACACGATAAGCGTCCGGTCGCGCTGGCCGGTTTCGTCCAGCACCTCAAGTATGCGCCCTATCTGGGCATCCACCTCGCTGATCATCCCGTAATAGGTGGCAAGTTCTTCGCGCGCAATCTGCTCCGTGCGCGGATGCTCGCGCAGCATCTCGTCCCGCACCCTCAGCTCCCCGTTGTCAAAGGGATGCGTTGGCATGAAGTTTTCCGGCACGGACATCGAATCGGGATGGTACCAGCTGTCATACGGCGAAGGCGGCGTGCGCGGGTCATGCGGCGAGGTGAACGAAACGTACACAAAGAACGGCGCATCACGCGGGGCGCGCAGAAATTCTATGGCCGCGTCAGCATAAAGCATGCTGGAAAAACCTTCCACCGGCCGCCGATCATCTCTTGGAAAGGCACCCGTGGAGTCGTATGCATTAAGCAGCGGCGCTTCATGCCCGCCAGCGCCCGGCCAGTGCATGCCCCCAAAAAACAGGTGGTCGCCATGCTGGAAAGAGCGCGCAAACGAAGACCGGTCGTTGTGCCACTTGCCGGTTGCAAAGGTTGTAAAGCCCGCTTCGCGCAGGTGCTCCGGCATCATGATGTGCTCGGGTGGAATCGCGTCGTCTTTCTCCAGGAGGCTGAACAGGGGGCGCCCCGTCATGAGCATGGCGCGGCTTGGAGCGCACAGTGCGCCGTGCAACCCGCCCATGGTGTGCGCGTGCGTGAAGGCTGTGCCCTCCCGTACGAGGCGGTCCATGTTGGGTGTGATGATTTCGTCGTTGCCGAGTGCAGCAATCGTGTTGAAGCGCTGGTCGTCTGTATAGAGCACCAGTACATTGAGTGGCGCGTCTTCCGATGGAGTCATCTGACATGCAGCACTCAGGAAGATCAGCGGGAAAAGGATTGGGCGCATTGGCAGAGCGAATAGTGGCAGACGCAAGAGTACGTATTGCGCACCAATTAGTAAACGTCTGAGCCCGCAGCCCTGCGACTCGGATGAGCGGCCTGCGCGCTACCGCGTCAGTCACCACCTCCAAGTGCCGGTGCAATCAGGCCATACAGGCGGTGAAACTAGTTCTCGTCCGATACTTCAAAACCTACCGTGGTCACTGAATACCCTGCAAACAGCCCCAGACCGCCTTCAACATTGGAATGCAATGGTTCGGGGCGACCGCCAAACGAGACAAATCCCCCATCATCGTGCCGGGCCAGCGACCGATGAAATGCAAAATAGTCTGGACTCATGTGCCTGACTGCCAGCTCGAAGTTCCTGCCTGACCCGAGCAGCGTGATTACAATCGTCGATGTCCGGCCATCAAAGAGCGCGTCGGAAAAGTACGCCGTAACGTAAGCTGCATCCTCCACCAGGCCCGATGGATCACCTACGTCTTCTATACTGAGGCGAAGCATTCCGTTTTCTGAACTGAAGGCAATCGGGAAGCGTCCGCCAAAGGGGTCATTAGGGTCGCCTTGATCTGCCGACACTTCTATGCTGTAATGGTCGGACCCAGGCGGATCTGTTATAGTAAATCGCACCCTGTACGTACCATCGCTGTCCTCTACAAGCTCGATCACCTCAACAATCTCCACTTGTGCAGTGCGAATCATTGAGGAGGCCGTTACGGGTGCCAAGGTATCAGCGGATGCACGCAGATAGTACTCGACGCCCGGCTGAGGTAAATAGCCCGTTGGCGATGTAAAGCGGCCGTAATATGTACGGGTGAGGGTTTCGGAGTACCCCAGATCATTGGAGATTATAACCGTGGCATCCTGAACCTGCAGGTCTTCGTAGTCAAACGAACTCGTGAGCGGCAAGCTCTTTGACAGGCCAATATCCCAGGTGTCATCGAGACTGAAGGTCCCGTCCACTACCAGTAGCGACTTGTGTTCGTCAGGAATCTCCACTACGATGGTGCTCTCGCATGCGGAGAGCAGCAATAGAGCAGCAATGCAGAATCTGTTGATCATGGCTAGAATCGGACTTGGTATGACAGCGAGGGAACCAGCGCGAGCAGGCTCAACTTCTTGAACGTAATGATGTCGTTCTCAACCTCGTAGAATACCACGGTCGGATTCTTTCTGGCGTAGGTGTTATAGAATCCTAGCTGGACCGCATGGCCGCCCCAAGGCCGATCCCAGCGGTATTGCATACTCACATCCAAACGGTGGCTTGCCGGTGAACGCGCACTGTTGATCGGTCCGTAATGCACCACATCTTCATGATAATCGTACTCATTATTTCGCACCTCGTAGCGCCCGATGGGCACCCACAGTGGATAGCCACTGCCATAGATCCATGCCGCAGAAGCCAGCAGTCTTGGCAGCAGTTTGTACTGCCCGACTACAGCAACATCGTGGCGGCGATCATAGCTATCCCGGTAGGGTTTGCCGCGATTCAAGGCTGCGACTGTCCGCGTTGCCTTTGCCAGCGTATATCCCAGCCAGCCGGTTAGGCGCCCGGCCTTCTTTTGAAGGAATAATTCCAAGCCATAGGCCTCTCCAGTGCCTGGTGTGACCAGCTCATCCCATGCGAATACCACAGATTCCAGCGCGCCCGCCCCATCTTTGTACTCCAGATAGTTGCTGATGCGCTTCAGGTACGCTTCAACAGAAACCTCGTACATGTTATCACTAAAGGTCCGCACCACGCCAGCGGCCGCTTGGAATCCTCGCTGCGGCTTTATGGACCCAAGCGAGGGTACCCACAGATCCGACGGCAGCGCCAACGCTCCGAGATTTAACAGATGCACGTACTGGGTTGCCGAGGCCCAGGATGCCTTGGCTGCCATCGTTTCGCTCACCCGGTAGTGCACTGCCAGGCGCGGCTCTACGCTTCCATATTGCTTGCCCTTGACCAGGTATCCCGAAAGACGCAGCCCAATGGAAGCGCGCAGCCGCCTGCTGATCAGAAGCTCGTCCTCGGCATAGAGGGCCAATTCTGTTGACTTCAGTTTCCCTGTGGCCGACCACATCGACTCTTCTACTCCGTCTTCGCTCGACGATATTCGTACAGAAGAGGTACCGGGGTTGAATCTGTGGATCGTCCCTTCTGCACCAAAACGCACGAAGTGGCGCTGGCTGTGACCGTACTCAAAATCCAGTTTGCCGATCCAGTCAACAATTTCCGTGCGGTATGTGGACTCGAACGACCATCGCACGCCACCAGACTCGTCCCACTGGTTGTTGTGGACTCCAAGCCTGTAATTGGTAATGCCGACCAGCGTGTTGGCAAAAAGCCTGTCCCCGAGCTGGTGGTTCCAGCGCAGCGACAGCAACCGGTTATGCCAGCGCACATCCCCCCTCAGGCCGCCGTCGTTGTCTTTGTTCACCGCGCCAAACTTGTCCTGCCCAGCGAATCCGCTCAAGTAGATGCGGTCCCGCGGAGAAAGAATAGCGTTGGCCTTGGCATTCAAGTCATAGAAATACGCAATCGGCCTCGCCTCGCGATCGATGAAGAAGGGAGCTGCGAGCGCATCAGCGTAGCTGCGCCGGCCCGCTACGATGAATGAGGCCTTCTCCTTTTTGAGCGGCCCTTCTGCCATCACGCGCGTGGAGACCAAGCCTATGGACGCCTCGCCGGCGTACTCCTTCATGTTGCCTTCCTTCATCGTGTAGTTCACCACGGACGAAAGGCGTCCGCCATAGCGCGCAGGGAAAGCTCCTTTGATGAACTCTACGCGCTTCATCGCCGGTGCGTTGAACACGCTCACAAAGCCAAATATGTGCGCAGGGTTATAGAGCGGGACGCCATCCATCAGCGTCAGATTCTGATCGGGTCGTCCACCACGCACATAGAGCCCCGTAGTGCCTTCCAAACCCGACTGCACGCCGGGGAGCAGCTGCAGTGTCTTCTGAATGTCTACCTCACCGAGAAGAACCGGGAGGGTTTCGATCTGCTTGATCTGCACATCGTGCACGCTCATCTGCACGGATTCAACCGACGATTCGCCTTCCGCCACGACCTCCACTGCCGCCATCCCAATCACCCGCGGCGTCAGCAGGACAATCAGCGTGGTATCTCCCTCGATTGTAAGGTCATACGTGGCAGGCGCATAGGCCAAGTGCGAGACCACGAACCTAACCGTCGGAGACGCTATAGACAGGCTATAGAAGCCGTACTGATTTGAGATAACCCCTGTTCCCAGCGCTGGGATATAGAATGCTGCGCCAGGAATGCGTTCGCCGCTGGTCACGTCTTCCACGTAGCCGCTGATGGTGTTAACCTGCGCGGCCAGCGGAAATGTGTTCAGATTCAATGCAAAGAGCAACAGTGCAATCGCGCAGCCACAACGCATCCGCTTACGAGCCACGTATTTTGTGTTACTGATTATCCAGTCCGTGCGTGCCACTCACATCGTCTTTGTCCACCTGAACCGGGGGACAACGTCCAACCTACTGACGTAGTAGCAAGTTTCGGCTTCGGTTCAGCAGCTTGCCACTACGCCGACCACAGTTTGACCGAAAAAGACCTTAGTGACAGCGCAACGCACCCCTGCGCATATGGCCATCCACTGTGTACCAGTCTCGCCCCAACAACTTGAGCACCAGCATCGATCCCTTACGCAGATGCGGCACCCCAACCGGTCAAGCCGTTCGCAAACCAGGCTGATTGATCGGTCAGAACAGGAAGCACGCGCGCCCTTGCCGTCGGGTTTATACAGCACTTTCGTGCTCCCGACCCGCTGTGGGGCTTAAACGATCGTCGACAATGCAGCAGATTCCGATGCCCGTGCCCTTGAGGGCAGGCCGCGCGTCCGTCGGCCCGAAATCAGAGGGGCTCAAGCGCAACACCCACGCTTTGCTCTTATACTGCGGGACTGCATGAGTCAAACGCCAGAAGCTTCAATGACCTATGGACAACCGCAAACGGGTTTTTGTCTGCTCCCCTTTCGGGGGTACTGAGCACAATACCATCTTAGCAATGCGGCTGTGCCGGCGGGCTGTCAGCGCAGGTCTCACGCCTTTTGCGCCGCACCTCCTCTACCCGCAGTGGTTAGACGACGCGGATCCTGACGACCGGGAGGCGGGCATGGCGTGCGGCCTCGCGTGGCTGCGGGCGTGCGACATTGTTTGGGCGCTCGATGTCCCCCCGACCGCTGGCATGAAAGTCAAGTTGGCACTTGCGCATGAGTTAGGCAAGCTGATCTCCAAGATTCCCCTGTCCGACTTGCCTTAAGCAGCGGGCGCGACCTGCAAGACCACTTGAATGCATGAGCGTCGCATCAATTGATGCGGCGCTCATGGTTCGTAATGTCAGTGCTCTAAGTAGCCATGCAACTCCTGATCCACCGAGTCCAGTCGCAAACGTTCGCAGCAAGTCGCTTGCCACCTTCCGCTGGGGGCGGAACCGAAAAAGAGCATCAGCAGCACAAATGCGGCAAGCAAGATGAACACGCCACTACTTGTCCATGCGAGCCTGTCCATAAAACGACGCTCTTGCCGGCCGTCCTCAGCGTTCGTGCGCAGCCTCTCGACTTCGATATCGTAGTATCGCTTGTCAGATGCGTCGGCTGCTTCAATCGCCTTTATTGCGAGATCCGTACGCCGATTGACGCTATCGATATGCGAATGCTCGAGGCAGAGAATCTTGTCAGTGCGTGGTGAACATCCTGCGGTGGTTCGCTTACAGATCTTCGGACCGCAAGTCCCCTTTGGGCCCTTCGCGTCCGGCTGCTCGCTCATTGGTATAGTCGGAAGGAGTCGCGCCGAATGCTGGTAGGCAAGGGTTCCGCAAGATCGTCCACATACAACTCAGCATCAATGCTGTAGACCGATACCCCCTGGACACTTCTCGTATCGCGTGATCATGCCATCAGCCATCGCTGCGCGCCGTCGCACTTCCTCGAGGGCCTCCAAGAGCGTCTTGTAATACGCAGGCACAAACAGCTCCTCTGGCAAGGACCTCTCTTTTCTGTTTAGATTCACGTACATGCCTGCTTGATGAACGGCAGCTTCCAAGGCAAAATTCCGGTGCAGACTTGCCCGCATTTTACGGGGTTTTGCCTCGAATCGTCCCGAAGCAAAAGCGCACAGAAGCGATTCGGGAAGTGACTCTGTACGCTATGCACTATTTTGCTTTCGAGCGGCGTGATGACGGCGTGCGATCCTTCTCGGTCGTGAAGTCAAAAAAAACGCGTTCAAGATCCGCGTGGCCGCCATGAGGCGGGCACTGCTCTGACCCGGGGCGGCGCAACCGCACCCCAAACTAGGACGGACGTATGGCAAGACGCAGAATAGCAATCATTGGCGGCGGCATGTCTGGGCTCGGAGCCGCTTGGGCACTTAGCCAGCACCCTGATCGTTTCGATTTTCTTCTGTTCGAAGCCAAGGAAGAAATTGGCGGCAACGCCATCACGGCCGACATGCCTCAGAGCGGCGGCGGATCTATTCCGTTCGATATCTCCGTCACAGCCTGCATTGCTTCGCAGTATCACCATGTCGTGCTCTTGCTGGCGAGATTCGGAATTGATCTTGTCAAGACCAGGTTCAGCTACAGCGTGAAGTATGGCAGCGGCATCTATGCCCACGACTTCGACTCCGATATAAAGGAGCGACTGCAGGGTGAGATTGCAGCGTTTCAACGGTTGCTTAAGCGTCTTCACCGCTTTGGCCGCCTTACGGATTCTCGCTCGACGGTGGTGAACGCTCTCAATCCGTTCAACTACTTGAGCATGGGAACACTGCTAAACCTGGGCGGCTATTCTGGCGACTTCAGGTACCAGGTGCTTAAGCCTATGTTCGTCAACTTCTTAATGGCGACGAACGTCTTCGACATGCCCGCATCCCTGTTCGCAAAGTACCTACAATTCTTTGACATCGAGTCCGCCACGCCCATGCAGACCTGGGATCAGGGAACGCGGCGTATATACGAACACATGGTGGCTGGTTTCTTGGACAAGATTCATGTCAACCGAGCAATCCGCAAGGTGTATCGTCATGCGTCGCACGTCGAGGTCGAAGATGAACACGGGGTCAGGGAGCGCTTCGACCAAGTAATTGTCGCGTGCAATGCGAACCAGACGCTGATGATCCTCGACAGGCCGACGATGTTGGAGCGCTACATCTTGTCGTCCATTCGGTATGAGAGCGAGTTGCACAACCATACGATCGTCCACCATGATGCCTCAGTTCTTCCAGACAACGAGGCAAAGCCCTTGTCCACGCGCAGCAATCATATAGAACAATACGGGTCCAGGCCCGACAATTACGAAATCACCTACATCATGCACAACCAGCAGCCGTGGGCCAGCCGCTCCGAAAAACCGTGCTTGGTGACCTACAATCCGATCAGCCGGATCGACGAGCAGAAGATCATTGGGAGATGGTGGTTTCAGCATGTCGTACACGACGTGCGCCATGTTGCCTGGCTGGTGCCTCTCTTCCGGCGCATACAGGGCAGGCGGCGGACATGGCATTGTGGAGCCCATACGCTGCTCAACAGCCAGGAGACCTGCTTCGTCAGCGGGCTTGCTGCCGCGAGGCAACTAGGTGCAGATTATCCGTTCGATAATGCCGAGGCGCGTCGCGCGTTCAACCACTACGGCGCTATCATGTACGGATGGCGATTCAGGAAGGCCACAGCCCCGCCCCGAACCGTTTTGCGGCGCGGCAGCAATACCGCCAACTCTGGCAAGTAAGCTCTGGATTGCACTTTTGCCCACACTCCGTTCCTAGCCGATGCTCCGCGTGCGACGCTCGCGCCGCCGTGGACAATGGCGGCGCGAGCACACCGCAGCGGCTACTCGTAGCGGCCGTGCAGAAAATCGCGCCTGCTTTGGTGCGGGGGATACTCGACGGGCAGCTCCGAAAAACGCTGGGGTTCGGAAAGGCCGCCAGATGTACGACGGTGTCGTTGTGCACCAGCGCTCCGGCTACAATGCCGTCGCCGACGATGCCGACATCTGTGCCGAGACCGACAGCCAGGTGGTCGTCGTACTTGCCTGCGATCACGTCTTGGACAAAGGCAGCTGCGTCGGTTTTCACGAATTTGGTCCGCCCACTCCCGCGCCGCAGAGTGTCGACGGCATAGCTACGGATGAGCTTGAGCAAGAAGGCCTCAAAGGTTGAGGAATTGTCGAAGAAGTCAAGGCTGAAGCTCGAGCCGCCCATTGAGAAGATCGCACCAACCTGGCCTGGCTCGGCCTCAAGCACGTCTACATGTTCATTGAGCGTGGCGGCGTGGCGCTCGAAGATCGTACTCATGGCTGTGATGTCCGGAACTCGCTTCGAGCTCTTCTGCCGCGTCATCAATAGAACTCCATACATGTCCTTGATCGGAACGAGGGATGCCGCTCGTCCGAAGCGATTCCCGGACATCCTGGAGCTTTTCAGCGCCCGCGCGAATTCTGAACGCGGTCGCTGACCCCGAAGTCCTGCCTGCTGTAAGACACCGTCCTGCTTCCACGCAAGAGACGGGAATGTTGGTGGTCTTCGCCGCCGGGATCAGCATGGTAAGGTTGGCAACCCGGTTCTGCTTGGCACCGATCAGCTCCTCTCCATCATGGACGTAGTGGTCAGCGAACAGGGTCAGCTGCTGCTCCTCGATCCGGTTATGTCTCCACGCGCACAATACCCATCCTCATATAGCGTGCGCGCGTCGTACGCGTCTACGCTGAAATGGGTGACCACGAATCGTGCGTTGTAGCCGCGCGGTCCAGGCAGCCATTCCGCCTTGGCTATCACGCACCGTGCACCGCTCTTAAGGCAGGTTTCCGGCGCGGCCATCACCACGGGTCCAGAGCAGGGCGTTGTAACACGGATTCGCTTCATGCACCGGACTCCGATAGTGAGCCGGGCTTCGGTGTGACTGCATCATCCTGCGGGAAATCCATCGGCTCGCCTTCAAACTGTCGAACCAGCAGATATCGATACAGCTTCATTGCGAGCAGATTTTCACGCTCCTCCAGCCGTCGCCGGGCAACCGGTGTCAACACCACCGTCTTGCAGGGACCGTCGGCACTCACCGTAGGGGCCAGCACGTCGGAAGGATCGACCGGCCAGATCGCATCGCCCGGGCCGTACTGACGGTACCGCCTCCCCCGGGTATCATGGGCGAAGGCCCGCCCAGACGTCAGCAGCTGCATACCTTCGCTCCGCGTGCGCGGACCTGCCAAGATGCCCCCGGAGGCGTACCGGCACGGACGCAGCCAGCTTTGAAGCTCGTCGATCAGGTCTTCGAAGCGGACTTGCCGCGCCAATTGGCTATCCAGGTCGTCGGCGACACGCTCGAGCACATGGGCCCGGTAGTCGTCACCTGTCCGTGCATTTGCCTTCCATTCGTCTATGACTATCTCTTCACACTGCTCAAGCGCGCGGTCCAAATCGGGCTCGATACGCAACAAGGCAAGTGTGGATGAGGAAAGGTTGCGTCTCAGCCCGACCCGCACCTGCTCCGACGGTGCGCTAAGGACCACCTTCACATCGGCGGTAGTTGCCGATTGCAGAAATCTAGCGAGGACATTCACCGCCGAATAGTCAAAGCCGGATACGCTCGTGAAATCCAGCATCATGCAGACGGGACGCGGATCGCCGCCTAGTGACTCCTTAAGCTGATCGGCGAGAGGATTCACGCTGCCAAAAAATATATAGCCGCGCAGCCTCCACCCCAGTGCGCGGTCGCCCTCCTGGTGGAGAATGACGCGATCCGGGATTGAACGTGCTTTGGTGCTCTGGCGCTCGCGCACCGTAAAGTGCGATCTGATCGGATCCACACGGCTCAATCGGACAGCAAAGAATACGAGCGTGACCAGCATCCCGACACCCACACCTTCGAAGAGTCCGAACACCAAGGTCACACCTGCGATCAGCACGATGACGCCGTACTCCGTCCAAGGGAGACGTCTCCGACTTCTAATGAGCCCTTCATCCAGCATACTGAGGCCCGCGAAGACCAGAACGCCACCGACGAGCGGCACGGGGACCAGTTCTAGCATCCCATCACCCAGGAACAGGGCGGCCGCGATGACGAGGGCCGCGATGATTCCGGTTAAGCGGCTGGTTGCTCCGAATAGTTTGCTGCGCAGCGACGCGGGCACGATCATGCTCGCGGTTGTGCCACCGCCGAGACCCGCCACCACATTCGCGATTCCTGTTG
Organism: Rhodothermales bacterium; assembly: GCA_951812585.1. GTDB lineage: Bacteria > Bacteroidota > Rhodothermia > Rhodothermales > Bin80 > JAAXGV01. The sequence goes on along the minus strand of OX638318.1, from coordinate 1,916,662 downwards.
CGCGAAACTCTCGGTTCCAGTCCAGATCCTGGTTCGCAGCCATCTCGAGGCCGGCGAGATTCATGATCACAACGACCAGCGCGATCAGCACCAGCAGAAACACGGTAGGACCCTGCACAGCCATCGCGGTCCAGTCCACATACACCAGATCCCCAGGCATCAGCGCAGGCCACAAGCTTGTTTCCGAGGTATTAGTCAGCAGTAGACCTGCCGTCCTCGCTTCGTCGCCAGAAATGCCGAGGAGGGCTAGTCCGAGGTGATATGCACCGACAGCACCCGCGACACCGACAGGCAGGATGAGCGGACGGCCCCACCGCTTCATCGCGACGTAAAGGACCACCCCGAACAGCACGCCGGGGCTCCACCTCCAGAGCACCGGCGGTTCGGCCAGTACAAAGATCGCACGCCAGTCCATCTCCGCCCCCATTAGCGACATGGCGGCAAGGCATACAGCGCCTCCGATGCCGGCCACGAAGCCGCCTGCCACCGAATACGGAATGAAGCGCACCAGATTGGCAAGTCCGTACCGCCCAATCACCAGAAAGCACAGGCCAGCGGCTACCGCACCGATGATGAGCACTGTTGCGGTAGTGGCAAATAAAGGGGTGCCTTGGATACCCATTGTAGCACCGACCTGCGCCATCACGATGACCAGTGCAGGAGACAGCCCCGATATCGTTCCGCGGAACCCTCCGCCAAGCGCGATGACCAGGCAGGCAGCAAAGTTGCCGAACAGCACCAGTCCGACGCCTTGCGAGGAATATGGCGCAAGCGGCCCTGAGTATATCAGGCTAGCGTAGGCGACCTGCGCGACGAGCAAGGCCAGGCCTGAGGTAAGGCCCGCCGCCAGTGCCGGCACAACCTTCGCAGAGACTGTGTCTGCGCGCAGTTCCGAAGCAAGATTGCGAAGTGGCCGCGTCACTATCGGGAGTTCGTGCGAAAGCGAATCCCGTCACCGAAAGTCTTTAGGACACGCCGACCGAGGGCTTGTCGGCGCATGCACATATTCCTAGGCAAGCTTGACTCTTAATGTTCCGGTGACAACCCTCAATATACGCTGAGGATCGCACATACCACCGGCCACGCCTCCCGTGCAATACGCCCTGCCATGGATGGGTACATCCCCGCGAGTGCGAGGGAAGCCCACCAAAAGGGCGATGCCCACAGGTACATTCAACCTTCATCGGGTTGACTCATCAAGGGTATGCCGTACCAGCGTCACAATCCATTGAGTGCAATAGACAAGAAGCGATGCGGCCGCGCCGATCATGAATAGCATCGGAACCCAGCTCCACCATATGACAGCGCGGCCCTCCAACAGCAGCAGAAGCGCCGCGGCGGCTCCATTGGAGCCTATGATGCAAGCGACAGCCACGGCCGCGAGCCAGTGTCGGGGCCGATAAGGATTGGTGTTCATCTGATGTGATGTCCTTTGTTTAGCCATTCTCATCCTCTGTTCAAGGTGATGCGCCAAGGCCCCCCGGCGGGTGTCTTGGCGTTGTCTGTGGCGCGTTTGAGTCTTCGCGCGAAGTCCGGGCGTGTAACCCACGAAGGCCGGCCGGCCCGCCATGCCCGTATGGAGGTGCGCTTTTACAGGGTCACGCTGCCGCCGATCGAGGACGCGTCGCAAGACCCGGTGCGTGTATCGGCGATCCACATCAGAGAGATTGCACCGCCGGAAGGAGCAGAGCGTATCGAATGGTACCTGCTGACCACCGCAGCAGTCACTACGCTGGAACAAGCCCTGGAGATGGTGGGATTCTACGTGCTGCGCTGGCGCGTGGAGAACATCTTCCGGATACTCAAAAGCGGGTGCAAGGTGGAAAAGTTGCGCATGCAACAAGCGTCGCTTTTGCACAGCATGATCACGCTTCACCTAGTAACGGCCTGGCGCATCATGCTGATGACACTGCTGGGTCGCGCGGTGAGCGAACTGGAAGCCGACGTGCTCTTCACCGATGCAGAATTGGAGATGCTGCGGGTGTACTCCCGGCGCTACAGTCTGGTCGAACTCACCAATCTGGCCTCGGCGATTCTGCTGGTGGCGATGATGGGGGGCTACATGAACCGGAAGCACGATCCTCCTCCGGGACACACAGTCGTGTGGCGTGGGTACGGACGGTTGCAGATCCGGGCGGTTGCCTACGAGGAGCTGGGGGCGTTTTATGACCTAGTGGAGCGTCCGCCCCCATAACGCGCTTCATCGCTTCACCCTTCCGCGCGCAATCTCGCTTTCTTCACATTCCGCCCAAAATGGTGTCGCCAGAGGTATGTCCATGCGACGCGTTGATCAAGCAGATTGTACGCTACCGGTAAGGACGCCTCGACAAGTCGTCCGCGCAGCCCCCATGGCAAAAGCAAGAAAGCCGACCACGACGATCTTTGCGGAATTCACCGTCAACATAAGCGGTACTACGTCGCACTGCCCTCGCCATAAGCGCCAGGCAGACCCCCTTGTTAAGTTCAAAGTGTGAGTAATGGGGAGGCCTAGGGCCGTCCCGAACGGTCGCTTAAACTTAAAGGAGTGCGGAATCGGTGCCATTTCTACCATGGCCCGAATCAGGCTCGCCCATGCCCGGTCAACTCGGATTTGAGAGGTCCCAAGTCTATCGCGCCAATATGGAGGGACAACGTTATCTGCGAGGTACAGTCGCCAATGCTCCGGTACCGACCGATACGTTCAGCGCTAAGGCGGTGAGAAATTGAGGCGATCACCTGTCCCAGCCGGCGCGAATCCGCCTGAGGTGCTAGAACCGGCTCGCCCGCCGATACATCCATTCCTATTGACCTCCGTCTGGTGAATCTATACGGGAAAATGCTTCGGGCAGCACCTTCCGCAGCCCTACGACAAGACGTGCTTCAGACCTTGCCCGAGCCAATTCTCGCCGTGCTCTAGGGGGTGATCCGCTCTTCCATACCACATCGGCTTGAGAGAATGCCAACTCCTTAAGGAACCGCTTCCACCCCCTCGAGAATCTCATCGCTACCTTGCTCTGGCGCCGCGAAAAGATGTTCGAAGTATCGTGCGTCTACCTTGCGATCAAAATCACCAGATACCGTATCCGCACCCTTGCTCTTAAAGTCAGTGTTTTCTGGCCCAAGCAGAAAAATCAGCACCGCCTGCCTCAGAATCTTCCGCGCTTCTCCAGCAAGTGTGACCATCCCTCAGTGCATAGATTAAGCGAGACACATTGCGACCGGAATTAGTGAAATGACGTGCCTTGCGTCGAGGGGAGAGATGGCCATGTTCGGCAGTCTTTTCCAGACTCACTCAACTACTTAATGCCATGGAAGACGACCTCACATCACAGACTAACGGGGCAGTCGACACCCGCCCACGGAAGTAGTTCCACGGACCCGTCGGCGTCGACTCTCGGCAGCGTACAAGCTTCGGATTCTCCAGGAGGCCGATGCCTGCAAGCAGAGCAAGGAAATCGGTTCGCGCTGCGCAGGGAAGCGCTCTACGCTTCCCAGCTGTCACAGTGGCGCAAGCAGCGCAGCGAGGGTGTGTTGGTAGGCGGCCAGCAGGCCGCTACGGAGATAACCACCCTGACGGCTCAGCTGGAGACGGCCAAGAAGGAGAACCAGCGTCTCAAGAAGTGGCTCTCTCAGGCGGAGGCAATCATCGAGGTGCAAAAAAAAAATCTCGGATGTTTTTGGGATCAGCAGCCCAAGCGACGAAGATTGCTGAAGACAGAGATCGTGAAGCAGCTTGTGCCAATCATGGGAGTTCGTGCCGCCTGCCTGCCTGTGGGCCTCTCGAGAGCTACCTACTACCGGAGCCAGCGGCCTGCTGTCGTGCGGCAAACGAAGCGACGCAAGCCCCACAAGAATCGGCTCCCTGCGAAGGAGCGAGCCCGGATCCATGCGATCATGAACTCGGGGCGGTTCTGGGACATGCCTCCGCGTCAAATCTGGACTACGTTGCTGGACGAGGGAAGTACCTGTGCCACTGGCGCACGATGTATGCTATCCTCAACGAAATACAAAGAGATACGCGATCGGCGCAATCAACTCGTCCACCCGCCGTACAAGAACCGGAGCTGTTGGCCACAGCCCCCAACCAGGCGTGGAGTTGGGATACGACCAAGCTTCGTGGGCCGCAGAAGTGGACCCGTTACACGCTGTACGTGATGCTCGACATCTTCAGCCGGTACGTGGTAGACTGGATGGTGGTGCCGGGTGAATCGGCCGATCTGGCCCGGGAGTTCATCAACACGACCTGTATGCGTCAGGGCGTCAGCCCCCACCAGTTGGTCATCCACTGCGACCGTGGTGCACCCATCGTGTCCAAGACGTATACCCAGCTGTTGGCCGATCTGGGCGTGCATCGCTCTTTCTCACGGCCCTACCGCTCGAATGATAACGCCTTCTCCGAAACGCAGTTCAAGACGATGAAGTACCATACAGGCTATCCGCACCGATTCGGGTCCTTGCAGGATGCCAGGAACTGGATAAACAGATCCAATAGCCTATGCACACACCTCCAGGGCCGCCGGAAGGCCAAGCCACAAGCAGACGCCGGTCCTACCCTGAACCCGTTCACTAACCATACCCCTCCGTGGGCACTCAATTTATTAAGACCTCACGAGCACTGGTCTCATTTTGCCATGCACATTGCACTTTGGTTCGTTATTATGGTGTATAACCCTCCATTTTTTGGATAGGCTGCGTAACTTTCCAACCGAAATCAGGGTGGAGAATAGTTCTCAATCGCTTTTGATGCGTGTCAACCAAATCAATACCAACTGGACAAAGGTATTGTACGTATGGATGCACGATCCCGTGGACAAAGCACTCGACGTAGGGACTCACAAGTCGCGGGCGGCCCGTTACGTCAGCTGCGCAGTGGGAAAACCTGTTACGTACCGTGACATAGATGTTGCGGTCAAGTCGGCGGACATAGCCGCAGCCATAGCGGATCGCTTGCCAATGCCCAATGCGGGAATGGGTGGTAAGCGTGCCGTAGAGCTTGGGGATTGCCCGCTTGAGATTCGGCATCCCGTAAGTGCCGAAAAGCATACTCTAACGAATCTTGTTCTTGACGAGGCGGCCGTTCGCTGTGTGATTGAGGATATCGTCAGGACGCTGCCCACAAGTCCGCGTGCGCGATTTCTGGCATTGTGGCGCCTATTGCCCGAACGGCTTGCCAAGAAGTTGGGACGCGATTTTGCTCTACTGCCAGCCGATACGCGCGTACCGGATCACTCGCTTTTTCAGCATTCCGATATCGCCACGGGCATTTCTACCGGATCGCAGAGCCAAGGTGGCTACGCCTACCTGTCGGTGGCTATTGGCCCGGTTCAGGCGTTCATCGAGGCCGCGCGCAGCGTTCGTGACCTCTGGACTGGTAGTGCTTTGCTATCGTGGCTCGTATTCCAAGGCATGCGACCCGTCCTCAAGCAATTTGGTCCTACGGCCTTGGTTTTTCCTGCGCTGCGTGCCAACCCACTGGCCGATCTGTGGCTGCGTGACCAGGGTGGGCTAGAAGATCACGTGCCCCTTCCATCTGTTGAGGCACGGCGTGCACCATCCATTCCCAACAGGTTTTTGGCGCTCGTGCCTTGGGGATCAGACGGAGAAGTAGCCAAGTGTATAGCGCAGCAGTGCGAAGAGGCCATCAGGGCAGGCTGGCACCAGGTATCTGACGCAGTGCATAGCCATGTCGATCCTGTTTTCCGCCGTTTCGATTCGAACTGGGATGACCGCTGGTCAGACCAGGTTGAAAGCTTTTTTGAAATCACAATCTCTTTACTTCCCGATAAGCCACTTACGGACGAGATGCTCGCTGGACTTGTTGGTAACTCCCGCAGCTTTGGCGATGTGTGGGAAGATGCGTATAAGGTTCGCGAGTTGAGCCGGTGCATCCCGTCTTCTGAGCGCTACAGGTTTCCTCAGAATGGTGCCGGAAGGTGGCAGGCGAAGTTGGAATTGTCGGCGCGGCTAGTGGGGGCACAGCGCGCCATTCGGCATGTTCCCGTGCTGCCTGCGGATGCAACGACTCCCCAAAAGTGCAGCCTGCTCGGCTCGTACGAACAGATGGGGCCGGCAGAGCTAAGTGCATCCGCAGAGTTCTGGCGGCATGCACAAGCAAGCCGCCTTCGGCTGCGTGAGCGTGAGCGGTTTTCAGCGATAGCACTCTGCAAGCGTTTCGCTGCCGAAACGCTACTCTACCAAGAGCTGAATCTATGTTTGGAAGACCTGCGGTTTCCTGACACGGCTACCGTCGCCGCAGAGGCCTGGCTGAATGAAGCATCCGTAACTGTGGGCGAAAGGTGGAGTGGCCGCTGGCTGCACCAGCGGAAGCGGGACGAGGTGGAACCGGGCGACGAAGTACCTTCGGAGGAGGTGTGGAACCGCATCACAATGGCGCGTAAGCGTTTGGGCAATCCACCGTCGTACTATGCTGTGCTGATGATGGACGCGGACAATATGGGCCGCTGGCTGAATGGTGAATTCGCTCCGAAGGCCGCCGATGTTATCCATCCCAAGCTCGTCGACTACTTCAGGAAGCTGGAGGGCGCCGACCTTGACGTGAAGCGGCCGGTGGGCCCGGCGCTGCATGCAGCGATCAGCGAGGCACTGAACAACTTCGCGAGCCACATGGCTCCGCGGATTGTCAAGGAGTTTCATGGAACGTTGATTTATTCTGGCGGGGATGATGTGCTGGCTCTGCTTCCCGCGCATCAGGCGCTGGACTGCACTAAAAAACTCCGGCAGGCCTTTCAAGGTGAGGGAAGAGGCGTCCCCGGTTGGACAGAGATTGACGGGCACCAATACCTGTCCATGGGGTGCAAAGCCACGTTGTCTGCTGGGCTGGCGTTTGTTCACTATAAGCATGACCTCAGAGAAGCCATTGGGGCTGCACGCAAGGCGGAAAAATTCTCAAAGGATCACGGCAGGAATCGGATCACGCTTAGAATCGTCCACCGCTCTGGGAAAAAGCCCGTCATTAAGCTCACATGGAACCTTATTCCTTGGCTCCAATCGATTGTGGAAGCATTCGCTTCTGGCGTATCCGACCGTTGGCTGTACCATCTCCGCCGCGAGCTTCCCACGCTAAGCGATGCGGGACTGCCCGCAGCTGCGGTTGCCGGAGAAATTCGCCGACTCGTCGCCCGCAGTCAGGATCAGGATGCGCAAGGCGAAGGCAGTCCGGCATCACGTCCGGAAGAGTGGTGGGAGGAGTATTGCAGTCTCGCGGACAGCGGCAAGTGCTCCGTTAGGGCCTTCACCCACTTATGCCTAGGGGCTTCCTTCATTGCGCGTGGACATGCTGAATGAAAGGGCGATGCAGCTAGCGCTTGACATACGGCCGATTGACACCTTGTTCTTCAGGGATGCGCGGCCCTTCGGGCCTGCCGGTCAGGGACGTTCGGGCCTTCCCACACCACAGACGCTTGCCGGGGCCATACGGACCATGCTCTTGGAGCGTCACGATGTGGATTGGAGTAGAGTGGCAAATGGAACTCGTCAGTACGGCTCGTTGCAACGCGCCTTGGAGGAGCTGGGACCGGACTTTGCCGCCATCGGTAAAGTCACGATTTGCGGACCGTGGATCAAGAGGGACAACGAAGTTCTGGTGCCCGCCCCTGCCAACCTCCGGCAGAAAACTGGCGGGGAAATGAGCGATGGGGTCGTGCGCCTTGACCCTCTCAGAAAGCCGCCGCCCGGCTGGGCACCCGCTGCGGGCGGCATGTTGCCCCTTTGGCGCTACGGACGCGAACGATTAAAGCCCTTGGGGCCGACTACGTACTTGCGGCCCCAAGGGCTGGCAGTGTTCCTTGAAGGCGATGTTCCCAAGGCATGCGCGTTGGTGGATCGCGATAAACTGTACACAATGGATGTGCGCGTTGGGATAGGCTTGGACTCAGCCACTGGGACGGCGGCTACCGGTCTTATATACTCTACCAGCCTGCTGGAACTCAAGCCCGGCGTGACATTCTACGCGGAATTATCGGGCCCAGAGTCAGCGCTGGCACCACTCTTGGATGATCAGGTTCTCATGCGATTCGGCGGAGAAGGCAAATACGTCTCCGTGCAATCTTCCACCACGCTCGCCCGTTGGCCGCCTATACCGCGAGAGGCTGGCCAAGGGAAAATATTGCTTCTTACCACACCGGCAGCACTTGATGGTTGGAGACCCAATGGGCTGGATTTGGTAAGTGCTGCTGTTGGCAAGCCGCAGGCGGTTTCGGGGTGGAATATGGCGCGCGGGGGCCCGAAGCCCAACCGATTCATGGTACCTGCGGGTTCGGTGTATTTTCTATGCACAGGTGCACAGGTACCGCCCTATCTGGGCCTTGCCGAAGACAGCCAGATCGGCTGGGGTCATTTTTTGGAGGGAAACTGGAACTATGTCTGATAAAACCCTGCTATTTGTTCACGCGCTCACAGGGCTACACCCGGGCGGCGGTACCGCGCTCGGCGTAGTGGACCTCCCTGTGCAGCGGGAGCGCCACACGGAATGGCCGCTCATCCCAGGTTCGTCACTCAAAGGCGTACTGCGTGCCGAATGCAACCGCAGGTCCGGCAAAGCACCCGACAAGTGCCCCGAGGTGCTGGCGGCTTTTGGACCGCCCACCGGATCTGCCTCGGAGCATGCAGGGGCCGTAACACTATCTGATGCCCGAATTCTGGCTTTTCCGGTCCGGTCTCTGCGAGGTGTGTTTGCGTGGATTACGTGTCCCGGCGTTCTAAATCGGCTGTCACGTGACCTTGCCATCGTTGGCAGAGTGGCACTGCGTGATGTTCCGAATCCAAGCCGCGACGCCGCTTCATGTGCCGCGAGCAGTCCGCTTGTTACACCCAACTGTAAGATGATCCTGGAGGAGTTCGAGTTTTCGTGTGATGAAGCCGGGGCCAGTGTAGCTGAATGGATTGCTGATCATGCGATAGGGGACCAAGACACTCGCGAACGCATAAGACAGCATGTCGCCGTGCTGCACGATGACGACTTTACGCATTTCGTTCGGCACGGAACCGAAGTCGTGGCACGTATCGGGCTTAATTACGATACCAAAACCGTGCGGTCCGGTGCTCTGTTCTACGAGGAATACTTGCCGGCTGAGACGCTGTTCTATTCTCTGGTGCTCTGCCGTAGAAGCTATTACAAGCAGCATCCCGCCAGCGGAGCAGAAATCCTAGAGTGGTTTCGGAGCCGGCAAATACAGCATCTCCAGATCGGTGGCGGTGAGACAGTCGGCAAGGGGATCTGCTCGATCCAATTTGCTCCCGCTTCAGCAAACGCCGTACAATGATGAAGGGTCGCGCAACATTGGATCAGCTTCGGGCGCGGCACGCATGGCGTACCGTTGAATGCGTACGAAGCGCTAAAGACAGCGAGTCTAAGGATTTCGCACGGGAGGTCAAGCGGCTTCCTGTCAGAATTCGTACTGCCGGTCTGGGGCAGGCCTTGGGCTTCCTTTACGCAAAGTCGGATGACTCAGACCAAGACGGAAGAGGTCGCATTTTGCGGTGCTTGGCAGAATGGCTTTTGGACCGACGTTCGCTAGCAAAACGGCCACAGCAGTCAAGCGATCGTAACGCGGTGATTCGTGCCATCATGGATGGGGATTCGGACCTCTTGCGTCGTGCCACCGAAGAAGCTCTTCTTTACCTGCAATGGCTTTCACGGTTTGCTGAGGCGGAATTTAAGGCCTGTGTGAGACCGTTTCTCCCACAGTCTACGGCCCGGCTGGTAGAGGAGAAAGGGGCATTCCCATTGCAAGGGCGGCATCCAGGGCTGCAACTGGACAAATTTTCGGGCATTGGGCTTGCGGAGGGCGGCGTTATGAAGCGTCAGAAGGAGGCCATTGCCAAAGTCACGAAGATCCTTGGAGATTCAGCGTTGCTGTCCGAGCTGAACCAAAGGCGCACCGCTATGTTTGACGAAGTTGGTGCGCGCATGGTGAATATGGTTACGGCCGGTCCCTTGACGCTGCACCTTTCTCGTGCCGGTACATGGGAAAACGCTGGGATTTGCCTGCATCCTGTGTACGGGTTCGTCTACTTGCCGGGCAGCGGCATCAAGGGCCTCGTGCGAAGCTGGGCAGAAACCGCCTGGGCACTGGCGCAAGAAGATCAGGAAGCAGCTTGGCGCAGGATTGAGGATGTTTTTGGATTCAGTCCGCGCTCGGAAGGGCACAAGTTTCCGCAAAAGCAGGCGGGCTTGCCTGACTGGCACCCCCAAGCTGTTAGGCCTCAGAAAGGCGCCAGCGCAGGCAGGATTGTGTTCCATGATGCGTGGCCCAAAAAATGGCCGCGGCTCGAGGTGGATGTCGCAAACAACCACCATTCGGGCTACTACAGCCAAAAGGACGATCCAGGAGACTGGGAGAACCCAAACCTGGTGTATTTCCTATCTGCATGCAAGGATGTGCGATTTACTTTTGCCATTTCAGATCGAAAATCCTGCGGGGACGGTACGCTAGCGTTGGTCGAGGGGTGGATTCGTAACGCGCTGCAGATCGAGGGGGCCGGTGCCAAAACCGCTGCCGGGTACGGCCGATTTGTTGCAGCTGCGGGCAAAAAGCTGCAAGTTCCGTCCGGCTTCAGCAGCAGAGAGTACGTGCTCGAGCTTGTTACGCCAGCCTTTTTGGCAGGTGCAGCACAGGACCGCGAAGACTGCACCCTGCGTGGTGCCACATTGCGGGGCCTTTTGCGCTGGTGGTGGCGCACCATGTACGCGGGCAAGGTCAATGTAGAGACGCTGCGCACTTTAGAAGCAGCTGTTTGGGGCAATACTGAACAGGGTAGCCCCGTGCGGATTGCAGTGCGTATGACAGAAGATAAATCTCCGGAACAGTTCAGCAAGTCCCCGGAGTTTCGGCGCGAGCATGGCATCCCGGATGGACCTCGCCAAGGCACGAAAGTAACGCTGGGACTTTACTACGCCTCCTACGGAATGGCTGAGAAGCATAGAAAGCGTTGGTATCGCCCCGCGGGGTGCCAATGGCAGTTAGTGATTACCGCCCGGGGCGGGCATTTCCGTTCGGCCAATAAGCGGTTCGTGGCGCTAAGCGCAAAAGCGCTCTTGGATCAGGCCTCCGCTGCACTTTGGCTCCTCGCAAAGTATGGCGGTGCTGGATCGAAGGCACGGAAGGGTTTCGGGTCATTTCTGGACATTACGGTGCCCGGTATTGCGTCCATCGAGGACTGCAACACGCTTGCACAAATTTTTTTGAAGAAGCTACCGATTCGGGTCGCATCCAGACCGGGATACTACGCGCCGGCATTGGAGGAAGGGCTAATCCTCCCAGATGTTGCAACGAAATGGAATGGGGATAATCCGTTTTACGCCTGTCATCAGGTGGGCACCGTCTTGCAGCATGCCACCAAGTCGATTAACAAGAGGGAGCGCGCCGGGCTAGGGCTACCACGGAGGGGTGCCGACAGTAGCCTACAAAGGCACGCCTCGCCCGTGCATTGGAGCCTTACGCGCCAAGATGATGACCGGATTGCAGTTCGGCTTATCGCATTCCCGTCTTCAAAGCTGCCCAATCACCTAGAGAGTGTCCGGATTCTGAAGGCGTTTCGAGATGAAGCTGACCAGCAGCTAAAAGAGCTAAAAGCTCGTGCAAATGAACAGCCAGCGAAATTCCCAAAGAGTGGGACGCGCGCGAAGGTTGAACTGCTAAAGGAGAAAACAAGGAGGAGTAAGTGGAAGGCACTGCATCGGGAAAGCGGCTTAATCGGCGTCGTGCAGGATGACATCCCAGGTGATGTAGTACCTGGGCAAACCATAGACCTGTTTGTTCAATATGTCAAACCTGAAAGAGACGAGATAGCATTTCGGTTTAAGCCACAGTCCAAAAGGAGCAAGACCGATTCAGCGAGGTCCGATCGTCCTCCCGCCAGAAGCCAAAAGAGAAGGAGGAAGCGAAGATGAGTATTGGTAATTCTAACCCGTCCATGCTGGTGCTCACCGTGGGAACCGGCAATGTCAAGGATCTGGAGCACTCGATTTATGCGCCGCTACTCAAGAGTATAGAGACCGACAGTTGGGAGCATGTGGTGCTCTTATCTTCGCAGGTTACGGTATGCCAAGCCAAGAAGCTGAAAGATCGAATTCCAGAAATATCGGTAGATATCCGCCAGATACCGGGTAAGGGCAGCGAAAACGATGTGGATGCCTGCTTCGCTCATTTTGACGAAGTGCTGGGAGAGATTATTGCGAGCGGCTACGATCCAGCGAACATAACGCTGGACTTTACTCGCGGAACGAAGGCCATGAGTGCTGCGCTGGTTCTGGCTGGCGTCGGCAGACGAGTCCCTGTGTTACGCTACATACAAGGAGATCGTGATTCAACCGGTACAGTACTTGCGGGTACGGAGGAGATCCGGGAAGTGCGTACGGAGGTCGCCAGTGCGCGGCAAAGGCTTGACTTGGCCGAGCACCTTATGCGAAGAGGGTCTTTTGAGGCTGTACGCACGCTAATCGAGAATGGCGGCAGTACGCAATCCGATCTGCCCGAGTCACTGCAAAGCAGGTTAAAGGCCTATGGCTCTGCTGCTGCCATCTACGCTGCTTGGGATCGTTTTGATTATGAAGGTGCCGTTAGGTTAGCCGCAATGTTCTGCGAGCGTGCCCGGTTCGCACAACAATTTGCGCCGACCGAAGCAATGGCGCATTGGATTGCCACGCTTTCGCAGAAGCTTGACAAGAGCGACCACATGAAGGCCGCCGAGTACCTGCGGCACTTGGCGTGCGACGTTCTGGCCAGCGCGGAGCGCAGGGTACGTGACGGACACTGGGAAGACGCGGCCATACGGTGTTACCGGGTTCTGGAATTGGTTGGGCAGATACGATTGTTTGACCGGGGTTATGACAGCGCATGTCTGCCCGCTGATGATTGCAAAGTAGCTGCTTACCAGGCGAAACTGAAGAAGAAGAAAAGTCATCCTCTTCGCGAGAACACGCGCAAGGACCTCAGGGGTACCTTAGCCGCGAGCCGGCGACAGGTTGCAGGGTTGCTCAAGTCTATGGGGGATCCAGTTGCCAAAAAACTTCTTGGATTCGAACAGTCCTTTGAGGAGCATATCAAAGCTCGCAATGAGGGGATTTTGATCCACGGTTTCACGGCAATGTCCCCAGAACTACGGGCGCAACTCCATACATACATCAAGACCCTTGAAGAGCTATTGGACGGCAACGACCCTGAAGCAGCTCGAAGAAGGCTAACCGTAGCCCGATCGTTGGACTTTTCGCGCGCGTAGGGGGATATGCCGACCTTATACGTAACTGAACCAGGCGCCGTAGTTCGCCGTTCTGCAGGATCCATAGTGGTCACAATTACCCGGGATCCCGATGGCCGCGGGCCCCTGCCTGAAAAAAAGAAGGAGCTGATTGAGGTAGAGCCGCATCGGCTTGAGATGATTGCGCTGGTTGGCCGTGCGCACATCACTTCATCCGCGACCCAACTGTGTCTCCAGCAAGGCATCGCTGTTGCCTGGTTCAGGAGAAGCGGGGACTTTCTGGGCCGCCTAGTACCGGAGTTGTCACGAACTGCTGACCTTCGTCTTGCGCAGTTTCGCATGATCAGTGACGATACCCGCTCGCTCGAACTAGCGCGGGTTTTCATCGCTTCCAAGCTCCGAAGCGCTATTGCGGTCCTGTCCGCGGTTCGATCCAACCGCGCGGGTCGACCCGAATTCGGCGATGCAATTCGTGAACTTAGGTCGATGCTCGAGGCCGTACAGGCGGTGACCGTTAAGGAAGATTTGCTTGGATTTGAGGGAAATGCGGCACGGCATTATTTCGCAGGCTTGAGGGCGGCCTTTGACGGTGGCGTACCTTTCACCGGCAGGGCACGCAGGCCGCCTCCAGACCCCGCAAATGCACTACTATCCTTCGGGTATGTAATCTTGGTCAATGCGTTTGCGAGTCTCCTGGAGGCACGTGGATTTGATCCCTACGTCGGGGTTTTGCATGCAGTTCGATCCGGCCGCCCCAGTTTGGCACTCGACCTGACGGAAGAATTCCGGCATCCCGTGGTGGACCGATTTGTTCTTCGGGTCTGCAACAGGCGTGAGCTTCGCCCGGAGCATTTCGAAGCTGATACGGCGCGCGGTGGCGTCAGGCTTACGCGAAGCGGGATGCGAACGTTTTTCCGCTTATGGGAGGCCTTCATGGACCAGCCGCTACCCGGATTGAAGGAGCGCATTTCGCCGGAAGAGCTTATGAGGCGCCAAGCAAACCGACTGGCGTCCCATGTGCGGGGACGAGCGAAGTACACTCCGATATTCTCTGGCTAAATTGAAAGAGAGCCCATGCCTCGCTACGTCGTCTGCTACGATATTACAAACAATAAACGGCGAAAAAAGGTCGCCGACTGTCTGGATTCCTACGGAGACCGGGCGCAAAAGAGCGTTTTTGAACTGAAAGTGAGCCTCCGGAATTACAAGCGGTGCCTAGATCAAGTCAACGCGCTTATTGATCCAGTGGTAGACCAGGTGGCCGTTTACCATCTGTGTGCAAATTGCGAGAGTAACCGGCGCTATCATGGGTCAAGTGCAAAGGCCAGAACCATTGGGGAGGAGCAGGTGTTTATCGCCTAAAAAGGGGATATTCGTAACCGTGTCAATGCGGCACTAAACGGCATGGTTACGAACCCGTAGCGCTTCACGCCGTTGCATAGCGATGTAGTTGTTCTTTGACAAGATTGCTATGCCTCATCGAGGAGGCCTTTGGTATTGCGATGGTCTGGTAACAGCGTGAGTTCGGGTGTACAGTCTGTACTTTAGGTCAATAAAGCAGCCTTCTGGCGTGATTTCTGCGGTGGAATTAGCACCTTTGACCCCGTCAAGTGCTGGTTTGAATGCGGATTCACACTGCCACATGGTCTTCTCTGGTGGGTCGGCGTACTCAGCCACTACTGGAATTCGTTACTACGCCACTGTGAGGGCACCGCAGGACGTTACGATATCTTGAAAATGGATCGGATCACTGGGTCCTAATGTGCGCAGAAGCCCGCGATTTATGCCTTTGCCGTGCTTTTTTCATCCAAATCCGCTACTTTGGCGGCAACTTGCGTGTTCTACTTGTGTTAGTGTGCCTGCACTTGGCAAAATACGTTCGAAACTCGAAATGTCGGGTGCCCTTGCAAGGCACGCCCCGCTCTACAGGGGATTGAAACTCGAATTGCAACTCGCCCAATCGGACTTCGGGCGCATGCTTGCAAGGCACGCCCCGCTCTACAGGGGATTGAAACTCGGGGCCGCTTCTGCCTGTAGCGTTTCGCCGCTCTCATCTTGCAAGGCACGCCCCGCTCTACAGGGGATTGAAACCTTCCTCCATTTTTGTTTCAAAGAACGAAGTTCACGGAACTTGCAAGGCACGCCCCGCTCTACAGGGGATTGAAACGGCCGATAGCCTGTGACCTTCGATTTCCAGCTCTTTCAGCTTGCAAGGCACGCCCCGCTCTACAGGGGATTGAAACATCGCTTTGTCGGGTATCGGGCGCTGGCTCGCTTGCAAGGCACGCCCCGCTCTACAGGGGATTGAAACCCTGAAAATCCGTAGGGTATTTTGCCGAAGCTGAGTGCTTGCAAGGCACGCCCCGCTCTACAGGGGATTGAAACTCCTCGTTGGTGCCGAAGAAAAAGTTCAAAATCCCGACCTTGCAAGGCACGCCCCGCTCTACAGGGGATTGAAACACCGGACACATTGGTGGGTGCATTGGATACGTTGACCCTACTTGCAAGGCACGCCCCGCTCTACAGGGGATTGAAACCGCAGCCTGCCAGGAAAAAGGCTGTACCTGCCTGCATATTCCGATTGAGACTACCTACTCGGAGTGTATTCAGTCTAAAGTCATCGGATGTTGGAGCATGCCTCGCAGTAAGGCTTTCGCTGCTCTTTTCACCAACCGGAGCACGACGACACAGAAGCGAACTTCCATGCGAAAAGTCAGAGACGTACCCCGCTACTATCATCGGGAGCATCTCATCAAGCGCTTGATTGCGCGCAGCATGCGTATTGCTCCGGAGAGCTGGGAGACGCGACGCTTGCACTGCTCTTGTATCCAGAGACTGCAGCGACGCCCGTGCGGTCCCAGCCTGATCGGCCCGACATCACAAAGAAGGTAGCCGCAAGGGCATGACGCCGGAGCAGGTCTGGCAAAGACTACCACGCAGCACAGCCTGATGGCTACAGCTACAGCCATTTCTACCAGCTCTACTAAGGACTGGAGAAGCAGCCAATGGTCATGCGCTTGGAGCACCAGGCCGGAGACAAACTATTGGTGGACTTTGCCGGCACCACCGTGCCGGTCATTGCTTCTGGTACGGGTACAGTGTCACAGGCACAGATCTTTGTGGCCACACTCGGCTGTTCGCATTACACGTTATGCTGAACTGGCGCCGGATCAGACACTACGCAGCTGGATTGGCGTACATGTGCGCGCCTTTGCATCCTTTGGCGCCGTGACCGGCTGCCGTAGTCTGCGACAATCTGAAGGCGGCCGTCAAGAAGCCCCATCGCTACGATCCCGACATCAACCGGACGTACCAGCAGTTGCCCAGGCACTACGACACGGCAATGCTGGCTGCTCGCGTGAGAAAGCTCCGGGGTAAAACCTGTGTCGAGCAAGCGGTCCGCTTCGTTGGAACGTGGACTCTGGGCCGGCTGCATGATCGGCAATTCTTCAGCTTGTCGGAGAGCCATCGCACCGTTATTGGCGCAGCTTAACGACAAACCTTTTCAGAAGAAGCTCGGCACAGCCATTTTGAGGGAGTCGGACCGGCCTGCTATGCGCCCGCTTCCTCCGGGGCCGTCCACCTTTACGAGCGGAGTGGAAGAAGCGTACAGCCAACATCGATGATTACCATGCCTAGGTGAACTACGCCTATTACATTACAGCATACCCTACCGGTTTGTGCGCAAGAAGGTGGACGTTTGCATGAGCGAACACATGGTCGAAATCTTTATCCGCAGCCAACGCATTCGACTCAAGACTTTCATCACACCAAGCCGGCGCACATGCCCAGCGAACATCGCCAGTATCAGGACCAGACACGCTTATTGAAGCGAACCGGGGCCATGGGACCCTTTGCAGAGGTGCTGGCGGAGACCATCATGGCCCTCGCCAGCATCTGGAGCAGGGCTTCGAGAGCACCATGGTACTCTGGCGAACAAGTATCCGAAGGCACGACTCGAAGCTGCCTGCCGTCTCACACTGGTGCTGGGCACTTGCAATTACAAGAGCGTCGCCTCCATTTCTCAAGACCGGCCGGGACCGCGATGAAGCCCCTGAAGCGGATCCGCCGGTGATCCAGCACGCCAACATCCGCAGAGCAGCCTATTACACCGCAGCATCCTCAGATCCCAACGAATCGGTATGGAATCTATGACTAATTTCAGCGCTAGCTTCAACAGCGGTAAGTGCAAAGCTCAATGGCACAGCTGGAGGACATTCTTGGCCGTATCAGCTTCTCTGCTTGGAGACTCTTACTGGAGACCCCTCTTGTGCATGCAACGACACCGATGTTGCGCGGTGTGTGGGGACGAGCGCTTAAGTTTCTGAATGAACACGCCTATGCAGACGTATTCCAGGGCGGTGGAGCTGCCAGCCAGCGCGTTCCGAAATACATCATTCGCCCGGCTCCCCCAGATCCCATCACTGCGCCAGCCATCGATTTTATCCTGGTTAACGTAGAGCCGTCAACTGAGACCGTGCTGTGGCAGGCATGGCTTATGGCCTGTGGGATGGGCTTGGGAGCACAACGAGAGCCGTTTCGCGTTCGTGAAAAGGCGCTGCTCATTTCAGTGGGCCGCGATACCAATGCGTTGGATTCCCTTGCCTGCGATTGGCCCGTGGGTGAAGATCCAGCGAGGGCCGCGTGCAAGCTTACTTTTCCTACGCCCCTTCGAATCCTTCGCAAAGGCAAACTGCTGGAGGACCCTTCTTTGCTTGACCTGGCTGTCGCGGGAGGTCGGCGGTTGGCACACTTGGCTGGGCTGGGCAGAGGCACCGAATATCGACACTTCCAAGAGCGGATTAGGGTTGCAGCAGTCCGTGTACCTTCAACAGCGTGGCACGGTGAGCGGGCAGACTTGGTTCGCTGGTCAGCTGCTCAAAAGCGGGAAGTCAAGCTTTACGGGGTTACGGGAAGCATGTGGCTTCCTCACGGCCCTGGTGAGTTGTGGCCTCTGCTCGCTGCACTGCGCTGGCTGCATGTGGGGAAGGGGAGTGTGTTTGGGATGGGGCAACTCGAAGTAACACAGCCCGTGTCCGGATCTCCAGAATGAATGTTCCGCCTGCCGAATGACTCGCTAAATTTTTTAACCCAAGTTTACCGTGCGCCGTGAAAAGGCGCACGATTTATGCCTGTTAGCTTTCATGCGCAGCATGCAGATGATTCCGTTGCGGTGCAATTCATTGATCTGCGCGAGAGAGCCCAAAACGGTCATAACAATACTCATGAGAACCGTACCGAAACCTGATCAGGCCAGACTCATCTCTAATCTGAACTTCATAGTATTCTACCCGGCAAGGGGACCGAGAAGGCGCTTGTTTTTTTTGTGGAATTTGCGACGAGTGCCGCTGGCTGGCTGCGCTGTCGGCCCGCCTAGTGGTGGCTTACGCCGAGCAGCCTGAAGGCCTTCTTCTGCTTGGGGCTTAGCGTCTGCAGCACCAGCCTGATCGTCTCCTCAGGCTTGTTCTTCTCTACCAGCTTGCACTTGCCCAGCTGAGCCAGGTGGCGCAGCAGCGACTGGAAGCTGGTGGCGCGAGCGCCGTCGCTGGTCTTTTTGGTTCGTGCCTTACTTTGTGCCTCCGGGGAGGGTTCCGCCGGCGCCACCACGCTGGCACGGGCCGCTTTGGCCGCCGCCAGATCCTCCTCCGCGAACAGCATGGGGGCCAGCTTGTCTTTCATGTGCCACTGTACGTAATAGGCCAGCATACACAGGAAGAGGGGGCACTGAAGGCGGCGGGCCCGATCGTGGTAGATGGGGCGCTCCTTCAGATCAACGGTCTTGAGGCTGCGGAAGGCCTTTTCCACTACCGCCCGCTGCTTGTAGGAAGCGGCGGCCTCGTCGGATGCGAGCGCGTCCTCGGTCACATTGGTGCGAATCGCGTACATGCCGTCCAGACGGGCTTCCAGCGCTATGGATGCTTCGTCGCGCGGGTAGCTGAAGGCTTCGTCAGAGATGACCGTCGTAATGTGCTTCTGCATTTTGTAGCGGCCCAGGAGGGCGCCTGCGCGCAGGGCAATCTTGTCCGTGCCCCGGAGCGGCCTCCGCTTGCGCACGGCGGCCGCCACCCGTGCGTCCAGCTTCTTTTCCGTAGCCTGGAACCATGCCGCGCGTTTATGCCTTGCACGCGCGGCCATCAGCGGGTTGCGGCACACGATGCGCCGCTCGCCGGGATAGCCGTCGCTGGTGATCTCCGCGAGATCCCTCTCGTCAAACAGCGTCAGCGGGCGGTCCTCTTTCTGCACCAGGCGATGGAGGGCGCCTTTGCGCAGGCCGGTGATCCAGTCATAGCCGGCCGGCTGCACTGCTTCGGTGAGCCGCGCATGCGTCAGCAGTCCGCGGTCTCCTACAATCGTGACCCGGCACAGGCCAAAACGCTCCTTGCGCTTCTGCAGCTGCGCAGTAAGCGTAGCGGGATCGGCCGTATTGCCCGAAAACATCTCCACCCCCACCGGCCGGCCGGCCTTGTCGCAGAGCAGACCGAAGTGGATCTGCTTGGTGCCCTTCTTCTTGTCTCTGCAGTAGCCGAATGCAGCCAGATCGGCGCCGTGGCCCACTACGTACGGGGATGGGACGTCACAGAGCACGACCGATCCCTCCTTCAGATGACGGGCTGCGAGCTCCTGTTCAATGGCGTCCTTGCGCTTGTAGAGCCAATCCATGGCCTGGTAGATCGCGTTCTCGTGCACGTGCTCCAGTGCGAGCTCCCCTCCCAGGCTGCGGGGCTGGGCTTCCGCCCGAAGCGCGCTGCGGGGGCATACTTGCTGCCGGGGTTGAGGATGCGACGGACAAGGAGGGCCAGCACGATGGTACGCACCCGCGGGGTGCGCGCGCTGATGAGCTGATCGCGTTTTAGCTTGCGCAGGGTCCCCTGCGTAGCAGCCACAGGTCCGTGTGGCGCGCTTTGCGCGCTCTGGTACACTTCCCTGAAATACCCCCGCACATCGCGCACAACAATGCCCCCCCTGCACAGCGCTCGGATTTGCATTCTGAACTCGTGCGGCACCTTGGTCAGGTTGCTGAGGGTGGTTTTCACGCTCTTGCCGTTCTTCCAGGTGGACTGCCGCAGCAGCCACGTGGGGTTTGAATTCCGATTCGGGATGCGTGCTACATACATGGGCAGATATGCTATGGTGTCGTATGCCCACAAGGAAGGGGGCGATATATGCAAGAAAAGGCGAAAATAATGACATTATTCTCACATATTGTGCCGTTTCGTCGTTCACCGTGATCTGGCGACACACGGGCAGCCCGAAAACGGACCATCAGGTTGACAATCGCCTCAAATCACGGCGAAAATCCCACTTTAAGGGCCATTTGTGCCCAAATCGGCCCAAAAACGACTGAAAAAGGTGTCAAAATGGGCCTCCCGACTGCGCCGCGAGGGTGAGGCTGCGCCCGACTACTATGAAGTTCAGTTGTAGACAAGAGGTCCGCACAGAATATCCCAAATAGGTCCTATGTGGCCGGCACTCGGCTTTTGTGAGCGCAGTTTCCTTTGGAATCCGCTGTTTGCCTTTCCAACGTCATGCAAGCCTATGAAGAACGCGAGGCGGGCCCTGTCAACAGCGGTGATCTCGGATTCCGCAAGCCTCGAAAGCCGATCAGCAACGGTCGGCAGCCGCAGTAATGCCTCGGCGACCGCAGCGACATCAATTGAGTGGTCAACAAGGGTCAGTGTAGGCACGCCATCTTGTGCTTTTGCCCATGCTGTTTGCGCGCCGTGCTTCTGGTCCATTTGGATTCTCCGCCAGTCAGGTTTGGGAATCTTCAGCAAATTGAGTAGAAGATAGTATTGTGGCAGGTCACGCCGGTATTGGCGGTCAGTTCAAACTAATTATCGTCGTCCGCCCACGCACTTATCCGCGAGTATTTGGAAGTGCCCTCTGCGAAAAGCTGTCGCCACCAGCAACCATAACCTGGTAGGAGTCCCGGCTCAGGGCATCTAAGGAGCCGACGTAATTGCTGGCGTGCATGCTTGCCCCTTTGCGGTTCACTGGTGTCCTGACGTACATTGGTGATAGACTACTGAGCCATTGCTGATGCCCTATATGCGCTTCGGAATCGCGACCCTGCTGCTCATGAGCTGCGCTGCACCGCAGCCGGCGGACCCGCCTACGCATATCGTCTTTGTCACAGGAGATGAAGAGTACCGCTCCGAAGAGTCCATGCCGATGCTCGCCAAAATCCTTAAACGAGACTACGGCTTTGACGTAACGGTGCTCTATGCACTCAATGAGGAAGGCTACATCGACCCCAACGTGCTGGACAACATCGCAGGGCTGAACGCCTTGGAAGAGGCCGACATGATGGTCATGTTCACGCGGTTTCGGGCGCTGCCGGACAGCCAGGCCAAGTACATCCTGGACTTTGCGGAATCCGGCAAGCCGATGGCGGGATTCAGAACTGCGACGCACGCATTCCTGTACAGAGACGATGCGGCGCGTGTCCACCTTAACGACGACTGGCCGATCAAAGTCTTTGGACAGAAATGGATTACGCACCACGGGCATTTTGATGATGGAGCCAACCCGCTCACGGATGTGACACTCATCGAGGATATGGCCGATCATCCGGTCCTTAGCGGCGTGGAGCCGTTTCAGGCATACTCCTGGCTGTACCATGTCCATGGCGGCGATTACGCACTGTATGGCGATAGCGAACCGCTCCTCATGGGCAAGGCGCTCAAATCCGGCCATGCCAATAACAACCGCCTGGACCGGTTTCCGCTGACCAATCCGGTGGCCTGGACCAAGACCTATACCGGCGCTTCGGGTACGGCGGCGCGCGTCTTCTTCACCACGCTCGGACACCCGTACGACTTCAAGGATGCATCGATGCGACGGCTTGCACTTAACGGAATCCTCTGGGCCCTAGGGCACGACGTACCCGAAGGTGGAGCCAACGCGGCGCTGGCAGCGCCGTTCGATCCGAACAACTCCGGCTTCGGCGACAAATTCAAGGCTGGGATGCGGCCAGAAGATCTGTAGCCATCAGGGCTAGATCCCTTGACCGATCCTGGCATGATCACCAGGCGCGCACGCTGGCCTGGTCTGCGGTAGGAAAGTCGTCCGGTACCGGAATGGTGACCGCGTTCGTGGCAAGCCACTCGACGCTTCGCTGCAAAAGCGTCTGAAACCCCGCGCACCGCATGGCGCGATCGTCGTCTTGGTCGCGCCACAAATGGCCCGGCAAGAGTGTCAACACCTTACCGCT
This sequence comes from Rhodothermales bacterium, assembly GCA_951812585.1. Lineage (GTDB taxonomy): Bacteria > Bacteroidota > Rhodothermia > Rhodothermales > Bin80 > JAAXGV01. Next base: position 1,894,251 of record OX638318.1, on the reverse strand, counting down.
GCCGTACGGAATCCACCACACCATAAGCTCGTGTGCTCCCGTGCCGCCGTACTTGGGATCGGACCAAGCGGAAGCCAGGACATGCATATCCTCCGCAGGCCCCCGCTGGCTGTGGTATAGCTCGTCGTGCGGATGCATCCACACCGCAGGCAGCCCCACCATGATGGGATGCTCCGCGTCACGCGTCATGATCTGCCAGTCATGCAGCCGGCCATGACCCGCGCCGCGGCCTTCGCCCGGCGGTACGCGCACCAGAGCACCCGTGCTGTCAAGGTGAGCGCCGTAGCCCGCGTCCGGACTCCGCCACAACAGTCCCACCATCGATTCGTAGGCCTCCCAGCCCCGGAAGGAGTTGTTGGATGCATGCTGCACCAAAACCGCGCCGCCGCCCGCGACATACGCTTCAAAGTCTGCCTGAACAGCCAATGGCCACGCCTCTCCATTGTAATTGAGCAGCACCACATCGTATGCGCCGAAGTCCGGGCGCCACGCATCCCATGCCGCGGACGCTGCACCCCTGGGCGGCGTCTGCGATAGCGTGACCTCAAATTGGGACTGCAGTATGGATTCGAGCATGGGCGTGGTGCGCTCCCAGTCGTGATTGTTCTGACCGGTGATCAAAAGCACCGACGGGTTTGCGGTAAGCACCGCAATAGCAGCAAAGAGCAAGGACATGGCACTGCACGGTTTACGAATGCCTGATGGAATACCGTATTATACTGCTAATGGCATCACTTTCGCAGAAAGGCGGAGACCGATGGTAGGCTTGCAGGCCGAAATGATTCGCAGCGAACTGGAGGAAGTCGTCGGCACGCCGAACCTCTCGACGGACGACACCGCCCGGCTGGTCTATGCTACAGACTGGTTCTGGCTGCCGCAGATGTGGCTAGATCGGGGCGAAAAGCCGCGCAAGCCCGACTATATCGTGCGGCCAGGTAATGCCGAAGAGGTATCGGCCATCCTTCAGATCGCGAACACCTACCGCATCCCGGTGATCCCATGGGGCGGCGGATCTGGTTCGCAAGGCGGCGCACTGAGCATCTATGGCGGCATCATCCTGGATACCAAACGGATGAACCGCATCATTGAGATCGATGAGAAGTCGCTGACCGTGACGGCCCAAGCGGGCATCAACGGCGCACAGCTGGAATGGGCGCTCAACGACAAGGGTCTGATGCTGCCGCACTACCCCGCTTCTGCCAACTGCGCTACGCTGGGCGGCTACCTTTCGCCGCGCGGCACGGGCACCATCAGCACGAAGTACGGCAAAGCGGAAGACCTGGTACTGAGCATGCAGGTCGTCCTGCCCGATGGCCATATCATGCGCACGCCCGTCGTGCCACAGCATGCAGCGGGACCAGACTTCTATCGCCTCTTTCTGGGCGCGGAAGGAACCCTTGGCGTCATCACGGAGGCCACCATGCAGCTGGACTATCTGCCGGAGGCGCGCCTGTTAAGGGCTGTGCTCTTCGAAAACCTGGCGGACGCTATCGAGGCGGGTCGGCAGATCATGACGCGGCGCTTGGATCCCTTCGTGATCCGGCTCTACGACCCGCGCTCCACGGCTTCGCGTGTGAAGAAGATTCTGGGGTACGAACTGGAGGGTGCCTACATGGTGATAGGATTCGACGGCGATAAAGACCTGGCCGCACTACAGGAGCAGAAGGCGATGGAGATCATCTTACGCTTCGGCGCGAAAGACCTGGGACGGGAGCCTGGAGAATCGTGGTGGAATCATCGCTACGACTTCTACTATCCGCCCCAAAGCCTCAAGCTGCCCTGGATGTACGGAACCACTGAAACGGTAACGACCTACGACAAGATTGAAAAACTCTACTACGCTGAAAAGCGCGCAGTAGAGGAAGGCTTCAAGGATCGAGATATTGACTTCATCGGCCACTTTTCGCATTGGTTCCACTGGGGTGTCATGGTGTACACGCGCTTTATCATCAAGAACCCGCCGGAGGATGCGCAAGAAGCCGTGCGATTGCATAACCGCGTCTGGAATACGGCGATGACCGCCGTGCTGGAGAACGGCGGCATGGTTAACGAGCACCACGGCGTGGGGCTTAAGCTGTCGCGCTATATGCGACGCCAGTACGGGGATGCGTGGCCGCTCCTGGAGCGCATAAAGAAGGCATTGGACCCCAATAGGATCATGAATCCGGGTAAAGTAGGCTTTTGATGTCCGCTACTGCCATTGAGAACTGCCGCTACTGCCTGATGTGCCGCCACGCAGCACCGGTTGGGCATGTGATGCACGACGAGACGGTCACGCCGCATGGCATCGCGCTAGTCGCTGCCTCGGTAAACCGCGGATTGCTGGATTGGAACCCGTCGTCAGTGGACGTGCTGTATGCAGAGCCCGACACGGGCAACTGCCGCGCCCACTGCGTTACGGATCAGCGCCTGCCGGCAGCCATCGCGGCAATCCGCGCAGCCGTGTGCGCTGAAGGCCTGGCACCACCTTCCGTATATCAGATCCATGAACGCCTTGCGCGGACGGGCTCTGCCTTTGGCGAGCGCCTTGCGTCTTCCGGGGCGGCGGATGTGGCGCTATTCGTAGGGGATGAAGCCCACAACCTGCGGCCTGCGTGCGTAACGAGCGTATATGCGCTGCTGCGGGCGATCAGGGTTGAAGTCGCACCCATCGGCATCGGTGCCAGCACGGGCTATATGGCATGTTCACTGGGGTTTCCTGAGACTGCCCGCACACAAGCGCTGGCTTGCCTCGAAGAGATTCGCGCCGCCGGCGCGCGCAAGGTCCTGGTCCTGGCTCCAGTGGACCTGTTTGCATTTCGGAAGCTCTATCCAGAGCGCCTGGACATTACCTGGCCGCCCGACATCGAACTTGTGGACCTGGCCACCTTCCTAGCCGCCCAACTGGCCAAAGGCACGCTGCGACTGTGCCCTGGCAGCGGCGACGCCACCTACATCGACCCGACGCATGCCGTGCGCACACCGGAACGCTTTGGGCCGGTTCGAGAACTCTGTGATGCTGCCCTCGGACAGCCGCCGCGGGAACTGTTCTGGCGAAGGGACCGAGCACACCCTGTAGGAAGCACCGCATTGCAATTCTCCCGCCCGGACATCGCGGAGGCGCTCACCAGAGCGCGCCTGGAAGATGCCAGGCGCACGGGAGCATCGACGTTGCTCTGCGAAGATCCAGGCACTCTGCACCATTTGGAGCGGTATGCGTCAGAGTATGGACTAACGATCCATGGCCTGTTCAACACGCTCGCAACCCTGACCCGCGCCTAGAGACCATGGCGGTAGTAATCGTTGGCACTCTAGACACCAAAGGGCCGGAGATCGCATATCTCCGGGATCGCCTGCAGTCGCTCGGACTGCAAACCATCGTCGTGGACTCAGGCATCCTGGGCGAACCGTTAGATATCGTACCGGACATAGACCATGCGACCGTCGCCGAAGCAGGCGGCACCTCGCTAGAAGCCATGCAAACGGCAGGAAGCCGGGGACGTGCCGTGGCGATGATGCGCGACGCCCTACAGGTTTTGACACGCACGCTCTATGCGGAAGGCCGGCTGGACGCCATGGTGAGCATGGGAGGCGCGGAAGGTGCGGTGATGGGTGCTGCTGCGATGATGGTGCTTCCGGTAGGCGTGCCAAAAGTGCTGGTGTCGCCCATCGCGTCGGGCTACCACTACTTTGCTCCGCTCGTTGGTACGCGAGATATGATGGTAGTCCATTCTGTTGTGGACATCCTTGGCCTGAACAGCGTGGCTTGCACCGTCTTTAACAATGTGGCTGCGGCCCTTAAGGGCATGGTGGAGCACGGGAGCCGTTTGCAGCAGCCCGGAGCCAGGTATGTTGCGGTGACGATGCTGGGCAACACGACCACCGCCGTGATGGCCGCCAAAGAACGCCTCGCGGACGCTGGATACGAGGCGGTGATCTTTCACTCCAACGGCGTTGGCGGGCCCGCCATGGAGGAGCTCGCTGAGGCTGGACAGTTTGTCGGCATCATCGACTATACCACCAATGAGGTTTATGACCCGATGGTGGGCGGGATACACGATGGTGGTCCGAATCGGCTGGAAATTGCGGGCCGTTTGGGATTGCCCCAGGTGGTGGTGCCTGGATGTATTGACTTCAGCGTCTGGAATCGCGGCACGGTGCCGGAGGCGCTGCAGGCCCGCCCCAAGTACGACCACAACCCTGAATACGTACTAGTGCGCGCTACGCATGAGGAGATGGGACAGCTAGGCGACCTCTTTGCCCGAAAGCTCTCCGCGGCCCGCGGCCCTGTGCACGTGATGGTGCCTACTAAAGGGCTTTCCATCCCCAACGTACCAGGCGGCGTGTTCTGGGATCCGTCCGCCGATCAGTGCTTCCTGGACCGGCTGAAGGCGGGCATCAGAGACGACATTGCGGTGCATACCTGTGCGTACCACGTAAACGACCCGGAATTCGGACGCATGGTAGCCGAAGCATTCATCAACATGTCAAAAGGCGCATGATTGCAACAACCACGTACGACTACAGTCACCTGCCGCGCCTCACTGAAGGCGACGAGAAATTCAGAGCCAGGTTCCTCTCCTGGGACTTGGGCGACCTCACTATGACGGATGTCAAGGAGTACCTGACCTGCAAGGACACGGTGCTGGTCCCGGTCGCCAGCCTGGAACAGCACGGGCCGCATCTCCCGCTCTATACGGACACGGTGACGGCCGTGCACATGTCCAAGCGGGTTGCCCACATGATCGGCGTCATCCACACGCCCGTCATCTGGATGGGATACTCCCCCCAGCATATGCATGCGCCGGGAGAAGGGCGCGGCACCATCACCGTGCGGAGCACCACGCTCTTGGCTGTTATGTATGATGTGGGGCGCAGCTTGATCCATCACGGATTCAACCGCATCATCTTTGTCAATGGGCACGGCTCCAACGTGAAAGTCGTGGATCCGGTGCTGCGCAAGCTTCGCTACGAAACGGGGGCGCTGATCGGCTTCGTCAAGCCGTACATGGAGCGCTACACCGGGATCCTCAAGGGACTGATGGAAAACCCGGAGGACGAGACGCCGGGCTGGCACGCCAGTGAGCTGGAGACTTCGCAGGACTTAGCCTGGGATGAGCGACTGGTCCGCATGGAGCGCGCAGCGTTTACCCGGGCGCACATTCCGGCGTTTTTGCCCAAGTCGTTTCAGAAGAAGGACGGAATGCCCGATGTCGAGTTTGAGGGCTACAACTACTTCACCTTTCCTATGGATCATCATGAGTTCGTAGAAAGCGGCGTCATCGGCAACCCGCTGCGCGCCACCAAGGAGAAGGGGGAGGAAGCATTTCGGCGCCTTTCGGAGCATGTGGCCCGCGGCGTGCTTGAACTCATGAAGGTCCCGGTTGCGGTGCATACGCGCGAATTCGTGGACCGCGTGATGTAGGTTTTTTTGCGCCAGGACGCATTGGCTTGAAACTTGTATTCCGTGATGCGTATAATGGATTTGGGCTTGTTATAATGCATAAGCCTGCTCAACAGCGCGAAACAAGAGGCGGTGCGATTTAAGCACATACAAGTGACCCGGCGATACGCAGTCGCCCTTCTGGTGACGTTCTTGGTGGGCGGCACGGTGATGCCGTCCGTCCACCGCGTCCTTCATGGGCTGCGTATTGCTGCCCACTACGGTCTGGACTGTGATCACACGCATAGCGGGTGGCACCCTGACTTTGAGTTTCTGGAGGAAGATGACTGCCTACTCTGCCAGCGGGATTTTGAAGCGTTGCGGCAGTATCTACTCCCTGCGGAAACCTCGCCGACTATTCAGCGCACAGCGGCCATCGCAGAGTTAAAGCCGCCGAACCGCCCCTTAAGACAGCCATCCATTCGTGGTCCCCCGGCGCCACGGACAGAATCACATCCATCATCCATATATATGGCTGCTGCTGGGGATAACTGTGCTTGGCTTAAGGCATAGAGCTGGTTTTTCCTGGCTGCAGCACAGCCGGAGAAAACCATATGTCAGCTTTATACCAGCGTAGCTGGGCGATTTGCTTTTTTGCACTCGTCGCGCTAATCGCCACACCGTGCATCACCCTTGCTCAGGATAGCAGGCAAGAGAAAGTTGAAGAGCAAGAAACCGCCGCGAAGCAGACGGCCGCATTGGCTGCTCTAGCCGGACAGATTGAAGGCGTTATTCACAATGCAAGCGGCGAGCCTGCCCTAGACGCGGAGGTTCGCCTCATCGGCATGGGTCTGTTGACATCGGTGGATGAGAACGGCCGCTTTGTCTTCGAGAACGTACCACCTGGGCGCAGCATCATCGAGGCGGTGAGTCCGCGCTGGGGCCGCGGTATCAGCGAGGCCACCGTAGTAAGCGGGCAGACGATTAAGCTCACCATGGAAGTTCTGGTCCAGTACACATTGGACGAGGTTATTATTTCTGCAGGACCGGTCGAGCTTACGCGGTCGAGCACGATACAGGCGGCCGACGCCCTTTCGCATCAGGCTCTTTTAGAGGCCAGTGAGGGCAGTCTTGGAGAAACGCTCAATAGACAGGTGGGCATCACCTCCACGTATTTCGGGCCTGGTTCCAGCCGGCCGATCATTCGCGGCGTGGGCGGCAACCGCGTAAGCGTGTTGAATCAGGGTTTGCGCGCGGCAGATGTCTCGGACATCAGCCCCGATCATGCGCCCACGGTCGAAGCGCTCCTTGCTGACCGCATTGAGATCCTCCGCGGCTCGTCTACGCTGCTGTTCGGCAGCAGCGCAATTGGCGGCGTGGTTAATGTGCATGAAGGGGCGATCCCAAATGAAAAACCCACCGCCGCCATTGAAGGCACGTTTACCGGGCGGTTTTCCTCGATTTCGCAGGGGCGCGTGGGCGCCGCCAAGCTGCGCGGCTCCAGAGGCAATGTCGCGTGGGCGCTGAACGGACTTACCCGGGCCACTGAAGAGTTTGGAGTGCCGCCCGGGAGCATCATTGAGGAACATCACGAGGAAGAAGAGGAGGGTGAGCAACACGAAGAGGAGGAAGAGGAGGAAGAGATTACGTCAATAGAGCACAGCGACATTTCGCTAAACCGAGGCTCTGCAGGGCTGTCCTACATTGGTTCCTCGGGCTTTATCGGTGGTGCTGTGACCTTCCACGGCACGCAGTACGGGATACCTGGCCATGTGCATCACGAGGAGGAGCATGAAGAAGAACACGAGGAGGAAGAAGAACACGAAGAGGAAGAAGAACACGAAGAGGAAGAAGAACACGAAGAGGAAGAAGAACACGAAGAGGAGGAGGAGGATGCCGGCGTCCGCGTCGACATGAACAAGATCAGCGTGGATGTTGAAGGCCAGTGGCGTGCCAACGGTGAGCTGTTGCGCGGCATAAACTTCCGTTTGGGCTTGACAGATTACGCACACGATGAGCTGGAACATGAAGTGGTCGGCACAACGTTCACCAACGATGTGCTTGAAGGCCGGGTAGAGGTGGACCACGAACTGGCCGAGGGTTTTCACGGCGTTGCAGGCATCCATCTGGAACAGCGCGATTTGGGCCTTGTGGGCGAAGAGGCTTTCATGCCTGGATCGGAGACGAGTCGCTTCGCACTGTTCCTCCTGGAGCGTCTGGAAACCGGCCCCTTTGGCCTGGAAAGCGGCTTGCGGTATGAGCACGCCAACATCACACCCGCAGCAGGCGAGGCGCGTTCGCTTGGTGGCGTTTCCGCCACCGCGGGGATGAACTATCAGTATTCGCGTGCGATGTCGCTCTCTCTTGGCGTGGCAAGAAGTGTCAAGATTCCCACTGCACCAGAGCTCTATGCTGACGGCCACCATGTGGCGACACAGGCCTACGAAATCGGTGACGATGCCTTGGAGGTGGAATCCGCCATAAGCCTGGATGGCGCCATCCATCTCACGAGAGCGCGCTTTCAGGCTACCGCCGCAGTGTTTGCAAACAGGTACTCAAACTTCATCTTCCTGGACCCTACGGAGGAAACGGAAGAGGGTGTGCCCGTATTTCGCGTCAAGCAGGAGCCGGCGGTATTCCGCGGATTTGAGCTGGAAACCAATGGATCCCTGATGCAAAGAGGTCAGCATACGGTAAATCTGCGCCTTTGGAGCGACTATACGTTCGCGGAACATACAGATTCGGCGGAGCCCCTACCGCGTATTCCTCCGATGCGTTTGGGCGGCGAGTTGTCCTACGGCGTGGGCGCATTGGGATTCCAAGCCAGTTTAATGTCCGTCAGCAAGCAGGATCGCGTGGCAGAGCACGAAACAACCACGGATGGCTACACGATCCTCGGTGGATCCGTACACTACCGTTTCTTCGCTGCGGGCACCGTTCACATCCTTACACTGCAGGGCCGCAACCTGACCAATGCAATTGCGCGGCCGCACACCTCCATCCTGAAGGACGCTATACCATTGCCAGGGCGCGATATTCGCCTTACGTACCGGCTTTATCTGTAGCCCAACGTATTGCATCGACCCGCGGCGCACTCTTTTTGCGCCGCGGGTCGGGCCGCATTTGTTCATAATCTGTTAGCGCCTGTGTGCACGCGCCTGTGCCCGTGAACCGGGGTGGCTGTTCCGGCTGCGTGACTCGCAGCTGAATGAATGGCCAGGCTTCCGTCCGAATAGTTGGCCGAATTGCACCGGAAAGCGCAGTAGGTCAAATAAACTGCTAAAAAATTAGCATGTGGCCTTGACCATAGGGAAACCTCGTCATATATTGGCCGTAGCCGCAAGCGGCCGTTCTGGTTCAGGAAGCTCCCCGCGCGGCGCCACACGTGGCTCCGGCCTCTGTGCCGCTCCTGGATATCCCGACGGCTGCACCAGCCATAGCTGCGCCTGTCCTCGGCGACGCTGCTGCGCCGGTCGCTGTGGCGCCGCCGCAGGCCGGCCGGGCTGAGGTTCCTGCCGTGGGGGCCGCCTCAGGGCCCCTGCTTGCCGCGCTCGACTTTCACTGGTCGACATGGGTGTTTCTGGCATGGCTGGCCGGTCTGCTGTTCGTGCTGGTTCGGATGGCTATTGCGCACGCCGGGGTGCACCTGCTTGTCATCCGTGGCACGATGGTGCAGGACGACGATTGGCGTCAGCTGGCCGGCGATGTGGCCAGCCGGCTGGGTATCCGGCGGCCGGTGCGACTGCGCTGGAGCGCGTGGACGGCGGTCCCGTTGAGCGTTGGCGTGTGGCGGCCTGCCGTCATCTTGCCAGAGGTGGCGAAGATGTGGGACGCGCAGCATCGCCGGACGGTGTTGCTCCATGAGCTGGCGCACGTCCGACGCCGCGATTGCCTGATGCAGCTGTTGACGCAAGTCGCCTGCGCTGTCCACTGGTTCAACCCGCTGGCGTGGGTAGCTGCTCGCCAGTCGCGTATCGAGCGAGAGCGCGCTGCCGACGACATGGTGCTGTTGGCCGGCACGCAGGCCTCCACGTATGCCGAGATTTTGCTGGACACCGCCCGTTCGCTGCACTCGGCAAGATGGCCGCAGGTGGCGTCGCTGGCCATGGCGCGGCCTTCGCAGCTGGAGAGCCGCCTGATGGCCATTCTCGATCCCTCGTTGCGCCATCGGAGCCTGAACCGGGTCGCCGCTACCATGGCTGTCGTAGTAGCGGCATGCATAGTGCTGCCGCTGGCCGTGCTCAATCCCGCCCAAGCCCAGCGTGATACCATCGTGGGGGCAGGCGACGTTGCTGTTGACACCGTGCCGCCACTCAACGATGCACGCTTCACAGTTACCGAGGACATCAGGAGTGCTTCCGAAGTTGTCGTCGACATCGAGTCGAACTTCGTCCTCGATCCAGATGTCGTTACTGACGACAACATCGATACTAGCTACGACAGCACCCCAGTTACTGGCTCAATTTGGGAGAGTGCATCCATGGACACCCTTACCGCTGAGCAGCGCAAGATGCTGCGCAGCAAGTATGACATCGATAGCACGTTTATCCATGAGATAGAAATGCTAGGCTTCACTGATCTGGGTGTAGACGAGTTCGTCGCCTTGGGTGAAAATGACATCGATCCGGACTATTTCCGCGCTATGTACGCTGCAGGCATTAGGGGCCTGACCATATATGAACTCGTGGTCCTGGCCCGAAATGAGGTCGATCCGGAGTATGTCCGCGACATACACGCCGCGGGCTTTACAGACTTGACCGCGCATGAGCTCGTGGTCCTGGCCCAAAATGAGGTCGATCCGGACTATTTCCGCGATTTTCGAGCCGCGGGCATCACAGACTTGACGGTAAATGAAGTCGTCGCCCACGCCAAGAAATCATTGCGCCAAGACTTGTTCAAACAACCCTGAAAGGTGAGGGGGTAGTCCACAACTTCCCGTGCCCTTACCCGTTTGAACAAGAACGACTCGATTCGACCATTCTGACCCGCTCTTTCATCTGTACAGAGATAACTCATGTCACCCGCTCCCATCGTTTTCTCTCTTGCTGCGGCGCTGTCATTGCTTGCCACTGGCTGCGGTCCCTCCAGCTCCGACAGGAGCGGTTCCTGGTCCGGCACGATGGATACCCTTGCCTCCGGCGTGGTTGAGGTCCGAAACACCGATGACGCACTTTGGACGCAACCGTGGCAGGTAGAGGAAGAGTGGAGGATCGGAAGCGATACGAGTGGAGGACCCGAGGAGCTCTTTGGAGACATTGGCTCATTCGACATCGATGCGCAGGGCAGGGTCTATATCCTTGACGACCAAGCACAGGAGATCCGCATATTCGACTCTGAGGGTGCATTTGTCCGCACGGTTGGAAGCAGGGGAGAAGGACCAGGGGAGTTCGTCCAAGCGACCTCGGTCGATGTCAGCAGCAACGGAGAGATCTGGGTGACAGAAATGCAACAGGGCCAGCTCAATATATTTGACTCGACCGGGAGCCTGCTGAGAGAGGAGAGGAGCAACGCTCCAGGCTCAATAACTCTACCTTACCCCGGCGGCTTCGATCGGGTGGGCCGCTTCAACGTCTATATCCGTTATCCCCTCCAAGAGACCTATACCAGGGGGATGGCCCGGTTCGACCAATCCTTCACCCCGATCGATACGATCCCTATCCCAAAGAGTCCTTTTGAACCAGAGTACTTCAAACTCGTTGGTGATGATGGCAGGTCAAGTTCTAGCATGGGTGTTCCCTTCCAGGGGTCCTTCCATTGGCGCTTCGCCCCTAAGGGCAATCTATGGACGCTACTAGCCGACCGCTATGAGCTCGCCGAGATCACGACCAGCGGAGATGTGCTCCGGAGAGTCACCAAGGAGCATGAAACGCTTCCGGTGACCGCTGCGGACAGGCAAGAGTACGAGGAGGACGCCAAGTGGTTCACCAACCAAGGTGGGAAGATAGACTGGTCAAAAATTCCCGAAACCAAGCCAGCCGTGGTCTCCTTCTTCTGCGACGATGAGGGCAATTTATGGGTGGAACAGAGAACAGAAAACTCTGAGGATGCAGGCTATCTATTCGATATCTTCGACCCCAAAGGACGCTATCTGGGGACGCTCCGGCTTCCCTTTTCATTGCAGGTGTCTCGTGACACGACCGTGCGGAATGGAATTCTCTACGCCAAAACCACCGACGAGCTCGGTGCCCCTGTTTTTGTACAAGCACGGGTTGTAAAGCCCTAAAGGGATGCGCCTGCATATTCTGATCGAAAGTGCCAGGGTAATCTGATTCAAAGTGCCACCCCTGGCGGCTGGATTTTGCCGGGGTGTGTTTTGCCGAATCAGGCCGTCTTCTGGGGCGCTGGAGCTTGACCAAGCCTGAGGGCTATCGTTGCGCTTTTCCACCAAAAGAGCACACAACGATGCCCCGAGCGCGAACCTCCATGCGACAAATCCGAGACGTACTTCGCTACTTTTACCGAGAAGGCTACAGCAAGCGCCTGATTGGGCACTCGATGCATCTTGCCCGGGCCACGGTGCGCAAGTACCTCTGCCGCGCGGAGGCGTTGGGACTGCGTTGGCCGCTTCCGGACGGGATCACCGAAGATGTGTTGGAAGCGATGTTCTTTCCGGAGTCCCGGTCCACGGCCAAGGCCCGGTACCAGCTGGACTGGGTAGCGGTTAACAAGCAAGTGTCCCGAAAGCATGTCACTTTGCGAATGGTGTGGGAGTTGTACCATACCGCCTTCCCGGACGGCTATAGCTACAGCCACTTCTGCGCGCTCTACAAGACGTGGAGCGCCTCAGAGGAGATGGTCATACGCCTGGAGCACAAGGCGGGCGACAAGCTGTTTGTGGACTTTGCCGACACCACCGTAGACCTCATTCATCCGGTCACGGGCAAGGTTATCAAGGCCCAGATTTTCGTAGCCGCGCTGGGCTGCTCTAACTTCACGTATGCGGAAGCCGTCCCGGATCAATCGCTGTGTAGCTGGATCATGGCGCACGTGCGCGCCCTATCGTACTTCGGTGCTGTGCCGAAGGCAATCGTTTGTGACAATTTGAAGGCTGCCGTCAAGAAGGCCCACCGCTACGATCCAGAGCTCAATCCAACCTATCAGGACTTCGCTACCTATTACGACACCAGCATTTTGCCCGCCCGCGTTCGAAAACCCCGGGACAAGTCTTTGGAGTCTGGATGCGACCTGTAGGATTCATGATGACGCCGTAGGTGTGGTTCGTGTCCTGGGGCTGATTTTATACATTGCGAAGGTACGCTTTCTGGCAGGAATCCGGTGCAGGTCAATGCCTCTATCTTCCCGGGCTCGCACTCCTACCGTGGTAGCGTGTATGGCGAGTTCTTTGGCGGTTTTGTAGCCCTGTACACGCATCTTTTCGCGTTGCCGCTCGATTCCTCCAGGCATCCTATTGCGCACGCGAATGTTGCGAATGCGTTTTGCGTTGAACCGTCCTCCCAGGCTGTCGCGGTGCCCGCGTAGGTCCAGCTCCTCGGCGGCTCGGGCATCATCGGAGCCTGCTTCAAGTAGCGCGTCCAGTTCGGCCAGGGCCTCCTTCAAGGCATCGCGACAGATGACCGTAGCGCGGGGTCGGGCAACTCTACCGGAGGCAGCTCGTGGGTGCGCCCGTATTTCGCGTCAAGCAGGAGCCGGCGGTATTCCGCGGATTTGAGCTGGAAACCAATGGATCCCTGATGCAAAGAGGTCAGCATACGGTAAATCTGCGCCTTTGGAGCGACTATACGTTCGCGGAACATACGGATTCGGCGGAGCCCCTACCGCGTATTCCTCCGATGCGTTTGGGCGGCGAGTTGTCCTACGGCGTGGGCGCATTGGGATTCCAAGCCAGTTTAATGTCCGTCAGCAAGCAGGATCGCGTGGCAGAGCACGAAACAACCACGGATGGCTACACGATCCTCGGTGGATCCGTACACTACCGTTTCTTCGCTGCGGGCACCGTGCACATCCTTACGCTGCAGGGCCGCAACCTGACCAATGCAATTGCGCGGCCGCACACCTCCATCCTGAAGGACGCTATACCATTGCCAGGGCGCGATATTCGCCTTACGTACCGGCTTTATCTGTAGCCCAACGTATTGCATCGACCCGCGGCGCACTCTTTTTGCGCCGCGGGTCGGGCCGCATTTGTTCATAATCTGTTAGCGCCTGTGTGCACGCACCTGTGCCCGTGAACCGGGGTGGCTGTTCCGGCTGCGTGACGCGCAGCTGAATGAATGGCCAGGCTTCCGTGCAACGATTGAGCGGCTCACGCGGCTGGGGCCTTTCCTTGCTGCCCTTGGTGTCTCGCAGCAATCCACGGTACGCATGAGGCAAGGTTGACCGTGGCGCTCGCACCAGTGCCGCAGGGCTTACGTCACGCATGCCTTTGTGCGCGGGGCTTTACCAGGCGCACAAGCACCGCTTTTCATTGCTGCGCTTGCTTGGCCTGTTGAATCCAGCACCGTGGATCAAGCAAACAGCGTCGTCCGTAATCCTGTGCATGGGCCTGTGCTGCGGGCCATGACTCCGCCGGCTTGAGGACACGCCGCATGGCGTGAGGTGCAGGTGCGCGCTGGCGCTGTGCAGGCACCGGGCACTTCCGGCGGTTGCGCGGTTCAACAGCCCTTAGTCCAACGTACGTAATCACCCGTGGTAACCTGGATTGGGCAATTGCGCATAGCGGCCCCCTGACATTTATGCCTGCCTACACTGCAATCAGGCGCACGGTGCGCAAAATGGTGCGACGCACTCGGGCACGCCGATACGACTACAAGCGACTGGTACATGTGCGCATCTCGCGCGCATGCCTGCTGCACAACTACCGCGTGTTTCAAGCCGAATACGCGCCCGTCGGCATTGCGCCGGTGCTTAAGAGCAACGCTTACGGCCACGGACTGGTCCAGGCTGCGCGCATCTTCGCGGAGGTTGCGCCACCGTTTCTGGTCGTTGAAAGCTATCACGAAGCGCTCATACTCCGCAACGAGGGCCTTCGCGTTCCTGTTCTTGTCGTGGGCTATACCGCAACGGAAAACGTGCTGCAGAGCCGTTTGGCGGACGTAGCCTTCACCATCGTCGATTTTGCCCAGCTAAGGGCGCTGGCGCAAGCGCTGACGCGTCCGCAGCGCTTTCATCTGAAGGTGGACACGGGCATGCGGCGCTACGGCATCAGCGTAGCAGAGCTGGGCCGTGCGCTGCAGATCGTCGGGGATTCGAAGCACATGCTGCTCGAGGGTGCGTGCTCTCATATGGCGAAAACCATCAGCACCGATGACCGCGTGGCGAGAGCACAGATTCGGATTTGGAACAAGGTTGCCGCACAAGTGCGGCAGTCCTTTCCCGAAATTCCATTCCTGCATCTGGCCAGCACCGGAGGCAGCTTCTGGTCATCGCTTATAGATGCCAATGTGATTCGGCTGGGTCTTGGCGCTTACGGCTACGACAACAGCCCACGACGCACCCTACCCCTCAAACCGGCGCTCAGCCTGGTGTCCACCATCGGGGCGGTTCGCCACGTTGCGCCCGGGGATGGCATCGGCTACGGACACTCCTTTACCGCAGACCGGGCCATGAAGGTGGCCACAGTGGCCAGCGGATACTATACAGGCGTGCCCGCGCAGCTGTCCAACTGCGGCGCCTTTACGGTGCAAGGCATACCGTGCCCTATTGTCGGTCGCGTATGCATGAACGGCACGATAATAGACGTTAGCACCGTAGATGAGGTGGACCCAGGCGACGAGGTAACGCTTATCAGCCCGTCACCCGAAGATCCAAACGCTGTGAGCAACATCGTGCAACTCGCCCAAACGAGCCACCATGTGGTGCTGATAGGCATTCCATCGCGCCTGCGCCGGATCATCCATTGATTCGCCACCGTCGAACAGGTTACCCGTAATCTGTTCGGCGGGTCCAGATGGCATCGAGGTCCCTTGACGCCGCTATCGCACCCGCGTAATCCAGAGTGTCTCGCGCGTTGCGCTGCCGCGCACGCGCACGCCATAGGTGCCCGCAGGCATTCGCTCAGGCGGCAGCCACACAATCTCTCCCTCTATCCCCGCCGCAGTCAGTGCTGCCACGCGACGGCCTGCGGCATCAAAGATGTCCACCACGAGCGGTGCCCCCACTGCCTGATGCACGGTGATGGTCACGGCATCTCTGAAGGGATTTGGATAGCTGGACAGTGCCATGCGATGCTCCAATGGCAAGAGCTCGCGCGCCAGCGCCTCTGATCGGGTGTATACATACGCGGTCCCTGAAGTAGAATCAGTCAGGCCTTCGCCTGGTGCGCCGATGACTGCAAATCGATCACTGAGGTGCAGACTGTAGCCAAAGCCGGCATCCGATTGCGGCTGCGGTGCCCGCTGCCAGGCCGTTTCATGCCATGCGTAAACGGTCGTGTCAATGGCAAGGGATATCGCAGCGCCGGCGCTTGAGTCACGCCCGGGCACCCCGACCAGAAAATTGTCCTCGTCCAGCACGACCGCCTGTCCGACCTGATCGCCCGCCCTGCGTATCGCGGGCTCGTACCGCGCACGTTCTGTCCACAGACCGCCGGGCTCCATGAACAGGTACACCGCACCGCCTCGGCTCAGACCGCCTCTCGGAGCCCCCACCAGCGCAGCATGCAGGCCCGTCAGGCTGTGCCGGTCAATCGACACGGCCGTGCCGAAACCGCTTTCTGCGCTGGCATCACTAGCCACGAGTTCCGCTCGCAGCACCCAGTCCGAACCGCTCGTGCGCAAGTAGACCAAGGCCTTGCCCGCGGCTTGCCCGCGGGGCTCATCGGCGCGTGGTGCGCCGATGATGGCAAACTCAGACTCCAGTGCGATCGCACTGCCGAACAGGCTGCCGCCATCCAGTGTCGTGAGCTCCTGCCTGAAGTTCCATTGACCCGGCATGCTGTTCTCGAACACGTACACGGCCCCCGCGTCCGCAGCTCCGGCGGTACGATTCGGCGCCCCGACCATCAAATGGACGCCCCGCAGAGCCACAGCGCTCCCGAAGGCGTCGCCTTGGCCCGGGCTGGGCGCTTCTAGCTTGAACGCCTGGGCCCAGCCTGTGGAGTCGCGGCGAAAGAGGTAGGCAGCGCCGCCCGCCATCGACCCGCCGCCGGGTGCTCCAACAAGCAGGTGCCGACCATCCAGTGCCACGCTTCTGCCGAAGGCTTCGTGCTGATCGCCGATCAACCGTGCTTCCAGGGTCCAGCCTGAGGACGCATCATACACATACACGTAGGCCGCACCCGCACCTGATCCTTCTGATGGCGCCCCCACCGCAACGCGCTCGCCACTGACGCCGACCGCAGTGCCGAATGAATCACTGTTCGGCGGCACAAGGCGCGCCTGGCTGAAGGCCCTGCCGGTCAGCAGCAGCACTAGTGATGCACCGATGACGGCACCTGCAAGGTACCGCCGATCACCGGCCAACATCGGCATCGCCTGCGTGGATCGAGTCCAAGATGTTGATATAGCTGCAATAACGCTCTTTGGAAATGAGTCCAGCCTCGCGGGCAGCCTTGACCTTGCATTGCGGTTCATGGTCGTGTGTGCATGCCGCGTAGCGGCAGTCATGCACAAAGCGCCGAAACTCCCGGAAGTGGTGCGACAGTTCCCACGGCTCTACATCCAGCACGCCGAATTCGCGAATGCCCGGCGTGTCCGCAATGGCCCCGCCCCCCTTTAGCCAGTACAGTTCCGTGTGCGCAGTCGTGTGGCGCCCCTTGTGTGTCTTGGTGCTCACGCGGGCTGTGCGCAAGGTCAGACTCGGGTCCAAAGCATTAATCATCATGGACTTGCCCACTCCGGACGGACCCGTAAGGATGCCGATCTTGTCCTTCAGCATGGTGCCAAACGCTCGAATGCCCGCGCCCGTCAGGGCGCTGACCTGCATGACCGGGTAGCCGAGCTGCTCATACCGGCTACACAGGATCCTGGCTTCGTCCAGCATGGCTCCTGCCCCCAAGTCCATCTTGTTGAGGGCGATGCCGCCTTGGATGCCCTGGGCTTCCACTGCAACCAGTACGCGGTCTATGAGGCCCGCGTTGGGGCAAGGCAGCGTGACGGATTGGACGATCCACACTACATCGACATTGGATATCAGAATCTGCTCCTTCCCTACGCGGCGCCCTGCGGCGCGGCGGCTGACGATATTGGTGCGTGGGTGTATTTCCGTGATCATACCTGTTCCATCCGTGCCAATTTGCAGGGACACCTTGTCGCCGACCGCCACCGGGTTCGTATGGCCCTGGCTTCGCAGTCTAAACCGCCCCCGCACCCGCGCCCGCACGATCTCCTTGCCGGCTTTCACATGCACCCAGCGCCCCGTGGAGCGGAATACCAAGCCCTGGACGGTCCTGTTACGCGGCGCTGGCGCAGCAGCCAATTCTTCCGTGTTGAAACTTGTTGACACGTTTTGCGTCTACGTAGCTACAACGGTTTATACGGATGAACGCTATGGAAGACCAGCAGCACAGCAGCACCTACGATCAAGCACGGGATGCGTTCAACCATCTCGGCCTGGACGACCGCGTGTCCTTTTTGATCAGCGAGTCCATCAACACGGTGGCCGCGGCCGTTGTAAAGGTTGCGGAATCCGTTCAATCCAGTTGCGCGGACATCTTTGGGAATGACCGTCACGGCGACGATCCCCCCGAAGCCGCGCCCGAATCGGAATCAGCGTCGGAATCAGCGGAGGCGTAGACCATCCCTGCCGTAAGCCCCACCATCAAGCCACACCATGGAGGCTTGGCCGGGCTTTGCACCCCCAGCGTCGTGGATCCTAACAAGAAGCGGACTATCATCCGGTTTGATCAGCTAACACCGCTTGGCCGGGCGATATGGCTTGCGGGTGCGGCCGTACACCTGGGTGCCAAAGCATTCGACACCTCCGTCCGGCATGCCACGCGCGTCGCCATCCGCACCCGGCGCGCATTCCGCGAAGGCCTGCACGACTCGCAGCGAAACGACGCGACCTAGGCCGGGCCGGCCGATCAATCCGGCGGTCGACTTAGGCTTCGGACAGCTTCTCTTGCTCCACGCTGCCGTTGGTGATACCCGGCGCGACAGGTACAAACAGCTGTGCGGGATCCTGCATCGGCTTGCGCTCCAAGTTGCTGTCCAATACCTTCTCCATGCGCTTGACGTACGTTATGTCAAGGCCTTCCACAGCGTCGCTGCGTATCTCTTTGACATCCTTTTCGTTCTTGTACGGCAGGACCACCTGCGTGATACCGGCACGCTTGGCCGCCAGCACCTTCTCTTTGATACCACCCACCGGAAGCACCAGTCCTCGAAGTGTGACTTCTCCGGTCATGGCTACATCATGCCGTACGCGACGTTGCGTATAGATAGATACGATCGCGCAAAGCAGTGCTACGCCCGCGCTGGGGCCGTCTTTCGGCACAGCGCCTGAGGGTACATGCACATGCAGATCCCACTCCTTGAAGGCTGCCGCAGGAATACCTAACGTGCTGGCGCTCGCCTTGACGTAGCTGAGCGCTGCCTGCGCCGACTCCTTTATGACCTCCCCAAGCTTGCCCGTGAGCAGCAACCTGCCGGAACCTGGCGATACCGAGGCCTCAACGAACAGGATGTCTCCGCCGAACGGCGTCCAGGCCAAGCCTGTGGCGACGCCGGGCACTTCGGTTCGTTCGGCCGTTTCGCTGAAGTGTTTGCGCGCACCCAGGTACCGTTCCAGGTGCGCCGCCCGGACACGTGTGCTCTTGATCTCTTCCGCCGCGACCCGCTTGGCCACACCCCGGGCCACGCCTCCGATGGTGCGCTCTAGCTGACGTACGCCGGATTCCCGGGTGTATCCATCGATGATGGCATTGATGGCATCGTCGTAGAGCGTAAGGTGTTTGCGCTTAAGGCCATTGCGCTTGATCTGGCGCGGCACGAGATAGCCCTTGGCGATCTGAAGTTTTTCGTCCTGGGTGTAGCCTGTGATTTCTATGATCTCCATGCGATCAAGCAGCGGCGGACTGATTTTATCCAGGTAATTGCCCGTGGCGATGAACAGCACGTTGGACAGGTCGTAGTCCAACTCCAGGTAATGATCACTGAAGGCCGTGTTCTGCTCAGGGTCGAGAACTTCCAGGAGCGCACTGGAAGGATCGCCGTGCCAGGACGAGCCCACCTTGTCGATCTCGTCCAGCATGAACACCGGGTTGCCGGAGCCTGCCTTCTTGAGGCCCTGCAGGATGCGACCCGGCAACGCGCCGATGTATGTGCGGCGATGGCCACGGATTTCCGCCTCATCCCGTACGCCGCCCAGGCTCAAACGGACAAACTTGCGCCCCAGCGCGCGCGCAATACTCTTTCCCAGACTGGTCTTGCCCACGCCGGGCGGCCCGTGAAAACACAGGATGGGCGCCTTCATGTCGCCCCTGAGCTTAAGCACGGCCAAGTATTCTACGATGCGCTGCTTGACCCTTTCCAGGCCGTAATGGTCCTCGTCCAGAATTTTTGCGGCGTTGCCGATATCCAGTAGATCTTCCGTGTAATCCGACCAGGGCAGGTCCAGGATCCAGTCAATGTAATTGCGTGTCACCGCGAAGTCCGGCGCATTCGGATTGCTGCGCGCCAGCTTCTTCATCTCACGATTAAACGTTTCTTGGGCGTGTTCGGGCAGGCACTTTTTTTCGGCGCGCTCCCGAAGCGCCTGGAGTTCGCTGGAGCCATCACCTTCGCCGAGCTCCTCCTGTATCGCCTTGAGCTGCTGCCTCAGGAAGTACTCCCGTTGCTGCTGATCGACCTCATCCTTCATCTTCGACCTGATCTCGTTCGAGACCTTCAGCGCTCTCAGTTCGCGCTGCAAAAGCCGGATCGTCAGCCGTGTGCGCTCAAGGAGCGAGTCGGTTTCCAGCATTTCCTGCTTGAAGGCGACCTTGGTGTCAGAGTAGCTCGCGATCAGGTGGATCAGAAACGAGGGCGACTGGAGTTTGTCGATTGCGATGGCCAGCTCATCCGGAAGATTCGGCGAAAGGCCGACGATCTCGATCGCCAACTCCTTGACGGTGCGCGTAAGCGCCATAAGCTCGAGCTCCTCCTCCTGGCTGAGAAGCTCCTCGACCGGCTCCACGAGCGCCCTGAAGTAGGGCTCTTCCTGCACAAAGTTGATGATCTTGAACCGGCGCTTGGCTTGAATCACAATGCTCTTGGCACCGTCGGGCATCTTGATCAGCTTGACGATCGTAGCCACCGTGCCAATGGAGTACAAGTCGCTGGGAGACGGGTTTTCGGTGTCTCGGGTGCGTTGAGACACCACGCCGATGAGCCTATCGCTCCTGAAGGCATCTTGGACCAGCACCTGCGAGGAATCGCGCCCGACCGTAATGGGCAGCACGGCACCCGGAAAAAGCACCGTGTTGCGGAGCGCCAGTATGGGCAGCGTCTCCGGGATCGGCGCGTGGTACATCTCGCGTTCCTCTTCTTCGTTCGGTAGTCGTATGGTGTGGTCAATCCAGTCGTCAGACATCAGCGCCACCTCAAAGAGCTTGTCATCTGTTACGTACCGTATTGGTCTTAAGATACCATTGACCGTATCGAGTCAAAAACCAAGCCAAGCCATGCAGTCTGCCATATTGTCCGAGGTTCGCCCGAACCTGCGCCAACGCAAGCGATTGCGGCAGTTCGAACGGCTGCGCCAAAGCGAACGGCAGCACAGAACTGCGTCAGCGGCGTACAACGCGCTGCGTACAACATAAAACGGTTTTTAATGTGGCATAAGGACATCCTTGGCGCTGTTGGCAACACGCCGCTGGTTCGGATCAACCGGCTGGCAACCGGGTTGCCCTGCACACTCTTGGCCAAGGTTGAGTCGTTTAATCCCGGCGCGTCGCTTAAAGACCGCATTGCCGTAGTCATGGTTGAGAAAGCGGAGGCCCGCGGCGACCTTAAGCCCGGCGGAACTATCGTTGAGGGTACCAGCGGCAACACCGGCGCGGGGCTGGCACTTGTCGCGATCGCCAAAGGATACCGTTGCATCTGCACGACGACCACCAAGCAGAGCCAGGAGAAGATCGACGTTTTGGAGGCGCTGGGGGCTGAGGTGGTCATCTGCCCCAATGATGTGGACGCCGACGACCCGCGTTCGTACTACAGCGTGGCACGCCGACTCGCCGAAGAGACGCCCAACGCGTTCTACATGAACCAGTACGACAATCTGGACAACACCAAAGCGCACTACCTGACGACCGGACCCGAGATATGGGCACAGACGGAAGGAAAGATTACCCATCTGTTTTCCGGTGCGGGCACGGGCGGCACCATTTCCGGCATAGCCCGCTACCTGAAAGAGCAGAATCCCAGTATCCGGGTCATCGGTGTGGATCCGTTCGGCTCGCTCTATCACAAGTACTTCCACACGGGCGAGGTGGATATGAACGAAATCCACCCCTACCTCACAGAAGGCGCGGGCGAAGACATCATGGCGAAGAACATGGACTTCGATCTGGTGGACGACTATACCCGGGTCAATGACAAGCAGACGATGCAGATGGCGCGCCGCCTTGCGCGTGAAGAGGGCATCTTTGCCGGTCAGTCCAGCGGCTTGGCCGTCGCCGGCACCCTGCAGTGGCTGCGTGCGCACGAGGCATCGCTCACGGCCAACCACCTCGCGGTGGTGATCCTTCCTGACAGCGGTTTTCGCTACCTTCGCAAGACTTACAATGACGACTGGATGCGTGAACACGGTCTGCTGTAACGTACCCTGTGCACATCATTCAGCGCACTGACACTGGATAGCACCCCATACCCCGGCACCATGGCAGCCAAAGAAAAAAAGGCCGCTCGCAATGAAGTGCAGCGCAACATAGAGCTTTCGGAAGAGGTCGCGGAGGGCCAGTATGCGAACCTGGTGATGATCACGCACTCCCCAGAGGAGTTCATCCTTGACTTCATTCGCATCATGCCGGGCATCAGCTCCGCCCGCGTGAAGAGCCGCATCATCATAACGCCGCAGCATACCAAGCGCTTCTTGCGCGCCCTACGTGACAATATTGGCCGCTACGAGAAGGCGTTCGGCATCATACCCGAGCGGTCGGCGCGCGATCAGCCCATCCAGTTTGGCGGAGGCACCGTCGGGGAGGCTTAGGGACACGGCCACGCAGCGCCGGTCACGTCCGGTTACCCACTGCGGCTACCAACCACCGTGCCTTAGGGCCCCAAGATCAGCGATCCTGCGTAAAGCCGCGCCAACTCACTTACGTGCGCGTACGATCATGCCCGCGGCCACCAGCGCAAAGATTGCATGCGGGATCACGGCGACCGCAATGGGGTGGAGCTCCCCCGCGTAGCCGAAGGGCTCGGTGAGCTTCTGCGCTGTCAGGTAACAGAAGGCAAACAACAGGCCGAGCCCTATCTGAACAGCCTGTCCGCCGCGGCGACGGCGAAACGCTAAGGGCACCGCAATTAGGACGACGACGAGGTTCGCGAAGGGATACGTGTACTTGGTGTAGTATCCCACCTCCGCGGGCCCAATGTTGGTAGCACCGCTTCGCCGAAGCGAAGCGACGTAGCCTGCAGCTACGGGCAGCGTCATCGTTTCAATGTCACGCTCGGTGCGGGCCAAATCGCGGGGGAACACCTGCAGTGTCGTGTCCAGACCTACCGCTTCCCTCCGGTGCTCGGTGCTTGCGGTGAATGTGCGCAGCGTAGCAAAGGGCATCGTCCATACGGAGTCTTTCCAGATCATCTGCTGCGCATCTACGCGTTCCAGGAGGTGTCCGTCATAGTCGTATCGCTGCAACACGACCCGGTGCGCTATTTGCGCATTGCGGTCGAAGTACCCGACCGACACGACGCTTCCCGGACTGTTTTGACGATGAATATCGTTGACATCGAACTGTTTGGGCGCATCCTTCAGGTACATCGCATCCCAGCGCAGCACCGTCTGGTTGGTGACCGGCGTGATATAGCCATTGAATAGCACCATCCCTACGCTTACGCAAACGCCTAGGGCGGCATAGGGTAAAAAGAGGCGGAAGATGGAAACGCCGCCTGTTTGCAGCGCCGTTATCTGCAGCGACTGCGCTAGCGACCCGGTGACATAGATCACGGCTAGAAACAGCGCCAAGGGCGAGATAAGCCGTACGATTTCCGGCACGTAGCTGGGGTAATAGCGCGTATAGAGCTGATTCAGCGGCGCTTTGCGATCCAGAAAGTCATCCACATACTCCAAGTAATGCAGCAGGATGAAAAACACCACAAGCGCCGCCATCAGAAACGCATAGGCGCGCACCACGCGAAAAAGTATGTGCCGATCAATGATAGTCACGCGCCGTTCACACAAGTGAGACTGCTTTCGTGTACCTTTTATGGCTGATCCTGTTCGCGAAGCCCCCGCATAATGAAACTGCACGAGTACCAGGCAAGGGACCTCTTGGAGTCGTATGGCGTGGCGGTGCTCAGCGGCGAAGTCGCCGAGACCGTCCAGGAAGCCGAGCAAGCAGCGCAGCGGCTTGCAGCGGACGGCACCACGCGTTTTGTTGTCAAGGCGCAGATTCATGCTGGCGGCCGCGGCAAGGGGGGCGGCGTGAAGCTGGCCCGCGGCGTCGCCGGCGTGCGAGAGATGGCTGCGCGCATCCTGGGGATGAACCTGGTGACACATCAGACGGGGCCTGAGGGGCAGCACGTTCGCAAAGTGCTGATCGCAAAGGCTGTGGACATAGCCCAGGAGTACTATGTGGGCGTCACGCTGGACCGTAGCCGCAGCATGAACGTGATTATGGCATCAACCGAGGGCGGCGTGGAGATCGAGCAGGTTGCGGAGGCAACGCCCGAGAAAATCCTCAAGGCGTGGGTGGACCCTGAGAGCGGACTGTTGCCGTTTCAGGCGCGACAGCTGGCATACGGCCTGGGTTTTGAAGGCAAGGTGGCCCGGGCCGCGGCGCGATTCATCGCGGCGCTGTACAACGCGTACGTAGGCAGCGACGCCTCGCTTGCCGAGATCAATCCGCTTGTACTGACGAAGCAGGGTGAGGTCCTGGCGCTCGATGCAAAGCTTTCCCTGGATGACAATGCGCTGTTCAGGCACAAGGATCTGGCCGCGCTGCGCGACATAGCCGAGGAAGATCCGTTGGAGGTGGAAGCAGGCAAGCATCACCTCAACTATGTCAAGCTGGATGGCAACGTGGGCTGCATGGTCAATGGCGCCGGACTGGCCATGGCCACCATGGACATCATCAAGCTGTCGGGGGGCAATCCTGCCAATTTCCTTGATGTAGGCGGTACGGCGAGTGCGGAAACCGCTGAAGCGGGGTTCAGGATCATCTTAAGCGACGAAAACGTCCGTGCTGTCCTGGTGAATATCTTTGGCGGCATTGTGCGCTGTGACCGTGTGGCACGTGGCGTTGTGGAAGCGGCCGAAAAGGTCGGCATCAATCTTCCGCTTATTGTCCGTTTGCAGGGCACTAATGCAAAGGAGGGACGCCGCGTACTGGAAGAGAGCGAATTGACGCTTCAGACTGCGACCCACTTTGCGGATGCTTCCGACAAGGTGCGTCGGGCACTTGCGGCATAATGCGCTATACGCCCCAGCACGCCGCATCGTCCGACGCCACGGGCGAGATTGAAATCCGTGAGGGACTTGATGGCCTCACCCCGGGCCGTATTGCCGTGCTGTACCGCCGGGCTCCGCTCCGCAGGCCGGTATCGGATCCAGCGGCGCTGTGGACGATGTTCGAGCACGCTTCGCTCGTGCTCACCGCATGGAAGAGCAGCCGCCTAGTCGGCATTGCGCGTGTACTTTCGGACAGCGTACTGTACAGCTATCTCGTTGATCTGGCCGTAGAGCCTGATGTGCAGGGCGTCGGTATTGGCCGGCTTCTGATACAGTCTGTTCTGGACCGTTGTCGCGGCACCGATCTGCTTGTGCGCGGTCATCTTGGCCGCATGTTCAAGCACGAAGGGCTTCAGCCTGTGACCGACGCCTGGGTTGTCCCCGCCCGCAAGTAGCCCAAAGCACGCTGTTGCCAGGCCAGTGCAGCCACACTATGGCCTGCGGCCTGTGCTTTTGGCATGGCGGGCGCACGAAGCCTACTTGGAAGCAGCTTATTGGTTGACCGAACCAATTCGATTGAGCGTATCAACTTAAAGGAAAACACAACATGCACACGACCAACAAAGACTGGTGGCCAAACCAGTTGAACCTGAAGCCGCTCAGGCGCCATGCTCGTTCGGCGGATCCCATGGGCGAGGATTTCGACTACGCCAAGGCGTTCGAGTCGCTCGACCTGGACGAGCTGAAGCAGAACCTCTTCGAGCTGATGACCACATCGCAGGACTGGTGGCCGGCCGACTATGGCCACTATGGTCCGCTCTTCATTCGGATGGCTTGGCACAGCGCGGGCACCTACCGCATCAGTGATGGCCGCGGGGGCGGGGGTGCCGGCACACAGCGCTTCGCGCCCCTTAACAGCTGGCCTGACAATGCCAACCTCGACAAGGCACGCCGGCTGCTCTGGCCGATCAAGCAGAAGTACGGCCGCAAGCTTTCCTGGGCCGACTTGATGATCTTCGCCGGCAACTGCGCCTTGGAGTCGATGGGCCTTAAGACATTCGGATTCGGCGGAGGCCGCGAGGATGTGTGGGAACCGGAGGACATTGACTGGGGAGCTGAGGACACCTGGCTCGGGGACGAACGCTACAGCGGCGACCGCGAGCTCGACGAGCCTTTCGGCGCGGTACAGATGGGTCTGATCTACGTGAATCCGGAGGGGCCGAACGGAAAGCCGGACCCTCTCGCGGCGGCGAGGGACATCCGTGAGACCTTTCGCCGCATGGCGATGAACGACGAAGAGACAGTCGCACTCATCGTCGGTGGACACACCTTCGGCAAGGCGCACGGCGCTGCCGAGGTGGGCCGGTATGTCGGCTCCGAGCCGGAGGGTGCCGAACTGGAGGAACAGGGACTCGGCTGGAAAAGCAGCTACGGCACCGGTAAGGGCGGCGATGCTGTCACTAGCGGGTTGGAGGGCGCGTGGACGACCAACCCGGTGAAGTGGGACAACAACTTTCTGGAAAACCTGCACGGGTACGAGTGGGAGCTGGTGAAAAGTCCTGCCGGCGCAGCGCAATGGACTCCAAGAGATGGCGCGGGCGCGGGCACCGTTCCGGACGCGCATGACCCGTCGAAGGCACATGCCCCCATGATGCTGACGACAGACCTCTCCCTGAGGGTGGATCCGATCTACGCGCCGATCACGAAGCGCTTCATGGAAAACCCCGATGAGCTGGCAGACGCCTTCGCGCGCGCCTGGTACAAGCTGACCCACCGGGACATGGGGCCCGTCGCGCGGTACCTTGGTTCGATGGTGCCGTCCGAGCAGCAGGTGTGGCAGGATCCCGTTCCAGCGGTTGACCATGAGCTGATCAGTGCTGGTGATATCGTGGACCTCAAGGGCAAGGTTCTGGCCTCAGGGCTGTCGATATCGCAGCTTGTTTCGACCGCCTGGGCGTCGGCGTCGACCTTCCGCGGGACCGACAAGCGCGGCGGGGCAAACGGAGCGCGGATTCGCCTGTTGCCGCAGAACCACTGGGAAGTCAACGAACCCGCCAAGCTGGCTAAGGTGCTCGCGGTTTTGAAGGGAATCCAGGAGGAATTCAACGGTGCACAGCGCGACGGAAAGCGGGTTTCGCTTGCCGATTTGATCGTGCTGGGCGGGTGTGCCGCCATCGAGCAGGCGGCGAAAAAAGCCGGGCATGCTGTGCAGGTGCCGTTCGCGCCCGGACGCACGGACGCGCTTCAGGAGCAGACCGACGTTGTATCGTTTGCTGTGCTCGAGCCGAAGGCCGACGGCTTCCGCAACTTCCGCGCAAACGGAAGCAGAAGACCAGCCGTGGAGCTATTGGTGGACAGGGCGGACCTCTTGACACTGACCGCCCCCGAGATGACCGCGCTGATCGGTGGCCTGCGCGTTTTGAACGCCAACTTCGGGAGTTCTGGCCTGGGCGTCTTCACTGACCGCCCGGAGACGCTGACCAACGACTTTTTTGTAAACCTGCTCGACATGGGTGTCGACTGGCAAGCGTCAGAGGATACCGACGACCGGTTCGAAGGACGTGATCGCACAACTGGCGAACTGAGGTGGACCGGCACCAGCGTCGACCTCGTTTTCGGCTCGAATTCGGAGTTGCGCGCGTTTGCGGAGATTTACGCCTCCCATGACGGGGAGGAGGCCTTCGTGCACGACTTCGTGGCGGCGTGGAACAAGGTGATGAACCTCGACCGTTTCGATCTGGCCTGAGCACACGCCCCGGCGGCAAGTGCGCACTCATCACCGGCGAACATTTTGGCGTCGGCCGGGCATCCGGCCGCAAAGCCGACTTGGTTGCAACCTGCCAGCTGCCCACCTGCCTCTAACCCTGGACGGTTTGAGTGCGACAGGTCTTGAAGCCGCCTCCGGCCTGGCAGGCGTCGTTGCTTTACATTGCTGTGTGCGTCTGCATATATTGAGTTGAGTCTGGCTCGAAAATGATTTCAGACATGAACGTACAACACATCGAATCGCGGCAAGACGCGGACACGCTTCGCCGTAATCTGGAGGAAGCCGTGAACAAGGCTCGCAGCAATCTGGAGCATATCGGACCGAGGGACGAGAGAAAAGTATGCCTGTATGCTATACAACCCTTCCTGACGGCCTTGGGGTGGCCGCTCGATGTGTACAACGGTGGAGTGAAAAAAGAGTTCCGGATCGACTATCCCGATGGCAGAAAGGGCGCTGTGGACTACGCCCTGCGCAACCATGCGAACCAGCCCATTGTGGTGATTGAAGCCAAAGCCAAAGAAGCAATTATTGGCAACACTGTCAAGACTGAGATAAGACCCTACTTCAATCAGCTGCCTGATTGCCACATAGCGGCATGGACCAATGGATCGGTTTGGTACTGGTTCTGCTTGGACTACACCAATGCGCTGAGCTTAGAGCCCTTTATCACGTTTGACGTGACCAAGGCGAATTGGCTGAGCCCACGGGTCTTTGGCTGGCTGTTCGAAATAGCAGAGCAGTATCCCAATGCAGATACACGCAGGCTACTGTTCCATGCTCGGAAATGGCTGCTCACTTTCAAGCTCGATCATTGGTGGCACAGAACGTTGGAGCAGCCAAGCAAAGGGTTTTTGGATTGCCTTTGGAAAGAGAATAAGTTTGAAAAAAAGGGATCGCATATTAGTCAATCGATGCGCGCGTTAGTGAAGCAGGCCTGGACGCAGTGGGCAAGTGAGCAGCACTTCGAGCGGCCAGAAACACCAGTCGAGATAGCACCACAGCCCAAACCCGATAACGATAACAGGCCGCCGAAAGAGGAAATCGATTCAGGACGTGTCCTGGATCCCAATGTCCTCCTGCTTGACAACGGCCGTGAGTTGACGGCTTCCAAACTGCCGAGAGCCTGGCGGACGTTTAATCATGAGTCAAATACATGGCGCAAGTGGTTTCCTACAAAAAACGCAAAGCAAGCGTATGTGCAAGTGGCAGAGTGGCTGCTCGAATGGCACGCAAAGGGCCCCAAGCAGTTCTTGGAAGTCAACGAATTAAAAAGGCTATCCACCCGCCCTGTGGGCCGACCCTCCGCGGTTTGGCATCCAATCTGCAATGAACAAGGGTTCATCGATGTGAATCTGTCCAACGCAGCTAAGAGTAATATTCTCGAAAAGCTTGCAGCCTTGGTCAAAAACGCGAAGGGCCAGTCGCCTAAGGTCGGCGTAGACTTTGAATTTTGGCTGCCAAGCATTTCAGGGCGTGGAAAGAAGGCATAGCCTAGCTCTCGCCACGCTACACGCCGAGCACCGATCGCGTATGGAGCGATAGGAAGCTGGGCTCGCCAAAGCGCTTGGGCAAATCCAGATCATGGCGCGCCGCGGGCCGCTTGAAGCTCGTCTGCGGAGAGTGCGTACTGCTCACGGTTGGTCCCGGCGGCATCATTGGCAACGATCGGCCATGATCGCCGTTTGTATAATGGCAGGCTCATATAGAATCGTGCTTGCATGAAGGGGTCTATTGTGACCACGCAGACTGCTAGCACTTCTTCGCCGAAGTTGTGGCGACGAGACGGCCTCGAAGCCATTAACCATGATTGGTGCGCCACGAACTGAAGGAGAATGCTCGGGGGACGTTTTCGTATTCGCCAATAGGAGGCAGAGCCATCTGAACATCAGGGAAAGCTGGCAGCGCAGGCTGAAGGGGGCACACCACACGCTTCTCGTGTACGCAGCAGCTGTGACATGACTTGATTAGCGCGCAAATCGTAACGGTGCTCCGGAATACATGGTTGCTGACTGCTCGGTAAGCGATGCTGGAGCGCTGGGTCAGCGGGACAAACTGCGGTCGAAACGGCGGTCGCGCTCGGACTTGGGTTGACGCAGGCGCAGAAACTCGCTTAGCCGGCCACTCTTCACATGGAGATCGAAGCCCCAGGACTGAAATGTGCCAAAAGGAATCCAGCGGAAAGCCATGTCCCAGCACTCAAACTCCTTCGCAATATTCAGCGTGGTGGTCACCAGCTTGCCGCGCTCAAAGTCGTAGCCCGACTGGCCCTGCACGCGCCAGGTGGGCGTCAGCGAAAAGCCGAACCGCGTGTTGACCGTGGCGCTGCGCGTCAGCTTGGTCAATGGACGACTGATGCGGTAACCAAAACTGACGTTGAGCGTCCAGCCCTGCGCACCGGACTGGCCCAGGCCGCTCGAGAAGCCCGAACTGCCCGAAAAAGGATTGCCTACGCCAACGCTCGACGGAGCGTCAAACGCCGGCATATCCTGCGGCCCTGCCTGCGCCGCAGACTGGACTGGCCGCATCCCGCGCCCACGCCCGCGAAGCTGAAAGTCGCCGCGCACACTCAGCTGCGTAAGCCGCGCAAAACGAAAGCGGCGAAGCGAAAACACATAACGATCCACCATGCGCGTGCCCGCAGCATCCAACCCGTAGGGCGACAGCGTACCGGAAATGTTCAGGTTGAACCTGCCCAGCACATTGGTGCGCGCGGATATGCGCAGTGACGCCAGCCGGAGCGAGTCCGCCGCCATGTTGTAGCTGCTACTGAGGTTGACGTTGAAGAGCTTCATGACCCGGCTCTCTTCGTCGCCCGTGGAATCTGCGCGGACCCGCTTCGTTTCGAAGGTGTTGTCAACGCCGAACGTAATGGACTGGGAAAGCCCGTACGGTACGCCCGTCACCACGCCATAGCGCCGCGGCATAACCGCACCGCTCTGAAGCGTGTCCACCACCACCATGCCATCCACATCGTACAACGGACGCGTATACCCCCAGCCTGATGTGCTGAAGTCCGGCCGCCACGAAAAGCCGAGCCGCGGCCGCACCGTATGGCGCAGCCCACGGTACTGACCCAGCTGCACAGGAAAAAGCCCGTATACGGTCGTGTTTGCGGAAACCCCCATGTTGAATTGCCGAAGAGAAAAGAAGCCAGGCACATCCTCGCGACGCGTCACGCCGGTGGAATCCAAGGTCTGACGCTCGGTTTCCAGATACCAGTCCTCGGTGTAGTTCACATTCGGCGACACGTTGAGCCGCACCTGCCCCAAAAGCGGAAGCTCATTGATCGCAAAAGGAGCCGCGATGGGGATGCGGTGCGACGCGCGAAAATCAATCCGGCTCCCTGTGCGACCAGTGGCGCGCTCGTACTGCGCCTGATCGAAGAGCACCTCCCACCATTCATACGACGCCGGCGTGCCATCCGCTAACGTGTCGCCGCGGGCAATAAGCTCCGCTTCGCTGAGCGGCGTAAAGTTGAAACGGTTGGTGACGCGCGAGTTGAGACTGTACTGCAAACGCTCATACAACCTCGGATTACGGGTGGAAGCCGCACGCTTGAACGGCGTCTTGGTACTTTGAGAAAAGGACAGCTCGGGCAGCGCCAAATCCGCGGATCCGGTCGACAGCACCTGGTTCTGGCGCAGATTGATCGACAGCGAACGACCACCCGCAAAGCGCTTGCTGTACCGCACAGACGAACCCACCGACTGGCGCACGTTGTCGTTGTACTGGTCGGACACGGTCTGCAGGTAGCTGCTGGTAGTCAGATTGACGTTGCCCGTCAGGCGCGCGCCCGGGCTCAGCGTCTGGTTGTGCGTCCAGGCCAGGCGAATGCTGCTGCGCACGACAACATCAGGATCGTCCCGCTCGCCACTGCGCTCGCGCACCAGGTCGAAGTCCAGTGTGCCGGTGTACCGGTCCCGCCTGTTGTAACGAAATGTCGGATGCACCTGCCAGCTTCCCTGCGTCCAAAGCCCGAAGCGCGCCTGAAAATCCAGGTAGTCGTTAATCGCCCAGTACCAGCCCCAGTTGCGCAGATAGAATCCGCGCTGATCCTCCCCGTACTCGGGTGCCAGAAGCCCGCTGCGGCGCGCCTGCTGGTACGGCAGAAACCCAAAAGGCAGCCAGATCGGTGTGGGAATATTGAAGATGTAAAGCTGGATCGGGCCGGTGTACACACGCTTCTGGTCCACGACCTTCATCTTTGCCGCCCGCAGCGAGTAGGAAGGAATTTCGTCCGGCGCGCAGTTGCAGGTGGTGTAGACGCCCCCTTGGACGTACACCGTGCTGTCCTCGCGCACCTTTGCAACGCCAGCCTGTATGAATCCCTCGCTGAACTGGGTTCTGGCTTGCGTGATGCGGCCACGCCCCGTGCCCATGTTGTAGGCCAGAGCCGCACCCTCGAAGGACTCGCCAGCCTGGGTGAACCTCGGCCGCCCTACTACACCGGTATCGGCGACCAGGCCCTGGGCCTCAAGCGTCTCCTCGTCAAAGAGGATGGTGATCGCGTGCGCCTCCAGCTGCGCATCAGCGTAAACGACAGAAGCAGCCCCGACCAGCCGGCCCTTATCGCCCGTCTCATCGGAAAAGCGCAGGATGAGCGAATCGGAAGCGCTGAAGGTAACCGGCTGCGTCAGCGCTTCCTGCGCACTGCTTTGCGGCGCGGTGGCCACGCACAGGATCAACAGGAAGAATGCCCGAGGAAGCCAACGCCGCGTGACGCTACGTACCCCTGGCAGCGGACACATGCGAATGGGCATGCTCAAACACCAGGTAGGCAGCACCCAGCATACCCGCCTCGTTGCCAAGTGTTTCCCGCAGGATGGCCACTCCGTCGTGCATGCCTGGCTTGATGTAGCGCAGGATGGCCTGGCGGGCCGGCTCCAAAATGAATGCACCCGCCTGGGAAATCCCGCCGCCAACGACCACCACGCGAATATCGAGAAGGTTGATGCAACTTCCAAGCACGCAGCCCAGTTTGTGGCCCGCCCATGCCAAGACTTCGACCGCGCCGGTATCACCCGCCTCCGCTGCTGCCGCCAGCATCGCTGGCGTCAGCAGCGCCAGCTCCGCTCCGGCCATAGCGTAAAGCACGCTGTCGGGGTGCGCGTCCAGGCGCCGCCGGGCATGCGACGACAAAAAGCGCTGCCCAAGATAGGCCTCAATGGCTCCGGCCACGCCCGCGCGATCTTGCGGGCCTGCGTAGTCTATGGTCATGTGGCCGATCTCGCCCGCGGCGCCCTTCGTGCCTCTGAACACTTTGTTGCCCACGATGATGGCACCGCCAACACCCGTGCCCAGCGTCACCATGATAAAGTCGTCGTAGGGTCGACCGGCACCGTAATGCGCGGAACCAAGCGCAGCGGCATTGGCATCGTTGTCCACAACGATAGACCAGTCGCAGTCGAGACGCGCGCGCAGCGCCTGTCGCACGTTGATGCGATCCCAGCCGTGGATGTTCGGCGGACGGATCAGTGTGGTTCGATCCAGGTCAACGGAGCCTGGTGCCCCGACGCCGATGCCCTGAATATGCTCCGTCGGTACATGCCCGACCAAGCCGCGGACCGCCAATTCCAACTGACCTAGAACATGGTCAGGCCCGCGCCGCGCACCGGTGTCCACCTGCATCGACTCCACAATCCCGGCATCCCGCGCAACGAGTGCGGCCTTGATGCTGGTCGCTCCGAGATCCAGTCCGACGGCGTATGCTGGCACAGGCTACTATTCTACGCGGTAGACCGTTTCGCCCTTGCGCCGCATGCCATATTGTTCGCGCGCAATCTTTTCTATCTCTTCGTCCGTTGGCGGCGCTTCGAGGCGCGCTTCCAGCACGGCGATCTCCGCACGCAGCCGCTCGTTTTCCTCTTGCAACTCCATGAACTCCTGGTTCCACTGCCGCCGCTTCATCAGGCTGAAGCTGTCAAAGTAGACAAACCACAGTGCGCCCAGGATGGTGAGCGCCACAAGCAGAACAATGCGTGAGAACCGCGTGGAATGCCCGCCGATCATGACACTACTCCGCTTGCCAGTGGCCGAGCAACGCAAAGGCTTCTTTCCCCGGATAACGGGCTGCGCTGCCTAGCTGCTCTTCGATGCGCAGCAGCTGGTTATACTTGGCCAGGCGATCACTGCGGCTGGCTGAACCGGTCTTGATCTGCCCGCTGCCGGTGGCCACGGCCAGATCGGCAATCGTGGTGTCTTCGGTTTCTCCCGAACGGTGGCTGATAACCGCGCTGAAGTGGTGCGTGCGCGCCATCTTAATCGCCTGCAGGGTTTCGGTCAAGGTCCCGATCTGATTCAGCTTGATCAGGATAGAATTCCCTGCACCTGTGTCGATGCCCCGCTTCAGACGACTGACATTGGTCACAAATAGATCGTCACCAACAAGTTGCACATGCCTCCCGAGTGTGCGTGTAAGCAGCGACCAGCCGTCCCAGTCGTTTTCGTCGAGCCCGTCTTCAATAGACATGATCGGATAGGCCGACACCCACCGCTCCCACAGTGCCACCATCTCTTCTGAGGATCGCTTGCGGTCCGGATCGCTCTTCCAGAAAATATACGCGCCATCCTGATACATCTCCGACACGGCAGGATCAAGCGCCAGATCGATGTCGTCCCCCGGCACATACCCCGCCTTTTCTATGCCTTGCAGGATGACCTCGATAGCCTCTTCGTTCGACCGCAAGTTGGGAGCAAAGCCGCCCTCATCGCCCACGGCCGTGCTGTAGCCCTTGTCGCTAAGAACCCGCTTAAGGTGATGAAACACCTCGGTGCCCATGCGCAACCCTTCGCCAAAGGTCTTCGCACCCGTCGGCATGATCATGAACTCCTGCATGTCCACGCGGTTGTCTGCGTGCCGGCCGCCATTGATGATGTTCATCATCGGCACCGGCAGCGTCGTCGCACCGCGGCCGCCAATATGGCGATACAGCGGATGCGCTGCGCAGATCGCTGCTGCCTTGGCCGCGGCCAGCGAAACCCCCAGAATCGCGTTGGCACCCAGGCGCGCCTTGTTGGGTGTGCCGTCCAGGTCAATGAGCCGCTGATCGAGCGCCGCCTGATCCAGCACGCTGCGCCCCCGGAGGGCGTCGGCTATCACCGTATTGACATTCTTTACAGCGCACAACACCCCCTGGCCCAAGTACCTGGAGGGATCGCGGTCTCGCAGCTCTACGGCCTCATGCTCCCCGGTTGAGGCCCCGCTCGGCACCGCCGCGCGGCCCAGAATGCCACGATCCGTCGTAACGTCAACCTCAAGCGTCGGATTGCCCCGACTGTCCAGAATCTGCCTAGCTCTTATCGATCTGATGGTTGCCATCCGCGAAAAATCAATTATTCAAATGATCAGCACGGCCCAGCGGCAACAAAAAGCCGGCGATCCCGCGGGGATGGCCGGCTTTTTGTACAGCAAGCACCTCAAGAGTCTGCTGCACCTGCATAGACCATGGCACGTGATACTGATGGCCTGGGCTCAATGTGCAGCAAGCGCCTCAAGAGTCTACTGCTGCCGTACGGTGGTGCTGCCGCTGATGGTTAAGCCGCGACAATAATAGCTCACCTGCGTGCGCTCGCCATTGGTCCACTTTTGTACATAGAAAATGTCTTCCGCCGTCGGAAAGGCCGTCTGCATCCTGCGTGCGCCCGCCGCATCACCCGCACGGGTGTACGCATCGGCAATAAGCCAAAACACCGCAGCCTGCTCGCGCCCGTCGATGCCGCATGTGGACGCCGCCGTGGCGTACAGGTTGGCGATGGCGAGCTCAGCCGAGTTGTACTCAGGATCGGCGTCCAGCGCCTGCTGGTAGAAGGAAGCCGCCTCACCGAATTCCTCCAGATCCTGATGCGCGATGCCCATGTTGTAATAGTCTTCAGCCTTGATCTCCACGTCCGGCAGCGCCTTGAGCTGCTCAAAGATGCTCATAGCCTGCGGCGCATCCCCGTCCTCCAGGTACATCCTAGCCAAGAGCCGCAGCATCTCCGGCGTCGGATCCAGGGCCAGCACCTGGGGTGCCAGTGCCATCATCCTGTCGTGGTACATCTCCTGCTGGTACAACTCGAAGAGTTGGAGGATGATTTTCTGATCGCCCGGCTTGTCTGCTAGCCGCTCCTCCAGGAAAGCGATCTGCTCCTCGGGCGGAATGACGGTGAAGTACTTGGAGACGATCCCTGTGACGCCGGCCTCCTCGCCGCGTGTGTCCTGCAACTCGCGCAGAAAATCCAGTGCGCCGCCCAGGTCGCCCGTGGTATACAGATCACCAACCAGTACATCGAGGTAGTAAGGGTCAAGCTCCGCCGGTTTCATCCGGTAACATGCCCAGTATGCGTCAATGGCCTCGCTCTTGATGTCGGACAGTTGATCAATACGCGCCTGTATGAAGCGTCCCTTCTTCAGCGTCCACTCAAACTCGTCTATTTCGCCACCCACGGCCTGCATCACCGGCACCGCGCGATCCAAGATGGCCAGCGCGCTGTCTAGCAGTACGCGCTTCTTGGCCGGATCCGATTCCGCCTCTGCCAGCGCGGCGTAGATCTCCACGCCGCGCTCAAAGTTCTGGTCCTTGTTGCGCGGAAAGGCCGGATCGTTCTGCAGAATCCAGTGCAGATAAGGCAGCGCGTCCAAGTAGTTCTTGGCTTTGTAGTTCTCGTAATAGAGACTGTATTGCGTGAGCGATTCCGGGTCGAGCTCCTGGCCCGACTGGGCGCGGACAACCATGGGTGCAGAAAGCACGACGAACGCTGCTGCCAGAAAGAAGCCTGAACGGTACATGGGGCGTAGGCGATGGTAAGCCTGGGTAATTTATGAAAATAGTCGCAGTCTATCCGAGCCTCCGCTTGAGGAACCAACGCTCTCCGACGTTAAGCGTAGCGGAGAGCGTAACAAACCGATCTCGTACCAAGATCCCAGACGTTCTGCCACGGCGTCCCACCTGCACATTGATGTCCAGGCGCGTGCCACCGAAAAGAGTCGGTAGGCTGACGCCCGCCGTGACTGCTTGGATTGTGATGTCCACACTGGGCACGGGGCTGATGTACGCCACATCGCGGTAAAATCCCAGCCGGTAGGCGGTCCGCGCCAGATACGTTTCCGTCACGCTGCTTCCCGCGGGCAACAGCTCCACACCCGCCGAGATGCGTCTGCGGTTCCGCATCGCGCTCCGATCATACCCCGGCAAATCCAGTGCGCTGTGAAACTCGGTCCACGGCTCAAAGCGCATATCGGCCGTGAAAGCCCAGCGGCTGTGGGAGGAAAAGGCTATGCCGGCAGCCGTACGCACCGGCAGTGAAATATCACCCTTGCTGACCGCGCCCAGGGTGTCCAGGTCAAGGCTTTCACCGAGGGTGTGCGTACGCTCGGCTGAAAGCGTCGCCGGCAGCGTCGCCGTGCCCCCGATCGAAATCTCCCGGTCCTCGCCAGCGGAAAAGCTCACGATAGTGCCCACCGTGGTCGTCACACCCCGCATGCGCGTCGAATGCGCGACGTTGGAGGTAATCAGGTTCACCGAGTCAAACGACGTTCGCCGAGACTGCTGCGTAACACCAAAGAGGTAGTCCATGCTGGCGCCGATGCTGAGAAGGGACGCGAGCCGCAGGCCAAGGCCCAGCCGGAGCTGCTGCAGCCCGCCCGAGCCTTGCGTCACCACTCTGAACGCCGTGGTGGCACGGGTGGGATCAAAATCAAGCGCGCCATCGGTCGTAACCCTGTAGTTGACACGCGAATAGGGCTCAAACGCGAATCCCAGCCCCAACCTGTTTGCCAACACGGGCAGGCCGAACTGCACTGCGCTGAACGAGCCCGCCAGCAGCGTCTTGTCGGCGCCTATCCCATCGATGGTGGTGATGTTGTCGAAGCGCATGCCCGCAGATGCGCGCACCAGAAACTGTCGACTCAGCGTGGCCGGGTTGGCGTAGTTGGCGTAGTTCAGCGACCACAACGCCGTGCCGCCGCCGCCCATGGCCTGGGCGCGGGACGAGGCGAATGAGCGCAATTCGCCCAGTCCGTATCGCGAGTACAGCGAGCCATCATCGCGTCCCTGACCCGCCGCAGGCGCGCTGCTTAAGAGCAGCACCAGCACCCCGGCATGGAACCATCTCTGCTTCATCAGCTGCTCAGGATGAGGCGCAGCTCCGGCGGCGCATCTGGACTGTCGACATCGTGCAGCAACAAGCCGTTGAGGGTGTTGTCCAGGACTGGCACCCGCAGCTCCAGGTACTCGTACTCCTCCAGCCCAAACAGAATGCGGTAGAAGAACGTGGCCATTTCGCTGCCGCTGAAGCTGAAGATGCCTTCATCTGTTATCCGTGTCTGTCCCACCAGAAGGGCAGGATCGTCCTCATTTCTGACAGCCACCAGCTGAAGCTCTTCAACCATCGGCCGAACAAAGTCCATGGGCGTATCCTGGAAAGCCACCGTGTCTGCGTGGATAAGGAACGCCGCGCCGTTGATCGGCTGAGTGGCCAAGGAATCCAGGTCGAAGGTGACGCGCACCCCCGGCCCCGTCCCGTCCTGCATGGCTGCGCGCGCTTCCGGCAGCATAGGCTCCGTCATGCGCGTAGTCGTAGTCAGCGACCGCTGAAAGTTGAACGCCGTCGTGTCATCTGCGCTGTACACTTCCAGCACCGTTCCGCTATTGATGAAGCCCACGACCGATTGACCATCCACCGGAGCAAAGGCCAGGCCATGAAAGAGCGAATCCACGCCGCTGCTCCGCAGTGTGTCTTCATACATGCTCACCCAGGCCGTCGGCATGGGAATGAGCACCACCGAATCTGTGCTGAGAAAGGTGTGCGTGATGATCTCTGGCCCCAGCACCAAAGCCGAATCGGCCTTGACGCCCGTAGGGTCCCACTGCTCCAGGATGTCATGCACCGCCAACGTCACCATGCTCATCGTATCTCCGTACACATACGTGCGCCTAAGGCGCACGGCTGCGCCAACCAGAGCGGGTGCGGTGCCATCGAATCCGGTGTCAAAGTCTATGTAGCCAGTCGCGGTCACGGAACCGAAGAGCGGATCATCCACCGCCCCCGCCAACACGCGCGGCGCCTGCCCGGTAATGTCCGCAAACGGCATCGTATCGAATGAATTCGGTGCCGTGAACCAGACATCAGGCTCTAAGCCACCCCCCAAAAGGTCAGAACCCAAGTCGGAGGCAGGATCATTGCAAGCGGCCAAAAGGACTGCCAAGAGGACTGCCAAAAGGCAAAGACGCGACATAGGCTACTACCAGCAGCGGCATGCCATTAACGCACCCGGCCGGCTATTCGTGTGCAGAACCAGCTCTAATGAGCCAGGCCGCCGTTGGTTCGACGATGCCCAAGCCCAAACTGTGTTCTGTGCAACTATTGTGCCAACGCCGCGAATTCTCCGCTGTACAGCGCCATGGCCTGCTTCAGCATAGGCGCATGTTCCGCGCTGAAGTGCACATTGTGGTGTACATTGCCGTTCACGGACGGATCCAATGAGGACGGATAGGCCGTCGCGTCCGCGTACTTGATCCCTACGTCACACAGGCTGAGCCCGGCAATCTCCCCATTGAACGACAACTGCAGCCGCTTTACGAGATCGTTGGTGAGCATCGCTTGGGCGTCAACATTGTCGGGCGTGTAAATCACCTTGGCATTACTTAGCAGCTTTTCATGCTGCGCCTCCGCAAAAAGCATCGGAATCAGGCCGCTGATCCAGCCAAAAGCATGGACAATGTTGGGCTTCCAGAGCTGATTCCGAAGGGTTTCCAGTACCGCACGCGAAAAGAACAGGCTCCGCGCTACGTTGTCTTTGAATACCACGCCCTCCGCGTCCTTGTGCAAACCCTTGCGCTTGAAGAACTTGATGTTATCCATAAAGTAGACATGCAGCCGACTGCCCGGCAAAGGTGCCACTTTGACCTTTAGGGCCTGGACATCCTTGCCCATTCGGATCTTCTTGCCGCAGAGACGAATCACCTCGTGCAGCCTGTTGCGACGCTCCTTGATCGTTCCATAGCGCGGCATCATGATGCGAACTTCGTAGTCATCGTTGTCATTCAGCAGCTTCCCCAAATACCGAACGATGGAGGCGATTTCGGAGCTGCCCGCAAAGGGCGCTACTTCTCCACTGACAATGAGTACTCTAGTGCGCTGTTCCATACGACCTAAGCTATGTGTTGTGAACCCGGGGGCAGATTCCTTCACCCGCGGGCTGCGCGACACGAAATGGATGAATTACGACGGAGGTATAACTTGCCGGTATGACAGGTATAATTTGACTGTACTGCAAGACCGGTGTCAAGGTAGCGCTCCTAGGCCGATTTTTCAAGGGAATGAGCTGAAAATGTTTGTTGGATTTCCGCGAATTCGCCCGAATCAGCCCGCCAT
Organism: Rhodothermales bacterium; assembly: GCA_951812585.1. GTDB lineage: Bacteria > Bacteroidota > Rhodothermia > Rhodothermales > Bin80 > JAAXGV01. Next base: position 1,854,274 of record OX638318.1, on the reverse strand, counting down.
CGTGCGGATGTTTGCATATTAATCCGGGGCGCGGCAGCGGCGCGCGCGAAGGTGCTAACTTATAGGGTAGGGCAATTACAGGACCAAGCCGTTCATGAGCGCAGCTAACACCAACAGTCAGGACGCCTCGCCCCGCAAGGCGCAGGGCACGCGCCACGAGCGCATACCGGTGCATATCTTCGAGGACCCCGCCAAGGTCGCGCAGAAGGTCGCACGGTGCATCGCCGCCCTCATTCGCGCGAAGGCGGCAGAAGGGAAGCAGACGGTGCTGGGACTTCCGACTGGCTCTACGCCTTTGGGCGTCTATCGGGAGCTCATTCGCTTGCACCAGGACGAAGGACTGGACTTTTCGACTGTGGTGACCTTCAACTTGGACGAGTACTATCCGATCAGCCCTGACAGTCTGCAAAGCTACCACCGCTTCATTCACGAGAATCTACTGGACCACATCAACGTGCCTCCTGCACAGGTGCATGTCATGCGGGGCGACTTGCCTCCAGACATGCTAGATGCATTTTGCGTGGACTACGAAGCGCAGATTGCGGCGCATGGCGGCTTGGACCTGGTGCTTCTCGGCATCGGCCGAAGCGGGCACATCGGCTTCAACGAACCGGGATCGCGGCGCACCACCCGCACGCGGGCTGTGATCCTCACGGAGCTTACGCGCAAGGACGCAGCCAGCAGCTTTTATGGAGACACCAACGTGCCGCGGCAGGCGATTACCATCGGCGTCGGCACCATCCTGAACGCGCGCACCATCATCCTGATGGCGACCGGAGAACACAAGGCCGGCATCATCAAGCGGGCTGTAGAAGGAGCGATCACCGGAGAAGTAGTCGCTTCTTTTCTGCAGAACCATGCGCACGCTGCGATCTATGCGGACCGCCCAGCGGCCAGTGCGCTCACGCGCGAAGAAACGCCCTGGCTGGTGCGGGACCCTGACTGGGACTACACCATGGCCAAGCGGGCTGTGCTCTGGCTTTCGGAGAATCTGGGCAAGGCGCTACTCCGCCTGGAGGCGGCTGATTTTCACAACAATCACCTGCACACGCTGGTCTACGCCTACCCGGATATTGATGCGCTGTGCCTGCGCGTGTTTGACGACTTGCGCAGGCGCATCGTTTACCAGGACGGGCTGCCGAAGAATGAACGGGTCGTATTGTTCAGCCCGCACCCGGATGATGATGTCATCTCGATGGGCGGCATGCTGGACAAGCTGGTGCGCAACAGCAACGACATCATCGTTGCGTACATGACCAACGGCTCCGTCGCCGTTTTTGATGCAGACGTGCTGCGCTATTTGGGCTTCGTTGAAATGAGTTACCGGGAGATGGGGCTCTCCGGCGATGCCATGGCGCAGTTTCGCGACCGCAAAAAGCGCATACAGCGCTTTTTGCGATCCAAGCGACCGGGCGCTATGGACCTCACGGAAGTACAGCACCTCAAAGCCAACATCCGCTATTCGGAAGCGATTGCGGGCATCAAGGTGATGGGACTGTCAGCCGAGCATGCGCGCTTTTTGGACCTCCCCTTCTATCAGACCGGGCGCATCAAGAAGAAGCCGATCAGTCAGGCAGACATCGCCATTGTCCTGGATCTGTTGCACGAGCGTCGTCCCCATCACATATTTGTAGCGGGCGATCTTTCCGACCCGCATGGCACCCATCGCATGTGCTATGTGGCGGTGCAAAGTGCCCTCGCAGCGTACAGCGACAGCGCGGCTGTGCGGCCCAAGGTCTGGCTCTACCGGGGTGCCTGGCAGGAGTGGGAGATACACAAGGCCGATGTGTTCATGCCCATATCAAAGACAGAGATGACGCGCAAGATTGAAGCCATCTTCAAGCACGAGAGCCAGAAGGACCGGGCAATGTTTCCTGGGGCGCACGACGAACGCGAATTCTGGCAGCGCGCGCGGGATCGCAACACCGCCACGGCGACGGCGCTTAATCGGCTGGGGCTTCCCGAATTCTATGCTGCGGAAGCCTTCGTGACTTCCTACACGCTCTAGGACCGGCTGCGCACGCGCAGATGCGCGCATGCGCCTCAAGGGTGACCGCAGGCCTAGACGTGGCAGTGTACCAGGCCGCGCTTCTCCAGGTAGCGCTGATGGTATTCTTCGGCGGGGTAGAATGTCGTCGCCGGAACGATCTCGGTCACGATAGGCCGCCGAAACTGCGGCGCGTGTCGCGCGACGGCCGCATGGGCCGCCGCCTCCTGTGCAGACGAATGGTAGAATATCGCTGAACGATACTGGGTACCGAAGTCCAGACCCTGACGATTCAGCGTCGTCGGATTATGGTTCTCAAAGAACAGGTCCAAGAGCTGATCATAGGTGATCACGTTGTCATCAAAGGTGACCTCCACAACCTCGGCATGTCCGGTCCGGCTTGTACAGACCTCCCGATACGTTGGATGCTCCAGTGTGCCGCCTGTGTATCCCACACGCGTGTCCGCAACGCCATGCGTGCGCCTGAAGAGCGCCTCCACGCCCCAGAAGCACCCTGCGCCAAAGGTGGCCTTCTCCATAGTATGCTACAGTATGCTGCGTTCATTGCCTGCCAACCCATTTGAACCGAAGGGACACCGCCAGGATTCCAGGCAAGCGCACATTGCATATATTTGTTTTTCCACTCACGGATAACACCAACAACACCAACGATGAAATCAATAAAGATTGCTGCGCTGGTCGCACTGCTGTTTGCAACGATGCCCGCCGCGGCGCAACTCGGCGTCGGGGCCGCGGCACCGGAAGGTGCCACGGTGCTTTTTGATGGCACACGAGCGATGCTCGATTCCAACTGGACCTACTGGGAAGGTCCGCGTTTTGCTGCAGAGCTGCCCATCAAGTGGCAGATCGTGGACGATCCGGCCGGCGATGGCACCGTTGTCAGCAGCTTCGACTCCACCGCTATTGGCGGTCTCTACGGCGCTGCAGATATCGTCACCAAAGAGAAATTCCGCGACTTCCGGCTCCACATAGAATTCCTTGTTATGGAGGAAAGCGGCAACAGCGGCGTCTACCTCCAGAACCGGTACGAAATCCAAGTCCTTGATGGAGACTCCACCAAGCACGGCATGGCGGCCGTAATCAACGAGGCATCGGCTCCGTACCATCCGTACAACGGCACGGGTTCCTGGAACGCATACGATGTGGTCTTTCGCGCGGCCCGTTTCGAGGACGGTCAGCGCACCGATCGCGCCCATGTTACGCTCTACTTCAACGGCGTCAAGGTGCACCACAACCAGGCCATCGAGAAGGTGTGGGGTGGCCCCAACTCGGGCCTAGATGGCGGCAACGATAACGGCAACGGCATCACGGACACGCCCGGCGGCCTGAAGCTGCAGGCCGAAGGGCATGACGTGCGCTACCGGAACATCTGGATACAGCCGTTGGATCTGACCACGCCCGACACCGACTTCTAGCCTGAAGTACGCCGGCAGTGGATCAGCACCCGGCCCAGTCGTGGTGTCAGCGCCTTGGCCCGTGGACTGCAGCGCCAACGGCTTGCCCTGCCGACCAAGCGGCGCGCGCGGGAAAGACCGGATGTCTCCCTGGCGCACTGGACGCGCACCTAAGGCAATTCGCCGCGGCCCAGGAGCCCGACCGCATGGTGCAACCCCAGCACGGCCATGTTGTAGCGCTGCACAGCTTCGAGGTAGCGGGCTTCCAGCTCCAGGTTCGTTCGGACCGCATCCAGCAGATTCTCCGTGCTGCCGAGGTCCAGGTCGAAGTTGATGGTTTCGACCCGCAGCCACGCTTTGCTGATCGCCAGTGAAGAGTCCTGCGCCACCAGCGAAGCCTCTGCAATGGACAGCGTCCGATAGGCGCGCTCCACTTCCACGCGCACCAGCTGCTCCGCCGCAGACACGAGGTAGCGTATCTCCTCGCGCCGCGCCTCGGCCTGCGAAACGCGGGCTTTGGTCTGAGCGAAACTCAGGTTCTGCCTGAAGCCAATACCCGTGCGGATGCTCGTGCGCCGAAAGCTGTCGCTGATGAACGGGTTGGGCTGCCGATGCCGATTGGCCGCCCGCGATATCGTCGCGGACAGGCCAAAGACCAGCTGCGGATAATAGTCCGCCCGGGCGGCCTGGACAAGCGCCGCCTGCGCATTCAGGCCCGCGCGGGCTTGGGCTATTTCAGGGCGTAGACCATGCGCCAGCGACAGGTACTCGTCCAGCGTTAGCGGAACAAATGGCAACGGCTCCAGCACCCGCTCCGCCGGCACGGCCACAGCGCGACCCTCCATCATCAGCTGCCGATTCAGCGCAGCCAGCGCAATGCTGCGCGTTTCCGTGACTTCGCGTGTACGACTTAAGAGCTCCTGCTCAGTAATCAGCACCTGGTACCGGTCAGCTTCGTCCACTTCCGGATCACCCTCCGCCAGCAGCCGCTCGATTTCGCGCTTTGCCTGCGCCACAACGTCGGTCGCCTGCCCCGTCAGCGCATAGAGCGCATCCGTCAGCAGCACACTGTAATACAGTCCTGCCACGCGTAGCGCAACCTCCTGCGCTTTGACGCGCACGGCACCTGCCTCGGCCTCCGCCCCGTGCTGCGCTGCGGTAATCGTGCCGCTGAGCGCACCAAAGGTGTAGATAGGCTGCAACAGCGCGAACTCCGACTGCGCGTAGGGGCTCAGGCTGGCATAGTCATTGCGCACCTCAGGATCCAAATACAGTTGACCCACCGACACGCCATTGGGATTGGTCAGGCCGGGCACGACGGCAAAGGCCGTCTCAATCTTCATCTCGGAGAAGTAGCGACTTGATCGCGCCAGACTGCTGCGCGCCGCTGCATAGCGGGCCCTTGCCCTGACAGCATCGAGATCCGGGCTGACCTCCAAGGCGCGATCTATGACCTGCTCCAGATGCACGCGCACGGTGTCCTCCTGGGCACGCGCCAGAGGTGCCACAACAGGCAGCAGGCACGCCAAAAGGTATGCAGCACTGGGTTTCATCGCTTGAAGGCTAATCTAAGACTCTAGCCGCACCCTGCGGCAAGTGGGTAACGGAGGCTGTGCACCAGGTTCACTGGCAAACGCCAGGGCGCCATTCCACGCAGACGGGACCAACCAAAGATTGGCACAAGATCGCTTAACCGGTGCGGCTCCGGCACAGGAATCAGTCCCAACGAATGGGCCAGGTATCCGATCAAGACTTCAGGGCGCACGCCCGCTTCGCGGAGTGCGCGCAAGGTCGCCGCCTGATCGCGCTTGGACAGCTTCTCGCCGCTGGCGCTCAGCACCAGGGGCACATGCGCATAGCGCAGCGGGGTGCCGCGAAGTGCTTCTATCAGCAGAATCTGGCGCGCCGTTGAAGAAAGCAGATCGTCGCCCCGCACGACCTCGGTGATGCCCATCTGCAAGTCGTCCACCACCACGGCCAGTTGATACGCGAAAAGACCATCCCGACGGCGCAGCACGAAGTCGCCGACCACCGCCGCAGTGTTCTCTGATTGCGGTCCACGAACCCTGTCCTCAAAGGTGACAGTGCGGTCGGGCACCCGAAAGCGAATGGCTGCGTCCTTCGTGGTGTCGAACCAATCAGTGTCCAGCGCAGCCGGGCGGAGGTGTGCCGGGTAGGGCGGTCCGTGGTCAGCAGCATGGGGCGCGGAGGCCAGATTGCGCAAATCCCGCCGCGAAACCCTGCATGGAAACAGCCGCCCCGCCACATGCAATGCCTTAAGCGCCGCTTCATAGTGCGCGTGCCGCTCTGACTGCCGGTAGGGCGCATGCGGACCGCCGACCGCCGGCGAGGCGTCGAAGTCTATGCCAAGCCAGGCCAAGTCGCGGGCTATCTCTTTGGCAAGCCCCGGAACCATGCGCGGCGGGTCCAGATCCTCTATTCGGAGCGTGAAGCGCCCACCTGCACTTCGCGCTGAAAGCCACGCTATCATGGCTGTACGTGCACTCCCGACATGCAGCAGGCCCGTGGGTGAGGGCGCAAAGCGGCCATGCACGTTCAGGGACACAAGCGATGCAAGGGCGTGAATGGAAACGAGTCGTACGCCTCCCGTACAGCAAGGTTTAAGGTTGTATCTTGTAGGGTATACTCCATCGTATGCGCCCCACCCAATCGTATGCGCAACGACTTCGAGCCGCGCAGCATAGGTATGGTGCTCCAGGAACTCATCGCGGACCTGGGCATCGGCCCCAAGCTGGAGGAAGCCAAGACCTTGGAAACATGGGCCAGCCTGGCAGGTGAACGCATCAACAAGCATACCAGGCGAACATGGATCAAGGGCGGCCGGTTGTACGTATCGGTCTCGTCTTCTGTGTGGCGTCATGAGCTCCACCTGCAGCGGAGCCAGTGGCTGCGGCGTCTGAACAAAGCGCTCGACTCCGATGTCGTGACGGAAATTATCTTCCGTTAGTGCGCCCACGCCCCGCTGCACCGGCTCCGGTATAGACCAAGCCCAAGAACGAATGAAAGAGCTGTTTGCGTTTGCTTCTGAGCTTTTCGGGCGATCCGCGCCGCGGCGCATCATGTTCATTGATATGAAGGGGACGCAGCAGCGCTGGTACGATGTGCAGGCCCAAGCGGCGCGGCGTGCCGCCTTGATAGTGTGCGGCGTGCTGGTGCTGGTTCCAGTGCTTTTCGTGGTCTTTACGCCGGTGCGCAACCTCATCCCGGGTTACGGCACGGAGTCGCTTCGGAGCAGCACGATTGCAGCATTGATGCGCGTGCAGGCGCTCCAGGACTCCGTCGATATGCAGATCCAGTACGTTACGCACCTGCAGCAGATCCTGACAGGCCAAGTCGACAGCACGCTGACCGCACCCGCGGACATGGATGAACCGCTGAGCGCAGTGTACGGACCCCTGGAAGTGTCCGACGCACTGCCTTCCGATGACTGGTCCGACCATGAGCAGCCCGCCGTCTTCTTGGAGCGCTTCTCTGTTCGGCCTGCGTCCATGGAGGCCGAATCGTACGATTCGCGGCCGCGGCCGCCTAGTATGCTGTTGCCCGCCATCACCCCAGTCAGCGGCTATACGACGCAACCATTCAATGCGCGCACAGGCCACTATGGCTTGGATATCGCCACCGAGGAAGGAAAGATCGTGCGCAGCATCGGGGAAGGACATGTCATCTTTTCGGACTGGACGCACAGCGGCGGCAACACCATCATCGTGCAGCATGCCGATGGCTTCATCACCGTGTACAAGCACAACCAGCGCCTGCTCAAGGATGTCGCCGACCGCGTGCAGCTAAGGGAAGGCGTGGCCGTGAGCGGCAACACGGGACAGCTTACCACAGGCCCGCATCTGCACTTTGAAATCTGGAACAATGGACTGGCGCAGGACCCCCGGCCGTACCTTCTGGGCTTGTAACGGCGGAATAGAACCTAATCAACCCGTACTCCGTTGAAGAACCATCACTCTCTTTTTGCAAGAAACACCGGCACAATGGCAAAACACAGTGCCAACAGCGTACCCCCCAAAGTCAACATCATCGACACGGGCGCGACCTTCGAAGGAACCCTGTCCGCTAACTCTGATATCCGCATCAGCGGTACTGTTAACGGCCTGATCCAAGGATCGGCTGCCGTGGTCGTATCCCACGGCGGCACAGTGGTCGGCGACGTTCATGCAAAGCGCGCCACCATAGCAGGCAAGATCAAGGGCAGCATCATTGTCAAAGAGCAGCTTCTGCTCAAGGGCACGGCGCTGATTGAAGGAACGATCACTGCTGCACGCCTCGTTGTAGAGGATGGTGCCCTCTTCAATGGCGACTGCAACATGCAACGCAACGCGAAGACGAAGAAGGATGTGGTCATCACAACGGCTCTCAACAAGAGAGGACTAGTGCCGGCGAAGTCGGCAGCCCAGTAAGCGGGACGCGTCGTGGCATCGCGGTACGACGCCATTCGGGACGCGGGCCCCTACCTCGGGCTTGGCTGGCAGCTTGCCGTCAGCCTTCTGGCATTTGTGACCTTGGGATACTGGGCCGATCGCTTATTCGGCACCGAGCCATGGCTCTTGTGCTTGGGCGCCATCCTAGGCATGACCGCCATGATCATTCGCATTGTTTATCTGATCAGGCGCACCTCCAGCGAATAGATTTGACAACAATTCACCTATTGCCCATAGCCGCGGCGGGACGCCTTCGTAGATTTGGCCGTTCAAGGAGTATGACACCGCTATGGTATCCCCCTTGCTTAGCGCGAGCCTAGGCATTGCGATTGCGCTGGTCCATGCAGGACTCAGTGTGGCTGTCGCAGCCTTGGCGCTCCGTCAGGACTTGCGCACCTTTATGGCACTGTACTTTGGGGGCATGCTGGTCCGGATGCTTTTGGCATTGGCCGCTGTTGTAGCCATCGTGGTATGGCTGGCTGTGGATGTCCCTGTATTTGTAGGCTCGCTGCTTGGCGCACTGATCATTAGTATGGTCCTGGAGATCACATGGCTGGTCCGGCGACGCCCGCTTCCACAATGATGCGCCTGGTGCTCTGCATGCTCGTAGTGGGCCTGGCCGTCCCCTGCCTTGCCGCAGACGACGAGGAAGAGTTTGACGCCGTACACCACTCGGCCAACGGGTACTACCTGGACTTCTCCCCGCTCGGAAAGGTGGAGCTGCCCCGCATCTTTGTGGTCCGCTCCGAGACCGGCAGGTATGGCTTGCAGATCTATCGGAGCACCAAGGCGGCACTGAACAGCAACGCATTGGTGCCGGTGTATGCGGAGGAGGACCATGCACCCAGTCTGTCGGAGCTGATTGCGAGCGGCCATCACTTGGACGCCAAGCTTAAGCCGCGGAGCGGCTCCGTAGTGATCGATCTGTCCATCACGCGGCATCTGATGTTCGCAGTTCTGGCAGCGGGCCTTTTGCTCTGGGCCTTCATCGTCATGGCACGCCGCTACGCCGCCGGAATTGGGCGCACCAGTGCCCCGCGCGGACTGCTCCAGAACTCGCTCGAGCTGCTCATCGTCTTTGTTCGGGACGATATCGCGATACCCAACATGGGGCGCGCGCACTACCAGCGGTTTCTGCCTTTCTTGCTTACGGTCTTCTTCTTCATCCTGACCTGCAACCTGCTGGGGCTTGTCCCATGGGGCGCTACAGCTAGCTCCAACATCAACATTACGGCGGCGCTGGCGCTATTCACGTTTGTCCTGACGCAGGTCAACGGCTCCCGGTCGTACTGGCGGCACATCTTCTGGCCGCCCGACATGCCCGTGGCTGTCAAGCTGCTGCTCATCCCGACCGAGATCATGGGAATCTTCATCAAGCCCGTGGTACTGGCCATCCGCCTCTTTGCCAACATGACGGCAGGACATCTGGTCATACTCAGCCTGATTGGCATGATCTTCACGTTCAACGGGTTGTTCGGGCCCGTCGGAGGCTACGGCGTAGCACCCGTGGCGGTGGGCTTCACACTGTTCATCAACGTCTTGGAGCTGCTGATCGCCCTCATTCAGGCGTACATCTTCACCTTTTTGTCGGCGCTCTTCATCGGCATGGCCATGGCAGAGCATGAAGAAGCGCACTAACACGCACCGCATCACTCAACAGTCTGTTTTATAAAACGTCTTCGTACGATCATGGAACCTACCGCATTGGCTTGGCTTGGCGCAGGTATCGGCGTTGGCCTGATTACCCTTGGCGCCGGCCTTGGCATAGGCAAGCTCGCTGGTCCCGCAATGGAGGGCACCGCCCGCCAGCCTGAAGCCACCAACGACATCCGTACATCGATGATTATCGCCGCCGCGCTTATCGAGGGCGTGGCTTTCTTCGGCCTGGTCATCGCCTTCCTGCTCACCATCAAGGGGTAGCCCCGGACCCAAGCGACAATGTACCTGGCTGCTAATCTTCTTTCGCCGAGCCTGGGGCTGTTTGTCTGGCTGTTATTGGTCTTTGGGCTGCTTCTCTATCTGCTCAAGCGATACGCCTGGGGTCCAATCACTGCGGCCCTGGAGCAGCGCGAACAGAACATTGCCCGTTCGCTCGCGCGCGCGCAGGAGGCCATGGACGAAGCCCGCGCCCTGCAGGCGCGGAACGACGAGGCCCGGCGTGAAGCGGAGCAGGCATCGCAGCGACTGCTTCGCGAGGCCCGGGAAGAAGCCGAGCGCATTCGGAGCGCCGAGGTGGAGCGTACGCGAGAGGAGATCAGCACCTTGCATGCCAAGGCGCTACAGGAGATTGCGCGCGACAAGGAAGCGGCGCTCCTGGAGGTGCGGAGCGAGGTTGCGAGTCTTGCTATCCTAGCTGCCGAGCGCATCCTGCGCGAAAGCCTGGACACCGAGCGCCAGCGCACACTCGTGGAGCATTTCCTGGACGACATGTCCCGCAACTAGGATCATGACCGACCAGGTTGTTGTGCGCCGCTACGCGGCGGTCCTCTTGGGAGAGTCCGAAGCGTCCGTTCCGCAGGATATGCGCCTGATACGGGAAGTGCTGGAGGGCTCGCGCGCGCTGCGACTGTGTCTGGACAGTCCCGTCATCGCGCGTGAAAAGAAGCGCGCCGTGCTAGAGGCCGTCTTTCAATCCAAGGTGCATGCGACTACCATGCGGTTTGTGCGCCTTTTGACCATGCGCAAGCGTGAAGCACTGCTGCTGCAGATCGCCCAGTCCTATCGCGGCATCCGGGACGAGCGGCTTGGTATCACGCGTGTAGAGGCGCGCGTCCGTTATACGCTTTCGGAAGAAGAAGCGCGGCGCATCCAGCAGGTCCTGGAGAAGAAGCTGGGTACCGAAGTCCGGCTGGATATGGTGCAAGACGCATCGATCGTCGGCGGCATCATTGTGCGCGTGGGAGATGTGGTTTATGACGGAAGTGTAACGAACCAGCTTGCACAGCTGCGCAGACAAATCAATTAATTAGCTCAGTCCTATGGCAACGGCAATGCGGCCGGACGAAGTAACGGCCATCTTGCGGCGTGAACTCGGCGGCTTCGATGCTGCCGCCGATGTCTACGAGGTGGGCACGGTCCTGCAGGTTGGAGATGGCATCGCACGGCTCTACGGACTTTCCCGGGTTCAGGCCGGCGAACTTATCGAGTTTCCCGAGCGCAACGTCACCGGCATGGTGCTCAACTTGGAAGAGGACAACGTAGGCGTGATCCTCTTTGGGGCGATCCATGAGGTCAAAGAAGGTGACGAGGCGCGCCGCACAAAGCGGATCGCGTCTATCCAAGTGACCGAAAGCATGCTGGGCCGCGTGATCGACCCGCTGGGGCGGCCCGTAGATGGGCAGGGCCCGCTAACGGGCCGGACCTGGGAGATGCCGCTGGAGCGCAAGGCACCGGGCGTCATCTATCGGGAGCCGGTGTCACAACCGCTGGTGACGGGTATCAAGGCGATCGACTCCATGATTCCCATCGGCCGCGGACAGCGTGAACTTGTCATCGGCGACCGGCAGACCGGCAAAACCGCGCTCCTTGTTGACACCATCATCAGTCAGAAGCGCTCACAGGAGACCGACGAACCTGTGTTCTGCATCTATGTGGCTATCGGCCAGAAGGCTTCCACTGTTGCACAAGTGGCCAAAGCCCTGGACAACCATGGGGCGCGGGATTATACGGTGATCGTCAACGCGCCGGCGTCCACCGCGGCCCCATTGCAGTTCATTGCGCCCTTTACCGGGGCGTGCATTGGGGAGTATTTTCGCGACACGGGTCGCCACGCCCTGGTGATCTATGACGACCTCTCCAAGCAAGCCGTCGCGTACCGTCAGGTTTCGCTCTTGCTTCGGCGTCCTCCCGGGCGCGAGGCCTACCCGGGGGATGTCTTCTATCTGCATTCGCGCCTTTTGGAGCGTGCAGCCAAGATTACGCGGAGCGAAGCCATTGCCCGCCAGATGAACGACTTGCCGCCCGCGCTTCAGGGTCATGTCAAGGGGGGAGGATCGCTCACAGCACTGCCGGTCATCGAGACGCAGGCCGGGGCGGTGGACGCGTACATCCCTACGAATGTGATCTCAATCACAGACGGCCAGATTTACCTGGAGCCGGACCTGTTCAATGCCGGCGTGCGCCCGGCGGTCAATGTCGGCATTTCAGTCAGCCGCGTCGGCGGCAGCGCCCAGATCAAGGCCATGAAGAGCGCAGCGGGCATGCTGCGCCTGGACTTGGCACAATACCGTGAGTTAGAGGCTTTTGCGAAGTTCGGCTCAGATCTGGATCCAACCACACAGCGCCAGCTTCGCCGGGGCGAACGTCTGGTGGAGCTTCTGAAGCAGGGCCAGTATGCACCGGTTCCTGTGGAGGAGCAGGTAGCGATCATCTTCGTTGGCGGCGAGGGATTGCTCGACGAGATTCCGATAAGCCGCATCAAGCAGTTCGAGGCAGAATTCGTAGAAAACCTGAGATCCCGGCAGACGGCGGCGCTTATGGCCATTCGGGAAACGGGAAGGCTGGACGATGGCACCCGGGCAGCCTTCAAAGAAGAAGCGCAGCGGCTCGCAGCGCTGTACAAGACCTGACGCTGTGGCCACGCTGCGTGACATACGGACCCGCATCGGCAGCGTCAAGAACACGCAGCAGGTGACACGCGCCATGAAGATGGTCGCGGCCGCCAAGCTTCGTCGCGCTCAGGAAGCCATCTTCAGGACGCGCCCGTATGCGAACAAGATCGCTGAGATGCTCTACCACCTGGTGCACCATGGCGATTTCACGGAGGAAGTGCATCCACTCTTTACGCAGCGACCGGAAGTGCGCGGGGCGCTCATTGTCGTGGTCACCGGGGATCGCGGGTTGGCGGGTGCGTTCAACTCCAACATTTTCAAGCGTACAGAGCAGCTCATTGCCTCGTCTTATCGCGCTGCGCAAGAGGCGGGCGCGCTCTATATCCTGGCCGCGGGTCGCAAGGGACAGGAATACTTTGCCAAGCGGCAGTACCAGATGGTCGACGACTTTGGCGGCGTGTTCCGCTCGCTCCGGTTCTCGGTGGCACAGCGGATCGGCGAAATAGCCGCCGATGGCTTTCTCGCCGGGCGCTGGGACGAGGTCAAGATTGTCTACAACGAATTCCGGAATACCATCAGCCAGAATCGGATCGTCGAGCCGTTGCTCCCCATACCGGCTGATCGGTTCCTGACGCCGGTCATGTCAGCCGGCGGTATCAAGGACGCCAATTACAAAGAGCAGTTTGTCGCCAACTATCTGTTTGAACCCGATGGCCGGTCGATCTTTGATGTGCTCCTGCCTCGGGAGGTCAACTATCAGATCTGGCGCGCACTACTCGAGTCCAACGCTGCGGAACAGGGCGCGCGCATGGTAGCGATGGACAACGCCACCTCCAACGCCAACGAGCTTTTGCGTACGCTCCGGCTGAAGTACAACCGCGCGCGGCAGAGCGCCATCACGACGGAGATCCTCGAAATCATCACCGGTGCCAACGCACTCGAGGATGCTGCAACATAAAGCAGCCCGGACCTTGTGCCGCGCACGAGGTCAACGCGATGGCGCCGACAGGCGGTTCGAATTTCGATAAGGCCCTTCCGCGGTACACAAGACCGTAGCGCGTACCCGGCCTCAGCGTCTGCACACGCCTGCATTCGCTGGACGCCTGCCATCAGCCCATCGCGGGGATTGGGCCTGCCGCGTAGGCCGGGAAAGGCGCAGCGGGGGTGCAGCAACGGGGCCTTTGCGGATCCTTTGCCCACCATCTGCGTTACGCGCTATCCCTATATCATCCGTAGTAGAAGCACCCGGAGAGGTGGCCGAGCGGCTTAAGGCGCTCCCCTGCTAAGGGAGTATGGGTTTACAGCTCATCGTGGGTTCGAATCCCACCCTCTCCGCTCAGCCTGAGCCAGACCCAGTCTGGCTCTTTTCGCTTGCGGAGGGGTGGCAGAGTGGTCTAATGCACTGGTCTTGAAAACCAGCGTACCATCCGGTACCGGGGGTTCGAATCCCTCCCCCTCCGCCATGGCAAGGGGTCCGCTCTTTTTGGGCATTGATCTAGGCAGCAGCGGCATTCGCGGCATCGTCGCCAGGGCCGATGGCCGGGTGGCGGCAGCCGCTCGCCTGTCGCTCGACGGCCGCACGGCTGACCCTGACCACTGGTGGCGCGTGCTGCGCAAGACGACGCAGGCCCTGATGCAGGATTTGGGCCGTGGGCAGGCGCACCTTAAGGCCATCTCGGTGACTTCCACTTCCGGCACACTCGTGTGTGCCGATGCGGACGGGCGCGCCCTGGCACCGGCCATCATGTACAACGACGCACGGGCGCGGATGGAGGCGAAATCACTCGAAGCCGTGTCGCACGGCCTGCCCTACGCGTTCGCGCCGTCGTTTTCACTCCCCAAGGCGCTCTGGGTGCAGTGCCAGCGCCCCGCGCTGTATGAGCGCACCCGTCGGCTGTGTCACCCCGCCGATTGGCTTGTCGGACGGCTGACAGGAACGTTTATGTCAGACTACTCCAATGCGTTGAAGATGGGGTTTGACCTAGAGCGCGAGGATTGGCCCCAATGGATCGATGCGTCCATACGAGATCGACTGCCTGTGGTGGTGGCGCCGGGCGCGGTGGTCGGGCGCGTATCCGGCGTCGCAAGTCAAGAGACCGCACTCCGCAGTGGTCTGACGGTTGTTGCGGGCGCAACCGATGGCGTCGCCGGCGCTGTTGCGAGTGGGCTCAGGCGCGTTGGGGACTACAACACAGCACTTGGGACCACGCTCATCTTCAAAGGACTCAGCAGCACAGCCGTGCGAGGCCGAAACCTGTATTCACATAAGCTGCCGGGTGGTCGCTGGCTGCCGGGAGCCGCGAGTAATACAGGCGCGGGGTGGATACGAGAGTGGTTCGCTGGTGAGGATCCACGGGTGCTGGACCGCCGGGCTGAGGCCCTGCTGCCTTCGCCGTACGTGTCGTATCCGCTGGCCCGGCAGGGCGAACGCTTTCCCTTTGCGGATGGCCGCATGCGCGGGTTCGCAAGCCCCGATGGCGATGGGCTTGCCCGCTATGCTTCTTGCCTCCAGGGCACAGCGCTCTTGGAGCGGATGGCCTATGAAGTGCTCGACCGCGCTGCGGGCACCAGCGGCGGCGCGGTATATGCTACGGGCGGCGGCAGTCGCAGCGACATCTGGATGCAGTGCCGGGCGGATGTCTGCCAGCGCCCGATGCACCGCGCGGCCTGTCCAGAGGCCGCCATGGGAGCGGCGATCCTGGCGGCGGCCGGCACAGAGGCCCAGACGCTCGCGATGGCGATGGACAGGATGAGCCGTACGGATCGGTCTTTTGAGCCGGTATACCATGCGGTCTATGACGAGGCTTATGCGCAGTTTGTAGAAATGCTATCCGTCCGCCGCAGCCAGGATGACGTCTAAGGCCTGGCCCAGCACCGCCATGGGAATGTTGAGCGGCGGTGCCAGGCGTATCAGGCTGCCCGCGTGTAGCGTCCAACCAAGCAGGACACCCTGATCCAAGCATCGCTGCACCGCCGCCTGCGCAAGGGGTGGATCCGCAAATACAAGACCCAGCATCGCCCCGCGGCCCCGAATCTCACCGATGCTCGGATGATCAAGCCGCTGGCGCACCAGCGCCTCGATCTTGCGGGCGCGGGCAGGCAGACCTTCCTCCAAGAGCACCGCGAGCGCAGCCTGGGCTGCCGCACAGGAAACCGGATGTCCGCCGAAGGTCGTGACATGGCTCAGCGGCGGATCGCGGCGCAAGGCGTTCAGGATTCTCCTGCTTGATATAAACGCGCCCAACGGCATGCCGCCCCCCATCGCCTTTGCCACCGTCAAGATGTCGGGCACCACACCGAAGTTTTCAAAGGCAAAGAGGGTCCCGGTGCGCCCGAAGCCCGTCTGTATTTCATCGAAGATGAGCAGCGCTCCCGTTTCCGTGCAACGACGGCGCAGCGCTTGCATCCAGGTGTCCGAAGGTACATTCATGCCGCCCTCTCCCTGGATGGGCTCAGTGATGACACACGCCGTGGCTCGGTCGATATGGCGCAGCGCCGCTACGTTGTCGAAGGGCAGAAAATCCACTTGCGGCAGAAGCGGCTCGAACGGCGCGCGATAGATGCTGCGTCCGGTCACGCTCAGGGATCCGTGCGTGTCCCCGTGAAAGGACCGCTCAAAAGCGACCATTCTGGCGCGCCCCGTGTACTTCTTGGCAGCCTTGAGTGCACCCTCGTTGGCTTCCGTGCCCGTCATGGTGAAGTACACCGTCTGCAGCGACGAAGGCAGCTGCTCGCAGAGCCGAGCGGCATACTCCACCTGCGGGCGCTGTATCAGCTCTCCGTACACCATCAGGTGCAGATGGCGATCAAGCTGCGCCTTCACGGCCTGGATCACGCGCGGATGCCGGTGGCCGATGCTGGAGACGGCTATACCGCTGATGCAGTCAATGAGGCGGCGTCCGTCTGCTAGCATGATGTGCGGCCCTTCAGCATGCACGACCTCCAAACCGATTGGCGTATCGCTCGTCCAAGCGATGTGTCGGGCAAAGAGGTCGGTCGCTGCGCGTGGCATGGGCATGATGTTATGCCAGAATTCCGCATCGCGCTGGCCCCTGCGCGATGCGCGTTTGGGAATGTACGCCGACTTGTTGTGATGGCGCATGCAGGGCTGGCCTGCCGTCCAGGTTGCGCGGCGGCGGCTACGCA
Source organism: Rhodothermales bacterium (assembly GCA_951812585.1). Taxonomy (GTDB): domain Bacteria; phylum Bacteroidota; class Rhodothermia; order Rhodothermales; family Bin80; genus JAAXGV01. The sequence continues at coordinate 1,837,728 of OX638318.1, read as the reverse complement.
CGACGAGAGGCCCTGCCTCCTCCGAGCAGACGCACGCGGCTGCGCTGCCTGGGTATGGTTCCAGAGCGCACCCACTTGGCCTGTGCTTCCGCCTGGCATGAACCGACCCTTACGAATTTGGTAAGACCCGAACCTGATATTGCGCAATGGATCTCCAAGGCAAGGTTGTCGTCATTACGGGTGCGAGCGCCGGACTGGGGCGCGCGTTTGCGCGCGCGCTGGTGGCGCGTGGGAGCCGCGTCTACGGCCTGGCGCGCCGCGAAGAAAAACTCTTGGCGATCCGCGCTGCGCTGGGCAGTGCGTTCGTGCCGGTGGCGTGCGATGTCGCGGACGAAGCGCAGGTGGCCACTGCCTTCGCTAAGATTGGGCGGCGAATCGATGTTCTGATCAATAACGCCGGCCTAGGCCGCTTCGGGCCGCTGCACGCGCTCGAAACCGATCAGTGGCAGGCGCAGATCGACACGAACCTGACGGGCGTCTTCTACTGCACGCGGGCCGTGATACCGCTAATGCGGGCGCAGAATGCGCAGGCAGGCTTTGGCGGACACATTGTCAATATCGCGTCCATCGCAGGCATCATCGGCAATGCGAACATCAGCGCATACAATGCCACAAAGTTCGGGCTTCGCGGCTTCAGCGAGGCGCTGATGAAGGAGTTGCGCGCAGATGGCATCAAGGTTACCAGCGTTTGCCCGGGATCTGTGCAGACTGGCTTTGCGCGCGCAGCCGGCAGCCGTGGTGCGCCCAACCCCATGCAGGCCGAAGACATTGCGAACACGGTCGTGCATATCCTTGAAGGGCCCGACAACTATCTGATTTCGGAAGTCGTCATGCGCCCACTTCGTCCCCGCGGGTAATAAAGGAGGTTTGTTCATGCAACGTCGTGACTTTGTCAAAGCAGCTGCGCTCGGGTCGTCTGCGGGCCTTTTGCTCTCCTCCTGCGCTTCCGGAGATAGCGGCGCGCCTGCCGTCCAGACCGGCGGACCGGCGCTGCGATGGCGCTTGGTGTCAAGCTACTCCCGCGGCTTGGACACCATCTACGGCGCTGCTGAAGTAATGGCGGAGCGGGTGGGCAACCTGACCAGCGGACGGTTCAGAATCCAGGTCTATCCTGCTGGTGAGCTGGTACCGGCCTTCGAAGTGCTGGAATCGGTCCAGAAAGGGACCGCGCAGATAGGACACACCGCTTCGTACTACTACATTGGCAAGAACCCGGCCTTGGCCTTCGATACGACGGTCCCCTTCGGGCTGACCGCGCGGCAGTTCAACAGCTGGGCCTACCATGGCGGCGGTATTGCGCTGCTTCGCGCGCTCTTTGCCGACTACAACATCATCAACTTTCCCGGAGGGAATACGGGCGTGCAGATGGGTGGTTGGTTCAACCGAGAGGTCAACGCGGTATCGGACCTGCGCGGCTTATCCATGCGCATCCCTGGCATGGGTGGACGCGTGATGGATCGCTTGGGCGTGACCGTGCAACAGATCCCGGGAGGCGAGATCTACCCGGCGCTGGAGCGCGGAGCCATCGATGCCGCCGAATGGGTCGGACCGTATGATGACGAAAAGCTTGGCTTCGCGCAGGTCGCGCGCTACTACTACTACCCGGGCTGGTGGGAGCCCGGAGCCAACCTGTCTTTCTACATCAACAGGAATGCATGGGAGGCGCTGCCCACGCACTATCAGCATGCGCTCGAGGCCGCTGCAGCGGAGGCCAACCAGTACATGCTTTCACGTTATGACGCCGTGAATCCTGCTTCCTTTCGCCGCCTTGTTGAAGGTGGCACGGAGGTGCGTGCCTTTCCGAGAGACATGCTGGATGCGGCCTACGCCAGCGCGCAGGAGCTCCTCAAAGAGGGCACGAGCGATCCAGAATACGCCAGGATCTATGACTCATATGCAGCCTGGGGCCGTGATTCCTCCGCATGGTTCGGAACCAGCGAACAGACCTTTGCAGACTATCTGCACGGGCACTAGCTGCCCTGGAAAGACCAGAGGACGACCTGCGGGAAGACCATCAGAATGATCAGGCCTATCACCTGTATCACGATGAAGGGAATGACGCCCCGGTAGATGTCGGTAGTGGATACGCTGCTGGGCGCAACGCCTCGGAGGTAAAACAGCGCAAATCCGAACGGCGGAGTGAGGAAAGATGTCTGCAAGTTGACCCCCACCATTACACCGAACCAGATAAGGGTCAGGCTGGCGGGCACGCCCAGCATCGGCGACAGAAGTTGAGCTGCCGGTGCAACGAGGAGCGGTATGATGATGAAGGCGATCTCAAAAAAGTCAAGAAAGAAGCCGAGTACAAATATCGACAGATTGGCTACGATCAAGAAGCCGATCACGCCGCCCGGCAGGTTGGTCAGGATGCCCTCAATCCAGAAGCCGCCATCGAGTCCGCGAAAGACGAGTGCGAACGCCGTCGAAGCGATCAGCAGCATCATCACCATCGCAGTCAGCTTGGTGGTCTCTTCCAGCGCCTCACGTAGCTTCTGCCTGGTCAGGCGTCGATTCGCCGCTGCCAGCAGGATCGTCCCCGTAGCCCCTAAAGCACCGGACTCCGTGGGCGTTGCGATGCCGGCGAAGATGCTGCCCAGCACCACCAGGATGAGTGCCAGAGGAGGCACCATCACCAGCAGCACCCTTCGAAGGAGCACGCCCCGCGCGATATTGCGCTCGGCTATCGGGAGTGCGGGCGCTTGTTTGGGCCGGACCATGGCCACGATCATGGCATAGAGGCCATAGAGTCCCGCCAGGATGAGCCCCGGCACCAGCGCGCCCGCAAACAGTCCACCCACCGACACGCCCATCTGATCGGCCAACACAATAAGCACGATGCTCGGCGGTATGATCTGCCCCAGGGTGCCAGCGGCGGATATGACGCCTGAAGCCAGCTCCTTGGCGTAGCCGTAGCGCAGCATGATGGGCAGCGAAATGACGCCCATCGCCACCACAGACGCACCTACAACCCCGGTTGCCGCTGCCAAGAGCGCCCCGACGAAGACCACCGCGAGCGCCAGTCCGCCCCGCATCGGCCCAAAGAGCTGCCCGATGGTCTTGAGCAGATCTTCCGCCAGACCGCTGCGCTCCAGCATGGTCCCCATGAATATGAAGAAGGGTACCGCCAGCAGTATGTAGTTGGACATGATACCCGCGAGCCGGTCGGGCAGCGCCAAAAGCAAGAGCCAGTCGAAGTAGCCCGTAGAAACCCCGATGACTGCAAACACGATGGACACGCCGCCTAAGGCGAAAGCAACGGGATACCCTGAAAAGATGAACAGCAGCGCAGCCACGAACATCAGGGGAGCAAGCCACTCGGGTCCCATGATCTACGCTTCGCGCCTGGTGCGCAGGCGCGCGATGTTCCGAATGATCTGTGCGGCGCCCTGCAAAAGCAGCAGCACAAACGCCAGGGGAATCACGGCAAGGAGCGGGTAGCGTGGCAGGCCGCCAGGGTCGGGTGAACCCTCCAGGCGCATGACCGAATCCACGACTACTGGCCAAGAGGTCCACAGCATCAGTACGCAGAACGGCACCAGAAACAGCACCCCTCCGAGCAGATTAACCCATGCCTTGTGTCGCGCCGACAAGCGGTTGAAGAAAACGTCCACGCGTACATGTGCATTGGCCTTGAGCGTATAGGCGGCACCCAAGAGAAACACGATGCTGAACAGGTACCACTGCAGCTCGATGAACACGTTCGAATTCATCTTCATCGCAACTGTGCCGATCATGTGCAACAGGTGCTCAATTCCAGTGGCCTCCTCGCGGTCGATGCGGGCATTGCGCGCCAGGTAGCGCGTCAGCGCGTTGTAGGTCCCAGCCAGGATCATGCCCAGCGTCAGGTACCACATCGCGCGGCCTACGCGCTCGTTGAGACGGTCGATCCAGCCCGCGATCTGCAAGCAGCGTGCATTCATAAGGGCGCAGGCAGAGAATGCCTCAAAGATACCGCGTGCACGCCGTTAATCGGTACTGCGATCAAAACAAGGTGGACTGCCGTATCTGAATGGGCTCTTTGGTCGCATACACCTCCGCCATCGCGGCCACCTCCTTGGCCACGCGCCGCTTCAGCGCGAGCGGCGCTACGACGCGGGCGTGCGCGCCCCAGCCCAGGATCCACCGTAGCACCTGCGGCTCGGGCTCTGCGGCCAGCGTCACTACGATGCCATCATCCCTGGTGTGGATTGTCTCGATGAAGTCGGGCGTCGTCGCAACGATCCAGCGGGAGCTGGGCGCATCAAACTGCACCCGTGCCGGTGCCGCTTCATCTTTCGGCGGAGCGTCGCTGAGCGTGTAGGCGGGCGGCCGCGTGAAGGTGTCGGTGCCGATCTTGATACGCTCGAGGGCGTCCACGCGGTAGCTGCAGACTGCACATCGCGCAACGCTGTAGCCGATGACAAGCCACCGGCCCTGCCCCCAGCTTAGCCCGTACGGGTGAAACAGCTCAGGGTTGTCGTCTGATCCGAATTGGAGCACCATCCGGCTGACGAGCGCTTGGCGCACACGTTCCAGCTTCCCCGCTTCGTGCTTGCGGTCTCCCATCTCGTCCGGTGCAAGCAGTAAGTCTGCTTCGAGCCCCTCAATATGCGCCTGGAGCTTTTCGGAGCCCTTCTTGAGAACGCGCGCACGCAGCGACTGGGCTGTCGCCTGCACATCCGCACTCAGCCGCGCAGCGACAACGGTGCTCCCAACCACCGCAAGCGCAGCCTCGTCGCTGGCAAGGGTTACCGGGTCGAGGAAGTATCCTTCATTGAGCCGCAGCCCTTTGCCGCGGCGTCCCTCTATGGGCATACCCTGAATACGCAGCGCCGCAACATCGCGGCGAATCGTCCGCGTGCTGACGTGCAACGTCTGCGCCAGATCCTGACTGCGCAGCCATGGATGCCTCTTGAGTTCTTCTACTAAAGTGCGACGTCGCATTTGATAGTGCATGGCGGATGTGCTAGGCCGCTAAGAGGGCCTAAGGGATGCTGCGCTGCAGTCAATCTACAATGTGCGCAAGACAATAGGTGCCTCGACGGTGCATTGGTGCAAAGCGGGCTGGCTCCGTGGCCAGGTGAGCACCGCGCAAGCGGGCGGACGGCCCTTGCGGCCCCAGACACCGCACGGCTCCGGCTGAACACATCCCGATGTGCTGAACAAAAACGCTATGCTGCGCGTACGTTCACACCCTTTCGGTTTGGTCACCGGGCCAATATGTCAAGAGACTCTTCCAAAGAGCACCAAGCGCTGTTGCGGCGTGCGCGCAAGGGCGACCGGGAGGCACAGTGGGACTTAGGACAGATCTATTTCAGAGGCATCGATGTCCCTGAAAACATGCAGGAAGCGACGCGATGGTTTCTCAAGGCGGCCCAGCGCGGCCATGGGGAGGCGCAGTTCTTGCTGGCGCTTATTCACTCGCGATCCGGCACGGGGTATTACAAACCGCGCAGGGCGATCCGCTGGGCGAAGCGCGCAGCCAAGCAGCAGCATGCTGCAGCGCAGTATTTTCTGGCGCGGTGCTATGTGAGCGGACAGGGCACTGCTGAAAGCATCAGAAAGTCAACAAGGTACCTCGAGTTAGCCGCAGGGAGTGGATTAGCAAAGGCGCAGCACGACCTTGCGATCTGCTATTACAAGGGTGACGGCAAGCCCCAGGACTATGATGAGGCCTTTCGCTGGATGCGGATGGCTGCCGAGCAAGGGGATGCAGAATCACAATACAAGCTTGGCTTCAGCTACTGGCATGGCCGCGGCGTTGAAGAGGATTATGTGGAGGCTGCGCTGTGGCTGCGCCGCGCAGCGGAGCAGGGGCATGCGCCTGCCATGGACTTGCTCGCCGCTTGCCATATGAACGGCCAGGGCGTCCCGAAGAATCTGGAAGCGTCGCTTCGCTGGACTATGCGGGCCGCGAAGGCGGGCCATGCCCGGGCGCAGCGTCACGTTGGGATCCGATTCAACACCGGTCTGCTGTTGGAAAACCCAGACCCGGAGACAGCAGTGTACTGGCTTATGCAATCGGCCGACCAAGGCGATGTTGATGCTCAGGTCCTGCTTGGGCGCCTGTTCGCGCGGGGCCGAGGGGTTGAGGCCGATGGCATTGCTGCCGCCACTCTCTTCAGAAAGGCTGCAGAGCAAGGAGACCCCCGTGCACAATACGAGCTCGGCAACATGTATTACACCGGCAATATCCTGAACAAGAACTATAGGGAGGCTGGCAGGTGGCTCTTGCAGGCCGCAGCGCAGGGGCATATGGAAGCCCAATTCACGGCAGGAAATCTTTTCTACATAGGATTTGAAGGAGTACCGGACGCACGAAAAGCTGCGCGGTGGTACCTTCAGGCGGCCGAGAATGGACACGAAGAAGCACAAGCACGCCTGGGCTATCTCTACGGCATCGGGCACGGCGTGGAAGAAAATGCTGTGGAGTCTTACATCTGGTATTCACTGGCTGCGGATCGCGGTAATGATGAAGGCAGGCAGGGCGTATCCAGATTGGAGCAGGAACTTGACCCGTTCAATCTGGCGAAATTGAAACAGCGGGTCATGATCCGCAAAGAGGAGATTGACAACCGCGCACTCGATGAGGAAGAGTACTAGCGCTCGCCCAGCCCTTCGCTGCACATACCACCAACGTGCTCCCAGAGGCGCAATGCTCGACCGCCTCGCCCCGCTTTCATGACGGCATTCGCTTCTCCGAGCGCCTTCGTACCTTCCTGCGATGGTGTAGACCGGCCATACAGCGACCACGGACTGATTGCGGCATGCTTCCGCTTAATAAACGCTACGCACGATGGGGCTGCGCAGAACTATCCTGAAGCTTGCTCCTAGCAATTTGCAGCGAGGGGCTGACGATGGTCAACGGTCGGCCCTGCACCAGTACCAGGAATCGCACCAGTTATGGCTTGCGTCTCAGGGGCGTACGGCCGATTCCAGGGTTCGCACTGGCAGCTTTCCGAGCGGCACCGAACGACACTCGCGTGCGATGGCTTCAGGGAATGACCAAAGCTCTTTGGGGCGCAGAGCGGCTTCGATGATGGCAGCGCAGCGCTGTATCCCACGGCTGCTTTGCATGAACGGTCCTGCCAGTGCCGGAATGCTCCGCGTAATGTAGCAAGCTCATGTGGATACGCTGGGCTATCGCCTCGGCCGTCAAAAAGCAATCCCGCGCACTGATGGGCCGGGCGCGGGATCGCGCCATCGCCGGCATCAAGTCGCATGTGACCGCCAAGACCGTCAGTCAGTACGGGCCGCTGGCCGAGCGCGGCGATCCGGAAGCGCAGTTCATGCTCGGGTGTGCGTTCTATAGTGGAGCGGGCGTAGAGCAAAACTTCGTAGAGGCCGCGCGATGGTTTTGGGCGGCAGCCAACCAGGGACATCCTGGGGCACAGTGCAACCTGGGGGTGCTCTTTCATACTGGCCGCGGCGTGGCACAGGACTTGGCGGAAGCGGTCCGGTGGCTGGCCTATGCTGCTGCGCAAGGCAACGTCAGCGCCCAGTTCAGCCTGGCGTCCTGTCATATGCGGGGCGAGGGCACGCCCGTCAACTACGGCGAAGCCGCCGGCTGGTACCAGCGCGCTGCGCAGGGCGGTAGCGTCTCAGCGCAGCGCCACCTGGGACAGATGCTGGAACACGGCTTGGGCATGCCGCCAAGTCTGACCGAGGCTTACGCATGGTATGCACAGGCTGCGCAGCAGGGGGATCAAGAGGCCTTGCACCTTATGCAGCAGCTGCAGCTCAGGCTTGGGCCGGAGGCGCTGGCGCATGCGCAGCACCTTGCCGCCCAGCGCCATGCCACGATGCAACAACCCGTCGGTGCGTCATAGGTCACTGCCCATAGTATATTGGCCGCAGCAGCCGCATGCCAGCACCGCGCGTGGCATCGGATTTTCTAGCCCAGATAAATCACCAGGGTTAACAGGGTCGTTAGTCACCACCTCCTGCATGGATTTGCATTTCACTAATCTCTTCCGTATACCCATGCCGTTTCGGCATCGGTGATGACCGGGTGATTCTGCACAGCGGGAAATGAAAAGGTAGCATTAACACCGGATTTGGGAGGTATCAGATGAGCACTACACCTTTTTTGATCGCGCTCCTGTGTACAATGCTGATGGCGGTACTTGCGTACTACACGATTCCTGTGAAGAATGGGACCCGCTACCTGACCGTAGGTATCATTGGATCCATCTTGATGATTTGTTCCTTCGTCCTCGACGCACTGAGTATCGGCGAATTGCCTACTTCGTTAATCTTGGCCCTCATGACACTCATTGGCTTGGGTGCTTTCGGGTGGGGTATGGGGGGTGCAATGAAGCAGTGGATGAACACCCGGTATGGGCGGCGCTCGCCAGAGGTGCCTTAAATCGGCACAATGGGCATGTGGGCGGCTGGATCACGCCATCCTGCACCGTGCCAGCGCGCACACTGGGTGCCAGCACAGGAAGCTAAACGTCTCCCACGATAGCTGCTGCTGCATCTTGCCAGGTTGACGAGGACTCGGGAGCTTGTACCTGTTTTCGAGAATTCAAACCCTGGATAGCATGGGTAAGCCCATTGGCGGACGAGAGGTATCCGCTGGTCGCATCATATGAGGAGCGGACTGAGACGGCGGCGGCCTTTTGTGATGGTTGCGCCTCTTCTGGCGGTCGTCATGTACGGGTGCATGGGCACCATTGACCTGCCACCTGATGTTCGGGGGGCTTGCACTCACCGCAATCAACTGCTGCGCCTGCTGCACTGAACAAGGCCATCCATACGCATGACTACCGTATTCCAATGTCGAGCAGGAGCCAAGGGATCGGCGCGTGCATACCGCATTGTGACTGAAACCCACCACGACGAGACCACATTGGTGACGAATCACCTATGTCTTCGGAGGGAGACGGCGAAAATGTGCCGACCACGCACATAGACCACGCACGTAGTCAGGTAGAATTGCACCCCTCCATGCCGCTTGGATCACCGCTACCACCACTGATTTGGATAGTTTTGCAAGAAGCTTCTACGGTAAAGCAGCACCAGCGCCGCCAAAAGCCTCCGGCAGATGCTGCCAGATCATCTGCCACGCGAACAGCGGGTGATCGAACCTGAAGAATACTGGACCGGTCTCCAGTGCATCGGTAAGGAACAACGCGGATAACGGATACTGGAGTACGTGCCCGGCTCGCAGGGATCGCACTTGTTCGCCCCCAAGTACATCGATCCGAACAATGAAAGTCGCAAGGCGATCATAGCCGGCCTGCCGCCGTGGCGGCCATTGCAGCACCGCACGTTGAACGCTCGGGTGCATGTGTTTGCATAGCACTGCACTAAGGCCTTCGCAGTGCCGTGCGTTATTGCAATGCTCGTGGTATTTAATGCTTGCCCGAAAATGCCTGATTGGCCCTGCAGACCAACAGTTGTAGGCGCATAGGGCGGGTATACGGGTGCAAGCGGCGAAAGATCGGGCATTTGGGGGTGTAGAGCGGCTGCTTTCGGGGCCGTTCCCGCCAACGGCGGCCTACGTTGTTTCAGCGAATGCTGCACCGTTTTCTGATCCTGGGCCTGTTATTGGTGGGATGCGTACGCTTCTGCCCCGACCTTCGCCCGTTGTACTGCTATGCGCGCGATCTTCGAGCCACCGCTTGCGCTTGGGCATACGCCCATTGGAGAGATCACGTTGGACCCTCGGTCCAGAGACGATATTCCGGCCGTTCTCCGTGGACTGCAGGACCGCTTCACGCACCGCAGCACGCGCGTGTTCGCGATCTTGCGGGAGCACTTGGGTGCGAAGGTCACTCTGCGGCGTAGTCACCCGGGCTTGTGTTTATGGCGGATCTTCGTGCTGGCCACCTTGCAGAAGGCGCTCGCCTGCGATTTAGACATTACAGCGGGCCGCGGATGTCTCCCTTAGCGAATGTGCACGAAGCGACCCATCCGATACGTTGCGTGGCTCTTGCGTCCGGACGGCGCGGCCATCAGGCGATACATGTAGAGTCCCGAAGAAAGGGTAAGGCCGCTTATTGCAATGTTATGCGCCCATCCAGCGGACAGATCCACCGGCGCTATAGCAAGCATGCGCCGGCCCGTTAGGTCCATGACTTCAACGGTCACGCGCGCCGGCCAAGGCAGATCGAACACGATGTGGGTCCATGCACGGAAGGGATTCGGGTAATTGCCCTGCACGGCAAACGATTCCGGTAGTGGAAACACCTCAATAGTAATAGTGAAGTGCAAACTGCCGGCGGATCCGATCGCGTCGGTCGCTGTGTATGTGTAGGGCAAGGGACCTTGCGTGACTCCCGTCGGCGTACCGCTGATCGTGCGCGTTGCCGAGTCAAAGCTCAGGCCTGTCGGCAGTGTGGGAGCCAGCGTGTAATTGATCGGCGACACGCCTCCCGAGGCTTCAGGCAAGACCAGCGGGGCAATGGGTTGTGCTCTGGTAAAGGTTTGATTTGCAATTGTACCTTTAAGATCCAAAGCCAAAGGTGCACAGTTGGCCCCGTCTGTATTCGAGATGCTGCTCAGCCACGCCTGGAAGTAATTGTCCGCCGGTGCGCACAGTTCCTGGCTGGCAAATCGGAACCAGCTTAGATTGTCCAGCTGCATGAGACTCCGCGGCAGCGCACCCGTCAGCGAATTGTCTTGCAGCCACAGCGTTCGCAAAGCCGAGAGGTTGCCTATTTCAGGCGGAAGCGGCCCCGTCAGCGAATTGCTGTGCAGCGACAGCGTCCACAATTTCGAGAGATTGCCTATTTCAGGCGGAAGCGGCCCCGTTAGCGAATTTTCGCCCAGAGACAGCTCGTGCAATTTCGAGAGATTGCCTATTTCAGGCGGAAGCGACCCCGTCAGCGAATTGTAGGGCAGAGACAGCTCGTGCAATTCCGAGAGATTGCCGATTTCGGGCGGGATCGGCCCGGTCAGCCCATTGTTGTACAGCCGCAGATCTTGCAATTCCGAGAGATTGCCGATTTCGGGCGGAAGCGACCCCGTCAGCGAATTGTCGCCCAGATCCAGCACTTGCAAAGCCGAGAGATTGCCGATTTCGGGCGGAAGCGGCCCCGTCAGCGAATTGTAGGACAGATACAGCCATTGCAATTCCGAGAGATTGCCGATTTCGGGCGGAAGCGACCCCGTCAGCGAATTGCCGAACAGATACAGCTGTTGCAATTTCGAGAGATTGCCTATTTCGGGCGGAAGCGGCCCCGTCAGCGAATTGTTGTACAGATACAGCTCTTGCAATTCCGAGAGATTGCCGAGTTCAGGCGGAAGCGGCCCCGTCAGCGAATTGTAGGACAGATACAACTCTTGCAATTCCGAAAGATTGCCGAGTTCGGAAGGGATCGACCCCGTTAGCGAATTGTTGGACAGCAACAGCCGTTCCAATTCCGAGAGATTGCCTATTTCGGGCGGAAGCGGCCCCGTTAGCGAATTTTCGCCCAGAGACAGCTCGTGCAATTCCGAGAGATTGCCGATTTCGGGCGGAAGCGGCCCCGTCAGCGAATTGTTGTACAGATACAGCTCTTGCAATTCCGAGAGATTGCCAATTTCGGGCGGAAGCGGCCCCGTCAGCGAATTGTTGTACAGATACAGCTCTTGCAATTGCGAAAGATTGCCGAGTTCGGAAGGGATCGACCCGATCAGCCAATAATTGCGGCTCAGATCCAGCACTTGCAATGCCGAGAGATTGCCGAGTTCGGGCGGGATCGGCCCCGCCAGCGAATTGCGGGACAGATCCAGCGCTTGCAATTCCGTGAGGTTGCCGAGTTCGGGCGGGATCGGCCCCGTCAGCGAATTGTCGCCCAGAGACAGCTCGTGCAATTCCGAGAGATTGCCGATTTCGGGCGGGATCGGCCTCCACAGCCGATTGAATTCCAGATCCAGCACTTGCAATGCCGAGAGATTGCCGAGTTCAGGCGGAATCGGCCCGGTCAGTCCATAATTCTCGTGCGGCAATTTCTCATTGAAGCTCAGATTCAGCACTTGCAATGCCGAGAGATTGCCGAGCTCGGAAGGGATCGGCCCCGTCAGCGAATTGCTGCGCAGATCCAGCACTTGCAATGCCGAGAGATTGCCAAGTGCGGGCGGAAGCAGCCCGCCTAGGTTGTTTAAGTGCAAATCGATTGCCGTCACTCCGGCCGCACTACTTGCCGTCACACCATAAAAGGAATCAAGCCTGGTGGCTCTAATGTCACTCACCGAAAGCGTTGTATCCCAATGCGTATTTGTATTCCAACTGTCTCCATTCGTTGATGCGTACAGCGCTACCAGTGCACGATAGTCCCGCTCCAGATTGACCGCATAGCCGGTGACAACCGGGGCTGCCAACGTGTCGCGTAAAAGATCGGCCGCGGAAACGCGCTCTACAGGGCCTTCTTCCAGCTCCTGCAGGAACTGCAGAGAAATCGGAGGCTCCTGATAAGGCTGCGCATAGAGCGAATGCCCCAGCATCATCAGAACCAGCGCCATCGGCACCCCGACCGGTACGAAGAACCGCACGACGCAGAAGATGTGCCAAGGAGTTGGAGACAGGCTCGTCTTGAAATCAGTGTGACCTGTGGACTTCATGCGGTCACCTCTGGATCACGCTTCAGTGGTTAGTTAGCGGCGGCGCCAAGGTCCCGGCATCGCCGGACACCGGCTTCTGCCGTAGCCGGCACGGGAACCCCTACAGACCGAAAGGCCGCTTTCGCGCCCACGATCGGATGCAGTAGCATCACCCTCTCCCTCATAGCTGCCCGGCCTCGGTCTCGCTGCTGCTGCCAAACAGCGTGCAGACTTTTTTTGAATCTCTACGACGGCCTTGGCCTGCTCCAGCTCCTTGCCGACCCGGATCGCGCCGTAGCACGCTCCACGTTCACGCGGGCGGTGCCATCTTGTCAGGTGTGACGCGTAGAGACCTTCCCGGTTCCAGAGCACGCCGATCTCTCCGGGCTCGGTGCGAGCCCCCGCTTCGTTCAGCAGGCACAGCTTGTAACGGGCAGCGAACCCCGACGCTTAGCCTTCGGAATCACCGCCGTCGGCAAGCCCCCCCCCCCGATTCTTATCGGGCGCGAAAGGTCCGATTTGTCCATAGTGCGCAGGATCAAGGGAACGGAGAGACCAGGCTGGAATGCCTGGCCAAGCTGCCTGCTAAGTCCCGGACCGCTTCAACACAAGCGGCTGAGCGGTCTCAGTCATTACAAGCATAAAGCTCCGGCGTGCAAAGCACACAGTGTGTAAATCGCGCAGCAAGCAGCATAGCGGCCCCAGACAATCAGATCGCTGCTGGCAGTGCCAGTCACAACCCGGCATACATAATTAATGAATGACGAATTCATGCTTGCCCCAAAATGCCTGATTGGCCCTGAAAATCGGCAGTTGTGGGCGCATAGGGCGGATATATGGGTGCAAGCGGCAAAAGATCGGGCATTTGGGGGTGTGGAGCGGCTGCTTTCGGGGCCGTTTCCCCCAACGGCGGCCTACGTTGTTTCAGCGAATGCTGCACCGTTTTCTGATCCTGGGCTTGTTCTTGGCGGAATTCTTACGCTTCTGCCCCGACATTCGCCCGTTTTACTGCTATGCGCGCGATCTTCGAGCCACCGTTTGCGCTTGGGCATACGCCCATTGGAGAGATCACGTTGGATCCTCGGTCCAGAGACGATATTCCGAACGTTCTCCGTGGACTGCAGAACCGCTTCACGCACCGCAGCACGCGCGTGTGTTCGCGATCCTGCGGGAGCACTTGGGCGCGAAGGTCAATCTGCGGCGTGGTCGCCCGGGCCTGCGTCTATGGCGGCTCTTCGTGCTGGACACCTTGCAGAAGGTGCTCGCCTGCGATTTAGACATTACAGCGGACCGCGGATGTCTCCCTTAGCGAATGTGCACGAAGCGGCCCATCCGATACGTTGCGTGGCTCTCGGGCGGCGCGGCCATCAGGCGGTACAGATAGAGTCCCGAAGAAAGTGTAAGACCGCTTATTGCAATGTTATGCGCCCACCCAGCGGACAGATCCACCGGCGCTATAGCAAGCACGCGCCGGCCCGTTAGGTCCATGACTTCAACGGTCACGCGCGCCGGCCAAGGCAGATCGAACACGATGCGGGTCCATGCACGGAAGGGATTCGGATAATTACCATGTACGGCAAACGATTCTGGCAATGTCTCGTGCTCAGCGGCCAATGGTCCAAACACCTCAATAGTGAAGTGCAAACTGTCGGCGGATCCGTTCGTGTCGGTCGCCGTGTATGTGTAGGGTAAGGGACCTTGCGTGACTTCCGTCGGCGTACCGCTGATCGTGCGCGTTGCCGAATCAAAGCTCAGGCCTGTCGGGAGTGTAGGAGCCAGCGTGTAATTGATCGGCGACACACCTCCCGAGGCTTCAGGCAAGACCAGCGGCGCAATGGGCTGTGCTCTGCGAAAGGTTTGATTTGCAATTGTACCTGTAAGCTGCAAGGGTGCGCAGGTGGGCCCGTCTGTACTCGGGATGCTGCTCAACCACGCCTGGAAGTCACTGTCCGCCGGTGCGCACAGTTCCTGGCCGCCAAAGTAGAAAGTGTTTAGACTGTCCAGCTGCATGAGACTCCGCGGAAGCACACCTGCCAGCGAATTGTCGGACAGATTCAGCCATTCCAAAGCCGAGAGGTTGCCGAGTTCGGTCGGAAGCGGCCCCGTTAGCGAATTGTTGGACAGAAACAGCGCTTGCAAAGCCGAGAGATTGCCGAGTTCGGTCGGAAGCGGCCCGGTCAACGAATTGTTGTGCAGATTCAGATCTTGCAAAGCCGAGAGATTGCCGAGTGCGGGCGGAAGCGGCCCGGTTATGTCATTATCGTACAGCCTCAGCTCTTGCAATTCCGAGAGATTGCCTATTTCGGGCGGAAGCGGCCCGGTTATGTCATTATCGTACAGCCACAGCTCTTGCAATTCCGAGAGATTGCCTATTTCGGGCGGAAGCGGCCCGGTTATGTCATTATCGTACAGCCTCAGCTCTTGCAATTCCGAGAGATTGCCGAGTGCGGGCGGAAGCGGCCCCGTCAGCGAATTGTAGGACAGATCCAGCTCTCGCAATGCCGAGAGATTGCCGAGGTCAGGCGGGATCGGCCCGGTCAGCGAATAATTGTAGCCCAGATCCAGCTCTTGCAATTCCGAGAGATTGCCAAGTGCGGGCGGGATCGGCCCCGTCAGCGAATTGCCGTCCAGCCTCAGCGCTTGCAATTCCGAGAGATTGCCGAGTGCGGGCGGGATCGGCCCCGTCAGATCTGTGCGGCTCAGATCCAGCACTTGCAATGCCGAGAGATTGCCGAGTGCGGGCGGGATCGGCCCCGTCAGATCTGTGAGGCTCAGATCCAGCACTTGCAATGCCGAGAGATTGCCGATTTCGGGCGGAAGCGGCCCCCACAGCCGATTGAATTCCAGATCCAGCACTTGCAATGCCGAGAGATTGCCGAGTTCAGGCGGAATCGGCCCGGTCAGTCCATAATTCTCGTGCGGCAATTTCTCATTGAAGCTCAGATTCAGCACTTGCAATGCCGAGAGATTGCCGAGTGCGGGCGGGATCGGCCCGGTCAGCCTATTGAAGCTCAGATTCAGCACTTGCAATGCCGAGAGATTGCCGAGTGCGGGCGGGATCGGCCCGGTTATGTAATTACCGTTCAGCGATAGCACTTGCAATGCCGAGAGATTGCCAAGTGCGGGCGGAAGCAGCCCGCCTAGGTTGTTTACGTGCAAATCGATTGCCGTCACTCCGGCCGCACTACTTGCCGTCACACCATAAAAGGAATCAAGCCTGGTGGCTCTAATGTCACTCACCGAAAGCGTTGTATCCCAATGCGTTTTTGTATTCCAACTGTCTCCATTCGTTGATGCGTACAGCGCTACCAGTGCACGATAGTCCCGCTCCAGATTGACCGCATAGCCGGTGACAACCGGGGCTGCCAACGTGTCGCGTAAAAGATCGGCCGCGGAAACGCGCTCTACAGGGTCTTCTTCCAGCTCCTGCAGGAACTGCAGAGAAAGCGGAGGCTCCTGATAAGGCTGCGCATAGAGCGGATGCCCCAGCATCATCAGAACCAGCGCCATCGGCACCCCGACCGGTACGAAGAACCGCACGACGCAGAAGATGTGCCAAGGAGTTGGAGACAGGCTCGTCTTGAAATCAGTGTGATGTCGTGTGGACTTCATGCGGTCACCTCTGGATCACGCTTCAGTGGTTCGTTAGCGGCGGCGCCTGGGCCCCGACATCGCCGGACGCCGGCTTCTGTCGTAGCTGGCACAGGAGATGCCCACAGACCGAAAGGCCGCTTTCGCGCCCACGATCGGATGCAGTAGCATCACCCTCTCCTTCATAGCTGCCCGGCTTCGGTCTCGCTGCTGCTGCCAAACAGCGTGCAGACTTTTTTTTTGAATCTCTACGACGGCCTTGGCCTGCTCCAGCTCCTTGCCGACCCAGATCGCGCCGTAGCACGCTCCACGTTCACGCGGGCGGTACCATCTTCTCAGGTGCGACGCGTAGAGACCTTCCCGGTTCCAGAGCACGCCGATCTCTCCGGGCTCGGTGCGAGTCCCCGCTTCGTTCAGCAGGCACAGCTTGTAACGGGCAGCGAACCCCGACGCTTAGCCTTCGGAATCACCGCCGTCGGCGAGCCCCCGATTCTTATCGGGCGCGAAAGGTCAGATTCTGAAGAAGCAAGAAGCACGCCGGTGCCAAGCCCGCAAGAAGAATCCGTAAGAACTTCCCAGCGTCACCAGAAGAGCGAGGTCCTCATACTCCTTGTAACGGGGAGCGGGGCGCGCTATATCAGCTTGGCACAAATCAGGCGATTCAGCGACATGATTCGGTGCTTGATTCGCTCAAAACCGGGTACCGCTGGCCTGTACACCTCCCTGACCATGGCCATGCGCCGAATGCTCACCGCCAATCAGCCTGAACTTGGCCTCCGACCCTCCTTTTTTTTCGGGCAAGCACGATTTGCAAAGTGCGAGGAAACGCAGCGCACTTGGCACATGCGTGCCCATTGAACCCCGTCGGACCTGCAAGCGTTTAATGGATGTGCTGGGCGGCAGTAGTAGCGGGTAGTAGTCGGTAGCGGGGCGGTATTATTCGGTAGTACTCCCTCTGCAATCGCCTCATGGGTGCACTGCCGCGTCTGCCTGCGGCATTACGCGCAAGCCGCTTCAGAGCAGGTTCGCTGTGGATGCATCTCCGTATGTGGTGGCAAAGTTTGGCGGCACAAGCGTGTCGACACGCGCACACTGGGATACGGTCGCTTCCATTGCGCAGGAACGCCTCGAGGCAGGCAAGCGCCCTGTCCTGGTGTGCTCGGCCATGGAACGCGTTTCTCGCGAACTGGAGGCGCTCCTGAGTGCTGCTCTGGCCAATGCACACGAAGCATTACTCGAGGCCATCAAAGAGCGGCACCTAGCGCTCGCAAGCGCACTCGAAGTCGACGGCCGGGCGCTATTGGCACATTACTTCGACAGCATCACGCGGCTGGCCTACGGCATCTCGCTCACACAGGAAGTCGGCCCGGCTGTCAGAGCGCGCATACTGTCTGGTGGCGAGCTGATGCTGACCACGCTCGGCGCAGCCTTTTTGAGGCGGCAAGGACTGCAAACAACTTGGCGTGATGCCCGCACTTTGCTGCAGGCCCACACAGATAGCCGCGCGCCGCTGCACGAGCAGTACCTGTCCAATCAGTGCGAACACGCGCCGGACATGGCCCTGAAGGCCGCATTGGCCTCGGACTGCATCACGCTTACGCAAGGCTTCATCGCGCGCAATCGGCGGGGCGAAACGGTGCTCATCGGGTGGGGCGGTTCCGATACTTCGGCGTCCTATTTGGCCGCGAAGCTTGAAGCGGAACATGTGGAGATCTGGACGGATGTGCCGGGAATGTTCACGGCTGACCCGCGCATCATTCCGTCCGCCCGCCTACTTCGGCACCTGGAATACGATGAGGCCGAGGAGCTTGCCAGCACAGGGGCCGAAGTGCTGCATGCACGCTGCATCGACCCGCTGCGAAGCGCCGGCATCCCGCTGCATATTCGATCCACCCTTGCGCCGCAGTTGCCTGGGACGGTCATCGCGCCGGACGTAGAAACCTTCGGCGCACAGGTCAAGGCCATCTCTACGCTGGCGGGCCTAACCCTGATTGCCATAGAAACGCCACGCATGTGGCACTCCGTAGGCTTTTTGGCGCGCGTCTGCGGATTGTTCGAACGCCATGGCCTGTCCATCGGCCATGTCGCCACATCGGAAACGAACGTCACCATGTCGATCGACCCCATACACGGGGTCGCGCTTTCGCCTTCTAAGCTGGAGTCGCTGCTGTCAGACCTCAACATGTTTTGCAGTGCGCAGCCGATTCAGTCCTGCGCCGCCGTCAGCCTGGTGGGGCGCCAGATTCGCAGCGTGCTGCACGAGCTGGGCCCGGCGCTGGAAGCCCTGAGCGAGCAGCAGGTCTTCCTCGTGACGCAGGCCGCCAGTGACCGCAACCTCACCTTTGTGGTCCACGAGTCCCAGGCGGCGCGCCTGGTCGCCAAGCTGCACAGCCAGATCTTCGGTCACATGAGCCGCAATGGCCTGTTCGGCAAGACCTACCGGGAGCTCTTTGACGCTGATCTGCCGACGGAACGGGCCCTGTGGTGGAAGCAGCGGCGCACCGACCTGTTGCGCATTGCGAAAGAGCATTCTCCGTGCTATGTATATGATGAAGCCACACTGCGGGCGGCTGCCAGGCAAGTCCTTGGGCTCGCACCGGTAGCGCGCTGCTTCTATGCGATGAAAGCGAGCCTGCACCCCGACGTGCTGCGTGTCTTCTACGAGGCAGGACTTGGCTTTGAATGCGTGTCGCCGGGGGAGCTGGCGCTTGCCCATCGGCTGTTTCCAGACTTGGATCCAGAGCGGATCCTGTTCACACCCAATTTTGCGCCGCGGGAGGAGTACGAGACCGGATTTCGCCTCGCGGGCTACGTAACGCTGGACAGCACGCGCCCACTGGAGCTGTGGCCTGATGTGTTCGCTGGCCGAAAGATCATCATACGGGTTGACCCTGGTCGCGGTCACGGACACCATAAACATGTGCGGACCGCCGGCACGCAGTCCAAGTTCGGAATCGCCCCCGACGCGTTGCCTAGGCTGCAAAGGCTCGCCGCGGATATTAGTGTGACCATCATTGGACTGCATGCGCATGTGGGCAGCGGCATCCTCATGAGCAGCACCTGGACAGAAACGGCCTACTTCCTGGCGTCGCTTGCCGAAGACTTCCCTGAGGTGCGCATTCTCAACATCGGGGGCGGCTTTGGTGTGCCGGAGCGCCCGGGTGCCACGGCGCTGGACCTGGATGCGCTGGCCGAGGACCTTGGCAGCTTCAGACAAGCGCACCCGCACTTTGCCCTGTGGATGGAGCCCGGACGACTGCTTGTCGCGGAATCCGGTGTCCTTTTGGCGCGCGTCACGCAGGTGAAAGAGAAGGGATCCATGCACTACGTCGGCGTGGAAACCGGCATGAACTCCCTGATTCGTCCCGCGCTCTATGGCGCGTACCATGCCATCGCAAACCTGTCACACCTGGATGCGCCACCTGCCATCACCGCCGAAGTGGTCGGCCCCATCTGCGAAACTGGCGACATCCTCGGGCACGGACGACGATTGCCCAAAACTTCTGAAGGCGATGTGCTCCTCGTGGCTACGGCAGGGGCGTACGGACAGGTTATGAGCACACACTACAACCTGCGCCCCCCAGCCAGGGAATGCTTCCTTTCATGTGATTAGCTTGGTGCCGCAGTTGTGGCAAAACTGGGCTTTAGGATCGTGACGTTTTTCGTGGCACCACGTACACACCTTGCCTCCCTTCCTGGGCCTTATGGCCCGTGAAAATCCCAGTGATACAATGCCAGCAGGCACGGCGATGATGGAGTATCCGATGACCATCACGACCGCCGCCAGGGCCTGTCCCAACGGGGTTTGCGGAGAAATGTCACCATATCCGACTGTTGTCAATGTCACGACGGCCCAGTAGATGCTGCGCGGAATGGTGTCGTACCCGTTTTCTGCCCCTTCCACGAGGTAGATCAGTGAACCCAGTATGGTCACCAGCACAAAAACGGCGGTCAAAAAAATCGCGATGCTGCGTGCGCTTTGCTTAAGCACATCTATAAGCACGTTGCCTGCGTCCAGGAACGCGACGAGCTTGAGTATTCTGAACACGCGGAGCAGGCGCAAGAGTCGTATCACCAGCAGCGTTTCAGCACCCGGAAGAAAGAAACTGATATAGGTCGGTACGACCGCCATCAGGTCTACGATGCCGTAAAAGCTGCGAGCATAAACTTTGGGCCTCTTGGCGCAAAGCAGCCGAAAGAGGTACTCGACCGTAAAGATGATCGTAAATACCCACTCAGCGATGTGTAGCTGCCGCCCAAACGCCGCGTTATAACGGGGTATGCTCTCCAACATCACCACCAGGACGCTTGCCAGAATCGCAACGATGACCGTGATGTCGACCAGCCTGGCGTACGGGGACTCGTCGCCAAAGAGTGTGTACTGAATCCTGTGGCGCAGGGTTGAAAGCCACTCCGAAACCTCTACCATGCGACTGCCTCTCTTGATCTAGGGCGTGGCCACGGCTAAGGCCTTTGTGATGCCACCTGGTCCCACGCCGCGCAAGTACAGGTCCAGATACAAGAGCCCCGCCAGCGCAATGCCGTGCGTTATGGCACCAGACGAGACCAGGTCCGGAATATCCTCTAGGTCCACCAGCACAACCTCAATGTCTTCGGCACTGTCCAAGTGCTGCACATCCTGCTTCCTGGCGTTTTGCCCCAGGTAGAAGTGGCAAGCGTTGTTGAGAATCGCAGGGTTGGGCTGCATCGTGCCCAAGTGAACCAACGATTCCGACCCGTAGCCCGTTTCTTCGCGCATCTCGCGCAGGGCCGCAGCTTCCGGTGCTTCTCCATCGTCGACCAAACCGCCCGGCAGCTCCAGCTCTATCGAGCGCGTGCCGTGGCGATACTGCCGGATGCACACCAGCTGCCCCGCCTCCGTTACGGGGAGGCAATTGACCCAGTCCGCCGACTCAAGCACATAGAACGGATGCACCTGCCCGGTGCGCGGTGAGCGGCTCTGGTCTTCCCGCAGCGTGAAGACGCGGTAGTCTCCGCGCGGGTGGCTGTCCAGATGGTCCCAAGGCCTGATCATCGTCGCGCGTCAAGAGCCAAGCAGCCGCTATTGACCATGTCGGCAAGCGCCTGTGCAACAGCAGCCATGCGAAGGTACGGCTTGAGTGTATTATGCGTAAGGGGCTTCGTCCCCGTGATCAGGCGGGCCACCTCCAGCTGATCCGGCCCCAAGATGTATTCCTGGCCACCGGCGTACAGGCACACACAGTCCCGACATTCCACATGCACCAGGGACCCTACAGACACGCGGCTAAGCGCAGCGCCAGACGAAATCAGGTCGCCAATCTCTATTGCAGTAAGGGGCACTGCGGGCTCAGCAAAGTCCAATCCAGAGGCGGTGATGAAAGCTCCGAACCACCGCTCCATGTCCATGTCCAAAAAGCGCCGCACAACGGCGCGTACCCTGTCTACATCCGCAGGGTCAATACGCCCCGGATGGGCCGATGGCGGCCTGCGTGCATCGCCATATCGGTGAGCGGCGTCCGCATTTGAAGTCGCCGCGTCCAAGAGGCCAGCCAGAACATCCTGGACCGTGGGCGCACGAAAACCCACGGAATACGTCATGCAGTGATCTACGGCGACCCCCCAGTGCGGACGGCGCGGCGGAAGATAGAGCAGATCTCCCGGCTCCAGAACCCACTCTGCATCGGGCGCAAAGTCCGCTAGGATCGCGAGGTCTGCGTCAGGCATAAAGGCGGTGTCCTCGGGCGCAGGGGCATGGCTGATGCGCCATCGCCGCCGGCCATAGCCCTGCACCAAAAAGACATCGTAGTGGTCGAAGTGCGGACCCGCACTGCCGCCCGGCGGCGCGTAGCTGGCCTGAACATCGTCGAAGCGCCAGTTGGGCAAAAAGCGAAATGGCGCCAGCAGCGCGGCAGCAGCCGGCACATGCCGCTCCACGCCGCCCACAAGCAGAGTCCATCCTTCTTGAGGAAGGTCCTGGAGCTCGTCGCGCTCGAATGGGCCGGGTATCAGCTCCCACGGAGACGATCCTGCGGCCTCCAGTATGAGTCGCGCAAAGACATCATCCCTGCACGCCAGCACCATCAGATCGGCCGGTGACATGGGGGGCACCAGCCCTGGAAATGCCCCGCGCACCGCAAGCGGCTTCTGCTGCCAGTAGTCACGCAAGAATGCCGCGGGCGTCAAGCCCCCTAACGCGGATAAGCCCATTGGACCCTAACCCAGCCAGCTGACAAGCAACCCCAAAAGCAAGACCAGCACCAACGCGTATGCCATAAACGTGCTCTTGACCATCCGGCGTGGAAACTCGTACTGGCAGTATGGACAGATAGCAGGCGAACCAGTGACGGGTAACGCACACGAGGGACATTCTGCAGACGGGACGGTCGCGATCATGCTGCATGAACGCCCAGGCAAGAGAGGCGTTCGTTGACCCGGCATTCAGAAACATTATGCTCCGAGACGCTTTTGTTCAGGTTCTGTTCATCGAGAAAGGCATCTAGTTGAGCGTGGAAGCGTTGGCCCTGCCCGTGATAGAGCCCAGTGTGGCTGCAGGCGTACAGATCTTCGTAGCAACGGAAGCGCATTATCGCCATGCGGACCGTATCTGCTCCCTGATTGCGCGCGCGGCAGCCGCGCGTGGCACCGGCATAGCGAAGCGCCAGCCCGCATACATCCGGGGCAAGATGGCTGAAGGCAAGGCGGTGATAGCGCTGAGCCTCCAGCAAGAGGTGGCCGGATTCTGCTACATCGAAACTTGGGACCACGGCAAGTATGCGGCCAACTCGGGGCTTATTGTAGCACCGCAGTTTCGCCGGATGGGTCTGGCACGGCGCATCAAGCGGCAGGCGTTTGAGCTGTCGCGAGAGCGCTATCCGAACGCCAAGCTTTTTGGCATCACCACCAGCCTCCCTGTGATGAAGATCAATTCCGAGCTTGGCTACAAGCCTGTAACCTTTTCGGAGTTGACTTCGGACAACATCTTCTGGCAAGGTTGCCAGAGCTGCCCCAACTACGATGTGCTAACGCGAATGAAGCGAAAGATGTGTCTGTGCACCGGCATGCTGTACGACCCCGAAGCAGAGTCGTAACCTGGTTCTTCCCTTCATGCAGTGACTGTCGGCGTTGCGCTCCCTCTCCCGGTAAATCAGCTGTATCATTACCGGGTGCCGCCGGCCTTGGTGGCCGCCGCACGGGTAGGATGCCGGGTGCGCGTGCCACTGCAGAATCGCACGGTTGTAGGCGTCATCACGGAGCACGGTGAGCCGCCCGACTTGAACGTAACGCTGCGCCCGATCCGGGCGGTGCTGGACAAAAAGCCGGCCGTCAGCGCCTCGCTGCTGTTGCTCACGCGTTGGATTGCGAACTATTACGTGTGCGCCTGGGGCGAGGTCTTGCGCACGGCGCTCCCCAGTGGGCACGCCAGGCATCGGCGCCCAAAGAAAGAGCGGTTTCTTAGGCCGACCTCGGCATTCGCCACAGCCCACGGACTGAAGGATGTCCTGGAGCAGCTCCGAGGCAGCAAAGAGAAGGCCATCATCCGTGCCTGCCTGCAGTACATAGCAGCCGGTGAACCGATACCGCGCAAGGCACAGCTCCTATCTGAAGCTGCAGCCAGTTCGGCCACGGCCCGCCGACTGGTCGCCAAGGGCATCTGTGAAGAATCAGAAATAGAGGTGCTGCGCCGCCCCGATTACGGGCCGCTTCCCAGCACGCCTTCCAGGCCGCCACCCTTCAACAAGTCGCAAAAAGCGGCACGCACCCAGCTCAATGCTGCACTGGAAAAGCAGTCCTTCACCACGTTTCTGCTCCACGGCGTAACCGGATCAGGCAAGACCGAGGTCTATCTGGCGGCGCTGGAGACAACGCTGCGGCAGAATCGCTCGGCCATCGTGCTTGTGCCGGAAATTTCGCTTACGCCGCAGACGGTACAGCGCTTCAGGGCACGCTTCGGCGACCAGATTGCGGTGCTGCACTCCAGGATGAGCCACGGCGAGCGTTACGACGCTTGGCGACTTTTGCGCAGCGGGCAATGCACGGTGGCAATCGGGCCCCGTTCCGCGGTGCTGGCACCGGTCGCGAAGCTGGGCCTGATCGTCGTGGATGAGGAGCATGACACCTCCTATAAACAATACGACCCGGCACCGCGGTACCATGCGCGCGATGTCGCAGTCATGCGTGCCAAGATGAGCGATGCCGTTTGCATACTCGGCACTGCGACGCCTTCGCTGGAAAGCCTGTACAACGCGCGCACTGGCAAGTACACGCTGCTTTCGATGAAGGAACGGGTGCCTGTACCTGGCCGGCGAGCTGCACTGCTGCCGGAAATCGACTTGGTTGACCTCAGGTATGCGCGTCGCGAGCAGTCCTTCAGGGGCGCACTGTCGGAGCAGCTGCGCGAAAGCATCGAAGCACGACTTAAGCGACAGGAACAGGTGATCCTGCTGCAAAACCGACGGGGCTATGCACCCATATGGGAGTGCCAGAGCTGCGGATGGCTGCCTGAGTGCACGGACTGCTCCGTTACGCTGACCTACCACAAAGCCCAGACCGCACTCCGATGCCACTACTGCGGGCAGACCCGACGCCTTCCATCCACATGTCCAGACTGCGCAGCCAGGGATTTTGACCGGCTGGGAACGGGCACGCAGCGGGTCCAGGAAGAGCTGAAAGAATACTTTCCGCACGCGCGTGTACTTCGCATGGACCTGGATACCACCTATCGCAAGGACGCGCACTATACGATCCTGGACAAGTTCGGCCGGGGCGAAGCCGATATTCTGGTGGGCACACAGATGGTGGCCAAAGGGCTGGACTTCAGTCGCGTCACGCTGGTGGGCGTGGTAAGCGCCGATGTCGGTATGGGGCTGCCGGACTTTCGTGCAGAGGAGCATGCGGCCCAGCTCCTGATGCAGGTTTCAGGCCGCGCCGGGCGGCATACGCTGCGCGGCGAAGTGCTGCTACAAACGCGCCGCCCCGACCATCCGATTTTTGCTTACGTTCAGCAGCACGACTATATCGGGTTTGCACTCGCACTGCTGGAGGCACGCGATCAGCTTTTCTATCCGCCGTATGGTCGTATGGTCAACATTGAAGCACGGGGACCCCAGGAAAAGCGAACGCGCGAGATTGCAATGCGGTGGCGCGATGTGGCCACGCGACAGCTCCCGTCCCAGCTCAAAATGCTTGGACCGGAGCCCGCCTTCATAGCGCGCGTGAAGACCAAGTGGCGCTTCCACATCATGATCAAAGCCCCGCGGGTATACCCTGGACTTAGCGACTGGCTGCGGCAAGTGCAACGCGACTTCGGTGCGGTGCCCAGCGGCTATCGCATCGCCATCAGCGTGGATGTCATCGGCTCCTTTTGAGCACAAGGAGCGGAGAATCGCTGTAGCGTCCGTGCGACATCCGTCGCGCATATGCGCGCAGCGCTGGTGCCTGAGGTCCGCGCGGCATCCCGCCCGAACACGCCGCGCGGCTCGTGTGCATCGGCTGGAAGCTATCCTGGATGCGGGAGGTTCGGGGTGCGGCGGGTGCAGCTCATGCACTGCTGGTCAGCATGGGATGGGGTCAACCCCGGGTTCGGGGGCCACCCTGCATGTCCGTGCGTCCAGTGTGGAACCCGCTGCGGCGCACGGCGTTGACTTGTGAAGAAGGGCGAGTCCCGCACGGTCAGCTCCCTCTGAACCCCGTCAGGGCCGGAAGGCAGCAGCGGTAGGAGGTCGAAGCGACGCGATGCGGTAAGCTTGCCCTTCTTTTTTTTCTGACGCGCCGAGCGAGAATGGTTCGGCGTTGTCGTATATTCGCGGGGCAAGTCCATGAGCACACCAGCGGTATGAATCTCGTAGTAGCAATGCTGCAGGCAATAGGAGGTAGCCAGGGGGGTCTGACCTCCATGCTGCTGCTGTTCCTGTTTCTCTTTCTGATCTTTTACTTCTTCATCATCCGGCCGCAGAAGAAGCGCGAAAATGAGCGCAAGGCCATGATCGCTGCCGTGCGCAAGAATGACAAGGTGGTCACAGCGGGCGGCGTCCATGGCACCGTGCTTCAGGTGGATGACGAGAGCGTGCTGGTAGAAGTGTACACCAACGTAAAGATTCGTTTTGAAAAGAGTGCTTTAGCCCGCGTCAACCCAAAAGGTTAACCGCGGCGCAGCACCCCGGTGAGTTGGCGGACCCCGCCGGACTTGCCACGGCGCCCACCGCACAACGCCTCAGGCCATGCAGCGCGATACCTTCGATGCCATCGAAGATGCTATCGCCGACATTCGCGCCGGCAAGCTGGTGATCGTCGTAGACGACGAAGATCGCGAGAATGAAGGGGACTTCATCGGTGCGGCCCAGACCATCACGCCGGCGCTGGTCAACTTCATGGCCACAGTCGGGCGTGGACTGATCTGCGTTCCCATGTCTCAGGAGCGCACCCTGGCGCTGGAGCTGGAGATGATGGTGCAGCGCAACACGGGTCTGTACGAGACGCCGTTCACCGTTTCGGTGGATTACCGGCGCAACACCTCCACCGGGATCAGCGCCGCGGACCGGGCCGCAACCATACGTGCGCTGGCCGACCCCAATGCGAAGCCTGCCGACTTTGCGCGTCCAGGACATGTGTTTCCGCTGCGCGCGCACCCGGGTGGCGTGCTCAGGCGCACGGGGCACACGGAAGCTACCGTGGATCTCTGCGAACTGGCGGGATTTGCGCCGGTCGGCACGCTTGTTGAAATCATGAACGCCGACGGCACCATGGCCCGGGTGCATGAGCTAATGGAGATTGCCGCACGCCATAAGATGCGGATCATCACCATCAGCGATCTGGTCGCGTATCGCATGCAGCGCACAACGCTGATACGCCGCGTGGCCGATGTGGCACTCCCAACAAAGTACGGGATGTTCAAGCTGGCCGCCTTTGAAGAAACGTTGACGCGCGAGGTGCATCTCGCGTTGTACAAGGGCACATGGAACGAAGACACGCCCGTGCTTACCCGTGTGCATTCCCAGTGCGTGACGGGCGACATTTTCGGGTCGCACCGTTGTGACTGCGGCGACCAGCTGAGCAAGGCCATCCAGCGCGTCGAGGCCGAAGGCTGTGGCGTAATTCTCTATATGAAGCAGGAAGGGCGCGGGATCGGGCTCATCAACAAACTGCGCGCTTACGAGCTGCAGGAGCAAGGATTGGATACGGTGGAGGCCAACGAGGCGCTGGGCTTTCGGATGGACCATCGCGACTACGGCATAGGATGCCAGATTCTTCGGGCCTTGGGCATTCGCAAGCTCAAGCTCATGACCAACAACCCCACCAAGCGCGTGGGCCTGCACGGCTACGGACTCGAAATCGCCGAGCGTGTCCCGATAGAGATCCCCGCCAACGATGCCAACGCGTCATACCTCCGCACCAAGCGGGATCGCATGGGCCACATACTGCCAGAGCTCACGACGGGCGAATCGCTGCGGCGTACCTTGTAGGCAGCGCATTTCGGACAGCGCTGCGCTGAAATGTCCCATGGAATACCCAATGGAACGCCCAATGGAATATCCAATGCAGCTTCGCCTCTAACCAGATTTCTATTGCTATGAAGCATGCTTACTCCCTCCTGACGCTGGCGGTGCTCTTGCTGCTGCCCGCCGGCAGGGCCGCAGCGCAACGCACCGTAAAACCAGTCCTGCATGGACAGCACTGGGTTGCGATCACAGGAAAACCCTTGGGCGCTACAGCCGGTGCGATGATGTTTGCCAAGGGCGGTAATGCTGTGGACGCCGCTTGTGCGATGCTTGGCGCTACCTCCACAATGTGGGATGTTCTGAGCTGGGGCGGCGAAACCCAGGCCCTCATATACAACCCGAATACCGGCAAGGTCATCGGCATCAATGCGCTGGGCGTTGCGCCGACCGGAGCGACGGCCGCGTTCTACAAGGATCAGGACCTGCAATACCCCCCGGAGTTCGGGCCGCTCGCGGCCGTCACGCCGGGCACGCCGGGTGGCCTCATGGTGATGCTCGCCGAATTCGGCACGCTGAGCCTGGCAGATGTGCTCGAACCTTCGCTGGAGATGGCCATCGGCTATCCTATCGAGGCGCAAGCCTCGCGGAGCATTGAAAGCAACAAGGACAGACTGAAGAAGTGGCCCTACTCACGGAGCGTGATGCTGCCCAACTTCGGGGAGGAGTACGAAGCGCCGCGGCCGGGAGAAATCTTCCGACAGCAGGATTTGGCCAACACCCTGCAGAAGCTCATCGACGCCGAAGCCGAAGCACTGGCCGCGGGCCAGTCTCGCAAAGAAGCAATCTACGCGGCCTACGACCGCTTTTACCGTGGAGACATCGCCCAGGAGATCGTGCGCGGCACAGCAGAGCAAGGCGGCCTGATCACGATGGAAGACCTCGACCGGTGGGAGGTCCACCTGGAGGAGCCTGTGATGACGACGTACAAGGACATCGAGGTGTACAAGCTGACCTCCTGGGTGCAGGGCCCTGTGATGCTGCAGGCGCTCAACATGCTGGAATACCTTGACCTGAAGGCGATGGGCTATAACAGCGTACGCTACATTCATGCCCTGTATCAGGTGATGAACATGGCGTTTGCGGATCGGGACTTTTACTACGGCGATCCCTACTACCCGCCCGAGGAGCCGCTTGAAGGCCTGCTGTCCGAGGAGTACGCCAAAGCGCGCGTAGAAACCATTGACTGGGACAAGAACAATCCCGACACCAAGCCGGGCGATCCGTATCCGTTCCAGGGCGGCGAAAATCCCTATCTCCACTACTTGGAGGATTGGGTGCCTGACCCCGGCGCTGAGACAAGCGACGCGGGCTACGAGGAAGATTTCTATGCCGGGACCACATCCATTCAGGCAGCGGACGCGGAGGGCTGGGTTGTGTCGATCACGCCGAGTGGCGGCTGGATCCCTGCCGTGATTGCAGGACGGACGGGCATCGGCCTCAGTCAGCGCATGCAGAGCTTTGTGCTGGACCCGTCCGAGAATCCATACAATGTAGCGGAACCCGGCAAGCGTCCGCGCGCCACGCTGACGCCGGGCATGGCCCTGAAAGATGGCAAGCCCTACCTGTCTTTTGCGGTGCAGGGGGGCGACAGCCAAGATCAGAACCTGCTACAGTTCTTCCTGAACATGGTGGAGTTCGGCATGGATGTGCAGCAGTCCGTGGAAGCGGCAAACATCAACAGTTTTCAGCTGCGCGGATCCTTCGGCGAGCACGAGTCTCGGCCGGGCCGCCTGCTGCTCCAGGATGCAACGCCGCCGTGGGTGCGGGCCAGACTGCGCGAAATGGGATACACGACAACGTTCAGCGCCCGCACGTCGGGGCCGATCACGGCCATCTTCTTTGATCGCGCCCACGGCACGCTCTGGGGCGGCGCCAGCCACCACGGAGAAGACTATGGGATCGCCTGGTAACTGACCTGCTGCGTGACCGTGCCGTGGCATCGAGCAATTTGGGGCTTCGCAGCCGCCTTTGGCGTGCTGTCCTTCGCGGCTTGCACTCCGCATGAACAGGGGTCGCTGCCGGATGTCGTCGACTACAACTTCCATGTCAAGCCGATTCTCGCTGAGCACTGCTTCTTGTGCCACGGCCACGACGCCGAGAGTCGCAAAAAGGATCTGACCCTGCATACCCGGGCGGGCCTCTTCGCACCGCTGGAGGGTGATTCCGGGCGGTTCGTGGTGGTGCCGGGCCAGCCGGCCGCCAGCGAACTCATTCGGCGCATCACCTCGCCGATTGCAAGAGAGCGGATGCCGCCACCCGACGCGCCGCATCAGTTGTCCGACAGGGATATCGCGATCCTTCGCCGATGGGTCGTGCAAGGTGCAGAGTGGAAACCGCATTGGGCTTTCCTGCCGCCCGCAGCGCCGGCCATCCCCGCCGTAAGGGACCGGCGCTGGCCGCGCGGCAACCTGGATCGCTTCGTGCTGGCGCGCCTGGAGCGGGAAGGACTCGCGCCTTTGGAAGAAGCCAGCCGGCGCACACTCATCCGACGGCTTTACTTGGACCTGACCGGACTGCCGCCATCCTCGGCGGAGGTGCGCGCCTTTGTAACGGATGCTGCGCCAGACGCCTACGAGCGCGTCGTGGACCGCCTCCTGGCGTCGCCGCATTACGGCGAGCGCATGGCGCTGCACTGGCTTGATCTGGCGCGGTATGCGGATACCAACGGCTACTCCATCGACGGCGGACGCCACATGTGGATTTGGCGGGACTGGGTCATCGCGGCGTTCAACGAGAACAAGCCGTTTGATGTTTTTGTCACCGAGCAGCTGGCCGGTGACCTCTTGCCTGATCCGACCGAGGCGCAGCATGTCGCGACAGGGTTTCACCGCAACCACATGATCACGCATGAGGGCGGCACCATCCCGGAGGAGAACCTCACCAACTACGTCGCTGACCGCGTCAAGACGACCGGCGAAGTGTTTCTGGGACTCACGCTGGCGTGTGCGCAGTGTCACGATCACAAGTATGACCCGATATCGCAGCGCGACTACTACCGCCTCTTTTCGTTCTTCAACACCATCGAAGAACGTGGCCTGGACGGCAACAGCGGCATCAATCCGATTCCGTCCATGGAAGCCACGACTGCGCTAGCCACGGATGAAGAGATTGCCGCCGTAGAAGCCGCCCTGGCAAGCGTGTGGACCACGCTCAGCCAGGCCAGTCCTGATCAGGCTGCCTGGGAAGTGGCCCAGCGGGCACGCCTGGCAGCACGCGGACGGGGCCTGGCGCTGCATGCGCTTAAAGCCCAGGGCATCACAACGCCCAACAGCGGCTTCACTGGCGAGATCCAGGCGGATGGCTCGGTCCGCATCGCACAGCCGGCCGGTTTTGCCGCCTACAACGTCACGCTGACCGCCGACGCCCTGCCCTCGCCTGTCACGG
The DNA here is from genome assembly GCA_951812585.1 of Rhodothermales bacterium. Lineage (GTDB taxonomy): Bacteria > Bacteroidota > Rhodothermia > Rhodothermales > Bin80 > JAAXGV01. The sequence continues at coordinate 1,806,766 of OX638318.1, read as the reverse complement.
GACTGCGAATCGTGTTCTATCCGAGCGTGAACGGGCACTTGGGCCATGGCCCCGAAGGCGGTTTTGTGCTCACCAGCGTCCATGTGACCGCGGGCGCACAGCCTTCTGAACAGGTTGACCCGCACCTGGCGCGGCCCATCCGGTGGATCACGGCCACCTCAGCGCGGGACGGGTATCCTGCGTTGGATGCGCTGGACCATCGCCGGATCAATGGCTGGTCGCCCCTGACCAGTGTGACAACCCAGCATGTCACGCTGACGCTGGCGGAGCCGCTCAGTGTTTCGGAGGCGCGGCATTTCACGGTGATGCTGAATTTCGGCCAGGGCAGCAACCAGATTGCAGGCCACTTCAGAGTTTATGCGATGGAGGGTGAAGATGATGGTTCCCTGCTTGTGCCGGCGGTGCAGGAAGCGCTTCTGACTGCTGCCGAGGAGCGCACCGCCGCGCAAGATTCGCTGCTGCAGGCAACCTTCTTTGAGATGGCAGACGAGGCGGCCCATCTCCGCTTTGAGGAGGCCAACCTGGCAGAGCGCCTGAAGGTGCTTACGGAGCCCTTTCCGACCATGGTGATGGTGAGCGCCGCGTCGCCTCGCCCCACGCACGTTCTGCATCGCGGACAGTATGACCAGCCTACGGAACTGGTTACGCCCGGCGTACCGGCGTTTTTGCCCCCTTTAGCGCAGGACTCGTCGCTGTCACGTCTGGCTTTTGCGCAGTGGCTTTTTCGGCCGGACCACCCTTTGACCGCTCGCGTTGCGGTCAACCGGTTTTGGCAGCTCTTCTTTGGCCGCGGCCTTGTTGCCACGCCGGCAGACTTTGGCGCGCGCGGCGCACTGCCATCGCACCCCGCGCTGCTTGACTATCTGGCAACCTCCTTCGTGGCGTCGGGCTACGACGTCAAAGCACTGGTGAAACAGATTGTCCTGTCAGCCACCTACCGCCAGTCGTCCGACGCTGCGCCGGCGCTTTTGGCCTTGGACCCCAACAACGCGCTCTTGGCCCGGGGCGCGCGGTATCGTTTGCCGGCGGAGCTCATTCGCGACGGCGCACTGAAGGTCAGCGGGCTTCTGGTGCCGCGACTCGGTGGACCCAGCGTCCATCCGTATCAGCCACCGGGCTTGTGGAAAGAGGTCAGCCACTACGGAAGCACGCCCGCGACAGCACAGACGTTCGTGCAGGATCACGGGGAGAAGCTGTACCGCCGCAGCCTCTACACGTACTGGAAACGCACAGCGCCGCCGCCGGCCATGATGATGTTTGATGCGCCCACGCGCGAGGTGTGCACAGTTGCACGGGAACAAACCAACACGCCGCTCCAGGCCCTGGTTCTGCTTAACGATCCGCAGTTTGTCGAAGCAAGCCGCGCCTTCGCGGAACGCATCCTGCAGGTTGCGCCCGATGATCGCATAGCCTTTGCGTTTGAAGAGGCCACGGGCCACCAGGCAGACCGGGCCACGACGCGCATTCTCGCCAGTCGCCTCGAAGAAGAATATGCAGCCTTCAGCCAAGACATCGAACGGGCCGAGGCCTACCTGAGCGTAGGCGAGTCCCGGCGCAACGAGGCGCTAAATCTGGCCGAGCATGCAGCGTGGTCGGTCGTTGCCAGCCTTCTGCTCAACCTTAGCGAAACGATCACCCGGAGCTGATGCATCCTTGCTGCGAACACGAAGCATTGCTTACGCGGCGCACCTTCCTGGGGCAAGCATCGCGCGGCATCGGCCGTTTGGGACTGGCGTCGCTGCTGTTTCCCGGGATGTTTGGACTTGTGCCCAAGGTCCCAGGCCGAAACGTGGGCCGCTTCCCTCCAGGCCCGCATTTCGTGCCGAAGGCCAAGCGCATCATCTATCTGTTTCAGTCGGGTGGCCCATCGCATGTTGATCTCTTTGACTACAAGCCTGCGCAGCGTGACCTGCATGCTACGGAGCTGCCGCCATCGGTAAGGGGTAAGCAGCGGCTGACGGGCATGACCGCGGGACAGGATTCCTTTCCGGTGGTCGCGCCGTGGTGGCCTATGCGGCAATGCGGCGTGCACGGCACATGGATCAGCGACCTCTTACCACACATCCAGACGATCGCCGACGACATCTGCATCATCAAGTCGATGTACACGGAGGCAATCAATCACGACCCGGCCATCACCTTCATCAATACCGGCTCGCAGCAGATCGGGCATGCCAGCTTGGGCGCCTGGCTCAGCTACGGGCTTGGCAGCGAAAACGAGAACCTGCCGGCGTATGTGGTGCTACTGTCACAGGGCAGCGGCAAGAATCCCGGCCAACCGATCTTTGCGCGTCTGTGGGGCAACGGCTATCTGCCCTCCAGTCATCAGGGCGTCCTACTCCGGCCGGGCATCAATCCGGTGCTGTACTTGCAGGATCCGCCGGGTATCACGCGCACACAGCGCCGCCGGATGCTTGATGACCTCGCCGCGCTGAATCAGAAGCAGGCAGCTGAGGTTGGCGATGCTGAGACGCTGGCCCGCATCGAAGCCTACGAGATGGCGTACCGGATGCAGATAGCTGTACCGGAGCTGACGGATCTGTCTGATGAGCCTGACGAGGTCTTCGACTTGTACGGGCCACAATCCCGCAAGGCAGGCAGCTACAGCGCGAACTGTCTACTGGCCCGGCGCATGATTGAGCGGGGCGTGCGCTTTGTGCAGCTTTTCCATCGGGGGTGGGATCAGCACATTGCGCTCAGGCAGCAGCTGCCCATGCAGTGTCGAGATGTGGACCAGGCGTCCGCGGCACTGGTGAAAGACCTGAAGCGTCGAGGCCTGTTGGATGAGACACTGGTAGTCTGGGGTGGTGAGTTTGGGCGCACGGTCTACAGCCAGGGAGCGCTCGGGCATCCGAGTTCCGGTCGTGACCACCATGGACGATGCTTCTCCCTGTGGATGGCCGGCGGCGGCATCAAGCCAGGCTTCGAGTACGGTCGCACCGACGATTTTTCGTACAACATCGTAGAGAACCCCGTCCATATCCGCGACCTTAACGCCACACTCCTGCATCAGCTCGGCATTGACCACGAGCGTCTGACGGTGAAGTTTCGCGGACTCGACCACAAGCTGACGGGCGTTGAAGAGGCCCATGTTGTGCAGGGCATCCTGACCTGAGCCTGCCAGGCTTATCCCCGCTGGCCCGCCCCGTTACGCACCGGCGCCCACCAGCGCGACGACACTGCTCATGGCCACCAAGGAACTGACCCTGGAAGTACGGGTCCAGGCTGGCCGCTGCTCGCCGAAGCTGCCCGCCTGCTGCCGCTACGGTGGCGTAACTACCATGGTGCCTTGCATCAGCCGCCAATGGCCCGGGAAGGTGCAGAGGTATGGATAATCTCCGGGTTCGGCGGGGGCCTCGAACATCAGCACGACCGAGGTGCCCGGATCCAGCATCGGCGTCGCAAAGAGCACCGACTCCATGTCGGGTACGTAGTCTCCGCCGACCAATTGGTCTGCCGCCATGCCCACAGCATCCGTGCTGCCAGGAGTGATGATCACAGCGTTGTGTGGCATCTCTCCCGGATTGCTGAACACCAGGCGCACGGTTGTGCCGGCCGCAACCGTAAACGACGGAAGGTCAAAGCGCAAGAGGCCGGGCAGCACAGAGAGGGCGACTTCCTGGTCGAAGGCCTCCGCTTCGGCGGCGGTAGCCGCGCCTTGCCGCTGCGCAAACTGCGCCGCCAGCGGGATGTGGCTGCTTAGATCAGCCTTCTTTCCCCCTGGATATTCCACTTCTACCTTGTAACGCCAGGTGTCCGCGAGCGTCAGATCCGTCCCGGCACCGCGCAGGTAAAGATCTTCCGGTTCGCCTCGAAAACCCCCGTTGCCGAAGATATCTTCCACGCGCACAGCGATCACGTTGCGCCCCGGACGCAGCACGGAGGAGGGCACGGCGTACACGCGCTTGTTGGAGTACGCATTCTTCGAAGCGCCCACCACCGTGCCGTTCACGTAGGTCACATCGCTGTCGTAGATGCCACCCAGGCCGAGCGTCAGGTCTGATGTGGCACCAGGCAGCGTGACCTCTTTCCGAAACCATACCACCCCGTCAAACGACTGCAGGTCGGTTGTGCGACGCCACGCTTTCGGCAGTTCCATGGTTTGCCAGTCAGCGTCATCAAGGCCTGAACCAGACCATTCGACGGCAGCAAACGTGTCCGCGTCGGCACCAGCCACATCTTTTTGGTAGGCGGCCAAGAACCCGTCCTTGTGCGCAGCGGCTGCTATGTAGAGGCCTTCCCCGAGCCACACGTCGCCGATCACCTCGCTGCGCTGGCTTTCCGCATAGAGTGCCCGCCCCACGGCCTCCGAAGGCGGCATCTGACTCAGCGCCAACAGGGCGGCAAGACGGACGCCGAGGTCCTTGTCCACAAGCACGCCCGCATCCATGATGGCGCGCGTCGATGCTGCGCTATGCGGCAACACGCGCAAGGCATTCTTCCGGACGCCTGCAGCCGCATGACGCAATGCGCCGTAGGCAGCGGCCAGCGCTGCCTCATCCCCGCCGTCCAAAAGGCCCAAGCCATGCAAGGTCCAGAGCGCGTGCACTGCGGGACTGTTCAGGCCTGCCTGGTCTACGCCCTTGGATCCCACGAGTCTGATCAGCGCGGGCGCAGCTTCCGTCATCTGCCCTTCAACAAGACGTCGTTGGGCCACCATGCGCCAGAACATGTTGGAATGCGCAAGCGCCCGTACCAGGCTGTTGGCACCGCCAAGGGCCGGATAGGGCGTGGGCCGCGCCCCTTCGTAAACGATGCGGTATATGCGGCCATGTGCCTTGTCGCGAAGTACATTGATGTGCGCATTGCCGGCACCGGTGCCGAACCCCTCCGGCGTAGGATTGTGCTGGACAATAAAATTGTACCAGTCCAGGACCCAGACGGCACCATCGGGACCCACCTCAGCCTGGACGGGGGACACCCACTCGTCGCTGCTTGCCAACAGGTTCCATCCGTCTCGCTCCACATAGCCCGAACCACTGGGTTCGATGATCGCCTGATGCAGGAGGTGCCCGGTTGGCTCGCTGACAAAAGCGATGCGATTCCAGTATTCTTCTGGAAAGTCCCGCGCCGTGTACAAGCTGTGTCCCGCTGCGGCGGTGAGTCCCATCCAGACATCCACCTGGCGCACATTCTGAGTGATGGGTCGGATAGCGTAGTGCCCGTCTAGCTTGATCTTACCATCGCCCTTAAGGCCCGTAACACCCGCATAGTACCGATCAAAGATGGCGACATAGACGCTGTGCTCATTGTTGGCGGTGGAGCCGAACACATCGAACGCCTCCGAGAATCCCAGTCCCCATGTGTTGTTGGTGAACGTGGCGATGGATTCCAGCTTATCGCCCGTTGATTTGAAGCGGTAGGCCCCCTGCGCAAACCGGAGCGAATCGGCGCCGACCATGCCTTCAAAGTTAGCGTATCCGACCGTCCCCCAGATCCAGTTGTCAAAGCCGTAGCGCAGATTGGACGGGCCTGCGTGGGTGTCGTACGTTCCGAAGCCGGTGAAGAGCACTTCGCGCATATCAGCCCGGTCGTCGCCATCGGTATCTTTCAGAAACAACATGTCGGGAGCCTGCGACACGATCCAGCCGCCTCGTGCCGGGGTGAGGCTCGTCGGTATGCTGAGTCCTTCCGCAAACACCTTCGCGGTATCGGCGCGCCCGTCGCCATCGGTGTCTTCCAGGATCTTGATCCTGTCATTGCCGTGCGGCGTGTCTTTTCGCTCGTTGGGATAGTCCGTGGTTTCTATTACGAACAGGCGGCCCCCATCGTCCCAGGCCATCGCCATGGGGTTGCGGATGAGGGGTTCTGCGGCAAAGAGCTCCAGCCTGAAGCCGGGAGGCACCTGGATGTGCTGCTGTGACTGCTCCGCGTCCAGCGGGAGCTGATACAGGGGCGGCGGATCCCGCTCTTCGTAGTTCGGAATGCTGTCGTGGAGGATGTACTCCAGCGGTGCAATGCTGAAGGCCTCCGCCTGCGCGCGCCCCTCGTTGCCGACGGCCCACAAGATGCCGCGGCGCATGAGCTCATGAAAGCCCGGGTTGCTCCATGTGCGCTCATCGTGCCCGTAAGCCGTGTAGAATATGCGGCCCTTGCCGTGCGTCCGTGTCCATGTCCAGGGCTCCACATGTCCATCCTCCCGGCGCTCCATGAGGATGGTACGATCATCGGCGTGCATCGTGTGCACGTACGTTTCGTCCCATGTTTCAAAAGCCGCAAAGCCCTGCATGAGCGCATGATCAGGCTGCACAATGTCTGCCGTGAAGATGCCGGCACCATGACTCTCGAACTGAGCACCCACAAGGCGAATGAAGGCTTCCGAGTTTCGGAAGCAGTAACTCGCGCTGTGCACCGGCAAAAATCCCTTTCCGGACGCCACAAAGTCCAGCAGTGCGCGCTCCTGCGCCTGGCTGATGGAATCATGATTGGCGTACAGGAGCAGCGCATCGTAGCGTGACAGCACGTCCTTGCTTAGCGACGACACCGCATTGGTGTAGGAAATGTTGATCCCGTGCGTAGCCAGCGCCGAGGCCAATAGCGGCGCATAGGTCTGCGCGTCGTGGTGCCGACTTTCATGGCCCAAAAAGAGCACCTCAATGCGCCGCGGACCGTTATCAGCCGTTTGGCAAGCGGCGCAAAGCACGAGCATGACAGCAAAGTATCTCATCGCTCCGCAGGTTTTATGTGCACGCCAGGGAGAGCCCGCAGAATCTTCTCCTCTCCAGCCGGCGCATAGACGACTACGAGTCGAAGTACGCCCGAACCCGTGTTCTGCGTCCCGTGAAATGTCCCCCGCGGCACGTATATGCTGGCACCTGCACGCACGGGCACCGAGGGCTTGTCGTCCAGCATCTGCAGCGCTTCTCCTTCCAGCACGTAGATGATCTCGTCAGCATTGTCGTGCTTGTGGCGCGCGTGTCCGGTACCCGGATACACTGCGACCTCGGCAAAGGTCATCGTGCTGCCGCCCGCGAACGCAGGCTCACTCAGGATCTTTATGGTGCCCCAGTCAAAGATCAGCGTTTCCGCATCGGGCGCGTAGGCGATCTGGCAACAGCCGATTTGCTGCATAGCTATAGTGGTTGATGCAAACGCGCTTTATGAAGGCGCCGTACGGGTGTGGCAGCGCGTGGGGTAATGCGCCGTGCGGTCGTTGTGCCGCAAGCGCGGCGGGGCCTGGTGCTGCCTTCCATTGGCTATCCTCGCATCAGGGCCAGGACGCGCTTCGCCAGCGCATCGGCGAATTCGTCGTCATTGATATGCAGGTCCAGCGCGACAATTTCCACATGGGGCGCGACGCTCTGACGCAGCGACTCGAACAGCGCGGCATTGGCGTCGGGATCATGAAAAGGCTGCCCTTCCTTGTCGATGGCGCTGACACCCCGCAGCGGAAGCAGCAGCGTAACCGGCCCCGTTGCCTGGTTCAGCTGATGGGCGATGCACGCGCCGATACGGCGGCATTCCGCCGGACTGGTGCGCATCAGCGTCACGTTGGCGTTGTGCTCGAACAGGTTGCGCCCTTTAAACTGCGCCGGGATGGTTGCTGCACCGCGGAAGTTGACCATGTCCAGCGCCCCACACGACACCACCTGCGGGATGCCGCGCCGCGCGGCGGCCCCTAGCCGGTCCGGTCCTGCGCTCAGGACGCCGCCCACCACCTCGTCGCACCATTCTGTTGTGGTGACATCCGCTACGGCTGCGAAGAACCCGCTGTCAATCAGCCTCTCCATGGTGCGCCCGCCGGTTCCGGTCGCGTGAAACACCACTACCTCGTAGCCTGCCGACGCCAGCGTGGCCTGTACCCGCATCACGCACGGTGTAGTCACGCCAAACATGGTAGCCGCTATCAGCGGCTTGTCGTCGCTGGCGGGCACCGCCTGTTCCACCATGCCGCACACTGCGCCCACCGCGTTGGCTATGATGGGCCGCGAGATTCTGTTGAGGCCGGCAATGTCCACCACCGAGTACATCATAGCAATATCGGTCCCGCCGACGTACGGCCCCACATCACCCGAAGCCAGTGTTGAAAGCATGACCTTGGGCACGCCCACGGGAAGCAATCGCATCACCGCCGTTGCAATCGCCGTGCCGCCGCTGCCGCCTAGCCCCATAACGGCAGCCACCTTTCCTTCGTCAAAAAGGCCCGCGGCCAGCGTGCAGGCGCCGCGTGTCATGACCTCTAGTGCTGCAGCGCGATTGCCCGCAGACCGCAGGGTCTCCAAGGTGCTGCCTCCCGCCTCAGCCACCGCGGCAGCATCAATTTCCGGTGCGGCGACGGGCGCGCCCATTATGCCCGCATCCATCATGATCGCCCGAAGCCCGCGCGCATGGATCAGGTCGCGGGCAAATACAAACTCACGCTCCTTGGTATCGAGCGTGCCAACAAGGAGGATGCCCGGGCTCATATGGTAAGTGGCTCCGCCCAAAATACTTCGCCGTGCACAACAATGACAGGCCCCGCCCATGCAGCGAGATGCCCGTCCCAGCGTCGCCGGCACCGCAAAAGCTCTGCGCGTAAGGACGGGCCGGTGCAGAAGCGGAAAGCGGCGCGCACGGCAGCGGCAGCACGGCACTCCATGGCACCGAAGCGGGTTCGCTTGTTAGCATGAGAGCGCATCAGCACGCATGCAGGGGCATGGGCGCAAATGCGGCAGCCGCGAACCTCTGCCAATAGGCAACCGGCGAAGCCAGGGCACTGAGTAGACCGCGGCAGATCTTCTTTCAGGTCTTCTTGCAGACCTTATTGTTGTTCTTGTTGTAGGCAAACATGAACAAGCTGCGTGCCCCCAACTAAAACGGCTCTACGCGGATCGCCAGCGTCGCGGTTGAAAGCTCGATGCTGCGATGGTCTTCCCCCAGGCGGAAGCCGGTGATTGCCGCGGGCAGAATCTCGTGCGGCGTGTTCATGCGAAAGAGCGTGTCCGCAACGACATGCCAGTCCTCAGTGGTCAGATGTACGGTGGCCTTGCCGTCCGCGGCGACCATCGGTGCATATTGCAGCACCTTGTTGAGATGCTCAATGCCCTTCTTCTGGTGCAAGTTGGGATCCATAGGAGTATTTTGTGCTTCCTGGCCGAGATCGAGCACAGCGACCACAGCATCGTGTCAAAAACAGTTGGTGCTGAAAACTCCTTCAGGCCTTCAGGCGTTCCGCCGATCGCATGAAAGTATACCTCGACTTGCTTCAGCGCGTCATGGATGAGGGTGTCCGTAGGGAAGATCGGACCGGCACCGGTACCCTCAGCGTATTTGGCCACCAGATGCGGTTCGACCTTGCAGCGGGGTTCCCGCTGTGCACCACCAAGCGCGTGTGGTTTCGTGGTCTGGCGTGCGAAATGCTCTGGTTCCTTTCGGGCAGTACGAATATCAAGCCGCTAGTCGACCAGAGGATCTCCATCTGGACGGCCTGGCCACTGCAGCGCTATCTGGAACAGACGGGGCAGCCGGTTCCGCCCTCCGACAGTGCCGAATGGAAGGCGCTCATGCATTCGTTCGAGGCTCGAATTCGCGATGACGCGGCTTTCGCCGCCGAACAGGGTGCCCTTGGCCCGGTCTACGGCCAACAGTGGAGAAGCTTCGGGGGGACGGATCAGATCGCAGCGGTTATCGACAGTTTGCGGACGCAGCCGTTTAGCCGCCGCCATGTGGTCAGCGCTTGGAACCCGCCCGAGACGCCGCAGATGGCTCTGCCACCCTGCCACATGTTCTTCCAGTTCTATGCGGCGAAGCGTCGGCTGTCGTGCCAGTTGTATGTGCGCTCCAACGACCTTTTTCTGGGTGCCCCGTTCAACATCGCTCAGTATGCGCTGCTCACGCACATGGTGGCGCATCAGCTGGATCTGGTGCCGGGCGAGCTGGTCTATACCATAGGGGACGCGCACACCTACCTGAATCACCTGGATCAGGTCAGGGAACAACTGGGCCGTTCACCCTATTCATTACCCACCCTGCAAATCACGCGGAAACCTGCCTCCATCTTTGAATACACATATGAAGACTTTGCCCTGCACGGCTACCGCCACCATCCGGCTATCGCAGCACCCATAGCAGTCTAGCCGTCGGGCAATAACTCAAAGTTCTGACAACAATTCCTTCGCAGGGATTCGCAACCACGCGCCCGCAGCACTCCAATGATCGGAAAGCGACCCAAAGCTCGGGCCACACTGCTGAAGGAGGTCTACGAAGATAACCGGGGCATCCAGCGTGCGGTGGCCGCGCCCCGGGCGTCGCTTGCCAACCGCACGTTTATCTTCGCCGCCTTTCTTGCAGCCATCTTTGGCGGTATCGGGGCCTATCCGCCTGAGACGGCGCTCCTTAGCGAAGAACCACTGCGGGCGGCAGAGCCGATTCGCTCGGCATACGAGACTGGTTTAGAGACGCTGGCCACCGGCCCGTCGTTGGACGCCGACCCGTCGCTGGATGCCGACCTTCCGCTGGCGAGCGTCTATGGTCTGGGCATCCAGACCATCGTCTTGGACCCCGGCCATGGCGGGAAAGACCCGGGTGCGGTAGGAACTTCGGGATTGACCGAGAAAACGGTTGCCCTGGATGTTGCGCTTCGGCTCGAGCGCAAGCTGCAGCGATACGGCTTTGAAGTCTGGCTGACGCGTAACGCTGATACGACGCTGACTTTGAAGGAGCGCGTAGCCTTCGCCGTGGCCAAACGTGCGGACATACTGCTGTCCATTCATGTGAATGCCTTAGAAACCAATCCGAAGTCCACCATTGAGACGTTCTATTTCAGTACGCGCGGCACGGCCGCGGCAGAGCGCCTTGCCATGCGCGAAAACGTCAACTCCGGGTTCACGATCGCGGAGTGGCGCGGCCATCTGCGGGCGCTGGCCAGCACCGTGAAGCGACAAGAGTCCATTCGTTTTGCCGAGGCCGTGCAATCGTCGCTCTATGAGGCCATCAGCGAAGTCAATCCTTTGGTGGAAAACTGGGGCGTCAAGGGCGGACCGTTCTCCGTGCTGTCGAATCGGTGGCAGCGCGGCGACGCGATGGGAGAGATGGCTGTCCCTGCCATCCTGACAGAGATTGCTGTCATCAACCATTTGCCAGACGAAAAGCGGCTGTTTTCAGACGAGTATCGCGAGCGGATCGCCACGGCACTGTTTGATGGCATCTTGCACTATGCCGCCGCTGCCGCGGGCATTCAGGAGGAGAAAACCACCCGATCTTCTGCCGTGATCGGAACGTCGCTTCCGTCCAAGCACGCCGGCCGCGCCAAGTGAGCCGGTTGGGCACCGCCGGGCGCACCCATTCGCTGTGCTATCCTGCAGGAGGAGCACCGGCCAGTGCCGTTCGCAGAGCCTGGCATAGGACGCGCATGCCCGGAGATACAAGCAGTGGCGCTCTGGCAGCATACGCCCGGCCTGCCGCTGCGACAGTCAGTGCACGGCTGGACCTGACGTGCACTCGCCCGAGACTTGGAGACATGTAATTCTTTGTATCTTTTGAGCGTGGCTTCATTTGGTGGGTGTACGCACATTGAGCCGACTATTACACCACTGGCACTATGTCTGAGAAGAGTACCGGCAAGAAGAACGGCGAGATAGCACAGGTCCTGCATGTCGGCATTGACCTCGGCACATCCAGGAGCGCCATCGTCGCGAGCAACGGCCAACGACACTGGGAATACAGCTTCGTCGGCTGGCCCAAGGATTTCATCGCGCGCAAGATGCTGAAGAAAGAGGTCATCTTTGGCGCAGAGGCCATTGACCACCGCCTTTCGGTCGATCTGGTGCGCCCGCTGGAATACGGAGTGATACGCGATGGCACACAGCGCGACGAGGAGGCGGTCCGGCAGCTGATTCATCACCTGATCAACCTGGTCCAGGCAGAAAAAGGTCAAAAGATCTATGCCGCGGTCGGGGTCCCTGCCGAGGCACTGACCGCCAATAAGCTGGCCATCCGGGAGGCCGTGCGCGAATACGCGGACACGCTCATGGTTATTTCGGAGCCCTTTGCCGTAGCCTACAGCCTCGGCGCACTCAACAATGCCTGCGTCGTTGACATCGGCGCGGGCACGATCGACTTCTGCGTAATGCATGGCACCATGCCCACAGAAGAGGACCAGCGCACCCTCCGCACTGCCGGCGATACCGTGGACAAACAGCTCTACAGCCTTCTCCGCGAAAAATACCCGTCCACCCGCATCAGCGAAACACAGGTCCGGCAGCTGAAAGAAACGCACGGCCGCGTCGGCAAGGCCAAAGGCCGCATCGTCGTGCAGATGCCGGTAGCCGGAAAGTTTGTACCGCACGACATCACGGCCGAGATCACGCAGGCGTGCGAGAGCCTGATCACACCGATTGCGGAAACGCTTATTGACCTGATCGCGCGCTACGAGCCCATGCTGCAGGAGCGTGTGCGCAACAACATCTACCTGGCCGGGGGTGGGAGCCAGACCAAGGGTATGGCGCAGGCCATCGCAAAAGCCCTAGCGGAATATGGTGAATTTCGCATCACGCCGGTGGACGACCCGCTCTTTATCGGCGCGGAGGGCGCGCTCTCGCTGGCCGAGGATATGCCATCACAGTATTGGGAAAACATGTAGCGGCGATACACGCAGGCTTCGGGCACCCGGAGATCGTCATAATCGCTGCACTCGCGCGGGAAGATCGCCTGATAGGCCGCGGCTTGGCCCTCCCGTGGCCGCCGCTGCGCGAAGATCTTCGGCGCTTCAAGCGCCTTACCTCCGGGCATGCGCTTATCGTGGGGCGCACAACGTTCGAGAGCATCGTGCATCAGTTCGGACGACCACTCCCGAAGCGCCGCATGATGGTGCTCACTTCTCGCGGCGTGCTGCCGGGCTATCCCGATGTTGAAACCTTCGCTTCGCTGCCCGCAGCCCTGCATGCCGCCCGGAATGCGCGCGTGGTCTTTATTGGCGGCGGTGCACAGCTCTATGCAGAGGCCCTTCCGCTAGCCGACCGATTGGAGCTGACGCTTGTCGAAGGGCGCTACAAGGGTGACAAATACTTCCCGCCGTATGCACACCTGATCGGACCGCGCTACGTACTCACTGACGAAAAGTACAGCGACGGCTGTGCGTTCGTTACCTACCGCAGGCACGAACACGCCGCTGCCTGGCGGCCCTGAATGCGTACGAACCGTGCCCCGGTGAAAGGTTCTGGATCGCTGCGCGCACAGCACAGTGGCTACGCCTATGCCAGCACGCGGGCGCGCACGGCACGGTAGAAATTTTCGTAAAGCGGAACGATTGTGGTCTCATCGAAGTGGCGCACCGCATGGGCGCGCGCCGCCCGGGACATCGTTTCACGGAGCACGTCGTCTTCCACAAGTCGGGCGGCGCAGTCGGTGAATGCATCAATATCGCCGAGCGGACAAAGGAATCCGCCGCCGCTCCCGCCCACAAGCTCGGGCAAACCGCCGATGTCGGAACACACGACGGGAACGCCGCACGCCATGGCCTCCAAAGCCGCAAGCCCAAAGGACTCAAATCCGCTGGGCATGATGAAGACATCCGATGTGGCCAGGATTGCCGAAATAGGATCCTGCTTCCCCAAGAAGCGCACATACTGATGGACACCAAGCTCCCGCGCCAAGTGCTCGGTAGCCGCACGGTCCGGCCCATCGCCGACCAGCACTAGCTTGACCGGCAGTCCGCGGCGGCGCAGATTGAAAAAGACTTGAACCACATGCGGCGTGTTCTTGACCGCTCTGAAGTTGGACACATGCACCAGGATCTTCTCGCCCTGCGGGCAAAGCCGCTCGCGGAAGTCGGTGTGTGCCTGCCTCGAGAACCGCTCTATGTTGATGAAGTTGGGAATCACTGCAATGTCGCCCTCGACGGCGAACGCCTCGTAGGTCTCCTGCCTGAGCGCCTTCGATACAGCCGTTACGCCGTCGGAAGCGTTGATGGAATACGTCACGACCGGCGCGAAAGACGGGTCTTGGCCCACAATCGTGATGTCTGTGCCATGCAGCGTCGTGACCACCGGAACCTCCATACCCTGCCCGCGCAGGATGGCGCGCGCAAGGATGGCACTGGTCGCATGCGGAATTGCATAGTGCACATGCAGGATGTCCAGCGCCTCGTACCGCGCAACATCCACCATCTTGCTGCATAGTGCCAGGGAATAGGGATGCGATTGAAATATGGGATAGGTGCTCAGACCGACCTCATGGAAGTAGATGTCGTCGGTGACCGCACTGAGGCGAAACGGCATCTGATACGAGATGAAGTGGATCTGATGCCCGCGGCGCGCCAAGGCCTTGCCCAGTTCCGTCGCTACGACGCCGCTGCCGCCGTAGATCGGATAACACGTGATACCGATCTTCATGGTGGAATCTGCGCACTAGGAAACACGGCTCGCGCGTAGTTGTTGCAGGCCAAGTCCTGCATAGCCTATATGAACGCTCGCCTGCTTGCCTGCAGCCTCATCCTCTTGGGCGCGGCCCCGGATGCGGCAGCCCAACGATTCGGCATCACCCTGGGGCTGAATTACCAGCAGCTTTCCGATGTGACCTTCAACAACCTGAACGCCCGCTTCAAGAGTAAGGAGGGCTGGCATGTGGGCGCATGGTTTGAGTTTTCGCTGGGCTCTGTGGACATCCGGCCAGGCGTCCGCTATGTGGACGCTGGAAACCTCTATGAAGGCCTCAGTGACACCTTTCCAGCCACGCGGGACCAGTTTGATGTAAGCCTTTTGGAGATGCCGCTGCTCTTTCGTTACGGGATCAATGCGCCCGTGATAGGGCCGTATGTGTTTGCCGGGCCACTGCTGCGGTTTCCATCCTTCACGGACAAGATACTCAGCAACGACCTGGCACCGCTATCGGTAGCCGCTGAAGCCGGCGTGGGCCTGCAGGTCACCATCGGCGGACTCCGGCTATACCCTGAGATCGCCTACACGTTCGGACTCACGAACTTTATACAGGACGAGTTGGTGATCGACTTCGTGACGCTGACGCCCGAGGGCGAACAGCGCCTGAACAGCGCCATGCTGCGCCTTTCCTTGGGACTATAGGTCCGTGGGACTATCGGATGCCCGCGTAAAAGCGGAATCGACGCGCTTCCAGCCTGATCGGACGACTCGGTGTCACGGCATGCATGCCTACCGTCCATGCGGGCAGGCTGTCGGGGCTGCTCAGCGACCGCTCGCTGTAGAAATGGCGCGTTTCAGGTGAAAACGGACGCAGCGACGCCGGAGCATGGCGCACGTAATAGGCAAGCGCCAAGGTACGTTGCCAGCCGGGCGCTACGGTGTGGGCGGTCAACCCCGTGTAGTACCTGTACGTATCGCTGCCCGGCACAAAGGCGCTGAACTGGTAAGGATCGTGGGTGACCGCTTCGATGGAGTGGCGGCCACGGTAGCCCGACTCCGCACGGTTGCGCACAACCCACGCCACGAGCTCCTGCTCATCGGCCCGCTTCGATTCGGAATATATCAGCCGCGCAAGCCAGAGCGTTTCGCTGTCGATCAGCAGCGCCGGGACGGGCTGGATGGCCCAGGGGTTGCGCAACGCTTCCATAACCGCGTGCTCGGTCGGCGGTGGCTGTTGCGCCGCGCCCAGCCACGCAGGCACCGGCGGTGCCAAGGCGACTTTCATAGGCGCAACAGAAACAATCAGCGCACCAAGGCAAAGCCCTGTGCGCCACAGATTGGTGGATAAAGCCATTCAGTCCAGGAATTGCCGCGCCGGCCTGCCGGCGCGATTGTCTGTTAAATACACGCCATAAGGCGCACTAATGCAAGCGCTTCAGATCCTCGCTGACGAAAACATCCCGCATGTGCGCGAGGCATTTGGGCATGCTGGATCCGTTCGTGTGCTGCCCGGACGCGCCATTACGCGCGCCGCCGCCACGGACGCCGACATCCTGTTGGTCCGAAGCATCACACGCGTGCACTCCGGCTTGGTCGAAGGCACACGCATCCAGTTTGTGGGGTCGGCAACCATAGGTACGGATCATATTGATCAACAGGCCCTGCGCGCACGCGGCATTGCGTTCGCCCATGCCCGGGGAGCCGGCGCAGAATCCGTGGCTGAATACGTGACCACGGCCCTGATTGTTATTGCGAGTCAGACAGAATCCGCGCTTTCTTCACAAGTGCTCGGCATAGTGGGCTGCGGCGACATCGGCCGCCGCGTGCTGCGCCGCGCCCGCGCCCTAGGCATGCGTGTCCTTCAGAACGATCCGCCGCTTGCCGCTGCATCCCTGGGAGCGCACCCGTATGTGCCGCTGCGCACGCTGCTTGGTGAATCCGACATCGTAACGCTCCATGTGCCGCTGTTGCGTCAAGGGCCGCACGCCACGCATCATCTCATAGACCAAAAGACGCTGGGGCAGATGAAACGCAGTGCCTGGCTCATCAACACGTCCCGCGGGCCTGTGGTGAATTCCAGGGCCCTGGGCGAGGCCCTGAAACATCGCGCCTTAAACGGTGCCGTGCTGGATGTGTGGGAAAACGAGCCAACGCCCAGCCTGCGCCTGATACGCGCAGCAACGGTGGCCACGCCCCATGTTGCCGGGCATTCGTATGACGGAAAGCTGCTTGGGACCGTTCTGCTGTACCAGGCGGTGACCCGTCGCTTCGGGCTGCAGCCCTTGTGGGACTACGCCGCCCTGGCCACACCCGCTGGAACCTTGGCGCTCGCGCCCCCCACCCATGCACGGAGCGCTGCGGCATGGCTGGACGGCCTGGCCAGGCAAATGTACGATCTGCGCGCGGACGATGCCCGGACCCGAGCGCTTATGACGGCACCGCGCCAAGTGCTTGGGGCGCGCTTCAGCGCACTGCGCACGACCTATCCCAAGCGGCGAGCCTTTCGCTGGTATCAGATTGCCGCGGATCTTGTGCCAGCATCATTGCAGCACGGCGTCGCGCACGGCCTGGGCGTCCGCCTGGGATCCTAGTACCCGTAGGACTGCAAAAGCGCATTCTGGTTGCGCCAGTTGGGACGCACCTGCACGAAGAGGTTCAGATACACTTCGCGGTCAAGAAAGACCTCGATATCCTTGCGCGCGGCCGTTCCCACCGCCTTGAGGGCCCGCCCGCCGGCCCCAATCAGTATGCCCTTCTGGGACGAGCGCTCCACCACGATATCCGCCTGTATGAGATCCTTGCGGCCCGGATTCTCTTCGTAGCGACGGATGTTTACGGCTACAGCATACGGCACCTCCTGCCGGAAATGCGAAAACACCTTTTCGCGGATGATCTCGCTCACGAAAAAGCGCTCGGGGTGTTCGCTCAGCATGTCGACGGGATACAGCGGCACGCCCAGGGGCAGTCGTGATTTGATTTCTTTGAGCAGCGCGTCTACGTTGTCGCCCCTGAGCGCAGACACGGGGATGACCGCTTCGAAAGCGCGAAGATCAAGATAGGCCTTGGCCAGCGGCAACACCGCGTGCTGGCTGGTACGGTCCACCTTGTTGAGCACCAGGATGGCGCTCCGTGCGCGGACCCGCTCCAGGCTGCGCCTGTCGGGCTGATCCGCACACGCATCCGCCACAAAGAGCAGAAGATCGGCCTCGTCCACCGCACCAGCAACAGAGTGCATCATGGATTGATGCAGGCCGGAGCGCGGCGCAATCACGCCCGGTGTATCCAGAAAGATCACCTGCGCGTCCGGCTCCGACAAGATTCCGAGGACCCGATGCCGCGTCGTCTGCGCCTTCGGTGTAACGATGGAGAGCTTCTTGCCGATCAAGGCGTTGAGCAGCGTGCTCTTGCCTACATTGGGCTTGCCTACCAGCGTTACGTAGCCGCAGCGAAATCCTTCCATCGCCGCCTACAGACCCTTGACGCGCTGCACCATCGACCGCACCGCCGCGTCCATGCCAACCATCATGGCGCGGGCCATGACCGCAAACCCTATTGATACCTCCGCCACATGCGGCACGGTCGCCGCAAAGAGCGGATAGTTCTGATAATCGAGTCCGTGCCCGGCGTGAATAGTCAGCCCGAGCGCATGCGCGTGCACTGCGGCGCGCGCCAGCCTTTGCGCTTCCCAGCGCTGCGCTTCGGGCGTCGATGCATTGGCGAAATCTCCTGTATGCAGCTCAACAGCATGCGCGCCGGTAGCGCGCACCGCATCGAGCTGCGCCAGGTCGGGATCGACGAACAGGGCCACCTCGTTGACGCCCGCGTCCGACAGGCGCAGGGTGGCAGACCGGATGGCGTCCGTGTGTTGCAGCACATCCAAGCCGCCTTCGGTGGTCACCTCATCGCGGCGTTCGGGCACCAGGGTCGCCAGGTCGGGGCAAGTGTCACAGCAGATACCGACGATCTCCGGGGCTAGCGACAGCTCAAAGTCCAGCTTTCCACGCACGACTGCTTTGAGGCCCCGAACATCCCGTTCGTTGATGTGCCGGCGATCCTCACGCAGGTGAAACACGATGCCATCCGCGCCTGCAGCCTCGCAGCGCCTTGCCGCATCGACGGGATCCGGAAACGATTCACGCCGCGCGTTGCGCAGCGTTGCGACATGATCTATGTTGATCAGCAGCCGCGTCAAGGGCGTTTGGCCAAGCGTGAAGAAACTTTTGCCGGCGGTGCGCATCAATCATACGGACCGCGCACGCAGGTTGTATGAAACCGCTGCGTACTGGTTGCATTGGTGCGCCGTTACACGTACTTTTCCCTGCATACACGCGATACTTCCCGCTACGCTGAGCACTATTCTATGATCAGTCCAGGTTTGAAAGTCGCTATCCGGGTCGCCCTCGCCCTCCTCATCCTCGTCTTGGGCTACTGGCTCTATCAGTCCGTTACGGTTCCGTACAAAGCGATCGAACAGCAGCGGGCCGTCACTGAGATGACCCGCGACCGCATGAGCAACGTGCGCACGGCCTTGGTGTATTACGAGCGACAGCAAGACGAATTTCCGGGCACACTGGACTCGCTGATGATGTGGCTGCGGCAGGATTCGGTGATACAAGTGGCTGCTGACAGCTTCTTTGAGACCGATGGCATCGTCCTGGATTCCCTGTTCTTCTCGCCGCGCACCGGCAACATGTTTGTCTACACGCTCAACGATACGGGCAGCGTCGCCATTTATCTGCTAGAGGATCCTGATTCTGAAGACCAGATCGGGTCCGCCACTCCCGATGTGACGCAGCTCAACGCGGCGAGCTGGGAATAGCTGCGCACGGACCCGGCCTCAACGGCGGTCTGCAGGAAGCTGTGACGCACACAGTGTGCAGCGCCTGCGTGACTACAACCAGCCCATGGGCACTTCAGCGTCACTAGCGCGCGCCTCCATGCTGTGGGTGCCCGGCCTCTATGCCGGGTTACCTGCCGCCGGGAAGCTTACGGAGGTCTGGGCTCCTTCGGAGGCTGCGGCAGGTGAGCCGGTCAGCTTTTATGCGCAATGGAGCACGCGGGCCGCGCTTGACGGACGGATACAGACGCGCAAGATCCTACTGACCAAGTAGTAGACACACGATGAAGCTCACCTACTTCGGGCATGCAACGTTTCAACTGGAAACAGCAGGCACCACGCTGCTCTTTGATCCGTTCATCACGGGCAATAAGCACACTGCAGGTATTGTCACGCCGGACGACCTTGATCCTGATGTGATCTTTCTGACCCATGCCCATGGCGACCACTGGGGCGACACCATGGCCATCGCCACGCGCACCGGTGCCGTCGTAGTAGCCAACTTCGAGATCACCAACTACGTTCAGGCGCAGGGCTATGCCAATGTGCTGTCGCTCAACACCGGCGGCACCTGGCATTTTGACTGGGGCCGCGCCACGCAGACCTATGCCCGGCACTCGTCGTCCTTTCCTGACGGGACCTACGGCGGCAATCCGAATGGGTACCTGATTCAGGCCGAGGGCCGGTGCATCTACAACACCGGCGATACATGCGCCTTCAGCGAGATGGCGTGGATTGGGCAAGACCACGCCGTAGACGTGATGCTGCTGCCGGTAGGCGACTGCTTCACCATGGGAATACAAGGCAGCGTCCGCGCGGCCAAGATGGTACAGGCCAAGCAGAACATTCCGCTGCACTACAATACGTTTCCGCCCATCGAGCTTGACATCGGCACCTGGCGTGCGGCAATGGAGGAGGCTGGGCAGCCGGCCCGCGTGCTGACACCGGGCCAAAGTCTCTCCCTGTAGCGCCTACGATGAGCGCCGGGCTGCAGCCAACGGAAACGCACCCCTTCAGAGTCAGGGCTGCGCTGCGTGCGGAACGCACCCAGCGGTACGACCTTCGGTCCCTCTTTGAAACAAGCCGGGTCCTGAGCAGCTCGCTGGATTTGGATTTCGTGGTGCGCAACCTGCTGCTGACCACCATGAGCAAGCTCCTGGTGACGCGGGGCGCAGTCCTTTTGCACATGCCCGCCGAAGCGCGGTATCGCGTCGCGATCGCCAAGGGAATCCAGGGTCTCGGCAGCGATACCACCTTAGTGCTGGGATCGTACGCAACCTGCGACATGCTTCAGGATGACGCGATCCCTCCGGCTCTGGCGGCCTACGGGGTCGCCCTAGTGCTGGCGGTCCGCTACCAGGAGCGCCACATTGGCCTCGTTGCACTGGGCCCCAAGGCTACGCGGCAGGATTTTGATGAGGCCGAGTTGGAGTTCGTGCAGTCGCTGGTGCATATGTCCGCAGCCGCCATACACAACTCCCTGGTCGTAGAGGAGCTGCGCAAGACCAACCGCGACCTGGACTATCGCGTGCAGCAGCTCAACACGCTGTTCGATTTGTCGAAGGAGTTCAATGCGGCACCCGAACGCGCCCGCCTCGCCCGACTGTTTTCATTTGCACTCATGGGGCAAATGATGATCAGCAGGCATGTCTTCTTCCTGAGACGCGACGACTCCTCGTTTGAGGTCGTCTCTTCGAAGGGTATTGCCGCACCGGACATTGCACCGGAGTTTTGTGATTCCGTAACCGAGCTTACCTTGGCGGACGGATCCGCAGGTGCGCGCGATGCGGCCGCCACGCTGCACCGGCATGGCTTGGTCCTGGCACTCCCGCTCAAGCAGCAGAACGCCGTGCAGGGCATCTTGTGTCTCGGTCCCAAGATGAAGCGCCAACCCTATGAGGCAAACGAAATCGAGTTTTTGTACTCGCTAGGCAGCTTGGCGATCGTGTCCATACAGAACGCGGACCTTGTTGAGGAGCGCATAGAGAAAGAACGCCTGAAGGAGGAGCTGCGCCTCGCCCGCGAAATCCAGCAGGGCCTGCTACCCCATACGATCCCGGCGGTGCCCGGCCTGCAGATCGCTACAATGGCGGTGCCGAGCCGTGAAGTGGGCGGAGACTATTTCGATGTGCTGGCGCTGAATGATGGCCGCCTCCATGTGATCATCGCCGATGTGACCGGAAAGGGGATGCCGGCGGCGCTCTTGATGTCGAGCATTCATGCCTGTACACACATCATGCTGCCCATGCGCATGGAGCTGGATGAGACGGTGAGCAACATCAATCGGGTCATCTACGAGAACACGCCGCCAGACAAGTTTATCACAGCCTTTGCCGCCATCTACGACGTTGACACGGGCCGCCTGGAATATGTCAACGCGGGCCATGAGCCACCGCTGCTCATCCGAGCGGACAGCACCATTATACAGCTTGAGAAGGGCGGGCTGCTCCTCGGGATTCTCCCGGTACTGTCGTACGAACGGGGATGCGTACAGCTGGAACCTGGGGATGTCGTCGTCCTCTTTACCGATGGCGTCACCGAAGCCATGGGCCAAGAGCAGGAAGAGTATACCGACCACCGGCTGCAATCCACAGTGCAGCAGCACCACCACCGCAGCGCGGATGCGCTGTTGGCATTGATCCAAGCGGACGTAGAAGCGTTTACGGGTCCAGTTAATGTCCTCAGCGATGATCGGACGATGGTCATCCTGAAGGCTGATCCCCGCCCACCGGGCGCTGCAGCTGATTCCACGCCGGCATCATGAAATTTTTTATTGACACCGCAGACCTGGACGAGGTCAAGGAAGCCCAGGACATGGGCGTACTTGATGGTGTAACCACCAATCCGTCCCTCATGAAGAAGGCGGCCGAGAAGGCTGGCCGCCGGTTGGACTTTCACGAGCAGATCCGGCAGATCTGCGAAATGGTGGAGGGCGATGTTTCGGCTGAGGTGACCGCGGTAGATTTTGATGGCATCATGGCGGAGGCCCATGCGCTAGCCCCGATCCACCCGCGTGTAGTCGTCAAGGTGCCGCTCATTCTCGAAGGCATCAAGGCCATCAAGGCGCTCCACAGCGAAGGCATTCGGGTAAACTGCACCTTGTGTTTTTCGCCGACGCAGGCGCTGATCGCTGCCAAGGCGGGTGCCGCCTACATCAGTCCTTTTCTGGGGCGCGTGGACGACATCTCCTTTTCTGGACTTAAGCTTCTTGAAGAGATCATCACTATTTACGGCAACTACGGTTTTGAGACGGAGGTGCTCGCAGCATCCATACGGCACCCGATCCATGTCCTGGAGGCGGCGATGATGGGCGCACATGTGGCGACCATGCCGCTGAGCGTCATCAAGAAACTGCTCAAGCATCCGCTGACGGACATCGGGCTGGAGTACTTCCTGGCAGACTGGAAGAAGTTCAGGGCTTAGACCCTCGCCCATGACAAGATTGATTTGCGAGGCCGGGCTTTTGTGCAGGCGAGTCTATCCTGACGCATGCAGTTTATAAGCCTGGGCGACTCCAGCAAGATCGCGGCTAGTTGCCACTATCTCAGCGCAAACGGTGTCGGACTGGTCCTGGATGCCGGTGCGGACCCCAACAGGGAAGGTATTCCCAGCCTGCCGCGGTACGATCTGATCCGCAGTCATGGGGACGCCGAGCTGCGCCACGTCATCATCACGCATGCCCACCATGACCATATCGGTGGGCTGCCGTCACTGGTAGCGGACCATGTGGATGTCGACATCCATCTGACGCCCGCGACGCGGACGCTGACTGAATTCATGCTTTCTGCCGGGGCGCGCCTGCAGCGGCGTCTGTTCCGGGAGGGTTCGTCTCCGCACCCTCCGCTGTTCGATGAGGAGCATGTGGAAGAGATCGCACCGCTTTTTCGCACGCACAGCTACGAAAAATCCTTTGCGCTCAAGGACAACGGCAAGGACAACGGAACACCGATGTCGGCGGCTTTCTATGACGCCGGACATGTGCTGGGCTCTGCAGGGGTTTTGATTCGCTATCATGAAGCGGGACAGACGCGCCGGCTGTTTTACACCAGCGACACCAATACGCGTGCACAGACCATCATTCCTGGGGGATGTTATCCAGCGCCGCCCCTCGATGTTCTGGTCATGGAGTGCACCCTGGGTGCCGATGCAGAGGCAGCGCATACCACGCGCAAAGACGAAGCATATCGGTTCGGTGAGGCCTTAAGGGCCGTCCTTGCGCGGGGCGGCAGTGCGCTGATTCCCGTCTTTATGCTGGGACGCGCGCAGGAGGTTCTGGCCATGATTGACCGCTTCAAGCGGCAGCTGTTGCTGCCTGAAGCAGTGCCGGTGTATACCTACGGGGGCATGCGCCAGGTGTCCAATATCTACGACAGTATGCGCCGCGACACTCCGCGCATCAATGAGCAGTTTGCCGTGCGTCAGGTTCAGCAGCGGGGGCCTTTCAAGCGTGGCAGAATCAGGATTGCTGACCACAACCCCAGCATCTACGTCCTGGCCAGCGGGATGGTTTTTGAGAACACGCTCTCAAACCGGGTGGCGCAGGCTTTCGTTGAGGAGGAGAAGCATGCCATCCTGATGGTCGGCTTCTGCAAGGAAGATTCTCCGGGTGCACGGCTCCTGGCCGCCAAGGCGGAGGGTCACGAGGGCGTGGTGCTGGACAAGCGGGTGGGCATGCAGCCACTGGCGTGCCAGGTTGAGCGTTTCCGGTTCAGCGGCCACAGCAACCGGCAGGACCTCGTGGAGCTTTCCCGGCATCTTCGCCCCCGAAAGACGGTACTGGTGCACGGCGACGCGGATGCCCTGGCATGGATGGCCGAGGCCGTTCATGCCGCCGTGCCAGACACCACGGTGATTGTGCCAAAAATGGGTCAGGCCATCACCTTGTAGGGCGCGCACGCCTTGCAGCGCATCCGTAGCGTATCCGTAGCGCACCCCTTGTAGCGTATCGCTATGGCGAATCCTTAAGGCGGCCCGCGCCATGCGGCTGCGCCTCCGCCATTGGCGAATCAACCCTTGGCGTGTGCCGCTCCGTTACGCCAAGCCGGACACCGGCTCCTGCACAGCCTCCAGCAGGCGATCAATGACGCCTTCGACCGTAATGCCCTCGCTCTCGGCGTAGAAGTTGGTTATTACACGATGGCGAAGCACCGGATGGGCCAAGGCGCAGATATCTTCAATCGCCACATTGTAGCGTCCGCGAAACGCTGCGCGCACCTTGCCCCCGAGCAAGAAGTACTGCGTAGCCCGCAGCCCCGCCCCCCAGCTGACCCAGTTCTTGACAAAATCTGGCGCGCCGTCCGCTGCGGGACGGCTGCTGCGCACCAGATCCACGGCGTACTTCGCTACGTTCTGCGGCACATAGACCTTTTTGACCAGCTCCTGAAAAGCCAGAATGTCCTGTCCGCTGAGCACGGTTTCCAGCGGCGACTGATCGCGCGAGGTGGTTTGCAGCGCAACCGTCAGTTCGTCCTCGGCCGAGAGGTAGTCGATGACAATGTTGAACATGAACCGATCCAGTTGTGCCTCCGGCAGCGGATACGTGCCTTCCAGCTCAATCGGATTCTGCGTGGCCAGGACAAAGAACGGTTGATCCAACCTGTGGACCTCGCCGCCGCTGGTCACCTGGTATTCCTGCATGGCTTCCAGGAGCGCAGCCTGCGTCTTGGGCGATGTCCGGTTGATCTCGTCCGCCAAGATGATATTCGCGAAGACAGGCCCCTTGACAAAGCGCAAATGACGCGTGCCGGACAGGGGATCGTCCTCCAGCATCTCAATGCCGGTAATGTCCGCCGGCATGAGGTCGGGCGTGAACTGTATGCGTTTGTATGACAGGTCGAGGATTTCTCCCAGCGACTTGATGAGCAACGTTTTGGCGAGACCCGGCACGCCGGTGATCAGGCAATGCCCCCCAGCGAAGAGCGCCATGAGTACCTGCTCAATGACCGAATCCTGGCCAACAATGCGCCGGCGAACCTGAGCCAGAATGCGGGTCCTTCCTTCGCGCAGCCGGTCAAGCTGCGCTTCATCGCTGTGCGTACTAATGACTAATCGATGGGCTAGAGTCTGTGGATAGTGCCGCGCAACTGCGGGCGGCGGTCAATGGTCTTTGCGCGGCAATGGCTTTTGCGCAGCGTGATACCATGCAGGGCGGTGAATGTGCCTCAACGGTGAATGTGTCTCAACAGGGGGGCGCTAGTGCGTCAGCGCATACATCACGAAGTTGATGCCCATCTGGAAGCTCACCGTAGACGCATTGGCAAAGTCCCGGTTGGGATACTCCCATCCGTCTCCAATATCCTGGTTGTGATTGGCCAGCGCCATCAGTCGTCCGGCCTGGTCAAAATATCCCATGTAGCGATCCGCCGTAGTGGAACCCTGGAAGCCGCTCACCAGAGAGGGCGCGGCCACGGGGTCAACATCGAAGTAGATGGACCATATCGGATGCGTGGGTGGAATTTCCACGGGCTCGTTCCCTGGCAATACGCGCTGCATCTGCTCGTACAGGTTGATCCATTCGTAGTTGCCCCGAAAGTCGTCAAAGAGAATGAAGCCGCCGCGTTCCAGGTACTGGCGGAGCTGTTCTACATCCTCTTCGTCCATTTGCCAGTACCCTGGCTCGCAGAGATACAACATCGAGTATTCGAAAATACGGTCGTCCTTCAGTTCGAGGACCAGATAGGGATCCTGCACATGAATGGCCGTGGTGCGTTCCAGCGCAATGTAGAAGTTCTCTTCGGCTGTTGGATAGTCGTGCGCCCACATGGCCCCGCCCCAGCCGCGCCCGGCATACGGGCTTTCGAAGCGAATCCGCACAAAGCGGAAGCCATAGTCCGCCTGCGCCCAGGCCTCTCCGACCAACAGCAGTGCAGCGGCGCAAACCACAAGACCAGCGCGATGATTTGACACCATAGGCTAACGGCCCTCGCCCACGCATTCGAGAAGCAGCGCCTGTGCCTCCCGAAATCCCGGGGCTATCTCCAGGGACTGCAGCACAGCCCGCTTGGCTTGCGCAATCTCGGCATTATTGTACAAGCTCTGCGCCAGGTGAAAGTACGCAGCAGCCTGATCTGCGGGGCCCAGGGCCAGCAGCGCGCGACGCGCCTCGACCTCCAACGCGTAGTCGCCCTGCCTGGCCGAAAGCTGAGCTATCTGGCTCAGCGCATCTTCGTTGTATGGCGCACTGGTACGCGAACGTATCAGCAGCGCGCGCGCCCGGCTCAGGTCGCCCCGCTTGGCATAGACGGCGCTCAGCTCTCTGGCTTCAGCGGCCCCAAACGGCGTCACCGCAAGGAAGGCCTCCAAGATCGCCACGAGGGCCTGCTCATCTCCCCGCTGCCGATAGATCGCAGCCAGTCCCTGGTACGCGTTGCCGGCGCTGGTGTAGTACGGGTAAATCTCCAGTGCTTCCTTGAAACGCGCTTCGGCCTCTTCGTCATCGCTCTGAGCCAATGCATCGGCCCCTTCCTGCAACGCCCCCAACAGCGAATTCTTGCCTTGCTGCCGCAGCCATTCCTCGAGCGAGCTTCCCGACGCCTCTTCCGTCAGCATATCGGGCCAGCCTTGCAGCACGCTGCCAAGTGCCGCGCGCCGCGCCCGGAGTGAGCGATGAAAGGCGTCATCCAGCTGCGCGATGCTCATGCCCAGAACCTCCTGCACGGCCTGCTCCATGGACCGGCCGGCGCGCAAGGAGCCCAATAGGCCTGCGATGGCCTCAAATCCGTGCTGCGCCACCATGAAGTCCACCACCTTGTACGCGTGGTAGTAGCTCATCATCACCTGGCCTGGAA
Source organism: Rhodothermales bacterium (assembly GCA_951812585.1). GTDB lineage: Bacteria > Bacteroidota > Rhodothermia > Rhodothermales > Bin80 > JAAXGV01. The sequence continues at coordinate 1,779,848 of OX638318.1, read as the reverse complement.
ATGCTGGGCGCGTAAATCCGCGATCAATCTCTTCCAGTGGATGCAGCCGGTCCCGGTCCAAGGCCATGAAAAAGCGAAGCTCATACTCACGCGTCCACTCGGGGTATGCCCGCTGCTCTTCGTAGACGGAAAGCCCCTCGGTCAACCACCGCGGCACGTGAAACGCACTCGTCCCAATTGCCATCGTGTGCGCGATCTCGTGCCACAGCGTGCGGGCCCAGTTGTAGGGCCGGTCGCCCTGGGCCTCCGGCGTGTTGATGGCGAGCACATCTCCGAAGCTTACGCCCAGAAGTCCCACATGCGGCACGCCCGCTACGCGAACCGCAAAGTCGTCTGCATCATTGTAGGCTTCAATCAGAATCTTGCCGGCCGGACGGTACGGGTAGCGCTGCACCATCGCCTGATACGCATCTTCGGCTTCACGCAGCATGGCCGGACCCAGAACGTCCGCTTCACTGCGGTGTATGCGCAGGCGGATGTGTGCACTTTCCAGCTCGGTGAAGGCCTCCGTTTCATCGAGCAGGCTCAGCGTGTTGGCAACAAAGAGGTTGAAGGCATCCCGCTCGTAGGCCCGGTCCAGGTAGCGCCGGGCCTGGCGGGCGTCGCCCAGCCTCAGCAGCGCGGTGCCCAGCGCCGCATTGGCCGCGGCACTGACAGGATCCGCCTCCACAGCCTTGCGCGCCATCGCTGCAGCGGCAGGATACCGGAAACGAAGTGTGAGGCCTTCGCTGATCGCCAGGTAGTAGTCCGACGGCGTGCTGTTGATCTGGCGCGTGCGCGCCTCCACCGCCGCATAGGCGGCTGAGTCTCCACGCAGGTGGTGCACGGTGGCCAGCCGCGCCAGCGATGTGATCGCGTTGGGATTGATGGCAAGGGCCTCCGTAAGCTGCGCCTCGGCTGCCAGCAGTTCGCCATCCAGTATGTGCAGCAGTGCCAACAGGCTGCGCGCCGGCACGCTGCGCGGCATCCGCTTGAGCGCCTCCCGCGCCAGTTCCTCCTTGCGTGCGTAGCTGCCCGCAGTCTGTGCAAGCGCAACGTAAAGCGCAGCCCGGTGGGGATTTACCGTCAACGCTTCCTCGTACAGGGTCTGCGCCTGGGCCACATCGTACGTGACGCGATACAGATCGCCATGCCACAACAGGTGCTGCACGTTACCCGGCTCCAGTCGCAGGGCCGTGGTCAGGGCCTCATTGGCATCGTGGTACTCCTCCAGTCGCGCCGCCGCCTGCGCTCCCACCGCCATATCCGCTGCGCTGGTAAAAATGCCTTGGCGCAGGTTGTTGCTCAGCGTCGAATACAGCCCGCGTGCACGCCGCTGCTGCCCCGTGTATGCAAACAGGTCGGCCAACTCCAGTCCCGCGCGCCAGTAGTCAGACTTGGCTTGGATAGCGCCGATCAGGGCCTGCTCCGCTTCCTGGATGCGCCCGACTGCACGCAGCAGTCGGCCTTCCGCATACAGTACAAAAGCATTGCCTGGCCATTGGGCCCGCCGCCGCTCCGCTGCCGCCAACCCCTCGTAGAAGTCGCCTGTCTGGAGAAACGTCTCGAAGTATCCTTCAATGGCACCGCCCGCATCCGCCACCAGGTTTTCAGCAAAGGCTGCCCGCGCCCGCATGTACTGCCCCGCATTGAGGAGTTCAGGCGCAGGCTGGGCCCAGGCCGCCGCAGCACCCCCCGCCAGGCCCAGCACCAGGCATGCGGACAGAAAGCGTCGTAATCGTGGCCGCATTATTGCGCGTACCGCGAGGCAATCGCCATTAGCCCGGCATCCAGCGCCTCGCGCGAAAGCCACTGCCCGCGCACCATCACGCCGGACAAACGTGCGAGGTGCATTACGTCTTCCAGCGGGTTTTCGTCCACGAGTATCAGGTCCGCTCGGGAACCGGCTGTGATCGTGCCGAAGGCATCCTCGTTGGCGAAGTACTTACCCACATTGATGGTTCCCGACACCAAAATGGCATAGGGATCCATACCAGCCTCCACCATGTGCGGCAGCTCGCGATGCAAGGAAAACCCCGGCACGCTGTAGACCTGCGGGGCATCGGTGCCAAAGAGGATAGGTGCGCCGGCACGGTGCAGCGCGCCCAGTACATGTAATCGCCATTCTATGAGCTTATCTGCGGCAGCCCGATCAAAGTTTGGGCTCCCGTGGACGCGGCGCGTGCGGTTGGACCAGCCTTGGACGACGCCTGGCGGCATGTACTTAAGCTCTGCATACCCGTCCAATACATCCGCATCGATGTAGCCGAAGAGGTTCTGCCAGAGCGCCATCGTTGGCACCACCCAGGCGCCGGCCTCTATGGTCCGGTTGACCGCATGCGCCAGCGCATCCGCATCGATCTCTTCCGCATTGATGGTGCGCAAGTACTCCACATAGCCATCCACATGATCGAAGGTTTCCTGCCCCTGATCTATGGCGTGCATAAGGCCCACCTCTGCGGGCACATGGCCTCCGAAGCGTATGCCCAACTCCCGGGCCGTGGCCGCCATGGCATCGTACTCGGCCATGGTCAGGCCGGGGTGAATCTTCAGCAGGTTCCAGCCCTCATCCTTCTGGCGGCGGGCCTTGGCTATCGCTTCCTCGGGCGAATTGATGGATCCGCCGCTGAAACTCGGTCCGGCCAGGTAGAGCGTCGGTGCGATGATTTCGTTGCTGTTCGCCCGGCGGCGCAGCTCCAACTGCCCCTCGGCGCCGAGCATCCCGCGCACGGTCGTGATGCCGTTGGCCACATAGAGGAAGAGCACATCCTCGGTGTACTGCGCCGGCTCATCTGGACGCGGCACATGCCCGTGCATCTCGCCAAGGCCCGGCATCAGATACTTTCCAGCCGCATCTATGGTCATCGCATCCGGTGGCACCACAATATCCGTCCCCACGGCGGCGATGCGATCACCGCTCACAACGACGGTGGCGCCCATCACGACCGCATCGCCCGCCATCGTTATCACGTTGGCGTTCGTGAAGGCAATGTCCTGCGCCTGGCTTGCCGTTGCAGCAAAAGCCGTGACCGTTAGTATGAATGTGCGTAAAAACTTCATGGCTCTGCCCGATGTTGAACAAATTCGTACAGAAGTGCCCCGGACTTGATCCTGCATGAGGATAGCACTAGCCCAGATTAACCCGATCGTCGGCGATCTGCGCGGCAATGCCAATAAGATACTTGCCTTCTGCCAAAAGGCCTATGCGCGCGCGGCAGACCTGGTCGTCTTTCCTGAGCTGTCTTTAGTCGGGTACCCGCCGCACGACCTCCTGGAGCATAGCACCTTCGTTGAGGCAGAAGCCCGGGCGCGCACTGCGCTGGCACGGAAGATCCCGCGCGCGCTTGGCCTGATCGTCGGCGGACTGGCCGCCAATACGCATAGGCCCGGCAAGCCGCTGCACAATGCGGCGTTCTTGTATGAAGGAGGCCAGCTGCTGGGATCGGCCCACAAGGCACTTTTGCCTACCTACGATGTCTTTGATGAACGGCGCCACTTTGAGCCTGGCGCGCGCCGCGCCGTGGTGCGCTGGCGGGGCCGGGCGCTGGGTCTGCATATCTGCGAAGACCTCTGGAATACGAAGCCCAGTACGCACACGTACTATAACGCCAACCCTGTCGCAGAACTGGCCGCAGACGGTGCCGATCTCTTTGTAAACATCTGCGCCTCGCCTTTTGCCGTAGGAAAGCGCACGTCCCGCGAGGCGCTGATCGCCCACAGTGTGCGGCGTCACGGCATCCCGTACGTATTTGTGAATCAGGTAGGGGCCAACACCGAGCTCATCTTCGATGGCAGCAGCTGCGTGTACAGCGCGTCGGGCCAGCCCCTTCTACACATGAACGGCTTCGAGGAATCGCTCGCGCTGTGGGACTCAGAAGCGCCAGCGAGCAGCGTAGCAGTGCCTTCCGAAAACGCGACGGGCAGCCTTCATGATGCATTGGTGCTGGGAATCCGTGACTACTTCCATAAGACCGGTGCCTTTTCGAAGGCGGTGATCGGACTTTCCGGGGGCATTGATTCGGCGGTCACATGCGCGCTTGCCGCTTGTGCGCTGGGCCCGGACAGCGTTGTGGGCGTGTCCATGCCATCAAAATACTCGTCTGCCGGCAGCGTCCGTGATGCACAAGCGCTCGCCGAAGCGCTGGGCATTCCGCTGACCACGATCCCGATCAAGTCACTGGTGCGCGCCTACGACGATGTGCTGGCCGAGAGCTTCGCCGATACCGTGCCCGGTGTGGCAGAGGAGAACATTCAAGCGCGCGCGCGTGGCACCCTCCTGATGGCGCTGTCCAACAAGTTCAACTATCTCCTGCTTTCCACGGGCAACAAGAGCGAGATGTCGGTGGGCTACGCCACGCTCTACGGCGATATGAACGGCGGCTTGTGCGTCTTGGGTGATGTGCTCAAGGGACAGGTGTACCGCTTGGCCCACTACATCAATCGGGCAGGCTGCATCATTCCCGAGAGCACCCTCACCAAGCCGCCTTCTGCAGAATTGCGCCCCGACCAGACCGACCAGGATTCATTGCCGCCGTACGATGTTCTGGATGAGATTCTGCGACGCTACATTGAAGAGCAGGAAGACCTGCGTCAGATCACCGCGACCACAGGGTTTGACCGCGCTTTGGTAGCCCGGACACTGCAGCAGGTGGATCGAAGTGAATACAAGCGTCGTCAGGCCGCGCCCTGCCTGCGCGTGACGCCCAAGGCGTTTGGCGAAGGCCGCCGCTTGCCCGTGGTGATGCGTTGGCAGCACGCTTCGGACTCGTCCAGGCAATAGCGCATGCGGACTGCATGAGCACCCGGGCACTGGTACGCTTGCCAGCCGCCGAAAGCCTTCTTCTTGACCGTGCATCCTGGCATCCTGCGGGTAAATGCAGCGGCCTGGCTGCGTCACTACATCCCGAAGCTCCGTGGAGCATGCGCGGTCGCAACATCGGGCCGTGGCGTTTCGCGGCAGCACGAGCCTGGGCAAGGCCACCGCGACGCCGGGCCAGGATCATGCCTCGGCAGCCGCGCGCTGGAGGTATCGCACCGCCAGGAAATAGCCGCGCGCACCCAACCCGGAAATCTGGCCGATGCATACGGGCGCAATCATGGAATGGTGTCGAAAGCCCTGCCGTGCATAAATGTTGGAGAGGTGCACCTCGATGACCGGTGGAGTGATGACTTCTATGGCATCCCGCAGCGCTATGGAGGTGTGCCCGTAAGCACCAGGATTGAACACGACCGCATCTACACCGGCGCGATGGGCCGCATGGAGTCGATCCACAAGCGCCCCCTCCGCATTGCTCTGGAAAAACTCAAAGTCTATGTCCCCAAACGACTGGACAAGCTCCGACGTGATCTGCGCAAGCGAATCCTGCCCATAGACCGCGGAGTCCCGCTCCGACAGCATGTTCAGGTTTGGACCATTCAGCACCAGTATCCGCATCACCGTTCGCACACTTCAAAAGCAAGGCCGTCGTATCCCAGCGTGACGCCGCGGGGCAACCGGGCATCTTCGTCAGCATGCCTTACGCTGTGCGTCATGTGGATCAGATAGGTCTGTCGCGGAGCCAGCCGCGAAGCCACCGCAACAGCCTCGCCAATGGTCAGATGCTTGCGATGCGGCTCGTGGCGCAGTGCATCAATCACCAGCACATCCAAGTCTCGAAGATCTGTGTACGCCCCTTCTGGCACCTGGCTCGTGTCCGTAAGGTACGCAAAGCGACCGATCCGGTAGCCCACCACCTCGGCGTCGTCGTGACGCAGCGGGATGGGCACCACAGGCACAACGGCGCTTAAACCGTAGCGACTGCGAACAACGAACGGAGCAGCGCACGACTCAAGCCGAAGCTTTGGCGCGGGACCATAAAGGGAAGCGGCATCAAATATCCACGGAAACATCCGCTGAAGCGTGCGCTGCGTCTTGTCGTTGGCATAACAGGGCATCGGCGTACGATTAGTGAAAAAGTACGGCCGCAAATCGTCCAGGCCTGCCACATGGTCGTAGTGGTGATGCGTAAACAGCACCGCGTCAATAGCGTCTACATGCGCACGAAGCATCTGCTGCCGAAAGTCAGGTCCCGTATCAATGACGATGGTGAGCCCCTGCGTCTGAATCAGACAAGCACAGCGCGTGCGCACATCGCGCTCATCCGTTGAGGTACATACCCGGCAGCGACAACCAATGATGGGAATGCCCACGGATGTTCCGGTTCCCAGTAATGTGACGCGCACCTTAGTCCTTCGCCAACAGGATATGGATATGCTCCCGCAGAGCCGGGCGCAAGTAGATTGAGTCCAAGGGCAGATCGCGCAGCACATCGGTCAGAATCGTCACCTGCACCTCGGCCGGGTGCCGTTTGTTCAGGATCACCACCGACTCGCCTGCCACGGTACACTGTCCGCCGCGGAAGTGTCCTTCTTCCCATCGGATGGCGACGCCGAGCCGCGTAGCAGCGTCCGCCATGGCGCGTACCAGTCGATCTGGCTTGAGGTGCATTTCAGAAGCGCAGGCCCGCGCGGACAAAGTGCATCAGGCTTCGGTAATCAAAGTAGCGGTCAACATCGCCCGTCACATGCCTTGGCGGGTTGATGTTCCAAGCCTGGTAGCGAAAGTTGTATCCCACCACTACATGCCGACCAGATCCGATTTCAGCTACGACAATTGCTGCGTCTACCTCCGCCCCGGGCGATACTCCGTATCCGGTTGCAAGCGAGCTCGTGACCAGGCTCAGCACGGGGCTTGCACGCACGGTCAGTGCGATTTGCGGCGGGGCCCACAGCGCAGCGATGCCCAATCCAAACCGCGTAGCGTCCCAACGCTCGGCCCCGCTGAGCAAGACGCGCCGGTGACCAAAGCCAATGACCACGGGCAACTGCAAGCCTCGCTGCGGCATCGACAGTATACGCAAAGGCACCAAGCCGCTTAACGCTGCGTCCAGCAACGTCGGGCTGCCGAGGCCCAGGATGCCTGTGGCCGCCAGATGTGGCTGCAGATATACGATGGCCAGCGCGGCACCTTCGTAATCGTAGCGCAGCCCTCCCGGGACATCGCCGGTATAGGTGAAACCCACCTGCCCTACAGACAGGCTCACCGACCGCAGCACAACGGGCTGGGCTATGGCCTGGGCCGCCATTGGGACGCATGCTGCAAAGCAAAGGCCCACGGCTCCGGCGCGGAGCGCCGCGAGGCCCCTCACGCGGCGGCCGATCCAGGCACCGCGGACTGCTTCTGCCGCGCGATGCCGTTCTGGCGCGAAAGCCCAGGCAATGCCATCTTGGCCAATCTGTGCGCCGGATGCTGTGCCCCCAAATGCTCAAATTTGTAGCTCATCACATTCCGCCTGAACTCCTCCTTGAGAACGATGTGCGCGCGGTGGCGCCGGCGCCACTGCCTGATCAGGCTGTTGAAGCCGCCCCGCCTGAGATAGGCCGCCGTGAAGGGATGCACGCGCAGCAAGAACGTCTGCCGCGCACCGTTACAATGAGCATCCAGCCACAACTCCATCGTAGCAACCAGGTCCCTTGGAGACGCGTAGCCTCCCACGGGCATGCTGGACGATTTGTCTTCTTGCGGACTGATGCCTGGGCGCGTGCGTTGGCGCGTGATCTGAATCAGGCCAATCTCGGTCATCGGCAGAATCCGCGTAGGCATGCGGTCTGTCGCAAAGCCCTGCTCCAGGATATCATAAACCTCCTTGCGGGACTCAGGCTTGCGCATGTCGATGAAGTCCACCACAATGATGCCGCCCAGATCCCGCAACCGTATCTGTCGGGCCACCTTGCGGGCCGCGGCAAGATTGATTTTTCGCGCATACTCCTCGTGCTTCATCGAGCTCGTCCGTACGGCGCTCCCCGAATTCACATCGATGACATGCATGGCCTCGGTCTCTTCAAAGATCAGGTAGCCGCCCGAACTAAGGTTAACGACCCTGCTGAATACTTCGTCAACACTTGACTTGAGCGCTGTTGCCTCAAAGATGGGACGCTTGTCTTTGTGCAGCTTGACGGCACGTGCCAGATGCGGGGCTACGGCCTGAATATACCGCTGAATGTTGCGATACATCCGCGGCTGATCCACCAGGATGCGATCATAGTCATTGGAGAACAAGTCGCGAATGATGGACGAAACCATGTTAACATCGCTGTGCACCTTGGCCGGAATCTTCTTGGCGCTGGCCATCTGCCCTTCCATGTGGCGCCAGCGTCCAAGTAGCAGCTTCAGATCCGTCGCCAAAGCAGCGCGGTCTTTCCCTTCCGCAACCGTGCGCACGATGATGCCGAAGCCTTCTGGACGCAAGCTCTTTATCAGGTTGCGGAGACGTCGGCGCTCCTTTGACGATTCGACCTTGCGTGAGACCGCGGCCATCTTCGCCATGGGCACAAGCACAATAAAGCGGCCCGCAAGTGAAATGCGCGTCGTCACGCGCGTTCCCTTGGTGGAAAACGGCTCCTTGACCACCTGCACCAGGATGCGTTGCCCCTTCTTGAGCAGGTCTGGAGACCCCGACTTGCGGCGCCTTGGCCACTGTGACTTGCCAGACTGTGACTTGCCAGACTGTGACTTGCCAAACTGTGACTTGCCAGACTGTGATTTGCCAGACTGTGACTTGCCAGACTGTGATTTGCCAGACTGTGACTTGCCAGACTGTGACTTGGCAGGAGGTCTGGAGTCGACTAAGTCCGGGGGATTCGCCTGAAGATTGGGTGTGGTTTCAGCTACATAGGACAGCAGCGCCTTTAGGTTTTCGTCCAGGTCAGCAAAGTGCAAAAACGCATACTGCTCCTGTCCAATATCAACGAAGGCCGCCCTGATGCTGGGTACGAGGCGATGAATTCGACCGAGGAAGATGTCGCCCACAGTCCGCTCATGCTTGGACTGCTCAACATGGAGTTCCGCCAGCGTACCATCCTCCACGATGGCCGTTCGCGTCTGCGTCTTCTCCACGTTAATAATAATTTCTTTGGCCATGACAAAGAGTGATCTGCGCGCAAGTTAGACGGCTGTCCGCGCCATGGAGGCGCGATTCGCCATAGACTCCCGCGCTCGCGCCCTGCCGTACATAACAGGTTCCCAGGCACGCATTGATGGTGGGCGCAGCGCGGACCGCTAGTCTGCACGCATTGGCTTTGAATAATTGCGGTAACGACGCTCCATAGCGCCGTACGTAACGGGTGCATCTGAGTGGATGCGGGTATATGTAGTAGGCATACGTGGTGCATACGCCTGGAGGGAATTTATGATCCCGTGCGCGTTGCAGCGGCACTACAGCATCAGTTCTGCGTACAAATCCACACCGAAACCTGATGACGCTTCCGGCTATCTCAGCACTAAACAATCACCGACAAGCTGCAAAGCCAGCGTTGGGGCTTGAGGGCGTCATTGCGTTGGAGTCATCCATTTGCTTCATCGACGGCCAGAAAGGGGAGCTGGTCTATCGGGGCTACGACATCCGCACGCTGGTGCGCCATGTCTCTTTCGAGGAGGTCGCTTATCTGCTGTGGAATGGGGCCTTGCCGTCGCGCGGCGAACTAGACCGTCTGCAGGCGCACCTGTGCGCCGAACGCACGCTGCCGCCGATGGTGCTGGATGTGCTGCGCCTGACGCCTGAGGACGCCACACCAATGGCGGTGCTGCGTACATGCGTATCGGTGCTGGCACATTTTGATGCCGAGGCCGACGATATGCGGCCGGAAGCCAACTATCGCAAAGCCGTTCGTCTGACCGCCAGGATTCCTGTGATCATTGCGGCCTTTGCGCGTATTCGATGTGGCCTTGACCCGGTTGCGCCCCTCAAGGGGCATTCCACTGCCTACAACTTCCTGTACATGCTGAGCGGGGAGCGGCCAGGACCCGAGGCGGAGAAGACTCTGGACGCCGCGCTTGTCCTGCATGCCGAGCATAGCCTGAATGCCTCCACCTTTGCAGGACGCGTCATCGGGTCCACACTAGCCGATATCTATGCGGCGGTGACAGGAGCCATTGGCGCGCTCTCAGGACCGCTGCACGGTGGTGCCAATATTCGGGTGATGCAGATGCTGCTGGCGCTGGATCAGTCGGGTGAGTCGCCCGCCGCGTATGTGCGTGAACGGCTTGCCCGCAAAGAACGCATCATGGGTTTTGGGCACCGCGTCTACAAGGTCATTGATCCCCGTGCGGTCATCCTGCACAAGATGATGCGCGCTTTGGCCAAAGAGCGGCAAGCACTTAAGTGGGAAAGATACTGCCAGGAGATCCGCGATGTGATGGAGAGCGAGAAGGGCATCAACCCTAACGTGGACTTCTATACCGCGCCGATCTACTACATGTTGGGCATTGACGCGGACCTGTATACGCCTCTGTTTGTGATGAGCCGGATCACGGGTTGGACCGCCCACCTGTTGGAGCAGTGGCATGCCAACCGCCTGATTCGACCGCGTGCGCGCTACACGGGGCCGCGCCAGCTTCGCGTCGAGCCGATCAGCCGACGCCAGATATCCATGGCGTAAGCGCTGCGCCGCCCCTGCCCTGGGCCGCACGTGAAGAACCATCCGCCCTACACTGCAGCCAGCGGCCGCCGGGTCAGCGCTGGATAGCGCTGGATCATGCGTACACAGGTGTTCCAGCGCAGGATGGCGTCGTCATTGCCAAGAGGACTGAGCTCCAGCGCACGGGCGTAGGCTGCCATCGCATCCATGAGCCCCTCGTAAACTACTGGCCCCGCCCGTTGACCATCGCGGCGAAAGATGGCCAGGGCATGCCGCTCCAGAACCAGTCCTTCCAGGTAGGCGCGACGGTAGGAATCAAACAGCCGCATGCGCAGAGACATGGCTTCGGCAAAGCGCTCAGACAGCCGATGGCTGAACTGGTCCGTAAGCGACAGCAGCAAGATGTCCAGCGCCTGCTGGTTTTCAGGCTCTGCGATCAGAATATCGCGACAGATACTCTCGGCATGCGCGGGCTCGTTAAGTAGCCTGTACTGGTGCGCCTTGAGGAGCGACCGTGGAATGCTGCCCACGCTCACAGGCCTCAGTTTAAACTCCATAGCGCAATTAAGCGGTTAATGCAGTAAAGACAGCCTTGTAGGGGGTCCAGCGACCGGCACCGGTAACCACCCCCAAAGATACAACCTCGAATCGTTCGCTGACGCAGTGCAGTCCGCCTGATGCGCCATCACAGGCACACGCCTCTGGGTTGGGCGCTGACTGCATGCCCTTTGCTCCGCTCCATCCGGCAGCGTGCAAACCCACGCGCCGCAGGCGGCTGGCAGTGCTACCTGGGCCGCGCCAGTAATGACGCTGCAGGCAGAGTGCATCAGCCGCGTTCGCGTTGACCTGGACATAACGCAGCACCGCGCCTGCGTAACAAGACCTCCTTTTCAGCACGCCGTTGCGCTTGAAAGCCCGGGTCCGTTCTCGCATTAACCCCAAGGAATGGGTCAGGCTGTTTGGGCGCCCTTCGATTCGACGCTTTGGTACCACCGCCGCAGGCCGAACCATGGCCGTGGAAAGGTCGGACACGGCTTGACGTACCCCGCGCACGGCGCCGACGACTGCGGTACCGGGGTTCATCGTACACGTGGGCGAACAACTCATACGCGGTGGCCGTCCGCTTGCGTCTTGCCAGCCTCCGACAGTGGAAGGATGCGCGTGCATGCGCTTCGCGTGCGAATATAATCGAAACGTAAACATAAAGGACTGCGTACTGCGGCGTGTGCGCCAGGCGCGCGCGATCATGCGTGTGCTCCCGGCAGAATTGTCGATGAAGTCCAGTCGGCCCGCCGAATCCCAGTTGTTGCAAAACTGGTACCTTTAGCACAATCAGCTCAGCAGGCAATGTCTGGTCGCAACAATTCCATCTGGCAGGCACTCGTATCGCCTGTAGGCCGCAAGGTGCTCACAGGCCTTACCGGTCTGGGACTTGTGCTCTTTGTGATTGTGCACATGCTGGGCAATCTCACCTACCTCCAGGGCGGGGATGCCTACAACTTGTATGCGCACAAGCTCGCGAGCTACGGCGTCTTGCTGTATATGCTGGAGATCGGCCTGGCAGCATTCTTTGCGGTGCACGCATACATCGGTATCAATATCTATCTGCGCAAGCGGCGCGCCCGCGGCGGCCGGTACAACACGTACAAGACGGCTGGCAAGCCTAGCCGGCAGAGCTGGGCCTCCAGGACGATGATTCTCTCCGGAGTGGTTTTGCTGGTGTTCCTGGTGTTGCATCTGATGCATTTCAAGTTTGGGCCCGGTGTCGCCGAAGGGTATGTTGTTGCGGTGGATGGCGCGGAGATCCGCGATTTGCGGCGGCTGATGACCGAAAAGTTTCAATCTCCGCTGTATGCCTTCGGCTATCCCGCCGTCATCGTGCTGCTTGGGTTCCACTTGCGGCACGGCTTCTGGAGCGCCCTGCAATCGCTGAGCTTTACGTCGCCCCGCTGGAATGCCGTGCTGTACGCCCTTGGCGCTGCGATAGGCCTTATCGTAGGCACCGGCTTCATCATCGTCCCCCTCTGGATTTACTTCAGCCAGTTCAACTGATGCCGCGTGCTACCCAACCAGTGCTGAATGCCAAGGTGCCTGCAGGTCGACTGCAGGACAAGTGGGATGCCTACAAAGACGTAGTGGGCCTGGTAAGTCCGGCCAACAAGCGAAAGCATACGATCCTGGTCGTGGGAACCGGACTGGCTGGTGGCTCGGCCGCCGCTACCCTCGGCGGACTGGGCTACAAAGTCAAGAGCTTCTGCATCCAGGACTCGGCGCGCCGGGCCCACTCGATTGCCGCCCAGGGCGGCATCAACGCGGCCAAAAACTACCCCAACGACGGTGACACGATCTGGCGCCTGTTCTATGACACCATCAAGGGTGGGGACTATCGTGCGCGCGAAGCCAACGTGTACCGCCTTGCACAGGTATCCGGTAACATCATTGATCAGGCTGTAGCGCAGGGCGTACCGTTTGCCCGCGAATACGGCGGCCTACTGGCCAATCGTTCTTTCGGTGGAGCACAGGTGGCACGCACCTTTTATGCGCGGGGCCAAACCGGTCAGCAGCTGCTCTTGGGGACCTACCAGGCGCTCAGCCACCAGATTGCGACAGGCAACGTCACCATGCTGCCGCGCCGCGAAATGCTGGACCTGGTCGTAGCCGATGGCCATGCACGCGGGATCATTACACGGGACTTGGTGACCGGACAGCTGGAACGCCATGTGGGCGACGCGGTGCTGCTCTGCACCGGGGGATACGGCAACGCCTACTACCTGTCAACGAACGCGAAGAACTCCAACGTGACCGCCGCCTGGCGCTGCTACAAGCGTGGGGCGTACTTCGCTAATCCGTGCTTTACCCAGATCCATCCGACCTGCATTCCGGTTTCTGGCAGCTATCAGTCCAAGCTTACGCTCATGAGCGAAAGCCTGCGGAACGACGGCCGCGTGTGGGTACCCAAGGACACCGGTGACCCGCGGCCACCTAGCCAGATTCCGGAAGCTGACCGCGACTACTACCTTGAGCGCCGCTACCCGGCCTTCGGCAACCTGGTGCCGCGTGATGTGGCTTCGCGTGCCGCCAAGAAGGAGTGCGACGCGGGTCGCGGCGTTGGCACCACGCGCCTGGCGGTGTATCTGGACTTTGCACAGGCCATCCGTCGCCTGGGAGAACAAGCGATTCGGGAACGCTACGGCAACCTTTTTGAAATGTATGCGCGCATCACTGGCGAGAATCCGTACGCCGTGCCGATGCGCATCTATCCCGCCGTGCACTACACTATGGGCGGACTGTGGGTGGACTACGAGCTGCAGACCACTGTGCCGGGCCTTTTTGTGCTAGGCGAGGCGAATTTCTCTGACCATGGTGCCAACCGCCTGGGTGCCAGCGCCCTCATGCAAGGGCTGGCCGACGGCTATTTCGTGATCCCCTATACGCTTGGAGCTTATCTCAGCGGAACAGCCTTGAACGGCCGTTTGACAACCAGCCACGATGCTTTTGCACAGGCGGAGCATGCCTCGAACAAACGGCTGCGCACGCTGCTGTCCACCCAGGGCGACAAGACCGCCACCGAGTTTCATCGCGAACTCGGCCAGCTGCTCTGGAATCATGTAGGCATGGCGCGAACCAGGGAAGGCCTTGAAAGCGCCGCAAAAGCCATCGCGGCGCTGCGCCATCAGTTCTGGGAGCGCATTCGTGTCCCCGGCGAAAACGGCACCTACAACAAGTATCTGGAGTTTGCTGGACGCATCGCCGACTTTATGGAGCTCGGAGAGCTGATGGCCCGCGATGCCCTGGCCCGTGAGGAATCGTGCGGCGGGCACTTTCGCGAGGAGCACCAGACCGCCGACGGTGAAGCGCTGCGCAACGACGAGGACTTTGCGCATGCCTCTGCCTGGGCGTACACGGGCAATGACCAGGCTCCCGTAGAGCATCGGGAGCCGCTGACCTTCGAGAACGTCCAGCTCAGCAGCCGAAGCTACAAGTAAACTGACCGGTATGGCCAAGAGCATGACCATCTATCTGCGCGTGTGGCGTCAGGCCGGACCAGAGGCTCCTGGCCGACTGGTGGACTACACGGTTGCAGATGCCAATGAGCATATGTCGTTTTTGGAACTCCTGGATGTGCTCAACGAGCAGCTTATTCACCGTGGAGAAGACCCCGTCGAGTTTGACAATGATTGTCGCGAAGGAATCTGCGGCTCCTGCGGCGTGATGGTGGGCGGCATAGCACACGGTCCTCAGCAGCGAACCGCCGTGTGCCAGCTTCACATGCGCGCCTTCAAAGACGGAGACCGGATCGTGGTAGAACCTTTCAGGGCCAAGGCTTTCCCCATCGTCAAGGACCTGGTGGTGGACCGAAGCGCCTTTGATCGCATTATTGCTGCAGGCGGCTATGTATCAACCACGACCGGCGGTGCGCCCGATGCCAATGCCCTTCCCGTCAGCAAGGAAGCGGCCGATGAGGCCATGGATTATGCCGCGTGCATCGGCTGCGGGGCATGCGTGGCTGCCTGCCCCAATGCTTCGGCTTCGCTCTTTACTGCCGCCAAGATCGCACATCTTGCGTTGTTGCCGCAGGGCAGCATCGAAGCACCCCAGCGCGCGGTGGCCATGGTCGATCAAATGACCGCCGAAGGCTTCGGCGACTGCTCCAACCACGCAGAATGCGAAGCTGTGTGCCCCAAAGGTATCTCGGTCCATGGCATCACACGGATGCGCCGGGAATACATTAAAGCTGTTCTGCGCTGACCGACCCCGAACACCGCTCGGAGTTTTACCGGTCCGGCTGCCCTCAACCTGACACAAGATCGAGCCTTTCTTTCCCATTCTGATTCTGATGGCTGCGATCTACGTGATCCTGAAGTCGTCAGACCTGCTTGTCGACGCTGCCAGCAGTCTGGGGCACAAGCTCTCCCTGAGCGATTACTTCATTGGAAGCTTTATCGTGGGCATTGGCACCTCGCTGCCAGAGCTTTTTACTTCCATAGCCGCGGTAAGCAGCAACGTACCGCAGCTGGTAGTTCCAACAATTTATGGCACCATTGTAGCCAACATCGCGGCAGGCTTTGGCCTCGGCACCCTTGCGCTCTACTTCGTCGTGCGCACGCAAGGCCGTAGACGCTTCTTTGTGTGGAAAAATCCTATAGCCGACGGCATCCTGCGGTTTGGCAACAAGACGGTGCAAAAACGCTTTCTGGGGGCGCCTATTGCGTTCGCCACCGCCTCTGTCCTCCTTACCGCGCTGTTCTATGCACTTGGCTACTTTGGCCTTTGGCACGCCGTGCTCTTCCTGGTGCTTTACGGCGTGTTCCTAACGTTTGAGCTTAAGAGGAAAAGTATCGGTTATGGGCTCCCCGATGCTGCCGCAGACGCGCCGAAGGTAACGGTTGCAGTGAAGGGCGGCGCAGGCGGTTGGCCCATGGCCTGGGGCCTTGTCAAAGCGCTTGCGCCGCTGCTCCTGGCGTATTTTCTCTTCCTTTACATTGCGCTGGTCCACGGGGTGGATGAGCACCTGGAGGTATTTCGTGCCAACAAAGGCGCTGAGGTGCTCTTTCTTGCGGGCTTGGGGATAATCACAGGCGTTCTGGTCTTTCTGGCCTTTCGGTGGCAACGCCGGGCTCCTGCATTGGACTTCGGCTCTTTTATGGGTGCGAAGTTCGATAAAGCACCGCGCTCCTTCCTGGTAGGCTTGCTCGGCGTCACCGTGGTCGTGATCTACTACGCCGGGGTTGCCATCGTAGAGGCGGTCGAGTGGACATCAGCGCAATTCGGCGTGGGCGATACGGTGCTGGCTGCGTCTGCCCTGGCGGTGGGCACATCGCTTCCCGACATTGTGGTGGCTTTGAAGGTGGCGCGCGCAGGTCGGCATTTGCTCCTGTTTGGCCACATACTCCAGTCAAACACGTTTGACGTATTTCTAGTCATGGGCATCTGCGGCGTTATGAATCCGCTCATTACAAGCCAGAGTTTTGAAGCGGGCCTGTCCATAGGGGTTTCCGTGCTGTTTACGCTGGCGCTCGTGCCCGTGATCTGGATGCGGCGCTTCACGCCGCTGCCTGCGGCCGTGATGATCTTGGCCTTCATCCTCTTCATGGCGACACTGTACGCATAGGCCGCCTCCCAGGCGCGGCGCCTGTGGTACGCCATCCCTATGCAGTCGCCACGCTCCGTGCACATGCCAAGCCGCATCAAGCGTTTGCGTTTGCGCCGTTCGCGCCTTGTGGAGCTTATGCTGCGTGCGCCCACCCCGTGGGGCTTAGGCTTCTGCCGCGTGCATGCGCCCGGCAGACCTGCAAGTCAGGCAGCACCCTTTGCTTAGGCGCACGCATCAGGCGGGCGCACCTGATCCCTGAGGGCAATCCTGGCCAAGCACATCGCTGGACCAGGCAGCGCGAGCGGTAAGGCGTCCCAGCAGGTGGCTTGCGCGGGACTACAACGCATAGGCGATATCCACAAGCACCTGTACGCCGCGACAGCGCACTAAGGCAACTGAATCGTCAGTCGCTGCCCGGGACGGATCGTGGTACTTCCAAGATTGTTCGCCGTACGAATGCTGGAAACAGTGGTCCGGTATTGCTCAGCAATCCTGGTAAGATTCTCGCCCCTCTGGACGACATGAACAATCGTGCTGTTCTTGCCCGGCATGATGGTCAGCTGCTGCCCGGGAAGGATCGTGGTACTTCCAAGATTGTTCGCCGTACGAATGCTGGAAACAGTGGTCCGGTATCGCTCAGCAATCCTGGTAAGATTCTCGCCCCTCTGGACGACATGAACAATCGTGCTGTTCTTGCCCGGCGTGATGGTCAGCCACTGTCCGCGGTTGATCCTGCTGCTGCGCAAGTTATTCTCACGCCTGATGGCGGTCGCAGAGGTTGCGTACTTCGCCGCCAATTCGCTAAGCGTATCTCCGCGCCGCACCTGATATCGAATAGACTTGGATGCGCTTGAGCGCGACGCAGCAGTCGACGACTGGCTTGCCTGCTGGCTTGTCTGCCGCACCGGTGTGGTGCTTGCCATCAGTGGCTTGGGCTCAAAATCGAGCTGGATGGGCTGGTTCACGCGCTTGCCCCAGTCTACTGTGCGCACGCCGGCGATTGATAGCGACGCTTCGCCGCCGCCACCACCCGCGACCGGCACCACCAGGTGCTGCCCCGGATAGATGGTGGTCCTGCGCAGGTTGTTGGCCACCATAAGATCTCTTACGCTTACTCCGTAGCGATTGCCAATCTTGCCCAGGTTGTCGCCGCGGCGAACCACATGCTCCGCAGCCCGACGTTTTGCGTCGGGCGGGAGCTTGTCGAAAGCTGCCGCAAAGCGCTGCGCTGACCCCGGTGGAATGCGGAGTTCATACGGACGGGTGTTGGGCGGCAGATAGTTTCGGCGCAGCTCAGGATTGAGGCGCTGAATCTCGGCTTCCGTTGTGCCCACCATGCCTGCGATAGTTTCAACAGAAAGCATGCCTGTAACCGGAACGACATCATAGGCAAACGCAGGGCCTGATGCCGTCGCCGGCAACCCAAACGCGGTCGGATTGGACATGATCTGGGCCACGGCTATGAACTGAGGCACATAAGCCCGCGTCTCTGGATTCAGGTGTTTGTACATCCCCCAGAAATCCACCACGCCACCATTGGCCCGAATGGCGCGCTTGATGCACCGCGGACTACAGTTGTATCCCGCCAGCGCAACGTGCCAGTTTTTGTCGTACTGGCTGTAGAGATCCTTCAGATGCCGCGCCGCTGCGCGCGTGGCCTTGATCGGATCCATGCGCTCGTCTACCCAGGCGTCGGAATCCAGGCCGTAGGCCCGCCCCGTAGCGCCCATGAACTGCCACATGCCCACCGCGCTCGCCGGGCTGCGCGGCTTGGGTCTAAGCCCACTTTCTATAACCGCAAGGTACTTCAGCTCGTCGGGGACACCTTCTTCCTTCAGAATCTGCTCGATCGCTGGAAAGTAGGTTTCCGCCCGACCCATCCAGCGGATCAGATGATCGCGCCGCTCCTTCAGAAACCAGTTGCGCAGCTGCTCTACGCTCTGGTTCTCGGTCATGGGCACCGTCGTCTTTACCGCCTTCGCGCGAGGCGCGGGAGTCGTGGCAGCCGCCAGCGGATTTTCCACCCGGTCCAGCACCTCGAATATGTCCTCCCGCAGTGTGAATACGCTGCCATACTCCTGCTCCATGTGCTTCCCGTAGTAAAAGTCATGTTCGGTCACGATGGAGCGAAACAACTCGCGGAAGCGCACATTGTCCGTGATGGCCGGCTGGTCCGACAATCCTTCGATTTCCGCCAGCGCAATGCGCAGAATCCGCGCCCCCTCCGAAATATCCCCCGCGGCCTGCGCCATCAAAAGGCGCGACTGGTAGCTGTACAACCGGCTGAAGCGCCGGGCCAACTGGTCATCGCTCAGGGAGTCCGCTAGCGAACCCAGATCCAGATGCGCCACATACCGTTCGTACCCCGCAAGCTCCTCTACGGGTATTGGATCCAGCGGCGGCGGCCACGCGCGCCCGAGCTGCTGGGATACAACAGGCTGCACGGCCCACGCAGCTACAATGGCAATCCATATCGTTCTTTTCACAGGCACCTCCGTCCTAGTGTGGACTCTGCGTTAGGTTGTGGGATCGGAACTTAAAGTAATTTCTGCTTGATCGCAATATTTCCAGCGTAATCATTGCAATTTTCCGGCATTATATCAATCATTAGCATAGATGGTTCCTCGCCTATTGTACAGACAACGCGGGTGGAATATGCACCCGTTTACAGCAAAAGGCGGCAAATCAGGGAGCCTATCAGGCTTCAGCGTTCCTACTGCCCCGTCTGGATGGCCATCAGAGGGGCATATTGCCGTGTTTCTTGCGTGGATTGGTTACCACCTTGTTCTGAAGCATCTGCAGTCCGCGCGCGATCTTGGCTCGCGTTTGGCTCGGCTCAATTACTGCGTCTATGTATCCGTGCTCCGCTGCTATGTACGGATTGGCAAACTTGTCGCGGTACGCTTCGGTGAACGAGGCCCTGAGCGCATCGGCGTCACTGGACGCGGTCAGTTGCTTGCGATAAATGATTTCTACCGCACCTTTCGGTCCCATGACGGCAATTTCGGCGCTGGGCCACGCAAAGTTTAGGTCTCCACGAATGTGTTTGGAGCTCATCACATCGTATGCGCCACCGTAGGCTTTCCGCGTGATCACCGTAATCTTGGGCACCGTCGCCTCGCAGAAGGCATAGAGCAGCTTTGCGCCATGCTTGATGATGCCACCCCATTCCTGATCGGTGCCCGGCAAAAACCCCGGGACATCTTCAAAGACGACCAGTGGAATGTTGAATGCATCGCAAAAGCGCACGAAGCGCGCCCCCTTGACGGATGCGTTGATGTCCAGTACGCCTGCGAGCACGGCCGGCTGATTGGCTACGATGCCGACTGATCGCCCACTGACGTGAGCAAAGCCGCAAATCAGGTTAGGCGCAAAGTCCTGGTGGATTTCGAAAAATGCGCCATCGTCCACCACGCTCTGGATGGCATCCAGCATGTCATATGGCTGGTGCGGTTTTTCCGGGACCAGATCATTGAGTGCCGTATCCTGCCGCGTGGCGGCATCAGCGGTGGGGCGCATCGGCGGCGGCTCCTCGCAGTTTTGCGGAATATAGCCCATCAGGTCACGGATGCTTAGCAGGCAGGCCACATCGTTGTCGCAAACCACATGGGCCACGCCGCTTTGGGACGCGTGCGTCGCAGCACCGCCCAGCTCCTCCGCAGACACCGACTCCTGCGTCACAGTCCTGACCACATCGGGGCCTGTGACGAACATGTAACTGGTGCCCTGCACCATGAAGATGAAGTCTGTGATGGCCGGACTATAGACTGCGCCGCCGGCGCACGGGCCCATGACCGCTGAAATCTGTGGCACCACGCCCGAGGCAAGCGTGTTCTGCAGAAAGATGTCGGCATAGCCGCCGAGCGACACCACGCCTTCCTGTATCCGCGCCCCGCCAGAATCATTGAGTCCGATGACGGGCGCACCGTTCTCCAGTGCTCTCCGCAGAATCTGAACGATCTTATTCGCATGGCTCCGACCCAGCGACCCGCCGAAAACCGTAAAGTCCTGGCTGAAGACATAGACCAGGCGGCCGTGAATGGTTCCGTATCCCGTCACGACGCCATCGCCGGCGGGGCGGTTGCGCTCAAGGCCAAAGTCTTTGCTTTGGTGGCGGACAAACATCCCGATTTCCTCGAACGACCCTTCGTCGAGGAGCACGGCCAGCCGCTCCCGCGCGGTGAGTTTGCCCTTGTCGTGTTGCCGTTGAATGCGGGCTTCGCCCCCGCCCAGCTGCGCGCGGATTCGGCGCT
Organism: Rhodothermales bacterium; assembly: GCA_951812585.1. Classification (GTDB taxonomy): domain Bacteria; phylum Bacteroidota; class Rhodothermia; order Rhodothermales; family Bin80; genus JAAXGV01. The sequence continues at coordinate 1,759,067 of OX638318.1, read as the reverse complement.
GTCGCAGATCTTCAATTGGTTTCATGGGCAGAACGTCTGCAAGGCAGCGGCCATGCGCGGTACGTCAAATGCCGCCGCTTAGTACTATCAAGGCCGCACAAAAGATAGGACACCCATGCGCAAGTATGCCCTTCCCTGCAGCCTACTGTGAGGATGACATCTTGGCCACAGCGCGATGCGCCGCTATCCGCGTGGCTCCATAGCGAAGGGTGTCCTGCTCCGCGGCGAGCAAATGTGAAGGCTGTGGCATGCGCGTGGCTGCATCACCCTCACGCGATACTGACCGGCCTGGTTCTTCAGAGGGATCATCGGACTGCTCTTGGCCTATACCCGCACAAAGCCGGTGAGCGGCAGCGAAGGCCCACGGCGGCACTTCAAGAGAGTCCTAAAAGAGAACCCTACTGCCGTGCCCCGGGTCCACGGACAAAGCGGCCCGGCAGTGCGCCCGTAAGCGCACCATCCAGAAGGGCCGGCGTCCCGTTGACGAACACATGAATCATGCCCGTGGCAAGCTGGTGGGGCTCTTCGAACGTGGCGTTGTCCTGAATGGTGACCGGATCAAAGATCGCCAAGTCTGCAAAGTAGCCGACCTGGAGCGCGCCGCGACGGTCCAATTTGAGGTTGGTCGCGGGCAAAAGGGTCAGGCGGCGGATCGCCTCATGCAGCGTAAGCACGCCTTCGTCCCGGGTATACTTGCCGAGCACCCGGGCAAAGGCCCCGTAGGCGCGCGGATGGGGATTGCTTCTTAGAAACATGCCCTCGGGCGCAATGGAGGCAGCATCGGAATCAATGCTTATCCACGGCAGCGCGAGCTTCTTTCTGACATTGTCCTCGCTCATCATAAAGTAGACAGCGCCGACGCGGCTGCTGTCGGCCACTACCAGGTCGATGGCGGCACGGGCCGGCGTAACGCCGCGGCGCGCTGCAATCTCCGACAGGCGCATGCCGATGTAATGGCGCAGGCTGTCCGTACGAAAATCCACCAGCATCACATTCTCTGGACCTGCCAGCACCAGGCGGCTCTCCGACGTGTCGGAACCGACCATCATCTCCGCCTCCAACCGGTCCGCAACCCCCGCATCCATCATCCGGGCGCGCCACGCACCAAACCCGCCCTCCTGCACCCATAGCGGCATCGCCGCGTTGAGTCCAGTGGAGCTGGCGATGTATGGATACACATCGGCGGTTACCTGCAAGCCCTCCGCACGCGCCGCCTCGACACGTGCAATAACCGTATCCAGCTTATGCCAGTGGGTGCGGCCCGATGCCTTCAGATGGTAGATTTCGGCGGCTGCGCCCGAGGCACGCGCAATGGCAATCAGTTCGTCCACGGCCTCCACCAGCTGCCACCCTTCACTGCGTATGTGCGAGATGTACATGCCGCCGTACTCGGCCGCAACATCCGCAAGCGCAATGAGCTCCGCTGTGTCCGCATAGAACGCCGGAGCATAGATGAGCGACGAACCCACACCTAGCGCGCCCTCCTCCATGGCTTGGCGTACCAGCGCCCGCATACGATCCAGTTCCAACGGTGTGGCCGAACGGAACGCATGCCCGATCTCATGTATGCGCACGGTCGTAGCGCCCACAAAAGAGGCTACATTGGGTGCCACGCCTTTGCGCTCCAGAAAGCTGAGGTACTCCCCGAGCGTAGTCCAGGGCAGCTCCGGCACAGCGTCCTCAGGCTGCCCCAAAAGGCGCGCCACTTCCCCTTCCGAACCGACCCAGTCAATAAGTTCATTGAGCTGGGACGCGCGCATGGCCTCGTTGAGCGGTCCCATGGACCAGCCCTCCCCAAAGATTTCCAGCGTCACGCCCTGTCGCAGATCACTTTGCGAACGGCCATCCACGATGAGCGACTCTGTGGCCCAGCTCAGCATGTTGATGAAGCCCGGCGCTACCGCCAGGCCTTCGGCGTCGATCTCTAGCGCGCCGCGGCCCTCAAAGCGCCCAATGGCGGCAATGGTGTCTGCGGAGATGGCCACATCCCCGACCCGCGGCGCGCCGCCAGATCCGTCGTAGATGGTGCCGCCTCTTATGACTACATCATACCGGAGCGCGGTGGCCTGGTAAAGGGTATACGCGATGGCGAATACTGCCAATGCGGCGAGGACATTAAGGACGAAGGGATACTTGTGACGGCTCATCGTGGTGTCATACTCCGATTCAATGGAAGCGGCGGCGCGCTGCTAAGGTGCACAAAGCATGCGTAGCCGGTTGCTGCGCGCTTAATCATACACGGCGCTGAAGCCTGCGTATGATCCTACCCCGAAGGCTGGGCAACGCGCATACGCTGCCGACCAAACGTGTATTCCTTTGGCGGCTCCACGCCGAGCAGGTGCTTCACGAAGTAGTCCCAGCGCTTGCGCATCCAATACGCGCGTCCGCGTCCAAATCCGTGGCCGCCATTGGGAAAGACCACAAGGTCAAAGTCCTTGTTGGCAGCTACCAGCGCCTCAACAAGCAGAAGCGTATTGGATGCCGGCACATTGCCATCCATGAGTCCATGGGCAATAAGCAGCTTGCCCTTAAGATTCTCGGCCAGGAGAATGTTGGACTGATTGTCGTAGTTCGTCGTGCCGTCCTCATACTCCACCAGCAAGCCCTGCCACTTTTCGCCCCAGTCGTCCTCGTAGTTGCGGTTGTCGTGGTTGCCCGCGCCGGACACCGCCACCTTGTAGAAGTCCGGATAGCGAAGAATACCGCCGGTAGAAGCAAAGCCGCCCCCGGAATGGCCCCAGATGCCCACACGGTCGAGATCCATCCATGCATGGCGCGCATCCAGCTGCTTGATCATCGTAACCTGGTCCGGCAAACCGTTGTCGCCCATGTTGCCGTAGTAGGCGTCGTGAAAAGACTTCGACCGACCGGGCGTGCCCATCGCGTCCACCTCCACCACGATGAAGCCCAGTTCGGCCAGCGCCTGTTTGTCACTACGTGAAGCGCGAAAAGACCGGCTGCCCACGCTGCCTGACTGCGGGCCTGGATACAGATAGTTCAGCACCGGATAGGACCGATTCTCGTCAAAACCCGATGGCTTGTACATCAAACCATACAGGTCCGTCTCGCCATCCCGCGCCTTGACCATAAAAGGCACCGGAGGCACCCAGCCGCTTTCCACCAGCGCCGTGATGTCGGCCTCCTCCAGGTGCTGTGTCACTGCGCCGTGCATATCTCGCACAACGATGACGGGCGGCGTCACCGGCGTGGAGTAGCTGTCCACGAAGTAGCGGCCAGAAGGCGCAATCGACACCGTGTGGTCGGCGGACTCGGGTGTCAGTAGCGTAAGGCCAGATCCGTCCAGGTTGACCTTGTAGAAATGGTCATAGTACGGGTTGGTATCTTCGCGCCCTTTGGCCGTGAAATACAGCGTGCGCGTCTCTTCGTCTATCCGCCTGACCTGCTGTACGGCCCATTCGCCGCTGGTGATCTGGTGCTTCAGCGCGCCGCTCTCCAAATTGTACAGGTACAGATGGCCCCAGTTGTCACGCTCGGAGAACCACAGCACCTCATTGGTACTAAACAGCACGGCCCAATTCTCGGCGTCTACGCCAGATTCAAAGTACGTAGCCACATGCTCATGCAGCACGGTGCGCACCGCGCCTGTTTTGGGATCGGCGATCCGAAGCCAGGCATCCTTATGGTCCCGGGAGGATGAGATAAACGCCAGCTGTGACGCATCCTCGCTCCAGCGCACATCCAGAAACGTACCGCCCCAGCCGGCAATGTGATCGGTCGTGGTGCTGCGATGGGCATCGGGTGCCATATCCAGGCGCACCACACGCGGCTCGTCCACATGAATCACCACGCGGCTGATTCTGAAGATTACGCTGTCCTCCGGCAGCGGATATTTCCATGCGTCCAGCGTGGGATGCCCCACTGCAGTAGACACCATATACATGCTGCCGACGCCGCGCGCATCATGCTGGAAGGTGGCGATCTTCTTCGAATCCGGCGACCATAACAATACGGGCGTGTTGCTGCGCGTCCAGCCCGCATTGTTGGTGGCGTAGCCATAGTCCTCCACACCATCAGTGGTAAGCTGCCGCCGGATACCTGTGGCCACTTCCTGCATCCAGAGGTTGTGCCCGTCTATGTATGCAGCCCACCGGCCGTCCGGAGAGGTCACGCTGTTGGGTATGGTCGCGGGTGCGGGCCCGGCTTCAGCGCAGTCGAACGTGTCGAGCGCACACCGCACCCGCTGCTGCTTTACGCGCAAAAGTACAGCCTGCCCGTCCGCCTCGAGCCGAAAGCCCGCAAGCGGCAATGCGCCCGGATCCAGCGCTTCACCGGTGAACGCTACCAGCGCGGCGGCCAGCCGCGCGTGGTCGAACGCCGGCATGCGCGTGCCCTGAACGGGATCCACCAGGATGATTTCCTCTCCCTCTCTCGTGCGGTTGCGGTACCAGAATCGATCTCCGTCGATCCAGTTGGGGCGGACACCCGCACTGTACACCAGGTTGGACTGCGACAGTGTGGCTTCCGCACGCGCATAGTCTTCCTCTGTGACCTCTTGCGCCCGCGCCAGCGGCGATGCACAGATCAGAAGGAAAATCGCTAGATGGAATCTTTGAAGCATACAGCGAATACCATAGGTTGTGGGAAAGCACAGGAAACTCTGCCGGTGCGTATAGGGATCCCCAAGCCTCGCATATATCAATCACCTCTTCATTACTGCCCTATGAACCTCCATACCCTTCTTGTGGCGCTGCTGCTGGTGTCGAGCCCGGCACTGGCGCAGGATAACCCTCCTATGGATGGCTTTGATGTGGATGGCTCCGATCCGCGCGCTATTGCTATTGCAGATCAGGTCATGGAAGCCTTAGGCGGCCGGGCCAACTGGGACAATACACGCTACCTGTCCTGGAGCTTCTTTCGGGATGATCAGGTCTGGGACAAATGGACGGGGCGCTTTCGCTGGCAGCAGGACAGCTTGGTTGTGCTGATGAACATCAATACGCAAGAAGGCGCCGCATATGCCGATGGCGTGCCTGTCGAAGACAGCGATCCGATCGTCGCACGGGCCTATCGCAACTGGGCCAACAGCGGATACTGGCTGCTTATGCCCTACAAGCTCAAGGACTCAGGCGTGACGCTGGGATACGGCGGAGAAGGCGCGACGGAGGATGGCCGCGCCGCCCACATTCTTACGCTGATCTTTGATGCGGTCGGCCATACGCCCAACAACCGGTATGATATCTATGTGGACAAGGAGACCCGTCTGGTCACGCAGTGGTCCTACTATGAAAATCGGGAGGACGAAACCCCTGCCTTCACGCGTCCATGGGAAAACTGGGCGCGTCATGGCCGCATCATGCTGTCGGACGGGCGCGGAATGCTCGACGATCAGCCCTTTGTCCTGCCCAATGTAGGCATCTATGACGCATTGCCCGACGCCGTATTCGACGATCCTGCGCGTATCGACCTTTCCACGCTTGGCAACTAGGTGCCCCACGCCACAAGCCCTGGCAGAAACTTCGAGCCCAGGTCCTTGTGGCGCGGCAGCACACGCACCGTGTAACCGCGAAACCCGCTGTTCTGACAGGCCACCGCAGCGGCTTCATACACGTACGCTCCGTGGCCATTGAGGCCTGACACGGACATTGGCTCGTAGGTCATGTTCTCTATCTCACCCGCCGAGGTGACGCTACCCAGGCAGAGCTGCACCTCCACATCGTCGGGCGTCAGGCTGCCCAGTTCCACATAGGCCTCTACCGCAAAGGGCTGACCCACGACATACTCTCCCACCGGCCCCCGCACGGGCAGCGAAACACGGACCTTGGACCACGCGGCGTGCACGCGATCCCACCATGCAGCCAGCGCACGCGTACGCGCCATGTCGCTGTTGGCTAGGCGGTCGTACCGCCGTGCGGCGGGCAGGTACGCCTCGTCTACATACTGCCGCACCATGCGGTGGGCACTGAAGGCTGCGCTGTAGGTCGCAATGGACCCTTTCATGCGCGCAATCCACGCCGAGGGAAGGTCGTCCGTGCTGCGCGCGTAGAAGAGCGGCACCACCTCCTGCTCCAGGATATCGTACAGGATCGATGATTCCCGCGCGTCCTGGTAGTCGTGGTCATTGTAGGGTGTACGTGTTCCTATCGCCCAACCCAGCGCCGGATCATAGGCTTCGTCCCACCAGCCATCCAGAATGCTAAGGTTGAGCACCCCATTGGCGGCGGCCTTCATGCCGCTGGTGCCGCTCGCTTCGCGCGGACGGCGAGGCGTATTGAGCCACAGATCTGCACCCTGCACCAGGTAGCGCGCCAGGTTCATGTCGTAGTCTTCGAGAAACACGATCCGGCCGCTAAAAGGTGCGGTGCGCGAAAGTGCCACAATCTCCTGGATCAGACGCTTGCCAGGCTCGTCGCGCGGGTGGGCTTTGCCTGCAAAGATCACTTGGACCGGACGCTCAGGTCTTCCAAGGATTCTTGCAAGGCGCGCGGGATCCTTCAACAGGAGTGTAGCACGCTTGTAGGTGGCGAACCGCCGCGCAAACCCGATGGTGAGCGCATTGGGATCGAGGCATTGGGCCGCCGCCTCCAGCTGTGATTGCGATGCGCCTGTGCGCGCCAGCTGACGCCGAACACACTGGCGCGCGACGGTGATCAGCCGCTCGCGCCGGTTTACGTGTGTGCGCCACAGCATCGAATCTGGAATCTGATGTACGCGCGCCCACATGGCGTCGCCGGCTGATCCTTCATGCCAGCGAGGTCCCAGATATCGACCTAAGAGCCGCTTCAACGGCTCTGCGCACCACGATGAGGCATGCATGCCGTTGGTGATATGGCCTATCGGCACTTCGTCCTTGGGTACCGACGGCCACTGTCGCTGCCACATCTTGCGGCTGATCTCGCCATGCAATCGCGCAACGCCGTTGCTGGCAGCGCTCATGCGCAGGGCAAGCTTGGTCATGCCGAACAGCTCGCGTTCGTCATCAGGGTTCTGCCTACCCAGCGCCAGAAACGCCTTCCGCGACAGCCCCAGTGCGCGCTCCGCGTATTGGGTCAGGTAACGGTCCATCAGCTCCGCTGGAAACCGGTCGTGGCCCGCTTCGACCGGCGTGTGCGTCGTAAAGACCGTGCTCGCCGAGGCAGCAATGCTGGCCTCTGCAAAACTGAGATGCGCCGTCTGCATGAAATCGTGAATGTGCTCCAGCGTCAAAAACGCCGAGTGACCCTCATTGATGTGGTACACGCGGGGCGAGAGGCCCAGCGCCTTCAGGGCGCGATATCCTCCAATGCCGAGCATCACTTCCTGGCGGATGCGCAGCTCGTTGTCGCCGCCGTACAGATAGTCGGTAAGGTTGCGATCTTCGATCCGCGTGTTGGCCGCAAAGTTGGTATCCAGGAGGTACAGCGGCACGCGGCCCACCTGCAGCTGCCACACCCTGGCATGCACCCGGTGTCCTGAAAGCGAAACGGAGACCACCACCGGCTTGCCATGCGCATCGCATGCGGGATTGATCGGCAAAACGCCCGGATCGTTGGCTTCGTAGATTTCGTGCTGCCACCCGTTCTTGCCAAGACGCTGCCGAAAGTATCCCTGCTGATACAGCAGCCCCATGCCTACGAGCGGGACGCCCAGATCACTGGCACTCTTGAGGTGATCTCCTGCCAGTACCCCCAACCCCCCGGCAAAGATGGGCAGGCATTCGGTAATGCCGAACTCTGCAGAAAAGTAGGCTGCCAGCGGGACAGGGACCGCCCCGTGATGGCGCTTGCACCACGTAGACTCCGCACGCATGTAGGTATCGTAGTCTGCGCACACTTGCGCCAGGTGCGCCAGAAACCCTTCATCCTCGGCGGCCTCCTGCAGGCGCGATTGGGGAATAATTCCAAGTAATTTGACCGGGTTGTTGCCTGCAGCGCTCCAATGGCTGTCGCCCAGGCGGCGAAAAAGGTCCAGGGTGTCTGCGTGCCAGGCCCATCGCACATTATAGGCGAGCGCACGCAGGCGCTCCAGCGCTGGCGGCAGGGAGGGGATGGCCGTAAAGGTGCAAAGTGCGCGAGGCTTCATCGATCTACAGGATGGTCCGGGAGCCGGCGGAAATATCCTGTACCCGGAGAAACGGTGCGGGTAAGAATCCGCGAATACTGCCGCCAATACGCGAACGCGTTCGTAGTTGGTATCTTCTGCCCTGCCACTACATGCGCTGACCCATGGCAGAGCGAGCTCTGGCGCTCACCAACGGCCTCTTTGATACCGTCTTTGCCAAGACCACCCATGGATTGATCCGGGGCCCCAGCCGCTTCCCGCTAGCCGGCGTCATTGATTCGTCATACGTCGGACAGGATGCCGGTATGGTGCTGGATGGCAGGCGGAGAGGGATCCCGTTTTACGACAGCGTGGCCCATGCGCTGCGCGATAGTCTGGAGCCTATTACACACTGCATTGTGGGCGTTGCAACCGTTGGCGGCCACTTGCCGGACGCCCTGCGCAAGGACTTGGAGACAGCGGCCCGCGCTGGGTTGACGCTCGTCAACGGGCTCCACTACCTTCTCAGCGAGGATATGCAGCTGGCAACCATCGCGGCGGCGCACAGCGCACGCATCGTTGACATTCGCAAGCCGCGGCCTGCGGCTGCCTTGCGGTTCTGGTCCGGCGACGTGCTGCTGCTGCCGATCTGCCGCGTCGCCGTGCTGGGCACGGACTGCGCCATCGGTAAGCGCACCACCTGCATGATGCTGCGCGAGGCGTGCCGCGCCCGGGACATACGTGCCGAGATGATCTATACGGGTCAGACAGGCTGGCTTCAGGGCCTTAAGCATGGCTTCATCTTTGACGCGACGCTGAACGACTTCGTGTCCGGCGAATTGGAGGGGGCAATCCTGCGGTGCTATGCAGAGACCGCCCCCGATGTCATTTTGATGGAAGGACAGTCGGGCCTGCGCAATCCGGCCGGGCCAGCAGGATCGGAGTTGGTGCTTTCCGGGGCGGCCCATGGCGTCATCATGCAGCATGCACCGCGGCGCCTCTACTTTGAGGACTTCGAGGAGCGCGGCTGCGTGCTGCCGCCTCTAAATGAGGAGATCGCGCTCGTCCGCCTACTGGGAGCCCCGGTCTGGGCCGTAACGCTGTTCACGCGGGGCATGTCGCGCGCGGAGGCGCTGGCAGAAAAAGAAGGGCTTGCAGACCACCTCGGACTTCCGGTGGTGCTGCCACTGGAGGAGGGTGTGGCCCCCATCGTAGAGATCATCCAGGAGAACCTGTGAAAATCGTTCGCGCAGAGACATTTGCTCAGGAGCTGCCGCTGGCGCGTCCCTACGAGATTGCCTTCAAGCGTGTAGACCGCGTCACGCTCCACTTTGTGCAGCTGGTGACTTCCTCCAGGCTCGTCGGGCTAGGCGCTGCCGCGCCTACCGATATCACGGGAGAGTCGTCGGAAGCGTGCGCACAGGCGCTTTCCGATATGGGTCACGACCTGCTGACCGGCAAGGATCCCCGGCATCTGCCCGCCCTCGTGCGGGCGCTGCGCCACCATATGCCGCGCACGCCGGCGGCGCGAGCTGCTTTGGATATGGCACTGTATGACCTGGTGGCCCAGCGTGCAGGCGTGCCGGTTGTGGACCTTTTGGGTCGGCGGCGCAGCGGACTCGCAACCTCCATCACAATCGGTATCCTGCCTGTGGACGAAACGTTAGCGGAAGCGGACGAATGTGTGGGGCGCGGATTCCGGGTGCTCAAGATCAAACTTGGGCACGACTTTGCGCAGGACCTCGCGCGCCTGCGCGCGCTCCGCCGTCAGCATGGGCCGCAGATACGCATCCGCGTGGATGCCAATCAGGGATATACTTCTGCGGAGGCGCAGGCACTGCATGCGCAGGCGGAGGCGCTCGGCCTTGAGTTTATTGAACAGCCACTGCCCGCTGGGGCCGTTGATCAGATGCGCTCTTTGCCCGATGAGTGCGCGCCCCTAATGGCCGCCGACGAGAGTCTCCACGACGAATCCGATGCGCTTGCACTGGCGCATGCGTCGCCATTTGGCATCTACAACATCAAGCTGATGAAGTGCGGCGGCATCACCAGCGGCTTGGCTATCGCTGACATGGCCGCATGGGCCAACCTGCACTGCATGTGGGGATGCATGGACGAGAGTGTCATCAGCATCGCCGCGGCGCTCCACGCCGCGTACGCCTCTCCTGCGACGCGCTACCTGGACCTCGATGGCAGCTTTGATCTGTCCCGCGACGTGGCTACGGGTGGATTCTGCCTGCGTGATGGCCGCCTGGAGCTGCTCAACAAACCGGGCTTGGGCGTGACTATGATCTGACCGTGATGGCCCAGATCCTACCTGGCGAGGTGATAGGCTTTAGCTGCTCGAAGGTTTGCGTTTGCAGGAATGTCCAAAGCTTCCCATGGCTGCGTCGGCAATGAAGCTGACATTCTCACCTTGGCTTTAAAGCGGGCCGCTTAGCAGCGACACGGCTATCTGATCTTTTCTACCTGTGTGTTGGGGCGCGCCACCGACTGGCCTGGGCAGCATGTCAACGTCCCAGGCTGTTCTCAACTCCAGGTCTTAAGCGGCTATCTGCTAACTGCCGCCGTATGCACGCTCGGCAACTGTACCACTGCGTTGCCAGTCATCATCAGGCCAGTGCTCCCCGTGCCACTAGCTCCAATGGCAGGGTCGCGACAATAATATGCATCAAGCGACAGCGGAGGGGTTTCTAGCCTGAGACGGTGCGCACACTCAAGGTGATGCGCACCGTCTTCTGCCCGAAACGAAGAGGGCCGTCCACCCCTTTGCCACGACGCGGCGCCAGCGCTAATCGAGCTTGAATTGGATCGGAATTACTACACGAGCTCTGGCCGGCTCACCTTCTTGTTGCTCAGGAACGAATTTAGCCAACCGTACCACACGCAGGGCTTCCTCGTCACACCCAGCGCCAATGCCGCGCTCGACCTCAGGGCTCTCGACATTGCCTTGCTCATCCACGACGAATGAGACCAATACCTCCCCTTCAATGCCAGCCTTTCTTGCAATGCTCGGGTAATTGATCTTGTCTTGCAGTGCCCTTAAGCCACCGATTAATTCAGGCTGCGATTCTACGTCGAGAAACACCGGCGGGCCTGCGTTTAAAACGTCACCGTCCGACGCAACTGCTTGCTCGCTCGCTCGCTCGCTCGACCCGCCGAGCTCGAACCGAATCGGAACTGCTTGCTTGCTCGACCCGCCGAGTTCGAACCGAATCGGGAGAGTCATCCGGACCTTGACTGCTTTTCCATCCTTCCGGCCGGCCAAGAACTTGGCCTGTTCCACCACCCGCAGGGCTTCTTCGTCAAGGCCTGCTCCGAGCCCACGTGATACGCTGGCATCGGACACGTTGCCCTGCTCGTCAACAACAAAGGTCACGAATACCTTGCCTTCAACGCCAGCCTTCCTGGCGATGTCAGGATACTTGATCTCGCTTGCCACCGCGTTAAGGCCGCCGACAGGCTGAGGCGGCTCGTTTACATCAGAGCCTCCCAATACATCAGAGCCTCCCAAGCTATCACACCCTGCTTTGACTGCCAGAATGCAGACTAGAATGGTGGCGATCGATAGCAAGTAGTAGGGACGGGTATTTGCCTTCGAGGCGTCGGAGAGCTCGGAATCCTTCCGTAGAGTCATAATGCTACAATTCAGATTGGTTAGGCATTAGCCGCGGAGGACTTCGGACACAGCCACAGGATAGCCGTGCCCGGTTGCGTCTTCCTTTAGAGACTAGATGACGAACTAACAGAAAAGTTGCCGCCTTAAGGCTATTATCCGGTGCCGCAATGCATGGCTGTTTGTAGGATAGAGCCAGTAGTGGATTGGACGGAAAACCCTTACTCTCTACCGCTTCTCCGTTCTTCGATACATGAGCTCTACCTGTGCGAGGCTGTCCACGGCTACGGATATCCGCTCACAGGGACCCGCAATGCCACCTACATCCTGGGTCGCCGTGGCGTTGCATTCATCTCCGCCGTGTCCGAATACGAGCTATTCTAAAGTCGCATGGATTACTGATCTGTGCTGGCAGGCTGAGCCCGAGCCCGATTGTTCACCAATGCACGCAAACGCACTCGGCAGCTTCCTACTCGCGCCTTGCGCGGCTACTTGTCTACAGTCTCTTGGTACATGCTGGGCAGATGAGCCGCATCGGCACAGGTCAGCACCGCGTCTGCTGCAGCCAGCGCGATTGCCAGCGGCAGGGCCTCAGCGACACTGGTCAAGAAGAGGAAAGCGGGCTCCCGACTCGAGTCAATAGGCTGGAGGATGCGTGCCATCGTCTGCAGAACGCGATGAGGGCACGCACCTGATGCCGCCGAGCGTTTTCTTTGGCGATTACATAGTTAACTGAAGCTTACTTCATCCTGGGCGGCGAGCTTGGCCTTCGATGCCTCCGGCCTCCCGTCCTTCAAAAACTGCCGTGTAGCTTCCAGTATCGTTAGCCCGCCGTAGCGCGGATTCGCCGCTGGCGTGTTGTCGCACGTGTCCTGCAAGCGCTTACGCTTGCGCTTCTGCCGGTCATCTTTTGTCATTTCAGTGTCCTGTGTCCGTATGGATTGATCTACTGAGTTGGTGCACAACGCTACGCTGTCAGCGTAGCGTACGTGAGCCGTTTGCCCACCATACCAGCCACGACGTGCTGCCTTTGCTCCAGCGTATCCATTGTGCGTACGTTGTGCTTGCCCGCAAACTGGTGCACGTAGCGTTGCACGTGCTTCTTGCTCCAGTGGTGGTACCTACCATGATACGCCCGCTTGAACATGCTCCAGAATGATTCCAGCCCGTTCGTGTGCGCCATGCCATTGACCCACTCGCCGACCGAGTGCTTGACGGTTTCGTGCTGCATCCCAAGCATGCCCTTGTAGACGTGCGCCTCATCGGTGTAGACCGTTGTGCCGAGGTGTTATCGTAAACGAACGGCTGTAAGGTCGCTGCATTCGTGCTCTCTACCACTTCGGCCCGAATCTGCCCGCTTGCACGGTCTCTTAGGCCGGCCACCGCCGTCTTGACTACCGGGCCGCGTCCGGCTTTCTGCTTCCTGTGTTCGTGCTTGTTTTTCTCCAAGCCACCCCCGTACGTTTCGTCGGCCTCCACCGGTCCCTCGAACGCAGCGGCCAGCAGGGGCGCAAAGGCGGCCCGTACGCGCTGCAACATGAACCAGGCCGTAGTCTGCGTCCCATCGAGGTCGCGGTGGAGCTTCATGCTGGAGACGCCCTTCAGGGAGGTCATTTCAAGATAAATGGCCCACACCCACTTCTTCAACGGCAGCCGGCTACTGGCCAATGCGGTACCTGTGCGCACCGAGAAGAACCGCTTGCACGGACGGCATCGGTACGGCATTGGCCTGTGTGTGCCCGCATACGTGCCTGTGCCCTTGCAGCGCGGGCACAGACGACCGTCCGGTCAAATCACAGCCTCGAGCCACAGGACGGCCGCCTGCTCATTCGGAAACATTTCGGCCAGTTTGGCCATGCTGATTCCCTTGCGATACCTGCGTCCAGGCCCCGATTTAACCGCCATGAATTCCCCGATCTGGTGTATCCCCTCTATGCGGCCGATCGGAAAGAAGGTTTCAGTTCTCTATATAATCATCATTGTTTTAGCCGAATCACCCTTTAATCAGGAAGGGTTGATCAATACAGTTGGCTTCCCCCTTCCGCCCTGGACCACAGCTGCCTCGGACTGCCAGAAGTGTCAGAGAAAACTGTTGGCGCCACCGCACTCCACGCTTGACCTGCTGCGACTGGTGCGGCCAAAACCAGGGACAGGCAAATCGCAAGCGGGCGACCCCGGATCGCCAAGGCAGACCCATTGTGCTGTCTTCTATTGCGAAACGTTATCGATGAACGCGTACGGGTTTGGAGCCGGCCATAACTAATTAGTGTGGGCAGCAATGGACGGGTAAAGTGCGGATTGTTGTGCGCGAGCTCGTGCCCCTATGGGTGTAGTAGGGAGCCACGCCTGCGGAAGTTGCCCGGGCCTTCCTCGGCAAGCCAGTCCGTCACACCACTGGCGAGGTGACTGATGGAGAACTTCACCGTCAAGCCAGGCGTATAATCCCCTTTGGAATCTATCGTCAGTTTATTGGTGCCATTGCGTCTTCCAGCTCTTCGGAGAGATCTCTTTTGAGCAAGTCAAGTCCCAAAGCAATAATGGTGCCGTTCTTGTCAACCAAAATGGGCCATGGGTATACCGATATTTCAAATGTACTCACCACTGCTTCGAAGTCTTCGCTTTTCGCAATTGAATGGAGCCATGGCATAGGGAACTGATCCGCCCTGAATGCGGCTATCGATTCCTCGGTGTCCCTCATGGCAATGCTCAAAATCTCAAACCCGGAATCACGGTGTTTCTTATAGGCTTCGTGGAGCTCGGACATTTGTGCAAGCGAGCCCTTACACCATGTGCCCCAGAAGTCCAGCAGGAATACCTTTCCACGCAGCAATTCGTCCGTATACGTTACGCTTTCTTCCCCCAATGCTGGAAAGCTGAACACCGGGATGGTTTTCCCGGGCTGGAGCTTGCGATCAGGGCTGAAGCCCTCTCGTGCACTCTCAGCCTGCGAGGATTCCGCGTATTCTCCCTGCAACTGGAAGTAATACTCCCACTTGAGACCTTCGTCACCGATCTCGTGGGCCAGCGTAACCCCGGCCAGAAGGAACTGTGCGCGCACCTGTGCATCGGCATGATTGTCTATAGCCCGCCGGAGATAGGAGAGGACCAAGTCCGTATCATTGGCGCGGTAGTCAATGTTCTGGATGAGAAGTGAGGCCTCCAAAGCTCTGCGCGTAAAGTAGGACCACAGGACGGACGTGGGGATAACTTCATTCAGCACCTGACGAGCAAGCAGCGAGTCCGCAGCTGCAGGCATGAGCGAATTGAAGTAGCGCAGAAGTAGCCACTGGCGTAGTGGCCCATCCTGCAGAGCTGCGATCCGATCTCGAACAGGAGCCTGCAGCTCTTCCAACTGGGCTTCGTACCTTTTCTTGTCGATTTTGCCTCGTTGCATCGCCCAAAAGGCATCGACCTCAAGCTGTGACTGTCCCTGTACGAACCAGTGTGCGGCGGCAATGTCGGCAAGCACCGGCGGGTCGGTCTCAATGCCAGCTTCAGCTTCATGCTCCGGCAATCTGGCGGGATCGAAGGTTATTTCCGCCATCCCGCCACTGATCGGCATGACGCTGAAATAGTCACTAGCCGCATCCCACAGTAGACCCGCGTCGCTGAGGATAAGCCGGTCGTGCTGAGTGCCCGCCAGCATCGCGGTCCCGATTCCACTCTTCTGAGCTTTAACCTGATAAGCGAGGGTATCGGAAGCGACTGGCACGCGGACCCCATACATACCATCAGACCGCCTCTCCATCAGGTGCCGAACCGCTTCCTCAGTATCAGTTGTAACAATCCATACGGAGTCAGGGTCTTGCGCAACATACCTCGGTGCCAACCGAATCGTAAGGTCAATGGATCCGTCCCCTGATGCAATGATTGGGACTTCAATGGTCTCATGGTATGACCCCATGGCGTACAACCCATACCCACCGGGCTTGGGAAGCACAAGTGAGTGCCTTCCCTCCTCGTCTACTTGTGCAATGAGCGATAGCTCGGTGCCTCCCTTCAGCGCTATGTGGGCCTGTTCCATTGGACTGCCATCGTAACCCAGCAGCTTAACGTTCAACGTAACTTGCGCGTGCGCTGAACCGCACAGGCTAAGGAACAAGATAGCAGAATAGCAGAAAAGAGTGCCCTTCCTAAGCTTCATCTTGAAGTTCATGCTACTCCTCGGTAGTTTTCAGGTAACCAAAGATAGACACCCAATAGACACCCATTTATATTCAAATAGCGGCATGTGCCGAAAGAATGGGCTCTAATCCCCTTCTGAATGGTGTCTGCCCGACGAGACTACAATTCTGTACGCGATGGCAAAACTCACAACAGCGATATCGATGGTGCGCTGCTACCTCCTGCCATTGGGCAGCCCGCTTGAAACCCATCGATGGAAGGTTGACCCGGTCTTGGTCCTAGCACTCAAACCAAAACCCCATAACTCCGACCCTAACACCAAATCTCTCGGGCATTAAGTCTATCAACTACAATGGGTTGATCCCTTAAATCGGATCCAAAACACGCCGCGATCAGCCAGTACCGAACCGGCTCTTTTGGGAACGAAAGTCAACCCGTATGTATCCTATCCTGTAAAACCGGCTTATTTTTCAGGTCGCGCGGGGGCACGCTGACGTGAGAGCGCTCATCATCAACAATCGTGAAGACCTGGCATCTCTGCCGGCCGGCCCGGTGGAGCCTTTGGAACCCGCAGCGTTCCACCTTACCACCCCCGCCCGCCACCTCGCGCTGCAGGACGCGGCAGGCGCCCTGATCGCCCGTTGTTCGCTATGGCGAGCCCGCGACGCCCACGGCGCCTCGACTACAACGGGCCTGGCCGGCCACTACGTCGCTGCCGACGCGCAGGCCGGCAACGAACTGCTGGAACGCGCCTTGAGCTGGCACCGGGCAAACGGTTGCGAACGCATCATCGGCCCGATGGACGGCTCTACCTGGCACCGCTACAGACTGCTGACCGATCGCGGAACCGAGCCGATCTTCTTCCTGGAACCCGACAATCCCGACGATTGGCCCCGGCACTTCACCGACGCCGGATTCGAGCCGTTGGCCACCTATTTCTCGGCGCTGAACGCGGACCTGACCCGCTGCGATCCACGCTCCGAGCAGCGCCGTGCCGAGCTCGAACGCGACGGCATCACCCTTCGGACGATCGACATCAAGCGCTTCGACGCTGAACTCGCGGCCATTCACGAACTGTCGCTCGTGGCGTTCAGCGGCAATTTCCTCTACAGCCCCATCGGGCTCGATGCATTCCTCGCCTCATACACCCCGATCCGTCCGCATCTGGTGCCCGAGCTGGTCCTGCTCGCGGAGCGCGGCCAGCAACTCGTGGGCTTCATCTTCGGCATCCCGGATCTCATGGAGTTGGCACGCGGCCAGCCGCTACGCACGGTGATCGTGAAGTCGATGGCCGTAGATCCGGCGTGCGGCGGAAACGGGCTGGGCGGACTGCTGATGGATGACTGCCAGCAGGCCGCAAGGAAGCTCGGGCTAAGGCGCGCCATTCACGCCCTGATGCACGAGACAAACCGGTCGCGTAACATCTCGGCCCGCTACGGCACTACGATCCGGCGCTATACGCTCTACGAGAAGGCGCTTACATAAAGCGTGGCTGACTTGTCGGTTCATTGGTGCAAAGGTAACTTTGCAAAATGTAATGTCCTCCCTTCAATTCGGTGGCTTCCCTGTCGTGAACATCACCCAGATCCTGGTCGATCAAGCCAGGCAGCGGCCCGATGCGCTCGCCATCGTCGAGTCAGCGGGAGAGGGCAAGCGTGCACTCACCTTTGCCAAGCTCGCGGACCGCTCGGCGCGGGCCGCCGCCTTGCTTCGATCCGCGGGGCTCCGCAACGGAGACCGGGTACTCGTCTTCCAGCCGATGTCCATCGAGCTCTACACCGCGCTGCTGGCGATATTCCGACTGGGGCTAGTGGCGACCGTGCTTGACCCTACGGCAGGACGCGGACACATAGAACAGTGTTGCGACATCGCGCGGCCCAAAGCGTTCATCGGGCCGGCCCGGGCACACATCCTGCGGTTCCTCTGTCGGGGCCTGCGTCGAATCGAACGGCACTTCGTGACCGCGGGCTGGGCCCCGTGGGCGACCCACTGGTCCACTCTCGAACGGTTCGAGGCACTGGACTCGATCACCCCCTGCAATGCGTCGCACGACGCCCTGCTGACCTTTACCAGCGGCAGCACCGGAATCCCGAAGGCAGCGGTGCGCAGCCACGGCTTTCTGCTGGCACAGCACGAGGCACTGGCAGAGTCCATCGAGCTGGAGGCAGGCGAGGTGGATCTCCCGACGCTGCCGATCTTCGTGCTCGCAAACCTGGCGTCGGGCGTGACAACGGTCATCCCAAGGGGGGACCTCCGGCGTCCTGGCTTCATCGATCCGGAACCGATTCTCGCGCAGCTCGAGCGTCACCGCGTCACTCGCACGGTTGGATCGCCGGCGCTGTACGCCCGGCTGCTTCACGGGGCACGCGGAGTCAGGGTTCACAACGCGCGGGGGCATGCCAGCCCGGAGCTGCGAAGCGAGAGCGGGGAGTCCAGCCTCGGCACACTTGAGAAGCTCTACACCGGTGGTGCGCCCGTCTTCCCCCCTTTTTTGCAGGAACTCCGGTCGGCGCTGCCCAAGGGCCGGGTAATCGTGGTCTACGGCTCCACCGAGGCGGAACCCATTGCCCACCTGGATTGGAATGAGGCGGAACCCGCCGACCTAGACGCCATGTATGCCGGTATGGGACTTCTGGTTGGAGAGCCAGTGCGCCAGGTCGATCTGCGCATCCTGCCCAACCGCTGGGGCGAGCCCCTTCAGGCAATGACAGCAGTGGAGTTCGCCGGCCTGACCCTCTCTCCAAAGCAAGGCGGCGAGATCGTGGTCTCCGGCCCCCATGTGCTCGGTGGCTATCTTAACGGCGTCGGCAACAAGGAAACCAAGTTCCGCGTTGAAGGAGTAGTCTGGCACCGCACCGGCGACGCCGGCTACCTTGACGTCCGAGGTCGACTCTGGCTGCTCGGACGCGCCGGCGCCGTCATTCGCGACGAACGCGGTACGATCTATCCCTTCGCCGCCGAATGCGCGGCAAGCCAGCTGCCCTGGATTGAGCGGAGCGCCCTCGCCAGCCGCAATGGCGAGCGGGTGCTTGCAGTGCAACTGGCACCGCGGGCGCCTGCGGATGCGGCGCTACGCGTGGAAGAAACATTATGTTGGGCGCAGCTCGACAGAATCGTGCGACTGCCCCGAATCCCGGTCGATCGCCGCCACAACGCGAAAGTCGACTACCCTCAACTGGAGAAAGAGCTGGACCGTTATGGCCATTGATCTCCGCAGCACGCACAAATACTTCGGGCGGCTCCTCGCCCATCGCTCAGAGGAGGAAATTGAGCAGGCTCTTACGCCTGCCCGGGAGAACCTCTCGCCGCACGTCCCTCGCGGTGATTCGACCTCGCAGATTACCCCCGAAGCGGTGCACCAGCGCTGGCAACTACTCGATGGCGCGGCGCACTCTAGGGCAAGCCTCCTCGATGCTACGACACTCGAACAGATGGGGGTCTACAGCAAGAACATCGAGAACTTCATCGGCACCGTGAAGCTCCCCGTCGGGCTGGCTGGACCGCTACGGGTGCGAGGGCTGTACGCCCAAGGGGACTACTATGCGCCGCTGGCGACGACGGAAGCCGCTCTGGTGGCGTCCTACACGCGGGGGGCGCAGGCCATCACCCTGGCCGGCGGCTGCACGGCGGCAATGTTCTGGGAGGGCGTGACGCGGGCGCCGGTCTTTGCGTTCGACAGCCTGATCGAGGTCGGCAAGTTCCTGTTGTGGGCCGGCGGCCACGAGGATACCTTCCGCACCATTGCCGCGTCCACGACCCGCCACGGTCAACTCAAGCGCACCCGCATCAACCTGGAAGGCAATCACGTCTACTTGATCTTCGAGTACAGCACCGGCGATGCGGCTGGGCAGAACATGGTCACGATCGCAACCGACGCCATCTGTCGCTTCATTCTCGAGAACACACCCGTGCAGCCCGCTTACTGGTTCGTCGAGGCGAATCTGTCGGGGGACAAGAAGGCCTCGCACCTGTCCTTTCAGAACGTTCGTGGAAGGAAGGTGACCGCGGAGGTGACCCTCACACCCACTATTCTCGGTGGACACCTGAAGTCGAGCGCTAGACAGATGCTGGACTTCTACCGGGTCTCGTCGATCGGCGGGGTGATGAGCGGCAATATCGGGATCCAGGGGCACTATTCTAACGGGATCGCTGCGCTCTACATTGCCTGCGGGCAGGACGCCGCGTGCGTGGCTGAGTCCGCTGTCGGCGTAACCCGCTTCGAGCCTGTGGGAGACCGCAGTCTCTATGCTGCGGTCACCTTGCCCAACATCATCGTCGGAACGGTGGGAGGCGGAACGGGTCTCCCAAGCCAGAACGCCTGCCTGGATATGATGAACCTGTCCGGGCCGGGCAAGGCAGCTGCCTTTGCCGAGGTATGCGCCGCCCTGGTGCTTGCCGGCGAGCTGTCGATCATCGCCGCGCTGGCATCAGGTCACTTCACGCAGGCACACCAGACGCTGGCACGGAGGCCCGCCGAGGGTGCGGAGAAGGCAGGTACACCGGCACATCGTGACGGCAGCCGCCGGAAACCCCGAGAGAACGAAGGCGCGACATGAGCGGTGCGACGCGCAGCGCCGGGTCAGACGGCCCGAAGGAGCAGGGCTTGCAGCGCTGGTGGGTCTATCAGGCGGAGCGCTTCCCCCTCGTGCGCCACGGCCCGCTCATCCTCGCCTTCAGCTTTAGCGCGGTCGCCTTCTCGTGGATGTTGCGTTCGGACAGCGGGTGGCCTAGCCCGCTCTCGGCGGTCGTCGCCTTTTTTTCCTGCCTATGCTTCTTTCTCCAGCTCCGCATCGCGGACGAGTTCAAGGATGAAGAGGAGGACAGACGGTACCGGCCCTTCCGCCCCGTGCCACGTGGCCTGGTGACGCTCCAGGAGCTGCGCGTTCTCTTCGTGCTCACGGGGCTTCTGCAACTCGGTCTGGCCCTCTGGCTGGACCAGAAGCTGTTGGTGCTGCTGTTCGTCACCTGGACCTACTTGGCCCTGATGAGCAAGGAGTTTTTCATCGGAGCGTGGCTGCGGGGCAAACACCTCCTATACATGGTCACCCACATGGCCATCATGCCGCTCATCGACCTCTATGCGACCAGCAGCGACTGGCTGGTTTTCCAGGGCCACCCTCCATCCGGACTCTTCTGGTTTTTGCTCGCCAGCCTCTTCAACGGCATGGTGATCGAGATCGGACGCAAAATCCGCAGCCCCGTGGACGAGGAGGAAGGCGTCCCCACCTATTCCGTAGTATGGGGACGCCGGCGTGCGTTGGGCATGTGGTGGCTGGTGCTGGGACTCACCTTCGCCTGTGCCTTCCTGGCCGCGCGTCGCATCGGCTTCGTCCTGCCGCTTTCCATTGCCCTCGGAATGGTCTTCGGTGCCGCGGTGCTCATCGGGATTGGCTTCCTGCGACGCCCGACGCCGGGTGCGGGCAGCTGGATCGAGAACTGGTCTGGGGTCTGGACGCTGGTACTATACCTGAGCCTGGGTCCGGTGCCGCTGCTCTTGAGGGAATTCGGATGACTTTCGTTCTCTCGTTTTCCGATGGCGTGGACCTCTCCCGAATGGGGGGCAAGGCTGCGGCCCTCTCCTCCCTCGCCGGCACGGGGTTGAAGATCCCGGCCTGGTTCGTGATCGCACCGCAAGCCTTCAACGCCACTCTCTCGCCCGGGCAGCGTCGGGCCCTGCTGCAGGTGGAGGATCAGCGCGAACTACGGGAATTCTTCGCCCACATGACGCCCGCATCCCAGGTCATGGCGGAAGTCGAGGCGCGTTTTGCAGCGCTGGACTGCGACGCCCGGTACGTGGCGGTGCGTTCTTCCGGCGTGCAGGAGGACGGCGTCGAGCACTCCTTTGCCGGCCAGTTCGACAGCTTCCTTTCGGTCACGCGCGAGCGCCTGCCGGCCCGAATCATCGACGTGTGGAGGTCCGGTTTCAGTGAACGCGTCCTGGCCTACCGGCGGCAAAACAACCTCGAGGAGCTGCCACAGGCTCCAGCTGTTCTGGTGCAGGAGATGGTGGACAGCGAGGTCTCAGGGGTCGCCTTCAGCGCCGATCCGGTGACTGGCCGCCGCTCGGTCGCGGTGGTGTCGGCACTCCACGGATTGGGAACGGCGCTGGTCGGCGGAGACGCCGACGCGGATACCTGGCGCGTCAACTTCGACGGATCGATCCTCGAGCGGGACATCGTTACGAAGAACCTGGCGCACCGGCCGGCCCCCGACAGTCCAGCGGGCGTTGCGGCGCAAGAGATCGCGGACCCTGCGGCCTCAGAGCCGGCGCTCACAGACGAGCAGGCCGCTAGCGTAGCGGAGCTCGCGCGCGTAGCGGAGCGGCATTTCGGGCGGCCGCAGGACATCGAATGGGCGATGCGCGACGGCGAATTCTTCCTCCTCCAGTCCCGGCCGATAACCTCCCTCGCCATCACACCCGATCCCGATGGCGTCCGCGCCATCTGGGACAACTCGAACATCATCGAGAGCTACAGTGGCATCACCACTCCGCTGACCTTCAGCTTCGCGCTGCACGCCTACGAGGGTGTCTACCGCGAGTTTTGCCGCCTTCTGGGCGTGACCAAGGCAAAAATCGCGGCCAACGATCTCACCTTCCGCCGCATGCTCGGCCTGGTGCGCGGCCGGGTCTACTATAACCTCCTGAACTGGTACCGCGTCATCGCGCTGCTCCCGGGCTACACCTTCAATCGCCGCTTCATGGAACAGATGATGGGCGTGCGGGAGAGCCTTCCTGATGAGATCACCGCCGCCGCATCCAGTGCCTCCCGCTCGGCGCGCCTCGCTGATCTACTTCGGCTGGTCCGCACCATGGGTGGCATGGTCGTCAACCTGGCTCGGCTCCCCCGCATGATCGACCGATTCCATGCTCGTCTCGACCGCGCGCTCACCCCGCCGGATCCACCGCTCGAAGCAAGGCGCCTCGACCAGGTGGTCGCCGACTACCGCGCCCTGGAGGTGAATCTGCTAACTCGCTGGGACGCACCGCTGATCAACGACTTCTTCGCAATGATCTTCTTCGGCCTGCTGGGCCGCCTTACGGCAAAGTGGTGCCCGGACGAAGAGGATGAACACGGTCCCCTGCACAACGACCTGGTATGTGAGCAGGGCGGCATGATCAGCGCCGAGCCCGCAAAGCGCATCATCGAGATGGCCACCGTCGCGGCGCGCGATTCCGAGCTGACCGGCACGCTCTGCGACGGGTCGGTGAAGGCGGCCGAGGGAACCCTGCGCGGCCATGAGGAATTGGCACGACTCTACGACGACTATCTCGACACCTTCGGCGACCGCTGCCTCGACGAGCTCAAGCTCGAATCCGCCACGCTCTACGACGATCCAGAGCCGCTGCTCCGCTCGATAGGCCACGCCGCGGCACGCCTCGTGCGCGGACAGGCCTTCGATGCCGGCATCCAGTCGAGCGTGCGCGAGAAGGCGGAAGAGAAGGTGCGCGTGGCGCTGGCGCGACGCCCGTTGCGCCGAGCGATCTTCGCGTGGGTGCTGCACAATGCGCGCGGGCGGGTCCGGGATAGGGAGAATCTCAGGTTCGAGCGCACCCGCCTCTTCGGCCGCGTGCGCCGGATCTTCCTTGAAGCCGGCCGCAGATTGTTCGCGGAAGGGGTCCTCGATGATCCGCGCGCCATTTTCTTTCTCGAACTCGACGAGATCGTCGCTTACACCGAGGGGGCCGCGGCGTGTGAAGACCTGCGCGGTCTCGCGGACGTACGGCAGCGCGCCTTTGAGCGCTACGCGGAGCTCGAAGCTCCGGCCGACCGCTTCGAGACCTTCGGTGCTCCGTACATCGCCAACAGCTACACGAAGAGCCCCGCAAGCGCCGCTGGGGAGGGTGATGGCGAAGCAGCGAACGGTCTCCGCGGCATCGGTTGCTGCCCGGGCGTCGTGAGGGGTCGGGCGCGCGTGATCCGCGATCCGCGTGGGGCCCAGCTGCAGCAGGGAGAGATCCTGGTAGCGGAGCGCACCGACCCAGGTTGGATCATGCTGTTCCCAGCAGCTGCCGCCATTCTGGTCGAGCGTGGCAGCCTGCTCTCGCACTCGGCAATTGTGGCCCGCGAGATGGGGATTCCCGCCATCGTCTCGATCGCCGGCGCCACCAGCCGGATCAAGAGCGGCAGCTGGGTCGAGATGGACGGCGCGCGCGGCACGGTGAAGCTGGACGTCGCGCCGCCGCCAGCGACCAACTCGGCCCCCAGTGGTGTGCCGGTGCAACCGCAACAGGCAGCCAACGCATGAGCGCTCAAGTGCGGCCGCAGACGTATCTGGCACGGGGGGTTTGCCCATGAGCACCGAAGCCGAAGACCGAGCTGACTTCTCTTTCGTCCGCTACGCGCAGTGCTGGGAGGACGCCGACATCTTGCTGGAAGCGCTCGATGTGGGCGAAGGCGATGTCTGCCTTTCAATCGCGTCGGCCGGCGACAACTCGCTCTCGCTCCTCGCCCATGGCCCGGCACGCGTGATCGCCGTCGACATGAACCCGGCGCAGCTTGCCTGTCTCGCTTTGCGCGTCGCAGCCTACCGCACGCTCGAACACCAGGAGCTCCTGCAACTCGTCGGCTCGCGCGAATGTGACGACCGGGAATCTCTCTACCGGCGCTGCCGCGCGGCCCTCGACGGCGATTCCCGCGCATTCTGGGATGCCCGCCCGGAGCTCGTCCAGGCCGGCATCGGAGCCGCCGGCAAGTTCGAGCGCTACTTCGCGGCTTTTCGCAACCGGGTGCTGCCGTGGATCCATCCCGCGCGCCGGGTGGACCGGCTGCTGGCAGGCGGCACCCTGGACGAGCGCCGCCGGTTCTACACCAGGAGCTGGAACAACCTGCGCTGGCGTCTACTCTTCCGGCTCTTCTTTTCCCGTTTTGTGATGGGCAAGATGGGGCGCGATCCGGCTTTCTTCCGCTATGTGCAGGGCTCGGTGGCCGAGCGCATCCTAGCCCGTGCGGAGCACGCCCTCACCGAGCTCGATCCCGCGGCCAATCCCTACCTTCAGTGGATCCTGACCGGCCGCCATCCCACCGCCCTTCCTCACGCCCTGCGCAGGGAGAACTTCGAAGCGATCCAGGCGAACCTTGACCGGCTCGAATGGCACTGTGTGTCGATCGAACAGCTACTTAACTCCGAGCCCGGGCTACGCGTCGACTGCTTCAACCTGAGCGATATCTTCGAGTACATGTCCGACGACAGCTTCCACCAGCTGCTCGCCACCCTGGCGGGACACGCCCGCGACGGGGCCCGATTCGCCTACTGGAACATGCTGGTGCCCCGCAGCCGGCCGGCGGCACTGGCGCATGTCCTCACCCCGCGCAGCGAGCTCGCCGAGCGGCTCCACCGCCAAGACAAGGCGTTCTTCTACAGCCGGTTCGTCGTGGAGGTGGCGGAGACGGACGAGGCAGCCGCGAGGACCGAGGCGCAGGGAACGGTCCAGCCGGCAGAAGCTGAAACGGAGGCCGAGCACTGATGACGCTCACCGCCACCCTCCTCGCCATAGGGGCCGTACTCGCCGCCTTCGCCGGCCTCCTGTTCGGTCTCAAAGGGGCAGAAAAGTGGGGCCGCTTCCACCCCGAGGCGTTGCGTAAGGGGGTCCATGTTGGCATGGGGCTGGTCGTGCTCCCCTTTCCCTGGATCTTCGACCATGTCTGGCCCGTGATCGTGCTGGCCGCTCTCGCCTGCAGTGCCCTGTTGGCGACGCGCTCGATCAGGTGGCTGCGCCGCGGCGTCGGAACGGTGATGGACGGAGTTGGGCGGGACAGCCTGGGGGAGATCTACTACCCTATCTCCGTCGTTCTCCTCTTCATCCTCAGTGGCGACCACTGGCTGCTGTATGTCGTGCCGATCCTGATGCTGGCGCTGGCGGACGCCGTCGCCGCCCTGGTGGGTATTCGCTACGGACAGGTGCAGTACCAAACTGCGGACGGCGTGAAGAGCCTTGAGGGTTCTCTCGCATTTTTCCTGGTGGCCTTCTTCAGCGCCCACCTCCCCATCCTGCTCCTGACCAATACCGGTCGCGCCGAATCCATTCTCATCGCGGCGATTTTGGCCCTCCTCGTCATGATGTTAGAGAGCGTGGCGTGGCGCGGGCTTGACAACCTCTTCATCCCCCTCGGGGCCCACGCGTTTCTGCGCCTCTACCTGGGCGAAGACGTGCAGAGTCTCGTCATTCACCTGCTCGTCGCGGCCGTGTTCATGGCGTTTGCCCTGGCCTGGCGGGGTCGCAGCAAGCTCGACGACAGCGCGCTGATCGGGTGTGCGCTCTTCGCCTACACCACCGTGACGCTGGGTGGCTGGCTATGGTTCCTCGGACCGGCCGTCTTCTTCTTCACCCAGATCCTGTTTCGCACGCGCTCCACCGACCGTCGTCCACATACCGTGTTCTCCATGTTCTGGGCCACGGCCGCGGGACTGGTCTGGCTGTTCATCCACTCCATCGCCGGGGCCGGATGGCTCGTCATCCTATTCACCAGCACCTTCGCGGCCCAGATCACCCTGTACGGTGTGTCGCGGATCCGTCTTCAGCCCGACCGCAGACGACGCCCGCTGCACCTCTTCGGCAGCATCGGGATAGGCTGGCTCGTCGTTCACTGCCCGATCCTTCTCATTGCTTCCGGCAGCGGCTTCGGCGATGCAAGCGCTGCGCGCCCCGATGCCCATAGTCTTCTAACCGACCTCGGACTCGGCCTGCTGGCCCTCGTTCTGGTTGCGTTCATCTTCTACCGGGTGGCACCGCGAATCTACGGTCCTCCCCTGCGCGCGACCGCGATCAATCCCACTTTCGCCGCACTTTGCATGCTGGCGTCGCTTGTGGCTGGGCTGCGGTGGTTGATATAGGAGCATGAGGTGAAGCTCATCCGTGTTGCCACGCTGCTACTGGCCGGGATCCACGCCCCGCTGGGCACCAGCGCCAGCGCACCGTCTGTAGAAGGTGCCCGGGCCGCCGCCGACCGACATGAACGAGGAGTACATCAAGCTGAACGGGCGGGCAAGGGCGGGGCATCGGCCGATCACCTGCACTTTCAATCAGCATATGCACTTACTCTTACACGGTAAGTTGCCAGGTGCCCAGACTACTCAGAATCGCACAGCACTCGAGCGAGGTCTTGTATGCCCTACGCTTTGTACCGCCGCGCCCTGTCAGTGCAAGACCACGGCGATAGGGCCAAGTAACATGTGCCAACAGCAGTGCATGTGGCGTTTGCAGAACTCTAGTTGTTTCAACGCATCGGTGAGCCACTAACCTGCGCGTAAACCAGTCCGCACTGAACTAAAATCGGCGAGCAAGAGCTTGTCCAGCGATCGATCAAGGACTGCCAAGACCCACACCGCACCACGCATGCATGCGCCGCCGCGCGCCTCGCCTTCAACCCAGGCTTCGGCAGCAGATGCTTCGTAATCTCCATCTTTGGCCGCACGTTCCTCCAAATCAAAGGCGATTATATAGTTAACTGAAGCTTACTTCGTCCTGGGCGGCGGGCTTGGCCTTCGGTGCCTCCGGCCTCCCGCCCTTCAAGAACTGCCGTGTAGCTTCCAGTATCGTTAGCCCGCCGTAGCGCGGATTCGCCGCTGGCGTGTTGCCCCACGTGCCCTGCAAGCGCTTACGCTTGCGCTCCTGCCGGTCGTCTCTTGTCATTTCAGTGTCCTGTGTCCGTATGGATTGATCTACTGAGTTGGTGCACAACGCTACGCTGTCAGCGTAGCGTACATGAGCCGTTTGCCCACCATACCAGCCACAACGTGCTGCCTTTGCTCCAGCGTATCCATTGTGTAAACGTTGTGCTTGCCCGCAAACTGGTGCCCGTAGCGGTGCACGTGCTTCTTGCTCCAGTGGTGGTACGTACCATGATACGCCCGCTTGAACATGCTCCAGAATGATTCCAGCCCGTTCGTGTGCGCCAGGCCATTGACTCACCCACCGACCGAGTGCTTGACGGTTTCGTGCTGCATCCCAAGCATGCCCTTGTAGGCGTGCACCTCATCGGTGTAGACCGTTGTGCCGAGGTGTTATCGTAGACGAACGGCAGCGGTACGGCATTTGCCTGTGTGTGCCCGCATACGTGTCTGTGCCCTTGCAGCGCGGGCACACACGACCGTCCGGCCAAATCACAGCCTCGAGCCACAGGACGGCCGCCTCCTCATTCGGAAACATTTCGGCCAGTTTGACCATGCTGACTCCCTTGCGATACCTGCGCCCAGGCCCCGATTTAACAGCCATGAATTCCCCGATCTGGTGTATCCCCTCTATGCGGCCGATCGGGAAAAATGCTTCAGTTAACTATATAACCACCTTGACAGTCTATATCTATCTTTATATACTACTATATGAAAAGTGATACACTAGATGAGCCTTTCCCACATTCTTCTCGGTCTGCTACGCGAACCGTCGACCGGCTACGACCTCAAGGCAGTGCTTTCTGATCGAATTCGGCATTTCTGGTCGGCTGAGATAAGTCAGATCTACCCCGCCTTGAAGCGTCTCGAGCAGCGCCGTCTACTCCAGAGCCGGGTGGAGCCGTCGCCGAAGGGGCCGAACAGGAAGATTTACATGCTCACGGAGGAAGGACGGGAGGAGCTGCTGGACTGGCTTCGGGGTGGGCCTGTGATCGGCACGGAACGATTCGCCTATTTGGCACAGGTCTACTTCATGGATGCTCTTGGCGATTTCAGGGAAACGCGGGCATTCATGATCAGTGTTCGGGACCATTTCTCCCGCGTGCTCGCCCACCTTCAAGCAATTGAATGTGAGGTTACTGATACCGCCGGCCACATGCCGGAGTGCTATAGCGACGCCGACTTCCATCGCTTCGTGACGCTCCGCATGGGCATTCTTTCCGTCAAGTCAAAGGTGGTCTGGTGCGATGAAACCATCGAGTCGATCGACCGGCGCCTTGCGGGTGGCCCACTCGACAACAAACCGAACATTTCTCTCGCTCAGCCCACTCATCGACAAGCGCTTGAAGCCAGGGAGGACTGCAGTGGATGACCCTGGTACTTTACCCCCTCCTCTGGCCGCACATCGCCACCGTGTTTGCTGGCCATGCAGTAATCAGGGCGCTGCGTTAGTGGCCACCTCTACCAGGCTACGATCTTACTCCTCTGTCATCCTAGTCATCCCATTGGAGGCCTTCGTCTGATGGTATTCAATTTATTGCTGGTCATACACATTACATCAGGATCGGTCGCCCTGCTTATGGCGGTGATCGCGCTAGTCACAGCGAAAGGCAGGCGTCATCACGTACTGGCGGGAAGAATCTACGCCTCCGCAATGACTGTGATATTTCTTACCGCAGTACCGCTGGCAGTACTCGGTTCAAACGTATTCCTACTGCTGATAGCCGTATTCAGCTTCTACCTGGTTTTCGCCGGTTGGCGCTTTGCTCGCAACCGTCGAGGGAGCCCTCAACGGTTGGACTGGTCCGCTGCCGCAACAATGGGAGTAACAGGCTTGGCGATGTGGGGCTATGGAATCACCCTTGCCGGTGACAGCAACGAGCACTGGGTCACCATGCTCTTACTCGGTGCCATCGCGGTGGCCTTGAGCCTCAATGACACTCGATACTATTTTCGACTCACTATCACTAGCGGGCAGAGACCGTCTGGGACCAAGCGCATCAGCCGGCACCTTACCAATATGCTCGCCGGTACCATCAGCACCGTTACCGCCGTATTCGTTGTAAACGTAGACACGGACCCGGCGTGGCTGGCATGGATTCTGCCCACAGTCGCCATCACTCCGCTAATCATCTGGTGGAACGTACGTATCCGAAGGAAGACTGGTCGACCACTGCCGCGTCACACGCATGGCAAATCGCCCACGCATGCATCGACATTATCGGAAAGATCCTAAGCCGCGAATGAGGGACATGCCCGGCGGGCAAGGCATGTCGCACGCAGCCTGAGATATCCGCGCACAGACAAGGGTGTGGAGCACGTCAGAACCGCTGCGGCACTTTTCGACTGGAAGGATGGGACGCTACTCCCTCCACGAGCGCCCACTGTGCAGTGCGAAATTATTGACGATTATATAATTAACTGAAGCTTACTTCATTCTGGGCGGCGGGCTTGGCCTTCGATGCCTCCGGCCTCCCGCCCTTCAAGAACTGCCGCGTAGCTTCCTGTATCGTTAGCCCGCCGTAGCGCGGATTCGCCGCTGGCGTGTTGCCCCACGTGTCCTGCAAGCGCTTACGCTTGCGCTCCTGCCGGTCGTCTCTTGTCATTTCAGTGTCCTGTGTCCGTATGCATTGATCCACTGAGTTGGTGCACAACGCTACGCTGTCAGCGTAGCGTACATGAGCCGTTTGCCCACCATACCAGCCACGACGTGCTGCCTTTGCTCCAGCGTATCCATTGTGCGTACGTTGTGCTTGCCCGCAAACTGGTGCCCGTAGCGGTGCACGTGCTTCTTGCTCCAGTGGTGGTACCTACCATGATACGCCCGCTTGAACATGCTCCAGAATGACTCCAGCCCGTTCGTGTGCGCCATGCCATTGACCCACCCGCCGACCGAGTGCTTGACGGTTTCGTGCTGCATCCCAAGCATGCCCTTAGTAGGCGTGTGCCTCATCGGTGTAGACCGTTGTGCCGAGGTGTTATCGTAGACGAACGGCTGTAAGGTCGCTGCATTCGTGCTCTCTACCACTTCGGCCCGAATCTGCCCGCTTGCACGGTCTTTCAGGCCGGCCACCGCCGTCTTGACTACCGGCCCGCGTCCGGCTTTCTGCTTCCTGTGCTCGTGCTTGTTTTTCTCCAAGCCACCCCCGTACGCTTCGTCGGCCTCCACCGGTCCCTCGAACGCAGCGGCCAGCAGGGGCGCAAAGGCGGCCCGTACGCGCTGCAACATGAACCAGGCCGTAGTCTGCGTCCCATCGAGGTCGCGGTGGAGCTTCATGCTGGAGACGCCCTTCAGGGAGGTCATTTCAAGATAAATGGCCCATACCCACTTCTTCAACGGCAGCCGGCTACTGGCCAATGCGGTACCTGTGCGCACCGAGAAGAACCGCTTGCACGGACGGCATCGGTACGGCATTGGCCTGTGTGTGCCCGCATACGTGTCTGTGCCCTTGCAGCGCGGGCACAGACGACCGTCCGGTCAAATCACAGCCTCGAGCCACAGGACGGCCGCCTGCTCATCCGGAAACATTTCGGCCAGTTTGGCCATGCTGATTCCCTTGCGATACCTGCGTCCAGGCCCCGATTTAACCGCCATGAATTCCCCGATCTGGTGTATCCCCTCTATGCGGCCGATCGGAAAAAATGCTTCAGTTAACTATATAACCACCAAACCAAACTGTTTGGGCATCCCCCGTTACTCTGCTACGCTATGCTTCGGACCCTAAGTCATTGCGGTGTTATGCTTTTCGGCTGCACTTCCGCAGCTCGCTGTCGGACAAGAAGATGCCTGGGTTGACCTCGTGCCAAACAATTCGCTCCACGGTTGGACGGTTCTGAATAGATCGGCCCCATATGTCGCTAAGGACGGCGCCATTGTTGGTACCACAATCATGGGTACCCCAAACACCTTCCTGGCGACCGATAAGTCCTACGGCGACTTTGCGCTCCGGATGGAAGTCTGGCTGCGTGAAGGCCGCCTGGAGCTGCTCAACAAACCGGGCTTGGGCGTGACTATGTTCTGACCGTGATGGCCCAGATCTTGCCTGGCGAGGTGATAGGCCAACAAACCGGGCCTGGGTGTGACTATGTTCTGACCTATATGTCGGCGGGGCGCTGTTTCAAGACAAACAGCCCCTCACCCATGCTGGTCACGATAATCGCGCCGCTTTCAAAGTACGGATAGGTGCTCCAGGCCCCACCGCCGCCCTCGCCCGGCGTGGTGTCAAAAAAGCCTACCTCCACAGGGTTCTCCGGCGTGGTGATGTCTAGAATGCGCAGGCCGCTGCCATAGTTCGCCTGGTACATCAGGTTCCCCTTGATGTAGAGGTTATGGTCCGTGGTGGTCGTCTTGGCGATGTACTCGTTCACCAGGACAGGGTCATCCAGGTCGGTGAAGTCCCACACGAGCGTGCGCGTGCCCTCCACCAGCTGCTGCGGCTCGTCGCCTTCATCGTTCATGTAGAAGAAGGTATGATCATCGGTCAGCCAGCCCTGATGTGCATAGGCCACCTTTGGGTATACGGCCATCGCCAGCGCCACAGGATTGTCTTTGTCTGTCACATCAGAAATGCTCAGCGCGGTTTCGTTGGAGCCGATGCATATTTCCTTGCCTTGGTGCTCCGCATCTGGGCCATGGTAAACGACGCATTGCGCATCGTGTGAATAGCCGGTCTTGCGCCGCCCGGTGGTGGGATCCGCGAAGCACCCCGCAAATGCGGGTGCTGCAGGATCTTGGATGTTGATCATGTGCAGACCGCCGCCGCAGGTCTGTCCGCCCCCGCTGGCGCCGACCGCAAAGGCGTATCCGGTGTCTTCGTTGATGACGATGTTGTGCGCGCTGTGGATCCCTGTATAGTGCACCGTTGGCTCAAACGATGCGGGCATTTTGTCCAAAGTGCGCAGCTGCGTCAGGTCAATGACTTGCATGCCATGTTCGCCCGCGCCGTCGGCCACGATGAACGCGTGGTCTTTGTACACCTTGATATCGCGCCATACGCTCGCGCGCGCGCCCGGCGTCATGGGCAAGTCGCCAACGAACAGGGGCGTTTCTGGGTCGGTGATATCGACAAACGCCGTCCCGTCAGAGCGCCCGACCAGCGCGTACTCATGGCCTGTGGCCGGATCCGTCCAGCCCCAGACATCATTGGACATCGTGCCGCGCCCGCCGCCCAACTGGTGTGTCGGCAGGAAGGAGACCAGGTCAATCTGGTCGCAGTCCCATCCGCGTGCTTCACCTTGCGCGCACTGCACCTCGGCACCGAGCACGGGATCGAAGCTCCTTATGTCGTTGACCACCATGCCTTGCTCTTCCCATTCTGTTGTCTGCACCAGAATCACCGCAGCGCCTTCCCGCCGGTCCACCCCGGTGGCGCCAATTACGGCCACATCCGAGGCGATGGCTAGCGTTGTGCCAAAGCCTGCCCCCCTGGGCGCAGCGCCGCTCAGCTGCCGCTGCGCGCCGCCCCAGCTGCTCTGATCGCGCTCAAAGCGGTACAACGCGCCGCTGCGCTGGTTTTCGCCGGGCGACCCAACCCACAGGACATCATCGACGAAGGCCAGACTGGCACCAAACTGTGCGCCGCGTTGCGGTTCAAAGGCCCGCAGCTCAGGCAGTGCTTCAAAAGCACCCGCTTCACCTTTCTGATAGACCAGCACAGCGCCTTGGCGCTGCGCAACAAACGGCATTCCCACGAAGGCCATCTCTCCATGCAGCGCCACAGAGGAGCCAAAACGGCCACCCTCCACGCCTGCATCCGGCTCCAGGCTTCCAGTCTGGACAAACTGACCTTCGTGCAGCGCAAAGGCATACACAATGCCGCGGCTTTCATCATGGCCCGGCACGCCGAAAAGCGCCACCCCGTTCTGCACCGCCATGACCGATCCAAAGCCGGCGGATTCGTCGACTGTGAGCATCTCCGTCTCTGCAAAGGCACCGTTCTCGTCCATTGCGAACACGTAGACTGCACCATCACCTTTTCCCAGCGCCGCTACCAGGGCCGTGCTGCCATCAAAGGCGATGCTGCTGCCGAACTGGTCGCCCTCGGCCCCGTCGGAAGCCGTAAGTGCGCCCGCGTGGTTCCATGTGCCATCATCGGCCCGGTGGAACACATGGACTGCGCCTGTTTCGGCATTCGCCCGGCTGGCACCGACCAGAAGCACATTCGCAGAGACAGCCAGCGCGCTGCCGAACCGGTCCGCCTCGTCAGAGACGCTCAGACGACCCGATTCGGCCCAGCCGGCCGTGCGGCTGTATATGTAGACCTCAGCAGGGAAACTCATGTTGGCGGTTTCCCCTACGAATACCTCGTTCCCAGTTGCTGCGACAGCACCCCCAAAGCGCTGGGCATCGGCGGTTTGTGCCGCAAGGACAAGAAGCAGCGAGGTGACAACGATCTTAAGCATCAGAATAAACAGTTGGTACGCGGACTTGTAGCATGCAGGTGCGCAAGTGGTTCCATCGGGCGCCCAGAATGGCGCAGCGCAGAAACAAAGTAAGGCCTCGCGCCGTTGGCTGTGCAGCACGCTTGTACCCACTCTACGCAGCCATGGCGTCGAGTCCAGGAACGATTCCCACCGCGCGCAAAGACGACGCGCTCTGCGCGCGGTGGGCAATGCTTCAGCGGTGGACCTTCAACCGTTTCGGCAGGGAGCCGGACCTCGAAGGCATCCTTTTCCTGATCGGCATACAGGAGCTGGGCCACGGGTACCTGTCGGATCTGGACAAGGCCAGGAAAGAGCAACTGGTGCTTGAAGGTACCTACAGCGCGCTGGAAACGCTTGGATACTACGAGCGCGTCGGCATGGAAAACAACGGCCATTGGATCTGGGAGCTTCGATCACCGTTGCCCGCGGATTTGTCTCCCGAGGCCGAAGAACGGATGCTGCAACGCGCAGTGCTCCGCTATTTTGACAACAATCTTAAGCAGTGGACTGATGAGTCATAGCGGACACTTGTTGATGATGGCAGTGCTGGCTCTGCTGGCCGCATGTCAGCGACCTGCCGGTGAGCAGGTAGACGCCGTCGCGCCTGAACTAACGCAGCAGGATACGAGTGCGTCGGCTGCACAGGACGAAGCCGCATCCGATGCTGCACAGGACGAAGCGTTGCCCGATGCCGCCCAAGAGGCTGTTACCGAAGTGCCCGCACCAACCCCGCCTGATGTGACAAACTACTACGAGATCACCACGCCGATGGGGCGGATGGTCGTGCACCTGTACGACGAAACGCCGGGCCACCGCGACAACTTCAGAAAGCTCGTTGCAGAGGGCGTTCTAAGTGGCACGTTGTTCCACCGCGTAATGAACGGGTTCATGATTCAGGGGGGCGACCCCAACTCCAAGGACGACGATCCGAACAATGATGGCGGCGGCGGACCGGGCTATACTATTGAAGCGGAGTTTGATGCACGGCTGATCCACAAACGCGGCGCATTGGCGGCGGCACGGCAAGGGGATCAAGTCAACCCCGAGCGCCGCTCGAGCGGTAGCCAGTTCTATATAGTCCATGGCAGGCAGTGGACTGACGATGAGCTGGACCAGCTGGAATTGCAGGCCCGGCAGGAGAACCCTGAGTTTTCGATCACGGCTGAACGGCGCACGTTTTACACCTCGAATGCCGGCACACCGTTTCTGGATGATTCCTACACCGTCTTTGGCGAGCTTGTAGAAGGTTTCGATGTACTGGACGCGATTGCCGCCACGCCGACTACGGGCAACTACCGGCAGCCGCCCAACCGGCCAATCGAAGATGTGCCGATGACCGTGCGTCCGCTGTATGACTACGGGAAGTAACGCCGCTTAAGACGCGCCACTGTATAACGGGGATTAAACCGCAGCACCATTCTGACTGGGCAAGTGCTTCTCAGCCGGAGCCCCTTCATGTGCTACGCATGGGATGCCGTGCTGCTCGCAGCCACACGCTCCGCATCAGCGGCCAAGGCTGCACGAGCTTCGCAGCCCGCTTCCCTGCACTATGCATGCACTATGTAGTGCTTGCCCGAAAAAGGGGTTTTCGGAGGCCAAGTTCAAGCTGATTGGCGGTGAGCATTCGGTGCATGGCCATGGCCATGGGCAGGGAGGCGTACAGGTCAGCGGTACCCGGTTTTGAGCGAATCAGCTTCCAGGGTGGAGGGTTGGTGCTGGGCAGTCCCATGTGTTTGTGGAAAAGATGAAGCAGCCGGATATCGTCGTATCCCATGTGGGCGGGCTCACCGTTGCTATTGAGACGGAGTATGCACCGGCGAAAACAGTCGAAGACGACGCGCTGCAGCGCTTGGGTCAGAAGATCAAGCATACCGGAGAAGAAGTCGACCAGTGCATTGCGGTCAGACTGCCGCGCGTCGCGACCGACTCCTTCAAGCGGCGCGCGCAGTCGGCCTGGATGCGATGCGGCGTGCAGCGCACGGATGAGTCGGGAATCTGCCTCTTGGAACAAGGTCGGCCTTGGTGCCTCGCGGCGGTTGGCCGACCCTGTGCTGCCAATGGCCGCGGAATCGAACCCGCATGGCCCCTATTCGTTAGACGATCCGGCGGTTGGCTGAGTACCTACTGTGATCACGATTACGCTCTTCCATACGAAAAGCAGCATGGCCACCGCCTCAGGATTTTTCGGCGGCAAACTTCTAGCGGGACGAGGCTGTGAAGTCAGGCCCATGGAGATCGGGCCCCAAGCCATATGCGTGCTGTGACTGCGCCTCGTGCGTTGTCGGATCAGGAAGCGGCGCGACGAGCTGCGCGGCGAGCCTTGGATGAGCGCGGCGTCAATCCGTACGCGTATCAGTGGGACGTAGACACGTCCATCGCAGAGATTCTAGCCACCTTTGACGACGCGCAGCACGGGAGGCAGTCTTATCGCGTTGCGCTGGCTGGACGCATGATGTCCAGGCGCATCATGGGTAAGGCCTCTTTCTTCGACCTGCAGGATGCAAGCGGGCGCATGCAGGTCTACGTGCGACGCGATGACCTGCCGGAAGGCTTTTACAACGAGGTCTTCAAGCGGCTTCTGCATATCGGCGATATCGTGGGCATCAGCGGCTTTGTGTTTCGCACGGGGCGTGGAGAGATTACCGTGCACGCAAAGACCCTGGTGCTGCTCACCAAGAGTCTGCGCCCGCTGCCCACGGTCAAGGAGCAGGACGGAACCGTGTATGACGAGGTGACCGACAAGGAATTCCGGTACCGTCAGCGCTATGTGGACCTGGTCGTCAACCCTGCAGTGCGTGAGGTCTTCAGGCAGCGGGCCCGCATGGTGACGGCGCTGCGTCGCTTCCTGGACGCACGCGGCTATGTGGAGGTAGAAACCCCTGCGCTGCAGCCGCTCTATGGCGGGGCCACGGCGCGCCCCTTTGTGACACACCACCACGCGCTGGGCATGCAGTTCTTCTTGCGCATCGCGGATGAACTCTACCTGAAGCGCCTGATTGTGGGCGGCTTTGACGGCGTTTACGAGATAGCCAAAGACTTTCGCAACGAAGGATTAAGCCGGTATCACAATCCGGAGTTCACCATGCTGGAACTCTACGTGGCCTTTAAGGACTACGAGTGGATGATGGACTTGGTTGAGGAGATGATCGAAGGCGTAGCGCTGGCGCTTCACGGCACCGCTACCATACCGGTCGACGGAAAGGAAATATCATTTGCCAGGCCGTGGCCGCGGATACCGATGTTCCAAGCCATAGAGGAACACACCGGACATGACCTGTATGGCGCTGATCGCGGCACGCTGCAGAAAGCCGCACAAGCCCTTGGCTTGGAGGTGGACCAAGCCATGGGCGAGGGCAAGATTCTGGACGCGATCGTCAGCACCTTTGTCGAGCCCCATTTTACGCAGCCCACGTTCATGATTGACTATCCGGTAGCCCTGAGCCCGCTGGCAAAACGCCACCGCACAGTGCCCGGACTGGTGGAACGGTTTGAGGTAATCTGCAACGGCAAAGAGGTGTGCAACGCTTTCAGTGAGCTCAACGACCCGGAAGATCAGCGCGCCCGCTTCGAAGAGCAATATCGCCTGCGTGCCCAAGGCGACATGGAAGCCATGCAAATCGACGAGGACTACTTGCGTGCCCTTGAGTACGGCATGCCGCCGACGGCAGGCCTCGGCGTCGGCATCGACCGCCTCGCCATGCTGCTCACGAATCAGCCCTCTATTCGGGACGTGATTCTCTTTCCGCTGCTGCGTCCAGCCTGACGCTGTTGCCCATGGCCACCTGCACGTTGCGCTTAAGATCCTCCAGGTGCGCCCGCTTGATCGCGCTGCCCTTGAATCGCTTCCTGTAAGCGGCGAGATCCAACTCCGCCCACGTCTTGAGCGGTGTGCCCACAATGCCGCTCCTGGGCATGAACCGCGTCTCACTTGTGGCAAACTTGAACTTATTCCACGGGCATACGTCCTGGCATATGTCACAGCCAAAGATCCAGTTGCCAAATTCGCGAGAGAGATCCTCAGGCGCACCGTCGCCGCGATGCTCAATCGTCCAGTAGGCAATGCACCGGTTGCTGTCCACGGCGTACGGCTGGTAGATGGCATCAGTCGGACACGCGTCTATGCAGCGCGTGCAGCTGCCGCAGTGATCCGCAATCGGGCCGTCGTATGCCAGCGGCAAATCCAGGATGAGCTCTCCTATAAAGAAATAGGAACCCATGGTGCGGCTGATCAGATTGGTGTGCTTGCCGATCCAGCCCAACCCCGCGCGCTGCGCCCACACCTTGTCCAGCACCGGAGCCGAATCAACGAACGCCCGACCTGCGACGGGTCCATGGTTTTCGCCAATCCAGTGAAAGAGCGCATACAGTCCCTGCTTGAGCACTGTGTGGTAGTCGTCGCCCCACGCGTAGCGACTCACCTTGCCCGCCTCGGCACCTTCCGGCTGCGAAACGGGCTGGAAGTAGTTGCGCAGCACGCTGATGACGGACTGCGCCCCATCCACGAGCCGCGTGGGGTCCACGCGCTTCTCAAAATGCCGCTCCATGTACGCCATGGACGCGTGGCGCCCTTGATGTAGCCATGCTTCCAGCCGCTCAGCCTCCTTGTCCAGCTTAGTGGCCTTCGCAATGCCGCATGCGTCAAACCCCAGACGTCGGGCCTCGCGCTTGATCGCGTGTGCCACCCGCTCGCGCTGCGCCTGATCGTGCCCTGGCATGGCCCTTCAGTGTAATGACTGTGTCGTCTTGAGCGTGCTTTTTCGCGTTCATGCGAAGCGCTCTGCGCTACCGCCGGTAGAGCACGCAGGCCCGCTGCCCCGCGTTGCGCACCCGTCACCGCGCATCTACGCAGCCATTAGTATACCGAGAATAAAACCAATGGCCCGCCGTATACACGCATACTTGTGGGCATGACAGCCGTCAGCCAGCACCCGTACCCTGCGCCTCGAGAGCCGGGAGCTTAAGACCGTATTCCTGTGCGCAGCTTATGGCGTCCTTGTAGCCTGCATCGGCATGCCGCATTACGCCGGAGCCCGGATCATTCCACAGCACCCGCTTCAGCCGCCTTGCGGCATCTTCCGTACCGTCAGCTACCACAACCATGCCGGCATGCTGCGAAAAGCCCATACCTACGCCGCCGCCGTGGTGCAAGGCAACCCATGTCGCACCAGATGCTGTGTTAAGCAGCGCGTTCAGCAGGGGCCAGTCAGAAACCGCATCGGAGCCATCGCGCATGGACTCGGTCTCCCGATTGGGCGACGCGACCGAACCGGAATCAAGATGATCCCGGCCGATCACGATCGGCGCAGAGAGCTCACCTCGGCGCACCATCGCATTGAAGGCCAACCCCAGGCGGTCGCGCTCACCGAGGCCGACCCAGCAAATCCGCGCCGGAAGACCCTGGAAGCGGATGCGTTCTCGTGCCAGATTCAGCCAGTTGATAAGAGGGCGGTTCTCTGGCAGCAGTTCCTTGACCTTTTCATCGGTGCGGTAGATATCCTCGGGATCACCGGAGAGCGCCACCCACCGGAACGGACCGATGCCCCTGCAAAAAAGCGGCCGAATGTAGGCCGGCACGAATCCCGGGAAGGCAAATGCACGGGCAAGACCCCCCTCCAGCGCCACTTGCCGAATGTTGTTGCCATAGTCAAAGGTCGGAATTCCGGCATCCCAGAACCCCACCATCGCCGCAACATGTGCACGAATAGATGCCCGCGCCGCAGATTCCGTTGCCTTGGGATCACGCGTGCGCTGCCTGCGCCACTGCGCCAGTGTCCACCCCCGCGGCAGATAGCCGTTGAGCGGATCGTGGGCTGAAGTCTGATCCGTCACGAGGTCCGGTCGAACCCCTGCCTGAAGGAGCGCGGGAAAGACATCCGCGGCGTTTCCCAACAGTCCAACAGACTTTGCCTCTTTAGCGCGTGTCCACCGCTCTACCAGCGCGAGCGCCTCCTCAATGCTGTCAGCCCGCTGGTCCAGGTACCCGGTACGTAATCGGAAATCTATCCTGGCCGGATCACATTCCACAGCAAGGCAGCAGGCACCTGCCATCACTGCGGCAAGCGGCTGGGCGCCGCCCATGCCGCCGAGCCCGCCCGTCAGGATCCAGCGGCCGCGCAAATCTCCACCGTAGTGCTGCCGGCCTGCCTCAACGAAGGTCTCGTAGGTACCTTGAACGATTCCCTGCGTGCCGATATAGATCCACGATCCGGCCGTCATCTGGCCGTACATCATCAGGCCTTTGCGGTCCAGCGCGTTGAACGTGTCCCAGGTGGCCCAGTGGGGTACGAGGTTGGAGTTGGCAATAAGAATGCGCGGCGCATCCTTATGCGTCTGGAAGATGCCGACGGGCCTGCCTGACTGTACGAGCAACGTTTCA
Source organism: Rhodothermales bacterium (assembly GCA_951812585.1). Classification (GTDB taxonomy): domain Bacteria; phylum Bacteroidota; class Rhodothermia; order Rhodothermales; family Bin80; genus JAAXGV01. The sequence continues at coordinate 1,718,940 of OX638318.1, read as the reverse complement.
TCGTCTTGCAGCGATACCAGCGCATGCAGAATCCGGTCAAAATCCTGCCAGGATCGGGCCGCACGACCAATGCCACCGTAGACTACCAGATCGCGGGGGTTTTCTGCAACTTCGGCGTCAAGATTGTTCTGAATCATGCGGTACGCGGCTTCCACCTGCCAGCTGCCACAAACCAGCTGAGACCCTGTCGGTGCGCGCACAGAACGATTGCTGTTGCTCATGTCCATAAGCCCCGATTACCTGTAGTCCCACAGCTCAGGCGGCCTCGCTGGAATCAGCGCACCTTCCCGCACCAGGGCGGCTGTGCGTTCCAGGTCAGATGCCAAAGGCCGGTCTTCTTCGACAGGGGTGGAGACCTCGCGAATGACCGACACAAATTTCTGCAGCGCCAAGCTCGTCTTCAGCGGTCCCCGCAGCTCAACGCCTTGCGCGCCGCAAAGCGCCTCAATCCCAATGAGACGCGCAAGATTGTTGTTCATCGCGAGAAGCCGATATGCACTATGGCAGGACATCGCGACATGATCCTCCTGGTTAGCCGATGTCGGCGTGCTGTCCACGACGCGCGGGTTGGACAGGGCCTTGTTTTCAGATGCCAGGGCCGCGGACACTATCTCCGCTGCCATCATGCCCGAGTTCAGGCCGGGGTGCGGAGACAGAAAGGCGGGGAGGCCGTAAGAAAGTGCAGGATCAATAAGGAGCGAGATGCGACGCTGTGCAATCGAACCAGTTTCCGCGATGGCCATGGCAATCTGATCCGCCGCGAAGCCCACAGGCTCTCCATGAAAGTTGCCACCCGACACGATCGTGCCGTCTTCGAGCACCAGCGGGTTGTCCGTGACGGCACCGGCTTCGATGCAGAGTGTTTCCGCTGCCTGCCTCAATAGAGTCAGCACAGCGCCAAGAACTTGCGGCTGGCAGCGCAGGCAATAGGGATCCTGGACTCGGGGATCTCTTTGACGGTGTTCTTCGCGGATTTGTGAGCCGGTGAACAGGTGACGAAGCGTGAATGCTGCATCAATCTGGCCTTTGTGACCCCGCAGCTGATGAATCTCCGCGCGAAACGCCACAGGAGAGCCCATAGCCGCTTCCGTAGACAGTGCGCCGGTCGTCAGTGAGCTGACCGCATTATTCCAGGCTTCAAAGAGTCCGGCCAGGGCCAGCGCGGTTGACACCTGAGTCCCGTTGATTATCGCAAGCCCTTCCTTTGCCAAAAGTCGTACGGGTACCAGCCCCGCCGCCCGCAGCGCCCGGGCTGCCGGCATCAGCGCCCCGCGCCTCACCACGCTGCCTTCGCCAATCATGGTGGCGGCCAGATGGGCAAGGGGCACAAGGTCTCCCGAGGCACCCACCGATCCCTGGGACGGAATCACCGGCAGGATGCCGGCCTTGAGCATATCCGAGAGCAGAGCTATCAGCTTCCATCGCACACCGGAGGCGCCGCGCCCCAGCCCAATCATCTTCAGCGCTATTATCAGGCGAACGATCTCCTCGGGCAACGGATCTCCGACCCCCGCACAATGACTTAGCACAAGGTTGCGCTGCAGCGTGCCAACAGCGTTCGCTGAGATGCGCACCGCAGCCAGCTTTCCGAATCCGGTATTGATGCCATAAATGGGCGCGGCTTCGGCAGCAGCACGCGCAACCGTGGCGGCGCTCCTTTCCACCTTGGGCTTGCAGCCTGGTGTCAGCTCGGCGTGCGCACCGCGATAGACCGCTTCTAGCGTTGCCAGCGAAAGATTGCCGGGATCAATCAGCATACGGTACCTCCGATGACACGCATGCTTAGCGGACTCAATCCTAAGCGGTAGGCCAGCTCGCATGGGTGCGCAATGTCCCAGACGGCAAGGTCCGCACGCTTGCCGACTGACAGCGTACCATAGCGGTGGTGCAATCCCAGTGCCCGGGCCGCGGCGGCGGTAGTGCCGATAAGTGCTTCTTCTGCCGTCAGACCAAACAGCGTGCACGCCATATTCATGGCCAGTAGCAGGGAAAACAGGGGAGAAGAGCCTGGGTTTGCATCTGTCGCGACAGCCATCAGCACTCCGGCTGCACGCAGCGCCTGAACGGGCGGCCGTTGCGACTGGCGCAACGTATAGTATGCGCCGGGCAGCAGCACGGCAACGGTTCCAGATTGAGCCATGGCCGTCACCCCCTCCATATCAAGGTGCTCCAGATGATCAGCCGAGAGCGCATGGAATGAAGCAGCCAGCTTTGCACCGCCGAGGTTTGTCAGCTGCTCGGCATGTAGCTTCTTTGGAAGGCCGAGCTCGTCAGCGGCCTCAAATATGCGGGCGATTTGCGCCGGTGTAAAGGCAATGCTCTCGCAATAACCATCTACGGCGTCTACCAGTCCTTCCGCGTGTGCTGCCGTAAGACCGCGCACAGCAACCTCGTCTATGTAGGTGTCAGGCATGCCCTGATATTCGGGTGGGACCGCATGCGCCGCCAACCACGAAGTAACAATGTGTACGGGGCGCTCTTCGGTGAGCCGGCGAGCTGCCCGCAGCATCTTGAGCTCATCGGCAATACTCAGTCCGTAGCCTGACTTCACCTCTACCACTGCTGCCCCCTCACCGAGCAGCGCATCCAGTCGGGGAAGCGCCGACCCTACCAGGTCGTCTTCTGTCACTATTCTGGTAGCGCGCATCGTTGACGCGATGCCGCCTCCTTGGCGGGCAATGGCTTCGTAGCTTGCTCCCTGCAGGCGCAACTCAAATTCCTGTGCTCGGTTGCCGCCAAAGATGAGATGGGTGTGGCAATCAATGAGCGCTGGCGTCACCGTGGCTCCATCGAGGTCTATGGTTGGCGCGTGCCGGCAGGCCGAAGGCAGGGCGCTTTGTGCTCCGACCCATGCGATCACTTCACCGTCTGCAACGAGCGCGCCATCGGGTATCAGTCCGTAGGGACCGATGCCAGGCTCCATGGTGGCAATCCGGCAGTTAGAAAAGGTTTTCAGCGCCATACTGCAAGAAGACTCCGTGCCCGTTCGTTGGCCGCTGACCTCGTGCAGCTTGCCTTGGGAAGAGCCGCCTAAGGCCCTTCATGTGCCGCACATTGCATAGTAGAATTTGTGCCGATTCGCTGCTGCAACGATGCCCGCCTGGCTAGTGATCAGACATGCGCCAAGGCTAGCCGCCGGTGTACAGCCAGCCACCGGGCGCCACAAGCCCCGGCAACGTGCAGACAGGAGCATTCCTGCCGTGTCCATGCGCCGTACCAGGCCATTGCACAATCACCGCCATGCGGCAATCCCCTTCAGACGCACGCTTGGCCTGGCAGGGCACAAGCATGCGTTATGGGCCTAGCACGGTAGCCGCACAGGCAAAAGCCGAATGCTGCGTGCACCGCTGGTGGCATAAGGTACGGCGCAACAAGCGTGATTGCACACAGCGCACGCTTAACGGGCACGATCGATCCATTGGAGTCGCCACTGAGGGGGCATAGGCGCAGCGTAGTGCAATCCTGCCAGGCTGACTTCGACTGCGAAGCAGAAAGGACGCTGCGTATCGATCAGGAGCATGGGCTTCTGATTTGTGAAGATTTGTGAACAGGGCCGATGATGTCGGAGTCCCATGCTGCACCTCCGCTGGCAGGCCAGTACCTTTTGCAGCAAGGGCATGCGACGCTGTCAAGTATGAACAAGCTTTGGGCAAAAGCAGCACTTACGCCAGACGGCTGGAAACACGCTGTTGCGATAACCATTGATGCGAATGGCCGGATTGCGCATGTGCAGGCAAATCAGCCTGCGGTGGGCAACCACTTCTCCGTGCTGCTGCCCGCTCCCACGAACCTTCACAGCCATGCGTTTCAGCAAGCCATGGCCGGGTTGACCGAGACACGTGGTCCAGGAGGTGCTAATAATTTCTGGGGTTGGCGACGTCTCATGTACCGTTTCCTGGAGCATCTCACGCCCGAGGATATCGAAGCAATCACGGCCTATGCCCAAATGAAAATGCTCGAAGCAGGATTTTCAAGTGTGGTTGAATTTCACTATCTGCATCACGACAAGGGAGGCACGGCGTACGAGAATCCAGCGGAGATGTCGTCGCGAATCGCGGCCGCCGCCGCCGTGAGCGGCATTGGGCTTACGCTCGTGCCGGCCTTGTATCAGCAGGGTGGATGCGGAGGCGCACCACTGGCACCGACTCAGTACCGCTTCGCCTGTACGCGTGATCAGTTTGCAGCGCTTCTCGATGCTGCTGGAAAGGCCGTCAGGCTGCTGGACGGCGACGCGAGCACAGGGGTTGCCGTGCATTCCCTTCGCGCCGTGAGTCCAGAGGCTCTGGCCTGGGCCGAAAGGCTGCGGCCTGATGCGCCGTTTCATATGCACTTGGCGGAGCAGCCATTAGAAGTGCACGAGGTCGAATCGGCACTGGATGCGCGGCCCGTCTCCTGGGTGCTGGATAACTTTGCTGTGGACCGTCGTTGGTGTCTGGTTCACTGTACCCAGATGGATGAGCGAGAGACGCGGGCGCTTGCCTCCACCGGAGCCGTTGCCGGCCTGTGTCCAATCACAGAAAACAACCTGGGAGATGGAATCTTCAGCGGCGTGCAATTCATACGGCTGGGGGGACAGTATGGAATCGGCTCTGATTCCAATGTGCAGATTTCGCTGGTGGAAGAGCTGCGAGCACTGGAATACTCGCAGCGGTTGCGCGACCGCACGCGTGCTGCGCTCGCCATCGGTTACCCTTCAGTGGGTCGCACGCTGTTTGAGGGGGCCTGTAGGGGCGGTGCACTGGCCGCCGGCCGCCCCGGCGGAAGTATCGCAAAAGGTGCGTGGGCAGATCTTCTGGAGCTTGACGGCGACAGCATTAGCCTGCAAGGCCTGAGTGGAGATGCGATACTGGATGCGTGGATATTTGCGGGTAGCAACCGCCTGGTACGGAACGTCTGGTGTGCCGGGCGTCACCTCGTGCGTGGGGGCAGGCACATACGAAGGACGGCCATTACGCGTACCGTGCGGCCCGTACTTAAGCGGCTACGGGGCCTCTGAACCCCGGCGACTGCTTTGTGGTGACCCCTCGTCAAGGCGGCGAATCCGTCTTGGGAGGCACAACTGGGTGCGGGGCGTTCTCAGCGCATGCTGACTGCCGGGGCCTGCGCCAGGCACCGAATTCCAACGCCGTCAAACGCCGTCTATCCTGAATTTACAGTACTTCAGCCTTCCGGCTGCCCTTGCTTGCTGTCGCCGGCTAAATGCTCCAGAAGGCGAGAATCAGCATTTGCGCTCCCAAGCCGGGAACCCACGCCTGCAAACGCCTCGGATGTATGGCGATTCAAAACCCTGGTGGCGGGCTACGACAGGCTTTTCTTAGGTGCTGTAGTACGAATCAACCCCCAGTACCTCGCTGCTGGCGGGGCACTGGGAAGGATCCTACAGCATATACCGGCGTGCGGCACAATGCTGCAAGCAGCACATGCCTACTGGTCGTCGGGAATAGTGTCTACGCGGCGGAACTGGGACGCACCACTCTTCTTGCCGGTCTGCTCCGAAGCGCCCATTCCCTGGACCATCAGACGGTCCTCTGCAATACCGTTGTCGGTGTAATACTGCGCAACGGCGTGGGCCCGATCTTCCGAAAGCTGCTGCGGGCGGCGCTCATCGCGAGAAGCATGTCCTTCAACCCGCACAGCAAACTCGCAGTTTTGCAGAATCTCCAGGTTTTCCGCAAGGAGCGGCCGTGCTTCCTCGTTGAGCACCGAGGAGTTGCGATCAAAGTACACTGAATTCATGGACGAGATGTTGCAGTCGAAACAACCCTCCTCCGTGACTTCCATCTCCATGGATTGCGTCGCTGTACCCCCCACATTGGTGAGCGTCAACGTAACCTCATACGTGCCAGGCTCCGCATAGGCATGGGACGGCTCCGCCTCGCTGCTGGTGTTGCCATCGCCAAAGTCCCAACTGTACGTGAGCGGAACGGAGCCGCGCGTATTGGCGCTGAAGGTCATAGACGGATTCTCATCACAGATGCTGACCGTCGGCTTGCTGGCGGTGATCGTCACGATCTCGGCGGGCTCAATCACGGTTACCACGCAGTCCGCGCTGGCGGGGCCCGCCTCGTTTTCCGCGGTAAAGGTAACCGTGTGCGCGCCATCGGTCGTAAATGCATGCGTCGCCGTTGCACCGCTTGCAGTGGTCCCGTCACCAAAGGCCCAGGTCATAGCCACAGGCAGCGTGGCCGCTGGGTTCGTTTCCGCGCTGAAGTCTGCGTCCACGCCCAGCATCACATTCCCCGTTGGGCAAGTCAGGCGCTGCACGCCCACCGGCGTGATCGCAGGCTTGAAGTTGACCTTGAAACCTAACCCCAAGCCGGATAGGATATCCGTGGGCCCCAGGCCGTTGTCTGCATTGGCATCCAACTGGTCGTCCCCAAAATGAAATCCGCTGTTGAGCTCAACGAAGAACGAAGTCCGCGCATTCATCGCAATATCCACCCCTACGCCCAGAAGCGGCCCGAAGCCGACGGCACTTTCCTCCGCAGTGTACGATGGATGATCAATCTGCGTGGCTGTGCCGAAGGAGGCGACCAGGCCAAAGTTGAAATATGGTGCCGCCCGCTGCTCGGCCTCGCCAGCAGTCATCCGCCCAAACACCTGTATGGAGGTGCGCGACGACGGGTCGTCGGCTACCGCATCGTTGGGGCGCGTGTTGGGCGGCGGAAACTGCGTAATGACAGGATAGTCGCCGTAGGCAATAGCAAAGCTGGTAGAAAACGACACGCTGAACTGGTATCCCACCTCAGCTGCCAGACCAAACGGCGTAGCTACGTCAAAAGCGTCACCATTGAAGTTGATCGGGGACTTTTCGTTGTCGCCCAGGTAGTTGGACAGTCCTACTTTCGGCTTGATAAAGGCGGTGCCGCTGGGCCGATATACCTTCGACTGCGCCCATGCCTCTCCAGCTGTCGTGGTGAAAACTGCCAGTATCACCAGTGTTGTCGTCAAGTAGCGGTAAGTCATTGATTTACCCTGCTGTTGTGATTTATTGCGCAGAAATACCAGTTAGTTTCTCGCTAGTATCCCGACGCCCGCTTGATCGTTGGGCCGCCGCTGTAGTCAGGCAGAGGCCAAGGCAGCAATACGTCGCTGCAGCTGCCGCTTGCAGTTGGCCGCCTTGTTCCTGTGTATGACACCCTTGGTTGCGAGGCGATCCACGTAGGACTGCACGACAGAAAAGGCCACAGATGCCTCCCCATGGTCCTCCATTTGGAGCACGCTCTTGACCATGGTGCGCATCCGACTCCGATGAATCCTGTTGCGGGCGCGGGCGCGGGCATTCTGTCGAACCCGCTTGGCTGCGGATTTGTGTTGTGGCATGCTGGTACCGTCTGGAAAACCTCAGACACGATTAAATATGCATCCGGCGGCGTGGTTCCGGGTCTAGTCCATCATTTTGCGAAGGAACGATGGCGGCTCATCGTCGCTTCCGCGCGTGCGGCGGCGCGATTCGTCGCGGCCAGCCCCTCCAACGCGTCTCAGCTGCGCCTTGCCTTGGGCCCCCTCGCCTTGCCATGCTGTGCCCTGCTCTGCTGGGCCGCGGCGCTCGAAGGCTGGAATGTCCAGCACCTTGAGGTTCTCTTCTCCCTTGTAATCGATGCGTGGGGAAACGGTTGACAGCATCCGCTTCTCGGCCTGTCCAGCACCCGACTGGCCGAAGCCGGTGGCGATAACCGTTACGCGGAACTCGTCGTCGTCCAACGTCTCGTCAATCACGGTGCCCCAGATCACCTCAGCATCACTGCCAGCCTCGTCTTTCATTACCTGCGTAGCGCTCGTCGCATCCTTGATGCCTAGATTCTTGCCAGCGGTAATGTTCACAAGAACATTGCGCGCACCAGCAATAGATGCCCCGTCCATCAGCGGACTGCTGATCGCCTCCAGCGCAGCCTGCTCCGCGCGCTTGTCGCCGGCCCCAGCGGTACCTGTGCCCATGAGCGCCGTGCCGCCGTTCTGAATCGTGGTGCGCACATCAGCAAAGTCAAGGTTGATCAGTCCAGCGCAGGTGATCAGATCTGCAATGCCGCGCGTAGCATCGTACAGCACATCGTCCGCCCGCTGGAATGCCTCAATCAGCGTCGTGTCGTCTTCGGCAATGTCCAGAAGTCGCTCATTGGGAATCGCAATGATGGTGTCTACATGCTCCTCCAGGCACTGGATGCCGTCCAGGGCCATCGCCATGCGCTTGTCGCCTTCGCAGTCAAACGGCTTGGTCACAATCGCCACTACCAGTATGTCCATCTGCCGCGCAATCTCTGCCACTACAGCGGCCCCGCCGGTCCCCGTGCCGCCGCCCATTCCTGCGGTGATAAAGCACATGTCAAAGCCATGCAACATCGTCTTGACCTCTTCTGCGCTTTCCCACATGGCTTCACGTCCGACCTCTGGCCGTGCGCCGGTGCCCAACCCCTTGGTCAACATCCGACCCGACTGAATACGCAGCGGTGCCAGCGTATGGCTTAGCGCCTGCGCGTCGGTGTTAATCACCATGAATTCAACATTCTGCAGCTCCTTGCGGACCATGTTATTGATCGCGTTGCCACCGCCACCACCGACACCGACCACGCATATCTTGGCTACTTCCTCCCGTACTGTGTCGAAGGACCAGCCTAAGCCCGCGTTGTCACCTGTTGGAGTACTCTGTGTAGGGTTCATTGTACCGGTAAAGGATGTGATTAAAGTTCGTCGAACCAGCCCTTCATGCGACCGGCAATCCGGTGCACCAGCGAAGAGCCGCCGTTGCCGCTTTGCGTGGCAGCCAATCGGCCGCCTTCGTATCCGTTGAGCTGCGACGCGCCAAGCAAGGATGGCTGCAGGCCGTACAGCACCAGGCCGACGCCGGTGGCGTACTTCGGATCGCTGACCTCCTCGACCAGGCCGCCGGCCAGTCCGGAAGGTAGACCGACCCGGGTCTCCATCCCTAGTTTTTCCGCGGCCAGCTCCGCCGTGCCCGGGATCAGCGAGCCACCGCCCGTGAGCACGGCACCCGCCGCCAGATGGCGCGCATACGCGCTGCGCTCGATCTCTATCGCCGCGATTTCAAGGATCTCCTCCATGCGCGGCTGTATGACTTGGCTCAGCGTAGAGCGGCTGATGGTCTTGGGTGCACGACCCCCAATGCCTTCGATCAGGATCTCCTCGCCGGGATCGATCGTATCCACCAGCGCCGATCCGTAGTCACACTTGAGCGCTTCGGCCTGATCGCGCATCACGCCCAGGCCTTTCCGAATGTCGTCGGTAACCTTGTTGCCGGCTACGGCGATGACAGCGGTGTGCCGGATAGTGCTGTCCTCGAACACCGCCATATCAGTCGTGCCACCCCCAATGTCTATTAGCACAACGCCCACCTCCTTCTCATCGGAATGCAGCACGGAGAACGAGGACGCGAGGGGCTCCAGGACAATATCGGCGGCCTGATAGCCCGCCTTTTCGATGCAGCGGTAAATGTTCTTGGCGGCCGACACTAGGCCGGTGATGATGTGCACATTGGCCTCGAGGCGCACGCCGCTCATGCCCACGGGGTCCAACACGCCGTCCTGGCCATCGACAATGAACTCCTGCGGGATCACATGCAGAATCTCACGGTCGGCAGGCATCGCGACATGCGTCGTGTCCTCGACCAGGCGCTGCACATCGCGTAGCGAAATCTCCCGGTCACGATGCGCAATCGTCACCACGCCACGGCTTTGAAAGCTCTGGACGTGGTCCCCCGCGATGCCCACGATGACTTCCTTCACCGCGACGCCTGCCGTTCGCTCCGCTTCTCCGATCGCTTTCTGCACGGATGCGACGGTCTTGTCGATGTTGACGACCACACCTCGGTTTAGGCCTTGGGACTCCGCCAGGCCCATGCCAAGCACGTTGATGCGGCCAAAGCTGTCTACAGCGCCCACGACGGCACACACCTTCGTGGTGCCGATGTCCATCCCTACGACGATTCGGTCATTCATGGCGTTAGGGTGTTTTGTGCTGGATTGGATCTTCCCTGGTGACAATCTGACCTTCAAAACGAAGGTCGATCATCTCAAAGTTCTGGGCAGGATGCGGCACCACGCGTTGATCCCAGAATGCGCGCAGCCGATGAAGGCGCGGCGCAATGTCTTCTCGCCCAAGTCGGATTTCGACGGTCTTGCCGCGCTGCACCGTCGCGAATGCAGTGATGCCCGCGGGTGTCAGCATGAACTCCGACAGCAGACGTTCGGTGTCGGAGTCCACCTGCGTCAAGGCCTTGGCCAACGCCAGCACCTGGGGATTCGGCACGGGCATGATCGGGTGATACGTGCTGCGCAGGCCGCTTATAAGCGGCACATCAAACATGCTGTGCATCGTTAGGGGCATCATGAACCCGGCCGGATCAATGAAGAATGCGGCGTGACCGGCTTCGTCAATAGCCAGAAGCACCGGCGTCCGCTCATGGATGCGTACGTGAAACGTTCCAGAGGGATAGCAAGCGACCGCCGCAGAGCGCACCCAGGGATGTCTGCGAATGCGGTCTGCAACAAGCGCAGAAACGAGGAAGGAATCCGTCGGCATTGCCAGGCGAAAGATGGAGGCTGAATCCGCCTGGCTCAGGCCTCGGACATCCATGCGGGTGCACGGCTGCTTCTGAACCCAGGAGATGCCGAAGGTGGCCCCTGCCACGATCATTGCGGCGCACAGGGCCGCGCCGAGCCGCCTGTCGAGCGAACCAAACTTCCTGCTATGACTGCGTACGTTCATGACTCAATCAGTGCCAGAAAGCGGCGGGCGGTACGCCAGATGTCTCCAGCGCCCAGGAAGATGACTACGTCTTCGGCCTTGCAGTGCGCCCGCAGACTCGCAGGCAATGCCTTCAGGTCCGGCTCGTAGTAGACCTTGCGGTGCCCGCGCTGTCGCGCCAAATCCGCAATGTCGCGCGCGCTCACGGCCGTCCTGGGCGCCTCCCGCGCCGCATAGATGCTGGTGACCACCACCACATCGGCGTTGAAAAAGGCCCGCGCAAAGTGCTCCTTGAAGTCTTCCGTACGCGAGTACAGATGCGGCTGAAACACGGCCACGATGCGGCGCGCCGGAAAACCATCGCTGGCCGCCTGAAGCGTCGCCATGACTTCCGTGGGATGGTGCGCGTAGTCGTCAATGACCAGAATATCCTGCGCCTCGCCGAGCACCTGAAAGCGGCGATGAACCCCGGAGAAACGGGCCAGACCCGCCTGGATGCGTGCAAAGGGTACCTCCAGCTCCAATCCCACCGCGATGGCCGCCAGCGCATTGCGCACATTGTGAATTCCCAGCGCCTGAAGCTTTACGATGCCGAGACGCTGCGCGCCGCGCGTTACCACAAACTGCGTGGCCGATCCGCTTCGCGTGATCGCAGCAGCCCGCACCATGGCCTGTCGCGCGATGCCGTAGGTGATCAGGCGACGCTCCACATCGCCCAAAATCTGCTGCACGCCTTCATCATCGAGGCACACGATAGCGGCCCCGAAGAAGGGCACGGAGTTGGCAAATTCCGTAAAAGCCAAACGGACATCCTCCAGGTCGCGGTAAGTGTCCATGTGCTCGGCTTCAATGGAGGTGATCACCGCCAGGGCAGGCGTCAGGCGCAGAAACGTCCGATCATATTCATCGGCCTCGATGACAATGATGTCGCCCTCGCCCGTGACGGCGTTGGAGCCAAGCACGCTCACCTTGCCACCCACGATGATCGTTGGATCAAAGCCCCCTTCGGCGATCACCAGTCCTACCATGGAGGTCGTCGTCGTCTTGCCGTGCGTGCCTGCGACGCCTATGCCGAACTTCATGCGCATAAGTTCGCCGAGCATCTCAGACCGCGGAATCAGCGGAAGGCGGCGGGTGATCGCCGCGCGCGTTTCTGCGTTTTCGTTCGGCTCTACTGCAGAGGAGTACACGACAACATCCGCCTCGCCCACCTGCGAAGCCGCATGCCCCAGGTAGACGGTGGCACCGGCTTCGACCAGGCTCGCGGTGACTTCGCTCTGCTGCAGATCCGATCCCGTCACCCGGTATCCACGATCCAGCAGCACGCGCGCAATCGAGCTCATGCCGATGCCCCCGATCCCCACCATGTGCACATGGCGGATCCGGCCCAGAAGAGGCTGCCGGCGCCTAGTACGACTTCTTTGTTCGCTCATGCTTCCGCACCATTTGTGCGTGCTTCCCAACCCGCCAAAAGCAGCACCTGCTCCGCAATCGTTCGCGCAGCGTGGGGACGCGCCGCCTTCGCGGCTGCGCCCCGCATCGCCGCCCGCCGCTTCTCGTCCATCAGCAGCGCCACGCTGTGCACGCACACCGCCTCGTCCAGGTCTTCATCCTTGACTGTCAGGGCTGTACCCTGCTGCGCCATGCTGGCGGCGTTCTTTGTCTGGTGGTCCGCCGCCACGTTCGGCGATGGCACCAGGATCGAAGGTGTTTGGGTCACCAGGAGCTCGCCGCAGGTGATCGCGCCCGCACGGCAGAGCACCAGGTCAGCAGCTGCGTACGCCTCGTCCATGCGATGGACATACGCCACGAGGCGTAATCGCGCGTGCGTTGGGGCCGCCGCCTTAAGCTTCTGGTAATACATAGGCCCCGTCTGCCAGAGAATAAACAGGCGCTCGTGCTGCAGCAGCGCTGCCACATGGCGCTGCATTGCCTGATTGATGGCCTGACTGCCGAGCGAACCGCCAAAGACAAACAGCACCTGGGCTCCAGAGGGCACGCCCAGGCGCGCGCGGGCCGCTTCGCGGTCCGCGGCGCGCAGCGCGGCCCGCGTCGGATTGCCGCTCAGGCGGCACTTCTCCTTCGGAAACCACGCGCGGGCCTCAGGAAAGGCGATATGGATCTGCGCCGCATGCCGCGCCAATAGGCGATTGGTAACGCCCGCATAGGCATTCTGCTCTTGCGCCACGACTACGCGCCGGCGGTAGTGCGCCGCCAGCAGCACCGGACCCGACACGTATCCGCCCGTGCCCAGCACCACATCCGCATCAAAGTCACCGACCAGGCTCCAGCTCTGCATGAAGCCGCGTGCCAGCTTCCAGGGAAAGCTGAGATTTTTGAAAAACGCCTTGCGGTGGAAGCCGCTGACTGTGATCGGGTGTATGGCGTAGCCTGCGCGCGGCACCGCTCGCCACTCCAGATGATCTCGCGTACCCGCAAAGGCGATCGCTGCCTCCGGCTCCAGCGCCCGGATGGCATCGGCAATCGCGATCGCAGGGTAGACATGGCCACCGGTGCCGCCGCCTGCCAACAGTATGCGCGGTGCACGTGTCATCGGCGAATCTGCTTGGATATGTTGAGCAGTATGCCGATCATCACGCCCGCGGCGATCATGCTCGTCCCGCCGTAAGACACCAGAGGCAGGGGCAGGCCGGTCACGGGTAAGAGCCCCACAGACACGCCGGCATGGACAAAGCCGTACAGCGTGATAATCGTCGTGAAGCTCGTGGCCAAAAAGAGTCCCAGCGGATCCGGTGCATGCCGCGCTATGCGCAAATAGCCGCGCAGCATGAGCGTGGCAAAAAGGCCCAGGAGCGCCAGCGAACCCAGCATGCCGTACTCCTCACCGATGATCGCAAAGATGAAATCGTTGTACGGCGCTGGCAGGAAGTCCCGCTGCACGCTCTTGCCCGGGCCGCGTCCAGTGAGGCCTCCCATCGCAAACGCAATGCGGGCCTGGCGCGCCTGATAGCCTTCCGTTTGATCGCTGAGCACCTCGGCGGAGTCGGTGGCCGCAAACAGGTCCTTGCCCACATACGCTTCCAGACGCGCGGCGCGCGGCGGCGAACTCACCAGCATCAATAGCGCCAGCGCCGCGCAGGTCAGCGTGAGCCCCCCCAGGTGCACCACGCGTATACGCCCTACGTAGCAGACCACCACTACCGCAACCAGAAGCAGCGCGGCTGTAGACACATCCTCAAGCCCGATAAGCACCACCGTGATGAGAACCCAGAACAGCACTGGCATGACGGCGCGCCGGAAGCTCTGGATGTAGTGCTGCTTTCGCACCAGGAGTACGCTTACGTACAGCACTAGCGCGACCTTTGCCAGATCGGATGGCTGCACGCTGAGCGGCCCCAGATGAAAGGCCCGCGTTGCACCGCCGAAGGAGACGCCGAAGATGCGGACGAGCACCAGGAGCGCCAGAGAACCAAGCAGCGCTACGCGCGCCCAACGGGCCAAAACGTGGTAATCCGTCATGCTGAAGATGACCAGCGCTGCAAGGGCCAGCACCACGCGCAGGATATGGCGCATAAGAAAGAGCTCCGTGTCGCCCCCGGCTCTCACCTCTGCCAGGAAACCGATCGCACTGTAGACCGCCAGCGTCCCCACGGCGCTCAGCACCAGAACCACCCACAGTACATACTTGTCCAGCGGCGCCTTGGCGCGCAGCTGCGTCATGATGGTATGTCCGGCACGCCGCTGCATGTCAGAACCGGTTCACGAGGGCTTTGAAGGTGTCGCCCCGATGTTCATAGTTCTCGAAGAGATCAAAGGAGGCACAGGCAGGGCTGAGCAGCACCACATCCCCTGGTCGGGCGCACGCACGCGCATAGCGCGTGGCCTCCTCCAGCGTTTCGACGGCCATCATCTGGCCTGCGTGCGGACCGAGTTCGCGCATGATCGTGTCCCGGCTTTCGCCAAAAGCAATGAGCGTACGCACACGCCCGGGCAGGTGCGGCTTGAGTACCGCGTAGTCATTTCCCTTGTCGCGTCCGCCCGCCAGGAGCACCAGCGGCGCTGCAAAGGTCTGCAGCGCGTACCAAACCGCGTTGACGTTGGTCGCTTTGGAGTCGTTGACATAGCGCACACCGCCGACCTCGCGAACCAGCTCCAGGCGGTGCGCCACCCCTTCGAATCCGCGCAGGCTTTCGCGCAGCGACGCTGCCGGTATGTCCATCACGCGGCCGACAATGGCCGCCGCCATGGAGTTTTGCACATTATGCGGGCCGGGCAGGGCAAGCTCCTTTGCCGGCAAGAGGCATTCGGTGTGCTGACCGAGGCACAGCACCAGCGTGCCGCCATGCAGCGAGGCACCCTCCGAAAGCGTCTGGTGGTAGCTGAAGGGAATAGCCTGCACGCCGCTGGTGGTCGTCAGCTGAAGCGCGTGGGCCCTTAGTCGCGTATCGTCGTAGTTGTACACGAAGATGTCGTTAGTACCGGACTGGTTCATGGCAATGCGCAACTTGCTTTGTGCATAGCTTTCAAAGTCGCCGTCATAGCGGTCCAGGTGATCGGGCGTAATGTTCAGCAACACACTCACCTTCGGCCGCAGCGTCTTGATGTGGTCCAACTGAAAACTGGATACCTCCACCACGATGATCGTTTCTGGGCGCGTGCGGTCAGCGTAGATGGATAGCGGGGTCCCGATGTTGCCCGCGACGACCGTTTCGTAGCCTGCCTGACTGAATATGTGGCCGATGAGCGCAGTGGTGGTGGTCTTGCCGTTGGAGCCTGTGATGGCCACCATCGTCCCCTGGCAGAACCAGGACGCAACCTCCAGCTCCGAGTAACACGGTATGCCCCGTGCGGCTGCCGCCTGCGGGATCGCGCTGTTCGACGGCACGCCAGGGCTCAGCACCACTACATCCGTCTCCAGTGCGCGCGCCGTGTGGCCGCCCACCTCCAGCGCAATGCCGGACGCTTGCAGCGCGGCAAGGTGCACGCCCGTCAACGGACGCGCCTCCGAAAGCAGCACCTCCGCCCCATGGGCATGAAGCAGGCGGGCTGCAGCACAGCCGCTGCGCGCGGCGCCAAGCACCGTTACGCGGGTTCCCTGGATGCGCTTCATTGTATGCGTAGCGTAAGCAGCGTTGCGAGAACGGTCAGCACCGTCACAATCCAGAAGCGCACAGCGATCTTGACTTCATGTAATCCCTGTGCTTCGAAATGGTGGTGCAGCGGTGCCATCAGAAAAACGCGCTTGCCTGCCCCTGTTCTCTTGCGGGTGCGGCGGAAATACCAAGTCTGGATAATGACGGAGACCGTCTCTACAAAGAAGACCAGGCACAGAAGCGGCAAGAGCAGCTCCTTCTTCACCATGAGCGCGAGCGTGCTTATGGCCGCGCCGAGCGAGAGCGCGCCGGTGTCGCCCATGAAGACCGAGGCGGGGTAGCCGTTGAACCACAAGAAGCCCAAGCACGCGGCGGCCATGGCACCCGCATAGATCGTCAGCTCCCCCGCGGTAGGCAGGTGCATCACGCCCAGGTACTCCGCCAGCACGCTGTTGCCGCTGATATAGCAGAGGGCCACAAGACCGAGGGCTACAATCGCCGTGGTGCCGGCTGCAAGGCCATCCAGCCCATCGGTCAGGTTGACCGCGTTGGACGTTGCCGTGACCGTGAAGACAGCCACCGGAATAAACAGGGCCCATCCCAGCTCCAGGCCGGCCTCTGGAAAGACGTAGGCCAGGACGTTGTAGTCAAAGTGCCAATTGCGCACAAAGGGCAAGTCGGTAAGGTCTCGAACCGAAGCAAAATCCGCATGGAAATACAGCACGCTCCCGACGATGAGCCCCAACCCGACCTGACCTACCACCTTGATGCGCGGTGCAAGGCCCGCCTTGTCTTTGCGCACCACCTTGATATAGTCGTCCGCAAAGCCGAAAGCCCCCATCCAGACCGTAGCCAGCACAATGAGCCACACGTACACCTCTGTGAGGGCACCCCAGAGGAGGGTGCTCACAAGGATGGCCAGCACAATGATTACGCCACCCATGGTGGGGGTGCCGGCCTTGTGCGAATGGTCCACGACGCCGGAGGCGGGGCCGTGGCGGATGGTTTCGCCAATCTGCTTCTTCCCGAGCCACCGTATGACGCGGCGGCCAACCAGAAGCGCGATCACCAGGGCGGTGATGGCGGCCAGCGTCGCCCGGACGGTGATAAACTCTATCACCTGGAACCCCGGCGGGTGATACTG
Organism: Rhodothermales bacterium; assembly: GCA_951812585.1. Taxonomy (GTDB): domain Bacteria; phylum Bacteroidota; class Rhodothermia; order Rhodothermales; family Bin80; genus JAAXGV01. The sequence continues at coordinate 1,702,041 of OX638318.1, read as the reverse complement.
CGCTTCGAGATACTGCATCAAGTAGTAGAGCATCCCTCTAGTTGATGTGCACGCGTGGTGCAAAAGCCTCGATTACAAGTTCCCGGTCGCTTAGCGGGACGATTTCGTCGCCACGGTCTTGAAACCGTTCGTGTCCCTTGCCCGCGATCAGCACCACATCGCCTTCTCTGGAACGGCCGGCCGCATAGCCGATGGCTTCGCGCCGATCTTCGATCCACAGCGCCTCGTCCGGGTGCGCCATGCCCTGAACGATGTCGTCGCTGATGGCGTCGTACGATTCGCTGCGCGTGTTGTCGCTGGTGATAATTACATAGTCTGCATACCGCTCGGCTATCGCACCCATGAGGGGGCGCTTGGCTCTGTCGCGGTCGCCGCCGCATCCGAACACGCACCAGAGCAGGGCGTGCGGCGCGCAGGTTCGCGCGGCGCGGAGGGCTTGCTCCAGTGCATCGGGCGTATGGGCGTAGTCCACGATGGCAAGCGCGCCATCCTCAAAGCGGATCGGCTCGAACCGACCCGGGGGCGGATCGGCCTGTGCGAGGGCGTCGCACACCTCTGCAGAGGGAAGTCCCTGCGCTATGGCCGCGCCATATGCGCCGGCAATGTTGTAAGCATTGAACAACCCGCTGAGACGCGTATCGCACCGCTGTCCATCTAGCCGCATAGAGAGGCGGCTCGGTGCGCTGCGGCAAATGGCAAAGGAGATGTCGGCGTCGCGACGCTGTCCATACGTAACCACCGTTGCCGCGCAGTCGTGCACCAGGGTGTCAGCACGCGGGTCGTCCGCATTGACCACGGCAAAGGCATCCGGCGAAAGGCTGTCAAACAGGCGCTTCTTGGCCCGGGCATATGCCGTGTCCGTTTTGTGGTAGTCCAAGTGGTCATGCTGCAGGTTCGTGAACACCGCAACGTCAAAGTCCATGCCGTGCACCCTGCGCTGATCCAATGCGTGCGAGGACACCTCCATGACGCACCACCGGCATTGCATGGCCGCCATCTCGCGCAGCATGCGCTGCAGGTCCGGTGCCGGCGGCGTGGTCAGGGACGCGTGGCGGCGAGCCGAGCCGTACGCATACTGGACGGTGCCCAAGAGGCCGCTCTGGACGTTAAGCTTCGACAGGGTCTCATAGAGCAGCCAGGCCGTGCTGGTCTTGCCGTTGGTGCCTGTGATGCCCACGCATGTCAGTGCCTTTGAGGGCTCGCCGTAAAATGCTGCAGCGCACAGCGCCAGCGCCTCGCCTGCATGCGTAACCGGGACATGCACGCCTGCGTGTTCCGGCTGAAGAGACTCCGACACGACCATCGCCGCGCCTCGTCGGAGCGCATCGTCCACGAATGCGCGCCCATCCAATTGCGTGCCGCGGACCGCTACAAAGCAAGCACCCGGCGTCACGGTGCGGCTGTCGGCCGTGACATCGCATACCTCCGGGCCTGCATCCGGGCAGGGCCCGGCCACCAGGCCCGCCATCGAGAGGCGGTGAAGGAGTCTGCTGTAGGGCACTGGAGCCATTACCGTTGTAACGTCAACACTATTTCCTGCTTGCTCGAATCGCCGGGCGCAGGGTATTGCCGGATCACCGCGCCGTGTCCATCTAGGCGTACGCTGAGGCCGCGCCTTCGCAGGACTTGCCGCGCGTCGCGGGCGCTGAGTCCGGTCAGGTCCGGCATGAGCATCGTCTGCGTGTCTTGCACCGGCGCAGACGCCCCCAGACGTACGGTCTGCGCAGCCGGCGCGGAATCGGCTAAATCCAACTCAGGGTCGCCCGCGATCAACTGCTCGGCCACCTGGGGCAAGGTGCCGATCCAGCGTTCTGCGACGCGCTTGAAGACCGGCGCCGATACCACGCCCCCATAGATGCTGGTGCGGGGTTCGTCCATGACGACGATCATTGCTACCTGTGGGTTTTCGGCTGGATAGAAGCCTACAAAGGTTGCACGGTAGCCGCCCCCATAGCGGCCCGCGATCACCTTGCGGGCCGTGCCCGTTTTGCCGGCGATGGCCAGGCCGCGGACCTGGGCGCGCTTGGCTGTACCGCGCCCTACGACTCCGGTAAAGGCAGGCAACAGGGCACGCGCGGTCGCCTCGTCCATGACTCTTCTGACCGAGTCCTGCCTGGCAGGCGCATCCGCAGCACGCCAGAGCACACGCCCGGTCATGTCCCTCCGCTCGGCAACGACATAAGGCTGCCGCAAGAGGCCACCGTTGGCTAGTGCTGCATAGGCCATAAGGAGCTGCAGGGGCGTCACGTCGACCTCGTAGCCGATGGCCATAGAGGTCAGCGTTATCTTGCTCCAGCGCGTTGTCTTCTTGAGCAGCCCCGATACTTCCCCAGGCAAGTCTATCCATGTCTTTTGCCCAAATCCGAAGCTCCGCGCGTAGCTGTACAGTTCGCCCTGGCTTAGTCTCTGCGCCGTCTTGGCCATGCCCACATTGCTGCTCATCGTAATGACATCCCTAAAGGGGATTTCGCCGTGGGCATGCACATCGTGCATGACGTGCCCGAATATGTTCAGCGTTCCGTTTCCGGTGTCAATGATGCGGTCCATGGAGGTGCGCCCAAGATCGATGGCAGCAGTCGCGCCTACCAGCTTGAAGCTGGAGCCGGGCTCCAAGCGGTCTGTGATCGCGGTATTGCGCCAAGTGTGCGGCGGTGTCCCCAAAGGATTGTTCGGATCGAACGACGGGATATTGGCCATGGCCAAGATGGCTCCGGTGCGCGGATCTACCGCAATCGCGCTACCCCGGCGGGCCCGGGCCTCCTGCACGCCCCGGGCCAACTCTTCCTCCAGTATCGTTTGCCTGATCAGATCAATGGTCAGAACGATGGTCTGGCCATCTATGGGCTCCACCACGATGCCCGCGGCGTCCACGCGGCGATACCCGCGCCGGTCTCGCAGCAACGCCCTGCGACCTGGGATGCCTTGCAGAAACCCATCGTATTCAAGCTCCAGCCCGGCCTGCCCCACGCCGTCGCGGTCTACATGCCCGAGCAAATGCGCCGCTGTCGTGCCGTAGTTGTACTGCCGCGTGAAACTTTCCACCACGATGAGACCCGGCACATCGGTCGTGTCCACGGCCGCATGCTGCGCAGGCGTGATCTCGCCCAGTCGCACATACTGCGGACTGGAGCGCCTTTTGACTCTTTCTTCAATAGAAGACGGGCGCCATCCTGTGATGATGGCAAGCTGCGCCATATAGTCTGCACGCCGCTCTTCAAAGCCGGGAAACATGGGATCCAGCGCCAGATCGTAGCGCGGCGTATTGACCACCAGTGCACGCCCGGCTTGGTCGACTATGGCACCGCGCTCGGCAGCCAAAACGATTTGGGAACGGACCTGCCGCAGCCCTGCGTTGCGCAGTTCCTCTCCGTCCACCAGGTGGATCCAGGCCAGCTGCCCTACGATCAGAAGCAGCATCAGCGCAAGGAGCGTTAGCACGACGTACATGCGCCCTGTGATTTGATCTTTTGTGCTCGGCGTAGTCATCTATTGGGCGCGCACCAGCGGTGCATAGGCAAAGCCATCTTCCAGACCCAGGACGGCGGCTTGTTCGTAGATCACTGATGGTCCCGTGGCTTTATCCAGTTCACCTCTGAGCTGGTTGGCCTGCAGGTGTAGGCGCAGGTTTTCCCGCCGCATCTGGTGCAGCGCATCGAGCAGGTCCTGCGTGCTATACACATGTCCTATGTACAGCGTGAAGATGGTGGCGATGCCCAGCACCAAGAGTGCAAACCTGGCCGTAGAGATCGACTCGACCTCGTGCCCCGCGGCGGAGCCTAGCGGTTCGCTCCGCAGGCTCTGCCAGCGTTTGAAGCCCTCGGCGACACGGGGCCGCGTCAGCGTATGTTGGTGATGCTTTTTAGCCATCAGTTTGTTGTAATACCATCTGGAATGCGCACCCGCTCCGCCGCGCGGAGCTTGGCGCTCCGCGCCCGCGGGTTGCGCTGAACCTCCGCTTCGCTGGCCATGATGGGTTTCGTGTGCAGCGGACGCCAGCATGACAGCGACCGGCCATACACATCCCGTATGGGCGTGCCGGCCAGGTTGCCGTGACGCATCATGCGTTTGACGCGGCGATCTTCCAGGGAGTGGTAGCTGATGACTACCAGGCGTCCGCCGACCGCCACCGCACCTGCGGCCTGCGACAGCACAGCTTCAACCGCCTCCATTTCGTTGTTGACGGCGATTCGAAGCGCCTGAAAGACGCGGGCAAGGATCTTGGTTTCCTCCCGCGTCGGCACGACGCGCCGGATGACCGTGGCCAGGTCCGTGGTCGTCTCTATTGGCCGCGCGGCTGTGATCGCCTGGGCAATGCGGCGGGCACGCGGCTCCTCGCCCCACGCAAAGAGCACCTGCGTCAGCGCCGCCTGCGTCCAGCTGTTGAGCAGTGTCGCAGCCGATACCGCACTGCGCTGGTCCATTCGCATATCTGGTGCAGCCGCCTTCCGATAGCTGAAGCCGCGCGGCGCATGGTCAAGCTGATGAGAAGAAACGCCGAGGTCCAGAAGCAGTCCGTCAACCTGCGCCAGCCGCTGCTCCTCCAGCAGCGCGCACAGCTTCGCAAAGGTGCCGCGCACCGCCGTGAAGTTGGATGCGCCGCCCAGGCGTGCCTGTGCCGCTTGGATCGCCTCTCTGTCGCAGTCAATACCGATCACGCGCGCCCGCGGCGACAATGCCTCCAGGAGCGCCGCGCTATGCCCGCCGCCCCCGAGCGTCGCGTCCACATAGATGCCATCCGCATCGGTTACAAGCTTTTCCAGTACAGTATGACAAAGAACAGGCGTGTGGAACGCCGACGACATCGCACCTACCCTCGCATGACTCGGGCCGCGAGTGTCTCATAGTCCTGCGCTTCCCGCGACTGATAGTCCTCGTAGGTCTGCGGATTCCATATCTCAACACGATCGTAGACGCCCAGGATCAAAACCTTGTCCTGGATTCCCGCGTACTCAACGAGCACCTTGGGCAGGCCGATACGTCCTTGGTTGTCCAGCTTCACCTCTTCGGCCCACATCATGGTGAGACGCACAAAGGTGCGCGCCTCTCTGTCGTACGCGCTCAGCTTGGCGATTTCTTCCTCCATGTCTCGCCACTTGTCCAGCGGGTACGCAAAGATGCACTGCTCGAGGCCCCGCGTGACCGTGAATGTTTGCTCTGCCTCCGGTCGTAAGACCGTACGCATCTTGGCTGGGATCGCCGCGCGACCCTTCGCATCGACGCTGTACACCGCTTGTCCTTTAAAGCCTGGCATGAAGCACTAGGAAGCAAACACAAAGGTAGGAAATTTTCCCCACTTTTCCCCACCATTAGATCATTCATCGCCACAGATGTAACTTTTTTTTGCGCAGCTTTAAGTCGGAATCGTAATGCTCAAGTAGTGCAGAATATGTGTATATATGCTGATTTGCGTTCTTTGCGCAAGAAGTGCAGATTTTTCACCTGTCCTTGACTCGCCATGCGCCCGGTTCTTACGCAGCGACAGAACGAGGTCTATGTCCGGGCTTGTCTCCGAGACCACGGCCGGCCGCCAACCTTGAAGGAGAGCTGACCTTGAGGGAGAGCGGTGCCGCACTGCGGATCGCACCACCTGCAGGGGTATGCAAGCCCTTGCGCTGGAGCGCAAGGGCTATCTGCAGCGGCAGCCACATGCGGCCCTCGGCGTGCGGCTGGTGGAGGCGAACCTGGATCCGTTTGCGGCAGGGCTGGGTTCTGTGGCCTTGCCAGTAGTCAGCCCGCGCGGGAGGCAGCGCATTACGGCACAGGCCGGCGGCTTACGTGCGCGTGGATCCATATTGGCCAAGGCGGAAAGCAGGAGGCATGCCTGCTTAGCGCCTGTACCGACGACGGCCTAAATGCGGTCGGGATCCGCAAGGGAGACTTCCTGGTGATCGAAGCGCTGCCGGTGCACAGACTGCGCACGGAGAAAACCGCCGCCGTACGCGTCGGTGAGGGGCTGCGGGCACGCCAGTTTGTTCGGCCGTGCAACACAAGGTTCTCCTGTCACCTGCAGACCATCGCTACGCCGCGATGATCTTTGTCCCTGGCAAGGCCCACATCATCGGGCGCGTCGTCGCGGTCATGCGATGGATCTAGGTCCCAGTGCTGTACGCCAGAGCCGCCTGAACAAAGGAGGTGAACAGCGGATGCGGTGCACCGACCCTGGAACGATACTCCGGGTGAAACTGCGTCCCCAGGAACCAGCGCTTGTCTGGGAGTTCTGCGATTTCCACCAGGTCGCGCGCCAGATTCAACCCGCTGAAGCGAAGCCCGTGCGCCGCTAGCGCGCTGCGGTGCACATTGCTGACCTCGTAACGGTGGCGGTGGCGCTCACGTACATTCACCTTGCCGTAGATGCGGTGGGCCAGCGAGCCTTCGACCAGGTGACAGGCATAGCCGCCCAGGCGCATCGTGCCGCCCTTGGCCACCTGGTGGCGCTGCTCCTCCATGAAGTCGATAACGGGATGCGGGGTTTCCGGCATAAATTCCGTTGAGTGCGCATCCTCCCAGCCGCAAACATTGCGTGCAAACTCAATGATCGCGCACTGCAGCCCGAGGCAGATCCCGAAATACGGTATGTCGCACTCGCGCGCATGACGCGCCACGGCAATCTTGCCATCAATGCCGCGCCTCCCGAATCCTGGAGCCACCACGATGCCGCCGACTTCGCGCAGCGCTTCCGCCACCCCCACCTCCAGTATGGTGTCAGAAAGGATATATCGCACCGCTACCTTCACTCCCAGCTCCGCACCCGCCAGTATGAAGCTCTCCGAGATGGATTTGTACGCATCCTGGTGCGCCACATACTTGCCCACCAGGGCTAGCGTAACCGTGTCCCTGGGACTGTTGAGACGGCGCAGAAAACGCATCCATCCGGAAAGGTCCGGCTCCCGCGTAGCGATTCCGTGCCAGCGATCCAGCTTCTGCAGTGCCAGCTTTTCTACGCCTTGCTCGGCCAGCTTCAGCGGTACTTCGTAAATGGTTCGGGCATCCACCGCTTCGATAACGGCCTGTGGTGCCACATTGCAGAAGAGCGCAATCTTGCGGCGCAGATCCTCGTCCAGCGGCCGGTCGCTCCGGCATACGAGTATGTCCGGCTGCAGGCCGTATGAAAGCAGGATCTTGACCGAATGCTGCGTGGGCTTCGTCTTGAGCTCTCCCGCTGCGGCCAAATAGGGCACCAGCGTCAGGTGGGCACTCAACGTGTTAGTCGCCCCCAGTTCGTAGCGCAGCTGCCGGATGGCTTCCAGGTAGGGCTGGCTTTCGATGTCACCAACGGTGCCTCCGATCTCGCACAGCACCACATCGTATTCCGCTGCCTCGGCCAGGCGCAGGATCCAGCGCTTGATCTCATCGATTATGTGCGGCACGACCTGCACGGTCTTGCCCAGATAGTCTCCCGCGCGCTCCTTGTTGATGACCTCTCTATAGACCCGTCCCGTAGTTACGTTGTTCGCCTGCGTGGTCGTCTCGTCCAAAAAGCGCTCGTAGTGGCCGAGGTCCAAGTCAGTTTCTGCGCCATCATCGGTGACGTAGACCTCGCCATGTTCGTACGGATTCATTGTGCCCGGATCCACATTGATGTAGGGATCCAGCTTCTGAATGGTTACGCGCAAGCCATGAGCCTTGAGCAGCCGCCCCAGCGACGCGCAGAAGATGCCTTTGCCGAGCGACGAGGAAACGCCCCCGGTGACGAAGATGTATTTGGTCTGGACGGTCAAAGCGTCAGGGTTTCCGGGCCACGACCAGGAGGCCGCTGCCGCGCGCATTGGCGCGGCGCACATCGACCAGGTGCAGTACGAGGCCCAGCGGCATGGTCACCACATAGTAGAACGGCAAAAGAAGACCCAACGCCCAGGCACGGTTCAAGAGACGCATCGGCACCTTCATCAGCATCTGCCAAGCCAGCGCGCCGAAGGTTCCATAGGTGTATCGGCTGGCGACGATCATAAGACCCGACGCGCGAATCTTGTCCTCCAGCGCCGCCTTGTTGTAGCCATCACGGACATGCTCATCCACGAAGCCCTGCGTGTCCTCCGCAGAGCTTTCAGAGCCGCCCATGTCTGAGGGCGTGTTGATGATCACAACGCCGCCCGGCGCAAGTACGCGCGCAAAATGCGCCAGAACGCGCCGGTCATCTTCGATGTGCTCCAGGACATCCACCGCCAGGATGCCATCAAAGGGGCCCGGGACGCTGAGCATGGTCAGGTCGTCGTAGGCGACGGTGATTTTAGGCGCACGCCGCGCGAACAGCGTGCGCGCGCGCTGCAAATACGTTGACTTGATATCTACGGCGACGATCTCGGCGCAGTCGAAGGTGCGCGCCGCAAACCAGGCATACTGTCCAAAGCCCGTGCCGGCATCCAGAATGCGGACGGGCATCGGCTTGTCTTTGAGGAATACGCGCATCGCGCGGTGCACATGCCAGGCCCGCAGAAGCAGCACATCGATGAGCTTGAAGAACAAGAGCTGCAGCCAGGGGTGCCGCCCGAAGAGTACACCCAGCTTATCCTTGATGGGATCGTACTGCATGCAGGGAGCGGGCGCAAAGCGCCATCATAGGAACAAACGTGCCCGGCGCGAACACATCATCATAAGCGTTCTGCCGAGGGGTGAGCGCGCGCTTCGGCGACGATATCATACGGCGCCGTGTGCTCCATGCGCTGCCGAACGATCAGTTCAGCCACGAAGCCCGTGCTCATAAGCAGCAGCCCAACCATGATCATGAGCGCTCCGAGCAGAAGCGCAGGCCGGTCCCCGATGGGACGGCCGAAGAACCATTTCTCGATGCTGATCCACAGGCTTAGCCCAAATCCGCCCAGAAACGCCAACAGGCCCCAAGATCCAAAAAAGTGCATGGGACGCGCACCAAAACGCGTCAGGTAGGTCACGGTCAAGAGATCCAGGCAGCCCCGTACGTAGCGCTCCGCCCCGAACTTGGAGCGCCCATGCCGGCGCACCCGGTGATGCACTTTCTTTTCGCCGATCCGGTCGTAGCCTTCCCACTTGGCCAGCAGCGGGATGTAACGATGCATCTCCCCGTACACACGCAGGGTGCGGACCACCTCCGAACGATACGCCTTGAGGCCACAGTTAAAGTCGTGCAGTTTGATGCGCGACACGGTGCGTGTGACCCCGTTGAATATCGCACTAGGCAGCCGTTTGCCCAGCGGATCCTGGCGGCGCTGCTTCCACCCGCTGACCAGGTCCAGACCGCCATCAATCATGCTGACCAGCGCAGGCAGCTCTGCCGGGTCATCCTGCAGATCCGCGTCCATGGTCACGACTACGCGTCCACGTGCCCGCGCAAAGCCGGCCATGAGCGCAGCGCTCTTGCCATAGTTCTTCCTGAAGCGGACGCCAACAAAGCGCGGATCGTTCGCATGCAGCGCGCAGATCACATCCCAGGAATCATCTTGGGAGCCATCGTCGATGAAGTGGGCCTCGAACGTGAGCGAAGCGTCCATGCAGGCGCGCTGAATCTCGTCTGCCAGCGCGCCCAGCGATGCAGCCTCGCCGTAAACGGGAACCACAATGCTTACGTCCACTGACATCACCGGCACCCTTAGACGTCAATCGTGGCGTAGCGCGCTTTGCGCTCAATAAACTTGCGGCGCGGTTCGACGGCATCCCCCATCAGCGTCGAGAAGACATGGTCCGCGTGCATGGCGTCGTCGATAGTGACCTGCTGCATCTGGCGCGACTTGGGGTCCATGGTCGTATCCCACAGCTGCGCGGGATTCATCTCGCCAAGGCCCTTATAGCGCTGTATGGTGACTTTGGCGTTCCTACCGTCCTGGAGCGCTTCGATGGAGTCCTTGAGCTCTGCGTCGCTCCAGCAGTAGCGCTCCTCCTTGCCCACCCTGGCCTTATACAGGGGCGGCAGTGCGATGTAGACATTTCCATTTTCAACAAGGGGCCGCAGGTGGCGGTAGAAAAAGGTCAGGAGCAGCGTCCGTATGTGCGCGCCATCGACATCCGCGTCCGTCATGAGCAGCACCTTATGGTAGCGCAGCTTGTTTAGTTGGAAGTCTTCTTCGCTGGACGCCAGCCCTGTGCCGAGGGCCGTGATGATGTTCTTGATCTCTTCATTGCTGAGCACGCGATCCAGACGCGCCCGTTCAACGTTGAGAATCTTGCCGCGCAGCGGAAGGATGGCCTGAAAATGCCGATCTCTTGCCTGCTTGGCAGAGCCGCCTGCGGAGTCGCCCTCCACCAGATAGAGTTCGCACTCTTCGGCCACACGGGATGCACAATCGGCCAGCTTCCCCGGCAAGCCGCCCGCACCAAACGCGTTCTTGCGCTGCACCAGCTCCCGCGCCTTGCGCGCTGCAGCACGCGCCTGCGCAGCCAGGATCACCTTCGCAAGGATCCGCCGGGCTTCCTTGGGACGGTCTTCCAGCCACTCCTTGAAGCGCTCGCTGACGGCGCGCTCCACCATGCCTTGCACCTCCGCGTTGCCGAGCTTGGTCTTGGTCTGACCTTCAAACTGCGGCTCCGCAACCTTGACGCTGAGCACCGCGGTGAGCCCCTCGCGAAAGTCGTCGCCGGACAGGTCTCCCTTGAACCGCTTCAGCAGCGCATTGCGCACCGCATAGCCCTTGAGCGTCTTGGTCAGCGCCTTCCGAAAGCCCGAAATGTGCGTCCCCCCCTCATGCGTATGGATGTTGTTGACAAAAGAGTGCACATTCGCTGCATAGCCCGTGTTGTAGCGCATGGCCAGCTCCACGGTCTTATCAGCGTTGGCAATGTAGATGGTCTCCTCGTGGATGGGATCGCGCGCCTCGTCCAGGTAATTGACAAACGCGCGCAAGCCGCCCTCAAAGCAGTACTCTTCCTGCTCGTCCTCGAGCGCGTCCTGCAGCCTAATCCGCAGTCCGGCATTGAGATAGGCCAGCTCGCGAAGTCGCGTCGAAAGCCTGTCAAAACGAAACGCTGTTACGCTGAAGATGCTGTCGTCGGGCCAAAACCGCACGGTCGTGCCCGTGGGCTCGTCTGCCTCCAGCGCCCTCGCAGTGCGCACCGGCCCCACAGCCCTGCCCTCGGCGTACTCCTGGCAGTGCACATAACCCTCACGACGGGAATACGCCACAAGCCTTGTGGACAGCGCGTTCACGCACGACACCCCGACGCCGTGCAAACCGCCCGAAACCTTGTACGAGTCCTTGTCGAACTTGCCGCCCGCATGGAGCACCGTCATGACCACTTCCAGGGCCGAGCGCTGCTCCTTGGCGTGCATCCCTACTGGAATGCCGCGCCCGTTGTCGGCCACCTCCACGGATCCATCTGTGTGGACCGTGACATCAATCTCCGTGCAGAATCCGGCAAGCGCCTCGTCGATGGCGTTGTCCACCACCTCGTAGACAAGGTGGTGCAAGCCGCGGAGCCCTACGTCTCCGATATACATCGCCGGCCGTTTGCGAACCGCCTCCAGGCCCTCCATGACCTGGATACTGCCGGCGTCGTAGCTCCCCGCTGTGTCTGTCACCAAAGCCCTTGGTAAGTACAGCCATTAGACGCGCACCGGGCCCTGATGTTCAGGGAAGCGATGCCGACCTGTTCACTCCTGCACCGCGGGCTCGAGCCCGCGGTAGGGTGCCAGCATGGCCAAAAGCGCATCCGCATCGCGGCGCGGCACCCGGAAGCGGATGCGTGTCACCATCTGCAGGTCCCGTCCATTGCCGCGCGCATAGATATGGTCCTGGGCAAGCACCGATGCGGTCCGGTAAATCCTGGCCACCACCTGGCCGTCGCTTACTGGAATATATGCGATACCCTCCACCTCGCCGCTGCGCAGCGCGGATGCTATGCGCGCCCGAAGGGTGCCCAGTCCTGTCCCTTCAAGCGCTGAAATGACCACGCATTCCGGATGTGCGGCCTTCAGCGCTTCGACCTGATCGGGATACCGCAGTGCATCCATCTTGTTGAACACGAGGAGCATCGGCTTGTCGGCTGCGCCGATCTCTTCCAGCGTGGCGCGCACAACCTGGATATGGTCTTCGTACCTCGAATGCACGGCGCTTACAATGTGCAGCAGAAGATCGCTTGCACGCACCTCGTCCAGCGTGCTCTTGAAGCTCTCAATGAGCTTGTGCGGCAACTTCCGGATGAAGCCGACCGTGTCCGAGAGCAGCACCGCATCGCCCGGCGCGAGCATCACCTGGCGTGTGGTGGAATCCAGCGTAGCGAACAAGCGGTCTTCCGCCAACACGTTGCACCCGGCCAAGCTGTTGAGCAGCGTCGACTTGCCCGCATTGGTGTATCCCACCAGCGACACGGTACGATGCTGCCTGCGACTCTGCCGCTGCGTAGCCCGCTGCCGATCCACCCGCATCAGGCGCTTTCTCAGCGTCGCCATGCGCTGGCCGATCAGGCGCCGGTCTGTCTCAATCTGCGTCTCTCCCGGGCCGCGCGTCCCGATGCCACCCTGCTGGCGCGACAGGTGTGTCCACTGGCGGGTCAGCCTTGTCTGAAGATAATCCAGCTGTGCTAGCTCCACCTGCGTCTTGGCCACGGCTGTCTGCGCACGCCGGGCGAAGATGTCCAGGATAAGCGCGGATCGGTCCAGGAGCTTGCATCCGATCGCCCGCTCAAGATTGCGGATCTGAACCGGGCTGAGATCATCGTCAAACACCACCATGTCGGCCCTGGTGTCCGCTGCCAAGCGGCACAGCTCCTCAACCTTTCCAGATCCGATATACGTCGCCGGGCTGAGCCGAGCGCGCGCTTGCGTAAGCCGTCCCACCACATGCGCCCCTGCCGTTGACGTGAGCAGCGCAAGCTCATCGAGCGAATCCTCCAGGTCCGTCGCGCCCGCCCGGGGGTGCATCACACCGACCAGGACCGCTCTTTCTTTGGGCGCTTCCGTGCTGTGCAACACTATCCAGTTTGCTCCCTGCGTCGTGTGGAAACCACCATCTCCAGCACCATGAACACCAGTGCCAGCACCATGAGGACGCGCCACAGTTCCACGCCGACGCGGCGCTGCCGCAGACGTTGCACCACATCGGTGCCATCATCCATGCGGAGCATGCCGACCGGTACACCCGTCGCCTCGGCGACAGCCTCGGCGGCATCAGGTGCGGCGGTCAGATCCGACTCTCTGGAGTCGAGGTTCATCGCCATCCGGCGCACCAGGGCGCCACCGACCGTAACATCGTAGATTCCCCGCTCGCGGTGCGCTGTCGTCATCTCGATCACCGTGGCACCCACCAATTGGCGCTGCTCGGGCGTCACCTCTTCGCCGGCAGGCGTCACCACATGCACGCGTCCCTCGGAGTTTCCGAGTCGAATGGATGCAGCCTGCCCTGCAACAAGGCGGTGTCCTTGCACAGACTCGCCGGCGGCCAGATAATGTACCGCCCGATGCAGGATGGGCACAAACAGGCCGCGCACCGGCAGGTCGCTCCAGCTTGGATCCGGACTCACTGCAAAGACCAGCGCCAGGCCGCGGCCCTTGCGGATCTCCTGCAAAAACGGGCGACCGCTCGATAAGCCCAGCAGCGTGTGCTCCGCGCCCCCTTTGGGCGCATAGATCGCTGCCCGGAACACGGATGGCTGCTCCATACGCGCAGCATCCTCAAACACACCTTCGAAGAGTGGATGCTCTTCGTCGAGACTTGTGACCTTCGACATAGGCAGGCCATCTGCGGCCGCGTACCCGTTAATGCGGCCGCCTCCCAACACCTCCAGCAGCACATTGATATCCGTCGGCACCTCGCTAGGAAAGAGCATCAACCCGCCGCCATCGTCCACATACCGCGCCAGCGTAGCTATCTCGCCGCTGGACAGCACGCGTGGTCCCACCAGGAGCACGGCATCATAGTCGCTGAGCATGGTGCGCGCCAGTGCTGTGCTCTCGATGGTCTCCACCTGTACGGCGTCCTCGCCCGGTGTCAGTGCCAGCGTCACAAAGCCGGTGGTAGCCAAGGGCCCCCGCACCACCAGCACGCGTCGGGTTTCCGGAACATACAGCGCAAAGTGGTGCGCATTGTCTGCCGCAAACGCGTCGTCCTCGACTTCTACGCGGCCAGCCAGCCACCCGCGCGCCGCGGGCGTCGCCAGGAAGGACACCCCGCGTCGCTCTCCTGGGCCCAGGCGCACGCTCCGCTGTGCGACGCGCGCCCCTTCCAGAAACAGGCTGGCCACATAATTCTCCACGGGGCGCTCCAGATAGCTTTTGATCACAGCGTCGATGCGCACGGGCTCGCCAACCTCAACAATACGGCTGATCACGCGGACATCTTCAATGGCAATATTGTCGTGTGCGCGCCCGCCCACCGGCACCAGCGTTACGCCCACCTCGGCCGGCACGGCCTGCGCAGCCGTGTCCATCAGCGTGCTTTGATGCATGTCTCCAATGAAATACACCTCCTTGCTCAGGTGCGTGCCTTCCTCTTGCAGCACCGCCGCAGCCCGTGCAATCGATGCGGTCGCCGCACTTGCACGGGCATCGGGTGCTGCGGCATCGATGGCGTCCAGCGCCGCCAGGCCGCGCGCCGCGCGGCCTGGTGCCGTCGTCAGCACAAACAGCTCATCCGCATCCTTTGCAAGCGTTCGCGCGTATGCACGCGCCTGCTCCAGGTAGGTGCCGCGCGCATCGCGAAGCCCCATGGACAATGAGTTGTCCATGACAATGGCCATGGACACCTTGGGGTCGCCGCGAAAAGCCCCGCCCACGAGGATGGGCCGTGCAAACGCAGCGATGAGGCACAGCACAGCCAGCGTGCGAAACAGCAGCAACAGCCAGCGCTCCACGCGCACGCGCTGCAGCGTGCTGCGCCGCAGTTCCTTCAGGAAGTGCAGCGAGCTGTAATCGATTCGCCGGGCCCGCCGAAAGTTGAACAGGTGAATCAGGAGCGGGATGGCGGCCGCCGCCAGAGCCATAAGCACCAGCGGATTCAAAAAAGCCATGGTGGTCCCCGGCAAATATGACTGTCTGGTACCGTGTTCAGGGCCGAATTGTTCCTTGCCGGGACAGGTGCCGCGGTTTGCGTGATGCGCTTTTGCGGACGTACGCGTTTGGGTAAGCGCCCATTGGATGACATGCACTTGGCCGTTGGGCCTCGACCCGAGTACCCGGACCACATCCAAAGGTGAACGCGAAGTTTGCGCTGGCAGCACTGCACGAGGAGCATCTCAGGTGTGCAGCGTTCGGCTTCTTCGATGCGCGCTGCAGTGTGTACTGCATATCACTGGGCCGCGGCTGCTGGAGAACCCGGCTGCAGCACCGGTTGAGTTGATATGCCGCAAGCGTCCGGTCAAGTAGTGAAAATGAGAATTTTCTGACCTTCACTACTACACTACTATGAGTCGCGCCACCCCTGTGTCCCGCATCGGTACGCAGTCGCTTGTGGGATCGCCGCTTGCGAGGCTCCCTTGACCACAGACCGACCGGTTCCCAAGTTCCACGTAAGCGCCTGAACCCACGGCCCTGCCACCTGCATGCCGGATGCCGATCGGTCAGTACACAGGCGCCGCCGAACGTATCCCAGCGGGCCCGATATCCCCCGGGTTTTGTCATCGCCTAAACACTTTCGACACTTCAACAGTGGTTCATTGGCACTCAGCTCCGTGGCTCACACCGGACACACCTGACAAGGTCTTACCCCTGCCTTTTCCGGACTCGCTCACCACCTTGTCTCTTAAGCAGCGCAGCGGCCGGCAGTTTAGAGCCTCCGCCTGTACGGCGGCTCTGGAGGGCCTGCCGCCACCCTCTACATGGCACAGCTATTGGAAGGTTATGTCATAGACAACTACGCCTTCCGGGCACACGCCGGACGGTCACATATAATGCTCATTCAATCGGATCAATCGGACAGCACCGTTGCAACGCCGCAGCAATGGCCAGGACGCCTTCTTCCCCTTGGGGCGGCCCTACGACCTGCAGTCCAATGGGCAGGCCATTGCGATCAAGGCCCACGGGCACACTTGCGACCGGCAGGCCCGCAACGGACAGCACGTAGGTCGATGCAAACCATTCATAGTACGTGGCAAGCGGGCGTCCGGCAATGTGCGTGGGATGAGGTTGATCGACGGAAAAGGGTGGTATGGGCGCGCAGGGCGTCAAAAGGAAGTCATGCCGCCGAAAGAAGTGCCGAAACCGAATCCAGAGCCAGGTACGCACGCGTTCGGCCTGTGCCAGTTCACGCGTGGTGACCTTGAGTGCAGCCCGGAGGTTGCTGGACAGGTTAGTTCCAAGCAAGTCCAGCCGGTTTAGTCGCTCCTTGTGCATAGCGCACAGCTGATACGCGCGGAGGGTGTCAAAGGCGGGACGTACGCGCCGAAGGTCGAAGTCTATCTCTTCCACGGTGTTGCCGTTTGCAGCAAGTTCCAGGCTGGCCTGCAGGCAGGCCGCCCCGATGTCGTTTTCGACACCGATGCCAGCAACGTCGTTGCAATAGGCCAAGCGCAAATCACGAACCGGCGCACGGCGCATCCCGCCCAGGATGTCGCGCTCTTGGCCCGACTGGCCCATCGGGCTGTCGGGCGTTGGGCCGTGTGTGGCTTGCAGGTAGAGTGCTACGTCTTCGGCCGTCCTGCCGATGCCTCCGGCTACAGACAGGCTATCCCAGAGCAGCGGCGATGGCACCATGGGGACGAGCCCAGGCGACGGCCTTAGACCTACGACGCCACAGAAAGAGGCTGGTATGCGGAGCGAACCGCCCAAGTCGGAGCCATCTGCAAGGGCGACCATCCCGGACGCCAGCGCCGCCGCACCGCCGCCGGTAGAGCCGCCACAGGTCAGAGCCGCGTTCCACGGGTTGCGGGTCGGGCCGAAAACATCGTTGTCGGTAGTGCCGCCCACCGCAAATTCCGGCGTGTTGGTCTTGCCCAGAATGAGTGCGCCGGCGTCCCTCAGGCGCTTGACGACGAGCGCATCCCGCGCAGGTACAAACTCCTTGAGCGTGGACGATCCAAACGTCGTGCGCAGTTTGGCCACCGGCGTGGTGTCCTTGATGCCCACGGGCAGGCCGTACAGCAGCCCATGCGGTGCGGCGCGTTTGCCCAGCGCCTCCGCCTCCGCCAGGAAGTTGGGATTAAGCGTCACGACAGCGTTCAGGACGCCATTGCGCTCGCTGACGCGCCGAAGGCAGGCTTCAGCCACCTCCAGCGGGCGGAGCGCTCCTGCCCGCATGGCAGCGGTGAGGTGGCTTGCCGGCCACAGGGCTACATCGTCCTGGCTCGACTCGAAGCTGTGCATTACGCAGCGAACTTGGCAGACCATAACCTACGAGGATACCGCCTTAGGCTGCGCTAAATCCGCGTCAAAAAGCTGCGCGCTCCCACATACTGCAAGGCGTAGTGGCCAGCGGCTCGTCACGGAGCCTGGTGTTCTGCCGCTCGTTCGCGCTGCACGAACCCGTTGCGCGGCATGTGTGCCTGTATTTATAGCCGTTTAACAGTCCCCACAAAAGCAAAAGGCCCCAAACGCTCCGAGCGCCTGGGGCCTTTTGACCGGTCGAACAGGGTGCCAGCGGCTACGATGTGGCCTTCTCCGTGCGATTCACGTAATAGTCGTTCAGCACAGAGGCGATCACCAAGCGGCCTTCGTCAAACTGCTCTGGTGTGGTATGGCGCACCAGGTAGTCCTGCGCCCGGACCGTCCCGATCAGCTGCAGCGCTGCCAGGGCCAGGCGCCGGTGATTGGAGCTGGTGGAGGTCTCGTGAATAGTGCGAATGGAGCGAACACTGCCCGACAGGTCTACCTTGTCGCGATACAAGGTAGCCAGCACGATCGCATTCTTGAGCGTCTGCGTCTTGATGGCGTCGTTGTCGTCCTCAAGGGAGGCATTGATCTGGGCAGCGGCCAGAGCCCACCGGACCTCGTCCGATACTTCCGGCTGCGCGTCTTGGGCAGCCACGGGTGCAACAAGGATCAAACCAAGTGCAAAAGCAAACAGAGTTTTCATGGTACAAACGAAGTTGAAGTTAGAGGAATGTCACTGGGTTTCGGGACGCTTTACGAACGCTTGTGGGACAGGTTACAGCAGGCCGTGCGCACTTCACTGTTATTTGTCCAAAAGGTCAGAGGTCTGCCGCCGCGCCCTCCTTGCATGCGGCCAGCAGAAGCAATGCGCGGACTACCCGCAATCTTATGACACCATGGGTGCTGAGACCGGGACCACAGAAGCGTCTCAGCGTCCCCCCGTTCGGATACCAGATCTCTACTGGCCTGAATGCCACCAGAACGCGCGAACGCGACTGCTGCGTTTCGTGCGTGCGCCCAGACCTTTGCGTACGCTCAGTGCCAAAACGTCAGATTCCTGCGGCGCGGATGAATCATAGCCCCGCTGGCAGGCGCGGCACCCACGGGTGCCACGTTTCGGGGAGCGGTGCCGTAATTGTCACCGGTATCTTCCGCACCGGGTGCTGCACCACCAACGTGCGGCTGTGCAGCGCCACGTTGCGCCCATCAAAGGTGCGCTCCGCACCATAACGCATATCACCCAGCACAGGGTGGCCGCGGTGTGCGATCTGACAACGGATCTGATGGGCACGTCCCGTATGCAGCGTGACCGAAACCAGCGTGCACCCGCGCACATGCCCTGCTGTCTTCCACGAAAGCAGGGCAGCCTTGGCAAGGGGATGCGTATTTGCCACTACGCGTGCAGTGCCTCGGGTTTTGATCAGAAAGTCTCGCCAGCGTCCCTCGCCCTCAAGCCCCCCTTCCACCAAGGCCAAGTAGTGCTTATGTGTCGTGCGCTCCTTGAATTGCAGGCTGAGGCGGCGCGCGGCCTTGGAGGTTCGCGCAAGAATCATGACACCCGAAACGGGGCGGTCCAAACGATGAACGAGCCCCAGATACACATTGCCCGGCTTGTGATACTTCTCCTTGAGGTAGGCCTTGGTCAGCGTGACCACCGAGTGGTCTCCTGTGCGATCTCCTTGCGACAGCAGACCCGCGGGTTTGCTGACCGCTACCAAATGGTTATCCTCGTACAGGACAGCACAGCGCATGGCCTACCGTGATTATGGAGTCTTCTATGGGTTCAGCCCCTAGCGAGTTCGGGCGGAAGCTGTTGCACTTCGCTTCCCTTGCGCTGCCTGGCCTGATTATGCTGCTGGGTAAACAGTCGCTCTGGATTCTGATCCCCCTTTGTGCACTGTCGGCCTGCGGTGACATGCTGCGGGCGCGCTCGGTGCGATTTGCTGCGTTCATTCGCCGCACTGTGGGATCCCTCATGCGCCCGTCGGAGATTCCCAGCGTACCCGGAAAGGTCATAGTCAACGGTGCCACCTGGGTGCACCTCTCGTCCGTAACACTGGTGCTGCTGTTCCCGGTCCACATGGCTGCTGCGGCCTTGGCCATGCATCTGGTATGCGATGCCATTGCGGCATTGACCGGGCATGTGCTTGGACGGCACCGCTGGCCCCGCAGCACCAGCACCATAGAGGGCTCCCTGGCGTACATGGCAGTGGGGACTTTGATCCTGGCACTGTGGCCCGGGATTGTGCTGTGGCACGGCGTGGCCGCGGCGGCTTGTGCCACCGCCGCCGAGGCCTTCCCAGGACGCGCCAACGACAACCTGGTAGCTCCAGGCATCGCAGCCATGGCGCTGGCGGTGCTGGCAGCCGCATAGGTTCGCTTTCGACTCTTGCGCGGCGCGGCCGAAGCACCCTTGTCGTCCATGCAACGCTACGAATTCGAATCTCTGCGGCATGGCGCCAGCCAGAAATGATTCCTGGTCGGACGCACGACAGCCGCTGCCCACGGTCGGAGCGCGGTTGGCACCTAGAACATCCGAGACAATCCTATACTCACATGCCAGCCCGGGTGGTCCAATCGGCGCGTAACGTCAACGCGAAACGGACTGCCGAACACCTCTGTGACCGACAGCGACACTTCATGGTGGATGGTACCAGGCCAAGTCCGCGCGTGCCCGCCGCCAAGGGTGACACCGGTCTGCCGCTCATACAACGGGCGCAGTCGCAGCACTTCCCACAATACGGTCCGAAAATCATGCTCCCAGAAGAATCCCGCCGCGTGGTGCCCCACAAGCCGTGCGGAACGCAGGGAGCGGAGTACCCCCAGGGCAGCGACCGGACCCATGGTGCCCTCGATAACGACCAGACCTTGGGCCGGCAGCGCACCGCTGGTGCGGATAGCCATCGAACGGATCGCCAATATCATAGGGCGCGGGCGCCGTCGAAGTAATGTCTTGAGGTGCGAATCCAGCCAGACTTCGTACCTGCCGTAGGACGGGGCGTCGGCGGTCAAGGCGTACTCCAGGCGCGCCTCCGCGTGATGCGTGGGACCCATCCGAAAGGGTTGCCATGGATCGCCGGTATGCACCGAAAGCTCTGCAATCCACCAGTATCCCTCCGTAACAGGCGGATTGGACCGGAAGCTGTTGTTGAGCGGCCACGCTCGCTGTACGGACTGCTCCGAGCTGAGGTGACTTTCTGCGCGCAGACCGGCACCGATGCGCACCTTCGGGAACGAGACACTGGCGCGTGCGCGGCTCCACCACTTCCAGTAGTAGTCGAAATAGTCTCCAGATCCAGCGTGCGATGCGGCACTGTTAAGCGCAAGGCTGTAGATCCTGGAAGGCCGTTGCGGCGCGATTTCTCGGCCCACTGCCCACATGGTTTTGAGGCGATTACCCACATGTCGAGAATAACGCGCGGCGAAGCGCGTACCATTATCGCCCGTGCTCTTCGCCAGGCGCCCGCCAGCGCTCCAACGCCCACGATCCACGGCATAGCCCGCCCCAGCAAGGTAGCCGTCCACCCGGTTAAACTGCACCCACGGCTCGACGCCCCATATCAGGGGCCACACGAACTGAGGCTGTTCGCTGAGCGACGCTGCCACGCGTGGAGCCTGGGCAACGCCGACTGGTGGTAGCGCCTCGCGGAGCGTAAGCCGCTGCAGGGTCAACGCGTCCAGCGCCACAGTCTCCGCGGGCATAAGCGCAATGATGTCGCGTCCCATGAGGAACAGATCGTCTGCGAACACGGACGGCTCGTCCACCACCACCTGTGTGGCCTGTTCATACGGTGCGGCAGGCAGCGGCTGATTGGCCGCATGACCCTTGAAGAGCGCTACTTGCCGAAAGCCCGCGGGGCCTACCCGCGAGGCCTTGGGCACTATGTGGATCGATCCTTCTGCATGAAGTCCCAAGGGCAGCCAAAAGGAATCCACTGCGGCAAATTGCTGGCGGTAGGCTACGCTCCAGCGCGTAATCTCCGGCGCGAACGTAACATGTCGCGCCGGCCTCAGGTCTACTTCCACAAGCGCGTACACACTATCCAAGATGGCTATGTTGCCGACGAAAGCGGCCTGCAGGCCTTCCTTGGGGGCGATGTACAGGTCGTAGACCGTCTGGCCGGCATACTTCCGGGTGCCCGCAAAAGAGAAGTGGTAGTGCTTCAGGGCATCTGCATGCGTAGGACCAATGAACGAGAGCCCTTGGATAGGTACATAGTCCTCCGAGAAGTCAGCGGGAATGATATCGATGCCCATTTGCTCGTAGAAACCAGCCGTTTCGCGGCGCGACCGAATCACCTCCCGGGCGCCTCGCGCGGCATCGCGGTACGCATCGAACACATGTTCGGATACCAGCACCACTGCGTCTTTGCGCGTGAGTGTGATGCGCGAGTACCCCTGCGCTTGCCAGTTGCGGAGGTGCCTGCGGCGCTGCCGCTTGCGCTCGAGGACCTTTCGCATAAGGTTCTCCGCGAACAGATCTCCGACCACGATGACCGCATCCAGCTCGTAAACAGTCCGGACAAGGTCTACAACGATCTCCCGCGCGTCGTTGGGCCCAATAACGACGCGAAACGTCTCATGGCCCAGGTGCCGCACAAGAAGGGCAGCAGGCAGCGAAGGGAGAACAATCTCGAACTGGCCGCCTTTGTTGGTAATCGTTCCCTGGGCCTGGCCTTCCAGGATGATGTGCACGGCAGGCAATGGCTGCAGGGTAGTGGCATCGCGCACCAGGCCGCGGACCGCAACCTGGCCTTGGCTAGGAACCGCATAGGTCCCCAGAAGAACCAGGAGCCAGACTCCGCGGGCCCATGGCCAGGTGAGATCTGGGGCTGAATGCAGCTTCACGGCTGCCGGGGCCACAATGCGCGCAGTAGTGGCGCTAGAATGGGCTGTACGTTCCGAACGTAACGCGGAAAGGGCCATCGCCTAATCGCTTCACCAGGTCAATGCGAAGCAAGCCCCAGATGCCGCTTAGAGAGATACCGAGTTCGTGGTACGACCCATTCGTGCCCAAGCGCACCGGGGACTGCCTGTCGCCGTAGAGTTGTCGCCCGGGAAACCAGGTTCTGGCGTGCCCCCCGAAGAGCTGAATGCCGTATCCCCTTCGGGCTACCGTGCCGAGCCTCAAGGCCTCGAAGATCATCGTCCTGAAGTCGTGCTTCCAGAAAAACGCAACCATATCGTTTCCCTGAAACGGCCGGTCCTGCACTGCGCGCAGGGTCCCAAACTGTGCATACTCCCCTAAGCGGCTGTCAACGATGAACACGCGCTGGAGTGGAAGGTTGTCGCTGCCAATGCCTGCCTTGAATCGAAGATGCAGCAGCGCGGACAAGAATCGCCGACTACCGAAGGTGATCTGTCGCCACGAAGCATCAATCCAATAGCGCTGAAAAGCGTAGTCGGACCGCGGTGTGCTGAGTTCTGCGCCCAACGTCAGCGTGCGATTACCGGTGGGGCCCGAAAAGAACTGCCTCCGACCAATGGCAAGGGCGATCTCCACCGACTGCATTTGCCCTGGCACGATGGCGGGATTGACCGGCAAGGGCGGCCTGCCGAGTACGTCGTAGCTGGTCGTCATCGGCAGGGACTGGTGCATTTCATCCCTAAAGGTGCCTGCCAGCCGCATATGCGGCTCGGACCGCGCTACGCCTGCCGTAAGCGCTATGCCTTCGCGCCGGTAGTAATCAAAGTAGTCGGCACCACCCAGCACCATCCCGACGCTGTTGTACCAGTAGTGGTAGCCACCCTTCTCGTAGCGCGATGCCGCTGTATGCTCATATCGTCCCTCGGCAAACACGGACACATCGCCCGGCGAGGCCGCACCCAGCGACGCGTGCCAATTCCAGCGATCGCTGCCCCGAAGGCCGGAGCTCCAACCGGCATTGCCGCCCACGCTGAAGTGCCGTGCGAAGTCCCAGTCCGATCCAATTCCAAGGTGCAAGCCCTCAACCCTGTTATACCGTACTTCCTGCAGCATCGGGCGCAGAAGATTCAAGACCCTTGCGTTACGCGTAGTGTCCGTGCGGTTTTCCTCACCTTCAGAATCCGACAAGCCGCCGCCCGAGAAGCGCATGGCACGGCCGAGCAGGCCCCCAGGCGTAAAGGCTTCCTCGAAGTCGTCCTCAATGTCAGGATTGTTGTAGGCGGCCGTCTCCGCCTCAGTAAGCGGGACTACAAGCCCAGGCTCTTCGAACACCTGACCCTCTTCCACGGCCGCGGAGTCTACTTCAATCCGCTGCTCCTCTGCGTACAGCTCCTCAGGCACCGGCACATTGACCTGGTAATCGGTGAAGCGGGCCACATGGTCGATCTTGAATGCGGGAAAGCTCAATAGCCCCGGCATGCTGATTTTGGCCAAGACTTCAGACCGAAAATCCACGGGCATCCAGTAGTCTCCGCCAAAGGAGGAAAACTGTTGCCGGTACGCCACTTCGTATCGCTGTATCGGCTGCGGAAACAGAAACGATTCGCCTGGCTGCAGCTCGACATCCACCATCGCGAAGGCGCTGTCAAGGACCGACACGCGTCCGTGAAAACCGCTGAAAAGCCGATTTTTGGGTGCGACGGCAATGCTGTACACCGTGACACCGTCC
Organism: Rhodothermales bacterium; assembly: GCA_951812585.1. Taxonomy (GTDB): domain Bacteria; phylum Bacteroidota; class Rhodothermia; order Rhodothermales; family Bin80; genus JAAXGV01. The sequence continues at coordinate 1,678,239 of OX638318.1, read as the reverse complement.
AGCATCCTTGTTCCCTCCAGCGTAAAGTCGTAGCTGCTTAGTGCATCGGGATGCGTGACACCCATCAGATTGTGACCCGCGATGAAGACGTTGTCGTCATACAGGTTGGCCACGGTCATTGCCACGGGCATAACCGTATCGTCAAGGATCGAATTGGCTGTGGAGCGGTTGCCCGTGATGCGCTCCTTCATGCCCCGCTCCCGATCCCAGTAGGCCGTCGATGCGGACTCCATCACCCAGACCACGCTGGTATCGCTTTCGATGCTGAATCGGCTGTATCCCTGCGTTTCATAGGTTTCCAGTGAGGCGCGCCACTGCTTCTTTCGTGCGATCACCTCGCGCATGATGGCATTTGCAGGATCTTCGCCACTTACCGTGATCTCCGCGTACACGTAGGTAACAGGCACAAGCGCGAAGTGCTGCTCCAGCGCAGCGTCATCTTCCACGACCCTGTAGATAGTCTCATAGCCCAGAAAGCGCACCACCAGTGTCACGGGCAATGCATCCACCTTGAGTTCGTAGAACCCGTCCACATTGGTGATGGTGCCGCGATACGTCCCGTCTACTTGAATGGAAGCCGCTGACAGCGGGCTGCCAGTCGCAACGTCCACCACGCGACCATGGATCACCTGGCCCATGACGGCCTGCGCCAAGGCGATGCCCGCAAGCAGACACAAGCCCCCCGCAATGCCTAGGTGCCGGCATGCTCCATGTACGCTGGGCGCAACGTCATTACTGCGCCAAGTGCCGTTACGCATCCTGGTGGGCCTTTAGAAGGATTTGCTGAGCCCCAGCCCAATGCGTACGGGGCCACCATGCAGCGGCTTGGCGAAGTCCAGTCTTACATTGCTTACATCGTGCATTATTCCACCAAGCGAAACACCAAGCTCGTGGTAGGCGCCGTTTGTAATCCTGGACACAAAGGTGGTTGCGTATGGTCCAAGCCCCTGCGCAGGGGCCCAAGTGCGAGCATGCCCGCCAAAAATGATCCAGTCGGTACTGCCAAAGAGCCATTTAAATCCGAGGATATCCGTCAGCATTGAACGAAAGTTGTGCTCCCAGAAGAATGCCACGACCTGTTCGCCCTCGAATGGTCGCCCTGAAACAGAGCGCAACGCACCGAAGGTGGTAAACACCGAAAGGCCCGACTCCACGATGAACGCCCGCTGCAGCGGCAGATGGCCCGTACTGGTGCCCGCGACAAGCCGAAGATCCAGCATGGCTCTTTGATGGCCGGACCATCTCAGCGTTTTCTGTCGCCACCGCGCATCGGCCCAGTATCGCCTGAAGCTGAATTCCGTGTCGGGCAGGGTGGACTCCGCGCCAAGCACCAGGCTCCGCAATGCAATCGGCGTGTCCGTCGATACGGGGTCGCCAACGGCCAACTGGACCGATACGGTCTGCATGTGTCCTGCGTTTATGGCGGTATTGTCGCGCAGCGCCGCTGCGCCGAACAGGTCGTAGCTGGTCGTAAGGGGCAAAGACGCATGGCGCTCGTCATGGTAGGTTCCTGTGAGTCGCGTGCGAATCTCCTTGAGATCGATGCCGGCGGATGCATAGAAGCCTTCGCTGCGGTAGTAGTCAAAATAGTCATCACCGCCGGTCAGCATCGCCACGGAATTGGCCAAGGGCGTAACATAACTGGTGGCGCCATAGCGGCGTGCTGTTCGGGTCTGGTAGCCGCTGCTGGCAAAGACACGGGTATCACCCAGGGAAGTGAGCGTGCCCGAGATGTGCCCGGTCCATCGGTCCGCCTTGGAGAGGCCAATGCTGCTGCCACCGCCTCCGTGCAAGGTGAAGTACGGACTTGAACGGACCGTCATGTTGAGGCCGAGATGCAGCGCTTCCACGCGGTTGTACCAGGCCGCGCCGCCGAATTGAACCCTGCGCATCCGCAAGTCCCGATCCGTCTCTATTCCTCGCTGGTCCGTTGCCATACCAAAGCCCATACTGCGCCACAAGGTGCGCTGTGGTACATAAGGCTGCGCTGCGGCTTGTGATGAGACTGTCTGGCCCTCGGGCGCGGATGCCACATCACTTTGGGTCTGGGCCGTGGCATTCGGTGCCAGTGACACATACACAACCGTCAGCAGAGCCCCCAGCCATGAAAGGGCACTGCGGTGCGTTGCCATTGATGTCATTGATGTCATGATCTTGCCTCCAAGAATGATTCGATGGTGTCTTTCATGCGCCGCGCGTCATCCCAGCCTATCTGAATAGTGGCACTCAGGTATTCGGGATTGAACAGCAGCAAACTGAGCCAGTCGGGGCTCTCGGTGTGTTCGGTGCCCAGTAGACGGTTGAGGAGGCGAATGGCTCCCTTCGCGCGCAGCTTGTACGCGCTGGCCAGCTTACCCAGGTCCTCCGAAGGATCAATACACAGGCACCTGATCTCGCGCAATCCCAAGCGCTGGGCGGGCGGAATACGTCGGACGAGGGCATTGATCCTTTTCAGCGTCAGCACATCGTGATCCAGCGTGTCCAAGAACACGGCATTAAGCAGCATGCCTACGATCTGAGCCGCCGGTGGATAGCCGGTCGTAACAGGAATCGCGACTTCCGCTGCGGCACGCTGCTTGCGGGTAGAAATCACAATGATGTCGGTGGCGCCCAGGTGTATGGCCGGTGCCAACGGCGCACGCAGCCGTATGCCGCCATCGCCGTACCAGTCACCATCTATACGGATGGCAGGGAAGATTAGTGGCAGTGCTGTCGAAGCCAGAAAGTGGTCAAGCGTCAGCTCCACCTGCACGCCTACGCGCGTGGGTCGCTTCCATTCCTCCAGGCCTCGGCCTTGCACCCATGACACAGTCTGCCCCGTCGAAAAGCGGGTGGCAGTAACACATACGGCAAAAAGCGTGCCGCGCGCGATGTTGTCCCCGATGGCGGTCAACACGCCATCTTTGCAAGGCAAACGCGCTTCCAGAAACGCCTTCAGCGGCGCGGTATCCAAGAGCGCATCGGATGCGCCATAGATTCTCGGGTCACGTGCTCCTTGTGAAAACCGCCGCACCAGCGAGAGCAGCGACTCAGCCTTGAACACCTGCCGTTCGTCCAGCTCCTGCCAATGTTCAACCAGCCGAGAGGCTTCCTTGAGTCCAGGATAGCTCGCCAGGAAGGCTGCATTGATGGCACCGGCCGATACACCCGTTATGATCGGTACCGTGAACTCTGGTGCCAGCTCCCCCATGTACTGCAGCACGCCAGCCTGGTAGCCTGCCCGGGCTCCGCCCCCACTGAGCAGCAGGCCGATCTGGCGTTCGTGCTGTCCGGTGCTGGTGCGCGATGTCATAAGGCCTGGTACCAGCATCGCATCGAACTGTCCGGACGGCCGCTGGCGCTGACTGCTGTAGTCATGTGTTTGCGCCGATCCATGCGGCGCTCATTGGCTCGGCGCAAACTAGCAGGCCCTCTATGGCAGACCCTTGGTTGTACAGCGTACGCAAGCAGGGCGACGACTGTTGCACACTGGTTGCTGCCAAGGGTCTGCTGTCGCCAGTGCCAGCCTTCACGGCGTAACGCGCTCCCCTTCGGCAAGACCTTGCAGCGCAGTACGGCCTAAGGGGACGGCGCGGTAAGCTCGGCCACGAGGCGGTGAGCTTCGTAGATATGCTCCAAGGCCTCCAAAATGCCGCGGGAATCCACAGAGACGGCCCGCGCCGTCTGGTCTGTATACAGAAACACATTAGGCAGCGACTCAATGTTGCCGTCAAAGACCAGGCCGACAATCTCAAGGTCCCGATTAAGCAGCGGGGATCCCGAGTTTCCGCCCGTGATGTCATTGGTGCTGACCAGATTGAGCGGTACGGACAGGTCCATAGCGTCCGGAGGCGAAAGCCAGCGATCAGGCAGGTCCCACTCCAAGCTGACGCTGTGGTAGGCGTAATAGTGGTCGTACAAGCCGTAAAAGGTGGTATAGGCGGGTGCCCGAGTGCCGTTGTAGTTGTATCCCTTGACGATGCCGTCGGCGAGGCGCAAGGAAAAGGAAGCGTCCGGGGCCACACCGGTGCTGTCTAGCGCAAACTTCAGTTGCGCTATTTTGGCTGTCAGAAGCTCCTCCCGATTTCCGAAGCTCTGGGCCTGGCCTTGAGCCGTAAGTACCAGCGGTGCCAGAACCTCAATGATTGGTACGCTTGCATCGTCGCTACTCAGATAGCTGCCGCGCAGCAGCGAATCAAGTCCGGTGGTATCCATCAGAGCGGTAGCGGCGATGAGCCGCGCCGCCACGCTGTCAATGGGCTGGCCGCTGGTGATACGCCGCACCGACGGGTCGTTCTCTCCGAGCGCGTCGCGAATATCCTTAAGGCGCAGGGCTACCAGCGCGACCTCGGCCTCGTGCGGCAGGCTCTCGAATTCCATCGCCTCCGTGCGGATTTCGGCGAATTCCTGTTCCGACGTGTAGCCCCGGCGCTTGAGCATAGCGTAAACGTATGCATAAAGCGCGCGTGTCAGCACGCGCGACCCGAGAGATGTACCGAAGAATGCAAAAGCCTGGGAACGGCTGATCTCGGCACGCTTGGAGTACTGCAGCTCCTCGATGTCGGTGAACAGGTTGCCGTAAAGGTCTGTAAGTGAATCCGAGGCCGCGACAGCCTCCTTCAGTCGCCGCTCGTCCCCGCCACGGCGCGCAACCAGTCGCCCATCCGCCAGGCCCTCCAGTTGACCGCGGAGAGACTTCAGGCTGTTGCTCAACGAAAAGTAGGCGTTGCCCGCCGCGTCATCTTCCCGGAAAGGATCCAGGGCGTCCACGCGCTTCTCAAGCCATGCCACTTGGAGGGGCAGCGAGTGGTCGCGCGCATGCTCAAGGCTCGCAACAGTGCCCAAGCGACTCGTAGCGCCGGGATTGCCTACTACAAACACGACATCACCTTCCGACGTGCCGTCCGTACTCCACTGGTAATGGTCCTCGGTTACGTAGGGCTTGCCGGACGAATCGTACACACGAAAGAACGCCAGATCCAACGCATAGCGCGGATACGTAAAGTTGTCGGTTTCGCCGCCGAAGTAACCCAAAGCCTTTTCGGGTGCCATCACCAGGCGCACATCGTCATACCGTCGCAGCGTGTACGCCGCGTACCGTCCGCCGCTGAACAGTTCCACTACCTGGACGCGGAGCGAAGAGTCTTCGGCAGCGACCAGCCGGGTCCGGTTGCGCTCGATCTCTGCGATCCTGGACGCACGCACCCGTGCTTGTTCATCGTCGCCCCGCACCCTGCGCCCGGCGGCCAGAACGCTGGACGTAACGTCTTCAATGCGTATAAGCTGCTCAACATGCAGGTCTGTAACCTTGCGTTCTTCTTCTTGCGTTGCCGCCAAAAACCCATCCTGCAGGAGATCCTCTCCTTCTTCGTTCACCTTTGTGATGCTGGCGCGCGCACAGTGGTGGTTGGTCAGCACCAGGCCGTTACCAGACACGAACGATGCTGAACACTGATTGCCAAATCGCAGCGCACCCTGCATCGCCTGGGCAAGCCACAGGGAATCCACATCCAGCCCGTAGCGATCTTGAAAATACGCCAAAGGCGGATTGTCAAAGGTCCACATCTTACCCCCGTCAAACCGACCAGCCTGTGCAACGACGGGCGGCAATAACGGAGTCTCAATTGCCGGACCGGATGCAGGCTGCACCGCCTCCACACGCGGTGCACGCTGCGTCACTACCGCAACCTCGTGCGGAGCGCTGCACCCGATCAAGAGTGCAAAGATCAGCACGGTGCTACGGCGCATACTCATCCAGTCCTTCTTCTTCCAGTTCATAAAGCAGCGGCACGGCATCATAGCGTGTACGCAGCGCTTCGTAGATACCCGCGGCCGTTACGACGATGCAGCGCATCCCCTCGGCAGTAGCGGTCTGATCATAAGCTACGCCTTGGAGCTCAAGGTCGATGCTGATCACCGGTGCACCGTTGGGCGTGCACGGCGCGGTAACGGCCGCATTGAGCTGCGTTGAGAGATCCATAGCGCGGCGCGCCGCGAGCCACGGTGCCGGCAGGTGCCATGCGGAGCCCGTCCTGTGGGAATAGTGCAGGTCATAAAGCCCAAAGAGCGTCGTATGGGGCGGGGCCCTGGTCCCGTTGTATGCATACCCTGCGGCTGTCCCGGAAGATATCTCCGGTACCTGATCCGCGAATCCGATGCTGTAGAGCACCGCGCCAGGGATGATGTCGGCTGTGCTGAACGGCAAGTACTTCTCGGTCACCACTGGACCCCCCTCTGCGTCATAGACGCGCAGGAAAGCAAACGCCAAGCCGTATCGTGGATAGATGTCCGCGGCGTGGTCTCCACCAAAGGTGGCAACCGCCCGTTCCGGCATCATGACCACACGTACATCATCGTAGCGCTGGTAGGTGTACGCAAGAAAGTGCGTACTGTCCGCGACCGGTCTTACCTCCCGCACAAAGCGCCCACCATCCTGCTCCCATGTGGTGTCTGGCAGTGCGGTCGCGGTGGCCTCGCTGACATGCAGCAGGTGGTCTGCAAACAGTGCGGGCACCCGTCGCTCTTCGAAAAGGTCCTGCGCATAGAAACCGCTATCCAGGGGCACATGCTCCACGCGCCAGGCCGAGCGCACATGGCGGTGGGCACATTCGTAGCCCGTGGCCAAAAGTCCGGTAGCCGTCACCAGCGCTGCAGAGCAGCTTCCGATGCGCACGGAGCCCATCTGGAGGTTGTCCAGCCATGTGGTGTCGACCGGATGCGCGGGATGCATGCCCACCGTCCACTGAACGGGGCTCTGGGCATGGCTAGTGCTGACCAGAGCAATCACCAGCACGCCTATGCATGTACTTAGACGCAGCAGCCCAAAGCGTTTCAACGGAACAATCCGTGCACATGATGGATAGAGCGGCTCCAGCCGGAGTGGCGGAATGGCAGACGCGCAGGTCTTAGGAACCTGTGTCCCAACGGACGTGTGGGTTCGAGTCCCACCTCCGGCACATGCTGCGTACGTGTACGCCTTGGGCACGGCACTAGGATTATTCCGCTGCGATGAACTTCATTGACAACGAATTCACGCAGTGCCGCGTGTTCTTTGGCGTATAGCGCTCTCCGCTGAAGACATGGCCCAAGTGGCCGCCGCAATTCCTGCAGATTATCTCTGTCCGGCGTCCGTCCTGATCCATTTGCCGGGCTACGGCGTTCGGAAGTTCTTCGTCAAAACTCGGCCAGCCGCACCCCGATTTGAACTTGGCTTCTGAACTGTATAGTGGTACATCGCAAGCGCGGCAGACGTAGGTGCCGGGTGCATAGTGGTCGTTGTATTCGCCCGAGAATGCACGCTCCGTACCCTTGAAGATCAGAATATCGCGCTCTTTTTCCGTGAGTGGATTCAGCATGGCGGCAGTATTCTATGTCAGATCCTGATACCCGCAAGGCGGGCGCGTGTTCAAGGCTACGGCGCACGCACCATGGGGTCCGGGTGCAGGAAGTGGTATCCAAGGCGTCGTTTGAGGCGCGCATTGCTGATGCGTCTGACCGGCAGCGTCGGATCATGGTGCAGCACTGGTGCTGGCTGCCCGAGCCAAGCGGCAGCCTGGCGATAAAATGCGTCCTTCGTTGGGTGGCGGTCGGCTACGACGTTGAATACTTCGTTCCTCACAGATTCCTCCAGTACGCGCACCGTCACCGCCACTGCATCATCGCGGTGCACGAGGTTGACACGCGCGGCACCATTGGTCCTGGCATGCGCAAAGCGTCCCGGCTGCCGCGCATATCCATAGAGTCCCCCAAATCGAAGAATGGTGGTGCTGAAATCCTGGCAACGGGCAAGCTGCGCTTCTGCGTCCAGCAAGGCGCGACCCGAAGCAGTGCTGGGCGCAGTCGCCTCGCGTTCCGTCGCTTGTTCCGCGGCATACACGCTCGTGGAGCTTGCAAACACTACGAATCGCACGCCCGTCATGCGCGCGATCAGGGCCTTTATGGCCGCGGAGAGAAACGCCTCCACATCGGGTCGCCGCCGGCCAGGCGGAAAGTTTATAAAGAGCTGCTCCGACCGAAAAAAGTCGTCCAGGGCCGGACCTTCAACGCGGGGAGTCAGCCGCAGCAGGTACGGCTCTATGCCGGCTTCCACCAGACTGATCAGGCGCTGCTTTGTGGTTGTGGAGCCGCGCACGCGCCAGCCCTTGGCCACAAGCGCCTGAGCTACAGGCAGTCCCAGGTAGCCGCACCCCAGAATGCTGATTGTTGGTTTTTCCATGCCAAGCTGTGAAACCGTGCCTCGCTGCATTTCATTTAACGCTTCTCGACCCAGGCAGATTTGACCATTAACATGAAGCCGCTTGCACCGGCAATCAAGAGCGTCTGGCGCTTGAAGATCGCACTCTTCTGGGTCATCGTCCTGGTGATCGCCATCAGCGTGGACATCGCCGGCATCGCCAAGGCCGACCGCACGCTGCCGCTGGGCCTTATCTCCGCAGTCGTGCTGGTTTTTGCTATCGCCAACGTAACCATTCTGCCCAGTCTCCGATACCGGTTTTGGCGCTATGATTTGCGCGCGGAGGAGCTGGCTTTGACGCGCGGCATCTGGAACCGCGTGCATACCATCGTGCCGCTTCGGCGCATTCAGCACCTTGATGTATCGCAGGATGTGATCGAACGTAACTTCGACCTTGGCCGCCTGGTCGTGCACACGGCCGGCACCCAGAGCAGCAACGTGGTGTTACCGGGATTGGACTTTGAAGAAGCCGAACGGCTGCGTAGTGAAGTGAAGCACTTCATCAATGAATATGCAGTCTGAGCGGCAGCGGCTCCATGCGCTCACATTGGTGTTGCGCGTGCTCAGAAGCATTCCCGCACTGGCCTTGGCCATCTTTTCTGCGACCGCAAGCGTATCGGATTCTCAGCAGCGGTTGCAGCTTTTGGTGATAGTCGGCCTCTGGGTTTCCTATGGTGCGGTAGCCTTGCCGCTGATCGTGGCGCATTATATGCGATTCAGCTATCGAATTACGGATCGTGAAATCATCATCCGCAGCGGTGTCTTTCGCCGCCGCAAGCGCAACATACCGCTGGAACGCGTGCAGAATGTGGCAATTGAGCGGCGCCTGCTTCCACGGCTTTTCGGATTGAGCAGCGTGAAGCTGATGACTGCGGGCAGCAACGAGGCGGAAGGCGTCTTGGAATATACCAGCCACACGGAGGCGCAGAACATTCGCGATGTGGTACGACGCCGATCCGAACAGGCTTTGCCTGCCGCTGAGGGAGCCGCTGCTGAACCGGCAGCCGCCAGCATGGCGCCCAAGGGCAACCTCCTGGTGGCGATGTCCTTGCGGCGGGTGTTCCTTTCGGGTGCGTTTCGCTTTTCCCTCATCTACATCGCTATCATCATTTCCGGCTTGGCGTACGTACAGCAGCTGTCAGGCATCAGCGAACAGGATGTGATCGACTGGATTGGCAGCGCCAAAGCCGAGGAGCTCGCGAGTGCGGCCCAGCGCGTTGGCTGGATCATCGCGCTGGCAACGATCTTGGCCACCTGTGTCTTGGCCTGGGTTACCGGCGTTGTGGTTACGATTACGCGCTTCTACAACTTCAAGCTGCACCTTTTGGCAGACAAGCTGATTCGCAGCCATGGCCTGCTGACGCTCCAGGAAGCGAACATTCCGCTGAAGCGCATACAAGCATTGGTCTTACGCTCCAATCCTCTGATGAGGGCGTTTCAGTGGTTCAGGCTTGAGCTGCAGACCATCGGCTATGACGTTTCCAAGCGCGGCGGTCGCATGGCCGTTCCCCTGGGCCGACTGTCGGAGCTAACGGAAACAGGTGCGCACATCCGTTCCTTCACGCTGCCCGATTCCTTCGTACGAGTTTCTTCGGTCCATTTTCGGCGCACGTTTGTTCGCTACATGCTTGCCCTCAGTCTTGTCTTGGTTCCAGTGGGCGCGTTTATATGGAACTGGGCATTTTGGGGCTACGTCGTGGTGCCACTGCTGGGCTGTCTTGCATGGCTGCAATATCGCAACCACGGCTACGCAATAGGCGAGGATATGCTGTACGTTCGACGCGGCGTGATTCAGCAGTACCTTTGGATTGTGCCTTTTGAGCGTTTTCAGGCCTTCGTGATCAATGGCACCTTGTTCCAGCGGCGGCTTGGCGTGCGGACGGTTTCTGTGGACACAGCAGGCGGGGGCTATCTGCGCTACCCGCACATCGTGGACGTACCCGAAGCAACAGCACACGAGTTGGTGGCTGCGCTCTACGACGGGTTGCGGCGCAGCGTGGCGCCGTAACAGAGGTGAAATCCTAGGGCCATGCCAAACGCGGCATGGGCTGCAAGCCAAACCGCACCAAGCCACGGGGCCGCGCGCATGTCCAGCAGTTCGGTGGCCAGCACGATCATCCATATGGCCGCGGCCATTACCCCCAAGAGTGCCAGGTAGCGGGGCAAGGTGCGCGCAAAGAGGCTGCTGAGCAATATGCCAAGCCCAGCCATCAAGGCCATTCCCAAAAGGCCGATGAACGCGCCGTCGGGGATCATTCCTTGCGCCCCGCCTTCATAGAACGGCAGCAGCACGATGATGGACAAGAAGCCCGCGAGCCCGAAGAAGGCCGCGAGCACGGCACCCCGTAAAGCAAGCGTAGACTCCTGGCGTCGAAGGATCACTACGGCCGGGATCAGCAGCATGGGTGCTCCGACAAAGACCGCGTCGAACCAAGACGCCACCGGAAACACTCGCGTAGCAGCCAGGAATCCGATCGGTACCAGCGCACTGCTGAATGCTGCGGCACCGGCCTGTCTGGGACTAACGTGCATAGGAGACTTGATGCGCCGCACAGACATCCGCCATGGAGCAGCACGCATGGCCAGCATGAGTGGGCCGTGACCGTATTTCGCGAAGCGGCCTACTCATGCGGCAATGGTTTGGAATGGTGATTATATAAAAAACTGAAGCATTCTTTCCGATCGGCCGTGTGAAGGGATACACCAGATCGGGGAATTCATGGCGGTTAAATCGGGGCCTGAGCGCAGTTATCGCAAGGGAATCAGCATGGTCAAACTGGCCGAAATGTTTCCGAATGAGCAGGCGGCCGTCCTGTGGCTCGAGGCTGTGATTTGGCCGGACGCTCGTCTGTGCCCGCGCTGCAAGGGCACAGACACGTATGCGGGCACACACAGGCCAATGCCGTACCGATGCCGTCCGTGCAAGCGGTTCTTCTCGGTGCGCACAGGTACCGCATTGGCCAGTAGCCGGCTGCCGTTGAAGAAGTGGGTGTGGGCCATTTATCTTGAAATGACCTCCCTGAAGGGCGTCTCCAGCATGAAGCTCCACCGCGACCTCGATGGGACGCAGACTACGGCCTGGTTCATGTTGCAGCGCGTACGGGCCGCCTTTGCGCCCCTGCTGGCCGCTGCGTTCGAGGGATCGGTGGAGGCCGACGAAGCGTACGGGGGTGGCTTGGAGAAAAACAAGCACGAGCACAGGAAGCAGAAAGCCGGACGCGGGCCAGTAGGCAAGACGGCGGTGGCCGGCCTGAAAGACCGTGCAAGCGGGCAGATTCGGGCCGAAGTGGTAGAGAGCACGAATGCAGCGACCTTACAGCCGTTCGTTTACGATAACACCTCGGCACAACGGTCTACACCGATGAGGCGCACGTCTACAAGGGCATGCGTGGGATGCAGCACGAAACCGTCAAGCACTCGGTCGGCGAGTGGGTCAATGGCATGGCGCACACGAACGGGCTGGAATCATTCTGGAGCATGTTCAAGCGGGCGTATCATAGTACGTACCACCACTGGAGCAAGAAGCACGTGCACCGCTACGGGCACCAGTTTGCGGGCAAGCACAACGTTTACACAATGGATACGCTGGAGCAAAGGCAGCACGTCGTGGCTGGTATGGTGGGCAAACGGCTCATGTACGCTACGCTGTCAGCGTAGCGTTGTGCACCAACTCAGTAGATCAATGCATACGGACACAGAACACTGAAATGACAAAAGGCGACCGGCAGGAGCGCAAGCGCTTGCAGGACACGTGGGACAACACGCCAGCGGCGAATCCGCGCTACGGCGGGCTAACGATACTGGAAGCAACACGGCAGTTCTTGAAGGGCGGGAGGCCGGAGGCACCGAAGGCCAAGCCCGCCGCCCAGGATGAGGTAAGCTTCAGTTAACTATGTAATCGCCAAAGAAAACGCTCGGCGGCATCAGGTGCGTGCCCTCATCGCGTTCTGCAGACGATGGCACGCATCCTACAGCCTATTGACTCGAGTCGGGAGCCCGCTTTCCTCTTCTTGACCAGTGTCGCTGAGGCCCTGCCGCTGGCAATCGCGCTGGCTGCAACAGACGCGGTGCTGACCTGTGCCGATGCGGCTCATCTGCCCAGCATGTACCAAGAGACTGTAGACAAGTAGCCGCGCAAGGCGCGAGTAGGAAGCTGCCGAGTGCGTTTGCGTGCATTGGTGAGCAATCGGGCTCGGGCTCAGCCTGCCAGCACAGATCAGTAATCCATGCGACTTTAGAATAGCTCGTATTCGGACACGGCGGAGATGAATGCAACGCCACGGCGACCCAGGATGTAGGTGGCATTGCGGGTCCCTGTGAGCGAATATCCGTAGCCGTGGACAGCCTCGCACAGGTAGAGCTCATGTATCGAAGAACGGAGAAGCGGTAGAGAGTAAGGGTTTTCCGTCCAATCCACTACTGGCTCTATCCTACAAACAGCCATGAATTGCGGCACCGGATAATAGCCTTAAGGCGGCAACTTTTCTGTTAGTTCGTCATCTAGTCTCTAAAGGAAAATGCAACCGGGCCCGTGAGATGAGACGACCTTACACTGAAACCTTGGAAGAGCTCTTGACCTGCCTTGCCTGGTCAAAGCCTTGACCACGGCGGTGGCACACATGTTCGAGGACACGGGAGTGACGACGATCAACGATAGCCCTGAAAGTCACCACTGCGGGCAGTATGTGCTGTGGTACAAGGTTTGCTGTGCTGCCCTGTTGTTAATGGTGGCATCCTGTCGCAATGATGCATCCAGCCCCGAGCCTGTGGTATCCGATGTCCCGGAGCGGTATGTCATTGATGAAGGAATGCCGCCTATCGCAAACGTAAACGGTTATACCCCGCTTCGGGGAGACACAGCGCTTGTTGTTGACAATCGCGATGGGGTCTTTCTAATTGTTTCAGATCGGCGAGAAGGGATGATTGGCACCAAAGGCGTAGGTCCGTGCGAGTATCAGGACGTAACGGCCTACTCAGTCGCCGGGGACACATTGTTCATACTAGATCGTGGGCAGGGCAGACTCGTAGGTTATTCCGTCAAAGATGGCGCGTGCCTCAGCGAGCTTGTTGACCCATTTCTGACCCGCTTTACTGGTGTGAGCAAGGCCGGTCCGTGGTTCTATTTTACTATGAGCAGCTATTCCACACCTCTGGATCCTGAGACCGTACTGCTGTACAGGATGAGCGCAGCAGGTGAATTCATGCCCCTTGAGTTACGCAAGTCCGACCTTGATGCGGACCTCTTGATGATGCCCATCAAGACTGGCGGATTAAAGCATATCAAGGAAAGGGATGGGGTGATATACTTTCTCCTGCCGCTCACCCACAAGGTGTGGAGCTGTAATGTGCACGATGGAAGTGTATCGTATTTCGACCTGATACACGACTCAGCCGACATCTCGGCGTATGCCAATGTACCAGACTTGGAGGCCGCAGCGAGAGTCGTCAGAGACATTGAGATGGAATTGGATTTGCTTTTGCTTGACGAGTACATCGCTGTAAAGTCAAATATCCGAGGCAAGTGGATGTGGAGCATCTACTCCTATGCGGGTGAGCTCGAAGCCAGGGAGGAAGTATCTGGAGACATGGTGTTTGAGGAGAGTGGAGTAGTCTACAGGATTGTACCACAGGACCATGAGAGCCGTTCATTCCTGATCGAGCCCGTAGCGCCTAAGTAGTGAGTGAGCAACCGACAGGGCTAGCTCAAACCGCTACAGCGACAATCGGTATATCACAACCGCCGTGTCCCTCACTACATAGATGAAGTCCCGACCAACATCCATGCCCGAACGCGGCTCTGGAAGCTCAAAGGAAAACTCGTATGAGCCATCGGCGGCTCTATAGACATCTATTACCAAAAGCCTCCTTTTCTCGGACAGGACCCATGGAGATATATATATGCGTCCGCCTTGATGGCCCAGTGATGCCTTGAGCATCAGCGGGTACCCTTGCATTGCGCTTTGATCCTCAAGCACAGACTCCTGCTCCTGTTGCAGAGTCTCCCTCGCATATACAACATTCCCTCTTTCGTCGTAGCGCACTATGAATTCGAAACGGGCGGGGCTATACACGAGATCTCCGTCAACCGCTATTACTCTCCCCGCCGCTGTCGTTGGATCTAGGTCCGTTGCGCCAAATTGGGTGAGTAGTTCCGCATCGCGATAAAGACCAAACATTCCTGATTGGGGACCAGTACCACCTTGCACGATGTAAACGAAGTAGCTACCGTCGGAAAGGTGTCTTAAACCGTACGGCCTATAATCGAGTGAAATCGAGCGCTGCAACGTGCCGTCTTCTTCAAAGATGGCCAATCTCTGCAATGAAAGATCAGGCACCCAGACGTTGCCCTCTGGATCGACCGACGCGTACATGGGCGCCTCAAATTCACCAAGAGCCTTCCCCTTACCGTTGCCGTAGACCTGCACCAGCTTCCCATCCACATCAAACTTCTTGACCCGGTAATCTTCGTTGTCTGTGACAAAGAGGCTGCCGTGCTGATCCTCAAATAGATATCCGGGACGATGCAGCCCTGCAGATTGGTCCAAGATAGCCACCACATCCGGTTGCACATCTCTCCAAATTCGACTTCCTACTTCTTGAGGTTGGATCGTAAATGGGAAACCCTCAACTTCCCGTCCTACTGGCTCGTGTTGGCAGCCAGCCAGAACAGTGACTATCGCTACAGCTGCTGCACAGGCCGCCGCCAATCGTGTGGCCGGCACATTCTGCTGGCGAAGCCGTCCAATGGCGCGCCAGGCGCCTGCGTGAGAAGCGTGTGCAGCCAAGCCGGCCTTTTCGCAAGAGCTGCGGATGGCGGCTTTTGCCTGGGTGTACCGGCCGTGGGTGCGTTCTGGACTACGGACCGGCAAGTGAGTTCGCCAACTCCACGGGGTTATCTCCATATTCCGATGATGCAGGCCACCTGAGTTGGGCGCAAGTTAGCCATTTCTTTTCTTCTTTTGAGGTGTATTGGGCCAGAGGGATCGCATCTTGATGAATGTCAATAGTCTTTCCCGGTTTATGACAATCAATCGTATCGGTTTGGCGATTACATAGTTAACTGAAGCTTACCTCATCCTGGGCGGCGGGCTTGGCCTTCGGTGCCTCCGGCCTCCCGCCCTTCAAGAACTGCCGTGTTGCTTCCAGTATCGTTAGCCCGCCGTAGCGCGGATTCGCCGCTGGCGTGTTGTCCCACGTGTCCTGCAAGCGCTTGCGCTCCTGCCGGTCGCCTTTTGTCATTTCAGTGTTCTGTGTCCGTATGCATTGATCTACTGAGTTGGTGCACAACGCTACGCTGACAGCGTAGCGTACATGAGCCGTTTGCCCACCATACCAGCCACGACGTGCTGCCTTTGCTCCAGCGTATCCATTGTGTAAACGTTGTGCTTGCCCGCAAACTGGTGCCCGTAGCGGTGCACGTGCTTCTTGCTCCAGTGGTGGTACGTACTATGATACGCCCGCTTGAACATGCTCCAGAATGATTCCAGCCCGTTCGTGTGCGCCATGCCATTGACCCACTCGCCGACCGAGTGCTTGACGGTTTCGTGCTGCATCCCACGCATGCCCTTGTAGACGTGCGCCTCATCGGTGTAGACCGTTGTGCCGAGGTGTTATCGTAAACGAACGGCTGTAAGGTCGCTGCATTCGTGCTCTCTACCACTTCGGCCCGAATCTGCCCGCTTGCACGGTCTTTCAGGCCGGCCACCGCCGTCTTGCCTACTGGCCCGCGTCCGGCTTTCTGCTTCCTGTGCTCGTGCTTGTTTTTCTCCAAGCCACCCCCGTACGCTTCGTCGGCCTCCACCGATCCCTCGAACGCAGCGGCCAGCAGGGGCGCAAAGGCGGCCCGTACGCGCTGCAACATGAACCAGGCCGTAGTCTGCGTCCCATCGAGGTCGCGGTGGAGCTTCATGCTGGAGACGCCCTTCAGGGAGGTCATTTCAAGATAAATGGCCCACACCCACTTCTTCAACGGCAGCCGGCTACTGGCCAATGCGGTACCTGTGCGCACCGAGAAGAACCGCTTGCACGGACGGCATCGGTACGGCATTGGCCTGTGTGCCCGCATACGTGTCTGTGCCCTTGCAACGCGGGCACAGACGACCGTCCGGCCAAATCACAGCCTCGAGCCACAGGACGGCCGCCTGCTCATCCGGAAACATTTCGGCCAGTTTGACCATGCTGATTCCCTTGCGATAACTGCGCTCAGGCCCCGATTTAACCGCCATGAATTCCCCGATCTGGTGTATCCCTTCACACGGCCGATCGGGAAGAATGCTTCAGTTCTTTATATAATCACCCTTCCAAACCATTGCCGCATGAGTAGGCCGCTTCGCGAAATACGGTCACGGCCCACTCATGCTGGCCATGCGTGCTGCTTACGAGCAATCTGGCCTTCAGCCAGTGGGAGCGCATCTTCAAGGACCCGATGACGACGGCCGCGGCCATAGACCGTTTGGTGCATCACAGCGTGATTCTGGAGCTGAACGTGCCCAGCTACCGTCTGGAGGCCTCCAAGCGGCGCCAAGAGGCCCAGAGTGAAGCCCAGGCAGTGCATGAACCTGCACCCTGAGTAGGCAGCCGTCCGCGGTCCTGTCCTGCCCTGGGACGTGGTCCCAGGGCCTTCAGGAAGGCGCGAGGTGAGCGCCTGGCGTCAGTTCGGAACACTTGGCACACTCCGGCATCCGTGCCAATGTCGATGCAAGCACCCTTCTTGGCCGGATAAAGGCGCCTCAAGCGGCGATTCCGCGACCCTATCCGTACCACTGTCCGTCCGGAGGCGGCCTACTGGATTAACCTGTCACGCCCGCCGTCACGCACTGCGGAATAGGGCCGAAACAATCTGTTCGGCCTCGAAGCTCGGCCTCTCTCTTAATCCATAATTAATTGTCGCCGGCCCCATCATGTATTGACGTTGATCAGTACCCCTAGGGGATAATCGCGGCCGACTGAGGTGGTTCCCAAGGCCAAGCGCCGTAGGTTCACTGCCAGCCGTTCATACCCGTTTTTCGGGTCCTAAAACATTTCCGATAATAACACATCGGGGGGGGGGGGGGGTGAGCATCGTCAGCCCCGCGCCATGCCCTCATTCCCGGCACTGGATCACGGATCGCCGACCCACGAGGTTAAGGAAATCATCGGGCATGTGTCACTGGCGACCACCAGCAGATACACCCATGCCCGGCCGGCCCCATTCTCATCCTCTAAAAACCGGCACCTTCAGTTGTCGCAGACCGGGACAGACTATCGACATTCATCAGACCGGCCGCTACAAGCCGGCAGCGTATGGCCGAGAAAGTGACGCCGTTTTGCTACCGAACCTCCGCCGGAATACTAAACCGGTTGGTCCCCATTGCCCAAGACAAAGGCAACCTGACTCAAAGATCAATTTCTCCAAAGCAAAGAGAACCTTCCCACACACCCTCGCCAATAGATACTTAGGTGGGCTCGCCGTCACAGATAATGGTCAGGACCCATGCATCCTCTCCCTGTATGAGGACTACTTCGCACTCTTCAGTCTCGCATACATATATGTCGCCTGAAGCTGACAGAATGGGTTGGGCCAACAGGCCAGCCACGGCCAGTGTGGCTGCGAGGGTCGTGCGCTTGATCCAGTTCATGATCACTGAGCTAAACAGCTGTTTGAGTTAGTTCATACTGACTGTTCGTCACCGGCCTCTCCGGCATACGTTTACCCGATAGAGTAGACTCACCTTGCAAATTACACAAGGAAGATCCTACAATACAAGAGCATTTCGAGATTTGTGCCTCAGAATCCGCACCGCCTGCGGACAAAGGGCTTGTTGTACTACACTGCCGTCCACCGCGCCGATGGTGTGGTGTCCCCGGGGCACAACCCTTTGGCTCTGTCGCCCTCTCCCGAACTGTTGCCATTCGGACTGCACTTTGGATCTAAGTGGTTAGATTTCGTAACAAGAGGTATTTATCAGGGAATCATGGAGGCCGGGGCAACTGGCCGGAAGAAGCCCCCGAAGAGGCTTTTTGTTGGGCCCTTTCTGCCTGTAATCGATCGAGGGAGGGAGGGGCCTCACAGCCACCATGAAATCCGACAGGGCAGCCATACGGGGGCATTATCGTTTCAAAGAGAAGACCAACGAGCAGGGGATCACGCCCGAGCATATCCTGGCACCGCATCGCAGCCGAACGATCAAGCGGATGCGCGCAGCGGAGCCGATCCTGTTCTTTCAAGACGGCACCGACATCAACTACAGTACCCGTCCCTGTGTGCAAGGGGCTTGGAGGTGATCGGGGCGCAACCAGACTACGACGAAGGCACACGGTGTGCATTTGCATACGACGTTGGTGCTGAATGCAGAGGGGTTGCCACTGGGCGCACACGCGGCTAAGACGCAGCAGTGGATCAACGGGCTGCATGACATCACCGAGGCGGCCACCCACCTCAGTAGAAAGACCCATGTAATCTGCGTCATGGATCGGGAGGCAGACCATCCTCGCCCTATTCTCCGCGCAGCAACAAGTGGAAATCAAGGACTAAGTGTGCTGCTAGGCCAGCAGCTAGTCCGTAGTCCATTCCTCTAATGCGGGAATGGGTATCGCAGAATGTAGGCCAGCCGAGTCGTGGACACGTACAGGTGACCCTCATGAAGTCGTGCCTGGGTGACACCTGTGACGTAGCCATCATCATCCGAGATTGTGTGATTCAGCAGGACTATGTCCACGTGCTCAAACACGCCACCGTCCTTTATTCGAATGATATGCCACCGATCTCTGATCGGCACTGCAACGTATTCGTCGCTCAACACATGGATATTCGTCAACAGTAAGTTCAAAAATATGCCAGGCATGCCGGGGCGGGTAGTTGTGTAGTTGCGGGCGTGAGCACTTACTTCTTTCCCGAAGAAGCGTATGGTGTGGATGTGTTCGTGGTGTTCATCGAACACAAACAGGTAGGGCAGTGCTGCGAATGCCGCAATCACGTACTGCCCATCAGGCGTAACGCCAAGCTTCAAAAGGTCCATAGCGAGTTTCGTAATGCCCAGTGAGCGCAGGAAGGGTTGCCCTTTTTCATAGGGTAGCATGGCGCTACGTGGGCAGACGCGGAACGCATACGACAAATCACATGGAGCATACAGCCGCGTGGAAGAGGCCGAAAGGGTCTCTCCAGGTAAATAGGGACCCGATTCCGCTGGATCGGTTGAGGCTACGTACTCTAAGTTTCTGGACAATACCTGTATCCGACTTTCTTCTCCGGCGAAGAAGTGCCCATTGGTGTAAACCAGATCAGCCAAGTTGGTGAATTCTGCCGGTCCTTGCCCGCGTTGGCCGATCTGTCTGTGCAGCACGCCGTCAAGCCCCGCCACAGAGATGGTGCTAGCCTTGAAATCCGCGATGTATAGGCTGTCGTCAACGAAGGTGAAGGCGAGCCAACTTCCCAGAATCATAGAATCCCGCGGGTGGCCTAGTTCTAGGTTTGGGTACCATACCCGCTCCGGCAGGGCATCTAGGTTTACGAGCGTCTGCGGAGCAGCGTCCAAGAGAGTGCCAATTACGTCCGAATCGATGATCCGGACAGGACTTGGCGATTGCCCGCAACCCCACACCAGCAGGAGAACCGACGCCAGCAGAGTCGCCGTCTTGCTACCGAACCTCCGCCGGAATACTAAACCGGTTGGTCCCCATTGCCCAAGACAAAGGCAACCTGACTCAAAGATCAATTTCTCCAAAGCAAAGAGAACCTTCCCACACACCCTCGCCAATAGATACTTAGGTGGGCTCGCCGTCACAGATAATGGTCAGGACCCATGCATCCTCTCCCTGTATGAGGACTACTTCGCACTCTTCAGTCTCGCATACATATATGTCGCCTGAAGCTGACAGAATGGGTTGGGCCAACAGGCCAGCCACGGCCAGTGTGGCTGCGAGGGTCGTGCGCTTGATCCAGTTCATGATCACTGAGCTAAACAGCTGTTTGAGTTAGTTCATACTGACTGTTCGTCACCGGCCTCTCCGGCATACGTTTACCCGATAGAGTAGACTCACCTTGCAAATTACACAAGGAAGATCCTACAATACAAGAGCATTTCGAGATTTGTGCCTCAGAATCCGCACCGCCTGCGGACAAAGGGCTTGTTGTACTACACTGCCGTCCACCGCGCCGATGGTGTGGTGTCCCCGGGGCACAACCCTTTGGCTCTGTCGCCCTCTCCCGAACTGTTGCCATTCGGACTGCACTTTGGATCTAAGTGGTTAGATTTGGCGATTATATATTTAACTGAAACTTGTTTCGGCCTGCGCGACGGGCTTGGCCTTCGGTGCCTCTCGCTTTCCACCCTTCAAAAACTGCCGTGTTGCTTCCAGTATCGTTAGCCCGCCGTAGCGCGGATTCGCCGCTGGCGTGTTGCCCCACGTGCCCTGCAAGCGCTTACGCTTGCGCTCCTGCCGGTCGTCTTTTGTCATTTCAGTGTCCTGTGTCCGTATGGATTGATCTACTGAGTTGGTGCACAACGCTACGCTGTCAGCGTAGCGTACATGAGCCGTTTGCCCACCATACCAGCCACAACGTGCTGCCTTTGCTCCAGCGTATCCATTGTGTAAACGTTGTGCTTGCCCGCAAACTGGTGCCCGTAGCGGTGCACGTGCTTCTTGCTCCAGTGGTGGTACGTACCATGATACGCCCGCTTGAACATGCTCCAGAATGATTCCAGCCCGTTCGTGTGCGCCAGGCCATTGACTCACCCACCGACCGAGTGCTTGACGGTTTCGTGCTGCATCCCAAGCATGCCCTTGTAGGCGTGCACCTCATCGGTGTAGACCGTTGTGCCGAGGTGTTATCGTAAACGAACGGCTGTAAGGTCGCTGCATTCGTGCTCTCCACCACTTCGGCCCGAATCTGCCCGCTTGCACGGTCTTTCAGGCCGGCCACCGCCGTCTTGACTACCGGGCCGCGTCCGGCTTTCTGCTTCCTGTGCTCGTGCTTGTTTTTCTCCAAGCCACCCCCGTACGCTTCGTCGGCCTCCACCGGTCCCTCGAACGCAGCGGCCAGCAGGGGCGCAAAGGCGGCCCGTACGCGCTGCAACATGAACCAGGCTGTAGTCTGCGTCCCATCGAGGTCGCAGTGGAGCTTCATGCTGGAGATGGCCTTCAGGGAGGTCATTTCAAGATAAATGGCCCACACCCACTTCTTCAACGGCAGCCGGCTACTGGCCAATGCGGTACCTGTGCGCACCGAGAAGAACCGCTTGCACGGACGGCATCGGTACGGCATTGGCCTGTGTGTGCCCGCATACGTGTCTGTGCCCTTGCAGCGCGGGCACAGACGACCGTCCGACCAAATCACAGCCTCGAGCCACAGGACGGCCGCCTGCTCATCCGGAAACATTTCGGCCAGTTTGGCCATGCTGATTCCCTTGCGATACTTGCGCCCAGGCCCCGATTTAACCGCCATGAATTCCCCGATCTGGTGTATCCCTTCACACGGCCGATCGGGAAGAATGCTTCAGTTCTCTATATAATCACCTTTGGAATCCGCCGTACGGCGGGCCTCTTCCGGTGTTTGCACAGGCTCCAGATCCTCGCGAATGCAGCAGAGGCCCAGGTAGAGCATCACAGGAACGGTCTTGCGGCGAGTCGGACCTTGCAGCGTGATGGCAGTCCAGCCGATAGACAGGGCCCAGGCTGTGGGCGAGATCCAGCCAACCCACCACGGCGCCTTAGAAAACAGAAACGCCAGCAGCCTGCTCGCCAGCTGCTGTCCCACAATCCGGGCTATGATGCCGAAAATCACGGTCTTTATCAGTCCCTGCACCACCAGCAGCCCGAATGCTTCAATCATCACAGGGACCGCAAAGACCGCAGCGCCCCGCTTCAAAAACGCCGCGGCTTCCTGCCTTCCTACACCGAGGTTTTCCAGCATGGACTGCTGCTCCGTTGGATCCAGTCGGGCAAATTCCGCCGTC
Organism: Rhodothermales bacterium; assembly: GCA_951812585.1. Lineage (GTDB taxonomy): Bacteria > Bacteroidota > Rhodothermia > Rhodothermales > Bin80 > JAAXGV01. Next base: position 1,656,093 of record OX638318.1, on the reverse strand, counting down.
GCGTAGTCTTCGGCAAGCCCCTTCAGCAGGGCGCGGTCTGAGACGCCGCGACGCAGCGGCACCTTCAGCACTTGCGCCACATCACGGATGATGCTGCGCAGCGAAGCACCGGACGCGCCACCGACTGCTTTGCGGAGCTGATACGACAGGCCGCTGCTACCCAGATAGCGGATTTCGTGCTCCAGGTGGGCAACCAACTCTTCGCGCGCATCTTCATCTCCTGTCGCCTCGAGATCTTCCACCAGGGCTTCAAGGGTGCGATATCGGGATCCGCGAATGACCCCGACAAGGAAGCGGTAATCCGCCGCATTCAGCGGAAGAAGTAATGCGCGCATGGTCTCTACAACGTATTGACCGGCTGTCAGGTTACAGCGTAAAGCGTCGGGCGCTCGCTTGGCCGCTACGCAAACGCTCCGCCTTTGCCATGCGCGACCGGCCTGCGTGCAGGTTCGTTTCTGTCTCCATCACTCCAGGCTAGTCAAACCGCGCCCTGCGTGGGCGGTGCAGGGTCAGCTCGTAGTGATCGAATGCCTTGTCAAGCACGTAGCCAAGAGATTGGTACAACCGCTTGGCAGTGGCATTGTCCTTCTCGGTTGCCAGAGCCAGCACGCCGACCCCCTGCTGCACCGCCCGTTCGCGGGCAGCCTCCATGAGGCGGCGTCCCACGCCTTTTCCGCGCGCCGAGGGCACAACGAAAAGGTCGTTGAGTACCCACAGCACGACCATGCGCGTGGATGAAAACATCGGATAGAGCTGCGTGAACCCCACGGGCTGACCGTTCGCGTCTGCGGCCATAAGGAACACGGAGTCCTGGTGCTTCAGCCTTGCCGCCAGGAATTCGCGGGCGCGCTCATGGTCCGCGGGCATTCGGTAAAAGCGGCGGTACTGCTCAAAGAGGTCTGTTGCAGCTGCAAGGTGCCGCAGTCGACATTGTTTGATATGCACTTCCATGCCCACATCTTACCTTTCGTGTTTTCAATGTACGGCGCAGATCTTACGCAATGGAACTAGGCCGCAGCAGCGGATTGCTCCTGCACATAACGTCGCTTCCCACGCCCTTCGGCATCGGAGACCTGGGCCCATCGGCTTACCGGTTCGCTGATGCGCTTGCGAAGGCCCGTCAGCGCTGGTGGCAGGTCCTTCCCATTGGACCCACCGGCTTCGGGTACTCGCCGTATTCCGGGCGCTCCACCTTTGCCGGCACGTCGCTCATGATAAGCCCTGAGCTGTTGGCAAGCGACGGGCTTCTTTCGCGATCGGATCTGCAGGACGCCCCCGCGTTTCCGGACGATCTGGTGGACTACTCCCGCGCGGTCGCATGGAAGTCCCGGCTCTTGGCACGGGCCTTCACCCGTTTCAAGTCCAGGACACGTCCCGCGGACTACGACGACTACTGCAAAGCGCAGTCATACTGGCTGGATCACTATGCGTCTTTCAGCGCACTGCGGCAGCACTACGGTGACGCATGGCCCAATTGGCCATCCAAGCATCGCTCAGATATGACCCGCGCGCTGAAATTTGCCAGGAACAAGCTTTCCGCACGTTGGGAAGCCGTACGGTTCGAGCAGTACGCATTCGAAAAACAGTGGCAACGTCTCCGCGCGTATTGCCATCAGCACGGCATTAGGATCCTGGGCGACATGCCAATCTATGTGGCACACGACAGTGCTGATGTTTGGGGAACGCAGCACCAGTTTTTTCTGGATGGTGCGGGTTACCCGACGCGGGTCGGCGGCGTGCCACCAGACTTCTTCAGCGAGACGGGTCAACGTTGGGGTAATCCGCTCTACCGCTGGGACGACATGGCGCAGGATGACTTTGCCTGGTGGCGTGATCGCTTCAGGCGCACATGCGCCCTCTTCGACGCGATTCGGTTGGACCACTTTCGCGGCTTCGAAAGCTATTGGTCCATCCCCGCATCCAGCACGACAGCCATCAAGGGGCGGTGGGTCCGCGGGCCTGGCAAGGCACTGTTCAACAGCCTGGCTTCAGTGCACGAAGCGCTTCCGATCATTGCAGAGGATCTGGGCGTGATCACCGATGAGGTACGCGCCCTTATGGACGCGTTCGCCATTCCGGGCATGTCGGTGCTGCAGTTTGCGTTCGATTCTGGCGATGCCAACCCGTACCTGCCGCACAATTGCCGCGAGTACCAGGTCGCGTACACGGGCACCCACGACAATGATACGTTTATGGGGTGGCTCAGCAGTGCGCCGCCGCAACAACGGCGTTTTGCTGCGCAGCGCTTGAACCTTGTGCCCGGGCAAGAGCACTGGAACGCCATTCGGGCGCTGATGCGTTCGCGCGCCGGTCTGGTGATGACGCCCGTTCAGGATGTATTGGGGCTGGACACGCATGCACGCATGAACACGCCTGGCACCATCGGCAACAACTGGCAGTGGCGCATGCAGGTGCATGATTTCGACGCATTGCAGAGCGCGGTCGGGGAGCGGCTTGCGCATTACACCAAGCGCCACGGACGTGCCCCGGCTGGGGTTGATCTACCCACAAGGCCTGCGTAGCCGCCCGTGGTGGGCGGGCCTCTACCCGCACAGGGCGGCAAATGCCTGTCCGGGAACCGTGAGCTGCCCCTCAGCTTCGAAGGGCACAGGGTGCGACTCGTGCACGACCACTTGCCAGGACCCTTCAGGCAGCGCAAAGCGCGTGGGCTGTGGGGATGCGTTGAATATCAGTATAAGCGCTGCATCGCCTGTGTCTTTGTTCGCGGCGATGAGCATGGCAAAGCCTGTCGCGTGCGCCCAGTCTTCGCTTTGCATCTCGCGCCCGCTGGGGTAAAGCCAGATGGCATCGCGCTGGCCTGAAGCATTCTCTTTGCCGGTCAGGAAAGCGGACCTGCGAAGCGATGGATACGCTTTGCGAAATGCAATCATCTTTTTGACCCATGCCAGAAACCCTTCTTGCCGCACATTCAGGCTCCAGTCATACCAGCTTATGGCGTTGTCCTGGCAGTAGGCGTTGTTGTTGCCCTGCTGGGTGCGGGAAAGCTCGTCGCCGCCCAGGATCATCGGAACGCCTTGAGACACCAGGAGACTGGCCATCAAGCTTCGCTTCAGGCGATACCGGCGCGCCAGAGTATCGGCGTTGCTCGTCGGGCCCTCGATGCCGCTGTTGGAACTATAGTTCTGATCGCTCCCGTCGCGGCCACCTTCCTTGTTGGCTTCATTGCGCTTGGCCGTGTAGCTGACGAGATCTTCCAACGTAAATCCATCGTGCGAGGTGACGAAATTGATGGACGCGCGGGGCCTCCGGCGGCCTGGGGCGAAGCGATCGCTGGATCCCGCCAGGCGCGTTGCGCAGTCTCCTGCCATGCCTTGGTCGCCGCGCCAGTAGCGGCGCAGCGTGTCACGGAACCGGTCGTTCCATTCACTCCATTGCCACGGAAATGCCCCGAGTTGGTAGCCGCCTTTGCCGATATCCCAAGGCTCGGCTATTAGCTTGACCGTGCGCAGCACGGGGTCTTGCTGGATCATGTCGAACAGAGCCGCCCGCATGTTGATGTCGTAACGCTCCCGTGCCAGCACCGAGGCCAAATCAAACCTGAAACCATCCACCCCCATCACGGCTACCCAGTATCGCAGGCTATCCATAACCAGTTGCCGCATAGCGGATGTGCCCGTATCCAAGGTGTTGCCACACCCGGTGTAGTCCATCAGATATCGGCTGTTGTCAGGACGCTGTTTGTAGTAGGCATAGTTGTCCAGTCCCCTAAATGATAGCGTGGGCCCCCGGTGGCCGCCTTCGCCCGTGTGATTGTATACGACATCCAGGATCACCTCAATACCGGCGGAATGCAGCGCGCGCACCATCGTTCTGAACTCTTCAACAGCAGCGAGCCCATCGCCAAAGGCCAGGCGCGGGTCCGGCGCAAAGAACGACAACGGGTTGTACCCCCAGTACTGGCACAGTCCCTGCCGCATCAACCGTTCGTCCTGAACGGCGGCATGAACTGGCAGTAATTCTATCGCAGTAATGCCCAGGCTTTGCAGGTGCGCCACCACCGGCGCACTGGCGAGGCCCAGATATGTGCCTCGCAGCTCAGGCGGCACATCGGGATGCAGCTGTGTAATACCCTTGACATGTGCCTCATAGATTATCGTATCCTCCCAGCATGTGTTGGGACGCGAGAATACTTGCGGGACCGCCGCGACGACAGCGCCCAACGGCGCAAATGCGGCGCTGTCCCGTGTGCACCGGGTGAGGTCGTGTTTTGCATAGCCGTACAGGCTCTCGTCCCAGATCGGCATGCGTCCGATGGCGCGGGCATAGGGGTCCAGCAGGACCTTGCTGTCATTGAAGCGGTGACCCTCCTTGGGCGCGAACGGCCCGCTGACGCGGTATCCGTAGAGCTGCCCGGGCCCGACATCCGGAACGTATACATGCCAGATTGGGCCATGCCGAGCTTCTATGACGATGTCGCGTGCGGGGGCAGCGCTGTCGGCGCTGTCGAAAAGGCACAGCGTTACCGCTATCGCGTTGCTGCTGTAGAGCGCAAAATTGACGCCCGCCCCGTCCCATGTCGCGCCAAGCGGCGAAGGCTGGCCTTCGGACACGGCGTTCTTGACCATTGCAGATGCTGCTTTTCCTGGAGGCTGATCGATTTCGTCTCAGCGAGTCATTGCACGGGCTGAGCGCGCTGTATTACGCCTCGCAAGCGGAGAAGGATAGGAAATCGTATTCGATATTAGCAGTTTTCGCCCGATCCTGCGCGATGGCCGCAACCAGTGGCATCCAAGTATGATGCTGGCGGCTTGACGTTCCAAGCCCCTTCGATCCCTCCGAGGTCCGCGCTCCGGCAGGCGATCACACACACGCGGACCTTGGACCGGAATTTGATGTGTTGGGAACGGCCGATGTCCGAGCCGTTCGTGTCCACGACCCCGTTACCCGAAGTGTTTCGTCACGACATCCCCGAAGAACTGTTTCGTGAAGCCCTCCACACGGCTCTTGCGAGGGCGCCCCGTGCACACCGGTTACCTCTTCGCAGCCCACGCCCATGGCCAACGCGGGATCGTCCCGCAGGCGGTGATGGCCCTTCACGTCTTCGTAGCCCAAGCCTATCGCGTAGATTCGTTGCTTAAGCATCGCCTCCAAGGTGTGCTCGACCCTGCCGGGATCACGGTGGCCCGTGAAGCAGGCGGCCAAGCGGCCCAAGACGCCGAACGTCTGGTCTACCTCCCGTAGCAGCAGCAACCTTGCGTTCGAGGACATAGGGTCGCCATCGAACGTTCCGACCACTTATGCAACCGTCCCAGATCCGCGAAACGAAGTGCTTCCGTATGACCATTTTGCTCCTTTGCAGTGCAAAGGATGGGTATAACTGTTGGCACATACCGAGTCGGCTGCCTCAGCATCATGCAACACAGATCAGAGCTATGAGGTTGAATGACAGAATAGCGCCCGAATGGAGCTGTTCTTACACGAGTTTCAGTCTAAGCACTTTTCTTGGCTGTGGCAGAAGGCTGAGGCAGTGCCTTCTGGATTAGCACACAATACCGCAATGATCACATCACCGTCTCCCGCGTCAATAGTGAGCGGCTGGGTATTGTTGCTTTTTGGACTGCTCCCAGGTAGCTGGACCTACGCCCAACAGCTCACGATCAGTGGGTATGTTGAGGACAATTCCAGTGGCGAGCGCATTCCCGAAGTGGAGCTGTACTTCCCGGAGATTCAGCGGGGGACCACGACCAACCAGTACGGTTTCTACAGCCTTGCCACGACCGCCGGGCAGGTAAGGCTTGTCGTCAGGCATGTGGGCTACGAGTCGCAGGAATTCCATCTGGTCCTGCGGCAAGACACTACGCTGAATGTGGCCCTCGTGCCGCGCGTGATAAGTCTGGATGAAGTGGAGGTTGTTGCGGATCCCGACAGAGCTGTTGACAACATTCAGATGAGCGAGCACGATATCCCGATTGCTCAAGTAGAACGCCTGCCGGTACTGCTCGGAGAGCCGGATATCCAGAAAATACTGCAACTGCTTCCGGGGGTGCAGTCGGGTCAGGAAGGTAGCAGCGGGCTGTATGTTAGGGGAGGACGAGCTGACCAGAATCTGATACTGCTGGACGGCTTACCCGTGTATAATCCCAGCCATGTTTTCGGCTTTTTCAGCGTCTTTCCTGCGCAGGCCCTGAAGAGCGTGAAGCTGCTCAAGGGTGCTTTTCCAGCCCGGTATGGAGGACGGCTCTCTTCTGTCGTGGACTATACGATGAAGGAGGGGAACCTGAAGAAGTTCGGGGGCCAGGCAGCCGTCGGCATCGTGTCCGTACGTGGCCTGGTTGAAGGACCGCTAAAGAAGGACCGGGCCTCTTTTTTGCTGTCTGGGCGCCGGACCTTCATTGACTATCTCTTGCGTCCCTTCCGCAGCCCAGAGGAGTGGACCAGCGGTTACTTTTACGACCTTCATTTCAAGGCGAACTATATCGTCTCCAATCGTGACCGCCTGTACCTGAGCGCCTATGCAGGCAGGGACCTGCTTACATATATCCAGAAGCCCACAACGCGCCGCACTGCCAGAGAGGAAGTGAAAACAGACATAGGCTGGGGCAACCGTCTGGCAGCGCTTCGGTGGAACCGTATCGTTAATGACCGAACGTTCGCCAACGTCCTCGTAGGCATGACCACCTACCGGTATGCCCTGGAGAGTACTACTTTCGACGTCGGTGACAGAAACAAGAGGAGCGTGACGTCAGAGGACTCCTGGAGGTCGGGGATTGTAGATGGTACGGTCAAGGTGGATGTCGAATACAATGCGGGCTCGCGGCACTACCTGCGCTTCGGGGCGGAGGGAATCTGGCATCGCATTCAGCCGGGCCGCACCCATTTCCGAGTAGTAGAGGACGGAGAGGAGCAGCAGGTTACCTTCACGCAATTTCCGACAGGCAGGCTGAAATCGGGGACCATTGCCGCGTACGTGGAAGATGAGCTGTTCCTGCACCGGCTGATTCGAGCCAATGTGGGCCTCCGCGCCTCCGGCTATTTGGTGGATGGCGGTCCATACGGGTCCGTAGAGCCTCGACTAAACGTCAGCGCAAGGCTGTCAAAGCGCATGGCTGCCAAGGCATCTGTTTCCACCATGCAGCAGTACATTCATTTGCTGACGAATGGCGGGGCCAGCCTTCCGAATGACTTGTGGATCCCGAGCACGGACCGAATAAGACCGCAGCGCGGTGAGCAGGCGGTCGTGGGATTGGTGTGGAGCTCGCTTAGCGGCAGATACGAGTTATCGCTCGAAGCGTACTGGCGGCGCATGCAACGCCTACTGGAGTATGAAACGGATGCCAACGCCGCCGCTTCGGCCGTTCTCAATTGGGCGGAGCTGGTCGAAGAAGGAGATGGCCACGCGCGCGGGCTGGAGATATTCGCCCAGAAAAAGACCGGTAGATGGACAGGATGGCTTGGCTATACCTTGGGGAAGTCAACACGGCGGTTTGAGAATCTGAATGGCGGGAATACTTTCCCGGATGGATATGACCGTCGGCATGATATTTCGGTAGTGGGCCAGTATCGGGTGACGAACGGAATTGAAGTAGCCGGAACGTGGGTGTATGGGAGCGGCTATCCGGTTTGGCTGCCGGTCGGGCGATTCCTCGCAGACGATTCTGATTTCGAGTACCATTATCCAATCGTGTTGGTGGACTTTGGGCCGCTCAACAGCGCTCGTGCGCCAGATTACCACCGGCTGGACCTGGGCATACATTTCAGGAAGACACGGTCATGGGCTGTCCAAACAATTTCGTTGGGTGTGTACAATGCGTATGGACGAAGCAACACGTTCTACATTTACACCAAGCTTGGATACGGCCAGGATTCGCCCACGACATTGTCAGAGCCTATCCCAGTAGAAATCAGGCATTTGACCCTGTTCCGGTGGATCCCTTCTCTGTCTTATCAACTGCAATTCTGAGCCATGAACGTTCGTTGTTGCCTGCTGGTTCTGGGAGTGCTCAGTGCCTGCGAGACGCCGCTGGAATTGAGCCCACCCGGTGGTTACACGCCAGTACTGGTAGTAAACAGCTTCTTCACTCCGGACAGTGTTTGGACTGTCCGTGTCAGCAGAAGCGTCGCTATTGATGAGCCGGCGTCTGTGCGGGAACTATTTGCTTTAGATGCAACCGTTACGGTGACGGGAGAAGGGGGCTACAGTGAAACGCTCAGGCATGCCGGGGATGGTACTTACCGGTCGCAAGGGGGCTATCGCCCCCTAGAGGGTGCAACCTACGTGCTTGATGCATCGTCTTCCGGTCTAGGTAACGTTCGCGCTGTTTCCCACTCTCCCAAGCTAAAAACGGGCTTCGTGAGCATCGTGCCCGAAAGCAACGAACTGGCAGACGATCCTCGCCAACGCGTGCGATTCAAAGTGACGGACCTTCCAGGCAAATCCTACTTCCGCTTGGAACTCCATCAGGTTGCGCCTTCTTGTCGCGACAGCTCCGGATATATTGGCGTGCATGATGATCCCGAGGGTGTGCTAGATTACACGATGCTTACATTCGAGAGTTCAGATCCGTCCTTCTATGACAATGCAGCGTTACTGGACGAACCTCCAAATGCACTGGATGAAGCCGACATTCCCTTCTTCACCGCTTACTTTTCTGACCGGCTGTTTGAAAACGCCACGCGCGAATTCGAGATTTTCTTCGAGCCGATCACGTTCGAAACCGAGATAGAGTCGCGCTTCATGCTGGTGGTGTCGGGCATGAGTGAAGAGCAGGTACAGTACGACCGTACCCTGATCCTTCAGGATAATTACCTGTTTGCGGAAAATGTCCTTTTCACCAGGCCCATTGACGTGTATTCGAACGTGGAAGGCGGGCTGGGTATATTCGCTGGCTACACCAACAATGCATACCGCTTTGACCTGGCTGGAGATGCATGGGACGAAAGTGAGGTGGGAATCGGAGACGGTCCCTTTCCAGCGTGTGACAGGTAGTTCGCGGGTGCCATAAAACCGGGATCTTCACCGCAGGCCATCTTGACACCGCGGCCAGCGCCACATCCATGGGCCCGAGTTTCTCCACGAACTCGATAGACTCGTGGCGGCCGTCTCTGTCCGTGCACTGCCGCGTGGGGACGGTATGCGTGCGGTGAAGTACATCCCAGGCATGCATACGAACGCAGGTCCATTGTTGGGGACGCCCATGGTCAAGAACGGGTAGCAGGGGCTTCGGAAGCTGAAGTTCGGTTTCTGCTTGCACTATCTGCTGCCTCCATGGTGTTTGTGGCTTTGGAGTTGCCGTGATGCTACCACCGCAATAATACTTCAGAGGCTTGTAGCCGCCGGAGGGTTCAACTATTGTCCCTTTATTGTCACCTGAATTCCCCGGCCAATAGCAAAACACGTACGCTTGCGGGCCTGTATAGCGCCCAGGTTTTTTCGATGCACTTATCCATCAAGATTCTTGCTCCGCAAGCTATTGCAGGCCCCGTGCAAGAAACAATCAGTGCTAGGCTGAATGGTCGGCGGTGCACCATTCTTAGTTGTTAAAAGGCAGATACAGTTAGATGATGGAGCCATTATCCACATATGTCTATTCTGCTTTCTATGCGCGGGCTTACACACACATCCCACCCATCTTGACAGCGTCTCTGGCGCGGATTTGCGCGCCTCTGGGGACTGGCGTCTCTACCTGATCAGGCCGTTCAGCGAGATCATGGAGTTGGTCGGCTGTGAGGAGGCAGCGCAGCATGAGCACGCCAATGCGGGTCCGCGCGGCTGAATCTGAATGTGGTGCCCAAAAAGGGCCGGCTCCGTGCGGCCGACCGCTTGCGGGAGACTCCTCCGGACTGCGTGGCAGCGCGGCGCCAGCATCCAGCGGTGAAATCGGCGATCAACCATTTGAATCACCGGGGCCTGTCCCTGGTGCGCATGGCAAGGAGGGGTTTGATTGCACCGTAGGACGGGTCGTGGTGGCCACAAACGTGCACCGCCTGGGTCAGATTCTGAAGCAGCAGGAAGCACGCCGGCGCCAGTGGCATTAGGCCGCACGAAGGATCCATAAGACCTTCTCGGCGTCACCAGAAGAGCGAGGCCTTCCTACTCTTTGTAACGGGGAGCGGGGCGCGCTATATCAGCTTGAACTTGGCCTCCGAAAACCCTTTTTTTGGCAAGCACTGAGTAGCAGCGGTGTACGACTTCCTTCTCATTAGGTCAATGCATCTCGTTTCTGAAGGCAGGACTCCATCTTGCTCCACTGTCCAGTTTTTGGGAGTACACTTCAAGGGAATAAAGCCCCGATTGCCGAAGAAAACGGACGAGAATTTGACATCAATTAGCCGCGGACTCGCATGATGGCACTAAAGTGATCGTTAGCTTGGCAGTCAGCTTCAAATGGACAAATTAGCCACTCCGATATGAAGCACATGCGCCACCAGCGTGTCCTCATCACGTCTCTTGAGCCGTCCGTAGATGCCGGGCGCTGGCCCGTACGTCGCCTGATAGGAGAGTCCGTAGAGGTTACGGCCGGCGTCATTGCCGATGGCCACGACTTGCTTGCGGCGGAGCTTACTGTTCGGCACCCAAACGGCAAGCGAAGTGTTTCGCGCCTGAAACTCCGCTGGAACGATGAGTATGCCGGGGTTTTCGCGTGCACTGTGCTGGGTCGCTACGCGTACAAAGTGCGTGCATGGGTGGACCGCTTTGCCACATGGCAGGACGAGTTTCGCCGACGGGTGGAGCACGGCGCGTCAGAAAACGAAGTGCGCGTGGCGCTTTTGAGCGGCGCTGCGCTGGTACGTGAGGCAGCGGCCAAAGCCCGACGCAACAAGCGCCTCACGTACTTCGCGAAAGCAATGGAATCGGGCCTGGTCAGCAAAGCGCTGCATTCGCAGCTTTCGACGCTGATGCGAAACAATGACGCGCGGATCGGGTCGGTTGAAAGCGACTGGCAGCACGTAGATGTGGATCCGCCGCGGGCGGGCTTTGCGGCCTGGTATGAGTTTTTTCCACGTTCAACGGCCAGCGCTCCCAATGTGCATGGCACGCTGGACGATGCAGCAGAACGCCTGGAGCGGATCGGAGCCTTGGGTTTTGATGTCGTCTACCTGCCACCAGTACATCCGATTGGAACGACCGCCAGGAAGGGCAAGAACAACAGCCCCACGGCCAGCGGGGACGACCCGGGCAGTCCGTGGGCCATTGGCAGCGCCGAAGGCGGGCATACCAGTGTGCACCCTTCGCTGGGCGGCATGGATGCTTTTGATCGCTTTGTCCGCCGCGCGACGGAGCTGGGCTTACAGGTGGCACTGGATATAGCATTCCAGTGCTCGCCGGATCACCCCTATGTGGCTGCGCACCCAACGTGGTTCAAGCAACGGGCGGACGGCTCGATTCGCTACGCAGAAAATCCACCCAAGAAATATGAGGATGTGTACCCGCTTGACTTCGGCTGTGCAGATTACGTGGCGCTGTGGATGGAACTCAAGCGCGTGTTCGAATTCTGGATTGACCGCGGCATCAAGATATTCCGCGTCGACAACCCACACACCAAGCCCTTCGCGTTCTGGGAATGGTGCCTGGGCGCACTGAGGAAGAAGGACCCCTCGCTGATCTTCCTGGCAGAGGCCTTCACGCGCCCCAAGACCATGTACACGCTGGCCAAGCTGGGTTTCAACAATTCGTATACCTACTTCACATGGCGTAACACCAAGGAGGAGCTACGCTCCTATGTGGAGGAACTGGCGCACACGCGCGTGGCAGAATTCTTTCGCCCCAACTTCTGGCCGAACACGCCCGACATCCTGCATGCCTACCTCGTAAACGGTGGGCGAACGGCACACATCACGCGCTTTATCCTTGCGGCCACGCTGTCGCCGACCTACGGGGTGTACGGTCCTCCGTTTGAGCATGTGTACAACAAGCAGCATGCGGAACGCGAGGAATATGCCGACAACGAGAAGTATGAAGTCCGCACCTGGAACTGGGAGGATGACACCTCGCTGCAGCCGCTGTTTGGAAAGATCAACCACATTCGCCGCGCCCATCCGGCCCTGCAGCAGCTGCGATCCGTGTGCTTTTTCGAGGTACACAACCAGCACATTCTGGGGTACGCCAAGTCGCGGGGCAACAGCCGGATCGTATGCTTTGTAACACTTGATCCCTTTCATGAGCAGGCGGGCGATACCGTTCTGCCCCTTGACTTTCTTGGGCTGGACCCAGTCATGCCAATCAAGGTGGACGACTTGCTGGGCGAGGGCAGCTTTATGTGGCACGGCGCCCATCAGCACATCCACCTGAACCCGCACATCATGCCGGCAGCCATCTATAGCGTTGGCAATCCGTAGACCATAGGCACCCGCCTCTGTTATCCGCATAGCGCCGCTGACCGCAGGTTTTTTGCGCCAGTGCGCGTGCTTCACCGGTGGTTGGACTTACGGGCCGGGTGGCTGCTCCTTATCTCAAAAGGACAGGATCACCATCCACATCCAGGTTGCGCATCGGCAATCAGGTAAGCGGACGCAGTGCCAGTCCGGTAAGTCGGCGCGCTCGCGCCAGGCAAAAGGCTTGGGCGGGGCCGGCAGGGTCCTTGCAAGGCGCATGGCCTGCACAGGCACTCCACTTGAAGCGTGAGCCCAAGCCGCCCATGTGCTGGCTGCTTTTGCCCCCGTTGGCTTCGGTGGCATCAAGTCATAACGTCCTGTAGCAAAAGAAACTGCCTGGAGTGTGCACGCCCCCGTCCCCGTTGTCCGACAATGGCAGTGACCCGGGCATGGCGTCAACGTTAGTTGGGCTGGGACGGCCGCCTTCCGCTCGTAGGTCTGCACGCGGGTGCTTACTTCTCTGCAGATGCCTGCCAGCGTCCGCTCGGTGAGCGCAGCCTGGCGGCTGCTCGTCGCCACTGGAAGCGCGGTCGCCAAGGGTGGCACTTTCAATCAGAACATGCATGCAGCAGCGTACGATACCGGGATTCGAGTTTATCCAATTACTAGCGGGATCTCGGAAAAATACACTTTGTGAATTACACGCCAAGCTGTTATATTCCGGCCCAGCAGTTGCACCTTGCAGTGGAGTGTGCTACTGGAGCTACTGGAGTAGCAGGAGCGCTGGTCCTTTCCCTCACCTTCCTGCATATACCATGCGTCAAATTATCCTTTCTGCACTCATGCTGGCACCCTTCGGTGCATCAGCGCAAGTGGGTACCGTGCGCTACACGCATACGTATCCAGTGCTGTATAGCCATCATTTCGCTTACATAAAAGTCACAAATCAGGCAGTGGATAAAGAGTTTGTCGCACCGGCAACGCATGCTACGGTATCCCGAAGCATGGTATTCGACGCGACCGCCTCCCTGATGTATCCGACGGATAAGCCGCACGTTGAACCACGTGATAGAAGCAAGAGTGATGGACTAGAGTATATCGACACGACCTACGTCAACTTTGGTGATGGTACGTACACGGAATCACGGGTGGTGTTAGGTACGGAGCTATCTCTCGTCAGTGATCAGCAACCTGCAATCCCGTGGCGTTTGGACGGCGAAGAGCGTATCTACTTGGGCCTTCGTGTCATGAAGGCGACGGCGGTGGTAGACTCGGCCGTTGTTGAGGCATGGTTTACGCCAGAAATCCCGATCCCGGCTGGCCCGGGTCTGTATGGCGGGCTGCCCGGGCTCATCTTGATGGTAACCAACGCGGCGGATGGGGAAGTGTACGCTGCGGAGTCCCTTGATATGGATATACTGGCGCGCGCGCTCGTGCCGCCAACGAGAGGGCGCAAAGTGTCGGACAAAGGGTACCGCCGAATAAAGGAAGCGGAGATGGCAGAAGACCGACGCATTTGGGAAAACCAACTGCGCCGCATTGAGGAGGGAAAGGTGAGAATCATTCCGTGGGGTAGGCAATAGCCAACCCCTGTGCTGGTAGCTGCATCCCAATCAGCCTAGAGTTCCATACTCCTGCACCAGAGGTGGTGCCTCTGCGCGTTGCGTTGCTGTGGTGAACGCGCCTGGAGCGTCTTGAATCTGCGTACGCGGCTCGAACTTATGCGACACGCAGTTCGTACACCATCCAGCACTACGAAAACACTGCGGCTATGCTTGGAAATAGCGTTGTTTGGCGTGGTGTCTTGGTAGCGGCCGCGGTCTTGTGCATAATCCCGACCGCGCATGCACAGCGCTTTTCCGTGACGGGGGTTGTGGAGGACTCCTTAGGGATCGCACTCCCCCAAGCTGCGGTCGTGGCACTTGCGGGTACGGACTCAATCTTGGTCCAGTTCGGCACTTCTGATAGCGACGGCCGCTTCACGCTGCACCGCTTGGCACCAGGCGGGTATATCCTGCAGGTGTCATACGTTGGACACCAGACACTGGTGCAGGACTTTGAGGTGCAACGCGCGAATGTCGACGTGGGCCGCCTTGTTCTGTTGCCACAGACCCAAATGCTGGAAGAGTTTGTGGTGACCGCTGACCGCCTGCCGTACGTAGTCCGCGGGGATACCATCGAGTACAATGCCCTGGCGTTTCTTACGCGACCGCAAGACATGGTGGAGGACCTGCTGCGTCGCCTGCCGGGTATTGACGTAGACCGCTTCGGCACGATAGTCGCGCAGGGAGAAGCCGTCAAGAATGTGCTGGTGGAAGGCAAGGAGTTTTTCAGCAGTGATCACACGATAGCCACCCGCAACCTCCCGGCTGACGCGGTGGACAAGGTCCAGGTCTACGACAAGCCCTCCGACAGGGCCGAGCTGACCGGTGTGCCCGACGGACAGGAGGAGAAGACCGTCAACTTGGCACTTACCGAAGAGGCCAAGCGCGGCGCATTTGGTCAGACCACGGGCGGGCTTGGTGGAGTACGTTGGGATCAGGGTCGGTATTTCGGCCGCGCGAGCGTATTTCGGTTTGCGCCGCTTACGCAGCTAGCACTGATCGGGAACGCGGACAACGTGAATCAGCCCGGGTTCAGCATGAATCAGCTGCGCAGCTTTCGGGGCGCAGGCAGCATAATCCGACCGGGCGACGGTATTTCTGAGTCGCTGGGAGCGGGTTTCAACGTCAATCGCGACGTTGGCGACAACACCACGATCAATGCCAGCTACTTTTTTACCGATCATACCAACACGCGGGAGGCGGCCATGCTGCGGCAGGAGCTCCTGGGCGCAGCCGTGTCGGCTTTCAGCGATAGGTCCAGTAATCGCCGGAGTGGTGACCTCTCGCATTCGGCAGTGCTGCAGGCCGACTTGAAGCTGGGCGAAGGACACGACCTTCGGTTTGAGGGCACGCTGTCGCGGGCATTGTCATCGGAGGGTCGCACGGGCCTGGAAAGCACTACAGACCCACTCGGGATGCTGCTGAACGCCGCAACAATCTCCAGCAGTAATGAGGCGGACAACCTCAGCGGCGATGCGCGCCTGACTTGGCGCAAAAGGATATCACCAAACGGCCGCAGCCTGGTGGTCACAGGCACGGTGGATGCCCGCGAAGCGGATGCAGCAACCAGCCTGAACACAGAGACGCGGCTCTACAGCCTGGGGGACATACAAACCCGTGATGAGCTGCATCAGGAGCAGGAGTTACAGAGCAGCAGCTTCAGGTATGGGCACCAACTAGAAGTTTTACAGCCCTTGCGCACAGGCCGGATGCTGTCTTTGTACTTGTATCGGGCTGCCACCGATCGGCGGCAGGACAAGGCGTACTTCGACATCGTTGACGGGCGCAGCGTTCTGAACCCCTCCCTCAGCGAGGAATATGGACAGCACTACGAGTATTGGCGCTCCGGCACGGACTTCACGCTGCAAGCTGATGATAAGTCTTGGTGGGTTTGGAGCAAAATAACGGCGCAGCACTCGCGTCGCAGAGGCACGGTCAGGGGCCTTGACCAGGCCATTTGGAGCCGGTTCACACATTTGCTGCCGAGCGTGATAGTGACGAGCGACTTGGGCGACGATAGTGGCGGTGTTACAATGCGTTACAAGACCAGCACGCGCGAGCCCTCTTTGCGGCAGCTGCAGCCTTTTACGGATAACAGCAACCCGCTACGCATCTACATCGGCAATCCTGCACTGACGCCCGAATACCGGCACGATCTGAGCGTCAGGTACCAGCTGCTTCGGGACTATTCGGGGCTCTCTCTGTATGCGGACCTTGGTACGGTCTATACGCGCAACAGCATTATCCGCGAGCGCACGGTGGATGCCCGGCTGCGCCAGACGTTGCGGGCGATCAACGCAGGGGCGGTCTGGTCTGCGGATGGCCGCATCAGCTTTGGCATGCCCATCCGGCCACTGGGCATAGAGTGGGACCTGAGCAATGCTGTTGATATGGAGGCAGGCACGGAGTTTATCAACGGCGAGGAAAACGACAGCCAGGTGCTGCGCAACAGGCTGCGCCTTGACATCAATTATTATCACGGCGACGCGGTCGGCATTACCACGCGGGGCAGCATCACCTACAACAGGGTTCGCTACTCATTGAACGAGGAGCTGAATCAGAGCTATATCAACAGCACGGTGGATGTGGAGGCCTTCTGGCATCCCACCGACAACTGGTCCTTCGAGTCGTCGCTGCTGTACCGCATATTTGACCGGGATCTCTTCGGCGCTGGCCAGGATATAGCCCTACTGAACCTGTCGTTGTCGCGCCTGTTCTTCGCGGGCCGTGGCAACCTGGAATTCGAGTTCAACGATGTGCTCAACCACAATCAGGGCGTGACCATTACCAACGCCGCCACCTACATTGAAGAGGCTCGCGTCGTATCACTGGGCCGCAATGTGATGCTGAAGTTCACCTACAAACCCCGGCTGATGTAGCGCCGCCGCTACGCTCTGCACCTGAACAGTGCTGCGGGCCTCGTGGAGGTGCACCTGGCACGCGGCATCCAGAATGCCACGAAACACATCGTCGGACCACCATTTATACTTCCGTGAAATGCCAGGCGCTCCGCCCGCCCCGGTGCTGTCAGTATAGTGTTGCGGCTACGCTGCCTTTATGGGGGCAGTGCTGGGCAGGCATTCGGAATTGGGATGGAGACGTGCAGGACCTCGCGCTCGTAGTCGGCTACTTCAGGCCCGGGCGTTACGTTTGATAAAAGCGGCTAACGTGGCTGCTTTACTGACCATGGCGATGCGCTTGCCACTTGCGATAAGGACGCCTGCTACGACGGCCGGGCTGGGCTGGGGCGAGCAAGACTCGTTCACGGTAGCATATGGCGTCGATTCCAGTGCGCACTCCACAGGGGAGTGCGCACTGGTGCACTCACTTGTTTCTCATCTTCCTGCATAGCACCATGCGCCAAGTTGTCCTGATCACACTCATGCTGGCCCCCTTCGGTGCATCAGCACAAATGGGTACTGTGCGCTACACGCATACGTATCCAGTGCTGTATAACCATCGTTACGCTAACAGAGCTGTCCTAGGTGATGCATATGGCCAGGAGCGTGCCGCACCGGCAACGCATGCTACGGTATCGCGAAGCATGGTATTTGGCGCTACCGCCTCCCTGATGTATCCGACGGATAAGCCGCACGTTGAACCACATGATAGAAGCAAGAGTGATGGACTAGAGTATATCGACACGACCTACGTCAGCTTTGGTGATGGTACGTACACGGAATCACGGGTGGTGTTAGGTACGGAGCTATCTCTCGTCAGTGATCAGCAACCTGCAATCCCGTGGCGTTTGGACGGCGAAGAGCGTATCTACTTGGGCCTTCGTGTCATGAAGGCGACGGCGGTGGTAGACTCGGCCGTTGTTGAGGCATGGTTTACGCCATACAGACCCGATCCCGGCTGGCCCGGGTCTGTATGGCGGGCTGCCCGGGCTCATCTTGATGGTAACCAACGCGGCGGATGGGGAAGTGTACGCTGCGGAGTCTCTTGAGATGGACGTACTGACACGCGCTATCGTGCCGCCAACGAGAGGGCGCAAAATGTCGGACAAAGGGTACCGCCGAATAAAGGAAGCGGAGATGGCCGATGACCGGCGCAGGTGGGACAAGCGCTTGCGCGACATTGAGGAAGGAAGGATAAAAATCATTAGGCGACGCGGACAATAGCCAACCCCGGCGCTGGTAGCTGCATCCCAATCAGCCTCGAGTTCCATACTCCTGCACCAGGAGTGGCGCCTCTGCGCATTGCGTTACTGTGGTAAACGCGCCTGGCGCGTCTTGAATCTGCGTATGCGGTTCGAACTAACACGACATGTGGTGCGGCTATGCCAGGAAAAGGTGTTGTTTGGCGTGGTGTCTTGGTAGCGGCCGCAGCCTTGGGCATGATCCCGACCGCGCATGCGCAGCGCTTTGCCGTGGCCGGTGCGGTTACGGACTCAGCGGGTGCATCGCCACACTGGCAGGACGCAAGCCGCTGCAGTGGGGCGCAGCAGACCTGCACGTAGCACGGCGAAGAGAAAGGACAGAAATCCAGGGAGCGATGACGAGATATGCCGGTCGCCGGACAGCACTTGGGCCCAAGCGCACGATTAGCGCAGGTGCAGGGCTAATCTACAGCGCTCCAGAGCGGAGCCGCTGCAATAACACTGCGCTCTGGGTCAGAGGTTTATCTGAACCATCCAGAGCTCAAAGATCAGCGTAGAGTTAGGCGGGATGTTGGCCCTTCCCGTTGCTCCGTAAGCCAGCTCTGGCGGTATCACGAGTTGGCGCTCGCCATTCTCCCTCATACCTATGACACCTTCATCCCAACCCTGTATGACAATGCCGGAACCCACGATGAACTCAAAGGGCTCCTCCCTGAGGAAAGAGCTGTCAAACAGCGTGCTGTCTGTAAGAAGCCAGCCGTGGTAATGCACAGCAACCTGGTCGGCAACCTTCGCGGCTTCACCGGTGCCCTCCTTGAAGTCGTAGTACTTCAATCCGTTGGGCAGCACAACGTAGTCCTCTTCGACAACCTCGCGCGGCTTGGGAATCGTATCGGGGTCGACAGGTTCGGGCGTCGTCGGCCCGTCGCACGAACCCACAAACAAAGCGGCCAAGATTACCGAAAGGATACGCAAGCACTGACGGGTCATGAGCAGAATGCGACGGTCAGCGGACAACCTTAGAACTACAACAGGCATGCATCCGCCAGGTTCCGGTTCCAACGCACACATCGTGCCGCTTATGCCACACACGATGGCCGCCGTGCATACACGAGCCTGCACACGCCTGGCGTGCTCACAAAGGCTGAAGCGTAGTGGAACGACTGCAGGACGGGTGCATTAGCATGAGGCGCCAACCCTAGAGTCAGAACATGTTTGAAGCTTCAGTCTATTCCGAGCGCAGGACTCGACTTGCACATTCCGTAGGCAAGGGCACCATACTGTTTCTGGGCAGCGGCGAGTTGCCAATGAACTACCCTGACAACTGGTATCCATTCCGGCAAGACAGCTCGTTCCTGTACTACTGGGGGCACAGCACGGCCAATCTGGCTGCGCTGATCGATGTGGACGAAGGCCGCCACATATTGTTTGCGGACGACCCTACGATCAGCAGCATCATCTGGAGCGGTCCGCAGCCGACGGCTGCCGCTCTTGCGAACAGCGTCGGTGCGGACCATGCACAGCCCTACTCGAAGCTGCCGGTCATGCTGGCGCAGTGCGTGGCCAGCGGGCGACGCGTGCATTTTGAGCCGCCATATCGCCAAGATACAGAACGCAAATTGGCGGAGCTGCTGCACCTCCGCCCGGGCTCCGCAAGCCTGCACGCATCGCGAGATCTGGTGCGTGCAATCATCGCGCAGCGATCAGTCAAGGAGGCACGTGAAATCCAAGAGATCGAGCGCGCGCTGGCGGTTTCCTACGACATGCACGTTGCTGCAATGCAGCGGGCGCGCCCCGGACAGTACGAGCGCGAAATCGCCGGCTATGTGGAGGGTATTGCCATAGCAGGCGGCGGACGCCTGGCCTTTCCATGCATCTTTTCCAAGCGGGGCAATGTTTTGCACAACCACACGTACGCCAACAGACTGGAAGCAGGCGATCTGGTGGTTCATGACAGCGGTGCCGCGTCCTCTATGCACTACGCGAGCGACATCACACGCACTATCCCAGTAAGCGGCACGTTTTCGACGCAGCAGCGCGCAATCTACGAGCGCGTCTTGCGGGCGCAGCTCCGTTCCATTGAGGCAATAAAGCCCGGCACGCCCTTCAAGCAGGTGCACCTTTTGGCCGCGCGCACGCTGACCAGTGGCCTGATGGAGATAGGGCTCATGCGAGGCGATGTGGATGAGGCCGTGGCGGAAGGCGCCCATGCGCTTTTCTTCCCGCATGGGCTAGGTCATATGATGGGCCTGGATGTGCACGATCTGGAAGGCCTGGGCGAAGACCTGGTAGGTTACGACGAAACAGCCAAGCGCAGCAGCCAGTTTGGCTTGGCCTACCTGCGCCTAGGCAAGGCATTAGCACCGGGCTACGTGTTAACGGTGGAGCCAGGATGCTACTTCATCGAGGCGCTCATGGACGAGTGGCAAGCCGAGGGACGGCACCAAGCGTTCATCAACTACCAGGCGCTGCGCGCCTGGCGCGGCCTTGGCGGTGTTCGCATAGAGGACGACGTGCTGGTGACCGGCCACGGCGTACGCATCCTGGGAAAACCTATCCCCAAGACGGTACAAGAAGTGGAAGCAGCCTGCGCCGCCTAGCATGATCAGGCTACGGCTCGAAGTCCCTCGCGGCGCTGAAGGCGCACCCTTTCAACCGTTCCCACGCGCGTGGCGTCGAATGGGCCGCGCACACGAATATAGTTGTCGGTGTAGCCGTACATACTGTCGTTAGACCGTGTGCGCTCCCACAGCACAGGCCGATACACGCCGAGGTGACGCTCTATGAACGCCGCATGCTTCGCATCCGAAAGTGCACGCAAGGCGCGCGTGCGCGCCTTGCGCACGGGCCTCGGCACTGACTCAAGCTGCGTCGTTTCGGCAGCCACGGTTCCCGGCCGCTCAGAGTAGGTGAAGACATGCAGGTAGGACAGGGGAAGCGCAGTCAGAAACGTGCGGGTGTTCTCAAACCGCTCATCCGATTCCCCCGGGTGGCCAACGATCACATCCGCGCCGATGCAGGCGTCGGGCATACGTGCGATTATGTACGCAACGCGGTCAGCATAGACCTGGCGTCGGTAGCGGCGACGCATGGCACCCAGAACCTGGTCGTCGCCGCTCTGCAGCGGAATGTGAAAGTGCGGCACAAACGCGGGCGTGGCCTGCACAAAGTCGATAATCGCATCTGTCAGCAGGTTGGGCTCAATCGAAGAGATTCGGTAGCGCACAATGCCCTCCACCTGACTCAGTTGCCTTAGCAGCGCCAGTAGCGTTGCGCCACCCGAATCGTCGTGCGTTCCCTGCCCGTACAGGCCGATGTTGACCCCCGTAAGCACGATCTCCCGAATGTCGCTGGCAGCGATGTCGTGCGCCTGTCGGACCGCACTCTTAAGCGAAGCACTGCGACCCTTGCCGCGCGCAAAGGGAATGGTGCAGAACGCACACGAGTAGTCGCAGCCATCCTGGATCTTGAGGAATGCACGGGTCCGGTCCGCGGACAACCGGGCCGCATCGAAGGTGCGGAGGTCGCCGGTGCACGAAACATTGATCTGCGGCTGTGCCCGCCGCTCAAAGGAGTGCACATGCTCGAAAAGGCGCGCCTTGTCCTGCGTTCCAAGCACTACGTCCACTCCTTCGATGGCCGCGACGCTGTCCGGCTGCAGCTGCGCATAACAACCAGTGACGATGACGCATGCGTCCGGATTCGTTCGGCGTCCCCGACGGATGATCTGCCTGCATTTGCGATCAGCCTCCGCAGTGACGGAACATGTGTTGATCACGACGACATCGGACGCCTCGCCAAAGGGCACGACCGAAAAACCTTTGGCCGCAAAGTCGCGGTGCAGGCTGCTGGTTTCCGCGAAGTTGAGCTTGCAGCCTAGCGTTTTGAATGAAACCGTACGCATCGAAACTGTATCTTGCACCTTGCGCAATGCCTACAAACCCATTGGCGCGCGCCAGGCTCCCGCAATAGGTGGACATGCTTCAGTGATGGGCCGGCAAGCATGCGAGTACTGGAGCGGACCAGTCCAGGAAACGGCTTCCGCGACGGCGGGTCCAGCGGTGATGTCTGCGCCGCGCTGCTGCGCGCAATCCTGATGTTCACGCGGCACGATCTATTCAAGCGGGCGCTTGCCGGGCTGAGCGTAGCGACGCGTGCAGGGTCGCATGCACTGGTTTTATGAAACCACAGGCTGCAAAACTGGCCGGGCAGAAGCAGATCCCGCTGCGGGAGCGGCTGCGGCCCAACCGCCTGACTCAATTCAGGGATCAGCTTCCGCGCGCGGCGGTGCCGTCGTTCTTTACGCTCATGAACCTCTTCAGCGGGTTCCTGGCGATTACGCAGGTGCATGAAGGCCTTTACGTGTACGCCTGCTACCTGATCGTGCTGGCGGGATTCTTCGATCTTTTGGATGGCATAATGGCCCGACTCTCCCAAGGGCAGAGCCTGTTCGGCGTGGAGCTGGACTCGCTCAGCGATGTGGTATCTTTCGGAGTTGCGCCATCCTACCTGGTCTATGCATTTGCGCTTAGCCAGTACGGCGTCCTGGGAGTGATTGTCTCGGCCTTGCCGGCCATGTGCACAGCAGTGCGCCTGGCCCGCTACAACGTGGCGTTTGATGGCCGCACCAAAGATTATTTTTCGGGCCTGCCAGCTCCAGTGCAGGCCTTTGCTATCGTCACCTTTGTGTTCTGCGCGTCGGGCAACAGCTGGCTAGTTGCTCCCGGCGTACTGGAAGAGACGGCACTCTTCCCTGTTGTTGTGGTGCTGGCCGCGCTCATGATAACCAACATTGCCTTCGATGGCACCCCAAAACCGTCGGCAGCCTATGTGGCGGAGAAACCCCTGGTTGCCGCAGGCTACGGCGTTGGAATCGTGCTTATCATCATATTCCGTGAGACCGGCCTCCTTGTTGGGCTCGCTGCGTATGTGCTTACGGGAATAATCCGCGCGATCTATCGGGGGATCCGCGTGATCATGGGTCGGACCAGCAGCGAGCCGCCCGATGCCAACAACAGATAGTCATGTATAAAGCGGTCATCACGGTCACGTTGCGGCCGTCAATCCTGGATCCGCAGGGAAAAGCGGCCCAACATGCGCTGGCGACGCTCGGCTTTGAGGCCATTGCGCGCGTGCGCGTAGGGAAGTTTGTCGAGATGTGGATTAACGAAGAATCGGCGGATGCCGCGTACATCGCGGCGACAGCAGCGTGTGAAAAGCTCCTGGCGAATCCCGTAATGGAAAACTTCCACGTGGAAGTGGCGAAAGTATCTGACGCCGGCTAGCGCAGAAACTTGTAGCTGAACTTGACCAGCAGGATGTTCGTGGGAAACAGGCTGAATGCGTCCATTAGCTGGTCTGATGTGCGCTGATCGTAAGGCGAACGACTGACCAGGTCAAGAGCGGACAGGTCGTTGCTGCTGGAACGAGACTGCGTCCACACCACATACAATGTGGATCCCGGCCGGTATTCCCAACGCAGCACCGTGTTGGCCTGGAGGTTGTTGAAGCCAAAGTCATAGCGCTTCGGGTAGTCGGTCACCGGCACCAGCGTATCGCGATCAGTAAGCAGCAGGTAGCGCGCGTTCTTGCCGCGCGCTGCAAAGAGCTGGCCGTAGAACTGAACCGCCAGCGTGGGCGTCAACGTCAGATTACCCCGCAGCGTAATGTCTGTGGAGTGCGTGTTGCGCTCTCCAAAGACCGGCAGGTAGTAACGTCCCTCCAAGTCATTCGGCGGGTGGCCAGCCAGCAGCACAGCGATGGATTCACTGTCGGCAAACGGGTGCCAGACCGTAACATCTTCGGGCGCGGTGCGCGACGACTCGCTAATGAGCCATCCGTCAGGCCCCGGAGCGAAGGCTTCGTTGGATGTCCACTCCGTTACACCGATTTCGCGACCCACACCGACCTCCAGCGAAAGATTGATGCGCGATGATGCCGTCCATTCGCCTTCCAGGCTGGCTTCCACCGACCGGCCGCCATCGCCATAGAGACCGACATCCAGCTGGGGTGCGAGCTGCCACGTTCTGCGCGTGTCCGTGGTGTATTCCACATCCATGTTCAGCTCACGGGGTCGTGCGCGCGGGCCTAGTCCGCGGGTTTCGGTCACATCGTAGCCGCCGAAGAGATAGTCGCTGCGCATGCCCAGTTCAATCTCCTGAAACGTGCGCGTGGTCCAGTCCGAGCTGAAGAAGAAGCCCGTGCCGTTCGAAATGCCTTCCTTGTAAGAGAGGCCGCTGCCGGCATACAGACGCAGACTGCCCCGCTGAAATGGTCCCACGGGCCGGCCGCCATTGATCTGATGGGAAAACCCGCCGAACAGATTGGTTTTGTTGTTCTCGCGCATTCGGCCCAGATCATTTGGATTGTACGCGTCGCTGATCACCGTGAGTCCGATGGAGTAGTTCCAGACAGACCGCTGCTTGTCAAATCCAGCCGTGAGCGCAAACCCGCTATCGGTTTCGTCACCAACAACGCGCCGGGTGGCGCTGAACTGCCCATCGATCTTGTACTTATTCTGCTTGAATCGGAGGTCCCAGTCCACGCCCCCCGCAGTGCTTCGGCGTTCAGACGTGCTCCCGAAATACGTGACCATGCCGCCGACGTTGGAGAGACTGCCAATCTGCTGCTGTCCACGGCCAACGCCAAAGAAGTTGGAAGGGTTGAAGTCATCACCCGTAGCGGCCCCAAAGAATCCGAAATTCATGCCCCGCCCTGTGCGGCCGGACACCTTCGTAGCCCCCACGATGGGGGCCCGGGCCCCGATGCGGCGCGTGTACAACAACGAGCCGCCCCGATCCAGGCTGTATCGAAAGATCTGCGTGCCTTCGGTGAAGAACGGCCGGCGCTCCGGGAAGAATGTCTCAAAAGCCGTCAGGTTGAGCTCCGCAGGATCGGCTTCTACCTGGCCAAAATCCGGGTTGATTGTAGCATCCAGCGTGATGTTGCTGGACAGTCCAATCTTCAGGTCGCTGCCAAAATCGCCGGTATCGGATCGGCGCGTGCTGCCGGCGATCTCTCCCTCTTCAAAACGCACGCTCGCAACGGTATACGGCGTAACCTGAATGTTGCGACGCGCCTGTATATCCACGATGCCCTCAAGCACGCCAAAATGGGCTACGGTGCCGCTGCTTCGTTCGTTACGCGGCACAAGGACCCATTCGTCGATCTCACTCAGGCGGGGAATGATCCGCTTGAAGTTGATGCCCCATCGCTGAATCTTGGAGTCCGAGAAGCGCAGCATTGAATAAGGGATGCGTATCTCCGCAGTCCACCCTTCATCGGTTACCCGAACCTCCGCAAACCATACGGCATCCCAAGAGGTATCGAACCCGAATCCTCCACCCCCGCCCCCGCCAAAGGTGCGGCCTGCGTAGATGCCATCGGCTTGCACGCCTGAAGCGCTGATAGCAAAGTTGTACGCAGTCTTGCGGTCGAAATACGAATCAATGGACGCTATGAACCAGTCCGCCTGATTGAATTCGTCCCGCCGCCCAAGCGGACGCCGAATCTGATTCGGATCCTCATCAAGCAGCGTCACGCCGATGTACAACGCATCACTGCCATAGACCACGCGCACTTCCGTCTGCTGGGTGGCGGGTGCGCCCTCGTCCGGCGAAAACTGCGAAAATCCGGCAGCCACCGACGCGCGGGCCCATGTGTCTTCGTCGAGAAAACCGTCGACGCTTATGCTTCCGGAAACGGGTTGCGCTGTAAGGATACACTCATCGGGGCACTTAGGGTCGGGAGAGCCCCAGCCCACCAGCGAGCCCAGCAGCAAGGCAGAGAGAAGCATGAGATGCCTCGGGGGTACGGTAGCTAGACAATGAAGCCGGAGTCGGCCACCATTAGACGCAGTTAGACGCGGTATCCTTCCCTTTTGTTGCGCAACGGTTGGGATGCGGGCTAATTTAACTCCAATCGCGCCGCGGTGGCCAGGCGGTCTACGCGGTTGTTGTGCTGATTGTCCGCGTGCGCCTTGACCTTGATCCAGGTAATATTGTGCCGGTGCGACTCTTCCAGCAGTGCAAGCCAGAGCTCCTTGTTCTTGACCGGATTTCGAGCGGCCGTAACCCAGCCGTTCTTTTGCCATTGGACCAGCCACTTCTTATCGAACGCATTCATCATGTAGGCGCTGTCGGTGTGCAGCCGCACGTTGTATGGGTTCTTCAATGCACGGAGCGCCTCCAAGGCTGCCGTGAGCTCCATCTGGTTGTTAGTGGTCGACCGCTTGGCACCCGTCAGAACGCGTTCCTGATTCTTGTATATAAGGAGTGCAGCCCAACCGCCGGGACCGGGGTTTGGATTGCAGCCTCCGTCGGTATAGATCGTGATTTGCTTCACAGGCTTAGGAAATGCGTTTCGTTGATCATGTGACCATCAAAATACGAAGTGGGGCCGGAGGTTCGGGGTGTGTAGCATTTCGCCGCGAGAAATACGTGCCCAAAGGGGGGCCATCCGGGGGCGACGGCGGCCGCGGAGGCTCTGTCCTTATGGAAGCATCCAGCAACCTTTATACGCTGCTGGATCTGCGGTACAGCCGACACCATTTCGCGCCCAACGGCAAGGCAGGAGAAGGTAGCAATAAGTCGGGCAGAGATGGCCAGGACCTGGTGCTGCGCGTGCCCCGGGGCACGGTTGCGCGCATGACCAGGACCGGGGCGCTGATAGGCGAAGTGGTCGACGCGGGAGATCAGCTGGTCCTGGCCCACGGCGGTCGTGGGGGCAAAGGCAATGCGTTCTTCAAGCGGTCTACGCGCCAGGTCCCGCGCTACGCGCAGCCAGGGGAAAAGGGGGAGGAAAAAGATGTTACGCTGGAACTGAAGATGCTCGCGGATGTCGGCTTGGTCGGACAGCCCAATGCGGGCAAGAGTACACTGGTGGCCACGGTCTCGGCCGCGCGGCCCAAAATTGCGGACTATCCGTTCACCACGCTCACGCCCACGCCTGGCGTGGTGCAGGTTGCATCGTTTCAGTCGTTTGTGATAGCGGATATTCCAGGCATAATCTCTGGGGCGAGCCAGGGAAAGGGACTGGGCCTTCGGTTTTTAAAGCATATCGAGCGGAACGCGGTGCTCTTGTTTGTAATACCCGTGACATCGCACGATCTTCGCGCGGCGTACGACCTCTTGCTGCGCGAGCTGCGTGCGTACAAGGAGGCCATAACAAGGAAGCCGCGCATCCTGGCACTCAGCAAGCGGGACCTTTTGCCGCCAGATAGCCAAAAGGCCTGGCTTCTGGAGGCGAAAAAGGCGATGCCGCCAGGCTTGGAGGTGCATCTGATCAGCAGTGCAACGGGCCAGGGGCTTCCCGCTCTCAAGCAGGCCCTGTGGGCACGCGTCGAAGCGGCGCGTACCTCCAATGGGTCTTATGCCTAGCGCAGGGGTCTGGACGATATGAGTGCGGACGCAATCGTATTGAATGTGCCGGCGGGTGCGCCGCTGCGCGTAGACCTGTTCATTGCCGGCACCATACCGGATACGTCGCGGTCCCAAGTGCAGAAGGGGATCAAGCAGGGAGGCGTCCGCATCAACGGTCAGCCCATAGCGCGCCCGTCTACCCCGGTGAAGGCCGGTGACCAGGTACAATGGACTGCGCTGCGGCCGGAGCCAATGCTGATCACACCAGAAGCCATTCCGCTAGACATTCGCTATGAAGACGAATCGCTCCTTGTGGTCAACAAGCCGCCCGGAATGCCGACGCACCCAGGCCCAGGCCACAATACAGGCACCCTGGTGCACGCCCTGCTGCACCACGTAGGGGGGCGAGCCGTAGCGGCAACCGATCGGCCGCAAGACCAGGCGCTGGGACTCAGTACGTTGTACGAGGGCCCATGCATACGGCCGGGAATTGTGCATCGCCTGGACAAAGACACCTCAGGCCTTTTGGTTGTAGCCAAGGATGACGTGACGCACCGAAGGCTTGCCGCCCAGTTTGAAACCAGAACGATCGTCCGCACTTACCACGGGATTGTCTGGGGCACGCCGCAGCCGCCGAAAGGGCGGATTGACGCGTCCATAGGGCGGGATTCGAAGGATCGGAAGAAGATGGCTGTTGTCGTGCCGCAGTCTGGCAAGCGCGCCGTAACCCTGTACAAGATTGTAGAGCCGCTGGAATGGGCTACGCTATTAGCGTTCAGGCTGGAGACAGGTCGCACGCATCAAATTCGCGTCCATGCAAAGCACATGGGACACCCGATCCTGGGCGATGCAACCTATGGCGCGCGCACGAAGCGATGGGCCTCAGCGAGCAGTCAGCGGCGCGCATCACTAAAGCGGCTTTCTGGCTTGCTCAGGCGCCAGGCGCTGCACGCCAAAGACCTGAAGTTTGTTCATCCGCGCACCGGCGAAACTGTGGCCCTGACGACCGCATTGCCGCAAGACTTGCAGGCAACACTCGATGTGTTGCGCGCCGAGGTCTGATTGGGGCGGCGGGGCCGCGAGGAATCCCGCTGCAGGCAACAGAGACAGGCACGGGCAGAGCCCATGCGCACGCGCGCATGGGCACGCTGCGTATCGCGAATGCAGCTCGGCGCGACGGTGATGCGCAGTCGCACGGCGCAGCGGACCAGAACCGCGTCTTTGTCGCCTGGGCATTAATCTTAACTTCGCTTCCTTGCGTACAACAGGCACGGCTTGTGCAAGCCGGCCTTAAGGCAAACTGCAGGTTCCTGTGAAGCATACGATCCGATCTATAGAAGGCACCTACGACATCTTGCCGCAAAGTCCGTCGGCGATGCACCGGGCTGCCGCGTGGCGGCATGCAGAAGAGACCATACGAGCGGTGCTGGAACGCTTTGCGTTTGAGGAAATCCGGACGCCCGTCGTGGAGCCGCTCGCCCTCATTGCGCGCGGCATGGGCGGGAGCACCGACATAGTGACCAAAGAGATGTTCAGCTTTGAGCGCGGGAAGACACACTACGTGCTGCGCCCTGAGTTGACCGCGCCGGTCATGCGCGCATACCTGCAACATCACATGGGGCAGCGTCCGGGGGAACAGCGGTTCTTTTACTTTGGGCCCTGTTTCAGGGCGGAGCGCCCACAAAAAGGACGCTATCGCCAGTTCCACCAGTACGGCGCGGAAATCATCGGCACCAACGATGCGCGTGCCGATGCGGAGATTATCGCCTGCACCGTCGAAATCTATCGCGCACTGGGACTGAAGAACACGAAACTGCGCATCAATACGCTGGGCGACGCGGCCAGTCGGGCTCGCTATAGTGCCGTGCTGCGGGAGTATTTTGCGCCAATGAAGGACAAGCTCTCGGCGGCGAGCCAAAAGCGGCTACAGAGCAATCCGCTCCGCATTCTGGATACCAAGCTGGACTATGAACGTGACCTTGTGCGCAACGCGCCGCAGCTTATGACGCATGTGGATGAAGAGAGCCTCAATCACTATGAAGCTGTGAAGGCGTACCTGAAACGCGTGGGAATAGACTTCGCCGAGGATCCCTTTCTGGTTCGAGGACTGGATTACTACAGCCGCACGGCATTCGAGGTGGAGAGCTTCGACATAGGGGCGCAAAGTGCGCTGGCGGGCGGCGGGCGCTACGACAGACTGGCGGAAGCCATCGGCAGCAAGCAGGCCGTGCCGGCTGTGGGGTTTGCAGCGGGAATGGAGCGACTCCTGCTGGCCATGGAGGCGCAAGACGTCTCCTGGCCCGCGGCCGCACCGCTCGATGCTTTCCTCATTGGTCTGGGCGAGGCGGCCAAGGCGGAAGTGTTTGCACTGGCGTTTCAGCTGCGTCGGGACGGCCTACACGTAGTGCACGGTCTGCACAACCGATCCATGAAGGCGCAGATGCGCACGGCCCACCGCCTGAGGGCGCGCTATTGCATCATCATTGGTGACAACGAACTGGCTTCGCGACAGGCGCAGGTCAAGGATATGGATCAAGGCACGCAGGAAAGCGTGCCTTTTGACGCATTACCTCGCATTCTATTCAGCCACCGATCATAGCGTATGTATCCGAGAATTCTGGAAATACCTTTGCCGTTTGAGATCTTGGGCACCGATACGCTTACGATCTACTCATTCGGTGCAATGATGGCCATTGCTTTCTTGCTGGCGGCTTGGCTTTCCCGGCGGGAGCTGGATCGCATGTTCGCAGCGGGGCACCTGGGCAGCGTGGCCATGCCGGTGAAGACGAAAAAGGCCAGGGGACGACGCAAGGCCACGGTGCATGTCAGCCCAGGACATCTGGTCGGTACCGTAGTGGTGATTGCAGTCATAGGCGGGCTGTCCGGTGCCAAGCTGTTTCATATTCTGGAGCACATGGATGACTTTCGAGCCGACCCGGCAGGCATGATCTTTTCCAAAGGCGGCTTGACCTTCTATGGTGGACTCTTGGTTGCGGGCATCAGCATAGCGTGGTATATACGCAAGAAGGGGGTCCGGCTGGCTGCCTTTGGCGATGCGCTGATTCCCAACGTGCTCCTGGCGTACGGCATAGGGAGGATCGGCTGCCATCTGGCAGGCGACGGAGACTGGGGCATTCCGTCCGATCCAGCGGCACGCCCCTCGTTCGTGCCCGTGTGGCTCTGGGGCGAAACCTACCCGAACAACATTCTCGGCCTGACGCTTCCAGAAACGGGTGTCTATCCAACCTCGCTCTACGAGTTTGGCATGGCGGTTTTACTCTTTGGCGTCCTGTATGCAGTACGAAAGCATCCGTTCAACTGGGGCTGGTTGTTTTCCCTAACCTTGGTTTTCTTCGGGGTTGAGCGCCTCCTTATTGAGCAGATCAGAGTGACGAATCGAATAGACATCTTCGGCCTGACCGTATCGCAGGCCATGGTCATCTCAGCAGTATTGATTCTGCTCGGCGTCATTGGACTGGTACGAACCACGCGCCGCCGGGTGCAGCCCGATGGCGGAGACTAAAGCCTTGGATCGGGCCGCCTGGTTGGCTGAAGCATCGCGCTGCGTGCAGGCCTGGGAGGCAGCGCACGGCGATTTTGATCGCCACCCCTCGGTGCGCGTCCCGGATGCGGTGCTCCGCGAAGCATTTGAGGCGTTGATCCAGCGGCTGCGCGGCAACTACCCTTTCTTTCACCCGCGCTATGCCGGGCAGATGCTCAAGGCGCCGCATCCTGCGGCCGTGCTTGGATATGCTGCGACCATGCTGATCAACCCGAACAATCACGCGTTGGATTCCGGTGCGCCTACGGCTGCCATGGAAAAAGAAGTCGTGCAGCACCTGGCGCGGATGTTCGGCCTGCCGAAAGAAACACTGGGCCACCTGACGAGCAGCGGCACGATCGCCAACCTGGAAGCACTCTGGGTGGGGCGGTGTTGCCAGCCAGACAAAGCCCTGGCCTTCAGTGAACAGGCGCACTATACGCATGGTCGGATGGCGGACGTGCTGGGCATGCGATCTATCGTGATTCCTGCCGACCAGCGAGGGCGCATGGAGCTGGAAGCACTCGATAGCGCCTTAAAGACTGGGTCAGTTGGCACGGTGGTTTTGACTACTGGCACCACCAGCCTGGGTGCCGTAGACCCCGTGGCCGAGGCGGTGCCGCTCTGCCGCGCGTACGGTGCCCGGGTCCATGTAGACGCGGCCTACGGGGGGTTTTATGCGCTGCTTTCTGACGATGACAGACCGGGGCTGCTGTCCCAAGAGACTGCACGGCATTTCCGAGCCATTGAGGAGGCGGACTCCGTGGTGATAGATCCGCATAAGCACGGCCTGCAGCCGTACGGGTGTGGATGCCTGCTGCTGCGAGATCCAACCCTGGGCCGCTACTACCAGCACGATTCGCCCTACACATACTTTTCTTCGGACGCGCTCCACCTCGGCGAAATCAGCCTGGAGTGTTCCCGCGCCGGTGCAG
Organism: Rhodothermales bacterium; assembly: GCA_951812585.1. Taxonomy (GTDB): domain Bacteria; phylum Bacteroidota; class Rhodothermia; order Rhodothermales; family Bin80; genus JAAXGV01. The sequence goes on along the minus strand of OX638318.1, from coordinate 1,624,279 downwards.
CGGCGGCGGCCCTTTGGTTGACGCTCAAGGTGTTGCCCTTGGCCACAGACCGTGGGCTTGGACTCATTTTGACCGCGTGCCTTCACGCGGCGCAGCGCTGGACTGAAGCCTTGCAGGCTGCGGAGGTGTTGCGGGCGTACGTCTCACCCGAACTGGACATTGTCACATTCTTTCCCGAGCGGCGGGCGGCCTCCGCCATCGATGCGGCCTCCCAGGCGCTCTTCACCCGGGCTGTGGCAGATGCCGACCCCATATACCTGAGTGTGCTGTCTGTGCGCAGCGGCGCACTCAGCGCCAGCCATCCCGCAATTCGGCGTGATCAGGAGACCCTGCGGATTCTTCGCAGTGCGCTGATGAAGCCTGAGCATGCGTCCTGTGCATCCACGCTCGTTGAGCGTCTGGATGCGATGGCGCAACAGGCATGAGCGTAGCCATCTACGGACGCCGCCCCGTGCAGGAGGCGCTCGCAAGAGGGCCGCAGCACATAGAAAAAGTATTGCTGCAGCAAGGCCTTAAGAGCCTGCAGCCGCTGCGGCGGCTGGCGCGCGAAGCCGGTGTGCCGGTCCAGGATGTGCCCCCAGCCAAGCTCAGGAGCTTGGCTGGCACTGATTCCCACCAGGGAGTTCTGGCGATGCGCGCAGCGCTTGCCTATGCGGATCTGGACACCATGCTTCAGACGATAGCACCAGGACTGGACGCAGTAAAGCGTTCAAAGCCAAAGCTTCTGGTGCTTGATTCCATTGAAGATCCGCGCAACTTCGGGGCTCTGCTGCGCTGCGCCGCTGCGGCCGGTACCCGCGGCGTGATCGTCACCTCGCGGCGGATGGCACCTCTTAATGCGGTCGCCGTGAAGGCCAGCGCGGGTGCGGCCCTGGTCATGCCCGTAGCAAGGACTGACCGGTTGCCGACCATTCTGTACGGACTGAAGGAGCACGGCTACTATGTGGCCGGCACCACTATGCAAGGGGGTACATCGGTATGGTCCGTAGACTGGGACCGCCCCACAGCCATCGTCGTCGGCAGTGAACATGCGGGGCTGCGGCCGCGGGTGGCGGCGGAGTGTGACTTCATGGTCACCATCCCCATGTCGGGTGGCGTGCAGTCGCTCAATGTGTCCGTCGCGGCCGGTATCCTGCTCTTCGCAGCGACGCGCCCGCGGTAGTGTTCCTGCTGGGAATTGTCAGCCCGCATGCGCGCTGCAAGCCCAGAGCTGTAGCTTAGGTCTGCCGCCTGCTCCGGGCACAGCCTACACAGCCGACGCAAGTGGAGCAACCGCAACCGAAGCGGTTGTGACGCGCTATGCGCCGGCGCGCCTACTGGGCCGATAGCCTTCAGCAAAGCTATAGGCCCACAATACGCATCACGATGTGCATGCCCTGCACGCGTGCCCGTGATCCGGTCAGGTGCCGATCTCCACATAGCGGCCCTTCTGCCGCAGCGACAGACGAATGGCTTCAAGCACGCGGATAACGGCCAGCCCGTTGCGCGCATCCGTACGAGGACGCGATCCGCTCTGAACAGACTCCAGAAAGTGCACACACTCGGCTCGCAGCGGCTCTTGCATGGAAATTTTGGGGATATGGATGTCGCCCGAACGAACGGTCATGGACTCTCCAAAGCCCCGGTACGGAATGGAGCCAATGCCCACGCCTTTGTCGTATATGCGAACCTTCTCTGTGCTTGCGCCATCATCAATCACAGCCATCTTCCGGCTCCCCACCACAGTAACCTTACGCACCTTGTTTGGGTCAAGCCAGCTCGTATGCATATGCGCCATCTGACCATTTTCAAAATAAACCATTGCAAAGACCACATCTTCTATGCTCTGCTGCAAATAGGCTTGCCCGTTGGCTACCACAGCAACCGGTGCCTGATCCAGGAACGCTAGCGCGACCGACACGTCATGGGGACCGAGGGAATCAAAGGCGTTTTCCCGCTTCCGGATGATGCCCAGGTTGACGCGCGCACTGTAGAGGTAGTAGATATCGCCTAGCTCCCCTCGCCTGATAAGCGACTCGACATGCAGGAATGCAGGATGATAAAGCAAGAGGTGCCCAACCATCAGGTGCCTGCCATGATCGCCGGACAGTGCGACAAGATGCGCGGCTTCCTCCGTCGTCTGCGTCATCGGCTTCTCTACGAACACATGCTTGCCGCTTGCAAGCGCCGCCGCCGCCATGCGGTAATGGTGCTCCGCCTCCGTTGCGATCACGATGGCGTCCAGAGAGTCATCACGCAGCAGGTCTTCAAAGCGTCGCGTGGTGGCGAGGCCGCCTCGGTACTGCGCCTCCACGCGGTCAAGCGCCCGCTGAGAATGGTCACAAACCCTGACCATCTGCGCCTTCGGCAGCGTAGCAAAATTGCGCAGCAGGTTTTGTCCCCAGTGCCCTACGCCGACCTGGCCAATTCGAACCGGTTCGCTATCCATCGGCACCTGCAGCGGATGATTCGGGTTGTTTCCACCGGTAGAATGCCCGGATTGTATCCACGATATAGGTCTGCTGCGCACGGTTCAATTCGGTGTGCATCGGAAGCGATAGCACTTCGCGGGCGGCGCGCTCGGATTCGTCCATGGGGCCGCTTCGCATCTTGCCCTGTGCAAAGACCGGTTGCCGGTGCAGCGGCACAGGATAGTAGATGCCGCAGGGAATGCCCGCAGCCCTCAGATGCTCCGCTAGTGCATCACGGTCACGGGCACGCACCGTGTACTGGTGGTACACATGGCGCCCATAGTAGGCTTCCACGGGTACCGTGATGGCATCAACGCCTTCAAGGAGCGCATCATACCGCGCCGCCGCTGCGCGCCGCGCCGCGGTGAAGGACTCCAGATGTCGCAGCTTGACCTCAAGGATAGCGGCTTGTATCGCATCCAGGCGGCTGTTCACGCCCACGACCTCATTGTAGTACTTGTGGCGGCCGCCGTGGTTGGTAATCATCTTCATGCGCTCGTGCAGCGCGCGGTCCCTTGTGGCAACGGCACCACCATCACCGAAGGCGCCGAGATTCTTCGACGGAAAGAACGACAGCGTGGCCGCGGTGCCCAGGGATCCGGTTCTGCGGCTCTTATAGGTCGCCCCGATTGCCTGCGCATTGTCCTCAATCACCGCGATATCGTTCTTGGCTGCAACCTCCAAGATGGGGTCCATGTCGGCGGCCTGGCCGTATAAATGCACGGGCACGATGGCCTTCGTGGCGGGCGTGATCAGCTGTTCGAGCTGATTCGGATCCACATTGTAGGTGTCGGGATCAATATCAGCAAAGACTACCGTAGCACCAACCAGCGCTGCAGCCTCCGCGGTGGCGATAAATGTAAAGGAGGGCGTAATAATCTCGTCTCCGGGGCCAATGCCGAGCGCCATATAAGCAATCTGGAGGGCATCCGTGCCGTTACCTACGCCATGCGCAAACGGCACGCCCAAATAGTGAGCAAGCGCATCGTTGAAGCGGTCTACCACCGGCCCCCGTATGAAGTGGGCGCTACGCAGCACGTCGAAAATGGCGGGTGCAATCTCATCGCTGAGCCGCTCGAATTGATGCTTAAGGTCCACCATCTGAACATTCATGGCCGACCATCCTGGTTTTCAAGCAGCTGCGCTGCAGGAACGTCCCTGAAGTACCGTGCAGGATTGCGCGCCCAGACCTGGCGTGCCGGCACATTGCGCGTGACCACGCTGCCTGCAGCGATTAGTGCGTCTTCGCCAATCTCCTTGCCAGGCAGGATTACGGCACCCACGCCGATACGCGCACCACGCCGGGCAATAACACCACCATAGTGCTTGAACCGCTCTCGGGTGCGACCCACGAAGTTGTCGTTGCTGGTCAGAACGCCCGGTGCCACAAAGACATGATCTTCCAGTGTGGAGTATGCAGTGACGTACGCATTCGTTTCCAGCTTGCAGAAGCTGCCGACGATGCATGCGTTTTCAACCGCTGCACCGCGTCCGATGATGGTGCGCCGTCCCACCGTGACCTGCTCACGCACGGTAGCCAGATCGGCAACCATTACTTGTTCGCCCAGCGTGCAGCCGCGATACAGCACAACGCCGGTACCAATCATGCAACGGTCCCCGACATGCAGCGCAGCATCTGCGTCCACAGGGCGTGGTGCGCTGCTTGCGCTCCGCATTGGCGCGGCCCCCAGCACGGAATGGTCGCCAACCTGCACTTCCGCGCCGATGATTGTGCCTGCACGGACAACGACATGGTGCCCCAGACGGCATCCGCGCCCCAGTATCGCGCCCGCTTCAATAACGCAGAAGTATCCGATGGTGGTGCCTTCACCGATGCGGGCGGAAGTAGCAATAACCGAAGTTTCCATAACTGGAATTGGCAAACAAAAAGCCCGCTATCCATGCGGATGGCGGGCTTTTTGAAGCGGAATGTGCGCCGAGCTTACAAGGTGGAGAGATAATGCTCTGCCGAAGGCTTGTAGGACCCGTAGGCGGCATTCCGGAAGGACACCTTTGCACCATCGGTGTCGCCCATGCGAAGCTGTGCCTCGGCTTTGGTAAAGTGAATCTTTGCGGCATCCGTACGGCTGCCGCGGTGGAGCGCCAGCGACTCGTTGGCCGCAGCGACGCACTCTGCGTTGTTGCCCTTGGCCAACTGCGCCTCTGCGACGTAGTAGTAGTAGTCGGAGTCCGGCTCCACATACTCCTTCGAGCGCTCCAGCGCAGCCAATGCCCGGTCGCCGTCGCTCGCCGAAGGCGCATTCTTGCTAACGGCCGATGAGGCCTGGAAGTAGAAGTGCTCCCGAATGGCGCTTTCAGCTGCCAGCGCCGTCCTCCGATCCTGCGTATTGTCCAGAATGCCGGACCATGCTTCAAGCGCCTCGTCCATACGGCCCAGCTTCTTGAGCGCGAGGCCCTGGCCGTACGTATTTTTGATGTAGTCGGGAAAGATGGCTACGCCATTGGCGTAGTGCTGCAAAGCACTCTCGGCGTTGTCGGCCTTCAGTGCTGCATTGCCCAGACGCTGGTCAATCTGTGCGGCGACATAACGTGCCTGGCGCGACACCTCTGCGTCGCCCGCCTCGTCAGCGCCATTGGCAGCCGCGGCGTATTGGGCGCGGGCCGTAGCATAGTCCTTGGCCAAGGCCGCCTCGCGCGCGGCGTTGAAGGTCTTCTTGTACTCCTGTGCCTCTACCGTAACAGTCAACAGCAAGAGCAAGGGCAAAAGCAAGAGGGTTCTACGTAATGCGTTCATCTGGGGTCTAGTCCAGTTTAGGTGACAGGGACGACGAAAAGTTGGGATTGGCAAGCGCAGGTTGCAAGGTCGCCAAGTAGAGATTCCCGTTAAAGCGATCTTGGTGCGATAGGTTTCAGGCTTGAAACACGGCGCCTGTACGCAGGAAGCATGACGCAGGTTCCCTGTACGGCACGGCGACTACTCTGTGTGCCCTAGATATCGATAGCCTTCTGCTTAAGGAAGAAGACGCCTTCGCGGCCCGAAGTTACGACAATGATCCCGCTTTTGAAGTACGGGTAATTGCTCCATGCGCCCAGTACAGGAGAATTGTCATTCGGGCCGTAGGGTACGGTATCAAAATGGCCGATTTCCGCGGGATTTTCCGGGTCGCTGATATCAATAAGGCGAAGGCCTTCCACATAGTTGGTCTGGTACATCGTGTGCCCGCGGATGTACAGATTGTGGTCAATGGCGCTGGAGGGTCCCAAGTACTCGCCGGCGACCACGGGATCATCGAGATCCGCCAGGTCAAAGATCAGCGTGCGCGTGGCATCGACCAGCTCCGATGCTTCATCTCCCTCGTCGTTGAGGTAGAAGTAGCGGTGATCTTCGGTAAGCCAGCCCTGGTGCGTGTAGGCCACATTGGGGTACTCCAGGATCGAGACCGCGATGGGATTATCCTTGTCCGTAACGTCGGCGATGGACAGCGCATTGCCGTTGGAACTCAAGCAGATCTCCTGCCCGCGATAATCAGCGTCCGGCCCGACATAAGTCACACACTGCGCGTCATGCGTCGCGCCGGTGCCGCGCCGTCCCGTTCGCGTATCCGCAAAACACCCTGCGAACACGGGATTGACGGGATCTTGGATATTGACCATATGGAGAGCACCGCCGCAGGTCTCGCCGCCGGAGCTGTTGCCCACCGCGTAGGCGAACCCGGTCTCTTCGTTGATGATGAGATTGTGTGAACTGTAGATGCCCGTATACAGGGCGGTTTCAGTGAATTCAACCGGTGCTTCGTCCCCCACATCACGCAGCTGCGTCAGGTCAAAGATCTGCATGTGGTGAGCTCCCGCCCCGTCCGCCACGACAAAGGCGTGGTCCTTGTACACCTTGATGTCGCGCCAGAGGCTCTGGTTGGCGGAGGCGGTCTTGGGCAGATTGCCCACATAGCGCGGATTGTTCGGATCGGTGAGGTCAATGAACGAGGTGCCGTCGGTGCGTCCGACCAAGGCGTATTCACGGCCGGTCTGCGGGTCTTCCCATCCCCAGACGTCATTCACCTGAATCCCGCGGCGTGCGCCGATTTCGCGCCTTGTCAGGAAAGAGATCATGTCCACCTCACTGCACGGGAATGCAGCCGCCGCGCCTTCTTCGCATGCTACGCGATCGCCGGTGATGGATGCGAATTCCGCATCGTGATACACGGGGCCTTCCACGTTCCATGCCTCTTCCGCCTTTGTGACGGGAAAGGCCGCGCCTTCAAAGTTGTCGTGCCCGCGCGCCCCCACGACGACCAGCGCGCCCGCGGCCGCCAACGTGCTGCCGTAGTTGCTCCTGAACTGCAGCATATCGGGCTGCACCATCATGGGCGCAGCCTCCAGCGACGGAATCACATAGGACGTTCCGCTGCTGCTGGCCTGACCCGGCGCGCCAACCCACAGATTGCCGTCCGCCATGGCCAAAGCCGCCCCGAATTGGGCGTTGTCGTCGCCCGACTCTGGCGCGAATTGATTAGTGCGCTGCCATGCGCCTGCGTCATCCGCCTGGTAGAGCATGACTGCGCCTGCGTCCCGGCGCGGCACGCCAACGGCAATCCGGCCATCAGCCAGCGCCAGCGCACTTCCAAAACCATCCCCGGCCGACCCGCCGTCCACGGGCAGCGCGCCGAGCGCTTGCCAACTGTCGGCGTCGGCATCGAATCGGTACGCATACGCAGCGCCGGCGCGATCATTGGCACCGGGTGCCCCTATGACCGCCATGGACCCTTCGAGCGCAATAACACTGCCGAAGGCGTCGCTGCGCGTACCACCCTCTAAAGCAATGACGCCAGACAAGCCCCAGCCAAAGCCCCCGACATCCTCGCTATGCCGATAGGCATGCACCCTCCCCGCCGTGTTCTCGTCCCCTGAGGAACCGATCAAGAGGTGCTCGGCGGAAACTGCCACAGCGGTGCCGAAGCCGGGCGCATCGGACGCCAACATTGCATGCTCAACCCATGCACCCTGGTCATTCCGCACAAAGACATAGGCAGCGCCCTGCAGCGGCGCCCCCACTGCGAGCATCTGATCAGTTGCCGCCAACGCACGGCCAAAGCCGAGCGCTTCGCCCCCGTCATGCTGCGCCTCCAGCGTGCCGGTCTGCACCCAGGCGCCATCGTCGCCGCGCTCAAAAATGAAGACGCTGCCCGGCAACAGCAAGTTGCGACCTTCACCGGCAAGGACCTGGTTGCCGCTGATGGCGAGCGCATCGCCGAACATGAGTGCATACTGCGCCAGCGCCCCCGTAGCTGTACTGGCACACAGGGCGAAGAGAACAATTAGACTGCGCATCATTCGTCGAGCCATAGTGAAACAGTCACAACCCCGCAATTAACGCAAATCAAAACTGAAATGCCAGTGCGCTCATTGCTGCGGTGCAACGGCGCGCAAGAGTCGCGACCGGTCGCCTGTGAGCTCCCAGTGTATAAGGGTGGTGGGAATTACACCGGATCCGTTGAACGTATCCATGAATTCAGCGAGTACGAAACTGCCTTCTCGCTGCCGGGCATACTCCGCGATGAGGTGCTCGATCTCGATCTTTCCGACCACATAACTTGTGCCGTACCCGGGCTGCTGCAGATAGAATTGCTCTTCGCCTTGGATGGTTGCGCCATCGGCCGGGAGCAAGCCGCGGGGCGTCCAGCGGGAGGCGAACGCGGTTGCTTCGTCAAAGGTCATTTCGAGGCCGTGCTGATAGAGTCCGGCCAGGCCGCGCGCGCTGCGCTGCGCCAACAGGATCCATACCAGTTCCCGCGCGCGCGGCCGATCATCCAGCAGTCCCGCGTGCATCATCATCTCTTCCATCCCGGTAGCCATCCCCTCGGCGCGCGAATCAAATGCGTTGTAGAGCAGCGGTGTTTGCCGGATAGGACTCGCGTGCGGCTCCTCGCGATTACGCGCCAGGTCAAACCAGTGGTAATGGTGGGTACGCATCACGATCGGATCGCGGTAGGTAATCTCTGAAAAGAATCCGCGAAGCCCTTCGGCTGGAGCAAAAGTCCCCATGCGGGCTCGCAGCGCCTGGTCCATATAGTCCTTGATCGGCACGATTTCGGATTCGTCCAGGAAGGTCATGTACTCCGTCACCGCCTCGTTGAGCTTCATATCATATTCCTGTGCAGACGCGATGCGCGTGAGCGCCGGCAATGCGCGATTGCGGTGCTCTTCCAGTCGCAGCGAGGCATGTGCACGGCCCAGTTCCCGCTCCAGAAGCAGCACCTCGTCTTCCCAGGAGTAGGGCATGAGGTGCACATAGCGAAGCTTCCAGGTGTAGGCTTCCTTACCCACGCCCGACGGACCCTGCTTTAAAGGCAACTGGGCTGCAATCCAGTCGGCAAACGCGTCCGAAGCCGTTTGTGCTTCAAGTGCAGCGGACGCCAGGTTCGGGTGAAGCAGCTGGACCGCTGCTGCCAGGTGGGCCAGTTCCGCACTCTGGTCACGGATGGACCGCTCGGAAGTCACCCAGAGCGCGCGGGCATCTCCGGTCAGGTTGATGCGCGCCGCGGCATACAAATCGCTCAACACATGCAGCCGTCCGGCGATATCCGCAGCGTCTTTTTTGGACAAGGGCCACGCAAAACGCGGCAATTCTATGGCGCCGTGTATCGTAGGCCCCTCGCGCTCAGGCACATCCGTGGGATAGCGGTAGTACCACACGTAAAAAGCAGGATCGCGCTCCCAGGGTGCCAGTACGCGGTGATCGAAGTCAAGCCCGTTCATTTCAGCCCAGACCAGGTACCAGTCTATTTGTGCGCCCGTGTTCCAACCCGTGGTGTCGGCTGTGTTCAATGCGGCTTGCCACCCAGCCAGCGCAGCGTGTTGGCGTGCCATGGCGGCTTGGGAGTAGTCCGGAATGCCACCCACCATGTCGGGGGCGTTGAAGGCACGCCAAGCAAAGAAAAAGTCCACAAGCTCGGCATGACTGCTCGGCGGCTCCGGAACTGGTTCGGAAACAGAGCAGGCCGCAAAGAAGCTGACAAGAAGCGCGGCACCGGTTACGGTTTTCAGCATAGCATTATAGATTGCACACAAGGCAGCGGCAGCACAATAGAATATGCACTTTGACTCCAACGCGCACGCATGAAATGCATCTAAGCAGCAGGGCATCATGAAGCTGTATCCACCCCATGCGGCATCCTTGCTGGGCTTTGGTCTTGTCCAGGACTTTCTTCGCGAGCAGGTGCTGAGTGCGTTGGGCGAAGATGCGCTCAGCAGCATGAGGCCAGCGGCAACGCTCGACGCGGTGCGTACGCGGCTCGGGCGCGTTGCGGAGATGCAAGCGGTGCTGCAAGGGCAACACGCATTGCCTTTCGAGGAATTTCTGGATGTGCGGAGCACGCTGGATCAGCTCGAGCCTTTTGACGCCTATGTTTCAGGCACCGCGTTGTGGGAGGTGCGGCGCGTCTGCCGTGCGATGCGGCGCGTGCGCCAATGGGTTGTTGACAGCGAACATGTGCTGCTTCGACAGGTCATGAAGCGGATCACCGTGCTGCGCGCGCTGGAGGATCACCTGGAGTCTGTCTTGCTGCCCGGCGGCGAGGTGCGCAGCGACGCCTCACCAGCGCTCCACCGTATTCGGCGGAGGCGGGTCCACTGCCAGGAGGCCCTGCGGTCAAAGCTTCGTTCGGTGCTGCAGGATGCGGTTAAGCGCGGTTATGCTACCGAGCTGCAGCCCACCGTGCGCGCTGGCCGCATGGTTGTGCCGATTCGCGCCGAAGCCAAGCGCAAGGTCAAGGGCTTTGTTCACGGTACCTCTGCGACGGGCCAGACGGTTTATGTCGAGCCGGCCGCGTGTCTGGAGCTCAACAACGAGCTGCGGCTTTTGGAGGAGGAGGAGCGAAGGGAGGTGGTGCGCCTTTTGCGCGCTACTGCGGCGCGCGTTCGCGAGCATGCAGCCTCGCTGCGCGTCAGCCTGCGCTGTTTGGGACAGGTGGATCTCGTACGCGCGATTGCGTGCCTGGCTACCAGGCTGAACGCAGAAGCGCCGAAGCTTAACCAGGACGGCGTTGTCGACATCCGTCAGGGAAGGAGCCCCGCGCTGCTCTTGCATCTGGGAACGCAAGAGGCAGTCGTGCCCTTGGAACTGACGTTGGGCAACGAAACACGCACACTGGTGATTACCGGACCTAATGCGGGCGGCAAGACCGTGGCCATGAAGACGGTAGGGCTTTTGTCGGTCATGATTGCATACGGTATTCCTGTGCCGATGCACGCGGACAGCAGCCTGTGCTTGTTTGATCAGATCATGGTGGAGATTGGCGACAACCAGTCGCTTGAGCAGGACCTGTCCACCTTCAGTGCGCGGGTTCAGGGACTGCGTGCCATCGCGGACCAGGCCGGTCCGGGTACGCTGATCCTGGTCGATGAGATAGGAACCGGCACGGACCCTGCGGAGGGAGCAGCACTAGCTCAGGCCACCTTGGCACACTGCACCGCTGCAGGGGCGCGCACCATAGCTACCACGCATCACGGTACGCTTAAGACCTTTGCCCACGAAGCCCATGGGGTAGAGAATGGCTCTATGGAGTTTGACCAGGCCTCGCTGACGCCTACGTTTCGTTTCCGGCAAGGCCTGCCGGGCTCGTCTTATGCGTTTCTGATAGCCGAGCGGCTCGAGCTGAATGCAGCCGTATTGGCGCAGGCGCGTGCATTGCTTGGCGATCCTACGGTGTCGCTGGAGTCGCTGCTATTGACCTTGCAAAAGGAGCGCAAGGCGCTGTCGGATCAGCGCCTTGCGCTGCAGGGCCGCCTAGTCAGGAGTCGGATCCTGAAGCTCCCGGCTTCGGGCGCGCCAAAGCGCGCGCCACAAGCCAGAGAGAAAAAGTCCAAGCGCGTAAGACGCCGCCCCAGGCGTGCACGCAAGGAAACCGCCCCGGCATTCATTGCCGTAGGGGCAAAGGTCGTGATGGACGGGGCGAACACTATCGGCGAAGTGCTTGCAGTGGAAGGCGCGCAGGTAATGGTTGCATTTGGCTCGATTCGCGTGCAGGTGAACGCGCATCGCCTGCGGCCGGCGCAGCGGAAACGGAAGTCTCGCATGGTCACCTATGCACAGGAAGCACGCACAGCGGTGGACCTGCGCGGCCTCCGGGTGCATGATGCTGTGCGCGCGGTCGAGAAGCTGTTGGACGATGCTGCCCGCGCCGACCTTCGCGCGGTTCAGATTCTTCACGGCAAAGGCAGCGGCGCGCTTCGCGAAGCGATCCACGCGTACTTGGCTGCTGCGTCAGCCGTGCAGGAGTATTCTTCGCCCAACGTCAACCCGGGCATCACCTATGTGCGCCTGGCGTAGCAGTCAAGCCGATACAGCGCTGCGGGCCCCCATGCCCGGTGCTGTCCCGGCAGCCAACCACGCGGGCGGACGTAAGCGTGAGCGCTGCAGGCGCTGTTCATGCAATAGCGATAACGGCCATGGCGCTACGAGTACGGCTGGTGGGCTCCGCCGCAAGCGGCGGGTTTCCATCACGCGCAGCGGGGTGCATTGCAGTTAACCCGGATAAATCACCAGGGTTTTGAATCGCCATAAACGCGAGGCGTTTGCAGACATTGGTTCACGGTTTGGGAGTGCAAATGCTGATTTCCGCCTTCTGGAGCATTGAGTCGGCGGCAGCAAGCGCTGGGGGGCGGCCTTAGTGTTCAACAGGAGAATACCCCTCTCAGGGTCTGATGTCTATGCACGCCCCGTGCTCGGCCCCCAAACGCTCGGCAGGCGGCCCAGTGTTGTGCAGGAAACTAGCCCTGGCAGACAGGGCGCCATGCCGGGCCTCTTGTGCCCTTAGGATGCGAGCGATCTTCGAAGGACTCGTACACCCGCTCGAACACGGCCACGCTCCCCCCATAGAGCGTGCCGTTCATCCCGCACGAAGCCCGGAAAAGAGCAAACCAGGCCTTGCGCGACTGATCTTCGGTGCCGTCCCGGAATATCCGTCCCAGCTCTTCAGCAAACGCGTCCAGCTTGGCAGCCGTCCGGGGCTCGAACGTTTGCTTTAGTATGGCCACGGCTGCAGACTTGCCATCGTACCCTCTGTGCCAATAAGAAGTGAGGCAGTTCAATACATTAATAGTGTAGCCGCGTTGGGGTTCAAGCGGCAGGGCTGGTCAGGCGATTTAGCTTAACCAATCCATCATTCAGCCCTACTCAATCATGGAATCCGATTACCCTGCCAACACGACCGGTACTGCAGAGGTCCCGCCGACTGAGGTGGTTCCCAAGGCCAAGCGCCGCAGGTTCACGGCCAGGCACAAGATGCGCATTCTGCACGAGGCCGACCTCTGCAGTAAGCCTGGAGAGGTCGGTGCGCTTTTGCGTCGGTAAGGCCTTTTTTTATCTCATCTGGCCCAGTGGCGCAAGCAGCGCGAATATGGAGCGTTTTATGGTTCGACCCCGGCTGGGAAGAAACTGTTGGCCAAGGACGAGGAGATTCGGCCGCTGCGTCAGGCTTTCAGTGCGCATGCCAAGGTGCTCCGCAAGCCATTTGCAGAGACATTGCCAAAGAGCACACTCCCAGAAGCGCAGCGGCGTGTACGCACACTACCGGCCAGTGGCGGTGACTGCGTTCGGGCATAGTGGTGGCACGGGCAACCGCGGGCCCGTGAAAGAATCTGCGGGGCTACTTGTTGATTTCGGCGAGCAGCGCGTCCTTGACTGGTGAGCGAAGCGCACCGCAAATCCGGTCGTGTATCTTCTGCCCTTTAGGTGTTAGTTCGGGCACAACGCTAGATACCGCGCGGCGGAATGGAAGGTCGGGACGAAACCACAAAACAATTGTACTCGACATCAGGATGAGCCATCCCGTGAAAATCAAAAGGTCCAATGCCCACCCCCACCACTGATCGAATGTGGCTGCGGAAAAGAGAATCCAAATCGCCAGCAGTGCAATCAACACTATGCCGGATGAACGCGACGAGCGCCGTCGCGAGAGTACCCGCTTGTATGCGCGTCGCATGACCTCCGCTTCGGGAAGGTTTTGCTGACGCTCGTAGTCGGAAAACATGGTGTCTCACCACCGGGTATGTGATACTGACCAAGTGATACACACTGCTGCTGCAGCGTCAAACACCGACTATGCCATTGTGTTCTACAGAGCACCCGAGCTCCGTTTCAAGCACTGCGTGACCTCGACCCCTGCTCTGATCGAATAGGGCTTGATGCGCGATGCATTACTACAGCGACTACACAGGGCCTCTCGCACACGAGTCGAATGTTGCGGCCAATAAAATCCAGATCGACCGTTATTCCAATTCGGTTGGTAGATCACTATCCGAGACCATCGAGTGGAAGTCGCCGCAATTGCATCCACTTTATCTGTGGCAGACGACCCAACAGTGTTCGTATGCCGGTACGATACACCAGAGGGTCCTGTGGATCCAGACTGTACGTGCCCTTTGGCAGCAACGTCTGTCTGGTGTCGTCCGCATGTAATTCAACCCCCCGCCGCCGACTTAGCCAGTCTGTGCAAGCAGTCAGGTAGGCGAATCCTCGCTGAATCCAGATGCCACGAGATTTCGCTGCATGTCGCCTGTGCATATTCCAGTGAACTCGACCACTTTGTTTTTTTTTGAAGTCAACCACTTTAAGTGTCATAGCGCGGCTGGATTCGGTTAACGAGACGAGTGGTCGATTTGATGCGAGTGGGACTGCAATTCTGACATACTTTTCCGCATTGAATCGCCGGTGAGTTCAATCCTGTGCGCGTTGTGTGTAAGCCTGTCGAGGATGGCATCAGCCAGTCTCGGGTTGTCCATTGCCTCGTGCCAGTGTCCCACCGGCAACTGGCTTGTGGCCACGGTCGAACTGCGTCGGTGTCGGTCATCCAACAACTCGAGCAGGCGTTGCTGTTGGGATGTCGTCAGTTGCGTCAGCCCCCAATCGTCCAGTACAAGGACATGGACGCGAGCCATCTGTTGGGGCAATTTCAGATAGCGACCGTCGCCGTGTGCAATGGCCAGGTCTTCGAGCAGGCGTGGCAGCCTGTAGTAGCGGACCGAGAAGCCTTCGAGGCAAGCCTTGTGGGCGAGTGCGCACGCCACGTAGCTTTTGCCGACGCCGGTAGGGCCGGTAATGACGACGTTCTGGTGACGTCGGACCCAGTCGCAACGGGCCAGGGCCAGCATGAGTCGCCGGTCGAGGCAGCGCCCGGTGCGATAGTCCAAATCCTCCATACAGGCCGTCTGTCGCAGCCGTGACTTCAGGCGCACATTGTGGCGCACGACCTCCTCGCGGTCGACCAGAAAGCCGAGTCGCTCCATGAAGTCGAGTTGGTCAATATGGCGAGGCGACGTCGCCTCGCCAGGCTGCGCCAACTGTTCGCGTAGCGCACTTGCCATGCCGGCAAAGCGCAGTGTTTCCAGTTGTTTTCACTAGTGACAAACCGATGCCAACTAGAAAGGAGACTCCCACTTTATCGTGCCCGCAATGAGACGTTTTGTGGGGCTAGTACCCTGCATGGCGTAGCAAATTCGTTGCATAGCGGGTCCCGCAGGAAAACAGAAATCACCGGCATTCTCTGCGGCATGGGCTCTTAGTAATAGGTCTCGGCCGTCTGCATGCCACTACCGGTGAGCCACTGCTCGATGGCCATGACAGCCCCTCGCGTCCCGCGAGTGGCCAGCGGCTGCCCAAAGGTAGATACGCTGACGATCACGTCCGCATGCGCGGCGCGGGCAGGCTTGGCTTCCACAAGTACGTCCTGGATAAGGTCGTCCTCCTGGACGCGCACCTCAAACAACAGCCCTAAGTCTCCGACCCGGCGAAGCGCTCCTGTCACCACGACCTGATCCGCAGAAAAACTGCGCCGAAACGGCACAAAATCAGTGAGGCTCGGTAGCGCTCCGTTAAACGTAGGACGTGATGCATGGCAATGCGTGTGGGACTCATGCACACAGAAGAGCTTCTCGCCGTGCAGAATCTGCTCGCCCTGGATCCAACGGCGCGCTACCTGATCGATCCGCTTGTCTCCCGTCCGCACGTACCACGACACCTCTGCATCTTCAACGCCCTTTTGCCGCAGCAGCGCGTGTGTAGCCATGGCCTTCTGCACCTATTTCGCGACTGCGCGCAAGGTAGATCGCCACTTTCTCCTTGTTACGCCACTGACGGGCCGTACGTATGCGATCGAAGGCGCGCTTGACCTGCTTGATCCAGAAACGTGCCTTGCGCCAGCCCGCGATCGCATGCTGCTGGCACAGACGTGCCCGATGCCGGATCAGGCAGCGCAGCGCATCCCACAGCAAGCGGACATCCGTAGGCCAGTGCACAGAGGTCTTTGCCACCGCTGAATCGGCCCGGCAGCGAAGCGGATCCGTATGTGCTTCAGCAGCTGATGCCCACGGGCCACTACCGCATTGATCTTCTGCAGCGCCGCCTCCGTAAGCAGACGCACATGGTCAATAACGGTCTGCAGACGATAGGGATGCTTGTCTCCAAAGTCTGCATGCCCCAAACAGCCGGCGCAACGCCGTGTGATAGTTCGCCCATTCCACCAGGCGGTCGAAATCGCAGGCGAGCGCCTTCTGCAAGGTGCCCAGCACGAAGATCCGCCATAGACGCAGGCCCGGGCGACCACGCCGCAGATTGACCTTCGTGCCCAAGTGCTCCCGCAGGATCGCGAACACCGCCCGCGCGTGCTGCGGTGCGTGAAGCGGTCCTGCAGTCCACGGAGAACGGCCGGAATATCGTCTCTGGACCGAGGATCCAACGTGATCTCTCTAATGGGCGTATGCCCAAGCGCAAACGGTGGCTCGAAGATCGCGCGCATAGCAGTACAACGGGCGAATGTTGGGGCAGAAGCGTACGAATCCCATCAATAACAAGCCCAAGATCAGAAAACGGTGCAGCATTCGCTAAAACAACGTAGGCCGCCGTTGGGGGGAAACGGCCCCGAAAGCAGCCGCTCCACACCCCCAAATGCCCGATCTTTCGCCGCTTGCACCCATATATCCGCCCTATGCGCCCACAACTGCTGGTCTACAGAGCTGATCAGGCATTTTTCGGGCAAGCACTAATTACGCCGATAACGGGCGTAGTTCGAGAATCGACCCAACATTCGCAACAACGATGCAGCACAAGCGCAGCGGCCACTGCCCAGACAGAGAGCTTCAAAAGGCCGCAAAAGCCCCAGTCTTGCATCCAAATCGCCAATTCCACCACCTATGGCCCCAAGCTACAGCTCCGAAAGCCAATCAGACACTTTACGGGCAGCCACTACCTATCCGGCATCCTTCCGTTCAAATCTAACGTGAACCCCCTGATTTCTATCTATAGTAAGAAAACCCTCCAACGAACCGGTGTCTGGCCTAAATTCGAATTTCATGTCCCGGATCACTGTCTTCGCACTGTGAAACAAACGAATTGTCGTGCCCCGTAGCACAAATCCCCCATCCAGGGATGCAGACCTGGGCTCGCCTTCGTCAATCGGTATTTGTAATCCTCCGAGTACGGTGTTGTCATTGAGCACATTCAATTCTCCCGAGCCTCCCAGCGCAATGTAATCTTGCCCTCTTCCGTTCTGGCTTACTACGAAGTCGCTGATTACGTAGGACCCCGAAATCCGTTCATGCATCACGGCATCTGTCAACTCGCCATAGGTTTCTGGAGCATATCCCGCGAATACGCCGTGCCCACCCGTCACGTTTGATCTTATCGTAACCGGCTCCGCGAACGGGTCCATACTCGAATTCTCCTGCAACAATTGAGTGCGCCAATACTGATAATACGCCTCGCTTACGGTGCGCATTTTAACGGAAAGAGGTCCACCAATCTGCTCAACGGGAACAGATGGATCTGTTTCCAGAATGAGGGTTAACGCCCTCCCATCAAATGCTTCATCATGAAGAAGCGCGCGGTGAACATAAATGATGGACAAATCCGGCTCTATGAAATCGCCCGCACCGTAATCACGCAGTTGATCCTTCACTTCAGCATTTAGTACAGTGAAACGAACGTGGTACCAGCGTGGGTCGAACACTATGGACAGCTCGTAATAATTGCGCACGCCGCCGTCATCATTGATATCAACTTCCAGCCGGGCAACCGGTTGTCCTTCCCTGGTGACACTTGTCCTGCGTACCGCGTCTATGCCTAAGGGTGCTGGCAGTGCATCAATCGCGGTTGCCTGCGCAAAGCCGTCGGCCTCAACTACCAGTTGATACGTGATCCCTGTCTCGGGCCGGCAACAATTGGACTGGTAAAACCCGCCTCCCTTGTGCTTCAGCTCAACCAGCGATCCGTCATTACCCGCTACTGTTATGGTTGCGTGTTCCACTACTGCCGGTAACGAAACAACTTCGTCAAAGCCTACTGTGCGCTGCACGATTGCGTGCCAGGACGAATGCGCTGAAAATTCGCTCGTCACGACCAATTCCGGCCTAAACGGATCACCCGGAAATTCTATCGCGCCCTCACAACCAAGTGTGAGGCAGACCAGGAATAGGATGAGCCCTCTGACAGCAACGTACATTGGGTCCACCTAAAAGGTAAAGCTGTAGCTGATCGACGGTATCACGGGAAACACGCTCACCTTTCTAAAGCTTCGACTCTCGTCGAAGTAGCCTCTAAAGGATTCAAACGCGGCAGTATCCCGGACATACGTGTAGAAGGCATTGCGACGATTATACAGGTTGTACACGCTGAACGTCAGCTTCGCTTTGCCTTTTCGTTTGGGCAAGTGCATGCTCAGATCAAGCCGGTGGTATGCGGGCAGACGCTGTTGATTTCGCCCCTGAAATACGCTGACCAGCGTGCCATTCTCTACGTATTGCGCCACGGGTATCGTCACTGCGTTCCCGGTCGCAAACACCCATGTCGCGGACAGCGTATGGCGGCCCAGCCTGCGCATGAGTGCAACTGAAATGTCATGCCTGCGGTCGTACCTGTAAGGAAAGCGTCGCCCTTGATTGATGTCTGGGACGCGCCGATTGGTCCAAGACAGCGTGTAGCCGATCCATCCGCGTGTCTTGCCTTCCTTCTTTTCGATCAGTGCCTCGATACCGTAAGACCATCCGCGTCCAGCAGCAATCTGACCTTCCCAATCCCGATTGAGTCCAGCGAGACTGCTCCCCTCCAAGTATTCAATTACGCCCTTCATGGACTTGTAGTACCCCGTCATACTTGCGCCAATCGCATCCTGCGCACCTTGCCTTGATACACCAGCGTTCAGTTGCCACGCTCGCTGCGGAGCGACACGCCTAGTGCTAGGTACCCAGAGATCAGTTGGCGGTCCAACGCCGTTATTTGTCAGCAAGTGAACGTACTGGTACGCGCGTGCATACGACGCCGTCGCAGCCCAGGCTGATGCTATCCAGACGAGTGCCGAAATGCGTGGTTCGAAGGAAGCGTAACGTTTCCCGTGGGCGTGGAATCCTGACATGTGAATCCCGCCGTTGACTTTCACGCGCTCAAGGAAATCGCCTGTGTCTTCCGCGTAAGCATGCCATTCGGTTGCAGCGTGTTTTCTGTTGGTCTCTACCAAAGTGTCCACGACCATCCTAGCGCCGGCTTCTTCTATTACACGCTGCACTCCAGGCGTGTATCCTTTACGGCTTACAGAGGCGCCAAAACGCAATTTGTGCGTCACCAATGGAGCGTACTCCAAATCAGCTTTCGCGGTCCAATCTGAAATTCCCGATCGAAACCTCGTCTCATACAGTTCTACGGTCCCGCTTCCAGAGTTGAGTTCACTTACCGTGTACCTGTCAAGTGCGGAGTATTCATAGCGGCTGTGCAGAAGTACCACGTTCAGAAACATCGTCTGCTTCAGCACGCGATTCCAACGCAGAGTTCCGACCAGATTCCCCCAACCAACGCCGTTGCGCAGTTGGTCATCCTTCTTTCCGTCCCGCAAATAGTAGCTGTCGCGGCTTGCGTATAGGCTGGCAAACGCATGGTCGCGTTCCGAAAAAATGACATTGGCCTTGGCGTTAATGTCTCCAAAATTGTAGCCGATCAAGTAATCGGTCTCACCGAGCCAAAAGAGCGGTCGCGTCAATAAATCGAGGTAGGTACGCCTGGCGGACACGATAAATGAGCTTTCGTTTTTTCGAATGGGTCCCTCGATAGTCACACGTGAAGCCAGTAGTCCTATTGTACCGCGTCCTGCGAAGGCACGCCTGTTGCCTTCGCGCATGGTCAGATTGACAACCGACGACAGGCGCCCACCATACCTCGCAGGAAACCCGCCTTTGTAAAGCTCCGCTTCATTCAGGGCGTCGTGATTGAAGCTTGAGACGAATCCGAATACATGGCTCCAGTTGTAGATCGGTGCCCCATCCATGATTATCAGATTCTGATCCGGGCTACCCCCGCGCACATGCAAGCCTGCGGTTCCTTCCGTTCCGAAGGACACCCCGGGCTTCAGTTGAAACACTTTCAGAATATCTGCTTCTCCTAGCAGCGCAGACAGAGTTGTAACGTCCGCTGGCGAGATCGTAGTCTTGTTCGTGAGTAGTCTGTCTTCTATTTCGAATCGTTCACCCTCAGCCATTACGACAATTGAATCCAACTGGGTCGCAAACGGCGTTAATTCAAAGGTTTTAATGCTGTCGGTTGGAACAAGAGTGAGCACCAACCTCTCAAACCCGACATGGCTTATCTGCACAGTGAACGTATCCGACGCAGCGGACAGCCTGAAGAAGCCATACTGATTGGTGATGACACCCGTTCTTGTGCGCAATTCATATACGTGTGAGCCTATGAGTGCCTCGCCCGTGATGCCGCTGATCACATACCCTTGAACACCTTGCACCTGGCCAACAGCAATGCCGGTCTGGAGACAACTGAGTAGAATCCACGCGTGCAATCCCAACAGTAGTCGTTCTGCCCTGACATTGGAGCTACTCCAGTTCTTCTGCATCCCTTCCCTATCCGTATAGGTGACTAGCGAGAAATTCGGTGATGAAGCAGTACGCCGGTCACCGGCGACACCGATGAACAGATGCAACGGGGCATTGATTCAAACCTAGTTGAGAGAGGAGTTCGCAAAGGGGATTATATCCACCGTCAAGCTGGACACCCAGGCCGCGCACCGCCTTGGCATAGCGTCCTGGAATGCGCGGAACAGGATGTCTGGCCGTGCTTGGCGCACGGGATCAGGCAAGGCCAATGCGCTTGCGGAGCACCCATTCCGTTGTGAGCAGTGTGAGAATGGCCGCCAACAGGAGCGGCCACTGCCAAAGGGCGCGCTCACGGGTCTCAGCTGTGATTCTTGGCGCGAAAGCGCTATCGGCACGGAGCACCGCTGCCAGTGCGCCGACATCATCCGCCGGCAGAAACTGACCGCCGGAGCGGTTGGCGATCTGCCGGAGTAATGGGGCGTCGGCACGCATATCCGTGTATTCCAGGACCAGCGCACCGACGGTGAAGGCACCCGCATCGCTTCCCATGAGCACATCACCGCGCGTTGCGCGGGCTTCGTACATGTAGGAGCCTTCCGGCAGCGTACCGATGTCCGCGGCGTAGCGGCCATTGCCGAGGTCGCTCATGGTGTACGGGAACTGGGTGCCATCTGGAGCGGCCACCCGCAGGGCTACGGTGGCCCCTTCTACGCCGCGCAGACTCTCGTTGTAGACCTGCCCCGCAAACTGCACCTCCTCGCCGCCCGCAAACGCTGCCCAGACCGGTTCCACGCGAACGCGTCGATCATCCTCCGGTGCCAGAAGCCACTGCACCAGATTATCAAGCAGCGTTGGCCACCAGCCATCGCCATCAGCCAGATCTTCCGGCAGGTTTTGCCACCGCCAGGTGCCTGCACCGAGCAAGGCCGCAGTACGAACCCCGTCGCGCGTGCGCACCACAAGCAGCGGCCCCATATTGCTCACACCCCCAACATTGGCTTGGGCGAGAACGCGCGCATCTGGGCTCAACTGCCAGTGCATCGCGCTGAAGCGTAGCGGCGGCAACTGCAAAGGAGAGGCCGCCGGCAGGCTCTGAAACGCAGCATGTTGCCATCCCATGGGCGTAACCTCGAAGGCCGCTTCGCCAAGCAGCGGGCTGCCCGGGGCGGGCACCACCGGCAAGGATTCAGCCAGCCTGGCACGCACGACGGCGAGATCCGTCTGCTCCGTGAGCACAAAGAACAAGCGTGCGCCCGATGCAGACACCTGTTGCGTGAGAGCAGGACTTGCGTCGTGTCCTGGATAGCCGACCAGAACAATAAGGTCATAGGCCGCAAGAGAATCCGGCACCGTGTTCTCATAGAAGGACTGCGCGTCTTTCTGGATCAACGTCACGACCTCACGGGCCTCGTCGCTGCCGAGCAGGGCACGCAGCGCTGCCAGGT
Source organism: Rhodothermales bacterium (assembly GCA_951812585.1). Classification (GTDB taxonomy): domain Bacteria; phylum Bacteroidota; class Rhodothermia; order Rhodothermales; family Bin80; genus JAAXGV01. Next base: position 1,602,558 of record OX638318.1, on the reverse strand, counting down.
CCGGGTGGGGCGCTCCTGCGACCAGCAGGATACGCTGCCGGTTGTCCAGGATGTTCAGGGTAATGACCCGCGTGTTGTTTGCATGTGTTGCCTCGCCGTCCAGGTGGGTGATGCTGGCTGTCAGCTGCTGCAGGCCCGCAGTCTCTGGAGCGAATTCCATGCGTACGGACCGCACCACACCATCCGCAGGCACAGTGGTCCGCACGGTGCTGACCATAGTGCTGCCTTGTGCAAGCGACACGACGATCTGCTGATTCTCATAGCCTTGGCCCATCACAGAGATTTCCACAGGGATCACCGTATCCACATAGCCGATCTCGTTGGCTACAGTGCGGCGGATCTGAACATCCCGTTGTTCCAGCGTATCGCCAACGGCAACGGTATGGATGGGTACCGGGTACTGTGCGGCTACATGGAGCGGATTGCGCCCTGTGTTGTACCGTCCATCAGAAAAAAGCAGCACGGCGCGCAGGTGATCATTGGTAAGCACTGCGTCGACTCCGGCTAAGGCGCCGGCAATATCCGTGCGTACCCCTGCAATTTGCAAGGAGTCTGCAGAAGGCAACGCGCGCGTAGTACTTGAAAATCCGAACAGTCGCACATCAGCCTCCAGTGCCGAAAGCGCATGCGCGCTTGACATCAGAAGAGAATCGTGGCTCGCCAGACTGAGGCTTTCGTCCAGCAGTACGGCCAAGATGGGCGGCGTGGTGGGTTTGGCCGTATGGCGCCACACCGGTTGCAAAAGGAGCACAAGGCACAAAAACAGTGATGCAAAGCGCAGCGCTGGGAGCACGCCGCGCCATGGCGCAGGCGGCTTGAACGCGCTGAACCTGTACGCGAAAAAAGCAGCACCAGCCGCCAGCGCCGCTGCAGGAATCAGCAGCCACCAGCCGGTTCCAAAAGCAATCGGAGTCATGTGCCTTAAAACACGCGTCAGGCCGCTTGGAAGTGCGAGCCGCCAGCCAATGCAAGGGACGCACCATCAATGCAACGGCAATCGCTGCGCGTGCGCCCTAAGGCGTGAAGGCCAATGATGGCGTTGCATGAGCGCAGCCGAAAGACCTCGAAGTCTGCCAGGCAGCAGGTAAAACGCAACATGTGGCCGGTGCAAATCATGATTCGGGTGCAGTCTTGACCTTCGGGTTTTCAACGTATGCTTGAAGTGGCGGTTGCCGGCCATGGATGCCCGAGCGAGCAAGCGGGTGCATACGCATGCCAGGCCGGGTCTATGCGGTGAACCCAAGGCCGCATGCCAGGTCGGTGATCATCAGGGGGCAATCGGTTCATTCATCAGTGCACCGCTGCTGAAGGCGGCGGGTTGGCATAGCGGCGGCGGGAAACAGATCGTTCAAAGTGCACGCTGCACCCGCAATTCACTGCGCGTCGCGTGTCGTGCGGCGGGAATCCCGTGACTGAAGGCGGACTGAGCCGAACCGCGTGGTGAGTGTGGGTCTTGCGTGGAGTCTTGCGCCTATAGGAAGACCCACTAGAGCAGCGGACTCCTAGCGCAGAGCTTCGAGGCGCCCATAGACCAAGGGCCAGCGCTGGACAGCACCGAAGGACGTTCTTCGGCCGGGTTGTATCGTTAGCCGTGTGGGAGCGGGGGCTCCTAACGCACATGCACCATCAGCCCCGTTTGCACTTCGTTGGCACCCCGAACGACATACGTGTACAAGCCCGGAGCAAGGCCGCCCGCATGAATGCTCACTGTATGCGTCCCCGCACTTAGCGGACCGTCGAATGGTGCCAGCACGCGCTGGCCCAAGATGTTGTACACGATGATCTGAAGATCGCTGATGGACTCGCTGAGCGCTAACTCAAAGTGAGCAGCGTCCGTGAACGGGTTAGGGTATGGTGGCTGCACGGTGAATGTGGAGGGCAGGTCGGGCAAATCTACAGCGGTGCGCCGGTCCTTGGCCTCGGAGATCGCCGCGTCGGCGTCAATAATGCCCCATCCTTTGTCGTTGTCTGGGCTGGCGGACTGATTAGCGGTTGACGTAAGCACCTCCCATACCTCCTTGGGATTAAGATCCTTGTTTGCCTGAAGTATCTGGCATACGACACCCGTGACCATCGGACCGGAAAAAGAGGTCCCATTGCTGTAACTATACCCACCCAAGCTGGACGCCGTGTATACATTTCGGCCCTGAGCAGTGACATCGGGCTTAGTACGGCCATCTGCAGTGGGGCCCCGGCTGCTGAAGCTGGTGGTGGAACTGTCGGGATCAACGGCGCCAACCGCGATGACGGAATCGCCATCGGCCGGAGTGGAGATGATGCGCCATGACCTCGTGCCCGAGTTGCCGGCGGAGGACACAGGAATCACGCCCTTCTCGGCTGCGAGATCATAGGCAATCGTCGTGATCCCCGTGTCGCCATCCATGTCTGATGTGGTGTAGCTGTTTTCACCATCATCAAAGGTAGTATATCCCAGCGACGAATTGATCACATCCACGCCAGACGATTCCATCCATTCGACCGCCTCGACAAAGTTGTCTTCCTCCACATTGCGCTCCAATGGCCCCCATTCGGTATGCGCCACATATGCAGTGTCGGCCCCGTAGCACGGACCAATAAGTTCGCCAGAGTGATTGCCGAACGTCACCGCGGTGGTCCTCAGACCGTGAAAGCTGACATCCTGCTGAGTGCCAACGCCCGGATCATCAGACGTAAAGTTGCGATACTTTACCCTCTCGGCATCCGCCAGATGCCTAGTCGCGGGATGTCCGAGCTGCACGTCGTTGTAGTCAAAGCGCGTGTCGACGAAGCCAACGACAATGCCTGTGCCGATGTAGCCATCGTCTATGGGCTTCTCGGCATTGACCAGCTGCAGCTGATAGCATGAGCTACCGCAATCCAGAAGTCGTGACAGGGGGCGTGCAACGACCGTCGACATGGGGGCTGCCTGCTGCGCATCAGTGGTAAGCTTTGCTACACGCTGAATCTTGAGCACGAACGGGAGCTGGCGTACAGCCTGGCGCTGTTCAGTGGTCAGGTAAGCCGTCACCGCATTGAGCCATCGGCTTTGCCTTTGGACCCGGATACCCTCTTGTGCCAATGCCTCCAAGTACACTTGGGAGAGCGGCGCATCGTGACCAGGCACTGCGGCGCTGCCGCGCCGTGCACGCCGCTCCATCGCCTTCAGGCTGACGTAGCCCGGCTCAACCTGCGTCGCCTTGCCGGTAGCGTCCAGCTTGTCCGTAAGGAAGATCCAGGTCTTCTCCACATCCTGCGCTGGTGCAGCGAGAGGAGCAGACCCAAGCCAAAGTAGTACACAGCCCGCCAGATACCTCATGGAGCAGCTTAGTGGTTTGTTTGCGAGGATACTTGCCGCGAGGGCCTTAAGACGCCGCGCACGCATGCGAGGACATCGCGAGCATGCGCGCAGGATATTCAAATACAATGCAAAAAACAACAAGCTGCGCAAGCGCGCCCCCAAGACCACCCGCTACAACCGCGCGTTAATGCTTCGGCCTGCGCAGCGTTCGGCCGCTAAAGCATGATGGCAGCAGCTGCGCTGTTGAATGTGCGTCCGGGCTACCCGCACCCCGATGCATCCAGACCGTGGCCTCGGGTGCCCATTCAGCCAGAAGCTGCCGGCAGGCCCCACAGGGCGACGCATCGGGGTCTTCGAGGCAAGCCACGAAGACCGCGGTAATGTCCGATAGGCCCAAGCTCAAAGCTGCGACCAGCGCGGATCGCTCTGCGCAGATGGTTCGCGTCCAGTCGCGGTGTTCAACATTGGTTCCTGCAATGAGGTTGCCCGAGGATGTCTGTAGGACGCACCCGACGGGAAAGGACGAATACGGCACCAGGCTCCTGCGCGCGGTCGCTGCCGCTAGGGCCACGCCATGCGCCGGCGTAAACCCCGTCGGGACGGGGGTGGCCAGGGGCAGCATGGGACCGACCACAGGAAGAACGTCATCCCGCGCGAAAATGCTGGAGTGCACGCTGCGAAGTGGCCCGGTCGGGACTTCCGCCAGAAAGGCGATATCCTCCGGGCGTGCAGCATCGCTTAGCGCAACCGCCACGATGTCGCGGCGCCCGGCAGCGACGGCGGCCGCAATGGCGGCTGTAGACGCGGGGACAACCAGTGATAAAGAAGCACTCTCCAGCCGGATGCCGGGCACCCAGGCACCATCGGAAAGGAGCGCTATACTGCCTCGAGGCTCACTCGAGTATCGTGCGCGCGAATGCGCGGCAGCACCGCGCGCCAGCGTGCGCAGATCATCAAGCCCCATGGTAATACAGGAACGCTAGCCCCGGAGCACGGGTACATACGGGCGAGCCGGGATGGCGAAACAGGTAGACGCAACGGACTTAAAATCCGTTGGCCCAAAGGGCCGTGCGGGTTCGAATCCCGCTCCCGGTACTAGAAACCAAAGAAGCCGGACCCTTTGCCGCGCGGGCGATAGATGAACTTGAGCATCACATAACGCCCTAACGACAGCACGCGCTGCTCTTGGACATACGAAGCGGCATTGGTGTAGCTGATCCCCGTATTCTGATCGAAGATGTCGAACACTTCGAGTCGTATCTCGCCCCGCTCTTTGAGCAACAGGTGCGACAGCGAGACGTCGAGCCGCAAGATGTTGTCCTGGCGACCAAAGCTGCTGGGGAAGGCGCCCGGACGTTGTTCGCCGAACACATCCCTGTCAAAGATGCGGTACCAGAGGCTGGCTTCCAGCGTGAGCTTCTCCGAAGGGCGCCAAGCAAAATCGGAGTGCACGGTGCTGTTGACGTAGCTCTGGTTGGCCTCTGTGTTGAGCGAGTAGCGATTGCTGTTGAAGGTAGCCTTAAGGCCCGCTTCGGCTTCAATCACTTCAGTGGAGCGATTGCGGAGACGCACGCTCACCGTGTTGGTCAAATGGTTGTTGGTGTTTTCGACAGCGTTGATGAGCTCGGTGCCTGAGCTGAAGGAAAGCTGGTTGCCCAGATCAACCGTGATGCCCAGCGGCCGAATCGGGGACTCAAAGCCCAGCCTTCCGCTCACATTCCAGCTCGGCGCGTCGGCGTTGACGCGGCTGCGAATCTGGCGTAGCTGCTCATCCACTGTGCGCGTGTTGATGATTTCACGTTGCGTAACGCCCACCGAGAATCCCGTTGAAAAACCCACAAACGAAAACTGATCGTAGATGTTGAACTCGCCGCGGACCGAGTGCGAATACTCCGGGCGAAGCGCCGGATTGCCTACGTACAAGCGCAATGGGTCCGAGTTGTCCGTGAAGGGCTGCAGCTCGCTGATGGAGGGCACGCGCGAGCGCCCATTGTAATTCAGCGTAATACGCTTGCCCTTGCCGAGCCCTTGGCGGTACCGCGCCCAAGGGTGCAGGTATGTGTACGCACTGATGATGTCCTCCTGAGCCCCCGTGATCCTTCCGTCGAGGGCCGTGTGCTGGAGCGTCAAGCCGCTGGAGATCCAAGTATGCTCCTGAACGTTGATACTTAGCTCCACGCCCGTCGAAAGGTACTGGTAGTCCTGGCGAAATTCCTGGCTGAGCCTGTCGTTGCGCACCTCTCGCCCGTCTACCAGGTCGTGAAACACCTTGTCCTGCCTGCGGCTGGCGATGCGGTGCTGCCCAAAGATTTCCAGCGTCTTGCCCTCGCCAAGCGGCTGCGTCAGCGCGATGCGTTGCCGATGCCCCAGGCGCGTGCTGTTTTCGTCTTGGCGTTGCCGCAGTTCCTCCTCGGCCCTGGTATCACCTATGGCCTCAAGAACTGTCTTGGAGTCAAGGTTGCCGAGCGCACTGGCGTTCTGGGCTTCAATGCGGCCTTCCGCGACCAAGCTGCGACCGCTTTCGGAGATACGCTTGCGCCACACAAGCCTTAGATCGCCATCCAGGTTGTCGGTCTCTTCGTCATAGAGTGCAGTGACGCCAACGGTGGCAGCCGTTTGCGCATGCGCAGTGTTTTCCACACCGCTGCGCGAAAGCGCGGTACTGCCCACAGCAAGGTTGCCGCGAATCCGCATGTCGTGTCCGGTGCCGAGATTGATCCTTGCGTACAGGTCGGCGGTGTGACGGAGGTTCTGGTTTTCCTGATAGCTGGAAAGGTTGCTAAGCGCCGAAATGCCCGAGCCCAGTACCTGCTGCCGATTGGCTGTGCGGTCTTGCGTAGCATCCAGGTGGCTGACGAAGTAACTGGAGTTGATACTGCTCTTCTCGCCGATATCCTGACTGAAGTTCAGTCCCACGTTCAACGACTGGGACAGTCCGCCGCCAAGCCCACCGCTGGAGCCAAAGCTTCTCCACATATCTCCGCTGAGGAAGGTCATCGATCCGGCACCGAGGAGTGAAAACAGCTGCCCTGCCCCGAAGCCCTGCCGGCTCACGTTGTTGGCACTGGAAAGCAAGGATATCTGCGTGGATGGCGAGAAGCGAAACAGGTTGCCCTGCGCGTCATATCGACCTTGTTGTGTGTTTTCGCCGCCTAGCCCGCCGGTAAGGTTGCCGAAGTATCCCGACTTCGCATCCTCGGTCAGTTCCAGGTTGATCGTTTTCTCTTCGTTGCCATCAGGGACACCCGTCAGCTCCGCCTTGTCAGACTCCTTGTCGTAGACCTCCACCTTGTCCACCGACTGCGCGGGCAGGTTCTTCGTTGCGATGGTTGGATCACTGCCAAAAAACTCTTTGCCCTCTACCAGGACGTTCTCTACGTCTTCGCCGTGGGCGCGTATGGAGCCATCGCGATCAACCTCTATGCCGGGAAGACGCCGCAGCAGATCTTCCACCACTTCGTTAGGGCGTGCACCGAAGGCTTGTGCATTGTAGACAATGGTATCGCGACCGACCGACATAGGAATACGGTCTGCGCTAACTATAAATTCGTCCAGCGCAATCGCCTGCTCCTGCATGATCAGCGTGCCCACCTTGACATCGGCATTAATCACCTCAAAGTCGTGGTACAGCATCTGATATCCGACGTATGTGATCTGCAGAATGTATTCGCCCGCTTCCAGGCGGCGCACGGTGAAGGAGCCATCGCGCCCCGAAGTGCTGAATCTGGCCAGGGTGGAATCTCCCCGTGTGAGTGCGACAATCGTTGCACTCGGCAAGCCGACCCCCGCAGAGTCGTGCACTACACCTTCCACGCTATAGCGGGGCGTCTGCGCCGACGACAAGTCGGCAGCCAGGAGCGTAGCTACAAGCGCCACGAGGGCAATAGACAGGGGCCGCATCGGATGCATAGTGTATAGTGTTATAGTATATGGGGTCAGAAATCGAACCCAGTATTGCGGATGCGCTGCATGAGATCTTGCATCTCCTTGAGCTTTTCCTTAGCTATCTGCGCAAACTCCGCAGTCGAGACCTCTTTTCCTTCTGTGGGACGAACAACCGCTGGCGCCAATTCCAGATCAATCGCTGTGGCTGTGTAGTGCTCCACGCCGTCACCAATCTCCACGACAAGGATGAGCCCGGGCAATCCGCCATAAAGGGCTGGGCCGGCTGGTACGGGGATCTCGGGGGTAAACCACACCTCCACTTCCAGGGAGTCCTGGATCGCTGTGGCCTTAAGCACACGATGCCCCAGAAATGTGCGTTCAGCCCCGGAAATCTTCCAGTTGAGCGGCGCAATTTCACCCGTCACCACAAACAGGCGGTCGAGAATCGGACGCTGCTGAGCGTAGGATCCCTCGTCAAAGTTGACGTACGTGTCCTGCGCCGGCATGGATTCAAGACCCATGTCCGTATCCATATCCATGTCCACGTCCATGGACTGCATGTAAGCCATTGCGATAGCCATCATCTCCTGCGGATCATGGTCCTGCATAAATTGCTCCACATCAAAGGCAAACGCAGCCTGGATGCTGTCGGCATACGACTCGTCTTCGCGCATGATGGACGCCGAAGCGTTAAAATCAAGGATGTGTCGCCGGGTGCTGTGCGAGGGGAACTGCTCAATCAGCTCCGCCATGCTCTCCAGCTCCTTGACCGCGTCCGGCAGTGCGTATTCCAGCTTCTTCGCGTAGTCATAGTAGATGGTGCCGTGCTGTGCGCTCGCTGCCGCAGGCAGCAGCACAAGTCCCAGGATCAGTAGTCGTAACATCGCGTGAGTCGTAGTAGACTGTCGGCTTATGAAGTCCTAATACGTTAATAGACGCAGCCCGCTGTGCGAAGTTGCACTTGACGCGGTCTTCCGCCGGACTGACGTAGCCGCCTGCCGCGCTCCAAGGCACTACGATTGCTACGGCGCTCATTGCCGCTTAATGTAGATTCGCGTGTCACCGTGGCTGCCCCGCATCTTTTCCAGCTCCTCGAGCTTGTCTTGTACGATCTGATCGTATTCCTCAGACGTCACTTTCTTTCCCCTGCTTGGCTTTTCTATCTCAGGCACCGCCTCAAGGTCCAGCTCCGTAGCGGTATAAACCTCGCGGCCTTCGTCGACAGAAAGCACAAGAATGAGCCCTGGAAGCCCGCCATAAAGAGCGGGTCCCCCCGGCACGGGAATCTCGGGCGCAAACCACGCTTCCACCGCCACCGTATCATCTTTCATGGCTGTGGCCTTGATCACATGGTATCCCAGGATGGTACGCTCCTCACCGGGCAGCCGCCAAGCAAGCGCTTCCGGCTCACCTTCAACCAGAAAGGTGCGCCCCATGAAGCTGCGCTCCTGCGTGAAGGTGAATGCGTCGAAGTCAACATAGGTCGCAGTAGCAGCATCGCCTGCCCGTGCCGATGACCCGAGGCCGATGCTGGCGGCGCTAATAGCGACCCGCAATTTCCCTCCTACTATCGCCCTTTCATCAACCGTAATAGTTTCGTTATCCTCGTCTCCTTTTACGGTGAACAGCGAGGCCGCGTCGTGAAACGACAAGGTTGTGCTTTTCGTAACGTGGTCGGGCATAGCCTCGAACGCCTCTGCAAGCCCGTCCATCTTCATGTTCTTGATCTCATCGGGCATCTTGAAGTCCACGGAGATCGTGTGGTCGTATTGGATGGTGCCGTGCTGCGCTTGACTCGTCAAGGGGAGCAGCATAAGGGCCAAGGCCATCAGTTGGACTCTGTGCATCGGGTGTTATAGGTATGTTCGGTATGGTGAGAGGCAGCGCTGAAGTATGCCGGCGCGATAATGGCGGTGAGCAGTACAGAGGGCCCCATACGGACCCACGGACCCACGGACCCAACAAAAACGACGCATGGCTGCCATTATTGCGCCGCTGCCAAAAACAACAGCCCACGACCCCTGATAGAGCCGTGGGCTGTTGGTCAAACGGTCTTGCGGGAACTAAAGCTAGTACACTAGTACCCCGGATTCTGTACGAGATTGGGATTGGCCTGAAGCTGCTGCGTTGGGATCGGGCAAACGTTGCGATAGGCGGGAGAGACATCCTTGAACTGCCACGGGTCATTGAACTGGGTCTCACCACCGTTGGTACCAGCAAAGCGGATCTGATCCTGACGACGGAACTGCTCCCAAAACAGCTCCCGGCCGCGCTCCGCCAGAAGCTTGGCAGCATCTAGCTCCATGAAGTCGTGCACGCCGGCACGTGCGCGCACCTGGTTGACCAGCGCCAGCGCTTCCGCCGAGGCGGGGTTCTGGCGCCAAAGCGCTTCCGCCTTAAGCAGCAGCACGTCGGCATATCGGAAGATCACAAAGTCGTTGCTGAGGCTGCTGCCAATGCCATGCTCGAACTCGTACTTGCCGATACGCGCGCCGCATTGCCGACACGCAACAGCCTGCAGGTCGTTGATGGCCGGTGTAAAGGTCAGCGGCGGGCCATTCAGGTCGAAGTCCGAATAAATACCAGTATCAATAACCCGCTCGCCCGCAGCGGTGTACTGCGGTCCTACGATGAAATTGCCCAGGCGATCATCCATCGTGCCAACGACGCGCTCGAGTCCAGCGTCGTCTGCTGTCGGATTCACACCCCATACTTCGCCCTGCGGGCCAGGGTTCTGCGCCGGGTCTATGACAGACTCATACAACTTTTGCGTAGCCGACCAGCCGTTCCATGGCTGGAAGTTGAAGTTGTAGGTATTCTGGCTCCCGTAGTGCAACGTCATCTGATGCAGGTTGAACCCGGTAAGGAACACCTTGTCATAGGGCACGACGAAGATATTCTCCGGCGAGCCATCGTTAGAGGTCACGAAGTTATCGTGGTACTTGCCCGCCAGCGTGTAGTTACCGGAATTGATGATGGCATCCAGGTGCGTCAGCGCATCGGCCCAACGGGCGGTGCCCGTGTAGACTTCGGCATTCATGTACAGCTTGGCCAGCGTCATGTGCGCCACCCACTGGTTCATGCGCGCATACGTGCCGCGAGCGTCGGCGCTCAGGTTGCCCAAGTTGTTCTTGAGCTCGGACTCCACGAAGTCGAAGACCGCCTGCCGCCCCTGCTGAAAGTCCGAAGACGGTTGGGATGGTGCCTCCGTGGACGTAAAGTCCGTGACGATGGGTACATTGCCAAATGCGTCCAGCAGCCAGTAGTAGTAGTGCGCACGCATCGCAAGCAGCTCTGAGATAAAGGGCGCAGCAGCCTCCGCGCTCGTAGCACCATTGGCAACAGCCCCCTCGAACTGGAAGATCAGGCGGTTCGCGTTGTTGACCCCATTGAAGTGGTCACGCCAGAAGCCTCTGAACGAGCCGTTGTCGGGCGTCCACTGGTGGTTGTTGCGCCGATACCAGGAGCCGCCCTCCGACCAGTCCTGGCCGCGGGTGGGAACAATCACTTCGTCGCTCGTCACTTCATTGACCTGCGCGGGTGCGCCACCGCCGCCGCGACTGCGCAGCCCGCTGTAGGCATCACCCATAGCAGAGACGAACTGCTCGTCGGTCTGAAAAAAGTTCTCCGCGGTAACCTGGCTGTCAACAGGCTCCGAGAGGTCCGTGCATGCTGCCCCAAAGGCCAGGAGCAAACCGGCCAGGACCAACATGCGGATAGGGTAGAGTTTGTTGTTTAACACTGTGATGTCCTCCACTTGTGTTGGTCTGGGTGTTAAAAGTTCATGTTGACACCGAAGCTGAACGAGCGAGCGGTGAACCACTCTATGCGTCGTTCTATACCCGGCGCTAGCGATCCGCCGCTGGAGCCCTGTTCAGACTGCCCCTGGTTGTAGTCAACGTACCGCACCTGCGGGTTGAGCCCGCTATAGCCGGTGAATGTGGCCAGGTTGTTGACGGACAAGTACACGCGCAGCCTGCGGAGCGGGCCGCCAGCGAGCACGGCACTCGGCACATTGTAGCCGATGCTCGCATTGTTGATGCGTACATAATCGGCGTTCTCGATGTAGTAACTGGACCAGCGCGGGTCGTCTTTGAGGTCCTTCAGATCGAAGGCGTCCTTCAGCACGTTGTACGAAGAGATCTGCTTCGGCGCCGTATAGAACAGGCTGAACATGTTGGCCAACTGGTGCCCGAAGACGCCCTCAATGAAGAAGCTGAAGTCAAAGTTTCCATAGCGCATGTGGTTGGTCCAGCCCAGCTGATAATCGGGCAGCCCATTCCCAAGAATCTGCTCGTCATCCGGGAAGGTGAGGTCGCCGTATTCCACCTCGGTGCCGTCCGGCTTCAGGAAGAGCCACTGGCCATTCTCGCCGATGCGCGAAAACACAGGCCCCCAAAGCTGCCCAATCGGCTCGCCCTCCTTGATACGGATCAGGTCCGGGGTGTTAAGTCCAGGGGAGCCGGGGCTGGCCAGGTACTGTACCTGTTCCGTGAGGTATTCGTCCAGCATCGTTTCGCCATACAGCGAAGCAATCACCCCCGCATTCCAGGAGAAACCGTCCATGTCTTGCAGAATGTCGTAGTCCACTGAAAGCTCGAGGCCTGAGGTCGAAAGTGAGCCGACGTTCGTCCATGTGGTCGGGAACAGGTTGGGCGGCACCGGCACACCAACCTGAAACAGGAGGTCACTCGTCGTTGAGTTGTACCAGTCAACGCGGCCGCTCAGCCGGTTGTCCATCGCCACAAAGTCGACACCCACATTGATTTCTGTTTTCTCTTCCCACTTCAGGTCGGGGTTCGGGTTGCTGACCGGCCCAAAGCTCTGGACAAAGGCTCCGTTGACAAAGAAGTTGCCGGCCGGTGCAAATCGCTGCAGCGACAGCCCGCTGCTTGGCGCATCCTGTCCCGTCTTGCCGATGCTGGCCCGGAACCGCAAGCTGCTCAGCCCCGGCAGCTCCGTCAGCTCCGACACTTCCACGCCCACGCCGGCGGACCAGAAGAGCCCCCACTTGTTGTCTATACCAAAACGCGACGAACCTTCGCGCCGCACGCTGGCATTGAAGAAATAGGCCCCATCATAGTTCAGGTTGGCCCGCCCAAAGAAGGCTATCAGGCGGTGCGTGCTTCTGAAGCTGCCCACCGACCCTTCGCCTTGGCTGAAGTCCTGCGCAAAGGTGAAGTTGTTCCACTGCACATTGTCGGCGATGAAGTCTCCGCCTGCGGCGTTAAAGCCTTCGTCGACAAAGTCGTTGTACGAGTATCCCGCAATCGCCTCCAGGCCTAGTGCATCCAGATCCTTGGACAGATGCAACGTGGACTCGAACAGTTCACTGCTGCTGTCCAGGTATGACTGCTCGGCGCGTCCAGGCCCGCGCGCGGCTGCAGTGGCACCGCCGCCCACCTTGTGCTGACGCGAGTAGAAGTTGCGGTTGACCTGATCCAGCGTCTGGTACGAGTAGCTCATCGCAAAGGAGAGTCCATCCAGTCCAGGACTAAGCCCTCCAAGGTTGTATTCGCCCCGAAAGACGCCGCTGTAATGCTTGCGCTCGCCGATCCTGGAGCCCTCTTCAATGATGGCGACGGGGTTGAAATAGTTGAACAGCGGCTGCTCAAAGTAGCCGCCCGTGTTTTCGAATCCGTCTGCAGTGACCGGTGCGGTCGGGTTCATGATGCCGGCGAACTTGAAGGCATCCGCGAATCCGAAGTTCTGATCCTTGGTCGTGCCGGCGAGCTGAATGGTGAGCTCCAGGTTATGATCCAGCGCCCACTGCGTCAGGTTGAGGCGTCCGCTGATTTCCTGGAATCCCGTATAGCGCTGGATACCATTGCGGTCACGGAAGTTTCCGCTGGCGCGATATACGGTGTTTTCGTTGCCGCCGGAAAGGGCCAGGCTGTGCACCATGTTGGACCCTTGCTGCGTTACTTCTTCAAACCAGACCGTGTTGTGACCGAGGTCCGGTGCGTTGAGTTCGGTTTCTTTCGCCAGCTGCCGGTATTCGGCACCGGTGAGCACCTCCAGCTTGTTCTCAATCCCCTCGAAGGTGTAATAAGCGCTGTAATCCACGGAAACGCCGCGGCGAGCTTCCCCCTGCTTGGTTGTGACCAGGATCACGCCTGCGGAGCCGCGCGTGCCGTAGATGGCCGCCGCGGACGCATCCTTGAGCACATCCATGGACTGAATATCGTTCGTATCCAGATTCTCCAGCGAAGCGCCTACCACGCCGTCCACCACCACGAGCGGCGACTGGTTTGCACCGAAGGTGGAAATGCCGCGCAGGCGGATTTCAATGTTGTCATTCGGATTGCCGCTGCGCGTGGTGATCTGGAGCCCCGCAACCTTGCCTTGGATCAACTCTACCGGGGAATTCACGTTGCCTGTAACGAAGTCTTCTTCGTCCAGGTTGGCTACAGAGCCCGTGATGGTGCGGCGTTCCTGGGAGCCGTAGCCGGTCACCACTAGCTCTTCTCCTACGTCATAGATGGTTTCCTCCAGTGCGATGTCGATCACATCTCGGCCATCAATGCCGACTTCCATGGATTCGTAGCCCACGAACGAGTACACCAGGGTATCGGACATGGACAGCACCGTAAGCGAGTAGTTGCCCAAGAGATCGGTGGCTGTACCCATAGTCGTCCCTTTGACGAAAACGTTCACGCCTGGCAGCGGCTCTTCTGTAGCCGAATCCCGGACCGTGCCCGACACTTGTCCCTGTGCGAACGCGATGGCGGGCATCAGCAGCAAGAGCGCTACGAAAAGGAGCTTTAAAGGTTGTCTCATGATCAATGAGGCTTGTGAGCAGAGTTTTCCGACAGCCCATTGGACCGCATGCTGATTCTACGCAATAGGCAGCTCAAATGCAACTTCAAATGTGAATTTTTTTAGCTAATTCTGCAAGGGGCAAGGGGCGGGATGCCTGAATGGCATGTGGCTGCGGTCCATTCAGGACTTTGGTTCTGACTAGTGCAGCGGCGGCAAGACATCGGCCTGGAGGGCGCAGAGCGCCTTGACCAGCGAAGCTGCCTGGCGGTAAGACTGCGCAGACGGGTCCAGGAGGACGGCCTGCAGGAGCTTGTTGCGCGACTGCTCGGCGAACGCTTCCACGAGAAGCTGATTAATGCTGGCCTGTGTCCTTAGGATGGCGAGCACACCTTCAGGAAGGCGTGGCATGGTTCGCGGATGCAGGCCGTTTTCATCCACCGCAGCGGGCACCTCCACGACTGTTCCCGCAGGCAATCCAGGCACCATCCCGGCGTTGGGTATGTTCACAGCATCCAACGCGTGCGGCGCGCCGCAGCGCAGGCCTTCAATGATGGGGATTGCCAGCTCACCCGATGGTTCGAGTGCAGCCTCCCTGGTCGGCGTTGCATGGCCAAAAAGCGGGCGATCAGTGGCATGCTCGTGCAGGTTATAGATCCATGTCGGGACTGCGCCGGTTTCCCACGGATGGCCTTCTACAGGGTCGTAGTAGAACTGCATGAGACTGCTGCCCAAAAATTCCTGGGACCAGCCCAGATATTCGCCAATGTGATTGGTGCCGGGGGACGGATACAATCCGAAGGTGCGCAACAGAATGCGGCTGAGCGCAATCTCGTCCCACTCGCCCAGTGGATCCGCTTCGCGCTCTCTCGCAACAAGGCGCGGATAGAGGTCCTCACCGGTTGTGCTATGCGTGATGGACTGAAACCATGTGCAGTGGTTCAACCCGCTCGCATACGCCTCGATGTCGCTGATCGGCATGCCCAGGATTCGGCTCAGCTGCTGTTTGCCTGCAAAGACGCCATGGCAAAGACCAACCGTGCGAACCGGTGAAAGCGTCGTCAGCGCCTGGCACAGCTTCGTAAGCGGGTTGGTGTAGTTCAGCAGCCAAGCCTCAGGGCAGTGGTGCTCCATCGCGCGGGCGATCTCCAGCGTAGGCCCCATATTGCGCAGGGCGTGGAACAACCCGCCCGGCCCGCCATTTTCACCGTAGATCTGCCTGAACCCGTATTGCCGCGGCACATGAAAGTCCTGTGCCCAGTGGTAGTAGCGACGAAGCTCAATCGCGGTGATCACAAAATCCGCGCCTTGAACAGCCTCGCCAATCCGCGTCGTGCACGTCACCCTCGGCCTGCGCCCGAGCTTCTCCGCAACATGAACAGCGTACGTGCGCATAGCAGGCAGCTGCGCACTGCTGGTGTCCATGAGCACGATTTCTACTTTGTGCGCGTTTATGGCATCGCTCAGCAAGACATCGCGAATGGTCGCAGGTCCAAACTCCTTGCTGCCGGCACCTACAAGAACGATCTTCATGAGCAACGCAAGGTGGCTGATGCAAGTCAAGTCAAAGTTAGGGCCAAACCGCTGAATGAGATATGAAGAAACTTCTGGTATGGGCGTTCGGAGCTGTTGTGCTGGGCAGCGCAGCCCCGGAATGCGCGGTCTATCCGGTGGAAAACGTTGCGCGCTACGAGAACACCAGGACGGGCGGCAACTACATGTACAATTTCTATCTACCACCGCCAGGCGGAAGTCAGCCCTGGTGGCCCGCATGGTCGCCCGACGGCAAACAGCTGGCGTTCTCCATGCACGGTTCCATCTGGCTGACGGAAGTCGGCAGCGGCGCAGCCCGCGAAGTGGCCCGCACGCAAAAGTACCTTTCGTCTCCTGCCTTCGCGCCTGACGGGCGGCACTTGGCGTTCACCGCCGACGATGGACGCGCAATCAATCTGCGGCTTCTCGACCTGGAATCCAATGCGGTGACACCGATCACCGAGGACGATCATGTCAATGTGGATCCGGCATTTTCGCCGGACGGCACCCGCATGGCTTACGTATCCACCCGGCCAAACGGCTACTTCAATGTGTACGTAAGGGACCTGCATGATGGCACAGAAGTTCAGGTGACACACGACTTCTCGTTTGGGCGGAGCCGGTTGTATTTCGGAGCCTACGATCTGCACATCCAGCCGGCGTGGGAGCCCAGCGGCGACACCCTGCTCATCCTTTCCAACCGCGGCATTCCGCTGGGGTCCGGAGGCCTGTGGCGCGTTCCTGTCGTGGAGGATGCCATGCCGCATGCGAAGCTGATCCACAAAGAGGAAACGCTCTACCGCACGCGGGCGGATTTTGCGCCGGACGGGACGCGCTTCGTGTACAGTTCGCACTTGGGCGGACAGTTCAACAACCTCTTTGTATTGCCGACGCGCGGAGGTGAGCCGTACAAGCTCACCTTTGGCGAGTGGGACAGTTTTCATCCCCGCTTTTCGCCTGATGGGCACCTGATAGCGTACGTCTCCAACAAGGGCGGCCTCCCACACCTCCGGTTGCTACAGACCTTTGGCGGGCGCGACACCCCGGTCCGCCTGGACTCGCTGCATTGGCTTTCGCCGACTGGACACCTGGCAGTGCGCGTTCAGGACGCACAGACGGGCGCGATGCTGCCGGCGCGCATCTATCTGTATCAGGAGCATGAGGATGGCCGCAAGTCGTTTGCGCCGGCGGATGCCTACCATCGTCAAGGCCGCTTGGCAGAGCACTTCTTCCATGTGGACGGAGCCTTCGAGACGACCTTACCGGCAGGAGAGTGGATCGTGGAAGCCATGCACGGTTTTGAGTACGTGCCGGCGGCGGAATCGGGCCGCGTGACCAGCGGGGATACCACGCGCATCCTGCTGCAGCTGACCCGGATGACCGATCTCGAGGCGGAGGGCTGGTACAGCGGCAGCAACCATGTCCACATGAATTATGGCGGCAACCTCCACAACACGCCGGAGAACCTGGTGTTCATGGCACGGGCCGAACACCTTCATGTCATCGGGGAGCTGGTCGCGAACAAGGACAACCGCATACTCGACTACCAGTATTTCACGGGCGCGCCTGAAGAGGCCGCGGACTATGTGCTGTACTTCAATGAAGAGTACCGGCCGCCCTTCTACGGACATATCTCTCTGATCAACCTGACGGAGCATCTGATTTCGCCCTTTACGACGGGTTACGAGGGCACGGCCATAGAAAGTCTGTATCCTTCCAACACGCAGATCTTCAAGCTGGCACGCAAACAGGGGGCCGTAGGGGCCTATGTTCATCCGTTTTGGGGTGATGAAGACCCGCTGGAGACGAATCTGGGCGTGGCCAAGGCCTTTCCGGTTGATTTGGCGCTGGGCACCTTGGACTACCACGAGCTGGTATCGGGGGCTGGCTGGGCGGCTTACGACGTATGGCACCATGCGCTCAGCAATGGCTTCCATATTCCTGCCGTGGGTGGGGAAGATGCGATCAGCAACCTGCACCGCACGGCGATTATTGGCCAGATGCGCGGCTACGCCTACATGCCCGACGGGCTGAGCTGGAAGGGTTGGCTGTCGGCGCTGCTCCGCGGCGAGATGTTTGTCACTAACGGCCCGCTACTGAAGCTTTTTATCAACGGGCAGGGTCTTGGATCAACGGTACATCTTCCCCAGGGGGGCGGCACCATCACGATCAGCGGCAGTCTTCTGGCTTTTGCGCCTATCGACGGTGCGCAGGTGCGGATTGGCGACCGTACCATAGATCTTGTCGAAGAGTTGGAGGCTGCAGACAAGGGAACAGAGGACTTCCTGCGACTCGATTTTGAACGGGAGGTGTCCGTAGACCGTAGTGCGTGGGTCACCTTCCAGGCATTTTCAGCGGACGCATGGCACCCCGTGGACGACATCTTTCTGCAGGCGACGACGAACCCAATCTGGGTGATCGTGGGCGATGAACCTGTTCGTTCCTCCACCTCGGCGGAGTACTTCATCCGCTGGATCGACCAGCTTACGGCCATGGCGGAGGATCACCCCGGCTGGCGCGCGGAGCGGGAAAAATCGCACGTGTTGGGCGAGTTCACGGAGGCACGCCAGGTGTACGAGCGCCTTTTGGCCGAGGCGCTGGCGTCCGGTCGTTGATTGGACTCCTCGCACCCGGGGCGATGGTACTGCCGCAGCAAGCGGCATGCTTCCTGACGGATGTGCGCTGCGGCGCAACTGCGTCAAGGCTGTGCGGAGCGGTCCTGGCGATACTCTTCCTTAAATGCGCGAAAATCCTCATGCAGAAGCGCAACGCGCCGCTCCACTTCCTCGGTATTGTCGGACACCATCTCGTCAACAAACACAGCGTTGGCGATTGAAAGCCCGATCAAGCCGCCGACCAGCACGGCAACTGTAAAATAACCGCGCATCGTAAGGATCACTTCCGCGCTCACCCCGAGCCGTTGCATCTGATCTGGAATCTCGTACCACCCTTCTATGGTAAATACCTTGAACATGGAATACATGGACCGGAGCGGGTTGCCGAAGTGCGGCTGCGCCTCCGGTATTTCTCCAAAAAGCAGCGTAGCGCCGAGTCCAAAAAAGATATTCACGATCAAAAGGACCAGAAAAATGCCGACAGACGCCTTGAGCGCCCTGCCGACGCCTTTGAGGATGCGCTTGGCATCGGGCACGTACTGCAGCACACGGATGAAGCGCAAAAGGCGGCCAAGCCTGAAGAGAAGTACCAAGGCAAGATTGTCAAGCCCAATCTGAACAATGGGTCCCGCCAGCACCGGCAGGCTCACGCACACGACAGTGAAGTCCATCTTATTCCATCCGACCTGCCAGTATTCGCGAAACCCGCGCAGGGCACGACTCTTGACCAGGGCCTCGATGACGAAGAAGACGATGCAGCCATAATCGATCCAGTAGAGCAGCGCCCCTGCGGTGCCGTGCACAGTCGGAAAAGCGTCCAGGAACAGCGCCAACGCGTTCATCACGATAACCGTGACCACAACCAGTTCGCTCGTGAACAGCGTTCCGGTGCGGGTGAGCATATCGTACGCCCTGCTCTTTTTCTCCATCCCTTAACGCTCTCGTTCAAAGAAGCGGCTTCGGCGCGCGGATTGCTTTTTGCGCATGCGCATGCGCATGCGCGGTGAAGATTCCCGATACGACATACGACATATTTATAAACCCAGCAGCCTTCGCGGGCGCTCCTTGGCAAGCCCCTTCGCACGACATCCGACCTGCGTAAGTATACGCAAACCGGAGTGCGTCCCGGCTACGCGCCGCATGGTAGGAGCACGGGGCCACACTGGCCGTTTGCACCACGCGCCTTCGGCGGTGCAATTGTTCCAGTTTAGCACCCACCTGAGTACCATTTTTGGATTGCACGGCTTACCTTAAAGGTGCGTCGTAGCCGAATGACGCGCTGCCTATTCACCAGATTCTACAGATCGGAAATGCAATTTAGAAGAGGACTCACCCTTATGGTAATGCTGCTGCTTGGTGCTGTCTCGGCGCTGGCGCAAAACACGATTACCGGCACTGTGACGGAAGCCGGAAGTGGAACCCCCATGCCGGGGGCCAGCGTCGTGCTGGAAGGGACAGCCCTGGGTGCAGCCACTAACCAGGACGGACACTACACCCTTGAAGGTGTAGCCAGCGGTACATACAGGCTTACGGTTTCTTTCGTAGGCTACGAACAGGTCTCACGCATAGTCACGGTGCGTTCGCGAAACATCACCGTGGACTTTGCCATCGAATTCGTCAGCCAGCAGCTGCGTGCCATGGAGGTGTTTGCCTCGCGCGCTGTAGAGCGCCAGACGCCCGTGGCGTTCTCCACGGTAGAAAAGCTGCAGGTGGAGCGTGAGCTGGGCTCCAGAGATATTCCACTGGTACTCAACTCCACCCCTTCCGTGTACAGCACGGCTCAAGGCGGCGGAGCCGGCGATTCGCGCATCAATGTGCGCGGGTTCAACCAGCGCAATGTGGCGGTGATGATCAACGGGGTCCCGGTCAACGACATGGAAAACGGCTGGGTGTACTGGTCCAACTGGGATGGCCTGGGCGATGCAACTTCGTCGATCCAGCTGCAGCGGGGACTCAGCATGGTTAACCTGGCCACGCCGTCCATCGGAGGCACGCTGAACATACTCACGGATCCGTCGCAGAATCGGCGGCAAGTGGTCGCGAAGCAGGAGGTCGGCAACGATGGCTTTCTGAAGTCCACGCTCTCGCTGTCCACGGGCTTGATCAACGACAAGTACGCGCTAACCATCAGCGGTGTCCGAAAGACAGGCGATGGCTACTACGATGGCACCTGGATCGATGCTTGGGCTTACTATGCGGCTGGTGCGTGGAACATGTCCGAAAACCACAGGCTGGACCTCTATGTGGTGGGTTCACCGCAGCGGCACGGGCAGAATCTGTATCGCCAGAATATCGCGGCGTACGACCACGAATATGCCCGGAAGGTGTTCAGCGCCAACGGCATCGGTGCGGATACCATTGAGGAAATTCTGGAGAGCTTCCCGGAAGCGGGGCGGCGTTGGAATCAGAACGTGTCCGCAGTCTCGGGCGGATACACCACCGAGCAGAATGACGGATTCGGCACCGTCAAGCGCGCCAGACCGGGCCTGATCAACGAGCGGGAGAACTTCTATCATCCGCCGCAGGTCAACCTCAACTACTACGCGCAGCTTTCGGAGAAATCACTCTTGTCCACGGTCGTGTACTACGCCGCCGGCAAAGGCGGTGGAACGGGCACGCATGGTCGGATACAGTGGGACTACAATGGCCCGTCCCGTCGTGTGGACTATGATGCAACCATCAGCGCAAACAGCGAAAACGGCGAATCATTAGGCGTACTCCGCAACAGCCACAACGTCAAGTGGACGATTGGCGCGATAGCGAAATTCAAGCACGAACTTAGCGAAGCCATCACTGTCGAGGCCGGACTGGACTGGCGCACCGCTGAAATCCAGCATTACCGGACGGTTCGCGACCTCTTGGGGGGCACCGGGTATCGCAGGTTCGACAGCGACTTCTGGGGCGAAGAGGGACGCGTACTTAAGGCCGGCGACCGCTTCAACTACAACAACACGAACACCGTGGACTGGATTGGCGCATTCGCGCAGGGTGAGTATGCCACAGGCAATGTCAGCATGTATGGCATGCTCGGATACTCTATCATCAGCTATACCTACGAAGATCTGTTCCGCGACGATGGCAGTGGCAATCCGTTCACGCTGCCTTCGGGCAACATCGGTGGCTATCAGGTCAAAGGCGGAGCTTCGCGCACCGTGAATGATCAGCTGTCCATCTTTGCGAATGTGGGACTGGTTTCCAAAGTGCCGATATTTGACGGCGTCATCAACGACGCAACGGGAACCCTGAACCCGGACCCGAAGAATGAGATATTTTATGCGGTTGAAGCCGGAGCCTTGGTGCGCGCGATGAACCGCACCTGGCAGGGACGCCTGAACTTCTACAACACGAACTGGAACGACCGCACCCTTACGCGCACCGTTGTTCAGGAAGATGGCGACGATGGCCTCATCAACATCACGGGACTTAATACCTTGCACCGCGGCATAGAAGCTGAGCTTGCGTACCAGCCAGTCGAATTCGCACGCGGGGATCTGGCGTTATCCGTCGGCAACTGGTACTACACCGACAATGTCTCCGCCCTGTACACGCCCGATCGGGCCGATCCCAGCACACAGACCACGCTGGACCTGTACGTGAAGAACGTGAAGGTAGGCGATGCACCGCAGCGGCAGGCGGCGTATGCGGTGACGGCGTTTCCGTTTGACGGAGTCTATGCCAAGCTCACCGGCCGTTCCTACGGTAACTATTACGCCGACTTTGATCCTACGACCCGTACAGACAGCGGGCAGCGCGGCCAGGTGTGGAAGGTGCCCAGCTACCATTTGTTCGATCTCAATGTGGGCTACGACCTGCCTCGCTTTGCGTTGGGAGCCTCGGGCGTAGACCTGCGCATTACCGCGAGCGTGTTCAACGTGCTCGACACCTTCTACATCCAGGACGCGAGCAACAACTCCCGATTCAATGCCTTCCGCGGCAACGGCACCAATGCCAACACCGCCGACGATGCAGAGGTGTTCCTGGGGCTTCCGCGCACCTTCAACGTAGGCCTTCGCGCGGTATTCCGATAGTAATGCGCCAGGGATGGCCAAGCACCCGGAGACCTTGACCCCTAGATCAGCAGACACCTGATTGGGCAATACCCCGGCACCGTTTGCGGGCATGCCAAGGCCCGCTGATCAAAAGGCGCGGATGCTGGGCAAGATCGTCACGGTGGTCCATGCGGCGACCGGCGCCAGTCAGTTGCCCATAGACAACAGGTTGGCAAAGAGCCGGTAGGCGCCAGCGACGCCGTAGGGCAATTGCCGGTGGAAGGCCAGCGCTGCATACGTGAAGTGCCCTTCGCCATAGGTGCTGGTAAGGAATGCGCCCATTTGCGGGGCCTGGCCGGTGTCGTGCGTTTCGATCAGCGGCGTGTACGCGGCGTCCCATTCAGTGAAAAACTTCGATCCGCGCTGCTCGATCCAGCCGTCGAAGTCGGCTTCCGTTATGCGGTTGGGGCCCTGAAACACCGGTGCTTCGGGTGCCAGGATGGCCACCGGCGCGTCCTCCTCGGAAACCTCCTCCGCTCCCCGCGGCAGCATCGCCGGATGCGGAGCCATGTCATTCGGTACGTACTCCTGCGTCTGGTACAGCACGATAAGGTTGCCGCCACCGTAGGCGTAATCCAAGAGGCGACGGTTGTAGGTGTGCAAATCTTGTCGCACGGCGTAGGCCCGCGTGCCGATCACAATAGCGTCGAAGGCCGACAGCTCGGCACTGGCGAGATCTTCCGATGTAAGCAGGCTGACTGCTGCTCCGAGCTGCTGGATGCCGCTGGGTACATCGTCTCCCACACCCATCACGTAGCCGACCTTAAGGTTCGGCGCGATGGCCACTTCAAGACCATTTACCAGGACCTCGGCCGGGCGATAGAGGTAGCGGGTCTCCATGTGGGCGTGTCGAATGATGTCATACCCCACTGCGTAGTCCGCGCCCATTGCCGAAGCAACGGCACTGATGGTTTGCTGCTGCGATCCCAAACCTGGCACGCTTACGGAGAAGGTGTACCCCGCGCGCTGGCCCGCTTGTGTGTAGCTGATCTCGCGCTGCGCGGGCGTACTCGACCAGCCGTCCGGCAGCACGAGCCGAAGCGTGCCGGAGATATTGCCCGAATAGTTGCTTATCACTTCGACCGAGACGTCAAACGTGTTGCCGCCCGGCTTTGGGACGATGACGCGCTGCCGCGGAGAGGTGCTCACCGCCAAGACAGGCACAACCTGCAGCTTCCGTTTTACATAGCCATTGGGCAGGTTGGCTTCGCGCGTTTGCACCTGAACACGCGCAGTGACACTTTCTTGCTGCACCTGGAATGTGACGACGGCCTCCAGTGCTGCAGGACGGCTGGGCAGATGCTGCCAGGCGTAGTCTCTGAACTGGTAGTGGTTTTCGCGGACGGAGTTGCGGAAGTAGTACGGCATCGCGTACGGGGCATCCGCCGGCACCGCTACGTCAAAGCTGGCCCGGTAGAAGGGATCGGATTGGACCGGGTGGGCCGTGGCGTGCCAAGCCTCCATGGACGCGCCACTGGGGTCATCAAGGCTGATACTGAGATCCGACACATGCTCCCCCGATGGGTTCACGCACTGGACATCAACCCGGAAGGACTGGCCGCGCACGACGGGACCCATGGTGGCCGGCGCGCTCCAAGGGCTGCCGGACTCCACCGTGCCGTCCGGCACACCCATCGCGGTGCACGAGAGGCCCAAAGCAGCCGTGATCGCATGCATGTACTGCTGCTCCTTGATGCGCAGCATGAACGCGGCGTCACTGCGCGCAGGCAACATGGCCAGGACGCTGCGCACATTGGCCAAGCCCGCGGCCAGGTGCGGCGTGATGGCGCTTGGGCGAAACGCATCAAGGTTGTCTATAGCGCTCTGCACATGCTCTTGTGCTTCACCAAGCGCCTCAACAGCACCCTCCGGTACTTCCTCACCCGTAATAGAAAACACGCCGGATAACGATGTATCCAGACCATCGAAGAAGGACGTCTCTTTCTCCTCAGTAGCGGTATCAATGCGTTCGTAGTAGTAGGGCACCGGACCTAGGCGCGCGCGGGATCGGCCGCTGGTCTGGGACCGCTGCAGGCTTAGCCCATAGGAGCCAAAGTTTTGGTACGTATCGCCCAGCCAAGGACTGTGGGCGCCTACATCTACCTGTACATGCCACCATTCTCCCTCCCGTACGCCGCCGCGGTAGAGCTTGGGCGTAACCCAGGGCCGCAGGCCCTCTTTCGCGATATGGTTCGGAAACCGCGAAGGGTCCCCCGCAGCAGCCACGGCCTCCGGCGTGAGTCCGCCCACTGCCTGATGGTTGCCATGCCCGTCGCGCTCAGACCCATGGAACCGGGAAATCACCACTAGCGGGCGGTTGAGGCGGATCACGCGCACCATCTCGCTAAGCACCAGCTCACGATCCCAGCTGCGCATGGACTCCTCCAGCGTCTTGGAGTAGCCGTAGTCCAGCGCACCTGAATAGTACTGGTCGTCCAGGCTGTAGTACCGGTCCGAAAGGCGCAGCTCCTCGGTTCTGATCAGCCCTAGCGCGTCGAAGAGTTCTGGCCCGATGGCATTGGCACCTGCCTCGCCCCGGTTCAGCGTCAAAAGCGCTGTTCTTACGCCCTTGCCGCGACTGAGGTAGGTCAACAGGCCTGCGTGCTCGTCGTCAGGGTGCGCAGTGGTGTGCAGGACGCTGGCGGTGGTCTGCAGCTTCAGCAACCGCTGCAGGAGACCGGTGGCTCCCTTGTCCACATCCAGCATGGACCCGCCCTCCGTGTCCAGCGTGCTGGTCAGCACGAGGTCTCTGGGAGCGTCCTGGGCTGCTGCCGAGGATACGATAAGGAGCAGGACAAACAGGTAACGCATTAGTTCGATTCTGATGAGGGCGTAGGAGGAGCAAGCAGCTTCAGCGCCACAGCGATCGTGGCTGCGGCCGCGATGGTAGCGAAAACCAGGAGTGCGATACCGGCGGGCGTACGACCCGTCATCACGTACCCGACGCCCAAGAGACTGGTCCATATGAACAGAATGCCGAGTCCAAACGCCATCCACTTGCGTGCAGCAGAGGGCCCTGTTGCCACATCAGGGCATTTTGCGGCAATGGGTCCCCACCAGCCGCCCGGTCGCACCCGGCGATAGAAGGCGATCAGCTTCTCTTCGGAGTCAGGCTTGGTGCACAGAGCGACCACGATCCACACGATGGTACAGACGACGAGGATGCACACCGCGCGTACGATATCCCACTCGCTGCCATAAAACGTTTGTACGGCCGTCAGCGCATTTCCCGAAAGCAGTCCGATGCCGGCCAGCAGCTTGGCCCAGATGAAGCCGTTGGCCACCATAAAGGACCCTACGATCGCGCTGATTTCCGCCCAAGCGTTGACGCGCCACCAGTACCATCGGAGCAGCCACACGATGGCGATCCCAGCCGTGATCTCGATGACATAGATCCAACCCCGTTCAATGGATTCCATCTGCCAGGCGGTGATGATGGCTAGCGTCACAAGGATCAAGACGCCCACCCGAGATGCGACCACATAGTGTCGCTCGGGCTTGTCCTTGCGCATGAAGCGGCGATAGACATCGTTCACAAGGTATGAGGCCCCCCAGCACAGGTGCGTATCCATCGTGCTCATGAAGGCGGCCAGGAAGGATGCCACCAGCAGGCCGCGAAGGCCCGCCGGCATCATTTCGCCGATCATCATGGGGTACGCCAGCTCCGGATCCGCCGCCAATTCCGGCGCAGCGGTCGCCACGGGGAACACCAGCACCGAGCCCAGGCCCACAATGATCCACGGCCATGTCATCAGAACGATGCCGGCAAAGCAGAACCAGAGCGCAGCCAGGAGCGACTGCCTTTCATTGCGGGTGGCGAAGAGCCGCTGCGCGATGTAGCCGTCCCCTTGACCGCTGCGCGTCCACAGCACAAAGATGAGCAGGAAGAACGAGACGACCTCCAGCGAGCTCAGATGCGCCGGGTTCGGGAAGATGTCGAGCGTGGCCTGGTTGGCATGAAAGTCCTGCACGCCGCGCGCCATCTCGGCCGGGCCTCCAAACTGGTAGAGCACGATGCCCGCTAGGATCATGGTGCCGATCAGGCCCGTGGTGAACTGCAGCAGGTCCGTGGCGACGACGCCCCAAAGGCCCGAGGCGACCGTGTACACCACGGCGAGCACACCGCACACCAGCAGCGTGAATATCGGATCCCATCCCAGAAGGACCTGGCTGAACTTCACCATGGCAAGCATCACCCAGCCCATCACGACGCAGTTCTTCAGCACGCCCTGGTACACCGCGGAAAATCCGCGCAAGAGGGCCGCCGGGCGACCGGCATAGCGCAGCTCAATGAACTCTGCGTCGGTAATGATCCTGGCCCGCCGCCAGAGGCGGGCATAAAAGAACACCAGCATCATGACACCGGCGGCTTCATACCACCACAGCCAGTTGCCGAAGATGCCTTCCTGCCGCACCAGAGACGAAACCACAAGCGGTGCATCTGTAGCAAACCAAGTCGCCGCAATGGACGTGCCGGCAATCCACCAGGGCAGCGTGCGCCCAGCCACGAAGAAGTCCTCTACGCTCCCGCCAGCCCGGCGCGTGAACCAAAGGCCCAAAACCACCGTGATCGCGCCGTAGATACCGACAACGATCCAGTCCAGTGTGACAAGCTGCATGGCGACCGAATTAGAGTGGTAATTCAAATGAATATAGCACAAATAAGGCTCCAGCGGCCCGAGTGGAAACGGGCAGTGCATTCTGCATTTTTGCGTGCTCCCTGCTTGCGTAGAGGCACTTCGTTCCGCGCCAGCACAAGGGTTCAGCTGCGTCGGGTGCGTATGCGCCTGCAGCAGGTGCGCCTTGTGCTGATTGACCCGGACTCAGGCTTCGCGGCAGTGAGCGGGCGGCAGGCGGAAACAGCGGGCTATACACACCAGAGCATTACGCTTCCATCGCCGCAATAGCGCCCAGGCAAGAGGCGTCGTTACGCGGGTCCGATGCCGTGCACAGGCCCGTTGTCAAGACGTTCTTATGCGTAACAGGCTTACTTCGGGCGTAATTGAAAAACCTGGGGGCGGCCGCCTGAATGCGCTACAACGACTGCATTCCCATGGGCAGACGTATGAACCATGCGCACGCGGCGCGCATCGCCGCGAATGCCAAGCCCGGTGTGCTGAACAACAAATTGACCGTTGCCAGCACCTAGCAGCAGGGTACCGTGGCTCGCATCATACGGGCCTTGCGCCGTGCTCGCGCCGAAGAAATTGCCTACGGCCAGTATGTCCAGCGTCCCGTCACCATCAAAATCGCGGCTGATCATGTCCATTACTGGAGCCCACTGCAGCGCGTCGGGCAGCGAGCGCGCGCTGAATGTCGCGTCATTCTCCAGGTACAGCGAGGCAAACGTATGTACGCGGTAATGAGAGGCAGCGGTTAGATTGACCACCTCGTGTGCGCGCGCGGAAGCATACCGTGCGTAGGACGGGAGGCGTGCCGACAGCGCCGGCAAGTGATCCAGAAGTGCGTCGCGTCTGGCCCAGAACTGCGCGGTAGCCCCCAGCACGATCAGCGGATCGCTGCTGCCATCGCTATCAAAATCGTCTACGTAAAGGTCTATCGGCGCATTCAACACGCTGTTGAGACCCAGATTGCCCGCAACGATATCGGTATCGCCATCGCCGTCAAAGTCGCCCGTCAGCACGCTCTGCCACCATCCCCCGGTCTCGTCAAGCCCTAGCGCGCGGGTTGTCTCAACCAGCACGCCGCCACGATTCTCCAGCACCGTTACGGGCAGCCATTCACCGACCAGCACAAGATCTAACGCCGGGTCTCCGGTCACATCAGCCCATGCGCTGCCTGTGATCATGCCTGCATCCAGGAGCGCAGGCGCGGCGTCCGTGGTGACATCGGTAAAGCGACCATCACCACGGTTGCTGAGGAGAAAGCTCGATGGCCGCGCACCGTAGTCTCCGGGCACCGAACGGGTACCCACGAAGAGGTCGGTATCGCCATCAAGGTCGTAGTCCGTTGCGCTTACGCAGCACCCGTTGGCCAGGAAGGGGGGCAAACCATTGCTCTGCACGAAGTTGCCTTGGCCATCATTGATATAGAGTACATCCTGCCACAATCGGGTGTCTTGCTCGCTGCCGCCGCGCACCACATAGAGGTCGGCATCACGGTCGCCATCCGCGTCAAAGAAGGCCGCATCCACATCTTCGCCATCCGCGTCAAAGTCCGACTGAGCCAACGGGTGCATGCCGCCAAGCAGCAACAGGGCGGGCTGGCCATGTGCTCCGCCCAAGAAGACATCGTCCTGGCCGTCACCATCCACATCGGCTGCGGCCAAGGCCGGCCCCTGCGTGGACAGCCGGTGCGGGATGAGCGGCTCATAGTCAAAGTCTTCGTAATCATTTTCCTGGTGCATCCAGGAAAGGGCACCCGGCAGTTCGGCCAGCAGCGCGGTGCTCTGCGCCCGCTCAGGCACCCAGGGTTTCGCCTCAGCGCGCTGTTGCAGCACTATATGATGGTTGGGGGCGATCCCGTAAAACGTCTCCGCGGTTCCACCCGGCCAGCGCACCGCGACGGAATCAATGAGCAGGGACTGCCCCAACCCGAAGGTCAGCACATGCGGAACCGACGACTGAAACCCGCGCGTCGGCATCTGCTCCTGCGTCTGTGCAGCGCCTTCCGCAAAGACCGTTACGCGCGCCCCTACGGCGGTTGTGTTCAGGCCTGCGCCCTCGAGCGAAACCCTCAGGAAACGCGGGCTGTCGCTGTTGTTGCGATAGAGCGATGCAGCCTGGTTGATGTTGTTCACTACCAGGTCCAGGTCGCCGTCGTTATCCAGGTCGCCGTAGGATGCTCCGTTGGATACGCTGGGTGCGTCCAGCCCCCAAGCATCGGTTGCGTCATCGAAAGCTTGGCCCTTGCGGTTCCTGAATGCATAGTTGCCGATGGCGACCTGGGGCATGTGCCGCGTCACGCGCTCAACTTCGCTCGGGTGACCGCTATCCAGGATGCGCTGCACCGCAGGCTGCGCCACGTAATCGACATAGTCCAGATCATTTGGGCGCGCCCCGATGCCGTTGGTGACGAACAGATCTTTCCAGCCGTCACCGTCCAGGTCAGCCAAAAGCGGGGTCCAGCTCCAGTCCGTTGCGTGAATCCCAAGGAAAGCGCCGATCTCAAAGAATAGCGGGTACCCTTCAGCATCCAGTCCGCGATGCAACTGCAGGGTGTTGCGCGACACCTGCGGTGCATATCCATGGTTGCGCTTGATGCGCGCTACGCCTGCTTCGTCCGGCCCGCCAGAGGCAAGATACGTGCCCCAGTCCGCCGGCATCATATCCAGCGCCACCACATCCGGCCAAGCGTCGTTGTTGAAGTCTGCAATGTCCACTCCCATAGTCGACTGGCTGGTGTGACCGATCACCCGTTGCAAGACCTCTTCGAAGGTGCCGTCGCGCTGGTTCAGGTACAGGTAGTCATTCTCGTGAAAATCGTTGCCTACGTAAATGTCCAGCCATCCATCGTCATTGAGGTCGCTGACCGCGAGGCCTAGCCCATAGCCCAGCGCACTGCTGTAGATGCCGGCATCAGCCGTGACGTTTGTGAAGTGCGTACCCCCGTCATTGCGGAAGAGCAGGTCGCCTACGCGCGGTGCATCCACGGTGCGCCGCCAGGCTGGGACAAAGGATTCGCTGGAATGCACCGCATGATTCAGCAGGTACAGGTCTAGATCACCATCCCGATCATAGTCGAAGAATGCGGCCTGCGTCGATAGCCCCTCAAAGGCTATGCCGTAGGCCTGCGCCGACTCGGCAAAGGTGCCGTCGCGGCGGTTGATATACAACAGGTTACGCCCAGACTGGCTCTTGTAGCTTACTTGGCATACGTAAATGTCTAGCCACCCGTCGCCGTTGACATCAGCCATGGTCGCACCCGTTGACCATCCGCTGCTGGCAAGGCCGGCGCCGATCGTCCGATCCTCAAATCGCAGACTGCCCTGATTGACAAAGAGCCGATTGGACACCTGGTTGCCCGTCAGGAATATGTCCTGCAGACCATCGCGGTTGATATCGCCAAGCGCCACGCCGCCGCCATCGTAGAAGTAGAGGTATTCGATGATGTTAAAATCCTCTTGGAAGGCGACGGTGTTCTCAAAGTCCACGCCGCTCTCACGCGCTTCTATGGACGTAAAGAGCGTGGCCTCATCGGCCTGCCCGCACCCCGCAAGGAGTACTACCAATAGCAGTGGTACAGAGAGCAGCCATCGCCCCCTGCCTGCGCGCTGCGCAACAGTTGCGGCAGCATGGGCGTCACCGCGCATTTCTTCGCAGGCGGGCAGGAACTTGGGCTGCGATACGCCCGCGCACGGAAACGTGTCGGCTCGGGCGCCGGTATCGTCAGTGCTCATAGGAAAAGACCCGCAGCGAGTCGTTGTTGAGCGCTACAACGACCAAGTCTTTGTCCCCCGCCCGCAGTGGAAAAATGGCCCGCACAGCACCATCAACCCAGAACCCGGATTGCATCCACGACATCGCCTGTCCGGTCTTGTCCAAGACTGTGCCGTAGCTTGCGTCGTAGCGGCCAACCTCGGGTTTGGCCTCATAAAGGTTGCCGCCCATGAGCACTTCCGGTAATCCATCCCCACTTATGTCCAGCGACAGCGATGCATAGATCGGCGACAGCTGCGCCGCCATCGGCAGCGGCACGGGTTCGAATACGCCCCGGCCATCGTTGATCAGCACGAGGCTGCGCAGCTCAAACACCTGCAGATGGGCCGCTACTTCCAGCTGCTGCGCGGTGAAGATGTCCTGGACTGAAGCGCCCGCAAACGAGGCATACGTAGGATACAGAGCAACCAGCGAAGGAATCTGCGCCACAAGGTCATGGCGCAACGCCATGGGATAGGCGATGCCCTCCGTACTCATGGCAAGAATCTGCTCCACGCGCCCGTTGCGGTCAAAGTCGCTGGTCCAGATCTCAAGCGGCGCGCCCGGCGCTGCCCTGAATCGGCTGTTGAGTCCGTGATTGCCCGCGACGAGGTCCAGATCGCCGTCGTGATCCAGATCTGCCATATGGACTGACTGCCACCATCCATGCGTAGCCTCCAAGCCGCTCGTGCGACGCGATAGCGTGCCGGCATCATTGTAGAGCACGGTCACGGGCATCCATTCGCCGACAACGGCAAGGTCTGCATCGCCATCGCCATCCAAATCGCCCCAGACCGCGCCGGTGATCATGCCGAGGCCGCGTAGTGCTGGCGCATGCGTATCGGTTGCTTCTGTGAATGCACCGGTGCCATCATTAAGCAGCAGGTGTCCGTCTACGGGAACTCCGTAGGCAAACGGCTTAAGGCGCGCTCCGACAAAGAGGTCCAAGTCACGGTCCCCGTCTGCATCAGCCGCGGCAACCGCACCCGTAGGCTCGAATCCACTGCGGCCGGGCGGTTGAAAATCTCCGTGGTGGTGCAATAGGCCCGCACCATCATTGACATAAAGGCGGTCCACCAAGGCCGAACTGCTGGCGGGAAGCTCGCTGCTCCCGCTGGCCACATACAAGTCCTGGTCGCCGTCGGCATCTACGTCCAGCCATACGCAATCCGTGTCTTCTGCGGTGCTGTCCTGCACCAGGAAAGGCTGCGCCAAAGCGCTGAACAGGCCCGGCCTGTGCTGCTGCCAGACGGTGCCAGGCTGGCCCCGCGCGCCGCCCAGGTAGAGGTCCGCATTGCCATCTCCGTCGGCATCGCCCGTGCAGACGGCCGGTCCTTCTGTCGAGCGCATGTGGAAGAGCAGCGGCTGCTGTGCAAAGTCGTTGTGCACGTTCTCCTGGTGCTGCCAGTCAAGGCCCATGGCCTGAGGGTCTACCGGCGTCATCCAGCGTTCAGCGTGTGCCGGCGTGGTGCTCTTCACTTGGGGTGCATCCTCTTCGACCACGAGTCGGCGCCCGGTCGTGACTGCGGACAGGCGGGTGGCGCGCCCACTGGGCCAGTCCACAATAAGAGAATCCAGCACAGCCACCCCAGGACCGAGCCCCAGGTGCACCACGGGATCCACGCTGGACTGGTAGCCCCGCACGGGTTGCTGATCCGCATGCCATACGCGATCCTGGTGCCAGGCTGTGATCTGTGCTCCTACGCCGAAAGTATTCGGCGGCGCGCCCCTTAAAGCTATTTGCAGCCAGGTGCGGCGCGGATACAGGCGCGTCGCGCGATTTTCGTACAGGCTGACCTGCTGGTTGACGTTGTTGATGACCAGATCGAGATCGCCATCATTATCCAGGTCCCCGTAGGCGCTGCCGTTGGAGAAGCCGGGCGCATCCAGGCCCCAGTCTGCGGCCACGTCGCGAAACCGCATCGCACCATTGCCTGCAAAAGCGTGGTTGGGAACCGGGTTGGACGGCATCATTGCTATCAGGGCGGGCCAATCCACCGAGTCGCGGTCTACGAGCGTTTCAATCGTTTCTTTCTTGCTCACTTCCACGAGGAAGTCCGCATTGGTCAGATCCTGATAGACGCCGTTGGCCACGAACACATCGCGATGGCCATCATGGTCAAAGTCTGCGATCAGCGCGCCCCAGCTCCAGTCACTTGCTTCTACACGGGCAAAGCGTCCGACTTCTGCGAAGTGCACCGTATTACGCGGACCGCCGCCCAGGTTCATGTGCAGCGTGTTGCGCGTAAACTGGTGGTAGTAATCGTTGCGAATATAGTCCTGGTACCGCGACCAGCTGTCGAACGAGGTTACCGTCTTGCTACGGCGCGCATCGCTGGGCAGCATGTCGGTGACGAAGATGTCCGGATAGCTGTCTCCGTTCAGGTCGGCCATATCTGCGCCCATGGCCGCCGCACTCACGCTCTTGATGCTGCGCTCGAGGGCTTCCTCAAAGGTGCCGTCTCCACGATTGAGGTACAGGTAATCCCTTTCAAAGAAATCATTGGACACGTAGAGGTCAGGCCATCCATCGCGGTTCACATCGCCGACCGATACGCCGAGACCAAAGCCGATCTCGCTGCCATAGATGCCCGCAGCGGCGCTCACATCCGTAAACGCGCTGCCATCGTTGCGGTAAAGGCGATCGCCGCCTGCCGCATGGCGCAGGTGCCGCGTGTTTTTTTCCAGGTTGAATTCCTGAATGTTCCTGAAGGAATTATTCACGAGGTACAGGTCCAGGTCTCCGTCGCGGTCGTAATCAAGAAAGGATCCATGGATCGAAAGGCCCGCGTCATCCAGGCTGTAGGCGGCCGCCTGTTCGTCAAAGGTGCCATCGCCGCGATTGATGTACAGCTCGTTGCGCTTGTCGTCACCCTGGACAATGCCCGAGTTGCATACGTAGATGTCAAGCCAGCCATCACCGTTGATGTCGGCCATGCTGACACCCGTAGACCATGACCGCGAGCCTGCGACGCCAGCGCGCTCCGTTACATCGTCGAAGACCCAGTCGCCGCGATTCAGATACAGCCGGTTCTTGCCCTGATTGGCTGTCAGAAAAAGGTCCAGCAGCCCATCGCCGTCCACATCGCCTAGCGCCACACCGCCGCCGTTGTAGAAGTTGCGATAGCGGTAGATGTTGAACTCATAATGATAGCCCAGCGCATTGTTGAACGTCACGCCGCTCTTCGTGCGCTGCACAAAGAGTGGATCCGCACTGGGACCACAGGCCAGAGGCAAAAGCACCAAGGCCCCCAGAATGAGCTTACTCATCCGCATCTTGTGCTGGCGCCTGTGCTGCTGCCTGCACAGCTTCAAGATCGGTAAAAAGGACTCCGACTTCGATGTCGTCCAGCACGCCGACCACAATGCGCCGGTTGGCATCCTCCCGCTCGAACTCGGGCACGGGAGCGCCGTAGGGTCCTATGACCGTCCGTTCTTCAAAGCCTTCGCCATACCACCGAGTCAAGAGTCGAACCACATCCGGCAAGAGACTGTCCGCATAAAGATTCTTGTTCCAAGGTGCCCATGCGTCGTAGCTGAAGCGTACACGCATGTACACAATCTTGTCTTCGTAGAAATCGGGATAGAACAGCATCGTCGCCTCATGGGCCAACGCGCTGTCCAGTCTCCGTTGGATATGCTGGTTCATGGGGCCCTGAATGACTAGCTCTTGCCGGTTCAGCGCCCGGCTGTGCTCGAAGAATTCGGCGCGGGTCATGCCCAGCGTGTAGCCCAAGAACAGCGAATCCTGACGCGCGGCGTAATCCGCCGCTTGTCGCGGCTGCTGCACACAGCCTGCCAGGAGGGTAGCTGCCAGCAGTGCCGCCGCCAACAGTCTAGTTTGCGTCATGCTCCCGCAGATGGATATGCTGGTCCGTTGCCACATCCTTAATCATCTGCCTGCCGCCCCGCGGCCAGCGCACGACAAGGGAGTCAAGCACCGCTGCGGGTCCCAGGCCCAGGTGAAGCACCGGGTCCACGCTGGACAGAAAGCCGCGCGCGGGTTGCTGCTCCGTCAGCCATTGCCTGCCACCCTGCCAGGCGGTGACCTGCGCTCCGATGCCGGTCGTGTTGGGCGGCATGCCCAAAAGGCTTACCCGGAGCCAATGGCCGCGGTTGTGCTGCACGGCAAGGTTTTCGTAGACGAAGGCTTCCATGTTGACGTTGTTTACCACCAGGTCCAGGTCTCCGTCGCCATCCAGGTCGCCGTAAGCCGATCCGCTGGAGAAGCCTGGATCTGCGAGGCCCCATGCGTCGCTGGTGTTCTCAAACGTCAGCGGGCTTCGCTGCGCATACAGTACGTTGGGCAAGGGCTCCGAAGGCATGCGCGACAGGATTGCCATGACGGGTTCGTCCGCGGCCTGCACGATGGCCCGCAGGGTGTCCTGGTTCTGCACGGCGGCGATAAAGTCCTGATCAAGCAGGTCCTTGAAGATGCCGTTCGGCACGAAGAGGTCGCGCTGTCCGTCCAAGTCAAAGTCGGCCAAAAGTCCGCCCCAGCTCCAATCCGTCGCATCAATCCGCAAGAGGCGCGCAATGTCGCTGAAGGCCAGAATGCCGTCCGGTCCCGGGCCATGGTTCAGCTGCAGCGTATTGCGCGTAGCTTGGCTGTGGTACCCCGCCTGCATGTAGGCGCGATCTTCTTCCCAGGATGGAAAGTTCATCTTGGACTGCCTGCGCGGCCCGGCCGCCGGCAGCATGTCGGATACAAACACCTCCGGCCACCCGTCGCCATTGAGGTCCGCAATATCGCCACCCATGGAGCTGAGACTGATAGTGCCCATGGCCTCCGGGAGCACTTCCCGGAAGGTACCGTCGCGCTGATTGATGTACAGGTAGTCCCGCTCAAAAAAGTCGTTGGAAACATAGAGGTCGGACCATCCGTCGCGATCAAGGTCGCTGACGGAGACCCCCAGTCCGAAGCCGATATGGCTGCTGTAGATACCTGCTTCCCGCGTCACATCCGTAAAGCGGCGTTCTCCCTGGTGCAGTTCGTTGCGAAAGAGCTTGTTGCCGCCTGCCGAATCGTGGACTTCGCGCAAGCCGGGCACGGGCTGCAGGTCGTCCAGGGACCGCAGCGGGTTGCTGAGCAGATACAGGTCCAAGTCGCCATCCTGGTCGTAGTCCAAGAGCGCGGCATGGATTGACAGGGCTTCCACGGCGATGCCGTAGGCGGCAGCACTGTCCACAAAAGCGCCGCGCCCCGTATTGATGAGCAGCTCATTGTGGCGGCGCGCGCCGCCAAGCGGTCCAGACTTGCACAGATACAGGTCCAGCCATCCGTCCCCGTTGATGTCTCCCATAGTGACGCCCGTTGTCCAGGTGCCTTCGGAATGCAGTCCTGCGGCGACCGTTGCGTCTTCAAACTGCAGGGAACCCTTGTTCACATACAGCCGGTTGGATACCTGGTTGCCAGTCACGAAGATATCGGGCAGGGTATCCCCATTGACGTCGCCGATGGCGACGCCGCCCCCATTGTAAAAGTTGCGAAACAGGTATGTGTTGAGGGTTTCCGATGGCGCAAGGATATTGGCGAACCGGATGCCCGTGCGGGCCGGGTCCAGTCGCCTGAACAGCGCAGCATCACGTTGGCATCCGCCTGCCCCCAAGGCTGCAGCCAACAGCAGCGCGATGCCCAGTGCAATACCTGTGGGCCTAGGCTCCACTCCGGCGCTGATAGCGGCGCAACATGCGTCTGGATTTGCGTCGGATCCAATCCGTAAACACTGTTCCTGCATAGACCTCCGCCACATCCCCCTCGGGACTGATGAGCCGTGTCGTGGACAGAACAATGGGTTCATCGGGTTCCATGCTCAAGGGCGCGTTCATCGCCGAAGGGTCGCCGTACACCCCAGGACAGGTGATCCCCAAGTCCTCCACGAAATGTTTGGCTTCAGGACCTTTGCTTTCACGGTTAATTGAATAGCCCACGACAATGATGTCCTCCTCGCTATGCCTTTCGTGCAGCTTGTTGAGATCCGGCATCTTTTCCAGGCACGGCGTGCACCACAGTGCCCGGAAACTCGGCAACACGACGTTTGGGCGCAGGGAAGAACGCGGGAGGTCGTTGCCCTGCATTGCTGGCAGCGTGAAGTTCCTCTTTGGCGCAGTCTCTGCCCGCGTCCTGAGCTGACACCACGGGCATGGCCATGGAGCAGGCAAAGAGCCCCAAGAATACCAATCGGGGGTGCGTCATGACAAACGCCTGATGGCGGCCCGCACGCCGCGCGCTGTTACGCCGCGGTGGGAGGTATCGAATACCGGCTTTTCGTTCTGGAGCAAGATGGCCTGGGGCGACTCGTGCCTGATGCCGAGCGTGCGCGCAATCATGTTGGAGAGCGGGCGCGCGGTCTGGACGATTACCTCGTACACGGGCGGATCGCCCTCAGCTGTCAGGCTGAGCAGCTGATCTTTGGCCGCTGCGCAAAGCTCGCACAATGTACTGTGCTTGTAGATGAGTACTACTTCTTGCCGGGAACGTGCAGACGCGGCCGCATATTCCAAGTCCGTTGCGATGGATTGGTACCGCGCCGAGTGCATAGATGAGCGAACTGTTAACCCGAGATCGAACAGCATTCCGCACATTTTGTTCTGCGCGCCCCCTTTTTGTGGCCGCCGCACCTA
The DNA here is from genome assembly GCA_951812585.1 of Rhodothermales bacterium. Classification (GTDB taxonomy): domain Bacteria; phylum Bacteroidota; class Rhodothermia; order Rhodothermales; family Bin80; genus JAAXGV01. The sequence goes on along the minus strand of OX638318.1, from coordinate 1,565,438 downwards.
CCGCCTGCCAGCGTTTCGGTGGGCGCGCGACAGGCCCCTGACGAATGCACCCGGCAGCGCAGCGGAAGTCGCCAACTCAGGTGGTGTGCACAGCTTCAAGCTGCGACTGCGGCCAGCGCCGCGCCAGACGGGACAGCACCACGCTGGTGCGGTCAGCGGCGCAGCATGGCGGCTATGGTTTGCCGGGTCTTTTCCAGAGGAACTTTGCCCACAATGCGCTCGGCAACAAAGCCTTTAGCGTCAATCAGGAATGTCGTCGGCAGTATCGGTGCTGCATTGCCGCCCATGAGCGACTGTGCGACCTCCACGCTGCCGTATACTACAGGGTAGGTGACCCCCAAACGCTCCGCGAAGCGTTGAACGGCCGGTCGGTCTTCATCCTTGTCGACTGAAAGGCCCACCACGACCAGGCCGTCCGCACCAAGGTCCTCGTGCAGCGTGTTGAGGTCAGGCATTTCTTCAAGGCAGGGGGTACACCACGTAGCCCAGAGGTTGAGCAGCACCACGTTTCCGCGAAGCGAATAAAGCTGCAAAGAATCGCCTTGCAGCGTTTGCAGCGTGAAATCACTGATCGGTTTCGGTGCTACATCGTTCTGGGCTGAAGCCGGCAGCACGGCCGTTGAGGGGGCGAGAAGTGCCAGACATGCCAGCTGGAGTAGCTTCATGGAAGTTTTTATTTGGGGGCGCAAGCCGCGCTGGAAGGTGTCGAGGACAAACATACATCAATGAAGGGAATCTTTGAATGGGATCGTTTGGCGCTATGCAGGTCAGGCACCCGCGTGCTTTGCGCCCCCACCGCGCAGACGGGCTTACGGCCATTTGCCCAAGGCGAACCATTCATGGCAGCCATGCCATTATGCTGTGCATGCGTGTGCCTTCATGCCGGGCAGGTGTTCCGGCGAACTCGCTGTTGGAAGCAGCCCCTCGGTGCTGTCCTGTGCACAGGGGCTGTCGACAACAGGACTCAGGCAATGTGGTCTGGACGCGTGCGCGGCCATTTCGCGCACGGTGCCGTGCGCGCTCAAAGCGGCCAGGGCAACCATCTGCCCGACAACAAATCCTGACCGCTATGGTTTTACGTGGCACATTTCACGGAGGAGTATGGTACAGCCGAAGACGGGCGCGGAAGACATTCGCTGGCACCTGACCGATCTCTATCCGGATACGGGGGCGTTGCAGGCAGACCTGGACCTGGCGGAGAAGGCTGCGGAGGACTTTTCCACAGCCTATCTCGGTCGCATCGAGGCGCTTGATGCCGCTTCCTTGGCAGCCGCGCTGGCGACGCTGGAATCACTCCTCGACACTGCAGGACGCGCGCACACCTATGCCTATTTGAACTGGTCCACCGCTACGCTGGATGCAGAGCGCGGTGCGCTGTTGCAGCGGGTCAGGGAGAGCTACACGCGCATCACACGCTCGGTGCTGTTCTTTGAGTTGGAGTGGGTGCACATAGACGAAGCGCGCGCCGAGGCGCTCATGGTGTCGCCCGCGCTGCACCGGTACAGGCATTACCTGGAGCGTGAGCGGCTTTATCGGGACCATGTGCTGTCAGAACCTGAGGAGAAGGTCCTGGTGGAGAGAGACGTAACAGGGCGAAGCGCTTGGGTGCGGTACTTCACAGAAACGATGGGCGGGCTGCGGTTCACGCTCGATGGTGCGTCGCTGACGCAGCAGCACATACTGGCGAAACTCCATGAGTCGGACCGCGATCTGCGCCAGCGTGCAGCCTTGGCCTTCACAGAGGGACTCAAGGCGCGGTCGCACACGCTGGCCTTTGTTTTCAACACGCTTTTGGCCGACAAAGCCACCAGTGATCGGCTGCGCGCCTATCCGCACTGGATCAGAAGCCGCAACCTGGCCAATGAGATCAGCGACGACATGGCGGATGCCCTTGTTGAAGCCGTCACGCAACGCTACGACCTTGTGGCCCGCTACTATGCGCTCAAGGGACGTCTCTTGGGACACTCGCCGCTGCAGGACTACGACCGCTATGCACCCTTGCCCGAAGCTGACACGTTCTATCACTGGGAGGAAGCCAAGGCACTCGTGCTGGAATCCTACAGCAGTTTTCATCCACGGATGGGGCAGGTGGCAGAACGCTTCTTTGCGGGACAGTGGATAGACGCGCCTGTGGTGGCTGGAAAGCAGGGCGGTGCATACAGCCACGGAGCGGTGCCGAGCGCACATCCCTATGTGCTGTTGAACTACACCGGCAAGGCCCGCGACGTTCAGACACTGGCGCATGAACTTGGGCATGGCGTGCATCAGTACCTGTCGCGTGACCATGGGGTGTTGCAGGCGCGTACGCCCCTGACAACGGCAGAGACGGCGTCGATCTTTGGGGAACTGGTGGTCTTCAAGGAGCTTTTGCGGCGTGAATCGGATCCACGCACGCAGCTCGCGCTCCTGGTGTCCAGGGTTGACGACACGATCGCGACGGTGTTCAGGCAGGTGGCGCTGAATCGCTTTGAGGACCGCATCCATACGGCACGCCGCGAATCGGGCGAGTTGTCTGCAGATCAGTTTGCTGCGCTGTGGATGGAGACGCAGGCGGCGATGTTTCAGGGGAGCGTTGCACTGGGAGATCACTACCGCCACTGGTGGAGCTACATCCCGCACTTTCTCCACACGCCCGGATACGTCTACGCCTACGCCTTTGGAGAGCTCTTGGTGCTATCGCTGCACGCGCTATACGAGGCAGATCCCGCGGGCTTTCCATCAAGGTATCTGGATCTGTTGGCGGCAGGCGGCAGCGACTGGCCGCATGTCCTGGTCGGCAGGCTGGGGATCGATTTGCAGGACAAAGCCTTCTGGCAACAAGGCCTGCGCGCCATCGAGGCGCTCATCGTGCGCGCCGAAGCGCTTCATGATGCATGCTCACGGGCGCGATAGGACCCCCGCGTCACGCTGGTGCAACGTGCACCCGGACACGCGTGCTGGTTCCAGCATCCGCGCGATGGCGCCCGCACAATCATCCTGCTGCTCCCGGGCATGCTGGCGGGCGCTCCTCCGGGGGCATCAGGGACCCACGCACGCAGCCGATCGCGTGAACGCCGCGCTTTTGCGCCACGCACAGGCCGAGCGGCAGGCGCTCAACTCGAAGCTGCTGGCACCGACTCATAACCGCCGCTCCTTGCAATTGCGGTTGTACACCGGGGCATGGTGTCAAAATTAGTTGGGCTGAGACGCGGATGGATCGTGGGCTACGCTGCGACGGCCTGACCTTGCCGGTACGATTTGACGAGGGAAACGCGCTTCTCATAGGCGCTGCGAGCGATGTGCACATCTTCCAGGAAGGTGGGCAGCTCTGACATCAACAAAGCTTGGGGGCCATCCACAAGGGCCTGACTTGGCCTTGGATGAAAATCCACCAGCACGATGTTGGCACCGGCAATGACGCCCTGCGCGGTTGCATGCAACAGGTCCAGGACCCCGTCAGGGGTGCGGTGGCGACTGCCCACGGCGTGCGAGGGATCCACGCATACGGGCATGCGCGTCAGCCGGTGAATCACCGGCACATGCGAAAAGTCCACAAAGTTGCGATGCGGATCGCCCAGGTTCGTCTTCATGCCGCGGAGCGCAAAAACCACATTGCGATTGCCCTCGCTGGCCAGGTATTCGGCAGCGTTGAGTGACTCGTTCAGCGTGATGCCAAACCCGCGCTTGAGCAGCACCGGATGCGTCTCTTGCCGCCCCGCTGCCTTGAGCAGTTCAAAGTTCTGCGTATTGCGCGTGCCTATCTGCAGCATGATGCCGGTAGGCTGCCCAGTCAGCTCCAGCGCTTCATTGATTTCCTCGATGTGGGATTCGTGCGTGACCTCCATGGCGATGACCTTGATGCCGTACTTGCCTGCGAGCTCAAAGACGTACGGCAGACAAGCGGCCCCATGACCCTGAAACGAATACGGATTAGTCCGCGGCTTGTACGCGCCCATGCGCGTACACTGCTGGTTGTTTGCCTGCAGGGCCCGCATCATCGCCTCCACATTGCTGCGCGTGTCGACGGCGCAGAGTCCGGCGAATACATGCAGACAGTCCTGATCGAATGTGACGCCATTGTAGGTGAAGCCATGCTGCAGGGCTTCGTCGCCATGCCGGCCGAGGAACCGGTACGCCTCCTGCACACGCACCACACGCTGCACGCACGGCAGCCCGCGCATGAACTGTATCAAGAGAGGCTTGGTGTCCCCAATGAGGTAAATCTCTGTCAGACGCTGCTCTGCACCCTGGATGTGGCGTACTTCGTGCGCTACGCCATTGAGTGCATCCAGGTATCGCAAAAGCAGCTGGTATTCTTCCGAAGCAGGATTCGTGTTGGGCTTGAGAATCAGTATCACTGTGGTGGTGGATTACTTCCAAGTTGTGAGGCGGCAGCCTCGTCAAGGAGCACATGGACCTCAGCGTGGCGCTGCAGCACTGAGGCAGGCAGGTCGGTCGTGACCGGCCCTTCCAGTGCGCCCGCCGCGGCAGCGGCCTTGCCCGCTCCGCATGCCATGAGCAAGATGGCGCGCGCCTGCATAATCGTGCCGATGCCCATGGTGAGGGCATGCCGGGGCACATCGGCCACGGAATCGAAAAAGCGAGCATTGTCGGCGATGGTGCGCGCGGAGAGCGCTACCCGGCGCGTGCGCGAGTCCAAGCGCGAGCCAGGCTCGTTGAAACCGATATGCCCGTTGGTGCCGAGGCCTAGTACCTGCAGATCAATGCCGCCCGCGGCCGCAATGCGTGATTCGAAGGCGCCGCCGCCCTCATCAGCATCGGGGATAAAGACATGGGCTGGCGGAATGTTCACCTGGCTGAACAGGTGCGTCCACATGAAATGGTGATAGCTCTTTGGGTGATCGGGCGCGAGCCCGACGTATTCGTCCAGATTAAAAGACTTCACTTGCGACCAGTTCAGGTCAGCGGCGGCAAGCCGCTGGTACAGACCTATGGGCGTGCTTCCGGTTGCCAGACCTAGGACAGAGCCCGGCACCGTGCAAATGCGCGTGGCCAAGATTTCAAATGCGCGATCACTGACTGCCTCGTACGAGGACAGCACCTCGACAACCATGGGAAAGGATGTGCTTACGGCTCGAGAATGAGATCCAAGAGGTGAACAATCCTGCTGCGAAGCTGTCGGCGATCCACGATCATGTCAACAAATCCGTGATCTTGCAAGAATTCAGCGCTCTGGAAACCGGGCGGCAGATCTTGGCCGATCGTTTCGCGGATGACGCGCGGACCGGCAAAGCCGATGAGCGCCCCCGGCTCTGCAATGTTGATATCGCCCAGCATCGCAAACGAAGCGGTCACGCCGCCGGTGGTCGGATTGGTCAGCACGGAGATGTACGGAAGCCGCATCTGATCCAGCCGCGTAAGGTTTGCACTGGTCTTGGCCATCTGCATGAGGCTTAACGCGCCCTCCATCATGCGCGCGCCGCCGCTTTGCGAAATCACGATCAGCGGCATCTGCTGCGCGGCGGCCCGCTTGATGGCGCGGGTAACAATTTCGCCCACGACTGAACCCATCGAGCCGCCGATGAAGCTGAAATCCATCGCCGCCATGGAGACGGGATGTCCGCCGACATTGCCGGTCGCGGCACGCACAGCGTCGTTCATGCCGGTCTCCTGTGCCGCCGTCCGCAGACGGTCAGCGTACGCTTTGCGGTCCGTAAATGACAATGGATCCTGCGGAACCAGATCTGCATCATGCAGCGTGTACGTTGCGTTGTCGAAGAGCAGGTCAAAGTACCGGCCGGCCCCGAATCGGTAGTGGTAGTCGCACTTTACGCAGACCCAGGCATTGCCATCCAGCTCCCTATGGTTGTTGATCAACGCACACTTGGGACACTTGACCCAATGACCCTCTGGAATATTGTTTTGATCGTTCCGCGTGGTAAGGATGCCCTTCTTCTTGCGCTGAAACCACGCCATGAGATCGTGAGGGATAGACCCAGCGACGCTTTAAGCCGCAAGGGAACGATGGGTTCGCAGATGGCGATGGCGTTGGCTAGCGTGCATAATCTACAAAAATACCCCTCTGCGCGTCAGCATTAGGGCAATGTGCGCTATTTTCACGCTTCAAACTACGGTGCTCCTGTAACCATGAATCGATCTGACTCGACATTCATTCGCAACATCGGACTGGTGGGACACCAGGGCAGCGGCAAGACCTCGCTTGCAGAATCGATGCTGTTTGTCAGCGGCACCACGCATCGGTTAGGCTCCGTCGGCGAGGGAAATACGGTAAGCGATTACCACCCTAGCGAAAAGGAGCGGCAGATGTCCATCTTCTCCTCGCTGCTGCACGCGAAGTGGCAAAAGCACAAGATCAACATCATTGATACGCCGGGCTACCCTGACTTCATTGGCGAAGTCGTGGCCGCCATGCGCGTGGTAGACACGGCGGTGTTCGTCATGAATGCGCAGGATGGCATCGAGGTGGGCGCAGAGCTCGCGTGGAACTGCGCCGCCGACAGCAAGCGCCCCGCCATGTTTGTGATCAACCAGGTCGACCGCCGGCATGCGGATGTGGACCGGCTGACCGGACAGATCATGGGGCGCTTCGGAGCGAGCGCTTCTATCGTGCAGTTCCCGGGTCAGGGCACCAACGTCATCATTGATGTCCTGCAAATGAAGCAGCTGTCCTATGATGCGGACGGCAAGCAGACCGCGGGAGATATACCTGCGCCGTTTATGGAGCGCGCAGAAGCGCTGCACAGCAAACTCGTGGAAGACATTGCGGTCAACGACGAGGAGCTGATGGAGCGTTATTTCGAGGAGGGAGAGTTGACGGAGGAAGAGATGCGGCGGGGCCTGCGCGCGGCGATGATTGAGCGGGAGCTGTTCCCCATATTTTGCACGGTCGCAACGGCCAATGCGGGCACGACGCGACTGATGAGCTTCATTGAGCACGTCTGCCCCTCGCCGATAGACATGCCCGCAGCGCCGACAGATTCAGGAGATCCGGTCACAGCGAGCGCGTCCGGAAGCCCGGTCGCCTTTGTGTATCGCACGATGGCTGAACAGCATGTCGGGGACTACTCGTTCTTTCGCACCTATGGAGGTACGATTGAACACGGCATGGACCTCGAGAATGCGCAGACGGGCACCATGGAGCGTCTTGGACAGCTCTATGTGCTTAACGGCCGGGAGCGTGAGACCGTGCCCAGGATGGTGGCCGGCGACCTGGGTGCTCTCGTCAAGCTTCGCAGTACGCACACCAACAATACGCTTCGCATCAAGGGCAGCGCCACCGTGATCACGCCGATCCAGTTTCCCGCGCCGCGCTACCGTTCTTCCATCCGCCCTGCGAACGAGGGAGAAGAGGACAAGTTGGCGCAGGGCTTGCATCAGATCACGGCCGAGGACCCTTCGCTGGTCGTTGCGCATGATCCGCATCTGAGCCAGGTGACCCTCGGCGGCCAAGGCGAATTACACCTACGCGTCGCCCAATACCGGCTCAAGGCCAAGGTCAATGTGGATGTGGAGTTTGGACGTCCCCGCATTGCGTATCGCGAAACGGTAACGACCGAAGCGCGTGCCTCCTACCGACACAAGAAGCAGACCGGCGGGGCGGGTCAGTTCGCGGATATATCCGTGCTGATAGAACCCTTGGATGGCGAATTCAAGAAGCGTCCCGATATCTCGGTGCGCAAGACGGTCCAGGTGTCGACGGGCTGGGGTTCCACTATTGAGTTCATTGACGGCATCGTTGGGGGTGTGATAGACATGCGCCGCTTCTTCGGCGCGATTCAGAAGGGGGTGCTGGAAGCAATGCAGTGGGGTCCGCTGGCGAAGTACCCTGTCGGCAACCTCCGGCTGGTCATCTTTGACGGGGGCATGCATTCGGTGGACTCCAATGAGGCGGCATTCAAGACAGCGGCGCGCATGTGTTTTCGAGCGGCTTTCAGGCAGGCTCGACCGGTGATCCTCGAGCCGATTCACAATGTGGAGGTGACGGTGCCCGAGTCCTACACGGGCGATGTCATGGGAGACATGAACACGCGGCGGGCCCGCATCCAGGGCATTGAAGCCGAAGGCATGATGCAAAAGATCAAGGCCCTGGTCCCCGAGGCAGAGCTGTACCGCTATTCCACCGCCCTGCGCTCGATAACCCAGGGGCGTGGCATACATACGTCCTCATTCAGCAACTACGAGGCCATGCCGCGCAATGTCCAAGACAAGGTGGTGGCCGAAGCGGCCAAGGAAGCCGAAGGCTAGGGCCATTCGATTGGGCACCGTATTCCTGAGTTGATTGCAGGGAGGTGGTGTCCTGTCCTGCATCATGACCTGACTGCGCAGACCACTGGACCAACCTTTGAAGCACTGAAACCATGATGGCCAGAAGGTGCTCACCTGCCCGTAGTATATCCCAACCCAACCAGGAGAACCGAACGCTTTTCCACGGCGAAAACCTCAGGTAGCTCCGCCTCCGGTTGACGAAAAAACGTCCCCAGACATTCAGCTGTTGGTTCCGCTGTCAGGCCAGGTGCCGGGAGAGAACATCCAGCTTCTAATGATGCGCCTTTGTGACCCTTTGGCTGTGGAGCATAAGGGTGCGGATAGTGTTATACATTAAATAAGGGGCTTATATACTTAACTGTAACTTTTCTTCGATTGGGCCGTATGAGGATTAAACCAGATCGGGGGAATCATGACAGGGCCAGGCAGATCACACCGCAAGGGACTCACACTCTTGGCGTTGGCACGGCGGTATCCGAGCGAGGAGGCCGCCCGGGAGTGGTTTGAGGCCATCTTTTGGCCGGAAGGCCGCTTTTGTCCGCAGTGCAGGGGCACCGATACCTATGCTTGCCCGCAACAGACCATGCCGTACCGTTGCCGCACGTGCCGCAAGCGGTTCAGTGTTCGGACGGGCACGGTGCTGCAAGCCTCACGGTTGCCCTTGCTCCAGTGGACCTACGCCATTTATCTTGAAATGACCGCGCTCAAGGGCGTATCCAGCATGAAGCTTCACCGCGACCTGGGCATCACGCAAAAGTTGGCGTGGTTCATGCTGCAACGGATTCGGGAGGCGTTCGCGCCGTTAGCCGCCGCCGCGTTTGAAGGCCCGGTTGAAGCCGACGAGACGTATGGTTGGGGGCAAGGAGGCCAACAAGCACGCGCACAAGAAGCTGAAAGCGGGACGCGGAACGGTTGGCAAGACGGCGGTAGCGGGGCTGAAAGACCGCGGTACCGGCCAGATTCGGGCCACGGTCGTTGAGGACACAAGCGGCCCGACGTTGAAGCAGTTCGTGTATAACCCCACCGAAATCGGCGCAACGGTCTACACGGACGACGCCACCGCTTACAAGGGCATGATCGGTATGGAGCATGAGACGGTCAAACACAGCGTGGGCGAATAGGTCAACGGCATGGCCCACACAAGCGGGCTGAAGTCGTTCTGGGCCACGCTGAAGCGGGCGCACCATGGCGTGTACCACAAAATGAGCGCCAAGCACTTACAACGGTACGTGCACCAGTTTGCGCAAAAGCACAACGTCCGGGACATGGACACGCTCGAACAAATGCAGCATGTGGTGTCCGCACGGGCAGGGCGGCGGCTTATGTACAAGGATCTGATTGCGCAATGAGAAGGGTCAAGGATACGAAGGGCGCGTTGCACGCTGAGTTTGAGCGGATCGACACCACGCCCAGTCCGAATCCGCGCTATCGCGGATTGACGATCCAGCAGGCGGTAAGGCAACTGGTGAAGGCCAGTCCGAAACCGAAGCAAGCGGCAGCTTCGAGGGCAAGAAACGACGAACTTCGGCACGTCTAAGCTCCAAGCAGTGTACAGTTAAGTATATAAGCCCCATTTATAGACGGTGACTACCCACGGTTTACGAAATGCTATATTTGGGATGTTGGGCTTGTGACTAGCTGTATTCAATGGCCATGTATCCCTTGGTTTGAGCAAGAGGAGCAATAGAGGATGAGGCCGACTCGGAAGCCACTGCTGTTCCTGCTGGCACTGACGCTACTCGCGTCCTGCCAAGGAGGGACAGACAGGGACGTTGCTCTTTTCCACCCAACGCCGGACAACATTCCGACGGTCACAGATCCGAGGTTCATCATCTTTGATGAGCCACAGGACACGTTGTTTTGGATGCAGGATGCACTCCGTGAGGGTCACATGGTCGGCGACGAGGAGGGGGGTCCAAACGACATGATCGGCCAAATACGGGATGTGGCGGTTAGTGACAGCCTTGTATACTATGTGGATGGGAGTTTCAGTCATGTCCGCGCCTACGATTTTGAAGGCCATCTGGCAGACATCATCGGAGGCCCCGGGGCAGGACCGGGCGAATTTGGCCTTGTGAGAAAGGTTTCCGTTACGGGTACTGGAGACGACTTGTACGTGGTGGTCGGATCCGGAAGAGGAAGGGTGTCGGTGTTCAGAAAGAATCGGGACGGCAGCCATGAATTCCAGAATTCGTTCAGTGCTGTCGCGTCATTCTTTAATGGCGAAATGTGCGCGATGCATGGGCACGTTTACACCACAGGATACTCCGATGACCTCGATGGTGTGATCCACAAACACACCCTGGAAGGGGAATATGTCTTATCGATTGGCGCGCGCTACAATAGCCCGCATCGAATTGTTCGTCATACAATGGCGGAAGGGGGCAGCCTGGAGTGCAACGCGACCCATCACACTCTTCTGTATACACAGCCGAGTGCTCCCATAGCAACCGCGTTCACCGAGTCGGGTGATATGATCTGGCAGGTCAGGTTTTCAGATGCCCGGATGACACGCAGACCGAAGGTGGTTGTTGAGGACGGGAACTGGGGGATTTTTGTTGCTCCGCCGCAAGTTGTTGGCGAGTCTTGGGACATCGAAATCCTCGGAGGAGCACGCGGAGAGTCGTTCTGGCTGATACGCCGTGAAATTCGCTCCGTGGAACGGGACCGCTGGATGAATCACTTTTACAAAGTGAATGTGCTATCTGGGCAGGGCGAGTATCTGGGGGTACGCCCGATCAATTCGTCTTTTACCGGAAGGATTGTGCGGGCCATAGACCAGGAGCGTCTTTACACTGCCCAATCCACACCTTATCCTCAACTGGGGATCCATCCTATACCGATCACCACACGGTAACCGACACGACAGTGGACGCACATCGGAAAGGCTGGGGGAGAGCAGCATTCGTAATGGTGTTGTCCGCGACGTTTGTATTGGCAGCCTCGGGCGTCCTGCCTTTCCCGGCCATCACGGTCGAATGGCCGAATGCGTATCACGACGACTCGACGCGATATACACCATCATTCACGGAGCCGCTGGAACGTGAACTTGTGCTGGTGTACTTCGGTTCTGCAGCCTGTGGGTGGTGTAACGATCCCGGTCTTCCTGGCGTGATTGATAGTGCTAAGGTTGCCGTGCGTGAGCACGCCGCAGTACGCGGTGCGTCGTTTTCGGCAATGGGTATAGCCATAGACTGGGATACAAAAGGGGCTTATATACTTAACTGTAACTTTCTTCGATTGGGCCGTATGAGGATTAGACCAGATCGGGGGAATCATGACAGGGCCAGGCAGATCACACCGCAAGGGAATCACACTTTTAGCGTTGGCACGGCGGTATCCGAACGAGGAAGCCGCCCGGGAATGGTTTGAGGCCATCTATTGGCCGGAAGGCCGCTTTTGTCCGCAGTGCAGGGGCACCGATACCTATGCTTGCCCGCAACAGACCATGCCGTACCGTTGCCGCACGTGCCGCAAGCGGTTCAGTGTTCGGACGGGCACGGTGCTGCAAGCCTCTCGGTTGCCCTTGCTCCAGTGGACCTACGCCATTTATCTTGAAATGACCGCGCTCAAGGGCGTATCCAGCATGAAGCTTCACCGCGACCTGGGCATCACGTAAAAGTCGGCGTGGTTCATGCAGCAACGGATTCGGGAGGCGTTCGCGCCGTTAGCCGCCGCCGCGTTTGAAGGCCCGGTTGAAGCCGACGAGACGTATGGTTGGAGGCAAGGAGGCCAACAAGCACGCGCACAAGAAGCTGAAAGCGGGACGCGGAACGGTTGGCAAGACGGCGGTACCGGCCAGATTCGGCCAAGGTCGTTGAGGATACAAAGCGGCCCGACGTTGAAGCAGTTCGTGTATAACCCCACCGAAATCGGCGCAACGGTCTACACGGACGACGCCACCGCTTACAAGGGCATGATCGGTATGGAGCGTGAGACGGTCAAACACAGCGGGGGCGAATAGGTCAACGGCATGGCCCACACAAGCGGGCTGGCGTCGTTCTGGGCCACGCTGAAGCGGGCGTACCTTGGTGTGTACCACAAAATGAGCGCCAAGCACTTGCAACGGTACGTGCAGCAGCTTGCGTAAAAGCACAACGTCCGGGACATGGACACGCTCGAACAAATGCAGCACGTGGTGTCCGCACGGGCAGGGCGGCGGCTTATGTACAAGGATCTGATTGCGCAATGAGAAGGGTCAAGGATACGAAGGACGCGTTACACGCTGAGTTTGAGCGGATCGACACCACGCCCAGTCCGAATCCGCGCTATCGCGGATTGACGATCCAGCAGGCGGTAAGGCAACTGGTGAAGGCCAGGCCGAAACCGAAGCAAGCGGCAGAATCGAGGGCAAGAAACGACGAACTTCGGCTCGTCTAAGCCCCAAGCAGTGTACAGTTAAGTATACAAGCCCCTAAATAAACATGAACTGAATTGCTTATATAACAAGATGAATCTATTTCATTACATTGCTGGACAATTCCGACAGCTGACCCACTGCCTGGAAGGTGTCTGCATAAGCGGCACAACAACCTGGTCGGGATTGCGCTGCGGCCGTCGGTACTGTATCCGAAGTACCTCTTGCTTGCCCATCGCGTACCGCAGCGCCGCGGCAGCCGCGGCCATTTCGCTCTTTGGCGCGTACAAGCGGCCTGCGGCGCATCTTGGAGGTTGGCTGTTGGCTGATTGACATGCTGAGTCGCGTTTTGACGCACCCCTTGGGGGCGCATCACTGCACTATTGCCAAGTCGCTGGCAAAGGGAATGACATCCCAATGCATGGAAGGCTGCGTAGACGCGCAACGGCTGGCAAGCTGCACCGAAGCCCTGCTCCGCGTCCATCCAATTGCCAAATCCAAGCTTTTGCCTCATACTTATCCGGAAGCGTATCTACGGGCCCTTAACCTCTGATTTGCATGGACTTATCAGGTTTTACTCACGGTGTGGACCCAAGGCAATACATCATCATCCGCGGCGCCCGACAGCATAATCTGAAGAATATCAGCCTCGATCTTCCGAAGCGAAAGATCAACGTCATCACCGGACCGTCGGGCTCAGGCAAGTCCTCACTGGCATTCAATACGATCTTTGCCGAAGGCCAGCGGCGGTATATGGAAAGCCTCAGTGCATATGCACGGCAATTCCTGGTGCGGATGGACAAGCCGGATGTCGACTATCTCGGCGGGCTTGCGCCGGCTATCGCCATCGAGCAGAAGGCGCTTTCCCGAAACCCGCGCTCAACGGTTGCAACCCAGACCGAAATCTATGACTACCTCCGCCTTTTGTATGCGCAGATAGGCCAAACCATCTCGCCGGTAAGCGGCGAGGTCGTGACCCGGGACACCCCGCGCTCCGTAGCCACGCAGCTGGCCCGGTGCTGGGAGGAGGGCACCCGATTCTATCTGGCGTTTCCGTTAGATGACACCGCTACGGTGGACGCTTTGCTGCAGCGCGGCTATACCCGCCTGTTGTCCACGGCAGCAAAGGGACCCCCTGCGGTGATGGCGCTGGACCAGGTCTCGCCCGGAATGCCGTTCAGGACCGCTTATGTTGTTCAGGACCGCCTTGTTGTCCGCAGGGGCGACGAAGGTAACGCCACGCGCATAGCGGATTCTGTTGAGCATGCATTCAAGGCGGGCGGAGGCCGCTGCGTAGCGGTGCAAGCCATGGGCGAATACGCGCTGCTTGCGTTCAGCCAGCATTTCGAGCGGGACGGCATGACGTTTGAGGAGCCCACGGCGCACCTGTTTTCTTTCAACAGTCCGATGGGTGCCTGTGCCGCATGCAAGGGTTTCGGACGCAGAAAGGAACTGAGGGCGGATCTGGTCTTCAGCAAGCCGTGGCTTTCCTTGCGAGAAGGCGCTGCGCGCTGCTTTGCAGTGCCGCCCCCCGATCTAAGGTCCATGCATACAGAGCTCTTGCACATTGCGCAATGGGCGCGTATAAACGTCAATCGCCCGTACAAGCACTTGCGTGAGTCCGACAAGATGATGCTTTGGGAGGGCTTCGGAACATACCCTGGCATTCGCGCCCTACTGGAGGACATGGGCGCGCCATCGGCATCTAAGGCCAAGCGCGCCTTGTACAATCGGTATGTGGGCTATGACGTTTGCAGTCACTGCGGCGGATCCCGTCTTCGGCGCGAAGCGCGGCATGTCCAGATCGGCGGCCTCCATATTGGACAGGTTCTGGAGCTGACCACGCGCGATGCGCGCACATTCTTCGCCGAGCTAAAGCTTACACCGTTCGAGCAGGAAGTGGCTGCCGTGCTGCTGGGAGAGCTTCGCAACCGGCTGCGCTTTCTGGTTGAGGTAGGTCTGGGCTATCTCACATTGGATCGCCTGTCGCAAACGCTTTCCGGGGGTGAAAGCCAGCGAATCAACCTGGCGGCATCGCTAGGCAGCTCCTTGGTGGGATCGCTCTACGTCCTGGACGAGCCCACCATCGGGTTGCATCCGCGCGACACTTCGCGCCTGATCCGCATCCTGCAGCGCCTGCGCGATTTGGGCAATACCGTGATCGTGGTGGAGCATGATGCCTTGGTGATGCAGCACGCAGACGAGATCGTTGATCTTGGGCCAGGCTCCGGGCACAAGGGCGGCCGCATTACCTTCCAGGGCAGTTTCGAGGAAATGCTTCAGAGCAGCGCCTCTTTGACAGGTGACTACCTCAGCCTTCGCAAGCGCATTCCGGTCCTCGCCCGGCGGCATCGGCCCCACCCGTCCCGTGCCGTGGTGATCGAGCGTGCGCGATCGCACAATCTCAAGCGCATTGATGTGGCCTTTCCGCTCGGCTGCCTGACGGTAGTGACAGGTGTCAGCGGCTCGGGCAAGTCCACGCTGGTTTGCGACACGTTATATCAGGGCTTGCGCGCGCTCAAGGGACAGTTTGTTTTGCGCAAAGCGGTCGGTCTGCATGACAGAATCCTCGGACACGAACTTGTTGACCGCGTTGAAATGGTGGACCAGAGCCCCATAGGCCGTTCTTCCCGTTCCAATGCGGCCACGTATTCCGGCGCTTTTGATGGTATCCGGAAGATTTTTGCAGGCACCCATCATGCCAAGCTGCGCGGCTACAAGCCCGGTGTTTTCTCATTCAATGTGGACGGAGGACGCTGCGAAGTCTGTGCCGGCGATGGCGCCATCCGGGTAGAGATGCAGTTTTTAGCCGACCTCTACCTGGAATGCGAAGAATGCCGAGGAAGGCGATTCAAGGACGAAGTCCTTGAGATTTGCTACAAGGGCAAGAACATTGACGATGTGCTGCAGCTTACTGTCGATGAAGCCATCGACTTTTTTTCGGGGAAGCGGTCTGTAGTGTCACGCCTTAAGACCCTAAGCACCATCGGGCTAGGTTATCTGAAGCTTGGGCAGCCGGCGACTACCTTGTCCGGGGGCGAGGCGCAGCGCGTCAAGCTTGCCACGCATCTGGGCAGCAGTCTCAAAGAGCAGGTGCTCTATATCTTTGATGAACCCACGACCGGACTGCACTTTGACGATATCCGGAAGCTGCTGGCGGCATTGAACCGCCTGATGGAGCAAGGCCATTCCGTCGTGGTGATTGAGCACAACATGGATATCATCAAGGCAGCCGACTGGATTATTGACCTGGGACCGGAGGGCGGTTTCGCCGGGGGGTGTGTGGTAGTCACCGGCACACCGGAAGAAGTAGCGAAACATGAAGAGAGCCATACGGCGCGGTTCCTCCGCGAGGCGCTAACAAAAGAAAACCCATACCACGCTGTTACTTTCTAGTGGCTTACGGCGGCTAGAGGAGCACTGGGAGAGGTATACACCTGTTCGGCGGCGTTCAATGCATAGGACTGCGCCGAGTAAAACGCCGTTGGATTTGGGCACCATGACCCGGCCGGACATCACGGGCAACGCGGGAAGCATAGCGGGCAGGCACATCGCCCTGTTTGCTGGTGCCTACAACCACATCTCTGACGGGGTTACGCTCACGCTGAACCGTTTGGTCTCCTACCTCGAGGGACAAGGAGCGGATGTTCTGATTTTCGCCCCAACATCCAAGGAACCCCCGCCATTTAAGCACGCCGGCACGCTGGTGTCTGTGCCTTCGGTGCCTTGGCCTGGTCGCAGTGACTACCGATTGTCGCTCGGGCTTCCACGCAAAGGGCGCACACGCCTGGAGGCTTTCGCGCCCGATCTGGTTCACATTGCTTCGCCCGACTACCTGGGCGCGCAGGCGTTGCAGTGGGCCGGCACGCACAAGATTCCCGTGGTGGCGTCGTTTCACACGCACTTTAGTGCTTACCTGAAATACTTCCCTTCGTACCATCGTTTCTACCGGATAGATCTGCTGGAAACGACGGCATGGCGATATGGCCGGTGGTTCTACCCTAAATGTCAGCACATCTATGTCCCTTCGGAATCCATCGCGGACGAACTCCGTGCACGCGGCATCTCCAACGGCCTTCGTTTGTGGCCGCGCGGAGTCGATCCGGAGCAATTCAATCCGGCGCGTCGAAGCGCGACCTGGAGAAGCACTGCAGGTATCCAGGACCATGAGGTCGTGGTGACCTACGTAGGCCGCCTGGTCTGGGAGAAAGGCCTGGCGGTGTTTGCGGATACGATCCGCGGCCTGGAGGCCCGCGGCATCTCGCACCGCAGCATGATAGTGGGAGACGGTCCCGCCTACAAGCGGCTTGCTGAACGCTTGCCCAACACTATTTTCACGGGCACGATTGCCAGGGATCATCTTCCGACGGCATATGCGTCTTCCGATGTGTTTCTGTTTCCCAGCGACACTGAGACCTTCGGCAATGTGACGCTGGAGGCCATGGCCTCGGGACTTCCTGCGGTTTGCGCCAATGCTGCGGGCAGCGACGCACTCGTGGTGGAGGGCGACACGGGTTTTCTTGCTACGCCCGGCGACAGCAGCGATTTCGTAGAAAAGGTTGCGCGCCTATTGTCCAGCCCCATGCTCCGGCAGACCATGGGATCCCGTGCGCGTGCACGCGCCTTGCTATTTGACTGGGACCAGGTGATGGCCCGCATGGCGGCATTCTACCACGATATCTGGCACCCCCAGCATAATGGCGCTGGCCACGCAGTACCCAAGCGCATCGCTGCCGGTGCAGCGGCTTAGGCTGACGTGCGGCTGCTGTTCGTATCGCATTCCTTTCCGCCCAGAGACCGCCCCTTGGCCAGCATCGGCGGCATGCAGCGCGTCGCCGTAGAGCTGTCGGATGCGCTCCCCGCGCACGTATTGGTCAGCCGCCTGGTGCTGCGCTCGGCCTGGCGATGGCATCACCTCCAATGTGCGCTTTGGCTCGGCCCCACCATGGTGCACATCTGGCGGAAGGTCCGGCGCGGCGAGGTGGACGCCGTGCTCTTTTCTTCGATGGTAACCGCCGCTTTGAGCCCATTTGTGCGGCGCGCAGCGGCGCGGCGCGGCGTCGTCCTGGCGGCCATCGCCCACGGCAAAGATGTCACCCAGAAAGGCCCGTACCAGGGGCTTGTTGTTCGGCGCACGCTGCGTGCGCTTGATGCGGTCCTGCCCGTAAGCCGTGCCACGGGCGCGGCGTGTGCTTTGCGCGGCATGCCCGAGTCCCGAATTCACGTTATTCCCAACGGTGTCAATGTGAAGCGATTTGCTATGCGTGAACATCAAGGTTCCGCTTCGAACACTCTGCTCCTTTGCAGCGTTGGGCGCCTGGTGCGCCGCAAGGGTTTTGAATGGTTTATCCGCACCGTGATGCCGCGCCTGCCTGCCTGTGTACATTACCATGTCGGCGGAGACGGACCGGAGCGGCAACGCATCATGCAAGCGATCCGCCACGCACGGGTTGCAGATCGTGTACGTCTTTTGGGGCGGCTCTCTGACGCAGCATTGCAGCGCCTTTATGCCCAGGCAGACCTACTGGTGGTGCCGAACATCCCGGTGCCCGGCGACATGGAGGGCTTCGGCATTGTGATGCTGGAGGCTGGAGCTTGCGGCCTGCCCGCCGTTGCGGCACGGCTGGAGGGCATCAGGGATGTTATCTCGGAAGGCGTGAACGGCCACTTGGTCGAGAGCGGCGACGCGGATGGATTTGTGCACATCATTACACACCTGTTGGATAACCCGTCTACCCTTCGCTCACTGCGGATTCAGGCACGCCAGCATACGCTTGCGCTGTACCGATGGGACGCCATTGCCGCCCGCTTCGTGCGGACGCTGAGTAGTCTGCGGTCGTACCGCATGGATGCTGCGCTGCCTTCGCATCCTCCAAAAAACGCCACCGCGCCCTAGTTCATACTTGGCCCATGCAACAGGCTCAAAAGCAACGTCTACACGCTAAGCGGCCTGCGGCGCGAAAATCAGAAACGCGGATACATGGCAGGAACCCTGTTGCAGGATCCCGCGGGACAGCGTCTGGTCAGTGCTGCTGTGCAGCCGGCAGACTAGTAGCCTGCACAGGCTTCGACACCCGCTAGCTTCTCCATCTGATCCGTCTGGGCGTATGCCTGGTAAAGTGCCCGACAGGTGGCCGAAGGATCGTTGCCTGTCGCGACTGCCAGCTCCCGGGCACGTTCAAGATACGGGATGGCCTCGGCCATCAGCCCGCGTTTGATGTCTTCGACCGCGAAGATTTCCTCCTGGCGCGCGTCAATTTCTTCCTGTGAAAGGGAATCGCGCTGCGCGCGCAAGGCCTCGTCAAGCGCGACAGCTTCTTCCTGTACCTCCGTAGCCTTGTTGATATAGGCCGCGCCCAGATTGTAGTGCGAATCGATGTGTGTGCTATCAATGCCGACTGCTGCCTGCAGATGCTCTATGGCTTCGTCGTACTGCTCGGATTGCAAAAGGAGAGAGCCCAGATTGTAGCGCGTAATCCTGTCATCGGGCATAGCTACCGCTCGGTCGCGGTAGCGCTCAATAGCACGGTCGTGCTGGCCCGTCTCAGCGTACGCTGCCAGCAGCAGGCTTTGCAGATCCTCGTTGTCACCAAACGTTTCAACGCCTTCCTCCAGCACGTCCACGGCTTCCTCCACACGCTCGCTGGTAATGTATATCCGCCCGAGATAGACGTACCAGTCTATCTCCGGCTGGCCCATTTCCAGCGCTTTCTTGAGCGGACCAATAGCACGCTCCTGGTCTCCGCCGCTAATGGCTGCAAAAGCCCAATTCAGATGCGGATCAAGAGAGTCCGGCATCACCAGCGCGGCTGCCTGGAACTGATAGCTTGCCTGCATGAAAAGCATCTCCCGCGATGCATCATCGGCCACTGCTTGCGCTTCGTTAAACGCATCCACGCCACCCATGAAGGCGTTTTGATACGCCAGCAGCAGCTCCCGACCTACCTGGCCCGGATCGCGGGGACGCAATTCCAGCACCTTGCGATAGGCCGCTGCCATGCCCTCCGTGTGCACCAGGTATACCTCCCAGTCCGTGGTGTCAGCCTGCGCCTTGTGCAGCCTCGCGAGCAGTTCATAGGCTCTGTGTTCCTCCGGCTTCTCTGCTATGTACGCCTCGACGATGGCATGGGCCTCTTCGTAATTCAGGTCACTGAGCGCACGTTCGGCCCTGCGCAGCTGCGCCGAGGCCGCAGGCGCAACGGCAGCAACCATCACAAAGAGGGCAACTAGTAAGGTGATCCGTTTCATGGCGATCACTGTGTAATTCGCAGGTGGCAGGGACATTGCATAATACATACGCTTTTTTCGGGCGTTCCGCAAATCTGCAGCCAGCTGCGCTGGTAGTGGTGCTGCGGAAACATCCACCATGCCGCGGAGGCAAGGCCGCCGCCTTTGGCGACTCGCCCGGCTGCTAAACTGAACCGGGCGACTAACCCACTGCGGCCTGCTTCTCTGTGCGCCGGTCTTCCAACACCTGCAGCATTGCCGGCAAGAGCAGAAGGGCGGCCAGCAGCGTTGTACCGATGCCTACCAGCGCCAGCGCCCCGACCGTATTCAGCCCAGGGTGGAAGCTCAAGAGCAACCCGGAAAAGCCCACCATCGTCGTCAGAGCACCCATGGTTACATGCTCCCCCGTAGATCGCAGCACCTTTAGGACACGCCCCTCTTCCTGGTAGCGATGCACCAGATGGGCCCCGGCATCGTTCCCGATGCCGATCACCGCGGGTATCACCACCAGGTTGTAGAAATTCAAGCTCAGGCCTATCACCTTCATGGCCAGTAGCATCCACAGCACACCCACCAAGAGCGGCAATAGCGCCAACAGTGCCAGGCGCACACGCAGAAAGTTGGCCCACATGAGTAGCATGACCATGACGAGCGCAACAAGTACCATGTACGGCGCTTCCTTCTGCATCAGGCGAAGCATATCAGCGGCCACAATTGACGACGATCCCGCATAGAATTTCGCGCCATCCGCCGTCGTGACCTCGCCTATGTCTTCTGCGAAGGCGATAGACTTACGCCCGTCGGACAGGCCGATGGCCGGGTATATCGTCACAAAGTTGCCGATCTCGCCCGACTTCGACGTAAACCGCTGACGCAGAAGGTCTGGTATGTGATCCAAGGCGATCGGCATGCGCGTTTGCGCTGCCCGGCGCAGGGCTTGAATGTCATCGCTGGTGCCTATCAGCGGATCCGCCAGGAGTGTATCACGGATGTAGGCGATACGGAGCAGCTTTCTGTGCTGCTCCTCGGCTTCCACAGGAAACCGCTCCTGCAGCGATTCTACAGATTGTATGGTGGTGGTGAAGGTATCCGTGTCGACCACATGTACCATTGTGTCGTTCTCCATCTTGCTGCGCAGCGCTGCGACAACCGCCTGGGTCTGTGTTGGATCATCTACCACGATATACGCTGGGTTGCGTCGCCCTTGCTCGTAGAAAGCCCGCTGCACCTTGGTAGCAATCTGTATCCAGTCCTTGTAGGTCGGTTCCAGTTCTCCGAACCGGTATTCGAACGTCACGCCGGGCGCCTGGGTCAGCGCCAGCACCACTGCGACTACGCAGCCTGCCAGCATGCCGCGCGCGCCGGGCAATCGGCCCCGGCGGCTTGCCAGCGGTGCTCCGGTCCGCGCATACGCCACAAGACCGGCACGCTCAAGGGTTAAGAGCAGCGCGGGAAGCACCATGAGCATCGCCAGAAGCGCCAAGAGCACACCACAGCCGGCGATGAATCCAAACTGGCTGAATCCCTTGAAGTCTGCTATAACAAGCGCGTAGAGGGCCGCTGCCGTAGTCAGCGCGCCTACTGCAATGGCCTGTCCGGTGCTCATCACGGTACGCACTGCCGCTTCGCCGGGATCATGCGCCACCCGCTCCTCGATGTAGCGCGCATAGAAATGGATGCCGTAGTCTATGCCTAGGCCAAAAAGCACCAGGCCCAGTGTAGAGCTGAGCAGATTCAACGTGTCGAAGGACAGATACGCCACCGCTGCTGTCCATGTCAGGCTAGCAAAAAGCGGAATGCCAATAAGGAGTGCCGTCAGCGGTGCGCGGGCAAGCTCAAGCAGAACCACGCGCCGCGTGAGAAACTGGCGACCCCGCGTCTGGCATGCCTTGTAGAAGAAGTAGGCCATGATGGTGAAGAGCACCGCCAATAGCCCTGCACCAAAAGACCCAAGCACATCATCCGTGATCGTCCTCACCTCCACACGATGACGCCAAAGGCGCCCACCTAGCACCGTACTGAGCTGTGCATGGTATGAGGTTGGATTCAGCTGGGCAATTGTTTGCTCCAGTGCACCGTAGAGCGTTTCTATGTATCCGACATCCGTTAGTGAGCCGGCTGTAAAGAAGCGTACAACCAGCACGGTGCTGTCTTCCGAGACGTAGTATTCCTTGCCCACTATCCGCTCAAAGGTGGTACGCAGCTCGGCGCCATCCTGCGCTTCTTCTTCCTCCTCCAAATCCTCCTCCAAGTCAAAGAAGAACGGATTGGCTTCCAGCTTGGCCTCGTAAATCGCGTCCTCCAGGCCGGACACCACCTCATCGAGCTCCTGCGCTGTTGCAAAGTAGAGACCGTTGTCCCGCAAGAACTCCGTGTCGCGTCGAAGCTCCGCGCGCACAAAGAAGGGCTCGCCGCTCTTGGGTTCGCGCAGTGCCAAGGCTTCCGGCACCAGCGCTTCTCCAAAGGCGACATTGGCCTCAAAAGACGGGCTTTCGATAGCCAGATCTACCGATACATCGCCTCCCCCCACGGTCGTCCGCATGCGCTCCAGGGCCTGCACGCTGGGGTAATGCCCTGGCAGGAGATTTGCGAAGTCAGGATCGATGACGAGATTGCGCGCCAGCATCAGACTCACGACGGTCATCACGACAGCGATGCCGATTACCATGAGGGGCCGGCGCGTCACCGCCACGAACATGGGCCGCAACGACCTGAAGATGTGCTCCATGGTCAGCTGCCTGGGCTTATCGCAATGGTGTCAAAGTACGCATCCGACACTCCGTGGGTGTTATCAGTGTCCCCCCAGACCATGATGAACAGGGGCCTGTCAGGTGCCTCCTTGCCGAACAGTGCCTTGAAGTCCTTGCGCACGTTTCGCTCGATGTTCAGCCAGCGCCCCAGCCCATCCATGGCACTCGACACAACCAAAACGCGTAGCGGTCCATAGCGTGCGGTTGTGCCTACCGGAAGCGTCGAGCTGTATGTATACTTGAGGGTGCAAAGGCGTCCTAGCCAGTCATTGCAGTTGAACGATACGTAGACGGCGGCGCCCGTATCGTTCAGGTCTTTTTTGGTTTCACGTGCGCCGCTCGGTAGCCGATCCGCGCGCCAGCGCCAGGAGAGCACCGGGTGCACGCTGATATCCCAGTCGAATCCCTCCTCGCCGTTCACGCGCGCCACTTGCACCGTCTCGTCGCGCGTGTATACGCGCAGCACCTTCTCTCCCTGCAATGTGACCACCTCCACATAGTCGTCGTCACGCTGCAGCACGGTCGGCAGCGGCTGCGCCGAGCGGCTGATTCGCGACAAGGTGCGCCAATGCGTCGGAACCGCCTCATCGTACGAAAAGTCTTCCACGATTATGGGCTGGGCCGGCGCGTACGCTGCGCTTATGGCGCAAAGCATGCCGACAAGCGCCGCCTGACGCAGGCGCCTGACGACGCTATCCTCGCATCTCTGCAATAATCTCCGCATCTTCTCTACTTGGCCGCGCCGGGCGCGCGATTAGTCACTGGGACGCTGCCTTCCTTGCGCCACGGTCAAGTGCCGGCAAGGTCGCAAAGAACAGCAAATTGATGCCCCGGTGCACCACCGCGACCGCGCCAAACAGCGCGTAGATCTGTGCTTCCGAGACGCCTACCACACTAGAAAGTCCAACCGCTATACTCATTACCAAAAGATCTGCAGCCGGTACAAAGGGAATACGCGTCACAATGAGCGTCAACGCCGCGTAGGTGAACCAGACCGTGATCGGCACCTCCGGCATTGCAATATGCCACATGGCGATCTCTGCCGCTTGCCTTAGCAAGACACGTGCCACATGCACACTGAACACCATGGACGCAGGTCGCCAGGGCATGGCGAACAGGTATTTCCAGATGCGCAGCATGATCGCCAGCACAATGACGAGGACGGCGCCGCCCGCCACCATGGTCCCGGTTTCCCTTTCTCCGACCAGATCTGTCAGCGTAACTTGCCCTGTAAAGTTGAATACGACCACCAGTATGATGACCACCAGAGTGGAAGCGGCTGATGACAGAATGTTCTGATCGCGAATGGTTTTCATCAGCTCCACAGACGGGGCCTGGACATGCGAGCTTGCCCAGGTAAAGAGAAATACCTCGCCCGAGTAACCCAGTACATCCTTGTTTAGTATCCGCTTCTGGATGAATGCCGGGATGCCCTGCTTCAGCTCGAAGGCCCAAGTAACACGGTATGCCAGGATCTGGGAAGCCGGCAAGATGAAGTACACCACCAAGAGGAGTGCATAAAAGTGCGGCTTCAGCGGCAAGCCGCGGGCCACCTCGGCCAATCCAACGTCTCGAAGCTTCCAGGCCAGGTATGCAATGATGCCGCCGATAAACACCGTGCGGGCCGTGCGCGTAATGCGCTGGCCGCGCTTGGAGCGGGCAAAGCCTCTCCAGCGTTGCTCCAGAGACTCAATCGAGAGTCGCTTCACCGCTCAATGAGTCCAGGCGAACCGAGCGCCCACACCAACCGGTGCCGCAAGTCGCGTTGACCGGGTGTGCCTGCGGTTCGACATATGCCGCGCGCCGCCACCGCGCCAGCGCTGATATGCTGGCGGGAATGCGCAGCTGCCCGCCGCTTTCTCCGGCCCAAGGCTCTGACCCGCATTAGTGTCGGTGCTGCCCGAGGGGCAAGTGCCCCGCTTGGAATGATGCCATCTGAATGCTCTTGCACGCACCGTTGCATACGCTCAAAAGAAACACACCGGAGAGTTGTATGTTACTAGGTGCCTGTGTCTGGCGCGCAGTCCAATCTACGATTATGAGTTCAGATCCCGTGGCTGAAGCCCAGGAAGCGCACACGTTCGACACAATTGAGGTCGGACAGTTGCATACCTCCTACCGCTACCTGAGCGAAGCGGACGTCATAGCCTTCGCCGAGATCACCGGCGACGACAATCCCATTCATGTGGACGCAGAGTACGCCGCCCAAACCAGCTTTGGCGGCAGGATTGTCCACGGCGTCTTCCTGTTGTCGCTCTTCTCCAAGATTATCGGGCATGACTTTCCGGGCCGGGGCAGCATCGCGGTGAGCATCTCGTGCCGTTTTTTGCGCCCTGTCCCTGTCAATTCCATGCTGCGGGTTGAGATCAAGATTTCCGAGAAGAAAAAAAAGGGTCGGCGCATCATGGCAAGAACCTATATCTACAACGACGCTAACAAGATGGCTGCTTCAGGGGAAGTGCTCTTCATCGCTCCCGAGTAGCCAACGCTTGCCGCAGGTCGTGCCTCGGCATTACGCGTCGGGCACTGATACGGCCCCCGCGTGTACGCGCAAGCGCTGGTTTGGCCCCGCTTCAAAGGGCACAAAGCGCCGAATGGTTTCCAATCCCGCTGCGGTGATCAGGCTTTGGCCCACCAGGTCGCTCTGCAACAGCAAGAGCAGCGCTTCCGCGCGCCTGCTGTCCAGCGAATCACACACATCGTCGAGAAGCAACACGGGCGGCTCTCCTAGCCGATCATTCAGATAGAAATACTGCGCCAGCTTTATGGCGATGCCGAAGGTGCGATGCTGGCCTTGCGATCCGTACCGGCGCAGCTCCAGACCATCAACCGTGAGCTTAACCTCGTCCCGGTGCGGTCCTACGAGCGTCTGCCCGCGTGCATGCTCGCGTTTTACGGCTGCTGCCAATTGCTTTCGAAAGGCTTGTTCAATAGCGCCCACCTTCCAACTGCGCGCCGCCGAAACGCTGCCGCTGTACGACATGGCGGGGTTCTTCTCCATGGCTGCCAGGTGTCGGTACGCGTCGTGCAAAAATGACGCGAAATCAGTCAGAAACTGCGCCCGGATTCCGATAACTCGACTTCCATGCTGCACCAGCGCATCATCCCACGACGCGAGCGTCGCCTTGTCCGGGGCTGCCCCTTGCCGCTTGGCCATCATCAGCAAGCGGTTGCGCTGACGCAGCACCCGCCGGTAGCGGGTGAGCGCTTCCAGGTACGCGGGCTTCGCCTGGCACAGGATGTTGTTCACGAAACGCCGCCGCTCACCTGGCATTCCCGCGGTGATGGTAATGTCCCCGGGCTCAAACGATACCACGGGCAGCATGCCTACATGGTCGGCCACGCGTTCTATCGGCGCCCCATTGGTAAAGAGGTGTTTCCCCTTTTTCGGATCGAAATGCAGGCGTACTTCTACTGCGCTTCGCCGCTGGCCGCCAAATGCGCCCGTTAGCTCAAAGAAGGGTGCCCCCACGCGCAGGACCAATCGGTCCTGCGTCGTCAGAAAGCTCTTGCTGAGACACAAGTAGTGAATCGCCTCCAGAATGTTCGTCTTGCCCGCCCCGTTCTGGCCGTGCAGCACGTTGACTTTGGGAGCAAACGTCATCCGAGAATCGTTGTGCGCGCGAAAATGACGCAGTCGAAGTGAGTGCACAATCATACTGCCAACGGCATTCTGGCCCTGTGCACCGCGCGCACGAAGCCCTTAATCAAGAGCAAACTAAGGCGCACGGCGTATTGCAACACAAATGCGCACCTCTTTTGCCAAACTATCCGCAGATTACTGGCTCTACATGAAGGACCGCGCTTGCACATATCCTGCGGCGAGCACCGCAAGGATCAATGCGTGGCATCGGACGTGCTACGCATCCGTTTGCTGTGGCGGCGCAATGCCAGATCAGAAAGGGGTTTATATACTTAACTGTAATTTTTCTTCGATTGGGGCCGTATGAGGACTAAACCAGATCGGGGGAATCATGACAGGGCCAGGCAGATCACACCGCAAGGGACTCACACTCTTGGCGTTGGCACGGCGGTATCCGAGCGAGGAGGCCGCCCGGGAGTGGTTTGAGGCCATCTTTTGGCCGGAAGGCCGCTTTTGCCCGCAGTGCAGGGGCACCTATACCTATGCTTGCCCACAACAGACCATGCCGTACCGTTGCCGCATGTGCCGCAAGCGGTTCAGTGTTCGGACGGGCACGGTGCTGCAAGCCTCACGGTTGCCCTTGCTCCAGTGGACCTACGCCATTTATCTTGAAATGACCGCGCTCAAGGGCGTATCCAGCATGAAGCTTCACCGCGACCTGGGCATCACGCAAAAGTTGGCGTGGTTCATGCTGCAACGGATTCGGGAGGCGTTCGCGCCGTTAGCCGCCGCCGCGTTTGAAGGCCCGGTTGAAGCCGACGAGACGTATGGTTGGGGGCAAGGAGGCCAACAAGCACGCGCACAAGAAGCTGAAAGCGGGACGCGGAACGGTTGGCAAGACGGCGGTAGCGGGGCTGAAAGACCGCGGTACCGGCCAGATTCGGGCCACGGTCGTTGAGGACACAAGCGGCCCGACGTTGAAGCAGTTCGTGTATAACCCCACCGAAATCGGCGCAACGGTCTACACGGACGACGCCACCGCTTACAAGGGCATGATCGGTAGGGAGCATGAGACGGTCAAACACAGCGTGGGCGAATGGGTCAACGGCATGGCTCACACGAACGGGCTGGAGTCGTTCTGGGCCACGCTGAAGCGGGCGTACCATGGCGTGTACCACAAAATGAGTGCCAAGCACTTGCAGCGGTACGTGCACCAGTTTGCGCAAAAGCACAACGTCCGGGACATGGACACGCTCGAACAAATGCAGCACGTAGTGGCCGCACGGGCAGGGCGGCGGCTTATGTACAAAGATCTGATTGCGCAATGAGAAGGGTCAACGATACGAAGGACGCGTTACACGCTGAGTTTGAGCGGATCGACAACACGCCCAGTCCGAATCCGCGCTATCGCGGACTAACGATCCAGAAGGCGGTAAGGCAACTGGAGAAGGCCAGGCCAAAACCGAAGCAAGCGGCAGATTTGAGGGCAAGAAACGACGAGCTTCGGCTCGTCTAAGCCCCAAGTAGTGTACAGTTCAGTGTGTATCATTCTCCAAGTTGCATTTTGCTATGTCCAAAGCTTCCCGGCTGTACCACCAGCTTAGTACCCTCGTCACTGAGCAACGCAACCCGCGCTCGCAGCATATCGATACGAGCAGCATCGCGGAAATCCTTCGCATCATCAATGACGAGGACCAGCGTGTAGCCCATGCCGTACGCGCAGAGTCCGCTTACATAGCAGAAGCTGTCCAGCTCATTGTGGATACCTTTCGGGCCGGA
This sequence comes from Rhodothermales bacterium, assembly GCA_951812585.1. Classification (GTDB taxonomy): domain Bacteria; phylum Bacteroidota; class Rhodothermia; order Rhodothermales; family Bin80; genus JAAXGV01. The sequence continues at coordinate 1,537,516 of OX638318.1, read as the reverse complement.
GGTCGATTGTTTTATGTAGGGGCCGGCACCAGCGGCCGCCTGGGAATCCTGGATGCATCGGAATGCCCGCCAACCTTCGGTACGCCGCCGGAGATGGTCCAGGGCATCATTGCAGGCGGACCGGCAGCAGTGTTCAGGTCCCAGGAAGGGGCCGAAGACAGTGAAGCGGACGGTGCGGAGGCCCTGCGCATTCACGGCGTGACGCCGCAAGATATAGTCTGCGGCATTGCTGCCAGTCGGCGCACGCCATACGTGGTCGGCGCGACCAGGGCCGCGCGTGCCATAGGGTGCAAAACACTGTTCGTTACCTGCAATCCACGGGCCACCTTCACGCTGCCTGTGGATGTCGCCATCTGCGTCGTGGTCGGACCGGAAGTAATCATGGGCTCCACGCGCATGAAGAGCGGCACGGCCCAAAAGCTCGTGCTCAACATGCTCACGACAGCTGCGATGGTGCGTATGGGCAAGGTTTACGAAAACATGATGGTGGACCTTCAGATGAGCGCGCAGAAGCTCGTGGAGCGTTCCCGACGGACCATGATGATTGTTGCGGGCTTAGACTACGTCGCTGCTTCTAAAGTGCTGGAGGCAGCCGATGGCCATGTCAAGACTGCGTTGGTGATGGTCCTCGCTGACGTAGACAAGCCCGAGGCGCAAGCACGCCTTGCACAAGCAGACGGCTTTGTGCGCCGCGCCATTCGGGGAGAGACAGCGCAGCCCGATACGCCATGAGGACCGCAGATCTTGTTGGAAAATGACATGTTTCACGTGAAACATCGTTTGCGGCGCACATGTGGCGCAAACGGGCTGACTGTCTTGCAGCTGCGTGCCTCTTCAGATGCTGACCTGTGACGCAGACGCGCTCAGGTGCATCGTAGCTGCACCTGGAGGCAGGAGGCCCGGTGCGGGAAAACCGCATGCCGTGGTTTGACAAGGCGGGACCTAGAAACATGATTCGCGGGAGCCGGACTGAGGCCCGGAGCGAAAGCGACGGACAAGCCACCGGACCCTACGGATTGGCGCGCCAGGCCCCGACCCTACCCGTGAGGGCCTGGGGGTGAATTTCCCGGGCTACTCGACCCTTCACCAGCAAGAGCTTTCGAGGCATACGGTTGCGCCTGGGCATAGTCAACTGCAGCCAACGGCAACGCGCCAAAGTCCGCGAGGAAGGCTACGCGACTGCCGCTGAACTGGCTGCCACGCTGGGGATCAGTGCGGGTGCCGTACGGACACGAGGACTGACAGGCACGATCGACGCGCGCCGATTTGTCGTTGGTGGACGCACCTTTACTATGTACCGAACCGCGCCGGGTATCACAGAATAGCCGCATTATTGCAAATAACACGAGCCCGGCGCCATAAACCCAACAGGTCGCAGTATGGAACACGAGACTTGATGTGCGTTCGCTGCCGGTTGATGAAAACGTGAAAACGAATACCTCCCCCGAGAGCGGATCCCGGTTCAGACCCGAGCGCACCAGACCGCAGAGCCCGTCAAAGCTCTTGCGCATGTCGGCCGGCTCGCAATAGAGGCAGGAGCGGTGAGAGGACCCAGCGGAATCATGCCGGGGCTACCTCCGACGGGAGCAGAGACCGAAGAAACATGGCAGAGGCCGGCACGAATAGACGCAGACGCACCCCACCAAGGTAGACCACCTCCAATGCCGCGCGCTCTCCCGCAGCAGGCGCACTAATCTCCAGGAATGCCGTGCCTTGCGAAACAGCGCCCTTACGTGGATACTTGCCCTGCCAGTAGTGCAGTTGTGACAAGGATATCCCGTGCGCTGCACAGAAGACCTTCCGGGTCTGGCCACTTTGAAGATATTGCTCTACCAGCGGAAACATCTCCTCCGCCGTACGTCTTGGCTTACGCATAGGTCGTTCTTGAGTCCTTAAGTGTGGACCACAAGTTCCGACCTGACTATGCCTCCACGCAATATGTAGTTGACCGCATGCTTACCGCGTAAGCCGCTCCCGCATCGGTAGCGGGGCCACCGCGGCGGAATGCAACATCGCCTGTTCCAGGAATCGCCAGCGTCTTCATCGCGCAGCGTACCACGTCGACAGACCGCATACGTGAGATAGCGGCCAGCGACAAAGAGGAACACGGCACCTGCCGGTCCGCAGCGGAAAACCCCGAGGTGGCCTGCCACATGGTAGCTTGTGCGGTCGCCTGACCCCTGCGGCTCCGTGGTACACTCGGTACCTACTCCATCAACCAGACAGGAAGTGGATGACGTATGACCTGGTCAGATAGCGCACTCCCCAGCGGGGGCACAACTACGACAACAAGGCAGGCCTATCCTCCACGTCCCGCCCGGCCTACGAGGCACTCTCAGCGAGACGGGGTGTACACCACCGCACGCATACAGAAAACCGGCAATCACGGCAGGCTACAGGACATCCCCTTTTTTCTTGGCCGAGTGTCGCTTACTGTTTTACTTGACGAGGGTCATCTTTCTTGTTTCGCTGAAGAGTCCTGCCCGAAGATGGTACAGGTACATGCCACTGGGAAGACGAGAGGCAGCCTGCCACTTTACGCTGTGCGAGCCTGCATTCAAGTACCGACCGAGCGGTCGGTCCACCTCACGCCCCATCATATCATACACGATCAGTGTCACCTCGGCGGCCTCCGGTAAGTCAAAGCGTATCTCGGTGTCAGGATTAAACGGATTTGGGTAGTTTTGATGCAGCGTATACGTTTCGGGACTGGGCGTATCTACTTGCAGTGTAGCCGTAGCCGACTCCGTTACTTCCGTTACTGGCACCTCCGATCCAAAGTAAGGGAAACTGCCGACCCAAATGGGATTGCCCCAAGTAGAAACAGTGTTCGTGGCTTCAGACTCTTCTAGGTCATCATTGGTTGCCGTGACCCAGTAGCTGTACTGTCCGATGGCATTGTCCTGTGTCGAGATGTCGACGTAAGAATCCGTATAATTGGTTGAGTTAGTAGTAGCGATGATACCGGAGACCCCTCCTCCAGATGCGCAAGCGTCCGTTTCGCTAAAACAGCGGTAAACGTTGTAGGATACGTCGGGGGTTGGACTGGGACCCCAAGACAGGGACGGTGACTCGCCGATCTCACCGGCATTGTCCAAAACGAGCAGACCCGGAGGGTCAGGAGGGCCAGCCGCAACCACCGTAACGATATGGGTTGTCCCACCTATATAAATGCGAGGTCCAGGCTTCGGAGGGTAAAGGAACAGGTTAGCGTCGAATGTATGGGTGCCCAAGCCCAAGTCATGTCTGGATGGAGTGCCTTCGCAGGTAAACCCACTGATCATGCGTGTGCACGCGTATGCAATCAGCGAGTCGCCAATCCAAGTGTCAACCTCAGACTCGTCGAGTACGTTATGTAGAGAATATTCTACATCTACCGGATAGCTGTTCTCCCCTAGGGAAAGTACAACTTCCGAATTGTGACTAATCTCGTTACCATTGGGCCCTGTCATACTTATCGTAATGTAGGGTACCTGGGAAAACGCTGGCGCGGCAGTTTGGGGCGCAACGATAGCAAGAACAAATACAAACACCATTGGCAAGCGGCAATGACGGATCGTGCGGCGCCTGAGATGTACGAGTCGCTCAGTGGCACCGGGATTTCCGGCTGAGTCGTCAGTGGTGAGCGGGCAAGAGCGGACGTTCATAATAATAGGCATGTCGTAAGGTGAACGATGATCGGGTCAAATATACTGTCACGCTGCTATGCGACGCAAGACCTCCAGGATTTTTTTCCTTGATCTGCGCCTTCACAATACCTGGTCACTGCCCCTTGTGCCTCACTCCGTCCGGTTGCGGGTATGCTGGATGATGGGAGGCATGACTTCCCAACAACGCCTGGATGACAACGGTAGGTGCTAGAGTGCAAGCGCATCCTCCACATCAAAAGCGGCTGGCAGCAGTGCTGGGTAGGGGGTGGGGTGTAGGGACCGGGCTGACCATAGAGGTACTTATCGGGAGGTGGTTATATAATTAACTGAAAACTTCTTCCCGATCGGCGCATAGAGGGGGTACACCAGATCGGGGAATTCATGGCGGTTAAATCGGGGCCTGGGCGCAGGTATCGCAAGGGAATCAGCATGGCCAAACTGGCCGAAATGTTTCCGAATGAGCAGGCGGCCGTCCTGTGGCTCGAGGCTGTGATTTGGCCGGACGGTCGTCTGTGCCCGCGCTGCAAGGGCACAGACACGTATGCGGGCACACACAGGCCAATGCCGTACCGATGCCGTCCGTGCAAGCGGTTCTTCTCGGTGCGCACAGGTACCGCATTGGCCAGTAGCCGGCTGCCGTTGAAGAAGTGGGTATGGGCCATTTATCTTGAAATGACCTCCCTGAAGGGCGTCTCCAGCATGAAGCTCCACCGCGACCTCGATGGGACGCAGACTACGGCCTGGTTCATGTTGCAGCGCGTACGGGCCGCCTTTGCGCTCCTGCTGGCCGCTGCGTTCGAGGGACCGGTGGAGGCCGACGAAACGTACGGGGGTGGCTTGGAGAAAAACAAGCACGAGCACAGGAAGCAGAAAGCCGGACGCGGCCCGGTAGTCAAGACGGCGGTGGCCGGCCTGAAAGACCGTGCAAGCGGGCAGATTCGGGCCGAAGTGGTGGAGAGCACGAATGCAGCGACCTTACAGCCGTTCGTTTACGATAACACCTCGGCACAACGGTCTACACCGATGAGGCGCACGTCTACAAGGGCATGACTGGGGTGCAGCACGAAACCGTCAAGCACTCGGTCGGCGGGTGGGTCAATGGCATGGCGCACACGAACGGGCTGGAATCATTCTGGAGCATGTTCAAGCGGGCGTATCATGGTACGTACCACCACTGGAGCAAGAAGCACGTGCACCGCTACGGGCACCAGTTTGCGGGCAAGCACAACGTACGCACAATGGATACGCTGGAGCAAAGGCAGCACGTTGTGGCTGGTATGGTGGGCAAACGGCTCATGTACGCTACGCTGACAGCGTAGCGTTGTGCACCAACTCAGTAGATCAATCCATACGGACACAGGACACTGAAATGACAAAAGGCGACCGGCAGGAGCGCAAGCGTAAGCGCTTGCAGGGCACGTGGGGTAACACGCCAGCGGCGAATCCGCGCTACGGCGGGCTAACGATACAGGAAGCTACACGGCAGTTCTTGAAGGGCGGGAGGCCGGAGGCACCGAAGGCCAAGCCCGCCGCCCAGGACGAAGTAAGCTTCAGTTAACTCTGTAATCGCCTGGACACAGCTTCCGCGCATGCCACCGCCCCCGGTTGCCAACGCCAAGGCACACGGCCCGCGGTTCGAATTCTGGTTCGTTGCCAGCGACCGGCCTGGTGCGCATCGCTTCAAGATGCCTGGCAGTACGCACACCCAACGCACGGCGGTCGTTCGCTGCGAGCTGATTCTCTTGCGCATCTGCCTCTTGGCGTTCGCGGCCCATGGGCCACCGTGCCTATGACTGCCCGACACTTTAGCATATAATGCTCTGTTTGCAAACAAGGAGATTCGTACGTTCACGCCGCGCCAGCATATTCGGCCTCAGCGCATTCGGCCGGTGCCTTTCGTGCGCACTGCACTCTGTCAAAGTCGAAGCAGGTGCCAATTCCTCCCATCACTGCACTGCAGGACTCCGTTTGTACTGCTACAGCGTACAACCGGATGGCACGCGCGGACGGACCGTTTTCCCGGCGCGCTGCGCCAATATGTTTCACGTGAAACCATACGAATCTGCAACGATCCCTTGCCGTGCACGACGCACCGCTCAACGCTGTTCTTAAAGCCATTGCATCCGCGCCGTTCTGCGGCGCGGCACTCCAGTGGTGCCGACAGGCATCGCCCGCACCCCTCCACATAGCCGACGCCGCGGGCTCGCTGCCTGCCTTTATCCTGCACCATCTCTGGAGCGCAACGCGTCGCACCATGCTCTGCGTACTGCCGGACGCGGATCGTGCGCGCTATCTCCACAGCGACCTCGCGCAAATAGCCGGAGATACCGGGCACCTGCTGCTTTTCCCTCCCAGCGGCCGCACGCCGTATGATCAGGAGCAGGACACGCATATCTATACCCTGGTTCAGCGAGCCGATGTGCTGCAGCAGCTAGGCGAAGGCTTTGTCGGCATCATCGTTACCAGTGTTGCAGCGCTGGTGGAGCGAACCCCCACGCGGTCAAGCCTGCGCCGCGCGTCGCGTACGCTAAAGGTCGGCGACACGGCCGCGCCCCACGAACTCGTCGACAGCCTGATGGGTCAGGGATTTGAGCGCGTGCGGTTTGTCGAACAGCCGGGGGACATCGCCTGGCGCGGCGGCATCGTGGATATCTTTTCCTTCTCTGGGGACTATCCCTTCCGCATAGAGTTTTTTGGAGACGAAATAGAATCACTGCGCGAGTTTGACCCGTCCTCTCAGCGGTCTGTCAGTAACCTGGAGGCTGTGCGCATAGCGCCGCGCCTGGAACGCTTCGCAGCAACGGACACAGCCTACTCCTCCCTGTTTGACTTCCTTGCGGACAATACGCTGATAGCGCACTTCGACAGCCTGCGCCATGCAGCCCTTGCGGACGAACGGTTCAGCGCCGCTGAGGACCGCTTCGCTGCACTAGCGTCGCCCGACACGCTTGCCCAACCCGCGCTGCGCTACCTCACGGGCGATACCTTGCAGGCTGCATTCGAGCAGCGGCCCCAACTGCATTTCGGTGCGTTCGTCGACTCCTCGCGCGCTTCGCAATGCTCCGCCGCAAGCCGACCGCAGCCGGCCTTCAACCGGCAAATGAAAATCCTCCGCAGCCACCTGGCCGACAGCGCGGCGCAGTCGGTCTTCACCCACATCCTTTGCGACAGCAGCGGGCAAAAAGATCGCCTGGCGGACCTTTTGGAGTCAGCACTGGCACGCGGCCACCTGAAGCTCTCCGTGCAGTCCTTGCACGAAGGCTTTGAACTCCCCGCGGCGCGACTTGCGGTCTATACCGATCATCAAATCTTCGGGCGCTACCACCGGCCTGTTACGCGCAAACGCAAAAGACACGGCGGCATCCGGCTGCACGAGCTCCGCCGCCTGCAGCCGGGAGACTTCGTCGTGCACACCGACTACGGCGTCGGAAAGTTTGCAGGCTTCCGAAACATTACCGTCCGCGGGAAAAAGCAGGAAGCAGTCCGCCTGCACTATGCAGAGGGCGACGTGCTCTACATCAACGTGAACGCCCTCTACAAGCTCCACAAGTACAGCGGAAAAGAGGGCCACACGCCCAAACTGACCAAGCTCGGGTCCGGTCAGTGGGAACGGTCAAAGCGCAAGACCAAGAAACGCATAAAGGACATCGCCCGAGACCTCATAAAGCTCTATGCCCAGCGAAAGGCCTCGAAAGGACACAGCTTCCCGGCTGATACCATCTGGCAACGCGAGATGGAAGCCTCGTTTGCGTTTGAAGACACCCCTGACCAGTTCGCTGCAACGGAAGTGGTCAAGCGCGACATGGAAATGACCGCGCCTATGGACCGCCTGCTCTGTGGCGATGTAGGCTTCGGCAAGACGGAGGTTGCGGTGCGCGCGGCCTTCAAGGCTGTACAGGACGGAAAGCAGGTGGCGGTGCTCGTGCCCACCACCGTCCTGGCCCGACAGCATCAGGAAACGTTTGCACGGCGACTGGAACCGTTTCCAGTCAAGGTTGAAGTACTCACCCGCCACCGGACGGGCAAGGCCGTGAGGGACCTGCTGGACCAACTAAAAAAAGGCACCGTAGACATTCTCATCGGCACCCATCGCATCATATCTAAAGATGTTCATTTCAATGACTTGGGACTGCTCATCGTAGATGAAGAGCAACGCTTCGGTGTAGGCGTCAAAGAGCGGCTGCGCCAGCTCCGCGTAAACGTCGACACGCTCACGCTGACGGCGACGCCGATCCCGCGCACACTGCAGTTTTCCCTGATGGGTGCGCGGGATTTGTCCATCATTGATACGGCTCCGCCCAACCGGCAGTCCATTGAGACCGAGATCCATTCCTTTGATACTGGACTCATCCGCGACGCCATCCTGTACGAAGTGAGCCGGGGTGGCCAGGTCTTCTTTGTGCACAACCGCGTGCGATCCATCGGTGACATCGCCGGCATGCTGCGCGATCTGGTGCCGGGAGTACGCTTTCAGGTTGCGCATGGTCAGATGAAAGCGGCGGACATGGAACGCGTGATGACCGGGTTCATCGATCACAAGTGTGATGTCCTGGTGTCCACTACAATCATTGAGAATGGCCTGGACATTCCGAACGTCAACACGATGATCATTCACCACGCGCAACGGTTCGGACTCGCAGAACTGCATCAGCTTCGGGGACGCGTGGGCCGGAGTGATCGCAAGGCGTTCTGCTATCTGCTGGTGCCGTCCATCCACGCGCTGACACGTGAAGCACGTCAGCGGTTACGCGCCGTGGAACAACTGAATGAACTGGGCAGCGGTTTTCAGATTGCCATGCGCGACCTGGACATTCGCGGCGCGGGCAACGTTCTGGGAGGCGAACAGAGCGGCTTCATCGCCGATCTGGGCTATGACACGTACCAGAAGGTTCTCGACGACGCGGTGCGAGAGCTGCGGGCTGACGAGTTTCCGTCACTTGCGGTGGAAGCCCCTGCGCCGGCGGCGACCGATACCACGGCCGACGCTGCAGCGGAAGCTTCACTGCCACGCCACTATGTCGAGAGCGACCTGGAGCGGCTGGGACTGTATCGCCGGCTCAGCGAAGCGCCCTCGAAAGAAGCAATCCTGGAGCTTCGCGCGGAGATCAAGGACCGTTTTGGGCCGCGGCCGCGCGAAGCACGCAACCTGTTTGGGGTCATGCTGATGCGGCATTATGCGCAGCAGCTGCATCTGCCGCGCGTAGTGCACCGCAAGCAGCGGCTCTTCCTGCACCTGGCACTGGACGATCCCAAGTTCAAGGAGCACTGCTTCCAGCCCCTGCTGGAGCGATTAAGCGCCCTGGGCCTGCGCTACTTCCTCAGAGAGTCCAAGCGCGGGGTGCCCCGCGTGATCGTGCAAGAGGTGCCGAGACTGGCCGATGCTGTAGCGGTGCTCGAAAAGCTTAACGCATGAGCAGCCGCAGGCATGCGCGGCGCGGCTCCTATTCGCCCTCGTCTGTCTCATACTGGGCTGCCACCCGCAACGCCAGCGCACGGACACGCTTCCGCAAGTGCACCGGAGCGACCACCCTGGCGTGCAGACCGTAGCGCAGCACAAGCTGTGCGAGATACGCCATGTTGTCAAACCTGAATACGACCGTGACGCTGCCATCATCGGCCCATTCCTGCTCCAGCATTGCGGGAATGCTGCTGCGCGCCTCGTCGTAGACGGAAGCGGCAAAACATATCTCAATCCGCTCGCCTGCCGGATCAGCGCTGCGCTCCTTCAGGTACTGCTTGAGCTCAAAGCCTTCCGGCGGCGTGAAACGCCTTGACAGCATGCTCAAGTCCTGTATGTGCGCCAATGCAAACTGCCGAATTTCGCGCCGGAGGTGATCGTACGCAATCAGATTCCAGTGATCGGTGTAGAACACCAACCCCAGCGGATCGACCTGTCGCTCTGTGCGCTCCTTGCGGCTGCGTACGAAATACTCCATCCATACCACGCGACGCTTCGCAATGGCTTCGCTGAGGATCGACCAGTACCCGTGCACCGGCGCCTTGTGCAGCCAGTATGGATCCAGCGCCGTGCCTTCGTTCAGTTTGTCAATGTACTCCCTGATGGACTGCGGCAGTATGGTGCGGATCTTTTCTGCGACCTCTTCCGCTTCCTGGATCATTGCCTTATCCGACCGCAGCTTGATAAACTCCGTGCCCATCAGCACCGCGGCGGCCTGGTGCGCCGTGAGGATCAGGGGCGGCAGCCTGTAGCCCTTAAGGATCGCGTAGCCTGTCTTGTCCCCATGTATTAGCGGGACTCCGATCTTGCTTAGCGCTTGCAAGTCTCGGTAAATTGTGCGCTCGCTGACACCAAAGTGTTCGGCCAGGACCGCCGCGGTCGCCGTCCGGCTGCCCTTCAGATACATCGCCAAGGCAAAGAGCCGTTCGGCGCGCTTAAGGAGGCGTCTTTCCTGGATCATGAGAACGCGCGCGGTGAAGCAACATGCACGATAGCCTTGCGGCTGAACCAGGGACCTAAATCGTCCAGTGCCAAGACCTCTATGATTAGCGCGGCGTCGGCCCTGCGCAGCGCCGCTATTTCGGAAGATAAGTCACCACCCTTAAGGCAGATCAGGCCTGGCTCCCATGTGTCGGCGCGATTTACGCTTTGCGAAGCTGCGGGCCTAAGGCTCGTGCTTTGCGCTTTATCCACGCGCGTGCTGACGTTCGCACGACTGCTGCGCGCCATAATGGCTACGCGCGCATGCCACCGCCAAAGCGTCTCCAGCGGGGCAACAGCCCGACTGATACTGTACGCAGCCTCCCCGGTCCACGCTTCTGCGCGGCCACACCACGTATGCAGATTGGTCAAGCTGAGTTCGCGCCGTATGCGATGCACGGCCCAGATCTTTCTTTGCACCGAATCCACCGCGGTGAGGGTGTTCTCTGGCAGCACAATGGCTAGCGGCACCGCCGGCAAGCCGCCCCCGGTACCCCAGTCCACAATGTGCGCACCCGCCGCAAAGCGCCGTCGCGTGAGTGCCAGACAGTGCATGATGTGCCGCTCCCAGAAGTGCACAGCGTCCCCACGCGCCACCAGGTTGTGATAGCGGTTCAGCTTGCAGAAGGCCGCCTCGAAGGCTCGCAGCCGGTCCTCTGCGTATGCGTCAAGCGCGAGCCACTTCATGCGCACGCGCCGCTGTCAAGACGACCATCAGCACCGAAACGTCTGCCGGGCTTACGCCGCTGATGCGCGAGGCCTGCCCTAACGTTTGCGGCTGTATCAGGCTAAGCTTTTCGCGCGCCTCCATGCTCAGATTGGAGGTGCCGTTGTAGTCAAAGTCACGCGGAATGCGCCACGACTCCAAACGCGCCACCTTCTTTGCCTCCTCCTCCTGGCGGTGCAGATAGCCCGCGTACTTGAGATCGATCTCCACCAGGTCCTCCACGCACTCCATACCGGACGCCTGCAACGGCGCGGACTGATTGGCAGCCTTAAGAAGCTCTGTGAGCCGAACCTCCGGGCGTAGTGCGACCTTGGCCAGCGGCAACGGCTGACTGAGCGGACGCGTACCTACCGACGCCAGGTATTCGTTGACCTGCGCGGGCCGCACCGTGATCTGCTTCAGCGCACGCTGCATGGCTGCTATCGCCCGCCGCTTGGCACACATCCGTGCATAGCGCGCCTCGCGCACCAATCCCAGTGACCGGCCGAGCGCGGTCAGGCGGAGGTCCGCATTGTCCTGCCGCAGCAGTATGCGATGCTCCGCCCGCGACGTGAACATACGGTAGGGCTCATCGGTGCCTTTCGCGATGAGGTCATCCACGAGCACGCCGATGTACGCCTGCGCACGTTGCAAGACCACCGGATCCCGCGCATCCAGGTAATGCACAGCGTTGATACCAGCAATCAGCCCTTGAGCCGCCGCTTCCTCGTACCCTGTAGTGCCGTTGATCTGACCGGCAAAGAACAGGCCCGCAACCCGCTTGGTTGCGAGGGAATACTGCAGCTGGTGTGGTGGAAAGTAGTCATACTCTATGGCGTAGCCAGGGCGCAGCATGTGTGACTTTTCCAGCCCCGGCACCTGCCGGAGCGCCCGGCGCTGTACAGACTCAGGCAGGCTGGTCGAAAAACCATTGACGTACACCTCGTACGTATGGCGTCCCTCCGGCTCCAAGAACAACTGGTGCCTGTCCTTATCCGCAAAACGGTCAATCTTGTCCTCTATCGATGGACAGTAGCGCGGCCCCCGTCCCGCAATGCGACCCATAAACATCGGGCTCCGATCAAAGCCCGTGCGCAGCGTGGCGTGCACCGCGGGTGATGTGTAGGCAAGCCAGCAGCTAAGCTGATCGTCAGTCAAGCGGTCCGTCATATAGGAAAACGGACTGGGATCTTTGTCCCCGGGCTGCTCCTTGAGCAGGCTGTAGTCCAGGGAGCGTCCGTCTATGCGCGGCGGCGTGCCGGTCTTCAGCCTGCCGGACACAAACCCCAAACGGTGCAAATCTCCGGTGAGGCCGCGCGTGGCGCGCTCGCCCATACGGCCGCCGCCGAACTGCTTCTCGCCCACATGCACCACGCCGTTCATGAAGGTGCCGCTGGTCAAGATGACGGCGCGCGCTGGTATGTGCTGACCCAGCTGCGTCTCTACGCCCGTGATGCTTCCACCGCTTGTGGCAAGGCGGGTGACCACATCCGCCCTGAACTGCAGCCGCTCCTCGGACTCGAGCGCCTGGCGCACCGCATTGGCGTAGGCCACGCGATCACATTGAGCCCGGGGCCCCCACACCGCTGGACCCTTGCGACGGTTCAGCATCCTGAACTGGATCCCTGCCGCGTCCGTGGCCAGCCCCATCACACCCCCCAGCGCGTCGATCTCCCGGGCAATATGCCCCTTGCCGATGCCGCCGATTGCCGGGTTGCACGACATGCGGCCCAACGCCTCCAGGCTCATGGTGATCAGCAGCGTGCTCGCTCCCATACGCGCCGCCGCGGCGGCGGCTTCGGTGCCGGCGTGCCCGCCACCTACAACCACTACGTCATAACCGGTCATATGCCCTTGCCCAAGCCTACATATATCCGTACGAATGCTCGGCGGTTCCGCGCCGGCTTCGCACCGGATCCGCACCTTACTTGCACCCTACTTGCCGATGCAGAATCGCGAAAAGATTGCGCCGAGCACCTCCTCGTTCGATATCGCCCCCGTGATGCAGCCCAGTTCGTGCAAGGCGGCCCGAAGGTCCAGCGTGAAGACATCGACCGGCGTACCGGCGTCCAGTGCATCCAGTGCGCGGCCGGCAGCCTCGTAAGCGCTGCGGAGATGCTGATGGTGTCGCGCACTCGTCACCAGGCGCACCGCATCGACATCGTCTTGCACAACGGCCCGGACAATGGCTGCGCGCAGCACCTCGAGGGCCTGCGCATCGCGGAGTCCTTTGAGCGCGGACACGGCCAGGCCATCGCAAGACCCTGCGAGATCCACCTTGTTGCCCACCACCAGCGTCCGGGCATCCGTGATGGTATCAACAAACGCGCGCTCACCCGCTGAAAACCCCACAGTAACGTCGTAGACATACAGCACCAGGTCGGCCCGCCTAATGGCACCGCGCGAACGACGCACGCCCTCGGCCTCGATAACATCCGTGGTGTTGTGCAAGCCGGCCGTATCAATAAATCGAAATAATAGCCCTCCGATCTCTTTGTCTGCCGTCACCGTGTCGCGCGTGGTCCCCGGCGCACTACTGACGATGGCGCGGTCCTCACCCAGTATCGCATTCAATAGCGTGGACTTGCCGGCATTGGGGCGTCCGGCGATCACCACACGTACGCCTTCTCGAACCAGTTCACCGAGGGCATACGAGGCCAAGGCTTCCGCCAAAAGGCGCTGCGTGTCCTGCAGCAGCCGGCGAAGCGTCTCGCGGTCGGCAAATGCTACGTCTTCATCAGAGAAGTCAATCTCCAGTTCCGCCAGGGCACAGATGTCCACCAGGGCCGTGCGGAGCGCTTCTATCGTTTGGGAGTAGCGGCCCCGCAGGCTGTCCACCGAGGCCCGGTGCGCACGCGCAGAGGAGGCATGGATAAGGTCGGCAACCGCTTCGGCCTGCACCAGGTCCAGCTTCCCGTTGACGAAGGCGCGCTTCGTAAACTCGCCTGGAGCCGCCAGCCGCGCCCCCGCAGCCAAGAGGCTCTGGAGGACGAGCGCCACCACATAGTCGCCGCCGTGACACGACACCTCCACCATGTCTTCGCCGGTATAAGAGCGCGGGGCCCTGTACACCGCACAAACGACCTGGTCAACCGTGCGGCCTGCTTTGTCTTGCCACAGGCCGACATGAAGCGTATGCGATGTCGCCTGTGTCAGGTCCTGGCCCTGGAAGCATTTCGATGCTATGGCAAGGGCCCGAGAGCCGCTGGTGCGCACGATGGCCAAAGCAGCTTTCCCGCGGGCCGTGGCAATTGCCGCAATCGTATCCGAAGCGGTCATGGCACTGCGCGCTACCGCCGCCGCGGCTTGGCTTTCCTGGAAGCCTTCCTGGCTGAAGCTGGCGCGCTCTTGATCACGCCTTTGCGGGGGGCTTCTGCTTTCTTCTTCTGTCCCCTGTTGATGAGCTGCTGCTGGATCGCCGTAAATACGTTGTAGCAAAGGTAGTACAAGCTCAGCCCGGACGGCAACCTGTTGAATATGACAAAGATGAAGATCGGCATGCCGTACATCATGATCTTTTGCTGCATGCCGCTCGATGGCGTGGACTGGATGCGCATCTGGACGACCAGCGACAGACCCATCAGGACCGTGAAGCCCGCCACATAGTCTCCGTAGAAAGGAATGCTGAACGGCAGCTGCAAGATGGCGTCGGGTGCCGACAGGTCCGGTGCCCACAAGAAGCTCTGCTGACGTATCTCAATGGACTGCTGCAGAAACTGCCACAGCGCAAGGATGATGGGGTACTGAAGCAGCATCGGCAGGCAGCTGCTGAGCGGGTTCATGCCCGTTTCCTTGTACAGCTTCATGGTCGCCTGCTGCTGCTTCTGCGGGTTGTCTTTGTACTTCTCTTTGATCTTTTGCAGCTGCGGGGCAAGCTCACGCATGCCCGCCATGGACTTGTAAGAGACGCGCGTGATCGGGAAAAGCAGCAGCTTGATGAGCATGCAAAAGACGATGATCACCAGTCCGTAACTGGCAATGAAGGAGCTCAGCAGCGAAAAAGCCGGAATAAAGACGATGCGCGCCAAGGGCCGCGCGACCCACTCGAATGCGTCCCAGCCGTAGTCCACCATGCCGTACAGCCCGTCATAGTGCCGGATGTTGCCGTAATCCAAGGGGCCCAGGTACAGCCGGAATGCGTCGCCGCCCGCACGCGGCGCACCCATGTACAGGCTGGCCGAAAGGTCCATGAGCACGGCCGGATCATCTACATCGCCGAAGCGCTCTCCCTCCAGATAGGCCTCCAGCGCCGGCGCATCGGGAATCACCACAGCGGCGAAATACTTGTTCTTGACGCCGATCCACGACACATCCCCCCGCAGCGTGGCTTCATCTGCTTCATTGCGGCCCAGCGTGATCCCTTCCACCTCGCCGCCGCTTCGCGCCCAGGCCCCCACCTGGCGCGACTCTTCCTTGCGGTTCTGCGGATCCTCGCTGAAAGGCAAGGCCGAATCCCATACCAGGTCGTAACCATCGCTGGTCTGGAACGAAGACGCATTGATCATTTCAACTTCGAGCCCTACTTCGTAGGAATCGGGGTTGAAGGTGTACGTCTTGCGGATCGTACCGCTGCTGGCAAGCGTGGTGAAAGTCAGCGACTGCGGTGCGTCCACCACGTTTATACGGTCGCCCGCAAAGCTGGACTCGAAGTACAGATCACGGGTGTCGCGATTGCGCCCGCCCGGCGACTGAAACCGCAACCCCAATGGAGGCACTTCCCCGATCAGCTGCACCGGCGTGACCTGGTCGAACTTCCTATACTCGCGCAGAGACATGCGCGTAAGGGTGCCCCCCTTGGTGGAGAGCTCCGCCTCATAGCGCTGCGTCACCACGGTGATCGTGCGCGCTTCGCCTGTCAGCACCACAGTGGAATCCTGCATCGGCGCAGGCTGCGCCTCCGGTGCGGCCAAAACGGGTGTTTCCTGCTCCGTAATGGTCGTGTCCGGCACGATCTCCGCGGGCGGCGGCGGCGTGGGCAACAGATACATCCAGACGATGAGCACCGCCACCATCAGGAGCATTCCTATGACAGTGCTACGATCCACTGCTCATGCTAAACTGGCTTCCAGTTAGGGCTGCCACGAGAATGTCCAGAGCCTTGGCCAGATCTGACCGCAGCACCCTGTTCCGGACCGGGCTGCGGCAGAGCACCATGAGCGTAAGCGTGTATCCGGGCATGACGGGCAGCACTGCACGCTGTGCACTGGTCCGAAAGGCTTCGCGCAGCACGCGTCGGATGGCGTTGCGGCGCACTGCCGTTCGCTGAGGCCGGACCGCAAAGCCTACTTGGATCGGACTGCTGGTTCCTGTCAGAGATTGCGGCACGATGCGATACAGGAGCCGTACCGTGCCTATCGAGATCTGACTCTTGCGCCCATGTGCGAAGAGCGGGCGAATGAGCCGGCGGCGTTTAAGGCGCGCTTCACGCGGCCACGCTTCACGCGCAGAGATCACCCTACTTGCCCACGTAACGATCACTCACCGTCAACGAGCGGCGCCCTTTCTTGCGGCGTCGGGCCAGGAGCTTGCGCCCATTCCGGTCGCTCATGCGCAGCCGGAAACCATGCTTGTTTCTGCGCTTACGCCGGCTGGGCTGGTATGTACGTTTCATTGATTAGGGCGAGACGTTAGCCGTGAACTGCCTTCCAACGCACAGCAGACACAAATGTCCCCAGACCGTGCCCAAACTTTTGGCGTGAATATGCGTATTGGACAACCGTCAGCGGGAATAGCTCAGTCGGTAGAGCATCAGCTTCCCAAGCTGAGGGTCGCGGGTTCGAGCCCCGTTTCCCGCTCCCCGCTCGCTGGGGCGGTTAGCTCAGTAGGTTTAGAGCGCCTGCCTTACAAGCAGGAGGTCGGGGGTTCGAATCCCTCACCGCCCACGTCATCATCATCCTCCCGTGCCCGTGTCGCGCATCCATACAGCGCGCCGCGCTGGTGGAGCGCATACCGGCGCGGACTCTTCCGGCGATGCAGCCTACCGCTCCGCGGACCGCAGGTGCCACGCGATGCGGCTTACCACGCCTTCGGTTATCGTGAGGATCAGGTCGGCACCTTGGGTCTCATACGTCCACAGGTCCCACGTTTGCTCCTTTGGCGGCCCCCACAGCCGGCGGACCTGTGTCGCGGCATAGCCCACGCGAATGCCCTCTGGCGCCGTATGCCGACTGTCTGTGAAGGCAATATGGATGAGTGAATCCGCCTCGATGCCGAGCTCGAAGCCGTAATACGCGAGCAACACGCGGTCGCCTTCCTGCGTTTCCGTGATCGGATCGCCAAATCGCAGTGTGAGCGCCGCGCGCGTCCACATCCGCTCTCCGCGCGTAGCCGCCTCTACAAAGCCGGCCACATCCACCGGTGCGGCGAACTGCAGGTACTGATCGGACTGCGTACAGCCGCCACTCGCTCCGCTCAGCGCCGCCAAGGTCAGGCCGGCCACCAGCGTGCTGCGCTTCATGACTGTGCTTTGCGGCGGCCATGCCGACCCTTTTGGCCCGTGTTTCGCGCGCCACGGCTGTGCCGCTGATGCAGCTCATCCAGAAGCATGGCCAAAAGGGCGGGCTTCTCCTGCGCAAGCGACTGCACCAAAGGGATGAAGCGCGTCAGACGCTCCCGATCCAGACGGGTCTTGTTTGCAAGCACACCCTCCAGGGCTTCCGTCGTACGTTCCACGATGCGTTCCGTAGCCTCTCTTTCCGTGGGCAGTGGGCGCTTTTCCATATCCAATGCATAGTAGCGCGCTATGGCGCCAAGGTGTTGTACATCGTCAAACGTGGCCAGCGTTATGGCGGTCCCGGTCCGGCCCGCCCGTGCAGTGCGCCCCGTGCGATGAATATACATTTCCATGTTCTGGGGCACATCATACTGAATCACATGGCTCAGTTGGCTGATGTCGATGCCCCGTGCGGCCACATCGGTGGCCACAAGGATGCGGAGCCGGCCCGTCTTTAGCCGCTGCATGGCCCGCTCGCGCATCTGCTGCGTCAACTTGCCGGACATGGCCGCCGCAGCAAAGCCGTAATTGCGCAGGAAGGAGGCCACAAAGGACACTTCCGTGCGCGTGTTCGCAAAGACGATAGCCGACGACGGGTCTTCCACCTCCAACAGCCGTATCAGCGCACGGGATTTGCCAATCTGGTCCACGCGACAGTACCAGTGCCGTATGGTTTCTACGCTGATCTGATCCTCGCTGAGGCCCAGAAAGGCCGGCGCGTTCAGAAACATGCGCCCCAGCACCCGCACCTTCGGTGGCATGGTCGCACTGAACATGTATGATTGCCGAGCCGGAGGCAAATAACGCTGGAGCACTTGCATATCGGGCATAAAGCCCAAGGACAGCATCTCGTCCGCCTCGTCCAGGACCAGGACCGACAGACGGGACAAGGTGAACGTTCGCCGCTGCAGGTGGTCCAGAATCCGTCCAGGCGTGCCGACGACCAGATGAGCACCCGCCCGGAGCTGCTTGATCTGCTCCTCATAACCCACGCCACCATAGACCAGTGCGCCCGTCAGCGTGCCCTGCGCGTTCATGCGCACGAACTCCTCGAAAATCTGCCGTGCCAGTTCGCGCGTTGGCGTTAACACCAAGGCCTGCGTCACTGATTGCGAAGCATCCAGAAGGTCGAAAAACGGCAGGATAAACGCCCCCGTCTTTCCGCTGCCCGTGCGCGACTGCACGATGAGGTCCCGTCCGTCCAACACGTACGGGATGGCCGTTGACTGGACCGGCATCAGCGCGGGCCAGCCGGCGGCGTCGCAGGCTGACCTCACCGCAGGCGACAACGTGTCCTTGGTCGCGTTGGGAAGAGGCGGGTCCGGCGGGGGAAAGTGAGTACGCGCTTCGTGCTCTTTTTCGGTGCGACGCGCTCGTGCCGTCAGATCTATGGTCGTCTTAAATCGATTCTGCATCTACATCACATTGCCATGCCTCCGTCAACCACCAGCGTATGGCCGGTGATGTATGCGGCTGCTTCAGAGGCCAGAAACAGCACCGGCTGTGCGATTTCGTCCGGCGTAGCCTCACGGCGCAAAGGAATCCGGCGCACAAGATCGCTGCGCACCTTATCCGGCAACGCGCGCGTCATGTCGGTGACGACATAGCCCGGAGCCACCGCGTTCACTGTAATCTTGCGAGCGCCCAGTTCCTTGGCCAGGCTCTTGGTGAAGCCAAAGACACCCGCCTTGGATGCTGCGTAGTTGGCCTGTCCGGCATTGCCGCTGATGCCGACGATGGACGAAACGTTTATGATGCGCCCGCTGCGCTGCCGCATCATGGTCCGGCAGGCCGCCTTGCTAAAGTTGAACATGCTGCGCAGGTTTGCCGCCAGCACCGTATCCCAATCGCTTTCGCTCATGCGCAAGAGCAGGTTGTCACGGGTGATGCCGGCATTGTTCACAAGGATATCCAGGCGCTCCCATGCGCGCAGTACGCCGTCCACGGCCGCTGTTGCAGCCACCATCTCGGCCCCATCTCCCTGAAAGGACCGCACCGCTGCGCCCCATTCCTCCTCAAGCGCCGCCGCAGCCGCGGCCGAACTGCGGTAGGTGAAGGCTACACGAGCACCCGCTCCCGCGAAGGCCCGTACGATGGCGTGGCCAATGCCGCGCGTGCCGCCCGTGACCAGAACCGTCCTCCCTTCAAAGTTCATGGCTTGCATGCATTTGTTCAACGTGCCTCCTCGTGCTCACCTGAGTGGCCAAAGTCTTGCGCCCCAGTGTGCGGCGCACCAGCCCCGACAAGATGCGGCCTGGCCCGACTTCCACAAAGCGCGCGGCCCCGTCCGCCTGCATTGCATGCAATGACTGCATCCAGCGCACCGGAGCAGTCAGCTGCTGAAGCATCCGCAGCCGTATCTCCCGGGGATCAGTGGTCGGCTCCGCAGTAGCGTTCAAGTAAATCGGACACCGGGGCCTTCTGATGTCCAGGGCCTCGACCGTGCGCGCAAAGCGGTGGTGAACCGCTTGCATCAGCATGGAATGAAATGCGCCGCTGACCTTCAGCGGTATTACGCGCCGCGCGCCGCGCGCCTTGGCCAACTCTCCCGCATGCGCCACCGCTTGCCTGTCACCCGAGATTACGACTTGCCCCGGTGCATTGAAGTTGGCCGGCTGGACATGCCCTTCCGCATCCGAGGCAGCCCGGCACACGTCCCGGACACTGTCCTCGTCCAGCCCCAGCACCGCGCACATGGTGCCGGGGCGCGCCTGACCCGCCTGTGCCATCAGCCGCGCGCGCTGCCGCACGGTGCGCAGTCCATCAGCGAGGCTGATGGCACCGCAGGCCGCGAGTGCGCTGTATTCTCCTACACTGTGGCCGGCCACCATGTCCGGTGCGCATTCCAGGACCCTGAATGCGGCCACGGAATGCGCAAAGATCGCCGGCTGGCAAACATCAGTCCGGGTTAGCGCCGCCATCGCCTCTTGACCGTGCGCGAAGCAGTGCGACGTCAGCGAAAACTCCAGCACACGGTCTGCCTCATCAAAGACCGCACGCGCCTCTGCATACGTGTCGTACAGGTCGCTCCCCATGCCCGGAAGCTGCGATCCCTGACCCGGAAACAGGTATGCGGTGCGCACGATGATGACCCTCCGGTTAGCCTACCGCTTCCATCGCCCGCGCCGTCGCTCTCGGCTGGGCAACGCCGGTGTAGGCCCACCTGACGTAGGTGGCACCCCATGTGTATCCACCCCCAAAGGCCGCCAGCACAATGTTGTCGTCCTTGCGCAGCGCGTGCTCCCAGTCGTAGAGACAGAGCGGAATGGTCGCAGCCGTCGTATTGCCGTAGCGACTGATGTTGATCATAACGCGGTCAGACGCCAGGCCCATGCGCCGCGCCGCCGCATCAATGATGCGCTGATTCGCCTGGTGCGGCACAAAAAAGCGCACATCGTCGCTGGTAAGCCCATTGCGCTGCATCACTTCGGCGGCTATGTCCGCAAAGGCATTCACAGCGAAACGAAATACCGTGCGCCCATCCTGATGAATGTAGTGCATCTTCCGGTCCACTGTCTGGTGGGTCGGCGGATTAAGGCTCCCGCCACCCAGCATGCACAACGCTTCCCAGCCTTCGCCCTTGGTGCGCAGCACGGAGTCCACGATGCCGTTGCCATCGGCGTTGGGCTCCAGGAGCACGGCGCCCGCCGCATCGCCGAAGAGGACGCACGTTTCGCGATCAGTGTAGTCGGTTATGCTGCTCATCTTGTCGCTGCCGATCAGCAGCACATTCCTGTAGCGCCCGCTTTCTATAAGGCATGCCGCGGTGCTTAGCCCAAACACAAACCCGCTGCACGCGGCCGAAAGGTCAAATCCCCAGGCCTTCGTCGCGCCCAAAGCGGCTTGCACCTGGCAGGCGTTCGCCGGAAAGAACATGTCCGGCGTTACGGTAGCCACAATGATCACATCCACATCGGGACCGCTCATGCCGCGTTTCTTGAGTGCCTCCTTAGCCGCCTTGATGGCCATGTAGGTGGTCGCTTTGTCCTTGTCTCGCAGGATGCGGCGCTCACGGATGCCCGTACGCGACCGTATCCACTCGTCCGTGGTGTCCACCATCTGCTCAAAGTCCGCGTTGGTAAGCCGCTCCTCCGGCAGGAAGTGGCCTACGGACGTAATCGCTGCTCTAATCATATTGACACATTCAATCGGCTCCTTTGATCAGGCGCAGGATGGTGCCGGTCAGGTCGGCGGAGGCAGTCTGTGCAGCCATGAAATATGCTTTTTCGAAGGCGCGCGCCGGAGAGCTACCGTGCAGCACCAGCACGGTCCCGTTAACCCCTAGCAAGGGCGCACCGCCCCCGTAGGTCTCTGGATCGAACCGCCGCTTAAGTCCCTGCAGAATAGTTGCAAAGCTCTCTACGGCGGTTGGGTCCAGTCCTTGTGTGGCAACCTCCTGGCTGATCATCTTTGGCAGGACCGTCATGACGCTCTCGGCGAGCTTCAGTACCACGTTGCCCACAAAGCCATCGCACACGACGACATCCGCGGCGTGGTGCAAAATATCACGCCCCTCAATGTTTCCTCTAAAGTGGAGATTGGTCGCTGCCGCCAGCAGCTTATACGCAGCACGCACCAGCTCATTGCCCTTTTGCGGCTCCTCGCCCACGCTCAAAAGGCTGACGCGTGGCTCTGCAATGCCCAGTAAGCAGCGCGCGTAGGCCGTTCCCATCAGTGCAAACTGGAGCAAATGCTCCGGCTTGGAGTCCATGTTGGAGCCAACATCCAGAACCAGGCAAACACCTTCCGTGGTGGGATAGTAGGACGAGAGGGAGGGCCGCGTCACCCCGGAGAGACGCCCCAGTACAAACAGGGAAGCCGCGGCAATGGCACCCGTGTTGCCCGCACTGACAAACGCATCCGCCTTGCCGTCCCGGTGATACCGGAGGCCGAGGTGCATGGAAGATCGCGGCTTGGCACGCACCGCAGCAACCGGTATCTCGCCCATGCCGATCACTTCAGGCGCGTGCCTGAGCTCTATGCACGGATGACCATCGGGTGCCTGGCGGGCCATCTCCTTCTTAAGCACCGGCATCGGCCCAAACAGCACCAGGTGCAGGTTGCAGTCGGCCTGGCGCACCACGCGAAGCGCCCCTTCAATGACGACCCCCGGCGCGTGGTCGCCGCCCATTGCGTCAACTGCAACGCTTGCAGTCTTCATATGGCCGAGACTACCCTGTGCCAAGCCGTCGGCCCGCTACCTAGGCAACAAGCGGACACTATACAGCATCCTCAACTTCAATGATCTGCCGACCGCGATACGTGCCGCAGCTCGGACATACCCTATGTCGCAGCTTCGCCGTGCCGCACCGTTCGCATGCCATCGTGTCCGGGCGGCCAAGGCCACCATAATATCCGCTGCGGCGCTTGCGGGTGCGTGCCTTCGAATGCTTGCGCTTGGGATTAGCCATAGGCTGTCAATAATCGGTCTGTTGTGGTAGCAACGGTGCCAAGTGCGGTGCGATTGCAGGCGCTGGCGCACCAAAGACGCGGGGCAGCTCAATGCCCACTGCATGCGGCGCTACCTTGCGGGCGGGAACCGCTAACACCAGTGTATCGCGCGCCAGCGGTGCAACGTCGATCACCTGCTGCTGCGGCACCACACTGATCGTCTCATCAAAAGGCTCCCGGCACGCCGGATTGCCGCCTTCCTGCAGCAGAATCCTGCAGCACCCCGACACCCGCACGGTGAATGGATCCAGGGTGCGATCACAAAGCAAATGTGCATCCGCCGATGCCTCCAGCGTGAGCATCAGGTCCTTACCCTCTCGTGACAATTCAACAACTATCTGTATGCCCGTGAACGCCTCAGGATCTAGCTCCAGGTCCTGAGGCCCGGGCATCAAGCGGCACCGCGTGCCCGCAACCAGTGCAACCTCTCCCATGTACATTGCGCACCAGTAAACGGTACCTGACCGCACGGGTTCCGACCCTGACCGCGCAACACGCCGTGCCGCAATCTTGGATTTTTCATGTAGTGGATAAGTTGTGGGTAACTCAAAAGTTGCGTCCGACTGGGCCCGCAAATCAATGTTACCGTTATGCGAACAAATATCAACCAATTCTGGATGCAATCCAAATTACTGTCTATCTGAATCTTAGTGCTCTATGTCTTTATCATATAGCGGGCATTGATTCTGCGGGCTGCAGCGAGCGGCGAAGGGCACGCGCAGCAATGCATTGTGGATAAGTCGTCGCCGGACTCTTGAACGCATGCCTTACTTTCCCACCATGTATCCGAACGAATGTGTTCAGGAGGCTGTGGGCCGCGCAGAAGGCCCTTGGCGGTACCGTCCATGAGCAGCCAGTTGCATGGACCGCACCATCGATCCCGAAGCCGTCGTATCTTGTTTCACACCCACACCGCTCTATCCGCACAAGCTTCAGTCGACTGAATGCACGCAGCAGCAGCCGAAGCATGGGACGCCTGCCTCAAGGCGGACCTGTACAATATTGAGCGCGTGGCGCGGCTGATGGCCGCGCTTTCCAGCCCTGTCCTTAACGGGTGGCAAGGAGCGCGCTGCTATCGCCGCTCTGCGAGACTGTCTCGCGCGTGCCGGAGTCTGACGTACGACTGTGCTGGTACGACGGTGCTGCATGATTTTCATATCGACGCAGCAGCCTGACGCACCCCGAATTGTACCATTGTACCTGTGTCTGATTGAATGCCTGCCGACTGAATGCAACCCACCGCTAAAGAAGCCTGGAATGCCTGCCTCAAGGTGATCCGGGACAACATTGAGAGCAGCTCAGACAACCCCACCACCTTCGTTACGTGGTTCGAGCCCATCAAGCCATTAGAGCTGGACCAGGTTGATTCAGAGGTTCGGCTGACAGTCGAGCTTCCCAGCCACTTCTTCTACGAATGGCTGGAGGAGCACTTCTATCACCTGATCCGCGAGACTGTCACGCGCGTGCTGGGACCGGACGCCCGGCTGTACTACAAGATTATCATTGCGCAGCCAGCAGAAAGCGCCCCCAGTGAATCGAGTTTGCTGCGCGCCCAGCCGCAGACCGTGATCAAACGGCCAGCGCCAGACCTGGTCGTGCCAAATGCTCCCGTGCCGCTTCCGGCCTCAGAAAGCCGTCTTTCCAGGTGCAATACGTTTGACAACTTTGTTGAAGGAGACTGCAACCGCCTGGCCCGCAGTGCGGCTTTGGCCATCGCACAAGACCCCGAAGACAATTCGTTCAGCCCCTTCCTTGTCTACGGGGGCGTGGGCCTGGGCAAGACGCATCTCATCCAGGCAATCGGCAACCATGTCTTGGCCAATCACACACGCAAGCGTGTCCGGTATGTGACCAGCGAACACTTCTTGAACGAATTCGTGCAGTCCATTGAGCAGCACAGGATCGGTCAGTTTTCGGCGTACTACCGGAGCATCGATGTGCTCATTGTGGACGACGTGCAGTTCTTCGGCAAGAAGGAGAAGATCCAGGAAATGTTCTTCCATGTCTTCAACGAGCTGCACCACCTCAGGAAGCAGATCATTCTGTCGGCTGACCGGCCGCCGAAGGACATCAAGGGCATCGAAGAGCGACTCTTGTCCCGTTTTCAGTGGGGCTTGGCGGCGGACGTGCAGATCCCTGACCTGGAAACACGTATGGCCATCCTGAACCGAAAGGCTGCAGACGAGGGCCTTGATCTGCCGCAGGACGTCACTGACTTTATTGCCCGCAACATCAAGAGCAACATCCGAGAGCTGGAGGGGGCGCTTGTGCGCCTGATGACCCATGCCACGCTGCTCCATGACGAAATCAACGCCGCCATGGCGCGACAGGCACTCAAAGACTTCATCCACGATCAGCCCACCCACGTAACGATCGACTATATCGTGAAGATCGTCTGCGACTACTTCAAGCTGAATCCAGACCTCGTCCGTGCAAAGACGCGAAAAAGAGAGGTCGTACAGGCGCGCCAGATCGCAATGTTCTTTGCGAGGGAGCTTACTCAGAATTCGCTGAAGACCATTGGGCTGCAGTTTGGCGGACGCGACCACTCCACGGTAGTGCATTCGGAGCGAAGCGTGAACAACCAGATGGAAACGAATTCGCAGTACCGCGAAATGATGGTGCACATCCGGCGTTCGCTCATTGCGAACCCTCCCTGAGGCGCCACTCCTCGCGCCGCCGGAGGCCCTTAACTGTGGGCACAAGGCCGTCGTTTTTGCGTAGATTCGTTACCAACCTCTCAAGAGTTCCATGAAATTCACCACCAACAGCAAGGTCCTGACACGGGCCTTGGAAAGCGTAGAGGCAGCCATCAAGCAAAAGACGACGCTGCCTATTGCAACCTGCATACTGCTTGAACGTGACGAGGATGACCACCTTCGTCTGGCGGCGACTAACCTTCATCTTCACTCCATCGTGGAGCACCTCAAGGTCCAGTTTGCAGGCCCGCCTCCGGAGCGCCCGGCACGCATCGCTGTTCCTGCCTCGTATTTGCTTAAGACAATGCGAAGCTTGGGGGATGAGTCGGTCACTTTTGAATACTCGGATAGTTTCCGGCTCACCATCACAACCGAACGCGGCCAGTACGTCGTATCCGGGTTTGACGGGGGAGACTTTCCTGCGATCCCGGGCGTGGATCCGCTGCATAAGGTCGAGATTGAACGGGATCTCTTGCTGAAGGCTATCGCTACGAGCAGCTTCGCCATCGGGCAGGAGCCGGCACGGCTGGCCATGACAGGGTTCCTTTTCCAGCTTCGTGAAGATGGCCTGTATATCGTTGCCACCGACAGCCATCGCCTGGTGCGCTTCAAGGTGACCACTGCCAAATGCGAGGGCACTGCTGATGTGGTGGTCCCCGGCGCCCCGCTCAAGACCTTGGGCCGTCTGTCCGGCCAGGACACCTGCACGCTGAAAGTGAGCAAACACCATGTGTGCTTTGACTTTGGCACGGCCAGCCTGACCGCCGCCCGGATCGATGCGCCCTTTCCCAAATACGAGCGCGTTGTGTCCTTGCTGAAAAACGAGCGGCGGCTTACGGTCAATCGCATGGATTTCCTTGCCGCCGTACAGCGCACGGCGCTCTTCGCGGGGACGACCATTCAACAGATCCGCGTGGATGTGTCGCCTGACTCCATGAAGGTCAGTGCCGAGGACCTTGAGCGCTCCCACTCCGCTTTTGAAACGATCCCTTGCGAGTTTGAGGACAGCCCGGAGGAAACCGGCAAGTTGACGCTGGCTTTCAACGCCCGCTACCTTGCCGGCGTCCTCCAGAACATCGATAGCGACGATGTCATCATTTTGTGGGGCAAGGCGGACAAGGCCGGTATCGTGCACCCGACGGAGCAGATCCCGGGTGCTGATCTCTTTATGCTGGTCATGCCTATTGCGCTGAACCGTTACGCGTGATCAAGATCGCGTAAAGAATCCGATTGGCATGTGAACATTCGCCTGGTGGGCGACGTTTCAGTGTGCTTCCCACGGATGCGCATGCAATCAATGGATACGCTGAGCTTCAAGACTCGTAGTGCCCGGGTGCAGGACATCGTCCGCACTTGGTATGTGGTCGACGCCAGGCACCAGGTCGTTGGGCGGCTGGCTTCAACGGTCGCAGCCATCTTGCGCGGCAAGCACAAACCTGCGTATACGCCGCATGTGGACACGGGCGACTACGTTATCGTGATCAATGCGGAGTGCGTACGCTTTACGGGCAACAAAGAGAATGGCAAGCGCTACTACCGCTACAGCGGTTATCCGGGCGGTTTGCGTTCCCTGACCGTGCACGAGATGCGCCAGCGCCGCGCGGAGCACTTAGTGCGGCATGCCGTAAAGGGCATGATGCCGAAAGGGCCGCTGGGTCGGCAGATGCTGAAAAAGCTCAAGGTGTATGTGGGAAGCGAACATCCGCACCAGGCCCAACGGCCGCAACTACTGGCTCTTTAACAACTGATGGCAACTCCCACGCAGTACAACGCCGTTGGCCGGCGCAAGACCGCGACGGCGCGGGTCTACCTGCGCCCCGGCAGTGGCGATGTGAAGATCAATCGCCGCCCGCTGAAGGAGTACTTTTCCACGGAAGTCCGGCAAAATACGCTGCTTATGCCCCTTTCGATTACGGGTGCCCTGGGCAGCTACGACATCGTCATCAATGTGCACGGCGGCGGACTGACCGGACAATGCGAAGCCATTCGGCTGGGCATTGCGCGGGCGCTCGTGAAAGCAGGCGATGACTTTCGTAAGCCGCTGCGTGACGCGGGGCTGTTGACGCGCGATCCGCGCATGGTGGAACGCAAGAAGTACGGCCGACCCAAGGCTCGCAAACGATTCCAGTTCTCTAAACGATAAAACCTTACTTCTCATACTGTCTGATGCCTGTCAGGGTGACCGAACGGTTTTGCCAGTGCACGTGACGACAGTAGCGGATTAACCCAACGACTTGATGGCGAATCAGACCAGCACGGAGCCCGCATTCCGGGTTCAGATTGAAGAACTCTTGCGCGCCGGCACGCACTTTGGCCACCTTACCAGCCGGTGGAATCCGAAGATGCGTCCCTACATCTTTATGCAGCGCAACAGCATTCACATCATTGATCTGGTCCAGACGCAGCGGCTGCTTGAAAAGGCCGCGGACGCTGCTGCGCGCTTCGCCAAGCAGGGCAAGGCCGTGCTTTTTGTCGGCACCAAAAAGCAAGCCCAGAAGTCGGTGCGCGACAGCGCCCTGGTGTGCGGGGCACCGTTTGTGGTGGAGCGTTGGCTGGGGGGCACGCTGACCAACTTCCAGACAATACGCAAGAGTATCCGGCGCATGGAAGACCTCGGCAAGATGGAGATGGACGGCACAATGGAGCAGCTCAAGAAGAAAGAGCGCCTCATGAAGGCCCGCGAGCGCTTAAAGCTGGAGCGCAACCTGAGCGGGATTGCCAACATGGCGCGGATGCCGGGGGCACTGTTCATCGTCGACATCAACCGCGAGCATATCGCAGTGGCGGAAGCGCGCAAGTTGGGCATCCCGATCATCGCCATGGTTGACAGCAACTGCGACCCCGACCTGGTGGATCATGTGATCCCCTGCAATGACGATGCTAACAAGTCCATCGCGCTGATCACTTCTGTTATCGCGAGCGCGGTCAGCGAAGGCAAGAAGCAGCACGATATTGAAACCAAAACGCGCAGGCTGGAGAAGGAGAAGCGAGAGCGGGATCAGCGGGCTGCTGCTCGGACAGAGACAAAGCAAGGACACAAGACGCGTCGGGAGCGCAGGCGCACCACAGCGGCTCAATCCTAGTAACTATGGCGATTACTGCAAAAGACGTGAAACAGCTCCGGGACAAGACGGGGGCTGGCATTATGGACTGCAAACGCGCCCTCACCGAGGCAAAAGGCGATGTGGATGCAGCCGTGGACCTGTTGCGCAAGAAGGGCCGGAAGGTTGCCGCGAAGCGCGCACACAAGGAGACTCTTCAGGGCCTGATCGTGGCGCGGGTCAGCGCGGACGGACGTACCGGCGTGATCGCCGAAGTGAACTGCGAGACCGATTTCGTGGCTCGCAATGACGAATTTGTTTCCTTTGCGGATTCCGTCGCCCGCACGCTCCTGACGCACACACCCGCGGATGTGGAGGCCCTTCTGGCCTGCGAGATCAGCGGCGGCCAGACCGTAGGGCAGGCGCTAATTGCGCTTACCGGCAAGATTGGCGAAAACATGGGCATTCGCCGCTGCGCAGTGTTAAGCAGCCCGTCGGGGCATGTAGTCGCGTACGTGCACCCAGGCGCGCAGCTCGGTGTGCTGGTGGCTTTGTCAGGCAACGGCCAGATAGAAGACACCGGCCGGGATGTGGCCATGCAGGTAGCCGCACTCAACCCCGTGGCGGCTTTTCGCACGGAGGTTCCGGAAGCGGTGCAGGCCCGGGAGATAGAGATCGGTCGTGAGGCGGCCCGCAGCGCCGGCAGGCCGGCCCATGTCTTGGATCGCATTGCCCGCGGGTATCTGGAAAAGTATTTCAAGGACCATGTGCTGGTGGATCAACCGTTTGTCAAGGACGCCTCGGTAAGCGTGCGCGACATCCTTACGCGCGCAGGGGCGGAGCTACACCGCTTTGTGCGGTACCAGCTGGGAAACTAGCGCTGCCGCGCTGTTTCAGAACCGCTTCCTGGTGGAACCCAAGCCTTGCCCAGTATACCGCCGCGTCCTGGTCAAGCTGAGTGGTTCAGCCCTCTTGGGCCGACAGTCGTTCGGCATCGATAAAGATGTCCTCACGCGCTACGCGCGCGAGATCGACAGCGTGGCGCAGGCAGGCGTGTCTGTCGCGCTGGTCATTGGCGGCGGCAACATCTACCGCGGCGTGCGGGACGCATCCGCCGGCATGACGCGCGCCATGAGCGACTACATGGGCATGCTGTCCACCATGATCAACGCGATGGCCCTGCAGGACGCGTTGGAGCAGCGCGGCCTGGAAACCCGGCTCCAGTCCAGCATTGCCATGGAGGAGATTGCTGAGCCGTTTATTCGGCGCCGGGCGCTTCGGCATCTGGAGAAGGGCCGCGTGGTCATCTTTGGCAGCGGGACTGGCAGTCCGTACTTTACGACGGATACCGCCGCGGCGCTGCGAGCCCTGGAGATTGATGCGGAAGTGCTCATCAAGGGTACGCGTGTGGATGGCATCTTCTCCAAGGATCCGGAGGAGCACCCCGATGCTACGCGCTACCACCGCATCGCCGGGGAAGCGGTTATTCAGCGCGGTTTGCGTGTAATGGACATGACGGCGTTCACGCTCTGCAGGGAGTCCAAACTGCCCATCATCGTTTTTGACGTGAACACCACGGGCAGCCTGCTCCGCATTGTGCAGGGAGAGCGCGTGGGCACGCTGGTGCACTGGGAGGGGCACGCGGATGCTTGATGAGATCCTGGAAATGATCCTGGAGGATGCCCTGGAGCGCATGGACAAGACCATTGCGGACTTCAGGGGCAAGTTGCAAGGCATCCGTGCAGGGCGCGCCACACCGATGATGCTGCAGGATGTCAAAGTGAATGCGTACGGCAAAATGATGCCGCTCAACCATTTGGCCTCCGTTACCGCGCCACAGCCTGACCTCATCATCGTCCAGCCTTGGGACCGCGCCACCTTTCGCAGCGTAGAGCGCGCGATCATGTCTTCAGATTTGGGACTGAATCCTTCCAACGACGGGGCCCTGATTCGCGTGCCCGTGCCGCCGCTCACCGAAGAACGCCGGCGGGCGCTCGTAAGGAGCGCACGCCGCTTGGGCGAGGAAGCCAAGATCGCCATCCGCAACATTCGCCGGCATGCCAAGGACGATGTGAAGGCTACGCAGGAGGAGGAAAAGCTGTCGGAAGACATGCGCTACCTGGCGGAGGGTCGACTGCAGGACGAAACGAACTCGTTCGTCCGAAAGATTGACGACATCCTCCGCGTCAAGGAGCACGCCATCATGGAGATCTAGACGGAGAGGTGCCGGAGCGGCCGAACGGGCTCGCCTGGAAAGCGAGTGTACTCTAGACGGGTACCGAGGGTTCGAATCCCTCCCTCTCCGCACAGGCGCGAGCAGGCGGCACCTATGCCGCGCGGTGCTGCGCCCCACCTGCGTGCAGGGCGCGCCCTGCTGAAAGCCGTTCCTACTTGACGAGCGTCATCTGTCGGATCCGCACAAGCTTGCCATCCGACTCCAGGCGAGCGAAGTAGACGCCGCTGGCCTCAGCGCCGGCATCCCAGGTCAAGGCGTGCGTCCCCGCCTCGTACCGGCGATCCGTGAGCACACGAACCTTGCGGCCCTGTGCATCAAAGATGGTCACACAGACATCGACCGCTTCCGGCACGGTAAAGCGCAGGATGGTCGACGCGTTGAACGGGTTGGGATAGTTCGGGTGCAAGCCGAACCCTGTAGGCACGTCGGCCGGGTCCTCTTCTATCGCAACATCAACATCGCCTGTCGGCACCGTCCATATGCCGCGGCCATGCGTTGCAACGACGACCTCATCGTCTCGCACCTTCATCCGCCATATGGACACCGCAGGCAACCCGTTGTGCGCGTAGTTCCACTCAGCGCCATAGCTCTTGGACTTGAACAGTCCAATGTCTGTCCCTACCCAGATGACGTTCGTCGAATGCGGCATCACCACCAGATCGTGCACGGCTACGTTGGGAAAACCGTTGCTGCTTTCGCCGCTCGACGAACCGGCAAAACCGGACAGATCGCTCCATGTCTCGCCGTAGTTCTTGGTTTCCAGCACCTTGGGCCGGCTGCGTCGTGAGAACAGTGCGTATGCGGTGCCCGCCTCCGTCGGGTGCGTTGCGAGGCCCGAAAGGCGCGCCGACGGGGTCGGGCTCATCACGGGCAGCTCCGTGGCTCTGAATGACTCGCCGCGGTTTCTCGAGATGTGCATTCTGCGCCCGTCATCCATGCCATGGCCTGCCCAAACCACCGTCGAATCCGCCAGCGATACGCGGACCTTGCCACCGTGCCAGAAGCCCCAGTGCGAAGAGATCGGCGTAAGAGTCCAAGATCCGGCAAAATCCGTAGAACGCCAGACGCCCGACCTGCCTGAGGTGTAGACCTCGTCCGGCGCAGCATCGGAGCTGGCGAGCGTGGTGATGAATTGTCCATTGTCGCCCGTTTCGCCCGGCAGAGCGCTCGCCCAGCTCGTGCCCCCGTTGAGTGACCGGTAGATCAGATTGAACTGGATGGACCCCAGCATCTTCTTGTCGTCCTTGCTGTGCCACACCGTTTCAAAGCCATCGCCTCCTAACTGACGCTGCCACCCGCGCTGGCTGTTGGCATTCGGAAAGGACCGCCAGGTCCCGTTGTCCTGCGTGCCCGCCAGGTACATGCTGACGCCCGGTCTCTTGGAGACACCGTAGAACTGAGCCGTGTTGTAGCCTGCAAACGCACGGTCCACCTCCCGGAACAACTCGCCGCCGTTCTTGGACACGGCCACACCGCCATCA
Source organism: Rhodothermales bacterium (assembly GCA_951812585.1). Lineage (GTDB taxonomy): Bacteria > Bacteroidota > Rhodothermia > Rhodothermales > Bin80 > JAAXGV01. The sequence goes on along the minus strand of OX638318.1, from coordinate 1,505,320 downwards.
TTGGCATTGAGTACCCAGAACGTTTCACTGGCCGGATCCACGGGAACGGGCACAATGTTGTGATGGTCCACATGTGCCAGCCCGCTGGCATCGATCCGGCGGTCGATAGACCGCACCACGGCAGTCCCTCTGGCAAAGGTAATCGTTATGGTTTGCGCCGGAAGATTTTCGGGATCGAAGGAGGCTCCGTCTCGCAGAATAGGCCAGAAATAGTACAGACGCCCTACGGCGTGGCCGCCGCTGCGCGCCATCTCGGGCTGCGCCGCGTTGGGGTCGTATTCATACTTGTTTATGAACGTGTACTCGCGGCTGTGGCCATCGCGCCCCCCGCTGAAGTTCCTGTGGGTGAGCGTCCACTCGCCATCGTCCGCCTGGTCTCTGAAGGAAACAGCCAGCTGCTTGTTGTTGTCCGTATCCCAAACCTGGAAGGGCACCTCCACATAACCGCCCCAGATATAGAGAGAGTCCGGCACGCCCGACGTACCATCGCCATCGGACCCGGCGTCTTCTGGCACCCAGTAGCGATGCGCCCTCTGCGTTCCCTGCCCAAATCGAATCTCCACGGTCCCGTAGTCGGCCGGCGTCACATCGCCTCCTTCGTCACCGAAATAGTGCAGGATGCCGAAGTGCGCGCCTCCCCCAATGTCTCGCAGGACGAGCCACTGATCCGTGCCGCCGCGGTCGAGACTGGAAGGACCCGATACATCCCTTGTCTCCCCTGAAAGAACCGTCCGCCACAGCTGAATGCCCCCCAGAAATACTATATCAGGATCGAACGGGTGGACCGCCAGTGTGTTGTCGTACCAGCCCTGAGACCCCAGCCAGTTGGTGTTTGTTGGCTCGAAGGTGGGCAGCCATGTCGCACCGCCATCCTCGGACCTGTACAACTGACCGCCTTGCGCTGCTGTGTTGGCGGCGGCATAGGCCACCGCTGGGTCGGAGGGCGAATAGGCCACTTCGATGCGCCCGGGCCCATCCTGCCAGAGCACATCGGCGTGCACCCACGAACGGCCTGCGTCCGAAGAGCGCAAGATGCCGCGGCCGTTTTCGGTCGCAACCAGCACGTCAAAGTTGCCCGGCTGGGCCCGGAGATCCTGAATGCGCCCGGAACCCCTGTACACCGCCGTCCAGGAATCTCCGCCATCGGTGGTGCGAAAGAGGCCCTCGTTGGTCGCCGCGAGCACCACATCCGCATTGGTGGGATGGACCGCCAGTCGGTTCACATAGGCGAAATCCGTCCCCACGGTCGTGACCATCAGATGCTCCCAACTCTGGCCGCGATCTCTAGACCTGAACATGCCGCTGCCGCCCACGCGGTCGATGTTGCCAAAACCCTCGCCGGTCCCCATGTATAAGACATCGTGGTCGCTTTCGGCCATGGCTAATGCCGTTACCGACAGGTTGGGTAGGTGGTCCGTCTGATACTGCCAGTTCAACCCGCCGTTGATCGTCTTCCACAGCCCGCCGCCGACCGACCCCGCCCACCAGGTATGCTGCAGCGGATCATCCGGATCCACCAGCAGCGGGCGCGTACGACCACCGACATTGCCCGGGCCGCGCTCGATCCACCCCAGTCTGGTGGCCGTCTTGGCGGCGGCCAGCGCCGTATTCAGCTCCTTGACCCGATAGCCCGTCGTGTAGTCGTTTACGCCGCTTGCTGATGATCGGATCTGGTGGTGATACTGCATGAAAAGGTCCGGGTACCCCTGTTCGGTCTTAAGCTGTTTGGCTTTTTCCGACGCCAGGAACAGGCCTTCAGGGCCCTGCACGCGTGCTGGCGCTTGTGGCAGAAGCACCGCTGCCAGGGGCAAAATCAGCGCCGCCACCAGGGCGACGCGTGCTGGTTTGGACACTCTCATGGCGCAAATAGCATCGGTGAGCCTTACTTAAAGGCCTGTTTTCAAAATCACGAATACGGCGCTGGCCAGCCCTGTTGTCCGTCGGCACTGGCCACTCCCTGCATTTCGCTGCCTTCTATGCACGCCGCGATCCTTCGCCTTCAGGCTTGAAGGGAAGAGGAGCAAGATTTACTTTGGATTGTTGCTGAATATACTGATTCTGCGCAAATGATGAGCCCTTGATGAGCCATGGCTGCGCTGCGCTAATCGCTGACTGTCGGAGGCGCGCCTGCGGGCGCAGCGAGCTGTTCCATGTGTATGGCAGGCTTCCTTTGTCGGACGGGTGATGGACGCGGCCGATCTTTTCCGCGCATGGCCGACGATATGGCCGTTCGTGCCGCATACTGCGGTGGTTCGCCATCCCCTGGATTGGCACACTACCGCAAAGGCTAGCGGGCCCGGCGCCCATGATTATTCCTCGGCCTGTTGATCCAGCATCGCCTTTCGGCGTAGGAAGCGTATGGCTTGCCACAGAATCATCGCAGTAACCGCCCCCAGCGGTGCGGGGAAAACCACCGTTGCCCGGCGGCTTCTGGCACAGTTTCCGCAGCTTCGCTTCTCGGTGTCGGCCACCACCCGACCGCCTCGGCGTACAGAAACGCACGGCAAAGACTACTTCTTTGTGTCCAGACAAGAGTTCGAGCGACTCATTCACGAGGATCATCTCGCCGAGTTTGAGGAAGTCTACCCCGGAACATTCTACGGTACGCTCCGCGCGGAGATTGCACAAGCGTCCAAGGCGGAGCCGGTGCTGCTGGACATCGACGTAAAGGGTGCGCTGCGCCTCAAGAAGGACTATCAGGACGAGGCATTCGTTATCTTCATCAAGCCCCCGAATATGAACGCGCTAAAAGAACGGCTCCGTAAGCGCGCTACCGAATCCAGCCGCACCCTCCAGGTGCGGCTTCGGCGGGCCGCGGAAGAGATGCAGCATGCCAACACATTCGATGCCGCCATCGTAAATCACGACCTTGACGCGGCGGTCGCCCGGGCGGTTGCGCTGATCCGCCACGTTCTGGATGCGCCATGAAGGACTGCTTGTTGCGCGGATGCAAACTGATCCTGGGGGTCACCGGCAGCATCGCTGCCTATAAGACGCCGGAGCTCGTGCGGCTGCTTGTGCGCGAAGGAGCCGAAGTTCAGGTGCTGGCTTCGCCTACGGCGACCCGTTTTGTTACGGCCGAGACGTTGGCGACCGTATCCAGACGTCCGGTGCTGACGGACATGTTCGCCGATCATAAGACTTGGACCCAGCACGTTGCGCTCGGCCGGTGGGCGGACCTGTGCATCATCGCGCCGCTGTCGGCCCAAACCTTGGCGAAACTGTCCCATGGGTTTGCCGACTCCATGCTTGCAGCGACGGTACTTGCTGCGCAGTGCCCCGTCCTGGTGTGCCCGGCCATGGACCATGACATGTACATGCACCGCGCTGTTCGCGCCAACTTGGCGCAGCTAGCAGCCTATGGATACCACGTCATGGACGCAGAACTTGGCGAGCTGGCCAGCGGCTTGACAGGTTACGGGCGCATGCCGGAGCCTCATGCCATCGTGACCCGCATCAAAGCTCTTGTGCGCCGCGCCACCACCCTTGCAGGAACCCATGCGCTGGTCACCGCCGGTCCGACCCGCGAGCCTGTGGACGCCGTGCGTGTTGTGACCAATCGCTCTACGGGTACGATGGGGTTCGCACTAGCCGACGCGCTCGCGCGCCGCGGTGCACAGGTGACGCTCGTAAGTGGCCCCTCGCACCTGAAGACGCCCGCAGGCGTGTCCCGGGTGGATGTGGAAACGGCCGCGGAGATGGCCAGCGCGGTCGCCGCACACGGCTCGGCGGATTACGTGTTCATGGCGGCCGCAGTAGCGGACTATGCACCTGCCGCACCCTCGGCTCGGAAGCTCAAGAAGCGCGATCGCGATGCTGTGCGCGCGATCGCGCTTGCACCTACCAAAGACATTCTTCAGGCGCTTGGGGCGGACAAGCGACCTGGACAGGTGCTCATCGGCTTCGCCATGGAAACCCACGACGGCGTCGCCAATGCGCGGCAGAAGCTTAAGGCCAAGAACCTGGACTGGGTTGTGCTCAACTACGTGAACGAGGCTGGTGCAGGCTTTGGCACGGGCACCAACCGCGTAACGCTGCTCGGGCGCGATGGCTCCGAAGAGCGCCTCGCGCGTATGCCGAAGCGAGCGGTAGCGGAAGCGCTCCTGGAGCGCATCCTGCCCGCGTCCGGGGCCGAACGTAGCGAACCGTGTGCATAACATTGTGGATATTTAGCTCATAAGTCGCCTTGTGTGACCCTTGAATCGCGGCGGTCCGCACCGGTATCTTGCGTGTTCATCAACGGGCGGCTTGGATGGACCTTTTTGCTTCGCTCCGCGTAGGGATTGAAGACGATTTGGCGCTCCAGGGGCCGATCATTCCGGGCTACAGCTTTGCCGAACGCGTGCGTGCACGAATCCCGGCGGCTTCGCCTGTTCGGGCCCTTGCCACCTTGGAAGACGTTGCTGAGTACGTCCGCAGCAACATCCTCATTCCCATAGATGCCGATCGCACCCATGCGGTGCCCGGCGCTGGCAACCCGAATGCGGACCTGGTGCTGATTGGCGAGGCACCCGGACAAGACGAGGACCAGCAAGGCCTTCCGTTTGTAGGGCCCGCTGGCCGACTGTTGACCAAGATCCTGCAAGCCATCAACTTTGATCGGGAGGAAGTCTTTATCACCAACATTCTCAAGACACGGCCGCCCCGCAATCGGAACCCCGAGCCGGACGAGATTGCTGCGCATATCCCGATACTCTATCAGCAACTCGCGATCATTCAGCCGAAGCTGCTCTGCTGCTTGGGCAGGATTGCGGGCAATGCGCTCCTGAACCGGACGCTCTCGCTGGGCGCAATGCGCAAGGAAGTGCACAACTATTGCGGTATTCCCCTGTTTGTTACCTATCATCCCGCCGCATTGCTGCGCAACCCCGGCTGGAAGCGTCCGACCTGGATCGATGTGCAGCGGCTGCGCGCCCAGTACGACGCGCTGCAGCGTCCTTAGAGGCCCCCTATGCCTGCACACGACGAGGTCCAGCCGCGTGAACGCCACCTCCGCCGAGTGAGCGAGTCGGTCGGTCGGCAGCAGCCCCAGGCACCGGATTGTGAGCGCGCGATCCTGGGTGCCATGATTGTGGAGAGTCGGGCCGTCCCCCGCGCGCTGGAGCGGTTGGTGGCAGAATCTTTCTATGTTCCGAAGAACCAGAAAATCTTCCGGGCCATATGCACCCTGTTCGAGCGTACCGAACCGGTGGATCTCGTCACGCTGGCCGAGCAGCTTCGCAAGCAAGGCGACCTTGGAAAGATCGGCGGCACACCATATCTGGCTGAGCTGACGTCCAGCATCGAATCGGCTGCCAACGTCGATTTCCATGCCCAGGTCGTCGCAGAAAAGGCGCTGCTGCGCGATCTGATCGTCACCCTAAATCAATCCTTGCGCGACGCCTATAACCCGAAGTCGGATGCCTTCCACCTCCTGGACGCGGTCGAAAATGACATCTTCCAGATTTCGGAGTCCCCGCTGCGCCGCCAGGCCAAGCCCCTGAAGGAATTTGTCTCCGAAACGGTCAAGTATCTGGACAGCATACATGGTCGCAAGAGCGGACTCACGGGTATTACCAGCGGATTCGGCGCGCTGGATGCGTTAACGGGCGGGTGGCAGAATTCGGACCTGATCATCATCGCGGGGCGCCCGTCCATGGGAAAGACGGCGCTGGGACTAGCCTGCGCCCGCAATGCGGCCATGCCTACACCACGCTCCGGTGGCAAAGGCGCGATTGATCCAACGCCCGTAGCCATCTTTTCGTTAGAGATGAGCGCACTGCAGCTGTCGCAGCGCCTGCTCACTTCAGAGGCACGCGTGAACGCGCAGGCGGCGCGCACCGGACGCCTGCAAGATAAACAGTGGCAGAATCTCATCCGCGCGAGCGGCACGATCAGCCACGCGCCAATCTATGTCGATGACACGCCTGGACTGAGCATCTTGGAGCTAAGGGCCAAAGCGCGGCGGCTCCGGGTCGAGAAGAGCATCGGCCTGATCATTGTGGACTACCTGCAGCTGATGCACGGTGCTGACACCCGTAATCGCAGTCAGAACCGGGAGCAGGAGATCGCCCAGATCTCACGCGGGCTGAAAGCCTTGGCTAAAGACCTGGACATCCCAGTCATCGCACTGAGCCAGGTGAACCGCTCGGTCGAAACACGTGGTGGAGCCAACAAACGTCCGCAACTGTCCGACTTGCGCGAGAGCGGCTCCATTGAGCAGGACGCCGACGTTGTGGCCTTTATCTATCGTGCAGAACAGTACGGCATCAAGACCGACCAAGACCAGAATTCCACCGAAGGCATCGCCGAAGTCATTATCGGCAAGCAGCGTAACGGTCCGACCGGCGTAGCCAAGCTGGCGTTCGTGCGCGATTACGCCCGCTTCGCCAATCTGGAGCGGTTCCGACAGGAGCCGCCTGACCTGCGGGCCCCCGAAAGAGGCAAAGCGCCGGACGAGGATACCCCGTTCTGACGCAGCGGCATAGGGGAGACCGAGGTGACGGGCGGATTCGAACCGCCGTAGGAGGCTTTGCAGGCCTCTGCCTAGCCACTCGGCCACGTCACCTTATCCAATGGTACGCCCGGCAGGACTCGAACCTGCAACCTGCGGATTCAGGTTTGTGCCGGTTTCCCGACTCCCTGGACTATCCCTTCGCCCGCTCTGTGACAGAGGAGGGCGGTGGCCGTCTAGTCTCTACACCTTCCCCAATGGGGCTTGGCTCGGGATTGCCATAGAGTATGCAAGAGTATGCACAACTACTCCGTAGGTTTCCCCGACTTTGACCACTTACACGCGTGGGGTTTCCCCCATGCGGCCCACAAGCCGTAGAAGTCCGCTGCTCTATCCGGTTGAGCTACGGGCGCAAGAACGAAAAGAACTCCTGGTCGGGGCGGCCGGATTTGAACCGACGACCCCTGCGTCCCAAACGCAGTGCTCTGCCGGACTGAGCTACGCCCCGATTGGTGCGGTCAAGCCGCCCTTAATGCCTTCAGTTCTCCTTCCACCTCGGGCAGCGGCACCACCTTTTCGCGGTACCGGTACTGGCCATTCGGCTTCTTCTCAGCCACTACCAGCTTGGCCATGACCCGGACGGTCTCCTTGCGCTTCCGGATCTTGTCCCCGAAAGATTGCTGCTTCGCCATGGGCTATCTGATTTCGCGGTGAAGCGTGTGCTTGCGCAGCTTGGCGTTGTACTTCTTAAGCTGCAGCCTGGCGGGCGTATTGCGCCGATTCTTCATGGTGGAATACCGGCTTGTGCCCGGAGCCTCCGTACACTCCAAGGTCACCTTCATCCGCACTTCCTTGCCTTTGCGTGCCATTACCGTGGCGATTAGTTACCGTGTCCTAGACGCGTACACCCCGCTGCCGCGCCTTGCGGAGCACCGCCGCAATCCCCTTCTTGTTGATCGTCTTGATCGTGCGGGCGGAAACGCGCAACGTGACCCAGCGATCTTCCTCGGGAATGTAGAACCGCTTCTTCTGCAGATTCACCGCGAAGCGGCGCTTCGTCTTGTTGTGTGCGTGCGAAATAGTGTTGCCCGCCCGCGGACCTCTGCCCGTAAGCTGATCTTTGCGCGCCATGGACCTCTGAAGTAGACTTAACTCAGGCTGTCTGCTATGCAGGACAGCCTGAGTTAATGCGCTCGTTTGCGCATGGTTCCCGCACCCCAAGCGCCGCATGACACTACGCAGGGCCGCTTCCATGTCGCAAACAGAGGGGATCCTCCCTGCGCTCGAAACCACGCGCTGCGTGACACTGCGCAGGGGCGCCTCCATGAGCCTGCGGCTTGACTAACGGTGCGCCTGCACGGCGCGCGCGGGCAGGAGACGGGACGCGCGGTGTGCGGGATAGAGTGCGGCGAGCAGGCAGAGCCCGGAGGATACGGTCCCGATGATGACAAGGTCCAAGACATGAATCGACACCGGGTAGGCGTCGATCACAAAGGACTCCGCGCCAAAGAGAGGCACCAGCGCGAAGTGCTGCTGCGCCAGTGCCAGGGAAAGGCCCAGAAGGAAGCCGATGCCGGTCCCCAGTGCTCCGATCAGCGCGCCCTCCAAAAGGAATATGCGGCGAATCTCCCTGCGGCGCATGCCCATGGCCTTCAGTACGCCAATGTCCCGCCGCTTCTCAATCACGACCATGGACAACGATCCCACGATGTTGAAGGCCGCCACAATCGTGATGAGGATGAGCACGATGGAAGCACCCCACTTTTCCAGGCGCATGACATCGTAGAGCGACTTTTGTAGGTCGTACCAGGTCTGCACGCGGTAGCGCGCAGGATCAAGCACTGCTTGCAGCGCCCGCTGCGTCGCGGCAGCCTGGTTCAAGTCGTCCAGGCGCAGCTCGATGCCCGTGACGGCCTCCCTAGTATGGAACAGCCGCTGCGCATCCGGCAGGCCAATAAACACATGCGTGTTGTCATAGGTCGGCTCGAGCATGAAGTGTCCGCGCACTTCGAACTGCTCCAGGGCGGGCGGCGCAAAGAACCGTGTAAGCATCTGGCCGATCCCGGCGGCCGAAAGGAGGGCAATCTGGCCGCCGGGCCGCTGATCTGTTCGCGGCATCAGGCCGAGGCGCTCCCCCAGTCCCAGCCCAATGACGACGCCGCGCCCGTCCACGCCGAAGGATCCGCGGGCCGGCACAACCCGCTTGTAGGTGTCCGGGTCCACGCCCCTCACGATGACGACGCGATTGGATTCCCCTTGTCCCTCGTGCATCAGAAGCGCTTTGCCCTCCACGTAGGCGGCCACCTCTTCCACCTGCGGCAAAGCCGTCGCCGCCGAAGTGAGCACAGGAACTTCCGCCGCTGCAATACCGCCGCCGTGCACGCTTTCGATGCGCACATGCGGGTCCAGCGACACGAGCAGATCGCGCACAATGTCGAAGAAGCCGTTCATCACCGACAACACAACGATGAGCGACATCACGCCGAGCGCGACGCCTGCTATGGAGATGCCGGTAAGCACCGAAATCAGGCTGACTTGTCGGCGGCTTGCGAGGTACCGACGCGCAATGAGCAGCCGGTAGCCCACGCTATCTGCTCCCTGAAGCGTTTTCTGCCGCTTGCTGGAGCACAGCCGATGGGCTCGTGAACATATCCGCGGCCACATGGGGCGGCAGCGTGATGTGCGCCGTCTCTATAAGGAACGGGTGGCCTTCGGCCCGCTTTTGGTGAGACAGGAAAAGGCTCCCGTCCAGCGTGGGGTACTCCTGGTAATCGCGCCATACGAAGGACCGCGTCTCACCGCTCGGCATGGGGTAGCTCGTGCGCACGAGGCGGCCGGTTTCCCGATCGCTGTAAAAATCGAAGGTTTGCGACGGCAGCCCCTCCCAGAACGGGATCGTGACCCGGATGACATCCTCGGCCTCATTGGAGGCGTCGGGCAGATACGTACGCTCCACCCCGGGCTCCATAAGTAGAAAGGGTGCCGCGAGGAAGAACACATCGTGGAAGTAGCGCAGCCTGAATTGCTCCATCAGGATCGTCACATCCTTCTTGATCAGCTCAGAGCCATTCCAGTAGACCTTGGCCTCAAAATCCTCCGTGTAAAACACGCCGACGTAAGGGTGGTTGTTGGGGCCCGGGATTTCCATCCGGTACAATCCCAGCTTCTTGTCCCACAGGTGCTGCACTGCATACACGAGGTCGCGTTCCTTGTACAGCTTCACGTTGAACCGGACGAATGGCGTAGACTCCCAAGCCGCGATGCCTCCCGAAGCGGCAACGATGCGCATGGCAATGGAGTCCGCCTTGAGGTCCGTGTGCTGTGCGAAGAGCGGCTGCACGCAAAGCAAGAGCGCCCCTGCGATGCTCCAGCGATGACGCATGTCCAATCTCAAGTGGTCCCGAAACACTTTGCCTCGTGCCTTCTACACATTGAAACGAAACAGGATCACATCGCCATCCCGCACTACGTAATCCTTCCCTTCCGAGCGCATCGCTCCGGCAGCGCGCACGGCCGCTTCGGAGCCCAGGCGGATAAAGGTATCGACCTCTGTGGTTTCGGCACGGATGAATCCCCGCTCAAAGTCTGTGTGGATCTGCCCTGCCGCCTGGGGAGCTCTGGTGCCCCGCGGCACGGTCCATGCCCGGGTTTCCCTGGGCCCGTGCGTAAAGAAGGTGATCAGACCCAGAAGCTGGTAAGCCGCACGGACCAGCCGCCAGAGCCCCGGCCGCTTGAGGCCCGCAGTTTCAAGGAATTCCAGGCGCTCTGCGGGATCCAGGTCTGCCAGCTGCGCCTCAAAGTCCGCGCTCACGATCACGCACGACGCACCTTCCTGCGCCGCGATCTTGCGCACGCGCGCCTCGTGCCGGCCGCCATGAGGCAGGCTGGACTCGGCTACGTTGGCTGCATAGAGTACGGGGCGGCTTGACAAGAGACACAGGTTTTGTACCCATCTTCTTTCTTCGTCGCTTCCGGCATCGAATGCCCTGGCGGACTTGCCTCCATCGAGGTGCGCCTGCAGCCGCTCGAAGCATGCGGCTTGCGCCCGCGCCATCTTGTTGCCGGTCTGGGCCTGTTTGGCAGCCTTCGCTGCGCCGCGCTCCGCCGTGTCCAGGTCTTTCAAGAGCAGCTCCGTTTGCACGATGTCGATGTCGCGCTGCGGATCCACCTTGCCGGTTACGTGCAGGACTCCTTCGTCTTCAAAGCACCGCACCACATGCACCAGGGCATCCACCTGGCGGATGTGGCCGAGGAACGCATTGCCCAGCCCTTCGCCTCGGCTGGCCCCTTCAACTAGCCCGGCGATGTCTACAAAGTGCACCGTCGCCGGCACTGCGCGCGGCGACTGCGTGCGTGCAAAGAGGCGATCCAGCCTACTGTCAGGCACCGGCACCACGCCCCGATTCGGCTCAATCGTACAGAACGGATAGTTGGCCGCCTGCGCCTTCGCGCGGCTCAGCGCGTTGAAGAGCGTAGATTTGCCTACATTGGGAAGACCTATGATGCCGCAGGTTAGGGGCATGGCTTGGGGTGCTGGTCGGTGCGCGCTTCCGCGCCGTCAGGCGCGTGGCGCAGTCAACGCTCCGGCGGCTTCCGCGTTCAGCAATCCGATTGCAGCGCCGCGCAGTGCCCGGCGAAGCCGCCCCGCGCGCAGCTATGATCATGAACTTCTGGCCTGCGGAATCCATGCGCCCCGCGCGCGTGTGCCTAGTCTTGGCAGCGCTTTGCACGCCTGGAGCGCTCAGTGCACAAGTGTTCCAGATGGGGCTAGCCGGCTGGCCCGGCATCGGGGCGCAGGTCAGCTATGTCGATCTGCACACCATGTATTCGCTGGAATCAGCTGTACAGGCAGACTTCGACCCGTTTGCTTCGCGCCGCACACTGCATGTGGCCGCGTCGGTTGGCGCAGCCATCCTGCCGCTCAACGTCTGGCGCACGATTGGGCAGGCCGACTATGGCTACGATCTCGACCTGGGCGTGCGGTTCGGACCCCGCCTGGTTTTTGTAGAGCGCCCCACGCGTGATGACAAGAACCAGCAGTTCAGCCTGTTCATCGATCCGTTCGTGCGCTATCGGCTGCGCGTCGGGGACGCAGGACGCTATTTCTACGTGGAGATTGGTCCCGCCCGACCGGTCCTCCGGGCCGGCTTCTGGTTTAGAATCTAGGACCGCGGGTCTCTGTTGCGTACCGAAACGTATGCTTCTGCAGGCAGCCGCACGGCCGTCAATCGGCCCGGGCCGCGGTCAACGCAGTCGCCTGGGAAGATCAGAGGGTCCTCCGAGAAGGAGCCTGTCGGTCCATTCGGCGTTCTGAAAGTCGCGCCGCCGCGGCTATCCACTTTCCGTAAGCACGGCCACCTTGCGCACGGGGCAGGCTTGCACCAGCCCGGCAACTAGCCCCCCGCCGCTCGTGGACGCGCGGCATGGGCCTACGCGTCGCCGGGGCGTGGTGCAGTGCGCCCCTTCTCGGCGAGGCGCGCCATGAGCGCGTCCATGCCCTTTAGGCCGCGCCCCGTCTTAACGAGCTCGCCCGACTCCTGAAGCACACTTATGATCGCGTCCAGTATGCCGTTGACAAACTTGCCGCTAAGCTCCGTGCTGAATCGCTTGGCGATATCAATTGCTTCGTTGATCGTGACCTTCGGCGGGATGTCTTCAAACCGCAGAAACTCGCAGACCGCTATGCGCAGAATCAGGCGATCCAAAAGCGCCATGCGCACCAGCGCCCAGTTGTCCGCCTGGGCCTGCACCAGTTCATCGCAGCGCCCCGCGGTTTCAAAGCTGGCCCGGAACAGCTTCTCGCCAAAGGAAAGCAGCATGGCGTCGCCTCGAAGCCTGGGCCTGATAATGGTCTCCACCACATGCTCCTGGCTGCCGCTGCCCATCGTGTGGGCATACAGCGCCTGCAGAACACACTCACGCGCAATGCGCCGGTTTACCATGGTGCCCGCCCTCGCTCAGAGCAATGCTAGCCTTCCTAAGCCGCCAACCACATCGGCAAGGTTACACCAGAGAGCAGCGCGGAAGTAGTGGAGCCGAAGGCAATCTTCGAAAGCGCAGTAACACTATGCGCCCCGGCAACGAGCAGGTCCGCCTCATATCGCGCCGCACACTGCATAATCTCCTCGCTCGGATCTGCGCCCACGAGGCTGTGAATGCTAACCGTGAACCCATGCTGCGATGCGTAGGCACGCGCCCGCTGCAGCATCAGCTGCGATGCCTCCCCGCGCCCTTTCTCCTGAACGTTGACCATATCCAGCGGGACCTCCGCTCCAAAAGGCTTTAGATACAGGAAGCCTCGCAGCGCGCGCACGCAGGCGCGAGAGCCATCAAAGGCCACCAACACGCGCCGGACCTCGCGATAGGAAGAGGGCACGGTCAGCGCCGGGCCCACAACCCTCTCCACGATTTGCTCCAGGGTTACGGGGGTGGCCTCGGGGTGGCTGTAATGGAAGTGCGGCACTTTCCCGACCACCAGGAGGTCGCTGTATTTCGCCGCCTCAACAATGTGCTCAATCGGCACGCCCTCCGCTATATGCGATTCGTGCGCGATCCCTGTATCCGACAGCGCCCCCTTGAAGTCGTTGACCAGTCGCCCCGCAATCCCCCGCGCTTCCTGGGTCAGCGATGCCTCCACCTTCTCCATCAGATAAAAGGCTCCGATGCCCGCGCCTTTGGCATTGCGCGCGATGCTTTCCATGTCTACGACTGCCACGGCTGTTACCTGCGCCCCATAGCGACGCGCAACCTCAGCTGCGTAGCGTGTGGCTACCGGCGTGTCGGTGTCGGCATCAAGGGCAACGAGGATGCGCTGGATCATGGGCAAGACCGATTAGCGAAAGCGTGGAAAGGTAAGGCAAAGCGCGTGAACAACAGTCCACCGGCCGCGTTTTCCACAGGATGCGGCGCCTTTGGTATAATGAGTTCTTTTCATTTAAAGAAGACTTCGTAATAATAAGGCTGTGGATAAGTGGATAACCCTTTGCGCCACCGTGTGTGAGCCTGCCAGCAAACAGGCCTATAAGCACCTAACGCTACGCAAGTATGGCGTTCTTGATCCTGTCGTGTCCACGCGTGATGGCTTTATCAAAGCTGTGGATAACTTGTCTCAGACTGTGGATAACTTGTCTCGAAAGTGTGCGCGCTGGCGAACCACAGCGTTGTAAACGACTCGTGCACGGCTAATCCACCGGTTATCCAAAGCCCTTGCGCCTTGCAGACACGTATCTCCGTAGCAGAAGCGCGGCAGCTGGTTCTTGACGATGTCGAACCGCTTGCCTGTGAGCGGGTGCCCCGACCCCGCGCGCTGGGGCGCACCTTGCGCATGCCGGTTTGTGCTGCAGAGGACCTGCCGCCGTTTGACAACGCAGCCATGGACGGGTTCGCCGTGCGCTGCGCGGACCTGCCTGCACGCCTGCCTGTTGTCGAAACGATCTTCGCGGGGCAATGGCCCCACAAGGTCGTAGAAGCGAAGACCTGTTCGGCAATCATGACCGGCGCTCCGATGCCGCCGGGGGCCGACACCGTGGTGCCGGTCGAATGGACGACGCGCATCGTGCCGGGCCTGGTGCAGATTGCGCGCGTTCCTGAGCATGGCATGTATGTGCGCCATTCAGGCCAGGATGCCCGGAAGGGCGCGGTGCTGGTAAGTTCGGGCGTCGTGGTTACGGCATTCGGCGTCGGCATGATAGCCAGCGCGGGCGTGCAAGAAGTAGTGGTAAGTCAGCGGCCACGGGTGGCCGTGATTTCCACAGGCGACGAGGTTTTTGCGGGTCGCGGCCCGCTGCCTGAGGGCAAGATCAGGGACATCAATGGGGCTGCGCTGACCGCGCAGGTGACGGATGCGGGGGGCGTAGCCATCGGACCGTTCTACGCACGCGACAACGAGTACAGCGTGGTGCAAACCATAACGAAAGCGTTGGAGGCAAGCGATGTGCTGCTGGTCGCTGGAGGCGTTTCCGTTGGCGAGCACGATTTGGTAAAAGACGCATTAGACACGCTCGGTATTGAGATGTGCTTCTGGCGGGTGCGCCAGCGCCCAGGCGGACCGCTGGCTTTTGGTCGCTTGCAGGGGCGGGCAGTGTTCGGACTTCCCGGGAATCCGGTCTCTGCAGCGGTCTGCTTTGAGCAGTATGTTCGCCCGCTGCTTGCGACGATGCTGGGCAACCGGCAGATTCACCGCCCCCGCCTCTCCGCCATCCTCAGTGCGCCGACACCGAAGAAAAAGGGGCTGCACTTCTTTACGCGGGGCATTTACCGCTACGGCGCGGAGGGGCGGCTTATGGTACGCGATACCGGGCCGCAAGCGTCCAACCTGTATTCGTCGCTGGCGCAGGCCAATTGCTTCATCCATCTCGAGGAGTCGGTGGCATCTGCTCCCGCCGGTATGTGCGTCTTTATTGAGCCCCTTACCGGGCGTGCTGCGTAATCGCGGGGAGCGCGGCCGCTTCGTCCCAAAGGGTAAGTGCCTCAAGAAAGGTTTCGTCTATCTGGTTGTAGTACGGATAGGCGGCGCGCGCACCATAAAGCTGCCGGGCCAAGAGCGCTTTGAGGTATGTGTGCACCACCGCGCGGTTGGCCTCCAGGTCATGCCTGGTGATGATGCGGTTTTCTAGAGACGCTTCGCTTGCCTTTTCCGTAACCACCACCGCGACTTGCGACTTGGCCGCCACCTGCCAGAACCCTTCCCACTGCTCCGGAGAAAAGGCAAACTGCGTTGAGAAGTCTGCTTGCCGGTTTTCCCATGCCCGACGCAGTTGCGGCTCGTTGCGCGTAAACCAATCCTTGAACGACTCAAAGAGATAGCCTTCGTACATCAGCTGCAGGACCGGAGCCATGGTGCTGTCGTACATCACGAGATGGTCTGGGAAGATGCCGCCGCCACCGAAGACGGTCCGTCCGTGCGCCGTCTCGTACTTGAGCGAGTCAGGGATGCTGCCGAGGTACTCGGCGGGATCCAGTGCGGCGTCGCGCATGGACAGGGCCTTTTCTTCCAGGTATCCGTGCCGGTCGCCTTCCTCATACGGCGTCTGGATCAGCCGCCCCGAGGGTGTAAAGTATCGCGCCGTCGTCATCTGCAGGCGGCTCTCGTCAGGCAGTTCAAACTGGTTCTGGACGAGTCCTTTCCCAAAGGTACGCTGTCCGACGATCAGGGCGCGGTCATGGTCCTGGAGCGCACCGGCGACAATTTCGCTGGCTGATACCGAGTTTCTATTCACGAGCACAATCACGGGTTGATGCTCGAAAAGGCCCGCACGTTGCGCTTTCAGCACCTGGTCTGGCATGGCGCGTCCGCGTGTCTCCACAAGGACGCCTGTGCCGGCGATCATCTCGTCCGCAATCGCGGCTGCAGCCTCCATGATGCCACCCGGATTGTCGCGCAAGTCGAGTATGAGGCGCGCCATGCCTTGATCCAGCAGGCCTTGCACGCCTTCCACAAACTCGCGATAGGTTGTATGGGCAAAACGACTAAGCCTGATGTAGCCGGTTTGACCATCCACCATGTAGGTGCTCGTGACCGAGTACAGCGGAATCTGGTCGCGCGTGATGGAGAACAAAAGCTCTTCGCCGATGCCGAGCCGCTTCACCTGGACGCGGACCATGGAGCCGACAGGGCCTTTGAGGCGGCGCTGGATCTCATCGCTGTCCGCGCCGATGATGCTGGTGTCATCTACTGCTACAAGGCGGTCCCCGGCGCGCAGGCCGACCTTTTCGCTGGGACCGCCTTCGATAGGCGAGACAACCTGGGCCGTGTCGCCGCGCGGTATCTCAAACCAGATGCCGATGCCCCCAAACGAGCCGCGGTACCGCTCATCGACGGCGGTGAAGGCCTCGGGGTCAATGTAGGCGGAGTGGGGATCCAGGGTGCCAATCATGGCCTCAATGGCTGCCTCCGCAAGCTCGGCCGGATCCGTCTCCTCAACGTACCGCTTGTTGATGATGAGGAAGGCTTCTTCCAGCTTCTTGAGCTGTTCCGTCGTGTCGGTAAGGTCGGCGGACCAGTTTACCCCAAGCAGCACCCCCACAATCATGACGCTGAGGGCCGCTGGGATGTATATCGTTTTGCGCATTGCGATCACCTTAATGCGGAGCACCCGTTGCTGCAGTACAAGATACAAGGCGCACAGGCCCGCTGCGCGCCTGTGACCAAAGCCGGCCAAGGACTGCGCACATGCGCACCGCTTTGTGCTGCCGCTTGCTTATGCCGTTCAAACGGTGCCTGTTGGCGCCTGTGCCCGAGGGGGCTGCCAGGCTGCGGCGCCTTTTGCAGTTCGGGCATGGCACACCAGCACAGGGTCGGATCGGCGGACGCGCCTTGCTTCCACGCCAGAGTCTATGTAGTGCTGCATCACGGCGGGAAGCCGGCGTCATGCCTCCGGCGATCCGTGGCAGGAATCTCCGCTCTCGCGGATTCGCCCGCGGAACCCGGGGGCCTTGGTCCTTGTTGGGATACGGGTCCTTGCCTTGTTGGATACAAGTGTCGTGCCGATAACGCACACTTGCACAGGGAGCCGGGGCTCCTTTTCAGTTTGCGAACGCGGAGAACGGAATGGCGCTCTTCAAGATCAAGAGGATTCGGGGCCCGGTGGTGACAGCGATCCTGGCAGCGGTGGCAGCGATCCTGGCAGCCAACGGGGCGTGCGGAAGTGCGCTGCCGCGGGGTCAGGCGTCCGAAGTGTCGCCGCAGGAACGAGCCTACGAAGGGCTATCCCAGGATTCGCTTGCGGCCGTAATCCGTACCATGCGGGCGGGTGAGGAGGAGGTAGGTTTGGCCGCGGCGGTGGCCGCGGCGGCACGGATCCCCCCGGAGCATCTTGGCGACGAGCTTCAGGACGCCATGACGCAGGCCCTCGCGCTGTCGATCCGGGCCGAAGAGATCCGGGTCGAAGACAGCGTACTCATTGGGCTGGGAGCCATGCTGGAAGACGCGCTGGCGCCCGGTTGGTCCCAAGCGGAACTCGCAGCGGTGATGCGGGAAATTCCGTCGCAGGTGGTGAGGAGGGCCACGGCCCGGCAGAGGGTGGCGGCGCGACTGGCCAACCGACTCGACGCGGGTGAGGCCGGCGACGACCTGCGCGCGGCCATGGCCGAGGCGATCACGTCGATCGGGGAGGAGAGCTATCTGATGCTCGGTTTCCGCGACGAGGTGGCGGCCGCGTGGGCGAAACAGCATTCCGCGGATGAGCTTGTGGCGTTCATTCGCTCCATCGCCTCCGGGACCGAACGCCCGGAGCAGGCGGCTGCGGTTCATGTCGTCTTTTTCGGCCGGCTTCCATTCCAAGGGCGCTATTGGCCGACCCCTCCCGACGGAGTGGATTCGACGGCGCTGCGTGTGGCGCTGGTCGAAGCGCTGGCGTACATGAACGAGGCCGAGAACCGGCGCGTACGGGAACGCAACCGTCTCGAGGCCGTCGGTGACCAGGCCGGGTTGGACTCGCTGTGGGCATTGGAGCGCAGGCGACCGCGCTGGCGCTTACACATACATAACACGCATCGAGCCTTGGCCTGGGCAGTGTACGACATGGGAGATCCGGCGACAATGGACCTGCTCGTGCGCACGCCCATTAAGGGATTGTCACTGGAGCCCTTTGGTGAGGCCGCGGTGCCCACCATCTTGGCCGCCCTCGCCGCCGGTGGCGGCGAGGGCGCGCTCCTCTCGGACCTGGCCCGGATCGCGAAGCGGAAGGAACTCCCGGTGGAGACCCGGGAAGCCGTGATCGTGGTCCTGCGGGGCTTTCTGACCGGCGAGACCCTGCGCGTCAGGCAGACCGCTGATCCGCGCACCGTTCAGTTCACCGACCCTTGGGGCACCGTACTCCGTGCCGCGATCGATCTTGCGGTCGCGCTCGGTGACTCGGCTTCGCTCCGGAGGGTGCACGACTTCGCGGCGGATCCGGCGGAGATGGTTCGGGTCGGCGTCTCGCCCAGGAGCGCCAATTCCCTCGTCTCGGCCGTGCGCTCGAAGATCGGTTGGCAACCGTCCCCGATGACGCAGGACGAGATCGCGGCCGAGCTGAGAACGGTGCCGCTGAGTGCCAGGCCGACCGTTTCCCAGATAGACGCCGCGCAGCTTGCTTCGCGAATCGATCCGGACCTCGTTTCGGAGCCGCTTCGCTCGGCCATGGTCGAGGCCTGGGACCACGCCCGGCATTCACGCTACGACGAGTGGTACGTTGTGCGGTCCGCGCTGCGGGACGTTCTCCGCACGACCTACGATTCGGCCACCGCGCTCGCGGCAATCCGGGCGATCAGCGCGGGCGAATACGGCCCGGAGCAGTTCCTCGCGATCGAAATCGTCGGCCGCCTCCGGGGGGATGTCGGCGAAGACCTGCGCCTCGGGATGATCGCCGCGCTTGAGCACCTCAACGGCGTCCGGGCCGATGAAGAGTCCCGGACCACTTCGCCCGTCGCCTCGCTCCAGAAGGCGTTGGTCTACGCCGTGGGGCGGCTGGAAGGCCCGCGGGGTATCCCGGCGCTCGCGCGCAGCGGCTGGGGCTTCACCTGCAATACGGGTATGGGTATGTTTGAGGACGCCTCCGTCGAGATCGCCCGCGAGATCCTCGTAGCGATTGCCGAGCCAGGCGCATCGCCGCGGCGGGTCAGCGCGGGGCTCAACGATCTGGCCGTTCTGCTCATGGGCAACGATCTGACCCGCGACATTCCCGACGACATTGTCGGAGAGATCGCCGCCCGGGCGCGGGGGTATCTCGACGGCACGACCATGGGACGGTTCGCTACGGCGCGACCGCGTCAACGTCTTTGGGTCGTGAGGAACGCGATCTTTCTTGCTGCGGTCATCGACGACCCCGGGCTGGTCGCGCTTGTAGAGGGCCTTTCAGCGGGCCCGGAGGCGCTGGCCGTGCTCGGCGTTACCGACCCGGGCGACATAGAGGCGATCCTCGACCTATCCCGGACCACGCTCGCTGCGCGTCCCATCCTCGCCCTGGGGGACTGCTGAAGGGAGTCCGGCCGGCACGAGCGCCCAGATTCGGTGATAGCTTGTGGCATGACCACCGAACCCCTCGACCAGAAAACCTCGGATCAGGCTCAGCACCCTGCCCCACGGCGCCGGGTGAGCGTGTAAACTCGGCCAGGCCGAGCAGGCGCAGGTTCTGCGCCCCCTTCTTCCCACCGTTGACCCCGCGTGTTCGTCGACGCCAGCACCGGGGACGCCGCCGCCGTGTACCGTCTCGGCGACGGGCGTGCCCTGGTGGTCATCCTCGACTTCTTCACCCGATCCTCGACGACCCGTACGACTTCGGCTGGATCGCGGCCGCTTGGTGCCCAAAGCCGGCCAAGGACTGCGCACCGCTGTGTGCTGCCGCTTGCTTATGCCGTTCAAACGGTGCCTGTTGGCGCCTGTGCCCGAGGGGGCTGCCAGGCTACCAGGCTGCGGCGCTTTTTGCAGTTCGGGCATGGCACACCAGCACCGGGTCGGATCGGCGGAAGCGCGTATATTCCGAGCCAAAAGCCTCCAGCACGCTATGTCAACGCCCGCGCAGCACTTTTTGGATCACTCGCGGCAGCTCCTCATACAGGACTACTTGCCCAAGGTCGAACGGTGCGTGGTGCTGCTGCCGGCGGAGAAGCTCTGGTGGCGGCCCAATGGGCAGTCCAACGCGGTTGGCAACCTGCTCCTGCACCTCTCAGGCAATGTGCGCGAGTGGATCATCCATGGCGTCGGTGGTGCCACAAGCGTGCGTCGCCGCCGCGAGGAGTTCAGCGCAAAAAGCGGCGCGAGCGCCGCGCAACTCATGAAAGCACTTCGCGCCACCTGCAAGGAAGCCGCGACAATCCTCAAGAGGCTGGATGCCGCCTGCCTCGCGGATTGCCGCGTGATTCAGGGCATAGAGGTGACCATCCTCGGAGCAATCTACCACGCCGTGGAGCACTTCTCCGGCCATCTTGGCCAGATCATCTACATAACCAAGCTCTGCACAGGCAAGGACCTGAGCTTCTGGACCGTAGGAGAAGACGGCGCAGTGGCGCGCGGCTGGACGGTGCCCTAGTTGGACGGGATCGTGTCCGTCCGACGGAACTGCTCCGCACCGCTCTTCTTGGAGGTGCCGGAAGCACGGCCCAGGCCGCGGGCGCTGACGCGCCTTGCTTCCACGCCAGAGTCTATGTAGTGCTGCATCACGGCGCGGGCGCGATCATCAGACAGGTCCTGCGGGTTGCGCTCAAACGGCCCAGCAAGTCCTTCCACGCGGACGACGAGGTTGGGGCAGCTGCTCGTAAGGATATCCACATTATCTGCAAGCTGCTCTACACCGCTGTCCGTAAGCACACTGGCGTTGCGCTCAAAGAAGACGGAATTCATCTCGGCTAGATCAGCACAGAAATCGGCCTCCCACACAACGACCTCTATCGTCGCCGTGCGCGCATCGCTCCCATGTGCATTGGAAAGCGCCAGCGACACGTTGTAGGTCCCGGGCTGCATATAGGTGTGCGAGACCCTGGGCGCGTTGCCGGAGGTGCCATCGCCCATAGTCCAAGCATAGGTCAGCGGCGCATCCCCGCGCACATTGGCGCTGAACTCCACCGGCGTCTGCGTATCGGTGCTGGTAGCACTGGTGACGATCGCAATGATTTCCGCCGGCACAGGCGGATTTACCACCGTCACGCTGTGCGCGCCGGTAACCGAGGCTTTTCCTTTTCTGTTGGAAGCGGTCACCATCACTGCGTAAGTGCCGGCGCTCGCAAAAGCGTGGTCTGCGGAGTCACCCGAGGCCACAGCATTGTCGCCAAAGTCCCAGCTGTATTCGACCGGTGGTTTGGCATCTTCGTTAACCGCGGCGGAGAAGGAGCCGGTCTGATTGGTTTCCAGCTGCGCGGGGCCATCTACGGTCAGCACTTCTACGTTGCGCGGACTGCAGCCAGCAAAAATGAGGCCGATGACAAGGATGGGCAGCACAAAACGCGTGTGGATCATGGGTCTGGGCTTAATTGCTTTCAAAGGGTAGCGTGCAGCGCGCCATGGTGCGCATACGCATTCGCGCAACGCGCCGCTGGAGAGGCAAATTAACAATAAAGCACGACAGTTGCATAGCCAGCGCATGCCAACACGATTCGCACGGCGGTGCCGCGCATTGCTATTGGGATCGCGCTGCGCGCCGAATCGCAAAGCTCTTCCACACGAAGTACAGGGTCGGAATGACGACGAGGCTCAGGATCGTCATGGACACCATGCCTCCGACCATGGGGGCCGCGATGCGTTTCATCACCTGCGAGCCGGCACCCAGGGCCCACATGATGGGCAAAAGGCCGGCCATCGTGGCTGCAACGGTCATGCAGACAGGCCTGATACGCTGTGCTGCGCCCTGAAGGATGGCCTCCATGAGGTCCTCAAGGGTGCGCATTTGGCCGTTGGACACTCTTTCTGCAAAGGCCTGGTTCAGATACGTCAGCATGATGATGCCGACCTCCGCGGCCACGCCGGCCAAGGCGATGAATCCAACGCCGACGGCCACGCTGAGCTCATACTGCAAAAGGTAAAGAAGCCAGACGCCGCCGATGACGGAGAACGGAAGCGAAAGCATCACAATCAGGCTTGCAGGTACGCTTCGGAAGTTCAGGTACAGCAAGAGGAAAATGATCACAGCCGTCAGCGGCACGACAATGCGGAGCCGCGCTTCGGCGCGCACCATGTACTCGTACTGTCCGCTCCAGACCATGCTGTATCCGGCAGGCAGGCTCACTTCGGACTCGACCGCCGCGCGAGCGCGGTGCACATAGGTCCCCAGGTCGGTGTCCCGGATGTCCACGTACACCCACGAGGTCGTGCGCGCATTCTCGCTCTTTATCACCGACGGGCCACTTACGATGCTGAAGTCTGCTACATAGCTGAGCGGGATCTGCACGCCCGCGGGCGTGGATATGAGCACGCGGCCAAGCTCATCGAAGTGATCGCGCAGCTCCCGGCTGTAGCGGACGTTCACGGGGTAACGCTCCAGACCCTCAACCGTCTGCGTGACATTGATGCCCCCTATGCCGGACAGGATTACGTCCTGCACATCGCCCACCGACATTCCGTAGCGGCCCGCTTCTTCGCGCTTGATCCGGTAGTCCAGAAACTTGCCGCCCAGCGTCCGGTCCGGATAGGCGCTCGCGGTGCCCGGCACACGGCGCAAAACGCCCGCAACGCGCTCCCCCAGGTCCGAAAGCACGGCCAGATCGGGACCCATGATCTTGACGCCCACCGGCGTCTTGATGCCCGTTGCCAGCATATCCAGACGCGTCTTGATGGGCATGGTCCAAGCGTTGGAAAGCCCGGGATAGCGTATCGCTTCATCCATCTCCTCAATGAGGCGGTCAACCGTCATGCCCTCGCGCCATTCATGCTCGGGCTTTAGCGTGATCGTGCTCTCAATCATGGAGAGCGGGGCGGGATCGGTGGCCGTTTCTGCGCGACCGACCTTGCCGAACACATGGGCAACTTCAGGGAAGCTGGCGATGATCTTGTCGGTCTGCTGCAGCAGTTCGCGCGCCTTCGTCACGCTGATCCCAGGATCCGTAGTCGGCATGTAGAGCAGGTCGCCCTCGTTCAGCGGCGGCATGAACTCCGAACCCAACTGCCTTATCGGATACAGCGTGGCGCAAAGGAGCAGGAATGCGCAGCCGAGCGTCACCGCGCGGTGACGCAGCACCAGGCCGACGACAGGCCGATACATTCGCAGCAGGATACGGTTGACCGGGTTGCGATGCTCGGGCAGGATGCGCCCGCGAATCAGGTAGCCCATCAGGACAGGGACGACGGTGATGGACAAGAGGGCCGCCGCCGCCATTGCAAAGGTCTTGGTGAACGCAAGGGGCTTGAAGAGCGCCCCCTCCTCGGCTTCCAGCGCAAAAACCGGCAGAAACGACAGCGTGATGATCAGAAGCGAGTAGAACAGCGCCGGACCCACTTCCTTGGACGCGTCCGTGATGATGCGCCACCGGTCCTTCTGGCCCAGGTCGCGCTCCAGATGCTTATGCGCGTTCTCAATCATTACCACGGCTCCGTCTACCATGGCACCAATGGCGATCGCGATCCCGCTTAGCGACATGATGTTGGCGTTGAGGCCTTGGTGGTACATCACCAGAAAGGCGATCAGTATGCCCAGCGGCAGCGTGATGATCACAACCAGCGCACTGCGCAGGTGCAGCAGGAAGAGCAGCGTCACCAGGGCCACGATCAGGCTTTCCTCAACGAGCTTGGTTTTGAGCGTTGCCAAAGCCCGCAGGATCAGGCCGCTCCGATCATAGGCGGTCCGCACCTCGACGCCCTCGGGCAGGCCCCGCTGAAGCGCTGCGAGCTTTTGCTTGACGGCTCTGATCGTCGCCAGCGCATTGCTACCCGTGCGCATGACTACAATCCCGCCCACCACCTCACCCTCGCCGTTCCAGTCGGCCAGCCCCCGCCGCAGCTCAGGCCCGATCTGCACACGGGCGATGTCGTGAATGAGGACGGGCGTCCCGTGCGGATCGACGCCAACCGGTGTGTTCTCCACATCGCGGATGGACTGTATGTAGCCCAGGCCGCGCACCATGAACTCCGTCTCGCCCATCTCAAAAAGCCGGCCGCCCACATCACTGTTGCTTCGCTGCAAGGCCGCTCGCACCTGCGCCAGCGTTACGCCGAAAGCAAACAGCTTGTTGGGATCCACCTCGACCTGGTACTGCTTCACGAATCCGCCGATGGAGGCGACCTCCGCTACGTTCGGCAAGCTCATCAGCTCATAGCGCAGAAACCAGTCCTGCAAGGATCGCAGCTGCTGCAGGTCGTAGCGGTTGCCGCCATCCAGCACATATTCAAAAACCCAGCCCACGCTGGTGGCGTCGGGCCCAAGGGTCGGTGTAACGCCGCTCGGCAAGCGCGCAGAGACGTAGTTGAGCTGCTCCAGGACGCGGCTGCGCGCCCAGTACAGGTCGGTCGACTCGTCAAAGATGATGTAGACAAAGGACAGCCCAAAAAACGAGTAGCCCCGGACGGTCTGCGCCTGCGGAACGGACAGCATAGCGGTCGCAAGCGGATACGTCACCTGGTCTTCCACCACCTGGGGGGCCTGACCCGGGTGCTCCGTAAGGAGGATGACCTGGACGCCGGACAGGTCAGGGATGGCATCGATGGGCATGCGCAGCATGGCGTAGATGCCCCCAAGCCCAGCCAGAAGGGCCAGCACCAACACGAGGAAGCGATTCTGAACCGAGACCGCAATGATCTTCTTCAGCATAACAGGCTAAGCGTGGGCGGCATCGCTGGGACACCGCCAGTATCAGTGCTGATGATCATGCGGCATGGCCATGCCGGCCGCTTCTGGAACGCCCATGGTGTCTTGATCGACCATCGTGTCAGGCGCGGCGCTTCGCATCTTGTCAAGAGCCTCCTGCAAGCGGCTTTCGCTGTCGATCAGAAACTGGGCCGACACGACCACATGCTCGCCTTCCGACAGGCCCTGCATCACACGCACATGCCTGCCGCCGGGGCCACCCTCCTCCCCAATCTCCACGGCGCGCGGCAGATACTTCCCGGGCTCCCCGCGCACGAACACGATGTTGCGATCGCCAGAGCGAAGGACCGCTTCAGCCGGGATCGCAACGGCGTCAGGGATCGCCTGCCTTTCCATCACCAGATTGACGTACATGCCGGGCCTCAGGATTCCGTCGGGGTTGGCGAACTGCAACCGAGCATGGACATAGCGGCCACCTTCGTGAAAAAACGGATAGATGTAAGAGATCCGCCCCCGGTAGGTGCGCCCGGGATACTGGGAGAGCTCCATGGTGGCCGCGAGCCCTACGGACAGCCAGGCGATGTCGCGCTCATAAACGCTAGCGTGCACCCAGACCGTTGAGAGATCGGCAATGCGGTACAGGTTGTCGCCAGCGTTGATGTAGGCCCCCTGCACGACATCCTTGTCGATGACCACACCCGTGGTCGGCGCGTGCAGCGGCACCGTCTTCTGGATTACGCCGGAGCTTTCCAGCTTCTCCACGGCAGCCTGGGGGATGTCCCAGTTGGCCAGGCGTGCCCGAGCGGACTCAAGCAGCTGCATCGCATCGTCTTGCAGAGACCGGTTGCCGCGTTCTGCGGCTTTCTGGTACGCCCGGAGCGCAAGCAGAAAATCCTGCTGCGTGGTGACCAGCTCCGGCGAGTAGATCTCAAGCATCGGCGCTCCTTCGTCGACCGCCTGCCCTTCGTAGTCGACATGCAACGTTTCGACCCAGCCGGAGATTTTTGCGCTTACGATATAGAGCGTCTCCTCATTGAAGTGTACCTCTCCCACGGTGCGCACGGAGTGCGCAAAGTCCATGCGCAGGGCGGGTTGGGTCCGCACACCCATGTTGTGCGCCATCGACGGGTCTATCTGGACCGCGCCGGCCTCCGGCACGGTCGCCAAGTCCTTGTAGACAGGCACCAGATCCATCCCCATCGCGGACTTGCCGGGCTGATCGTAAATCTCCGCCGGATTCATAGGAGCCCGCCAGTAGAGGACTTCCCGGTCGTCGGAGCTATCCATCACTTCGTTCCCAGGCACCGGGCCAGGGCGCTTCACGGTTTTGCGCCCCGCAAAAAATCCGGCGCCCAGCACCAGTGCGAGGACGATTACAGCGCCCATCCAGCGCAGGACTCCTGATTGACTCATGGTGGTCGGGTCTAAGGCGTTAAAGTGCCATCAATGGCCATCCATGCTTTCGAGCGAAGGGACTTCAAGCACTTTCTCCAGCATCGCGGTGGTGACAAGCGACCGTGCAGCAAGGTCTGCTTCGGCGGAGCGCAGCGCGAACAGGGTGCGCTCCGCATCAAGGAGATCCAGAAAACTGGTGCGTCCCGCTGTGTAGGCACTGAGAGAGGCCTGCCGAGCGGATTCAGCCTGCGGCACGAGCACCTCATGGAACTGCGCCAGTTGCCGCTGCTGGTCTTGCAGGCGGTCGGCCAGCTCCGCAATCTGTGTCCGCAGCGCATGGTCCAAATCTTCCTGGCGCGCGGCGATCGCGCGGCGCTGCACCTGGGCCTGTTGCAACCGCGCTTGCCGCCGTGCGCGCTGCAGGGGTACCTTGATGCTGACTCCGACCGCCAGGGCGTCCCGGCCCGAAGCGGTTGGCGGTACGTTGCCGCTGGCGATGTCGAAGTACGAAAAGCGGAGGCTGAAGTCCGGCATGAATGCCTTGCGGGCCAAGGCGATTTGCGTATCTGCCCGGCGCGCTTCTGCCGCAAGGGCCTCCGCCTCGGAGTTTCGGCTGCGTGCGAGCGCCAACAGCGCGTCCTGGTCCAGGGAATCAGGCGGCGGCGCTTGTACGATAGTCGTCTGATAGCAGTGGGTGCACGACGGCTGATTGCGCAGTCTCGCCAGCGCCTGCAGCGCCGCGCGCTGCTCTGAGTCCAGCTGAATCCGCAGTTCATCCAGCGCGTTGCGCTCAAGCTGTGCCTTCAGGATGTCCTGCTGCATACCTTGGCCAACCGCGTATTGCGTCGCAGCAGCCTCGGCATAATCAGCGAGTCGATCCTGGAACGCCGCAATGAGTGCAGTGCGCTGCTGGATGCGGTACAGCTCAAAGAACGCCCGCTTGGCCTGGAAGACCAGGTCTTCTTCCAGCACGGTGACCTGGAGCGCGGCAATCTCCGCATCCAGGTCAGCCGCCAGGCCCTTTAGTTGCAAGGTGCCCGGATAGGGCAGCATTTGCTCAACCTGCCACTGGCTGCGCTGGGCGCCATAAGCCGTAAGGATCCCAAACGGCTGGTAGGCGGCGGTGACGACGGGGTCCGGTAATGCGACTGCCTGCGCGCCGGCGAATGTCAGGGCTTCTGCTTGAAGCTGCGAGGCGCGAAGCGAGGCGTTGTTCGCGCGCACCTCCGCCAAGACATCCTGCAAGGTGAGCACCGTGTCAGAAGGAAAGTCCTGCCCGCTGACCCGCTCCGTCAGCGCAAGAAAAAGGGACAAGGTCCCAAGCAGCAGGGCGGACCGCGTCATTGCGTTCATCCACGGATGGTTCGGCCAGAAGCGAAGGTGCTCAAAAGTACGCTTTCTGGCACTGCGAAGGAGCCCCAGGAGACAATCCGCTATGAACCTCTGCGGAGGCGTGAAGACCCGTGTTGCGCTGCACCATCATCTCCAGCCAAGAGACAGATACGAACCTCTGCGGATGCGTGTGCGCTGCGCTCGTTCGCCTGCTACGGACGCGTGTCTGCTCCGTGCACGGTAAAGCCGAGCATCATCCCTGCGGAAAGGTGCTCCGCGATATGGCAATGCGCCATCCAGTCGCCCGGGTTGGACATCTCGATCAACAGGTCCATCGTTGAGCCGACCGGCAGCACGGCTGTGTCCTTCCAGACAAGGTTTCGGTTGGGGACGCCATCCATTGCCACCACCAGGAACCGCTGCCCGTGCACATGGACGGGATGGTTCATGGGATGGAAGCTCTTCGGGTCGTTGAAGATGCGGACCTTGACGATATCGCCCAGCGCAAACTCCCAGCGGATGTCCATATTCTCTTTGCCCGTGTCTACATCGCGCATGATCCAGGTGACCTGACTGCCTGTTGAGAGCCAGTTCATCATGGGCATGGCATCGTTCCACTCCATGGGTGGCACATAGAGCGTGTCAATCTCCATCGCCATCATGATGGGCACGGGGAGGTTCTGCACCCGCACCGTGAGGGCGAGCTCCTTGTCGGGCGGACGGTCAAAATGCTCCCGGAGCATGTCCACCTCAGCGGTAACGTCCGCATAGGCGCGCGGCACGCGGAACGCCTCGCCATAGTCCGGGTCCGCCGCCTCGTCCGTTATGGTGACCATCCCGAGCGTATCCACATGGGGATAGAACTCCCCCCGGAAGTGGTTGATGGCCTGGATGGCGTTGGTGATGGCGACTGTGCCCGGCTCTTCAAAATACACATCTACCACATACCGCTCGGCGGGGGCGATGGGGATGCTCTCAACAAATACCTCCCGCTCATAGCGGCTCACGTCCGACGCAAGGACCTTGATCCGTGCCCCGCCGAAGGTCACGTTGAAGGTGCGGGCATTGGCCACATTGGTCAGGAAGAACCGCACCACTGCGCCGCGTGGCACGGACAGCTGGTAATCGGTCACACCATTGGTCAGCATGACATTGCCGAAACGTCCCATGAGCGCGTGCGTCGGAGACGCATCGCCCCAAGGCAGCAACCCATGCACGTCTAGCAGAAGATCGTCCAGCAGCAGCGTTTCCTCGGCGTTGACTGCGCCATAGTAATGGTCCTGATCCGGCTGCACCAGCATGTTGCCGTACAGGCCGAGGTCCTGCTGCATGTCTTCCCGCATATGCGGGTGGTACCAGTAGATGCCCGTATCAGGAAAATAGACCTCATACGTGAAGGACTCGCCTTGCGCCACGGGTGCCTGTGTCAGGCCTGCCACGCCATCAAAACGGTTCGCCAGGCGCAAACCGTGCCAGTGCACGGTGGTGGGGTCTTCTAATTCGTTGCGGAACACCACGACGACAGTGGACCCGCGCGTGACTCGAAGCAGCGGGCCGGGGTACTGCTGATTGTAGCCGTACATGACAAAAGTCCGGTCTCCGATCTGGCGGCGGACCAGCGTGGCTTCCAGTTGCAGCGTGTCCCCATCGGCCAGCGGCACAACCGCACTCGGGCGGGCCGCTGGGATTCCCATCGCCTGCTGATCTGGGAGCGCAGGCGGTAC
Organism: Rhodothermales bacterium; assembly: GCA_951812585.1. Classification (GTDB taxonomy): domain Bacteria; phylum Bacteroidota; class Rhodothermia; order Rhodothermales; family Bin80; genus JAAXGV01. The sequence goes on along the minus strand of OX638318.1, from coordinate 1,476,227 downwards.
GGGCGGCAGCGCATCCTCCAGGCCCGGCATCATCGGCATACTCATATCCATCGGCGGCATGCGCCAGACCACCGAATCGGCTGCAGTCGCCGGCATATGATGATGCGCATGCTGCGCCCCAACCAGCGGCACCAGGACCAGCGGAGCCAGAAGCAGCAGGCCGCTAGCAGCGAAGCGCCGCCGTCGCGACCCTAATAGTAGCCGTAGACCGCACAAGGTTCCTGTTCGTATGGGCCGTGACCGGCCATCGTGTGCATCAGGCCGCTGCGTGAAAGGCCCCGCATGACGACCGGGCCCTGCCAGCGTGCTGCGGGCGGCTGGGACAGCGGCTCCAAGGTGATAAAGACGAGGAACTTGTTCCACTCAGTCCTGCCGCGAACGTTGTCGGTGACGGGTCCCATCCGAACGGCCTGCTTGAGGTCAGGCGTGGCCATCCACGCGACGAACTCGCCGCCGGGCACCGGGCGCAGATTTTCCACGACCACTTCGACATTGTACCGGTAGTGTCCCCGGGCCGAGACGGCGATGCCGAACGGTGAATCTGCGTAGGTCAGACGGGCCGTGCCCCGGGCCAGCCTGGCCGTAGGGACGCGGCGGGTGGGCACCAGCGTAATCTGGTAGTAGTCGGGCGGCGCCGTGCAAATCGCCGGCGGTGCCGAGCCCAGCAGCAATAGCGATATGGCGAGTCCAACCATGTCCGACCCTACTCGCTGTTCCAGCGCTGCACGCTGGAGATGTCGGGCACGCCCCAGTCGGCACCGTTCCAACCCTGAAAGCCATCCATGCGAAACGTCCAGAACCCTGTCGACATGTCGCTCACCACAATAAGCCCGTCGGCGTTGCGGACATCGATGCCGAAAGCGCCATTGAACATGGCGTAGCGGTCTGTGTTGGGCGGGCCCAGGTAGGTGTCGTAATAGGCCACGGTTACCGGATTGCGGGGGTCCATCATGCTGAACACCTGCAGCCCGTCCAGATAGCCCGACACAAACACAAAGGGCCAGCGCACCTCGTGATTGTGCACCAGGTGCTGCCAATCAGCCGTCCAGGCGCTGATGGGGTTACGGATGTTGGAAACCTCGCCATCGAGCGCGGGCTTGAGGTCGAAGATGCGGAGCGGGGCATAGCGGTATTCGGTTTCCGCGATCACGTAGCGTCCGTCCGGCGAAGGTGTAAAGGTGTGGCCGCTGCGCACGCCGTTGATGCCGGTCAGTGTCACCAGGAGCGCAGGGCTGTCCAGGTCGGTGATGTCGTAGACGTAGTAGCCGCCGGTGCCGCCGCCGTAGAATCGGTCCGTCGCAGTTTCTTCGTGATAACCCACATAGAAGTCGTGATAGCCGCGCCGCCTGGATTGTCCCAGCGGGGACTCGGGCACGGGCACACGCGCAATCGGGGCAGACGCCCCCTGGCCCTCGACGATCATCCCCAGGTCATACACATTGGCGAACGGTCCAGATACGGTGCTGAAGAGCAGCACACGTCCGTTGGAGTGCTGGTATACGAAGATGTTATGGAACCCGCCCGGCAAGTCGGGTTCTCTGATGCGGGCTATCTCCTGCACGGTGCTGGGATCAGGCAGTCCGGTCACATCCAGAATGACCGCGCCCAAATCCGGGTTGGGACCGCCGGAGCCGAACTCCAGTGACTGGACCACATAGTAGCGGCCCTTCCACTTGAAGTACTTCACGTCCATGCCGCCGGTCGGCAGGTGGAGGTCCTGATCTTCGATGCGCCATTCATAGAGGACCCGGGGCTGCGTGGGATCGGAGATGTCAATAATATCAGTGCCCTTGGGGCCCTCGGTTCCGTACACCATGCGGGAAACATAGGCGTAGGGCCGGTGCAGCTCCTGCTCCAAGTCCATGTCGGCGACGCTCAGGCGCGGGCCGAGCGCTATATGCCCCAGCACTGTGATATTGTCGCTGCCGGGCTTGTCTGCGGTCCACTGCGCAGTGGCCAAAGCCGGGGCCAATGCGAGAAGCAAGGAGAAAAGCGTGCGCATATCGGTTGGGGTTTCTGCGGGCGGGTTTACTGGGCGGCCGGTCCGTGGTCCCAGTCCTGGGCGCTCGATATGTTGGGCATGCCGTAGTCGCGACCATCCCAGCGGCCGAAGCCATCCATCCGGAACGCCCAGAATCCCGTAGACATGTCGCTGACGACAATCAGGCCATCGCGGTTGCGCACATCGACGCCCCAGGCCCCGTTGTATACGTTCCAGGTGTACGGGCTCCCCATGCGGGTGCGGGACTCCGCCCGGTCGTTATGCCGCCCATTGTAGGTGTCGTAATAGGCAATGGTGAAGGGCGCTTTGGGGTCCTCCATGTTGACCACGGAGAGGCCCGTTTCGTAGCCTGCTACGAACAAATAGGGCCAGCGTACCTCGTGATTGTGCGCCAGGCTCTTCCAGTCCGCGTGCCATGCACCGATGGCATGATTGATGTTGTTCACTTCGCCGTCGAGCGCCGGCTGCATGTCAAAGAAGCGCAGGGGCTGGTATTGAAATTCAGTTTCGCCGACGGCGTAGCGTCCGTCTGGCGAGGGCGTGAAAGTATGGCCCCAGGACACGCCCGGCACGCCCACGATGGTCAGAAGGAGCTGCGGATCGGCGAGGTCCGAAATGTTATATACGTAATAGCCGCTTCCACCGCCCCCATAGAACCGGTCTTGGCCGCTTTCCGGGTGGTAGCCGACATAGAAGTCGTGGTAGCCACGCGACCACATGTTTTCGGTTTCGGCCACCGGGACGCGTCCTACCAGTGCATAGTCCTCGTTGCGGAGCACCGCGTCCATTTCCGACTCGTGCCCTTTCAGGAACCGATCAAGATCGAACACCTTGGCGTAGCGGCCGCTGGTCGCGAAAAGCAGCGGCTTGCCAGAGGAGTGCTTGTAGGTGAACGTGTTGTGGAAGCCCCCGGGCGACTGGGATTGCCGGATGCGGCCGACCTCAAAGAATGTTTCCGGCAGGTCTGTGACATCGAATATGATCGCGCCTACATCCGAATTGGGGCCACCCTGCCCAAACTGAACCGACTGCATGTAGTAGTAGCGGCTCTCATGCTTGAAGTAGCGCCCGTCCATGGCACCCCCCTGGTGCAGATCCTCATTTTCTATGCGCCATCGGTGGATGACCTTCGCCCGCTCAGGATCACTCAGGTCCACGATGTCGAAGCCCTTCTCGTGCAGGCGCCGTCCCACATAGGCATAGGGCCGGTCCGCATCCTGCTCCACCTCAATGTCGGATACGGACCCGGGTATCCCTAGCGGCAGGTGTGCGACGACCGTGATGTTATCGCTGCCGCGCTGCCCGGGCGGCGGTGGATGGGGCGGATGCACCACTTCCTGGGCCGTGGCGGCCGCGGGCAGGCACATCAAAAGAAAAAGTAGGCGCATGGCTTTTGGGGCGCGTAGGAAATCGAGCAGTAAAGCCGCGTTATTGGCGGTCAGGTCCGTAATCCCAGTCTTGCACATTGGACATGTTGGGAAGGCCCCACTGGCGGCCGTGCCAACTGCCGAAGGCTTCCAGTCTGAACGCCCAGAATCCGTTGTCCAGGTCGCTGGCGACGACGAGGCCGTCTGCATTGCGAACATCCACGCGGCTGATGCCATGGCGGCCGCGCTCTAGCGGCGCGCCGCCAGCGGCAGGCGTGGTGCGATAGTAGGCGTCCGTGTAGGGGCTGCCGGGGTCAAAGATATTGATCACATGCAGGCCGGCCTCGTATGCGGCAACAAACGCAAAGGGCCAGCGCACCTGCAGCGCCGCATACTCGTCTTGCCAGTCCGCCATCCAGGCTCCGGTGGCGGTGCGCACGCGGGCGCTGCCGAGCGTGAAGATACGCACGGGCGCAGTGCGGTATTCTGCGAGGGTCAGGGCATGCGTCCCATCGGGCACTGGCGCGATGGCGCGGCCGCGCTGTACAGCCGCAGAGCTTATGTGCGTCAGCAGCGCGGCACCATCCGAAAGATCTGTAAAGTCGAATACGTAGTAGCCGCCCGCGCCGGCCAGGTACAGGCGGTCCTGCTCCTCAGCCGGCTGATAGCCCGCGAAGGCGTAGTCAAAACCGGTCGTGGCTGCGGGCAGGTCCTCGGGGGTGTCCAGCGTCATCAGGGGCGCATCCATGCCTTCGAGCGTCGCTTCAAGGTCCAGCACTTCCAGGGGGCCGCCCCCCGTTGCCAAGAGCAGCGCCCGTCCGCTGGAATGCTTGTAGGCAAAGAGTGCCGTGTATCCGGCTTTGCGGTTGAGGGCGGCGACACGTGCCGCTGCCTGCGGATCCGTGATGTCATAGATCGCGGCCGCCGGTGCATCCATGGCCATTACCAGGTAATACCGGCCGGCCGATTTGAATAGCGCACAGTCATGCACGACGCCCTCAGCCAGTTCAGACGCGATCACCGGCGCTGCCTCATCGGTCAGGTCAAGCCCAATAACCCCGCCTTCCTGCCGGGCAAGCCACACATAGGGCCGGTCTTGCTCCAATGCCAGGGCACCTGTGCCGCCCTGCACTGCCACATGGGCGATGACTTCAATGTTGCGACTGCCTTCCTGGGCCCAGGCCGTGCCCGCCCAAGTCAGAAGTACAAGAAGAAACAGCCTCATCGCACAGCGATTATAGTTTACGCCAGGTTCCAATTGATACGTATCATCAGCGACTTTCGCAAGGGGCGCGACAAGGCGCTGGCCCGGCGGCCAGAGGAAAGTGCCCCCCAATGCGCCCGACACACCACAACCTTGAGTCAGACCGATGGCTGCTGTGCGCGAAGAACGAAGGCCGCTTCTTCGCGCGCTGCGGAGAAGATGAAGAGTGCGACAAAGAGCAGGACAGGATTGAAGCCGGGCATGACCGGGTTGGGAAATACCGCCGCGACCGCAAAAAGCACGGCAATGGCCTGGCCGACATAACTGGCTACGCGCGTGGCGTTTGCGTAAGACCACCGGGTAGCCAGTGCCGCACGCAGAACACGGCCGCCGTCCATCGGAAATGCAGGCACCAGGTTGAAGGCGAACAGCAGCATATTCAGAGACATCAGCGTAGATAGCATCGCGACCTCGCCCGCCGCGTCTATTACGATAAGGCCGAATGCCAGCGTGTGGCCCCTAAGGAGCACCAGGACAAACAGCAGGGCGGCAATAGCCAGATTCACGGCGGGCCCCGCAATCGCGATCAACAGCTCCTGGCGCGGTGCGTGCGGCATGCGCGCCAACAGCGCAATGCCCCCAATGGGGTACATGGTGATGTGCAGCGTCGGAATGCCGAAGCGCCGCGCTGTTAGCGCATGACCAAACTCGTGCAGCACGACGCAGCTGAAGAGTGCAATCGTAAGTACGAGCGCGTCGATGGCCATGGTCACCGACCGGCTTTGCCAAAGCATCCACAGGAACACGCCCGCAAAGGCGACAACCAAAGACCAGTGAGCGTAGACGCCGATGCCAGCGAACTGGCCTAGTTTGAACCGGGACTTCATACACGCGTGCGGAAATTTCCCTATTATTGCGTGCTGGCATGCATTTTGTTTCACACCTGAATACGCACTGCCGCACGGTGGTGTGTATGCATAGGACACAATCCTGTACCGCTCGGCTGCACCATACGTACGCTCCAGGGCTTATGCGCGCTTGGGAATGAGAAAGGCTCTTCTAGCCGTCCTAGTGATCCTGACCACCGGAGCGGCCCTCAATGAGGTTCGCTTGAAGCATTTCGATGTGGAGCGGGATGGCAACGCCTTTGTGATCGTCTGGGAGACCGAAGTGGAAGACGAAGTGCGCCTGTTTGAAGTCTTCCGCAAGTCGGGATTCGATGCCGACTTTGTACCCGTCGGCAACAGCAACGGGCATGGCACAAACCTGGAATACAGGCTGACCGACGACCAGGTCTACAAGACGAGCTCCGACTTCATCGACTACCGCCTGGAAGTGGTGTACAACAACGGTGTGCGCCAACGCCTGGCGGAAAAAAAGGTCAACTACACCTCTACCGCCATCCGTCGCAGCTGGGGCAGCATCAAGGCGATGTTCCAGGACTGAGATCGGCGGTCCCATGCGTACGCTCATCATCAGCCCGGAGCGTGTACGGCGGACCTTCAGCCGGCTGGCCTACGAAGTAATAGAGCGCAACCGCGGAGCGGAGCAGCTTGTTCTATTCGGCATCCTGAACCAGGGGCTGCGCGTCGCAGAAGCCTTGGCCGCGCATATAGCGCCGCTGGCGGGGCAGCCGCTTTTGGCGCATCCGCTG
>OX638318.1:0-1462500 GCA_951812585.1 Rhodothermales bacterium | reverse complement strand
TCGCGGACGCTATGTGGCCTACGGCCGCGTCAGCCGCCTATTAACCGATGGGTATCGCGACTGGTCATGGTCGAAGTTCTGGCGCTTCTTTGCGGGGCTTACGCGTTACGGCGAGCGACATACAATCACGCTGCAGGCCTATGGCGGCCCGCAGAACGACGGCTTGGCCTATGTGGGCATACCGAAGGCGGCCAACACCGCGCCGGTCACCGACGCATACGGCACCGTCATTGGTCGCCGGTACAACTTCAGCGCAGCGACACAGGACGAGGAATGGTTTCACCAGCCGCACGCGGAGCTGCTCCACGAGTGGCAGGTCGGGCCGGATGTGCTTTTCAAGCAGACATTCTTCTGGGTCGCCGGCGTGGGCCATTTTGACTTTGGAGGCACGTACCGATCGGCGGACTTCTTGCGCCTGCCCCCGAAGTGGCGGGGCCTCACGGTCATTGAGCGTGCGCATCCTTTGTACGAGTCGGCACCGGATGTGCAGGTGCTGTTCAGGGCGGCACTGGACCAGTATCAGGTGGGATGGCTGCCGCGCGTCACCTGGGTGCACGGCGCAGGCGAGACGGCTTTAGGCCTGGAGGCGCGGCTGCACCGGTCGCTGCGCTGGGGTCGCGTACAGGAGGCTTCGGGGTTGCCGGAAGAGGTGGTAGGGCCCGGGCGCGACTACCGCGTGTACAGCGTACGCGGCGAGAAGGTGGTCGCCTCCGCGTTTGGCAGTCACCTGGCGCGACCGCATCCGAGGATCGCGGTCCAGGCCGATATGCAGCTCACTTGGCGGCAGTACCGCACGTATGACGAAGCGTTCTTCGGCAATGCCTTTCAGGTGCCGTACTTCTTCGTCAACCCGCGGCTGGGCGTGACCTTCAACCCGGAGCGTCCGCTGAGCGCGTACGTCAGCGTTGCGCGCGCCAATCGCGAGCCCCGGCACAAGTCGCTGTATGAAGGCGAAGAAGCAGGCGCGGGTGCCACGCCCCAGTTCAGGCAGGACCGCGCGGACAACTACGACTACGATGCGCCTTTTGTGGGCCCCGAGCATCTTGTTGATGTGGAGCTGGGCGTGCAGGCATCGCAGACATCCTGGCGGGTTGCCTCGAACGTATTTATTATGGAGTTCAGCGACGAAATCGTCCCTAGCGGCGGCTTGGACCAGTTCGGCGTGCCGCGCACGGGCAACGCGCAGAAGACGCGGCACATGGGCTTAGAGCTGGAGGCCGCGGTTCGGCTCAGTCCGGGCCTGGACGCCTACGGCAACGCAACCTTCAGCCGGAGCCGCTTTGTGGAGTTTGTAGAGTACGTTACGCCCGAGGGCGTAGATCGGGCGAACAACCCGATTGCGGGCTTTCCGTCGCCGGTGGCAAGCGGCGGGCTTACCTACCGCATCAAGGGGCTCAGCGTGCGTATGGACCTCTTGTATACGGGTGCACAGTTCGTGGACAACGGGGGTGGGCGCGATGCGACGGGTGCGCTGAGCGCTGAGTACGAAGTCGATGCCCATGCCTTGGTCAACGCGTCCCTGCGGTATCGCTTCGCGCCGTCGTCGTCCTTTGCGGGCCTGGAGGCGTACCTCGACATCAACAATGTCCTGGGCAGCAGCGTATTGCTGTACGGCAACGCGGGGTTTGGCGCGCCGCAGTTCTTTCCCGCCGCCCCGCGCCACTTCTTCCTCGGCGCGCGTTACACGCTGTGGTAAAGGCCGCTCGTCTGACTGGTGCAGCATGGGCCAGCCGTGCCGGGCGATCATGCCCTGCCGGCGCGCACGGGTGCGCACCCCTCCGGGCCTACGCAGGCGGGGCCCTTAACGCGCAGGCAGGCGCCTGGCACCAGGTCCTGGCACACGGGCGCTACGCTGCAAAGCGGGTTTATCGGCTTTGGACGTCAGGCAATGGCGCGCGGCCGGCCCGATGATTGTGCCTTGCCACGCATGCCGCGGAAGAAAGGGAACACCGTTCCCATGAACCCGGAAGCGCTGTGCCTTCTGCGCAACCATTAAAGGCATTTCGTCCATTATGGTCCATTATGATGGCCCAGGGATACGGACGAGCAGTACCAGACTGTACCAACCGTTCACGAAGCGATCGTCGTGCGTCTACCGGCCCATGAATATTCCGAGCTACCCCGCCCGGATTCTCTACGCAGCCCCGTCTGGTCCATAGCGCACTCCGGTGGCTCCGCGGCGCAGATCAGCTCGGTCAGTTCTCTGCTGCTACTTCTGCTTCCAGTTCTTCCAGGGACGGGATCAGGATATGCTTTACCCATCCGAAATCTGGATTGATCTCCAGGGACCGCTCGAAAGAAGCGCGGGCTTCAGCCAGATTACCCTCGTCCATGAAGGCTATTCCCAGTCGTGCATACGTTTCTTCGTGCCCCCAGGATGGCAGCACAGAATCTTCCACAACTTCATTGGCGAACAGGGTCGCAGCTTCTTTCAGTTCTCCCACGGCGCGCTCCTTGTTGCCACCGACAATCCGCGGCAGATTGTAGTCGGTGATAGCGCCGAGCAACACGACTCTGGGATTATCCGGCGCCAGCTCCCTGGCACGCGCCATTGCCTTGCTGAACTTTCGTCCAAGGCCAATGGCCTTGAGCGGCGTAACCGTTATTTTCTGGGCATAGGACGCGGACAGCAGCAACCAGCCCTCGGCAAAGTTATCGTCGAGCGCTGTTGCCGCTTCAAAATGCATTATCGCATAGTTGACGTATTCAAGGATCTGACGCCGGTGGGATCCTTCTTCGAGCTGGGAAAGAATATTGGCCAGCTCGTTTGCCGCAGAAGCGGCATAATAATGGGCAAACATGGTCAGGGTGTCCGCGCCTACGAGCTCTTCAAACAGTGTGCGGGCCCGCAGAAGCGTTTCCTGGTCCCGGCGATTAGCTCCGTCGGTCAGCATTTCCTTGGCTTCAATCAGCTGCTCCCGAACGCTTTGCCCCTGAAGAGGGGCAGCGAACAGGGTCATCGTTACCAGGACGAAGGCCAAGGCAAAATGACGACGTGTGCAGGATGAAAAAAGCATGAGGGTAGGTAAATCATGGCGGTGATGATTCGTTTACTGCAAGGCCTGTCAGACAGGCCTGTTTCCGGGGCACATCGCCCCAGGGGATCCAGCCATCAGCCGCCGGTCGCAAAGCAGATGCGGAGCGTAAGTTACGGGTCCGGAGAGTGTACGGGTGCTGGTTTGCCGCCGGCCTCCGCCCCCATGAGCGTAGCCAACGGGCGCAATCCCTCTATGTTCTCAAATACAATCCTTACGGTAGCTGTAAGTGGAATGGCCAGAATCATTCCTGGTATGCCCCAGAACCAGGCCCAGAATATGAGCGACACGAGCACTACCGCCGGGCTCAAGTTCAGGCTGGAACCGACGATTCGAGGCTGGAGAACATTGCCCATCACCGCCTGGATCAGGACCAGGCTGAGACAGCACAGAACGGGAATAACAAGCGTCTCAAATTGAAGCAGTGCTAGTAGTGTGGGCAGCAGCGTCGAAACCAGGTCTCCAACAGTCGGAATGAAATTCAGCACAAAGGCCAAAAAGCCCCAGAACACCGGAAAATCCACACCCAAAAGCCACAGCGCCAGCGTGACCATAACGCCGGTTCCTGCACTGATGAGCGCCTTTGCTACCAGGTACCGGCGAACCTGACGGCTGATTCTATCAATGGCCTGGTTTATGCGCGCGGCCATCGCTTCAGGATACGCTTTTCGGATCTTCCCCTCAAGCTGACTTGCTCCGGCCAGCATGAACAGCATGAAAAGTAAAACCAGGAATACATTGGCCACCAGTGCGACCGTTTCGCCGACTGTACCCGTGACCACCGAGGCAATAGACGATACGTCAATGATCTGACTGAAGTCGACTTCGGCGAGGTCCACATTGATACGCGCCGCGAATTGCACGGCAGCCTCTGCTATGCCGCTGATCAGCGATTCTATGCGCGGCACATACGTGTCAAGGTTTCGCGTGAGCGACATGGCGCTGGCATAGACCAAATACCCCGGAAGCATGATCGCCAGCATCAACGCAACAGCCACAATCGCAAGAGAAAGAAAATCAGGCACTCGCCTCTCCTTCAGAAAGCGCACAATGGGCCGGAACACTATGGATAACAACAGAGCCACGGCCAACGGAATAAGCACCACCTTAAGGTGCAGCAGGATTATCCCCAGTACCAAGGTCCCGATCAGAATGGCCATGATGCTCAGGAGCAAGGGCACCCGACCGGGTCTGTTAAAGCCAGAAAATTCCATAGCTCAGGTATCGCGAGAGGAATCGGCAGGTTACGGCAGGGTCGCGGAAGAACGGCTTGTCACGCCTGTTCTGCGTGCACCATGCCAAACGTTGGTCCCGAAACGACAAAGCTCTATGCAAAAAGTAGTCATTTTTGCATTCGCATCGCTTGTCGGGCCAGACAGGTCCGGCACATGACGGCTCGAAGTGCTGCCTCGGCCTTGCTGCAGGGCCAGGCCGAGGCTCCAGCACCAGGCACACCTGAAGGAGTCCGCGACACGGATGCTGCTTCAAGCGGCAGTCTGCGTCCCCGCACGGGCGCGCTAAGCTTGTTCTAGCAGATGCCCGCGCTCAAACGTCGGCTGTGGGCTGTGGATTACTGCCGGCATAAACATCCGCGAAGTGGAATCCGTCTCTTTCGACTACTTGCCCGGTGGTCACGCGGAGCGGGTAGGCCAACATCGGGCCTGCGTGAACGAACGTATGAAACTCGCCATTCTCTCCGCAGGGGTCCACGCTGGGCGGAAGATCACGCAGCAAGCGGGAGTCAAATTCCCGCCCGACAAAATCAGGTTGCAGCTGCTCAGGGTCAACGCAGGTCAGCGTTGCCTTGAGACCGGACCGGATCATCAACCGGGCCAGAGACCAGGTAGGCCGGTTCCAGAGCGGGAATACCGGCTCCAGGGCCGATTCCTTTAGCAAGTTAATCCGATACTGCCGCACGTCTTCCAGAAAAAGATCTCCGAACGCAATCGCTTCGATTCCGCGTTCCGCCGCGGCCTCCCATGTCCGCTGCATAACTTCTTCGTACCGTGCATTTGTGCACGGCCATGGAATCGTCCCCACATGCAGCGGCAGTCCGGTAGCGGCAGCCTGCGTTTCCAGCAGCGTTCGCCGTACGGCGTGCATGGCGACGCGGTCAAAGGATTCATTGACCGTAGTGAAAAGACCAACGACTTCGTATGCATCACTGCCGCCTAGCTCATGGAGCGCCCAAGCACTATCTTTGCCCGTACTCCAGGACAGCCATGTCTTTTTCATGCTGCGAACGGCTCAATCTGGAACCCTTAGCAAGTGCGGCGGGCGCTGCCTTCTGACCCTGGGAATGCACACGAGGCCACGCCCAAGGTACGGCGGCGGTTAGTCTCATCGGCGTGGCTTCGGGCTTGAGGTGTGCTCGTGCTACCAGCCAGAGGTCCGGCTTGCGTCTTTCGCGATTGGAAACAGCTCAGAAGCAACATCGATGGGGAGGGGATATACGGTCATCATGCAGGGTGAGATTAAACGCTATCGGGGCACTGCGCGCCCAGCGCAGTGGGCCGAACGGACATGGACCAGCATCCGCGCGGCCGCCGCCCGCAAGGAGTGACCTCCTGTGTGCTATAGCCCTTGCGGCTGTCCCTTCACCGCAAGGGGCATGTGCGGGCTTCTCACGCCCGTGGCAGCACCGCCTGCGCGTCCGTTCGGGCCTTGGTCTTTTGCGACAGGCATGGGGGTTATGCACGGCAGGCGTGGCAAGTTTTCTTAGCTTATTTTCCAGCTTCACCCATAGCGTTGTTAGTGATGCCCGTACACCGCACGGTTTTCTTGGCTGCTGCATATCGAACAAGCATGTATGCCGCTGCAAAGGCCGCTTGCGTGCGGCATACATGGCTGGCCGTGGTCCTGATTACCGCTGCCGGCTTTGCGGGATGCTCCATGGCACCGCCTCTGGAAGATCCCATATCACCCCTTCCCGCTGAGTTCGAAGCGGCAGCAGTCGCGGAGAAGCGCGCCCAGCACCTCTGGTGGCACGGATTTGGAGATCCACATTTGAACCAGCTCGTCGATTCTGTCATTGTTCGCAATCTGGATTTGCGGGTGGCCGTGGCCCGCGTAGAGGAATTGCAAAACCGGTTTCGCATTGCGCGCGCCGGACAGTATCCCTCGGTTGACTTGGCGGGGAGACGCGAGCAGGTGAATACGCCCTCGAATACCGGAATCGGCGGTCAGTTGCGCGAGCGCATCAATGTCCCGGGTGGCCCTGAATTCCCCGAACGTTTTGAATACACGACGTACAGCGCATCGCTTGGCTTTGCATATGAGTTGGACTTTTGGGGGCGCGCGCGGGGTTTGAAGCGCGCCGCATTGCAGGAGCTGCTTGCGACGCAATCCGACGCCCGCACCGTACTACTCGGCGTGATTGGCGAAACGATTGCGGTCTACTTCGAAATAGCCGCGCACCAGCGTATGCGGGCGCTCGTTCAAGAACGCATTGATGTCTTGGCGCAGCGGGCCGCTATCGTATCAGATCGGTACACGCGCGGACTCGCCCCTTCCAGTGAGTATTATGCCGCCGAACAGGAGCTTGAAGTTGCGCGCGCAGAGCTGCCTGGGTTGGAAAGTCAGCTGGAGTCAGCCAGGGGACGCCTGGCGCTTCTTTTGGGACAATATCAGGTGTCGACAGACACCATTCTGGTTCCCGAGCAGGCCTTCTCGTATGCACTGGAGGAAATCCCTGCCGGCCTGCCGTCTGATTTGCTGAAGGACCGCCCGGATGTCGTTGCTGTATTTCAGCGCCTGGAAGCTGCTCGCGAGCGCATCGGTGTGGCTCGGGCGGCCCGGTTTCCAAGTTTTGCGCTAACGGGAGCGGCCGGTACGCAGAGCAGCATACTCTCAGAGATTGTGCAGGCGGGTCAGAACTTCTGGCTTTTGGGCGCGGGCCTGACCGCGCCGATTTTCAAGGCCGGAACAATCAGGGCAAACGTTCGAGCGGCCTGGGCCCAGTATAGCCAGGCCGCAGCCCAATACGAAAAGACGGTGCTGGTGGCATTGAGAGATGTGGAGGGCGCGCTGGTCGACTACGGAAATCTTGGAAGGCAGCATAATTCTCTTGACGCCGCGCGCACGTTGGCACTGGAGAATGTGCGCAGCCAGGAAAGCCGCTATCTGCATGGCGTGGGAAGCTATCTGGCTGTTCTCGGTGCGCAGCTGAACCTGTTGCAGACTGAACGTGCGCTGGTGGCCTCACGCCGCGCTCTGGCCGAGGCCAGACTTGCCGTTCACCGGTCTCTGGGCGGCGCGTGGATTATTGAATTGGCTTCCTCGCACGCTGTGTCTCCCTGACTTATTCCTACCGCTTGCCCTGCTCATGAGTCGCAAGAGATGGATTATTCTGCTGGCGGCAATCGTTGCCATCCTTTCACTTGGTGTGATCGTACGAGAGCTGCGGCAGTCCGACGGAACGACGTTGCTCGCGTCGGAGCCGGTTGTGCCGCTCGTGACGGTGGTAACACCATCGGTTCATGAAGGACGAATCACCGTAAGCGGAACCGGCACAGTCCGGCCGCGACGGGAAGTAACGCTCGTGGCCCAGGTAGCCGGTAAGATTACCTGGGTAGCCGACGAATTTGTAGCAGGAGGTGTTTTCCGCGAAGGCGACGAGATCCTCAGAATCGACTCCACCGATTACGCAAACGCGGTGACCGTGGCACAGGCGGAAGTAACGCAGCGCCAGTTGGACTTGCTCAGGGCAGAAGAGGAAATGACCATCGCAAAGGAGGAGTGGTCCGTCCTTGAGCGTCGATCAGGTGTCAAGCAGGAAATGGACAGCACCGTGCTCGGCAGACTGGTCTTTAAGGAGCCGCAATGGCGTGCCGCTGCTGCACAACTGCGAAGCGCGAAGGCAAGATTGCACAATGCTGACGTGCAGCTCAGCCGGACGCGTATTGTGGCTCCGTACAACGGGCGCGTGCGAAGCAAAGGCGCGGACCTGGATCAATATGTCACTCCTGGCCACGCATTGGCTTCGTTTTTCGGAACCGACGCCGTGGAAGTTGATGTGCCCATTGCGGGTAACGAGATGGACCTGCTGGGCGATCTGCTAAAGCCTGGTGGACCGGCTTCACGCGCCAGAATCGTCGCACGCAACGCAGCCGGCGCGAACGAATGGTCGGGCGTAGTACATCGTACAGAAGGAGTGTTGTCCGAGACTACAAGAATGCTCAACGCAGTCGTCCGCGTGCAAGCGCCCTACGAGCAACGGGACGATCGCCCCCCCTTGTTCGTAGGTACGTTTGTGACGGCCTATATCGCAGGCAGAGAATTTGACCGCTACTACACGCTGCCCCGCGAAGCCCTGAGACAGGGCAACCTGGTCTGGGTTGTCCGGAACCTTCGCCTCTACGAGCAATCCGTTGAGATTATTCATGAGATGGAGGACACACTCTTCCTCTCAGGGGGCATTACAGGCGCGGACTCGGTGGTCGTCAGCATGCTGGAGGTTGTCGTCGACGGCATGCGTGTTCGGGCCGTCGATTCGGGAGCAAGCACCTTACGGCCATGAAGCAAGCCATTGCCTATATGGCGCGGAACAGCGTCGCGGCCAACTTGCTGATGCTGCTTATTCTGCTTCTCGGAGTCCTGAATTTATCCCGCATTCCGCAAGAGGTTTTCCAGGAAGCCAGCTTGGATATCATCGAAATCCGCGCGGAGTATGATGGTGCCTCGCCCGAAGAAGTAGAGGATGGCGTTGTGCGCCGTATCGAGGATGCGGTTGAGGGCATAGACGGTATCGATCGGCTGTCATCAATCGCTGCTGAGAATATAGGTGTGGTGACTGCCAGCCTGAAGCTGGGAGCGGATGTGGACAAAGTCCTGGACGATATCAAAAGCGGCGTAGATCGGATCAGCACGTTCCCCGCTGAAGCCGAGCGTCCTGCAATACGGGAGTTAACCAATCGCCGGAACGTGCTCCAGATTGCGATTTACGGAGCAGCAAGTGAGCGTACGCTGAAAACGTTGGCGACGAAGGTCAAGGACGATCTGACCGCGCGGGACGAGATTTCCTTTGTGTCGCTGGTGGGTGTATCGGATTACGAGATTTCTATAGAAGTACCTGAAAGAGCGCTCGCCGCCTATGGGCTCAGACTCTCGGACATTGCGGCCGCCGTCCGGCGCGGAAGCCTTGATCTGCCGGGCGGCACCTTGGAGACACGAAGCGAAGAGATTTTGATCAGGTCCAAGGGTCAGGATTACACGGCAAGGGATTTTGAGGAAATCATCGTTCTGGTCGGGAAAGGAGGCGAGACGGTCCGGCTTGCTGATTTGGCTACCGTAACAGAAAGTTTCGCGGACGATGATCTGATTGCGCGATTCGAGGGGCAGCCGGCTGCACTGATTTCCGTTTCGCGCACAGGAAACGAACGTGTACTCGACATCGCCGAAGCCGTGGAAGACTACCTGAATGGATTTCGCGCGACCATACCTGAAGGTATTTCCGTAGATACCTGGCGCAATGAGCACGTCTACCTGAAAAGCCGCCTCAACTTGCTGATAAACAATGGCATAGCGGGATTCATACTTGTGACCTTGGCCTTGGTCCTGTTCATGAATATTCACTTGGCAATATGGACGGCCATTGGCCTTTTGGTCTCCTTTGTGGGTGCATTCTCGGTAATGGCGCTATTGGGCGTTTCCATTGAGATGACCTCGCTGTTTGGCTTCATCGTCGCCATCGGCATAATTGTCGACGACGCGATCGTGGTAGGAGAGAATATCTATCGGGAACGGGAGCTCGGTGCGCCGCCCTTGCGCGCGGCCATTCAAGGAGCCAAACGGATGTCCGTACCCATTACGTTTGCAGTCCTCACGACCATTGCGGCGTTTTCGCCGATGCTTTTTGTTCCAGGGTCCCTGGGCAAGTTGATGCGCTCGATCCCGACCGTTGCGATTGCCGTTCTGGCGTTTTCGCTGATAGAATCACTGTTCATACTGCCGGCACATCTGGCGCACATGAAGCGCAACGAGCATCGCGGTGTTGTTATGCGCAGGATCGGCAGCATACAGTCGACCACTACGCGCGCGCTGCGACGGTTTATACACGGTCCGCTGGACGCCTTGCTGCGCTTCACCATTCGCCGGTACGGCCGGGTGCTTATTTGTTCGATTGTCGCCATCGCAGGGTCTCTGGGTATCGTGCGGAGCGGCCTGGTCGGCTTTATCTTCATCCCTGAAATCGAGGGCGAGGTCGTTTCAGCACGAATAGAAATGCCGCTGGGTTCGACCGCAAGTCAAACGCAGCAGATAAATGCCGTGGTTGAAGCCATGGGCCACAAAGCCGCAGCCGAGCTGCACGCTACGCTGCCAGAGGATCATCCTCCGCCCGTGATCAACACGATGTCCATCGTCGGTGACCATCCCTCGCTAGCGTTTGGGCCCATGGCAGCGGACCAGGAGGTCATCGTGCAGCCGCACTTGGGCGAAGTGAACTTTGAACTGGTCAGCGCGGAAATCCGGGCGTTTCCCGCTGCCAGATTTGAGGAAGAGTGGCGTGAAGAAGTGGGCGAACTGCCGGGTGTAAGTTCCCTGGTATTTCAGTCCGCACTGCTGGATCTCGGGAGCAGCATACGGGCTGAATTGAGCGCACCAACGGCGGTGGCACTGGACGACGCAGCAAACCGGTTCAAGACACGGCTTGCTGACATTGAAGGGGTTTCAAACATTGACGACGATCGTACCAAGGGAAAACGCGAGGTTCAGCTGGAATTGCAGCCGGATGCACGATCCCTTGGGTTGACGTTTGAGGACATGGCGTACCAGGTGCGCAGTGCATTCTTCGGCGTTGAGGCCGCTCGTATCCAGCGAGGCAGGGACGACGTAAGGGTAGTCGTCCGTCTGCCCGAAGACGAGCGCAACACGCTGGCCGATGTCAAGAGAATGCAAATACAGACGTTTTCCGGTGCCCGGATCCCACTGGCTGAAGTCGCCAGCGTCCGATTCGGTAGCGGACCGTCTGCCATTGCACGGCGTGACCGTCGCCGTGTCGTAACCGTCACGGCGGACGTGAATGAGGGCCAGAACACGCTCAATGCCGTCATTGCCCAACTGGAAGACGAAGTAATCCCCACCATCCGGCGCGCAATACCTGGCTTGCGTGTCAGCTTTGAAGGCGAGCAGCGTCAACAGGCCGAGGCGGTATCCGCGCTTGCACAGGGATTTATTATTGCGCTGTTTGTCATTTTTGCGCTGTTGGCTATTCCCCTCCGGTCCTATGTCCAGCCGTTCATAATAATGGCGGTGATTCCTTTTGGCTTTGTCGGTGCTCTGATCGGGCATATCGTTTTGGGACTGAACTTGAGCATGCTCAGCCTCTTCGGTATCGTGGCGCTGAGCGGGGTTGTCATAAACGATTCGCTGGTTCTTATTGATTTTGTCAATGAAAGGCGGCGATCCGGTGTCCCGATGCGGGAAGCGATACGAGAAGGTGGAAAGGAGCGCTTCCGAGCGATACTGCTAACGTCGGTCACCACATTCCTTGGTGTCCTGCCCCTGATTCTGGAGCGAAGCACGCAGGCACAGTTTCTGATACCCATGGCCGTAAGTCTGGGTGTTGGCGTATTGTTTGCCACGGTGATCCTGATGATGCTGGTACCTGCACTACTGATGTTGCATTACCGCGTCGCGGAAATTATGGGTCGCACCATGGATCGCGAAGTCACCGTATGATCGTCTTCGGCCCATATGCCCTGTCCGCGCATGCGCCGACCAAAATGCTGAATCGGTCAGCTTCCTCACTCGCAGCTCCTTCAGGCGTCGCACCGATTTTGGCCGTATCCTTCGTCAAGACAAGCAGACCCTGTGATCCTGCCCGATCGTTTTCCCGTTGCACGCCGGATGTAGCCCAAAAGCGCGCCCGGTGCCGACAATCGCTGCGCCGTGGTTCGACGAGAGGGGGCCTAAACACAGTTCCAGAAGTTAGGGCTGCGACCCGAAGCGAAAGCGACGGACAGTTACCGGGTCCTACGGACTGGTGCCCAGGCACCGTCCCTGCTAAGGCCAGGACTGTCAGCCCGCGAACCACATAGGAGCGCGCGTGTACTAAATTGCGCAGGAAATGAGCGCAGAGAAGACATATCCGCCGTCTGCTTATGTGGCCCGGTACGAGAAGGCTTGTCTCACTCATCCCAGGTCAGCCGAAAACTACATCAGGCACACGCACATCGGTGATCCGGCTCTCGATCCGGTCATGGCAGAGACGGCAGCCCTTTCCCCGGCGGATCTGCATCGGTTCATCAAGGCTGGAATTGAACGGAATGATCGTAGACTGAACGATGCACCAGAGCCGCTGCGCAAATTTTTCCGCAGTCAGAGTGATCCGCAGTGGCTTGATTACGCGGCCTTTACCCCCGGCATCCGTGCTTTTCACAAGAATGCCGACTTCCTACTTGCTGCCTTCGTGGCCGGCGTGCTGGTGGAAGGGTTTTCGACCACTATTGCAAAATCCTTCGCCATGACGGGGCGTGTGGCGTTGACCAGCCGTCGCCTGCGCCAGAATAACCGCCAACTGCTGGAGATTTTCTATCCCAGCGGATTGAGGCCAGACGGAGACGGATGGAAGCTATCGGTTCGCATCCGCTTTGTACATGCTCGCATCAGGTACTTGCTTAAAACGTCAGGAAAGTGGGACGCTGAGGCCCTTGGCGTGCCGGTGCATGCGGCCAATCTTGGCTTGGCTATTTCCGTCTTCTCCCATCGTCTGCTGACCTTTGCCAAGATCCTGGGCGCGCGCTTTAGTGAGGAAGAAGAAGCAAGCATCCTTGCCGTCTGGCGATATGCCGGCTATCTGATGGGAATTCCTGAGTCCATTCTCTATACAAGCGGCAACGAAGCAGAGCGGATCTATCGCATCGGATTCATGTGTGAACCGCTTCCGGATGCGGACTCCGCTGCTATGGCCAACGCGTTAATCAATTCTATTCCCAAGGTAGCGAAAGTGACCGATCCAGTTCAAGAGAAAAAAACTATTGCGTTGGCGTACCGGGTATCCAGGGCACTGATCGGGAATCAACTAGCTGACAGTTTCGGCTATCCAAAAACGCGTGTGACCGGCACACTGGCAAGTTACCGGCTCAAACAACGCGCACAGCGATGGCTCAAGCACCAGGGACTGGTTCGCGCGCATAACTTTATGCAGATGCTGATGATTTCGATCTTTGACGAAGAAGGCGTCAGCTATAGATTGCCGGACCATATCGAACACGAGTCCACAACTCCCTGGTAGCGGCCTCCCGGTGTGGCCGGCGGTCATCATGGAGACCGCCGGGTTCTTGCAGCGGCCAGCGCTCCGGTGGCCACGGGTCCGAATCTCCAACCACGATTTTTGGATGACAGGTTGGCATACTTCTGCGTGTGATCAACGGTATTCGATGACGCGTTGGCGGTCGTGCCTCCAAGGGATTCGGCCTTGGGGTCCAAGGTAGCCTGCGGCGCGCAGCGCGTTGTTGTGCGCTCGGCGGGCGAGCCGGATTATGACTGGATCTTCACGGGTGATGACCGTGGCGGGGGCGCGGACGAAATGATTGAACAGGATCCGGCTTTTGGCGACCGGATAGCGTGCGCCCAGACGCTTCGCCAGCCCCTGGTACAGCGTGCTGGCAATCAGCGTAAGCTGCAGCAGGTTCCGATCGATACGCAAAGGCACGGTACTGGAGAGGCGTCCATAGGGAAGCAGTTGATGGCATCTTCAATGGCGTTTTCGATGAGCATGCGTCTAGCGGTCCATCAGTCTTGCGGGGTGTTCATCCATGCGATTGATGATCAGGAGCGTCGGTTTGCCTGGCCAAGCCCTTGGATGGCAAGCTGGCGCAGCGGACGCGGAACGTTGCGAAGGGTAAAGATGTCGTCCAACACGCGGGGCGTGGCGTCCTTGCGCCCGATGTTGTACAGTCGGACTTTCTTCCAGCGGTCCAAGGGCCGTTGACTCAGCCGTGGAGGGTGCGCGGATCTGCGCCGGGCGGCATACAAGTACGCTGAGGCGCGTATAAGCGGGCGGCATCGCCACGATGCGCGTGATGTACGGCTCCCTTTGGCACGACCGGTCCGCAAATGCCCGCAACTCAGCCCCCCGTTGTAGACGAAGCACTGGCCCTTGAGCACGGCCTGACCTCTGAGGAATACGACCGGATCACGCAACAGCTGGGACGTACGCCCACCTATACCGAACTTGGCATCTACTCGGTCATGTGGAGCGAGCACTGTTCCTACAAGAACTCTATTGCGGTGCTGAAGACGCTGCCCCGCGAAGGCAGGGCGCTTCTGGTGGGCGCGGGCGAAGAGAATGCCGGTCTGGTGGACATCGGTGATGGGCTGGCGGTAGCATTCAAGATCGAAAGCCATAACCACCCCTCGGCCGTAGAGCCGTATCAGGGCGCGGCAACAGGTGTGGGGGGCATCCACCGTGACATCTTCACCATGGGCGCCCGCCCGGTGTGCGCGCTGAACTCACTGCGCTTTGGCTCGCTTGCCAATCCGCGCGTCCGCTACCTGTTCGACGGCGTGGTGCGCGGCATCGGGGACTATGGCAACAGCTTCGGTGTGCCTACCGTGGCCGGCGAGGTGTACTTTGATCCGGCTTATGAAGGCAACCCGCTGGTCAACGCGATGAGCGTGGGGGTGGTCAAAGTCGGGTGCGTCGCCAGCGCCACGGCAAAAGGCGTTGGGAACAGGGTCTACATCGTAGGTTCCGCCACCGGGCGCGATGGCATTCATGGGGCGACGTTCGCGTCTGAAGAGCTTTCAGAAGAAAGCGAAGCAAGGCGGCCGAGCGTACAGGTAGGAGATCCCTTTACCGAAAAGCTCCTCTTGGAAGCGACGCTGGAAGCGCTCAGCGCCGAGGTGGTTGCCGGTATCCAAGACATGGGAGCCGCGGGGCTGACTTGTTCCTCGTGCGAGATGAGCGCCAAAGGCGGGGTGGGCATGACGCTTTACCTGGACAAGGTGCCGGTGCGCGAAGCAGAGATGAGCGCGTACGAAATTATGCTTTCCGAAAGCCAGGAGCGCATGCTGGTGAACTGTGCTCCGGGCTGTGAAAAAGATCTTGAAGCCATCTTCGCCAAGTGGGACCTGCATGCCGTGGCGATAGGAATAGTCACCGGAGACGGACGGGTGAAGGTGCACCACAAAGGCGCCATGGTGGCTGATGTGCCCGCTGCGCACCTGGTGCTGGGTGGCGGTGCGCCCGTGTATCAGCGCGAAGCACAGCGGCCCGCATACCTCGACACAGCACAAACCTTTGCCGTGCCTGCGGACCTCGCGCCATATGAGGTGGCAGCTGCCTTGGAGCACCTTTTGGCGTCTCCCAATATCGCATCCAAGCGCTGGGTTTTTGAGCAATATGACACGATGGTGCGTACGGGCACCGTCTTGGGCCCGGGTCAAAGCGACGCGGCTTTGGTGCGCATCAAGGGTTCCCGGAAGGCGCTGGCGGTGAAGACCGACTGCAACGCGCGCTATGTATATCTGGACCCGCGCCGCGGTGGGCAGATCGCTGTAGCAGAGGCGGCGCGCAATGTGGTCTGCGCCGGTGGTGCGCCGCTGGCGATTACCAACTGCCTGAATTTTGGCAACCCCTACAAGCCAGAGGTATTCTGGACCTTCAAGGAGGCAGTCGGCGGCATGGGCGAAGCGTGTCGCGCCCTGGGTACACCGGTAACGGGCGGCAATGTGTCGTTCTATAACGAGAGTCCAGATGGAGCGGTGTTTCCCACGCCTACCATCGGGATGCTGGGGCTCGTGGATGATTTGGAGGCTCATGGCACCGCATCCGCATTTCAGGACGAAGGCGACGTCGTGTTCCTGCTAACGCCCGAGGCCTGGGACCACCGCGTGGCTGCCCGTGAGTTGGGAGGCACAGAATTTTTGGCGCATAACCACGGCATTACGGCGGGTCGCGCCCCGCACATGGAGCTGACGGAGGAAACGGCTGTCCAACATGCAATGCTGCGCCTGATACGGTTCTCGTTGGTGCGCAGTGCGCATGACGTATCGGACGGGGGGTTGGCCGTTTGCCTGGCCGAAAAGGCCCTGTTGTCTGACGGTTTGGGCGCAGCGATAGCGCTCGATGTGGCTGATCCATTTCGGCTGGATGCGCTGTTCTTTGGCGAGGCGCAGTCGCGCATCGTCTTCACTGCGCAGGAGGTCGATAGCGATGCGGTCTACAGGGCGCTCCAGGGAATTCGCGTGCGTGCACAAAAGATTGGCACCGTAGCTGCGGGTCGGCTTCAGATCAAGGTCAACGGCAGCACGGTCATTGAACGCTCAAACCAGGCGCTGCACCACATCTATGATCAGGCGATCACACGCCAGATGGGCAGTGCGTGATGGCGCAGGTCTGCCAGATAACGTGCGGGCACGGTTTTTTCTAGAAACAGTAACGCACGCGATCCGTAGCAGGGATTCGCCGTGCTCAGTGCAATCAATTGATAAGACGACAGACAGATATGCCAGGCAAGTACATCAATGTGACAGACGCCACCTTTAAAGCGGAGGTGCTGGACTCTCCCGTACCGGTACTAGTAGACTTCTGGGCTGCCTGGTGCGGCCCGTGCCGCGCGATAGCGCCCACGATTGCGGCGGTGGCGGAAGCGTTTGAGGGCAAGGCCAAGGTTGCCAAGGTAAACGTCGACGAGAACCAGGTGGTGCCGATGCACTACAATATCCGCTCTATTCCCACGCTTCTCTTCTTCAGTCAGGGAACGGTTGCGGACCATGTCGTCGGCAATGTATCCAAGCGTGAATTGACCAGGCGGCTGGACAACCTGGTAGGCCAGGCTGTGTAACCTGCCTGCACGCGTGGTCCATTTACGATTTCGCGCAATGATCGCGCCCGCGAAGCCGCAGGCGGCGCGCCTGTCGCGCGCGGCGTTCATCTTCTATTCATCAGTCCGGTACTACGGGGTATGACTCGGCCTGTGCTTCCCGCAGATGTGGACTTTGGTGCTGCGGAGCAGCACCGTGTGATCATCATTGGTTCGGGCCCGGCGGGCTACACCGCGGCGCTGTACGCCGCACGGGCAAATCTGAGCCCTGTAGTGATTGCGGGTATCGAACCGGGTGGGCAGCTCACGACCACGACGGATGTGGAGAACTACCCAGGGTACGCCGATGGCGTGATGGGCCCCCAAATGATGGAGGATTTCCAGCGCCAGGCCGCACGATTCGGCGCAGGCATTCGGTCAGGAATCGTCACGCATGTGGACTTCAGCGAGCGGCCCTTTCGGCTGGTAGTAGACGAAGAGGTGCCTATGGCAGCCGATGCGGTGATCATCGCCACTGGCGCGAGTGCCCGGTATCTGGGACTAGAGAATGAGAAGCGACTGCTCGGGCGAGGTGTGTCCGCGTGTGCTACGTGCGATGGGGCATTCTTCCGGGGCGTGGAGCTCGCTGTGGTGGGCGGCGGCGACTCGGCAATGGAGGAGTCGCTGTTTTTGACACGCTTTGCCACGAAGGTATACCTGATCCATCGTCGCGACGCGCTGCGCGCTTCCAAGATCATGCAGCAACGCGTCTTTGACAACGACAAGATTGAGATCCTCTGGAATACGATGGTGGTGGACGTATTGGGCCAGGACGAGGTCTCGGGCGTGCGGCTTCGGAGTGCGCAAACAGGCGAAGAGCGCGACCTGCCCGTGGGCGGTTTTTTTGTGGCGATTGGGCATACGCCCAACACGGCCCTTTTCAAGGGCTGGCTAGAGAGCGACGCCCAGGGCTACTTGATCACCGAGCCGCGTTCCACGCATACCAACATACCGGGGGTCTTTGCGTGCGGTGATGCCCAGGATCATGTGTATCGCCAGGCGGTAACCGCTGCCGGCACTGGCTGCATGGCGGCTATCGACGCCGAGCGGTTTCTGGCCGCCGAGCCAGCAGCGTAGCACTGCCGCGTAGCGATGCGGCGCGAAGAGCCGCGCGGTATGAGAGGTGCACGCAACAGAGCAACGAGCCGTGGATTCGAGTAGGATAACGTCAGCCGAAACGTACTACAGAGCTAAGTGAAGGGTCTGTGACCTCAGACAATCAAACGGCAGAAATCTGCCGTTTGCGGTGGCAAAAGGACGCGAATGCTGGGAAGGAAGCCATCGGGCGGGTGGGTTTGCCCGCGGCCTAGTCCCCCAACCGAGGGCCTTTGCCCCAGCGGCGCTACGAAGGCTGAATGAGGACACTGGCATGAAAGCGACGATGGGCGCAGCCCGATTACCGATGAATACGATAAGGGCACGCCGCGCGTTGTCGCATGCGTTGCGCTTCAGCAATTCGCGCCCGTTGGGCCAGAAATCGATGCGGTTCCCGCAACTTTTCAGGGTCACAAGGGAGCTTTGTGGGTACGGTCATCTGATCCTCTGCGGTCCGCATTAGCCCTCCGGGCGAAATCAAATGCAGCGCAGTGGTCCATGCTGCGCCGGTCTAAGGCTCAGGGCACCGCGTGGAAGGAGCGGCATGATGCGCCTGCCGGCGGGAGGTCAGTGTCTCAAAGCACCGCGCGAAAAAAAAACGACAAGCGCGCGAAGACCGTGCAAACGGCGGCGAGGGTTAACGCCAAGTCAGGCGCGCACCGACGCCTATGTGTCGCCCTTCAATGGGTCCGTACACGTACGTCGTGTCAAAGGACGGACCAAATCCTGGATTACCATCATAATACCCGACGATAGGACTGGCCTGCCGGTGCGAAGATGTGCGAGGCGGCGGTGTACTTGGAGCCGGGGCTGCGGCTCCTGCGGGCTGGGTGCTGAGCGGAGGTTCACTCAGCGGCCTTGGCTGCTGCCTCGAAACTGCACGCAAGGATCTGCCGACGTCACGCGGCGGAGTGATGGGGGTGCACCCGGTGCCTATGCTTCCGCAGTGATGCTGGGCGCGGGCCTCGCCTGTGCGCTGCCGAGGCCTATGCGCGGAAAATGTTGCGCAGCAGAAACGTCACGTTTTCCGGGCGCTCGCGGAGGCGGCGGTAGTAGTACGGAAGCCACATGCGGCCGTAGGGGATGTAGACGCGCATATTGTAGCCGCTGTCCACGATCCGGAGCTGTGTCTTTGGACGCAGTCCGAACAGCATCTGAAACTCAAACCGTTCGGCCGCAATACCCTCCGCGGCGGCAAATGCCTTGGTTGCACCTATCAGGTGATCATCGTGCGTTGCGATAGCCGGATAGCGGCCGTGCGTCAAGAGCATCTGCATGCTTTCGATGTAGCGTGCGCGTATCTCCGTCATGTCCCGATAGGCAAGATGCGCCGGTTCTCGGTAGGCCCCTTTACACAAGCGGACGCGCGCCCCGAGCGCACACATGCGCGCGACGTCTTTGGGCGTACGCTTGAGGTAGGCTTGCAACACCACGCCGATCTCCGAGGGGTATTCTGGATAGACGGCGTCAAAGAGGCGCAGCGTGGAATCAAGCAGCGTGGTGTCCTCCATATCCAGACGGATAAAGCCCTGCAGCTCGCGGGCTACCGTCAGTAGCGCGCGCAGGTTCTCCAGGCAAAAGTCTTCATTAAAAGTCTGCCCCATCATACTGAGCTTGATGGAGATGTTGACTTCTACACCATGCTGATGGCGCTCGTGCGCCAATGCCCGCAGCAGTTGGATGTAGTGGTTCCGCGCCTGCAAGGCCAGGCTCCGGTCGTTTACGTGCTCACCTAGGAGGTCCACCGTGGTAAGCATGCCGCTCTGATGGGCGCGGCGGATTACGGGCATGGCCCCGGCCATCGTTTCGGCGGCTACGAACCCCCGCGCCAGAAAAAACGGGAGCCTCACCATGCGTTAGTGCTTGAAACGAAATTTTGTCAAAGTACGCTGTAACAAAGCATCGAAGCGCTCGTAACGCATTATGTCTTCCGGTGAGTGGGAGGATAGGGGGTTCCGCGACCATTCCCAGGGGTCTGCGGTGCCCCCTTGCGCCTAGAAAGATA
Source organism: Rhodothermales bacterium (assembly GCA_951812585.1). GTDB lineage: Bacteria > Bacteroidota > Rhodothermia > Rhodothermales > Bin80 > JAAXGV01. Next base: position 1,442,557 of record OX638318.1, on the reverse strand, counting down.
CCACCCTCGCGGTACTCACACGCTTGCCGTGGCCACCGCGGGCCAATCTTGGAGCACGGCGGGCATCCTGTCCAGACTGTCCAACACCAGGTGTGCACCCCGCTCTGAGAGCAGCGCGCTCTGCTCGACGCGATCCAGGTAGGGCGGCACGATCCCGATTGCCCACATCCCTGCTGCACGGGCGGCGATCATGTCGTCCACCGTGTCGCCAATATAGACCGCGTGCTCTGGGCGAATGTGGTGCCCTGCGGCCTGCAGAATGCCCAAGGCATGCAAGAGGGGGAACGGGTCCGGCTTGCAGCGCCGACCGTACTGTTCCCGTGCTATGAGCAGCGGAAAGTATGCCTGCCACCCCAGGCGTTCCAGCGTCCATCGGGCCTCGGCGTTCGGTCGTCCCGTGACAATGCCCAGAATCAGCCCGCGTTGCCGGAGCATTTCCAGGGTGGTGTTCGCAATCAACGGCGGTTCATCGTTGATAAAGCCGTTCCAGTGATCGCCGCGGTAGCGCCGCTGAAATTCCTCCGTGATGCGCATGAGCGACACGGCCATGCCGCAGTCGGATACGATGGCGTGCGTAAGCGCCCAGTCGTCGTTGAATCCGCCCCGGTTCTTGTAGCGTTGCACCACCAGGTTGGTAATGCGTCGCCCGGTGAAGTGCAGCACGGTTTCCCGTAACGCGCGCCGATACGACCGGGAGACATCAACGAGCACCCCGTCCATGTCGAAGAGGACCGCCTTAATGACTTCGCGCGCAGCCATCGACTCGCCAAGTGGCATCCGCCAGCCTAGGAGTTCATGGACACTAGGAATTCATCGTTGCTTCTGGTACCGCGCAGGCGGTCCAGGAGGAAATTCATTGCAGGGATGGGCTCCATGTCGGCCAGGAGCTTGCGCAAGATCCATATGCGCAAAAGCCGGGCCTCAGAGATGAGCAGCTCTTCCCGCCGGGTGCCGGACATGACTACGTTCATGGCAGGGTATATGCGCCGGTCCGCCATTTCGCGATTAAGGACCAGCTCCATGTTGCCGGTGCCTTTGAACTCTTCAAAGATCACCTCGTCCATGCGGCTGCCAGTGTCGATTAGCGCAGTGCCGATGATGGTCAGCGAGCCGCCTTCTTCCACATTGCGCGCCGCGCCAAAGAAGCGCTTCGGGCCGCGCAGCGCACCCGCTTCAATACCACCAGAAAGGGTGCGCCCCGAGTCGGGTGCTACCGCGTTATGCGCGCGCGCCAAGCGCGTGATCGAGTCCAGAAGGATCACCACATCATGCTTGGCTTCAACGAGACGCTTGGCCTTCTCGAGGACGATGCCTGCCACGGCCACGTGGCGTTCGGGATCTTGGTCGAAGGTGGAAGCAATGACTTCCCCCTTGACGTTTCGACGCATGTCGGTTACTTCCTCCGGCCGCTCGTCCACCAGGAGAATCAGCAGGTGCGCCTCGGGATGATTGGAGGAGATGGAGTTGGCGATCTTTTGCAGCAGGATCGTCTTGCCCGTCTTGGGCTGCGCCACGATCAGCCCGCGCTGTCCCTTTCCGATGGGCGCGAAGAGATCCAAAACGCGCATGCTCATGCCGTTCGGCCGCGTCTCCAAGCGCAGCTGTTCCTCTGGATACAGTGGCGTCAGGTAATCGAAGCTATGCCGCTCTTCTACGCTGCCCGGTGCGTGTCCGTTGATGTTGTTGACTTGAATCAGCGCGAAGAAGCGCTCTCCTTCTTTGGGGGGACGCACTGCCCCATCTACGGTATCACCCAGACGCAGGCTGAAGCGCTTGATCTGGCTAGGAGACACGTAGATGTCGTCCGGGCTGGGCAGGTAGTTGTATTCAGGCGAGCGCAAGAACCCGTAGCCATCCGGCAGTATTTCCAGCACGCCAGTCTTGCGGATCATGGCGTCCAACTCCATGCGGCCGGGTGCGTGTCGCGCCATGTATTCGGGGCGGCCTTCATAGACCCGCTTGCGTCGCTCTCCACGCATGGCACGCCTGGATTCTCGCCGAGTCCGGCTGCGCTCGGCCCGCGCATGAGGGTTGGCCCGCCGCGGATCAGGGCGCGAGCCTCGCTTGGACTCTTCCCTTGGTGGGCGCCCGCTGCTGACGCGGGGGCGAGGACGGGATTCGTGCGTCTCTGGGGCTTGCGGTCGGCGCGGCTTCTCCGGGCGGGAAAGCGTGCTGTCAGCCGTGGATGTACGCTTGATCCTCGGCCGCATAGGGCGCGGCTTCTCTGGACGCTGACCTGGCCGGCCCCCGGTAAACAGAATTGCTTGGCGTGGAGCCGCAGGCTCGGGCTTGGGCGTCTTCTGCGCAGGCGCAGCGGGTCGGGCTACCGCGCCGTTGTGCTGCGCATCAGGTATGCGCGTGGCCAAAAATGCGGCAAGGTCAGACTTATTCAAATGGGTCCAGCCTTTAAGCTTGTTCTCACGGGCCAAAAGCTTGAGCTCGGCCAGCTTCATTCGTTGCAGTTCAGCGAGATTCATAAGGTCTGACGACAGAGAAGGAGTGATCAGGATGTGGGTGGGCGTCAAAGCATATTTCGCCGCCCGAAAGGGTGAGGGTTAACCGGTCAGGCCGCAGGGCCCTGTGTCAAGCAGCAGGGGGGACTTAGGATGCGTGTTCTGCGTGTTCGGAGCGGGCAGGCGGTCCCGGCAGGAGGAGGTTAAGCGCAGCAGCAGTAATCAATGCCGCAAGAGTGTACGAACTAGCCGGTGCTTTGTTGTCGCAATTTGCATGAAGAACGCGCTTCAGTCGCAACACATCACTACGTATGCGCTTCGAGGAACGAAGCTGCAAGGTAGTGAGAACCACAAACCAGTACTACATCGCTTTGCACAGCGCGGTCTTTCATGCGCATTGAGGCCTCTTCAACCGAACCGGCGAAAGCAACCGGCACATGCCATGCCCGCAGTACTACCGCAAGCTCGCCTGCGGCCAAGCCGCGCTTGGCACGTACAGTGCAAGTATACACAATAGTTCGCGAATCAAAAAGAGCCTGGGCCATGGCGGCAACATCTTTGTTTCGGACCAGCCCGAAAAGTACAAAAAGTCGTCCCCGACAATTCGCACCGGCAAAGGAGAGGGCTGCACGCAGTCCCGCTGCGTTGTGTGCTACGTCCAAGACGGTCAGCGGCGCGGTCGCCAGCGTTTCCAGGCGGCCCCGGAGGCCGCTCAGCGCCTGCACGTTGGAGAGGCCTGTTCGCACCGCCGCGGTATCGGGACTGTACACAAGCTCCACAGCCCGGATGGCCATGCAGGCGTTGGTGCGTTGATGTCTGCCCGACAGACCAAGCTTTAGCCCGGTATACTGAGCCTGCAGCGTGGTTACAGAAACCTCCCCGCCATGAGGCCTAGCCGCAAGTCGGCATTCATGTCGGACTTCATGGACCGGTGCGCCAAGCCGCGAAGCAATGACCTTAAGTTCTTGTCGCGCTTCGTCTTGATGCGTCGCTGTCAGCAGCGGCACGGCAGGCTTTATGATGCCCCCTTTCTCTCGGGCAATGGCGGCAAGCGTGCGGCCCAACACGTTGGTGTGGTCGAAGTCAATTCCGGTGATGATACTCAGGCGCGGCGTCAGCATGTTGGTGGCATCCAGGCGGCCGCCAAGGCCAGCTTCAACGACGGCAAGGCTGACCCGCTGCTCAGCAAAGAACAGAAAAGCAAGCGCGGTCATTGCCTCAAAGAAGCTCGGTTGCACCCGATCCATCAAAGGCCGATGGCGTGCCACGGCTGCATTCATCCACGCAACAGGCACCATAGCCCCGTCGCAGCGGATTCGTTCGCGCATGGACAGAAGATGCGGCGAGGTGTACAGTCCGACCCGCTGCTGACCGGTGCTTCGAATGATCGCGGCCACCATCGCCGCAGTAGATCCCTTGCCGTTGGTGCCGGCGATGTGGATGCTTTCAAACTGCTGGTGCGGTGCTCCCATCGCGGCCATGAGTGCATTCATGCGTTCAAGGCCCGGATACAAAGCCCGCTTGCCTTGGTCGCCGTAGCGGGGCAGCTGCAGCAGGTACCGCTCAAAGGTGTGCATCTAGCGACGCGGGCGCATCGTGATTACTGGAAGGATCATCTCCTCCATAGACGCACCACCGTGCTGCATAGAGTCGTTGTACAAGTTCAGGTAGTAGTGGTAGTTGGTCGGGTACAGGAAGTAGAAGTCTTCCTTGGCGATGATGTAGTCGCTGATCAGGCGGTCGGAAGGGAGTCCCCACGCATGGGGGTTCTTTATGACCAGCGCATGTTTCCCGTTGACTTTGAGGCCACGCCCAGACTTGTAGCGCAAGGCCGTTGAAGTGCGCCGGTCTCCGCGGACCTTGGTCCCGTGCAGGCTTCGGATGGCTCCATGGTCGGTTGTAATCACGATGGTGCAATCGTGCTTCGTCAGACTCTGGAATGCCTGAAACAACCAGGAATGCTCAAACCAGGTGCGGGTCAGCGCCCGGTATGCGCGCTCGTCGGGTGCCAGCTCCTTGATAATGTCGTAATCCGCGCGGCTGTGCGCCAGGATGTCGACGAAGTTGACCACGATGGCGCTCAGATCAGACTGAAGGTAGTCTGTTACCTCGTTGGCAAACGCCCGTCCGTCCGCCTTGCCCGCCAGCTTCTGGTACCGAAGTCGCACCTCGTGCGGGCGCTTGCGCCGAAGCAGGTCCGCCAGAAACGCTTTTTCATGGCGGTTTCTGCTATGCTCATCATCGTCGCCTGAATCCCATTCGCGTGCGTACCGGCGCGCGATGTCCCGCGGCAGCAGCCCGCTGAAGATGGCGTTGCGCGAATAGGGTGTGGCGGTGGGCAGGATCGAGTAGTGAAACGCCTTTTCGATGGTGTACAGCGGGTACAGCAGCTTTTCAAACTCCAGCCACTGATCAAGGCGCATGCAGTCAATGACCATGAACATGACAGTGCGTCGCTCGTCCAGCTGGGGCAGCACCCATGTCGGGACGACTTCATGAGACAGCACGGGTCGTTCGTTATTCGAAGCGCGTCGTGTGTCGCGGATCCAGTCCTTGTATTGGGCACCTATGAAGCGGCCGAACGCCCTGTTGGCTTCCCGGTGCTGGTCCTGCAGAATCTGGCGGGCACCCTCATCGCCTTCGAGCGCCACATCGTATCGCACAATCTCCTGGTACAAGTCGACCCAGCCCTTGTGGGACAGCGGGCTCGCCAGCGCCCTGGCAATCTGGCCAAAGCGACGCAAGTAGTCGTGCGACACCTTTTCGCTGCGCAGGCGCGCACGCTCCAGGAGGCGCTTGCAGGTCAACAAGATCTGGCTGGGGTTGACGGGCTTGGTCAGATAATCGCTGATCTGGTCGCCGAGTGCCTCCTCCATGAGGTGTTCTTCTTCGCTTTTGGTCACCATGACCACGGGGACCTGCGAGCGGATGCGCTTGATCGCTGCCAGCGTTTCCAGGCCGCCCATGCCGGGCATCTGCTCATCAAGCAGGACCACATCGAAGGGCCCCTCACCCACGGCGGCGACCGCGTCGGCGCCGTTGGTCACGCTGGTTACGTGGTAGCCCTTGCTTTCAAGGAAAAGGACGTGTGATCGGAGGAGGTCAATCTCATCGTCAGCCCAGAGGATTCGCGGCGCGTTGGACATCAGCTGCAGTAATTAGCCAGAATGTGTAGCGGTGCTGCATGGTGGGCCGGTTGATCTACGCATGGTACACGCTGGAAGCCGACCTTGTTCAATGAATGTCTGCCCCCGGCTGCTGCGGTGCGCCACAAGCCTCGGCTTTGCGGTGCAACAGCAGCGCGCGTCGTGCAAAGATCAGCGAAGTCAAAGAGAGGGCTAAGAGCCTCAGCCCCGGGCGCAACTGCAATGCGCGCGCCTGGTAGCGCAAGTGGCGCATAACGCATAAATTCCCGCCACGCGGTATTTTTGTCGGTGTCGCCCGCACGCGGCCAAGCGTGCATTGGGATAGCGAAGAATTCGTAAAGGCGGAGCACCGCGCCTGGACGCGAAGTATCCTTCACCTGCTCACCAAGCTGCGGAGCGCTATGAGAATCTTGTCACGTTCTATTGTCATAATGGCCTTGCTGTCTTCTTTTGTGTCGGGGGTGCTAGCCCAGCGGGATCTTGATGCCGTCCAGATTGAGGTCTTAGATGTAGCAGAGGGCGTCTACATGCTGACCGGGGCCGGCGGTAACATTGGTGTATCCGTAGGAGACGATGGTGTCTTTCTGGTAGACGATCAGTTTGCGCCGCTGACCGAAAAGATTCTTGCCGCCATCGCCACGCTCACCGAACATCCCGTGAAGTTTGTGGTGAATACGCACTTTCACGGAGACCACGTTGGGGGCAACGAGAACCTCGGCAAGGCCGGGGCAATCATCATTGCGCACGAGAACGTTCGCACCAGGATGAGCGTGGAGCAATTCAGGAGTTCCATGGAGATGGTAATCCCGGCCGCTCCACCCGGCGCACTGCCTGTGATCACCTTTACGGAGGGGCTCAACTTCCATTGGAATGGGGAGCAGATCCGCGTCTTTCATGTTGGCGATGGTGGTGCGCACACCGATGGCGATGCCATCATCCAGTTTGTGGGGGCCAACGCCTTCCATATGGGCGACATTTACTTCAACGGCATGTATCCGTTTATCGACCTTGATGGCGGAGGCGATGTCCACGGATTGATTAGTGCCGTCAATCAGGTTCTCGCATTATCCAACGAGGATACCAAGGTCATTCCGGGTCACGGACCACTGTCCAACAAGGCCGAACTGGAGGCGTACCGGGACTTGCTTCAGGATATCACGCACGCGGTGCAGGCGGGCATCGATAGCGGATTGGACCTTGCGGCCATCATTGCCCAAGAGCCGACCGCAGCATACGACGCCGCGTGGGGCGGCGGATTTATCTCCAACGAGGCGATAATCGGCGCAATCTACGGGTCTTTGTCCCGTCGTTAGCCTCTTATGCGGTTCGGGTATTCGTCCAGATGTGTGCCCCGCAGCCATCGTCGCCTGCGGGGCAGGCCTGGGATGATGGAGGCATGTACAGTGCGCCAGCAGCGGTCTGGGCCCGGGGGTAAGGTTCCCCAAGATACCTAATGCCTCTAGCGACCTATGGCACTTCTGTGCGGTGAGTCAAGCTCTTGAGGCACCGGTCCTACAAGTTGTACCACAACGGCGCCCACATGCTGCGCGACCTGCCGCAGATCTACGCGTGGGCGATCACGCCGTTGGCGTGTGGCCTCCAACGCGGAGTTGGTCAAGGCCATACGGCGACGGGTACGAAGCTGGCGACCGCCTCGGTGCAATTCGCTGAAGCTGGAGGACCTGGCCGAGCGCTATAATGCAACGATTCGGGGATGGATGACCTACTATGGAGTATTTCGCAAATCTGCGATGTACAGCACGCTACAGGCCATTGACTGCCCGTTGGTTCAGTGGGCTATGCGGAAATACAAGCGATTTAGGCGGAAGTGGCTCCGTGCCTTACAATGGTTAATGGATTGGGCACGTAGGAATCCGACGTTGTTTGCACACGGGTCTATGCTGCATGGTTCGACGCTATCCGTGACCAGACGGCTGCGCAGGAAGAGTCGTGAACGGAGAGGTTCACGCACGGTTGTGTGAGGGCCTAGAGGTGAAATTCCCCGGGCCACTCGACTTGACCTTCAGGCTGTCCATGCGGGGCTTGATTTTGCGTGGATTGCGAACTCGTGAGGAAAGCCTAGCCGCGCTCGTGGCCGGCTACGCATAGCTGACGCCCAGCAGCTTGAAGGCCTTACGCCGGGCTCCGGTTTCCCATGGTATATGCGGCACCAGGGATCGCCGATCAGTTTCCGAAGGTCGTTATCCATGTGTCGATCCTCCTGTGCTGTAGGGTGCGCAGCCTTCATTCGATATTGACCAGGGAAGAGGCTGCACATGGCTGCAGCTTGAAAGGCCTCCCCTCGCCGCTGCGATATCCGCAACTCGGCGTGCGCGCCAAGCACGGAACATAATCTGGGACTTTGCCTAACGGCGTGTACCTTTGGACAACTTCATACCACTACACGGCATCAGGGCGTGGTGGTGATGCACGCCCTAATCGATCCATGGGACAGCTGCGCAAGGTACTAGTTGCAAATCGAGGCGAGATTGCGCTGCGCATCATGCGCACATGCAAGGAGTTGGGGATACGCACAGTAGCGGTTTACAGCGAAGCCGACCGCCAAAGTGCACATGTGCGATACGCAGACGAGGCCTGTTGCTTAGGCCCAGCGCCATCGAGAGAATCTTACTTGGCGATTGGCCGCGTACTGGACGCCGCGATGCAGCATGGCGCTGACGCAGTGCATCCGGGATACGGATTCCTTTCTGAGAATGCCGAATTCGCTGCACGCTGCGAGGAGGCGGGGCTAACCTTTATCGGTCCTCCCGCGCGCGCCATTGCCATCATGGGTGACAAGACGCGCGCGCGCATGCTCATGGCGCAGGCGGGCGTGCCGATCGTTCCGGGGACCCCCGACGCAGTCGAAAGCCTCGAGGAAGCCGCTGCGATTGCCGACGGAATCGGATACCCTGTCATCACCAAGGCCGCGGCGGGTGGGGGCGGCAAGGGCATGCGCCTGGTCCAAAGTCCCAGTGAGCTGGCCCACGCAATGGCGTTGGCGCAGAGCGAGGCACAGTCCTCCTTTGGCGATGGCCGCGTCTTCATTGAAAAGTACCTGGTAAAGCCTCGCCATGTGGAGGTGCAGGTGCTCATGGACAGCCATGGCGGGGCCGTCCACCTTTACGAGCGGGAATGCTCTATTCAGCGCCGGCACCAGAAGGTGATTGAGGAGGCACCATCCGCCATCGTCACGCCAGGGTTACGCCAGCGGATGACCGATGCGGCCCTCAAGGCGGCCCACGCATGCGGATACATCGGTGCTGGAACGGTGGAGTTTTTGTTGGATCGCGATCAGCACTTCTACTTCATGGAGATGAACACGCGCCTCCAGGTCGAGCATCCTGTGACGGAGTGGATCACAGGGTTGGATCTGGTAGCGGAGCAGATCCGCGTAGCGCGTGGAGAGAGGCTTGCATTCGTGCAGTCTGACCTTGCAATGCGCGGGCATGCGATTGAGTGCCGCGTGTATGCAGAGGATGCAGCCAGCGGGTTTTTGCCTGACGCAGGGCTATTGATCCGGCATGCGCCGTGCAGCGGCTTGGGCGTGCGCGCTGACGCTGCATTTGACGGACCCGGCGAGGTTTCCATCCACTACGATCCGATGATAGCCAAGGTCTCCACTTGGGGCCGGACCCGCGAGGAAGCGCGAAGGCGCATGCTACGGGCGCTCAAGGACTACGACATAGCAGGTGTCAAGACCACGATACCGTTCTGCATCCGCGTGATGGAGAGCGAGGCATTTCGGCGGGGCGAACTGTCGACGCATTTTGTTAACGACCACGCGGCGCTGGCTACGTCCAGACCGGCAGGCCTTGAATCTGCACGCGCGGCAGCTATCGCGGCGGTTCTGGGCCGGCCGTACGATCGGCCCACCGAGGCGCGTCTACCTGCGGTGCAGCCTAGCCGATCGTGGCAGCGCCGGCGAACGTACTAGATCTTTTGGGCGAGCGTCACGCCATCCCCGATAGGAACGAGTCCCAGGTGAATGCGCGGGTCCTTGTGGAGCTTCCTGTTGAGCGCCTGAATGGCGGCGGTGGCCTTGTTTCTGGAGGGAGGGCCGGCGACGGTGCCTTTGCGCAGCACATTGTCTATCAGCACCAGGCCTCCAGGGCGCACCAGGCGCAGCGAGTATTCGTAGTAGGCGTCGTAGCCTTCCTTGTCCGCGTCAATGAAGGCGAGGTCAAAAGTGTTTTCCTTTCCCTCTTCCAGAAGCTGTGCCAAGGTGATCGCTGCCGGTGCCAGGCGCAAATCAATCTTATGGGCGATGCCCGCTTCCTTCCAGTAGTGCTCTGCCACATCGGTATACGAAGCCTCGACATCGCAGGCGACAATATGCCCGTCGTCTGGTAGCGCAAGTGCTACGGCCAGCGCGGAGTAGCCCGTGAACACGCCGATCTCAAGGGCGCGCCGCGCACCCATCAGTCGGGCCAACAGCGCCATAAACTGGCCCTGATCCGGAGCAATCTGCATCTTCCCGTCCGGGTGCTGCTTGGTTTCTTCGCGCAGCCGCCTCAGTACGGGGTGTTCGCGCAGGGATACGTCCAAGATGTATTGGTAGAGCTCATCCGTGAGGTTTATGGTATAGCGGCTCATGCGTTTTCGGGCATTGTGGGCACGCGGGATATTACGCCAATGTCGACAAACCGCTCTGCGGTCAGCGGTCCCAATACTTCACCTTGTCAGGCGCAAACGGTATTTCAGCTATGCACCCCTCTGTGTCCCCCACCGCGTCCTCAGCAGCGCCGAAGTCCATCAGTGCAGGTCGGGCCGCCCGGAAGCTGCAAGCCCGGGCGCTCAGCGCCAACACGCTGCGTGCCTATACCCGCGCCTTGGCCCGCTTTCGCAGCTGGCTTGATGGCGCGGAGCCGTCGGACGCCTCGCTGTCCGACTACCTGGCATCCCTGCATGCCGCGGGCCAGGCGCCCGCGACCATCGCCCTGGTCCACAGCGCCGTGCGCTATGCGGATCGCAAGGCAGGCACCACGGTGGCCGGCCCCCAGTCAGAAACCACCCTCGCAGGCATCCGCAGGGAAGGACGGGGGCGCGGGCGCGGCCAAGCTGCGGGCCTCACGTGGTCACGTACGGACGCCATCCAAGCACTCCTGCGCCCTGTATCGCTCCAAGCGCTCCGCGACGCCGCACTGGTTGCGGTTATGTCGGACGCCATTATGTCGGACGCCATGCTCCGCGCATCCGAGGCCGTGGCTGTCCAGGTGCAGGACATCACCACCGAACCGGACGGGACAGGCCGGCTCACCGTGCACCAATCCAAGACCGACCAGGAAGGCGCCGGCGCCGTGCTCTACCTCGGTGCCCCCACCCTGCAGCGCGTGCGTGCATGGCTTACACAGGCAGGCATCCAGGACGGCCCGGTGTTCCGCTCGGTCCGCAAGGGCGGCCGCACTGTCGGCTTGGCACTCACCGCCCGCAGCGTATCGCGCATCATCCAGCGCATCGCTGGCCCGCTGGACGTCACCGGGCGCGTTAGCTCACACTCGTTCCGGGTGGGCTCTACACAGTCGCTCGTTGAACGCGGCGCCACGCTCACGGAGACACAACTCGCAGGCCGCTGGAAGTCGGCACGGATGCCCGCCCATTATGCGCGCGGCCAGCTCGCAGGACGCGGCGCCATGGCCCGGTTGCGCTACGGAGCATAAATAGGCGTCAGGACGGCACCGGGCAGCTCCAGCTGCAGGGATAGATCGGCACAAGAGGCGCGGGAGTCCGACCTAAAAGCAGTTTTCGGCGATTAGCAACGGAAACGCCGGAGGCGCCGTCGCGAAGTACCTCACGTAGCCAGTGGCCCGATGGAGCTCGAGGCGGGCCACTGGCAGCACACTTTCCGGGCAATACGAATATTTGACGAAGCCGCTTGTATTTGGGAGAACATCAGCTATCTTTGGCGCCTCACTAATTTTACGGAGGTAGCACTATGAGATCTTTCAAAAAGATCGTTTTATCACTCGCACTGGGCTTGACCGGCGCTATAGCGTATGTGGCAGTGGCTGCAGGTCCTGAGTACACCTTTTCATGCGACAACGGGTACTGTCAAACAGACCTAGACCAAGGTCAGAACAGCTGGACGTTGACCATAGATTGTGATGATGGCAACAGCGGGGCATGGTCCGGATCCGGTACATGGACGGGCACCATCTGCGGTGTCGAGTTCGGAGGTGGCTGATAAGGTTTATGTCGGCAGCGCTGCAAGAGCGTGGCACGTTACCCAGGCTCAGCAAGCTGCGAAGGTTCGCGTACGAAGGCCAATTTGTTCGACACAAGAGTAATGCTGTTGGCGATGCTCCTCGCTTCGGCGGGGGGCTGTCGTCAATCTCCCGATTTCGTGCGAATCATAGAGTCGGAGATCATCGACTCATTGCTGGCCGCTGCACCCCAGACGGTGATAGACGTGGATGCCTTACCCGAACAGGTGTGGCATCCCAATCTGGAGTTGGGGCAGATGCGGGACTCCCTGATGCTAGGCAACCAATTTAGGTTTACCATTGCACAGGACAGCCTTTACGTTGCTGACGCTCAGGCAAACGCCATTTTTGTGAGTGGACTGGATGGCTTGCTGCGCAGGAGAGTAGGCCGAGAGGGATCCGGTCCTCTCGAGTTCGATGGACTGTCCAGCCTGGTTTATGCTGAGCCGCACTTGTTTGCCAGCGAAAGATCTCGCCTGCAGGTCTTATCCACCCGTCTTGAATATGTGGCCACTGCGCCATCCCGTTTGGTTTCCGGCGCGATTGGCGCGGGCCTGTCAGCAAGTGCCACGTATCTATACGTTCCGTGTCCCATGGGGCATGAGTTTCGGGTTTGCTCGCGGGAAACAGAGGCGCCCTATGAAGCGACCAAACCATTTCTACCTTCACTGGGTATCACACAACCACCGATGGATCTCGTTGCGGTTGGGGCTACGCCAGAGGATCAATTTGTATTTGCAGTCTACGTAGGCTTACCCTATGTCTTTGTATTCGACGACAATCATCAGCATGTTCATACTATAATATTCACTGGTACTTCAGTTAAGGAGCATGCAGGCAATTACAAAATGGAGCGGCCTGGTATGCCGGGGGTGGGATTACGCTTTTTAATTCAGGTTTTTCATGTGCTGAATAACGAGTACATAGCTGTTCCGGTCAGCCCTAACAGCGGACGGTGGTACTTCATCCGGATTAGTGGTAGCGATCGCTACAAGCATGTGGGCACGGTTCTTCTGAGCACAACCATGGATACATCGGACAACGACAACATCCTCAAGAGATCCAACAGGGCAATGGTCCATGGCCGCCACCTGTACGTATCGTCCCGTCGCCATCCGCACATACTGCGCTACGAGTTTCCGTACTAGGCGGCTGGTCCACCTGTATGCCTGGGTTAGGTAGCGATCTGATCTAAACCGCCGCTGCGGGCCTAGTGTCATGTCACACAGCAAACGTCGGATAGAGGAGCTTGAGCTTGACACGGGCGTCGTCCGTGGTGAACTGCCAGTCGACCTTCGCTCGGATTCGGTCTCTGGCCGCCTGCCAGGCGGCGACTTCGGCGCGTAGGCGGATCATGACGTTGAGTTCAACCTCGGCGACATTTAGCCAACTGCCGTGCTTGGGGGTATGGACGAACTCGAAGCGATCCCAGAGCGCCTTGGCCTCGGCGGGTTCGAAGGTCTCGTAGAGCGCGCCGGGGCGGTGAGTGTTGAGGTTGTCCATCACCAGCGTGATCCGGGTGGCGCCGGGGTACTGCGCGGCGATGTCGCGCAGGAAGCGCGCCCAGTCGGTCTTCGTTCTGCGCTCGGTCACCTTGGTCTGGCGCCGGCCAGCCAGCGGTTCGGTGGCCATGAACACGTTGCAGGTGCCGAGGCGCCGGTACTCGTAGTCTTCGCGGGCCGCCCGTCCCGGTGCCGGTGGGACGGGCGTGCGCGTCTCGCCGATCAACTGGCGCGGCGTCTCGTCCATGCACACCACCGGGAAGTTCGCATCGTACGGACGCCGGTAGACGTCGAGCACCCGCTCCATCCCCGCTGCGAAGTCGGCGTTGCGCTGGGGCGGGATCACCCAGCCGATGCGCCGCCACGGTTTGATGGCGTTTTTTTTAGCACCCGCCGCACCGTCTCGTGCGAGACGCTGTCGATATAGCCGAGTTCCACCGCGCGGTCCGCCAGCAGGCGCAGTGACCACTGCGCGCGCCCCTCGGGCGGATCGCCGCAGCTGAGCGCGACGAGGCGCGCCTCGAATTCCCCGTCTGCCTTGCGAAGGTATTTCGCACGACGACCCTGCCTGGCCCCAAGCGCCGCGTCCAGACCCTCCTCCACAAACCGCTGCTTGACCCGGTCCACCCTGCGCGCGCTCATCCGCAACACCCCGGCGATCTCCCGGCCGCTCGCGCGCCGCTCGTTGTACTCGCCCGCGTCGCAATTGAGCAGAACCAGCGCGTTGAGCACCTTCTGCGAACGATGCGAGCCCTTGCGCGTGATCGCCTCCAGCGCCTCGCGCTCCCCAGCTTCCAGCTCCACCAGATACCGTTTCATGCCAGCCTCCCTGTGATCGTGGACTGGCAAGGAATCTAACACCATCCTCACGACATATCACATGTGTCATGACACTAGAAACAACAAACAAGGTGAAACCGCGCCCACCCACCCTGTTTGTTGTTGTTCCAGTGGAAAAACAGCCATCCATTTTTGCTTCTGCAGCTACGCTGCCACCACGCGCTTTTGGAGTGCTGGCGCCGCCCAAATGGACACCAGCGAGGCTGAGCATGCAACAGCTGCGCGACTGGAAAACACCATTAGCGACACACCCCACACCACACCACCAACGGCGGCTTTCTTCGAGAGCCTGCGTTGGGCAATCTGGGATGCGGTGCTATCTTGGCGCAAGTGTGCGCACCGTAAAACTGCTATGGCTATGGCTGACGACGAATCGAAACTCTTATCTGGGCAACCAGACCGGAGGCGGAGGGCGCCAAAGAACGAACACGCGGCTAGGGCCTACCTCGAGTTGTGCAGGGATACCGTCCTAGACCAAAATCGCATCAGCAAGCAGCACTCCGCCGCTGGCGGTGGCATAATCACACTCGCCACGGTGCTGTTTGGAATTCAATTGAAGGTAGCGGAAGCGCTGGCGGCGGAGGCGGAAACGCTGGCATCGGGCGGAGAATGGCAGCTTGAGTTTGCCGTTTCCTTGGCTGTGCTTGTTTTGGTAGTATCCTTGGCTGTGCTTGTTTTGATAGTATCCTTAGCTTGGAGATTCGTCATCATGCCTTATTTGACTGCACAGTACGACGTGGGGCATGCTGAGGTTTACGTGCGCAACACAGCCAGTGGGCAGAAGGCCGCACAAACCCTAGTAGACTTCGCTGCGTATTACAGGCAGAAGATCGACTTCAATCGCTGGGTGCTCACCCAGCAAAAACGATACCTTGGGTCCATTAGCCGGCTCATGGTTTCATTGGTTTCATTGGTTCTATTGCTATTCGCGTATAGGTTCTCTCTAATGAGACTAAGCTAATTTGGCTTCTTCTCCTCCTCCCTCGCAGCATCAAGCCCCCCCCCCTGCAGTATATCGTGCAGCATGTGCCCGCTCCTTTGCTCTGCCTGGAGCTCTTTGCGCCTGGAGCTCTTTCCGAGGATTTCCCTAAAACTTGCGTGGCGCCGACGGGTGATAATTAAGCGGTCAAAGCGATTGCTTTCGGAGTGCATAGCGTCTCAGTGGTTAGTGGTTGCTGTACCCAAGCATACGGCATGTATGCGGTATATCCAAACAATACGGCATATACATGCATAAGTTCAGCCCAGCCCTTCACCATACTCTCCCCGCACACCGCGCTGAGGCCCCATAGAGCGCCTCTGGCGGCCCGTGTACGCCACGCGGGGGATATTCCCCTTTTTTTACCTAGCCGAAAAACCGTAACTGGCCGTTTTAGGGGCCTCTACGGTGATGCTACGGGGTTTTCTGCTGCGGTTTGCCATTTTGGGCTGTCAGAATCGCCCAAAATGCCGTCTGAGCGGGTAAATACCAAATACCCGACTCAGGGCGATTCTGAGCGCTTCCCTGCGTGTCTGGTGATCGTTCTGCTGTCTGCCACTTCCCCCGCGCGGGGGGGGGGGCGTCCTGCCCTGCCGGATTCCCAACGGCGCCTGCGTGGCGTGTCGATTTACGTCACGGATGCGGAGTACGATGTCATCCGTTCGAGCGCATCGCTGGCGCGTGTGAGCATGAGCGACTACTGCCGGGCCGCCGCTACAGGCGTGCCTCTTCCCACGCGATTCAACCGGCGCGCGCTGCACGCGCTCGCACGCATCGGCAACAACCTGAACCAGCTGACCCGTCACGCCAACACCACCGGACGCATAGCGCTGGAGGCTGAACTTTACGCTCTGGCGGACGCGGTGTGGGCTACCATACGGACCCTGCGATGATCGCTAAGGCGGCCACAGGGAGCGACTTCGGGGGCGTGCTGCGGTACGTGCTGGACGAAGAGAAAGGCGTAGAGGTCATTCACCAGCAGGAGTTTTTCAGGGCCGACGAGCGGGCGCTCTTTCTGGACCAGATGCGCCTATGCGCAGAGCAGAACATGCGGTGCATAAAACCGGCCTACCACCTGTCTCTGTCCTGGGCTCCAGAGGATCGTCCTACGCCAGAACAGGTTGCCGTCACTTTCAGCCGTTTTTGCGCGATCTGGGGCTTCAGGAGCACCAGGCGCTCGTAGTGCGCCACCGCGATACGCCCACGTCCACATCGTGGCCAATCGGGTGCACCCTGACACGGGCAAGACGTGGAAAGCCCCGCACTGGTAGCGCGGGTTGCACGTGCTCTGCCGCCGGTTTGAGCGTGAAATGGGCTGGCGGATCGTTCCAAGCGACCGTGCGCCCGACCAGGCGCGTCCGACCGCGTGGCGCAAGCGTGGCGTTGAGCCGCTGGCCAAAAAGATCCACCGCGCGTGCGGGGCTGGTCTTCACCGATGGTAAGCGGCAGATGTCGGCTTCCCGTGTCCATCGCGACCTAAGCCGTCCGAAGCTCGAGCGCCGCTTTGGGCGGTCGCTCGAGGAATCCCGTGCGGCCCCGAGACGGCCGTTACATTCCTGCAGGACTTAATGCAGGATATCGTACAGTCTCCGCGGGGCTCGTATCTGGTGCGTAAGGTTTCTTGGGCCACGGCTTCGGCGCAGCCGGCAGCGTACCCCTTGGGCTCCGCCCATAGGATTAGAGAATTAGACGTTTAACCTTCCTTTAAAGGTGCCGTAGAGCTGTTCTAACGGCGACCTACCCCGTAGCTGTAAAACCACCTCCTGCAAAACCTTATCTCGCGTTAGAACGGCTCTACGGCGCCTCAGCGCGCGCGGCAGGAGTTTCCTGTAGGCGTACCAGCTTGGAGAGCCCGGCGGCTCTGTGGTGCTTCAGCGTGAGCGCCCGCAGGTAGGAATCTGGTGGCAGTACGGGAGTTCCCGTGTCTTCGTCGATCTGACTCGCCAGGCGAGCCTCCAGCCGGCTGTCGAACTGGCGGCGACGGTCCTCGGGCCAGCTCTCAAACAGCTCTTTTCCCAGTGCGCGGACGCGTCTTTCCTCACGGAGCGCCTCGTCTTGCGCCTGGCATGCGGGCTTCAGTTCGGTACTGCTCAGGCGGTCGAACGATCTATCCGCGTATTCCAGCATGTCGCGCGGCAGCTGATCAAGTCGCGGGCACGGTATGCGCTTGATGGCACCAATCTGTGCAGGGGATTATCCTACAGCTGTACGCCGCGACGGGCCGGCTCAAAGCCGTACGCATCTATGCGCACATGGCGCTGCACAGCATCATTGCTAATCGCCGCAGCGTAGTGTTGCCTTAGACTCCAGAAGCCGCGGTGGCACTTCGACCTGGTGGCTTGGATCTGCGCCCGCCTCTTCGTGCGGCTGTGGTTGCATGTCGGACTCGAAACTGCAGGTCAATGGCTGTACGAGCCCGCTGAAATGCCGCAAGAGCTGGTAGTGCATTGGCCGACCGGACTGACCCGCGTCGCGCAGTCTCCGATCGAGCTGCGAAAGATCGTATGACCACATCATGGGATCATGGGCGATAGTGGTTGGATCATGCGATAGGTTAGGGCAATTCCACCCCGGTCACGACCAATCTGTGTCCCAAGCCCAACTAATTCTGTCACCATGCGGCCCTAGTCAGGAAGCAGGCCAGAAATTCCGCTTACGTGGATGCTAGTCCCGTGGAGCAACGCGGGCCGATGTGTGTCTAATTGCGACACGCTTCAAAATGGCGATCAGCCAGTACGAAATCGGTCGACGCCTTCGTAATGCACGCAAGGCCTGCTATGTCACGCAGGAGAATGCCGCCAAAGCCATTGGTATTTCCTGCTCCGCCTTGTCGCAGATGGAATCCGGGCAGCGAGGCGTGTCTAGCTTGGAACTCGACCGGCTGGCCCAGCTGTACCTGCGCGATGCACGGACTTTCCTCGACGACAGGTTTGAGGAGACGAATGCGGTCAGCGCCATGTTCCGGGCACACCCCAAGCTATGGGGCAGTCCGGCAGCCATGCAATCCCTGCGACGCTGCGGGGAATACCACCGGGAGCTCGTAAACCTGCGCGAGGTTCTCGGGCTGACTCGTCGACTGTCGACCGTACCCACGTATTCGTGGCCCATTCCCAAGTCGAAGAGAGATGCTGTTCAACAGGGACAAGCCGCGGCGCAAGAAGAGCGTCTGCGACTCGACCTAGGAATGGCACCACTCCCTGATTTGACCGATCTCCTCGGAGGGCAGGGCATTAGCACGGCCCTGTCCGAAATGGACGACAAGATCTCTGGGTTGACCCTGATCAGTGACGGGGGCAACATCCTCATCGCAGCGAACCGAAATCATCACATTCTCCGCCGCCGCTTCTCCTTCGCTCATGAATACGCGCACGTTCTGTTGGATCGCGAACGGGAGGCCATCCTGAGCCACACGATGAGCCGGCCCTCTCTGATGGAGGTACGTGCGAATGCGTACGCAGCAGCGTTTCTTATACCCACTGAGGGCGTGCGAACCTATGTGGAGGCGATGGCGAAGGGGCTGTCGAGCCGACCCGCGGAGGACAACGTCGATGAAGAGGCAGCCACGCGGGGCGAAGAGAGATTGAACGCTCGAATCCAGGATGTCGAGCTGCACGATGTCGTCAGGATGGCTCACCACTTCGGGGTCAGCTGTGAGGCCATGCTATACCGGTTGAAGGGGCTCAGATTCCTGACCGAAGATAAGCGTGCTCGATTGGCTGACCAGGATAGTGACGGACTCTCCAAGGTGCTCAGAGGGTGCCTAAGTCTTCCAGAACCGGACAGTTCTGGCGGGCAGGAGAGGGTTCGGTCCACTTTTCTGACATTGGCAATCGAGGCGTATGTCCGCAGCAAGATCACGACGCGGAAGCTCGACGAATTAGGTCGGCTGGTCGGTTTGGAATGCCTAAGCGGGAGCTTGGAGGAGGCTGGGATCGGGGAGGACCTCGTTCTCGACAGCGAGGAAATTAGTGGGCAATAACCCTCCCTCGGCGCGACATGTCGCAACCGTCGTGCTGGATGCTGTGGAGCGGGAAGTGCTGCGACAGCAGCAGCAGATCACGTTGGCCGCAGCTTTCGAACAGCAACTTGTCGATCAGGTGGGTGCCGCAACGCCAAAGGAACGTGATATCTTTGCGGAACACCAGAGAGTGATGGGACTGGGAGAGGCGGCGTGCTTAGCGGCGGCAGAAACCCGTGGATGGATGCTTGCTTCGGACGAACGTGGCTGATTCCACAGAATCGCCCGTGAACGGATAGGAGATCGCCCCATACTGACAACACCTAAGATTCTGATGATGGCGGTGAAGACCGGTGTGATTACGGACGAAGAACTGCAAGATGCGGAGGAGAAGCTGGAGCGGAATCGGTTCCGCGCGCGGAAGGGGGCGTTTGACGGGTTGATCTAGTAGGGACATCGGCCGACATCGTGACTCACGCCATCGTCGTGTGAACGATCTGACAGTCGTAAACTCGGGATTACATCTTGGAACCATGCCTTAGGCTATGGAGCTTGACGAGCTGAACCACTGACTGGCACCTTGGGCGGCTCTGGTATATTCTGGGCGGTTAAGCGCGCATGATCTTACGCGCCACGCATATCGAAATGACCTCGAACAATGATCCCAATCCGCATCGCTTGACAAAAGACCTGTTGGCTCCGCTGCAGCGTAGCATGCAGGCGGCCGCTGATCCAGACACCAAGGCGTGGTTTGAGGCGTACCTGCGCCATGCCATCGAGTACCGGGGCATAAAGACGCCCGTCATCACTCGCATCCTTTCCGCATGGTACCAGAACCATCAGATCCACGCCCTGCCGGCGGTGCGACAATTAGCGCTCGCAACGGCGCTCATTCAGCAGCCGCTGGCGGAGGATAAGCTGGCAGGCATCATCCTGATTCAGAAGTACCTGCTGCGTAGTGCGGCACCAGGGGCCATTCTGGAGGTCGCAGAGTCCCTGTTTGAAGGCGGTGCCTTCTACGACTGGTCCACTACGGACTGGTTTTGTGTGCGCGTCCTCGGTCCGCTCGTTAAAAAAGGCGGGGCGGCAACGCGCATTGCAGGCTGGAAAACAAGTGCCATCCTGTGGCAGCGGCGCGCTGCCATCGTGCCGTTCAGAGCCGTGAAGCAGGATCCAGCCTACGATCCGCTCGTCCAGAGCACAATAGCCACGCTGGTCAAAGAGAAGGCGCGATTCATCCAGACTGGCGTGGGATGGTACTTATCGGATCTGTCCAAGGTGCGGCCAGCGGTTGCCGCGCAGATCGTGGAAATGCACCTGGACGATCTTTCGACGGAAGTGATTCGCCGGCACACCAAGCACCTGCCCCGACACCTCGACTACCGCTCCGCAAAAAAGACGCGAGCCTAGAAATAAGTTTCCACGGTATTCAGTCCGCGCTCATTGAGCCACGCGGTGATTGCACGCACAGCCTCCCGAGTGCCTCGGGTTAGCAGCGGCCGGCCAAACGTGGACACGGTGACTATCACATCTGCCTGGGCGGCGTGAGCCCGCTTGGCTTCAATCAGGATCTCCTGGGTAAGGTCGTCCTCCTCGATACGTACCTCAAACAGTATGGCCCCGTCCCCTACACGCGTGAGCGCGCCTAGAACGATGATGTGGCCATCTGCCAAACGCCGCCTGAACGGCTCGAAAGCCTCCAGCCTCGGCAACGGGCCCGTAAGCAAAGCATGGTGCATGGCAACGCGCGTAGCAGTGCGCGGAAAGGATTCGGCGCTAGCGCCCACCTTGGTCAGACAAGCGTGATATACGGGCCGTTGGAGCACGTTCCACTTCCTTGCATACTTCGTGCGCAGTGCCGCAGCCGGTGGTGCAGGTTCACTAACAGTATACCATCCGCTCTTCTTGGCATCATCAACGGCTTGGGTAAAGTACGCCGCATCGTCCGTCGTCAACAGCAGCGTGCCTTGATCAGCTAGTCGGGTAGACAGCAACGCAAGAAAGGGCGGCTTCAAGAGGCGACGGTCTCGGTGGCGCTTCTTGGGCCACGGGTCCGGAAAGTTCACGTACATACGGAACAAGCCGTTCTCTGGGACCACATTGCGGAGCAGAAACTCGGCCTTGCCCTGAAACAGCCGCACACGGTCCACGCCAGCGCGACTTACGCGTCGAAAGGCCCGAGAGATCGAACCGCGCGACACATCGGCTCCCAAAATATTCCATGCCGGGTGGGCGCGCGCCAGGTGCACCAGAAAGCTCCCGTCCCCAAACCCAGCCTCGAACACGAGGGGACCTGTACGCTCAAAGATGGCGGACTCCCCAATGTCAAACGGCCTAAGCAGCACGCCCTACGCGTACAGGTAAGCCAAATCCACCATGCGTGTTCCGTCCGCGTCCGCTACGGCCATCCGGCCACCGGATCCACGAATGCGTGCACCCCCAACCACGCCAGCCTTGTTCAACGCATAGAATGACACGTTGAAGGCGGGCTCCCCGTTTTCGTTCTGCAAGCGGGCCAGCCGCGTGTTGTCTGCGATGCGCTGGCATGCAAACAGGCATGCATCCTGCGGGCTGTCCCCTGCACGCATCCGCTCGACAATCAGGAACGAGGCAAGGCTCTCCAGGTTGGCTTCGCCGCGCCCTGTGGAGCCGGCGGCACCGACATCATTGTCACAGTATAGTCCAGCCCCGATGATGGGCGAGTCACCTACGCGCCCGGGAATCTTGAAAGCCAGGCCACTGGTGGTCGTAACGCTACTGATATTGCCGGTGAGGTCTATCGCCGAGCAGTGGATCGTGCCCCAATGGTCGTACGATCTGCGCATAGCTCTCCCAAGGTCACGATCTTCCGAACCATGCGGCGGGAGGTAGTCGTCACGATTGGAGAGGTTTTCGCGCCAGCGAACCCAGACTTCCCGTGCCCGCTCGGTCAGGAGGTTTTCTATTGGGAAGCCATGCATACGAGCGAACGCCTGCGCACCCTCGGCAACCAAAAGCACATGGTCCGTTCTACGGAGGACCTGGAGCGCCACCCTGGATGGATACATCACGCCCTCCAGTGCTGCTACGGCACCCGCACGGCCGGTTGGGCCGTGCATCACGGCGGAGTCCAGCTGCACCACGCCCTCCGCATTAGGCAGTCCTCCATAGCCAACAGAGGTGTCGTCAGGATTTTCTTCAACCAGGTTTACGCCAGCAACCACGGCATCCAATGCATCGGCACCCGCCTGCATCTGCCGTACCGCTTCAGCCACGCAGCCTCGGCCATTGCCGCTCGCGATGGCGACCGGGCCTACATGCCGCACGGCGCTGCCGGTGACTGGTACGAAGGCCGCCGCTCCAGCGAAGGTGCCTGTTTTCAAGAAGGCGCGTCGGGAAACAGTGTTGGTAGGCATGAAAGGTCGTGGTAAGTGGTGGTTGATCTACTCAGGCGGCACGCAGAAACTACACTTGAAGCGCCAGCCGAATCAGTGCGTCCGCGGCGTTTACTTCCGGGTGTGCGCGCTGCACGCCGCGAAGCCGCCGCTCCGCGGCAACGCGCGTGAAACCCAGCGTTTCGAGTGCAGCCAAGGCGTCTGAACGGGCCTGCGCCGAAGGGCTGGGCACGGCATCATCAACGATAACCTCGTCTATGCGGTCCCTCAATTCAATGACGAGTCGATCCGCGGTCTTGCGTCCGATGCCTGGGATGCGGGTAAGCATCTGGCTATCGCCACTACGGATGTGTTCGCACAGGTGCGCCGGGTTCATGGCTGACAGGGCGGCCAAGGCGAGCTTGGGGCCTATTCCCGAAGCGCGAATCATCAGCACAAACAGCGTACGCTCCGCCAGTGTTGAAAAGCCAAACAGCTGCAAGGCGTCCTCGCGGACATGCAGATACGTAAGCAGCTTGACTTCGGCATCAGGGGGCGGCAGTCGGTTGAAGGTTGAGGTGGGGATCAGGACCTTGAAGGCGACGCCATTGACTTCCACGATGGCTTCCGCCGGCTTGCGGCCCCTGAGCCTTCCGCTGACAAATTCAATCATCCAGATAACGCTGCTGTGCTGCACGAGAAGATACGAAGGTCCTGCCGAGACAGGTTGTAGGCAGTACCTTACGCGTAGTGCAGCCCTAAAGTCCTGCAGTACCGCTGAGCCATGACGCATAAGTCCAAGCCTAGCCGCGCCTCCACGGTCGCCGCGGGCATCTTTTTGAGCCGGATCCTAGGGCTGGTGCGCGAGTCGGTGGTGACCTTCTTTCTGGGTGTTGGTGCTCACGCTGATATGCTGCAGGCGGCATTCATAGCTCCTAACGTGCTACAGAACCTCTTGGGCGAGGGCGCAATTTCGGCGGCATTTGTGCCTGTCTACAGCCGCTTTCTGAAAGATGGACGCGAAGAGGACGCGGGGCGCTTCGCCGGCGCCGTGTTCGCCCTGCTGGTCGTAGCGGTAGCGACGCTGGTCTTGATCGGCATCGCATTTGCGCGCCCGATAGTGTCCGTCATGCTGTACAACTGGACGAGCGATGCTGCCCGCGTCGCAGCAGGAGAGTTGCCCTTTGACCGCTTGGCGCTGGTGGTCAAGGCGGTGCGCATTGTCTTTCCGATGGCGGGAATACTGGTGCTTTCCGCATGGGCGCTGGGCGTGCTCAACAGTCACCGCCGATTTTTCGTTCCGTACTTTGCTCCGGTCCTCTGGAACCTGGCCATCATTGCAGCGCTTGTGGTGGCTGCACAGGCCGTGATGGACCAAGTGCTGCTGCGGGACATCGACGCCCTTACGCGCGTCCTGTTTGCAGCCTTTGTGGGTGCCCTTATCGGAGGCATACTGCAATTCTGCGTTCAACTTCCGCTGGTTTGTCGCGTGATGAAGGGGTTTCGGCTGCGCCTTTCCGTCCGCGTTGAAGGCGTCATGACGGCAATCAGGGCATTCGGCCCGGCCGTAGCCGGACGGGGTGTTTCGCAGTTGTCGTCCTATGTGGACCTCTTCCTGGTAACCTTCTTGGCAGCGGGAGGGCTGGCCGCGATGCGCCTGGCACTTATGCTGTATCTCCTGCCGATCAGTCTCTTCGGGCTTTCCGTTGCGGCGGCGGAGCTGCCAGAGCTATCACGCATGAGCGAGGGCCGGATGCGTCCGTTTCTGGCCCGCCTGCGCGCATCTGTGCGGCAGAGCATGTTTCTGACGATGCCGGTAACGGTAGGATACCTCAGCGTAGGATTCCTGATTGTGGCGGCCTGCTACCGTCGTGGTGCGTTTGGCCTGGAAGACAACTACCTGGTCTGGGCCGTGTTATGCGCCTACAGCCTGGGTCTGGTGGCGACCACGATCAGCCGGCTGTTGCAGAACGCGTTCTGGGTGCTTGGCAACACAAAAACACCTGCCAAGATTGCGGCGCTGCGCGTGGTTGTTTCTGCGGCCTTTGCGGCACCGCTGATGCTCTGGCTGGACCAGTGGGCGGTATCGGAGGTTGTGGGCTTGGCACCCGATGATTCTGCGCTCATGTTCGGCGCGGTGGGGCTGGGCTTGGGCAGCGCAGTCGCTGCGTGGATAGAGCTTTGGCGACTGTACACATCGCTGCATGGGCGCATGGATGCGTTTGCGCTGCCCTGGCGCGCGATTCTTGTGATGGCAATGCTCGCATTCGGGGCAGCAGCGGCTAGTCTTGCCTTTTGGTGGCTCCTTCCGGCATGGCCGCCTATCGCGCTCGCCGGACTGGTCGTCGGGCTTTTTGCGGCCCTGTACCTCGGAAGCGCCCACCTGCTGCGCTTTTCCGAACTCTCTGCATGGATCGCCCGGCTGCGCCTAAGGTCAAGGCCTTAGGGGTTCGTGCATGGCACCTCGCTTAGCGCGATCAGCCACGGCCGCTCGGCGCCGTGCACCTGCTCCTCCATGCGGCATGCTGCTAAACGTCGGACTCCAAACTGCACGTCAGGTGCTGTACCAGCGCGCTGAAGTGCCGCAAGAGCTCGTAGGGCAACAACCGACCAGACTGAACCGCGCCGTGCAGCCTCTGATCGAGCTGCAAAAGATCAGGATTCGAACCACAAGGAGGCGGACTGGCATCGAGGTCGGCGGGATGTTCCAGGTGCATAACGCGAATGTGCGAATGGTGGTACGCCTGCGTTGTCGGCAGTAGAAGGAATTGAGTCGCAAGTCCGGCGTAAAATCCCGGACACACACAACAACAGATCACCGACTGGGCAGTTCATGGTGCACCCCAACGACCTTGTGCTATGGCACGCCTGATACGGACCGGAGACACGCCCGCAAAAACCCGCCGGACGCACATGCGCTCGTGCGCCGAAGTGCTGCGCCTGTTGGCGCAGCGCACCTCGTTTGACGACGAGGCGCAGGACATGACCGCCTTCTTTGTGTTCAACCTGCGCGGTATTTATCGTACTATTGACGACAGTGCCCAGGTCTGGGATGACCGCAGCTATTGGCGGAAGGCGGAGCGGCTGCGCCATGCGTGGCAATGGAGCACCAAGGCGGCAGACCATTTGGAAGGCCTGATACGCGACAACCGGTGGGATGAGGTGCCGGCAGCGCTGATCGCGCTGGTGCCGCACTTCAGCAGAATCTCTGTAAAGACGATCACACGGAATGCGGACTGGTGGTGCGGTGCCCGACAGGCACTGCTGGAAAGTCATCGGGGTTAGGATATAGGAGTCGCCCACACATGCACAGAACCGCAACACTCGTCCCTGGAGACTTGCTGATAGCGCCGCCGGAGGTCAGGGACACAAACTTCCGACGGACCGTGGTCCTGATCTGCGAGCACACCACGGAAGGCTCCTTCGGATTGATCCTGAACCGCACGCTGAAGGCGCGGGTGTGCGATCTTCCGCTTGACCTTGGCAGCACGGCTCCGCTGTCTCTGGGCGGCCCGGTACAGACCAATACGCTGCATTTTCTGCACAGCCATGGGGGCCTGGTCCAGGACACCATCCAGGTGACGGGGCGCGTACACTGGGGCGGGGAGCTTTCCGCGGTGCGGCTGCTACTGGAGGTGGAGGCGGCAACACCCAGGGATTTGCGCTTCTTCTTGGGGTACGCAGGCTGGTCGGCCGGGCAGCTCGAAGACGAGATCCAGAGCGGCGGCTGGTTTGTACTGAGAGGTCACGATCAGCTGGTCTTCGCTGACGAGCCTGATGGATTGTGGCGCACAGCGCTGGCCCGCATGGGCGGCGAGTATGCGCTGCTCGTCAACTACCCGGATGATCCACGCTCGAACTAGTTATTGCGGCTATTGATGAGCCGCATGAACTCAGCGCGGGTGCGGTGGCTGTTAAGGAACTCCCCGCTCATGGAGCTGGTGGCCGTTATCGCGTTCTGCTTCTGCACGCCACGCATCACCATGCACAGGTGGTTCGCCTCGATCACGACGGCCACGCCGAACGGTTCGACAGCCTCTTGGATGGCGTCCCGGATCTGAACCGTCAGCCGCTCCTGCACCTGCAGCCGGCGGGCAAACGCATCCACGACGCGTGGAATCTTGCTGAGGCCAACGATCTTCTTGTTGGGCATGTACGCGACATGTGCCTTCCCGAAAAACGGCAGCAGATGATGCTCGCACAAGCTGAAGATGTCGATATCGCGCACCAGGATCATCTCGTTGTACGATTCCTCAAAGATGGCCGAGGCCAGAATTTGGTGTGCGTCGATGGCATACCCCTGAAGCAGGAACTGGTATGCCCGTGCCACCCTCAGAGGCGTCTTGAGGAGTCCCTCGCGTGAAGGCTCTTCCCCCACGGTATGCAGAATAGCGCGCACATGCGAGGCGATCTCCCGGGTCGCCGCTGCGTCAAAATTTTCCTGTCGCTCGTACAGTGCGGGAACGAGCCCCAAGTCGTTGCTACTGCTACTGATCATGGGTGGGGCCAAAATACTCAGCGTAATTGCGTTCGGTCTCAAAAAGTCTGATCCTGTGCAGACGTCCTGCGGGGATGTGCGGAGCCAGTATATGCCAGATGGCGATGACCAGATTTTCCGTGGACGGGATGACACCGGCCATGAAGGTCACATCGACGTTCAGGTTCTTGTGGTCCAAGTGATCCACGACATGCTCCTGAATAAGCTGCTTCAATTCGCCCAGGTCAAGCACAAATCCAGTACTTGGTTCCGGCGTGCCCGCGACGGTGACCTCCAGCAGATAGTTGTGGCCGTGCCAGTTGGGATTGTTGCACTTGCCGAAGGCGGCCTGATTCCAAGCATGCGACTTGGCTGGATTGTGCAGACGGTGCGCCGCATTAAAGTGGGCACGGCGGGTGACGTAAACTGTGGACATCCAGCCTCAGCGCAGTGATCTTACCGGAACGAACAATGGAAGGGATTGTTCAGCGAACGGGCACAACAATGTACAGACCATGCCTTCAAGCACGCTCTTTGAGCGCATCATTCGGCGCGAGATCCCCGCTGACATCATCTATGAAGACGCGCACTGCGTAGCCTTCAGAGACATCGCCCCCCAAGCACCGACGCATGTCCTGGTCGTGCCTGTAGCGCCTGTACCGAGTCTCGATGGACCACTGGATAGTGCGCTGGCGGGACATCTCCTGCATGTGGCTGCGCTGGTCGCAAAGCAGGAACAGCTTACTGAAGGCTATCGCGTGGTGATCAACTGCGGCAACGACGGCGGCCAAACCGTTAACCATCTCCATCTACATGTCATTGGTGGGCGCACGATGGCGTGGCCACCGGGGTGACATGCGCTGCCTTGCGGTGCTTCCAGCGGCGATGCTCGCGGCCACCACAATTCAGGCGCAGGTGGTCAGCAGCGGCTTTGAGCGGGATGTCAACCGCTATCGGTGGACCTCCAACGCGTTCGTCGACGCGGCGGCGGGCGGCTGGGAGTTGGCAATGGCCAACCGGTTCGTATCCGATGCGTACGTCCAGTACGACAACAGACTGCGCTTTCGCGACGAAAACATCCTGCGCCTGACAGTCCGCCGGCCGTTCACCAGGGTGCTGTCTGCAGAGGTCCGCGGACGCATGGACTGGTATGGCTTAAGCCGCGCCTTCACGCAAGGCCTCTACGCGGGCGTCCGCGCGGCACTGTCGCCCTCGGCGTTTGTGGAGCCCACCATCGGAATTGCCGCCGACCGCCGTCCAGGCGTGCTGCAAGACGACGGCACGCTGCCGCAGCGGCTGGACACCGGGCCTGCCTTTGGGGCCCGTATGGGCGCACGCCGCACAGGGGGTCCGGGGTATCAGCTGACGCTGGAAGGCGAGGCCCTCTGGCAGCAGATTACGCCGCGCCGCGGGCGCAGTCTCCAGTTTGCGGGCGGGGCCGCACGCGATTTCGGCAGCGCCACCCTCACCACCGCCGTACGCGTAGCCTCGCGCCGGCGCGACACCTACCAGTCCGCCTCGTTTCTGAACAGGAACGTCGCGCGGAGCGAAACCATAGAGGCCACCGTAAGCGACACGCTGGATGCTTCGATAGAGTTTTTGGCTCCCGTGTATCGAGGTCTGCGCCTTCGGGCGCAGGCGGAGCTGCGCGCCAACCGGCGACAAATCCGAACCCACCGCGCGCCGGAAGAGACGCTGTTCTTTGACACAGACTTTGATCGCCGCGCGCTGGATGCCTCAGTCGGTTTGGTGTACGATGCGCCTAACCTGGCGGCCCAACTCCTGGTGGAATCCACTGCAGCCTCCGAACAGCGTCGCTTGACCAACGGCGCTACGCTCCCGCCTTCAGAGGCCACGCAAAAGTCCAACCTGCTCTTGCAGGCCGACTTCGACGAGGGCATCGTGGGGATCCGCGGGTCGCTGCGCGGGACGCTATTGCCGCGCCTCGCCGTGCTCCTGACAGGCAGCAGCCGCATTGTGCGCCATGATACGCCGGAGGCCAATCCAGATGATCGCGACGAAGTGTATCACCAGGCCGAGCTTGGATTGCAGTGGCTGCTCAGTCGATACGTGCAGGCAGATGTGCGTCTGTTCGGGTCCTGGTTCCACGCAGTGTACCTCCGCTCGGAGCGCTCGGCAGAAAACAACGTGCAGCGCTCCTTGCGCCTGCGTCCTACGGTACGGTGGAATCCTACAGAACATACGCGTGTGCGCATTGCATCAGAGGTGCGGGCCAACTATACCGTAGACGACTTTGTGCTGCCGGGCCGCCGTCCAACGGATCAGTCCGCACGCGAGATGCGCATGGAAGCCGCCCTGGATCAGCGCGTATGGATGGACACGGACCTGCGCGCATCAGTCAGCTACGCGGACCTCAGGCTGGGCCGGCTGCTTTGGGACTCGTTCGCAGAGATTCCCTTCGATACGTTGCGCACCTACAATGCATGGCTGCGGATGGAAACCGGTCGCCGGCTGCGCACCACCATTGGCTGGCGGCTGTACCTGCGCTCGGACTATGACCGGGCGGCCACGGTGCAGTATGAACGGGTCGGGACTGATGGAACAGTGATCCGAGATGATAAAGGCCAAGTGCTTACAAGCAGGATCACGCGGCCCGGTCGCCGCTGGATACAGCAGATAGGGCCCACAGCCGCCGTCAGCTGGCAGCGTGGCCCGTCCGAATTCCGTCTCGATGCCTGGGCCAACATCCAGCGCGTATACCATAGACTTTACGGCGACCTTCCAGAGGTCTCTGCGCCAAGGATACGTGCAGCGGCCCGCGCGGGCACGCGACGATTCATCCCCATGATGACCCTTACCGTAGTCTGGAACCTGTGACCTGCACGCTGGGCATAACGGGCGGCATCGGCAGCGGCAAGAGCGCTACTTGCGGGATGCTGCAGGGGCTGGGCGCGCACATCTTTGCGGCCGATGAGGTGGCGCGGCATTCCATGACGCACGATGTAGCGGTGCGCACGGAAGTCATAGCAGCCTTCGGAGCCAAGGCGTACACGCCCGCGCTGAACCGCGCCTGGCTGGCCGGACAGGTGTTCGGCAACAGTGAAGCCCTGGCGCGCCTGAATGCCATCGTGCATCCACGGGTGCGGGCCGCCTTTGCGGTACGACATGCGGATGCTGAGCGGGCGGGGCTTGCGCTGCTCGTGTACGAAGCGGCGCTCATCTATGAAGCCGGCATAGATGCGGGCCTGGACTATGTAGCCGTCATTGATGCGCCCGTAGAACTGCGCATACGCCGCGTGATGGCGCGTGATGGCGTGGAGGAGGCCGCCGTGCGGGCGCGGATGCAGCACCAGCTGCCGGCATTAGAGCTTAAGCGGCGCGCAGACTACGTATTGGACAACAGCGGCTCGCTACGCGCGCTGCACAGGCAGGTGACGCACCTCTTTGAAACCGTTACGCGCGCTTCTGCTCCGTAGCTGCCGGCAAGGAGAAGCCGAAAGTGGAGCCTCTATGGAGGTGACTCTCTACGATGAGTTTGCTTCCGTGTGCGCCGAGGATGTGCTTGACAATCGCAAGTCCCAGTCCAGTGCCCCCCAGGCTGCGGGAGCGGCTGGTGTCCACACGAAAAAACCGCTCGGTCAGTCGCCCAATGTGTTCGGGCGCGACGCCGATGCCATTGTCTACTACGGACACTTTGATCTGGCTGGTGGGCAGCTGACGCGCGCCAATTTCGACATGCCCGCCCGGCTTGCTGTACTTGACCGCGTTGTCCACGAGGTTGGATAGAACCTGACGGATTCGCTTGCGGTCCCCTAAAACGTCTGGCAATTCGTCCGTGATGGTATGGCGCACGATTACTTTGAGGCGTGCCGCCAGGGGTTCAATAGATTCAGCAACCTCGTTTACGACGCTGCGCAGGCTGAACTGCTCGATGGTCATGGCAAGCTCGCCCATCTCAATGCGTGCCACTTCTGCAAGGTCCTCAGCAAGGGCGTCCAGGCGCGCTGCATTATGCTGAATCTTCTGCACGAAGGAGTGTCGCACGCTTTCGTCGTTGAGCGCTCCGTTCAAAAGCGTATCGGCAAAGCCGCGAATAGAAAAGATGGGCGTCTTCAGTTCATGGGAGACATTGCCCAGGAACTCACGGCGGTAGTGCTCTATACGCTCCAGCTCTTCCATCTTGAGCCGCACGCTGCGGCCGGTCGCATTGATCTGCCGTACGAGGGCACCCAGCTCATCCCTGGTGCGCCGGGTGTTGCTGCCGCTGGATCCATCAAAGGCTCCGCGCCGGATCTGCTTCACGGTGGCCCGCGCCTCCGCAATCCGGCGTTTCAGGAGTAACTCAGCCACTCCGTACACGCCCAGGCTTACCAGGACGATGCCGAGCATGGCCGACCACAGCGGCAGGCTGGCACCAAGAAATGAAAGCACAAGAAGTACGAGCGCGCATACGCCTCCGGCACCTAGGGCCAAGGTACCAGACAAGCGATGCACGTTGGCAAGGAAGCCACGCGTGGCCATGTCGGATGTTTAAGCGGGCGGCTACATCTTTTCTGCGAAGCGGTAGCCTACGCCCTTGACGGTGTCGATATACTTCTTGCCGAGCTTCTCGCGGATCTTGCGGATGTGCACATCAACAGTCCGGTCCACCACATGGACATCCGTGCCCCAGACGCGATCAAGCAGTTCAGGCCGGGTGAAGACCAGTCCAGGCGAGCTCGCAAGGAAATGCAGCAGGTCAAACTCCTTGCGCGGAAAACGCAACGCGACCCGTTCCCCTTTGGCATGGCGATAGACCACATAGCGGTCGCGGTCAATCTCCAGGTCGTGCACCTGGAGACGGGCGGGCGAATGCTCTCTGCGCCGCACGCCGCGCAACAAGGCTTTGGCCTGAGAGATGACGACGCCGATCTTTGTCTTGGGCAGGTAGCTGTCTGCCCCCGCATCCAGTCCTTTGATGTGGTTCTCGTCTCCCGGCAAGGCGGTTAGCATCAGCACGGGGATATGGCGCAGCTGGGTGTCACTACGGAAGGCGCGGCACACGTCATAGCCATCCATGAAGGGCATCATGATGTCGAGCACGACGAGGTCGGGCGGCTCGCGGCGGGCCCGTTCCAGTGCCGACCGACCGTCTCCTGCCGATTGCGTGGTCAGTCCAGCCATCTGGAAGTTGTAGGTCAAAAGGTCCAGGATGTCCTGCTCGTCGTCAACGAGGAGCACAACCGAGGCGTCTTTCGTGGGCACAATCACGCGGTTTGAATGTTTGCGGGGGCAAGCAGCCATGCTGCGGAGGCAGTCCTGCCTACAAGGTACGGCACGGTGCCGTTTTGGACGCTGCGGGCACGGCTTGGCGGGCGCGCCCAGGGGCCAATGGACGAGCCCCGGTTGGACCTGCCGGCGCCAATGCTCGACCGCCATCGCTGGGCGTTTTCATGAATTTTTGCCGAAGCGCCCTGGCCGCACGCGGTGTGCAATGTGCGGCGGGCGCCAAAAAGGGGCACTTCTTGCCGATAAGCTGCCTGATGGGCGGGTTTAGGCTCGTTTTTCAGCTGCTTGTCCGGTCATGCGCGGCGGTGCGCAGTTTGGGTCTGCGCAAAAACTACGCGCCTGCCTTGATTCTTATCCTTCCAATCCGCTATTATTGCCCGCACCGTTGTAAAAAACCTTAGCCAGAGGTAATGACAGACTTTACAAGGCGTGGATTTCTGAAGATGCTCGGCGTCGCGGGCGGCGTGGCCACGACGGCCGCGGTCGCCGGATGCGGTGGGGGCGATAGCGCAGACATGGCACCAGCTGAAGAGATGACACCGGCTGCGGCCGACGAGTCCTTTGCGTGTATGGATACCAGCGGGCTTGCCGAAGCGGATGTTACCATGCGCACCACGCTGCAGTACACCGACATCTCGCCCGAAGAGGAAAAGAATTGCGCGAACTGCGCGCTTTACGTAGTGCCGGAATCGGGCGCGGGGTGCGGCACATGCCAGACCGTCAAAGGGCCGATCCACCCCTTGGGCTACTGCACCATCTGGGCTCAGATGACGGGCTAGGGCGGCGCGTTCCCGCAAGCGGGCGCGCACGTTAGTCTTTTTTGGTGCCGCTGGCGGAGTCGGGTCCAACCAGGTCACCGATGGCAGCCAATTCACAGGCCGGAGCGGCGCACACTGGGCATGGGTTCGGCACCCTGCCCGTTTTTCTGGCGGGGATCAGCACCATACTTGGTGCGATCATGTTCCTGCGGTTCGGCTATGCCGTAGGACATGTTGGGCTTCTCGGCATCTTCGTCATCATCGGGCTGGGCCACCTGGTCACGATCCCCACCGCCCTGGCCCTCGCGGAAATCGCCACCAACCGCAAGGTGGAAGGGGGTGGCGAATACTTTATCATTTCTCGCTCTTTCGGCACCACTATCGGCGGTGTCATCGGCCTGTCGCTGTACCTGTCGCAGGCCATCTCCGTGGCCTTCTACCTGATCGCCTTCGCTGAGGCGTTCACGCCGTTTGCAGCGGGATTCGAGCGCTTGTTCGGCGTGCCTTTTGACGTTCGCCTGGTGTCGGTCCCGGCGCTTCTTGTGCTTATTGCCACGGTGCTGCGCAAGGGAGCAGATGTGGGCATCAAGCTGCTGTACGTGGTTGTAGCGGTGCTCATGGTGAGTCTGGGCATGTTCTTTCTGGGCAGCCCGGTGGCGGAGTATGTGCCGGAGGCCTCCTCGCTTACCTCCAAGGTATCCGACGGCGATGCCTTCTTTGTCGTCTTTGCGATTGTGTTTCCGGCCTTCACCGGCATGACGGCCGGCGTGGGGCTCTCCGGGGACCTCAAGAATCCGCGGCAGTCGCTTCCGCGCGGCACGCTGGCCGCCACGCTCGTGGGCATGGTGGCCTACGTCTGCATCGTGCTGAAGCTGCACTTTTCGGCGCCGCCGGAAGCGCTGGCAGGCAATCAGCTCATCATGGCGGATATCGCCGTGTGGGGACCGATCATATACATGGGCCTGGGGTGCGCAACCCTCAGCAGTGCTATCGGGTCCGTGCTGGTGGCACCGCGAACGCTGCAGGCCCTCGGCGCAGACGCCAACGTCCCAGGCAGCGGAATCAGCGGCTGGTTGGCACAGGGGCACGGAAAACAGAACGAGCCGCGCAACGCCACGCTGATCACCGGCGTGATGGCCCTTATCATCGTGCTGCTGGGCAATGTGAACCTTGTCGCGCGGCTGATCTCCATGTTTTTTATGGTCACCTACGGGGCGCTGTGTGCAATCAGTTTTCTGGAGCACTTCGCAGCGCGCCCGAGCTTTCGGCCTGCGTTCCGGTCGCGCTGGTATATCAGCCTCCTGGGGGCAGTGATGTGCCTGTTCATGATGTTTCAGATGGACCCACTTTTTGCACTTTTGGCGCTGTTGCTGATGACTGCATTGTACCAGGGCATGCGGCGTGCCAAGGGACGCGAGGGTGATCTGGCAGCCATGTTTCAGGGCGTAATGACGCAGGCGATGCGCTATATGCATGTCAGACTCCAGCGCAGGCGCCGGGACGAGCTGCACGACGAGTGGCGTCCGAGCATCATCATGGTGAACGACCGCACCTTTGACCGGCGCAGTCCGCTCACGATGATGCGCTGGCTGTGCCATCGGCATGGCTTCGGGACCTATCTGCATCACATCCACGGCATGCTCAATGCCGAGTCTTTCGTGGACAGTCTGTCAGCCAAAGAGCACTTGGTGGAGATGGCGCGCCTTCAGCGGAGCACCGTTTATATGGACACGATTGTGAGTCCCTCCATGATTTCGGCGCTGGCGCAGAGTCTGCAGATTCCGGGCGTTACCGGCACGCCCAACAACATCGTCATGTTTGAGTTTGCACGGCAGGACGAGCCAGAGGTGGTGGAAGATCTGGTCCAGAACTGTCTCTTTGCGGCCAGCACCGACAAGACGCTCTTGGTGCTTCGTCACGGAGAGTACTACTTCGGCGAACGTGATACCATCCACATATGGCTGTCGCCGGATGACCGGGAGAACGCCACCATGATGATCCTGCTCAGCTACATACTGCTGGGTCACCCTGAGTGGCACGAGGCTACGATCAAGGTCTTTGTGGCCCTTGGGGAGGAGAGTGCCAACAGCATCGAAAACGAATTCCGGCGGCACCAGCTTCAGGGGCGGTTGCCCATTGCCGACAAAAATATTGTGTTCATTCCGGCATCACCGAAGGCGTCGTTTCAGGAGATGGTGGCGGCGCGCTCGGCGTCAGCGGCGCTGGTCGTGGTAGGATTCAGCACAGACAGGCTGAATCGGCGCGGCTTGCATGTGTTCACGGACCATGCGGCCCTTCGCGACGTGCTGTTTGTGCACGCGCCCCACGAGGTCTCGTTCGAATAGCGCTCTGCCAGATACACAGCGCTCCGCAAAGACAGGCTTCCAGACCGAGCCACAACATGCGCTCCTGCGCCTGGCCTGGCCGGCGGCGCACGGCCTTATGCGAAGACGTTCTCCCGGCCCGAGTCCCTCACAAAGAGGCAGCTGCCGCCTGTGTCCCGCACCATGGCGCGCATGAAGTCAAAGTCAGGGTCGTCTGCCAGCCCGAAGATGCTCAAATCAGCCGGAGGCGCCTCGGGTACGTAGCGGATGAAGTCGCCGCTGGCCACGACCGTTTCCGTGTCGGGTATGCGCGCCAGATCAACGAGGCGCTCCAGGAAGTAGGCAGCGCCCGGGCGATCCTCTTCGGAGCGGATGACGGCCAGAATGCGCAAGGAAGCGTTCCAGCTCCGCATCAGCGTATAGGCCGTAAGGACGGACAGGTCCAGGTTGCCCACATTCCAGCGCAACACCCAGTCGGGGCTGCGGTCCCGTATCCATACATTGATGCGAGACCGCTGTCCGAGCGCCGCCTCGGCGTGCGGCGCGTAGATGAGCGTCCCCATCCCAAGCGCCGAGGCCGTGCGAATCAGGTGTCCATAGCTGTGCTCCTGCGCCGCGCCGCGCGGCGTGCCCAGGAAGACGATGTTGGGCCGAAAGAAGCCGCCGTGCAGCACCTGCATGCCTGAAATGACTCCCTTCGCAAACGACTCGTGATCCAGCATCGTAGCGGTGGCAAACACGCCCCGCTCGCGGTAGGCCCGCTTGAGGCGATCGAGCTGCGTACTAAGGTCCGCGGGTGCAGAGGCGCAGCGAATCCCGAAGAGCTTGACGGCACCCTTGGCCCGTGCAATGTTTTCTACCAGCGCAAATGCACCGCGAAACGCCGTGGGGTCATCCACGGGAATGAGCAGGTTGGGCTTCCAGGCGCGTTCCTGCTTGGTTGGCAGCGCCGCCGCCTTCTTGGCGGCCCATTCAGAAAACGCCATGAACAGGCCGCTGCGCACATCCTCGAACGGGGCATCAATCTTGCGATTGATCAAAAACACGTAGAACGCCACCACGACTGCCGCAGACAAAAGACTCAGCACCGGATCGATGATGAACATCACAAAAACGGATCCCACCACGCCGATCACCGGCACCATCGGCGGAACGCGGAGCAGTGGCCTGAAGCTGATCAGGCCCAGGCTATGCTCTACCAGCACGACAACGTTGAGCATCGCATAAGTCACCAGGAAGAAGATCGTGATGAGCGGCGCGATGGCATTCAAATCGCGCAGCAGCATGGACACAAAAACAATACCGCCCGTGATCAGCATGGCGTTGCGTGGCTCCCCGCGCCGGGTAAGCCGCCCCACCCAGGTGCTCCGCGGCACGACCTGGTGCGATCCCATCGCTTGCATGATGCGCGCAGCCCCTACCATGGAGGCTAAGGCCGACGAGAAAGTCGCCCCGAAGACTCCTGCGATGACCGCCGGCCCCCAGTAGGCCTTCTCCACCATCACGTAGTAGTTGGATACCAGCTCCTGTGGCGTGGCCGAACGCGCGACCCAGTAGCCGAGCAGCAGATAGATCACCAGGCTGACG
Source organism: Rhodothermales bacterium (assembly GCA_951812585.1). GTDB lineage: Bacteria > Bacteroidota > Rhodothermia > Rhodothermales > Bin80 > JAAXGV01. The sequence continues at coordinate 1,405,748 of OX638318.1, read as the reverse complement.
CCGATGGCGGCCATCGTCCCTACGGCAATGCTGCGGCGTGGATCCTTGAGATCGCCCGACATATTGGCTCCCGCCATGATGCCCGTGGCAGCAGGAAAGAAGACCGCAAAGACAACCCAGAAAGATGCGCCGGAGAAGTCGGTTTCCGGTGCACCAGGAAAGCGTCCCCAAAGCGCTACCTCCGACAGGTCATACTGCATGGACCCGGTAAACGCCGCCAGCGCGATTGAAAGCAGCGATACGCCGATAATGGCCATCACCAGGTATTGCACGCGAATAGCCAGATCGGCGCTCTTGTAAGCGATGCCCCAAAGCAGCAGGAAGACGGCCACATCCACCAGAAAGCCGGGGTGCCCCGGAAACACCCAAAGCCACGCTTCCCGGAATCCGAAGATGTATAGCGTAATCGCCAGTGCTTGCGACAGGTAGCGCGGAATACCCAGGCTGCCCCCGATCTCCAGGCCCAGAGATTGCGAAATGATCGCGTAGGCACCGCCCGCCCCGATGCGCAGGTTGGAGGTGATGGACGACATGGAAAGACCCGTGCAGATGGTGATCGCATAGGCCAGGGCGATGATCAGGAAGCCGCCCAGAAGGCCGGCATTGCCGATCACCCAGCCCTCCCTGAGGTACATGATCACCCCGAGAATCGTCAGCAGCGTGGGGGTGAATACGCCGCCGAAGGTGCCGAACCGTCGTTGGGACTCAGGCTGTGATTCCAGTAGCGGCATAGGCAAAACACTTTACGCCTTAATCTACTCAATAGTGCAGGCCGCAGCGCTTGGCCGCCGCACCTGCCGGCGACAGGCCACTGCGCAGCGCTGGTGCAGCAACGGGCTCATGTACTATCTTGCACCGTCCATCACTTGGCAGAGGCCATGCGCGTTGCGATCCTGACAAACGAATACCCACCGCACGTGTATGGAGGCGCAGGCGTGCATGTGGAGTACCTGACGCGTGCGCTTGCGCGGCATGCCGAGGTGCAAGTCCTAAGCTTTGGCGATCAGGCCCTGCCTTCGGGCAATCCCACGGTGCGCGGTGTGCCGCGCGGCGAACCCGTGATGGTGTATGATGCGCGGTTCGGGAAGCTCTTCGACACGCTGCAGCGCAACCTCCAGATGGCCGCGCAGATAGAAAAGGCCGACATCGTGCATTGCCACACCTGGTATTCGCACTGGGCGGGGTGCCTGGTGCGGCAACTTACCGGTGCCAGGCTGGTCTTGACCACGCACTCGCTGGAGCCGCACCGGCCCTGGAAGGTGGAGCAGCTCGGCGCCGCCTACCATGTCAGCAGCTGGGTCGAACGGACGGCCTATGAGAACGCCGACGGTGTGATCGCCGTGTCAGAACAGATGCGCACGGATGTCAGCGCGCTGTATGCCGTGGAACCGGCGCGGGTGACGGTGATTCCGAACGGTATCGACGCCAGCGAGTATCGCCCAACCTTCAATGCGGGCGTGCTGCGGCGCTACGGCGTGGATCCGGCGGTGCCCTACATGCTCTTCGTGGGCCGCGTTACGCGTCAGAAGGGGATCATTCACCTGGTCAAAGCCATCGCGCACCTGACACCGGGCATGCAGATCGTCCTGGCGGCCGGTGCGCCCGACACCCCGGAGATTGCCCGCGAGATGCAACAGAAGGTTGCGCGCGTGCAGGCAGCGGGCGCGCACCGCGTGGTCTGGATCCAGACCATGCTGCCGCGGCCAGACATCATTGTGCTGTATTCGCACGCGCGCGTCTTCGTGTGCCCATCGGTCTACGAGCCGTTCGGCATCATCAACCTGGAAGCGATGGCGTGCGAAACCGCCGTCGTTGCCTCACGCGTGGGCGGCATTCCCGCCGTCGTGCAGCACGGCACGACGGGGCTCCTGGTGCCGTATGCTTCGGACACCTTTGCCCGCGCGCTGGCGGGTGCCGTGAACAGCCTGATGGCCGATCCGGACCGGTGCCGGGATTATGGGCGGCGCGGGCGCGCCCGCGTGGAAGCGCACTTCAGCTGGGAAGCGATCGCGCGGCAGACATCTGACTACTACAGGACGCTGCTAGGGCCCGGTCAGGACTCGTGAGCGTACCACTGGACATTGCGCGTCAGGTACATCGTCAGCGCCAGCGCGATGAAGAGGCCGATGCTCCCCGACAGCAAGGCATAATCCTCAAGCTGCAGAAGCAGGTATATGAAGAGGTAGAGGACGACCAGGACCGCGGCGGTAAGCGCACTGAGCACGCGCGTGTGGTACACGCTTTGTATGTAGCACGCGATGACTGTGATGGTGGATAAGCCGGCAATCGCGTAGGCTGCGTTGAATGATACGTGCTCCGAGATGGAAAGCAGGAGCGTATAGAACAGGCACAGCATGAGCCCGACCAGGATGTACTGGAAGGGGTGCGCATGCTTTTTCTGTCGCACCTCGATAAGAAAGAACGTGAGCAGCGTCAGCGTGATGACGATGAACGCATACCGCGAAGCCCTGAGCGCCTTGCGGTAGTGATCGACTGGCAGCACCAGCGACACGCCAAAGGCGGATTCCGCGACGCCGTGCGTGGCGTCGCGCCACCGCTGCGGATACGGGCGGTTCAGATCCAGCACATGCCAGGTGGCGGTAAAGCCCTCGTCGCTGACCTCGCGCTCGTCCGGCAGAAAGGCTCCGTCGAACTTTGGGGAAGGCCACGGAGACGTGAGGGAGACCAGGGTTTCCTTGCCGGCCGGCACCACGCTGATCGAGCGGCTGCCGTTGAGGCTGAGGTCGAAGGAAAAGTCTCCTCCCGCGCTCGCATCCACGCGGGCACTCACGCCGAGCGCCACAACGTCATTGGCTTCAATGCCGCCGGTGAACTCCGCTTCGCGGCCGTTCCAGTTCAGCGTGATGACCTCGTTGATCCCCCGCATGTCGCGAATACCCAGGATGACGGTGGCTTCATTCCACAAGATGTCTTCGGTCTCCACCTCCCAGTCGGCAAAGGTAGGCGCGGCAAAGGTGCCGGCTACCGACAGGCCTGCGGTATAGACGGTGACTTCATAGATGCCGCGGTAGCGTACGCTGGGCGCGATGGAACCCTCGAAGTGCAGTGATTCCGGCAGGAAATAGGCGTGCCGGGTTCTTTGCACGGCCTCGCCCGCATTGTTCTGGCGTGCTTCCTTGAAGGGCACCACCAGCATAGGTCCGGTCACTATTTGCGCATACCCCCACTTCTGGCTTACCTCTTCGGTGGCTTCGTCCGCCGTGTTGCTGCGCTCCTCGATAAGGACGGAGATGATGACAGAAGGGATGATGAGCAGCAGGATCACCACTGCCATGGAAAGCAGTTTGAAGTTGAGCGAGTGACGCATCCAGTGCTTTGCTTTGTCGATCATGCGGCTATGCTGCTATACGGCTTTGGCAAACAAGATAGGCCTGTACGGGCCTATACAACGACCTGGCTTTTCTGTTCGTATGCCTCCTGGAAGGATTCCACCGGCGGACAGGTGCACACCAGGTTGCGGTCGCCCGCGGCGTTGTCGACGCGGCGCACGCGGGGCCAGAACTTGTGCTCACGTGTCCACGGAGTCGGAAAGGCAGCCTGCATTCGGGTATACGGCAGGTTGTAGTCTTCGGCGCTTACCTGTGCCACCGTATGAGGCGCCTGCTTGAGCGGGTTAAGCACGGGGTCGGCCGCGCCGCTGGCGACGGCGTCGATCTCTTCGCGGATCGCGCGCATGGCTTCGATGAAGCGGTCCAGCTCCGCCTTGCATTCGCTTTCGGTAGGCTCAATCATCATGGTGCCCACCACGGGCCAGCTCATTGTGGGCGCATGGTACCCGTAGTCTATGAGCCGCTTGGCCACATCCAAGGCGTCAATGCCGCTTTCACGCTTGAACGGGCGAAGGTCCAGGATGAACTCGTGCGCCACACGCCTGCGCGCACCGCGGAAGAGCACCGGATAGTAGGCGCTGAGCCGCTCGGCCAGGTAGTTGGCGTTGAGGATGGCCACCATGGAGCTGCGCTTCAGGCCCTCCGCGCCCAAAAGGGCTATGTATGCCCACGAAATGAGCAGAATGCTCGCGCTGCCGTACGGGGCGGCAGCTACGGGCCCAATGGCTTGACTGCCGCCAGTGGGAATGACCGGGTGGCCCGGCAAGAAGGGTGCCAGGTGCGGCGCAACACAGATAGGCCCCATGCCTGGACCCCCGCCCCCGTGCGGGATGGCGAAGGTCTTGTGGAGGTTCAGGTGGCATACATCCGCGCCATAGGCACCCGGTCGGCAGAGCCCGACCTGGGCGTTCATGTTGGCTCCGTCCATGTAGACCTGTCCGCCGTACGCGTGGGTCAGGTCGCAGATTTCGCGGATGTCTTCGTCAAAGACCCCGAAGGTGGACGGGTAGGTTATCATCAGCGCGGCGAGGCGATCCTGATGCCGCTCGGCCTTGGCCTTAAGGTCTTCAAAGTCAATGGCACCCTGCTTTGTGGTCTTTACGACGACCACCTGCATGCCTGCCATCACGGCGCTGGCGGGGTTGGTGCCATGCGCCGAATCGGGTACGATGCACACGGTTCGATGCAGATCGCCGCGGCTGTGGTGCCAGGCCCTGATCACCAGGAGTCCGGCGTATTCGCCGGAAGCACCCGCGTTCGGCTGGAGCGAGACGGCCTCCAAGCCGGTAATCTCGGCGAGCCACTCCTTAAGGTCCCGGAACACCATCTCGTAGCCCAGGGCTTGTTCAGTCGGCGCAAAGGGGTGCAAGCGACTGAACCAGGCCCAGGTGATCGGCGCGAGCTGCGTGGCTGCATTCAGCTTCATGGTGCACGATCCGAGCGGAATCATGCTGGTGGTCAGCGACAGGTCGCGGGAAGCCAACCGGTGCAGATAGCGCATGAGCTCGGTTTCCGAGTGGTATCGCGCAAAGACCGGGTGCTCCATGAAGGGTGTTGTGCGGGCGTACGCTCCGGCGTATCCGCTTTCAAGCGCAGCCGCCACAGCGGGGGCGTCAAACGGAAGCGGCCGCGCTTTGGCTGCGGCAAAGATCTTGAATAGGCGCGTGATGTCCGGTGCCAGCACTGTTTCGTCGAGCGCCACGCAGACCGCGCCATCCGGCAGGTAGCGCAGGTTGACCTCTTCCTGCTCCGCGATGGCGCGGAGCTGCTCCGGGGCCTCATGGACGCAGATCGTGTCGAAGTAGTCCGCATGCCGAATTGTGTAGCTCAGCCGCTGAAGTCCGGCTGCCAGCACACGCGTGAGGTTGTGGATGCGCGTGGCAATGCGGATAAGCCCGGCCGCGCCGTGGTAGAGCGCATACGCTTGGGCGATGACTGCGAGCAGCACCTGCGCCGTGCAGATGTTGCTGGTGGCCCGCGCCCGCTTGATGTGCTGTTCGCGCATCTGGAGCGCCATGCGCAGCGCAGGATTGCCGTCAGCGTCCACAGAAACGCCGATCATGCGGCCTGGCACCTGCCGCTTGTATGCTTCCCGCGTCGCGAAGTAAGCCGCGTGGGGGCCGCCGTAGCCTAGCGGCACGCCGAAGCGCTGAGAGCTGCCGACGACGGCATCAGCGCCCAGGGTGCCGGGCGCTTCCAGAATGGCCAGGCTCAAGAGGTCCGCGCTGACCGCAACATAGGCGCCGGACGCATGGGCATCCGCCATGATGCCGCGGTAGTCGTGCAGTGCCCCGTCGGTCGCGGGGTATTGCAGAAGCGCCCCGAAGACGCGGGGGCCAAACGTCCACTGGTCATGGTCACCCACCGCAGTGCGGATGCCCATAGGCCTGGCGCGGGCTTCCACGACCGCGATCACCTGCGGATGGCATGCCGCGGAAATCAGAAAGGTGTCGCGCCCCTTCTTACGCGTCAGCCGACGAAACATCATCATTGCTTCCGCGGCAGCCGTCGCTTCATCCAAGAGCGACGCATTGGCGATCTCCATGCCGGTGAGGTCGATGACCATGGTCTGGAAGTTGAGCAGCGCTTCCAGACGTCCCTGTGAAATCTCCGCCTGATACGGCGTGTACTGGGTGTACCAAGATGGATTTTCCATGATGCCGCGCAAGATCGGGCGCGGCGTCACGGTGTCATGGTACCCCATGCCGATATATGAACGAAACACCTTGTTGGCCTGTCCTATGGCGCGAACAAGGTCCAGCAGCGTATACTCTTCGTACGCAACGGGCAGTTTGAGGCGTCTTTTTGTGCGAATGGCTTCCGGCACTGCCTGATCGATCAGCTCGCCCAGCGTGCGTACGCCGAGCGTCTCGAGCATAGACGCAATGTCCTGCTCCGAGGGACCAATGTGGCGATCAGAGAAGCGCTCACCAAAAGCCAGATCGATACCCATAACATGAGATGCGCGCTGGTTCAAGGAGCCGGTTCAACGATGGGCGCCACCGGCTGTTCGAGCGGAGAGCTGCTCCAGTGCTTTGCGCGCAGCCGCGCGCTGCGCACTCTTCTTTGATTTGCCCCGCTGCGTAAGGCACAGGTCGGGGCCCACCCGGAGTTCGACCGTAAACAGCGGCGCGTGGTCAGGGCCTTGGGTGTCCAGGAGCTTGTACCGGGGCATCGACCAGCCCCGAGCCTGGGCTAGTTGCTGGAGCTGTCCCTTGGGGTTAGTACTGCCTTTCGGCTTGTTCAGCTTGCGCAGCGCGCTCCGCGAGGCCCGCTGTTCGGCGTCTTTCTTGGATTTTCCCCGGCCTTTGCCGCGCGCGACCTCCCCGACACGTACGACGACCTTGAAATCCCGGGCGTGCGGCGGTCCTTTGACTTGCGTTACCTGGTAGGTGGGTCGGGGCAGGCCCCGGGCCTGCGTGTACTCCTGCAGGAGGCTCTTGAAGTTGTCTCGTCGTGCAGCCAACGCCTCCAGGTCGACGCCATCCAGCATGGCACGGTAAATAAAGCGGCGTGCAGCCGGGAGACCGCGGTCGAGGTACAGTGCGCCGATGACTGCTTCCAGGGCGTCGGCCAGCATGGCGTTCTGTTCGCGGCCGCCGTGCCGTGCCGCCACAGGGCTCATTTCAATGATCACGCCGAGCCCCATCTGCCGCGCGACTTCGGCCAGGGCTTTGCCTCGGACGAGCTTGGCGCGAAGCGGCGTCAGGAAGCCTTCCATCTTGTCCGGAAACGTTTCGTACAGGTGCTGCGCCACCACGAGTCCCAGCACCGCATCCCCCAGAAATTCCAAGCGCTCATTGCTCCGGAGCAGGTCCGTCGCTTGTCCGCTCCCTATGGATCGGTGTCTGAGGGCACGCTCATAGAGGCTGAAGTCGTGAATGCGGGTGCCTAAGAGGTGCTCCAAACGCACATGCGTGGCCGAGCGGCGCCGCGTCATGCGAAGTAAAAGGTGCCGGAGCACAGCGAACATAGGCAACCCTACGGGTGCAGAAACGTATCTTGCCCAAAGGTAATAAACGCTTTCTATTCTCTTATGGCTTGGGTTGTGGTGATAGCCGTCTGTGCGATGGTGCTTGGCGGTTGGGTTAAGTGGCTGGAGACCAAAAAGGCGGGTGCCGCGGCGTCCGGGTCGCTGCGGGCGCGCGTCGATCAGAATGCACTCGAGCTGCAGGCCGCCCAGAAGCGAATCGCCAACCTGGAAGCCATCGTGGTGAACAGCCTGGAAGAGGCGTCTGAGCCCATCGCGCTGCCTTTGGACGATGCCTCAGAGGAGCTGCGCACAGCTCGCTTGGCGTCGCGGCTGCGCCCGTAGTTTGCCCTATGCCTTTCCTTCTAATTCTTGGTGCGCTCGTTGTTATTGCCGGGGGCATTCTCCTGGTGCTCTGGCATCTGGCTGATCGCCGCACACGGCCCCGGATTGCTGCAGGTGAGCTGCAGGCGCTCCGTGACCGGCTTGAGGAGGCCGAAGCGGAATGTCTGCATCTGCAGCGAAGGATAGAGCACCTGGAAGCCATTGCATCGGCCGGGACGCCGCACAACGGCTTGTAGGTTCACCGTTACCGTCCGGTGTGTGCCAAGAAGGCATAGGGTGTTGTCTATGACATAACCCTCCAACAGCTGAGCCATGCAGGAGATGGAGGCAGGTCCTCCAGAGGCGCCGTACAGGCGGAGGCAAAGCCGATACTGGAGGCATTGAAGCCCTCTGGCTGGAGGCCAAGCAGGGGGCTGGCCAAGAGCCCATGGGGCGTGGCTGTTCGATACACGCTGGAACGCTGGCCAAAGCTGATCCGCTATCTGGAAGATGGCCGCATTGAGATCGACAACAACAAGGTCGAGAATGCGCTGCGGCCGTTGGTACTGAGCCGGAAGAACGATTCGCGGGATCGCATGCCGCGGCCCAGCGGGCCGCCATGGTCTATTCGCTCTTCGGCACATGCAAGATGCATGGCCTTAATCCTGAGGTGTGGCTTGCGGACGTGATCGCGCGTATTCCGACGCATCCCGCTTTGCGCGTGGCTGAACTGTCGCCGCATCGCTGGCAGCCGCTACAGCCAGCCACGCTGCAAAAGAAGGCTGCATAGCAGCCCACGGGCCGGTAGACTGCATCGGGCGGTCCGACCCTACTGCTGCCCAACCTACATTCGATCACAAACGGCAGACAACGGCAAGTACCTGCCCCGCTCCACTACTTCGCCGGACGTAGCGGATTGGAGGCGGTGAGTATAGCGTGAATCTTTTCAAAACCGTTAGCGTTAGCCGGCGTCAGCCGGCTGCCTTGAATCTTGGAGCCTAAGTCAATCCATGGCCGAGTCGCAGGGCCTCCGCTTCCAGGCCGATGAGACGCCGAGCTACCCCGTTTCCTTCGGGCTGGCCTTCCAGCACATCCTACTGAGTATCACGGGGATCGTCATCACGGTGGCGATCATCGTGCGGGCGGGAGGCGGCAGCGAGGAGTACCTCGCGTGGGCCGCCTTCGCGGTGCTGATCGTGAGCGGTGTCTCGACCCTGCTGCAGGCGCGGCCGATCGGCAGGATCGGGGCAGGGTACATCCTGCTCATGGGCACGTCGGGGGCCTTCATCGCGGTGTCGGTGACCGCGCTGGAACGCGGCGGCCCCGCGCTGCTGGCCACCCTCCTCGTGGTCTCGTCGCTCTTCCAGTTCCTCGTCTCGTCGCGTCTGTCGCTGCTCAGGCGCATCATCACGCCGATCGTCGTGGGCACCGTCATCATGCTGATCGCGGTCACGGTCATGCCGATCGGCTTCGATCTCCTCTTCCAGGCGCCGGAAGGGGCCGATCCTGCGGCCGCGCCGCTGACAGCCCTCGCGGCAATGGTCGTTACCATCGTGATCGTGCTGCGGGCCCGGGGCGCGCTTCGGCTCTGGGGATCGGTGATCGGCGCGGTGGTTGGCTGCTTGATCGCGGCCGGCTACGGGATCTACGACATGAGCATTGTCGCCGACGCGGGCTGGTTCGGCGTGCCGGCCGCCGGATGGCCGGGATTCGACATCGATCTGGGCCCCCATTTCTGGGCGATGCTCCCGGCCTTCATCTTCGTCACCCTGATCGGCGCAATCGAAACGATCGGGGACGGGGTGGCCATCCAGCGGGTCTCCTGGCGGGAACGCCGGGCCACGGACTTCCGGGCGGTGCAGGGCGCGGTGGCGGCCGACGGGATGGGTAACCTCCTGTCAGGGCTCTTCGCGACGGTCCCCAACACCAGCTACTCGGCCAGCGTCTCGGTCGTCGACATCACCGGGACCGCCGCGCGCCGGGTGGGGGTGTGCATCGGGCTGGGCTTCATCGCGCTCGCTTTCTTCCCCAAAGTCGCCGCGGTGCTCCTTGTGATCCCCGGTCCGGTCGTGGGCGTCTACATCATCGTGCTGATCGCGATTCTTTTCGTCCTAGGCCTGGAGATGGTCGCACAGGATGGGATCGACTACCGCAAGGCCGCAATCATCGGCGTCTCCTTCTGGACCGGCATCGCCTTCCAGAGCGGCCAGATTCCGACGGAGTATTTCGGCTGGGCGGGCCCACTGCTTGAGAACGGGATGACGTCGGGCGGGCTGACCGCGATCTTGCTTTCGACCTTCATGGAGCTGTCGGGGCCCCGGCGGCGGATCGAGACCAGCCTGAGTGTCGAGGCGCAGCCGAAAGTTCAGAAGTTTCTGGATGCTTTCGCGACCCGTGCCAACTTATCCGAGGAGATGGCCCACCGGGTGAGCCTCGCGGCCGAGGAGACGCTGCTGGTGCTGCTCGATGAGATCGCGGAGGACGATGCCCTTGGCCAGCGCCGGCTGCGGGTGACGGTGCGCGCCGAGTCCGGCGCCGCCGAACTCGAGTTCCTGGCCGCCGCGGGTGAGGGCAACATCGAGGATCGCATTGCCTTCATCGGCGCGCAGGCGTCCGAGATGCCGGTGGAGCAGGACTTCTCGCTGCGCCTGCTGCGGCACATCGCGACATCGGTGCGCCACCAGAAATACCACGACATAGATATCGTGTCGGTTCGGGTGGAGGGGAAGGTGGCGTAGAGGACTTTGACAGATTCAGGGTACAATCTGTCAAGTACTCAGCAAAAACACTAGCAGTTCAGACTGGGAAAGCGACGATTAGCAGGCAGGCTCGGCGTGACAACACGTGGTCGTTGAGTGCGCGTCTGAACCGGTCGTTATCGTGCACTGGCGAAGATTTGGAATTGGTCCGAAGCCTCAAATTCGGTGCAGCGGGATCCAGCTTATTGTTCGGCACCTCTTTTTGTCTCCTTTTAGCCAAGCCGTAGCAAGCCGTAACGAGTGTCCTGCGTGTGGATCGCGTGGGGGCGAGTCTCAGCGGTTGAGGGTACGCCTCCAGTGCTTGGCGAGCGGGCAGACCCAGACATCCTTGCTGGGCTTGCCGTAGTTCTTGGCGGTGTCGTAGCGCCCGCGTCCCTTGGTCGTTCCGACGCGGATCCAGCTGGAGGCCCTGTAGACGCCGCCTGTGAAGCGAGGTACTTCGACGAAGGTCTCGACGAGGACGGGGGAGAAGTTGTAGCGGCGGATCCAGTCTAGGGACAGACGGCACGCTCCGCGGGCGTGGTCCGTGCGGCGGCCATCACGGTGCGATGCACAGCCTGCGCTAGGCGGGCGCCCAGCGCGGCTGATCGGGCGTGGTCCTCTATGCCGGATGTGAGTATGACCAGCACGTAGGCCGGGGTCTCTGGCGGATACACGATGCTGGCATCGTGGTGGATGCGCGTGATCCAACCGGTCTTGTTGGCCACCTTGACCGCGGGCGGCAGCCCGGCTGGTATCATTTCGTCAAACTGGCTCCGCATCATGGTGGCCACCATGGCGCTGTCGGCGGCGCTGGAGACCGCGGTGCCTGCACGCAGGTGCTCTAAAAGGTCTGCCAGCGCCCGTGCGGTGGTGCGGTTATTGAGGCCGCGCTCGTAGGCCTTGAGGTCCTCCACCCCGCGCAAAACGCGCATGCCTTCGGCACCTAAGTGGTCTACGGTTCGCTGGATGGCATCGGCCCCGAGGTGGTCGATGAGCAGGTTCGTCGCCAGATTGGATGATACCGTCATCATCTGGTGCAGGAGTTCGCCGAAGGTCATCTTCTGGCCCAGCCGCTCGTAGATGGCATCGTCCGAATCGTCTTCGATGCTGTACAACGATCTGTCCACGATGGAGCGAAACGAGTTTTCGACGGTGAGCGTCGCTTCCAGCGAAAGCGTTTTCTCCGTTACGCGCCGGTATGCTTCGATCATCACCGGTATCTTCATGGTGCTTGCAGCGTGGAAGACGCTGTCGGCGCGCAGGTTCACTTCGGTACAGGTTGCGGCATCCCGCAGCGCTACTGCGACCGTGGCGCCAGGCTCTCGTCGGATGATAGACTCCAGCGTATCTGTCAGCGCAGACTGTGCGAGGCTCATGTGCGAAGCGGTCAGCGCGGCAAAGAGGAGTAGGGTGCGCATGGGCCTAGATCCGGCATGTTTGGATATTCATGATCAGGATGCCTTTGGCACCCAGTGTTTCCAGTTCGTCCATGATGCGGTTGGCGTTGCTGCGCAGGGCCATGGCCTTGATGGCAACCCAACCGGCGCGGCTGAGCGGGGCGATGGTCGGTCCTTCAATGCCGGGCGTGATGGCACAAGCCGCTTCGACCAGTGCGTCCGGGCAGTCGTACTCAACCATAACGTATTCGCGCGCGCGCAGGATGCCACGCACTCGCGACATAAACTGCCGCAAACCGGCATCCTTCCTGTATGCGGGCGGTCGCGCGACTATGATTGCCTCCGATTCCAGGATCGGCTCGCCAATGGGTTTGAGTCCTGCCTGGTAGAGGGTGGTTCCGGTCTGGACCAGGTCGGCGATGATATCTGCCACCCCCAGTTGTATCGATACCTCCACGGCGCCATCGAGGTGCACAAGATGGGCGGTTTGTCCGCGCCTGCGCAAATCTTCTGCAACCAGGTGGGTGAACGTCGTGGCGATGCGCAGGCCGTCCAGGTTGTCCAGCGTGATGTCAGCGTCGCGCGGACCGGCGTAACACAGGCGCGCAGAGCCGAAGCCCAGGGGCATCACTTCCAATAGCGGCACACAACTCTCCAGAAGCAGATCGCGTCCGGTGATCCCAAGGTCCAGGACGCCGTTGCCGACGTAGGTCGGGATGTCGCGCGGGCGCAGGAAGACAAACGTTACGCCGCCTGCGTTGTCGCGTACGGACAGTTCGCGTCCCGTTCGTCTGCAGCGGTACCCTGCGGATTCGATCAGCGCGGCCGCACCCTCAGACAGGGCGCCCTTATTTGGCAGTGCGATGTACAACATGCGTATTCAGAGGTGCTTATACACATCATCGAGCTCCAATCCAAGTGCGACCATCATCACCTGGACATGGTAAAGAAGCTGTGAAATCTCCTCCGCGCATCGCGCGCGGCTCTCGTGCTCGGCCGCCATCCACACCTCGCCCGCTTCTTCCAGTATCTTTTTTCCGATGGCGTGCGTCCCGGCAGCGACTGACTGGGCAGTGCCGGAGGTCGGTTCCTGCGTCCGTACCTTATGCTGTAGCTCAGCGAAGAGCTCTTCGAATCGTTTCATCGAATTCCTAATGCGCCATACGATCCGAACAAAATACACCAATGCCAGGGGTTTGCACGCGTTCAGGAGCGCAGGTTTTTCCACGTTGTGTCCGTGCATTGCACGCCGCCTGATGTCCTGCTTCCCGCTGTGCTTCCGCAACCCGCCGCGCTCCCGCTTTATACGCGGTTTCGTGCACCCTTTATGCGCCTGGCGCCGCCTCTTGGCACTCGCGCTGGCGGTTATGGTCGTCGCGGGCAGCAGCGCGCAGCGGCCAACGATCTTTGATGCGCCCCAGAGCAGCCGCATCGTGTCCTATGAGCTTGACGTGTCGCTGGACAGCGCCACGCGCACCCTGCGCGGCGAAGGCCGCATGGCGTGGCGCAATCCGGGCGCGGTGCCTGTAGATTCGCTGCAGCTGCACCTGTATCTCAACGCCTTCAAGAGTGATCAGACCACCTTCATGCGCGAGCGCGGCGGCACGCTGCCAGGATTCGCAGAAGGCTGGGGCTGGATTGACATCACGCGCCTTGAAACGCAGGCCGGCGCCGACCTGCTGGAGCAGCTTCTCTTCATCCAGCCGGACGATGACAACGCGGCCGACCAAACCGTCGCGGCAGTTCCCATGCCATCTCCAGTCCTGCCCGGCGAGGCGGTGACGCTAACGGTGGCATTCGAAGCCAAGCTGCCCCGGATCCTTGCGCGCACAGGATATGAGGTGCGCCCCGATGGACAGCTGTTCGTCATGGCGGCGCAGTGGTTTCCCAAGTTCGGGGTGTATGAGATCCCCGGCCAGCGTTATGTGCCGCCGGACGCACCCGCGGGCCGGTGGAATGCTCACCAGTTTCATGCCAACAGTGAGTTCTACGCAGACTTCGGCACCTATGATGTCACGATTGATGTGCCCGCGGGCTATGTCGTGGGGGCCACCGGCGTGCGCGTGGAAACCAGCGAGTCAGATGGCCGCCGCCGAGAGCGTTACAAGGCCGAGGATGTGCATGACTTTGCCTGGACGGCCAGTCCGGCCTTTCTGGAATACACGGACCATTGGCGCCATGTAAACCTGCGCCTCTTGCTGCAGCCGGAGCACCGTGGTCAGGCCCGTCGCCATTTTGACGCCGCGCGCATTGCGATGGAAGGGTACGACCGCATGGTTGGCACCTATCCCTACACCACGCTTACGCTGGTGGATGGCCTCGGAGCGAGCAACGGCATGGAATACCCGACGCTGATACTGTGCGGTACGCGGTACGGAGCCCCGCGCTGGTTCAGGCTTTCCGAACTGGTGCTCATCCACGAATTTGGCCATCAGTATTTCTATGGGCTTTTGGCTTCCAACGAGTTTGAAGAAGCGTGGCTGGATGAAGGCATCAACTCGTATGTGGAGAGCAAGGTGATGGACGGCCACTACGGCCCGGGAAGCCTGGTGGATCTTCCAGGTATGCCGATAGGAAGCCGCGCAGCGCATCGGCTGCTGTACGCCAAGGATGCTCCAGAGCGGGGCGCGCTGGTGACCAACAGCTGGGAGTATGCATCCGCCGCCGAATACGGCAAGGTGTCGTATTCCAAGAGCGCGACGGTCCTTAGTACCCTGGAGGGCTACCTGGGCTGGCCGCTCATGCAAAAGATTCTGCACACATACTTTGAGCGGTGGCGTTTTCGCCACCCGACCACGCGAGACTTTCAGGCGGTAGCCGAGGAGGTGTCGGTGCAGGACCTGGACTGGTTCTTTGCGCCGTACGTGTACGGCACCCAGGTGCTGGATTACGCGGTGACGGACCTGGAGACCTCCCAGACCGAGGATGGGTGGCATACCACACGCGTTCGCGTGGAGCGGCTGCGGGACGGGGTGTTTCCGCAGGTGTTACGCGTGGCTTTTGCGGACGGCACGGCGCAGGACACAGTCTGGGACGGGCAGCTCCCTGCGGCGACGTTCACCTTTACGCATGAGATTCCTGCGGTGCATGCCAGGATCGACCCGGATTTTCTGGTGGCGCTGGACATCAACCGACTCAATAACGGACGGGCGGTCACACACTCACGCGCCTTCGGGCTTCGGCACACGTTCAAGTTCACTCTGTGGATTCAGTACGCGCTGCACATGCTGGCGTCGCTGTTTTGACCCCGGGCCGGACCCTTCTGGTGCGCGGCCTGCAGGCGGCGCGGGGCCGCTTGGGGCTTGTGGCGCTCTTGTACAGTGTCGGGGCGCTTCTTTCGCTGGCGTTTGCAGGGCTGTTGGTTAAGCCGCTGCAGGAGGCTGTCGCTGCTTCCAGCTACGCGCCAACGCTTGCCGAGTCGTTTGATCTGGCCTTGTGGGCGGACCTTCTGGAGCTCCGCGGCGGAGCCGTCCGCTCGCAGCTCATCCACCTCGCGTGGATCATACCTGTTAGCCTGCTCTGGAAGGCAGCGGCCAGCGTGGGCATCCTGCACGCGCTACAAGGCCATTCCTTTTGGCAAGGTGCCGCCCGCTACGGGCCTCGCAGCTTGCTGCTTGGCATGCTCTTCTTTTGCCTGAGCCTGCTTGTAGTGGTAGTCGTTGTCCTGCTCTTTGCGCTGATCGGTGCGCAGTGGGAGGGCGAGATCGGGCGTACCTGGGTATGGTTCTTCTTTGGGCCCGCCGCCGCGGCCTTTGGCCTTGCCGTGGTGACCGTGATGCGAGACGCCGCCCGCGCCGCACTGGTGGTTGGCGGGCGATCCACCCTGGATGCCGCCGCGGCGGGCATCTCTGCAGCTGTGCGGCACCGGAGCATCGGGATCCCGTTCCTGGTGTGCCTTGGGGCGGGCAGTCTCTTTGCGGCGCTCTCGCTTCTGGCGGAGCTGGTGACTCCGGGTGCACTACCCGCCATCGTACGCTTTGCCGCGCAGCAAGGCATGCAGGTGCTGACCGCAGCCGTTATCGTTGGCTGGTACGGATGCCTCGTTGCTTATGCAGAGGCCATCTGGCCCCGCAGTGTGCCGAGCAGCGATTAGCTTCGCTTGCGGAGAACCATCAGCGACTGACGCCGACCGGGTTTCGCAGGCGGGTGCCCAGCGCAATGCGCAGACCGTCAGTCAATTCGCTCAGCTGGTGCAGAGTGCGGGCTGATGCACAAACATGTCGGCAAACTGCCGGGAAAGCTGGAGCGCTTGCTGGCTCCGGTCCAGCAGGAAGTCGTTCATGAACGCGATGAGTGCCATCCGCTCCTGTGGATGCGATTCCGTGGCGTCCAGAAGGGATACAAACCGCTTCCACAGCGGCTCGTCTATTTCCCCCTTGATGTATCGGGCAAATAGCGTCGGCAAGTGGGCCGCGCGCCTGCTTAAGGTGTTTTCGTTCATCTTTTGATCAGCTTTACGGGTGAGGCACACCGCTATTTCAAACAAAAACCGCGCCAACGCCCGGAACCCGTGAGGCTTGGCGTTTCGGCCGGCGACAGGTATCTATGCATCCATATGTAGTACACCCGATCACAGCGGCCTACGCAAAAACAAGCGGCAGGAGGTATTTCCGGAGGTATTCCAAGGCGGCTGCCTATTGTGGACGTAAGATCACCCCCAAAGGTTGCGCTTTCCGGCATGCCACGGCAAATCCCTGCTATGCCTCTAACACATCGTCTATGCCTCTAACGCATCGTGGAAGCGGTTCACAGTCCGTGAAGCGGCAGTGAAGAATGCGCGGCGTGTGCGATCCCTGTGATCAGTGCGGCGCATGTTACGGAAGGCGCAGCGTCGGCGGATTCGGGCGGGTGCGGATCAGGCGATCAGTCCCGGTACCTGGCGCTAGGCGGCATTTTTGACCGCATCGGTGGTGCTGGCTGCGTCGGCCACGCCATTGGCGAAGGTGTTCTGGTCCAGGACAATCTCCCGGCGCATGCGCGCCACGGGGATGCCCAGCTGCTTGCGGTATTTGGAGACAGTGCGTCTTGCAATCAGGAATTCGCGTGCCGTGAGCTGTTCGGTGATTTCGCGGTCGGACAGCGGATGCGCCTTGTTTTCCTGGCTGATGGTCTGCTCGATGATGGCCTTGACCTCCCGGTTGGACACCTGCGTGCCACTACGCGTGGCGACACCTTCACTGAAGAAGTACTTCAGCGCATAGATGCCAAAACGACACTGCACGTATTTGCCCGCGACCACGCGGCTTACCGTGGAGATGTCCATGTCGATGGTTTCGGCAATGTTCTGAAGGATAAGCGGCTTCAGGTGTCCCGGGCCATGCGCAAAGAAGTCGCGCTGATGAACTACGATGGCGCGCATGACAGTGATCATGGTATGGCGACGCTGATTTACGGCCTTCACAAACTCCCTGGCGGAACCTAGCCTGCGCATAAGGAACTGGCGCGTCTCCAGTTCACCGGGCCGCGCCTGCCGCTTCCTGGACTTCAATCGCTTCAGCATCTTCAGGTACTCCGGTGAGATCCTGATGCGCGCGCCTTGGCCGGAGCGCAGCGCAATCGTAAACTCGTCCCCGTCCGCGCGTACCTCAAAGTCCGGCGTGATGTAGTTCTCGCTTGCGGCAAACGTGCCCTCGCCCGGCTTGGGATTCAGCTGCAAGATGACATCAAAAGCTGCCTTCAGTGTTCGCTCGTCCACATCCAGCTTTTCCTTAAGGCGGCTGAAACGCTTGTTGGCAAAGTCGTCAAAACAGTTGGACAGCATAGCCAGTGCCATATCGCGGCCTGCCATGTGCACAGGGAGGGCTTCAAGCTGAATGCGCAAGCACTCGCGCAAATCACGCGCCGCAATACCGGGCGGGTCCAGCCGCTGGATTTTGGCGAGGATGGCTTCCACAGCGTCCGATTGAACGCGCTCACCGTGCGTAAACAGCAGGCTGTCCACGATAGAAACCACATCCCGCCGCATATACCCGTCCTCGTCGATGGAGCCCAAGATCTGCTCCGCAATGAGCGACTGCACCGGGCTCAGATCCATCAGCGCGCATTGCGCACGCAGGTGCTCCGTCAAAGATTCCTTCGCAGGCAGCGGGCGCGCCGGACGCTCTGCATGGGCTACCTGCGCCTTGTGACCGTAGAAGTCGTCATCGGCCGAAGGAAACAGTTCGTCCCAGTCCACCTCATCGTTGCTAGCCCCTTCATCGTCGCTAGCCTCTTCCTGCGGTGCTTCCGCAAGCTCCGTGATCTCCTCCAGCACAGGGTTGGCCTGAAGCTCTGCGCTGATGCGTTGCTCCAGTGCCAGATTATTCAGCTGCAGCAGCTTGATGAATTGTATCTGCTGCGGCGAAAGCTTCTGATCAAGTTTGAGATGCTGCTGAACCTTCAACATTTGCCCGTACACGCGACCGTCACTCAGCGTGCGCAAACTACCCGTCTTGAAACGGAGCGACTAACTTTATGTTTGTACCTTGGACTATTGCCGCAGGCACGACCCAAACTGTCACGCATGCGCCCGAGATCACAGGTAACGTCTCCATACCTGCGCGAAGAGGACCTGGAGAAGAAGCTCCGTCCTCTCAGCTTGGACGAATTTGTCGGGCAGGAGCGGATCAAGGACAACCTTCGTGTCTTCATGACGGCCGCCCTGGGCCGCGGGGAGTCGCTGGACCATGTGCTCCTTTCGGGGCCGCCCGGCCTGGGCAAGACGACGCTCGGCCATATCATCGCTATTGAGATGGGGGCGCAGATCACCACAACAAGCGGACCCGTGCTGGACAAACCCCACGCTGTGGCCGGCATCCTGACAAAGCTCAACAAGGGTGATGTGCTGTTCATCGATGAAATACACCGCCTCGGGCCGGTTGTAGAAGAATACCTCTACTCGGCCATGGAGGACTATTTCATCGACATCGTCATCGATTCGGGGCCTAACGCGCGCAGCGTCAAGATCATGCTGCCGCCCTTCACGCTGGTGGGGGCGACGACGCGCAAGGGGCTCCTGACACCACCGCTCAGGGCTCGCTTCGGTATAGACTTCCGATACGACTACTACACAGCACCGCTTCTAGAAAAGATTCTGCATCGTTCCGCCGGCATCCTGGAGGTCTCCATCGATCCTGAAGGGGCCAGGGAGATCGCATGCAGAAGCCGCGGCACGCCGCGCGTAGCCAATCGGCTGTTGCGCCGCGCGCGCGACTTCGCGGATGTGCACGGCGATGGACGGATCACCCTGGCCATTGCGAACAAGGCGCTGCGCGCCCTGGAAGTGGACAGCGAAGGCCTGGACGACATGGATGCCCGCATACTGAAGGCCCTGATACAGAAGTTTGATGGCGGGCCGGTGGGCCTGACCAACCTGGCCGTGTCGGTGGGCGAGGAGCCGGGAACTATCGAAGAGGTTTACGAACCGTACCTGATCCAGGAGGGCTACATGCAGCGCACCCCGCGCGGGCGCAAGGCCACCGCGCGGGCGTATGCCCACTTCGGCACCAAAGCGACGCGCGACCTGTTCGACCAATCATAGACTCACATCATGAGGACTACATTACTATTGTCGGCGCTCTTGATAGCTCTGAGTGCCTGCCAATCGGATCTGGATTACGGAGCTCGGGTCCTGTGCCAGGACGATAACGACGGCCTGACGCTGCAAGAGGGGTTCTGTGCCCTCGTCGTGGCCGACTCGGTGGGCCGCGCGCGCCACCTGACCGTTCGCGACAATGGTGATATCTATGTGGCGCTTCGCCGGGCCACGGATCAGGGCGCAATTGCCGCTTTGCGCGACTATGATGGCGATGGACGCGCCGATACGGTCGCCTACTTCGGCGATACGGGAGGAACCGGCATCCACCTCCGTGGAGACTACCTGTACTTCGCCGCGGACACGTTCATCGTCCGGTATCTCCTGGGCGATGGTCTCTTGCCGGTTGGCGAGGCGGAGCCCGTCGTGACGGGCTTTGCCGCGCAGCCAAGCCACGCTGTGAAGCCCTTTGAGTTTGATGATGCGGGCTCCATGTATGTCAACATAGGCGCGCCCTCCAACACATGCATGGAGCAGAGTCGGACGCCCGGGAGCCCTGGACAGGACCCCTGCCCACTGCTGGAGGGCACCGCGGGCATTTGGCGCTTTTCCGCAGAGCAGCTGGGTCAGACGTTTGCAGACGATGGCGTGCGGTACGCTACCGGCATACGCAACGGCGTGGCCAACGCATGGAATGCCGCAACCGGGAAGCTCTATGTGGTCCAGCATGGCCGCGATGACTTGCATCGCCTTTGGCCGGACCGCTACACGGAGGAGCAAAACAACATGCTGCCATCCGAGGAGTTCTTCGAGGTTGAGGAGGGCGATGACTTCGGATGGCCGTACTGCTACCACGATCATCATCAGGGCATGAAGCTCTTGAGCCCGGAGTACGGCGGCGATGGGACCGTGGTGGGTCGGTGCGCGGAGGCCAAGCTTCCTCTCATGGGGCTACCGGCGCATTGGGCCCCCAATGACCTACTCTTCTACGATGCAGTGCAGTTTCCAGCGCGTTATCACGGCGGGGCATTCATCGCGTTTCACGGATCATGGAACCGGCAGCCGGTGCAGGCGGGCTTTCAGGTAACGTTCGTACCCTTTGCATCAGGTGCCGTGACCGGCGATGCAGAGCCATTTGCTGCGGGGTTTGTCGGATCCGATTCCGTGCGGGTCGCAGGTGCGGCCAAGGCGCGTCCTACGGGACTTGCTACGGGTCCGGACGGGTCGCTGTACATCTCTGATTCTGTCAAGGGGCGCATCTGGCGGATCATCTACGGCGGCTGAGCATGTCTCACGGTGCGCTGCCAGACTTCTTGACTGCACTGCGGTCGCAGTGCGAGGGAGAGCTTCGCACGGACGATTTCAGCCGCGTGCTTTACAGCACCGATGCGAGCATCTATCAGGTGTTGCCGCACGGGGTGTTCTTCCCGCGGTCCGGGGCCGATGTGCACCTGGCGGTGACGCTCGCCGCGGAATACGGCATCAACCTCTTGCCACGCACTGGCGGCAGCAGTCTGGCCGGGCAGGCCGTAGGCGAGGCGCTGGTGATGGACTTCACGGCCCATCTCAACGGTATACTGGAAGTCTCCAGGGAAGAGCAGTGGGTGCGGGTGCAGCCGGGCATTGTTCTCGACCGGCTCAACCTGGACCTGGCGCCCAGCGGGCTGCAGTTCGGGCCGGACCCGGCGAGTGCCAACCGCGCCGCGATAGGCGGTATCGTATCCAACAACTCTACAGGCAGCCACTCCATCTGCTACGGCATGACGGCGGACCATGTCCTGGACATGCGTGTGGTGCTGAGCGACGGATCGCGTGCGCATCTGGGTCCCGTCCACGCGGAGGAGCTGGATGGATTGGCCTGCCGGAGCGGCCTGGAGGGTGCGCTCTACCGGGGCGTGCGCCGCCTGGTTGGCAGTACGGCGAACCGGCACACCATCCTGCAGGGCACGCCGCGCCATTGGCGCCGCTGCGGGGGGTACAACCTGGACCGCCTGGTAGGCGCGGGTTCCTCCTTCCGGTGGCCGCAGGATGAGCGGTTTAACTTGGCGAAGCTGGTATGTGGCGCTGAAGGAACGCTGGCGGTGATCGAAGATGTCAAGCTGAACCTGGTGCCGGTGCCGAAGGCCAAGGGGCTGGGCGTGGTGCACTTCAACAGCCTGAGGGACGCGCTCACCGCCGTGCCGGTCATCCTGGAGGTGGATCCGAGTGCGGTAGAACTCTTCGACAACCTGGGGCTGACACTGTGCCGCGGCGTGCCGAAGTATGCGCGGCTGGTGACGCAGTTTGTCGAGGGCAGCCCGGACTGCATCCTGATCACCGAGTTCTATGGCGACACCAGGGCGGAGGTGGCGGGCAAGATCGAGCGGCTAGGTGCGCATCTCAGAAAGCATCATACGGGGATGGTTGTCCCCGTGCTGGATCCAGCACGGCAGCGGGACGTGTGGACGGTGCGCATGGTCGGCCTTGGGCTTCTGATGAGCATCAAGGGCGACCACAAGCCCATCCCGTTCATTGAAGACGCGGCAGTGCCGACGGCTCACCTCGCGGACTACGTAAAGCAGATCGGCGATTTCTGTCGGACCTTGGACGCGCGCGTTGCCTATTACGCGCACGCTAGCGCCGGGTGCGTTCATATTCGGCCGCTGATCAACACGAAGGCGGCGGCCGAAATCGCGAAGATTCCAGAGATCTCCGCGTTCGCGGTGGAGCTGCTTAAAGGCTATGGCGGCGCGCTTTCCAGTGAACACGGCGACGGTCGCGTCCGCAGCTGGATGAATGAACGCTTTTTCGGCTCCGACCTGTATGCACTCTACAAGGAGGTCAAGCAGCTCTTCGACCCGCAGCATATCCTCAACCCCGGCAACGTCGTGGATGGTCCCCCGGTGGACACACACCTGCGCTTTGGCGAAGACTACAGCGTGAGGTCCGTGCCACTCGCGCTGGACTGGAGTCAGGATCTGGGCTTTGACCGCGCCGTGGAGATGTGCAACGGTGCGGGCATCTGCCGAAAGGAGACCGCGGGCACCATGTGTCCGAGCTTTATGGCCACGCGTGAAGAGGAGCATTCCACACGCGGGCGCGCCAACCTGTTACGCGCGGCGCTGTCTGGCGCGCTGCCGGAGCACGCATTGAGCAGTCGCCGCATGTACGAGGCGATGGACCTCTGCGTGGAGTGCAAGGCATGCAAGGCCGAGTGCCCGTCTTCGGTGGACATGGCCAAGATCAAATTCGAGTTCCTGGCGCAGTACCATGCGAAGCACGGCACACCGCTGCGCAGCCGCGTCTTTGCAGAGGCGGCCCGGCTTGGACGTCTCGGCAGCGGACGGCATGCGCCACTGATCAACGCCCTGTTGAAGAGTCAGGCCATCCGCCGGGGCATGGAGTCCGCGCTGGGACTGAGTCGTCATCGCACGCTGCCGGCGTTTGCCTCCAGATCTTTTCTCAGTTGGTTCAAGGGGCGGCCGCGTGCCCGCAGCGATCAGCCGCAGGTTGTGCTCTTCAACGACACCTTTACCACCTACCACGAGGCTGAGATTGCGATAGCGGCCACGGAGGTGCTGGAAGCGGCCGGCTTTGCAGTGATTTTGCCGGGGCACCGGTGCTGCGGGCGGCCGATGATTTCCAAGGGGATGGTGCGCGCAGCGCGCGCGGCGGCGCAGGACACGGTGGCGCGGCTGGCCCCTTACGCGGCCAGGGGCATCCCTATTGTCGGCCTTGAGCCCAGCTGCCTCCTGTCGCTGCGTGATGAGTATCTGTACCTGTTGCCTGGAGACCAGCGTGCGGAGCAGGTCGCGCAGCATGCCGTCCTCTTTGAGGAGTTTCTGGCGCGACTGGCAGACGAGGAGCAGGTGCAGCTGACCTTTACATCGTCAGTGCGGCAAGTGCTCCTGCACGGCCATTGCCACCAGAAGGCGCTGGTAGGGTCCGGCCCCAGCGTGCGTGCCTTGTCTCTTCCGCCCCGCTACCAGGTGCGCGAAGTAGAATCAGGCTGCTGCGGCATGGCGGGCGCTTTCGGATACGAGAAGGAGCACTATGACATCTCAATGAAGATGGCTGAGCGCCGCCTTCTGCCCGCGGTCCGCAGCGCCGAAGAGGACACGATCATGGTGGCGGCAGGCGTCAGCTGCCGCCACCAGATCAGGCATGGCACAGGCCGCCGCGCCATGCACCCGGCGCAAGTCATTCGCGCCGCACTTAAGGCTACGTCGGCGTAAGCCGCCGCCGGTCTTAAGCGTCTTCTTTTGCTTGGAGCTTCACCGTCTTGTAGCCGCCTGTCATGCGGTCGCGGATGTACATGAGGCCGAAGACCAGCACCAGGATCAGTCCAAAGGGCGCGAGCGTGCGGAAGGAGCGCCGGCCGCCGTAGTTGTCTGCAGGATTAAGCAGTGCGCCGGCTTCTTCCACGACCGCGGCCTCTACGCCCACGCCGGTGATCCCGCGCAGGAGCTGCGCCGTTATGCCGGGCGGCAGCATGGGCTTGTCCGCAGCCATCGAACGGGCCTTGGCAACGTTGTCTGCAAGCTCTGCTTCGACTTCAGGCGTCCGCAGCGAATCAGGCAGCCTCCTCAGCGCCGAATCGCGCTCGTTGAGCGCCTCTACAGAATCCTGGAAGGCATTAAGGGGCGCCATGACAGATATGATATCGTCAACGAGGGCCTGGACATCGTCCGCTTGTGCGTCCATTGCTGCCGCGGGCAGCTGGTCCACGGCCGCCATCAGCACCTCTCTGGTGTCGTCTTCTGGCAGCATTTCGTGCCCTTTCTCGTCGGCGATGCCTCCGAGCCAGGGCGTGACCAGGAAGGAGGCCAGCATGCCGATGGCGCCCATGACGCCGAGTCCCAGCGCGCCGCTTTTGGGATTGCGCTCAGAGACCAATCCCAGCATGGTGGGCCAGAAGTAGGCAATCCCGATGGCCCAGATGGCCGCGGTCGCAAAGGCCATGAGCGTGGTTTCAGCCATGCTGAACAGGTATAGCCCGATCACGGCGAGGATGGAACCGAAGAACAGGATGCCCGTGGGCGTCAGCACGCGTACGACGGGTGGTGCCAGCAGGCGCAAAGTGCCCATGATGCCGAACACAAAGCCGAAGACGAGCAGGCCGTTGATGCCGCCGGCCTGCAGCACGGGCGGCACCCAGGCGGCGGGTGGCAGTTCCATCGAGGCGGTCAGCAGCATCATCGGCATCATGATGAGCATGATAGGTGCAAAGAGCGCCTTGAAGGTCTGGCCAACGGAGATGCCGGCACTTACGCCCTCGGTTGGCGGGAAGGGTGCGAAGAACATCATGGCGCCGTAGCCCAGGGCCGGTACCAACACCAGAAGCAGTTGACCACGCCATCCTATGCTCAGGCTAGCGAAGACCAGCGTCAGGATGATGGCAGCCAGAAGGTTGCCATACGGGAACCACATGTGGAAGTGGTTCAGCTTGGAGGTCTTGTCGTTCGGATAGAGTGCAGCCACGAGGGGGTTGCAGCCGGCTTCCACGAGGCCGGCTCCCAAGCCGCAGCAGAGCGAGCCGGCCACGGCCATCTCGTAGCCCCCGGCAAGCATGATCAGGATCGCGCCGGCGACATGTCCCACAAAAGCGCCGCGCACAATCCATCGCATGCCGATGGTGTCGCAGAGCGGCGAAAAGATCACCTGGCTGATGGTGAAGCCGATGAAGAAGACCCCTGTGAAGACTCCCAACTGGGCATTGGTAAGCACAAGCTCCTGCTTGACCGCAAAGGCGATGCCGGTGATAACGGTGAAGGCGAAGGCCGTGGTAAGCAGGGCCAGGCAGCTGCCCCAGAAGAGTTTATTTCGATTGATCATTAGATTCCTATGGTTGAGCGCCCGACGGGCGCGTGAACACCGCTGTTTTCTGCATTAAGAATAAACACGGTGACACGGCTAATGCAACATCTACCAAGCATTCGCGGTCACCCTTTCGTCCTCGTGGGGGTGCTCTGCATGCTGTGCGGCTGCGCCGGGCGGACTGCGGAGGACATCGGGCGGGACGATCCGCGGCGCGACCCGGCGCGCGCCGTGGACGGATTCGTCGTAGCCGAGGGACTCGCCGTGACGCTTTTTGCAGCCGAGCCCATGCTGGTCAACCCCACCAACATCGATGTGGATGCGCGCGGGCGCGTCTGGGTCACGGAGGCTGTAAACTACCGGCCCGACTACAATCCGCACCATCGGCCGCAGGAAGCGGGCGACCGCATTCTCATTCTGGAGGATACCACCGGGGATGGCGTCGCCGATGTGCGCAAAGTCTATTACCAGGGCACAGACATCAATGCCGCGCTGGGCATTGCGGTGGCAGGCTCATCGGTAATCGTGTCCAGCAGTCCCAATGTGTGGCGGTTCACTGATGAGGATGGTGATGATCAGCCGGACCGCAAGGAGCTGTTGTTCACGGGCATCGGCGGAGAGCAGGATGACCATGGTGTGCATTCATTTGTGTTCGGTCCTGGGGGGAACTGGTTGTTCAATTTTGGCAACGCCGGAGCGCAGCTTCTGGACGAGGATGGCAAGCCGGTGCGCGACCGGGATGGCCGCCTGGTTGCCGCCACGGGCACGCCATTCAGACAGGGCATGATCGTTCGTCTTTCACGCTATTATTGGCACGGAGTTGGAGTTGAAGTGCTAGGGCATAATTTTCGCAACCCCTACGAGGTCGCCGTGGACGCCTTCGGCACGGTGTGGCAGGCGGACAATGACGACGATGGAAATCGCGGCGTGCGGCTCAACTTCGTGATGGATCATGGCAACTACGGCTACCGGGACGAGCGGACAGGCGCGCACTGGTCCGTGCGCCGGACGGGCATGCATGACTCGATCCCGCTCAGACACTGGCATCAAAATGATCCGGGCGTGGTGCCGAACGTTTTGCAGACGGGTGCAGGATCGCCGACCGGCATGACGATGTACGAGGGCACATTGCTGCCGGCGGTGTTCCACAACCAGCTCATCCATGCCGATGCCGGCCCAGGCGTTGTACGCGCCTACCTCCTGACCAAGGAGGGGGCGGGCTACAGCGCCGAGATCATGGACATCATGACCAATCCGGATGATCAGTGGTTCAGGCCCCCGGCATGTGGCCCGCGCCATTTTAGCGATGAAGACGCTGGAGCTCGCACCTTACCATTACATAAACCTTGCCCTGGCATCCGATCACGCGGACGTTCGCGTGGCCGGCATACGGCTGGGTCGCGAAATGCGGCGGCCACCCGTACCGATTGTGCGTCAGGCAGTGAACGATCCGGCGCCCGAGGTGCGCCGCGAGGCTATCCTGTCGCTTCGGGGCGCTTCAGAGCCGGAAGCCGCAGACCTGTGGGCCGCCTTGGCCCAGCAGCATGACGGTGCTGACCGGTGGTACCTTGAAGCGCTCGGCATTGGGGCCGAAGGGCAGTGGGACGCATACTTTGGCGCATGGCTTGTGCGGATCGGCGACGACTGGCGTACTGCGGCCGGGCGTGATATCGTTTGGCGCGCACGGGCCGCTGCGGCTGTACCGCTTCTGGTGCAGCTGGTTATTGATGAGCCTGCTGCGGTGCGTGATCGGTACTTCAGGGCTCTGGACTTCCATGCACTCGACCACAAGATGCCCTGGTTCAGTACGGTCGTTAGCGAGGCCGATGGAGACCGGGCGACGGTGTTGCATCGGGCGCTCTTGCACCTTGCCGAGCCTTCCGTTGAGCGGAGCGCCGCGGTACAGGCTGCGATAAACGAGCTTCTGGCCATGGCCCCAGGCACGCAGGAATTTCTGGATGTTGTGGGGCGATTCAGGGTGTCTTCCCAGGAAAGTGTGCTTCGGGCGATGGCCTTGGACACGGCGGCAACAGGCCTTGGCCGTGAGGCGACGCGTCTCCTGGTTGAGATCCATGGCGCAGCAGCGTTCGAAGAGGCGCTCCGCGGCGAAGCGGCTTCCGTAGCGCTGGAGCGGCTGGCGGGCATCGGTAGTCCCGATGCGGTGGCGCTTCTGGAGGGTGCGGCTTTGAATGTAGGGTTGTCCATGGTGCTTCGGAAGCAGGCGGCCGCGGCCATGGCCCGGAGCGCGTCGGGCCAAGCGCGGCTATTGGCGCTTATCCAGGCAGGCAGGCTGTCTGCCGCACAGGTTGATGCGGTGCGGCCCCGCTTGCTGAACGTCTGGGACGTAGCGCAGCGCAGGGCGGCCGAAGCGGTCCTTGGCGTTCCGGAAGACCGCAACGCAGAGCCGCTGCCGCCGCTTCGGTCACTTCTTGTGGCCCGCGGTGATCCGCGGCGGGGTCGCCGGGCGTTCAGGACTCATTGTAGCCCGTGTCACAGCCTGCGCGCGGGCGAAAGTCCGTTTGGACCGCCGCTCGGAGATATCGGGGCCAAGCTGCCCAAGGCTGCGCTGTTTGAGGCGATCCTGCATCCTAGTGCGGGTATCAGCATGAGGTTTGAGGGCGTGGCCATAACACTGCGCGACGGCACTGTGCGCACAGGGTACGTGCTTGACGATTCTGGAGGCGCGATCCGGCTCCGCACCTCCGATGGTCAGACGCATCAGATTGGGCGGGAAGAGATCGGGACGCAGGTTTCCCTGGAGCTGTCGCTCATGCCTGCGCTGCAGGAGCAGATGACGCGCGCGGAGCTCATTGATCTGGTGGCGTTCCTTCGTGGCCTGCCGGACGGTTAGGCGCAGGCCGTGCGCAAAGGCGGACGCACTGCATGCCCGCCACGGCTACCGGTCGTCGAGCGGCAGCGCGCGGTACAAGCGGACGCGCAGTACGGTTATGGGCACGCGCATCGGCGGCGCAAATGCATACCTGGTGGCGTGGGTCTTGTGGAACAGCGCGGCGATTCAAGCATTAAAATGCGCTTATGCAACCTACACTTTGGACGGTCATCATGCGTACAGTCACAGCAGCCATTGTTCTGGCAATACTACTTTTCAGCGCCGACTGGGCCTATGCCCAGCGCCCGGCTTCCCCTCGTGGTGAGGCGGCCACGCAGATCGGCGAGGCTTGGATCACGGTTGACTATGGGCGTCCCATTCTGCGCGGGCGTGCCAGCATTTTTGGTTCGGGCGATACTTACGGAGACCAGGTTGTTGGTCGCGCACCGGTTTGGCGCGTGGGAGCAAACAAGTCTACGCGCCTGAGCACGGAGGTGGATCTGCAGTTTGGAACGGGCACGCTCGCCGCGGGTGAATACAGCGTGTTTGCAGAGTTGGCAGAGGACGAGTGGACGCTGATTTTCTCGAATCATGCCGCGAAGGCTTCCGGCCGTGAAGAGGGTCCGGGTCTTTGGGGTGCCTACGGCTACACCGCGGATCAGGACGTGCTGCGGGTTCCCATGCATGTGCATCAGGGCGACGCATCGGTGGACCAGTTCACGATCAGTTTTCAGAACGTGACCAGCGAGGGCGGCACGCTCGCCATGATGTGGGAGCATACGAAGGCTGCGGTAGATTTCCAGGTCGCGAAGTAAGAGCATCGCGCATCAGGAAAGCCTGCTGCCACGCCCTTATGATAGGCGCCAGGCCCGCGTACTGTTTGTAAGACGCGGGCCTTGCGTGCATTATGCTGGGCGAGCCTGCGCATGCGCAAATGCCGTGCGTGAGGAGCGAACCGTGGGCAGCCGGGCGGTGCTGGATTCCCCAAAGCACACTGTGCGCGGACTCAACGCGGATTCAAACGGCGCGCCAGCCCCGCCGATGGTGCTCTCCGACGGGCCCGCTTGGATGGCTACGCACCGCCAGGGGTCGAAGTGTGGCGCCGAGTAGCGCGCCGGACCCGTGCAATGCCGTTTTGCGGCAGACTTTCCGAGCTGAAGGCAATCGTGGCCCTCGGTCAGGGGCTGATCCATGAAAGCGCATCGGATACGGGTCCATTCTTGACGCTTCCCGTTTCGCGGGTATTGAGATTTTGCCCATGAGCATGCGGAGCAAGGGGAGTCTAACAAGATCGGAACAGCTTCCCGAGCAGGACTGTGGAACAATCGGCAATGGTACGATAGCCGGTGCACGACCGGAATAAGACTTCCAATAAGACCCTCCAGTAAGATCCTCAATAAGAGCGGTATAAGACCCCTAATAAGACTCCCAATAAGGCCGGAATAAGGCCAGAATAAGACCCTCCAGTAAGATCCTCAATAAGACCTCGGAGTCTGATCTGGGTCCTACTTCATCGTCGACAGGCGCGCGCGTACGTTTCCACCGCGCCGCTGCCAGTGGGCACTGGCCTGTTCTGAGTGATATTGTCCACGCCAAAAGTCTGGACTTTGTCTCAGATCGTCGTGGCTCTGCAGCAGGCCAATTGCTCACAGGTATGCGCTCATAACTGGCCAATCAATGCTGCCCGCTTCATCCGGTGGTGCGTGCCATGAAACGAGCCGTGCCTGCACTCAAGTGGTGGCGGGTGCAGTTGCCAGGTTCATATGCCACACGGTGTTACTGACTGCCTCCATTCACGATCTTCCATGAATTCGCTCGAAGGAGTCCGCAGAGTCCGGTCGATGGTTTTCACTTTCCGGGGTTGTTTGGAAAAAACGTCATGCGCGAAGCCGCGCGGCAAGAAGCGGCCGCACGAACCTGCGAGCTGAAGCAGCTCAATCACGCCCTGTGGAGTTTTGTGTCTTTGCTATTCAGCACAGCAATGTGCCAAGCGTAAAGTGCCAATTCAGACTAGGCCCTTTTACTACCGGATTTGCGAGCCGAAACCGCCAAGGTCCGGTCACGAACGGGTCAGGAGCATACCGGCAACGCGACACAATGGGTTGTCCTCACGCGCCGGCGCATGGTCCAAGCTATGAGTCGCCGGAATTGATTTCTGCTTCTACCCAGGCAGAAGACAATTGAAGGCGCTACTCGCCAGCTGCCGGAAATGGCTGTACGCGGCCCCCTTCCGGCATGACGAGGCGCGACTCGTCGAAGGGTTCGCTGAACGAGATGTCTGATGCCGAAGCAGTCCCGCGCAGGTCACCCTTCTGGCCATCGCGGTAGGCGTAGCTCTCAAAGCGCGTGGGCACAGTGAGCCCATCCACGGTGACGTAGTCCAAAAAGTACATCAGCGTTTCGTTCATCTGGTCGGGTGCTGGACGTCCACGCCCGTATGTGGCTGAATACCGGATCGCGCTCAAGCGCCCCGTCTCTTCGTGAACGTAAAGCGTATACCGGTCGCCGTAAGAGTCGCCCACACCGTCGTCGTATGTGACCTGCACCATCTGATGCGCTGCGCCATCCAACGTGTCGTCCGGCAACGCTTCCGTGCGAATGCCGTCGTCCGCAAGCACAAAGGGAATAGACTGAAAGTAGTATGCCGTAGTAGCCCAAAACCGCGGATTGATCTGCGTGGTGTCGGGATAGACCCAAGCGTCGGTGCCATCCCAGGCCATCTGCGCCTCAAGCGGTATGGGCTCCGGCCTGCTGCCCATCGCGAGCAGATCATGATAGACGACGCGCGTACGGTTGTTGGCAACAAGATGCGACTTCACCAGAAAGCTTTCTCCGCCATACTCCCATGTGTACGAGCTGGTTGGCGCTTCAAGCCAGGCTCTGATGCCTCCAGCCGCATCAATGGCCCGCAGCAGAATTTGACCGCCATCGGTGGTGGCAAGCCGTTCCTGGATGGCTGCTTCCTCGGCCGCCAAGGGATCCGCAGTTTGAGTCTGACAGCCTGCAATAAGGGCCATTAGGCACAGAATAGACAGAAAACGCATGATATCAGTTAGATTCGCACCAGAAGGTCGGGCCCAGTCGCGACAGCGCACCATAGCCCGCTTTGTCATCCAACCAGCACAGCGGCGGTACGTTGCACGCCACCCGGCCTTGGCCGCTGCAATCCATGTTATCAAAGCATAATGCTCTATGAGGACGCTACGCATTGCTGCAGTACAGATGTGTTCAGGTCAGGACCGGAGCGCCAACCTTGCGCAGGCGCAAACCCTGATGGAGGAGGCTGTTGCTCGGGGTGCGCAGCTTATCGCGCTGCCCGAGAACTTCTCTTTCCTGGCCTGGGAGGGCGCAAAGCTGTCGGTCGTTGAAGACCTGGAACACGGGCCCAGCATACAACTGCTCCGCTCGTTTGCCGCAATGCACGGCGTCATGATCGTGGGCGGTAGCGTGCCGCTGCGAGCCGGTGACAAAGTAACGAACACCTGCCTGGTGTTTGACCCTTCGGGCGCCATCGTTGCCCGTTACGACAAGATCCACCTTTTTGATATCGCCTTGGACGCCGATCACGCATTTCAGGAATCACGCTACATTGCTCCGGGCAACGAGT
This sequence comes from Rhodothermales bacterium, assembly GCA_951812585.1. Taxonomy (GTDB): domain Bacteria; phylum Bacteroidota; class Rhodothermia; order Rhodothermales; family Bin80; genus JAAXGV01. The sequence continues at coordinate 1,374,220 of OX638318.1, read as the reverse complement.
TGGTGACCTTCAAGGCATACGCGCGCACGATGGGTCTTAGCATATGCTACGATCTCCGATTCCCTGAGCTGTTTCGTCGCTTGGCGCTCCGCGGCGCAGAGGTACTCTTCGTTCCCTCCGCATTTACCTGGCGTACTGGGACCTACCACTGGGAGCTCTTGCTGCGCGCTAGGGCCGTCGAAAACCTTTGCTATGTGGTTGCGCCGGCGCAGCAAGGCCGCCACAATGATCGCCGCGAGAGCTATGGGCATGCAATGATCGTTGATCCCTGGGGACAGATCCTGGCCCAGGCACCTGACAGTCCCGGCGTAATTGTAGCCGAGCTCGACTTCGAGCACTTGGCCCAAACGCGGCGAAAGCTGCCTTGTCTGGACCACGTCCGGGTCCTGGATGGTTAGCCTTCTTGCTGCGCAATCGGCTGGCCTTGCCCGCCGAGCATTCAGTCAGCAAGGCGGCGCTGCATACGCCGAGGCCTGTATGCACCTCCCCGTCCTTATCCAGCCGCAGGTTCTTCCTGCACACAAGGCATCAAACTGCGCTGGTGCAGGCGCAGTCGCCTCTGTCCAGCGGTGCGCTTCGAGTGCACCTAGAACGTGATGAGCGTGGCCCGGATGACACCGGAGTCCGGCTGATCGAAGAACTCGTTGTAGCCCTTCATCTCGCGCTCGGTTTCGTGCGGATAGAGTGTCTTGGTAACCCGGCCCTTCAGTTGCGCTGCCAGCTGGTGCACGTACGCTTTGCTGTAGCGTACCATCGGAAACGGCAAGTTCAGCAGCTCGGTCAGCTCCTGGAAGAATATGATATAGGTCTCCTTGTGCTTGACATCGGTAATCTCCTCTTCGGGTAAGGAATACTCCAGCACCAGCGCGCCGTCATCGGTCCGCACGGCGGCCAGCGCCTGTGCAAAGATTGGTGCCGGCACATAGTAGGTAATGCCCTCTGCCAATATCAGGGTCGGCTTATCCGGCATCCATCCGTGCGCATTGAGAGACTGGGCGAGGGCGGCCCCATCCGCCAGGTTGGCGGTGACAAACTGCACCTTGGGGCCCTGTACGGCAGCATTTATTTCCGCCTTTAGGTCCATCTGGCTCATGTCCAAATCAAAGACCGCCGCCTCCGGGAAGCGCTCCGCCAAGTCCAGAGTCATGGGATCGAGTCCGCCGCCGAGCGATACGACCTGCGCGGCAGGGTGGGCTTGTAGGTACTCCTGGGAGAGCTTCTTTACACGCACCTTGCGTGAGCATAGCTCGGCGTAGCACAAGTCCCAGTATTCTACGAAATGATCCTTCAGTCCCTGTCCGGCGCTGAGGTCAACGCTGGCGAGGAATCGCTTGGCCGCGGTACCATCGTAGATGTCAGGCTCGGTAAAGAGCAATACGAGCGCGGATGTGGCAGGTACTTCGTACATGGCACAGGTGTTTTAACCCGGTTGTCAGCGGAATAGCGAAATATAGAGAACTTCGTGCGGCACATGCCGTGGCGCTTGTAGAAGCGTTGAACAAACGGCATGCATAGTCTGCGTGACGAACGCTTGGGCCCGGCTTTCGGCCACGCCGCAAATTCCCTGTACGCACTAGCAATGTGCGCCATTGCGATGGCTATGCCATGCATTCGTATTATTCGGGGTTGCGCCGCAGCGCGCGGCATTGATACCTGTAAACAGTGCTTCCTTATACACATGATTCGTCACGCACTCACGCTGATCATTGGCTTGTTCCTTGCCGCTCCGCTATTCGGTCAAACCGTGGCCGAGACAAACTTCTCGGCCCTCAAACTGCGCAACATCGGGCCGGCATTCACCTCCGGCCGCATCGCAGACATTGCGATCCATCCCGAGGACGAAAGCGTCTGGTACGTAGCCGTCGGCTCCGGCGGAGTCTGGAAGACTGACAATGCAGGCACCACCTGGAAGTCTCTTTTTGACGGGCAGGGCTCCTACTCCATCGGGGCCATTGCCATCGATGCCCGCAATCCTAACATCATCTGGGTAGGCACTGGCGAAAACGTGGGTGGACGCCATGTAGGCTACGGCGATGGCATCTACCGCAGCGACGATGGCGGCAAGAGCTGGACAAATATGGGGCTGCGCGCGTCCGAGCACATTTCGCGCATCATCATACATCCGGACAACAGCGATGTCGTTTGGGTAGCGGCTCAGGGACCACTGTGGAATGCAGGTGGCGAGCGGGGTCTGTACATGACAACCGATGGTGGCGCAACCTGGACGAAGACGCTCGGCGACGACGAATGGGTCGGCGTAACGGATGTCGTCATAGACGCGCGCGATCCCAATCGGCTTTACGCAGCGACCTGGCAGCGCCATCGCAACGTGGCGGCGTACATGGGCGGCGGGCCCGGCTCGGGGCTGCATCGCAGCGATGATGGCGGACGCACCTGGAAGGCGCTAAAGAACGGCATTCCCGGTTCCAACCTAGGTAAGATCGGCTTGGCGATCAGCTTTCACAATCCAGACAACGTCTACGCCGCGATAGAGCTGGATCGTCGCAGCGGCGGCATCTTTATGTCCCGTGATCGGGGCGAGTCGTGGACGAAGCAGTCCGATGTCGTTTCTGGCGCTACCGGGCCGCACTACTACCAGGAGCTCTACACCACGCCGCATGCTGATGGTACGCTCTACCTAATGGATGTACGGACGCAGGTGTCAACGGATCACGGCGTGACCTTCGAGCGCATGCCGGAGGCCGAGAAGCACTCCGACAATCATGCAATCGCCTTCAAGGAGAGCGACCCGAACTACATCCTCATGGGGACCGATGGCGGCCTTTTTGAAACGTATGACGACGCTGAAACCTGGCGCTTTGTCACCAACCTCTCGGTGACGCAATACTACAAGGTCGCCGTAGATGACGCGTTGCCCTTCTACAATGTGTTTGGGGGCACGCAGGACAACGGGTCGCATGGCGGTCCCTCCCGTACGGAGTGGCAGGTGGGCATCCGCAATGCCGACTGGTTCAAGACACTGGGAGCGGACGGACACCAGTCGGCTACCGAGCCGGGCAATCCCGACATCATATATGCCGAGGCGCAGCAAGGCCGCCTGCACCGCATCGATCTAGTGACCGGAGAGCAGGTGCTCATTCAGCCGCAGCCGCGCGCTGGAGAGAAGTTTGAACGCTACAACTGGGATGCGCCCATCGTGGTGAGTCCGCACAATCCGACGACTATTTATTTTGGCTCGTACCGGGTATGGAAGTCCATCGATCGCGGCGACAGCTGGATGCCGGTGTCCCCGGACTTGACGCGCGATCAGGAGCGGTTTGAGCTGCCTATCATGGGCCGCGTCCAGAGCTGGGACAACGCCTGGGATTTCAATGCGATGTCGGTCTACAACACGATCACTTCCTTGGCGGAGTCGCCGGTGCAGGCGGGCCTTCTCTATGCCGGGACGGATGACGGCATCATTCAGGTCAGCGAGGATGACGGAGGCACCTGGACCCGCATCGAGGTGGGTTCCATCCGCGGCATTCCGGCCACGGCGTTTGTCAACAATCTGTATGCGGATCTCCATGACGCGGATGTGGTGTACGCGGCTTTGGACGATCATAAGTTTGGTGATTTCACGCCCTACCTCATCAAGAGCTCGGATCGCGGCCAGACGTGGGAATCCATAGCGGGCAACTTGCCTGACCGAACGCTTATCTGGCGCGTGGTCCAGGATCATGTCAATCCGCAGCTGCTCTTTGCGGCAACGGAGTTCGGCATCTACTTCACTATCGACGGCGGCGCGGAGTGGACCAAGGTGAGCAGCGATGCGACCATTTCCTTCAGGGACATCACCATTCAGCGCCGAGAGAATGATGTGGTGGCCGCCTCGTTCGGGCGTGGGTTCTTTGTCCTTGACGATTATACACCCCTCCGAGCGGTGACGCCCGCACTATTGGAGCAGGACGCGCATCTGTTTGCAACGCGCAAGGCCCTGCTTTATCGGCCGCGTGACGTTGCGGGCGGCTCGCAGGGACACACCTACTATGCGGCCCCCAATCCTGCGTTTGGTGCCACTTTCACCTACTATTTGAAGGACGGGGCCACCACGCTCAAGGCGCAGCGCCGGGAAGCTGAGAAGGAAGCGGGCGACGGCGATATTCCGTTTCCGGGCTGGGAGGCACTGGACGAAGAGATGAACGAAGTGCCGGACAAGGTCCAGATCGTTATTCGCGACGGCTCCGGGGCCATCGCCAATCGCGTGGATGGCGACACCGGCAAGGGGTTCCATCGGGTCAGCTGGAATCTGCGCTATGCGTCCAAGGCGGTGATTCAGCCAGGGGAATCGTCGGGTTTCGGCGGCGGCGGGTTTCTGGCGACGCCGGGCGACTACACTGCAACGCTGGTTCGCATTGCGGACGGCGTCGAAACCGAGCTGTCCGGCCCAATCACGTTCTCCGTGGTGCCGCTCAAGGAGGCCGCATTAGCGGGTGCCGCGCCAGAGGAGATCATTGCTTTTCGCAAAGAGGTCGAGACGCTGCAGAACCGCGTAACGCAATTCTCGAGCGGGCTTAACGCGCAGATGGACAACGTCTCTGCGATGCAAATGGCCCTCTCCCGCGCAGAAAATCCCGTGGACGGCCTGGTCACCTCGCTGAGCGAGGCCCGCAGCACGCTGTTGTCTCTGGAGCGTCAGTTGCGCGGCTTCAAGTCCAAGCGAGAGCCCGGGGAGCGTAATGCGCCCACTATACAGTCGCGTATGTCGGTAGGCTTCAGCGGGCTAAGAAACACGTACGGTCCCACGCCCCTGCACCGCGAAAGCATCGCGATTGCAACTGAGGAGATCGGCGTGTTGGAGGCGGCGCTCAGCGCCTACGTTGCCAACGTGCTGCCGGCGCTGGAAGCGGCCTTGGCGGCCAGCGGCGCGCCCCCTATTGATCACAACTAGGTACCTACCGCATAATAGCGGTTTCTCTCAGGGACTGCGGACCACCGCGTACCTGTGCACAAGGTGCACTGTACACCAGCGTTCTGCGCGATTCCGCCTGTAGCAGCGACCACTGGGGCCGACGCGGCAGGTCAGGGTATTGTGGGTCCATATGCGGCTCTCGACCCCGCCTACTGCAAGGGCCCCGCATGAAACACAGCCGTGACGGTTACATCCGCACCCGTGCGGAGCGAGCCAAACATGGCGGTGGGGGGCGACAGGCCGTAGTCCTTGAGCGTGATGACATGGCTTCCTGTGAAGACGGCCATGCCATCCTCGCGAAGCGTAGCCTCTATCGGGATCGCAACCGCATTAGTTTGACCCCCAAGGGTGAGATCGCCATGCGCAACGAGCGTTGCCGTCGACGCGGAGGTAACCTCCAAGTCAGACACGCTGGTGAGTGCGAAGGTCACTTCGGGGTGTGTCTTGATGTCCAAGGCATCGTACATAACGCGGTCCATAATGCCGCTTTTGTTGCTCTTGATCATCTTAGTCGGCACCGTCAGCGTGACTGCCTCCACTGCGGCGTGGCTGTTTTCTGAAGCGGCGCCCAATGTGATGGACCCGCTGAATTCCGTGGCGTACACGGTCCAGTGCGGCGTGTTGTTGGAGGTTCCCTCTATCCAGATCTTGGAGCTGTCCGGGTCAAAGTCGTAGGTGGTGGACTGGGCAGAGGCTGTGCTCGCAATCAGAGCGGTGAGCACAAGCGCAGGGAGCAAGCGTAGCATCGGATCTGGACTGAGTGCAGGATGTATCTCAGGCACTTCTAGCGAAAAGGCACAACAATGGTTCCAACAGGGCAATCTGGAACCTCCGGCGAGATTTCACAGTAAATTGAATTAGGAAGCGGTTTCATGGCAGTCTTGGGATCCAATGCACAGGCAAGGGTCTCGGTAGAGTGGTATATTTTCAAGCCGTGCCGGTGGCGCAGCCGAAGCAGATCGGCTTTGGGGGCGGCTCGGTGCAGCCCGACGCTATGCGTATGATACCAGCCTTAGTTTACGCACATGGCGGCCAATAGCGAACGTGCCTGTTGGCACCTCGCACTGCAGTACTCGCCTCGCGAGGCGGGGCAACAGCGGGGTCTTAGCCGCGACTTCTTCACCTAATCAGTAACCGGGTAATGAAACAGACAGGAACTCGTACTTCACGCCGTGACTTCTTGAAGAAGTCCACTTTGGGTGCTGCTGCGGCAGTCGCTGCGGTTGGTTCCGCAGCAAAGCCGAGGGTCACGCAGGCCAAGGCCCCGGTCATCGGCCCCGTGCTTGGGGCCAATGATATGATCGTGGCTGGCTTCATCGGCGTCGGTGGGCAGGGGTACAACTCGCATCTTTTGAACGTCACCAACATCGACAGGGAAGGCAAGCCGCGGCACAGCGTTCCGCTGAACGCGATTGGGGCGGCTGCGTGCGATCTGTATTCCGTTCGCCAGGATCGGGCGCTGGCCTCGCTGGAGCAGGCCCGCCAGGCGGCCGGTCGTGAGGCCAAGGTGACCGCGCATGAGGATTACCGGTACGTGCTGGACAACCCGGACATCGATGCCATCTTCATAGGCACCGTGGACCACTGGCACACCAAGATTGCCGTGGACGCTTTGGATGCCGGCAAGCATGTGTACTGCGAAAAGCCCATGACCCGTTATCTGGGCGAGGCGTTCGAGATCTACGACAAGGTCAAGGAGACCGGCATGAAGTTTCAGGTCGGTTCGCAGTACTGCACGGAGGGCAAGTGGCATCACGCGGCCAAGCTCATCGCCGAAGGCAGGATCGGGCCCTTGGTGTCGGCGCAGGATTCGTACTGCCGCAACAGTCCCACCGGCGAGTGGAACTACTACCGGATCGAGGACGAGCTCGAGGCCGGCAAGACCATCGACTGGGCCAAATGGCTGGGTCCCGTGTCTGATCGTCCGTTCAACAAGCAGCATTTTCATCGCTGGCGCAAGTACTACCCGTACTGTGCGGGCATCCTGGGCGACCTTCTGGCGCACCGGATTCACCCGCTGGTGATCGCCACGGGCGCGAACGAGTTTCCGAAGCGCGTGTGTTCTATCGGCAACAAGAAGATTGGGGACGCCAACAACGGACCGGAAGACCGGGACGTGACGGACAACTGTCAGATTCTGGCCGAATTCCCCAGCGGCATGTGCATGATGATCACGGGGAGTACGGTCAATGAGCAGGGTCTCAACCAGGTCATTCGCGGCCACGAGGCTACGTTGTACTTCAGCGGATCCAGCGTGGAGCTGCGCCCCGAGCGTCCGTTCGCGGATCTGGTGGATGGCGAGATGGCAGAGAACGTCCAGCCTGGTGTGAGCATTCCGGTGCACATCAATGACTTCTTTACCGCGATCCGGGATGACCGTCCCGCCAGCGGCAACATTGATGTGGCGGTTCGCTGCCAGACCATCATTTCGATGGCGGAGCAGTCGGAGCGCACCGGCGAGATGCTTTACTTCGACGAAGCCACACGCACGCTTACCACGGGCAGTGGCACGAAGGTGGAGGCGCTCACCTACGGCATGCTTGACTAGCTGCGCGCGAACCCAGAGCGCTGCAATAGCAACCACCAGGGGACCATCGCAGGATCTGCATGGCAGCTCCTAGGAAGCCTGAGCTGATCGGCAGTGTGCTTGGGTCGGTGCGCCTTATGCGGGAGGTTTGCTAAGGGAATTATATAAGAAACTGAAACTTTCCTCGCGGGGCGCGTATAGGGCATTATATCAAACGGACAACATCATGCCCAATACAGACACGAAGAAAACGCTTGGAAGGAACGAACGCAAGGGGATCACGCTGTTGCAGTTGCAGGATATGTTTCCCGATGAAGCATCGGCGCACAAATGGTTCGAGAATGTGATATGGCCGGAGGGCACCACGTGCCCGCGTTGCAAGGGACAGAACGTGTATCGTAGCACACACAAGCAGATGCCATACCGTTGCCGCGAGTGTAATCGGTTCTTCAGTGTTAAGACCGGCACGGCCTTGCAGTCATCCAAAATCCCCTTGCGCAAGTGGGTATACGCCATTTATCTTGAGAAAGCCAGCCTGAAAGGTGTTTCGAGCATGAAGCTACACCGTGATCTTGGCGTGACCCAAACGACGGCTTGGTTCATGCTGCGTCGCATCCGTGAGGCATTCAGCCTGGATACGCCGATGGAGTTTGAGGGGGCCGGTCGAGGTTGACGAGGCGTACTTCGGTGGACTGGAGAAGAACAAGCACGCCAGTAAGAAAGCTAACCTGGGACGCGGACCGGTCGGCAAAACGGCCGTCGTTGGCATGAAAGACCGGAACAGCAACAGCGTTACGGCGCGTGTGTTGGCAAGCACCGATAAGCCGGCACTGCAAGGCTTTGTGCATGAGCACGCGGAAGACGGTGCGAAAGTCTACACTGATGATGTACGTGCCTATATCGGGCTTGAGAACCACGATAGCGTACGCCACAGTGTCTCGGAGTACCTGAATGGCTAAGCCCACACAAACGGCGTCGAATCGTTCTGGGCCGTGCTGAAGCGCGCCTATCACGGCGTGTACCATCACATCAGCCCGAAGCACCTACAGCGCTACGTGGATCAGTTCGCGGGCAAACACAACCTTCGCGGCCTCGATACTATCGACCAGATGGGCCACGTTGTGGCCGCTATGGTCGGAAAACGGCTGCTGTACAAAGACTTGGTGGCGTAAGTGCATCAACTGAAACGCATCGAACCTGCGACAGTTGGGCAAGCTCTGGATCAGTATTTCACGCGCCCCCATGTGGTGTGTAAATGCCTGGAGCAACTGTGCGACTTGTCTAGGTACGACCTGATTATTGAGCCGTCTGCCGGAAGTGGAACCTTCCTTACAGCAGTTGAACATCATAACAAGGTCGGTATCGACATTGACCCACAGCACTCCAGCATTGTAAAGGCAGATTGGTTTGACTTCGATCTAGATTCTGCCCATAAGAACGTCTTGGTGTTTGGTAATCCTCCCTACGGACGCTACCACGCGCTATCCAAGGCGTTCATTCAGCACGCAATGGCATTTCCTAATGTGCAGACCATTGCGTTTATCCTGCCTAATGTGTATCGCAAACACACGCGGCAGCGCGTCATTCCTAAGGATTGGCGCATAGTTTCGATCACGGACTTGGGACGGGATTGCTTTACGCTTGATGGCAATATCCACCATGTGCCCGCCAGTTTTTTTGTGCTGGATAAATCGAGTGGTCCAGACCTTCGAGTCCGTCCACCTGCAAAGGTAACGGGCACCAAAGACTTTCTGTTTTCGACACGCAGGGACTTTGATCTATTCGTGTTCGGGGCCTCACCAAGACGTGTAATTACCGATCCGAAGCCGAATAACCGTGGGCACTTTTTGAAAGCCCTGATTGATGCTGCCGTGTTGGCAAAGAGAATCCGGCAAGTTGACTGGCGGGGCAATTCATGCGCGAATGGTGGCGTATATTGGCTCACGAAGCACGAGTTTGCAGAGCAATACCGGGCGCGACATGAGCAATAGGGAGATACTGGCGCGCGCCCGATTCATCTTGGCCAACTTGCATACGGGCCGAGAATTGGCAGACGCGGCGCATGAAATCAAGCGGTATTTGATTGACGTAACCTTAAGCGGAAAGCTGAGTGAATCCGATTTCTACCGCATCACCAGGGCGCAACGCTGTTCCAAGATTCGGAGACAATCGATGTTTCCGCGCGGACTTGGCCAATACCACAGCCGTCGAATGCCGTGGTCCAGTATACCGAGGAGCCGAGGCAGCAAGGTTATTTGGCGTTTTTCAGACTGGGAAGAGTCTATACAGTTGATATAGAGGAAGGGTCTGGCCCGTGGGCGGGCCAGCATTTCACGTCGCGTTTTCCAGTTGTTCCTACTGAGCTCCACGTTCGCGAGGATTACAACCCCAGCAACCCCTCGAATCTCCCCACGTATCCCGGGGCCAACAATACCTGCATGAACCCAGTGCCAGCGCTCGGTTCCAGCGAATCCTACCATACCGTAAACACAAGCTGCCAGACCCTGCAGTATATGGGGGAATTCAGGAATGATCTCATCGAGCATGAGCGGGAGCATGAGAAGGGCCACAACGAGTGCTTGCGTAGCTCAACGACCCGCGCGGTGATGAAGAAGATCGAGAAGATTACCGGCAACAAGGGTGAAGTGCAGACGAAAGCAAATGACGCGTGGCAGGATTACTACGTCAACAAGCTCTATCCCGCCGCCGAGTATGCGTCCGAGTATCCGAACGGGAATGCGTTTTGGAGGTACTATGGCTCAACGTGGTTGAATTCTTACCCCGGGATACAGGGCCACTCCTCAGGTAAGAAAGGATGCTAACGGAGGAAAACCAATGAAGAAACTGATGTTATGGCTTTCACTGCTGCTGCTTCCCGCCGGTGCGCAAGCCCAGGAAGCCGAAGACAACTACAAGCACAAGTACGGCGCGGTAATGGTTGACGGAGTTTGGCGGGCGCCGTCAATAGAGATGGCACTGCGCCTGCTGATGGCGGACGATCCTGACCAAGACTACTATGCCAACTCTGCAGCCGTGGCCATACTAAAGCAGGTGTTCGAGCCCCGGACGGCTGCCGAGCTGGACGCGTTTGCTGAAGAGCTGGGACGGATATTCCGGGACGGCACCGAAGATCAGTCGCGCAAGGCCTGGTTTGCTCTTGTCAATGCTTCGTGCAGGGTGGAGGGCACGCTCTATGGGGGGAGCGCGGCCGTGTTCGAGCGGGTGTACGAGTCCTTCGAAGATCGCTCGCATCCAAGGGCACAAAAGGCCCGGCATGGCGCCACGTCTGCCAGGGCTAGTTTCCAGCACAACACTGAGGGGGGCATCCCCGCCGGGGTGTGCATAGACATCATACCCTGAGAGGGGTATTCTCCTGTTGAGCACTAAGGCCGCCCCCCAGCGCTTGTAGGAGACGCCCTGCACCGTTTCTTGTACAGCGGAGACTCCCCCAGGGCATCGCGGGAGGTGTCTTCAGCAACACCGTTGTTCGTTGCAGCGCCAGTCCGATGTGGGGGCGTGGCAAATAGCCAGAGCAACCTTGCAGGACTGGCGCCGCACATCGCGCTGGTAGCCACGATATTCATCGTCTGGGCTTGGATGCGTACCACTGGCTCTCGGGAGCTGTGCAGACAGGCAGCCCCCAGGCGCATACGTGCTGACTCCTGGGAGCTGCGATCTGTGCTGCTCTATTGCTTGGTCGGAAGAGATTCTGATGAGTGTGACGCTATTGGCGTCACCTACTATCGGGGTCGGTCATCAGCTCTTTAGCAACCTAATCGTTCGAGACTGCGCTTAGCGATCGTGGGTCGGTGAGCGAAGCGAATGTGTTCGCTTCTGACGCCAGAGGCCCGAAATGCTCACTTCGCTTGAAGACCTGCACAAAATCAACGAATTCGCCGATCTTTTTGCCGCCCCGGATTTGGAGGCAATCGCGTTCGACCCCCGTGCATCGATGCCATGACCAAGCTCTTGTTGGGGCTGGTCACGCTACAGCACGATGATGTCTGCCGCGTCAAGCTGGAGCGCCTGCTGTCGGATCACTTCTCCAGGGAGGCCGATCTAAACCGGGGTCGGCCTGGCAAGTCGTAGCGCTGGCCATGGTGAAGCAAGGCCACAACTGCAGCTATGATCGGCTGGTGGACCAGGCGACCCACCATCGGCTGTTACGCCAGGTGTTGGATGACAAGGACAGGACCTTCCAGGGAGGCACACCTTCAAGGGCTCCACGGTGATTGAGAATGTGAGCAGCTTGTCGCCAGAGCTGCTGAAGCAGCTCAATGCTTTGATCGTCTAGGCGGGTCATCGGGCCGTGGGACATCACGATAGCGCGCTTCTGCACGGGCGCTGTGACTCGAAAGTGATAAAAATCCCTGTTGAGTGGCCGACCGATGTCCGTCTGCTCTTGACGCGACGCGGCCTGTGGTGCAGCTCAGTCATAAGATTGCTGACGCCCATGACTTGCCCGGCTGGCGTAAGATTCACTATCGGCGAGAGATGCTGAAGAAACGATTCGCCGCGATCCGTACCGCCCACCAGTACAGGCGCAATCGGTCGGGCTTGCGCAAACACCTCCGGTTGTGCGAGCAATACCTTGCGGCTTTGAGTGAGTCGCAGGCCAGCGAGTCCAGGCCTGTTGCGCTTCGGTACTTCCTGGACTGCGCCAAACGGCTGTTGGATCAAACCAAACGGCGCTTGCTGGAGGAGCAGACGATTCCGCACGCAGGGAGACGCTTCGCGCTCTACATGCTTTGGACTCGCTGGATCAACTAAGGGCAAGGCGGGCGTGCTGGCCGAGCTGGGCGTTCCAGGTGCCGTCATGCAGGATCAACACGGCTTCGTGCGTACCTATATGTTTTTGTGGAAGGAGCAAGACGTAGCCATCGCGGTGCCCATCGTGAAGCAAGCGACGAAGCAGTGTCCGACCCTGCGCACCTGCAGCTTCGATCGCGCCAACCTCTCGCTCAATTCCTCCTGGTCAGCTCCCCGCAGGCCTGTGTACCCCGAAAAGCGGCGTGCGGCGGATGCGGACCTGACACTGGATGCCAACGCAAGGGATGGTAACTTGTGCTTGGCAGGGGGCCTCAGAGCGGTGCTGTCGAACACTATACAATCGTTGCAACGTCGGGAAAACGCTGGGTCGCATGGAAACGGTCAGGCTCGCGCTGGAAGCCATGGCGACACGCTTTGAGCTGGTCCTGTATGGCGAAAGCGTAATGGACCTGCGCGCAGCAGGCGAGGAAGCACTGGCCGAAATCCGCCGGCTCGAAGCGGTGCTCAGCTTCTATCGCCCGACCAGCGATGTCGGCCGCGTTAACCGGTCTGCGCACCGGCAACCAGTGCGGGTTTCTCAGCAAACCTATGAGCTGCTTGCGCAAGCGGCGGAGATGACCGCCTGGACGCAGGGTGCCTTCGACATCACCGTAGCGCCGCTGATGCGGTGCTGGGGATTCGTTCGGGGCAAAGGAGCCTGGCCGGAACCAGACGCCCTGCACGATGCACGCAGCAAGGTGGGCATGCAGCATGTCGTGTTGCATCGTAACGAACGAGCGGTATCGTTCCTGCAGGAAGGCGCAAGCATAGATTTGGGCGGCATCGGGAAAGGCTATGCCATCGACGAGGCGGCCAAGGTCCTGCGCACATGCGGCGTGCAGCGCGCGCTGCTGCATGGCGGCACCAGCAGTATCATCGCGCTGGACGCACCCCCGCAAGAGGCAGCCTGGCGTATCGCACTTCCCGCATCGCATACCCATGCGTGCGGCGATCCGCCTCTGGCGGTCGTGCCGCTGAAAGGCCAGGCACTGTCGGTTTCGGCTGCGTGGGGCAAGGCGTTCGAAAAGGATGGCAAATCGTACGGACACGTCATCGATCCGCGTAGCGGCGGGCCAGTGCAGGGCGCGGAGATGGCGGCCGTTGTGCACGATTCCGCCACGACAGCGGATGCCCTCTCCACGGCGCTCATGGTGATGACACCAGACGAGCGCCGGTCAACTACTGAACAATTTGATAAATTGAAGCTGCTCATAGCGTACGGCCCACGGGGCGTCTATGCTGAAGGAATTGACCTCCACGCGCCGGCGCAAGCCTTACACCACCACGCATAACACATCAGCATGATCAGTCGACGAGACTTTCTGAAGACCAGCACCAGCGCAGCTTCGCTGCTGGGGCTTTCCCGCGCCGTGGAGATACGGCCGGATCCCGCCCTAGTCCACCCCAGGCCAACCTCCGACATCGAGGTCAACATAGGACTGATAGGCTACGGGCCTCGAGGGCGCGAAATCGCGTCCACCCTGCAGCGGGTGCCAGGCGCGCACCTTGTTGCCATTTGCGACAACTATGCGACCATGCTCCGCCGTGCGCAGCGGGACTATCCTGAGGCGAGCCGGCACGAAGACTACCGCGCGCTCCTGGATAATCCAGACATCCAGGCCGTAATAGTCGCGACGCCGACGCACCTGCACAAAGACATCGCCCTCAGTGCGCTCGACGCGGGAAAGAACGTCTACTGCGAGGCACCCATGGCATCCTCCATTGAGGATGCACGCACCATGGCGGCGGCAGCACGGGCCGTCGTGGACGAACAGGTCTTTCAGGTCGGACAGCAAAACCGCTCCAACCCGCAGCACCGGTCCGTATTTCAGTTCATACGCAGCGGTGCGATCGGACGTCCGGCGATGGCCCGGGCCCAGTGGCATCGGCGCGAAAGCTGGCGACGGACTTCGCCGAATCAGCAGCGCGTGCAGGCACTGAACTGGCGCCTGGATCCGAATGTATCGATCGGACTCATGGGCGAACATGGTATCCACCAGATGGACGTCGCGTATTGGGTCCTGGGCGCCTTGCCCCAGGCGGTTTCAGGATTCGGCCAGATCATGGCGTGGCAAGATGATCGCGAGGTGCCGGACACGGTGCAGGCGATGTTTGAGTTTCCGAGCGGCATGAACATGATGTTCGATGCCACGCTGGCGAGCTCCTTTGATGATGCGTATGAGGCGTACTACGGCACGGACAGCACGATACTGTTTCGCGACCGCGGAAAGGCCTGGATGTTCAAGGAGGTGGATGCGCCCATGCTGGGCTGGGAGGTGTATGCGCGCAAGGACAAGTTCTACAAGGAAACAGGCATCGCCCTCCTGGCGAACGCCACGCAGCTGGATGCCCAGAACCAGGACCCTACGGAGGATGATCCCAACGTAGAAACGCCGCTCTGGTATGCCCTGAAAGAATTCATGGACAACCACGAGTTCGGGCCTTACCCTCCGGCTGCAGATTACCAGCGGGGACTGGAAGCGACCGTGATTGCCATCGTGGCCAATAACGCCATCCTGCAGGGCACACGGCTGGAGATTGATCCAGCGCTTTATACGCTGGACTGACGCCAGGGCCTGCCCGGAATCAGCTGTGGCCGCTGCCGCGGAGGCATCGGCCACAGCAAATGCAAAGTACGCCTGACACGGTTCGGCGTACCTTGCATCGCTAAGTTCGACTGCGTTCCATGCTCACGGCAATAGAAAAGGTGCTCTTTGCTCTCGCTGCGGGGTGCTCCGCGTACGCAGCGTGGCGCGGTTTCACGGCCGTCTTCAAGACGATTGGCAGAGGCACAGGTCCGCAGCCCCGGCTGCAGTGCAAGCGGATGGCGAAGGCGCTCGGGACCTGGATCATCATGAAGCCCATCTGGAAGGCGCGTCGGGTCACGAGCGTCGTGCACGCCATGATCGCCTGGGGCTTTGTCTTCTACCTGGCAGTCAATGTGCTGGATGTGGTCTGGGGCTATACCGGTATGCACCTTATGGGGCGCGGCGTGCTTGGAAACCTGTATCGCCTGGGTGCAGACATCTTCAGCGGATTGGTACTCATCGGCATGGTGGCACTCCTGGTGCGACGGTTTTGGACGCCAGAGAAGCGCCGGCTGTCGTTTCGGAGCGACATCAGGCACATTCCGTCGGTTCAGGTCAAGTTCATGCAGCTTACCGTTTCGCGCGATTCGCTGATCGTAGGGCTCTTCATCGTCCTCCACGTAGGCCTTAGGATCCTGGGCGAAGCCTACGGCGTAGCGGCGGAGGGCCCTGATCGCTACCAACCCCTGGCCAGCGCCATCGCGCCGCTTCTGGGCGAGGCCAACCATGTGCTTGGCCGCCACCTGTGCTGGTGGGGTGCGCTGGGACTCATCCTGCTCTTTGTTCCTTACTTCCCGTATACGAAGCACTTTCACTTCATCATGGCGGGCTTCAATTACTGGACGAAGCCCGAACGCACCTCTATGGGCGCGTTGGATCCCATCGACTTTGAAGATGAGTCGCTGGAGACCTTCGGCGCGCGCCACATCGAAGACTTGCCGGCGACAAGCCTCGTGGATGCCTTTGCATGCATCATGTGCAATCGGTGCCAGGACGTATGCCCTGCGTACGCTAGCGGCAAGGACCTCTCTCCGGCAGCCCTGGAAGTCAATAAGCGGTACTTCCTGAACGAGCACATGCACACGTTGGCCGAGGGTGCCGCCTCGGAAAAGACGCTGCTGGAGTATGCGATCACAGAATCGGCGCTATGGGCCTGCACGGCGTGCGGAGCGTGCGTAGACATCTGCCCCGTAGGCAATGAACCGATGCTGGACATTCTGGCCATACGGCGGAGCGAAGTGCTGATGGAGGATCGGTTTCCAGCGGAGCTTACAGGCGCATACCGCGGCATGGAGCGCAATGGCAATCCGTGGAACCTCGGGGCTGCCGACAGGACGGCCTGGGCCGACGGGCTCGACGTGCCGACTATCGCCGACGATCCGGACGCGGACATCCTGTGGTGGGTAGGTTGTGCGCCATCCTATGATCAGCGTGCCCAAATGACCGCGCGTAGCCTCGTAAAGCTCTTGCATGCGGGCGGCGTGCGATTTGCCGTGCTGGGAGCCCAGGAGCGATGCACCGGCGACGCGGCCCGTCGTAGCGGCAACGAGTACCTCTTCGACACCCTGGCGCGGGGCAACATTGCGACCCTGAACAAGGTGCGCCCCAAGCGCATCCTGACCACATGCCCGCATTGCCTGCACACGCTCGGCAAGGAGTACGGGGCCCTCGGTGGGCACTACGAAGTGATTCACCACACGCAGCTTTTGGCGGAGCTCTTGGCTGAAGAGAAGCTTGACCTTAAATCCCAACCCAATGGTGACGGCGTGACGTTTCACGATCCGTGCTACCTGGGCCGCCAAAATGGCATCGTGGATGCACCGCGGGACGCGTTGCAAGGGCTTGCGCTGCCGATACTGGAGATGCCACGCCGTGGCAAGCAGTCGTTCTGCTGCGGCGCTGGAGGCGCGCAGATGTGGATGGAAGAAGAACCTCCCACGGTGAGCAGCCTCCGTTACGAAGAAGCAGCAGGCACGGGCGCCCAAACGCTCGCGACGGGTTGCCCCTTCTGCCTGACTATGATGACGGATGCAGCCAATAAGGACGCCAAGCCACTGGTTGTCAAAGACGTAGCCGAGCTCTTGGCGGAGCGCCTCTCCGATTAGGTTGCAATGTCGGGCCTCCTTCGACGCGCAAGCCCCAAAAGCTGCTCGTGCACATAGACGCACATCGCCGATACTTCTTAATGCCTTTGCGCCGCTGACGTTTACGCGGCCCTGCCTGCTGGCATCGTGAACCTTGCTGCATAGATTCGCGGCATGCTCCAGCAGAATCAGGTTGGGGGGACGCTTAGGTCGCACGCGTCGCGGGTTGACCCGAGCAGGTGCTCAGCGGCGGACATTCGGGCAGCCGAACGCGCCCCGTAGTGCCACAGTACGTAGTACCACAGTCGGTTGGCCGTGTCAGTTAGCCGCGCGTTTGCGCGCGATACGTGGTTCGAAGTTTGCGGAAAGGCTAGGTTGCGCAAGAGGATGCTCTTGAAGCAGGAATCGTATGACGTAGCCGTGCAGCTGTTTTGATTTCCACGGTTGCGGCTCGTAAATGGCCATGGCCTATTTTGGCAACGGCATATCGGCTCCTGTTTCCTCACGCCAAGCCTGCAGGCGCTCGTGCAACACCTCAGCCATTTCCGGCATGCTTTCGGCCAGGTTTGACGTTTCCTGTATGTCGCTCCGCAGGTTGTAAAGTTCCAGCGTGCCGTCCTCAAAAAACTCGATCAGCTTGAAGTCGCCGCGACGAATGGCTCCGGCCGGGGTCGTGCGCCATGGTCCGGGAAATCCACGCGGCATTTCCAGATACGCGGGAAAGTGCCAGTAGAGACTCCTTGCCGACAGCACGTCCGTACCGGTTAAAAGGGGCATCAGGCTCATACCGTCCGGCCTCTGGCCCGGCCTCTCGACACCGGCAATATCCAGAAGCGTCGGGTACAGGTCGATGCCAATCACCGGCGTGTCTTCCACGCGGCCCGGGGCAATCTCACCGGGCCACCGAATGGCCAACGGCACGCGAATGCCTCCTTCGTACAGCATTCCCTTGTGACCCCTTAGTGGCTCGTTGGAGGTAGCCTGCATGGCACCACCGTTGTCGGAAAAGAAGAGTACGACGGTGTCGTCCCCCAAGCCCAACGTGTCCAGATGGTTCAGCACCTGTCCTACGCTTTGATCGGCGCTCTCGATCATGGCTGCATAAACGGGGTTGTTCTGCCGGCCATCCGGAGACTTGGCTTCGTATCCCGCGATGAGGTCAGCCTTGGCCTGAATGGGCGTATGCACGGCATAATGCGAGAGGAAAAGGAAGAATGGCCGCGCCCGGTTCCCGGAAATGAAGGCCATGGCTTCGTGAGTCAACCGATCAGTCAGGTATTCTCCTTCCGGGCCATCCACCAACGCGGGATTGCTGTACGGGGAGAAATAGCCGCCGCGCGGGCTTCCGCTGAAATACCCACCCACATTCACGCCAAAGCCCTGGTCTTCGGGGTGAAAGCCCGTACCGCCGAGATGCCACTTGCCAAAATGCCCGGTTGTGTACCCTGCCTCGCGTAGCGCTTCGGCCACTGTCACGAAGTGAAGCGCCAGCTCTCTTGTATTGGGTGCCGGAACCATCCGGCGGTTTTCTTCTCTGCCCCGCGCCGAGCTTCCCACGGTATAGATCTTGTGCCGCGGCGCATAGAGCCCAGTCATCAGCGAAGCCCGGCTTGGCGCACAATTAGGCGCGTTGGCATAGGCATCGGTGAAAATGATTCCTTCGCTTGCCAGCCGGTCAATGTTGGGCGTTTCATAGTAGCGGCTACCGTTGAACCCTACGTCTTTCCACCCCAGATCATCAAAGTAGAGCAGCACGATGTTGGGCGGTGGCAGCTTGGCGGCAGCGGGCATCGGGCGATTTTCACCCATGCAGCCGACGAACATGGAGCCGGCGAAAACAACGAGCAGCGCGGCAGCTAGCGGAATAATTGTCGAACGCATGAACCGACTTGTGGGAATGCAGTGGGATCCACGCACCGCCAGCCTGTGTTTCCCAGCTGGATGGGCATATCGGAGGTCAAACAAGTGCTGCCTGCATCAAAGATTGGGGCTTCAGGCCAAGTGCTGGATGCTGTGCGTTGATATTGAGGGTTTCCTGCTTGTTATCGGAACGTCTTGATGTTCCAGCGGCGCACCCTTGCAATGTGCACCCAGCAGCCGCGCGCCCCTGCAATGAAGGATGGCCTGCATGTCGCTGCGCCAAAAGCATCTGCAGCTCATGCCTCATGTACCCGACGCTTGGTGCGCTGCATGGCACCGTACGCAATACTGGTCGCCTCACGGCCCGTGATGCGCGCAGCGCTTGTAAAGAGTCGCGCTTTGTCGCGAGCATCCGGGAGATCACCTGCGAGCGTGGCGGACCAATGCCAACCAATCGGTCCAGACGCCGGTCTCAGCGCATCTTCCCGAAAACGATGGGTGCGCAGGCAGCGTTCTCAAAACCCGGTTCTTGGAATCCTGTCGCAGATATTCACGGAAGGATTCAAATGCTTACAGGCAGCTGCGGGCCACTAGCCCTCCGGCTGCCGCACGCGCTGCATGGCTTGAATGAATGGCTGCGTGTCCAGGCGGAGATCTGTTGCCTGGAAGTACGCGTTGGCGAGTGCCCCCGCTACCGGCGGCAGCGACGGTTCGCCAAGCCCGGTTGGGTCTATCCCGTTGTCGACGAAGAACGTATCGATCTCGCGCGGCGCCTCGCTCATGCGAATCATGCGATACGTGTGAAAGTTGTCCTGCTCTGGCTTGCCGTCCGCAAAGGACAGTCCTGCATACATGGCATGGCCGATGCCGTCCACAATGCCCCCCTCCACCTGGTTGCGCGCGGCATCGGGGTTGATCACAATGCCGCAGTCAATGGCGCACCAGACCTTCTGCACCTGCGGCCCGGCGTCGCCCATGGCAATGTCCAAAACCTGCGCGACATACGAATTGTGGCAATAGTAGGCGCTGATGCCGCGATACACGCCGGGCTTGGCCTGGTCCCATCCGGACTTTTCGCGTACGAGCCTGAGCGTGCCGGCATAGCGCGCCGGATCGTAGTCGTTGTCTTCGCCTACCGGATTGTTCAAGGCCCGATCAAACAATTCAAGCCGGAAGTCGATAGGATCTTTGCCCGCTGCGTGGGCGACTTCGTCCAGGAAGCTTTGCTCAGCTCCCGCGATGAAATTACTGCGCGGCGCGCGAAAGGCCCCCGTAGTCACATCAGAATCCAGCACGACAAGCTCCGCCAAGTAGTTGTCCACCGCACCGGCGGGAAATCGGTTGGCAAACACGGGGCTTTCGTTCACACCAGCGCCACGCACGGAGAAGGCGATCAGGTTCCCTGCATCGTCCAGGCCCGCGCGGTAATGCACCTTGTAGGTCGGGCGATACGTGCCCTGCGTCATATCGTCTTCGCGCGTATAGAGCAGCTTGACAGGAGCCTGCAGCTTCTGCGAAATCACCGCGGCTTCCACTCCGAAGTTGCCGTACAGCCGCCTGCCGAATCCGCCGCCCATGCGCGTGAGGCCAATAGAGATGTTGTCCTCCGGGAGGTTGCACGCACTGGCAACCGAGCTGCGAAGGAATTCCGGCGTCTGAACCGGGCCCAACAGCTCTGCGCGATCACCCTGCACATGCGCAAAGAAGTTCATAGGCTCCAGCGTGTTATGCGCCCAGAACGGCGTGCTGAAAGTACGCTCGATCACCTTCGCTGCGCGCGCAAAGGCCGCCTCAGGATCTCCGTCACGCCGTCCCACGCGGACACCCGTAGCACTGAGCAGGTCTGACAACTGCTGCTCGTGGTACTCCGTGGATTCCGGCGAGCCATCGGTTTCCCATTCAAGCACGAGCGCCTGCTTGGCTTTAAGGACCTCCCAAGTGGAGGTACCCACCACAACCACCTTCTCTGTGAAAGCATTGACATCGCTCCACTGCCGGTCTGCAACCGAGGCATCAATGGTGAAGATGTCCACCACGCCGGACATCGCCCGCGCCGCGGCATCGTCCATGGACCGCAGCCGCATCCCGAAGCCAGGCGCGTGCACGATCATGGCGAGAAGCATGTCCTCACGGTCCACATCAATGCCGTACAGGGGCTGGCCGGTGACAATCTTGTGGCCATCCACGTTCTTGCGCGTCGTCCCGATGATGCGAAACGTGCTCGGATCTTTCAGGTCTACGTCCGCAGTCAGCTCTACGCTTGCCGCATCCGCGGCAACCTCCCCGTAGGTGAGCGTACGACCAGAAGCAGGATGCGTGATGACACCGGACTGCGTCGTCAGCGTGGTTACCGGGACTTCCAGGCGCTGCGCAGCTGCCTCCAGCAGCATGCGGCGGGCGGTTGCGCCCGCGGTGCGCAGGGGTTTCCAGCTGAGCCGGATAGACTGGCTGCCTCCGGCGAGCTGGCGGCGAAAGTTCTGCGTGTCCAACCCCGCTTGCTCGACGACAACATCCGCCCAGTCCACATCAAGCTCCTCCGCCACGATCATGGGCATGGATGTCTTGACGTTCTGTCCGATCTCAGGGTTGGGCGACTGGATCGTAACTGTTCCATCGGAGGCGATGGATAGAAAAGCATTAATCGCCTGGTTGGCGTCAGCGGGTGCGCTCCCAGGCGCGCCGCTGGCGGTCTTGGAAAGCCAGTGAAAACCAAGGACGAAGCCACCCCCTGACAGCGCGGAGGCCTTGAGGAACGTGCGCCGGGATACTGATTGCGTGGACACAGTGATTGATGGTTTGGGTGAAAAGGCCTAGCCCATATTGGCGGAAGCGGTCTTGATGGCTGCCCGAATACGCAGGTACGTGCCGCATCGGCAGAGATTGCCGTCCATTCCCTGGTCTATCTCCTCATCGGTAGGCTGCGGCTTGGCTTTAAGCAGCGCAGCGGCATTCATGATCTGGCCCGCCTGGCAATACCCGCACTGGGGCACGTCATGCGCCAACCATGCCTCTTGCAGTGGATGGCTGCCATCTGGAGAGAGGCCTTCGATCGTGGTGACGGGCACCTGGCCAACGCCGGCGACCGGGAAGGAGCACGAGCGGATGGCGTTGTCCCCAAGGAGCACCGTGCAGGCACCACACTGTGCAATGCCGCAGCCGAACTTGGTGCCAGGCAATTTCAGATGATCCCGCAGCACCCAGAGGAGCGGTGTGTCAGGCTGCACATCAACCGTGTGCGCCTCTCCGTTGACAGTAAGGTCGTAAATGGCCATAGCAAAAAGACTTGATCATGATCGCGAAGGATTCGCACGCAATTCGCCGCCCAGTCCGGCTCGACGCACGCTACACCGCCCAGATAAGATAGGATCAGCGCAAATGTTTGTCAATTTCCCAGGGCGATGATGCGGGTGTCACGCAGCTTCGGCACAGTCCTCGCCCGGACGCTTCCAAGCAAAAGGGATGCGCCGCAATGCGTGCGCAGCGGAAAGGCGTCCAATCAGGCTGCGCACGTACGTGCCCACCTCTTCCCGCCCATCCAGCGGCGCCCGCATGGGGGCACCGCCACAGAGGCGCATGGGTGAGTGGCGCACAGCATGCACTACCCGTTGGCATAAAAGCTGTGTTCGGCTAGCAGAGTAGAGATAGGCACGGTTCTTGTTGCCACCGTAAGAACAGCAGCGGTGCGGAAGCGTTACGTACAATTGGTAGCGGTCAGGCTCTTCGGTGTACGTGAGGCAAGCGGGACTCCTCAGCGCTTCAAGGCACGCATGAACGGCTTTAGATCATGACGAACATAATCATCCGAAGCGCGCACTACGCGGTGGTGCTGCTCATGGTGCTGTGCGCGTCCCGCGCATGGGCCCAGGCCGACGAAGCCGGCGTTCGCGCTTTTCTGCAGCAGCGCGACCAGGACATCAAGGCGGCTATAGCCAGGCTGGACAGCGATCCGGACCAGGAAGCCTACGTCAGGACACTCGTAAACGAGAAGATCGACTTCCAGGAAATGGGACGCCGCGCGCTCGGGGAATACGACGCGGACCTGACGCCAGAGCAGCGGGCCCGGTATGTGGACACCTTCGGGGCGATCGTGCGCGCACAGTCGCTGTCCGATCTAACGGTCTATAACGCGAAAGTGATCTTCGGCGACATCGTCGTAAATGGCAACACCGCGCATGTGCAGACGCGCGCAGAGATAGATGGCAAGCAGGTCCCGGTGGAATATCGCTTGCAGCACAAGAGCGATGGGTGGTGGCTGTACGACATCATACTGGACGGCGTCGGGACGATTGAAGGATATGCGGTGTCCTTTCAGAGCGTGATCCGCAAGCGCGGGTTCGACCGCCTGATGACAAGCCTGGAAAAGAAGCGCGCCCGGCTGGAGCCAGCCGCCGGCACCTGAAGGGCGGGTACCGGATGGTTGGCAAGGCCGACCTCAGCCCATTATCTTAGGCGCATCACATCAGCGCCGCCATAACAGTCGAAGGATACGTACTCCATACCTACGGCAAGGAGCAGTACGTCCGCCATGCCGTAGCCTCGCTCATCACGCTGCGTCGGTATGACAGGCAGCGGCCGGTGGCGCTCTACTGCACCGCCTCCCACCGGGCCGCGCTGGAAAAGCACAACCTGGCGCACCTCTTTGCACGCATCGCGCTACTACCTTCGGAGAATCAGTCCATCGTGGGGTTCAAGCACCACCTCCACCAGTTCATGCCGTTTGAACGCACCCTTTTCGTCGATGCGGACATGGTGTGGTGCCGCTCGCCCGACAGACTGTGGAAACAGCTATCGGTGTATCCCTTCACGGCAACGGGGCTGGAACGCGCGGACCCCTACTTTGGCGGACCCAAGAGCCTGGGCGTAATCTGGGAGTTTCTGCGGGACCGGCGGCAGAAGACCCTGAAGCGCCACCAGCTGACCTACCTGCCGCGGGTGCAGGCAGGCATGATCTATGCGCGTGACGCCGTGCTCACACGCACGGTTTGCGCGTCGGCCGCTGGCTTTCTGGCGCAAAGTGAGGACATGCACTTCAGAACGCGATTCCTGGAAGGGCGCACGGAAGAATCCTGCGAATGGAGTCTGGCCATGGCCATGAGCAAGCACGGGCTTCCGGTATACCCCTGGCGACTCAGCTACGACAGTCCGCAACTGGACTACATCAGTTCGCTGACATCGCATACGGACGACTTTGAAGACGTTGTGTGCAAATACTATTGCGACCAGTTCATCTATGACATTCGGGGGCTGCAGAATCCGAAGGTGCGAGCATTCTGCTTTCGTCTGGCCACGACGCTGCTGCGACGGCAGGACTACCTGCATACCACCCCATTTGCGTTGCACTTCAGCTGGCTTCACGAAAAGAGCCCGTTCAACGCGTTTGCAGACCGGACCTGGACGCGCCTGGCGGGCGAATCGGCGTCCACATAGGCATGCCTACGTGCGCGTAAGCAGGTGCAGAAAGAAGGCAAGACTGTCGGCCCATTCAGGAGCAATCCAGAAAAAGGTGAGCGCCAGGCCAGCTGCCACGAGCACACACAAGCAGAAGAAATAGAGGACCACCCGGGCGGAGTGGGTGGGATCCAACCGACTGAGGTCAGCCACGATACGCACCACAGCAGCCATGGCCAGCGCAAGCCCAAAGGCGCAGATCGTGACCATGCCGCGGAGCGCCTGGGGACCCGGCAGCGACATGATCGCCAGTGAGGCCCACGCCAGCGGAATAACGGGCCACAGCGGCCACACCATCATGACGTATGCTTTTGCGACGGTGAAACGCCTTATCCACCGGTACAGTACGGCCACCACGAGCACTGCGAGTAAGGCCAGGACCACAAACAGCGCCGAGCAGAGGGCGATCAGCGTCCACGACTGGTGGAGCGCCGGGCCCGCCAAATCGACAAGGAGCGGTGGCATCTTGGCCAGCACATAGTTCAAAGCGGCGTGATGCTGTGCCATTTGCATGACGCAGCTCAGGATCACGCTAGCGCATAGCGCCTGCGCAATCAGAAAGACGCCCGTCGAGGCGTGCAGCACTTCGCGCCCGTCGCGGATGGACTCCACGAAGAAATGGTGCGAAAAAAAGTATCGGTGCAGCGTTTGCCGAAAGCGCGTGCTGGAATAAAACATCAGGCCCAGCAAGCCGATAGCCAGCCAGCCTGCCAGCATGTGCCACGGAATAGGCATGTGCGGATGCGCGCCCTGCGCAAAAGCAAAAGCACGCTGCTCTCCGCTAAAAATGCCCTGCACCACAAAGAAGCTGGGTCGGACATGGCCGGCATGACTACTGAGACCATACACACCAGGGGGCGCATATGCGCCTGAAGAACGCTCCGGGTCACGCCATCGGAAGACGAAAGCCGCCGCGGCATCACTGCCAACCAGTGTGTTCAGATGCGTCTCCAGGTAGCGGGCCTGCGACTCTGGTGAACGCGGATGGAGCAGCCCCACAACGTCTTCGTTCGCATATCTCCCTACTGTAGCCAAACCTGCGGGCGTGGCGTGGGGCCAGCCGCGGAGCATCGCTGCAGGATCCGCCTCCTCCAGCGCGTCAAGCAGCACCAGATCCACCGCATAGGCGCACTGATCCGCGTGGGTAAAGGGGGTGTTGTAGTATGTCCGGGCACCGGGTAATCGGCGTGCAGCGCTGGACAATGCCTCAAAATAGGCGCACGCGTCCGGCGTGCTCGTATCGCTGAGATTGGCAAGCCCAAAGTGACGCGCGGCGGCGTACGGCGCGCTGCGAACCATTGCCTGTGCAAGCACGCGCTGCGCAAACGCCAGCGTGTCCAGGAGTGTGGCGGCGGTGTAATGCGCAACGGGGAGCTCCTGAAACAGCTGCATCCCAAGCGAATCAGCCGCCGCCAGGATGTGCGTATTCGTGACAATGCCCGTGCGCACCGCGTCCACCCCCATATCCCGCATAGCGACAAGGTCCGCATACGCGGTGGGAATCTCGGCCGGCTGCGTCCAGACCACGCCCTTTATCAGCGCATCCTGCGCACCGGCATCGGCCCGCAGGAAGATGCACCACGCCAGCATGGCGGTGCGCAAAATCAGACACTTTCCGGCGGCTAAGCCGCGTTGCCTAGTGCGACGCACAGCGTCCTAGAAGCTGCTGATGGTGCGCTGACCAACCATGAAGACGGCATTGGCCATCAATAGGCGGCCGTTGTACCAGAAACCCCGAAAGAGCGGGTCATCCATCAGGTAGACGACTTCGCCCCTGCCTATGGTCTGTACGCCGAAAAGGAGCGATTGCTTAAGCGACTCGCGTGCCTTCGATCCGACAAAGCCGCTTACATGCGCGTCATCCCCCAGAATGCCCACGTTCCATCCATCTTTCAGCATCTCAAAGGCCGCGCTGTTGCGCTTCAGCGTGTAGTACGGCTGTTTGTACCCAAAGGCCAAGGGGTGCGTCGTGTCCATGTCCACACGGAAGATGGCGCCGGTGACACTTTCAGTGATGTCGTGGCGGTCCCGCTCACCGTACAGGCGGCGCTCGGGTGCTGTGTCCCCGTCGCCCTCCGCTTTCTTCTCCTCCGCTTCCTCCTCCGCCCCTTCTTTGTCTTTGGCCTTGAGCGCAAAGCCATCCTTGCCTGCCAGGAAGCGGGCGGCCCCATCCACAGCAATCAGGCGGCCGCCATCGCGGACCCAGGTCCTGACGCGCTCCAGCACGACATCCGTGAGCACCTGGGCGTACGAGCCGCTGGGCAGCACGATCACATCAAAGTCGTACAGATGCAGGTCGGCAAAGTCGTCCGTATCCACAATCGTCACGGGGTATTCTATCTGCTGATCAAAAAAGTGCCACAAGACGCCCAAGCCGTATGAACTGGTGTGCTCGCCGCCCACAACAGCCACGCGCGGCATTTTCAAAAAGGGTACATCGGCCGAGCCGAAGTCCACGCCTTCACTCACGCGAGAGTGCCAGACGGGGTGGAGATCCTGGTGCGTTTGCGTCCACCACAAAAGCTCAATGGTTTCATCAAAGGCCTCGCCAAAGTGGGCGTTGGAGCCGCGCGTAATGATCAGCGTGCCGCGTCCATACGTGTGGTCGTTGATGGAGAAGGGCACCTCAGAAAAGCGCACCTTGAATCCCTCCTTGAGGAGCGCCGCCAAAAGCTGCGCATCGGCAACGCTGTGCCACCCGGCCAGGTATGCCGTGGGCCGACCAGGGTTCTGCTGCAAGTCTATCCGGATACCGGGATGCCATGCAAGGTCCGACACCACCTCCTTCGGCAGGGCATACGCATCCACGCCGTACACGTAGGGAAGGGCCCAGGCCGTGATGTCGTAGCTCAAGGAGTCGTTCAGCACGGCGTTGGGTTCGAACAAAACCCGGGCCAAAACATGCCTGGGCTGCTGCATGCTGATGACGAGGTCCGCCGGCGTGATCGTGATCACTTCGGTCTTTCCAGTCTTATACGAATAGCCGCGCTCCTGACGCGCATTGCTGATCCTTCCCACCGCAATGCCCTGCATCTCCAGGTGCCGCCACAGGGCGTTAGCCTTGGCGGCATCGCCACTGCCTTTCACGACAAAGGTGGCATACGGCCCCGCGGGGACATCCCCAAAGAAGGCTTCGAACTCCTCCACAATCCGCTCCCGGTGCGCCGCTGCGCTTTCTATGGTGGAAAGGCTTGTAGTAAAGTGGTGGTCGATGCGGTCGCGCAAGGTGAGGGTATCGCCTTCGGCCGTGATGATGCCAAGGCCTGCGCGCCCGGAACCCCCTTGCTCATACGTCATCCCGATGGCACCGTTAAAGAGGGGCCAGGTGTCGCCGTAACCAGGATAGAACAGGTCAAAGACCTGGCGGGTGAAGTACAGCCATCCTTTTGCATCAAAGTACTTGGCGTGATTGCGACCGATGTGTTCCTGGAGCTCTCGCTGCCACGGCGTCACAGCCTCATGGTAGGGCTCCGCAGCGGGCGCAAAGTAATACGGCTCATTTACGCCCTGCTCATGAAAATCCACATGAATGTGGGGCATCCATCGCTGGTAATGGGGCAGTCGCTGCTGCGTCTCTATCTGTGTGCCCCAAGCCCAGTCGCGATTCAAATCGAAGTAGTAGTGGTTGGTACGTCCCCCGGGCCACGGTTCGTTGTGTTCGCGGGCCTCGGGCAGATAGTTGGGAAACCGCCCGCGAGTCTCTTGAAAAAAGTGCACATACCGGTCGCGTCCGTCCGGATTGACACAGGGGTCCATGATCACCACCACATCGTTCAGCCACGATTGCACTTGCGTACGGGTTGAATCCGTCAAGGCATGGATCGTCGCCATGGCCGCCTCCGTGCTGACAGATTCATTGCCATGCACATTATAGCTGAGCCATACGATGGCGGGTGCCGTCCCTGAAGGCGCGCCCTCCATAAGTCCTGCGCGCTGGAGGTTGCCCGTGCGAATCGCTTCAAGCTGCGCCATGTTCTTCGGTGACGACACAACCACGTACAGCAGGGGCCGACCTTCGTAAGTATGGCCGTAGCGCTCCAGCACGACCTGCGGGTTCTCCGCGGCCACATGCTCAAAGTAGTCCACCACGCGGTGGTGGGGCGTGAACGCCTCCCCTAAGGCGTATCCCAGAAAATCTTCCGGTGTGCGGACCTGCGCCGTTGCCAGAGCAGGTGCCAGGCACAACAGCGCGAATAGTGAACGTGGCAGAGTCATGGTGCAGCCTGCTGAGAGAGTCGAAGCTGGTGGACATGCAGCTCGTCCGTAGTGACGCCGTTAAAGTAGTTTTCGCGGACGGAGAAAATCATGTCAAAGAGCGCACCGCGCTGCAGC
Organism: Rhodothermales bacterium; assembly: GCA_951812585.1. Classification (GTDB taxonomy): domain Bacteria; phylum Bacteroidota; class Rhodothermia; order Rhodothermales; family Bin80; genus JAAXGV01. The sequence continues at coordinate 1,345,660 of OX638318.1, read as the reverse complement.
GCCGAAAAGTCGTCGGGTTTGTTGAATGCAATCATCTGGTGATGCGGGCTGCGCGGGCTGTCCGCCTGCCGAACCGTACCCTTCAAGTGCTTATCCTTGAGCAGCTTCAAGCGGTCTGCTGTTATGTCGCGAGCCATGAACTTGGGCTCCTTGTTTCCCTGGCCGTACGGCTCCAGGAGTTGCAGGACCTTCTTGAAGCGCGCATCCAGCTCGCTGAGCGACACTTCCACATCGTATTCTTCTCGAAGCACAAGGTCTTCAGGCTTAAGCCGTGCTTTGACAAACGCGCTAAGCCGTTGCCGCAGTGTCAGGATGTTGTGCTCTTCAACAGCCAGCCCTGCCGCCGATGCATGGCCACCAAATCGCACCAGCAGGTCGCTGCAACCGGAGAGTGCTTCGAACAGGTCTATGCCGCCGAAGCTGCGGGCGGATCCTCCTGCCACCCCGTCTTGCAGGGAGAGTACCAGGGTGGGGCGCATAAACTCCCGGGCGATTTGCCCCGCCGCGATCCCCACCACCCCGGGATGCCAATCGGGGCCATGCAGCACTAGGATGCCGTCGTGCTCGCCGCTGATCTGAACGCGCGCCTGCGGCCTGGCCTGCTGCGTAAGTTCTGCGGCGGTTGCGCGACGGGTCTTGTTGAGCGCGTCTAGCCGGCGCGCAAGGGACCTCGCTTTGGCGGGATCGGTCGCCAAAAGGAGATCTACCGCTAGGGACGCGTCATCCATCCTCCCGGCGGCATTGAGTCGCGGAGCAAGCTGCCAACTCACATCATCAGCGTTCACCGCTTCAAGGCGTACCCTGTTAACCAAACCCGCAAGCGCCCGAAGCCCCAAGCGCTTTGTGGTGCGCAATCGGCTGAGGCCCTCAGCCACCAGCACGCGGTTTTCCTGGTGCAGCGGCATCATGTCGGCCACAGTAGACAAGGCGACAAGGTCCAACAGGTCGTTGAGATCGCCGGGATCCTCATCCAGGAGCACCGTCGTTGCCTGCGCCAGCTTGAACGCAAGCCCGCAAGCAGAAAAGTGCTTGAACGGGCTGGGGTCCTCCGGGATATGCGGATCTATGACCGCAACAACATCCGGCAAGGTGCCATCATGCTTGGGCAGATGGTGGTCGCAGATGATGGTGTCGAGCCCTTTGTCTTTGGCATAGGCCCCCTCGTCTATGTTCCGGATGCCGCAGTCCACCACAACGAGGAGGGCGGCACCGTAGTCGACGGCCGCATCCACGCCGCGCTTGCAAAGCCCATAGCCATCCTGGAACCGGTTTGGGATAAAGTATTGCGTGGGCACGCCCCATTTTCGCAAGTACGTGGTCAATAGCGCAGTAGCCGTTACGCCATCAGCGTCATAATCACCAAAAATCATGACACGCTCCCGCCGTTTGATGGCCCGCGCCAAGCGCCGGGCCCCGGCGACCATCCCGTACATCAGGAAGGGATCGGTCAGATCCGTAAGGCGGTCGCGAAAAAAATGCTGCGCCTTGGAAGGCGTATTAATCCCTCGGAGGACCAGGACACGGGCCAGTGCAGGGTGGAGATTCCTGCCTTCCTGCACCAGCGTGTGCACGGCTGATTCATCTGCCAGTGGGCGACTTATCCACTCCATTGTTAAGCGCTAAACCTGTACGGGCGATTGTACGTAAGGTACACTTATTGGCCTGATTGGGCCGCTCGTTTGCAGTCGCTGAAGCGGAACACGCCGGGCATAAGGCTGCTCGGTGCGTGATCGCGGGAGGGCAGGCCGTGGGCATCAGTCCGCGACGCATCCGTTCGGTCGCCAGTCAGCGTAACGGCGTTATATCACGCGCGCCAGACGCAGTCGGCTGCCCCGCTGCGGCATGACCCCTTCGTTTGATGTACCTTGCATCACAGGCGAGCGTGGCGATGGCATCCGCTAATGCGCCCCGGCTGCGCCGCAGTCACCAGAGCACCATGCGTACCATCAGCCTGCGCATCATGGATCGAGCGCAATGAGGCTCACCTGGGCGAATCCCAACCAGCGCCGCAGTACCTTCGCGGTCATTGTGCCGCTGTGGCTGATTCTGTTCTGTTCGAGCGTGCAGCAAGTCATCGTTGCACCAGTCCTGCCGCGCATCAGCGAGGAGCTGCAGCTCGGCCCCGATTCGGAACCGGTCCTGGGCCTGCTGGGCACGGCGTTCTCGCTCTCACTCATGCTGGTGGCCCTGGTTGCCGGTGCGTTGTCCGACAAGCTGGGTCGCAGAAAGATTATTCTGATCGGCAGCGCAGCACTGGCCATCACGCTGATACTGCATGCGATGGCGGTCTCCATCGGCATGCTGATCCTGCTCCGTGGGCTTTCGGGCGCGGCTGCGGGGCTGTTGACCGGGTCGTTCGCCGCCTATATCGGCGACTACTTTCCGTATGAAAAGCGCGGCATGGCGCTGGGGTGGGTGCTCAGCGGGTTTGCTGCCGGATGGATCATTGGCATTCCGGCAGGCACCATCCTCGCGGGCTCGGTCGGTTTCACGGCTCCGTTTGTCGCCTTCGGGTGGATCATGGTCGTCGCCTGGCTGCTCGCGCTTCTCCTTTTGCCGCAGCCCGATGTGCCGCGGGACGCCGCGCCCCTTTCCGTGCGGCGCATTGCCGCCAAGCACTTCAGGCTTATCCGAAGGCGTCAGCCGGGCACCATCGTGCTGTGCTACTTCCTTATGTATGCCTGCGCAGGTCTCTTCATCTTCTTCCTGCCTACCTGGCTGGAGCAGGATCTGGCGCTTTCCGGCACCCAGGTGGCGTCGCTCTTCCTGGTAGCCGGCGTGATTCAGGTTGTGGCGAGTCCCATTGCGGGCAAGGTGTCGGACCACCTGGGCCGAAAGGTGCTGATCGTTATGGCCTGCCTGTGTACCTGCGGGATCGTCGGCTCCGTAACTATGGTAGCGACCGGTATGCTGACCGCCATGATATTCTTCGGGCTGGCCATGACCTTTGAGTCGCTGCGCGCGGCCCCGCTGCAGGCCCTGATGTCGGAGCTGGTCAGCAGCGAACAGCGCGGCACCTTCTTCAGCCTCTGCAATGCCGTCGGGCAATGTGGCTTCGGCTTCGGCAGTGCCATGGCCGGGTGGCTCTACGTGCGGGCCGGATACGTCAGCAACAGCATTGCTGCTGCGGCCTGCATGGGATTGGTTGCTCTTATGGTCTGGGCCATCATTGCGGATCCTCGGAGGACCGCTCGCGCGTTGGCTCCCGCAACAGAATCGTAGGCGCCCGCCATTTTCCAAGCCCAACTGATTTTGCCACCATGCCGCGCGCGGCGGCGTGCTGCCCGGATAATCTGACCGCCGGCGCAGTACGCCGCTGGTCCAGTCCCTGCGCGTTGGATGGGATCAGTCCTGGCGCGTCCGGATGGATGCGTCCCGGTGGTGTTCGCAAGGCCGACGCCCGCTAGAGCAGTCGGAAAGACACGCCAAGCGAAATCAGTTCCTTCATCTGTAGCGACTTGGCAACATCGCGATCCAGCTTCGCCACGTATTCCAGGTTGACCTGCAGCCACTGGTTGACCGTCATGGTGACCATCGTCTCTGAAAGCAGATCCGGCTTGCCGGGCTGGTTGAAGGCGGCAAAAAGCTGAGCCGAATGATCCAGATGCACATTCTTAAAGACATCGCGGCTGATGGAAAACAGGCCGGAGAGCCCGAGCTCCGCGCGCATGGCGCGGCTAGCCCTGACCTTGTACCGCGCGCGAAGGGGCCGCGCTGTAACAATCGTCTGCTTCGCCGCCAGCCCAAACACCACACTGGCGAAGGAAAACGGCATATAGTTGGCGCCAGCCGTCTCCACAATCGTGGCGGGTGCTATAAAGCCCGAAATGCGCGGGAAGCGCCCGGACAAAGAATCTGCCTCCTTGTAGTCAAACCCGGATGCAAACTGGCTCCGGATATTGACGGTGACACTGGGCTGCAAGGTCCCGAAGAACGGGTTGCTGGGATTGGTAAAGCCCAAATGCACATGGATGACATCCTCTGACTTGCGCAGTGCCAGGCCGTTCTGCCTGACCAGTCCATAGGCCAGATGGATGGAATGATTTTGACGCCAGCGGTGCCCGTCATGCGTGGCTTCGCCCGTGATGCTGGCACTAAGCGCCAAAGAGCTTACGCCGCCATCATGCCACCGGTAGAACCCCGCCTGTGTAAAGGACACCTTTCCTTTGGCACTCCGGTCCCACGCAGGGGTCTCTTGACTCGTTGCAGTGGATGCCACAAAAAGCGCAAGCGCCAGCAGTACGCCCCGGATCATGCTACGCGGACAGTTGCTGTCCGACGCGCGCCATGCCGATGCGGGTCCGATTGCGCGCCCGCTCGAGTGCCTGCTCCGCACGCCTGCGATCAAGGCCAGACGCCCGCTCTGCAAGGCGTCCACGGGCGCGCGCTTCTGCCTCACGGGCTCGTTCCAAATCTATCTCTGACGCCGGCTCGGCTGTTTCACCCAGAATCGTTACGACATCTCCCAGGACTTCGATGAAGCCGCCGCTGATGGCGTAGGTCAGCTGCTCGTCGTTGAGCAGTGTGAGCACTACGGCCCCCGTAGCCATCGACGCAATCATGGGCGCATGGCGCGCGCGGATCTCCAAGCCGCCGTCCGCGCCAGGGGCCTGCACACGCACGGCATTGCCCTCAAAGACGCTGCCGTACGGTGAAACGATAGAGACCTGCAAGGGTCCGACGACACTCAGCTTAGCCTCGATCGTCGGCGTACCCCCGGTGTCCGAAACCTGCACGGTGGTGGACATGCCTAAGCCGCTTCTTGCGCCAGCATCTGTTCGCCGGCCTCGATGACCTCTTCAATCACGCCCTTGTACGTGAACGCGCGCTCTGGCAGATGATCCAGATCACCGGCCAGAATCATCTTGAATCCTCGGATGGATTCGGCAATCTTCACATACTTGCCGGACGTGCCCGTAAACTGCTCTGCCACAAAGAGGGGTTGGCTCATGTACCGCTCCGCCCGCCGCGCCCGCTGTACGACCAGCTTGTCTTCGTCCGACAGCTCATCCATACCCAGGATGGCGATGATATCCTGCAGCTCCTTGTAGCGCTGCAACAGTTGCTTGACCTCCTGGGCGGTGTCGTAGTGTTCGTCGCCTACGACGCGCGGCGTAAGGATCGTGGAGTTGGAGTCCAGCGGGTCGATAGCAGGATAGAGTCCGAGCGAGGCGATCCGCCGCGAAAGCACGGTGGTGGCGTCCAGATGCGCGAACGCGGTCGCAGGGGCCGGATCGGTCAAATCGTCCGCCGGCACGTAAATCGCCTGAACAGAGGTAATGGATCCGTTGCGCGTGGATGTGATGCGCTCCTGCAGCTCCCCCATCTCGGTGGCCAGCGTCGGCTGGTATCCCACCGCGCTCGGCATGCGCCCGAGCAGGGCCGACACTTCCGATCCTGCCTGCGTGAAGCGGAAGATATTGTCGATAAAAAACAGGACATCCCTGCCGCCCAGGTCGCGGAAATACTCCGCAATCGTCAGCCCGGACAGTCCCACACGCGCACGGGCCCCGGGCGGTTCGTTCATCTGGCCGAACACCAGGCTGATGCTGCTCTCCTTGATGCGGTCCATGTCTACCTTGGACAGGTCCCAGATGCCTTCTTCCAAAGCCTCGCGAAAGGCATCGCCGTACTGCATGACGCCGCTCTCGATCATCTCACGAAGCAGGTCGTTGCCTTCGCGCGTGCGCTCTCCCACACCTGCAAACACCGACAGCCCCTCATGTGCTTTCGCAATGTTGTTGATGAGCTCCATGATGAGCACGGTCTTGCCGACGCCTGCCCCGCCGAAAAGCCCAATCTTGCCTCCTCGCGCATAGGGCTGAATCAGATCCACCACCTTGATGCCTGTTTCAAGCATCTCCACATTGGTGGACAGATCTGCAAAGGCTGGAGGCTCCCGATGGATGGGCAGGTGCGCTTCGGCAGACGGCTGCGGCAGTCCGTCAATAGCGTTGCCGACCACATTGAGCAAGCGTCCGCGAATATCTGGACCGGTCGGCATGGTAATGGGCTTGCCCGTGCTGGTGACCCGGTCGCCACGCGTAAGACCATCCGTGGAATCCATCGCAACCGCCCGGACGCGATTTTCGCCGAGGTGCTGTTGAACCTCTAGCACCAGCGTGCCCAAATCGCCGCGCTCGACCTCGAGCGCGACCAGGATATCGGGCACTTCCTTGGAGGAGAAAGCGACGTCAACTACGGGGCCAACAACCTGGACGACTTGACCCGTTGCACTCATGGATTACAGGCGACTTCTGGGGACAGGAAAAGAGGCATGACGCTGCATATAAACGCCTGTTTGGCGAAGGAGTTGTATTCTAACGCCGCAGGCGGCACGCGTGCTGCGGCAAAGAAACGGCGAATTCACGTCTTGGCCGCGGCCGTTATCCAACGCCATTGCACCGTCCAACTTCAGCAACCTCCCAGGGACCATGCCCAATACGCTGGCGCTTGTACTGGCGCTTCTGATCGTTTGGCCGCTCCACGGCCAGGACCTGCCCTCCATCGAAGAAAAGACCCAGAACATGGCAAAGCACGACGGCTTCTTCCCTGTCTACTGGGACGAAGCCAGCGGCAACGTTTTCTTGGAGGTGCCGCAGATGGGGGCGGCGTTCATCTATGTGACTTCGCTGCCGGCGGGCCTTGGCTCGAACGACATTGGCCTGGACCGCAGTCAGCTGGGCCAGACGCGACTCGTGCGGTTTGAACGCGTAGGGCCCAAGGTTTTGCTTGCCATGCCGAACCTGCGCTTTCGCGCCAGTGGTGCCGATGCCTTTGAACAGCGTTCGGTGGAAGAGGCATTCGCGGAAGGCGTCCTCTGGGGGTTCACGGCCCTGGCGGAAACTGACGGACGCGTGCTCGTGGATGCAACATCATTCATCGTGCGCGACAGCCACGGTGTCGTGCAGACGCTCGCCCGCGCCAACCAGGGCTCCTTCAAGCTGGATGCCGGTCGCAGCGCACCCGTGCCCGCGAGGCTCAAGGCATTTCCAGACAATACGGAGCTGGAGGCGCGGGTAACGTTCACGTCGGATCAGCCCGGTGCCTGGGTCCGCAACGTTGCGGCTGATCCCACCGCGGTGACGCTGCGCGTGCGCCACTCGCTGGTGCGGCTGCCGGACGACGGGTATACGCCGCGCGCCTTCCATCCGGGTTCAGGCTACGGTGCGCTGTCCTATCGCGACTACGCGGTGCCGATCGGGAACGACATGGTGCAGCGGTTTATACGCCGACATCGCCTGAAGAAGCAGGATCCCACGGCTCCGGTCAGCGATGCCATCGAGCCCATCGTGTACTATCTGGATCCAGGTACGCCGGAGCCAGTGCGCGGTGCGCTGCTGGATGGCGCGCGCTGGTGGGCGGAAGCCTTCGAGGCGGCCGGCTTCACCAACGCCTTCCGGGTGGCGCTATTGCCGGAGGACGCCGACCCCATGGATGTGCGCTACAACACCATTCAGTGGGTCCATCGCGTCACCAGAGGGTGGAGCTACGGATCGAGCGTCACAGACCCGCGTACAGGTGAAATCATCAAGGGCCATGTGTCGCTGGGTTCCTTGCGCGTGCGTCAGGACTATCTGATAGCGGAAGGCCTGATGGCGCCCTATACAGACCCGCCAGCACCGGATTCATTGGATCCGATGCTGGCCATGTCCTTGGCACGCATCCGGCAGCTGTCGGCCCATGAGGTCGGACACACGCTTGGGCTTTCGCACAACTTTGCTTCGTCCACGACGGGCCGTGCGTCCGTCATGGACTATCCGGCCCCACTGGCGGCTGTGGATGAGGCCGGGCGCATAGATCTGACGAACGCCTATGCCACAGGTATTGGCGAGTGGGACAAGGTTGCGATAGCATACGGCTACACAGAATTTGCGCCGGGCACCGAAGAAGCGCCCATGCTGGCGCAGATTCTTGCGGATGCCGACAGGCGCGGGCTGTACTACATCACCGATGCCGATGCCCGCGGACCTGCCGCGGCGCACCCCAGGGCAAACCTGTGGGACAACGGCGAGGAGATGATTGGTTCGCTGGAGCGGGAGATGGCCGTCCGCGCCGCCGCCCTGGCGCGCTTCGGCGCCGCTGTGGTCCGCCAGGGACGGCCGCTGGCCACCCTCGAGGAAGCGCTGGTGCCGCTGTATCTCAGACACCGGTACCAAGTGGAGGCGACAGTGAAGCTTCTCGGCGGCGCCCATTATGCCTATGCCCTGCGAGGCGATCAGCAGCCGCTGCCTGCGCCGGTGCCGGGAGACATGCAGCGCGCAGCGGCCGTCGCATTAGCGCAAACACTAGAACCTGCCGCCTTGCAGCTGCCCGCCAACCTGCGTACGCAGATACCGCCCAGACCGCCGGGACATGGAGAGCATCGGGAGCTCTTCAGCGGCCATACCGGGCGCATATTCGATCCGTATGCGCCCGCGGCGACGGCCGCGTATATGGTGTTGGGCCTGGTGACGCACCCGGCGCGTGCGGCGCGGCTGACGTACCAGAGCGACTTTGACGACACGCTGCCGGACTTTGAGGAGATCATGGAAATCTTCAGCGATGCCACATGGGCTGCGCCCGTGCCGAGCGATCGCTACGCAGCGGAGCTGCAACGCGTAGTGCAGCAGGCATGGATCGACGCTCTGGTGAGGCTTGCGGCCAATGAAAGCGCTGCGCCGGCCGTGCGCGCCATGACTGCGCACAAGCTCAGAGAGCTGCACGAATGGCTCGTCGAGAACCCCGGCGGCGCGCGCGAGGAGTCCACGCGCGCGCACCGCAGCCAGGTGCTGGACCAGATTGATCGCTATCTGCTCAGAGACTACAGGCTCGGCGAAGGCAATGAGGCACTCACAGTGCCGCCAGGGTCGCCGATCGGGGCGCTGCAGCGCAGCGCAGCACAGCAGGCCGTCCTGGACGGGCTCTTTGTCGAATACTGCACGCAGATCCATTAGGTGCGAGCGCTGAATCCGACGGGCCTGACGCGAATATCGGCAATGCGGCTGATCAACACGATGAAAGACCGCGCAGGCCCGGCTCCCAAGAGCGACCAGAATGTCCACAGCAGCGGGGGGCCGGGACGCACCAGACTGGGGATGGGCTAGAAGTGCTCCCAGCCTCTGCGTGCCAGCGGGGTGATGCGGCCGCTCCGTCCTTTGACGCGAACACCCTCCGACTTAGCAGTGCAGCGCCCGATGGCCGTGAACGCTGATGCATGCAGGCGGGCCAGTTGCTGATCGGGCAAGGCGAACAGGAGCTCGTAGTCCTCGCCCCAGTGCAGGGCGTAGTCCAGGGCATCCTCGCCGAGCAGCGCCGCGACAGCTTTTGCGGTGCTTGACACCGGCAGCGCCGCAGCGTCGAGCACCGCCCCGCATTTACTGGCATCACAGAGGTTATGCACTTCCGCCGCAAGGCCATCCGAGATATCGGTGAGCGCATGCGGCCGCACGCCGCGGCGCTGCCAGTCCCTTACGATATCGATTCGCGCCGTCGGATCATAGTGCGCCCGCAGAGCGGCTTCGGCTTCGGGCCGGTCGGTTAGGCGGCCCGACAATAGCCACTGCAGTCCGGCCTGAGAAGCGCCCAGTGTGCCGGTGACGCAGAGCACATCGCCGGGCATGGCACCGCTTCGCGGCACGATGGCCTTCCGATGGGCCTCGCCAATGACAGTGACCGAAATAGCAAGCACGGAAGACCGCGTAGTATCGCCGCCCACAAGCGCCACGCTGTAGTCCTGAGCAGCGGCTTCCAAGCCCTGGTACAGGGCCTCAATGGTCTGAATCTCTGTGTCCTTCGGCGCGCTGAGCGCCACAACGGCGCATAGCGGCTGCCCGTTCATTGCGACGATATCACTGACGCTCGATGACATGGCCTTGCGTCCGATGAGGCGCATCGGCGCGCTGTCGGGCAGGAAGTGCTCGCCGGCCACCATCGTGTCCACCGTGACGAGAACGGCGCGGTCCGCACCCAAGTCGTACGCCGCGGCGTCGTCGCCAATGCCGTGCAGCACAGCGGAAGGTACGCGCACAAGCGACTGCAGCCGGGCGATAAGCCCCTGTTCTCTGATGTCCGCCAGTGTCTTCACGCCGGCAAGCAGATCTTGCCAAGAATCGTGGAACGCGAGGCACCGGTAACACCTGGCATGCTGGTGGGATTGCCCATCATCGTTTCGTAGGCCAGAACGGCGAAACACAACGCTTCTTTTGATTCGCTGGCAATGCCAAGCTCATCCGATGTGGTGACGGGTACGGGAGCAAAGCACGCTTTGAGCGACGCCATCAGGGTCGTGTTGCGGCAGCCGCCGCCGGACACGATAAGGACATCAAGCGGGTGCCGGTCCTCCACATAGGTCCGGTAGGCGTGAAACACTGAGCTTGCAGTCAGCTTTGTGGCGGTAGCCAACAGGTCTTCGCTGGGCCGTCCCCTGCAGAGCGCGGTCAGCCGGCGCACAAACGCAGGTCCGTAGTCTTCGCGCCCTGTTGACTTGGGCGGGGGCCTATGGTAGTACGCATCCTGCATGATTTCGTGCACTGTCGCTGTGCATACCTGCCCTTGCCGGGCAATGGCTCCGTCCTCATCATAGGGCAGGCCGTAGTGCGCACGCGCCAGTGCATCCATGACCATGTTGCCGCACCCGGTGTCAAAGCCGTATACGCTGCTAAGGCCTTTTCCCGCAGGGAGCACCGTCAGGTTGGCAATACCGCCAATGTTAAGCAGTCCTCGCGTCACGGTCTTGTGGCCAAAGACGACATAGTCGAAGTATGGTACGAGGGGCGCGCCCTGGCCGCCCAGGGCCAGGTCCGCCATGCGAAAGTCTCCCACCACGGGCACGCGCAACAGGTTGGCCAGCACCGAAGGATCACCAATCTGCAGTGTGGAAGTCACCGGCAGGCCCGCGCACACGGCAGCCTTGGGCACATGGCGTACGGTTTGTCCATGCGAGCCGACCAGGTTGAGTGCATCTACGCCGGTAGTTTCCGTGGTAGCGGTGACGCAGCGAGCGTACTCATGCGCCAGGCGCACATTGAGTTGCGACAGCGCGGTCACCGGGAACGCTTCGCGCGTGGCTGCGTGCAGCAACTCCGTACGAAGGGCCGGGCTGTACGGGGTAGAGGTAAAAGCCAGCGGCTCAATAGCCAGGTCAGTGCCGCGGCGTGCAATGCGCGCGACCACTACATCAACCCCGTCCAGAGAAGTGCCGCTCATGACGCCAGCCACATGCTGCGCGCGCGGCGTGCCGCGCAGCGGCACCATCATGACGATTCGGCGTCGCCCCGGCTGCGCATCTGAGCGGCGGCTTTCAGAAACTTCCCGGACTGTGCTGGATGCTGCCGGGCCAGCTTCTCGTAGACTTCCGCGGCGGTCTCATACTGACGCTGCGAGGCTAGGACACGGGCCCAGGTCGGCGTCACTATTTCGCTGTCCCCATCGGTTGCGTCCGGGGCAACAAACGGATCAGCATCGTCGATGTCGGCACGCTTGCCCGTTTTCAGTTGCTCAAGGATCCGGTCCAAATCGCCCGGCCCGTGAGCCGGTGCTAGGCGCACTGCGGCCAGCCAGGCGTTGCGCGCCTCCGGCCATCGTTGCAGCACTTCCAGTGCATGTCCCAGCAAGTAATGGGCCTCGACAGGTGGCGAGTCCTGTGCGGTTAGTGCACGGAGAGGGACCAGCGCCGCTTCGGGTCGCCTGGACTGGATCAGCTTGACAGCCTCGGCCAGCGGGTTGTGCATCAGAGTCAGGCAGGTTGCAGATTCGTGCGACGGACCTGTAACACGTTCCAACAGCTCACAAAAGTGAACGCAAGTGCAAACACTGCCTGAAACGGTAGCGCGGCCCATGCACCCTGTAAAGCTAATACAATCAAGCCTGCAATGGAGTATAGTGCCAACAGTGCCTCGCCGAACATGACCGGATGGACAGCGCGCTGGGCATAGCGGGACGCCCACCAGGGCTGGTCCGTATGCTTGGGTGTGCGCTCAAACGGGGTCCGGCGCTGCCGGACGGCCTGCCAGATGGCGTGCGTGTTGGACAAGGCCATCCCCATCGTGCCTGCCATCACCATGGGAAAAAACAGCATGCGTCGACCCCAGTCCGGGTACAGCGAGCGTTGGGCCAAGAGTTGTGCCAGAAAGAATCCCAAGAGCCCGATCAGGCTTAGGCCCATGAGCGCGAAATACAACGGCCCGGGCCCCATGCCGAGATGCTCCATCACCAGGAGCGGCGCGTGCAACAGGGCGGCCAGCACTAGAAAGGGAAACACCACATGCGCAGTCAGGTGTAGTGTGCCTTCCACCTTGACGGCCATTGGCTGAGCAGCGCGCCAGAGGCGTGCCATAAGGTGAATAGCGGTTTCCGCGGTGCCCTTGGTCCACCGAAATTGCTGCGCGCGCCACGCGTTGATGTCCTGCGGCAATTCCGCGGGCGTTTCCACCTCGGGCAGAAACCTGAACTGCCAGCCTTTCAGCTGGGCGCGATAGCTGAGATCCAGGTCCTCGGTCAGCGTGGTGCTCTGCCAGCCGCCTGCGTCGTCAATACACGCCCGACGCCACATGCCCGCCGTGCCGTTGAAGCTCATGAAGAATGCGCCGGCATGGCGCGCGGCCTGCTCCAGTGCAAAATGGCCATCGAGCGCAAAGGCCTGCAGACGGGTCAGCCGCGAGGCATCCGCATTGAGGTGTCCCCAGCGCGCCTGCGCCATGCCGACCCGCGGATCATCGAAAGCGGGCACCATGCGCAGCAAGAAGTCGGGCGCAGGGACGAAGTCAGCATCAAACATCGCAATCAATGTGCCGCGGCTGTGTGTCAGTCCGTGCGCGAGCGCCCCCGCCTTGTAGCCTTCCCGGCTGCCCCGTCGGACATGCGCGATGCGCACGCCTCGCCTAGCCCAGTGCCGCACGCGGCGCACGACGGCTTCCGTAGACTCGTCCGTGGAGTCGTCCAGGATCTGAATCTCCTTGCGGTCCTGCGGATATGTCAGGTGCGCCACCGCGTCTATGATGCGGTGGGCCACGAGCGCCTCGTTGTATAAAGGCACTTGTACCGTGACCGTGGGCCAGTCGGTGCCGTTATGCGGCAGCGCCGAAGCGCGTGGCATAGGGTCTTCCTGCATCGTGTCATGCCGCACGCGAACGAGCGACAGGTACAACAGGTTGAGTCCGTACAAGACCAGCACGGCCATTGCGACCGCATACAGAAGGGCGATCATCCCGTGCTACCAGTTGGAGGTCGCAGCCGTGAAAAGGTCGTCGGCGATGTTTTCCAGGGCGCTCAAGGCGGCGGCTTCCTCAGCTTCGAGGCCTCCGGCAAGCGGATCGTAGTCGTCAAAGTTGCTGAAGCTGCGTTCCAGCGTCTCGTCGTCTACCCGGTTGTAATATCGCACGGATACAGACAGCGACACTCGGTTGAACTGTGCGCGCTCTTGGCCTGTGACCGAGGTGGGGGCGTTCGTGTACCGGTCGATACGTGCGGTAAGCAGAAGGTCGGCTTCCGCCTCATCTTCGACCAGCGTCAGCCGGGTCTGGCGCACAAACCGATCTACCAGGAGCTCGGTGAGCGTTTCATCCAGTATGGTCAGCGGACTCACGCTGTTGTCCTCAGCCAGCGGAATGGCAATCGTCGTCAGGTGGGGTGGTATGGACGCTCCACTGAAGCTGTAGTACGCACATCCTGACAAGAGCAGGATGGGCAGAGCGGCGCGCATCGACCGTTTCATGTCAAGCCGATGCTGTGCGCGCTTCCTTGATCTTGCGGTAGAGCGACCGCTCGCTGATTCCGAGTGCTTGGGCTGCCTTACGCTTGTTGCCCCCAAAATGGGCCAGGGCCCGCGTGATAAGGTCGCGCTCCGCTTCAACGAGCGTGGGGATCGTTTCTGCGTTGTCTGGGTCCACATCCGCGTCTTGGGCTTCCACGTACCCTATGAAATTGTCGCCAGGGGTCACCGCTCGCTCGGGGAGCAGGGGCACAGCCGGCGCGGTCGCCGGCACTACGGTTCCGTTGTTCTGCTGCAGTGCTGCGATCCGTTCGAGACCCGACCGCAGCTTGCGCACCTCTTCGTGCAGCTGCTGCAGCACGACCTGTTGACTGACCAGTGCCCGGTACATCAGGGTCCGCTCCGAAAAGGCCGAAGGATCTGTGTCATCCTGCCGCGTTACCGGCACCAGTGCCGTGTTGTCGTGCAAGGCCACACCCCTTAGCAGCGGGCGCAGCATTTCCACGGTGATCTCTTTCTCGGTGTAGGTTATCGTAGACGCCTCGGCTACATTGCGAAGTTCGCGCACGTTGCCAGGCCAGTGATAGCGCTTGAGCAGCCGTACGGCGTCGTCCGCAAGCCGGTGCAGCGGGCACTGGTACCGGGCGGCAAACTCATCCAGAAATCGCCTGAAAAGCGGATAGATATCCTCGGGCCGCTCTCTGAGCGGCGGCACGCGGATGATCACAGTGCTCAGCCGGTAGTACAAGTCTTCACGAAAACGTCCCGCCTGCACCTCGCGCCCGAGGTCTTTGTTGGTGGCAGCGATGACGCGGGCATCGGTCAGCTGCGCGGTGGAGGATCCCACGCGGTTGAAGGAGCCGGATTCGAGCACGCGCAAGAGACGCACCTGCATGGCCGGCGGCATCTCTCCGATCTCGTCCATAAAGAGCGTGCCTCCGTGCGCCTTTTCGAAGTAGCCCACGCGCTTGGCCACGGAGCTGGAATACGATCCCTTTTCGGCGCCGAACAGCTCGGCTTCGATCAGGCCTTCGGGGATGGCCCCCATGTTGATGGCCTGGAGCGACTTGTGGCGGCGCTGGCTCAGCCCGTGGATCGCGTTGGCAAAAAGCTCCTTACCGACGCCGCTTTCACCTTCAAGAAGCACCGTCACGTCGGTGCCCGCGACCAGTCGGATGCGATCCACCGCATGGCCCAGGGTCGCCGAGGTGCCGATGATGCCGAATCGTTCCTGAACTGCCTGCCGATCCATGCTGTGCGTAAGTCGATGCGCTAAAGGCTATCGATCAGGGTATCTTGGCGGGGGCGCGTGCTATGCCGGTTCGACCGCCTTGCCTAGGAGCGTGGCTGACGTGCAGCCGGTGATTTGCACCTTGGCGTACTGCCCTTTGGCGTACTGCTGCCGATCAAAGACCACCATCTTGTTGGTATCGGTGCGACCGCGCAGTTGATCCGCGCTCCTGCGGCTGTTGCCCTCCACGAGGACGGTGTGCACTTTACCGATCTCTGCCTGGTTGTTCTGCAGCGCGATGCTGCTCTGCAGCTGGATGACCTCGGTGAGGCGCCGCTTCTTGACCCAATGCGGGACATCGTCGCGGTACTTCTTGGCCGCATAGGTATCCGGCCTCTCGGAGTACATGAACATGTACGCGTGGTCATAGCGGACCTGCTCTAAAAGGGCGAGCGTGTCCCTGTGCTCCGCTTCCGTTTCTCCGCAGAATCCGGTGATGATGTCTGTTGAGATGGACACGCCCGGGCAGATCGTGCGCGCGCGCGCAATCAGGTGCAGGTACGTGTCGATGGTGTATCCCCGCCGCATTCGTTGCAGGACCGCACTGTTGCCGTGCTGGACCGGCAGGTGAATGTAGTCGCAAACGTTGTCGCATGCCTGATGCACATGGAGCAGCTCGTCGGTGCAGTCCTTGGGGTGGCTGGTAGAATAGCGGATCCGCAGGGTCGGCGCGGCCGCGCTAAGCCGCCAAAGCAGCGCGGCGAAGTTCACCTTCCCGTCTCGATACGAGTTGACATTCTGCCCCAGGAGCGTCACTTCCTTGTAGCCTTCTTCGACCAGCTTCTGGCACTCATCCAGGATGGTGGTAAAGGGGCGGCTCCGTTCACGCCCGCGCGTAAAGGGCACTACGCAGAAGGCGCACATGTTGTCGCAGCCGCGCATGATGGACACAAACGCGGAGACGCCGTTGGAGTCCACGCGCACGGGCGCGATGTCGGCGTAGGTCTCTTCTCGTGACAGCTGCACGTTGATGGCAGCCTGGCCGGTTTCCTGCGTTTCCTGGAGCAGGCGCGGCAGGTCGCGATAGGCGTCAGGCCCCGCGACGAGGTCAATAAGTTGTTCCTGTTCCAGGAGCCGGTGCCGCAGCCGCTCCGCCATGCAGCCCAGCACTCCGATGGTGAGCGCACCGGTGCGCTTGCGCTTTTGTGCACGGAGATGGTCCAAGCGGTGGCGCACCTTCTGCTCTGCGTTTTCGCGAATCGCGCATGTGTTGAGCAGCACCACATCGGCCTGAGCAGCATCACGCGTTAATCCGTATCCACTCTCGCGCAGCACGGCCGCCACGATTTCAGAATCAGAGACGTTCATCTGGCACCCGTACGTTTCCAGATACACCTGCCTTCTTCCGTTCGTCTCCGCGTATGGCAGCTTCCGCGTGTCCAGGTCTTCCAGGATGGGGATTTCGTGCAGCACGATAATCGCTCAAGGTGAACACACAAATACGCCAAACCAGCGTGCAATGTTCGCGAGCATGTGCGTCTGCATGGCCTGCCTACTAAGCCAATGCGCATAAATTGCGTACAGTGGCTTGCCCATACCGTTCGCTCACCGGCCATTCTCATGCGCACGGACACTGCCCGGTGCCGTTTGACGACAGCTCCTGGTCTACCCGCATGCGTGTGGCACTGTCCTGTTTTGGGTATATTGGATGGTCATCCACCAAATTGCTTGACACGCCGATGCGCCGTTTAGCTATCCTTCTGACCATTGTCCTGTTTGCGCTTCCGCTCCGTGCCCAGCCTGATCCGCAGAATCCGGAAGGCGACAACCTGGCTACCCCGCCGACCTGGGTTGTGCGCACGGATCGACCCATGCCCGATGTCAAGATCGGGTCGGTTCAGGACAGCGTTGACATCTGGTTTGTGAACATGACGCCTGGCTGGCACATCACGACGGGGCCGGCGGCGATCTTCTACCACCCATACAGCATCGCGGACGGGTGGTACCGCGTTGAAACGACGATTCACCTGTTCGACCCGGGCGAGCGACGCGAAGCGTACGGCCTGTTTTTTGCGGGTCAGCATTTGGACACGGACTCCATTACCTACGACTACTTCCTGCTGCGCAACAGCGGAGAGTTTCTCATCAAGCGGCGCGTTGGTGCAGAAACCGCGGTGATCAACGACTGGACGCCCCACGATGCCATCGTGACGTATGGGCCCGATAGCGAAGGCTCCATCGAGAACAAGATTGCCGTCGTCAACGGGCCCAACGATGTGCTGTTCTGGATCAACAATCAGTTGGTCGCCCGCCTGCCGCACGGCGAGGTCAACACGCAAGGCACCTATGGACTGCGCATCAACCATGCGCTGAACGTGCATGTCAGCAATCTCATCGCCATGCCGATGTAGCAGCGCGTCCCCGGCCTTGCCAGGATGCAGCTCTGGGACCGTAATCCGGGAGCAACGCAACAGGCAGCCCCGCTCATCGCAGCTGCCGTTGATGTCACTGCTCTCTTGCCGCGAATCGGCCGCGGCGGACACCCAAAATCCCCTATAACCGCCAGCCAGCGCGGACTGCTCGACAATCGCTTCCGTACGTGCTTTCGCAATATCCCGTTGCGCAGAAGCGAGGCCGCACTCCTCACCTGGCAGAATGTATTCTTCGAACCCGACGGAATCAGAAGACTCCAGATCATCGGGCTCATCAAAACCAGCCCCGACCAACCTCGAAGGCGTACACCCGCAAGTCACCTGCCTCACCCGGGCCACTGTTCAGACGCCCACGACCATCGCCCGCGCCTTCGGTGATCCTCAAGCCTCCCTTTTCGGATCTGGAACGCGACAAATCACCCAGTGCATCAAGCCGCCGACAAAGCCGAAGGGCTGGATGGAACGTGCTTCGGACACAGCGGTCGTGCCGGCGCCGCGCACAGCCAGCCAATCGCGGTGCCACCTTGGTGGAACTCCACAGGCCGGACGGTAGAAATCTCTCAGCATGTCCGCCGCCTACTCCCGTCATGCCCGCGTAGCCATAATACGGTCGTCAGGCTATTGGAACAGTAGTACAGCCTCGGAGAAACGCCACATCAGGGAATGGCCTGTTCGCGATAGCGGGGTTAGCTGGCCTGCGCGATAAGGATACCAACCGTTATGCCGAGGGCTAAAGTGAGGCTGAGGATGATGATTTGGATGCCCCATTGGATGAATCGGAGTTCGGCCCTTCGTGCATCAAGCAGCGCGTCTATTTCGGCCTTTTGCACATCAAGCTCGGCGTCGAAGCGATGGATGGGGTTGGCGGAGGCCATTTCTTCTATTAGTTGGATAAGAAGATAGGTATCTCGACCGTTGAGGCCGGTGCGCAAGAGGATGTCGTACAGCTGGGCACGCTCATCGGACTCAGGTTCTGCATCAAGGTGATCATCAGCAGCCATTGCACTGGGAGCGGTGTTTTGCAATTCCCGGTGCCGTGTCGCTGTTCTACCAGCCGTGAATGGCTTGGGACTTACTGAATTCTATCACTGGGCCCAAGGGGCTGAATGACTCTCCAATCGAATAAGACAAAGTGTCAAGAACGCGGCATTCGAACAGCGTTGGACCATGCGGCGAGTTGGATCTTGCCAGGTCACATGTCAACACGATAGAAGCCGGTACAACCCACTCCGCGGTGATCATGAGGGAGTCAAGGTCCGCATGCTGGGAAATTCGGCGCCATAGGCGGCCAACCGTCTTCACTTGGGTAGATTATCAACTAGGCTAAACATGCCAGAATCATCCAGCCTTGCATGCTCAAATTTCCGTTGGGCTTGGACCCGCAGCCCTACCCAATGCGCGCCGCCAGGTAGCGCGCCACGTACTTGCCCAAAATGTCGCACTCCACATTAAGTACTGTACCTTCCTGCCAGGCTCGAGCCGTGGTGTGCGCGTAGGTATGGGGAATAATGGCCACGGCAAATGAGGACGGGTCGGCCCTTGCAACCGTCAGGCTGATGCCGTCCAGGGCAATGGACCCCTTGCGCACGACGTAGTGCTGCAGCTCGGGCGGCGTATCGCACGTATACAAGCGATCCCCTTGCGAAGGGGTCGCCTTCAAAACACGGCAGGTTCCGTCCACATGGCCTTGCACGATGTGCCCTTCGAACCGACCGTTCGCAGGCATGGCACGCTCCAGATTCACCGGCGCCCCCCGCACAAGGCGGCCGAGGTTAGTCTTGCGGAGCGTTTCCTGTACGGCATTGGCTTCGAAGGCTCCCTGGTGCGTAGCGGTCACGGTAAGACAGGCTCCGCTAACCGCGACACTTTGGCCTATGGCCAGCGCATCAGCAAATCCAGCTTCAATGCGCAGCAAGCGGCCGCCTGCGCGGTCCTCCAGCGCTGCGACCCTGCCGACCGTTTCGATAATGCCCGTGAACATTTGTGTGTCTTGATCTATACCGCCCGCAGGTACCCGCGCAGCAGCATGTTGTACCCGTCGTCTTCCCAGACGTGCTCGGCAAAGGTTAGGGCATCCGTCAGCGTAGTGATGCCCAGCCCGTCAAAAGACGGGATGCCGCCGCCTAGGACCTTGGGCGCAATGAAGACGAAGAGGCGGTCCACGAGGTCCTGGCGCAAGAGCGCCGTGGCGAGTCCTGGCCCGGCCTCCACCAGGAGCGACTGCAGGCTCATGTGTTCAAGCAAATGCTGCAGGTCCAGGTGGCCCTCCCGTTCGGGCACCTGCAAGAGGGAGCCGCCGCACGCACGCAGCAGCGCTGCATAGGCTGGTGCAGCCCGAGGCCCGACAACCGCAATGGTCGGGAGGTCATCGCTGAAGAGCTTCAGACTTTTAGGCAAGGTGCCGCATCGGTCCAGTACGAAGCGGCGCGGATTGGGCCCGGCAACCCTTCGCACGGTCAGCGAAGGGTTGTCCATACGGGCCGTGCCACTGCCGACCAGGATTCCGTCCATGTCGGCGCGGAGCCTGTGTACGGCGAATTGTGCATCGGGACCTGTGATCCACTGGGATGCGCCCGTCACCGTCGCGACTCGGCCATCCAGTGTCTGCGCAATCTTCAGCGTGACAAGTGGTCTTCGGCTGACCAAGCGATGCAGGAACGCCTCGTTGAGTCGCCGACATTCATGTTCCATGCAGCCCGCCACCACATCCACGCCGTGGGCACGCAGGGCCGCTATACCGCCGCCGGCCGTCGGGTTCGGATCCATCATGCCCACCACGACCCGCGGTATGTTATGCTGAAGCACCGCTTCCGTGCACGGGGGCGTCTTGCCCGTGTGATTGCATGGCTCCAGGTTTACGTAGAGCGTGGCCTGCTCCAGGGTGCGCGCCGGAAACCGCTCAGCCGCTTGCCTAAGGGCGATGCGCTCCGCGTGATCACCGCCGTAGATGCGGTGGTATCCAGAGCCTAGGAGCATACCATCTTGGCCCACGACCACCGCACCGACACGCGGGTTGGGGCTGACCCGGCTTTGGCCTTTCGCTGCCAGCAGAAGGCAGCGCTTCATCCAACGGTTGTGATCCTTTGGTGTCATGACCTCCTGCTACAATCCGCCAAAAGAAACGAACTAGTGCAGAAATACGTTCTTACGGGCACCAATTAATGGTATACGGATGGAGCTGCGTTCCAAGCTCGAATCGACGCTTACGTGGGCGGGATTGGTGTCGCTGATTGCCTTATGGGTGCCCATGACGGCGGTGGCACGGCTTTTTGACCGGGAGCCGGGGTTGTACCGGTGCGGGCGGTTTTTTCGCCGCCTGGGTCGCGCGATGTCGAAGGTAAACCGCGCGTGGCGCATCAGGTTTGAGGGCACCGTCCTGGATAACCCGCGCAATCCGTATGTCGTGGTGTCCAACCATTTGGCCCTGGCGGACATTCCCATACTCAGCTGTGTGCCCTGGGAGATGAAATGGGTGGCCAAGAAAGAACTGCTGAGAACCCCGTTGATCGGCATTCTCATGCGGCTGGTGGGCGATATCACGGTGCGCCGCGGCGACCGGGCCAGCGGCGCGCGCGCACTGGTAGCTGCGCGCCAGTATCTCAAGCAAAAGGTATCGGTGATGTTCTTTCCGGAGGGCACGCGCTCTCCCGATGGTCGGCTGTATGCGTTTAATGACGGGGCGTTCATGCTGGCAATAAAGACGCAGGTGCCTGTCTTGCCCATGGTCATTGACGGATCACAGTACGCACTCCCCCGCGGCGGCTGGCGCTTTGGCACCGCGGACGTTCGCGTCCGCGTCTTGGCGCCGGTATCCACGACGGGTCTCAAGGCGAAGGATACCGCGGCCCTCAAGGAGAAGGTGCGCGGCGTGATGGCGCAGCAATTGGCCGCGTGGCGCGGCGTCACGCGTGCGCATGTCGATGGCCTCGTACAGCGAACTACGGAGGCCCATTCGACGTAGAATGACGCCCTTGCCCTGTAGCTCAAGTGGCAGAGCGCCTGGCTCTGGACCAGGAGGTTCCAGGTTCGAATCCTGGCGGGGCAACGCCCTTCTGGCTTATTCTGCGGCTAACACGGCGAGAAACGTGGCGAATCGCCTTCCCGACATGGCCTCTCGCCCGAGAGTCGGGGCATAGAGCGCAGAGATCGCACCATCAAGGTACAAGGCGTTATCGCACTGCAGCGTCCTCTTAAAGAGCAGTGCGAAGTCATAGAAGTTCACGGCCCCGTTGGATATCGCCAGGTAGACGCGACCCTCTGCATCCACGCCGATGCCACTGCGTAGTCTGCAGTTAGTGGAGCCCGGTGTGAAGGCCGGGTGGATCTCTCCATCGAGCACCAAGAGCGGCCCGGACTGCAGGGCATAATCCGGCACGTAGCCGTCGGCGTCGTACCGGGAGGATTCTACGATCCGGGCACGGCCGCTTCGGATCATAAAGACCCCATTGGGCTTCAGGTAGAAGTTTCCGTAACCATCCCCGCTGTTGAGTGGCACGAGCCTTTTGCCGCCTTCCACATAGAGTCCCAGCGAAACTAGCTCACGTGTGTAGATGCCGCCATTGGTCAGCGCCACAACCGAGTCTCCGCGCGACTGAAGCAGCGTCAAAGCATTGTCCAGCGTGCGCAGGGGTGCGCCGTATTCGTCCGTCCAGAGGAGTTCCACGGTATGGCGGCTGAGGTCAATTGTCACCACGTCAAACGGATTCTCCGGAGACAGGTGGCATGCCTTGTTCGACAGCGTCTGCTTCAGCGACGTACAGGCAGACAGCGACAGCGTTGCGCAGAGCACAACAAGCAACCAGCAGCGCGTCAAGCGTTTGCGTTGTCCATATGAACGGAGACTGCGCATTAGCTGATATGCGGACGTACCAGATGCAGGTGCAGCAGCTATCGGTGCGCTGGGATGCCCATGCCTGCATCGCGCCTTGCATCCCCGGTTGCCGAGCCCGAACCTGCCGGCATGAAAGCGGTCATCGGATGGCGAATCGGCTAACGGCTGTAAACCTCCACCTGCCACAAGAGGGTGTTGGCGCGGTACGATTCGGATAGTCCTGCCGCGGCTACTAGGCTGTGAATCTTGTCCGGGTGGTGAAAATGCGTACGAAACTCCTTGCGCGTCAGCCACATGGACGCGTTGAAGAGAAAGATGCCAAGGCGTGAAAGCAGTGAGCCGCGCGGATACACCAGGCCATATACACGCCGCACCTTTGCGGTCGATGCAGCGACAAGCGACTCGAGATCTTTGTAGCAGCACAGGACGCGGTCCAGCGTGACGATGTCTGCGGTATCGAGCTTGTCTGCTATCGCTACAAAATCGCTGTGGTAAAGAGAGGTGCGTAACCGATTGCCGAGGCGGAGGGCCTCCTCCTGAAGGGCCCGCAGGTATTCCTTGGATGCATCGACGCCCACGACCGAGGCCCCGCCGGCGTCGAGCACAGCGTGCTGAATTGCCCCAATGCCGCCGCCGATATCAAGGAGCGTCCATCCGGTGATGTCTTGTTTGAGCAGGGCATTGATCAGCTTCTTGGTAGACCGCGAAGGCCCGCGGCGGCGGTAGGTCTGCAGCTCCCGATACGCGAGCCGCTGACTGAAGAATTCATCAACGCCGGGGCAACACGCGCTGGGTGCGGAAGTCATAGGTATGTGCATGATGAAGCGCTAAAGGTAGTACACACGGCCCAATCGTACGCGTACGCATGTTCGCGCGCGCCTGGAAATAAAGCGCGGAGCAGTCCTTATACGGCCCAACTGTGCTAATATCCAGCGCACGGATTCGTACTTGGTTGAGCGGCACCACCGCCACACTTTTGCCTCCCGGATGGTTCGCTGTTTATTGGTACAGGCGGTGGACCGGATTGGCTCCTGAGTCCCTCGGGGGTCTCAAAGTCCCAGGCCGCGTTCTTTGTCCCAGTCCCACGCGCGCTTCCGGGTCAGCTCTGCAATGCGCACCTTTTGCGCGGGCGTAGGCGCAGCAGAGAGCACTTGGTTAGGGTCAAGGTGCGTTCCAGCACAATCCAGGTGTTCTCTGCGCTCGGATTCAGCCGCGCCAACACCACGAGGGTGCGCTTGCAGTGGTTAAGGAGGGTCTTAATCCTCCGCCGTGCGTATACTGACCTGATGGCCAAGGATGATCACAGCACCGCCGACTCGGAGCGCACCTTTACGCTGCTGCAGGCCACCGGCCTCAAGCCTTCCGAGGCCCACGCACTACTCAGACTGATCGAAGAAGAAGTGGCGCCCGCCGGCTATGACTGGATCACGGCGCAGTCCTCCGCTTACCCCGCAGCAGGTGCGCGAATGTTCACTCCAGCGCCTCTCCGCACGGCCAAGCCGGTCAGGGCCTGATTCGAGTGGTAGCCTGTGTCGCCCCCGTCCAGCGGGAAGTAATTGCAGTGCGCGCAGGAAAGAGGCAAGTCTTTCAACAGATCTGCGGGAAGGGGGACTCCCCTTTCCAACCAAGCCGCAATCTGTGAGAATCCAGCCTTGCGGACAACCACATTTCCCCCAAACACCTGATTGGACTGCCCCATCGAAGGGCTCTCTGACGAACGTATGATTACGAGCACTTGCGGCGTAGCCGCCAATTCCGGTAAACCCAGCAGGCGAGGGCCCATGCCTTGCCACTTTCTCCCCGTTAGGATCTCGTCAAAGCGGCCAAATTGGGAAAGGTGTTGGAGTCCGTTGTCTGTGTCCCAATCAACAGACAGGCCGATTACCGAAAACCCGAATCCTTTAGCGACCGCCTGCTGTTGCAATGCAAGCTTCGTGCGCTCAACAAGTTCAGGTACCTCGGGTAGATTGGCAAAATCACACGCTGAGGAGCCAATGTACACCATCACGATTTCCCGACCCTGTCGACTGGTATAGGAAGGTACGTACCGGTCTGAAACCGCGGCGAAACTATCAGACCAGCGGAGCTCTATCGTTGGAGTCGGCAGAAGGCCGGCTATGCCTGAGACGAACAACACCGCAAAAACGAAGGCTGCAGCCAGGAACCACGCATAACGGTGGAGAATTGTCGCAACGTTGTTCACGGGAGAGTATCCTGGCGTCGGTAAATTCCGATTTGAGGATACGGGTTATGCTTCACCGTGTACACGTACGTTGAATCCACCGCAAGCACCGTTGGGTAAAAAGCAATGCCATCATATGGGACATACCCGCCCAGATATGCACCTAGTCCCGATACCACGTCTACCGTGAAGAAATGACGTCTCCCCGTACTTCCTTCGGTAAGATATGTAACAGTAAAAGTGTCCGTCCCTCCTGCAAGCAGCTGAATCATCCTGGCTTCTCCTCGCCTCCAAGCCCGGGTTGCCAGTCTACGTGCTCTACCTGCCACACGGTGCTCTTCTTCAGGCGTTATCTTCAGGTCCCCAAACTTAACGCGCCAGAGTACAGTACCGGTCTCCGAGTACCCAGTAAGCACCGGAATATTAGGGTGCACATAACCGATTACGCGGTGCATCTTATTGCACTCCAGAACACCTCGTGGAGCTAGCAAATGCCGCACAAAATCACTGGGGGATTGGTACGCTGTCCCAAAGGACATAACGTACTCTCCCACAAGAGTATATTTGTGGATAATCCCATCTAACTCGTCTGATAGCCCGATTGTGTATACGTGTCCATGCATCACACAAAGATCGCCGCCTCTTCTAAGAGAAGCCGCCACAAGAAAGGAGCTCGCTGGCACATAGGTGGAGTCCTGTTGCCTGAACACATGAACCCGTCGTCCAGCACCTACAAATACAAGTACTTGCCCCTCATCAGTAGCAGTAGCCGCAACCGCACTGGGGTAAAGCATTTCTCCCGGACCGACTCCCTCTTTGCCGAGAATCGCTTTCAAAGTGCCGTGCAGGTCGTAGACGCGCGCCTCATGGTACTCATAATCTGTGTAGTAGACAGCCTCTGAGTCAATATCCAGATCTCGCACCATGCCGATCATCTCGCGAGATGATCCTTCATTAAACCCAATAGTACGGCCCTGAAGATTGCCGAAGTCCAACCGCCATGGCACTGCCACTCCCGTGTCAGACTCAGGCTCGTACAGAACAAACCGTGGGTCAGTGATTACCGGGACGTTTTCCTCCGTAGGGTGAAGTACAACGGATTCCCGGTCGCCTTGGCAGGACGCGAAAATAAGACTGACAGCCAAACAACCCGCGCCGTATACGAGTTGCCGCAGAGAAGCTGCAGCTTCAGCATTATTCCTCCTCCCCATCCCCATCGTCACAATCGTAATTATCGCAGTCGAGATATCTTACGCCGTCTTGTGTCACCCATTTGGCTTTGCAGCCAACAGGCGCGGGGGGCACAGCAGGGTCATAGGGTAAACACAAGCCAATGATATAGTTGCCATCTTTCCTTGGAAACTTTTCGCAAATATTCTCCTCACAACCGGGGACCGCCTCCGCCGGAGAGCTCGTAATCGAGTTGAACATCGTGGCCCCTGCATACCCCACGAAAGCAACCGTGGTCATTAGGAGAAACCGCACCGAGAAGTAACTGAGCCTGCCTTTCGTGATAGACCTCCTTAAGAGTTTGTTGCCAGCATGTCCGTTCACACCACACGTCGGAATAGTATACAAAAGATCAGCAACTCTTAAGTCAAGTGCTATTCGGAATTTCGGGGCGTGCGGCTGGGGTACCTGCAGCATCAAATCAAAGCGTATCCGCACTGTGTTGTACACTGTTCGCACATTTTCGTGTGGCATGACTGCTATAGGAAACTGTATGTAAACGCCAATCAGAACACACCCTGCGACACAGCCTCTTCTGCTGCCCTTGGCCACACGTCCGCCCCGAAGCGGAGCACCCGATGGTCCAGCGTCTGTCCATTGAGCGCGTCCTGAATGTGCTCGTACATTTGCGGGGCGCGCTGCCCGCTATGCTACCGTGGCTGTACGGCGAGGGGCAAGGCACTACCGACCGCACAAGCATTGGCCTCGACTGCGCAAGCCTTCCGTGCGCTGGAAAGCGATGAGGCGCGGATTCCCTTCGGAGGCCCTGAGGCGGAGGTGCCTTGCGCATCGTAACGCCAGTTGTTATTCCCCGCGAAGGCCGGCGCGATGGTTGGATGCGCGTCACTGTGCACCTGCTGCCTGGAAGCGAAAGGGACCGCTGATTGACCGTCCTGCACTGCGAAAGGCGGGCGTGGCCAGTGCGCCGGCCTACCGCATGGCGCTGGAGTTTCTGATAGTCATTGGATTGCGAAGACACTGCCGTATGGCGGCATTATGCCCGGGGAGTCGTGGGCCGGGTGGGGCATAGACTGCTGGCTCCATGCACAGCGCACAGCGGCGGCACAGTGCGGGTATGGCATCCTGGCGTGGATTTACGCTGCGTAGCGCAGCCGGGCCACTGCGCCGCGTCCTGCGAGTTGGCCGCGCGCATAATGGGGCGGGCATCCGTGCCGACTTCCAGCGGCCTGCGAGTTGTGTCTCCGTGAGCGTGGCGCCGCGTTCAACGAGCGACTGTGCAGAGCCCACCCGGAACG
The DNA here is from genome assembly GCA_951812585.1 of Rhodothermales bacterium. GTDB lineage: Bacteria > Bacteroidota > Rhodothermia > Rhodothermales > Bin80 > JAAXGV01. The sequence continues at coordinate 1,318,808 of OX638318.1, read as the reverse complement.
AGTGTGAGCTAACGCGTCCGGTGATACCCAGTGGTTCGGCTATGCGCTTGATGATGCGCGATACGCTGCGCGTGGTGAGCGCACTACCGGTAACGCTGCCAGCTTTGCGGACGGACCGGAACACGGGGCCGGACTCAATGCCTGCGCGGGTAAGCCAGGCCTGCACGCGCTGCAGGGTGGGCGCACCGAGATAGAGCACAGCTCCGGTGCCTTTCTGGTCGGTCTTGGACTGGTGCACGGCGAGGCGTCCCGTTCCGTCCGCCTCGGTGGTAATGCCTTGCACCTGGACGGCTACAGCTTCAGACGCGTGCAGCATGGCGTCCGACATAACCGCAATCAGTGCGGCGTCTCGGAGCGCTTGCAGGGAGCGGGGGCGCAGGAGCACTTGTATGGCATCCGTGCGCGACCATGTGAGGCCGGTGGCCTGGCCGCGGCCACGCGAGCGGCCTTCCCTGCGGATGCCTGCGAGTGTGGTTTCCGACTGGGGGCCGGCAACCGTGGTGTCTGCCTTGCGATCCGCATATCGCACAGCGCTGCGTACCTGTGCGATGGTAGACGGCGCTTTGCCTGCGGCGTGGAGGTGCGCCAGGTAGTCTGACAACGAGGTGTCCGTAGGCTCGCGGCCATCCAGCCAGCTGCGGAAGCGGCCAAGGGTGCGGGAATAGGCGCGCAGCGTGTTGGCGCTGAGCGACTGGGCTTGCAGCTGCCGGGCGGCCCGACCTGCACTGATGGACTTCGGCGCTGCTGAGGACACGGTGGGGGACACAGAGGGGTGCATAGCTTAAATACCGTTTACGTCTGATAATGGCGGTTCTTGGGATCGCTGTAGTAGGCATCCTGGAGCGCCTCTGGCCAACTTTCCACGACCCACTGATTGCTTTCGTAGACGATCTCAGGGATGAATCGCAAGCTGCTGCCCATAACGAGGGTGCCTTCAGTGCCCATGATCCGCATGGGACCAGATCCACCGCGCTGGTTGCCAAAGGTGCCGCTGAGGCTGACAAGAAAGCCTTCCGGGTAGCGCAGCGAAGCGTTGATGGTATCCGGCACATCACGCGACTCCTTCCACCGATAGAGGCCGGACTAGAGATTGACGCTATCGCGGCAGCCATAGACCTGCAAAGTCGCATTGGTTGCCTCAATTGCTCCCTCTTTGTCAACTGAAATCTGTTGGCCCGAATCGGAGGTCCATGGAATTTGAGTCACCATTGATCGTGGTCACCGCAGCTCATGTACTGAGCGTCGGCCTTGGCGAATCGTAGAACCGGCAATGCTCCAACGAAGGAATCGCTTGACCATCTCTTGCCGCCACGCACTTGCGCGGCCAATCGGCCGCGCGCGCAAGACACCTGGACCGGGGTGATACCTGATGGAGGTGGGTTGAGCGAACACATGCCGATCCTCCTCGATGCTGATTGAGGCGCCCTGAAGGCGGGGATCGCTTGTCTACTCGATTCTCGGGTATGCTCGGTGTGGTTTGCTGGTTCGGCTTGCCGGGGCCGACCGTTCGGCACCGGCGTTAACGAGCGTCACGTGCCGATTATATGTGGCCGCGCCTAGATGGGGCGGTTCGGCAGCCTGGCAGGTTTATGGGCGCCCGAGATGGATCCGGTAGCGCACCACCCGTTCCACCCCCTGCCCGTCTACGGCTACGGCCCACACATAATCCCTGGCGAATACTGGGGCCGGAAAACGGGAGAATCCATCCGGCGCTACTACGACGCCCAGGTAGGTCCCATCCGGCTCGAAGACATCGTACCGGGTCTCTTCTTCCCAGGTCTCCGGAAACGAACTGGGGTCGTCGGGATCGTAGTCCTCATTGTCCACCGGGCGCCCCTCGGCCGACAGCCGCACCCATATGCGTCCGTCTCGTCCGGCCAACAACTCCTGGAAGAACGGCTTGCGGCTTGGGATCGTCGGGCCATCCCAATCCCAGTCCGGCAGTGACCGGCGTATGTTTCCGACGGTGCGTTCTCGCTGGAAGGAGCGCTCAGCATCCGACGCCCGGACCGGATTGTAGTTGCGCTCAATCCGGAGTAAGCCGTTGTCGCGAGCGAGGTCGATCCGGTAGTCATTGGAGAGACCGGTGAGGAACTGGCCGCTCGAGTGAATGGTCCAGAGAAAACGGGGAGTGAAGGGGACGCCGTAGCTCACTGACATCCCGGAAGCCTCGGCCTTCACGAAGAGGGGTACGTAGTCGTTCGCAGGTTCTGGAAGGGTGTCGAGATGCATTCCGTCCGGGTCCAGTACGATGATGTGCATGACGAGATCAGCCTCGCGAGAAGGGTCGCCCGCGAGCAGAAAAGTCCGACCGTGCATATCGGTGTATAGAGGTTTTGACGTATACACGCTGGCATTGTATCTCCATTCGGTCATTTCTTCAGGTTTTTGACCGAATACCATGACGCGCTGGTTGCCGGGATCGCGCACAATCAGACGTCCGTCTGGTAGCAAGGCGATGGCCTCGGCGCGGCTGAACTCGCCTGGGGCCTTGCCGCGTCGACCTAGCGTTTCGAGATAGATCCCGAGCGAGTCAAAGACGCGGACATGCTGCGCCTGCTGGTCCAGGACGTACACGGTCCCATCATCGTTCACCGCGATCGACCTGATTCTGCCGAAGAGGTACTCCTCGGGCCCTTCGAGCTCGCCGATCGAGACTTCGGGCACAAGTGAGGCCTCAGCGCCCCAGACGCTTCCGGACAGGGTACGGACCAGCGTGGTATCGCCGAAGGTTTCGACGATGGTGCTGGGGCTGGCGTCGAAGTAGCCTGCATCGGTTCCGCAGGCGTGGAGGAGGGCGGTGGTCGCTGCTAGCAGTAGGGCGTGGAAGCGCGCGCGGAGACGAAGTGGTCGGTCGGGTTCGGTTCGGCTTGTGATGCGTGGGGTCACTTGCATGGCTGCCTCCTCGATGGCTCCTTCGCCGCCGCGTGCGGTTGGACAGCATTTAACTGGCAGTATCACTGACAGTTCCAATGAGAGGGGTTGGACGGCGAGTCGGGGGCAGGCAGCCAGTAGACCGCCAGGGCTTATCCACAGCACCGCCAAACGGCGGACGACCTGGTTCACGGAGGCTCGATTCCGAAGAGAATACGATGCCTCGTGGCCGTGCGGTGTTGTGCATGACACGTCGGGGGTCACTGCGCACCTGTCGCACGCAATAGCGTGCAGATGGGGAGTCCGCATAGTCCCATGTGGCCACTTGAAGTTGCGCACGTCTGTGTCCAGCTGTCGGCGCTGCTCGGGTGGCACCGATGCGGAGCGGAGCGACACCCCGGATGCGATGCTTCGATCGGCGTCGCGGCAGGTTGATGAGAGCCTGTGTAGCGTCAGCATCCAGTGGTGGTGACCAATGACCCTTGTCTCTGGGATTGGGCAGTAATAGGCTCCCTTCGTGCGTTTGAGGTTGGCTATACGGGGGCGGATACTAACTTTGGTACTATCGTGCTGCAACTAGCGCCGGCGGCGTACGTGTCAGGCCGCCTACAAGTGGCGCTAGGGCCCACGCGATGACCACTGGCACCAGGGCACGCTCTCGCGCCAGGCTGGTTGCTCATGGATGCCGTATCCTTTCCGACTGGGGCCAACGAGGCGTCCGCCACCTTAGCCGGCAAGTAAGCCAGTTCTTCGGCCCCGTTGAAATCATTATCAAGTCCTATCTGGCTTCAGCAAAGAGAGGCATCATCCACTAGCGCGCATGCTCTACAGACCACTATGTACCGCCACCTAGTCGTGCTACTGATACTAGCAGCGTCTGCGTGCTCCGAAGAGTCCACACCACGCCCCAACATCGTCATCATCTTGGCAGACGACCAGGGATGGGGCGATGTCAGCTACAATGGCAACAGCAATATTGCGACACCCAACATTGACCGGATTGCAGCGCAGGGGGCGAAGCTCAACCACTTCTATGTTAGCCCTGTCTGCTCTCCCACACGCGCCGAGCTCTTGACGGGTCGCTACCACCCACGCTCGGGCGTTACCGGAACCAGTGCCGGGGCAGAGCGCATGGATCTGGACGAATCCACGTTGGCAGAAGTCTTCAGGCCGCTTAGTTGGTGATGGGCGTCAGCACCATGTTGCGATACAACACGCGGCCATGGTCGCCTTGAAGGTAGAGGGGTCCTGGCTTGGACTCGTCAGCGGTAAGCGCGCCGCCTGTGACGCCCAGCACAGGCTGGTTGTCGATGATCTTGATGTCATTGAGCACCACCGTGAGATGGCGCTTGTACAGCGTAATGTCGTAGGACTGCCACTCGCCGGCAGGCTTTTCGGCGTTGGTGCTCGGGGCAATACGGCTGTAGAGACCGCCCATATTGTGCGAATCGAGCGGCTTGCCGTAGGAATCAGATACCTGAATCTCGTAGATGCCGCGCAGATACACGCCGCTGTTGCTTCCGGCCGGGATGTTGAAATCCAGCTTCAGGTTGAAATCTTCAAAGGTCGCATTCGTTCGCAGGTTGCCATAGCGGATGTGCGCACCGTTGTCCGGCTGGACCGGATTGTTGACGAGAACGCCATCTTCGACCACGAAACCGTTCGTCTGGTCTGGATTGGTCAGCGACCAGCCGCTTAGATCCACTCCATTGAACAGTGCTATGGCTTCGCCATATTCGATGGCAGATAGGTCGGGCGCGGGCGGCAGATCCGGAATGCGCGTGGCAGTGAATTCCACAACGTTTTGTCCGATGCCGGATCGGCTAGGAAAGTAGCCGGTGCCCACCAGCATTCCATCCTTGGGTTTTATTTCCAGGCGGTTGGTGATCGTATGTCTGCGCTCGGTGCCATCCTGGGTCTTACGGGTGACAGACGACACACGGGACACCATCAGCACGCCGCCACTTACGTTGACGTTCGCCACTGGCAGCACGCTGCCGCCGTACCAGAGCAGGGAAGCGTCCAGGAAGCCATTACGGTCGTGGACCTCGAGCCATCCCGCACCGCCCGGCAGGTGCAGCGCCCATCGGCCCATGAATGGCGTCGCCTCATTTTGTGCTTGAGCCGGGAGAACAAGCGCTGCGGCCATCAGCCCGCAAAGAACTAGGATTCGCATTTTCATCAGCGGAAAGAGTTAGCGTGAAAGTTGAATCTACTACTTGTGGCAACCTTCGGCAAAGCACCGTTATTCGCTGCGGCGCTCAAGAGCCGACTGAGGCCCCACCAGGACCATGCGTGCCCATGTGGCGTCGTCATCTCCTGTGCCATAGATCATGAAGTGCCCGCCATAGGGCCCGCCATCAGGGTCACAGTGGACAATCTCCAGTCCGTACAGGTCGCCAATCTGGGGTGGCAGCCAGCGGGGGTCGCTCACTCCCAGCGTAGGGGCCATGGCCACGCGGGCTTCCAGAACGAAATTCGCGTCATCGAACACCAGTGCATAGTCCACGGCTTCGTCCGGGATCGGCTCTTCCAGGTATGATGCCCCGGCTGAGCCGTGACGCCACCAGGCTCCGTAGGAAGGAAGGGTGGCATCGGCGGTGAAGCAGAACGCGTTGTCTCCTTGGCCAAAGAATTCGGGAGCCTCGTCCCGCGGCGCTTCCATGAAGAAGCAGATGCTGTCTCGCGCGTACCATGCTCGGTCGGCGTTGCCGAGCGCCTCGACATCATTTACATTGTCATGGACGACTGCGCCAAAGTACAGGTAGGTTTCGTCCCAGGCTATGTAATACCGGGCACGGAGGTCATCATCCACATGGTCCGTTTCGCCGTGGTCCGTGAGTCGGTTGCGGCGGCCTTCGTCATACCAGAAGGTGTGACGGATACGGTTCATGTCCCAGGTGCCATCGTTGAATGCATAATCCTTCCACTCGTCAAGCGCGCCATCGATGACGGGCTTGGCTTCCAGGTAAGGCACCAGCAGCTTAACGGTCTGCGTCGGCCTTGGCGCATCCTGCCCGGTCGCGGACCAGGAAAAGAGAAGGGCAAGGGCAGCAAGCAGCGCCGGTCGATGCATTGCGTTTCGTAGTACAGCTGCCTCAATATACCAGTCCATGCGTTTCCCGTGCGCCACATTCAGCGCAAGTAGCGCGGGTCTGCCATCGTTCCTAAGACCGTGCATCCAGCGGTCGGCAGGGGGTCCCAGAATCCTGGGCACTTCTGGATGCATGCCGACCAGCGGATGCGGCGCGGGGTAGGCGCTTAGCCCGCGTCGGGTTGCTCTGTCGGTGCGACCGGTTTGCGCATTTCGCTTGTATGCGTTTCAGGCGCGCAGACATCTCCAGCATAGGGCAGGGCCGCGTTCGCACCTGGAATAAGCACTGAACGGGTTGGCGCGCGTCGCTGCGACGGCGCCGCTACTCCTGGGCAGAATGCCAGCCTGGCGTGCCGAACCAGTCGTGCATCTCCTGGATGAAAGGCGACACAATAGAGTCCGGCTCGAGAAACTGGCCGAGATCCTCGGTCTCCACCATCCAGGTGTCCAGCGCCGCACGCATCTCTTCCAACACCATCTGGTACTCGGAATCCGAAGCAAGGTCGTTGATCTCATGCGGGTCGGCTTCGGTGTCGTACAGCTGCTCGGCAGGAAATGGTGCCCACAGTGCGGCGGCGGCGCCCTCCAAGGTGCCCTGCGCATGCATCTCGCGCATAAGCGGCTTCACCAGAAAGCACTTCTCCTTGTACCGGTTCAGCGTCGGAAAACCCTCACCGCCCACAATGTTGCGTATGTAATGAAACCGCGGCCCGCGAACCGAGCGCAGACGCAGCACCGTCTCATCAATGCGGTCCCGCGCACTAAAGGCATAGTCCCGCGGCGGATCGGCGTCCTCCCCCAGAAAGCGCAAGCTCTGCATCCCTGCCGGGCGTGGCACGCCCGCCATCCAGAGCGTTGTGGCCGTCAGGTCCAAAAGGCTGATGACCTCTTCGCCTACGCCGCCGCTTACATAGCCCGCGGGTGCAGCCAGACCTTCCGGGTAGTAGATAATCATGGGCACATGCAGCCCGGTGTCCCAGACCCAGTGGATGCCGCGGGCCTCTAGGCGGCCGTTGTCGGCAAAAAACACGATGATGGTGTTGTCAGCAAGGCCGTCGGCGCGCAGCTGATCCAAGATCCATCCAATGCGCATGTCCATGCCGGACACGCTGTTAAGGTAGCGCGCCCATTCCTCGCGTGTGATGGCGTGATCAGGGTAGTACGGGGGCGGCGACACGTTTTCCGGCGTGGCGATCTGCGGGTGCCATTCCTCGCCTACCCACGGAACGCGCGGCTTTTCGGCTGACTGTCGGTCATAGATGTCGTATTCCGCTTCGGGCGTATTAATCTGCGCAAAGAAGGGCTGATTGTCCTTAAGCAAGGCCCAGTCCTCGGTGTCGTAGAGCGCACCCTCGTTGACAAAGTTCAGGTCAAGCTTGCCCGTGCCCACAATGCTGTCCGCGATCGTGCTGATGTTGGCCGTGAAGTAGCCGGCATCGCTGAGCCAGTGTGTGAGCGGCCGTACGCCCTCGGGCAGGCGGAAGTCATCATCGCGATGCGAGCGCATGTTGTGCGTGTCCGTAGAAGTCTGGTACATCCCTGTGAAGAACGCTGACCGGCTGGGTGCACACACGGGCGAGGTGGCAAATACGCGCGTGTATCGCATGCCGCTCCGGGCCAGTGAATCAAGGTTCGGCGTATGTACATTCGCCGCACCGTAGATGCCGAAGTCCAGCTTGAAGTTCTCGCCGACAATCCACAGGATATTGGGCGTGTTTGCAGGGCCATCGACCACTTCACCCCCCGAATCGCATCCCGCAAAAAGCAGCGCGAAAAGGCCAAGGACGGTTAATGGCATCGTACACAAGCGATTAGTCATGGCTCAAATTCATTTTACTCGTACGTCCATTTGACAATCCAAGGATCGCCGGTTCGTTCCTGGAAGGCACGAAGCTTATGCTTAAGCGGATCAGCCAATGCGGTGTCCGCTGCAAGGTTGTGTACCTCGTGCGGGTCGGATTCCAAGTCGTACAGCTCAAACATTGGTCTGTGCACATAGTCTTCTATGTGCCGCCTTCCATAATGCGTGTGGCCCTCCGCCCGTACGGCTTGCCATGTCGCAGACGCGAACAGATCGGAAGCAAATGGATAGGACAGCCCATGGGCCAGGTTCCACAGCAACTTGTGACGCCGCGTACGAACCACACGCATCGGGTAGTACATCGTCACTTCGTGGAATGTATGCGAGGCATAGACTTCGTCCCATCCCGGCGGCGTCCGTTCCTCCATGGCACGCTTGAAGCTTCGACCGTGTACCGCCGGCGAGTCGGCTTGTGCAATGTCGCACAGCGTAGGCACCAGGTCCGCCCAGGTGATCATCGCATCACAGACTCCAGGCAGAAGCTCTGGACGACGCACCACGCAGGGCAGGCGCATGCCCGGCTCATACAGCGTGGTCTTTGCACCGGGAAACGCGATGCCGTTGTCAGACACCGCCACCACTACGGTGTTGTTCCAATGCGCCGTGGCTTTGAGCAGATCAATCAGCCGGACGAGGCCTTTATCCGCGCGTTCCACAGACATGTAGTAGTGCGCCAGCTCCTGGCGCGTGGCATCGAGATCCGGCAAGTATGGCGGTACGATCACGTCTGCAGGATCCACGGGCGCGCTGCCGCCGCGCAAAAAGGGTCGGTGGGGCTCCTGCGTGCAGAAGTACAGAAAGAACGGCCGCGCATCCCGGGCAGTCATGATGGTCCTGCACTGCGTTGCCCGCTCCTCCGGCGATGCCCCCTCCGCCGTGATATGGCCGTCAAAGGCGTACACATGCGCCGGCGCAACATGGTACTTGCCCGTGCGAAAGGTGCGGTACCCCGCCGCGCTTAGGAGCGTGGGCAGCGCACGGACATGGTCAAATGTTGCGAAGTGGTGGAAGCTGTGCATGTGGCCATACTGCCCATTGGCATGGTTGTACAGCCCGGTCAGCATAACCGACCTGCTCGCACTGCACGAAGCCGTGGTGCAGAAGGCATGCGTAAAGCGCGTGCCGTTCGCTGCCAATTGATCCAGCCCCGGTGTCTTGATCACCGGGTTGCCATAACAGCCGGCGTCCCCGGTGCCCAGATCATCCATCACAAAGAGCACGATATTCGGCTGCGCTGTGCGGCGCCGCGCATGAATGGCCACGGTGCCTGCCCCCAGTGTGCCAAGGAATGAGCGACGACTGATGTGGTTCATGGCTGGTGCGCTTCACGCTGCAATTGGCCTAAGGTACAACGCATACGCAAAGCTCAACAAGGCCGCGGCATCGGCCTGGGGGCAAAGCGGCTGCCGAAGGTCATGGGCGATGCGGTCGGGCCGCGCAGCTAAAGCCACGGCTGCGCGGGCAGATGCAGCGCTTCCCGAAATATCCATGGCAGGCGATTGCCCTGTTTTGCTGCTCCGCGGAGCGTCCGCACCGCGTGCGCAGCGGAAGGATGGGAGGCCTGCCTGGGCCGCCCGGCTTCCTGCTGCTGCCCGCACTTGCGCAATCGAAATAGGCAGTGGACACGGATTTCGGCCGCCGGTGTTGGGCAGCGGTGCTGGACAGACGCACATCACAAGACGCCAACCGTTCGCAAGCCATGCTTGGGGAGAGCTTTTAGCAGGGGTTCGGCAGGCGCAAAGTCTTAACTTCACGGGGTGCAACGCATTATTCGGGATATGAATGAGATAAGGGTGGGCCTGTGTTGCCTGGGGATACTGCTCATAGCAGGGTGCGGACCGGCAGGCCAGACGCCGCTGCCGCTCTATAAAGGTGATCGCGTAGTGCTTATTGGCAACAACCTTGCCTCGCGCATGATGAACTACGGGCACTTTGAAACAGAGCTCCACACGCGCTTTCCAGACCGCTTGCTGACAATCCGCAACATGGGCGATGGCGGTAACACCCCGGGTTTTCGGCCGCATCCCGGGCGCGCGTCGCCTTGGACATTCCCCGGAGCGGACTCCTTTTATACCGACCTTGCCACACCATCCGGAAGCCGTGGCCACTTCCAAACGCCGGACCAGTGGCTCACACACCTTGAAGCCGATGTGATCATCGCGTTCTTCGGCTTCAGCGCGGCCTTTGGCGATGCGCTCCGCTTCGAAGAGGAGCTGGAGGCCCTGGTGCGCCATACACAGGCCCAGATCTACAACGGTGCCGCTCCGCCGCGCATGGCGCTGGTCTCGCCCATAGCCTTTGAGGACCGCTCCAAGGAGATGAACGTGCCGGATGGAGTGGCGACCAATCGTCGCCTGGCCGCTATCACCAAGACGATGCGACAGGTTGCGGAGCGCAACGATGTGCCCTTCGTGGATGCCTTCCAGGCTTCGCGCAAGTGGTACCGCCGCGCCGATGCACCGCTCACCATTGATGGTTCGCAGCTGACAGCAGAAGGCTACGCGCTGCTCGCAGAGCTGCTCGCCAGTGCGCTGTTTGGCGAAGGAGCTGGGCCAGTGCCCGAGCGCCGGGACGCCATCCACGCAGCGGTCCAGGATAAGAACTGGTTCTGGCACAACGACTTCAAGATTCCCAATGGCGTGCACGCGTACGGGCGGCGCTTCAACCCGTTTGGCCCGGACAACTATCCAGCAGAATTCGCCAAGATCAGACAATTGACTGCCATACGCGACACGGCAATCTGGCGGGTAGCTCAGGGTGCAACGATGGATCTGGCTGCAGCCGACGCGCGCACCCTGACGCTGCCTGCTGTGGAAACGAACTTCGAACCAAGCCCAAAGAACGGCAACATCGGATACCTGTACGGAGCGGAGGCGCTGGCAACGCTCGATGCGGCACCGGGCTACCGGATCGAGCTGTTCGCGTCAGAAAGTGAATTCAGCGATCTGGCCAACCCGGTTCAGCTCTCGTTCGACAATAAGGGGCGTCTCTGGGTCGCGGTCATTCCCAGTTATCCCCACTACCGTCCAGGAGACGCACGCCCGAATGACAAGCTGATCATTCTGGAAGACACCGATGGCGACGGCAAAGCAGACCAGCAGACCACCTGGGCGGATGGCTTGCACCTGCCTATGGGCTTTGAGTTTGCACCTGAAGGCGTGTATGTCAGTCAAGGCACCAACCTGGTGCTGCTATCGGACACCGATGGCGATGATCGGGCAGACTCCAGGGAAATCGTTCTCAGCGGCTTTGACGACCACGACACCCATCACGTCATTGGGGCCTTTTGCGCAGACCCATCGGGTGCCATCTACATGGGCGAGGGTGTGTTCCTGCACTCCAACGTGGAGACCTCTTACGGCACGATACGAGGGACGAACGGGGGCTTCTTCCGCTATGCGCCGCAGCGCCGCCAACTGGAACGCACCGCGCAGCTTTCCATTCCCAACCCGTGGGGGATCGCCTTCGACGAATGGGGGCAGATGTTCTTTGCAGAGACCTCGGGTCCCGATGTGCGCTGGATGATGCCGGGCACGGTCAAGCCGCGCTACGGCAACGCCACGCACAAGTCCTACAACCTCATTGAAGACGCCCACCGCGTGCGGCCCACCTCTGGTCTCGAGTTTGTGTCAAGCAGGCACTTCCCAGAGGAGACACAGGGCGATTTGCTGATCAACAACACCATCGGCTTCCTGGGCATGAAGCAGCACATGATGCGGGACGATGGCACAGGATTCCATAGCGAGCACCGGCAGGATCTGGTTGTTGGAAACGATGGCAACTTCCGTCCAGTGGACATGGAGTTTGCGCCCGATGGATCGCTGTACTTCCTCGACTGGCACAATGTGCTGATCGGCCACATGCAGCACAATGCGCGTGATCCGCTCCGCGACCATGTGCACGGACGTGTGTACCGCATAACGTACCCTGAGCGGCCGCTGGTGGAGCCCCCGCACATTCATGACGCACCCATTACGGTGCTGCTGGAGAACCTCAAGCTGCCTGAGTATCGTGCGCGTTACCGCACGCGCAGGGAGTTGCGCGGCCGTCCGGCAGGCGAGGTGCTTGCGGCCCTGGCTCGCTGGACGGAAGCGTTGGACCCGACTGCGCCGCATTACGAGCATCACCTGCTGGAAGCCCTCTGGGTCACCTGGGGTCTTGATCAGGTTGATGCATCGCTGCTTCGCAGGCTGCTGAAGGCAGAAGACTTTCGTGCCCGGGCCGCGGCGGTGCGCGTCTTGCGCTATGTGGGAGACAAAGTCTCCGATCAGGCCGCGCTGCTGGCCGAAGCTGCGTCGGATGCGCATGGACGCGTGCGCCTGGAAGCCATCGTGGCCGCCTCCTGGCTGGAGGCGGACAAGGGCATGCCAGCCATGATTGCGGCGGGACAGCTGCCGCTGGACCGCTGGATGGTCCACGCCCACACGACCGCTTTGGCGCATCTGAACGGTGAATCCGTCGCGCGTCAGCCTCCCGCGCCAGACGACACAGACCTGGCGGGCGAGGCACGGACCCGCTATGAGGCCGGGAAGGTGCTGTACAACGAAGAGGGCAACTGCGGCATGTGCCATCGCCCGGACGGACACGGCCTGCCCGCGGCGGGTTTTCCGCCACTCGCAGGCAGCGAGTGGGTGACCGGCGAAGCAGACCGGCTGATCAAGATTACACTCCACGGGCTGATAGGGCCTGTTGAGGTGGGCGGCATAACGTACCCGGGCCAGGTGCCCATGACGCCGTTCAAGGATCTCTTGTCCGACGACGAGGTGGCCGCTGTCCTGACCTATGTGCGCAATGCGTTTGGCAACAACGCGGACGCTGTAGCGCCCTCTGCGGTGGCAGCCGTGCGCGAAGAGACTTCGCAAAAAGCAGGATTCTATACCGCCGATGAGCTTGAACAAGAGTAGCATACTGGCGCTGCTGGTGCTCTGTGCGGGTTGCACCCGCTCCACTGAGGTGCCGCCGAACGTGATCCTGGTCATCACCGACGATCAGGGCTACGGAGATATCGGAGCGCATGGCAATCCCCTGATCCAGACGCCTGCATTGGACCAGCTGTACAGCGAAAGCGTGCGCCTGACGGACTTTCATGTGGATCCCACCTGCTCCCCTACGCGGAGCGCACTGCTGACCGGCCGGTACTCCACGCGGACCGGCGTGTGGCACACCATCATGGGCCGCTCGCTCATGCGTCCAGAGGAGGTGACCCTGGCCGAGGTCTTCAGCGCGGCGGGCTATGCCACGGGGATGGTGGGCAAGTGGCATCTCGGCGACAACTACCCGCTGCGGCCGCAGGATCAGGGATTTGCTGAGGCGTTCTACCATCCGGCTGGCGGCGTGGGCCAGGGGCCGGACTACTTCGGCAACGATTACTTTGACGACACGTATGTGCGCAGCGGCGTGCTCGAGCCTGTCACGGGCTATGTGACGGATGTGTGGTTTGACGATGCGCTGGACTTTATCGATCGCCATAAGGAGGATCCTTTCTTCCTCTATCTGGCAACCAACGCGCCGCATGGCCCCTACTTTGTGGAAGATCGCTATGCACAGCCCTACCGCGACCTGGGTATGAGCGAAACCATGGCCCGGTTCAGCGGGATGATCACCAACATCGATGACAACATGGGCCGCCTGCTCGGGCAGCTGGATTCGCTGGGGCTGGCCGAGAACACGATCCTGATCTTTATGACCGACAACGGCTCCGCTGAAGGGTGGTCCAACTGGCGCAACGAGGACGGCACCTGGACCGGATACAACGCGGGCATGCGCGCCGGGAAAGGCTCAGAATACGACGGTGGACACCGCGTGCCGTTCTTTATGCGTTGGCCAGCCGGTGGACTCACGGGCGGCCGCGATGTAGACGGACTGACAGCCCACATCGATGTGCTGCCGACGGTTGCAGCGCTCGCATCATTGGAGCCGCCCGCAGACGTTGCGCTGGATGGCATCAGTCTCGCGTCGCAGCTTCGCGGCGACCCCGTGCCTGCCCGCACGCTTTTTGTGCATTCGCAGCGCATTCCCTACCCCGAAAAGTGGCGCAAGTCGGCGGTGCTGTCTGGACGGTGGCGCCTGGTCAACCAGCATGAGCTGTATGACCTGGATACGGATCCGGCGCAGGAGGTTGACCTGGCCGAACAATTCCCGGCGCGAGTAGACAGTTTGCAGGCGGCCTATGATGCCTGGTGGCAGGACCTGATGCCATCGTTTGAAGGGTTCGTACGCATCGGCATCGGCTCCGATCAAGAGAATTCGACGCACCTCAACCCGCATGACTGGCATGTGGAGCATCAGCGGCTGTCGGTCTGGAATCATCGGCAGGTGATGCGCGGCATGATGGGCAATGGCTACTGGGCCATCAACGTGACGAAGGCCGGCATGTACGACTTTGAGCTTCGGCGCTGGCCCGCACACCTGGATTCCACGCTGGAAGCTGTGCACGCGCAGCTGCACATCGGATCCGAGGAGTGGACGCAGGAGGTCACCGCAGGCCAGACCCACGCCACCTTCAGCGTGGCGCTGGACGACGGCCCGACGACCGTGCAGGCCACGCTGACGCTGCCCAGCGGCGAAGAGCGTGGCGCTTATTTCGTGTACGTCACGCGCCGCAACTGACGCGGCTTATTCCGGCTGGAGCGCCTCCAGGAAGCCTTCGTAGGCGGGCTTGGGCGCAAAGTCTGCGTCGAAAAGAAGCGGCCATTCGGGGTTGCCCCAAAAATTTATGAGCCAGCTGTCGGGGTCTCTGAGGCCTCACATCGTGGGGATCGCACAATTTTTAGTGAGTGCTTGCCCGAAAAAGGTGTTTTCGGAGACCAATTTCAGGCTGATTGGCGGTGAGCATTCGGTGCATAGCCATGGGCAGGGAGGCGTACAGGCCAGCGGTACCCGGTTTGAGCGAATCAAGCATCGAATCGTGTCGCTGAATCGCCTGATTTGTACCAAGCTGATATAGCGCGCCCCGCTCCCCGTTACAAAGAGTAGGAGGGTCTCGCTCTTCTGGTGACGCCGAGAAGGTCTTACGGATCCTTCGTGCGGGCCTAATGCCACTGGCGCCGGCGTGCTTCCTGCTGCTTCAGAATCTGACCCAGGCGGTGCACGTTTGCGGCCACCACGACCCGTCCTACGGTGCGATCAAACCCCTCCTTGCCATGCGCACCAGGGACAGGCCCCGGTGATTCAAATGGTTGATCGCCGATTTCACCGCTGGGTGCTGGCGCCGCGCTGCCACGCAGTCCGGATGGGTCTCCCGCAAGCGGTCGGGCGCACGGAGCCGGCCCTTTTTGGGCATCACATTCAGATGTGGGCAAAATGAGAGCTACATCACTCTTGGCTTGTAGGTGAGTTTAATCATCACATGCCGGCCTAGTGATACGATGCGTTCCTCTTGCAGGTAAGTGGCAGCGTTGATAAACCGTACTACCTGATTTTGGTTTGAGGGCATCGTTCAGCGCGATATCTACGTAGCCCCTGCCTCCCCAGAGTAGCCGGGAAAGTGACAGATTCAGCAGGAAGACCTTGTGGCCGCTGCCAAAAATGTCGCGATCGAGGATGCGGTGTTGCAACGAGGATTCCAGTGACCAGCTGTTAGCAAAGTGACAAAAGGCATCTACGTCAAGCGTGCTATTGGTGTAACTCTGATTCAGTGATCTGTTCAGCGAGTAGCGGACCCTGTTGTAGGTGCGAGCGGCGCGGGCGATTACCTCGATTGTATCGCTATGACGATACGTAATCTTAAAGTCCACTCTGCCGCGCATCGCTTCACTCTTATTTTCCTCGCTGTTGATGATCTCCGTCTCCGTTTCCATGACACCATCAATGCCTGCCCCCCATTTGATCCTCAGACGTCGTATGGGCATCCTATAGGTCAAACCACCATAATGCATCCATACGGCGTCCGCGTTAACCGCACTTATCCGCTGACGCAAGTCAGCATCAATCGTACGCACGGAGATAATGCTGTTCTGTGTATATGATGTGCGAATGTCGGCCCCAAGACTTACCTCCGAGTATGGCCGCAGCAGGAGGTACCCCACGGTCAGGTCATGATGGTATTCGGGACCAAGTTCAGGGTTGCCTACGTAGATCCGCAGCGGGTTGCTGTTGTCGGCAAAAGGCTGCAGTTGCCGAAGTGCCGGTTCATTCGTGCCGGTCCGGTACCACAGGTCCAAAATACCGCCAGCATTACCGAGCCGCCATTGTCCCAATACGCTAGGCAAAAAATGCGTATAGCGTCTTCGTATAGTCTCATCCAGTATGGGAATTCTTCCCCTTCGACGTGAGTGCTACACTTTCATCTCCGTGCTGGCCCACCGCGACCCCGCTTCATTTCGGAAGTGGAAGGCTGTGCCCGAACGCCAGTACTCGCGGTGTTGTTGAAACGTCTCGCTGAGATTCGTATTCCGTACGCTCTGGTTGCCGACGAGATCGAAGTAGGCCTTGTCCAGATGCGCCTCGCTTGCTGACCGTTGCACGTACACCTTCAAGGTCCTTCCCGTGCGCAGAGGCTGCAGCAATTCGATGCGCTGTGCCTGACTGAAGGCGTCGTTCAGCAAGTATTGCTCTTGTCGCTGCTCCTCACGGGTTTGCAAATCGCCCAGCCGGTAAAGCTTGCTCTCGGTGTACAACTGTTTCGTTTCGCTGTTGTCTCGCAGATCGATCAACCCTTCCGCGATAAGGCTACGCCCGCTATCCGACACCCGCTTGCGCCAGGTCACATGCACACTTCCACTGACATTGTCCCGGTCGTCGTCTACGGACACGCTGGTCTCATTCAGGAGAACCCTGGCGGCGTCGGTCGTGGTTTCCTGCCCGATACGGGCGACGGTCGAAATCGCTTTGGACCAGGTGCCTCTGAGAACCACGTCATGCCCTTCTCCAAGCCTTGATTCGGCGTTCAGCACCGCAACATGCATGAAGTTGTTGTCATCACTATGATCGGACTCATCACTGAACGCAGATATAGCAGAACCTAAAAGCTGGTCTCGCCCGACCGTGCGCTCGCGCATACGATTCAGATCCGTCAAAAAATAGCTGGCATTGAATGTCGTGTTCTCTCCAAAGTCCTGGCTGACGTTGACACCAGCCCCAAGCGACTCCGACAAGCCATCTTGTCTTCGTCCAAAGGAAAGAGCACTTCCGCTTCCCGCAAAGCTGCTCAACTGACGTCCGCTAAATCCCGGCTGATTTACGTTTTAAGCGCTACCGATCAGAGCCAGTTGGGTCTTTGGCGCAAAACGAAAGGCGCTGACTTGGCCAAAGTAGCGCCCCGCGTCTGCATGTGCAGCTCCTAGCCCGCCTGTTGTCTGCCCAAAGGCGCCCCGCTTGGATTCTTCAGTCAGCCCCAAGTTTATTGTCTTCTCGTCCTGACCATCAGGAATACCAGTCAACTCGGCTTGGTCGGAGGGTTTATCATAGACCTGTACCTTCTCTACTGCGTCTGCTGGCAAGTTGCGTGTGGCAATGGCGGGATCAGTGCCGAAAAATTCTTTGCCTTCCACCAGCATGTTCTGGACAACCTCGCCGTGGGCTATCACTGTGCCGTACGGGTCGACCTCAATACCTGGGAGCCGACGCAGCAAATCTTCGACCATGTCCTGCGGACGCACAATGAACGCCAGTGCATTGTATTCGATCGTGTCTCCGCGGACGATAAAGGGTAGGCGATCTGACGTAACGACAAACTCCTCCAAGGCCTGCGTCCGCATGGACAACTCGAGGTGTCCCACATCCACATCGGCATCGTGCACATCAAAGTTGTGCAACAACGTCTGGTACCCTACATGGGATACCTGCAGGATGTATTCACCTGGCACCAGACGACGCAGTATGAAAGTGCCGTCCCCGCGGGAGACACCAAACCGAACCAGTGCTATGTCCGAGCGGGCTAGGACAACCACGGTGGCTTGGGACAACGCCGTCCCCGTGGAATCACCCACAGATCCGGTCACCGAAAAGTGTTGTGCCTGAGCTGTCTGGTACAGGCACAGCAACACCGCGAAGACCGTTAGGACGCGGGCTGCCGAGGCCGTCTTCAGAACATTTCGCACGTTATGGCTGTGACCGATACGCGTGTAGCGGGCACGCTCCTCACTGATTCTGCTTCCGTCTGTTCAGGTTATTCAGGAGTTCCTCGGGTGCTCAGCGACGACTTCCTGACGGTCGTCCTGCCTTCTTCAAGGTCACGGATCTCCTTGGTCCACAATTGTCGTGACTCCGCTATCTCGGTTGTCCGGATCCGATCGTATTCCTCATCAGACAACGGCCGTCCCCGCGTCGGGGCTGAGATATCCTGAGCCAACGCGCCTAGCGCAAGGGAATCGGCTGCGTACACCTCCCCGGCCGATGCATTGGTGACCATCAGAATAAGCCCAGGCAGTCCGCTGTACATGCCTGGGCCAGCAGGTATCGGAAGCTCTGGGGCAAACCACGCTTCGATGTGCGCAGAATCCACCTCCGCGGTGGCCTTCATGACAGAGTATCCGAGATAGAGGCGTTCTTCATCGCTCAAATGCCACGGAATGACCGGCTTCTCGTCCTTAACGAGGTATAGGACCCCCGAAAAGGCGCGTGACTCGGTAATCGTGTCCTCCCCGAAATTGACATACGTTGTGTCAATGTGCTCCATGCCTTCTCGCGCCGTGCGATCGCGGGGCTCTACAGCAGGCTTGGAGGTTGGATACATGAGGGAGGAGGACGGGTTGAAAGCCATGGTTCTGAATACTGTCGTATAAGCAGGAGGCTCTTGAAACTCACTGCCGATCGCCTCCTTGGCGACTTTCTGGAATGCAAGGCTTGGATGATACAGCACCGGGTACGTATGATTGTAGCGAACGACACCCTCCAGCTCTTGTGCTGAGGCAGTGAAGGGTACCAGCGCAAGCGCAATCAATGTCAAGGTCTTTTGCATATCTCTGTCGGCGGGTATGTGGTATGTGACGATGGGTACAACCAGTCAGCAACTGCTAAAGATCCAATTGCATGTGCAAACGAGTATTAGACTTCCATCCCCACTTTCTACCCATTCCCTACGGTCGCAGTCAGGCAGTTCATCCCTACACTCTTCGAAGGCGGCTACCTGCTCAGGCGTTGGATTGTTCGGTTGGACGCAGTAGTATTTCTTCTTCGTGTCCTTCTCGACAATTCCAAGCGGTAGTTTGCCGTCGCTGCCCGGGGAGAGCATTTTTTCAGGTCGTAGGCGTAGGTTACCGTCGATTTGAGCGAATACCTCGTTGCCGCCTCCTGCAATGGTGCTCTGAAGTGCTTGAAGATCCGTCTGGTTACAGGCCGACAAGCCACAGTCACGACTGATGTCGGTAATAGCGGTAACTGGACCTTCCGCAAGAGGCTGTGAAAATACGTACGCCGGAGAACCAGCAAGAGACACGAACAGGCCGATAAGGGCCACAATCCAAAAAATCCGTTTCATTTTACAGAATGGATTAGGTTAGAAGATCACGAAGACCCAACCCCAAGAGCCAAACCCCGAAAGCAAGGTACAACAACTCATCTGCCGGTCGCTTCTCCAGAGGCCAAATCAACAATCTTCACACGGGGTTGGACTCGGCGCCATACGTGCCGCGGGCTACCTTCGATTGCAGCAGCGCGGTCCCCTCGTCGACTGAGGTGTACCCCCATGAGTGGTCGCCACCGCTGACTGTGGCAAGGAGCGTCCGGCAGGCGATGTGGTTTGGTGGGTGGACGTGTGGGGCGAAGATGGCGACTTGTTCTGCAGCAATCAGAGGCTGAGACCGCGCACCCTGACGCAGTGCTGTCGGTGCCAGGCGGAATGACTGATGCAGGCAGCTGACTACATACGCAAATCAGAGCCTGGCGACTGGTGCCTGATTTGCGGTGCTGACGCTACGCTGAACGTGCACGAGGCTGCGGGCACGTTCGCGCGTCCGGCCCCGAAGCCGAAGTCGAGCTACTACGCGGTAGCACATTTTGTCTGCCCCCAGACGGCAAGTCGACTGCTCTCCGGATTGCGTAAGAAAGAGTTACCCCGGGACCTTGGTGCGATCCCAGCGGCGGTCTGGAATCCTGGAATCATCGGCAGGTGATGCGCGGCATGATGGGCAATGGCTACTGGGCCATCAACGTGACGAAGGCCGGCATGTACGACTTTGAGCTTCGGCGCTGGCCCGCACACCTGGATTCCACGCTGGAAGCTGTGCACGCGCAGCTGCACATCGGATCCGAGGAGTGGACGCAGGAGGTCACCGCAGGCCAGACCCACGCCACCTTCAGCGTGGCGCTGGACGACGGCCCGACGACCGTGCAGGCCACGCTGACGCTGCCCAGCGGCGAAGAGCGTGGCGCTTATTTCGTGTACGTCACGCGCCGCAACTGACGCGGCTTATTCCGGCTGGAGCGCCTCCAGGAAGCCTTCGTAGGCGGGCTTGGGCGCAAAGTCTGCGTCGAAAAGAAGCGGCCATTCGGGGTTGCCCCAAAAGCTTATGAGCCAGCTGTCGGGGTCCCTAAGGCCCCACATCGTGATGGCATAACGCTTGTCGGACGGCAGCGCCATGAATGCCGAAACGATCTCTCCAACGCGTTCCTTCTGCGCCTGGCTGCGCGCCGGCGTCAGCGTGGTCAGGTCGCCATCGGGGTTGACGCGCACATCGAGTTCCGAAAGGTGGACCTTAAGGCCGCGGCTTACGATGGCATCCATCATGGCTGTGATGTCGCCAATGGGCGGGAACGTATAGGTAACGTGTACCTGAAGACCTACGCCGTCAATCGGAATGCCGCGGCTCTGAAAGTCGTCTACCATCGCCAGAACGGCGGCGCGCTTGTTGGCATCGTACGGGGTGCCATAGTCGTTGTAGAACAGCAGCACATTGGGATCGGCGTCGCGGGCATACTGAAAGACGCGGGCCAGGTAGTCATCTCCCATCCTGCGCCTGTATACGGAGTTGCGCAGTAGACCGGTGTTATTGTCAAAGGCCTCGTTGACTACATCCCAGCTCGCGACATCGTCCTTGTAACGGTCCACGACGGTGGTGATGTACTCCTGGATGGCCTCTTCGAATTCCTGATCGCTGCCGGCAAAGTTCTCCAGCCATGCAGGCGTGGTTTCGTGCCAGAGCAGCGTATGGCCGTGGACCTGCATCCCCTGGACCCTGGCGAAGGCCACCAGATCGTCCGCAGCCTGCCAGTTGTAGATGCCGCGGCCTCCAGAGATCGGATTCATCTTCATCTCCCACTCGGCCGTCAGGCTGCTGAAGGTGCGCGCGGCGACACTGGTATACTGCGCGTTGTTCAGGCGCGACGCCTGAAAGGCCACGCCGACAGGAAACGGCGCTTCGTCCCGGAGGGCCGCGAGCGGTTCGGGCGGCTCCGGGCCCGTGGGATCCTGAGCGCAGCTCAACGCCGCAAAGCAAAGGATCAGCGCCAAATAATGCAGGCGAATATTCATAGTGCTAATAGCGGGCTAAGGGCAGGCTGCCTGGTGCGGGCGGGCTGGCGTTCTATGGCGCCGAAAGGGGTTCACGGCCATGCTACGGCGACAGCAAAGCCACATGATGCGCGTACAGCTTCCCAGGCTCAATGCCGCGTGCATTAATCTCGGGCGTTAGTCCCAGATGGGTCACGGCGCGTTTTGCGATCTCGACCGTGTCAATACGCTCCAAGCTGATGCGTAACTCCTTTTCGTACCAGGGAAGTTTTCTGTAGTAGGCAACACGTTCATCCAAGACGACGAACAGCCCCTGGTCGCTGGCCCGACGAATAAGCCGGCCAAAGCCCTGCTTTACCCTGAGGCGCACAAAAGGCTCCGCATACGCTTGGAAGTACGCATCGTTGCCATACACAACTTCCTGGCGGTGGCTGATGAGCGGACGCCTTGGGGGCGGGTACGGAAGACGCACAACAATGACCTGCGACAGCGTCGGACCTGGAAAATCAACGCCGGACCAAAAGCGATTTACGCCAAAAAGTACGCTGTGCTCTACTTGCCTGAACTTCTCAATCTCCGCCGCGCTAGCGCCATTTTGCAATAGCGGCAAGATGTCGCGCGCTTCAAAGACCGGAGCCAACTGCTGATAAACGCCCTGCATCTCGCGGGTGTTGGTAAAGAGCACCAGCGTGCGACCATACGTTGCGACCGCGAGCGTGGCTATGCTGGACATCACGCGCAGCAACCATTCGTCTCTATCGCGGTGGCTCGCACTACCGCGGAATTTTGGCACTTCCTTCGCTACGAAGCCGCGGGCGCGATTCGCGTAGTCAAAGGGCGATGCCACCTGCAACTCACCGCTTACAGACAGGCATTGGCGCTCTTCCTGGCGACCGCTTAGGTCGGCAAGGAAATAGTCAAGCGAGCCATGGACGAACATAGAGGCCGAAGTCAGGATCAATGTCCTGACGCGCAAAAGTGCTTGCCAGAACCAATGGCTCAAGGCGAAGGGGACGCGTTCGACTTGCCATCCCGCGTCATCCTTGGCGTATGTGTGCACAAATTGCTCCGATCCATAACCTTTTCGCACGGTGCTGATCTCATCAGCCAACTGGGCGGCCACATCACCGCTTCGCTTGATCCGCTGTCGCATTCTGCTGGTCCGGCTGCGCAGTGGCGCGCTGTTGTGCAGTTCCGCATCAATCCGGCTCCAGGCCTGATCGATGTGCCCGAGCCGCTCGGCCAATGCGCCCAGCTCCTCATCAAAACAGTCATGGTCGGCAGGGGCCAGTTCGTTCCAGCGCACGGGGTCGGTGCAGTGGGGCAGGCGCGTTTCCATGTCGCGAACGCGGCGGGCGACCCGCCCAGCCGCAGCTTCGATGCGCTCCAGGTCCTCGAGAATGCGGCGACAAGACGCTGTCGTGGATTCAGATACCTGTATCGCGTAATCCGAACGAGATGTGGACAGGGGCTGAAGCCTGCGCTTAAGCGCAGCGCAAAGTCCTGACCGATTGGTGGCGCCGGTCAGCCTGTTGCAGTACGCATGGATGGTACGCTGGCTCACGGACGCCGTAAGCGAACCCCGTACACCTTCAGCCAGCTGGTCTGCTTCATCAACGATGAGTACGCTGTTGGGCCTGAAGTCCTGACAGCGCATGCGCGTGAGCTTGTGATGGTTGGTGATAATGATGTCGGCTTCCTGGCTGCGGCGGGTGCTCTGCGGGTAAGGACAGTGCGGACAGGTCATGGGGGAGCAGCCCTGACCCGCGCGCACCTCTCGCGCCATGCTGCGCAGCTTGGGCAGACTGTTGCAGAGCTCCACCGCTGGCGGACCTTCCCACTGCCCATCGTTGCGTCGCAGGATGAGATACAAGTGCAGCCAGGCCAAACGGGCGTCCGACGTCTTCATCTGCTGGTTGTCCGAGCCCAGATCCACCAGGGCAGTCTCGCAGAAATAGTTGTCCTTGCCCAGAACGGCGGCGACCTTCAGGGACTGGTACTGCGGCTCTTCCACAAGATGTGCAAGCTCCTCGGTTCGAATCTGGGTCATGAGATTCTTGGTGCAGGAGGCGATGATCACCTGGTAGGGGACCAGCTCCTGGGACAACACATCCAGGCCATCGGCCAGATCCGGTGCCTCCAAGGCAAAGGCAGGGGTGGACAGTTGCCGCGCCACCGCATTGCGCACGGCTTGGCGTTGCGCACTGCTCTTGCGGAGAAACTCCAGGCCCGGAATCAGATAGCCCAGCGTCTTGCCGGTCCCGGTGCCTGCTTCCGCTACATAGACGCCGACCTGCTCCATAGCGCTCGCACAAAACCGTGCGTATTCGCGCTGGGGCGGCCGCTCCTCCAGGTTCCGGACCTCGTAGAAGCGCTGCAGGACATCATCGGTGTCCGACAAGCTTACTCTGGACTGCGCGGCGGCAACGTCCCGCGCGGTGGTCGCGGCGCGAAGTGTTTCAGCCCCGCTCTCGCGGCCCGCAATATGCGCGAGATAGGCCGCCAGCGATTCGACGTTTACTTGTCGACCTTCAGCCAGGCATACTTTGTCCAGCACTGTCAGGATGCAGCATGTGGCATTTTTCACAAGCACGGCCTGATCGGCTTCGACGCCATGCTCCCGGAACTCATCGGCCAAGCGCGTGACCAGCGCTTCAAACTGCGATGGCCTGCCAGCCTCTTCACCATCCGCGGCTTCGAGCAGCGCCTTAGTGCACGCGGCGGCTAAAGGCTGCGCAATAACGGAATCTCCAAGGCCCGTGAACAACCGGGCATAGTGCGCCTCGACCGTACGGGCTAAAGGGGTCTCGGTCGTGTGTGGCAGGAAGGCCTTGGCGATCCTATGCCGCAGGTGCATCCGGCGTGGCACTGTGCCTGGCGGCGGCGGTCGAAGCGCACAGTACAGTGCAACCAGCTCACTGAACTGCAGCGGCCGGTCATAGAAGGTCGTGGGGGGCGTGCGCACGCCGTAAGGCACGCGATTGGCGGCAGGCAGGGTCAGTAGCGCAGGCTCGTCCACGGGAAAGAGCTCCAGCCCGCGTCCCCAGTTGATGCGCCATGCATGGGTGGCAGCCGTGTACACGGCCTTGAATAACAAGAGCGGCGGCTTCGCATGGACCGCCTGATGCAGCAGGTTGTAGGTCAGGTAGTGCCCCTCCGGGGTGGGGCTTAGGATGGACTCTAGAATGCCATGCAGCTCGCGCTGCAGTTCCTCAAGAACCAGCGGTAAGTACGGACCTTCGGCTGCGGCCTCTCTCCGCCGCCGCCGTTCGACCAGTCCTTTCTCCGTGTGGAACACGGCGCGCTCGGGGCGAAAAAATCGCTGCATCTCCAGCAGATCTACCAGCGGTGGGCATTTTTTACGGTCCAGGATGCTGGCAAACCAGACCCGGTGATTGTCCAGGTCCGCCACAAAGAGCATGTCAAGTCCTTCAAAGAACGCTGTTATGTCGCTGCGAACATTTGCCCAGGAAGCCGCCTGCACCCGCATGGCGTTACTGACATGGGACAGCGCAAAAAGGCGTCGTGTGATGCGATGCCCAGGATTGAGGATCCAGTCCTTGCGCACCGGAGGCGCGCCATCCGCTGTAAACGTGATGCCGCCCAAGTGGATGACCTTGTGGCGTTCCGGGTTGCGGCCCGTAGCGAACAGGTGGGCGACGCCGATACGCAGCGCAGGATGTGACGAGGACGGCTGGCGCGCCAAATTCTTATGGTCTGGACCACCCACAGGGGTGCATGCAGTTGGGCTGTGCCGCTTAATCTATGCAATCAGATATTCG
Organism: Rhodothermales bacterium; assembly: GCA_951812585.1. Classification (GTDB taxonomy): domain Bacteria; phylum Bacteroidota; class Rhodothermia; order Rhodothermales; family Bin80; genus JAAXGV01. Next base: position 1,293,807 of record OX638318.1, on the reverse strand, counting down.
TGCAGGCACTCGGACCGCAGGGCAGGGTGCTGTATCCGCCCGGGCCATGCTACTGCGCTGCGTCAGTTCCCACGGCGTCTGCAATAGAACCAAGGCCATCGCGCGCACACAAGGCCACCAGGCCTTCGTTGATGGCTCGTACGACCTCCGGCCCCTTGTACACCAGCCCCGTGTAAAGCTGCACGAGTGACGCGCCCGCGCGTATCATTTCATAGGCTGCCAGTGCCGAGTCGATACCGCCCACGCCGAGTATGACCTGCCCAGACTGCAGGCGGCGATAGAGGTACCTCACCAGGTGTACGCTGCGCGCCCTCAGGGGTGGGCCGCTCAGGCCGCCGGCACCGATCTCGGCCAGCGCGGCGGCACCAGTCTGCAGTCCCACCCGGTCGGAGGCCGTATTGCATGCAATATATCCGTGGACACCGTAGAACTGCCCTATGGAAAGGATTTCCTCGATCTGACTGTCGAACACGATGCGCGCGGATGCGGGCGGCGAAAGCTTGAGGAATACGGGGATGTCCAACTGCTGCGCCGCGCGTTGCCTGAAGATCACCTCCAGGAGCACATTCAGGGACGGGGGATGTTCAAAGGTCTTGCCGTGCGCGGTGTTGGGACAGGAAATGTTGAGTGTCACATAGTCCGCCAGCGGGGCCAGGCGCATAAAGCTGCGCCGATAGTCATCCGCCGCTGCCACCACCTCAGCATGCGGTGCGTGCGAGTTGGCCAGGCTGATGCCGAGCGGGATGCGGCATTGCTTGTGAACCCGCGCAATGCGCCGGGCGACACGCCGGGCTCCTTGATTAGGAAGCCCCATCCGGTTGATGATCGCCGAATCCAAAGGCAATCGAAACGCCCGCGGGCGCGCATTGCCCCTGGAGCGGTGCGCTGTGACAGATCCGGCTTCGACGTAGCCCAAGCCCATTAGCTCCCAGAATGGCAGCAGGCGGGCGTCCTTGTCAAAGCCAGCGGCCAAGCCCACAGGATTGGGAAAGTAAATACCTGCTAAGCGCTGCGAAAGGACCGGGGACGCGTAGGAAAATCGCTCTTGCACATCGCGGCGAGCGAAGATCTGGGCGACCTGTGCAGCGGCAAACCCGGCCGCATGGGCTTGCTCCGGGGCAAGCTGAAAAAGCCAACGCCGAAAAACGCTATACATGCTCACGGCACCGGCGGGCGCTGGCAATGCCGGCCCCGACCCATAAGTCAGGCGCTACCAGCCAGGACTGAACAAGAAGCCGAAATGCGCGCCTTGGTCCGGGCGCTGGAAGGGGTACGCATAGTAGAACTCGCACACGATATAGCCCAGAATGTTCACGCGGGCCGAGGTGCCGACGCTCGTGACCGGATAACGTCCGGGCGCGTCCGTTTCCCACTTTAAGAGCTTGAAGGGATCGTCGCCCCGGGTCCAAGCCAGGCCCGTATCGGCAAAGCCGACAAGCTCGACCGGCAAGTACGGAAAGTTGATGAGGCCCACCGCATCCGTACCAAATACAGGGAGGCGTATCTCCGCGCTCATCATCGCGAGGCGCGAACCCTCCAGCCGCGAGAATACGCTGCAATTCGCATCGCGGCATTCCGCCCCTTCAAATGAATACCGGCTGTAGCCGCGCAAGAAGCCCGGGTAGTAAGGCACATCCAGATACTCACGGGCGAATACACCAGATTCGTCCAGATTCGGCCCGTAGTTACCGCTATGCATACCGCGCACCGCAAAGGTGATCGGCGACAGGAAGAAGTAGCGACGGTAGTCGGCAAGCACCGAAAGGAATTGGTTGGAGCCTATCCGCGGAGCAACCTGAAAGCGATACCGCCCGCCCTGCATCGGCGAGGTGAATCCGAAGTTGGAAAAGTCTCCCACATACGCCACCCCAACTTGGGCCAGGTTGATGGCGTCCGGCTCGCACGTAATCGCCTCCAGTACCTCCTCCAGCGTCAGGTCGCTGCACTTGTCAAAACGCAGCCGCTGCCTCGACTGCCCGAAGGGTGAACTGACAATCTGGATCAGCTCATAGTCAAAGGAGTAGCGCGAGAATCCGGCGAAGACCTCCACGCGTCTGGTGGTGGTGAATGGGTAAGCACCGATGCCGATCATCTGATCCACAAAAATGCGCCGCCGAAGGTCGACGTAAACAAGGTTGCCGAACTGGTCATAACCACCCTGCGGGTACCCGTAAACAATGGGCGTATGGCCGATCAATCCGCCGTAGTTGAAGCGCCTCCCCCGGTTCATGTACCGGGTCTGGGCGCCGACATCCTTGAAGGTGCCATTGGCCTGGGCAACCAGGATTAGCTCCTTATTGCCCAGCATGTCGCTGAAGAAAAACCCGATGCCGCCGTAAACGCCGCTGCCGTACCCGTAGTAGCTACTGCTGGTGACGCCCAGCGTCGGCGGAGCCACATAGTCCAGTTTGAGCCTGGAATTGTACGAGGTGTCATCCACCGGTGCGGGTTCAGGCAGCCCTGTCAGGGGATCATCCAGATAGTCAGCCACCAGGCCATCGTTGACCGCGCTGTACGGAGGCAACACACTGGCCATGGCGACTCCCTCTGCAGGTGCAGATATGAGCGTGCCTTGAGCCTCTTCCGCATTCAGCGCAAAAATGTTGTAACTACGGTCAAAAAACACCGAGTATATGACGCGCCCGTTCTGGGCTGCTACCGTCATGGTCGGCGAGAGCTTCGTGATGCCGCTTACGCCCGTCTTCAGATTGGTAACCCGGTAGATTTCGCCCTCGGCCAAGGCGTAGCGATAGATGTCAGAAAAACCATCCTGATCGCTGATGAAGTACAGGCTCCGCCCGTCCGGCGAAAACTGCGGGTTGATGTGCTTGCCGCGCGTGAAGGGCCGAATCGTTTCCATGGTTCCGCTATGCGCGTCGACCAGCGTGAACCGTGTTTCGGCATACTCCAGCGTCTCGAAGTTGGAGCCGTCCGGCCCGCGGTCGCTAACCACGGCGATAGTCTGGCCATCCGGCGACCACGCGGGATGCAGGTCGGCGTACCGATCGTTGGTGAGCTGCCGCACATTGCTGGTATTCAGGTCCAGCACGTACAGGTCACTGATGCCGCCATCCACCCCGCTGAACGCGATTTCGCGCCCATTCGGAGACCACGCGGGATTGCTAAATGCACTGACGCCTGCCACACGCACGCGGCGCTCCACACTGCCGCTGTCCAGATCCCAGATGGACAGCTCATTGTCGCCCTGGGCAAAGGTCACGAAGGCGAACTTCTTGCCATCCGGCGACCACGAGCCGGCAGAGTTGATGAAGCGGATGTTGTCGAAGTGCGGATTGGAATTGGTGGCCCGCAGCTTTCGGATGGATTTGCCCGTGTTCGCGTCAGCAATGAACAGGTTTATGTTGAACACATCCTGGTTGGACAGATACGCCACATACTGACCGTCCGGACTGATCGCAGGCGACAGGTGCAGGTTAACGTCGGTTTGCGCCTTTGTGACCACCGGACGGCCTGCACTGTCGGGGTGCACGCGCGCCTCCATCAGCGGCAGATACGCTTCCCGAATTGCCCCGGCCCACTCCGTCGACAACGAATCGGCGCGGATTCCGATGGTATAGACGAACGCCGAGTCCAAGCCGGTGCGCCCACCCAGCTTGAACAGGTTGGCTACGGCAGCGTCGCCGTACTTGCCACCGATGTAGGCCAGGTACGCCTGCCCATAGCGATAAGGAGAATACTTGTTGCTTTTGCTCAAGTCCTCGATGGTGGGCAGGTCGTCCCTGAGTGCGGCATCGCGCATCCACATGGCCGTATTCGCGTCCTCCCGTCCCACGGACAGGTACTCCGCCATGCCCTCCATCAGCCACAGCGGGAGCTGCTGCATCGAAAAGCGCGAGCTGTCGTCGCGCATCAGCCCAATATCGTACTGGAAGGAGTGCACCAGCTCGTGCCCCAGAACATGATCCGTTTCGCTGTAGATGCCCGTCAGCGGCATGACGACTCGCTCCTTGCGACTTTCGGTTACGCCCCCGATGCCCTGCCCAATAAAGCCCCCGATAACATTCGTCTGCTGGAAGTCCGCATCGTTGGCGTAAAAGATGATCGGCTTGCGATCGTAGAATTCGCGCAAGAACGTGCGCGCATGCCGGCGGTACCAGCGCTCGCCCATGCGGGCCGCATCCGTCACCGCCTCCTTCTCCTCCGGATAGTAGTAGAATTCGAAGTGCTGCGTCTTGAAGCTGCGAAACTGGAAGCTGTCATACTGTACCTTGTTGCGGCCAAACCCTTGGCCGAATGCGTCACTGCATGGGGCGAGGAGTGTTGCAACGCTCAGGACAGCCGGTATGGCGAGAGATCTCATGGCGTTTGGGTGGGGTATCGCATAGCGTGTAACAAGTAGCAGCACTGGCGGTTGCAGGAGCAACCAGAAAATCGACGAGCCGTGTAAGCGAACCGGCGCAAACACTGTGCCAACGACGTAAGTACCTTTCGGCATGCCCGACTACAAGGTAACCATCTTTATTGCCGCAATCTTGCTGTCGATCGGGCTGCTGGCCGGTCGCCTCTTTGGGCTACAGATCATTGGGCGGGGCGATGCCCAGGAGGTTTCGAGAGGCAACGCGCTGCGCACCCTGCGCCTCTTGCCCGCACGCGGTGCAATTTACGACCGGCATGGTGTGCTGATGGTTCATAACGAACCTTCGTATGCGATCACGCTGACGCCACGCTACTTCGTGGAAGACAAGACAGCGCTGTTGGCGCGCCATCTTGGCGTGGAGGACTCGGTGGTGGAGGCCAAGCTGGCAGAAGCCCGCGAATGGACCCCATACCGCCCCAGCATTTCCTTTACTGATGTGCCTTTTGAGCGCTACAGCCGTATTCAGGAAGATCTTTTCCGATTGCCAGGGGTGGACGATGAGATAAGCCAGAAGCGGCGCTATCTGTCGGATGCGCGCGCCTCTCATGCGCTCGGCTACATCAGCGAAATAACCCGCGAGGAACTGGACATTCAGGAGCAGCCCCGCTTCTACACCCAGGGCGATCTTCTGGGCCGCACCGGGGTGGAGCGCTCGTACGAAACGTACCTTCGCGGCATCCCCGGCAGCGCATTGCGCGTCGTCAATGTACACGGCCTTGAAGTCAAGCCGTATCTCGACGGCAAGGGGGATGAGGCACCGGTCAGCGGCTACGATATACACTTGGCCATGGATGCGGGCGTGCAGGCGCTGGCGGAATCCCTTTTCGTAAACAAGCGTGGTGCTGCCGTTGCCCTGGATGTGGCCACCGGCGGTGTCCTGGTGCTGCACAGTGCGCCCGACTTTGACCTGGGGCTTTTCACGGGCGGCATAAACCAGCCCGCATGGCGCGCCATCGTGGACCATTCCGACAAGCTGCTGTACAATCGCGTCTCGATGAACCAGATGCCGCCGGGATCCACATGGAAGCCTTTGATGGCGCTCATGAGCCTGGACGCAGGGCTCATTGCTCCCACAGGGCCGAACAGCACAGTGTTCTGCGGAGGCTATCATCCCCTGGGAGGCGGGCACATTTTCCGATGTCTGGGCGTGCACGGTTCGCAAGATGTGGTCCAGGCCCTGGAGAACAGCTGCAACACGTTCTTTTTTGAGATGGCGCGTCGGATGGACCTCGGCACTTTCAGGCGCTACGCGAACAGTTTCGGCTTTGGGCAGCGGGCCCCCTCCGATATTCGCGAGCAGACCACCGGCCTCATTCCAGATTCAGCCTACTTCAACGACCGATACGCTACTTGGGGGATGGGGACGCTTATGAATCTCGGCGTCGGGCAAGGCGACATGGGGGTCACGCCCTTGCAGTTGGTCCGCTACATTGCGGCAGTAGCCAACGGCGGATGGCTTCACGAGCCACGCCTGGTGTCCTTTCTGGCCAACCCGGCTACGGGCGACACCATCCACTTTGCGCCAGAGCCGGTGCGCATTCCCGTGGATACCGCGTACTTTAGCCTGGTGCGCCAGGGCCTTAAGCGTGTCATGGAGACGGGCACGGGCAGAGCTATGCAGATTCCGGGGATCGCCAGCGGTGGCAAGACGGGCACCGCGCAGGCCCCGATGGGCATGACGGACCATTCGGTCTTTGTGATGTTCGCGCCCTACGAAGAGCCTAGGATCGCCGTGGCCGTGCAGTGCGAAAATACGGGCAGCAGCGGCATGTGCGCCGCGCCCATCGCGAGCCTTCTGGCGGAGCGCTACCTCAAGGGTGCAGTGCCGGAGTCGCCATCGAAAAGTCTGCGGCTCGGCCGCGCGATGATGGCCAGCAGCCAGGCACTCCTGACGGAATAATCATGAGCACCTGGGTCAAGAACCTGGACTACTGGATCATCCTGTGTTGGCTGTGCCTTGCAGCAATCGGCCTGGTAGCGATTTACAGCGCCACGCAGGGCGAGGCACACCAGTACCTGGGCGGCAGCATGAAGAACAACTTTGATCGGCAGCTGCTGTGGGTCGGGGTGGCGGCGGTCGGCATGGTAATCGTATGCCTGATTCCGGTACGCCCGTACATGGAACTGGCGTTTGTCGGGTATGGCGTCTGCATCCTCCTGCTCGTGGCGGCGCTGATGCTTGGACGTGAAGTCGGGGGTGCGCGCTCCTGGGTCTACATTGGGTCGTACGGATTTCAGTCGTCGGAGCTTGCCAAGGTGGGTACCATCTTGGCGGTGGCGCGCATCCTTTCGGCGAACAAGCCGCACCGCACAGGCAATACGAGTCTCATCGCTGTTGGGCTGCTGTCACTCCCGGCCGTGCTGATCATTCTGCAGAATGACACGGGAACGGCGCTGACGTTTATCGGCCTGATTCCTGTTGTGCTCTTTTGTACGGGGACATCGCTGTGGGCGGTGACCCTGCTGCTTACACCCGCTATTGTGGGGTACCTCTATATCTGGTACCTGCCAGCCGCCATTGGTTTTGCCGCAGCCTTGGCGCTGGCGTTATTCTTCTGGTACCGCGATATAATACTGGCGGGTGCAGGGGCGCTGGTAAGCGGCGGCACGATCGCCACCGCGTACTTTGCGATGGAGAAGCTGCTTCAGCCGCACCATGTAGCGCGTATTCATGCGTTCGCCAATCCTGAGGCTGAAGAGTTTCGCAGCGGCGTAGGGTTTCACCTTATGCAATCCAAGGCCGCGATCGGCTCCGGCGGCCTGAGTGGTCTCGGCTTTATGGAGGGCACGCAGACGCAAGGAGCTTGGATTCCGGAGCAGTCGACTGACTTCATCTTTTCGGTCATAGGAGAAGAACTGGGTTTTCTGGGGGCCATTGGGCTATTGACGTGCTTTGCGCTGCTCCTCATCCGGCTGGTGCGATTTGCGGGCCGGATAACCCATCCATTCGCCAGCACGGTTATTGCCTGCACCGCGGGGCTGATACTCTTGCAAGTCTACATCAATGTCGGCATGGTCCTGGGCCTGTTGCCGGTCATTGGCATTCCGCTTCCACTGGTGTCGTATGGCGGATCGGCGTTCCTCGCGAACTCGATCCTGCTCGCTATCGTGCTAAACCTCTGTATGCGCCGGCGGGAGCTTTCTCTCTACGCATAGGCATGCAGACTGCGGATGTGGTTGTTGTGGGCCTGGGTGCCGCCGGCAGTGCGACCTTGTACCACCTGGCACGGCGCGGCGTACGCGTCATTGGCGTGGACCGGTTCGTGCCGCCGCACCCGTATGGATCAACGCATGGGGGCAGTCGCATCATCCGCCGGGCTTACTTTGAAGGGCGCATGTACGCTCCCCTACTTAGCCGGGCCTACGAGCTCTGGACCAGACTTGAAGGGGAGGCGCAAGCGCAGCTGATCACGCGCTGCGGCTGCTTGAACATCGCGCACCGCGACAGCGCCATGATCGCCGATGCGGAAGCGAGTGCGCGGGCCGTGGGCGTAGCGGTGACGCGAATGACGCCTGAAGACGTACGGGACGCGTTTCCTGCCTACCACTTGCGATCAGACGAAGTCGCGCTTTTTGAGCCGGATGCCGGTACCATTCATCCGGAGCGCGCGGTCGCAGCCCACCTGGCGCAGGCGCAGGCCCATGGTGCCGCGGTACTCACCAACGACTCGGCACTTTCGTGGAAATCCAATGCAGCGGGTATTGCAATAACGACGGAGTCGCGCGTCCTGCATGCGGCCAGGATGGTGGTGACCGCGGGGGCTTTCATACGGGACGTTCTCGGCCGCGCCTGCCCGCCGGTCGAGATCGAGCGCGTCATCAATGCCTGGTACAGCACCACAGCCCCGATCTTCAGGCCTCAACACTTTCCTACCTTTATCTGGGAATTCAAGGGCGTCAAGAGCTATGGAGTTCCAGATCTGGGTCGGGGCATGAAGGCCGGCTTGCATTATCACGGCACGCTGGTTGACGATCTCGCCGACCTTGATCGCCGCATCGGGGACTCCGAAACGGATGCACTGGGCAAGCATCTCAGACAGCTGTTTCCGCGCTACCTCGGCCCGTGCGCCGTTGCAACGACCTGTTTGTATACCAATACCCCGGACAAACACTACCTTATTGATTACCTAGGCGGTACCGACACCAGGGTGGTCGTAGGCAGCGCCTGCTCTGGACACGGCTTCAAGGCGTCGGCAGCCATCGGCGAAGCCCTGGCTGATCTGGCGATGGACCAGTCCCCGCGTACGCCGATCGGCGCCTTCCGGTGGCGATGGCCATGAAGGAATACCTGAAGGAAGCAATTCAGCAGGCGCTCAGCCAGATGGACGGGGTTCCCGAGGGCTTCGAGCCGGAGCTGGAAGCCCCCCGGATTGCGCAGCACGGTGATCTGGCGACCAACTGCGCGATGCAGCTCGCGCGCCATTTGCGGCGCGCGCCTTTGCAGATTGCCGAGGCGATCGCCGCCTGCCTCGTGCTGGATGCGGATCGTATTGCGCGCTGCGAAGTGGTGCGACCAGGGTTCATCAACTTCCGCTTTTCCAAACGCCATCTGTACCAGTCGCTGGCGGCGTGCCTGGCGGCAGGGCTGCAGTTCGGTCGCTCCCGGAAGGGCCAAGGGCAGCGTGCGCTGGTGGAGTTTGTCAGCGCCAATCCTACGGGCCCCCTTACGGTTGGCCACGGGCGCAATGCAGTCCTGGGTGACACCATCGCCAACCTCCTTGAGTGGATCGGCTACGATGTTACGCGCGAGTACTATTTCAACGATGCGGGGCGGCAGATGCGCGTCTTGGGTGCCTCGGTGCGCGGTCGTTATGAGCAGCTGACGCATGCCGCAGGTGTCGCGACGAAGATGCTGCGCACAGGGACCGACGCGGAAGTCGTAGTGCCGGCATCGTTTCCTGACGACGGGTACCTCGGAAACTACATCATAACCATTGCGAAAGCGCTGGCAGAGAAGCATGGCGATGCGCTGCTGACAGCGGAGGACGAAGCACCCTTCACAAGTGCGGCCAAGGCGGCCATCTTCGAGACCATAAAGGGCACGTTGCAGCGGCTGGGCATCGTGATGGATGTGTTTTTCAATGAGCAGTCGCTGTACGACTCCGGCGCCGTGGCTGCGGTGCTGGAGGCCCTGCGCGATACCGGCTACATCTACCAACGGGAGGGAGCCACCTGGTTCAAGACCTCCGCGCTGGGCAAAGACGGCGATACGGTGCTGGTAAAGAGTTCGGGCGAACCCACCTACCGCTTGCCGGATATTGCCTACCACTGCGACAAGATTGGGCGTGGCTTTGATCGCTGCATCGATGTATTCGGGGCCGATCACATTGCGACCTACCCCGACATACTGCGCGCGCTGCGACTGCTTAAGCTGGATGCAGACAGGGTGGAGGTCATCATCTATCAGTTCGTGACGCTGCTGCGTGGCGGGAAAGAGGTGAAGATGAGCACGCGCAAAGCAAACTTTGTTACATTGGATGCGCTCATCACCGAAGTAGGGGCCGATGTTGCGCGCTACTTTTTTCTGATGCGCTCGGCCAAACGGCATCTCGAGTTTGATCTGGATCTGGCGAAGGAAGCCAGCGACAAGAACCCGGTGTTTTACCTTCAGTACGCCCATGCACGCATCTGCTCCATCGCGGACAAGGCGGCGTCTATCGGCATTGAGACTGATGCCTCCGAAGATTTTTCCCTGCTCGTGCACGATGCGGAAGTGGCGCTGATCCGTCAGGTGGTGCGCTTTCCTTCCGCCCTAAGTGCTGCTGCCTTGGCGCGGGAGCCCCATCGCATGATCGGATACCTGCGCGAGGTAGCCGAACAGTTTTCCCAGTTCTATCACCATTGCCGGATACTCGGAGAGCCGCGGCAGATTGCCCGGGCACGCCTGGCCCTGGCCTTGGCTGCCCGCGTGGTGCTCGCCAATGGTCTCGCGGTGCTCGGCATCACGGCACCCACCAGCATGGAGAGGCGCGAGGAGCGGCCATGAAAGTTGCGTTTCAGGGGGAGCCGGGGGCCTTCAGCGAACAGGCCGCCCGCATCATGTACCCGGAAGCAGCCCCGGAGCCATGCGCTTCCATGCAGGTGGTGTTTGAGAGCGTAACGGGTCATGTGACTGCACGCGGGGTCATTCCCATAGAGAACTCGCTCTTTGGCAGCGTCCATATCAACTATGACCTCCTGCGCATGCATAATATCCAGATCACGGGCGAGCTTATGCTGCGCATTCGGCATTGTCTGATGGCGCGGCCGGGCACAGAGATCCAGGACATTGTGCGCGTGCTCTCGCATCCGCAGGCCCTGGGACAGTGCCAGGACTACTTGCGGCGGCACTTGTCCCATGCCGAACCGGTGCCGGCATACGACACGGCGGGCGCGGCCAAGCTCGTGGCCCGCGCTTCGGAATCGGGCGCCGCGGCTATTGCGCCGCGCCATGCCGCCAAGAAGTACGGCCTGCGGATTCTGGCCGAGGGCATCGAAAGCCATGCCCAGAACTATACGCGCTTTTTGGCGCTGGCCTTGCCCATCAAAGCCGCTACGCTGCCGCCAGACGATCGCGCATACAAGACTTCCATCGCCTTTGCGTTGCGGTCCAATGTGCCGGGGGCGCTGTTCAAGAGCCTGGCTGTTTTTGCACTAAGAGAACTGGACCTGCACAAGATTGAAAGCCGTCCCCTGGTAGGCAGTCCTGGCAAGTATCTGTTCTATCTTGACGTAGCCGGCAGCCGTGCCGAGCCGACGGTGCAGCGCGCGCTGGGCCATCTGGAAGAGATCGCAGCCGAACTCCGTGTCCTGGGCTCCTACCCGGTGGGTCGGGTCTGGGACGACGAGGTCCGTCCAGAGGGCGCATGGGCGTAGGAAGTGCGGCCAGCAGGCGCTGTGCACCGCACGCCTGCCTAGGCACGCTCCAGGGCAGGCACCGTTCGGCGGCGTATTTTTGACTAGGCGGAAGTGCTCCGGGCTCAAAGCCACATCTGCAAGACACCAGCCAACCTGCAACTTGTCACAGCACTGGCGCGGCATGTTGTTCATGCCTTTGACAGCCGTTGTCTTCGCCTGAACCGTAATGATCACTTCTATTGCACACTGAAGCTATGCTTAACCTGTTTCGATTCACTTGCATCCTGTTGCTGGTGCTGCCAGCGATGGATGGCCTTGCCCAGAACGCCAAGAAGGTGCTGGATCACGATGTGTACGACTTCTGGAATCGTTTCACACAGCGCGCGATTTCAAGCGACGGCGCGTGGGTGCTCTATGGCTATGGGCCAGACCAGAAAGACGCCACGTTGCGTGTCCATGGCGTGGCCTCGGGGGCCACATACACGTTTGCGCGCGGCGAGGACGCCCGTTTCACGCGAGACGCGGCGCATGTGCTCTTCATGATTCGGCCAGCAGAAGATTCACTCAAGGCGGCCCGGAAGGCCAAGAAAGAGGAGGACGAGATGCCCAAGGACACGCTGGCCGTACTCAACCTGGCCACGGGCGATGTGCTGCGTATTCCACGCGTGCAGTCGTACAGTGCACCGGAGGAGGCGGGCGGCGTGATCGCCTACCACCTTGAACCTGAGCCGGCGGACACCACCGCGGAAGAGAAGAACGGTACCACAGAGGGTACGGTGGTGCTCCACAACTTGGAGGATGGCGCAGAGATCATGCTGCCGCATGCCAAGTCGTACGCATTCTCGGAGCAGGGCCGTTTCCTGGCGGTGACCACAGCTACACCAGACTCTGTCAACAGCGGCGTGCTGCTGGTTGATACGGACCGGAGGTTAATCGACACGCTGTTGACCGGAAAGGGCGATTATTCGCAGCTCGCCTTTGACGAAGCCGAAACGCAGCTTGCCTTCCTGTCCAATCGCGACGATCACGAAGCTGACAATCCGGCCGTCAAGGTTTACCACTGGAAGGACGGGGTCCTGGACACACTGGTCACGGCTGACTCACCGGGCGTCGAGGATGGATGGTGGATCGGTCCGAGGACGGGCCTCCAGTTCTCCAAGTCCGGCGCTCGTCTTTTCTTTGGCACGCAGCCGCGGCCCGAACCGGAGCCGGAAGATGATGAAGACGACGATGAGAAGGTTGTGCTGGACATCTGGAATTGGAAAGATATGCTGCTTCAGCCAATGCAGCTTGTGCAGCTGCAGTCCCAACGGAATCGCACCTATGATGCCGTGGTGCATCTGGATGAAAGGCGGGTGGTACAGCTTGGTCGTGAGGATATGCCGTTCGTAGATGTGGGTCGCGAGGGGGATGCACCCATAGGACTGGCCAACACCAATATGCCTTACCAGCGGGAGATTTCCTGGGAGTCGCCGCGCTACAACGATGTCTACAGTGTCCGCATTGATGACGGCAGCCGCGCGCTGCTGCTCAGCAGGATCCAGGGCACGGCATATCTGTCACCGGGAGCGCAGTACGTATCGTGGTGGGATCGCGATATCCGGGCATGGATGGCGATGCCATCCGATGGCGGAGCGGCGGTGAACGTATCTGCGGCGCTGCCTTATCGCGTGGACAACGAAATGCACGACTGGCCTTACAAACCCAGCAGCTACGGCAGAGTGGGCTGGACCGAAGGCGATGGGGCCTTCCTGGTGTATGATCGGTACGACATCTGGGCGCTGGATCCAGAGGGCAAATCAGAGCCGCGCGCTGTCACCGACGGCTTCGGCAGGCATAACAAGCTGCGCCTGCGCAATCTACAGCTGGACGATGATGAGGTGGCCATATCCGGGGCGCTCTTGCTGTCGGCGCAGCACGACGAGACCAAGGAAGGCGGCTTCTATGCCGACGATCTGGATGGCGACGATGTGCCGGAGGAGCTGATCATGATGGCACGCTCGTTTGGGTATCCTCAAAAGGCGGCCGATGCAGACGCGCTCCTCTATACCCGGGAGAGCTTTGAGGAATTTGAAGACCTGTGGGTTTCGCAGGACGGCACGTTCGCTGACATGCAGCGCGTAAGCGATTTGAACCCACAGCAGGCGGATTACCGCTGGGGCACTGCGGAGCTCGTATCGTGGACTTCTCTGGATGGCATTCCACTCAAGGGCATGCTTTTCAAGCCTGAGGACTTCGATCCTGCCGAGAAGTATCCCATGATGGTCTACTTCTACGAGAAGATGTCGAATGGCCTTTACCAGCACCGTCCCCCGGGTGCCGGTGGCTCGTCCATCAACTTTTCCTTCTATGTAAGCCGGGGCTACCTGGTGTTTGTGCCGGACATCCCGTACAAGGTGGGCTATCCTGGCGAAAGCGCCCTTAACGCCGTCGTGCCGGGTGTCACCATGCTGATCAACCAGGGGTTTGTTCAGGAAGACAACATCGGTGTGCAGGGCCATAGTTGGGGTGGATATCAGATTGCCTATATGGTAACTGAGACCAACCTGTTCAAGGCTGCCGAGGCGGGTGCGCCTGTGTCCAATATGACCAGCGCCTATGGCGGCATCCGTTGGGGTAGTGGTATGAGCCGCATGTTCCAGTATGAGCAGACGCAGAGTCGCATCGGCGGCTCGCTGTGGGAGTACCCCCTGCGCTACATTGATAACTCGCCGCTCTTCCAGGCAGACAAGATTGAAACCCCGGTGCTGATGATGCACAATGACGACGATGGTGCGGTGCCGTGGTACCAGGGCATTGAGTTCTTTGTCGCGCTGCGCCGGCTGGGCAAGCCCGTCTGGATGCTCAACTACAACGGTGCGGGTCATGGCCTCCGCACGTTTGCCAATCGCAAGGACTGGACCATCCGCATGCAGCAGTTCTTTGACCATTACCTGAAGGATGCGCCGCCGCCGGTGTGGATGGAGCACGGAGTCCCCGCGACACAGAAGGGTAAAACCCTGGGTTTGGAGCTCGTCGATTCGAGGTAGCATACCAGCGCCAGGCGCATCGGCTGAGGCTCCTTGGCGCGCTCCACGCGGCGGCCATCGCCGCCGGCACCCATCGATGCCGGCCTTGGTGCGCTCCGCGCGGTGGCCAGCGTCTGGCGTTGTACTTCAAGGCGCGTCGGCTACAGCTCTTTGGGACGCTGCAGCCATGCCAGCCGACCGGAGCCGAAGGCCACTTCTACCCAGGACGCTGCAGGGATCACGATGCAAGCCATGGTCGCTGTAGGAAAGTGCCCTGTCGGTGCATTGGAGAGCAGCGCCGCGGTCGCGGACCATGTTGGCTGGTGTCCTACCAGCATGACGCACGCGGCATCATGCGGCTGTGCCCGAATATGATTAAGGAGCGTCTCGGGCATTGCGCCATAGAGGCTGCGGTCATAGGTGATGGGCGCGTCCCAGCCTCCCGCTTTGGCTGCTCGCAGACAGGTCTGCCGCGCCCGCTTGGCAGTCGAGCAGATGATTTGGTCCGGCAGGGGACCCTGCGTCGCAAGCCAACGGCCCATCGCCTCCGAGGCCTTCCTGCCGCGCGCCGCCAGTGGCCGCTCGTGGTCGTGGGAGTACGGCGCGTTCCAGTCGGATTTGCCGTGGCGAAAGAGCAGTACGGTCTTCATGATTCTGACGGGAAATGTCTGGATGGGAAGGCGTAAGGCGCACCGCAACAGGCTGCTGCCATGGCAATGCGGTCTTGGTGGCGGCGCGTGCGCGGCGCAGCCGCTAAGGCGGGGCCGTGGCCTCGGTGGCGCATGTGGGCCGTCCCACAGGCAAAAAATTTTTCACCTGCCCCAAAAACCCAACGTGCCGTACACATATGGAGCATGCTCCTTGATGACCCTTCGTATCTTGCAAGCGTATTGCACGATGCCATGAAGTCAGAGATCAAGTTTGTCACCTGGAACGTGAACTCGGTGAACGCGCGCCTGTCACGGATCTGCGCGTTCCTCACGGCGCACAAGCCCGATGTAGTGTGCCTTCAGGAGATCAAATGTAGGTACCAGGACTTTCCGAGTGCGGAGCTTTTGAATTCGGGATACACGGTGGAGCTGCACGGTCAGCCCACATACAACGGCGTAGCAATCTTGACGCGGGATCCGGCGCAGCAGGTTGTCACGGGTTTGGATGAGGAGGCGCGTGTCATCGCGGCCACCGCGTACGGCGTGCGGTGGGTCAATGTGTACGTTCCTAACGGCCAGCGTGTTGGCTCGCCCAAGTATCAGTACAAGCGGCAATGGCTGGTACACCTGGAGGATTTTCTCCAGCGGGAAGCGTCGCTGGTAGGCGAGTTTGTGCTGATGGGTGATTTCAATGTGATACTGAACGACCACGACACGGCGCATCCGGCGAAATGGGAAGGCTCGGTGCTTTGTGATCCTGACACGCGCAGCGCGCTAGGCGCAATTATGGAGCGTTTCGGGCTTGAAGATGTCCTGCGCAGGTTTGCCCCCGGGCCGGGTATTTACACATGGTGGGATTACCGGACGAGAGCATTTCAGTGGAATGATGGTGTTCGAATTGATCACATCCTGATGACGCCGGGGCTGGCTGCGCGCGCCGTCAACGCCTGGGTGGACGTTGAGGAGCGCGGGCGCGAGCGTCCCTCTGACCATGCGCCGGTTCTGGCACGGCTCCTTGTGCCGTAGCCGTTGCGAAAGTGCGTGCCCCAAGGCAGCGGCTCGGATTGCCCGGGCTTCCGAACGCCCCTTATGCGCCGAAGGGCATGTACACGCCCCGCGGCACCTGGTCGCAGGGCCTGTTCCTGACTTGACGTAGCGCCTGGCATACGTTTGCTGCGACGCCTGCCGACTGCTATGCGTACGCCTGCCGCTTATCCACTGGTCTGGCGCAACCTTCGAGGCTTGGTGCGGCTACGCTACGCTCTCGGCCTTGCGCAGGTTAGTTGGACTCCTTCGCTTGGAATAATGGAATCCATCAGCGGCGCTACGACGCGGGCGTGCGCGCCCCAGCCCAGGTTGGACTCCTTCGCTTGGAATAGTGGAATTTATCAGTGGGTTACGCAGGCTGCCGTCCGTTATGGGTGGAAGCACATCGGGCAGCGAAGAAAACGAGCTTGGCCAGCACCTGCCGCCCATGTGCGGGTGCAGAAGGACGCCATTGCGACGGGTCAGGGGTGCCGGTCAAGAGGGCGACTTGCGCGCCGTTGCGCGCTGATTCGCCTTACATCGGGCTAATGGGCGTCCAACCATGTGGGGCCGCAGCTCAGGTTGACCTCAACGGGAATCTTCAGCTCCAACGCGCCGACCATCGCGTCGCGGACCAAAGACTCGGCCTCGTCAACCTCAAACAGCGGCACCTCAAAAACCAACTCGTCATGCACTTGCAGCAAAAGACGCATGCGCAAGCCGCGGTGCGCGATCTGACCGTGGATCACCACCATGGCCAGCTTGATCATGTCCGCTTGCGAGCCCTGAATAGGCATGTTGACGGCAATGCGCTCGGCCGCAGAACGAACCATGCGATTGCGAGCCTTCAGGTCGGGCAGGTAGCGCCTGCGTCCCCAGAGCGTGACAGCGTAGCCATCCGTAACGGCTTTTTCAACCTGCTCGGACAAAAAACGGTGCACTCCAGGAAACGACGCACGATGGGCCTCCATGAGCCCGCGCGCCTCCTTGAGGTCGCATCGCAGCTGCTGCGAAAGCCCCGTAGCTGAAAGGCCGTAGGGGATGCCGTAGTTGACCGCCTTGGCCTTGCTGCGCTGATCATGCGTGACCGAGCTGGGATCAACGTCGTGGATGCGCGCCGCCGTCTCGGTATGAGGGTCGCGCCCGTCCCGGAAAAACGAGGCAAGGTTCTCATCGCCGCTCATGTGGGCCAGGATGCGCAGCTCAATCTGGGAATAATCCGCGGAAAGCAGCACGCATCCCGGCGCGGCAACAAACGCTCGGCGCAGCTCCCGGCCCGAGGCCGAACGGTTCGGGACGTTCTGCAGTCCTGGGTCGGACGATGACAGGCGCCCGGTAGCCGCAGAAGTCTGGTTGAACAGCGTATGCACACGACCGGTATCCGGCTGCCGGTGGCGTCGGAGACCCTTGATGTACGTGCCCACCAGGCGCGAGGCCTTGCGCCAGTCCAGAATGTCACCGCAGATAGGGTACTTGGCCGCCAGCTCCGTCAGGACAACCTCCCGCGTGGAAGGCGTGCCGGAGCGGCGCCTGTAGCGCGCAGGCACCGGGATGCTCAGCCGACCAAAAAGCACTTCGCCGACTTGCTTCGGCGAGGCGATGTTGAATGGACCTCCAGCCTGGGCATAAATCTTTGTTTCCAGCTCGCTGATCTGCGCGCTCAGGGTGCGCTCTGCTTCAGCCAGGACCGACCCATTGACGGTAATCCCCTTGATTTCCATGTGCGCGAGCGTGTGCACCAGCGGGAATTCCATCGTGTGCGCGACCCGCTTGAGGCCCCGTTGGTCCAGCAGGTTATCGAGCGTATCTCTGAGCTCCAAAGGCAGCGCAGCAGACTCGCACGCCGCCACCATGAGTGCTTCAGGAGTAATGCTTTGCAACGGGCGCTTCGTGCGCCCGCTA
This sequence comes from Rhodothermales bacterium, assembly GCA_951812585.1. Taxonomy (GTDB): domain Bacteria; phylum Bacteroidota; class Rhodothermia; order Rhodothermales; family Bin80; genus JAAXGV01. The sequence continues at coordinate 1,276,006 of OX638318.1, read as the reverse complement.
CCGACAATGCTCTCCCAGTCAATGCAATCGTAGCGCAAGTATGCCCGTGCGACAAATCGAAGGGTGTGCGACTTGTCCACATCCAACAGGTAGTGCGCCACCTCTGTATCGAAGAGCGCGCCGGCAACCCGAACATTTCTCAGTCCCAAAAGCACCAGGAGCGGCTTGATGCCGTGACCGACCTTTTCCACATTGGGATTGGTGAAGACCGGTGCCAATATGCGGATCACCTCGTCCACCCCGGTGCCATCCTGCAAGGGGAACGGGACAAAGCACGCCGTCTCCTGCGCCCAGGACACGGCGAGGCCGCGCCACTGCGTCCGCACGGGCGCTCCGCCGCTATGCAGTGCATAGAGTCCAACAGTCTCTTGGCGGGCCAGTGTTTTCTCCAACGCTACAAGCTCGCTATGCGTGTTGATCACGCGATAGTTGGCGTGCTTTTCGTCGTAGGCGCGCCGCTCGGTGCCTTCCGATCGGGTCGCTGCCTGCTGCTGTGGTCCGCCGCCCAGGCGACGCAAGAGACTTTCGAATTCCAGCCGCCGATATACCGCTACCGCTTTGGCACTCGTCAGATTCGCAACGCTTGTCAAGTCCCAGTTCAGCGGGCTATCGACATCCGTCTTGATCGTTACCAGCGTCTTGCTCAATAGTGCCTGAGAAGACTCTGACAACAGGCCTTCGCGCGCACGCTTGCCCTTGATGCGCGCTGCGTGCGTCAAGAGACTCTCAAGCGTGCCGTACTCCTTAAGGAGCTTAATGGCGGTCTTTTCGCCAATACCTTTGACGCCCGGCACATTGTCAGCGCTGTCACCCATAAGTGCCAAAACATCAATGAACTGGTGCGGCGCCAATTGATACTCTTCGCGAAAGATCTGTTCTGTGATGTGATCAAAGCCCTCGCCGCGGCTCTTGGGTTTGTATATGGAAACGTGCGGCGACAAGAGCTGCTTAAAGTCTTTGTCCGGTGACACGATGATTGAATCGTGCCCTTCGCGCTCCGCGATGCGTGCCAAAGATCCTATGACATCGTCTGCCTCCACGCCCTTTACTTCGTACAGGGGCAGTCCCAGCGCGGTCGCGACCTCCCGGATCAAGGGGATATTGCTGATGACACCCTCCGGCGGCGCATCACGGGTGCCCTTGTACTCCGGAAAGAGCTCATTGCGGAAGGTTTTTTCTCCCGCATCCAGCACCACAGCCCCGTCCTTCATGCCATGGTCTTTGATGAGCTTGATGAGCGTAGTGGTGAAGCCGTAAACGGCCGACGTATTGACGCCGCGCGAGTTGGTTCGGGGCCGCGTATAGAGCGCGTAGTAGGCCCGGAAGGCCAGCGCCATGGTGTCGAGCAAAAAGATGGTACGCTTCATGATCCGGAGTCGTCTGCAAGTGCACGCAGCGCGGATTCATCCAGTACCGGTATGCCTAATGCCGCTGCTTTGGCCCTCTTGCTGCCGCCGCCTTTTCCAGCAACGAGAAAGCTCGTCTTGCTGCTGACCGCGCCGGTCACGCGTCCGCCATGCTGCTCGATGAATGCGCGGGCATCCTTGCGCGAGAAGGTGGGCAGCGTGCCCGTTATAACGAATGAGCGCCCTTCCAGCGAGGCTGAGGATGCAGCCGGCGGGGCCTCCTCCAGGCGCAGACCAGCGGCTTGCATCTTTTCCAGCATCGCCGTGTTGCGCGCATCCGAAAACCACGCAAGGATTGCACCGACAAGCGACGGCCCCACGCCATCGATCTGCACCAGGGGCCTGATTGCTTCCAGCGCGCGTGCAAAGCAGGGCTGCACCGCCTCGTGGAGGGGCGCGTCAAAGTCGGTGTATTCGGATGTCGTCAAACGCACAGCACGTCCTGCGGGGTCGGCTGATGTGATGGATTTCAGCAGCAGTTCCGTGAAGGTGTCCTCAAGCGGCGGAATCTGCTGTGCAGCGCTGGTCGCGGCATCGCGAACCTGTTGTGCTATGGCCGCCAGGCCTGACACTGACGACACCGCCTTCGTTATGGCGCGCGCCATCGTTTCTCCAAGCCCCGGAATGCCGAGCGCGGTGATGGTTTGGGCTAGGGGACGGTCCTTGGCTGCACGGATAGCGTCTAGCAGCAGCGCGGTCTTTTTTTCGCCTATGCCCTCCAAGGGCAGGAGGTCTTCGGCCGTGAGTGTAAACAGGTCGCCCTCATCGGATACGAGTCCTGTGTCAATAAGCAGCCTCAGCGTGCGAGGGCCCAGGCCATCAATGTTCATCCCGCCCCGCGAAGCAAAAAATGTCACGCTTCTGAAGATGCGCTCCGGGCATGTTGTGTTGGGACACAGCAAATCTACCGTGTCCGCCTCGCGCACCAGAGGATCGCCGGATGCGGGACACACGCTAGGCGGCGTGACCGCCTGTTCCTCGCCGGTGCGGGCGCTGCTGACCGGGCCGATGATGTACGGGATGACATCGCCGGAGCGTTTCAGCCGCACCAGGTCGCCGAGGCGCAGATCCATGGTCGCGACCAGGTCGTAGTTGTGTAGCGTGGCATGCGTTACCGTCACGCCGCCGACAAAAACAGGTGCCAGGTGCGCCGTGGGAGTGACGCGACCCGTGCGTCCGACCTGCGACACCACCTTGAGCAGCCTGGTTGTGGCCTCCTCGGACTGATACTTGTAGGCGACCATCCCACGCGGATCTTTTCCTGCAATGCCCAAAGAACGCTCCAGGGCCAGGTTATCCACCTTGATGACGATACCATCAATCTCGTAGGGCAGTTGCGGTCGCTGTGCTTCCCACCACGCCAAGCGCGCTTGCACAGCGGCCAGATCTTCGCAGCGCGTGACCTCAGGAGGAACCGCAAAGCCCAACGACTCCAGCAGTGCCCGCTGCGCCATGCGTGTATCGATGGACAGGCCTTCTGAATGCACCACATCGTAGCAGTACGCAGAAAGTGCCCGCTCAGCCGTCTTGCGCGCGTCCTTTTGCTTTAGAGAACCAGCGGCCGTATTGCGCGCGTTGGCATAGATGGGTTCCCCTGCCTCGCGGCGCGCTTCATTCAGGCGCGCGAAGGCTTCCTTGGTGAACAAGATCTCACCACGCACTACAAGCAGCGGGGGCGATTCCTGGTCGCCACTCACGGGTATGCGTAGCGGGATAGACTGGATCGTGCGTGCATTGGCGGTCACCACATCGCCCTTGGTGCCATTCCCGCGCGTACATGCCTGCACCAAGACGCCGGCCTCGTAGCGCAGTACGATGGTCAGACCATCGAACTTGGGCTCTACGACGTATGCCCAGGACGCCTCGGGCGCGATACGCTTGTTGCGCGTCTCCCAGTCTGCAAGGTCTTCGGCACTGAATGCATTGGCCAAGCTCAAGATGGGTGCTGCGTGGCGCGCCTTGGCAAAGCCCTCGGCCAAGTCACTACCGATACGCCACGTAGGGGAGTCCGCAGTGCGAAGCTCAGGATGGGCCGCTTCCAGCGCCTGCAGCTCCTGGAACAGCGCATCGAACTCCGCATCGGTGATGATGGGGTCGTGGAGTACGAAATACCGGTGACTGTGCGCGTTGATCTGACGCCGCAGCGCGGCGGCACGTTCATGCGGCGATGGCGTCATTGGAACACAGCGCGCAGCCCCCTCACTGCCAGGCGCCGATCACCAGCCCCATTAGTAGCAGTACCACCAGGTTGTACGTGATGCTCAGAAGGTATATGGGCGATTTTTTCATCTCGAACGCCACCGACTGGAAGCCGTACGGTACGATGAATCCAAGCCAAAGCAGTGCGCCGTACATCATGCCGTTTGTGGTACCGCCCTCCCCCATGCCGACGACATAGGCCAGTACGAAAGCCATGACCAGGGCCATCACAAACGAGAGGCCGTACGACTTTACAGGGTTGAAGTCTGCCTTGATTTCCTCCTCGGTCAGCTCCATCAGCGCCGTCCAGGACTTGCCGAACAACGGCCCGTACCAGAGAGAGCCCACGACCATCGGGAGAATAGCAGCCACGAGGACAGCCAGCCAGTTGATATCCATAATATTCAAAGCGATGATGTGTAACGGATTCCTAAAATAGGACAGGGCAGCACCTTGCGCAACAGGACAGAAAAAAGCCTGCTTGCAATTGCAGGGGGCACCGATCCATTTGCGATAAGGCTATGAGTCGGTGGTGGTTTCGGTGGTTTCTATGAGGGCGGCGGCGGCACCGGAAGGGTCTCGCACGACTGCGTAACGCATACCCGGCCCGCATTCGCGCGGCTCGATGAGGATTTGTCCGCCGCCGGCCCGTGCGGCGTCCAGGCTTTCTTCCAGGGAGGCCACCTGGAAGTACGGCAGCCATACGGGCGGCAGTCCAACGTTAGGGCCGCGGGCGTGGCAGATGCCGGCAACAGGTTCCCCGTCTTTCGCCATGCTGTAATCGTCATACCCGCCCATCGGCACGGGCTGCGGTGTCCAGCCGACAACCGAGGCGTAGAAGTCGCGCACGACCGGTGCGTTCTCTACAGTAAGGTCAATCCATGCTACAGACATGATGGTTAGTGTCAGCCGCCGGCCACGGCCTGCAGGATGGTGATGCGGTCCCCTGCCAGGACTGCGCGATCCAAGCCTTCGGCGTGCCAGCGTGTGTTCTCTGCGTTGTGAAAGCACAGCACATGTGCGCGGAGCACCCCCGCCTCGTCAAAGAGGGCCTGCTCCAATGGCGGGTGTCTGCTTGTCAGCTGAGCGAGCGCTTCCTTGACAGAGTCGGCGTTCACTGCTACCTCGCGCACGCCAATGAGCGTCGCCAGGATGGACGGGATGTGGACAGATACCTGTGCCATCTACAGGTTGAACGCCTTTACGCACAGGATGCGCGGAAGAAGGCACGGCAGCTGGTGCCATACGTCGCCGCCGCTCGTGCTGTAGTGCACGGTGCCGGCCGTCGTTCCAAAGTAGATCCCGGACTGATCGTCTACAGCCATGCTGCCGCGAAGCACCGAGGCGTATCCGCCCTCATGAGCCAGGCCCTGGCCCCGCGCAACCCACGACTGCGCCTGATCCGTGGTGCGGTACACCGCCATAGCGTCGCCCATAGGCAGTCGATACTCATCGCTTTCGAGCGGATACGCATAGACCGCGCCGGTGTGCGGATCGGCGACGACAGGAAAGCCGAAATCTGCAGGCAGCCCTGCGTTGCTGTGCTGCCAGGAATCTCCAGAATCGGTGGAGCGAAACATACCCAGATGATCCTGGCGATAGAGCACCGATGGGTCGCGGGGGTCCAGCGCGAGGCCATGCACGCAGAATCCGACCTCCTTGTGTTCCTTGTCAGGGATTGCGATAGGCACGCCACGGTTCTTGGGGTGCCAAGACTCGCCGCCATCATCGGAGCGAAATACGCCGACTGCGCTGATGCCGCACCAGAGTTGGTCTGGATTGACAGGATTCTCCAATACTACATGCGCGCAGAGTCCGCCCAGACCAGGCTGCCAAGCGGGTCGGGTCGGGTGGTCATTGAGTCCGGGCACCGCGACCCAGGGTCCTTCAGGGTCTACGGCGAAAAAGAGGCCTGCCTCGGCTACGCCTGCGTAGTGCCCCCGCTGCGTTGCCGTGATCGTCCAGATCTGTTCCAGCTTGCGCCCATTCGTATAACGGGGTCCCTGGTCTACTGCGCTCCAGCGCGTCAAGTCATCACTCAGGTGCAGCAGCGGCCCGTAAACATGGCTGGCGCTGCCCGCCACAAAGCGGCCGTCGCGGGCCCGCCCGATTGCAGTCACCTTCCAGCCTTTGAACTGAGGCGCTTCCTGCTGCCAGTGCACACGGTCGTGGCTGCGGAAGAGAAAGGCACCCTTATCTGTGCCGACAAAGAGGGCAGTGGCCATAAGCGCAGGATTTGGCGTTTTGCGTTGTACGTAGAAGGAGGCGGCTTTGTTAAAGCTGTCTTGTGGAAGATGTGCGTTTCTTGTTGGCAAATTGTGCACAGGCACAGGGCCACCTGCGTGTAACTTGCGGACGCAATCAACGGCTGTGCCACCCCATGAAAGCAGAATCTAACACGACAATCCTCCCAGCGCAAGGCAGGCCGCGTTACGCGGCCCGAACGCGCCGAAGGCGTCCAGTGCGGACCTTTCAGTGCCAAATCATCGAAGAGCTGACCAAGGAAGAACAGTCCTATGCAGTGGAACTGAATGGTGCGCAATCCTACAAATCCGCCTACCGGAAGGGACATCAGTGGTTCGCGCAGGACGGCACGCTGGTAGGCGAATCCAGGGAGATCCACTCTATACGAATCCCGGCGCGGCGTTATTGACGCGCTGGCTGACCGGTTGCGCCCGACCTCATGTGCCTGCGGCGCAAGTGTCCGACGGCGTGCAGCGCACAGGCTTTGCCTGGGCTGGTCAGGGAGCAGTCGGACTTCGCTGCCGACTGGGTGTGCTCCTTACGCAGTCCGGCCGGCAAGAGCATCTTGTCCGCCGGATGGCTTGCATTGTGGGCTAGGCCTTGTGTTCCTACGTTTAGTGCAACCGTCAGAGAGCGGGTTCATCGGACACTGTATGCTTTCGCCAGACGGTCTCGCAACGCATCCCACAGGGTGCTGCCGCCCGCGCAAGTGCACCATGAATGATCAGATAACGGTAACAATTTATTCACAGTATGGCAGCATTGCATTGTAATATTTATGATGTGAAAATGCATGGAATTGACTTATGGGAGGCAGGTCGTATGAAACGACGCAATGCGCGGCTTCGAGGCCGACGCAAGATCGCTTCTGGCAAGACCGGACGGGGTAGACGCAGGCTGCGATTCTGGATCAGCTTTGCGCAGGCCAAGCGGCGTGGCAAAGTACTGAAGCTCGCACGCTGACACCAGCAAGCGGGTTCATATATTGACCTGTTTCATCGGAGCAGATCAATATGACGCCACGCTTGCTCTTGTTGGTGCTCTGCCTGGTCGCATGCCAGCAGCCGGCAGACGAGCCGCCGAACATCATTTACTTCCTGGCCGACGACCTGGGCTACGGTGAGGTTGGTGCATACGGACAGGAGATTATCCAGACGCCGCACTTGGATCGTCTGGCGGCTGAAGGACTGCGCTTTACGCAGCACTACAGCGGCAGTCCCGTTTGTGCACCATCGCGATGCACGCTGCTGACGGGCCGCCATACTGGGCATTGCTACGTTCGGGACAACTTCGAGCTGGGCGGCTTTGCAGACGAGGAGGAGCATGGGCAGCTGCCGCTGCGCAAAGGAGCATTCACGCTGGGCCGCATGCTGCAGAACGCGGGGTATGCCACGGCGATAGTCGGCAAGTGGGGCCTGGGCGGCCCCGGATCCACGGGCGTGCCGAATCAGCAGGGATTCGACTTTTTCTACGGGTATCTGGATCAGAAACAGGCGCATAACTACTATCCCACCCATCTTTGGAGGAATACGGTCTGGGACACGCTGCGCAATCCGTACTTTCACCCGCACCAGCGCTTCGAGGGCGACGACCTCTATGATCCCTCAGCTTACGACCGCTACAAGGGGGTGGACTACGCGCCGGACCTCATGATGGAGGAGGCGGAGGCGTTCATTCGTGCCAACGCAGCAGGTCCGTTCTTTCTGTATGTGCCGCATGTGGTGCCGCACCTGGCCCTGCAGGTGCCGGACGAGGCGCTGGCCGCGTACGATGGCGTATTCGACGAGGAGCCCTATCCCGGGGGACAGGGCTACCTGCCCCACATTCGTCCAAAGTCGGCCTACGCTGCGATGATTACCCGGATGGACGCACACCTAGGCCGCCTGATGGCGGTGCTGGAAGAGCTGGGGCTCGCGGACAATACGCTGGTGATGTTTTCCAGCGACAATGGTCCGACGTATGTCGGCAGTGTGGATGTTGAGCTTTTTGACAGCGCGGGCGGCCTGCGGGGAGGCAAGGGCGAAGTCTACGAGGGCGGCATCCGCGTCCCGATGATTGCCTACTGGCCGGGCCGCATTGCGCCGGGCACCACCACAGATCATGTGTCGGCCTTCTGGGATATAATTCCTACCGTGGCTGACCTTGCCGGAATCACGGTGGATGTGGCGCTGGACGGCAAATCATTCTTGCCTGTCCTCCTTGGCGAACCCGCGCCCCCGCCGTCGGAGATGTACTGGGAGTACCACGGGCGAAGCTGGCAGGGTGCCCAGGCGGTGCGCCTGGGAGACTGGAAGGGTGTACGCCTCGGTGGGCGCGCCGATGCGAATGCGCCGATAGCGCTCTACGACCTCGCTGCCGACCCCGCGGAAACAACCGATGTGGCGGCGGCTCATCCAGATGTCGTCGTGGAGATTGACGCGGTGATGCGCAGCCGCAGCCCGTCCCATATTGCGCGCTGGCGCTTCGCCGGCTACTAAGCGCGGCTATCGTCACTCCTTCGGCGCGCGTCCGGCCGCGGCAGCCTCAGGCCATGGGCGCTCTGCCCCAGAAATGTTGTCGGAAACGATTCGTCGCCCGGAAAGCCCAGCGTGATATTGCGTCCATCGTGGGGAATGGCTGCGGTCCCGAACAGGTAGTCCCACACGCTGAGGCTGAGTCCGAAGTTGATGCCGTAGGGACTGGCTTCGGGCCACGATTTGGCATGGTGCCAGATGTGCATCTGCGGATTGTTGAGCACGTACTTCAGCGGCCCCAGCGGCACGCTGAGGTTGGAGTGGTTGAAGTGGCCAATGGCCAGCGCGATCATGTAGGCAATGAAATAGTCGTCAATGCCGAAGCCAATCATGGCCAACGGCAGATACTGCAATGCGTTGTAGACGACATTCTCCATCCAGTGGAACCGCAGGTGCGCGGCAAAACCCAGCTGTTCAACCGAGTGATGCACCTTGTGAAATTCCCACAGCCAGGGGATGCGGTGCAGGAGTCGGTGCACATTCCAGTGGATGAAGTCGCGCAGCACAAAGAGGACCACAAGCTGCACCCAGACCGGCCACCCGTTGACTTCGATGGCGATCAGGTTGGTGATGCCGATGGCGGCCAGGGCATCGCTGAACAGGTTTACCGCGACGTCTGAAGCCGCGTTGTAGATGAAAAGCGAAAAGAGGAAGTAGTTGAAGAATACGTAGAAGAGGTCCAGCCAGAAATCTTTGCGGAATCGCTTCTGATCGCGGCGCCAGGGTGAAAGCAGCTCCAGGGCAAAGAAGAAGAGCGACACTCCGATGAGCCAGTAGAAGTAGTTCTGCCAGTGCGGCTGGGTGATTTCCTGCCACAGGTAGCGGGCATAGTTATGGTAGCCCTGCAAAAAGATGTCAATGTATTGCTGCATGATCAGCCCACTCTGAACAGCCGCCCTACGCTCTGCCCGACGAATGTGTCGTAGTACCAGCGTACGGTTTCGTGCGCGGGATGCTCCAGGTTTGGATCCTGCTCCAGAAGCCGCACAGCAGCCTCGCGTGCGGTTTCGATAAGGCCCGCGTCCTCTACCAGGTCGGCCAGCTTGAAGCTGGGCAGCCCATGCTGCCGTGTGCCGAAGAAGTCGCCGCCGCCACGAATTTCCAGGTCCTTGTCGCTGATCGTGAAGCCGTCCGTAGTGCGGGTCAGCGTCAGCAGGCGCTGCTTGGCCTCCGGGGTCTGCCGGTAGTCAGCCATGAGGATGCAGTAGCTTTTGTGGGATCCGCGGCCCACGCGGCCGCGCAGCTGGTGCAGCTGGCTTAAGCCAAAGCGTTCTGCATGCTCGATAACCATGATGGTTGCGTTGGGCGCATCAATGCCTACCTCGACCACGGTCGTTGCGACCAGAATGTCGATGTCACCCGCCGTAAAGCGTGCCATGATGGCTTCCTTTTCTTCCGAAGGCATCTTGCCGTGGACCAGTCCCACGGTGGCGTGGCGAAAAGCCTCACGCAGCTGCCTGTAGCCGCTTTCGGCGTCCTTGAGATCGGTCTTTTCCGACTCTTCCACCTGCGGATAGATCACGTAGGCCTGACGCTTCTTCTCCACTTCGCGCTGCACATGCCAGAGCATTGCAGACCGGCGCGATTCGCCAAAAAGCTTGGTCTCAATCGGCTGCCGTCCGGCAGGCAGCTCGGTAATCAGGCTAAGATCCAGATCGCCATAGATGGTCAGTGCCAGGGATCGGGGGATTGGCGTGGCGGTCATCAGCAGGACGTGCGGATGGTCTCCCTTCTCCTGCAGCGTCGCACGCTGCTGCACGCCGAAGCGGTGCTGCTCATCAATGACGATCACCCCCAGCTTTCGAAAACGCACATGTTCTTGAAAGATGGCGTGCGTGCCTACTACGATCTGCGTCGTGCCGTCGGCAATCCCTTCAAGGATGGCCTGCCGCGCACGCTTGCGCTGTCCCCCAATAAGAAATCCCACATGCACACCGAGTGGATTCAAGAGCTTGACCAGCGTCTTGAAGTGTTGCTCGGCCAGGACTTCAGTAGGGGCCATGATGGCGCCCTGGCATCCGCTTCCTACACCCATCAAGAGCGCTGAAACGGCGACCACGGTTTTGCCGCTACCCACATCACCTTGCAGGAGCCGATTCATCTGATAACCGCTGCTGGTGTCCCGCGCAATGTCCTGGATGGCGCGCCTTTGGCCCGCGGTCAGCGTAAAGGGAAGTGAGCGAACGAACCGTTTCACAAGGTCCACTGGTTGCTCCAGCTTCAGCGCCGGTATTCGGAGGCGCTGCCGCCGAGCAAGGCACAGCATGAGCTGGAGGAAGAACAGCTCCTCAAACTTCAATCGCTCGCGGGCCGCGTTGAGCTCGTCCACCGATCTGGGGAAGTGCATGGCCCGGACGGCCGAGCGCCAGTTCATCAGGCCTTGCTCCGCCACGAGCCGCCGTGGAAGAATCTCCTCCGGCATCTCCAGTCCGCGCGTCTTGATAAGGTTGTAAAGAATACGTCTGAAGGTGCGGCTGGTCAGTCCCACGCGCTGGAACAATGCGCTGCCAGCGTAGAGCGCAATGATACGTCCCGTGGAAAGCTGTGGCCCGTCGTCTCCCAGCTTGTCCATGTCCGGATGAATCATCGACAGCCGATGCCTAAACGTCTGCACTTTGCCAAATACGGCCACGAGCTCGTCCGCATCGAGCGTCCTCTCCACCCACTGGATGCCGTTGAACCAGATCAGCATGATCTGGCCGCCCATGTCATCTTCAAGGATCGCCTCCAGCCGGGGCCGACGTCTGCCACTGGAAGTCTTTATCCTGCGAATGCGCCCGACGATGGTCACTTCGCCGTCTCCGGGCTGAAGGTGCCAGATGGCGGTCGTAGAGGTACGGTCCAAGTAGCGCCGCGGAAAGTAGTACAGCAGATCGCGGCAGTTGGCGATGCCGGCACGCCCTAGAATTCCTGCGCGCTTGGGGCCTACGCCTTTGAAGTATGTCAGCCCTTCAGTCAGCATCATACGGAGCACCTTGGCGCACCGTGGTGGCACGCGCGTGCCGAAAAGTACGCAGCTACAGCCAAGTACGCGCGTACTTGGGCGCACCTTCACAAGTGTCACAAATGAACACTGTTCGTATACTCCTGAAAGTCAGGAACAACACCGGCAATCATTATGGAATTCATCACGCAGCTATGGCTGCCCATCCTTCTTTCAGCGGCTGTGGTCTTTGTGGCAGGCAGCGTCTTGAACATGGTGCTCCCGCACCACCGCAAGGACTACATGCGCCTGCCCGACGAGGACGCGATGCGTGCCGCTATACAGGCTCAGAAGCTGGCGCGCGCGCAGTATGCCATTCCGTATGCCCACTCGAAAGAGGATTGGAATAGTCCTGAAGTCCGCCAAAAATTCCAGACGGGCCCGGTAGGTCTCTTGGTGATCGGGCGCAACACCGCTGGCATGAGCCGACAGCTAATCGCCCAAGGCGTGTACGTGCTGTGTGTTTCGCTGATGGTGGCGTACGTCGCTTCCGCGGCCTTATTCACGGTCGATGCGCCCACATACCTCAAGGTATTTCAGGTCACGGGAGCCACAGCCACCCTGGCCTACAGCGCCGCGCTGTTTACCAGCAGCATCTGGTTCCATGTGCCCTGGGGGAATACGGTGCGCCATGCGTTGGACGGGCTGGTATACGGCTTGCTGACCGCCGGTTTCTTCGGATGGCTCTGGTAGCACGCAGCTAGGCGTGCCGCATGGGCGCATCCGGTGTTCTGGAAGCATCCGCGTCTCCGTATGCGCGTTGAGCGTATCGGTGCGTGTACCACGGGCAGCGTACCAATCCCAGCGCCGGCAAAACCTTGCCGAAACGAACGCGCGGTGTGCGCGGCATAGCCTATGCCCTCGGACGCAACTCGCGGCACCATACGACGCGTGGTGGTCACAGGTGCCGAATCGACCGGTAAGACGACGATGGCACAAGCCCTCGCGGCGCACTACAAGACAACATGGGCACCCGAGTACTTGCGGCAGTTCGTGGACGAACAAGGTCGCTTGCCTCTGGAAGCCGATATTCCTCGCATCGCCGAGGGTCATCTGGAGCAGGAGCAGCGCCTTTTGCGCCGGGCTTATCGGGTGTTGTTTCTGGACACAGATCTCATATCCACCTGTGTATATCACCGCTACTATTTTGGCGAACCGCCGATCTGGGTCGAGGAAGCGGCTGCGGCCCGCCGCGCAGACCTGTACCTGCTTATGAACACGGACCTGGCTTGGAAGCCGGATCCAGGGCAGCGGGACGGGCCTGCGGTGCAGGCGGCCACGCACCGCCTCTTCGCGGCCGCCATGAAGAACTTGCCCCACGCCGTGATCGCCGGTACGCACGCCGAGCGTTTCAATGCTGCGCTGCAGCACGTAGAGCGCCTCCTGGGAAAGCCTACGGCAGGTCCATCACGCAGCGAAAGCCCACATGATGCAGCGACGTCTCGGGCGTAGAGTGACTGCGGGCTGAAACCCGGTAGCCGTGACACCAGCCGGGTTCGCACAGAAAGCTGCCGCCACGCTGGGCCTTTTCGCTGAACGCATGCGGTTCAAAGGGCTCATCGCGCTCCGCATACGGCCGGTACCAGTCGGCGGTCCATTCCCATACATTGCCACCCATGTCAGTCAGACCCAGTGGCGTTTTGCCATAGGTGCCTACGGGCGAGGTCAAGAGGTATCCATCGTCGCCTGTATTGTGCACGGGAAAGCGGCCGTTCCACACGTTGGCCTTGAAAGCGGCCTCCTCCATGAGCGATACTCCCCAGGCATACGGACCCGGATCATTGACCGCGCCCCGGGCGGCGTGCTCCCACTCCACTTCGGTAGGCAGCCGCTTGCCGGCCCATGCGGCGTAGGCCGCCGCGTCGTTCCAGGAAACTTGCGTCACCGGATGGTCGTCGGCTGCGGCCGGCGACGACGGCCCCATCGGGTAGGCCCACGTAGCACTGTCCACCATCGTCCATCGGCCTGTTGCCGCATCAAGGATGCCTGCATTGCCGAACGACTCTGCCTCGGTCACATAGCCCGTAGCGTCCACGAAAGTGCGAAACTGCGCGACCGTCACGGGATGCACATCCATGAAGAATGGCTTGACCCTTGCGCGAAACACAGGGCGCTCCATGGGCAGGCCTGACTCGCTGCCGACATCTGTCTTGCCGCCCGGTACCAGCACCATGCCTGGCGGGATGGCGATGTCTTCGGGAATCCCGGAACCGCAGCCCGTGCTTCCGACCAGCATCGCAAAAGTCACAAGCAGCCCGACCAACGGGCAGTGCGCTGCTATTCCCATGCGGGTACCCTCAGCTGCGACGGTGCCATCACGAGCGCCGCGCGGTGCTGGCGAACCGCTTCTTCGATCTCAGCGACGACTTCCTCTTGGTGTGCGGCCACGTTGAAGCGCTCGGACGGATCATGGTCCAGATGAAAGAGCAGCGGCGGGTTCTGTGTCACGGGCGCGTCGCCAACGTACGCGGATTGTGTGATATAGTGCAACTTCCAGGGACCTTTCCGCACAGCAAAAAGACGCGTGCCCCGATAATAATAGACCATGTCGCGTACTTCCTGCTGCGGATCCACCAGGACTGGCGTCAGATCTACGCTGTCCATGACACGATCTTCGGGCAGCGCCACGCCTGCGAGGCCTGCAGCGGTGGCAAAAAGATCCATAGTGGTCGCCAGCGCGACGGTGGTGCCGCCGGGGGCGATGGTGCCGGGCCACCATGCGAGACCGGGAACCCGCATGCCTCCTTCCCATGTTGTGCCCTTGCCGTCTCTCAACAATCCAGCGGATCCCCCGGCCAGGTTTACGGTCAGCCAGGGACCGTTGTCGCTGGTGAAGACGACTAGGGTTTGCCGTTCTTTGCCTATTTCCTTCACGGCACTGATAATCTGTCCCACACTCCAATCAAGCTCCTCAATTACATCGCCGTAGAGGCCGCGCGTGCTGGTCCCTTCGAAGGCGTCCGAAGCGAAAATGGGGATGTGCGGCATGGAGTGCGGGACGTAGAGGAAAAAGGGTGACGCTGCGTGGTTGCGGATGAATGCCACCGCCTCTGTGGTGTAACGCCGCGTGAGCAGACGCTGGTCGGGCTCTTCCTCGATGATTTCGGTGTTGCGCATCAAAGGCAACGGCGGGTAGGTCTGCACCCGGGCACCACCGCTGGTGGCCGGACTCATGTCGTTGGAGTACGGAATGCCGAAGTAGTAATCAAAGCCGTGGCTTGTGGGCAGCTGCCCTTCCTGATGTCCCAGGTGCCATTTGCCAATGATGCCGGTCGCATAGCCCGCACTTTGGAGCATCTCCGCGATGGTAGTTTCTTCGGTTGGCAATCCACCTGGCGATGGCGGGAAGATCACCCGGACGCGGTCATCGGCCATGCCGCTGCGCACGGGCAACCGCCCGGTCAGCAGTGCGGCACGGCTGGGCGTGCAGACAGAAGCGCCGGTATAGAACTGCGTGAACCGCAGTCCTTCTGTGGCCATCTGGTCAAGGTGGGGCGTGTGAATGGTAGGATGTCCATAGCTGCTCAGGTCGCCGTATCCGAGGTCGTCTGCAAAGATGATGATGAGGTTGGGCGGCGCTTCCGTGCTGCTGCAGCCAAAAAGCAGCAGGCACGCACTCAGCATGCTGGCGAGTCGCATCGAAGCAGTCAAAAGGAAGTTGTGCCAGCGCCAAGGTACGGCGTTTGGCGCAGATCTTCAGGCCAAGGTGCTGCGCGCTGCGGCACGGGCACAGGCCCAGGTGGAGGTCCCTGCAGAGCAACGCAATCCGGCGCGGCAACAGCAATCCCGCGCTGGAGCGCCGGATTGCGGCGGTAGGCCAGCCGAACGCCATTATCAATCCGCGTACTCAGATAGGCCTTCAGCCGGTCAATGTACGCGTGCGTGTACCCCGCCATTTCCGACACCTCGACATAGATGCATCCAAGCGTGGCTTCCACCTGTTTCTGTCGGGACGCATCCAGTTGGAGCGCATCACCAACGTTTCGGCTTGAAGCACTGGCGGCAGGCATGCGCGCACGAGCGAAGACTTGCCGCACCCCTGCGGACCTATCAGCACCGGCATCACATCAAACTTAAATCTCGGCTGATATGCGCGGGTAATCGGCCCTCCGAACATGTATGCGCCGGCCAGCGCGTCGCCGGATTATCCTGTGCGCCGCACAGATCGACCAGCCATGTATCAAGCCGCTCCTTGCCGTCCCATGCCGGCAGCGCTTCAAGCCATTCCATGTACGGACCAACCCTGCTTTCATCGGCCTGGAGGCCCAGGTCACGCGGTGCCAGTGCTCGCGTCCAAAGTTCAGCGGTTTGGGACCGCTCACTGCTTCGTATTTGCAGTCCTGTTCTATGCGCTCCTTGAGCGCTTCCGCCTTGCTGTCGCTCAGCGTTCGCCAGGGTCCACGGCCTTCACGTATCTGCAGCGCTTCCGCGCGAATGTTGTATCTGTACTCTTTCCCCAGCTCCTTCAGCGCGCCCTTGAATGCGTCCATGTTCTTGTGTGGGAATGCCTGCACAGCAGGCACATCGAGAACCGCCTCTTTCACGGCGTGCCGCAGTATGGCTGCGGCACGGTCGCCCCAGTCACAGTAGTCCTTTCCGGCATCCACCTGCGGCTCAAGGACGGCCACGGTGCAACCGGCCTCTTTCAGCCTGACCGCGGCTTTCTGTGCGCCTTTGCGTCCGGCAGTGTCTACATCAAAACACACATAGACCGTGCGTCGGGCCAGTGAGTGCACCTGCGTCTTATTGACGGCGCCGCCGGCCCCATTGGAAACGGAAAAGGCACAGAAATTCCGCCAACTCCTTGCGAGCCGCGTCACAATCACGTTCGCCCTCAAGAAGCAGCACCGGCAGTTGGCGCGTCCCGCGGCGTCTTCCGTAAGCCGGTACAACGGCGTTGCTCTGCGCTCAAACGCGCCGCGTTTCCACTCTTTGCCGTCCCAATGGTACCAGCAGCACGGGCGCTTTCCGTCTCTGTCAGCGGTGTGCCCGCACCTTTACTAGGTCGGGGCCATACTGCTAGGTGTATTCCCACGGGCCGCCGGGTAAAGCAGGCCGGATTCTCCGGGTTTTGGCGCGAAACGACCCGGACGTACGGCGCGTTATCTCCACCCCGGACGCCGAAAAAGCCGTCCGGGCGGCCGGATACACCAAGGGCATCGATGGCTGGCGCGCCGGACGCGCCGTGCTGGACGCACAGGAGCGCATACGGAAGGCGGAACAGCGCCCGGAGGCCCTCAGGCCCGACGACCCCGGCGCAATGCGCACAGTGCGCCGCAGGCAGGAGCATGCCCGCCTGCAGGGAGAGCTGATGCGGGCGCAGCGCGTCATCGAATCCCTGCGCCACGACCGGGCCATCCTGAAAAACAGCGCCGAAACGGCGCAAAAGCGCCTCGCGGCACTACGGAACAGCTGGATCAGACCGCCCGCGTGCTCCTGGACCGCACGCCAGAAAAAGAGCGCCTGGCGCTGGCCCGGGAACTGGATGAGGCCGGAATCAGAACCGGCCCCACGCGAGCCCTCCTGGACCAGGCATGGTACAGAGCACGACAGGAGCGGGAGCAGGACACCGGCCTGGGGCTGTGAGGCCGGGCGCGCGATGGACTCAGACGCCCATCAGGTTTACCGCCACCAAAAGGGCGATGCCCACAGGTACATTCAACCTTCATCGGATTGACTCATCACGGGTATGCCGTACCAGCGTCACAATCCATTGAGTGCAATAGACAAGAAGCGATGCGGCCGCGCCGATCATGAATAGCATCGGAACCCAGCTCCACCATATGACAGCGCGGCCCTCCAATAGCAGCAGAAGCACCGCGGCGGCTCCATTGTAGCCTATGACGCAAGCGACAGCCACGGCCGCGAGCCAGTGTCGGGGCCGATAAGGATTGGTGTTCATCTGATGTGACGTTCTTTGTTTAGCCATTCTCATTCTCCCTGCACGCCTGCAGACAGAAGTACTCCACAGTCCAGTTTCGATCAAGCCGGTTCTCGTAACCGACCTGGACACCGATCACGCCGGGATAGTTTTCCGGATTGCGCGCTGCCCACTCCTGCGCCGATTGCTGGGGATCCATGTCCAGCAGCAGCACTTCTGCTGTCCAGGCCTGGAGTGCGCGGCTGAGGTTGGTGGCCAAGGTGGTTTTTCCTACGCCCCCTTTGGGTTCAGGATAGAGATCACCATGAATCGCTGTCCGTCACAAAGCGGATTGTGTATGGGAGCAGAATACGAAAATTATAATTATCCAACAAGCACGAATGACCATTCTCCCATTTGTAAACAGAGTATCGCCTCTCGTTGCCGGCGGCACATCCTGATCCTTGATTACAGTCCCAACTTCCGCTCCTGTTCGCGCATGCGCTCTCGTTGGATACGGTACGCCTGCATCGCTCTTTTCGCCTCTATGAGTCGTTTCACTGTCTGAGCGATGTGCTGAGCGCCGATCCCCTGCGCCTGTCTTTGCAGTTCGGGCCAGTCCTGCGTCGGGGCGCGTTGCATCAGGAGTTGTTCCGCCCGATTCAGCTCTGCGGTCTTCTGAGCCTCGCGGTGCCGCACCTCTGCCTCTCGCTTTTCCGCCGCTTGCGCGCGCTGCGTGGCGGCCCGCAGTTTAGCTCGCAGCACATGGTTTTCCGCATCCAGTTCTTTGCGTTTTTTGCGGCCCTGCTTGGCTTGTTGCGGCCGCACCAGGGCATCGAGTTCCTGTAGTCGATCGCGGACTGTCTGCTCGGCTTCGTGCTCTTTGGCGCGGATGTGTTCTGTGGCTTCGTGGACTGCATACGGCAGCTGCCATCCGTTCATGCCCCGCGTGTAGTGCGGTTGCCGCACGGCCTTGACCAAATCCGAGTTAAGCACTACTCCCAGCGGCTCGAGCGTCTGTTCGTAGGATCGGTGCATGGCACGCAACTTTCCTCGTCCGCTGAAATGCGTGCGGTAGCTGAGATGCCCCCGGTCGTCCTCCGGCAGCAGCCATGCGTGGATGTGTAGGCGTCCCTCGTCCAGGTGCAGTGTGGCGGATGCCAGCCGACCGGGACACTCCTCCTGCAGCCAGTCCCGCGTTCGCTCTACCCACGCTTCCTTTTGGTCGGGCGTTCCACCGCTCAGCTCCTTGGGGAGCGTCAGGATCATGGTGCACACGACGTTCGCGTTTGACTTGATTTTGTGCCCCGTGGTCGGCTGATGTGTGGGTGGCTGCAGCACCCGTGCGTATGCCTTTTCGTCGTGATAGATGCGCACGTTGAGGTGCGATCGTGCGGGGCGTGTTTTCCTGCGTGCGGTCCACATGTCGCACCAGGCCGGCGATCTGCTCGCGTTTTGCGGGTTCTAGGTGGAATGCCGCGGGCATGCGTTCTGGGGCGGCCCCCAGGCTGTTTACAGTCTTGTAAAACCCGCTACACAAGTTTCGTTCCTCAACTTGTGCGGGCCAGGGGCTATGCCCCTTGGAACCCCCTAAGCGCCGCCTCCTCCGGAAGTAAAAAAAAAGTTTGCCGCCGTACCGCGCAGCTATTGCATAGTAAGCGGGCCCTTGCTATATTGTACAGTGCAATATTGGGTATGCCTATGGGTATGCGAGGCGCGGTTGCTTCCAAGGTACCCGGTTGGCTAACACTCAAGCTCAATGGAGATGGCAATGACAGCAACAGCGAAGTCTAGATCAGGATGTATGTGTCCCTAGTGTCAGCAGCCTTGCTGCTGACATTCTCGGTGATTACCGACGCGACCGAGACGGCACATGCTGCCGCAAGAGAGGTGGTTTGCAACGGATCTTACAACGACGAAATGTGGGGATGCGGCGGGACAGCCACTTAATTGCATGCACTTCTATTGCTGTCCCCCTGAGAGTCTGCCGTGCACGATGGACAACATCACTGAGGTTAGGCTCTGTTTAGAGGCCGAATAGACCCGTGCTTGTCTATTGTAAGGGCGGGCCTTGCGCGGCAAAGTTAGCAGGCGTCAGCTTCCCCTTCAAGGTAGGCTGCAATGATGAAATGTGCACCGATGCGGCACGCTGCTTGGATTCTGCTGTTGGCCGGCTGCCAACCGGATCCCGATACCATTTTCATCGGGGATCTCACGATTGAGGTCCAGGTCCAGTCCAGAACTGATCGGAACTGGCAGGAGGTGTCTCTGCGCAGGCTCTATGAAGTGCCACGCGAACCGGATGTTTTGCTGTATAGGCCCGGACGGATCACCTCTGGCCCGGATGGGTCCTTTTACTGTATAGATCATGGGGATCTGAAGATCAAACGGTTCGATGAAGATGGCAATTTCATCCAAGCCTACGGAGGGATTGGCGAGGGGCCGGGGGAATTCGAATTCATCGTGGATGCTGCTGTTCTGGGAGATTCCATCCTCTATGCTGCCGACCTCGACCAGCGCAAGATAACATTTTTTGACGTCGAGAGTACCGATTACATCCGGAGCATACCGGATCTGCACGCATTCCGATACAGGATAACACGCGGTGGGCGGGCATACTGGTATGATAACACATGGCCGGGTACGTTACTGTACGGTACCAGTCGGGAAGGAGAAAAGGCACACTTTTTTGGTACGCTGACCGAGGGTCAGACCTGGGAGCACAGGATGGTCTTCGGTGGGAGCGTACTTCCGTACCGGGAGCACATGATACACGTAATCTACCGGTATCCCATCATCATTCAGTATGACTCCACAGGGGCCGTGACTTATGCGCGGAGCACACCAGACTGGGGACGAGCAGAATTGCCATTGCTGGAAAGAATACCAACGGGTGGCGGGCTATTTGCAACGCGAGTTAGCGGCGGCTCAAAGAATAGCGATGCGGAAGTGTATGGTGACGAGCTTGTTACGTTTACTCGCCCGGATTCGTCCGACGTGTTGGATGTCTACGATGCAGCAACTGGAGACTACCAATCTTCCATTTCCCTATCTGGCTTGGGACGCACCCGCAATGCAACCTACGATCCCACCCGCGAGCGCCTCTGGCAAGTGCGGGATTCGACGATTGTGGTATATGCTGTGGAGCGCTAAGCGCGCTGTTCTCGAAAATCCAGTACACGATCATCCAATCTCTGCTCGGACCTCATCCATCTTATGCTGAAATCAGTCACTCACGAACGCGATAGGCGTACTACGCTGGTGCGGAAGTGGGGCGCCCACATTCTGCTGGTGATTGTGCTGGGCCTGTTCCTGTATTTGCGTTTTGCGAATACGGACAAGGCACCGACGCCTAAAATTGGTTACGCTCAGTCTCCACGCACAGTAGAGACTGAGCTGGTTCCCTTCGACAAGTTATTCGTCCTGGAGGATACAGTGCATCTGGACAGGTCAGTGATTATCGGTGGTTTCGAGGAAATGGATGTTAGCAACAGTGGTGACCTTCTGATTACAGACCACGTTGCCCGAAGTGTTTATCGCTTTTCAGCGACAGGAGAACTATTGCATGAGCTTACAGTCGCAGAGTGTGATCCTGGTGCGGAGGGTAACCATTGGCCCAAGAGTGCACGCTTTTTGCCTGGTGGAGGCGCTCTTGTGTGGGATGGAATGGGAAAGATACACCTCTTCAACAAAGCCGGTCAGTGCATCGACCTTGTGAGGTCAGAGCACTTCGTAAACATCAGTGGCATTTGTGCTCGCCAGGACTCGATCTTCACAATGCCGCTCATGCCGAAGTTTGTGAAGGCAAAGGTTTTTACCAGCAGTTTTGAGTTGCTGGAAGAGATAGAACTGGAGACTCCTAAATGGCCTGTACTGATGGGCCAAGTAATGTTGGTGCCCGGGCGCAGCCTGGAATGCTTTGATGATGACGCATGGTACACGTACATTTACCATGCTGATGCTAAGAGCTTACGGTTTAAATCGATTCAACACCAACCCCCCTTTTTGGTAAAAAGGCGCCGCGATATCCCCTCCCCTCGGGGCGCAATGGATTTAAGAAGCATAGGTGCTCTCTACGATGCCTCCCGGTCAAGGGGTCTATTCAGGCTGGACAGTTCAACGCGAGTAATGGTTCACACAGGCTTGAGGTACCGCAAAGGAGTGCTAGAAGGAGATATAGGACTTACAATCGTTGACCACAAGGACCGTTTTGTGAGTGTTAGTACAACGACTTCAATGAAGGCGCCGAAAGGAGCCGGCAACGGTCGAATCTACTTCCGAATCTACTTCCGAGACGGCCATGAGTCACTTCCTGACGGCGGCGTAGGCAACCCCATGCTTCTTCGTTATCGCTTCATCCCGCCTCAGCCAATTAACGATGACTAGTCGCTGGCAATCCTCTCTGTGGTTTGCGGTGCCGTTTGGGCTGGTCTTGGTCGTCATTCTCGGCTTGAGGCTGGAGAGTTCGAACCGATCAAGACCACAGCCGGTGGATAACGTGCTGCGGGTATCAGCCGCAACGGCTCTTGTAGGACAGACCCTTCCCGCCTCGGGCTTCTTCGAGGCGCATTCTCGTACCCCCATTGCGGAACAAGGCCTGACCCTGCCGGACACGGCCGTCGTGATACTGCTGGGTGGCATTGGCTGCTCAGCCAATCAAGTGGAGCTGCTTCGATACTGGTCTGAGGATCACGATGACACAGGGACGCAGAATTATCCCGTGCTGGCACTTTATGCGGATCCTTTGCTGGGAGTAGAGCAGGGCGCTTACGAGTCGCTGCTCCTACGGCGCGTGAGCCAGGCAAAATTCCCCTTTCTCGTCTCGCAGGACCCAGACTTCAACCTGCGGGCTATGGGTATTCGTACACCGCAGGTAGTGCTGGCTGAGTCCCAAGTCATTACACACGTCTTCAATCCATCAGCCGCACTCAATCCGCCTGTATTGCCGCGGGCGGTTCACTAGGACGAGGCCTCACAGCAAACTTGGCTGCGAGGCCCGCCCGGGTTCAAACCTCATGCGACGCCCACGGTGATCACCGGCACCACCCTAGACCTTCCGAAAAAAGGTGTTGGCGGTGAAAACAGCGAGACGCTCCTGCTGGCACTTTCCCCTACATGTCCCTGGTGCAGGCAGAGCTACCCATTCTACAAGACACTGGTCGAACTTAAAGAGTCCAGCAATCATCCCGTTGTTGTTATCGCGTCCGTGGACACCAGTGCGTCAGCTGCTGTGCAGCAACTACACCTTGAGGCCGCCGGAGTGTTTGCTGATTCCGTGGTGGCGCTTCCGTTTCGGGCAGCGGGCATATCAGCTGTTCCGACCCTAATCCATTTGGATGAACAAGGCGTAGCCCAAAGTGTATGGACTGGATACCTCGATGAGACACGACAGGGCTCGGTGTTGGCCGCGATAGGACTCGGCACCTCAGAGTTGATGCCATAGCAGCCTGTCTTGCGGCATTGCTCAGTTTCACCGTCAGCAAGTTTCCTGGTCCATGCTCAAGGTTAATCATCCGTTAAGGGAAATTATTGCTCTTGGAAATCCAGGCTAGCCCTCCCCATTACTCACACTTTGAACTTGACAAGGGGATCTGCCTGGCGCTTATGGCGAGGGCAGTGCGATGTAGTACCGCTTATGTTGACGGTGAATTCCGCAAAGATCGTCGTGGTCGGCTTTCTTGCTTTTGCCATGGGGGCTGCGCGGACGACTTGTCGAGGCGTCCTTACCGGTAGCGTACAATCTGCTTGATCAACGCGTCGCATGGACATACCTCTGGCGACACCATTTTGGGCGGAATGTGAAGAAAGCGAGATTGCGCGCGGAAGGGTG
The DNA here is from genome assembly GCA_951812585.1 of Rhodothermales bacterium. Lineage (GTDB taxonomy): Bacteria > Bacteroidota > Rhodothermia > Rhodothermales > Bin80 > JAAXGV01. The sequence continues at coordinate 1,252,971 of OX638318.1, read as the reverse complement.
AAGCGATGAAGCGCGTTATGGGGGCGGACGCTCCACTAGGTCATAAAACGCCCCCAGCTCCTCGTAGGCAACCGCCCGGATCTGCAACCGTCCGTACCCACGCCACACGACCGTGTGTCCCGGAGGAGGATCGTGCTTCCGGTTCATGTAGCCCCCCATCATCGCCACCAGCAGAATCGCCGAGGCCAGATTGGTGAGTTCGACCAGACTGTAGCGCCGGGAGTACACCCGCAGCATCTCCAATTCTGCATCGGTGAAGAGCACGTCGGCTTCCAGTTCGCTCACCGCGCGACCCAGCAGTGTCATCAGCATGATGCGCCAGGCCGTTACTAGGTGAAGCGTGATCATGCTGTGCAAAAGCGACGCTTGTTGCATGCGCAACTTTTCCACCTTGCACCCGCTTTTGAGTATCCGGAAGATGTCCTCCACGCGCCAGCGCAGCACGTAGAATCCCACCATCTCCAGGGCTTGTTCCAGCGTAGTGACTGCTGCGATGGTCAGCAGGTACCATTCGATACGCTCTGCTCCTTCCGGCGGTGCAATCTCTCTGATGTGGATCGCCGATACGCGCACCGGGTCTTGCGATGCGTCCTCGGTCGGCGGCAGCGTGACCCTGCAAAAGCGCACCTCCATACGGGCATGGCGGGCCGGCCGGCCTTCGTGGGTTACACGCCCGGACTTCGCGCGAAGACTCAAACGCGCCACAGACAACGCCAAGACACCCGCCGGGGGGCCTTGGCGCATCACCTTGAACAACCGCGCCTCGCCTTCCGCCAGACGCCGATCCACCTTTACCCGCACCAACATGTGCGTCCGCTTCAGCACACCCTGCGCGGCGAATATGGCGAACACATCGGCCTCCCGGTCCATCACGCAAGCACACGCGTCTTGCGCGGTAGGGTCTGCGCCGCCGCTTCAATGTCCTTCAACCCGTCAATCCATTGCTGCGTCTTCGCAGCGTGTGCGCCCTTGCGCTTTTTGTACGCACACCGCAATACGCCCAGCGGCAATCCATCCTTGCTCAAGGCCAGCGTCGCATGCAGGTGCACGCCCTGCGCCTGGGCCGTCGTCTGGTTGCGGCCAATGACTTCGAGACCGTCGCACTGCGGACGGGTACTGTAGCTCTGATGTCCGTGCCATCCTGCACGCACAAAACGGTCTGTTGGGTCCGCATCCGCTCTATCGTGCGCTGGCGATGCGGCGCCAGAATCTTCCTGGGCGTGATCCCCAGCTCGTCCGCCTTCTCGATAAAGCGGTAAAATCCCCGTATGGCCGCCGGCTCCCAGTGCACTGCTGCGGTTATGGGACTGCCCATGGTTTGCGCCAGTAAGGTCGCGCTCTTCGCCAGACGCGCGCTCCGCCGCCGGTCGCCCAGCTGCGCACCGCCAAACTCCTGCTCGGCCCAATGCGCGCCGTCTAGCCCTGCGCCCACCTCCAGCCGGGGATGAAGCGCCACAGGCGATACGCCCAGCTGCGCGCGCCAGTCGCGCGCAAGTGCATACACGTATACCTTCTTCTTTGAGCGGGTGCAGGCATTGACAGGCGCAGGCCGGCCCCGCCCTTGCGTAGTCCCCAGATATAGGAAGTTGGCAGCCTTGAAACACGTTCCTTCCTGATCCGGTCCCACAAACGTCTCCACCAGGTACGGCACGTACGCGTAACGCGCCTGGAAGTCTGCCTGCAATCGTCGCAGCACACGCCCCAGCAAGTAGCTGGCCAGGTTCTTGCACCGCACGCCGGGGCGGATCAGAAACCGGCTCAGGTTCACCACGCGATACAGCATCTGGCTGCGCTGCGCATCGGTCCAGGCCATCCACGCATCCCGAGGCTTCAAGTACAGGGCAGAGGCAGAAAACCCGATCGCGCCCAGATACCCGTGCGCACTCTTGAACAAGTAGCACAACTGCGCACCCGCAAACGTCGTAACGCCCCGCGGATGCTCCCGGTCCATCAGCGTGTTCCAGATCGCATGATCCTGCGCACTCCTGACGCAAACGATCTCAAGCTCCTGGAGCTGGTTCACCCGCTCGGGTACCTCCACCGGTTCCGCCACCGGCGCATCCAGAAGACGCGGTCCTGCAATGTTCAGCGAATGCTGCGTCGGCGGCAGCGAGATCCGGCTCTCCGCTTCCAGGGTCCGAAGGGCTTTCATGCAGCCGGCCCGCTGCGGACGGCCGCGCGCATCGTAGAATCCGAGCTGCTCACAGACAATGCCACTGACCGCGGTCCGGCTCTTGCCGCTTAGCGCGCCCAGTGTTGCCAGTAAGGCCGGCTCCGAGGTCCGAAGCGTACGCAAGATCTGATGCTGCGCCTCCATAACGGCAAGCCAAACGTTATGAAGGCCATTGTTAAGTCTGATTTATGACTACTTGGGAGGGCTAGCCGGGGTCCAAGTGGGCAGCGTGCGGATCCTTGCGTTTGACGCACGCCGAAAAGCAAAAATCAACGATTCTGCATCTTAAGTCCGCAGGTGACGCTCATGCATGTGGGTGGTATCTCGAGGCCGGCATCGGGGCCGCAGCCGCAGACAACATGCAGCTTGAGGGCTGGAACACGGACCAGGTCTGCTATCCAACTTTCAGCGAATGCCCGCCACCTCAAGGCTACAACTGGATTTATGATGCCTCGGCGGATGTTGGCGCAGTTCTTTCAGCAGCCTTGGGGTACGAGTGGAGTCAGTTGCGCACGGAGCTTACGCTGGTGTTTCGAGAGCGCAACATGGAACAGACGTTTTCAAGCATTGCGTATCTGGGTACGACGGCTCCGCTGTTGTCAGGCCCCAGTGGCTACTCAGTTACTGTGTTTGATGGCGTCGGAGTGCTTGTCACCCGCTCGGTTCTGGCAAGCGCGTATTACCGGTTGCCTGTGCGGATAGGGCCGGCAAATCCGCTAGTCGGGGCCTTGGTCTCTCACTGATGCGCCGCCGTCAGCGTTCATCAGCCAGGTCGGGGGTGCACGGGATACGGAGGGTCGCGATGGAATCCCCAAGCAGCGGGCGATACGCAAGCCGCCCGCGCGGCCCGCGCCTTGAAGTTCGCTTGCTGCTTGTGCGCAGGCCTTGCGCGCAGGCGACGGCCCGCTTTCCTGCTCAGGACCGCCACGGCACGGACCGACGCCTCCGAGGCGCAGCCGTGGGCACCGCGGGCGTCCTAGTGCTGATCTCCTCGCCGGGATTGATGAAGCGGTTCTGCTCAAAGCGGTACTGCTGATCATGAAGCTCCTTGTAGCACCCGCCAAGTGCCAGGAGTTCATCGTGCGTGCCCCGCTCGACGATCTGGCCCTCCTCCAATACCAGGATCTGATCCGCACTCCTGATAGTGGACAGGCGATGCGCGATGACGAAGGTGGTGCGTCCCTGGCGCAGCATGGCAAATCCTTCCTGGATGAGGGCTTCGCTTTCTGAGTCGAGACTGGAGGTGGCTTCATCCAGGATGAGTATGCGCGGATTGGCCAGGATAGCGCGGGCAATAGCGATCCGCTGCCGCTGCCCGCCAGACAGCTTGATGCCGCGCTCTCCCACCACCGTATCATAGCCTTCTGGAAAAGCGCGCACGAACTCGTCGGCGTTGGCGATACGGCTGACCTCTTCCACTTCGCTTCGGGTCGCATCCGGTCGTGCGAAGCAAATGTTCTCCGCCACCGTGCCGTCAAACAGGAAGTTCTCCTGCAAGACAATACCCAGGTTTGCCCGGTAGTCCTTGAGCTTCAGCGTGGTCAGGTCCTTTCCGTCCACCAGGACGCGGCCAGACTGCGGCGCATCGAACGCCATTACGAGGCTGGCCAGTGTGCTCTTGCCTGAGCCGCTTCTGCCGACCAGCGCCGTGGTCGTTCCCGGTCTGGCCGTCAGCGAAATGCCCCGAAGCACCGGTACATCTTCCTTGTAGCTGAAATGCACGTCCTCGAAGACGATGTTTCCTTTAACTGTTGGCAGGGGCTTCCGGCTTGCTTCATCAGCCTCTTCGGTAGGGGTGGCGAACAGGTCCCGGATGCGGTCCAAACCCGCGAAGGCATCGGCCACTTGCGTCCCTACATTGGCGATCTGCACTATCGGCGCCGCCAGAACGCCAATAAAGAAAATGTACATGACGAGGTCTCCCAGCGTCATGGTTCCCTGCGTGACCGCGTTGCCGCCAAGCCAGATTATGACTGCCCCTACCAGCCCGACCACAAAAGTGCCGCCCGCAGTAGTCTTGTTAACGCCTGTGATGCTGTCTGCAATCCTGCCGAAGAGCTTGGCTACGCCGCTTCCAAACTGCTTTTGTTCACGGGGTTCTGCTCCGTAGGCCTTGACTAGCCGAATGCCCCCCAGCGTTTCTCCGAGCCGACCCGTGAGGTCGGCGTTGATCTTGTGACGCTCTCTGAAGATGGGTCTTAGCTGCCGGAAGGAGCGACCCATGAAGAAGCCGAAGCTGCCAAGCAGAAGGAGCGCTACCAGGGTCATCTGCCAGTTCAGGTAGAGCAGGACCGCCAGTGCCAGCACGGCGGTGAACACGCCTCCCACCAGCATCACAATACCCGTGCCCACCAGGTTGCGCAGTCCCTCCGCGTCGGACATGATCCGGGAAATCAGCTCTCCTGCCTTGGTGTTGTCAAAGTATCGGACAGGGAGCCGGATGACATGCGCATGGACGCGCTTGCGCATATCCATGATGAGGCGTTGCGCGGAGATGCTGATGACCTGAGAGAGTGCGTACGAACTTAAGGCCTGTACGACGGTGGCCAGGCCGACCGCCAGCGCCAGCGGTACCAGCAGCTCCACGCGGCTGTTGGTGATCACCTCGTCAATAAGCCACTTGGAACTGCCGGGCAGCACAAAGCCGCTGAGGCGGTTGACGATCATGATCGCCAGGCCCAGTCCGAGCTGCCTGCGATGGTTCCACATCAGGCGGCGGGCTTCGCGCCAAGTGGTCCGGCTCAGTAGCGTACGTCGCGGTTTCTTTTCCAAAATGTGCTCAATGCTTTATCTGTGGGGCCTCCAAAGGCGACAGGAAAGGCCGAAGGGAGTCGTTTGCGCCATTGGATGAGGCTATCCGCCGAGAAGGCTGCGAACGAGCGTGGCGATGCCGAACCCCGCGTAGTTGCCCACGGCGTATCCCAGGAGGCCGACGGCCACGCCCGGCAAGAGCCGTTGCGTGTACCCGCGCGCAGTGGCTAGCGCCATGGCCGAGGATGGTCCGCCCACGTTGGCCTGCGAGGCCACCAATAGTGTGGGCAGGTCAATCCTGAGCAGCGCGCCCAGTCCAAACAAAGCGATGCCGTGCAGCGCCACCGTTCCTATCGCGAAATAGAGCACCGCTGGACCGACTGCAATGATGTTCGCAATGACGCTTTGCGCGCCATTGGTGGAAAGGAACATCAGCAGTAGGTAGTAGCCCCACATGGCTGCGCCGGAAAGTTGTCTGACGGCCGGCACCTGCGCGATCAGCAGGGCGAGCGTGGTCAGCCAAAGCACCGTGGGCAGCTGCGGAACCAGCGTCCCCAAATAATCCGCGGCCCCAACGCACCCCGCCGCGATGAGGACGAGCGCACCTGCGTCCATCAGGCTCATGGGGCGTATGCTGCTGTATAACCCCTGCTGCAACGACCCTTCCTGCATGCGCGGCGCTTCATGTGTGTTTTCCTGCTTGTTGCGCGCCCAGAGGAGGGGCAGCGTAAGACACAGCATCATCCAGAGCGCCGTCAACAGCACATCGGCGGCGATGGCGGCCGCAAACAGTTCGCTGCTGGTGTCAAAAGCTTGGCCCAGCGCAGCAAAGTTCACGCCGCCGCCGGTGTATGTCCCAGTAAACTGGCCGGAAAGCTTCCAGGTCTCCGGGCCAACCATCGGAGCCAGAAGCAGCCCGCTGACCAGTGCGCCTACCGCAGTACCCAGCGATCCGATGCCGAAGGCGGCGAGCATCCTAGGACCCGCCTGTACGACGGTCTTGACATCCACGCTGAGCAGTATAAGCACGATGCCAAGGCTCACGCCCGGGTCGATAAGGTAGTCGTAGGCTTTGGATTCACCCGGGATCAGGCCGACGTTCGAGAGCACCATGGCCAGCAGGATGCCAACGAGTGCGGCGCTCAGTGCACGAAACACCTTGTAGTGCTTCTCTAGGTAGATCGCCGCGAGGACCACCAGCGCAAGCACCAGAAAGACCGCAAAGGGATTGGTGATCATCGCGCAGCGTTCAGCAACGGGGTATCCGGCCGGCGGCGAACCGGCGGTTGACAGGTGGCACCCTCATAACGGATTTGTGCAGGCCAAGTGGCAACAGGCAACAAAGGTGCTGTGTGCGCTTGGAGCATCACCGTTACATATCGGGTCTCGGCGTGCGTGCGTGTTTTTTGAACCAGTGATGCAGATAGAGCTGTGTCCGCAGAAAGTTGGACGGCTTCGAGGTCGTGCCGTGGTACTCGTCGTTGAAGCGCACCATAGCCGTGGGGACCTTGCGCAGCTTGAGCGCCTGGTAGTATTCCTCGGTTTGCGAAATAGGGGTGCGCAGGTCATACACGCCCGTCATGAGCATGGTGGGCGTGCTCACGTTGCCGACATGCATAAGCGGTGAGCGCCTGAGGTGCTCCGACGGGTCCTCCCATGGAAGGTTGTCGAAGTTGTAGTACCAGGTTGCACCGTCGGTTGTCCCCACGAAGGAGAGCCAGTTGGTGACCGGGCAGTTGGCGCTAGCAGCAGCGAAGCGGTGCGTCTGGCCCACGACCCAGGACGTCAGCACGCCGCCCCCGCTGCAGCCGTACACAAACAGGTTTTCCTTATTGACATAACCGCGGCTTATGACTTCATCTACACCGGCCATCAGGTCGTCATAGTCCTTACCGGGGTAGGCTCGCTTGATTTCATTGCCGAACGCACTGCCGTAGCCCGATGAGCCGCGCGGATTCGTGTACAGCACTATATAGCCCTGAGCCGCATGATACTGCCACGCGAAATTGAATCCGACATGGTACATCCCGTGAGGCCCGCCATGAATCGCCAGGATGAGCGGATACTTCTTGGACGGATCAAAGTCGGGCGGCTTGATGATCCTTCCCTGTATGGGCAGGTCGTCCGTCGATGTGTAGTTGATCTCTTCGACTTCGCCGAGCGACACGTAGTTCAGAACATCGTCATTGACGCTGAGCAGCGTGGTCATGGTCCCCGCGTCCATGTCGATACCGACCAGTTCGCTGGAGCGATGCGGGCTGCTGAGCACCCCCACGGCCTTGTTTTCCTGGATGTCTGAAATCGACACCATATGGTTGCCCTCCGTCACAGCCTGCACAGCGCCCTTCATCGACACATAAAGCAGGTTGCGCGTGCCGTAGTCATTGGCACCGAAATAGAGGCCGGCATTATCGTCGGCCCAAATCAGGCTGCGCGGAGACCGATCAAGCGACTGTGTCAATGCGCGCGGGTTGCTGCCGTCAATGCCCATGACATAGAGCGTGGACGCGATGTAGGTGTCGTCGGTAAAGTCGTATCCGGTGTAGGCGACATGCTTGCCGCTTGGAGAAACGACCGGGCCGGAGTCTGGCCCGCGCCGAGAGGTGAGCTGCCGCACTGCGCCAGAGCGCACGCTTACGGCGTAAATCTCGGACTCGCGCCAAGCGTATTCTGCATCGGGCACCCGCAGACTGCTGAACAAAAGCTCCGCACCATCGGGCGTCCAGGACAGGCCGCCGCGACCGTGGTGCCAGTCACCGCTGGTGACTTGACGCGGTGTGCCCCCGGCAGCGGGCACTACAAAGATGTGCGTATAGCCAGCTTCATAGAAGCCTACGCGATCCCTCCTATAAACCAGATCCTCAACGACGCGCGGCGCTTTGGTCCAAGACGTGCCCTCGGGCTTGCCGGGCGGGTTGATTCCCCATCCACTGTCGCCATCCACGAGCGCCGTAAAGGCGATCCATCGCCCATCCGGACTCCATGCTACGTTGGAGGGATCGTTTTCAAGTCGGGTAATCTGCGTGGCCGGCTCGGTCAGGCCGCGATAAAGGACAAAAAGCTGAGGGCCGGAGGGTTCGCCTCGTGCAACAAATGCGATGCGGTCCCCGCTTGGCGACCAGCGCGGGCTGGACCCTTCAACCAGGAACCGGTTCTGCGAACCATCTGCGTTCATGATCCAGAGCGCAGAAGCCCGCCGGTCGTTCATCCGGTCAATCCAGCCTCGCGTATAGACGACCTCCTGGCCGCTCGGCGAAAGCTGCGGGCTCGACACCGACTCCATATCAAGATACTGCTCTAGCTCCAAGGGCTGCTGTCCGTACGCAGCCATGCCCAGGGTTAGGCAGAGTATGATTGTTCCAAAATGTTTCATGGTGGTAAGTGGGTTTGGATCCGGCAAGTTACGCTTAAGCCAAGCAACGCTGTTCAGAGGGGAATTATATTCCAAAGTAACAAGATGCAGCCTCATTGGAGCACGGTTCTTTCTGGTGGTCCAACGTAGCACCGTGCCCGAAGCCCGCGTTGGACTTGAAAGTTCAGCGACCTGGATCCCATGCGCCCCAAGAGCGGGGTTAATGCCCATGGGGTAATCCGCCGTCTCCAAGCACCCGATCTTGCGGAGCTGATCCGAGGGGCTTAGCTGGTCGGGTTACCGTGCGGATTCCAGGCGCATCCGCCCAAGCCTCTTGTACACCAAAGAATGGTGCACGGAACTCGCACTCTCGCTGGAGAATCACGGCGGTGCACCCGGCACGCAGCACGGATCGCGCAAACCCGCACCACTCCAAAGCTGCTCCACGGGCGGCGGCTCCGCTGCCGTGCACGGACCCGTTGTCAAGTTTTGAGAGTAAGAGTAACAGGCAGGGCTAATTCTATCGTCCAGACACAACCAGCGATGACTTCTTGTACGCGAACTTCGGAAACCATCATTTCATGCGCTACCGGGCTTGCGTTGCTGCTTGCCTCCACTGTCCTTGTGTCGTGCTCAGATTCCGGACCAAGCGCCGAAGAGCATATCGAACTTGCGCGTCAGCACTATGCAGCTTTCGACTTTATGGCGGCGCGTGACGGGTTCGAAAGGGCCTTGGAGCAGGAGCCAGATAATGCCGAAGCAGCGTACGGCTATGCCCGTGTACTACAAGAAATGAACCAGTATGAGGAAGCAGTCCAGGCATTCGAACGGGCTATGGAGCTGGCCCCCGACGATCCGCGCATACACGAAGGGTACTTAAACACGCTTGTCTGGGGTGGAAGTCTGCGCGGGCGACGAGACTGGTTAGATCGTACCATTGAAGTTGGCCGCGTAACCATTCGAGACTTTCCAGATCGCGTGGAGCCGTATGAGAGTGTTGAGGACGCCGTCGGCGATCTAAACCAGTCGGAAAGGTGGCTTGAGATCCTGGATTCGATGGCGATCGATATAGCGAGCGTATCACCTACCGATGAATCGCCGGTTTTTCGGATCCACCACATACAGGCACAGCTCGTGACGGCGCGCTCGTCCGGTGATGAGGAAGCAGCAGCGATAGAGGCCGAGCTGCTTCGAGAGCTGGAATCCACTCGCGTGGTGGCTAGCGACACAAGCGCCGATCCACGCCATCTATACTTTATGGCAGTCGGATACGATCTAATAGGTGACTCTGAATCGCAGCGTCGCTGGCTGACCCGCCTTGATGAAACGCCAGAGGGTCGGCGTATGGGCGCACATATGTTTCATTTTGATATGCACTACATGGACTTTTTTGAGACGCGGGATGCGCCCATGGAAGAACGGTTGGAGGTCACCGAGCGCTGGAAGCAACGCTTCTTTCCATCGTGGGAAAGCGGCGATGTCGGCAGTTACGCAGTTGCGCTTTCCGAGGAGCGATCAGTACTGGTTCGGGAAGCGGGGCGGCAGCGCAGCGAGGACGGGCAGGCGAGTGCAGAATTGCTTGATCGAATTACGGATGCGAGCCGGGATCTGGTGCTTCTTGATACCTGGGGTGGGGCACGGCGGTATTCTCAGCTGGTCCGGACGCTCATAGATCATGATTACAGGCTGGAAGAGGCACTCGCATATGTAGGCGAGGCCATAGGCATGCTCGAACAAGGGCGGCCCGGTCTGCTTTATCCTGGAGTGCAAGCACGCGGAATGGAGAGCAGGACAAGGTACTGGAATGCCATCTTTGAGCATCACAGGGGGCAGGCACTGATTGGCCTGGAGCGGGATGCGGAAGCGGAACAGTCATTGCTGAGAGCTATTGCAACGCCAGCCGTTCCCCGAAGCGACCATCTTGCAACGCTTGGCAAACTCCTTGCGAGGCAAGGCAGAGACGAGGAAGCGTACGAAACGCTTGTGTCTGCTTTGGCGCACAACACCGAAGACGAGCGCCTTGGCAGCGATGCCGACAGCATTCGCGAAGCAGTAGTTGCGGTGGCGTTTCGTCTCAGCGGCAATGAAGCGTCCCTGGATAGCGATCTTGAGGCCGCACGCGTGAAGGTTGCTGACGCAGCTCGAAAGCATTTGGTAAACGACCGTCTCAACCGGGAGGCTCCGGATTTCAGTCTCACCGATACCGAGGGAGCCGTTTGGCGACTGTCGGAGCTTCAAGGAAAAGTTGTGGTGCTTAACTACTGGGCCACCTGGTGCGGGCCCTGCCGCTCGGAGTTTCCTCACTATCGCGACTTGGTAAACTCGTACGCGGTGGCCCAGGATGTGATGTTTCTTGCGATCACGACCGATGTTGACCACAGTGAAACGCGGCAATTTCTCTCCGAGAACGACTATACCTTTACGGTCTTGTACGATGAGGGCAGTGCTACGGATTTTGGCGTGACAGGCATCCCCGCCCACTTCATCCTAGGCCCCGAGGGGCGCATCCAGTACGCTACATCCGGCTTCCCGGGAGCGGAGCGCTACAACAGGGAAATGCGATTGCGAATAGAGGCGCTGCGTCCAAATGGCGATGCCCAGATGATTTCCCCGCGTCCGCCTTCATCGATCTGAACAGAACGTTCCTGCAAGCAGGCGGCCAGCCCGTTGCCGCAGTCCATCTGCTTGCTGGTTCAAAACGATCCTTGCGACACAAGCTTAGCTGTGCCACTTGATGCTGCCGGGCCCTTCGCTTTACCTTGATCAAGCCTGGTGGATATGGTCCTTATGCAACCCCTACCACAAACCCTGCAAATGTCCCTGATCCTGACGGATCGGAAGAAGATCACACTCCACATTCGCTTCTTGGCAAATACGTTTGACAGGACTACGGATACGCTTCATGCGGTATTGGCAGGGTCTGACAGAGAAGCGCCAGTGCAGTGCCGACACGGCGGGGCATAGGCTGTCCGCCTGGATGCATACCTGAAATCAACTACTATGGGCACCATGCCGGCGCATGCTCGACGAGGTTGTAGTCCAGCGTGACAGGTCGCCCTATCAAATAGCGGGTCAGTTTTTGTCAGCGTCCCAGCATGTAATGGACAGCTTTGCCGCGCGCATGCCAAGCAGCCCGCTTCTGATCTCGCGCCGTGGTTTCCATGCAACGGGTACGGGCCATCCTCCTCTTGGCGTACTCGCCGCCGCCCGAATAGCGCGACTTGAGAACCCATATATGCTACTATATACTACGCCTTAAGGGGTGTCATTGAACACCTTACAGATGGCGTGAATTGAAAGATCGCAGGGCAGCTGTTTTCCTCGTCACCAGGCTGCCGCAATATCAGGGTTAACCAAATAGGCGAGCCACTTGAGCGGCTGTGATCCCGGTTGTGCCCACGATCACGCAGCTCTGTCACCGTTCCCGCCGGCTGAAACGTGTCGCCGATGTCATCATGCCACTATGCAGCAACATAATGCCAAGTCCAGCGGCATATGGCAGGATTCACCAGACGCGTTCCTTGAGTGCAGCAAATCCATTAATCGAACGTATATAACGGTAGGCCTCGATGGCAAGTGTACTGCAACCAGACCTGGTAGTGCCATGCGTATCCATCTCGCAGTCCTTGGCGGTATGCTCATGGCTGCATCCGGCGCATGGGCCCAGAGCGTGCCGGTGGAGCAGGTATTTTCGGCGCTCCGGTTTGAGCGTCCTGTAGATTTGCAGCATGCAGGCGACCTGCTGTTTCTGGTGGAGCAGCGCGGCATGATCTACGTGTTTGACAATGATCCGGCAGTCGCGCAGGCCACGGAGTTTCTGGACATTCGAACCAAGGTAAGCCGGGCGAACAACGAGGAGGGGCTGCTTGGGCTCGCATTTGCGCCGGATTATGCCACCAGCGGCGATTTCTACGTGTATTACTCTGCGCGCAGCCCGCGCCGCAGCGTTATCGCGCGCTATGCGCGCAGCGCAGCCGATAACCGAAAGGCGGATGCTTCGAGCGAAGAGATTCTGCTTACGGTCGCGCAGCCCTATGGCAATCACAACGGCGGACAACTCGCCTTCGGGCCGGATAATTACCTCTACATCGGATTGGGGGATGGCGGCAGTGCGGGCGATCCGCAAGGCCACGGCCAGGATCGAACCACGCTGCTTGGCAGCTTGCTTCGCATCGATGTGAGCACGACGCCGTACAGCATTCCATCGGACAATCCCTTTGAAGGCAATACCAGCGGCTACAAAGAGGAGATCTGGGCCTGGGGTCTTAGAAATCCCTGGCGCTTCAGCTTCGACGCGCCGACGGGGAGGCTATACGCGGCGGATGTGGGGCAGAACTCGTACGAAGAGGTGGATACCATCACAGCCGGCGGCAACTACGGGTGGAACACCATGGAGGGCCCTGAATGCTATCGGCCCTCAAGCGGATGCAACAGGTCGGGGCTTCAGCTGCCGGTGCACTCCTATGCCAGCGGCGGCCAGGCGCGTTCTGTTACCGGAGGTTACGTCTATCACAGCACGAGCGTACCGTCACTGCAAGGGAAGTATATCTACGCGGACTATGTCGAAGGCACGATCTGGGCCTGGGATCCCACAGGGTCTCCGCAGAACACGCAGGTCGCGGATACGCAGTACAACATTTCATCGTTCGGCCAGGACCGGCACGGCGAGGTGTTCATCCTTGCATTCAACGGTAGGATATATCGCTTCAGCCCTGCGGCGCTGAAGCTGAATGCGATGGTTGAGGATCAAACTCTGATTCTGCGTATGCCGATCACGCCAGTGGTGCTTCCCGGCGCTACCGGCGGCGTGGTGCCGTATACGTACGCTCTCTCCCCGGACCTACCGCCTGGATTAAGCTTCGATCCAGGTTCGCGAACGATCACGGGGACCCCGACGAGTCTGGTGCCGGCCGCTACCTATACCTGGGAGGCTGCGGATCAGGCGGGCCGGACGGCTTCTACCGACTTCAATATTACAATCGTTGAATCCACGGGGCGCGGGGAAGAAGCGCCCGGTCTGGGCATACTCGTACACGGCAATACACCCAATCCGTTTGCGGATGCTACGGACATTGTGCTGGATGTAGCCGAGCGCACACGCGTAGCGGTATCGGTGATGGACCTGTTGGGACGTACGGTGTTGGAGGTGCCCTTCCGTACGCTGGGCGCTGGCGTGCGCCAGCGCATAGCCCTCGACATGGCCAACATGCCCGCGGGACCATACCTGTACCGTGTACTGATTGATGCAGGCGGTCCGCTGCGCGTTGAAACGGGCACTATGCTGCGCGTCCACTAAGGCCGCCATACGGCTGCGCACGAAACCAACCGGTCAGAAGGTGTCAATCCAGGCCTTGCCCGCATAGACGGCGAAGGCGGCGCAGCCAAAATGGTCCGCACCCGACACCGGCTCTATCAGCTCCACGGTGCCGGAGCCGCCCTTGAGGCCTTCAAGTGCGGTGTAGGCGTTGTCTATGGGCACATGGCGGTCGCCCGAGCAGTGGTACATTCGTATCGAAGCCTTGGGCGACCAGCGATATACATCGTTTTCTTCAAAGAGACGGCGATAGAAATGGTTGGGATCCTGCTCAAATGCTGCCAGCAACGTTGGATTGACAACATCGCGCAGGATGTCGGGCATCAGTGCATTGATCGCACGCGGCCCGTGCGTGCCGTCGAAGAGTGGCGGAATGAGCACATCATAGGGACTGGCAAGATAATCCGAAGGGCTGTCGAAAAGCTCATAGACCGCGTCGTAGCCTATCAGCAGGTATGGCAGGTAGTACGGTGATGGATAGGGCTCTGTGCTCAGTATGATCTCGGCCATGACGCCCGACAAGTCGTACGCCCCCGCCATCGGGGTCGAAGCCGTGACCGTGAACTCGTCCGAATACTCTGCCTCCAGTGCGCGGTGGGCGGCCATGGCGGTATGGCCGCCTTGCGAGTACCCGGAGAGAAAAAGCTTGCCGCTAAGCGTGATGCCTTCGGCCGCAGCAAAATCGTAGCTTGCCCGCAGCATGTCCACCACCGCCGTGGCGGCGGTGGCCGCATGGTGATATGGATGAACCCCTTCGGAGGCTCCCAGGCCTAGGAGATCGGGAAGCACGGCGAGGTACCCATCCGCCGCATATACCACGCCCAGGAACTGCGCAGACTCATCCTGGGAGGGTGCCTTATCGTCGCGCAGGATTGTGCCATGCTGAATGCTCATCACGTCCAGCGCCCCCAACACCGGGCCCGGCACTACAACGGCACCGGAGGCTGTAACCGGCTCGTCGTGCAGGCCAATGGTTTCGTACAGGATGCGGTAGGCGGCGACGCCGAATCGCGCCGTGGCCGGAACGCCCAAGCGGTCCAGCTCGGCGTCGACCTCCGCGCGTGGCTTTTCGTAGAGCTTCGTTACGCTAACGGTTGCGCCGCGTCCCTCACGCGGCGGCGGCTCAACGACGCCACCCGAGTCGCATGCGACCGGTGCCACGCACCCCAGGAGCAGGCAAACGATCCAGGTATGCAGCCGGCGCTGCGCGGCGGAGTATGCGGCCCGGGCCGCCCCACAGGTCTCTTGTTCATGGTTGTCCATGCGGTGTCGCTGTGCGGCCGCTACTGTGCATTCGAGTTGAACCAGCGTTCAATCACTGCTTCGGCTGGTTTGCCCTGCGGCGAAAAGTCCAGATAGTGCTGACGCCGCGCGGGTTGCGGTGTCCATTTCCAGAGGATTACACCGGCGAACCAGGGCTCATGCCACAGGCTTTCAAAGAAGGCGTCGAAGAGCCGGGCCTGGAGCGCATCGGCAGGCTGGGCGGTCTCAGCTTCCGCGCGCGAGGGCCATCGCCACGGTGCAGCCGCCGCATCCGGCGCGTTGCGGTATCCCAATTCGGTAAAGAGGACCGGGCGTCCCGTGCGCTCCGCAAGGCGCTGCATGGACTGCCTGGGTGATTCCCACCCGGCCAAGAGCAGCGATTTTGAAGGATCAGGCGCCGCGCTCAGCTCGAAGTATCCCTGTATTCCGATGAAATCCAGTGCATCCCAGAAGGTCACATCCTCATACTCTTCCCACCAGTTGGCGGCGTACGTCAGCGCTCCAGGGTACACCGCGCGTATGTCGGCAATGAGGGTGCGCCAGAATTGCGGCCGTTCCCTGATGGGCCGGTGGAGTTCGGTGCCGACAACCAACAGTGCGGCGTTGGTCTCGGCAGCGAGGCGAGCATAGTGCATCAGAAACGCGTGGTACTGCTCCTCCCACGCCAACCAGTCCGCTTCGGTGCCGAAGCCGATATCGGCGCGTGTCTGTCCATCCGCGCTGTAGCGACCTACCCAGATATGCGGCTTTACGATGATCTGCATCCCTAAGCTGTCTGCCTGGCGCGCCAAGGACTTGATGCCCCGGTCGCTTTCGCTGTACCAGTTGGCATCCGGCTGCATGCGCATGGTGGGCACATCCAACTCTCGCTGATATGCGAAGGAAATCAGTGTGATGTGCGTCACGCCCATGTTCGCGAGGGCGGGGAGAACGCTATCGGGCGGCGCACGACGGGCATCCAGGGTTACGCCTCTGATCTTGTCCACTGGCGCGTGCGCAGCAAAGCCACCCCCGCACTGCACGCTGCATGCCAGGATCAAGACGCACAGCAACGTATTGCAGGCTGATCTCAAAAATACTTGCAGGTTAACCCGGTTCGTCTTATCTAATTGGGTACAATCGGTTTCCCTATCCAGGTTTTTGTCATGGTGACTAGACGTGCCTTCCTGCGCAGCGCAGGCATCGTGCCTGCGACCCTTATTCCGGGCGCAATTCCACAAGCCCTATCTGCGATACGGGGCGTCACCGGCGCGCCGCAAGAAATCGCGCGCGACGAGCGCTTCTGGCTCGAGGTGCAGCAGGCGTTTTCGGTTGATCGAAGCCTCATCAACCTGAATAGTGGCGGGGTCAGTCCGTCTCCGACCATTGTGCAGGAAGCGATGAAGGGGCATCTGGACTATTCCAATGAGGCGCCGGTCTATACGATGTGGCGAATTCTGGGGCCACAGCGCGAAGGTGTGAGGCAACGGATCGCCCGCGCCTTCGGGTGTGAAGACGAGGAGATTGCGCTCGTCCGCAACTCCTCCGAGGGCCTGCAGATATGTCAGCTGGGCATTGATTTGGAGCCGGGCGACGAGGTCCTGACGACGACGCAGGACTACGGGCGAATGATCACCACCTTCAAGCAGCGCGAGCGGCGGGAAGGAATCAGGCTGGTCCAGTTTCCAGTGCCGATTCCTGCAGAGGACCCGGCCGAAATTGTGCGCCTGTTTGAGTCGAATATCACCCCCAGGACGCGCGTAATCCTGATGTGCCACATGATCAATATCACGGGGCAGATTCTGCCCGTGAAGGGCGTGGTGCAGATGGCGCGCCGCCATGGGATACCGGTCATCGTGGACGGTGCACACACCTTTGCGCACTTTGACTTCACCCATGCAGATCTGGACTGCGACTACTATGCCACCAGCCTCCACAAGTGGCTTTTGGCTCCGCATGGCACGGGGATGCTCTACGTCCGTCGGGACAAGATTGGCGGCCTTTGGCCACTCATGGCGGCACCGGAGGGAATGGACGAGGACATCCGTAAGTATGAGGAGATCGGCACGCATCCCGCCGCCAACTATATTGCGATAGCTGAGGCCCTGACCTTCCATCAGGGTATCGGCGCCAAGCGGAAGGAGGAACGGTTGCGTTACCTGCGCAACTACTGGGCTGAGCGACTGTTGACGCACGACCGTGTGCGGCTGCACACCAGTCTCAAGCCTGAGTTTTCATGCGGCATCGGCACAGTTCAGATCAAAGGCGTTGACACCGAAGATGTTCGGACATACCTTTGGGAGGCGCACCGGATCATTGCGACGTCCATAAAGCACGCGGAATTCGAAGGGCTGCGTGTAACTCCCAACGTGTTCACAACGCTGGAAGAATTGGACCGATTTGTTGATGCCATGGAGCACATCATAAAGCACGGCATTCCCGCAGCTGAGGACACCTGAGGTCGGACTGCGATATCGCTATCATTGGGGCGGGCATCGCAGCGATTGTTGTCGCATAACAGCTGGCGCGCAGCACGCGACGCCGCCCTTTGATTCTTTAGAAAGAGGCGCACCGGGGGTTGTACCAGACCGACCATGGCGCGGGCGAGCCGCGCTCAGAACAGTACTATGAAGTTCAGTCAAGACCTTCTCGCGATAGGCGCGCCATTTGTGCGCGTGTGCGACAGGGCTCGTGAAGGACACCGGGGGTGTGGACTGTGGTGGCGCGCCCCACGCACGGCGGCGCGCATGCGTGGGGCGGGTGCTCTCACTCGCGGCAGCATCTGATGCCGATGACAAGCGTCATCGGCACCGCTACACCATGCGTCACGGTTTCGCTCAGTATCGCCAGGATGCTGGCAGCACTGATGGATGTGTGGTGCTAGTCTCCTGAGGGCTCTGCCACCTTAACTTCGCGCGACGGCGCATTCTTGACATGGGATTCAAGCCAGCGATCAGTTTCCCAGAGCACATGCAGGACAGATTCCCGAGCACGGTATCCGTGGCTTTCATGCGGCAGCATGACTAGCCGGGTCGTCTTGCCGAGTCCCTTCAAGGCGCCGTACAGTCGGCGGCTCTGCACAGGAAAGGTGCCTGAGTTATTGTCGGCTTCGCCGTGGATCAAGAGAATTGGCTCGTTGATCTTGTCCACATGCATGAAGGGCGACATGTAGTAGTATGTCTCTGGAGATTCCCAGAACAGGCGCTGTTCGTTCTGAAACCCAAAGGGTGTCAGCGTTCTGTTGTACGCACCGCTGCGTGCCACACCCGCACGAAAGAGGTCGGAATGCGCCAGCAGGTTGGCTGTCATGAAGGCCCCGTATGAGTGTCCTCCAATGGCGACCCGGTCGGGATCCAGCACGCCGCGCCGCGCGCCTTCCGCAATGGCGCTCTGGGCATTGCTGATGAGCTGTTCCCGAAAGGTGTCGTTTGGCTCGTCCTCGCCTTCGCCAATAATCGGCATGGAAGCGTTGTTCAAAACGGCGTATCCGCGCGTCACAAAGGGTACAAAGCCGGAGTAGCTTACAGACTTGAATTGATAGGGGCTGTCTCGCCGCTGCCCAGCGGCCGCGGCGCTCTTGAACTCGGTCGGGTAAGCCCAGACAAGCCCGGGCAGGGGGCCATCGCGTGCAGCGTCGTAGCCAGGGGGCAAATACAACGTGGCGCTGAGCGGAATGCCATCCTCCCGCGTGTACTGGATCACTTCCTTCTGGATGTTGTCCAGGTCAGGATACGGGTGCGGGAAAGTTGTGATGGCGCTCAGTGCTCCGCTCTCCAGGTGTCGGGCATAATAGTTAGGGGGCTCCGAGGGAGATTCACGGCGCGTGAGTATCTGCGTCTGCGCGTCGTCCAAAAACGTCACAAAGCGTTCATAGTAGGGCGCTTCGCTCCGAAAAAGCTCGGTCGTCTCCCGGGTTGCAAGATCCAGCTTTCGCAGGAATGGGCGGTTGCCCTCTGCGGAAGCTCCGGTGCCGTGCAAAAAGAGCGCATCGCCATCGGTGAGCAGCACAGAGGTGCCCCGTCCCGTAGGATGCGTAAGCGGCGTCCCCGGATTGTTGTAGCGATCCTCAATCTGCAGATCAAACAGCGTGTGCAGCGCCGGGTCTGGACTGGACGGATCCATGATGAACATGCGCGACCGTCGGTCAAGGTACCAGTAGTCTCTCACCAGGGCGAGGTTGTCGCGGCCCCAGGTGATGCCGCTGTAGCGCAGCTCCAGTTTCAAGAAGGGCTGCGGCTCCGCTTCGAACGGCTCGGATAGCGTGTAAAGCTGGTCGCGGTATGCAGCGTCGGCGCGCGCATCTCCTCCGTCTAGTGCCTCCGCCCAGTACAGTGTTGCCGCTTTGTCTGCGCGCCACGCGATGCTGCGCGGTCCGGTGCGCACTGAGCCGGGAGTCGTGGGAATGCTTTCGGCCAGCGGCAAGGAAGCTATGTCGCGCACCCACGCGCCCTTCGCAGTGTACACCGCGGTGACGCGGGGGAAGCGGGAGTATGGAACGATGTAGGAGAATGGCTTGGTGATACGACTGGCGAGTACATACTGTCCGTCGGGAGACGCATCAAAGGCCAGGATGAGGCCGGGATCCCCTATGCGTACGATAGCGCCATCAAGGGCAATGCGCAGCACCTCGGATTGCATGTAATGCGAAAACAGTGCTTCGTCAAAGCTGTTCTGAAGCAGGTCCTGATACGTGCGAGCGGGAGACACCTCACCGGAGTTTTCTTGGATAACGGGGCCCGCCGGCGCGAGTGGTGCCTCCGGCGCGTCGCCGCGATCACTGGGAATGGCCTTGACCAACAGTGTTTGACTGTCTGACATCCACTCATAAGCTCCGTAGCTGACATAGCTGATGGCGCGATCTGTGAGCCGGCGGGCTTCTGCGGTCTCTACATTCGCGGTGTACAGCGCAATATGATCAGCGAAGTGGACCAGGAAGGCAATGTGCTGTCCATCCGGTGCAAAGCTGACACTGCTGGCTCCTGCGTCTTCTGGCAAACCTGTCACTGGTCGTTCATCTCCACCATCCAGATTGGCAAACGAGAGCTTCACGTAGGTGCTTATTCGGCTCGGGCCGTTGTTGCGCGGATTGATGCGCGTGCCTCCGAGCCGCAGCTCCGGTGCAGCCATCTCGGCAATTGAAGGCAGACTGGGCGGATACGCAAAGAGCATGACATCACGCGTCGGCGCAAGTATGACGGATGGTGTCCGAGGCGCATCTACCAGCTGTGCGAGGCTTTCCGGCGGGCGCTGATATGTAGTCTGCGCGTCAGC
Source organism: Rhodothermales bacterium (assembly GCA_951812585.1). Lineage (GTDB taxonomy): Bacteria > Bacteroidota > Rhodothermia > Rhodothermales > Bin80 > JAAXGV01. The sequence continues at coordinate 1,232,868 of OX638318.1, read as the reverse complement.
TGTGATAGTGCATGCACCGCCTAGCAGCATGAATGCGGCAACAAGGAATCTCTGCATGGTGGAGTCCTCCAGATCTTGATGGTACTGGAAAGGTACGCATTAGGGTGTGACGAAGCGCCTCCGTCCTCTGGCAAGGCTCCATCACGCGGTGTCCGCCGATCCGGCTGTGCACCGGCCGCTGCACGGCCTTGTGCGCGGCTGCACACCGCTGCCCCAACGACAACGCGGTGCGAATTGCCTCGTCATCCGCTGTGCACGGGGGCAGCGGGTCGCACCGCGCGTTCCGGTGCGAGAACGCTCCGAAGGATGGTGCCGGTATAGGTGTCTTGCTGGGCCAGCTCCTCTGGAGAACCGCCAAAGAGGATGCGGCCGCCCGCCTCTCCGCCATCGGGGCCGAGGTCCAGTATATAGTCGGCAACCTTGATGACATCCATGTTGTGTTCAATAACCACAACGGTGTTGCCCTTGCCCACCAGCGCCTGAAGCACATTCAGCAGGTAGCGGATGTCTTCAAAATGCAAGCCGGTCGTAGGTTCGTCCAGGACATAGAGGGTGTCGCCCTTGCCCGGGCGTGACAACTCCTTGGACAGCTTTACGCGCTGTGCCTCGCCCCCGGAAATGGTCGTCGATTGCTGCCCCAAACGGATATAGCCCAGCCCCACGGATTGAAGCGTGCGCAGCTTGCGGGCAATTGATGGCACATCCTTGAAGAATGCCGCCGCGTCATCTACGGTCATGTCCAGTACATCGGCAATGGACTGCCCCTTGTAGAGCACCTGCAAGGTCTCCTTGTTGAAACGTTGGCCATTGCAATGGTCGCAGGTCACAAACACATCCGGCAAGAAATCCATTTCCAGCCGTATCATGCCCGCACCCTTGCAGTGCTCGCATCGTCCGCCCTGAACATTGAACGAGAAGCGTCCCTTCGCATAACCCCGAATCAGCGCTGCTCGTGTTGCGGCGAACAGGTCGCGGATAGGTGTCAGCACCCCGGTATAGGTCGCTGGATTAGAGCGCGGCGTGCGGCCGATAGGCTTCTGGTCGATGGCTATGATTTTGCCGAGATGTTGGTGTCCAGTGATCGACTCGTATTCCAGCGGCACTGTGCTGGCTGTCATCAGTTTGATCTGCAGGATGCGCTTCAGTGTCTGGCTGATGAGCGTGCTCTTGCCAGACCCGCTCACGCCGGTCACACACACAAAAAGCCCCAGCGGTAGCACCAGCGTGTCTCCCTTCAGGTTATGCCCTTTGGCTCCTCTGAGCGTCAGTACCTTGTGACCGGGTGAACGTCGCACCTGAGGAACGGCGATTTCGCGCTGTCCGGTGAGGTATTCGACGGTGAGGCTTGTCATCCCGTTCGTGCGCGCCGCCAAATTCTGTGGGCTGCCGGCGCTTATGACATGCCCGCCCTGCTCGCCCGCCCCGGGGCCCAGGTCGACAACAAAGTCCGCGGACTCAATCATATCGCGGTCATGCTCGACGACCAGAACCGAGTTGCCCATGTCGCGCAGCAGCTTAAGCGACGCGATAAGTTGTCGGTTGTCTCGCGGGTGGAGTCCGATGGACGGCTCGTCGAGCACATACAGAACCCCGGTCAGCTGCGTCCCCACCTGGGTGGCCAAGCGAATGCGCTGACTCTCGCCACCAGATAGCGTGCGTGCTACACGATCCAGACTCAGGTAACCGACACCCACGTTCAGCATGAATCCCAGGCGCTCAGCAATCTCTTTGAGAATGGGCTTGGCAATGCGCTGCTGCCTTCCATCGAAGCCAAGGCTCTTCACAAAGTTTGCCAATGACTCGATATTCATAGCCACCAGGTCCGCGATCGTGCGACCCGCAATTCGGTAGGCCAGCGCCTCCGGCTTCAGCCGTGTGCCGCCGCAGGCGTTGCAATCAGCCTTGCGCATAAAACGCTTGATCCGCCGCACCTCGCCGGGCCAGGCGTTTTTTAGCCGGTGGTAATAGTGACCGTACACGCCGTCAAACTGCATGGAGACGTGGCCCTCCTTCGAGAACACATGGGTCACTTCAAACAATTCGTCGCCTGCGCCATGCAGCACCACATGCAGGGCGGCAGGAGACAGGCTGTTCAAGGGCGTTTTCCTGCTGAATCCATACCGTTTGCCTACTACATCCAGCACGTTGAGCAGAAAAGGGGCCTTCTGCCGATCAATCAGCCTGATGCTGTCTTCCTCTATTGAACGAGAGGGAATCGGGATAACGAGATTATCGTCGAATTTTTCACTGATCGCCATTCCCTGGCACCGAGGGCACCAGCCATAGGGCGAGTTAAAGGAAAAAAGCCCTGGCGAGGGCTCCGCAAAGGATTGGCCGGTCGCAGGATCAAAGAGATGTTTGCTGAAAAAGCGATCCTCCTCCTCCTCAGCGGCCACCAACAGCGTGCCAGACCCAATTTCCAATGCAGTGCGCACGCTCTGCCGAACGCGCTGGCGTATGTCGCCCTGGACCTTGATGCGGTCCACTACGACTTCAATATCATGGGTCTTGTAGCGTCCGACCTGCATTCCAGGCTGGATGGCGCGAACCGCGCCATCCACACGGACACGCGTGAACCCCCGGGCAGCGATCTGCTCGAACAGTTCGCGATAGTGGCCCTTGCGGCCGCGAACAACCGGTGCTAGGATGCTCAGCAAGCGGTTCGGCGAGCTTTGAACGATGGCCTGGACAATGTCGCTGCTGGACTGCTTGCGCAGCGGCTTACCGGAGGCAAGAGAATGGGGTGTGCCGACGCGCGCAAAGAGCAGGCGTAAAAAGTCGTATACCTCCGTAACCGTGCCAACTGTGGAGCGGGGATTACGTGAAACTGTCTTCTGCTCTATGGCGATAACTGGAGACAGTCCATCGATGTAGTCCACATCGGGTCGTTCCATCATGCCCAAAAATTGGCGGGCATAGGAGTTCAGGCTTTCGAGGTAGCGTCGCTGCCCTTCGGCGTAGATCGTGTCGAATGCCAGGCTGCTCTTGCCCGAGCCACTAAGCCCGGTGATGACCACGAGCTGGTCACGGGGGATGTCTAGGCTGATGTCCTGCAGGTTGTGCTCCCGCGCGCCCCGGATGACGATAGAGCACTGCGGCTGCGCCATCAAACTAGCTGCTGCATGCAGTGGCTGGGCTGCCGCGCCGCCAGGCTACTCCTGCGCTTCGCCCTGCGGATCACGGAAGTAGATCTCCGACGCGAACATTTCCTCTATGGCTTTCTCTGTAGGCTCTGGCAAGACTTCGTGCTCCATTGAGATGCGCCGCTGCTCTTCCACGGACTGGGGATCTTCCAGCTCCATATCGAAGCCTTCGAAATAGGAGAGCTTGGTGTCCAGCTCCTCCTTCATGCGCGAGGCGATCTGCCGCGAGCGCTTGGACAGGATCGCTACCGTTTCGAACAAATTGCCTTCCTTGCTTTCACTGGCTGTCTTCTCCACCAAGGCGTGGACATCAAGCGTCTTGATCGTCATTGCTGTGGGCTATCGGGTTATATTCGGGTGTTTAAATGATTGCGTAACCAAAGTGGTTCCCACCATGAAGCGCGTTCCCCTTGTGCTTGTGCTCTTGTTCATTGGCTGTTGGAGCGGGCAGGATTCCGGCGTAGAGGTGGAGGCCTATCTGTCGTTGCCTTTTTCCGAGGTAGGCCGCGGACGGCAGGCCGTAGTGGACACGGTGCATACAGCCATACGAACCTCCGATGCCTGGGTCGTCTTTCAAGATTCCTTGCGGCCACTTCAGGCATTCGCACCGGTGGACTTTGAGATGGAGATGATCCTCATTGCCGCATTGCCAGTGCCGACCGGCGGCTATGACTTGCGCTTCGAAGAAGTCGAGGATTCTGGAGATACCATTATTGCACGCTACCGGCTCTACGCTCCCGGTAGCGATTGCCGGACCACTGTGGGCCAGGGCAACGTATTTCAGGTCGTGCGCTTGGTGCAAAGCGAGAAGTCCGTGACCTTTGAGCGCACCGAGGAGGCTGTTGACTGCAGAGAGCCTGGGTGACGCCCGCGCGCCCCGCAAAGCGGCAGCGCGATGATATTGAAGAGGGTCTTCTTGACTGAACTTCATAGTAGTTGGGCTCAGCCTCACCCTCGCGGCGCAGTCAGGAGGCCCATTTTGGCACCTCGTACAGTGTCCCGAAGACCTCGTGAACGCCCATAATCAGACGCTTGGTCTCCACCAGCTTGCGTGCTGCGGAAAGCTTTCCAGACACCATGGCGTGGAAGTGAATCCGGACAAGTTCTACCGCATGATGGACACCGTCAATGACGACCGGATTGCACGGCTGCAGTCAATCGTCTCGCATGAAGTGCGCGGACTCCTGCAAGAACGGGTGGATGTGCTCTTTTTCGACGTGACGACGCTTTCCTTCGCCAGCGACAAGGGCGAGGATCTTCGCAAGAAGGGATTCAGCAAGGACGGTAAGCCGCAGAAGGTGCCGGTCGTTCTGGCCTTGTTCCAGAGTGTGGAGGGGCTGCCGATAGGATATGAGCTATTTCCAGGCAGCACGGCCGATGTGCGCACGCTGGGGCCAGCACTGAAGACCCTGCGGGCGCGCTTTGACATAGGCCGGGTGGTCTTGGTTGCGGACGCCAGGATGCGCAGCCAGGACAACCTGGACCTGCTCGCCTCCCAGGGGTGGGACTGGGTGGTCGCGGCGCGCCTGCGCAGCTTGCCACGCAGGATGGAGGCCGCACTTTTTGCATCCCATGACTGGGTCACGGTCAGCGAAGGTACCAGCGTAACAGAACGGCAACTAAAAGGCCGGCGTCTGGTGCTGCGCTACAGCAAGAAGCGGGCGGCCAAGGATGCCTATGAACGGGACCGCATCGTAGAGAAGCGCAAGCGTCGCCTGACGCAAGGCATCAAGGGAAGCGGCAAACGCGGCCGCTTTCTCAAGGTGGACCGCAATGCTGTGGCACTGGACCAGGATGCCATTGACCGAGACGCATGCTTTGACGGCCTCCACGGCGTTTGGACCAGCCTGGATCGCGACAATCATCCAGCACAACACATCTATGCGTACTACGGGGAGTGGTGGCGCATCGAAGAGGGCTTTCGCGTGCGCAAGCACACCATGGCGACGCGGCCCATCGATCACTGGACCCCCAGCCGCGTCAAGGCGCACATCGCGATTTGCTTCGTCGCCTTTGCCTTGCTGCGCCTGCTGCGCTACCAGCACAACACCATGCATGCGGGCCAGGAGCCACTCAGCGAGGCCCGTATCCTGGCAGAGCTGAGCGGCGCGCAAGTCTCTCTCATCACCGACACCAGTACGCTGAAGCAGTACCTGCTCGCCTCCCCCGCCACCGCTGCTCAGCGGACACTCTACAGCGCAGCCGGACTAAAATACCCCAGCAGGACCCGCGAGCTGGCCGATCCCGGCCCGCTCGCTTAAGGAGTCCAGGGAATCCGGATACGATCGAGAGGAGCCTCAAGGATCCCCTCAAAATCAGCACGCATAGTGTTCAATATTGTATGTTGGTCAAATGTAACGCATACGATTTTGTACTAAATCGCGGAAGTCAGGAGTGGTAAACATACAACCCGCGCTGCCGTCGCAGTCCCGTGCCCTACTGCATCTTTCGGTGCTCAATAGCCCCGTCCACACACGTCTCTACCAGGCGATCATGCAGTAGATTGCCATCAACCGGTCCAAGTGCAAGGCTAGAGCACGCGTGGCACAGGTGCCCCCCTGTCAACCCAGTTCTGTATCTGTGTTACGCCTAATTTCCGGGCAAGCACGATATTATCCCATGTGGTGGCACCCTCCTCCGCACTGGTTCCTCTTTGCCGCACATAGACCAACACCTGTGGTGTGGCTGCGCTCCCGACAATTACCTCCTTCGCGAAAAGACGGGCTCAAAAACCAGACCACTTGCGACCCACGACAATCTCATCGAATGCGCCATACTTAGCCAGATGTTGCCATCCATCAACTGTTAGCCAATCTACGGCTACTCCCACAGCAGAAAACCCCATGTTCGAGTCGACGGCTCGACGCAGCATTTGGTGCTTTAGTTCTTCAACTAGATCAGGTAGAGCCGCATCGTTCGATGCAGCGCAAGAACGAGATCCAATGTACACCAGCACTAATTCCTTATTCTCGTCGGTCCTGAATGCTGGCACGTAGGGCGCAACCCTAACCTATGCGGGATTGCCTCCATGTGAAGCTTATTGCCGGTGCAGGAATTAACGGGCTACGCTCAGCGCAAGCGTGGATAAAACAAGACAAGGGCCCACAACAGCAGGCGGCGATTTATCAGTTTAACAGCCATGTGTCCGACTAGGTGGCAGGTCTATTATTGGCCATAGTGGAATACACGTAACGCAGGATACGGATGACTCAAAGTCTGAACAACGTAATCCCGGTATATGGCGCGAAGCATCGGGGCATGACCGGCATATTTGCCATATCCAGTCTGCGCGTTGATCCGATATAAGTGATGTGGTGCCTCTCGTCCGCGCTTGACAAATACCATATAACGGATGTTGAAATGGCCGTCCGCATCAACATGCAAGCTTGCAAGCGCAGCTTCGCCTGCCGACCACCTCTTAAAGCCTAGCGTGCGTCCCCCATCCCGCTCTTCCACCGGTGCAGCTCTTAGTCCTTCAAATTTCACTCGCCACAAGAGTGAGCCTTCTTCCGTATACCCATACAAAACTGGTATCCGGTCTAACACCATGCCGACGACGCCGTGCCGCTCACTACAGGCAAGTTTTCCCTTCCTTGACAGACTGGTTGCCACATAAGCTTTGTCCGACTTATAGGGGTGGCCAAACGATGCGACCCACTCCCCATCCAACGTGAACTTTTGTATGTTCCCGGGCCTATCGGGCCTATTGGGGTATAAGCGAAGGATGTAAATGTGACCATTCATGGCACAGCCATAAGAACCAACTGCACCAAAGCTGTTGCGAGAGTGGAAGTGGCCGTTGTCCAAGCGCTCGTACACTTGAATTCTATCTGCGAAGACTACAGCTATTGTGCCGGAATCAGATAGTGATACTACTCTAGGAGTGTGAAACTCCCCAGGGCCAGCACCCGCGCTGCCGAATGTGCCGAAGTATGAGCCATCAGCGTTATAAATCAGCACCTCACTGAATTCGCTGTCCAATACGAATATGCGCCCGTCGGGATCAAGAGCAATGTCTACAATGTTGCCTAACATCTCGTGTATTTCACCCTCATCAACGCCAATCTGGAACGAGTCTGTGAGCGCAAGGGAGGAATAGAAGTTCACACCGATGGTGCTGATATCGCCTGGTGGCTTCAGCAAGAAGTCGGGATCCGTAATCTTCGGAATATTCTCACTAGTCGGATGCACCCGCGTCTGGGCGTGGTACACGACGGAATACGCTACTGCTACCGGTGTAATCCAGGACTGCACCGACAGGAAAAGTAGAAGACAGAGTGGGGCGGCGCCTAGGGCAGGATACATTCGCAACAGGAGCTTAAGTGAAAACAGTTTAGAGTCAAGTTTCAGCACCAGAACATCCACCACAGGCAGCGACGGCAGTCGCTTTCCGTGCATTCAGCCCCGTCTATACGACCTATACGACAAATAGTGCCGCTATCCGGGTCATGTACACATACGATAGTACCGGTATTGCTGACATTGCCGTCCTCGTCTTCCACATACACGGTCTGGCACCTGTCGTCTTCGCAGGGGCGCACCACAGTGTTCTCTATCGCTGTAATCGGGGCAGAGACAATGGCACTCGTGAGCCACCCTCCCGTGGCAATTGACATCAGCAACACTGACCGTGTGACGACGATCTTGATCGTCGCAATCATAGCAATCCTCGACCCATGTGCCCTGAGCAAGGCGTTTGGGGGATAACTTCAGGCTAAGGCTTGTGGGGGCGCGGCTTTCGCTGCCCTGTACGTGCGCGCGCCCTGTGGCTACGCCGCGATCTTGTAGTTGGCAAGAACAGGGTCCTCAACCTGCACATCGCTTTCGATGAGGCCATCCCGAAGGCGGATCACGCGGCGCGCGTGGCGTGAAACCTCCTCTTCGTGTGTCACGACCATGAGCGTATTGCCGCGCCGGTACAGCGCCTCGAAGAGCATCATGATCTCTTCGCCGGTCTTTGTGTCCAAGTTGCCCGTGGGCTCGTCAGCCAAGACGAGCGACGGATTGTTGACCAGCGCACGGGCTACGGCCACGCGCTGCCGCTGACCACCCGACAGTTCGTTGGGCTTATGCGTAACGCGATCCGAGAGCCCAACCTTATCCAGTGCGATCTCTGCCATGCGCCTGCGCTCCGCCTTCCGCTTGGCTGAGTAGATCAGCGGCAGCTCTACGTTCTGAATGCAGTTGACCCGGGGCAACAGGTTGAACGTCTGAAAGACAAACCCTACTTCGCGGTTGCGAATCTCAGCAAGCTCGTCGTCCTCCATTTCGCCGACATTCTCTCCGCGCAGGTGGTAGGTGCCTTCGGTAGGAGTGTCCAGGCACCCGATCACGTTCATGAGCGTGGACTTGCCCGAACCTGAGGGTCCCATGACTGCTACATATTCGTTCGGGTAAACGTCCAGCGAAACCCCGTCCAGCGCGCGCACTTCTTCCGCGCCCATGGGGTAGATCTTCTTGACGTTGCGCAGCGCAATCAGACGCTGAATCGACATGCCACTATCGGTCTTGCGTGCGGCGGCGGACGTTCATGCCAGGCTTGAGCTCACGACTGACCGCACTGTATGGTCCTGTGATTACTTGTTCGCCGCCCACAAGTCCGCTGCGTATCTCTATGAAGCGGTCGTCTGCGATGCCGGTCTCCACGGGAACGATTGATGTGGTACCATTTTCTCCGAACAGGAATACGGCCCTTTTGAGGTCCTCTGTGCGCATGAAGCTCGACGATTCCGCCGAATCGTTGTCTTCTGCTGCTACAGAATCGACAGTCTCACCGCGGGCGCGCGCCATGCGTGCCTCTTCTTTGCGAATCTCGTTGAAATCCCGCACCGTCACCGACTGTATGGGTACCGCTACAACCGAGGGCATGGTGTTCGTGTATATGTCCACCGTGCCGCTCATGCCAGGCCTGAAGTTTGGATACGTCGTTTCAGCGGCAGGCATTTCGGTCACAGCTGAAGCAACCTGCGTTGCGCGGCTGCTGCTGCCAACGTTGTGGCGGTCCGTGATGCGAATCTTCACGGGGAAGTTGGTGACCTGCTCCTGTGAGGCACCCGGAAGCAGACGCGCCGAGTTGGCAATCTCCGTTACGACGCCCGTAAAGGTGCGCTCGGGATAGGCATCGATTTCAATGGAGGCCGTATCTCCCAGCGACACGTTGACTACATCGTTTTCGTTTACCTCGACTTCCAGCTCCATCTGCTCCAGCCGAGCCACAATCATGAGTTCGGTACCTGCCATCTGGCTCGTGCCTACTACCCGTTCGCCCAGCTCCACATTGAGCTTGCTGATCGTGCCGACCATCGGCGCGTAGAGCGAGGTCTTGCGCAGATCCTCTTTGGCCTGTCGCAATCGCGCCTCCGCGCTTGCGGCAGAAAACTGCGCCGCTTCGAGCGTAGCCAGGGCTACATCATGGCGGGTCTGTGCCTGCTGGAAAACGTCTTCGGCCACAACCTTGCGCTCAAAGAGCTGACGCTGTCGCGTGAGCTCCTGCTCGGACAACAAAAGGTCGGACTGTGCCTGAGAAGTCATCGAACGGGCTTGCTGCACCGAAGCCTCCGCCTGCTCCACCTGTGCTGCATAGAAGTCCGGACGGATGCGGGCAAGCAGCTCCCCCTCCACGACCTCTTGTCCTTCAATGACCGGCAGCAGGATTATCTCGCCAGACACATCTGGGCTGATGCTGACTTCTACTTCCGGCTGCACGCGGCCTGAGGCCGTTACGGTCTGCGTGATCGTTCGGATCTGTGCTTCAGCCACCTCCACACTTGGACCGCTTGATCGGTCACCGGTGATCTGGTTAGCGACTACTGCAAGGATCACCAGAATAATCAGCGCTCCACCAAGAAAGAACAGCAGGCGTCTCGTGCGGTTCTTCTTCTTCTTTTTCTTAGCCATAGTTGCGGGGTTATTCAAACAGCGGCTGGCCCGGGTCGAGTACGCCGATGTAGTAGTCAATAAGGAGCTTGCGGAAGAAAAAGCTGTTGATCGCGACCACCCGATTACTGGCAGCGGCTACGAAGTTGGACTGCGCCTGTGCCAGTTCCACCAGCGTGCTGGAGCCCACATTGTAACGCTCGTTGGCAGCCTCCAGGGCTTGTTCTGCAGCCGCCAGCTGCTTTTCGGTCACATCCAGGTACTTTTCATCCCGCAGGTAGTCCAAATAGGCTTGGCGCACGTTGAGCCGGATGGTCTGGCGCAGGTTTTCCAGGCCGAGCTGCGCATTGCTGTAGCTTACCCGCGCGTTCTGCATCGCCGTTCGGGTGGCGAAATTGTCTAATATGGGAATCGAAAAGTTGATGCCTACCGATTCGCTCCGATTATTTTCCAGCTGCGTGCTGAACGGTACGGTCTGGCCGCCTCCGGCAAATCCTTGCACGCTGGAGTAGTTCGTGCCTGCGCTCGCCGAAAGGCTGATGCGCGGCATCCATCCGCCGCGCGCCATGCGTATGCCTTGCGCACTGATGTCGATCTCTGCTTCCTGCGCCCGCAGGTCCATCCGGCGCTCAAACGCTGTACGCACTAGCGCCTCGACATCGTAATCTTCCGGTATCAGTTCCAGCTCTGTCAGGTCAGGGACCATGAACTCATACCCACCGAAGGGGTCCAGTTGCAGCGTCTGGATCAGGCGGTTCTCAACGGATTCTATGCTGCGCTGTGCGTCGAGCAGCGATAATTCCGCATTGGCAGCGGTAGCCTGCTGTTGAAAGAGGTCCGACACAGGTCGCGCGCCCGCGTTTACGAACTCCTGTATCTGTGCCAGAAGCTGCAGCTGTGCATCCAGATTCTCCTCCTGGATCGTGAGTTGCGATTGCGCTTGAATCAGGCTCAGATACTGGTCCATCACCTGAAACACGACCAGCTGTCGCTGCCGCTCGTGATCCAGTCCGGTTCCGGTCACGCGCAGACGGGCCTGCTTGAGTGTGGCCCATTCTCTAAACCCGGAAAACACCTGCAAGCTGGCACTGGTGCTGAGCCCGAACCGATCTGAAGAGTAGTTGACCACACTGCCGGTGGTCTGGTCGAACGACAGTCCGAAGTTGCGGCCCGCGTTTGAACCAAAATTGACACTTGGAATGAGGAAGTACTTGCTGCCGCGCAGGTTTATCTCCTGTTGCCGAACGGTATTGGCACTGACCTTGAGCTGATAGTTCTGGTCTAGTGCGATGCGCACAGCATCATTGATGGTGATGGTTTGCGGTGTCTGGGCACCAGCCAAGCCTGCTGCCAAAAGCACGGCGCAAGAAAGCAGAGAGACCCGCCGAATGAGCGCAATCATGAAATCGGAGAATTAGGGAGGGCCCGCGCGTCCCTGGCCGTTACGTGTACGTTAAAAAGGAGAACTGTTTGGATTACGAATGTTTGTGCACTTGGTTACAGCCAACTTGGCGGGCGCGGCAGGCGCACAAAACGGTTTCGCGCTTCGACCTGTTGTGGAGGAGGCGCCAGAGGTAAACCAAAGGGAATTATGTGCCAAAGTGCCGGGCGAGTTAGCTGCCTCGGGTACGGTGGCACATGATTCTTCATGGTGGTGCAACCTGGCACCGTGCCGAAGCGCGGAACCAGCGGTTTGACTTGGAAGCCCAGGGTTCTGGGTCCCATTCGCCCTGGGACCCGGGCCACTTCCCATCCATTCGAAGGAGCCAGGCCTTATGTGGATGTTTGCTGTTGCATCGTCGTTCCTGCCCATTGTCGACCCGCAATGCGCGCATGTGTAGGCCTGCTCACTAAAGTCCAGCTTCGTGGTTCGTATGCGCCCTCGTCTAAGGGTGGTCAGTCGCTCCGCTTCCCGGGCCAGAGCGAACCTGGCCTCCCTCCTGTTACGGCTCTCCTGCTTCTTTTTCCTGGCAAGTCCTGGTTGGAGCCTTTGTCGAATTGGGTCCAGCCTGGGCAGGACATGCCTCAAGTGCTTTGCTCCGTCGAATAGTGCCACTGTACGCTCCACGCCTAAGTCAAAAGGCGCCGCTGCCTTGCAGCGTAGTTCGTCATTGACTGTAAGATCGCACACAACCTGCACGTCATGGCCAGATCCCTTGTTGTGCCTGACGATCGTGAATTGCCTGACTTTAGGCTTCGCTGCACGGGCTATCCGATGTGTACCTTCAGGTACTCTTTGCGATGCTTCTGGCGCAGTTTGCGCAGGGATTTTTCCTTGATCTGCCTTACGCGCTCCCGCGTAAGGTCAAAGCGCTGTCCAATCTCCTCCAGCGTCAGCGAGTGTTCGCGGCCAATGCCGAAGTACAGCCGCGTAATCTCTGCTTCGCGCGGTTCAAGCATGGATAGCGCGCGTTCGATATCGATTTTGACGGACTCGTCAAGCAGCGGATCGTCGGGCGAGATGCTTTCGTTGCTGGGCAGCACATCCAGAAGGCTGTTGTCATCGTCCTCATTGAACGGCGCGTCCATCGACACATGGCGCTTCGTATGCTGCATGGCATCGCGCACCTTTTCCACATCGATTTCGAGCTCTAGGGCGAGCTCCTCGTAGTTGGGGCGTCGCTCCTTCTGTTGTGCGAGGCGGGCGCTTGTCTTGCGGATCTTGCTGATGGTGCCGATACGGTTCAGCGGCAGGCGCACCACACGTCCCTGCTCAGCCAGCGCCTGAAGGATGGCTTGGCGTATCCACCAAACGGCGTACGAGATGAACTTGAACCCGCGGGTTTCATCGAAGCGCTTGGCCGCCTTGATAAGGCCGTAGTTACCCTCGTTGATAAGGTCGGTAAGATGCAGCCCTTGTCCCTGGTATTTCTTGGCCACCGATACCACAAACCGCAAGTTGGCCTGCACCAGCTCATAAAGTGCTTGCTCGTCCCCCTCCCTGATCTGCCTGGCCAGCTCCACTTCCTCGGCGGGCGTGATCAGGTCAATCTGGCCAATCTCCTTTAGGTACTGATCCAGCATTCGCTGGCGTCTGGGTACGTACATAGGCGTATCGATGTTGGCAGCGTGGCAGTTATAGGCAAGCAGATCTGCAAAGATCCCGAATCAGGATGCATCAGCAGGATGCATCTAAACTTCCGCACTGTGGGTTCGCATCGCTGGGCAGGCCGGCATCCGCTTTGATACGCGCCGACCCAGTCGTAGCTCCCGCGCAGACGCCGCAAAGTCAAGGCAAGTGCACTACCTGTCTGCGCCTGGGCAAAAGACGTTCGCCAATTCGCCAGTCTGTGGAATCCAGCTGCGCGTACTGCCGTGATCCGAAGCCGTACTCTCGCGCGCTGTGCGTGCGATCTGCGGCATTCCAAAACGGGCCATCCGCACCTGCGCGACGGCGTGAACGCGCCAAACATGGCATTCAGAACCGGATCTGCCCGCTACCCTCGCGCGTGTCGCAAACGGCCAGGTATATGTCCATGCGGCGGTGGTACACCCCGCATGCTCGTACATGTGCAGGGCATGCGCCGAAGAGAATCGGATCACTGGCGCCGTTGCGATTGCCGGCTGAAGCGCCCTTGCTGTCGCTCCCAGACAAGCCATTCCCGGATGCTCGAGGCCGGCGCCACAGGCATCGGCAAACGCGCCAGGCGCATCCGTCTCACGGCACACTTCCGGTCAATCTGCCTGGCAGGCTGGACAAGGCCTCGGCGGCACCAGCGGGTGCGCGGCGCATTAGCGGCGGACTAGGATCCCACGGACTGCTTCTTCACGATGAACAGTCCCTCGCGTCGGCTGGTGACGACTATGATACCGCTCTTGAAATACGGATAGCTGCTCCAAGTGCCGTTGAAGCCGGCATCGTTGGTGCCGTACGGCGTAGTATCAAAGAATCCAACTTCCCGAGGTGCCGCACGATCCGTGATGTCCACAATGCGCAGGCCGCTGGCATTGTTCGTTTGGTACATCAGGTTTTCGTGGACATAGAGGTTGTGATCCGTCGCGCCAGTGGGCCCGTAATACTCGTTGACCAGCACTGGATCATCCAGATCGCTAACGTCCCACACCAGTGTGCGGGTGCGGTCGACCCGCTGGCTGATTTCGTCTAGCTCATCGTTCTGGTAGAAGAAAGCATGGTCCTCCGAAAGCCAACCCTGGTGCACATATGACGCATCCGGATAACTGCCGGACGAGATCGCAACCGGATTTTCCTTGTCGGTGATGTCCGCGATGCTGATGGCGGTTTCATTGGAGCCGATGCAGATCTCCTGGCCCTGATATGCCGCATCGGGGCCATGGTAGATTACGCACTGGGCGTCGTGCGAATAGCCGGTGCCCCGTCGCCCCGTGGATTCATCTGCGAAGCATCCAGCAAATGTTGGCGACAGCGGCTGGCGAAGGTCGATCATGTGCAGTCCGCCCCCGCAGCTCTGTCCACCGCTGCTGGCACCCACAGCAAAGGCATAACCGGTCTCCTCGTTAATGACAATGTTGTGGGCGCTGTGAATACCGTCGTAGTGCGCATCTGTTGTAAACTGAGCCGGTGCATCGGGCACTGCGCGCAGACGGGTCAGATCAAACACCTGCATGCCGTGTTCGCCCGCACCATCCGCTACAATAAAGGCGTGATCCTTGTAGGTTTTGATATCCCGCCAGGTGCTGCCGGGAGAGCCGGCGGTCCTCGGTAGTTCACCCAGAACAATCGGCATGGAGGGATCGCTGAGGTCGACGAATATCGTGCCTTCCAAGTGACCGACCAAGCCATACTCCTTGTCGGTTTCCGGGTCCGTCCAGCCCCATACATCGCTCAGCCGAACGCCCCGATTGGTGCCCAGGTGGGAGAGCGGAAGGAAGGAAACAAGATCCACCTGGCCACACTCGTAGCCTGCCGCCGCGCCTGCATCGCACTGCACCGCATCGCCGCCCAGTATCGGGTCCAAGGGTGCAGTCGCGACAAACAGCTCAGCGTCGAGCGCCCATACATCCTCGTCCCTTACCAAAAGTCGCGCGCTGCCTTCGCCGTAGGCCGCAGAAGGCATGCCGACCAGCGCAACGGAGGTCCCTATGGCGAGCGTCATGCCGAAGCCGGTTCGTCCCGCGTCCGCGCCAGGCCCAATTACGACCACGTCCTGGACATCGTCAGATGGGAACAGTTGCAGTTCGCCGGTGCCGCCGTTGATTCCGGGAATACCGACCCAAAAGCCCTCCGCGGTGGCGGCCACAGCCGTGCCAAACCGCTCTCCGCGTTCTGGATTCTCGAGCCGCAACAGCTCCGCCGCCTCCCATGTCTCCCGATACCGAAACACCTGCACAGACCCCGTAAACTGCTGATCCGTTGGCGCACCGACCAAGGCGCTGTTTCCGTTTATGTGCACGGCAGCACCGAAGCCGCGTTCAATGCCCAGGTCCGGTCCCTGGAAACATGCTTCTTCAACAAAGGTGGTGCCGTCCCACCGGTAAAAGCAGACCGCGCCGCGTGCACCTACCAGCGCCACATTACCATCTAGCGCGACCGCTGTGCCAAAGCCCGGCACCTCGGCGGTGAGCTGCGCGGTCTCTTCCCAGCCGCTGTCACTCTTGCGATAGACAAAGACCTGGCCCGGCTGGTCTTGCCCACCGACGACGCCAATAAGGGCCCAGTGGTCCTGCACGGCCAGGCTGGAGGCACCGAATGGAAGCTGGGCAGCCTGAGTCCAAGTGTTGCCAACGAGTTCGAAGAAGTATGTGCGGCTGGGCGTTCGTGCGGACGTAAGCACCGTCGTGCCGCTAGCGGCCAAAGGCCTCCCGAATCCATCTCCGACCGCTGCATCTGGAGCCTCCAAGTGTTGCGTTATGTGCCATGCGCCGTCCGCCTCGTTATAGATGTGCACGCGGCCCGGATGTGTAAATCCGCTCGGCTCTGCCACAAAGAGGCTGGTCTCGGTAACGGCGACGGCACCTCCGAACGCGGCAACAGGTTTCGGCTGATGGTAATACGACTGCGCCGAAGCATTCCCGGCAAGTGCGGCAATCGCAAGGCAGGTGGCTGCAAAAGACTTCATAAGAAAAAAACGGTAGTGTGTGGGCCCTACGGGATTCGAACCTGTGACCTCTCGCGTGTGAGGCGAGCGCTCTAAACCACTGAGCTAAGGGCCCGGTGCATTATGGTGCGATTTCAAACGCGGCGATGGTGACCGGTGCCCAAGGTGGTCCGCTTGCCAGCGTAACGGGAACCTTCGGCACTGGACCGCGCAGTGGCGTCATGGGAATCTCCATGGTAAAGGCAGCAGGCGCTGCGGTTGGCAGCACCCTGTCGTGGATCGACGGAGAAGGCACATGGCCTGCGGTGCCGGCAATCAGCAACGTGCAGAGTGCGAGCGCAGCCTTGGTACCCGCGCCGACAAACGGACTGAGGCCTTCCAGCATTGTCAAGTCGTCTTGCAATGTTCGTACTTCACGCTCAACCCTTTCACGAACGCGTTGCTGGACGCCGCGGGTGTCGCGGCAACGGTATTGCTTCAAGAGGTGGCGCGTGCGGCGCAGGCACTGGACGCGCTCTGCAAGGCTCTTGTCCGCGCTCACGCACTCGTCAAAAGCGGCCCGAACGGCCTGATCAATGGTGCCGTCCACATATTCGCACAGCAGCTCATCCAGCAGCGCCGCCTCTTCCCGTGATGTTGCGTAGTGACGTTTTGCCATGGGCACAATGCGGTTGGATTCGCCGTGCAGTTATGCTGGTATCAATATGAGCGTCGAGCGGTTCCGCGATAAGCATTCGGAGCCAGCCGGTGCATCTTTCGCAGCATCAGCGTAAGTACCAGCCGCGCCTCTCGCGGGCTTTCGCCTTTGAGTTCGCAATCCGCGGCCAGGATTACGCTGAAAAGCTCTCGTAGTTCAGCAAGCGTAAAGCGCCGGGCCACATTGACGTACCTTCGGACCATGAAGTCGGGTATCCTTAAGGACGCTGATACCTCTTCGAAACGGTTTCCCCTCTGCAACAGGTCCTTGGCTTGCCACACTCGGGCGAGCTGGCTGCCGATCATGGTGACCAGCCGGATGGCTTCACTGGGTCGGTTGGTGCTGCGCTCCACGCACTGTGCCGCGATCCGTTCTGCATCAGCCAAGCGCCCCTGGAGAACGGCGTCGCTCAGCTCCCAGGAGTTGATCTCGCGTGACTGTCCGATGGCACACACCACATCGTCTCTGGTGAGCCGTGCATTTTTTGCCGCGAAGGTCTTCAACTTCTCCAGCTCTCCCACGACAGAACGCAGCGAGGTCCCAACGTAATCTAAAAGACAGGCAACGGCGTCGTCGTCGATCTCGCAGTCGGCGCTTTTTACGAGCGACTGCACAAATGTCGATCGCTGCCGTGCGGTCAGCCGCTTGAACTCGGTGGCATACTTTTTTTCTTTCAATGTCTTGAACGGCAACGCTCTGAAGGCTGGCCGCCCGGTGCAGATCAGTATCACCACCGCCTGCGGGTTAGGACGCTTCGCATAGGCAGCCCACAAGCGCTTGCCGGCCATCTGCTCAAAGCGGCGAATGATGACCAGGCGGCGGGCGTCCATCATGGGCAGCGTCATGCAACGCTCAATGGCCTCCGCGCTGGGCGTCTCGTCGCCGTACATCAGTTCGAAGTTGAAATCCTTAAGCTCTTCGTCGATGGCGTACTTTATGGCGAGCTCTTGAAGCTCTTCAATGAAGTAGGATTCATCTCCGTAGAACAGGTACAGCGGGCGAAAATCCCGTGCCTCGAATGCTTTTGCGAATGCCCGGTAATGAATCAAGCTGCTAGTCCGCGAATCTGCCATGGGCCTAGAAGCTTCGCTGCAGCTGTCGCGCTACGGACTGCAGCAGGTGTACATCGTGCTGCGTCAAGGCGTGCAGGAGTCCAAACACATCGTGCGTTTCGCCTGCCAGCGTGCCCCTTCGAGTCCAGTTCGTATCCGGCAAGGCTCTCACGTATGCGATCAGCGCACGGCGCGCACCTTGGGCCGCTTCGAGGATGTCGCCAAGCGCCACGGCATTCCATCTGTGGATCTCGGGTAGCGCAGCCACGCCTTCAGGCTCGCACTCTTCCTGCATGCGCCTTAGCAGCGGCAAAATCACGGTGCGGTCCCAGTCGGCCATTGTGCCGTAGCACTCTTTCACAGAGGGCCCCATCAGACGCGATTCCAGCTCTGCGTCTGTCAGGCGCGCAGCAACTTGCTTCGTAGCCTCGAGCTCCTCCACAGTATGCCGGAGCTGCCCGGCAAGATCATTGCGCAGCACGGCTGCATCAGTCATTCTCTTCCGGTGCCCGGCCGGTCCAGGTATTGGCCTTGGCGATCGGCGTCTCTTCACGCAGGTGCGTATTCTCGAGCGCCTCCATGCCGCCAGCCACGAGTTGCTCGAGGTGATGCCGATCTTTGAGGCTGTGCAGGTTGTTGTCCTCCGCGTGCTGCCACGGTGCTGCTTCTTCCTGCGGATTCTTGTAGTCTTCCAGGTACTGCAAGCGGTCTTTGAGCCGTTCCACCGGCACTAGGAGACGATCAAGGCCGAAGAGGGCTTCATTGCGATCCTGGAAGGTGAGGTCATATTCCTTGGACATCACGATGGCCTCTTCGGGACACACCTCTTCGCAGAAGCCGCAGTAGATGCAGCGCAGCATATTGATTTCAAACCATGCCGGTTCGCGCTCCTGGGGACTTGCCGGGTCGTCCGTTTCTTTGGACTGCATGGAGATCGCCATAGGAGGGCACGCCTTTGCGCACAGGTTGCAGGACACGCAGCGAGGCTTGCCATCCTCTTCAACCAGGACCGGGCGCCCACGGTAGGAATCGGGCGGATCCCACAATTCATCAGGGTATTCCGTGGTGTATTGTGGCTCTTTGATCAGCTTTTTGAAGCTGTAGGCCAAGCCCTTGAAAATCTCGGGCAGGTATAGGCGTTCTGCCAGGTTGAGCTCACGCTCATTGTCCGGCTTCGTGTTCTTGGGAATGCCAGCCATGGCAGAGGTCTGTCGGGATAACCGGATTAATGGACGCCGCACGCCTTTGTTCCTGGTTGTCCGGTACGCTGCCCGATGGTGCCGCACCGACTTCGCGAGCAATACCACGGCCGGCCGCGGGTGCCCTGAAACAAGCGCTTGGGGGTCACTTCAGATTAAGGTAGCGTGAAGCGTTGCACCCTTGAAACTGGAAACAGCTACCACCGTGACCCGGAATCCCGGTTTGCGTTTGCGAAGGCAGGGCGGAGTTCACTGAGCGGCACGTAGCGCCGGATATACCGGCGCCCATCTGACATGAGCTCTCCCGTCGGATTGTCAACCAGCACCGTTGCACGCTTCGTGATCCGATTGATGCGGCCGCTTATCCACCGACCTTGGTAATTGAATTTCACGCGCACCGATGGTGAAGCCCAAATCGGCTGCGCGCATAGACGGGGTAATGAGCTGGTGCGTGTGGGCCTGGTGTTGGAACAGCCGGGTGGCGATTCCCTGAAAGCGCGGGCGGGTGCAGTGGCTCGCGTCCCAGCACAGGCCCTCCACGAGATGGACGATTTCGTGTTCGAACACTCGCTGGAGTGCTTCTAGCCGATTGCGGCAAGGAAGGCCGGCCGGTGGGGGTGGAGGTGTTTTCGGGCAATACGGCCGATCCCGCTACGCTTACTGCGCAGCTGCAGAAGCGCAAGGAGCGTTTTGGCCTGCGCCGGGTCACGATTGTAGGAGATCGCGGACTGCTGACGCATGCGCGGCTCACCGAAGCAGTGCAGCCGGCCGGCTATGACTGGATCACCGGCCTGCGCCAGGGCGCCCTCCGTCGCCTGGTGCAGAAAGAGGACCGCCCGTTGACGCTGTTTGACGAGAGGGATCTCGCGGAGATCACCAGCGACGACTATCCCGGCGAGCGGCTCATCGTGTGCCGCAACCCGCTGATGGCCGCGCGTGCAAGGCATAAACGCGCGGCATGGTTCCAGGCTACGGAAAAGAAGCTGGACGCACTGGTGGCGGCCACCGTGCGCAAGCGGAGGCCGCTCCGGGGCACGGACAAGATTGCCCTGCGCGCAGGCGCCCTCCTGGGCCGCTACAAAATGCAGAAGCACATTACGACGGTCATCTCTGACGAAGCCTTCAGCTACCAGCGCGACGAAGCATCCATAGCGCTGGAAGCCCGTCTGGACGGCATGTACGCGATTCGCACCAATGTGAGCGAGGACGCGCTCGCATCCGACGAGGCCGCCGCTTCCTACAAGCAGCGGGCGGTAGTGGAAAAGGCCTTCCGCAGCCTCAAGACCGTTGATCTGAAGGGGCGCCCCATCTACCACGATCGGGCCCGCCGCCTCCAGTGCCCCCTCTTCCTGTGTATGCTGGCCTATTACGTACAGTGGCACATGAAAGACAAGCTGGCCCCCATGCTGTTCGCAGAGGAGGACCTGGCGGCGGCCAAGGCGGCCCGCGCCAGCGTGGTGGCGCCGGCGGAACCCTCCCCGGAAGCACAAAGCAAGGCACGAACCAAAAAGACCAGCGACGGCGCTCGCGCCACCAGCTTCCAGTCGCTGCTGCGCCACCTGGCTCAGCTGGGCAAGTGCAAGCTGGTAGAGAAGAACAAGCCTGAGGAGACGATCAGGCTGGTGCTGCAGACGCTAAGCCCCAAGCAGAAGAAGGCCTTCAGGCTGCTCGGCGTAAGCCACCACTAGGCGGGCCGACAGTGCAGCCAGCCAGCGGCACTCGTCGCAAATTCCACAAAATCCAAGCGCCTTATTGGTCCCCTTGCCGGGCAAAGTACTATGAAGTTCAGTATAATACGCAAGTTAAAGTACTAGGGAGAGCACATGGAAAACTGAGTAATCTGGATTTCTGTCGCCGCTACGGTGATGACGGCAGCAGCGATTGTGGGGGCGAATGCATGCAGCCCTCACCTGCCGAACAGCTCTACCGTACCACACAATCCCTCTAACTCATCCTCTAACTCACCATGAACTGCTCTTCATGCAACTCCCAGATCCAGCCGGGTCTTCGGTGGTGCAGCATCTGTCATGCGAACACGGTCAACTCGGAGTTCGGCAAGCTGGCGTCTCCGGGTCGGCGGCTTGGCGCGTACGTCATAGACTCGGTGCTGCCTCTGTTTCTGTTGATCTTCGGAATAGCGGGAATAGCGATAGGCAAGGGGGCCAGCTTGTATACCACTGGCGCAATGATTCTGTGGATTGGCTACGCCGTGTGGTCCCTCGTGTTGTTTTTCAAGGGCACCACGCCTGGCAAAAGGCTGCTGCACATGTACGTCATACGCGAAGACGGAAAGCCGGCAGGATTCTTTGTCATGCTGATCCGCGAAGCCATAGGCAAGTATCTTTCCGGCTTGGTGCTCAGCCTGGGCTACTTCTCCATTGTGTGGGACAAGGACAACCAAGGCTGGCATGACAAGCTGCTGAACACGTACGTAGTACGGAAATAACACCATGAAGCACATGCCATTGATGAATGTCAATAGTCAATAGCTTTACTCATTCTCGTAGCACCTCGCCTTGGCTTTTTCCATAGCTTCCTGTGCGCCTGCTAGGGAGTACGTGAAGACATGGAGCCTTGGTTGTACCACTTCAATTCGATTGACACGCTGGAGTGTGCGGCCAGGCGTTGCACTATCTGATCGGACTGTCTGAACCGCAAGAACTTATATAGCGTCTCCGATTCTCGACCCGGCTACAGCCCCAGGTCATCGTCACGCTCACGATGCCAGGACCAGTCCATGTGCTCGCGGATGCGCTGCAGCGCTGCGCGGTGACCTTCGAGCGAGCGCCCAAAGCGGCGCTCAAGCTTGGGACGGCTTAATTCGCGATGGACGCGGGACGCCGACGTCTGGCGTTTGCCGTCCGTGAAGACGAGCCCACCGCGCCGACCGGAAGGGGCCACCGCGTAGCCGTACATCTTCAGGATGCGCTCCAGCTCGTGCCACGAGCTGGAGCTGGCTAAGCGCGCCCCGCACGCGCGGTGGATCTTTTTGGCCAGTGGCTCAACGCCCCGCTTCCGCCACGCGGTCTGCTCTCTGGCGGTCGGACGTGCCTGGTCGGGAGCCCGGTCGCTGGGGACAATCTGCCAGCCCATCTCCCGCTCAACCCGGCGGCAGAGCACGTGTAGCCCGCGCTGCCAGTGCGGGGGCTTCCACGTCTTGCCCGTGTCAGGATGCACCCGATTGGCCACGATGTGGACATGGTCGTGCGCGGTGTCACGGTGGCGCACCACGAACGCCTGGTGCTCCTGAAGCCCCAAATCGCGAAGGAAACGGCGGGAAGTGGCGGTAACCTGCGTGGGCGTAGGGCGATCCTCCGGCGCCCAGGACAACGACAGGTGGTAGACAGGCTTCGTGCAGCGAAGGTTCTGCTCTGCGCATAGGCGCATCTCGTCCAGAAAGAGCACCCGCTCGTCTGGCCTGAACAGTAACTCCTGCTGGTGAAGGACCTCCGGCCCCTTGTCCTCGCTCAAGACGTAGCGTATCACGCCCCCGAAGTCGGACCCTGTGCCCGCCTTCGCAATCATCGGGCCGCCCTGATAAAGTCCAAGAGCTCCGACAGAACACGCCGGAGCTCCGCCTCTGCCTCCAGGCGCCCGGTGGTGTTCGCGTGACGCGCCAGCTGGTTGAGGTTGTTGCCAATGCGCGCGAGCGCGTGCAGCGCACGGCGGTTGAATCGCGTGGGAAGGGGCACGCCTGTGGCTGCGGCCCGGCAGTAGTCGCTCATGCTCACACGGGCCAGCACGGCGCTCGAACGGATGACATCGTACTCCGCATCCGTGACGTAAATCGACACGGCACGGAGACGCCGTTTGGACTCCGGTAGCGCAGACGGTCGCCGACATTCCGCGCGCTACTCGACACGCTGTGGAGCGCTGAGTGGACAGCCAGCTGTCCACTTCGCGCTGTGATAGAGGACGAGACGTTTGCTCTCGCTGGCGGAAGGAGACTGAAACATAACAATACCCGGCAGTGTCAGGACAAGCTTACCTCTATCCACCAAATGACTTCTCATGAACAATCACACGCTTTTCTCGGGAGCCCTTCTGGGCTTAACCACTGCAATTGCCGGGTATGCCCCTTGCGCGCTTGCCCAATCGCTTGCTGTCATCCCTGACGACTCGCCGTTGGCGACTCAGACGCAATCCGCAGCACTGGAGATCTACGAAGTTGCTAGTGGTCACGAGTGCATCTCCTTGACTAACGAGGCTGTGCTGACATGGCCGCCGGAAATTGGTAACAGCACCGCGTATATGCACCCAGTGCCGTCAGAGATGGTCCCTATGTGTCTCTTACCGGGCGATGCATCAGGCAAGGACAAGAAGAAGCCCTATGTCCCACCTTTTTGTGGCACATAGGGGTCGTCGCCGTGGTTAGTTGCTTTATATGCAGTTTACGGATGCTCGGCCTACCCTGTCAAGGGGGGGGGGGTACGCAAAAAAAAGTTCCGGGGGCGACGTCGC
Source organism: Rhodothermales bacterium (assembly GCA_951812585.1). Lineage (GTDB taxonomy): Bacteria > Bacteroidota > Rhodothermia > Rhodothermales > Bin80 > JAAXGV01. Next base: position 1,209,423 of record OX638318.1, on the reverse strand, counting down.
GACCGGCCACGGTGCGCTGCAGGTGTTCGGGCTGCCTTGGCTGCCTTGGCTGGCTTGCGGGCGGCATCCGGCGTATCGCACCGGCACCTGCCCGGCTTGCGTGTGGGCTGGGCTGGCTTGCCTGGCCGGCAGCGCCGGAGCGTGACAAAACAGAGCTCCAAAGTGTCACGCCGGCAGCGCCCGGCCGCCTCGCGCAGGAGCGGGCAATTCTTGCGAATCTCCGGTACGTCGCCGCGCCCGGCAGCTCGCACGCACTAGGACGCGTAGCTGTTTAGCCCTTTTCGGCGCAGGTGGCGGGCGTCAACCAGCTGCCATAGGTACACCTGCAGGACGCTGTGTGTACTTGTGTGCGTTTGCTAGGCATCCGGACGTGCACCACACACGCAAGGCGCCGCTTGCAGCGGCTACGCGTCGGATTGCTCGCCCCTGCTGCGCTCGAGCTGTTTTGTAGCCGGTCTGTCGGGTAAAATCCACGGGACGGGCCGCCATTGCCACTGGCCATATCCGTCGGCGCAACGCGTGCGGTCCTGGCATTCGCCGAGATTGTGCAGGGCTTTCATCTGCAGCAAATCCCGCCGGACGAGCACGGCGTTAACATCCCGACCTCGTCCAGGTTGCAGAGGCTGCAAGGAATAGGGCATTGTTTGCCAAAGTGCCGGACCGTTGATGCGCAAGCGAACTACCTCTCTGGGCTAGTAGACACGTGCCAGTAGACACGCTTTGACAATAGTGTTGAAGCCGTGACGGGGTTGAACCGCCAGGCCGGACGGTCGCACCTGATGGTGCGCCCAACGGTGGTCATGCGTTGTGGGGTGGGACGCTGCGCTTGGATTTGGCGCGGTAAACGATGCTGATGGGCACGCCGGCGAATCCAAACGATTCGCGCAGGCGTCGCTCAAGGTAGCGCGTGTAGTTAGTGGACACGCCGTACGGGTGGTTGCAAAAGAAGGCGAATACAGGGGTCTCGGTGCTGAGCTGTGTCACGTACTTGATCTGCACATGGCGGCTGCGGAAGGCAGGCGGGTGATGCCGCCCGACAGCCTGCTGGAGCATCTCATTGAGCGCTGAGGTGGGAATGCGCTTGGTTCGCTCTGCAAGAATCGCAACGGCATGCGCCAAAACGCGATGCACGCGCTGTCGTGTCAACGCCGATATGAAGATGACAGGCACATGGTCGAGCGTTTGAAGTCGGCCTTTGATGTCTCGCTCGTAGTCTCGTGCGGTATTGGTTTCCTTCTGGATCAAGTCCCACTTGTTGACCGCAATGAGCAATCCCTTGTTCTGCTCTTCGGCTTCCTTCAGGACGCGTATGTCTTGCGCTTCCAGGCCGTGCACTGCGTCAAGGACCAAAACTGCAATGTCGCAGCGCTCTATCGCACGTTCGGTGCGCAGCACGGAGTAGAATTCAATATTGCCTGCCACACGCGCCCGCTTGCGCAGGCCGGCCGTATCCACCAGAATCAGATCGTGACCCTCATACGAGATCGGGCTGTCCACAGCGTCGCGGGTAGTGCCGCTGACCTCGGTGACAATCGAGCGATCCTGACCCAGCAGCACATTGGCGATCAGCGACTTGCCGGCGTTGGGGCGGCCTATCAGCGCGATACGGCCGCGCGTATCGACATCCTCCGGCTCCTTTTCTTTGGGCAGCAGGGCCACGAGTGCATCCAGGAAGTCGCCTGTGCCCATACCGTTGGTACTGCTTACCGGAAACACCTCGCCCAGCCCAAGGCTGTACAAGGCGGCGGCCATGTAACGCCGCTCGATGTTGTCGGCCTTGTTGCCGACGACCAGAACTGGTTTTTGGCTGCGCCGCAAGGTGCGTGCCATCTCCAGGTCCAGGTCCGTCACGCCCGACAGCACATCGGCGACCATCAGTACAATATCCGCCTCGTCTATGGCAATATGGACCTGCTCGCGGATGGCCCGCTCGAATCGCTCCGCTGATCGGGGGACGAAGCCGCCGGTGTCCACGAGTGCGAAGCTGCGCCCATTCCATTCCACATGGCCGTAAATGCGATCTCGCGTGACCCCAGGCTCATCATGAACAATGGCCTGGCGCGCTTCGGTGAGCCTGTTGAACAGCGTGGACTTACCCACATTAGGACGCCCAACGATGGCAACCAGTGGCATAGGATTACAGCCGCTCTTTGTGTTCCAGGTACAGCGCCCGAAACAGCATGAAAGTCGTGTTGGCCGTTTCGCTGGTGAACCAGTAGTTGATTCCGGCGCCGACTGCAGCCCCCGCCAGCGGAATGGCCTGGAGCAGCTTGCGCCCAAGCAGGTTTTTTGCGATTTCCCGCGGAAGGTGCCGACTCTGGTCTTCAATAGTGCCCCGGACGCGCCCCTTGTAGTGGGTCTCCCCCGCCATGGCAGCGGCAGCAACCGTGATTTCGCGCAGCGCTGCGCCGCGTGCATCGCGCGTGTTGGCAGCCGCGGCATTGTAGATAGAGAGCACCACGGGGCTGTACTGCGGGCTTTTCATGGGAAAGCCGAACGCGGCCCCGATCTGCTGAATCAGCCGGAAGTTGATCATGAACAGGATGGGGATGTCAGCGGCGATAAATGCAAAGCCGCCGAGGCCAGTGCCCCCGCCGCTGAGCGCTGCCAATACAGCATTCTGCGAAAAATATCCTTTCGCCAGCGTGTCGAGGTCCTCGAGCGCCAGGTGTCGCAGCGATTCCGCGTTTTCCACATCTAGGCCGTGTGCTCTGGCGTCGGCCACAATGCCGCTGGTGTCGCTAGTCCATTTGGAGGCGTCGTTGAGCGCCGAAAGAAACTGCCCCACCGCCTCTCCGGCCTGATCAGTGACGCGGGCCGGCACGGCCTGCTCCATGGCCCAGTCCACAGGCTTCATCACCAGGTTGAAGGCTTGCGCCAGGATGGAGACGTTACCGCGGATCCATCCTTCTATTTCACGGCGCGCCCGCTTTTCGTACGCGTTGAGGTTCATGGTTGTATCCGCTTAGTTCAGCAAGAGGCCAAGGAGGCCGATGCCAAAGCAGTAGTACGCAAAATAGTGGATGCTGCCGCGCTTGACAAAGCGCAAGACCACTTTGATGGCCGCCACCCCGCTGATGTATGCGACCACTGTTCCCAGCACCAGTGGCACCAGGTCGGCCTGCGCCGGTTCCGCGACAAGCCCCAGCCCCTTCACCAGCGCCGCGCCGAAGATTACAGGAACCGCCATCAGAAACGAAAAATCCGCGGCGTCCCGGGGCCGCACGTTCTGGTACAACGCCGCGCAAATCGTGACTCCCGAGCGCGAAATTCCAGGCAGGAATGCGGTGCATTGCGCCAGCCCGATGACCAAAGCTTTTCCCGCATTCAGCGCGCCGCTTTGGGCGCGTTTGAGCGCAGTCAACAGCAGCAGCAGGCCTGTTACGAACAGCAACCCGCACACAAGGCGAACATTCCCAAAAGCTGCTTCCAATGCCGGTGCCAGGAGCAGGTAGGTCAAGCCGGTAGGCACCATAGTCAGCAGAATAAAAAAGCTCAGCCGCACGTCGGGAAAGTCGTGATATGCGCGCACGGGCTGGCGCACGGCGCGCAGCGTGTGTGCCAGGATCGCGCCGACCCGCCGCCAATACAGCGTCACGATGCTCAGCGCGGTTCCCAGGTGAACGAATACCTCGAACAACAGATCGCCCTGCGCCTCAATGCCCAGAACCTTTTGTCCCAAAACGAGGTGCGCAGACGACGACACCGGCAAAAACTCGGTCAGTCCCTGCAAGAGGCCCAACAGGCCCGCTTCCCACCATTCCATTACTGTGTCGTCTAGGCGTGCCCTGCAGGCAGCGCCGGTTTGACAATCAGCACTTCCTCGCGATCCACAATGACCGCACCGGGCATCAAGCCCTTGGGTTTACGAACAAACTTGCGCGGCGTTACGATGACGGGCACCAGCGCACTGCCGCGCGCCTTGCTATGATACGCCGCGATAGCTGCTGCGGTGCTGATAAGCACAGCACTCGGCTGCGCCGTCTTGTGCGGCAGGCGCAGCACCACATGCGCGCCGCTGGCCCCGCGGGCATGCAGCCAGAGGTCGAACGGCCGCGCGTGGCGCAGCGTAAGCGCGTCGCTATCCCGGGCGCTCTTGCCAACCCGCACCTCAAATCGCGATGGCATGGGGTACACCAAAAATGGACAACGCAGCGTGGGCTGTCGCTGCGAGCGCAGTGAAGAAAGCAGTACGGCCTCGCGTTCTCTTACGGCCTTGAGCACTGCCAGAGAGGTCGCAGATCGGAGTTTGCCTTCAAGTGCCTGCAAGCGCTGTGCACGCTGCTCCGCTTCCTCCGCGCGCGAAACCATTGCATTCCGCGCGGCGCGCGCCTTGCGGGCCTTGGCATAGTAGCGCTCTGCATTCTCTATGGAGCTCAAGGATGCTTTGAGCGGAATCGTTAGAGGGTCATGATTGCCCATGAGGTCCGACACCTGTGTGCTGCTGCGGCCCGCTGGCTGCACCGGGCTCGCCATCAAAAGGTGCGCATAGTGCTCGTACTTGGCGGCCCGTTCGCTGCTCAGGGATTCCCGCCGCAAATTGCGCGCGGTGCGTCGCGCCTTGGCCGAAGCACGGACCACAACCTTCAGAAGTGGATCTCGCTGCGATGCCAGCGCGTGTTTAGACAGTGCCCGCTTGGCCCATGCCCGCACCGCTTCGTCCGCTGATGCATAGGTCTGGACCTCCTGGTGGGAACAGTGTTCCAGAGGAATCAAGGAAAAGATGTTCGATGCAAGGTATATGCGGGGCTGGGGTGTGGTGAGCGCCCGGGCCACCGACTGTGCGGCCGCGTACATTGATTCGAGCTCATGCAGCCCACAAGTCGTTGCGGGTTTGTCGTCGACGCTTGCGCAATGCAGTACCTCCTGAACCAAGGTCCGATCGAACACCCTAAGCACCCGGCCCAGCACTCGGGCCACGCCTTGGGTCGCACCCTGCCAACGCGCCATAAAGGCGTCCAAACTGTCTGGAAGCGACGCTGCAACCGGCACGGGCGCAGCGCGACCCACCCAGTCAGTTTGGTTCCTGAAGGCCCCGGTGACCCAGCCATCAGCCGCGACGAGGAACGCGTTGGCCCGTGCGCCAAAAAGGAATGCCTGAAGTTCACATGGCCCGTCCGTGGACACCATCAGGATGCGATCTCCCGGCGCAATGCGAACATTGCGTATACGCGCACCCCGCACCCCATCGAGCACCATCGCTGCATTGCGCCGGGCCCGCGCAGCATGCAGGGACCGGAAGACACACTGCACGGGCGGGCTAAGCCGAAGGTGCAATTGCCCGCCTCCATCGACCGCAAGGATAAGCTCGCCGCGGTGCTGAGACCAGGCGTCGGTTATAGCAGCGCCGCTCAGTGCGTCAGTCCACTCGGCCGCCAATTGGCGCAGCGTGAAGATGCTATTGACCATGGCTTCGGGTCACGGCCCCACGATGAAGGCAAATCGCCCGCAAGGCTCACGGATCAGCGACTGAGCACCAAGATATGGCAGTACCTCCAGCGCAGTGGCCGAGCGCATCTGGTTTTTCTATTCACAGGTACACGCCACCATGCCAGGGGAGCGAAGCGCGCCGGTTGCCAATGGCCATCGATCTGCAATGATCGGTTCAAACAAGGCAGGATAGGCGCAGGCTCCCTGCTCGGTTGGGCCATGCGCCAAATTGCCAGCGGCCGGCGAGCCACGGCTCAAGGCACCGGGCCCGGATTGGCAGGGTCCTGCACCGACCGCGGCGCGGCAGGTCACCTGATGGGGCGCGCATGCGCTTCGGCCGCATGGTTGCGTTTTTTTTTGCCGGCTTGCGCCAGCGATACCGTTCTCTAAGCCGCCGGTTTTCTGATGTAACAGCGCATACAAGTATGCGCGTCGCACCTCGCTTCACCACCGGTCGCAGCATAATCCATCACGAGGCGCAGCGGTCGCCAGCGCCGCGGGATTTCCGCAGAGAGATCACGCTGATGCCCAAGTTTGATGGCAGCCGGCTAAGTAGCGGAAGGTTCGTGATTTGGGCAATGGTTAGCGGAACAGTGCTTGCATAAGATTCTACACTGGTGTCGAGTAGGGCAGGAGCGCCATCCAATCGCTGTGCGGCACTTGGACTACTGCGTGTTGTATATTGAGGCAGTTGCTTCCATATTGCCCTTAGCGCTGTGCGAATTCCTTTTGCCTGTCTGCCTCTTGCGCTCTTATGGTTTGCCCCATGGGCCAGCGCGCAATCCATAACGGGCCAGCGCATGCCTTGTGATGAACAGGGCGAAGCTGCAGGCTATGCGTGCCACGAAGTTGACCTCTTGTCCAAGCTGGCGATGGAGGACTATGGCGCAACCCGGACCAATGACGTTTGGGGCTGGACAGACCCCAGCTCGGGACGGGAATACGTGCTGGCTGCCCACAGTCGCGCGGTCTCGTTCGTAGATATCACGGACCCGCTTAACCCTCAGTACCTCGGATACCTGCCCTCGCACAGCGGCGAATCATCCATTTGGCGGGACGTCAAGGTATGGCGCAATTATGCGTTCGTGGTCGTCGATGGCTCGGGTGCCAACGGCATGCAAGTGTTTGACCTGACGGAGCTTCGCAGTGTTACGGCTCCGCCCGTTGAGTTTTCCGAAACGGCCCACTATGATGGCGTGACACGCGTTCACAACGTCGCCATCAGCGAAGGCCACGGCTATGCTATCCTCGTCGGTTCGTCAAGCAGCAGCACGCATTGTCCGCGTGGGCTGCATATGGTCGATATCCTGGATCCCACCGACCCCGTCTACGCGGGCTGTTTCCGTGACATGGAGACGGGTAGAGGCCGCAACGGCTATGTGCATGATGTGCAATGCGTAGTCTACAAGGGCCCGGATGCCGACTACAGCGGGCGAGAAATCTGCTTTGGCTCCAATGAGACACACCTGAGCATTGCGGATATCACAGACAAGGGAACACCGATAAATATCGCCCGCGCAGATTATCCAGATGTAAGCTATTCCCACCAGGGGTGGCTGTCGGAGGATCATAGGTACTTCTTTATGAACGACGAGGGTGATGAAAGGCGTTCGGGTGATTCCATGTCGGGCACGCGAATGGTGATCTGGGACGTCATGGACCTGGATGACCCCGTGGTGCATAGCGAGTACTTCGGTCCGGTGCTGACCATAGACCACAACCTCTATGTCTTGGGCCAGGATGTGTACATGGCGAATTACACCAGCGGTCTGCGTGTGGTGAGCTTCCAGAACATTGCAAGCCCCTTCGAGCGCGCCTCATTTGATACGCACCCGGACAACGACGCGCTGAGTTATGCCGGTGCGTGGTCCGTGTACCCGTATTTCAGTAGCGGCACGGTTGTCGTTCACAGCCACCCGCACGGGCTCTTCATGCTGGCCCTCGAATCCAACAGCGCCACTATTGCGGAAAGCGAGGAGTTGCCCACCGGCTTTGCGTTGTCTGATGCGTATCCCAACCCCTTTAACCCGACAGCCACTCTTACGCTTACGCTGCCCTCCGCGGCGCATGCCGATGTGCGGGCCTATGACCTGAATGGCCGGGAGCTGGCCGTTCTCGCCAACGGTGTTAAGGCGGCGGGTACCCATATGCTGTACTTCAGCGGAGACGATCTGCCAAGCGGCACCTATCTCGTACAAGCCAAGGCCGGCAACTGGAGGCAAACGCGGTCGGTTACGCTGTTGAAGTAGCTTTGTGCATGACTTGGCGCACGCCACTCTTGCTGTTGAGCGCGCTCGGTTGTGCGCCCGCGGACGCGCAAACAACCATTACGGGCGCGCGCGTGGCGTGCGTGGATAGCATGGCCGCGGGGCATTCCTGCCACAGGGTAGACCTTCTCTCCAGGCTCATGCCAGACCGCTTGGAGGCCGACCGCGTCCTGGACATGTGGGGATGGACCGACAGCATGTCTGGGCGCGAATACGCACTAGTCGCCACAGAAGAAGCAGTGGCGTTCGTAGATGTCTCCGACCCCATTAATCCTGCCTACCTGGGACGATTGCCATCGCACGACAGCACCCGGTCCGACTGGCGCGATCTCAAGGTGTATCACGATTATATGTTTGTCGTGGTGGATGGAGCGGGTGCCAATGGATTGCAGGTTTTTGACCTTACGCTCCTGAGATCTCCGCCCAGCGTGCCCCATGTCTTTAGCGCGTCCGCCCGCTACGACGGGTTTGATCAGGCGCACAACGTAGCCGTAAATACCGCCACGGGTTATGCCTATGTTGTGGGCTCCAACTCAGGGGCTTGCACGCAGGGACTCCACATGGTCGACATCCGGACGCCGACGCAGCCGGCCTATGCCGGCTGCTTTCGCGACCATGCCACTGGTAACAGCGGGGATGGCTACACCCACGATGTACAATGCGTCGTGTACAGCGGGCCCGACGCCGACCACACAGGCAAGGAGCTCTGCATCGGTGCCAACATCAATGGGATCAGCATCGCCGATGTCACGGACAAGGCGCAGCCGCAGAAGATCACGAGTGTGGAGTACCCGGACGCCGCCTATGCGCACCAGGCATGGCTGACTGAAGACCAGCGCTATCTCTTCCTGAACGACGAGACGGACGAGCTGACGCGTCACTGGCTTTCGTTGCCGCCGCTGCCGGGCACGCGTACGCTGATCTGGGATCTTCTGGATGTCGACGATCCGGTGTTAATGCACGAGTACTTCGGTTCCACCGGTGCTTCCGATCACAATCTCTACATTCTGGGCGATACGCTCTACATGGCGAACTACGCCAGCGGTCTGCGCATCGTAGACATTGCTGACCCCGCAGCACCCGTGGAGATTGCGCACTTCGACACGTATCCGTTCAGCGATCATGCCGGTCTGCACGGCGCATGGACCGCCTATCCGTTCTTTGGAAGCGGCACCATCGCCATCACTAGCGGGCACCACGGCTTGTTTCTGGCTGCGCTCGTTGCGGACGACCGCACGGCTGCTGAAACGCCGTCCGCGGTGCCTTCGGATCTCACACTTTTGCCTGCCTACCCGAACCCATTCAATCAGGCAACCACGCTGACACTGCACAACCCCGTGCAACAGCAAGTCCTGGTGGAGGTCCGTGACCTGTTGGGGCGGCTCGCTGTAGTGTTGCACCGCGGCCCGCTGCCGGCAGGGACGCATGTGCTGCGCTTTGAGGCCAGAACACTGCAGAGCGGTCCCTATATCGTTGCTGCGAGTGCCGGTGCACGAAAAAAGGTGCGTATGACAATGCTCTTGAAGTAACGCTTAGAGCAGCATCCTGACGACGATAAAGCCGCCGACGAGGAGGATCGTAAAGAGTATCGCCAGCAGGTTGAAGTACCGGTCGATGAAGGCCTTTACCGGTGCGCCGAACCACCAGATAAGCGCCGCTACGATGAAAAAGCGGGCCGAGCGGCTGATCAGGGAGGCGAAAAGGAACAGTGCGAAGTGAACGTCGAAAGCGCCCGCGCTGATGGTGAACACCTTGTACGGGATCGGCGTGAAGCCTGCGGCGAAAATGATCTCGAAGCCCCACTCCTCGAATCGCTGTCCGACCTCGTAGTACTGCGTCTGATGGAAGCCCGGAATCGTTTCAAAGAAGAAGTGCGCCAGACTTGTAAAGCCATCCCCTGTCAGCCACGCGTAGTGGCCTAGCGCGTAGCCGGCAGCTCCGCCCAGCAGCGAGCCCAGCGCACAGATTGCCGCGAAGAAGAAGGCCCGCCGTCGGCTGCCAAGCACCAGCGCGATCAGGAGCGCGTCCGGGGGAACCGGAAAAAACACCGACTCTACGAAGGCAAGCACAAAGAGCGCTGCCGCACCGTAGGGAGATTCCGCCCACGAAAGGACCCAGTCGTAGAGGCGGCGCAGCCAATGCATCCAGACCTATTGCGCCAGTCCGAGCTTGTTGCGCAGGTCGCGGTTCCGGTAGATTTCAGGACATTCATCCTTGATCAAATCCCGCAGCCCGGGTTCCAGGTCAAGTGCTTTCCTGAGCGACGCCAGACTCTCGTCTGTCCGCCCAATCAGTGAAAACAGCCGGCCCTGCTGGAACCAGGAAACGGCGCATTCGGAGTCTAGGTCCAGCGCGCGCTCAAATGCGCGCAGCGCATTGCCCACAACGCCCAATTGCATACACGTACAGGCGAGGTCCACCCAGGCCTCATGGCACTTGGGGTCGAGGTTAACCACCTTGGTATAGGCGGCCATGGCCGCGCGCAGTGCACCGCTGCTGCGGTGCAGGTCGCCCTTGCAGTAGAGGTACTCGGCTGATTCTGGCTTCAGAGCCAGTGCCCTGTTGATGCACCGCATAGCCGCCTTGTGCCGGGACTCCGCCTCGTAGCAAAAGGCAAGCCCGCACCATGCATCGGCGTTGTTGGCGTCCAGCTTAAGGACGCGCCGAAAGTGCTCAATCGCTTTCGGCATATTTCCCATCGCCTCATATGCGTTTGCCAGCCCAAACAGCGTGGGTGCATCCGGCTTGCTCAAGGCCAGCACCTGCTCGCAGTCTGTGGCAGCCTCCTCAAAACGCCCTAATGCCATATGCGCCAGCGCGCGGTTGTAGTATGCCGACGCAAAGTCGTCCTTTATGGCCAGGGCGAATCCAAAGGATTCTATGGCGTCTTCCCAACGCTCTGCGCGGTGCAACACGATTCCGCGGTTATACCACGCATCCTCGGAATACGGATGGTCGTCCAGAAACCGGTCATAGGCGGCGATGCTCTGCTCAAACTGGCCCGCATTGTTGTAGCAGTAGCCCAGCTCGTACCATACCTCGCGGTGCTTTTCGCAGAGCCGTACACAGGCTTCAAAAGCTTCGATGGCCTCCTTCACGCGGTTCTGGTGCTCCAGGGCCTGCCCGCGAAGGTAGAACAGTTCACAGCTGAGCGAATTAAGCCCTTCGACCTGCTCCAAATACGACAGGGCCTCATCGAAGCGATCAAGCTCACTCAGCGTCGCGGCTATGTTCAGCAGAATCTCCGGATCCGCGGGGTTGAGCTCGCGCGCCTTTTCGAATGCGCCGAGCGCCTCTTTTTCATTGCCCTGATGGCTCAGCAGCACGCCGCGCTTAAGCCATGCGTCGGACGAGAAGGGCGCAATCTCCAAGAGGTGGTCTATGACGCGCAGGCTCTTGGCCAATTTGCCCGCCTCGAAATAATGGGTTGCGATGTCCTCCAGGGCATCGGAGTCGAAATACGCGGAATCCCGGCCTCGCTCATAGGACGCCACCAGCGCGTTTACGCGTTCCTGACTCCACGAGTCCTCATTGTCATTGTAGTCGAAGTCAAAAGTGCTCATGGAATGACGATTCGGTTCCCAAAAGCCGTGCGCGGGTAAACGCCCAGCACGCAAATCTGTTCTTGATGCGGAACACTCCCCGCAGCTTCAATGTACCTGCGTATCTGTGTAGTTTTCCAGAATTCCCCTTGCGCCTGACGGCACCCATGCAGCCCCTTCCTCCCGACCAGCGAGAAGAAGCTTACGCTCAGTTTCGCCGTTACCTTCGGCAGCGTGGACTGCGCCAGACGCCAGAGCGGTTTGAGGTTCTGGAGGCTCTCTATAATACGCAAGGGCATACGGATGCGGACGCGCTTTACTTCCGCCTCAACGAAAAAAAAAGATCCATCAGCCGTGCCACGGTTTACAACACGCTAAACCTCTTGATGGATTGCGAGCTTGTGGTGCGCCACCAGTTTGGCGAGCACGGTGCACAGTACGAGCCGTCGTACCGCTATTGGCAGCATGACCATCTGATCTGCCTGGACTGTCATCAGGTACTTGAGTTCTGCGATCCGCGCATCCAGCGCATCCAGGATATGGTCGCAGACGTCTACAACTTCGAGATCAAGCGGCACGCTCTCAACCTGTATGGACGCTGCCGCAAGGACGACTGTACGCACCGCACTTAATGCCGCCCGCACACGCACTGTGGCGCGTGATCCAGCATTGTTTCGCTCACCTCGGCGCGCTCCCAGTACAACAGGCGTCGCGACGCAGGATGGTTTCCTATCTGGTTCATGGTGGCCGCGTCGTACAACCGGCCATTGACCATGACCTGCCAAACGTTCGCGGAAAGGTGCAGATCTTCCAGCGGATTGCCATCAATAACGATGAGGTCCGCCAGTTTTCCCGGCTCCAGCGATCCCAGTGCATGGTCTAGTCCGAGGTACTCGGCTCCGTGCAGCGTCGCGCTGCGCAGCGCCTCGTGCGGCGTCATGCCGCCCTGGTGCAGCATCCAGAGTTCCCAGTGCGCTGCGATGCCCTGCATCTGGCCGTGCGCACCGACCTGAACAATATTGCCTTGGTCCACCAGCCGCTTGGTCTGCTTCGCCACTTCCACATAGTAGTAGTCATCCTCATGCGCCATCAGACGTCGCCGGCTTCGCGCATCTACAAGGGGCCGCGGCACGAAGGTCAACAGGCGCGTATCTTCCCATACATTGTCTCGCTGGTACCAGTAGTATTCACCTGACAGGCCGCCGTAGCTCACCACCAGCGTCGGCGTATAGCCCACATCGGTGGCCGCCCACAGCTGCAGCACATCTTCGTACAGGGGTGCGACTGGCAGGTTGTGTTCAATGCCGGTATGCCCGTCCACGATCATGGTCAGGTTGTGAAAGAATGTGGAGCCCCCTTCGGGTACGACATTGATCTTGAGCTCCCGTGCGGCCTGCAGCACCTGTTGCCGCTGATCGCGCCGCGGCTGGTTATAGCTTTTGACTGAGAAGGCACCCACAGCCCGCATCCTGCGCAGGTGGCTGCGGGCCTCGTCCAAGCTGCCAATGACCGCTTTGAAGTCGCCATCTGCGCCGTACAGGATTGTACCGGTGGAGAATATGCGCGGCCCTGTCAACTGGCCCGCACGGACCATTTCGCTGAGGGCAAAGACCGTTTCGGTGTTGGCGCTGGGGTCATGGGCCGTTGTGACGCCGTAGGCCAGGTTTGCCAGATAGGCCCAGTTTTCCTGCGGCAGTGGGCCGCTCACAAAGTGATTGGCGTGCGCATGCGCATCTATGATCCCAGGCAGGATCGTTTTGCCGGTCGCGTCGATGACCGTGGCATGCTCAGGGATCGCCGCCTCTTTGCCTACCGCGCGGATGCGCGATCCCTCCACGACGATCGTGGCGCCCTGCAGCACTTCATCCCCCTTCATGGTGATGATCTGCGCATTGGTGAATGCCACGGTGCCTGCGACCGGGTCGGACTGCGCCATCAGGCCAAGGGGGATGCCCGTGCTGTCCACTACACCGCCAGGAAGGCCATCTGGGACCGATTGCGTGAAGTATCGCGGGCCCAGGACCCAATGCAGGCCCTTGTTGGACCAGTGCAGATTGGTACCGGCATCCTGGCTGGCTTGGCGCACCGGGATGGCCTTTGTGTCTTTGGAGAGCGCCACGGCGCTTCCGGTAGACGGAAAGGGTGCGACGTACGCGTTGAAGAGCTCAGTGAAGGCCACGAACGCGCCATCAGGACTTGGGACAATCTCAGTCGGATACTTCAGTGTAAAGTGGGTTCGCTCCTCGCGTCCGGTGAGATGGATGCTCTTGTACTCTTTTTGCAGGCCGCCTCCGCTCAGAAAGTAGATGCGTTCGCCTGCGGCGTCGAAGCGCGGTTCTACGCCGCTTTCTGTGATCCGGTGGGGCGGGCCGCCGGATGCATCCATCCAATAGAGACCGGGGTCGGTGCCGTGCAGGAAGCCGCGCAGCACGTTGCCGCTGCCGCGGCGATAGACGACTTTGGACCCATCGGGGCTGTAGCGCGGCGTGAAATAGTGCCCGGGGCGCGTAGTGAGCTTCTCTGGCGTGCCGCCCGCGGCAGGCACACGGTAGATGGCACCCAGCTCGGCATCACTCCAGGTGGTATAGACCACCATCTGGCCGTCAGGGCTGAATGCCGGCTCGTGTTCGTGCTGCGCGCTGCCCGTCAGGCGCACAGGCAGCCCGTCGGGGAGGTCCTTCCTCCAGAGGCGGCCCAGCGCGGTGAAGACTACGGTGCTGCCATCCGGCGCGGTGACCGCATCACGGATCATCTTCACCTCGAATGACTCCCCGAAGACTTCCTGCTGAAATCGCAGCGTTTCATGCACCTGCAGCGTTACCGGCGCGCTGAAGGGAATCTCGGTTGCTGTTCCATCGGCTACGGTGATGCGCCAGATCCTGCCTTGCGCCCAGATGATGATGTGCTCACTGTCCGGTGTCCAGTCAAAGCCGGGGTACACGCCAAAGATGGCCCAAGCTTCTTGCTGATCGTGACTCAGGTTATCCCAGAGCGGACGCTGTGCACCGCTGGCTATGTCGTACAGATACAGCACGCTCCTGGCGCGCACGCGCCGCACGAAGGCGATCTGTCTGCCATCGGGCGATGGCTGGGCGCGCACCGCACCCCCTGCGCCGGTAATGTAGTTTATGATCGTGCCGGTTTCCCGGTCCAGGCGGCGGATGGTGTAGATCTGGCCATGCGGGTCCTTGTTGTACTGGAAGGTGGAGCCGCCGCTCATGTCTTCGCTGAAGTACACATAGCGGCCATCGGGACTGATGGCGATATCGTTACCTTGGTCCTGCTGCTCGTTCTTTCTCTGGGTCAGCTGCAGTCCATCGCCGCCCGTGACGTGATACATCCATACCTCGCCAGCACCCAGCGAGCGCGTGCTGGTAAAGTGCTTGCGTCCCAAGAGGTACTGTCCGTCCGGCGTCCAGGCGACGCCATTGACTAGTCTGAACGACTCCTTGGTGACCTGAGTCGTGTCGGTCCCGTCGCGGGCTATGATCCACAGGTTGTCTCCACCGGCCCGGTCGCTGGTGAACGCGATGCGATTTCCATCCGGGCTGAAGCGAGGCTGCACGTCAAACGCCGGGCCCTGTATGAGCGGTTCGGCCTGACCCCCGCCGACCGGTAGCACGTACAGATCTCCCAAAAGGTCAAAGACGATCTCCTGGCCGTCTGGACTGACATCCAGATTCATCCACGTGCCTTCGCTCGCCGTGAAGGCGACGGTCTTCACCTCGCCATGCGCTGCAGAAACGTTCCACGCATCCTGCGCCATGGCAGCCGTATATGAAACGAAGGTCATTACCAAGGCACAGTGCACGCGTTTGCTCATGGCGTCACTCCAAATATTTGCGAAAGGCCAAGGACGTGTTGTGCCCACCAAATCCGAATGCGTTCGACAGCGCCACATTGACCGTGCGCTCCTGCGGTGCATTGAACGTGTAGTTCAGGTCACATTCAGGGTCTGGATGCTCAAAGTTGATCGTCGGCGGAATGCGGTTGTTCTTGACGGCCAGTATGGTGGCAATAGCCTCGACAGCACCCGCAGCACCGAGCAGGTGTCCGGTCATGCTCTTGGTGGCCGACACGAGCATTTCGTAGGCGTGGTCCCTGAAGACATCCTTCACGGCCTTGGTCTCTGCGGTGTCGCCGAGCGGCGTGGATGTGCCGTGCATGTTGAGGTAATCGACCTCCTCCGGCTGCAGCTCCGCGTCCCTGAGCAGGTTGTTCATGGCAAGCGCCGCGCCTTTGCCGTCCGGGTGCGGCGCTGTGATATGGTTGGCGTCGCCACTCATGCCGATGCCGATGAGTTCCGCATGGATGCGCGCGCCGCGCGCCCGCGCATGATCCAGCGATTCCAGCACCAGGATTCCCGCACCTTCACCCAGCACAAAGCCATCGCGCGTCAAGTCGAACGGCCGGCTGGCGGTTTCGGGGCTGTCGTTTCGGGTGGATAGCGCCTTCAGAGCGTTGAAACCTCCGATGCCAAGCTCGGAGATGGCTGCTTCCGACCCTCCGCAGATCCCGATGTCTATCATGCCGCGCTCAATCATCATCAGCACATCGCCGATGTTGTTGCTCCCGGTGGCGCATGCAGAGACGACACAGTAGTTGGGGCCGCGAAAGTTGTGCTTGATGGAAATGTGTCCGCTGACGATGTCTGGGATCATCATCGGAATGAAGAAGGGCGACAGGAATCGCGGCCCATGTTTCTGCAGGACCTGCGCCTGCGCATTGAGCACCTGAATCCCCCCGATGCCGCTGCCGACAATGACACCGACGCGGTCCTTCTGCGACTGCGGCATGGTGGATGTGTCCAGCCCGGCGTCCTTCAGGGCTTGGTCAACCGCGACGAGCGCGTACTGGGCAAACCGATCCAGTCTGCGCGCCTCCCGACGATGGAAATGGTCCCGCGGATCGTAGTCCTTGACCTCGCACGCAAACTTGGTCGCAAACTTCGACGTGTCGAAATACGAGATTGGCCCGGCTCCGCTGGTTCCCTGCATCATGGCCTCCCACAGGGCATCAGGAGAGTTCCCCAAGGGTGTAAGCGCCCCCATGCCCGTGATGACCACCCTGCTTCTTCCTTTACGCATTATCCGGGACAAGCCAATGCCGCCTTCAAGGGTGCGGTGCTATATGTATACGCAGCTGAAAGGGTCCGGGCCGCGCCTATGACGTCTTTTCTACCACGTAGTCTATAGCGTTGCTTACCGTCGCAATCTTGTCGGCGTCCTCATCAGGTATCTTGATGTTGAACTCCTTCTCAAACTCCATGATCAGCTCTACCGTATCCAACGAGTCGGCACCCAGATCTTCGGTGAACGAAGCCTCCAGGACGATTTCGGATTCTTCCACGCCGAGCTTGTCGGCGATGATAGCTCTGATTTTGGCTTCAGCCTGCGTTGCATTGTCTGCCATGGGGCAATAAGGATTAGCTCAGGGTTACCCGCTGCGCGCCGTGCGTGCGGCTGCGGCGCGCGATTTTTGCTTTGCAGCGAAGTTAAGGCACCGGCCTTGCTTATACAAACGCCGCTTGGATTTGGACAACTTTTCACGTTGCCTCACGGCCCTCCCCAGAGCACTGGAACCGGTGACAGACTGTTCGCTGGCCCCTTGCAGCAGCAGCATATGATGGCCCGCGGCTCCGCACGTGATCATCGAAGGGAAGCCCCGGTAGCCGCCCTTGTGGCGCGGCCACCACGTCGACCGTCCAAATGGGCCGCTTCCTTGCAATGCAGGCCAACGCGGCACGCGTCCCAAGCGCTGCGGTGCATCGTCCTGCAAGTGGCACTGACGCTACGCACGGGTACGCCTTGCGCCGGTGTCTGAAGCCATGGCCGGTCCGTCCTGACGCAGCCTTTGCGGACCCGCCTGACTTCCGCGGTTTAAGTACAAAATCGTATGCGTTACATTTGACCAACATACAATATTGAACACTATGCGTGCTGATTTTGAGGGGATCCTTGAGGCTCCTCTCGATCGTATCCGGATTCCCTGGACTCCTTAAGCGAGCAGGCCGGGATCGGCCAGCTCGCGGGTCCTGCTGGGGTATTTTAGTCCGGCTGCGTTGTAGAGTGTCCGCTGAGCAGCGGTGGCGGGGGAGGCGAGTAGGTACTGCTTCAGCGTACTGGTGTCGGTGATGAGGGAGACTTGCGCGCCGCTCAGCTCTGCCAGGATACGGGCCTCGCTGAGTGACTCCTGGCCCGCATGCATGATGTTGTGCTGGTAGCGCAGCAGGCGCAGCAAGGCAAAGGCGACGAAGCAAATCGCGATGTGCGCCTTGACGCGGCTGGGGGTCCAGTGATAGATGGGCCGCGTCGCCATGGTGTGCTTGCGCACGCGAAAGCCTTCTTCGATGCGCCACCGCTCCTCGTAGTATGCATAGATATGTTGTGCTGGATGATTGTCGCGATCCAGGCTGGTCCACACGCCGTGGAGCCCGTCAAAGCATGCGTCTCGGTCGATCTTGCTGAATCCCTTCTTGCGAAGATCCTCGCCCTTGTCGCTGGCGAAGGAAAGCGTCGTCACGTCGAAAAAGAGCACGTCCACCCGTTCTTGCAGGAGCCCGCGCACTTCATGCGAGACGATTGACTGCAGCCGTGCAATCCGGTCGTCATTGACGGTGTCCATCATGCGGTAGAACTTGTCCGGATTCACTTCCACGCCATGGTGTCTGGAAAGCTTTCCGCAGCACGCACGCTTGCTGGAGCCCGGCGCGGCCAGACGCATCAGCACGGCCTGACGAAACAAGCGTGCGGCCATTTTCTTGCGGGCCCCGAAGACCTTCTGAAAGCCCATCCGATCGTACAGTGTCCCGAAGACCTCGTGAACGCCCATAATCAGACGCTTGGTCTCGACCAGCTTGCGTGCATCGGGTATGGGAAGCGGCTGGTCGCTCTGGCTGTCCTGGCGAGCCCCTTGTACGCGCGCGGCCCAGTACTCCATTGGAAACAGGGTGGGCTGCCGTTCTTCCAAGAGCCGCAGCTTCGCCCGATGCGCCAACCGTACCAGGGCATCCAGCAGTGGCCCTTCAGGAGCAGAGCCCATGTGCTTGATGATCCGCTGCCGGGGTCCCTTTCCGGGTACGCGGGTCGATTCGACAATCTGTACGCTAACGTTCTGGGTGGTCTGGCGTCGGAGGGTACGGACGAACATGCTGAGCGTCAGCGGCCTGTGCGTATTGCTATGCGCTAAGGCACAACAGCGTCCTCAGCAATGTCAATCCCATAATTGTACTGAACACTACAAACCAATATCGTCCCAATCGACCCGGCCCGCGTGATGCCCTGGCACCTGTTTTGGGGGTCACATCCAACACTGCACACTACCGCCCTTGGGGTCAAGGCGCACGCCAAGCGCACTGAAATGGACCGATTTGCCCTAAAAAAGCGCAAAAAGGGGCCCAAATCGGACAATGCAGCCACCAATTCGGCTACTCCACACGAAGTCTGGACACCTCAGGAAACGACCAAAGACCGATTCAACACCTCATCTTGGCTCGTGGTGGAGCCCATCCCTCGGCAAAACCGCGGAAGTCAGGATCTATCGGACGCTACGCACGTTCGCGGGTGAGGACCGGTTGATGGGTGCACTTCTGTTTGGTCTGTCTCAGTGGGGCCAGGGGACTAACAAGAGGGTTCGTTGTGTCTTTGGGGGGCTATGCCCACATGTAGTGCTGCTGGCACAAGCGGGAGGCGGTGGGCCTCGGTCGAAATTAACTAGCTTTTGTACCATGTCTATCTCTTGGATTCGCATCATCTTGTTGCCCTTGGTTGGTCTCTGTGCCTTTGCGGGCTGGGGTTGGTCTGACGACATGTACTTAGAGGCATTGGTCGATCCTGAACCCCTGGACCTTGTCGAGCTTTGGCGCATGGGAGATTCAGAAGAGGATGACGCACTATTCAGGAAAATTAATCGAATCGCGGTGGACTCCCGCGGTAACGTCTATGTCGCCGAATATTACCATCCTTCGGTCCGAGTATTCTCAAGCACAGGCGACTTAATCCGTGAAATTGGTAGGGGAGGAAGGGGTCCGGGAGAGTTTGGTAATCCTGTGGATGTGGTCATAGGAAAAGCTGACACCGTATTCGTGTGGGACAAGTCCCCGAGCATGCGCCGTATCACAGTGTTTTCCCCATATGACTATGACGTGGTCACAACGCTCGCTGTGCACGATGAGTTAGCGCTCAGCTTTCCGGACCGTCTTGTTGGCGTGGTACAGGAGGGATTTCTGCTCAGTCATAGGACAACGTTCTATTTGGACGAACGTCAGGGTATGAAACTGGACTCACCGCGATTTGTGGACGTATATCTCGCGAATCGCCGTGGCGAGACGTTGGAACGACGGCTGGCGCATGTGCGTGACCGTACGATGATTGCAACACGTTCCTGGGGGGGTGCTAGTGTGTTGATCATGCCGTTCACTCGGTTGCCCCGCATTACTGTGAATTCCAGTGGGCTATTGTATTCCGGCTACAGCGATTCAATAGCAATAGCGGTTCAGTCCGCAGATGGAGAGACGCAACGGGTCATTCGCTGGACACACGATCCAGAGCCGGTGACCTCCCATGACGTGAACGCTTATTTCTCGACGAGATCCAAAGGGTACCGCAAGGCGGCCCAAGAGGCAGGCATACCTGACACAAAGCCGGCCTTCCAGACTTTTGTTGTGGACGACAGGGACCGTGTCTGGGTTCAACTCAGTGCTGCTCTTGAGGCCACGGTCGCCACCTGTGTGATTTTGGACGCGACCGGGACGGAGGTAGACAGGGTTGAGTTGCCAGCTCACCTCCGTTTGGAATTGATTCGCGGGGACAGAGCGTACGGGGTCCTGGAAAAGCACGGAGAGGCACCGGTGCTGGTCGCCTACGCGATCAAGTAATACCCTTGGTTTAATTTCACGACTTTAATGCAGACTTTAAAGGTCTTGCTAACGATAGTGGTGGTAGCTGGGCTGGTGGGGCGCAGGGTAACGTACAAGGCATTGGTGGGCTGAGCTCAAGTGTCGGTATTGTCGTAGATTGCCGACTCACTAGCGCGCAGTATGGCGCACCTAATACGCCTTGCATTTCGAGCTAATGAACAACACGTCCAGAGTAAGTAGGCGAAGCGAGCGTATCGGAACCGCTCCGGGGTTAATAGGTGGCGGGGCTGCAGGTGCCAAGATAGATGAAAGCATAGGCATTGCGAGTGGAGGGTGGGCCATAGGCGGCATTATCGGAAATCGCATTGGGAAACGCGTGGGACATCGCCGGAATTAACGACAAGGGCGCCCGCATAAGGCAGGGCCCACTGGACTTATAGGTGTGAAATACCGGGACCTGGGGACAGAATTCGGGCGTTGTTACCCGACCAACGTTCTGTGTTGGTCCCGCGTATTTACCTTGCGGCTCTCGTATTCGGCTTCAAGTTCCAGATAGCCAGTTCCCCGATTTAGCAAGAAACAGCCCCCACGGTTCTGCCGTGTCTTGCCCTCTAAAACGGAGAGTGACCAATGAAAACCCAGAAGCAGCAACAAGCCGAATTCGAGCGCATAAGCAACGCGCCAAGTCCGAATCCGCGCTACGCAGGGCTTAGCGTGATTGAGGCAACACGAAGTCTGGACACCTCAGGCCGAAACGACCAAAGACCGATTCAACACCTCATCTTGGCTCGTGGCGGAGCCCATCCCTCGGCAAAACCGCGGAAGTCAGGAAGTGGCACTGACGCTACGCACGGGCACGCCTTGCGCCGGTGTCTGAAGCCATGGCCGGTCTGTCCTGACGCAGCCTTTGCGAACCCGCTTGTTACCAAGGCGTTCAAGATCGGCTAAGCCTTCGAGCCACGGCGACCGAAGCAACTGATTCCCGAAAGCCCCGAAAGCATGGGTTATACCTTTACGTCAGAGTCCGTTTCTGAAGGCCACCCAGACAAGGTCGCAGATCAGATTTCGGACGCGATCCTGGATGCCTACCTGGCGGAAGATCCCAATAGTCGAGTCGCGGTTGAGACGCTCGTCACGACCAACCGGGTCATTCTGGCCGGTGAAATCAAGGTGTCCGAGGCTGCCGCGAAGGCCATATGCAAGCAAGATCGCGAAGAGGTCGCCCGGAGGGTCATCAGGGATATCGGCTATACGCATCCGGAGATAAAGTTTGCGTGGGATTCGGCCAAGGTGACGGATCTGATTCACTCTCAGAGCGACGACATAAGCAAGGGTGTGGACCATCGCGTGGACGGGGAGCAGGGGGCCGGGGATCAGGGCATGATGTTCGGTTATGCGTGCAAAGAGATTGATGGCTCGCCGCACGCCGACAGCCGCGTACTCATGCCCATGCCGCTCTATTATGCTCATCAGCTGGTCAAAACGCTTGCCGCGATGCGGAAAGAGCGGCCGGGCTGCATGCCGTATCTGCGGCCCGATTCGAAGAGTCAGGTGACGGTGCGGTACAGTGATCGCCACGAGCCGATCGCCATAGACACCGTAGTCGTATCCACGCAGCACGCCGCCGGCGTGTCGAAGGACAAGATCAAGGCGGACATCCTGGAGGTGTTGATTCCAGAAGTATTCCGCGACCGGCGTTTCCGGCCGACAGCAGGCCAGGTCGCGGTAAATCCGGCAGGGAAGTTCGTCACGGGCGGCCCCGACGGTGACACGGGACTCACGGGACGAAAGATTATCGTGGATACGTACGGCGGCCGTGGTGCCCACGGCGGCGGGGCGTTCAGCGGCAAGGACCCTTCAAAGGTGGATCGTTCGGCAGCCTACGCGCTGCGCCATGCGGCCAAGAATATGGTGGCTGCAGGACTGGCGGACACCTTGGAGATCCAGGTCGCCTACGCCATCGGCAAGCCCGATCCCGTTTCCGTGTTCGTGGACTCATCGCACACAGTCCAGGAAGGGCTCACCGACCAGGACTTGCGCGAAATCGTACAGGGGGTCTTCGACCTGAAGCCGCGCGCGATCACCGCGCGCCTGAAGCTGACGCAGCCCATCTACCAGAAGACCGCCGCCTACGGGCATTTTGGGCAGGATGGCTTTCCCTGGGAAGCGTTGGACTGCGTGAGCAAGGTGCTTGAATCCGCCGATCGATTGCGCCATGGCGGCGCGCGCTGAGACCGATCTGATCCGCCAGTCGGTATCGGCACCGCCTGCGACGCGCCGTACAAGGCGTTCTGCACCGGCGGCTGCTGAAGAGGAACAAGGGTCGCCCTCGGCGTAGCCGCGGATGGTACCCAATCACGCGCTCTTCCAGGACATTGCGGACGGTCGCCTTCAGCGCAGTCGGGTGCGCTACGCTGATGCAGGCCCGCAAGGCTGGTGTGGCCCAACGGCATGGTCACCCGTCAAGTGAAGCGCGAAGCGTGAAGCGTGGCGCGGAGCGCTGGCCACTGCTGCATTCGTAGCGGTAACGGTGCTGTGAAACGACCGGGCCACCCCATCGTTGCATATAAGCTTATGTAACCAGAAAATTAAGCTTTATGGATCACAAACCGGGTGCGTACAAAGTGCGTGACCTTCGCTTGGCGAACGCCGGGCGGATGCGGATTGAATGGGCTGAAAGCCGGATGCCGGTTCTGGCGCAGCTGCGGGCTGAGTACGCACCATCGCAGCCATTCCAGGGATACAAGATCACAGGCTGCCTTCACGTAACGAAGGAAACGGCCGTGCTCGTGGAAACCTTCGCGGCGTGTGGCGCAGCAGTAGCATGGAGCGGATGCAACCCGCTGTCCACCAATGACAAGGTAGCGGCGGCCCTAGCCCTCGGCGGCATAGAGATCTATGCATGGTACGGCCAGAGCGTAGAGGAGTTTTACTGGAGTATTGATCGTACCATCGACACTCCGCCGCACCTTACACTCGATGACGGGGCGGATCTCATTTTTACGGTGCACAACCGGTTTCCGCATCTGGCGGAGCACATCATCGGCGGGAGCGAGGAAACCACGACAGGCGTGCAGCGGCTGCGGGCTATGGCCCAGGATGGGAAATTGCTCTATCCCGTGTATGCGGTCAACGACACGGAAACCAAGTGGGACTTTGACAACGTCTACGGCACAGGGCAGTCGACGCTCGATGGTATTCTGCGGGCAAGCAGCGTGCTCATCGCAGGCAAGAACTTTGTCGTAGCAGGATACGGGCACTGTGGACGCGGTGTCGCTATGCGCGCCAAAGGACTTGGAGCCAATGTCATCGTGACCGAGGTGAAACCGACCGCAGCCCTGAAGGCCACGCTAGAGGGCATGCGCGTGATGCCTATGCATGAAGCGGCCGCCATCGGGGATGTGTTCGTTACCGCGACCGGCATGAAAGACATCATCCGCGGTGACCACTTCGCGTCGATGAAGGATGGCGCGGTGGTCTGCAACACCGGCCACTACGATGTGGAACTCAACCTTAAGGAACTGAACACCCTTGCGACAGGCTCGCGCGTGATCCGCAAAGACAACCGCGAGTATTCTCTTGAGGATGGGCGCAAGTTGTTTATTCTGGCGGAGGGACGCCTGGTCAATCTAGCCGCGGCCGAGGGGCACCCCTCGGAAGTAATGGATATGAGCTTTGCGAACCAGTTCATGGCGCACCTGCGCCTGGTTAAGCAGCGTGAGCGCGGCGAATTGCCGGGCAATGTGGTGATGGACTTGCCAAGCAGCGTAGATCAGCACATAGCCGCGCTGAAGTTGGAAACCATGGGACTGAAGATCGATACGCTAACCCCTGAACAAGAGGCGTACGCTACCGACTATTCCGCTGGAACGTAGGCCTGTTTCGCAAATTCTTTGAATACCATGCCTATAGACGGCTGATGCTCGTTTGCCCGCGTCGACAGCAAACCATCGCAAACGGCAGTAGCACGATGCGAAGCATAACGAACAGCATGGCGTGCGTGCGCGCATAGCCCGCGGTGCCATGCGTTCGATATTCCAATTTGCGATGAAGCAGTCACTACTGGTACTTGTTGCTGTCTTCGTCCTGGCTGGTTCTGCGTCCGCACAGCGTCAGAGCGCAGCATTTCGAGCGCTGCCGGCAGCGTCCCGTGCACTGGTGGTGGATGTGGATCCAACGCAGAGGTTTCGAACGGCGCGACTGCCAGGGGGTCGCCTGGACCTGGACGCGCGTGTACTCCGTGCCGCCTACCGCTTGCAGTGGGCGGGTGCAGTGCTGGACACGCCTGAGTTGACGGCGCGCGCCTGGATGCGGGGGGCCCGCGAGCAGTTCGGCTGGGACTCGGCTGACGATCTGGTACTCGTAGCGGAAGTGCGAACCGAATACAGCACGCACCTGACCTTCCAGCAGACCTATGGCGGCGTGCCGGTGCACGGGCGAACGGTCAAGGTCAACCTTGGGCCGCATGGACGGCCCACAATGGTATTCAGCACCTATGCGTCGCATCTTGAACGCGCCGCCCGTATTAGCCCCACACCGAGCGTGTCCGCCCGCGAAGCTAGCGAGCTGGCACGGCAGCTGATCGCGCCGCAGAGTGCCCAGGCATCGACGCCGGAACTGGTAGTGTATCCTCGCGCCGAACCGGTTCTGGCGTGGCGCGTGATCGCCTGGCCCAGCGGGGCGCCAGGGGAATGGGAGGTGCTGCTCAATGCACAAACAGGGAAGGCCATCCACCTTGCGGACCGTGTCATGCGCCGCCACGATCCCGACAGCACGCATGCCCATCGCCGGATTGATGGCAAGGGCATGGCTTGGATTCCCGATCCCATCACCAGCGCGGGTGTTCCGTATGGCGGGGACTATACTGACAACAATGATGCGGATTCGGATGCGCTCAACAACGAGCGTGTCGAAGTATCGCTGCGGGACATTACGCAAGGCTCCGATGGCAAGTATCGCCTCGAAGGACCCTATGTAGTCATTGACGGGACGGCGGGTGCGAGCTACTCACCGCCGGCGATGGCTGCGCCTGACAGCTTCGTGTTCCTGCGCAGCGATCAGCACTTTGAGGCCGTTCAGGTCTACTACCACATTGACACCAGCCAGCGCTATGTGCAGAGTCTTGACGTTGGGCGAGACATTCAGGCTGGGGGTGTGGCAGCCAATCCACATGGCGAAGGATCCCAGGACAATTCAGCATTCTATCCGCACCTGAACCAACTCAGATTCGGAGACGGAGGCGTGGACGACGGTGAAGATGCAGAAGTGATTGTGCACGAGTATGCCCATGCGCTTCTTTACGATCTGGCTCCGACCATCTCCTTTTTTGGCGAAGGTGCAGCTCTGCATGAGGGGTGGGCCGACTATTGGGCTGTCTCTTATACGCGCGGCCTGATGGAGGATGGGACGGTACCGTCGGGTGACTGGCGGCATGTCTTTACTTGGGATGGCAACGAAACCTGGTCCGGGCGCAGGCTCGGCTCCACGCGAACCTATCCGGATGGATTTAGCTGCGTAGACGCCCAAGGCTTTTGCGATATCTACGACGACGGGCTCATCTGGGCCACGACCTTGATGGAGATCTACGACGAACTGGGCAAGCGGCGAACAGATCAGTTGAACCTCATCGGGTATGCCTACCTGGGCGGAGGAACAACGTTTGTGGATGCGGCGGAAGCATTGGTGCAAGCGGATCTGGATCGCTTCGGCGGCGCCGATCAGAACACGCTCCTCAGCATACTTGGAGAACGTGGTTTTCTGGTCCGTGAAGTCGACGCTTTGCAGCTGGCTACCCCCTGGGGGCTTTGGGATGTGCGGCCGGGCGGCGGGTACGAGGCAACCCGTTCAGGCACTGATGAGGTGTCAACGCTGGAACTGCTCCCGCTGGTGCTGCCGTTCTATGCCGGGGAGATCACGCTTGGGATAGCGCATGAGTACGAGTTCGGAAATACGAGCGGTGGCAATGTCAAGATCTCCTCGGATGATGGAAACACCTGGCATGTCGTTGACCCGGTCGGTGGCTATGCCGGCAGCTATGATCCGGGCGTAACCCATACGATGGCGGGAGAGCGCGTGTTCACGGGCAGCAGCAGTCAGGGCTCGGTTTTCGATCTTGCTTCCTATGCGGGCAGCATCGTGGACATACGAATAGACCTCGCGACCGCAGGCGGGCTCGCCACGAACGAATCGTGGTCCATCACTGAAGCGGCGCTGGCCATCAGCACTAGTATTGAACAGGCAGCGCTGCCCGCTGCGGCGCTCGCGCTCAGCAACTATCCGAATCCCTTTCGGGGGCGCACAACGCTCCGCTATGACCTATTGGGCCACCTCCCCGTACGCCTGGAAGTGTACAACCTGCTAGGTCAGCGCGTAGCAACGCTCGTCGATCGCGCGCAGGCTGCGGCTTCCTACGCCATCCCGCTGGACCTTTCCGATCACCCGAGCGGGGTGTATTTCGTTCGCTTAACGGCGGGCGGTCAGCAGATGACAAAGCCGCTGATGCTGCTCCGGTAGTCAACGCTCTGGAAGCACATCGCTCCGGCAGCTCTGCAGCTCGTGCTGTGCAGCGCTATTCCCAGTCCAAGATGTCCTCTTCGGACTTTGCACGCGTCTTCCATTCTTCGGCATCGTCCAGCGGTTCCTTGCGCTCTACGATGTTGTAGCCGGAATCCTGCCATCGTTCTGCCAAGTACTGATTCCACTCGGTGTAGTGCGCCCACTCTTCGGGCAACTCATCGTCAGGAAAGATGGCCTCCACCGGGCAGACAGGGACACAGGCGTTGCAATCGATGCACTCGTCCGGGTGAATAACCAAGAAGTTGGGCCCTTCGTAGAAACAGTCCACGGGGCACACTTCAACGCAGTCCGTGTGTTTGCAGTTGATGCACGGCTCTGCAACTACGTAGGGCATGTGAATCTCGGACGGTCAGGGCGAATCGAAACGAAAAATAGCAGTCGCCAGGTTAACGCAGAAAAGGCGCGCGGGGTCCACCTGCCGCGATGCGCGCCGGCAGTATCGCTGTGCGAGGTTGACTTGACGATGGCTTCGTTGTGCTGGGGATTGCACCATTCTCAGTTGAATTTCGGTGAGTTGCTGTGTGTGTGGTGGACTATAGCCTCCACCATTCCTTTTCGGTCATATGAATCCCTCCAGCCTGTTTTGGAAAGCACTGAGGTGCCGTCAGAGGCCCCGATGGCGCCCCGATGACTTCGCGGCGACTCCTGATGAAGCTCTGCACCCACATTCCAGCGCTGCCAATGGCGCAAACGCACCAATGTGATGCGTTACATCAAGGACGCGCAAGAGGCCACGCGAATCAAGCGTCGGATTCAGGCAGCCTGGGAACGGCCCACCTGCGCGGGCTTGACACCCAAGATTCTGGCCGCCTTGGTTGTGGACAGCGCACCAGAGCCCATCATGCGCCTAGTCAGCGACAACAGCGCCTTTCCGACTCGGTGGCGACGAACGACGTAGTAACTGGGGCCGCCAGACGATTCGCGAACTGATTTGCGTCGATTCTCGCGCTCGCTCTTCCACCGATCGATGAAACGGTCGCGGAGGTGGTTAAAGGCCGGCTGATCGATGCGCTTGGAGCGCAGGAGCCGGTAGGCGACCATCGTGTGGCTCAGATTCCGATGCTGGGCAAACGAGTTGATATGCTGTTCCTGTTCGGTGATGTCCTGATTTGGCTTGATACCGATCTGTTCGAGCTCCGCTTCTGGCAGCAGGCACGCCGAAGCGACGGTGTTGCAGAACACCTCACTTGGCGTACCAGAAAAATTTCCACTGATGCCGGTCTGGCCAAGCAGCAGGTGGACCAGTTCATGTAAGAGCGTGAAAGACCAGGCTGATGGCGAGTCGTGGTTGTTGATGATCACGAACGGGGCGATGTCGTCAGCGATGACGAAACCACGAAAGACATCCACAGGGAGGGCGGTATGGTAACTTCCCAAGTCCCCCTTGAGCAGGACGAATACACCGGCGGCCTCGGCTTTGGATCGGAGCAGATCGAAAGCTGCTTTTGAGCCGGGCCGCTTGTAGTACTGGCCGGGTAGTTCAAGATCGAGCACTCGTTGCAGAATCTCAACGGCGCGGCGCATCGATTGATCAGTGCCTGCTGATGCATGTTCGAGCGCTTTCAAAGTGCCTACGAACGGCAAGGGCTCAGCCTCATCCTCGGCTTCCAGCACGGCTCGAACCATACTCTGCCGACTCCGAACATCGCGGACGAGCGCATCGACCAGGGGAGTCATCTTGCTGGATTGTGCCCCAGAAATCGTACGGAAGTCGGCGCCCCGGTTCCCCTTACGCGGCGGCTGGGGCAAGTAGAAGGTGAGTAGTGGCCTGCGATATTGCCGCACCATCTTAAGCAAAACAGGCCGTGTTGGATCTTTATCACCGCGCTCCAGCGCAGCGAGCTTGTCAACGGCCGTCGTGTCCCGGGAATCGCCTATGCCGATCTTCCTGACAGCTTCTTGGCGCGTCAGGCCTGCGGTCTCGCGTGCCCAAACGAGGATTGCAGGGTTTACGGTCGGCATCACAAAAGTGGCGAGTCTGGCAGGCTTTACCTGATACAACGCAACAATAACGATATGTACGAGATGTGCGAAAAAAGGAAGTGTCCCAGGGATACCGTTGTCATGAGTAAGTGCCTGGTCTAGTAGTGAGAACGAGGGTTTTCTGGCCTTTTTCAGGCAGTTGGTGATCGGTTGCAGGTAGGATCGCAGTAGGGCCGGGCAGGCCGGTGCAGCCTGCCCGCCAGGGGATTTTATGCAGCCTTTCAGTGGCTGGCTTCAGCGGCTGCCAGTGATGCGGCAACAGTTCAGCGACGCGCGCGCTGGGATGCATCGGAATGCGCGCGATCCTGTCCGCAAGCCAATGCCCGATGTCCGGGCCGTGAACCTGCGCTACAAGGGCGCGATGATGAACGATGTGGCCAAGACACTGGCCACGAACCCGAAGGTCCGCGAAAGGCTGACCGAGCGCTTGGAAAAGCGTGAACGCACCACTCGTGTCAATTCATATGAGTAATCCCCATAAATTCCCTCTTCATGAGCATGATCAAGTCATCGGCAGCGCTCCGCGCGTTCGCCGCGCGCGCGGTGGAGGCGGGGGTCGTGGCGATTGACACGGAGTTTGTCACCCGCGACACGTATTACCCCAAGCTGGGCCTGGTTCAGCTGGGCCTGGCGCAGGACGATGTGGTTTTGGTTGACCCTGTCGCTCTCGGAGACCTGTCGCCGCTGAAGCCGCTGGTGGGCCACGCAGGCGTCGTCAAGGTGTTGCATGATCCCAAAACAGACCTGGCACTGCTCCAGTCGGCTACGGGAACAGTGCCGAAGAACATCTTTGACACGCAGTGCGCCGCGGGTTTCGTCGGACTTTCCGGCAGCATTTCGCTGGCCAACCTTGTGGCGGAGCTCTTTGGACTGCGGTTGTCCAAGTCGGAAACCTGGACCGACTGGCTTCGAAGGCCGCTCACCCGCAAGCAGCTGGCCTACGCCCGAGAGGATGTGCGGCATCTGTGCGAGGCATACCGCGTGCTTGAGGCGCGCATCAAGCGCCGGGACCGTGCACGATGGCTGCGGGAAGAGATGGTCACCTACGAACGAGCGGACTACTATGAGCCAGCCGATGCGCGCGCGGCTTACCTGCGGATTGGCAGGCTGGGACGGATGACCGGAAAGCAGCGCGCAGCGGCGCGGGCTGTCGCCGCATGGCGGGAGGATGTCGCCCGGCACACAGATACGCCGCGGCAATGGGTGCTGCCGGACAAAGCGGTAGCGTCTCTGGCGCGTAGTCTTCCGCAGGGCATGCGGCAGCTCCAGCGCATCAGGGCATTGCCGGCCGGGTTTCTGGACCAGCATGGGGCGCAGCTCATCCGCGTATTGCGATCGGTGCGTGAACTGTCGCCCGAGGATTATCCGGAGCCTCCTGCCACGCGGCCAAGGGACGACGCCTATGAGGCGCGGGTCTATCTATCCATGGCGTTTGTTCGTGGCCAGGCGATGGCTTCGGGTGTGGATTCTGCCCTGGTGGCGTCCAAAAAGGACATTCACGCTCATGTGGCGGGTCAGGGCAGTCCGCTGCGCACGGGCTGGCGCTACGAATTCGCGGGGCGCGCGCTGGATCAGCTGCTCAGGGGCGAGTTCGGCGTTGCCATTGATGCCCAAGGCCTGCCTGCGCGGGTGTAAAAAGTCCGTGATGGACTGCTCGAAAAAAAAACGCAACTTTTGGGTACACAACAGATTAGCGTACATCGAATCGACTGCTGTATCACTTTAGATATCCGATTCTGTGCTGGAATCCAGGCGACTGCATCGGAAGTCGCCGGACGGTTTTCGAGCGATTCGAGCATCGGCCGCGGG
Source organism: Rhodothermales bacterium (assembly GCA_951812585.1). Taxonomy (GTDB): domain Bacteria; phylum Bacteroidota; class Rhodothermia; order Rhodothermales; family Bin80; genus JAAXGV01. Next base: position 1,178,959 of record OX638318.1, on the reverse strand, counting down.
TGGGGATTCGTGCCGGAATTGTCTTCACGACGCACCCTGAGGGGAAGTCGGCCCGCCGCTCCCGCTGACGGAGTCGTTCATCAGCGGCTTGGACCATGATCGCGGTCGTGCGGCCCGCGCTGGCGCATTACCGTCACCATCAGCACAAGGTCGCAGCGAGCGTCCCGTAGCACTCGGCCAAGCGTGTCACTTGCCCGTCGAGTCGCTCGATTCACATCTGCAAGGCTTCGTTCTCCCCGCTCAGCCGCTCGACCTGCCGCCGCAAGGCTTCGACCTGCCCGGACTGCCGCCGCTGTTCCTTCCCGCACTGCGCGGACAACCTCTCCAAGGCCGCCATCAGCCGCCGCTCCAAGTCTGTCATACAGCTTCCTCACTCTCTCGACAGCTTCACGTAGGGCCGCCGGAACTGGAAGGGCAAGCGGGGAAAGCGGCTGCTGCGCGAGCGCGGGGAGAAGCTGGAGCGGACGTTCGCACACCTGCTCGGAAGCGGAGGGTTGCGCCGCGTCCACGTTCGCGGGCAGGAGGAGATCCGAAACGGACGCTCGTTCACGCCGCGGCCTTCAACCTTTCGCTGGTGATGCGCACATGCTTCGGCTTCGGCACCCCGCGTGGCCTGCAGGGCCTCGCAGCGGCGGCCGCCTCTTGCACAACAAAACCGCGATCATGTCGTTCTTACCGCTTCCACAACCGGCTCCCCGGCGGGCCACTTCTTCCACGGCCTGCTAGTGGATATCCGGGGCGGAGAGTTCAACGCCGAGGAGAAGCTGAGGCGTGAGCACCTACAAGAGCACGAAGCAAGGAAAGGTCCTCAATGATTCGAACCCTGGCAATCCTCCTCGGCGTGAACCTTGTTTCCCCAACCTTCACCACCCAGGCCCAGGAAGCTCTCACAGCCGAGGACTACGCTCGTGCGGAACGGCTCCTCTACACGGCTCCGATGATGATGCGTTGGTGGGTAACTCCGAACTGGCTGGACGGCGACAGGTTCTGGTACCGGATCTCCACCCGGGACGGCGGCGAGTACATGCTGGCGGACCCGTCCGCCGGGATCCGCCGTGTCGCTTTCGATCACGCGCGGCTGGCAGAGGCACTGCGAGAAGCCTCCGGCGCTGCCCCCGATCCCTTTGCCCTTCCCGTTCGGAGTATCCATTTGGAGCGCGATTCGGATTCAGTCCACCTGCAACTACGGGAAGGATTTTACCGCTGCGACCTCCGAGCCTACCAGTGTCGGGAAGAGACCGACCCCACGGCGGCAGCCCCATCCCCCCGAGGTCCCGGAGTGACCTCACCTGACGGCCGCCTGACCGCCTTCATTCGCGATCACAACCTCTGGGTCCGCAACCTGGAGACGGGCGACGAAACCCGACTCACCTCCGATGGCATCGAGGACTTCGGTTACGCCACCAACAACGCGGGCTGGGCGCGCAGTCCCCGGCCGGTCCTCAGTTGGTCGCCCGATTCTCGCAGGATCGCCACCTTCCAGCACGACGCGCGGGGTGTCGGGATGATGTATCTGGTGTCCACGAATGTCGGGCATCCGGAACTGGAAGCGTGGCGGTATCCTCTTCCTGGGGACAGCGTCATCTTCCGCATTGAGCGGGTCGTGATCGACGTGGACGCTCCTGACGAGAGTCGCGTCGTGCGCCTGCAGATACCCCCCGACCCTCACCGCTCCTCGGTGTGCGACCACATCTTCTGCGGCGGGGGCTTTGCCGATGTCGAGTGGAGCGCCGATGGATCCCAGCTTTTCTTCGTCTCCACCTCGCGCGACCACAAGGAAGCCACCGTCCGCGTCGCCGACCCCGAATCTGGAGAAGTGAGAGACCTTTTCGTCGAACGAGCCGAGACTTTCGTCAATACGGGAGTCTGGCAAGCCAATTGGCGTCTCCTCCCGGCGAGCAGCGAGATCCTCTGGCACTCCCAGCGGGACGACTGGGGGCATTTGTATCTCTACGATCTCGAAACCGGCAGCCTGAAGAATCAGGTCACCGGTGGGGAGTGGAACGTCCTCGACGTGCTGCGCGTGGACGAGGACGAACGGGTCGTCTACTTCGTGGGCAATGGGCGTGAACTGGGCGACCCATACTTCGAGTACCTCTACCGTGTGGGACTGGACGGTTCAGGGGTCAAGCTACTGACCCCCGACAGCGCGAACCATACGGTCACCCTCTCTCCCGGCGGCAACTACTTCATCGACCGGATCGAGACCCCGGTGCTACCTACCCGTACGGTCGTGCGGGACATGAAAGGCGACCTGGTGATGCCGCTTGAAGAAGCCGACATATCCCGGATCCTGGAGATCGGGTGGCATCCCCCGATCCCGTTCTCGGTCAAGGCCCGGGACGGCAAGACGGATCTTTACGGACTGATGTGGCGGCCGAGCCACTTCGATCCGTCGAAGAAGTACCCCATCATCAACCACATCTACCCGGGACCCTCAACGGGGAGTGTGGGAACTCGGCAATTCTGGCCGCAAAAGTCCGAGCGGGCACTCGCGGAACTGGGTTTCATCGTGTTGGCACTGGATGCCATGGGGACGCCGAAGCGCTCCAAGTCCTTTCACGAGGCGTACTACGGGAACATGGGAGATAACGGGCTCCCCGATCACATTGCTGGGATGAAGCAGTTGGCGGAACGACACCCGTGGATCGACATCGACCGAGTAGGCATATACGGAGGTTCCGGTGGAGGATACGCCGCGGCTGACGCCATTCTTCGGTATCCGGACTTCTTCAAGGTCGCGGTGGCCCAATCGGGCAATCACGACAACCGCAACTACGAGGACGACTGGGGCGAGAAATGGCAGGGGCTGCTGGCGGAGTACCCGGACGGCACGACGAATTACGACAACCAGGCGAACCAGCTACTGGCCGGTAACCTCAAGGGCAAACTGCTGATCACGCACGGTATGCTGGACGACAACGTCCCACCATACGGAACCCTGCTTCTGGTGGACGCCTTGATCGCCGCGAACAAGGACTTCGACCTAATCCTCTTCCCGAACGCTCGGCACGGGTTGTTTGGCGATGCCGACAACTACATGACTCGGAGGAGGTGGGACTATTTCGTGAGGCACCTGCTAGGGGCTGAGCCGCCGACGGACTATAGGATGGGGGAGAGGTGAAGCAGGTGCGCGATCGCATCGTTCTCCGGTAAGTCGTCGGGCTGGACCAAGCGCACATGACTGGTGCTAGTGCCCGGCCTGGGCAAGCCCAGAATTGCTCAACAGCGTTTCTGTTCACGATTTCTGATCTCCGCCTGCGGAAGCTATGACTTAGTCCGCCCGGCGGCCTAAGCTATGTGATGTAATCGCTCCACGCTTGGAGAACCTGTGCGCGGCGCTCCAGCAGATCGGACCGCTGATACGCCTGAACGACCGGGCTGCGCGGCACATGAGCGAGGCAGGCCTCCGCTACCTCTGCCGGGACACCGGTCTCGGCCATCCACGACCGCGCGCTCGAACGGAACCCGTGAACCGCCGAAGCGACACCGGCTCGCCGAAGCACGCGCCCCGGCACGTTCCTCGGCAACACCCCGCTGGTTCTCGACGGAAACGCCAGCGACGAGTCGGGAGACAGCGCCCGCACCCGGTCGAGTACGCCGAGCACGCCCGTGCTCAACGGAACGGAGAACTCGCGCCCGGTCTTCATCCTCGACGCCGGGATGGTCCACACGCCCGCCTCCAAGTCGATCTCGTCCCAGAGCGCCCCGCGCGCCTTTCCGGCCCGCACGCTATGGGCGCATCCGCCGCGCTAGCGCACGGGGGGAGCGCCTGCGACGGTTGCTGAAGTGCTGTCGGCGAGCAGATTGCGGGCCCCAGGGTGCGACGGGACTGCCTGTGGGGGCGCGAATTCACGCGGATTGATGCCGCCGAGGAGCTGGCGCAGGGTGGGGTAGCCCACGAGGGCCTGGGACTCCTTCCACGGCTTCCAGCACACAGCCGTGATGTGCTCGTCGGACTGCGGTGTAAAGTCGGTATCAGGACTTTGCATCGCGTACCAGTAAGTCAGCTTCACATGGTACCGGCTGCGGTGCGGATAGCCATGCGTGGTCGTCCCGACACAGGAATGCGCCGCCAGTGTGCGTACACCGGTCTCTTCCTGCACTTCGCGCAGCGCGCATGCCTGAAGATCCTCACCGGCGTTGCATTTGCCTTTGGGCAAATCCCACAGTCCATGGCGGCGAATGAGCAACACCTCCCGAGGCTGCACACCAGTCCGCAAAACCACGCCGCCTGCTGCGATGACACGGGCCACAGGCAAGTATGGCCACGCATTCTTGAACGCCGCGGGCGGCACATGTGCGGCGCGCAGCGTGGGCCCGTCGCCGGCCGCATCGTCAATGGCATCACCATCCACGACAAGGATGGCCTCGGCACATGCCTTCTGCGCCAATCCAAGCGTGCGCCACAAGCGTGCGTCCCTTACGCCCTGGTCGGCGAGCAACGGCAACCGTGCGCGGGACGTACAGTAGAAAAGAAAGGAACTCATAGGCGCGACTGCACGCACAGGGATATGCAAGGAAGCGACGCTTGCCATGGCCCTGAAGGCGCTAGCAGCGGTACGGCGTGACGCGCTTTTGCACCATTCAAGGGGCCTCCCGCCCTGCCTTGAGCAGCATGGCCTGCGGACGCACACCCATACAAACTACAAAGGGCTGGGCAACGATGGTTCGCTTTGGAGCGGTGCTGCTCCTAGCGGCGCCCTACGATTGCGCCAAGGCGCAGGACTACTACGTCTATGTGGCAAACGAATCGGACGATACGGTTGCCCTGGTGCGCTTTGACGGGCAAGCGGCGCACGCCGTCAAAACCATTCCGGTCGGCGACATTCCCACAGAAATCGAAGGCCCGCACGGCATTGCGGTAAGCCCAGGCGGCGATCACTGGTACGTGTCCATTGCGCACGGGCAACCCTTTGGATCGGTGGACAAGTATCAGACCGGTACGGATGAACGGGTGGGCCGCGCGGTGCTGGATCTGTTTCCAGCGTCCATGCAGATCTCGGCGGCCACAGGGCTGCTGTTTGTGGTCAACTACAACCTGCATGGCGCCACGGATCCCAGTACAGTGTCGGTGGTGGACACGGAACACATGGTCGAAGTAGGCCGCATCCCGACCGGTACCATGCCGCACGGCTCGTGGCTTTCTCCCGACGGCACGAGGCACTATTCGGTGGCCATGATGGACGGTGCCCTTTATGAAATCGACGCGCTGTCGCTCGTTGTGTTGCGATCACTTCCGGTAGGAAAGAAGCCCACATGGGTCGCACACCACCCGACCGCGGACCGGGTCTATGTGGCCGACAACGGGGAAGACGCCATCGTCGAGGTGGACTTGGCCGAGTGGACGGTAACGCGACGCATCGCGGCCGTGGGCGCGCCCTACAACCTCGGGATTACGCCGGATGGCCGCCACATTATAGCGACGCTCAAGGGCGCTGCGGCCATTGGAGTGTATGATGCAGGTACAGGAACGGAAATCGCCCGCCTGGCGAGTTCGCGTCCACTGCCGCACGGCATAGCCATCGATCCAGACGGGCACTATGCGTTTGTAACGGCGGAGGGCATCGGGAGCGAGCCCGGTTCGGTAGACGTTGTTGACTTACATTCGCTGATGCGGATCGCCACGGCCGATGTGGGCCGGCAGGCCGGCGGCATCGCCTTCTGGAAAACGACGCCGGTCAAATAAAGAGATCCTGCAAGCGATCCCAGCGCAGCTATGCCCCAGGCCGCGACACGATTTATCCTGCCTCATGTCCTGGCGCGCCTCTCGGGTCTGGAGCTCTTGGCGCGTGCCGTGGTAGAGGGTTTTATTGCCGGACTTCACCGCAGCCCGTACAAAGGGTTCAGCGTGGACTTCATGCAGTACCGCCCCTACGTGCCGGGTGACGACCTGCGGCGCGTGGACTGGAAGGTGTATGCGCGCACTGACCGGTACCTCGTAAAGGAGTTCGAAGGCGAAACCAACACGCGCGTGCACCTGGTGCTGGACGCCAGCCGATCCATGGGCTACCAATCTCACGAGGTGACAAAGCTGGATTATGCCACCTATCTGATCGCTTCGTTGGCCTACCTGGCCGTGCGGCAACGCGATGCGGCCGGACTCGTGCTCTTTGACGACGAAATCCGGCAAAGCCTGCCCCCGCGCAGCAGCAAAGGCCACTTGCAAACCCTCCTGACCGCGCTGGACAACCGCTCGCTGGGGGCCGCCACCTCCTTTGACAAGCCGCTGCACACCATCGCAGAGCAACAGCAGCGACGCGGCTTCATCGTTCTGGTAAGCGATCTGCTCTCGGATGCCGACCAGCTTATTGATGCCCTGCGCCACTTTCGCTTCAGCGGGCATGAAGTCCTCATTTTTCATGTGCTGGATCCGCAGGAAGTCGCCTTTGACTTTGACGACATCATGCATGTCAAGGACATCGAAACCGGCGCAAAGCTACTCGTCGAAGGCAAGAGCGCTCGCGCCTTGTACCAAGAGAATTTTAAGCGCTTCCAGCATCGCATTGCGCGTGCATGCGGGCTTCTCGGCATTGACTATACGCTGATCACCACAGATCAGCCGCTGGATGGGGCGCTGTTTGAATACTTAGCCGCCCGTGGCAGGCGTCATACCTGAGTCGTGTCATTTCTTACGCCGCTCTTTCTAGCCGCCGCGGGCGTAGCACTGGTGCCCGTGCTTTTGCACCTGGTTCGCCGCATGAGGGCGAAGGAGCTGCCGTTCAGTTCACTGATGTTCCTTACGGCCACGCCCATGGAGCGCATACGCCGCCGCAAGCTCCGCGATGTCCTGCTGCTCGTGCTCCGCATGGCCATGATCGTACTCCTGGCTGCGGCCTTCGCGCGTCCCTTCCTCGTGCGGGAGCGCCTGCCGTTTGTGCCCGAGCGTAAGGACGAATCCGTCGTGATCCTCGTGGATCAGTCGCTCAGCATGCAGGCCGGCGACACCTTTGACGAGGCCCTGAATGCCCTCCGGCGGGTCATTGCGGCATCGTCTGCAGGAGATGAGCTGGCGTTGGTAGGCTTCAGCCGCGAAGCGGTGCAGCTGGCGCCGCTCAGCAGAGACCGGCAGCGCCTTGAAGCCTCTGCCACGGCCCTGCGTGCGAGCAGCCTTGCGACAGACTTCTATCCTGCATTTCAACTGGCCGAAGACATCCTTTTGGAAGCGCGCCACTCGGCGCAGCGCGTGGTGCTGATTTCGGATATGCAGCGCACAGGATTTACGGCCTCCATGGACGAGTACACCCTACCCGACGGCGTGACGTTTGAGCCCATCAAGGTCGGACCGGAAGAGCAGGCCAATCGGTACTTTGAAGATGTCGCGCGGACGATGCGACAGCGGAGCGAAGGTATGGTCACACGCCTTGATGCCCGCTATGTGACTGAGGCGCGCGGCGATGCCATCAGCATGGTCATTGAGGATCGCATCATGGACCAGAAGGAATCCACCACCGCCGGGCGGGGGCGGGTGGCGTTTCACCATCTGGCACCGCGCCCCGGATTGTACCAGGGGTACCTTTCGACCGAGAGCGACGCGCTGCTTGCGGACAACCGCTACTACTTCACCTACGAGGTGGCGGCACGGCCTTCGATTCTGGTGGTGGCCGATGATCGCGATGCCTTCTACCTGCGAAGCGCCTTCGACCTGGCCGAGCAGTCGCAGTTTGACTTCGCGCGCGGACAGCGCCTTGCCGGCGCCGCATTTGTTCGGCACGATGTCGTCTTTGCAGCCAATACGGCGCGCCTCACGCCGGCGCAGGCTGCAGCCCTGCGGAGTTTCGCCGAAGGTGGCGGCTGCGTCGTGCTGTCCTTTGGCGATGCACTGGCAGAGACCGGCTATGGGCTCGACCAAACAGGTATCGGCCAGGTGACCAGCATCGTGCGCGCCCAAGACGCGGGTGGCGCGGAGGCCTTTGTCGGGCAGGTCGATGCACAGCATGAAATCTTTGCGGGCCTGGCGGGATCCAGCGCACTCATCCGGCCGAAGTTTCGCACCTATGTGCATGTGGTACCGCAGGCAGGGGCTGCAGTCCTCGCCCGCTACGATAACGGCGACCCGCTGCTGATAGAGCGGCGCATGGGCAAGGGAGCCATACTGGCCTTTACGTCCAGCTTCGGGACCTCTTGGTCGAACCTGGCCCTGCACGAACTCTTTGTGCCGCTCGTTTATCAGATGGTGAACTACGCCGCTGCGCTGCGGGAGCGGAAGCGGGCGTTTATAGTAGGAGACAAAGTTCCGCTCACCGGCGCGGCCGGGGCCGTCTGGGATGTGGGGACACCGACCTCTGAACAGTACAAGGTAGCCATGGATACGTCGGAGACCGGCTTCTTTATGGAAACAGCGTCTCCGGGCCACTATGTGGCAGCGCTGCGCGATGATGCGTATTATTTCTCTGTCAACGCAGATCCACGCGAGTCAGACCTCACCATGCGCGGCGCGGAGGAAACGTATGCCGCCATCGCAAGCGGGCGCGGCGGGACAGCTGCGCCGCAGGCGGCCGCGTACACCGACGAGGAAAGAGAGCAGGAACTCAAGCTGTGGCGCTTTGCCATTCTGGCGGTACTGGGACTTTTCGTGCTGGAAACCCTGCTCGCCCATCGCAACCGAACCCAACCGTAATTCATGGAAGCTGCCCAAATGCATCTCCGGCGCCTCATCCGTGCGGTTCGTCGCGGGGTGCGGCGCCGCGCCCTGCTGCAAGGAAGCGCCGTGGCGCTGATTGCACTGTTTTCGTCCGCTGTGGCGCTCATTCTGCTCTATCCCCTGGTGTACGATCAGGCCCTGCTGCTCTACGTTGCCGTGAGCGCTGCGCTGGTCATCACGGCTGCTGCCACATTCCACTATGTGATCCGGCCCCTTCGTCGTCAGATAAGCGATGAGCAGATCGCGATGTACATCGAAGAGCAGGCACCGGGGCTTGAAGATCGGCTGAACAGCGCGGTTGAAGCCAAAGCCCAGCATGTAGCGGGTGCGGACATCATGCTGTCGGGACTTTTGGCCGACACAGCCCGGATGATCAGGGGTATTGTGCCCGGTGACCTGGTACGAAAGGTGCGGGCGCGCATCATGGCTGGGGCAGGCACCGTGCTGGCAGCCCTGCTCCTGGTGTTCGGGGTCATGAACCTGGACAAGGTTCGCCTGGTCGCTTCCAGCAGTCTGGCCGCTGTGCGGCCGCTTATGACCATTGTGCCTGGAAATGTGGAGATCGAAAAGGGCGAATCCCAGTCCGTAGTGGCGGAGCTGCGCGAAGGCACCAGCGATGCTGTCTACCTCGTCTACCAGGAGGAGGGCAAGGACTGGATACGCAAAGCCATGGAGCCGGGAAGCGAAGGCACGGCATTTTTGGCCGAATTCTCCAGCATCCAGGCGCCCATCGACTATTACGTGGAGGCAGGCAAGCATCGGTCCGCGCTGTTCAGGATTGCGGTGTATGAGTTTCCCGCAGTCGATCAGATCGACCTTGCCTATCACTATCCAAGCCATATTGCCTTGCCGCCCGTAGTGGAAGCAGACGCAGGGGACATACACGGACTGAAAGGCTCGGAGGTGCAGCTAACCGTTCGTACGACGGGTGTGCCCGTACAAGCTGAGATGGTGCTGGAAAGCGGTGGTACGATAGCCCTGAAGGCGCAAAGCGAGGGGCAGTTTACCGGGCGGATCACACTGGAAGAGGAGGACCTGTACACGCTCCGGCTCACAGACGCCAACGGCAAGCGGAACCAGTTTCCTGTCCAGTACGCCATCATGCCCGTGCCTGATCGTGCGCCGCACATCACGATGCACGATCCCGGCCGCGATGTTCGCGCCAATGCCATTGAAGAAGTCCTCATCGCCGCCGATGTCGATGACGACTACGGCGTAAAGGATTTCCAGCTGGTGTTCTTTGTGGGCGGCGGCGCAGAGCAATCCGTGGCCCTTTTGGACCAGCCTGCAGGGCTGCATGGCGCTGGAGAGCACCTGCTCTTCCTGGAGGACTACAGCCTTCAGCCAGGCGATGTGATCACCTACTACCTGGAGGCGCAGGATGCCACCCAGCGTGCGGTGACGGACATGTACTTCATCGAGGTGATTCCCTTCGACCAGACCTATACGCAGGTCTCGGCTGCCGCGGGCGGCCAGGGCGGCGCGCAGCAGAGCGGTATGGTGGTCAGTCAGCAGGAGATTATAGCCGCCACATGGCGACTGATGCGGGAGCGTGATACGCACGAAGACTACGCGGGTGCGCTTCAGGCCTTGGCCGGTGCGCAAGCGAATCTTAAGCGCAGCATAGAAGAACGGATACAATCAACTGCGTTTTCCCTGGAGCTGCGCGGTAACGAGATGCTGCAGCAGACGGTGCACTACCTGCAGGAGGCCGTCGGGAGCATGGCCAAAGCGGTGGAGGCGCTGGAAGAGGATCGGTTGCGCGAGGCACTGCCGCCCGAGCGCGTGGCGCTGACGGCTCTGCTCCGTGCGGATGCGCAAAACAAGGAAAACCAGGTCGCGCAGCAGCAGCAGCGCCCCGGCGGCGGTGGTGCGTCTGCGACGGAAGAGCGCATGTCTGAGCTGATGGATCTGGAACTGGACATTTCCAAGGATAAGTACGAAGTCCAGCAGCAACGCGCACAAGAGACCCAGGCCATCGATGAGGCGCTGCGCCAAGTGAAAGATCTGGCGCGGCGCCAGCAGGACCTGGCGGACTTGCAGCGTCCGCAAGACCTGCAGGGCGAAGACCGAAAGCGGTTTGTGGACAAGCTGCGCAGGGACCAGGAAGAGGTGCGCACGCAGCTGGAGCAGGTAGCGCAGCGTATGCAGGCGGGCCGCCAGGAAGACGCCCAGGGGCGCATGGCGAGCGCACTCCGCAACATGCGGGAGGCAGACCGCGCATTACGCCGAGACAACTTGGACGAAGCCATGCAGCGCCAGCGGCAGGCGCTGCAGGATCTGGAGCAGCTCCAACCGGATATGCAGCGGGCGGCGCGCGGGTCGCGGCGTGAACAGCTGCGGGCGCTAACCGAAGACCTTGAGGATCTGGCCGCACGCGAGCGTGTGTTTGCGCAGGATTTGGACACGGTTATGGCCCAGGGGACGCGCCCCGATGAGGAAGCGATGCGCCGCCTGGATGAAGACCGCCTTGCGCAGATGGACGCGCTGCACCAGGCCGTCGAAGAAGCTATGCGCATGGAGGCCCAGAGCCAAGACCCGGAGATGACGGCCAACCTGCGCAACCTTGTGCAGCAGATGCAGCGCGACGACCTGGCAGGCGACATGGCCACCTCATATCGGGCGCTTCGCAACGGCTGGCTGGATAGTGCACGGCGCCTGGAAGACGAGATCTTGAACGATCTGAGGGGCCTCGAAGCAGTCCGCCGGGCATTGGCTGCGTCTTTGCCGGTGACAGAGGAAGAGGCGCTGGCCGCCGCGCTGCGCGAGGTGCAAGCGCTGCAGGATCAGCTGCGGGCGTTGGAATCCGACGCTGAGCGTTTGCGCGCCAGTGATCCGCAGGATGACAACCGAAGCCTGGAAGCGCGCCTGCGCAGCCAGCTTGGAAGGGCACAGGCGCAGCTTCAGGAGCTGATGGGACGCGGGAGCGATGCGACTGCGCAAGCGCTTGCGGGCGTACAGAATGCGCTGTCGCGCGCCGACCATACGGGCGTGCTCCTGGATGAGGAGTCGGCCAACGCCTTTTTTGAACGCGATGTGTACGACGCGCTCAACCAGCTGGAGGCGCAAATCGCACGCGCGCTGGATCTGGTGCAGATGGAAGCGCGGCTCTACGGCAGCCGGCGCGGGGAAGTGCCGACCGAGTATTCGAGCATTGTGGAGAAGTACTATGAGTCGCTGTCGCGCCAGTAGGGGCCGGCATGATTGAACGCCTGTTCAAGTTCAGCCCGCTGCAGTACTCGGAAGGTGTGGTGAGCATTCAGCTGCTGCCGGCGCTATTGGTGCTGGCGGGTCTGACTGCGGTGGTGGCTTTCCTGGTGTTTCGGAGCGATGCACCGCCGCGCGTGCGTATGGTGTCGCTGGGGCTGCGCCTGTTGGCCGCCGCGCTTCTCGCGTGGCCGCTGTTCGAGCCGGCCCTGGTGACGCCGACCGTTGTGCCCAACGAGAATTTTGTTGCGGTCCTGGTGGATGTGTCCGGCAGCATGTCGGTAGCGGATGCGCCGGGGGGAGTGACCCGTCTTGCGCAGGCACAAGCCGTGCTTCACGCGGACGGTGCAGGCATCATGGCGGCTATGGAAGAGGATTTTCAAGTGCGGCTTTATGCGTTTGATGACCGTGCGAGGCGGCTGGATTCATTGCCGGCGGTCGCGCGTGGCACCGGGACCGACATCAGCGCCGGGCTGGACCGCGTGATGAGCGACTTTCGGGGGCTGCCTTTGACAGGGATCGTGCTTTTTACCGATGGTGCAGACAACACCGCACAGGCCCCTATCGCCAAGGCGGAAGAGCTTCGCGCCCTTGGCATCGGGCTACACGTTATCGGGCTCGGGCAGGAGTCATTTGCGTCGGAGCGAGAGGTGATGGACGTGATGGTAAGCAAGGGCGTAGGCAAGCGTGCGGGCGCGGAGATAGACGTGAAGGTGCGCAGCTGGGGCCCGGAGTCTGACCCCGTGACGCTGAGCATTTATGCGGGCGATGTTCTGGTCTTCAGCGAAGAGCAGACGCTGAAGGGCGCGGGCAAGATTGATCAGATAAGCCTCTTCTTTGAGCCCCCAATGGATGGTGCGCATGCGTACCGCCTAGCCATCGAAGAGGCACCCGGTGAGATTAACACGGCCAACAATGCACTTTCCATGCTGGTGGACGCGCGTACGGATACGCTGCGCGTGCTCTATTTTGAGGGGCATCTCCGGCAGGACTTCAAGTTTATCAAACGCGCGCTGGAAGACGACCAGGTGGTGGACTTCACATCGATTGCGCGTACAGGGACCGGAAAGCTGTACCGCCAGGGTATCCGCAGTCCCGACGAGCTTGCGGGCGGGTTTCCGAGCGATCCGGGGGACCTCTATGCCTTTGACGCGCTCATCTTTGGCGACGTTGAAGCCTCGGCGTTTTCGCCGTCGCAGCTGCGCCTCATCGAGTCCTTTGTGCGCGTGCGCGGCGGCGGCTTCCTCATGATGGGCGGGCGGCAGACCTTCGCGGAGGGCGTATACGTCACCAGCCCTATTGCGGACATGCTGCCCGTCTATCTGGACGCATCGCGGGTTCAGATCGTGCCGGAGCGTTTTACCGATCCACGCACGGCCAGCGAGGAGCCCGAAGGTTTTGCCTTCGAGCCTACGGAAGCGGGCCTGGAGAGTCCGATACTGAAGCTCTCGCCCGAGCCCTTGATCAACCGCGGATTGTGGAGCGGCATGCCGCTCTTGACAAGCATCAACTATCTGGGCGCTCCCAAAGCCGGGGCGCAGGTGCTAGCGCGGAAGCCACTAGACCAGTACGGCAAGGCGGAGCCGCTCCTCATTGTGCAGCGCTACGGCAAGGGGCGTGCCGCCGCCCTGGCCACCAGCAGCACATGGCGCTGGCAGATGCTGCTCGACGCATCCGACTACCGGCACGAACGGTTCTGGCAGCAACTGGCGCGATGGCTGGCTGCCTCCGCGCCGGCACCGGTTGACATCGATGTTGGGCAGGGCCATATCGGGGTTGGCAAAGAAGCGCTGCTGCGTGTCAACCTGTACGACCAGGAATACGATGCGCTGGAAGGCGCAGCGGTGGAGGGCCTTCTGGTCGGTCCCGATGGCGGTGCTATGCCGCTGCGCTTTGATGAGGAACTGGCCCATGCGGGTACCTACACCGCGCGGTTTGCGCCGGAAGTCGAAGGGCTTTACGCGCTGGACGTGACAGCCAGCCGTGATGACGCGGTGATCGGTCATGGGCAGCGCAGCGTGCTGGCGCGGCCCGATCATTCGGAGTTCTACGACGCTACGCTTAAGCGGGCGATGCTGGAGCGTTTGGCGGAAGCGGCAGGCTACTATTATACACCGATAGAGGCTGGTGATGTGGTGACAAACCTGCGCGGACGGCGCACGAGCACTTCGGTGTTTCATGCGGAATACCTCTGGGACATGCCCGCGCTCTTTATCCTTGCGATTCTTCTCTTGTGCGCAGAATGGATGTATCGGCGGCGGCAAGGCTTGCCTTAGCTTTCGCGGCGCTGGTGCCGCTGCCCGGCGCTGCGCAGGATCAGTATGCGCTGCTTATCGGCGGGCTGGGCGGATCCGAAGCGTATACCAGCGCCATCCGGCAGTACCTCTTTGATGCGCATGCGGCCTTTACCGGTCCACTGGGCCTGGACGGCAGTCGGGTCACAGTGCTTGGAGAACCTGCAATCGTTGAAGAATCTGTTGTGGACGGCATTGCCAACGCGGAGCGCATTCGGCAGGCCTTTGCAGACCTCAAGGCGGAGGTTACGCCGGAAGACCATCTCTACGTTGTGCTCTTTGGCCACGGCAGCTTTGACGGCACGGATGCCGTGCTCAACATTGCGCGGCGGGACCTCACCAGTGCGGATTATGCGCAGTTGTTGGACACGATTCAGGCGGGACGCCTGGTGTTCATCAACACGGCCAGCGCTAGCGGACCATTCGTCCCAGCCCTCAGCGCAACCGAGCGGGTTGTGATTACGGCGACGCGCAGTGGCACACAGCGCAACCAGACCATATTCCCACGCTTTCTGGTCGAGGCGCTAGCGAATCCGTCGGCGGATCTTGACCACGATGGCAGCCTGTCCATGCTGGAGGTGTTCAGGTATGCGGCCCAGCGAACCCAGGGGTACTTTGAGGACCATGGCTATCTGGCCACGGAGCACGCGCTCCTGGACGACTCCGGCGATGGTGATGGCGCCCGGCTGGAGCAGCTGCGCGAAAGCCCTGACGGGCACCTGGCGGCGATCACGTTCTTGCGGCGGCCTTCCGCGGAAGGTGTCACCGCCCGCATGGCGACCATGCTGCAGAGCAAGGAAGCGATAGAGCGCGAGATCGCAGCGCTGAAGGCGCGCAAAGCCGCCATGAATCCGGACAACTATTACGCCGAGCTCGAAGTGTTGATGCTGCGCCTTGCGCGGCTCAACAACAGCATGGACCGCGAACGCGAAATGCGCTAACGCCCCAGCATTGCCAGGACTTCGCGGGTTGATACAAACTTCACCCGCGGCCGTCCCAGCGGCTTGCCGCGCGCTATTTCCTGGGCGTCAATCTGTTTCCAGTCCTCCCAGGACACGTAGTTGGGCTGGCACCGACGTACCATGTCGGCCGCCGCTTCGGCGCTCGGGTGTGCAGGATCAAGGTGGCAATCGCTGTTGAGGTCCGCCATCATGGCATTGACCGTTTCCAGCGCATCCGACTTGTTGGTGCCTATGACGCCGGTCGGGCCGCGCTTGATCCAGCCGCCCACATACACGCCGTGCAGGGACGTGTCCCCGTCCATGACGCGTCCCTGCACGCTGCTTACCACACCCCAGCGGTCATTGAAGGGCAGGCCCGCAAGCGCGACGCCGCGGTAGCCCACAGACCGAAAGACGACTTCGGCGGGCAGTTCCTCTATCGAATCCGTTGCCCGTGGCCGCAGCCGTCCATCGCTTGTGGCGTACAGCTCATTTTTCACGAGTCGCACGCCCCCCACCTGGCCTGTGCCATCATCGTGCAGCGCAATCGGTGACACCAAAAAGCGTATGGTCAGCAGCCTGTCCTTGCCGGTACGCGCGCGGGTTGAAAAGTCCTGAATCAGGCCGATCTTCTTTGCGGTCATGCGATCGGGCTTCTCTCCAAGGTCTGCCAGGGTGCATGCATCCAGAACGGCTTCATCCGGCGGCACATGGATGTCGGCGCCGGGCAGTGCGCCAAGTTCCTTGGCTTCCGGGTTGGTGAACGCGGCTTGTGCCGGTCCCCGGCGGCCCAGCATGTAGACCTTGCGGATCTTGCTTTCGCGCAGTGCTTCGAGCGCGTAGTCGGCAATGTCCGTAGTCGCCAGTTCGTCGATGGTGCGGCAGAGGATGCGGCAAACATCCACGGCCACATTGCCTACGCCGATGACGGCTACACACGGGCGCGAGAGGTCAAACTCCAGGTGGCGGTATTCCGGATGCCCGTTGTACCAGGCCACAAAGTCTGTTGCGGAGTAGCTGCGCTGTAGGTCTTCGCCCGGGATGTTCAATCGCCGGTCCACCTGCGCACCCGTCGAGAAGTAGATCTGGTGATAGTGCGCTTTGAGCTGATCGAGAGCGATGTGCCGGCCGTATTCCACGTTGCCGAAGAAGCGGAAGCCGGCATGCGCGGCCGTTTTGGTATAGACGCGGGTAACGTTCTTGATCTTCTGGTGGTCGGGTGCCACGCCGCACCGCACGAGTCCAAAAGGCGTCGGCAGCTTGTCGTACATGTCCACCTCCACACGACAAGTTTTCTGTCTGAAGAGGTGCCCCGCTGCGTAGAATCCCGCCGGCCCCGCCCCAATGATCGCTACGCGCAAGGGCGCTTCTTCCGTTCCTATGGTTGGCATCAGTCGTTTGGCGCACTCTCGTAAATCAGTGGCCGCAAACTACTACCTTCCGACACAGCATTCCAAGCCGCACAGCGGCCAAAGCGCCGCCGTGCAAGCGCCGCCCAAGTGCTGCCGAGGCCTGCCAGCCGCTACCGCGTCTGTTGGTATCTTGGAGCCACCACCACTACATGCCGAAATACCACGTCTCTGCACTATGTCCGAAAGTCAGACCGCAACACTGTATCGCTGGGATGATATGCCCGTAGAAGAGCTTAAGCCGGGACTCGGTCGGCGCCTGATCACCGGCGACCGCATGATGATCGCCCATGTCTATCTGGATCAGGGCAGCGTGGTACCCTGGCACAGCCACGACAATGAGCAGCTGACCTACGTGCTCAAAGGGGTGTTGCACTTTGAGCTGGGATCCGCCGACAGTCCGCAGGAGGTACTGGTTCACGAGGGCGAGGTCCTTGTGATTCCCTCCAACCTGCCGCACCAAGCCGTAGCCGTGGAGGATACGCTCGATGTCGACATCTTTTGCCCGCCTCGCGCCGACTGGCTCGACGGCACCGACGCGTATATACGCAAGACGTAAGCCTGCCATGAAGTACTTCCTGATTCTTCTCTTGCCGCTATTATTGTCCTGCCAAGAGGCTCAGGAGATATCGCCGAACCTGGATGTGCCGGCTTGGGCGCATGACGCCATCTGGTATCAGATTTTTACGGAGCGATTTCGCAACGGCGATCCTGTGAACGACCCCACGCTCCATGACATCGAAGGATCGTGGCCGTTCCTTACGCCCGAAGGGTGGGCCCCCACACGCTGGACGCAGGATTGGTATCGCCAAGAAGACTGGGCCGAAGAAACCGGCGAACCGTTCTATCGCACAGTGCAGATGCGGCGGTACGGGGGTGATCTGCAGGGCGTTCTGGATCGGCTGGACTACCTTGCGACTCTCGGCGTCACTGCGCTGTACTTCAACCCCATCAATGATTCGCCGTCGCTGCACAAGTACGATGCACGGAGCTATCGGCACGTAGATCGCAACTTTGGTCCCGATCCGCGCGGAGATGAGGCGATCGCCGCAGCGGAAGACCCCGTGGATGCGGACACCTGGCAGTGGACGGCTGCGGACAGCCTCTTTCTGGTAGTGGTCGACGAAGCGCATCAGCGCGGGATGCGCGTCATCATGGACTACTCGTGGAATCACACCGGCAGCACGTTCTGGGCATGGAAGGATGTGCTGGAGAAGCAGCAGGCATCGGAATACGCATCCTGGTACGATATAGCGTCCTTCGACGACCCCGCAACGCCCGACACCAACGAGTTCTATTACCACGGCTGGGTAGGCGTCAAGACGCTGCCGGAGACCCGGGAGGTAGGAACCGGCGGCGAAACGCGCGGCGTGTTTGAAGGCACCCTGGATCCTTTGTTCGCGCAGCATGTCTATAACGTCACGCGGCGGTGGATGGACCCGAATGGCGACGGAGATCCGTCCGACGGCATTGACGGCTTCCGGCTGGACGTAGCCGAAAGCGTGCCCTTCGGCTTCTGGCGCGATTTTCGGCGCTTTGTCCGCGGTATCAACCCGGAGGCCTATCTGGTAGGCGAAGTCTGGTGGACCGCGTTTCCGCATCATATGACAGACCCTGCGCCGTGGCTTCAGGGTGACATCTTCGACGCGGTGATGAACTACCGCTGGTATATGCCTACACGCAGCTTTTTTGCGCAGACGCCCCCGTTCCTTTCGGCTACGGACTATGTGGCGCACCTGGATTCAGTGGAGCGCGGCTTCGGCCCCACGTTCCGGAAGGCGATGATGAACCTTGCCGCGAGCCATGACACACCGCGCATCGGCACCTCGCTCTACAACGGCGGGCTGTACAAATACCAGAAGAACCCGCGCGGCAATCCTGAATTCAAGGTGGATCGTCCCGATGCGCGCACCGACGAGATTCGGCTGATGGTGCTCCTGCAGCAGTTCACCTATCCGGGTGCGCCGCACATCTGGATGGGCGATGAAGTAGGCATGTGGGGTGGCGACGACCCGGATCCGCGCAAGCCGCTGGTGTGGAGCGACCTGACCTACGAAGACGAAACCACGCATCCCTTTGGACTGGCGCGCCGTCATGACAAGGTCGCGCCGGATACGGCGCTCTTTGCTGTATACAAGCGGCTGATCGCGCTCCGCAAGCAGCATATGCGCCTGTTGGTGGATGGAGATCTCCACTATCTGGTCGCGGACGACGCGCGCCGCCTGTTGGCCTACGAGCGCGTCCTCGGCGATGCGCGGGCAATCGTCCTCTTCAATGCTTCGGATGAAGCGCATGAGGTGACCATCCCGGCCACCGATGGTGCGTACGCTGAAGTCTTTCCAGACCGCTCCCCAGCGGCGCTGAGCCCCGAAGCCAATACCATCATGATCGCGCCGCGCACCGGAAAGCTGTGGATCAAAGAGTAAGCTTCAGGCTAGTGCTCGCAGCCGGGCTGCTCCTGAGCGGTCCCGCAGCGGCCTCCGCGCAAGAGCGTGCGCTCGAGATCATCCGCGCGATGGAAGACCTGACCCGCGGCGTAACACAGGTCGGAACCTACAGCCTGGTCATCGTGCGACCCGACTGGGAGCGCACGCTGACGTTTGAGGTATGGTCGGAAGGCACCGAGCGCAGCTTTATTCGCATCAACGCGCCCGCCAAGGAACGCGGCGTGTCGTTTCTGAAGATTGGCCGGGAGATGTGGCAATATGTGCCACGCATCAGCCGGGTGATCAAGATCCCGCCGTCCATGATGATGCAGTCCTGGATGGGTAGCGGCTTCACCAATGACGACCTGGTGCGGGAGTCCAGCCTGGTGACGGACTATGTGCACACGCTGGTAGAGACCGTCGACATGGACGGCGCGCCCGCCTATCACATTGCGCTGGTAACGCGTCCCGAAGCGCCGGTAGCGTGGGCCCGCGTGGCGTTCTGGGTGCGCGTAGAAGACTATGTGCCGCTGCGCGCAGAGTTCTTCAATGAGCGCGGCGAGCGGGTGCGCACCATGACCTACCACGACATACGCACCATTGGCGGGCGCACGGTGCCCGGACGCATGGAACTCGTCGAAGATCGCTGGCCCGACCGGAAGACGATCATGATCACCGAATCGGCGCAATTCGATGTGGCGATCAGCGACGACATCTTTTCTCAAGCCAACCTCAGGCGTCACCGGTAGCATGCTGCGACTGTTCAAGCTCGCCTGGCGGGACATCTGGCGCAACCGCCGTCGCAGTTTCCTGACGATGGGTGCCATCCTTTTTGCCGTGCTGCTTATCTCGGTGAGTTTCTCTGCGCAGTTCGGGACGTATGATGCGATGGAGCAGCTTATGGTGCGGCTGTCATCCAGTGAACTGCAGATTCAGCATCGCGATTTCAGGGAAGAGCAAATGCTGGAGCATTCCATGGAAGAAGCGTCGTTGGATGTGACTGCATTGAAGGCTGCGCATCCGTGGATCCTGTCTGCTACACGGCGGCTGACAGGCTTTGGCCTTGCCAGCAGCGACTCCGGCAGCACCGGTGTGCTGCTCGTAGGCGTCGAACCTGACACGGAGCCTGCGGTCAGCAATATGATGCAGGTGCAGGCGGGGCATCGGGTGCTCGGTCGGGGAGATCACGGTCGCGCGCTCCTGGGTGCTTCCCTGGCGAAGAACCTGGGGCTTGCTGTGGGCGATTCCGTGGTGATTCTAACCCAGGGCTATCACAACGTCATGGGCGCGGAGATCTATGCCGTCCAGGGCCTTGTGCGTTCGGGCTCGCCCGAGCTGGATCGCGCTTTGATGATCACCACCCTCACGGCGGCGCAGGAGCTTTTCAGCATGCCGGGGCGCTTTACCGCGCTCGTCCTGCGGACCGATGCGCATCGCAAAGCCAAGGCGCATGCGGCGGCGCTGCAGGCGTCTATACAGGACCCGCTGCATGTCGCTGTGCCGTGGCAATCCCTCTTGCCGGAGCTGGACCAGTGGCGGCGCCTGGATGATGCATCCAATTACATCTTCTACATGTTCCTGCTGCTCCTGATCGGGTTTGAAATCTTCAACACCACGGCGATGAGCATGATGGAGCGGGTGCGCGAGTTCGGCGTGATGATGGCGATGGGCCTCAAGCCGCATCAGATCAGCGGACTGGTTGCGATGGAGCTGGCCATGAAGACGCTGATAGGCATAGCCGCCGGGCTGTGCGTCAGCGTGGTGCTGCTTATGGTGCTCAGCCAGGAGCCCATCGCGCTGTCGCAGGACATGCAGGAGATGTACGACGACTTTGGCTTTGTGGTGGATGGATTCTATTTCTCGTCGAGGCCGTCCATCTATGTCTTTCCCGTGGTCAGCGTTGCGGTCCTGGCTGTTGTGTCCATGCTGTTTCCTGTGCTGAAAATGCGCAGCTTCTCTCCTGTCAAAGCGCTGCGCGCCGTATAGCTTCCATGATTCTGGCAAAAGTCGCATGGCGCAGCATATGGCGCAATCCACGCCGGTCGTGGGTGCTCATCTCAGCGGTGGCAGTCGGCGTTTTCACCTATGTGGGCATCGTTGCCTACATAGATGGACTGTCCTTGCAACTGGTGCGGACGGCCATAGAGCTGCAAGGAGGCCACATCCAGGTGTCCGGTACCGGCTACTTCGAGAATCCCGTCATCCGCACGCAGGTTACCGATCAGCGCATAGTGGTCCGCGTGCTGGACGCATTAAAAGGCGTGCGCCATGCGTCGCAGCTGCGTTCGCCTGGCATGATTAGCAGCGCTGAGCAGTCCGCGGGCGTCACTATCGTGGGTGTTGATCCGATGCAAGAGCCGGCCGTTTCGCCCCTGTCGGGGCTGATCACCGAGGGTGACTGGCTCAGCAACGATCCATCGGCGGGCGAAGTCGTCATGGGTGCCGCACTCGCGGAGCGGATAGGGGTGCTCCTGGGAGAGCGAATCGTCCTCACGGCGAGTCATCTGAACGGCGACATGAGCGCCGGTGCTTTTCGCGTTCGCGGGCTGTTCACCTCCAACAGTGCGGAATACGACAAGACCCAGGTGATCACGCATGCAGCTGAGGTGCGCGCGATGATCGGCTTTGCGCCGCATGCTGCGTCCACCGTTGCCATCAGCCTAGGCATGGATCAGGGCGTCCAGGAGGTGCAAGCCGAGCTGCGTGCCAGGCTCGAAGGCCATGGCGTGGAGGTGTTGACATGGCGCGACCGCTCACCGATGCTGGTGATGATGGACGAGCTCATGCGCCTGACGGATGTGATCCTGGTGGTGATCCTGTTCTCTGCCGTAGGGTTCACGCTCATCAACTCGTTTGTCATGGTGATCTTTGAGCGCATCCGCGAAATCGGCATCATGGCCGCCGGTGGCGTGCGCCCAGGCCAGGTGCGGCTGCTCCTGTTCATGGAGGCAGCCTTTGTGGTGCTCATAGGTATTGGCGTGGGTGCCGGATTGGCCGCGGCACTCATCGGCTGGTGGAGTTCTGTGGGATTGGACCTGAGCGCCTTCGCCGAAGGGCTAAGCAGGTTTGGAGCCGGGGCCGTGATCTACCCCAGCGTGAACCCTGAGCGCATCGCCACGGGCTTGGGCATGATCTTGATCATGGTGTTTCTGGCGGTGCTGTATCCCGCAGTCAAGGCGAGCCGCTTCAAGATCGTAGACGCAATGAGTCATGCCTAGTCAGGCCCTCGTAAAAGTCACCCGCCTGGTCAAGGTTTATCAGGACGGCAGCCATGTGCCGGTACGTGCCATTGATGGTATAGATTTCACGGTTGCTGCCGGGGAGTTTACGGCGGTCGCCGGGCCTAGCGGCAGCGGCAAGACGACCCTCCTCAACCTCATCGGTTCGCTGGATACTCCGACCGAGGGGCAGGTGATCGTGGCAGGCCAGGACCTGGGTCAGCTCAGTCGCCGGGCGCGCGCAGACTTCCGGCTGCGTAACCTGGGGTTCATCTTTCAGTCGCACAACCTGATACCCGTCTTGAGCGCGCACGAGAACGCGGAATTCAACCTGCTCCTACAAGGCGTTCCGGCCTTGGAGCGCCGCGCGCGCGTGTTGGCGGAATTCGCCTCGCTGGGCATTGAGGAAGAGCTTACGCGCCGCCGCCCCGCCAAGCTCAGCGGCGGGCAGCAGCAGCGTGTCGCCATCGCCCGGGCGCTGGTGACGCGGCCCAAGCTCATCCTCGCGGACGAGCCAACCGCAAGCCTGGATTCCAAAACGGGGGCGCGGCTCCTGGATAAGATGCGCGCCCTCAATCAGCGCACCGGTATAACCTTTTTGTTCTCCACGCATGATCCTATGGTGATTGATCGTGCACGCCGGCTTGTAACGCTACGAGACGGCCGGATCGCCAGCGATGAGACGCGCCTGTGAGTTTGCGTGCCTTGCCCTGGCCTGCGTGCTGGCCCAGGCGCTGCCGTGCGCTGCGCAGCGCCCATCGCTGGAAGTGCAGGGCTATGCCAAGAATCTGAGCATTCGGCTGTCGTCGCCGCAGTCGGGCGCGGACTACCTGCTCAATGTCAGCCGCTTCCGGGCCCGGAGTCTACTCGAATTTGCTGCGCGCGTGCATGCCGAAGTCTGGTTGGACACGGAGCTCTTGGCGGGCAGCTATCTTCGCTCCGACGATTATCGCCAAGCCCGGGCGCGGCCGGAGCGGCTGGAATGGACGCTTGGAGAGGGTGCCGGCTACGAGGCCCGGCAGCGACTGTTTCGGGCCTTTGCGTCACTGCGGCTGAGGCGTGCTGTGGTGGTGGTCGGGCGACAGCGCATAGCCTGGGGCTCGGGCTTCGCCTGGAATCCAACCGACATCTTGAATCCATTCAATCCTGGTGCTATTGAGCTGGGAGAGCGCTCCGGTGTGGATGCGGTGCATGTGAGCATGCCGCTGGGCCCACTTTCGCGCCTGGAGCTTGTGGCGGCCTACACTGCAGCCGGTGCCCCCGGCAGCTACGCCGTGCGTGGAGGCACCAACTACCGGGCGTATGATGTCCGTGCGCTATTGGGACGGTTTGCGCGCGACTGGGTGGTGGGCGGCGACTTTGCAGGCTATATGCGCGGGGCGGGCGTGCGCGGCGAGGCAGCATTCGTCCGGCGCTATGCAGCGCGCGACTACCTTCGCGCCGTGCTCAATGCCGACTACACCTTCGGCGACGTATACGGGCTCGTCGAGATCTATTACAACGGGCGCGGCCATGCGCAAAAGGCCGCGTATGATTGGGCAGACCTGTCAGCCGGCGACACCTACAACCTGGCGCAGTGGTACGCGGCGGTTTCGGCGACGGTAAGACTCACGCCGCTGTGCGGCATGAGTCTTTACCAGCTTGCCAATCTCACGGACGGGAGCCTGCTCGTCGGCCCCGCGGTCACCTACTCGCTGACGCAAACGGTGGAGCTGGCCGCGGCCGCATACTTCTTCACCGGACGATCCGATACGGAGTACGGCAGGCAGCGGCACGTGTACTTCGCGACGCTGCAGTGGTACTTCTAGCCGTGCAGTGCAGCTTTTACGCTAAAGGTTGCGCCCGCATAGAGTTTGGAAATCGGACACCCCTTGAGGGTGGCGTCCAGCGCGGCATCGAACGTATCCCGGTCCAACCCAGGGACGGTTGCATCAACGTCCAGGTCGATGGATCCAATGTGGAAGCCCCCGTTCGGGTCAGGGCCAAGGCTGGCCTTGGCCTGCACATGCACCCGTTCGGGTACATGTCCGCCGGAAGACAACTCGTTAGAGAGCGCCATGGCGAAGCAGCCCGCGTGTGCCGCGGCCACCAGATCTTCCGGGCTTACGTTGACCTTGTCTCCGAACCGGGAAGCAAAGGTAAAGGGCGATTCAAAGCCGCCGCGGGCGGTCTGCATCGATCCGTTGCCAGACTTCAGGTCGCCTTGCCAGGTCGCTTCGGCTATTCGTTCAATCATGATGCTGGGGTTTAGAGCTCGTAGTGCTTGCCGTTGACAGAGTAGGAGACGGTGATGGTCGCCGTCTTTTCAACGATCTTGGCCACGGAGCAGTACTTGTTGATGCTTAGGTCTACGGCACGCCGCACCTTGCCGGGGTGCAAGTCCCCGGTGAGCGCATAGTGCACATGGATGCGCGTAAAGAGCGCGGGCGTTCCTTCACGTTCGTACTCGATGACGGCATCAAACCCTTCAAGGTCCTGGCGGCTCTTGCGAAGGATATCCACTATATCTATGCCGCTGCAGCCTCCAATAGCCATGGCGACCGCCTGCATCGGGCCGACTCCTTGACCATTGCCCTCCGGCGGATCGGTATCAAAGTGCAGCGTGTTTCCTGATTCGTTGGTGCCCAGGAAGTGGTTCTTGTCGTCCAAGCGCTGGAGTACAACCCTGGCCATGATGCCGTGTCATTGCGTGAAAGCCGCTTCAACACGCCAATGTGCGTGTCGGTTCGCAGGAGGTACTGTGCTGTTCGCCAAGCGTGGACGCATAAGTGCCCGCCATGGCCTTGTGCGCCGGCTGCAACCTGGTTGCAGCGCTTTACGTAGCACCATGCAGTGTCCTTTCTGCCTAAGCGCCTAAGCACTGGCTTGACCGATGCATACTGTTATAGCCATCCTACTGTTCGCAACAACGACGTTTGCCACGGATGCAGGTCTGCATTCGCCGCGCGTGCGCGATGTGATCAAGAAAGAATACGCGGTCAGCCCTGGCGGCACGTTGCATGTGGACCTGGACCGCGGCAACATTGAGGTGGAGATCACCGACGAGGACCGCGTCTACATTGCGCTGGAGCGCGTGGCTAAAGCAGAGGACAAGGACGCCATCAGCAACATCCTCAGAATGCACGAATACGCCTTCGACAAGAGAGACAACGATGTGTATGTGCACTCACGGTTCAGGCCGGAGCGTGCCCCGTGGCGGGTTCGCAGGCGTCCGAGCCTCAAAGTGACCGTATTCGTGCGCGTGCCGACCGAGTACAACGTACGCTTCACCAATGGGGCGGGCAATGTGGAGGTGTTTGATGTGCGCGGTCTGGTGCGTGGACGCACCGGTGCAGGCAACATCATAATAGGCGACGTTGAAGGTGAGGTGCGTATTTCGTCAGGAGCCGGCAACATTGAGGTGGATGGAGACATCAACCAGGCGACGCTGCGGACGGGTGCAGGCAACATAGAGGTTTACGGCCTGCGCGGAGCCGTGTCCGCGAATTCGGGTGCCGGCAATATTGAGGCGATCATTGTAGAGCAGCCCGAGGGGGACTCGCGGTTCAGCACCGGGGCGGGCAACATCACGGTAGCACTGGCGGACGATATCGGCGTCTACGTAGACGCGACAGCGAGTCTGGGTTCCGCAAAGTGCGAATTTCCCCTAACGGTTTCGAAGAAGTTTTTGTCCAAGTCTTTTGCGGGCAACATCAATGGTGGCGGCGCGCACATAGAGATGCGCGCCGGTGTTGGAAACGTCGCATTGAAGCGGCACCAGACCCAGTAGGGTCGCGCCACCGGGTTCTGCCAGATCCGCCCTGGGCGGAGTACAGCGCCGCACTCAGCCGCCCGTTGGCAAACGTGGCGTTCGTATCATATATGGGAGGGCGTTGCGGGTGTCCTCCAGGCCGCGTCATACGGATTTCAAGTCGCCCCTACATCAGAAGGGACATGTATGAAGGCATATCATAAGCCGCTTTGCACAGCCGCGGTGATTGGCGCTGGAACGATGGGGGCGCAGATCGCTGCGCATTTGGCCAATGCCGGGCTGCAGGTCTTGCTGCTCGACATGCCGGCGAAAACGGGTCCGCGCAGCGCACTGGTGGATCGCAACCTGAAGGCGGCGATGAAAGCAAAGCCGGCCCCGTTCTTTACGAAGCACACCGCACAACGGATTGCAACGGGTAACCTCGCAGACGACTTCGAGCGCATTGCGGCGGTGGACTGGGTCATTGAAGCCGTCGTAGAGCGGCTGGATGTCAAGCAACAGCTCATGGCCCGCATAGAAGCGCACGCGCGCAGCGATGCCATCGTGTCCACTAATACCAGCGGCATCCTGATACGCGACATCGTGGATGGACGCAGCGCCGACTTCAAAAGGCGCGCGCTGGGCACGCACTTTTTTAATCCGCCGCGCTACCTGGAGCTTTTGGAGCTGGTGCCGACTGCCGATACCGATCCGGTCATCGTAGACAGGCTATCTGTCTTTGGGCGCATCCACCTGGGCAAGGGCATCGTAGTGGCCAAGGATGTCCCCTATTTCGTGGGCAACCGGATCGGTGTATACACGATGCTGGGTGCCATGGAGTACTACACAAAAGGCACCCTGACCATCGAAGAAGTAGACACGCTAACGGGGGTGCTGGTTGGGCGACCCAAATCGGGCACGTTTCGCACGGCCGATCTGGTTGGCCTGGATGTCATGGTGAGCATCGGCGCGCTGATGTATGAAGCGCTGTCGGCGGACGAAAGCCGCGCGCGTTTCAGGATGCCCGCGGTAATCAATTCGCTGGTGGCGCGCGGTCGGCTGGGCGCGAAGGCGGGTGCCGGGTTCTACTGCAAGCAGGGCCCCGAAATATGCTCGCTGGATCTCAAGAGCGGTGAATATGAGGCGCCGCGACCGCTGAAGATTCCGCACCTGAAGGCGCTCAAGAAGGAGCGGGACCTGAAGCGCCGCCTTGAACTGCTCTACACAGATCGCGACAAGGCGGGTGCGTTCTTTCGTGCAACCACGCGGGACACGCTTGGCTATGCAGCGCGGCGCGTAGGAGAAATTGCCGACAGCCCCGCGGATATAGACAAGGCCATACGGTGGGGTTTCGGCTGGACGCTGGGGCCCTTCCAGATGTGGGACGCACTCGGATTTGACCGCGTGCGCAAAGACATCCTGAACGCCGGTGCCGCACTGCCGGACTGGGTGCTGGCCATGCGACCGGACGCATCCTTCTACGATGGTCCCAAGGTGCACATCCCTGCGTCTGGCACATGGGAAACTGTTCCTTCGCACGCAGACGAAATCAGCCTGGCGGCGGTCAAGACACAGCCTGGCACAGCGCTCTGGTCCAACGAGGAGGCGGGTCTTGTGGACCTTGGCAACGGCGTAGCACTCTTTGAATTTCGCTCCAAAGCCAACACGCTGGGTACGCAAGTGATTGGCGGGCTTATGGACGCGATAGACCGCGTAGAGCACGATCCCAACCTGCGCGGCCTGGTTATCGGCAACGAGGGCAAGCACTTCTCAGCCGGTGCGAACCTCAAGGAGATGGCGGGGGCGTTCATGATGCGGCGGTTTGGCGTTATTGATTCCTATATTGACGCATTCCAGCAGGCCATGCAGCGGGTGCACTATGCGGCCAAACCCGTGGTTGCGGCCGTACACCAACGGGCGCTCGGTGGCGGCTGCGAGCTGGTGATGGCCTGCTGCAACCCGGTCGCCGCTGCAGAAAGCTATATGGGCTTGGTTGAGGTGGGCGTGGGGCTCATTCCCGCGGGCACGGGCTGTATGCGCTTTGCTGCACAGGCGTCCGGGTCCCATGCGGGACACGACAGCGACCTGTTGGCCATGCTGGCGCCTCGATTTGAGCAGGTGGCCAAGGCGGACGTTGCGACCTGCGCGGAGCGTGCCAAAGAGATGGGGTTCATGCCGGCCCACACCCCGGTGGTGATGCGGAGCAGTCGCCGGTTCCATGTCGCAAAGTCTACCGTGATCAGCCTGTCTGAGGCCGGCTATCAGCCGCCCGTGCCCGCGCCAATCCGCGTGCTCGGACAGCCCGGATTTGCGGCGCTCAAGATCGGTATCCATCAGATGTATCGCGGCGGCTTTGCCACAGACTATGATCGTCACCTGGCGGAGCGCGTGGCCTATGTCATGACAGGAGGCGACCTCACCAGCGCCCAGGAGGTGACCGAGCAATACCTCTTGGATCTGGAGCGCAGCGTCTTTCTGAAGCTCTTGAAGAAAACCAAGACACAGCACCGCATTGCTGGCATGCTGGCAGGCAGGCCCGTACGTAATTGAAGTCAGGCCATGAAGAGCAACGAGTGCTTTATTGTTACTAGCCTTCGGACGGCGGTCGGCAAGGCCAAACGGGGCACGCTGCGCCAGATGAGGCCCGAGCAGATGGGCGCCGCGGCCGTGCGTGCGGCCGTAGCCCGCACGGCCGGACTGGAGCCGAAGGATGTCGACGATGTGATCATAGGCTGCGCCTTTCCTGAAGGACCGCAGGGCATGAACATGGGCCGCATCATTGCAGGAGAGGCGGGCCTGCCGGTGACTGTTCCCGGGGTGACGGTAAACCGGTTCTGCGCATCTGGATTGCAGGCCATTGCCATGGCCTGGCAGTCCATAGCAGTTGGTTGCGCCGACATCATCGTAGCCGGCGGCGCAGAATCCATGAGCATGGTACCGATGTCGGGCTTCTATTTTCAGCCAGACCCGAGCATTGCGGACAAGTACCCGGACGCATATATCGGCATGGGCCTGACGGCAGAGAATCTGGCGGAGAAGTACAAGATTTCACGCGAGGAGCAGGACCGCTTTTCGCAGCAGTCGCACGAGCGCGCACTGGCCGCGCAGGCCGCGGGCCTCTTCGATGATGAGATCATCCCCTTGACCGTCACCGGGTCCAACTTTAACGGGGCCATTGTAGAGAAGACCACCACCACCTTTACGCGGGACGAGGGGCCGCGCACGGATTCGTCGCTGGAAGTGCTGGCCAGGCTCAGGCCGGTGTTCAAGCAGGACGGCACGGTCACGGCGGGCAACGCTTCTCAGACCTCCGATGGTGCGGCTGCCACCGTGGTGATGAGCAAGCAGATGATGCTCATGCTGGATCTGGAGCCTATGGCGCGCCTGGTGCAGTTCGCAGTCTATGGTGTATCGCCGGAAATCATGGGCATCGGACCGGTCGGTGCCATCCGCAAGGCGCTTCGGCAGAGTGGGCTCACACTGGGTCAGATTGGGCTGGTCGAACTCAACGAAGCCTTTGCTGCGCAGGCGTTGGCAGTGGTGAAACAAGCCCGCCTGCCTGAAGAGATCACCAATGTCAATGGAGGTGCCATCGCGCTTGGTCACCCGCTGGGCTGCACCGGGGCCAAGCTCACCGCGACGCTTCTCCACGAAATGAAACGCCGCCGGGTGCAGTATGGGCTTTGCACAATGTGCGTGGGCGGCGGCATGGGTGCCGCCGCCATCTTTGAAAATCTTCAGCGTTAACTTGTGGATTCAAACATACCATATACATGATAACGCAGATATTTTCAACAGGTGGAAACAACAAACATAAGTACTAGTATACACATTAGATGTATACAGCGAATAACATCTGGGCGTCGGGAATGGCGTCCATACAGGACGGTGAGGCGCTTTCATTAGAGAGATCTGTGACCCGTCAACACATACGCCACATACGTCGTCAACACATACGTGGCGTTGTTTCTACGTGGCGTTGCTTCGGTGCGCCCACGTATATAAATCCCTTAGCTTAGACAAGGATCTACTATGGAGGCATGGCCGCTCTTTGGAGTGTTGTCGGAATTCCCCTGGTGGGCGATCGCGCTAGGAGCGCTTGTGGTGTTCGGCGTGCTGGGCTTCCAGGGCGGGTCGTTGTGGATATGGAGTGTTGCCGCTCTGGCGCTGCTGTACGGCCTGGGCGCGCCCATCTGGCTGCTCGTGGCGCTAGTGCTGAGCGTGTTGCTGCTGACTCCCTTGCGCCGCATGCTGCTGACCGCGCCGATGATGCGGCTGCTGGATGCGCTCGGAATTCTGCCGCGCATCTCGCCCACGGAAAAGACGGCTATAGAAGCGGGCAATGTGTGGATTGAAGGGGAGCTGTTTTCGGGTCGGCCCAACTTCAAGCGCATCCTTGCCGAATCCTACCCAGCGCTGACGCCCGAAGAGCAGGCCTTCCTGGACGGCCCGGTAGAGGAGCTGTGTACATCGGTGACGGATTGGGAAATCCGCACCACGCGGACGTTTCCGCAGGCGGTATGGGATATCATTCGCCGCGAGAAGTTCTTTGGGCTCATCGTGCCGAAGGAGTTCGGCGGTCATCGCTTTTCAGCGACAGCCAACAGTGCCGTTGTCTCCAAGTTGAATTCCCACAGCTATCCGCTGGGCATCACGGTGATGGTGCCCAATTCTCTTGGCCCCGCAGAGCTTCTGATTCACTACGGCACAAGGGAGCAGCAGGAGTATTTTTTGCCCCGGCTGGCGGATGCCAGGCTCAAGCCCGCCTTTGCGCTTACAGAGCCGGCGGCCGGATCGGATGCCGGCGCGATTCGGGCCAGCGGCGAGGTCTTCCGGGACGATGATGGCTTGGTCAAGATCCGCCTCAACTGGAACAAGCGCTACATTACGCTGGCGGCGATCTCAGACCTTTTGGGGCTGGCCTTCAAGCTCAGGGACCCGGATAATATCCTCGGCAAAGGGACGGATCTGGGCATCACCTGTGCGCTGGTGCACACCGATGTGCCGGGCGTGATCATCGGTGATCGTCATGATCCGCTGGGCGTGCCCTTTGTAAACGCGCCTACGCAGGGCCATGATGTGGTGGTGCCGCTCGATGCCATTATTGGCGGGGCCGAGGGGGCCGGTCGCGGCTGGCAGATGCTGATGGAGTGTCTCGCCGCCGGACGCGGCATCTCTCTGCCCGCGTCTTCGGTGGGATCCACCAAGGCCGTATTCATGGCCGCTTCCGCGCACACGACGATACGAAAGCAGTTCGGGTTGCCGCTGGGCAAGTTTGAGGGCATCCAGGAGGCGCTGGCGCGCATTGGCGGGTTCACGTACCTCATGGATGCCGCCCGCATCTACACGGTCGGCGCCATCGACCAAGGCGTGGCACCGGCCGTGGTCACGGCCATCGTCAAGTACAGCCTCACGGAACTGGCGCGCAAGGCCGTGATTGATGGCATGGACATCATGGCGGGCAATGGGATTTCGCTGGGGCCGCGCAACACCATCGCGCATGCCTATGTCAGCATGCCGATTGCGATCACCGTAGAGGGTGCCAACATCCTTACGCGGACGCTGATGATCTTTGGGCAAGGGGCTATCCGGTGCCATCCGTGGGCGTACAAAGAGATCATAGCACTCGAGCAGCGTGACCTGCGCGCATTTGACCACGCAATCTGGGGCCACCTCGGTCACATTGTGCGCAACGGATTCAGAGCGGTGCTTCTGGGCTTGTCGCGCGGGCGCCTGGCCAGCGCCGCCGGCGTACGGGGCCCGGCCGCGCGGTACATTCGACGCTTGAAGTGGGCTTCGGCCATGTTTGCGTTCATGGCCGATATAGCCATGGTAGGGCTGGGTGGTCAGCTCAAGCGCAAAGAAATGATTACAGGCCGCTTTGCGGACATCTTTGCATGGATGTATCTGGCGGCGGCCACGGTCCGGCGCTTTGAGGCGGAAGGGCGCCGCCGGGAAGATCGCGCCTACTTCTGCTGGTCCATCGAATACGCGCTGGCGGAGATGCAGAAAGCCTTCGAGGGATTGTACGCCAACATGAGATTGCCAGGCCTTACGTGGTTGCTGGGAGGCCCCGTAGCCACGGCGATGCGTCTCAACCGGCTGGGCCGAGGCCCTGACGACCGGATCAGCATGCGGGTTGCACAACTGATGCAGATGCCCGGTGCGCAGCGGTCACGCATGGTGGCCGGATGCTATCTGCCGCCGGCAGATCAGCCTGGCCTGGGTGCGCTGCAGGCGGCCTTCGCGCTGGCATATGAGGCGGACCAGGTCATGCGACGTGTGTTCAAGGCCGTGCGCACAAGGGTGCTGGCCAAACATCCTAAAGAGACGCTAGCCGCACGCGCGCACGAAGCGGGCCTTATAACGGCAGACGAACTGGCGCTCATCCGGCGTGCGGAGGCTGCGTGCTGGGAGGCTATACAGGTTGATGCTTTTGATGCAGCATCTTATCGCCGGCACCATCAGTGTAGTGAACGGCCGAAAGCAGAGGATTTTGCATGGGCCGTGTAGGAGGACGTCGCCCCGGTCGGGCGCCGGCAGGTTGTTGTTCACAAAAAGGAATTTAGGATGGCTGCTCTACGTCTCATATTCTTGCTGCTTCATATCGTCACCGGCGCGGCGTGGTTCGGTTTGGCCCTGCGACTGGGTGGACAGGCGCGTCAGGTGGGTCGCTTGGACGGTGAGGCGGCCGCCGCGCTGGCCGAGGATGGTGCGAGGGCGGTGCGGCTCATGGGCCTGTTCCTTTTGCTCACCTTCGCCTTTGCGATGGGACTCCTGGGCGTTGGGGGTGGCTATCCGGGCCAGATGCAATACCACATCGCGTCGGTGTTCCTTGGCATCCTGATCGCCGTGCATTACCTGATGATTCGACCTGCGTGGCGCGGATTGCGGACCGCCAGCGCGGCGGACGCGGAAACGCACAGTTACCAGAAACGCTTGGCTGCCGCGGTTGGATGCGGGCACCTCCTCTGGCTGGCAATCCTGGTGCTCATGTTCTGGAACCAATTCGCCGCCGTGTGGTAGCACGCAGGCACGGTACCCTAACAGACGGCATCGCGATCTATGGCCACTCCACGCATGAACGAAAGCTGGGCGCAGGTGCGAAATCAGATTGAGGAGATGTGGGACGAAGTGAAATTCACGGATCGGGAGATGAAGAAGGCGCGCGGCAACATGCGTAAGATGGTGCGGCTTATCCACGAGAAGACGGACGAACCCAAGGACGAGATCTTCAACAAGATCAGCGCCATAATATAGGTGGCCAAATCGTTTGTCCAAGTCCGCGCGTTCACCCAAGCGCTGGGCAGGCTTTCGGAATCAGAGCGCGGCCATCTCGCTGCGCTGGTTGAGTACGCCGACATAGTGGAGTCGTTCTCGGATGAGGAGTGCCGCGCGTTTCTGCTTGAGCTTGAGGAAAAGAAGAAGGACGCCCACACGGCAGCGGTCTGGTGCGCCTTCCTTGGGCTGTTTGGGGCCCATCACTTTTACCTCAATAGCACCGTTCGTGCATTCGTCTATTTGATCATGACTTGCACGGTCGTCCTGTCCCCGATCACCGTGGTGCTCGCGTTCGTAGATTTCTGCACCATGAATCAGAAGGTGAAGCGCCGCAATCGGGAGCGGGCCTTGGAGATCAGGCTCAAAATCCACAGGATTGGCACGGGCGCGTAGCACCCATGTCAGTCTGCCCTGGCCGATCAAGGCCACCTTTCTGATAGATCCTCTGCATCGCGGTACAGGGGTGGCACGATCACAGGCAGCCAGGGTACGCGGTGCGGCGCTGCCGCACCGATTGCTGCCGGCAGGGTGCTCCACCGTGTGCCCAAGACCACGGGCAGGCAGCGCGTGATGCGGTGTGCCTGACGGCTTTGCCTGTCGACGCTGCACAACGTGTGCGCATATTTTGCGTCGCGCGCCCCCCTGCCGTGGGCCTTTTCATACCCGTCGCCGGATGTGGCACAAAGCTGTGCACCGCTGGTACACTATCCGTCCTGCAAATCGATGATGCAGCCCATCCGCTGGCGGGTCTGGGCTGCGCCGCAATCAGACCGAGCATGGTTTGGCTCCTTAGCATCGCGGCCTTCCTGATGATGGGCGCGCAGCTGGCGGCGTCCGATCTGGAAGCCGCTCGGGAGGCTATGAGCGCCAGGGAATGGCGGCGCGCCGCAGCGCTTTTGACCGACCACCTGGAGCAGGATGCCGACGACTTGGAAGCCTTCTACTTGCGCGGGATCTGCTACGGGGAGATCGGGAAGAATCCCAACTTCAGAAACCGCCTGGAGCGAACGCTGGAAAAAGGCGCGGCCGATTTTGAAGCAGTCCTCGCCCGGGATTCGCTGTACCGGGATGCGGTGTTTCAGTATGCGCTGTTGCGACGGTATCAGGACGATTTCCAGGAAGCCATCCGCTTGGCTGAAGCGCAGATCAGGCTCCAGCCGGACTTGCCGCATGCACATATAGGCCTGTTGAATTTCTACTGGCGCTATGTTGTCACCACACCGCCGGCAGAAGCACGTTTGTGGCTGCGCACCCGGCCGGGCCTCTACGCAGCGCTCTTTGTCGGCAAGACCTTCGAACAGCAGAGCCTGTTTCGCCCCGCCCAGCAGCTCTACCTGAACCTGGAAGAAGAGGGGCAGGAAGGTGTCCCGGTGCTTGTGGCGCTGGCGCGCCTGCACTTCGCGTGGCAAGAGCCCATCAGCGGCACGCGCTATATGAAGCGCGCGATCGACGCCATTAGCACAGAGCTGGATGCACTGCTGCTGATGGATGAGATCCGAACCATCGTTACACCGGGAGAGCAGGCTGCTTTTGAACGGCTCACGACGGCCGAAGAGTCGCGGCAGTTCTTTTCCGAGTTTTGGGAGAAGCGCGATCCCATGTCCGCCGCGCCTTACAATGCCCGGCTGGTGGAGCACTACCGGCGATTACGCATAGCTGAAACTCATTACGTGTTCAACGGCTTCAGAAACTGGTTCAGGAGCCGGTATACCCACGAGGAGCGGTACTTCCCACCTACATATGCCCTCGGGCACGACTTCGATGATCGCGGGATCATGTTCATTCGGCACGGCGAGCCGGACGACTTTACTGTGAGCGATTCGCCTACCTGGCTCTACGAAGAGTCCGCAGAGAATCATGATTCGCTTTTGGTGTTCCACTTTGCACCGACCTGCCACAACAGCATCTGCGGTGTTACCAAACACTTCGTTCCGACCCCGCATGGCGACAGCTTTCTGCCGCCAAGACTGACCGGGCTGGACCGTCTCGATGCGGAGCGGAAGACGCAGACCTACATTACCCAGGGGCTCTCCACTGATCGTCACCGGTGGCCTGCCGGCACGAAGCAGCTGGAGGTACCGTATCAGCTGGCCTCGTTCAGGGGCTTGGATGGACGCACGTTGGTGGAAGCATACTTTGATGTTCCGCTGGAAGATCTTGTCACCGGGCGCGACACGCTTACGTTCGAGTCGGGCTTCGCGGTGCATGATGATCAGTGGATCCGCCATGTGCTCAGTCGCAACACCACGCGGCTGCCATCAGTTCGTGCTGACGAACCCTACATCGGTCTCTTTCAGTCTGATCTTAGGCCTCAGCCCTATCGCGTGTCGTTGCATGTAAGGTCGCTGGATGTTCAGGCGCTGCGCGCATATTTGGTCAGCTACGAACCGCTCAGCTTCACCGGGCCTGGTCTCAACCTGAGCGATGTGCTGCTCGCAGACAGCGTGGTGCTCTTCACCGATGGAGAAATTGCCGAGCGTGAAGATGTGCATCTGCAGGTGAATCCGTCGGGGCACTTCGAGGCGGGTGCCTCGCCGACGGTCTACTTTGAGGTGTACAACTTGGCGCTCAGCACAGCAGGCCGAACGCGCTATACGATATCCTATTCGCTGGCCGACCCGCGTGGCGACGTGATTTCCCTAGCGCCCAGTGAGCTGGAGGGAACGCTCCGCTCGCCGATCGAATACGTGATTATTGATGTGGCCGATGTGCCCTCTGGCGCATACACGCTTACGGTGACTGTCCATGACCAACTGGCAGATGCCACTGTTTCACGATCCCGGCAGCTGTCCATAGGACGATAGCCAAGCAACGGGCTTCAGCGCATCGAAACTCGTGGGCGCACAGTCCGGGCCACTGGGACGGGAGCCACTGCCTTGAGCGATGTGAACACGCGCCGGTGGCCGGCAGGGCGCGTTGCATGCCATGGACTGGCGTTTGGACCTTGACTGTCAAAAATGCCCATGCTTGCATAGCGGCCATCGCTGTAACCCATGCGCACAGGCCGGCGCGCTGGGTAGCACTGGAAGGCAACGCGCCGCATAGTGGCCAGTCGGTGGCCCTAGAGCGGATACCTAGAACAGATAGCTGGAGAGCTCGCTGCCCAGCTCCATGGGAGCAAACTCCTGCTGCGCGGCGCTCAGGTCGCTGGCAGGCAGATGCGGGGGCAGATGCACAAGCACCAACCTCTGGGCCTTGGCATCCTTGGCGGTCTGCGCAGCCTGGAGCGCGGTGGAATGGCCAGGCTGGGCTCCGGTGGCCTCATGGAACAGCAGCGCTGAACCATGCGCAAGATTCGTGATGGCCTCCGACGGACTGGTATCTGACGAGTATGTCATGGCGCCGCCAGAGCTTTTGCTGGTGATGCGAAGCCCTACCACCGGTACGCCGTGGCAGCCCGGGGCGGCATGCACGATCCAGCTCTGATCGCTATAGACCGCCCCGTCGGCCTCAGGGTTGATCGTGTGCCACACTACAGGCGGCAAGCCCTCAAAGGCACGCGTGTCGTACGTCGCAAAACAGCGGGCTGCCTGGACAATGGCGGCGGCGGGGCCGTAGACTGGAAGCGGACGACGACGGCCCGACAGCCACAATTTCTTGTAGAAGAGTGGAAACCCGCCGACATGGTCTATGTGTTCATGCGTCAAAAACAGCGCTTGGATCGTGTCGACATCCATGCCTACGCGCTGCATGCGGGCCACGGCGTCACCGCCGCAGTCAATAACCAGCGTCGAGGAGTCACTGTGGACGCAGATCATGGTCGTGGTGCGGCCGGCATTGCTGTGGGCCGCACCCGTTCCCAACAGGTATGCGGTAGCCATTAGTGGCGACGCGTGATGTTAGTGGCGGCGTGTGATGATGTATTGCGCCAGCGATATCATGGCGGTGCGCGCTGGCGATTCTTCAAATGTGCCTAGCAGCGACTGGGCGGCATGAACATGCTCGGCCATCTTGGCGCGTGCATAGTCCAGCCCGCCGTACTCCGATGCAAAGGCGAGCACCGCCTGGCGGTCATTGGCGCGCCGGCCGCCGCGCCGCAGGATCCGCAGCATAGCCCGTCGACGCATTGGTTCGCACTGATCCAGGGCATGAATCAGCGGGAGCGTGACGAGCTTCTTCTGAAGGTCGGAGCCTACAGGCTTTCCAACGCGGTGCGACTCGTAGTCGAAGAGATCGTCCCGGATCTGAAACGCCAGCCCCAAATGTTCTCCAACTGCATTCATCTGCGCTTTGGCTTTACTTCCTGCCGATGCGCTCACGGCGCCGCACACCGTGCAGGCGGCAATGAGGGAGGCCGTCTTGTCCGCGATAATCCTGAAGTAGGCCGACTCGTCTAGGTCCAGGCTTCGTGCCTTCTTGACCTGCATGAGTTCCCCTTGGGCCATACGCCGTACGGCGTTGGACAAGATGTGCAGCATCTCGGTATCATCATGCGCCAGCGCAAGCTGCAGGCCCCGGCTGAGGAAGTAATCTCCAACCAGAACCGCTACCTTGTTTCCCCACAGCGCATTGATCGAAAACGCACCGCGCCGTGTCTCTGACTCGTCCACAACATCGTCATGCACCAGGGTGGCCGTGTGGAGCAGTTCGACGAGTGTCGCAGCTCGAAAGCTTGCATCCGTCACACCACCGCAGACTCTTGCAGACAGCAGCACCAGCGTCGGGCGAACGCGTTTGCCCTTCCGACGCAGTATGTAGCGGAGTATCGTCGTCAGCAGGTCGCTTTCTTCTTGGACTGCCCCACGAAAGGACCGTCTGAACTCCGCGAGATCGTCCTTGACCACGGCTTGGATGTCGCGGAGCGTGGGGTGTGATGCTGCAAGCGCTGCGCCAGTCATGCCGGACCGCCGAGCGGCGTTTGCCTGCGCGATACCTGCGCGCGTATGTGGAGCAACTTAGCCGTGATCATATGTACTTCTTCTGAGCAGCACCAGAAAAAAGGGCACGCCGCACAGCGCCGTGATGATGCCGACAGGAAGCTCCTGCGACGGAAGCAGCGCGCGGGCGGCCAGGTCGGCCCAGAGCAAGAATAATGCCCCCGCAAAAAAGCACGCTGGCAAGAGCCGCCGGTGCGTGACGCCTACAAAAGAGCGCACCGCATGCGGCACGATGAGCCCGACGAATCCGATGGCACCACTGGCTGCAACAAGTGTGCCCGTAACCAGTGCGGCGACAATAATAAGGATCCGTTTCAGTGCCTCGACGGGCACTCCCAGGCCACGGGCCCCTTCGTCTCCGAGCAGCATAGCGTCCAAGGGCCTGGCCAGAGCCAGAAGCGTCACCAGCCCGGCCGCCGTTACCACCGCTGGGGCCGGAAGCAAAGACCAGGTCGCGCGATGCAACGATCCCAGAAGCCAGAACAGAACAGCCCGCAGCTTGTCGGGGTCCGGCGAAGAGAATGTAATGAAGGAGGTAACAGAGCCCATCAGTGCTGCCATCGCCACGCCGGCCAAAAGCAGCCTGGCTACTGACAGGCGGGTGGCGCTTCGGGCTACAAGGTAGACGATGGTGATGGACAGTAGCCCGCCGAGGAATGCAGCCAGCGGCATTGAAAGCGCCTTGGACAGCAGCGGCGGCAAGAATCCAAGGTAAAAGAGCGAAGCGCCGGCAGTAGCACCGCTTGAGATGCCGAGGATATAGGGCTCCGCAAGCGGATTGCGCACCAGCGTCTGCATGGCAGCGCCGATGATGCCCAATCCGCCGCCAACGACCAGCGCCAGCACAGCGCGCGGCATGCGCAGCAGCCACACGATGCGATCTGCGGTAGGATCTGGCACCGCACCGGCATCGAAGCTGAGGCGATGCCGCAGGACACGCAGCACGGCTCCGCGCCCTAGGTCCTCGCCCACGCTGACGGCCAGCACAACGCTAAGCAGTACCAGCACGGTCAGCCCCGCCACAAGCAGCCAGGCGGACTTCATGGTGCGGGCACCACGCTGGGATGCAAGCGCCAGGCCAAGTGCCAGGCGCCCGCGATAAGCCGCGGCCCCGGCCGCACAAAGTAGTCCCCGGGCACGCCGTACACCCGTCCCTGCTGCAGTGCGGGGACGATGTCCCACGTTGGATGGTGCTCCAAAAGCATGGACGGCTCATAGTCGGTGCCGGCCGTGATCACAATCACTTCGGGCCTGCGCGCTAGCACGTACTCGTCCTTGAGAATCGGCGCGGTCGTCTCATGGCTTTCGGTGACGCTCACGCCGCCGGCCAAGCTGATCATTGAATGCGTGTAGCTACCCCGGCCAAAGGCATACAAGGTCTTGTCGCCGATCAGGAGCAACGTGCTCGGCCGCACCGTTATCGAGTCTGTCAGTGCACGCAGTGCCGTCAGGGATGCTCCTAGCGAGTCCGCGACGCGGCTCGCCACCGCGCTTGTGCCGAGAAGTCCACCCACTGTGCGAATGGCTACCAGAACACCGTCCAAACTGCGGACTCCCATGAAGTAAACCGGCACATCTACGGCTGCCAGCGTAGCCGCATCCTGGGGGCTGTTGATCTGGTCCGAGGCCAGCACAAGGTCTGGACGCAGTGCCACGATGGCTTCAAAGTCGACCGGCAACGCGCTGATGCGCGGCAGAGACGCCACAGTCGGAGGATAGTCGTCGGCCGTAGTGACGCCTACGACCTTGTCTCCTGCGCCAGCAGCGAAGACCACTTCGGTTACGCTGGGCGCAAGCGTAAGTACCCGCTGCGGCGCGGCAGGTAACTGAACCGTGCGCCCGAGGTCGTCGGTGACGAGGACCAGATCGCCGCCCTGGGGCTGCGCTGCGCAACCTCCCAACGCTGCCAAAATGACCAGCAGCATTTGCGGTAAGAATCTCTGAAGTGCATTGGGCAATCGCAGTGCAGCATGCATAACCCGATATTACCGACAGGCGCACAAAAAGACCCCTGACAACATCGGGAGATGCACGGCGTATCAGACAGGCCCGCGAAAGCTCAGGGACCGGTAGTGCTCCATGAAAAAGGCGCAGCGTGATGCAATAGCCGTACGCCTGAAGGCTAGCGCCGCCGCGCCACGCGACGGATACATCCAGGATGTGCTGCGGTGCATGGTGGATGCCGGTGCCTGCCGCATCGGGATGCGGAGCGACCGGCCGCTCGCGGGAGGCGTCGGAGCGTGCGATTTGGCCTCGCCGCTCGCGCGCATGATAGATCATACGGTGCTTGCGCCACAGGCCTCCGAGGCGGACATCAAGGCGCTTTGTCGTGAGGCGGTGCACCACTGCTTTGCATCCGTCTGCATCCCGCCGTGCTACGTGCCGCTAGCCGTTGCGCAGCTGCGCGATTCGGATGTGCGCGTGTGTACGGTTGCAGGATTTCCGCATGGGAACAGTCATACCGATGTCAAGGCGGCAGAAGCCGAACGGGCTGTGCATGATGGTGTCTCGGAAATCGACATGGTGCTGAACGTAGGCTTGCTGAAGGGGGGTCAGTACGAAGCCGTGGAGCAGGATATCAGGGCCACGACTACGGCGGCCAAAGCGGCCGGATCCAATGTTGTCGTGAAGGTTATCTTGGAATGTGCTTTGCTCACAAACGAGGAGAAGGTCATTGCTTGCATACTCGCACAGAATGCGGGTGCGGA
Source organism: Rhodothermales bacterium (assembly GCA_951812585.1). GTDB lineage: Bacteria > Bacteroidota > Rhodothermia > Rhodothermales > Bin80 > JAAXGV01. The sequence goes on along the minus strand of OX638318.1, from coordinate 1,138,224 downwards.
CTTCGTAAAGACATCCACAGGCTTTGCCAAGGGCGGCGCGACGCTGGCTGATGTGGCGCTGATGCACCGCGTGGTGGGAAAGAAGATGGGCATCAAAGCGGCCGGTGGCATCCGCACCAGGGAGCAGGCCATGGGGCTCATCGAACATGGTGCTACGCGCATCGGTGCCAGTGCCTCGGTTGCTATCGTAGCAATATGACGCGTTTACCGTCGTTTAGGGAGGTATGAAACGGATGCGCCGGTGGCAATGGATGCACGCAGTACCGATCATGGTGCTGATGACATGGGGCTTTTCATGCTCCGGGCCTGCTAACCAGGTGCTTACGGTTTCGGCCGATGCAGCGGAGCCTTTGCCTGAGCTTGGACCCGTGGAGGATTTCGATGCACGCCCGTATCGCGAGGCGCCGCCGCCGACGCGACCTGTTTTGTACCATGATGCACCAGAGGCGCTGCTATTGGGCCGGGCGGGAAGCGATCGCATGCAGGCACAGCAAGGGTTTCGCATACAGATTCTGTCTTCCCGCAAGAAGGAGGAAGCCGACCGGATGGCAGCCCAAGCCATCCAGTGGTGGGAGGAGGAGCGCGAAAGGGGAAACCTTCGCCAGGTGCTGCCCAGATACGATGGCGCGCCCCCGGTGTATCAGGACTTCATCGAGCCCTACTGGCGCGTGCGGCTAGGCGATTTCACGGCACGTGCCACCGCGCAGACTGTGCTGCCCGCGGTGAGAGACCGGTTCGGGAGCGCGTTCATCGCACCCTCAGAAATCACCGTTCAATAGCGGCACAAATGCGCACTGCGCGACCCTTAGCGCAGGGCATCCTCCAGTGCCGTGGACGCGTCCGTCCTGGCGTCGCGGTACTTGACGATCACGGGCGCGTACAAGGATACGCCTAGTTCGGCCCCAAAGGCCGACGTAGTCGGCCGGGCACCCGGGACCACGACGGCCCCCGGCGGCACCTCCTTCGGCGGACGGACCTTTTCGCAAACCAGGTCCACCAGGCGCGTAGCGGCGGTCAGGATGACGCCTGGGGCTAGCACCGCGCGTTCGCGAATGATAATACCTTCGTACAGGCCGCAGCCGCCGCCGATGAATGCATCGTCCTCCACGATCACCGGCAAGGCCCCTGCGGGCTCCAGGACGCCGCCAATCTGTGTGGCAGCTGACAGGTGCACGCGCTGCCCTATCTGTGCGCAGCTGCCCACCAGTGCATGCGAGTCGATCATGGTGTCTCTGTCGACGAAAGCCCCGGTGTTGATGTACATCGGAGGCATGCAGATCACACCCGGGGCTACGTAGGAGCCTGATCGGATGGCCGATCCGCCAGGTACAAGCCGCACGCGATCCTTCAGATGCAGCGGTCGCAGCGGGTAGGTGTGTTTGTCGAAAAACGGAAAGGCACCCGACGACTGATCAGTCAGGATGCCCAACCTGAAGCCCAGCAGTATGCCCTGCTTGACCCAGGCGTGCGCGGTCCAAGTGCCCGACGCATCGCGCGTGGCGGCGCGCACCGCGCCGCTGTTGAGTAGCGCCAGGAGTTCTTGGACCACTGTCTCCGCCTGCGAACGGTCAGCGTCGTCCTGGGCAGCAAGTTGCGCCACCCTGTTGGCCAGCGCATCTGCGCTGCCTGCAGCAAAAGGCGTAGGCATCGGTGCTAAGCAGGGCGAAGGGTACGGGCGGCGCAGGCGGCTCCGATGATGCCTGCCTCGTTTTGTAGCTGCGCCGGCACGAGGTCGGCCCTGGTGCGAAGCAGATGCAGGTACTTGCTGACCTTCTTGGGACGACTTACGCCGCCCCCAATGATGATGCGGTCCGGCGCAAACAGAAATTCGACATGGTCAAGGTATTCCTGCACGCGGCCTGCCCAGGTTTCCCAGGAGAGATTGTTGCGCTTTCTGGCGCTGGCGGCGGCGTAGGCTTCGGCTCTGTCGCCGTGCAGCCGGACATGGCCCAGCTCCGTATTGGGCACCAGCCGGCCATCAACAAAGAGGCCTGAACCGATGCCTGTTCCAAAGGTCAGCATGAGCACAACGCCCTGCGCGCCGCAACCCGCGCCAAAGGCCATCTCTGCCACACCGGCGGCATCCGCGTCATTGAGCACCGTCGTTGGACAGCCCGTGGCGTTGGAGAAGAGCTGCCGCGCATCAACACCGATCCAGCCGTCGTCAATATTCGCGGCCGTTTGCATGATTCCGCTCTTGACGCGGCCCGGCATGGTGAAGCCGATGGGCCCGCGCCAGTCAAAGGCTTCTGCCACGCTGTTCGCTACCCGCGCTACGTCCCCAGGACGCGCAGGCGGCGGCGTCGTCAGGCGATAGCGCGGCGTCGTCAGTCGACCTGCGTGGGTATCCACAGGAGCACCCTTGATGCCACTGCCGCCGATGTCGATACCGAGGATGATCACGTCGTGCACTGCGGCAGGCCTAGCCGCTTTGTATATTGGGGCCGCTATCGATAGGGATCAAGATATGAAACGCTTTCTGCTTCTCGCCTGCCTTCTGGGATGCTTGACCTACGGCGCATGTCAGTGCTCAGACAAGCCGGATGTCCCTCCGGTAGACGAGGTCAAGGTCTGGCAGCCCGTGAGCGCCATCCTAGCTTAGCAGGGGTATAGCGCAGTGCTGCGACGGCCATGCCGTCCGGACGACTTAAGCTATGGCGCGCTCGCAGGACGTCAGAGAGCAAATCCGAGCGGCTACCGACATCGTACAGATCGTCGGGGAACGTGTGCGGCTGAAGCGGCGCGGTCGCCAGTACGTCGGACTGTGCCCATTTCACGACGAGCGGACGCCATCCTTCTACGTCACGCCGGACCGTGGCAGTTTCAAGTGCTTCGGCTGCGGCAAGAGCGGAGACGTCTTTGGATTTGTCATGGAGATGGATTCCATGACGTTTATGGACTCCATGCGGAGCCTCGCGGAGCGGGCAGGCATCCAGATCCCGCAGCGCGGCGCGGGTCGGCACCGCGCTGCGGACTTCGAGCGTAACGATTCGGTGGTTCGCTTTGCTGTGTCGTTTTACAAAGAGCAGTTGGCCCGCGCCGCCGACCGGCAAAGCGCTCTGACATTCCTCGAAGGGCGCGGCGTAACCGCGGCTGAAGTCTCGGCGTTTGGCCTGGGCTTTGCACCCGGCGACGGGCGTAGCCTCATGGAGGCAGCGGCCGAAAAGCAGATTACGCCGGAGCCCCTGGTAGCGGCAGGCCTGGCTGAGGTGGACGAGGCCAGCGGTCTGTACAGAGATCGACTGCGCGGGTGCCTTACGTTTCCAATGCACGCCGCAACAGGCAAGATTGAAGGCATTGCCGCGCGTGCATTGGGAGCGCAGCCGCAAGATGTAGTGCATCTGCAGGCCATCAACCGGAAGCTGCACAGCCCGCACAGGGCGGTGTTCGGTTTGCATCAGAGTAAGGCGGCCATTCGCGCGGATGCGGAGGTACTCCTGGTGCCGGGCTTTGCCGATGTCTTGGCCATGCACCAGGCGGGCATAAAGAATGCCGTCGCATGTGCGAATCAGGTGCTGAAGCCGGCACAGGCCCAAGCCTTAATGCAGCTGACGCAGCGCTTGGTCATCGTGCACGATGCGCGGCCATCCAGCACCCATCAGGTGGTGCACATGCTGCGGACTGCGCTGGCAGCAGGGTTGCGTGTCTATCTGGTGGTGCTGCCGCAGGCAGTATCACCAGCGGATGTGATCACGAAAGATGGCGTGGCAGAGCTGAAAAAGTGGCTGTCCGACCACCGCTGCGACTTCGTCACCTTTCTCAAGCGCGATTACCGCAACCGCCGCGAAAGTCAAACGCCGGACTGGCAGGACGAAGTACTTTGCGCTGTGGCGGCGGCGCTGGTCAACATTACGGATGCGATCATGCAGGCATCCTTCGTAGATCATGCTACAGCGGTCTTGGGCGTTGATCAGGGTCGTTTGCAGGCAGCGGTTGCCGAGGCTCGCCAGGTTCATGGACTGCAGGTGGGCTTGGATTTCTATCAGGACCAGCTCTTTGGCACCGCGGCAGGGGGCGGCGCGCGCCGCTTTCTGGAGGCGCGGGGCATTGACCGTGGTACGATGCAATCCTTTGGACTGGGATATGCGCCCGACGCGTGGCAGGCGCTGGTGCAGGCGGCACGGGCGCGGGGACTGACGGATTCCGTACTGGTTGACGCCGGGCTCGTGCGCACCAGACAGAAGGAAACGGATACCATTTACTTTGACCGCTTCCGTAGCCGCGTCATCATACCCCTAGTATCGGTTCAAGGGCGCATCACCGGCATGCGCGGCATGGGCGTAGGGGAAGCCAAGACAGACCAATTCACCCGCCATGTTGAGCAAACAGGTGAACAGGCAACCATCCTTGGTCTGCACCAGGCCAAGGATGCGATCCGCGCGCGTGAAGAAGCATTCGTGGTCAACGACGCTTGGGACCTTCTGGTGCTGCACGCGGCAGGGATCACGCACGCGGTTGCGCCAACGGGCAAGCTGACCCATAGGCTGGTCCAGATGATTGGACGGTTTACGCAAAAAGTCGTCTTCGTCACGCACGAAGATGACGAACGGGCACAGCGCCGCGTCAACCTTGCCCTGAGCGCAGGACTGGATGCTGAATTGGCGGTGATGCCGGTTCGCAGCTGCAGTGCCTTTGTTCAGGAACAAGGGGCCGTCGCGCTGAAGGCTTTATTGCAGCGCCGCGCCGCCGCAGGCCCGACGCGCGCGCACGAAGCTCCGAGAGAGTGGTTGGTCGTAGAGGGTCCAAGTACGGCAACGGCGCTGCAGGAGTCCGGTGTGCCGCAGGTGATCGCGCCGTCCGGTGGGCGGCTCAGCGCGGCGCTGGCCGAGCGCCTTGTGAAGCAAGCGCCGCGCGTTGTGCTGGTCTATGGCGATAGCACCACGACATTCGACAACATGATGGCGGACATCTGCGCTGCTCTGGAGAGCGGCCTTGATGTGGATGCCGTGGAGCTGCGCCACAAGGACTGTACGGCCTATGTCCAGGAGCATGGCGCAGGCGCGCTTACAACCTATGTCAAGAGGCACCGCCAAGACTTTGTACGCTTCATTTATGAGCATCACGCCAGGCGTGGGCAGTTGATGCATGTACAACATCTGGACTCGGTGCAGCACAAGGTTTCCGGCATGATCCGGCATATTGCAGAGGCCAATGCCCGCAACCGCTATGCAGCGGTTGCCGCCGCCGTAGACGAGGAGGAGCGGACCTATGACGCGCTGGCTTTTGCCGCCTTTCACTTCCAGCGTCGCCTGGAGGCCCCCAAGCGGGGGCGTTCGGCGAGGGCGTACCTTGCTAAGCGCGGCTTGAACAAGGACATCGTAAAGGGCTTCGGTCTTGGCTATGCTCCGTCTCATTGGGATGATCTTTTGAAGAGCGCCACAGGCGCGGGCATCAGCGCCGAGGTTCTAGAGAAAGCCGGCCTGGTGAAGTTTAATGAAGAGGGAACGCGCCTTTATGATCGGTTTCGAGGGCGCATCATGTTCCCGATCTACTCAGATGACGGGGACGTAATCGGGTTTGGCGGTCGTATCCTAGAGCCTGAGGAGCATGCTCCAAAGTACCTGAACACGCCCGAAACGGTTGTCTACAAAAAAAGCCGTGCGTTGTACGGACTGCATCAGAGCATTGCCTCGGTGCAGCGCCAGGGCGAGGTGATGTTGGTAGAAGGCTACACCGATGTGCTGGCGATGCACCAGGCGGGCATCACCAACGCCGTGGCGTGCTGCGGGACAGCGTTGACAAGCGGCCAGATCAAGGTGATGCATGCATTGGCTGATCGCTTGCTGCTGCTGTACGATGCAGACGAGGCGGGAGCCGCTGCAGCGCTGCGTGCTATTGAGCTGTCGCTGGAGGGCGGCATGACTCCCTCTGCAGTTTCGCTGCCTGCGGGCGAGGATCCGGCTTCTTACGTAGAGCAGCAGGGTGCCGGAGCCTTCGCAACGTACGTCCGCGAGCACCGGAAGGGGTTCATAGCGTTTCTTCATGAACACTTCAGTCGCAGCAACGCATTGGATACGCCCGAAGGCAAGGCCGACGCGGTCCATGTGGTGCTGTCGGCTATCAGCAGAATCGGCGCAGCTTCGCGCAGGGAGGAGGCCGTGCGCAAGGCCAGCGCCCTCTTTGGCGTTGCAGCTACCGACCTGGTGGCTTCGCTCAACGACAAGGTGCGTTCGGCGGCAGAGCAGCGTCAGCACACCAGGTGGCAGTCCGACTCACGCGATGAAATCAGACGTGTACACGATCCCCGACGCCGCGGCACCATGCTGCCATCAGAGAAGGCACTTTTGAAGCTCATGTGGGACGAAGGACGGGAGATGATCAAACACATCATGGGTGAACTGAGCATTGATGTGTTCACGGAAGGTTCCGCCCGCCGCATGGCCGAGCGCCTCGTAGAGCTGTACCAGGCTGACGCCGTGCAGCTTGCAATCGAGCACTTTGATGCGTCGTTGCACCCACTGATTGATGAGTTGGAAGGGCCTCCGCACGAAACTTCCAAGGGATGGGAAGCGCGCAGCATGAAGCGGGCCACATTCAACCAAGACCCCGCGCGGGCAGCGCAGGAGGCCATAAAGATCTTCTTGTGCGCCAGGCTGAACAAGCGGATAGAAGACAAGGTTGCGGCGCTTCGGACGGTGCCCGAGGCGCAACACCCGAGGATCCTGGAGGAGCTTAAGGAACTGCATACGGAGCGGTCGATGATTTGTCAGCCTTCTGATGCAGCATCCTGATGGGTGGGCAGCTCCATGACATGATGCGCCGCGCCCCCACCTACGTGCGGGCGATGGGGTATACGGGCGGGATCAGACGACTCTATGCGCGCGGTCGGCGTTGCCGGCGCGCCTGGGCGGCACATGTGGAGCAAAGCCGGGCCTTGATTCTTGAAGCCGCGCGGGCCTGCAATCGCTGCGACCGTGTCTTGGTCATCGGATCCGGTCCGCTCCACGATGTGCCTGTGGCCCAGCTAAGCTGGCGATTTCGGGAAGTGGTCTTGGCTGATATCGTGCATCTGGGTCGCGTTCGCTTCAAGCTGCGGCATTACGATAACGTAAGCTTTGCCACGGTTGATGTGACTGGTATGGCGGAGGTCATCTACCATTGGGCTCGGAGCGGGCGGGAAGGCCCCCCTCCAGAGCATGCTCCCCTGGCGTTCGCGGGCGAAGCGTTTGACCTGGTGGTTTCCTGCAATGTTCTGTCGCAGTTGCCGCTAAATATCGTACGCTACGCGAAGCGCATGAGGAGAGCGGCTGCGCTCGCTGATGAAGGGGAGTTTTCCCGCCGTATCGTAGCGCGGCACTTGGACTGGCTGGCATCCCAGGAGGGCCGCATCTGCTTGATCACGGACACACATCAGCGACACAGGGCAGATGGTCGCATCGTGTGCAGCAAAAGCATCTTGTGGGATATCGCCTTGCCAGCGGGTGGGAGGCGATGGTGCTGGGAGTTGGCACCGCGTTCTGAAATCTATAAAGACTACGACGTACAGCACTGCGTAGTGGGTTATGTCCAATTCCCGAAGGAGGCGTGGCTTAACCCGCAAGGCGCACCCGCGCCCAGGCAGCTGCGTGAGCCCACGGTATAGCCGTAGAGCAGCGCTTGACGTTGGCTTGGCAGCGGCGTTTTTTTGCATGGAAACACAACGCTGCGTATACTAGTAAAATTGCGTTTATACAAACTCTAACCACTATACGGAGGCACGAAAATGGCCCACCATCATCATCACGATCACGATAGCCATGTCCACGGCCCGGACTGCGGACATACTGCAATCAAGCATGGCGACCACACGGACTATTTGCATGATGGTCACATGCACCATGCTCACGAAGGTCACTATGATGACCACACCATCGAGGTTTCTGACGCCAATCCGGAAGGTTGCACCCCGGCTCATGAATGCGCGGGCCATGACGCGGGCCATGCGCATGGCGATGACTGCGGGCACGATGCAGTACCGCATGGTGCGCACACGGATTACCTGGTGGATGGGCACTTGCACCACCCGCACGGGGGCCACTGCGACGACCACGGTGCCGTATAGCTAAGCGTACGCGCAAGCGCGCGGTTTTTGCCTGCCGCATTCAGCGCGGTGGGATTTCGCTGTATTCTGATTCATGCGAGTGCCAACATAACGCTGTAGCGGCGTTGTGTTGGCGGCTTTTCTCCCGGTGCTAGCGCACGGGCGGGCGCTTATGGCGAATTACTCGCGCCCAGGTTGCCTACGCACCAGCATCGCCTTGACTTGAAGTTAGGGGTGGCGTGGGCCCGCTGCATGGGAGCCAAAGGGGGTCGCACGGTCCAATCGGCAGAGGCGGCCGCCGGGCCGATGCGCCCTGCGCAGTTCTCAACAAGTTTCATCTCAACAAGCTTCAACAAGGTTCGCATTTCACCAGTATTTCTTATTCTATGGCGGCGTTCGTCTTCGTCAGCGCAGGCTGAAAGGCAGGCAATAGGTTCGAGCACTGATTTATTATTAGCGTGATGTCCAGCGATCACAGTCACGACCACGACCACAGCCACGGCGGTCATGACCACGACCACAGCCACGGCGGTCATGACCACGACCACAGCCATGGCGGTCATGACCATGATCACAGCCATGGCGGTCACGACCATGATCATAGCCATGGCGGTGGCTTCTTTGGTGGACACAGCCACTCGCACGACCTGAGAGGAGCCAGCAAGCGCAATCTCTGGTGGGCCATGGGCCTGATTGCAGGTTACATGTTCGTGGAGATCGTCGGCGGCATTGCTTCTGGAAGCTTGGCGTTGCTTTCAGATGCGGGCCACATGGCCACCGATGCGGCTTCGATCGGCTTGGCGCTGTTGGCGATGCACTATGCGGAGCGGGCCGCGACCGCGGAACGCACCTTCGGCTATCAGCGACTAGAGATCCTGGCCGCGCTCGCGAACGCCCTGTCGCTCTGGCTGATTGTGGCAGGTATCATGTTTGAAGCGTACCACAGGCTGGATGCACGTGACTTTGAAGTTGAAGGTCCGCTGATGCTGACGGTTGGGTCCATTGGCCTGCTGGTCAATATAGTGGCAGCGCTTATCCTTGCTCGCTCCGCCGGTCACAGCGTCAATGTTGAAGGTGCGTACCAGCATGTGATGGCGGACCTGTTGGGATCTGTTGCCGTGGTGATTTCGGGTGTCTTGATCTGGCAGTTTGCCGACAACAATCCGAATTGGTACTTGGCAGACCCCATCGTCAGCGTGGTGCTGAGTCTCATAATCTTACGCGCAACATGGGGTTTGCTCAGGAAAGTGGTTCATGTGCTCCTGGAAGGGGCCCCTGCGCATATTGATGTCCAAAAGCTGTGTGAACGGATTGAGATGGTCCCGCATGTGACGCTGATTCACGATATCCATGTGTGGACAATTTCGGAAGGGAGCGAGGTGATGAGCGCCCATATCATAATAGACCGGGAGTACGAAGGCTCCCAAGACACCATACTGGCAAACCTGCGCAAGGTGGTGACCGGAGAATTCGGCATTGGCCATGTGACTATTCAGCTGGAAACCAGCGGGCGGCAGTGCAAGGAGGAAACGCACCACGTAGACTACCTGCTGAGCGAGTGGAAATCCGTCGCGCGAAAAAAGAAAAAGCGCTGGATATAGTCCGCTGCAGAGGGGCGCTGCTGGACGAAGGGTCGCATCTTGGACGCCCACGCGTTTGCAGTCGGTGTGCACCTCAATAGTACTGCTCCAGTCGCTTCCGGGAATCGGGATCGTACGCTTTTGGGATCCAGTATGTCTTGGCCTTCTGATTCAATTGGCGCTGCATAGGATCCTGCCAAAAAAGCCGCATTAGCAGGCCGATAGGGGTAATGACCAAAAAGAAGACCAAGGTCAGGAGCGCCCGTGTCATCACGAAGCCCAGAGCCATTGCCAGCATCATCCACGGATAGTAAACTGGCTTCAGCGCATGCGGTACGACCAATGCCGCCACCGCCCACGCGCCGCCAACAGTGCCTAGAACCAGGGCGGTGCGCGCAGCGCCCACCACGAAGCCGGCGACGAGTGCCGCCAAGATGCAGACACATCCCATCATCAGACCGAAGGCGCGCAGCGCTCCCGGTCCGCGCGGCAACGCCCTGATCTCCTCGACGATGCGCTTCATTGTGCGGGGCGGATGATGCGCTTCATTGTGCTGTTCCCGATCTGTGGGGCGACATCCGGTATAGCGCGGCGCGGTGCATCAGCATCTCAAACAAGGGCTTCATGCATGTCCCCATGCGCTCAGGGTGAAACTGTACGCCCACGATGGTCCCGTCTGAATTCTCCAAGGCTTCAATGACGCCATCCTCGGCCCACGCGCTGACCGTCAGACCCTCGCCAGGCTCGGCAACGGCCTGCAGGTGGTAACTGTTGACGCGGAAGGTGGACGTATTCAAAATGCCCGCAAGGTGGGATTCAGGGCGGATGCGAATGCGGTGCGAAGACGCACCGCGCAATTCACTGTGTGCCGCTGCGGATTTCACCTGACGCTCCACATCTCCGTAGATGGTGCCGCCGCGCAGGGCATTGATCAGCTGCATTCCATAGCAGATGCCCAGTACCGGTATCCTTCGGTGCATGCAGGCGCTCAGCACCGCGGTATCGGATGCCAGACGCAGCGGATCCACTGCGGCAAGCCCGGATGGCAGGGACCCCACCAGTCCGCCCGTAATGCCGGGGCCGCCCGGGACAATGAGCCCGTGCAGCATGGGGAGAAGTGCCTCCACCGCGGCATTGCTCTCAAGCACCGGTACAATGACCGGCAGTCCACCGGCATCCTCTACAGTCCGGACATAGCGGTTATCCAGGCGCTGCACCGCACCTCCGTTTGACGCAGTAATGCCAATGCAAGGCAGCATTCTTTATCTAATGTCGGTGATGTCCCTTATGGTTATCGGGCGTCTGTCAACGTCGTTGCAAAGCCGAAGCGACAGTATCGTTGCGCCATCTAGCCGGAAATAGTTTTGAACTTCCGACAGGCTGCCTTCGTCCAGCAAACGGTTCAGCTCGTCCCGGATGGAGGTGCGTACACGAGGGTTGACGCTGGTTGAGTAGCCGTGGATGACCCTTACCGTCGAACGGCCACGCGCCGCGCTAATCATCAATGTCCGACGAAGCAGTATGATGGCGTTGCGAATCGTCGCGCCGTGGAGATCGAGGCTAACCCTCTGGCCATCATCGCGAACCGAAGGTGTTTTCATGGCAGCAAGAAGGTTTGCTCAACCCAGCGGCCGATGGCACCGCGCACACGCCTGAACGCCGCCAGCACCGCTTCATCGGGCGCAGCGATGCGACTCGGATCTTCAAAAGCGCGGTGGATGTTCCGCTTGATCGCCGGAACATAGGGGCAGCGCTCGGCTGCATCATCGCAAACGGTAACGACATAGTCCAGCGGCTTCGTCCGGTATAGGTCAACGTGTTCCGAGCGTTGCTTCGAAACGTCAACGCCGACCTCGTGCATGACGCGAACAGCCATTGGGTGCACGCGGGACGGGTGTGTTCCTGCGCTGTAAGCCTGGTACCGGTCACCGCCGCGCGACCTCAAGAAGCCTTCGGCCATCTGCGAACGGGCCGAATTGTGCGTGCATATAAACAGTACGGTTTTTCTGGTCATAAGCTGCCCTACGCGGCTGCCGCATCTACGTTCACATTCTCTGATTTAAAAATCCTGCTGAGTCCTTGCAGCAGCGTTCCGGTGGGGCTGACCATGGTCGAGCGGCTCCTCAGTCGGATCAAACCGCTTCGAGACTGTACATCGACCAAGTCGATGTACAGTGCACACTGGCCTCGATGGTCCTGGCACAGCGCCTCAAAATCTGCCACATCCTGCTCCGTTATGTGCTCCGGGTCGATCGTGACAATGACGGACCCGATCATGGTGCGGCGAACGGTCTCCATCGGCTTGATGTCGCGCGCCAGCACTTCCACTCTGCCACCCTTGTGCTGCAATTCGCCTGTCACCAGCACGATGGCGCCTTCCTTGAGTACGCCTTCGAATTTCGGCACGCTGTTTGGAAACACGATAACCTGTCCAGCCCCGGTAAAGTCTTCCAAGGTGGCCGTCATCATGCGCTGCTTCTTCTGCGTCATGCGTTCGTGCACCTTGGTGATGATGCCGCAGAAGGAGGCCTGGAGGCGGGCCCGGCCATTACGCCCCTTAAGCACCAATTCGGCCAACGATTCATCACCCAACTGCGCAGACGCAAAATGCCGCGCCTCGATCTCATAGGCATCCAGCGGATGCCCCGAAATGAATATTCCGGTCAAGTCGCGTTCCTCCGCCACGAGCTGCGCCTTCGGCCATGGATCCACCATCGGCAGCGGCGCGTCCGTTGCTGCAACCGGATCATCGATCTCGAACAGCGAATACTGGCCAAGGCGTGCATTGGTCTGACGGTCGCGCTCAAGATGCATGGCGGGCTTGACTGCGGCAACGAGCTGCGCGCGATGCCCAGCCAGGACATCGAGCGCGCCGACGCGCGCAAGGTTTTCCAGCGTCTTTTCGGAGACCTTCTGCAGATCAAGCGGCTTCAGCAGCTCAGGCAGCGTCTCTGCGCAACCATGCGCTTCGCGCGCCGCCACGAGTGCTTCAATGGAGGATGGCTGCACGCCCTTGACGGCACACAGGCCGAAGCGAATATTACCGTTTTCGACCGAAAACGCGCCGTAGCTCTTGTGGATGGAAGGCGGCAGCAGCTTTATGCCGTTACGGCGCGCCTCCTTACGCAATAGGTTGAGCGTGCGTACGCTCGTATTGGGATGGCTCATGACCGCAGCCACGAATGCGGGCATATGGTTCGCCTTGAGGTAGGCCGCCTGATAGGCCAGCAGCGAGTATGCCGTGCTGTGGCTCTTGTTGAAGCCGTAGCCGGCGAACTTGTCCATCATATCGAAAGACGCGTTGGCGGCCTTGGCATCTACGCCGCGTGCCTTGGCTCCTTCCAGAAAGAGGGCGCGCTGCTCTGCCATCATTTTCTTTTTCTTCTTGCCCATGGCGCGCCGCAAGACATCGGCACCGCCGAGCGAATAGCCACCCATGACCTGTGCCATCTGCATAACCTGCTCCTGGTACACGGGTATGCCATAGGTGCGCTTGAGCACAGGCTCCAGGATTGGATGCGGATAGGTCGCTTTTTCTTTGCCGTGCTTGCGTTTGATGTACGAAGGAATCAGGTCCATCGGCCCGGGCCTGAACAGCGCGTTCATGGCAATCAGATCATCCAGGCAGGTGGGCTTAAGCTCCGTGAGCCAGCGGCGCATACCATCTCCGTCAAACTGAAACACACCTGTCGTCTCGCCCCGCCGAAAGATTTCGTACGTCTTGTCATCGTCCAGGGGGATCTCATCCAGTTTCAGTGTGAGGCCCCGGCTCTTCTTTATGTTCGCCAGTGCATCATCCAGGATGGTGAGCGTTGACAGGCCGAGCAGGTCCATCTTCAGCAGGCCGAACCGTTCCACCCAGCGCCCGTCGTACTGACTGATCAGCACTTCCTCGTTCTTGGACGCTCTGTTCTTTGCCATAGCAACAGGAATGTAGTCCTGCACACGCCCCGGTGCGATGATGACCCCTGCGGCGTGGACGCTGGTGTGTCGTACGGACCCTTCAAGGACCTTTGCGTGCAGCAGCAGCTGCTGGATCTTCGGGCGGGCATCGTCGCGCAGGGCGCGGAGCTCCTTCACGCTGTGCAGGGCACTGGCCAGCGTGACTTTCGGGCCTTCCGGGATCATCTTGGTGATCCGATCAACCTCATCGAGCGGCAACTCCAGGACGCGGCCCACATCCCGAATCACAGTCTTGGGACCCATGGTGCCGAAGGTGATGATCTGACACACGTTCTGCCGGCCGTACTTATCGACAACGTAGTCAATGACCTTGCTGCGCCCCCGGTCGTCGAAGTCAATGTCGATGTCCGGCATTGAGACGCGTTCGGGATTGAGAAACCGCTCGAAGAGGAGGTCGTACTTCAGCGGATCAATGTTCGTGATGCGCAGGCAGTAAGCGACGGCGCTGCCGGCAGCGGAGCCGCGTGCCGGACCTACGGACACGTTCATCTCACGGGCCGCCGTCGTGAAATCCGAAACGATCAGGAAGTAGCTGGCATATCCCGTCTCCCGGATGATCTCCAATTCGCTGTTCAGGCGCGTCTTCACATCCGCGTTCAGGTCGGGATAACGCGTTTTGGCTCCTTCAAAGACCAGATGCCGCAAGTACGCGTCCATGTCCTTGCCGAACGCGTTGGGAAGCGGATAGTGTGGCATCAGCAGCGTGCCCGTGCTCAGTTCGAACTGGCACTTGTCGACGATCTCCTGGGTATTTGCCAGTGCCTGCTTGCGAACCTCGGGCGGCAGTCGCGACAGGGCCGCTTCCATTTCTTTGACATCCTTCAGGTAGAACTCGCTTCCTTCAAACCGCATGCGATTGGGATCCGAGCGCTCTTTGCCTGTCTGCAGGCAGAGCAGCACATCCTGTGCCGCATGGTCGCGTTGCTCCACATAATGCACGTCATTGGTGGCGATCACGCGTACTTTCAGCTCCGCTGCCCAGCGCACCAGCGTGTCATTGACTTGCGCCTGATCGTCAATGCCGTGGTCCTGCAGTTCTATGTAGTAGTCCTCTCCGAATACGTCGCGGTACCGCTCGAATATGGCGCGCGCTTCCTTTTCCTGACCCTTAAGCAGCGCCTGCGGCACCTGACCCTGCAGGCAGCATGTTGAGGCTACCAAGCCTGCGCTGTGGCGGGCCAACGTATCAAAGTCTATCCGTGGCTTGTAGTAAAAGCCCTCCAGGAAAGACTGAGACGACAACAGGCACAGGTTGCGGTATCCTTCTTCGTTTTTTGCCCACAACACCTGGTGGTAGCGTATCGGGTCTTTGCGCTCGCCCATCGGCGAATTGCACAGATAAAATTCACAGCCGATAATGGGTGCAATGCCCGCCTCACGCGCAGCAAAGTAGAATTCCGGGACGCCATACAGGTTGCCATGATCGGTAATGCCCAGCGCTGGCATCTCGAACGCGGCGGCCTTGTTCACCAGCGCGTCAATACGGGCCGCGCCATCCAGAAGGGAATAGGACGTATGGCAGTGAAGGTGACAAAAACTGCTCATATGGATGGGATGTTTTTCGGTGTGCCGAAGCGCTGGCCTGGCGCTGCGCAGACTGCTGCGCGTGGGAGTCCCAAAATAACAAACAGGCGCGCCCGCTGGTGGAAGCGCATAAAGTCTACGGGCTGTGCAACAATCTTCATGACAGCAAGAACATTTACACCCGAGTCATCGCCAGATCCCGTGGTGTATGGCGGGGGAGTCAAGGGCGGTGCCTGCCTTTTGTGTGCCCTTTCCGGGTAAGCATAAGGTAACCTCATCTTGATCGGCGGCCTGGTACTACCGCAGGTAATGCTTTTCGAGCTGCGCCGAGTGCAAGGCACGACAGGCAATAAACCCCAGCGTGGCCGGGCGAGAGGTGCCAAGGAATCTGAGACACGTTGGCCTCCGAATTAATGTAGCGGGTGACTTCATATCAAACGCTTACCGCCCCGCTGCAATTCAGGCTGCGCCCCACGATGGGAGGTTTGCTACCTTTAAGGCAGTCGGGTCGCGATTACTTCCCGGTTTGAATCCATGAGGGTCAGCCGCGCTAATATTGTCTGGATTTGCCTTTTCCTCGGGGCGTGCGCCGCGCCCCCTGAAACACAGCGTTCTGCCAGGCGCACTCCAGCACCGCAAAGCTTGCAGTATGCAGCTGCCGTAGATGAAGTCCGCACCGCGCAGCTGTATGCAGGGCGCGAAAACGCCTTGCCGATTTTTCAGCTAGGCAGCGGCATCCCCCTGACATTGGAATTCGACCTCATGGGACGCCAGGCTCGTCCGCTTTCTGTCTACTTCTACCATGCTGACCGGCTATGGCGGCGTGATTTGTCGCGCAGCGAATACCTCTTGGCATTTCACCGCGACGACCTGTTCGACTATGTGCTTTCCACGAATACGCAGCTGTCTTATACGCACTATACCTACGATTTTCCCAACAGCAGCATTGGCTTCAGGCTCAGCGGCAACTATATCCTTCGCGTAGCAGAGCAGGGCAGGGAAGACGCGGTGCTTTTTGAGCGTCCGTTCTACGTGGCGGAGAGCCTGGGCCCGGTCAGTTTGGATCTGCAGAACCTGCTGACGGGTCAGCAGGCGATGCCGACGATCCAGCCCCTTCTGTCCTATACGCCTCCTCCTCAGCTGACCGGAGCGGTTTTCGACTACAGCGTGTGCTTCATCCGCAACGGGGAGCACAAGGCTGCGCGATGCAGTCAGCAGCCGAATCTGTCGGCGCAGCCCGACCTGTTGTTCTTCCTGGAGCCGGAGGAGGCCTTTCGGCCGCAAGAGGGGGACTTTTATATGGATTTGCGCCGCCTGCAGCCGGGCGGACAGGTTGAGCGCATCAGTTTCGTGAGCTCACCCTACGAGGTCTTCATGCAGCCAGACTATGCGCGTTTCCCCAGCACCAGCGTGGATCCGCTCCTCAGCGGTCAGTCGGTGATATCGCGCGCCCACACTTATGCCGGAGACCCGGATACGCACGGCGAATACGCCCGGGTGCAGTTTCGGTATGTGCCGCCAGACGAGGCCCGCCTTCCCGGCGGTGTGTACATCGTAGGCAGCTTCAATGGTTGGAGTATCGACCTTGGCCGGGAACTGCGATGGGATGCCGAAAAGCGGCGCTACGAAGGCACACTGCTGATCAAGCAGGGCGAGTACGAATACCGGTACACTTCTCCAGACCCAAGCGTGCGCCGTGCGCTCAGGGCCCGCCTCCCGCGCGTGGATAACCAGTATACGGCGCTGGTGTACTTCCGTGATTTGTCCTTTGGCACGGACCGCCTGCTGGCGTTTCAGCACGTATTCTCCCGATAGCGTCACAGCGGTTCCAAGTGCAATATTCGACCGCATGCCGTATACTCCATCTTTCGGATCCGTAACTAAACTCACGACAACATGCAGAAGCTATTCGCCCTAGGACTGGTACTGATCCTGCTCGTTTCGGCTGCAGGCTGCGCCTTGATGAAGCAGCCGGCTACGCCGGAGCCGCCCGTCACAGAGGAAAAGAGCGAAGAGAAGAAGGACGATCTGAAGGCCTATGACGAGATCGTCACGGACGATGCTGAGTCGGACGAAGGTCTTTTTATGGTGCACCAGGTGGACGACAAGGTGTACTATGAGATTCCCGACTCGCTGCTGAGCGCCGAGGTGTTGTTGGTGAGCCGCATTGCGGCGACCGCTGACAACTTAGGCTATGGCGGCATGAAGGCGAACACGCAGGTGCTGCGCTGGGAAAAGAACAGGAAGAACATTCTGTTGCGTGTTGTGAGTCATGAGAATGTGGCCGATGCGGACAAGCCCATTTACCAGGCTGTGCGCAACTCCAACTTTGAGCCGATCATTCGGTCTTTCAAGATTGAGGCGTTGAATGAGGATTCCACTGCGTCGCTTATCGATGTGACAGGGTTGTTCACGGAGGATATTCCTTCGCTGGGATTGCAGCGGTTTCGGCGCAGCCAGTATCAGGTTCGCCGCTTGGACGGGTCCCGGACGTTTATTACGTCTGTCAAGAGTTTTCCGCGCAACATTGAGGTGAGGCATGTGCTGAGCTACGATGCGGGGCAACCGCCTTCCAACAGCACGAGCGGGACTATTTCAGTGGAGATGAACCAGTCCATGATTCTGCTTCCTGAGGACCCGATGCAGCCGCGTCTTTGTGATCAGCGCGTGGGGTATTTCAGCGTGACGATGACTGACTACGGGCGTGATGCGCAGAAGGCGGAGGAGCGCTGCTATATCACGCGGTGGCGGCTGGAGCCTTCAGACCCTGAGGCTTACGCCCGCGGGGAGCTGGTGGAGCCGGTCAAGCCGATCGTGTACTACATAGACCCGGCGACGCCGATGAAGTGGCGTCCGTACCTGAAGCAGGGCGTAGACGACTGGAACAAGGCATTTGAGCATGCGGGTTTCAAGAACGCGATTCGGGCTGCGGATCCGCCGACCGCGGAAGAGGATCCGGAGTTCAGCCCGGAGGATGTGCGCTACAGCGTGATCCGGTACTTCGCTTCGGACATCCAGAATGCTTTTGGTCCTCATGTGCATGATCCGCGTACGGGTGAGATTCTGGAAAGCGACATCGGGTGGTACCACAACGTGATGAACCTCTTGCGCAACTGGTTCCTGGTGCAGACCGCAGCCGTGAATCCCGATGCGCGCGGCGTGGCGTTCGAGGACGAAGTCATGGGCCGCCTGGTTCGATTTGTGTCGGCCCATGAGGTGGGCCACACGCTTGGGTTGCCGCACAACATGGGGTCTAGCCACGCCTATCCTGTGGACTCGCTGCGCTCTCCCACCTTTACGGCGACGCGCGGCACGGCGCCGTCCGTCATGGACTATGCGCGCTTCAACTATGTGGCGCAGCCTGGAGATGGGGTGACCAACCTCATGCCCGACGTAGGAACCTACGACAACTGGTCGATCAAGTGGGGGTATTCCGTGCTCGACGGCGCGCCCGATGCCGATGCGGAGCGCGCCACCCTCAATGCGTGGGTCAAGGAGCGGGCCTCAGATCCGGTGTACTTCTTCGGCGGCGGCGGATTGGATCCGCGTTCGCTGACTGAAGACCTGGGCGACGATGCGGTGAAGGCTAGCGACTACGGCATCGCCAACCTCAAGATTATTCTCGACGGGCTCATGGAGTGGACTGCTGAAGACGCCAAGGACTACGACGATCTCGATGAGCTGTACGGGCAGGTCCTCTCTCAGTGGCGCCGCTACGTGGGACACGTCTCGGCAAACATCGGCGGCTTTTTCGAGGATCACAAGACATACGACCAGGAGGGGCGCGTGTACACGGCCCTGCCGAAAGCGCGTCAGGAGGCCGCCATGGCATGGATCCAGCGCGAGGTTTTTGATACGCCGGAGTGGCTGATCAACGAGACGGTCTTGCGCCGCGTTGAAGCTGTCGGCACGATGGAGCGGATCCGGAGGTACCAGGTGGGTGCGGTCAACAGCATGCTTGATCCATATCGCCTGGCTCGCATGATGGAGTTTGAGACCCTTACGGACCAGGAAACCTACACGATTGCCGAGCTTTTCGGCGATCTGCGCGAAGGGATCTGGGGTGAGCTGAGCCGGGCTGCTGCGATATCGCCGTATCGAAGGGCCTTGCAGCGCGGTCACATCGAGCGCCTGGAGTACCTGATGACTGCGGAACTTTCGTCGCTGCCCTCATTCTTTACGAGTCTAGGGTTTGCCAACATTAATTTGAGCCAGTCTGACCTCGGCGCATATGCAAGAGGTGAGCTTAAAGCCCTGCAGCGCGATGTGCGCAGCGCCGCAAGACGCACGCGTGACCGCATAACGCGCATACACCTCGAAGACCTGGACGCGCGGATTGACGACATCCTGGACGCGGACGACTAGAGCAGTATCGGTTGCTGCACACGGACGCTGCTTTGGAGCGTCTGTTACCACGGCAGCCTGACGATACGCGCCAAACAAAGCCTTGACAACCGATGAACACTTTACGTATCACGGGACTTGCTGCACTGTTGATTTTTGCATTGGCAGGCTGCGCCTTGACGAAGCAGGCGACTACGCCAGAGCCACCCGTCACAGAGGACAAGAGCGAAGAGAAGAAGGACGATCTGAAGGCCTATGACGAGATCGTCACGGACGATGCTGAGTCGGACGAAGGTCTTTTTATGGTGCACCAGGTGGACGACAAGGTGTACTATGAGATTCCCGACTCGCTGCTGAGCGCCGAGGTGTTGTTGGTGAGCCGCATTGCGGCGACCGCTGACAACTTAGGCTATGGCGGCATGAAGGCGAACACGCAGGTGCTGCGCTGGGAAAAGAACAGGAAGAACATTCTGTTGCGTGTTGTGAGTCATGAGAATGTGGCCGATGCGGACAAGCCCATTTACCAGGCTGTGCGCAACTCCAACTTTGAGCCGATCATTCGGTCTTTCAAGATTGAGGCGTTGAATGAGGATTCCACTGCGTCGCTTATCGATGTGACAGGGTTGTTCACGGAAGACATTCCTTCGCTGGGATTGCAGCGGTTTCGGCGCAGCCAGTATCAGGTTCGCCGCTTGGACGGGTCTCGGACGTTTATTACGTCTGTCAAGAGTTTTCCGCGCAACATTGAGGTGAGGCATGTGCTGAGCTATGATGCGGGGCAGCCGCCCTCCAACAGCACGAGCGGGACTATTTCAGTGGAGATGAACCAGTCCATGATTCTGCTTCCTGAGGACCCGATGCAGCCGCGTCTTTGTGATCAGCGCGTGGGGTATTTCAGTGTGACGATGACGGACTACGGGCGTGATGCGCAGAAGGCGGAGGAGCGCTGCTATATCACGCGGTGGCGGCTGGAGCCTTCAGACCCTGAGGCTTACGCCCGCGGGGAGCTGGTGGAGCCGGTCAAGCCGATCGTGTACTACATAGACCCGGCGACGCCGATGAAGTGGCGTCCGTACCTGAAGCAGGGCGTAGACGACTGGAACAAGGCATTTGAGCATGCGGGTTTCAAGAACGCGATTCGGGCTGCGGATCCGCCGACCGCGGAAGAGGATCCGGAGTTCAGCCCGGAGGATGTGCGCTACAGCGTGATCCGGTACTTCGCTTCGGACATCCAGAATGCTTTTGGTCCTCATGTGCATGATCCGCGTACGGGTGAGATTCTGGAAAGCGACATCGGGTGGTACCACAACATCATGAACCTGATGCGCAACTGGTTCCTGGTGCAGACCGCAGCCGTGAATCCCGATGCGCGCGGGGCAGAGTTCAGTGATGAGGTGATGGGTGCGCTCATACGGCAGGTGTCGGCTCATGAGGTGGGCCACACGCTTGGACTGCCGCACAATATGGGGGCTAGCCACGCCTATCCTGTGGACTCGCTGCGCTCTCCCACCTTTACGGCGACGCGCGGCACGGCGCCGTCCATCATGGACTATGCGCGCTTCAACTATGTGGCGCAGCCCGGTGATGGCGTCACCAATCTGATTCCAGACCTAGGGGAGTACGACAACTGGTCGATCAAGTGGGGGTATTCCGTGCTCGACGGCGCACCCGATGCCGATGCGGAGCGCGCCATCCTCAATGAGTGGGTCAAGGAGCGGGCCTCAGATCCGGTGTATTTCTTCGGCAGCAGCGGATTGGATCCGCGTTCGCTGACTGAAGACTTGGGTGACGATGCGGTGAAGGCCAGCGACTACGGCATCGCCAACCTCAAGATTATCCTGGACGGACTCATGGAGTGGACTGCTGAAGACGCCAAGGACTACGACGATCTCGAGGAGCTGTACGGACAGGTTACCGCGCAGTGGCGCCGTTACGTGAGACATGTCTCGGCAAACATCGGCGGCTATTTCGAGGACCAAAAGACGTACGACCAGGAGGGGCGCGTGTACACGGCCCTGCCGAAAGCGCGTCAGGAGGCCGCCATGGCGTGGATCCAGCGCGAGGTCTTTGACACGCCGGAGTGGCTGATCAACGAGGCGGTCTTGCGCCGCGTTGAAGCCGTAGGCGCGATGGACCGGATTAGATCTTACCAGGTAAGTGCACTCAATAGCGTTCTTAGTCTAAATCGCCTGGCGCGTATGATGGAGTTCGAGTCCTTTGCGGGGGAAGAGACCTACACGATTGCCGAGCTTTTCGGCGATCTGCGCGAAGGAGTCTGGGGTGAGCTGAGCCGGGCCGCTGCAATTTCGCCATATCGAAGGGCCTTGCAGCGCGCTCACATCGAGCGCCTGGAATACCTGCTGACGGCGCAGCCTGCCCCCTATCCGGCCATACTGGCCAGCTTCGGCTTCATCAATATCGACGTAAGCCAGTCGGATCTGCACGCGTATGCCCGCAGTGAGCTTGAAGCACTGCAGCGGGAAGTGCGCCGCGCTCGGGCTCGCACGCGCGATCACATGACGCGCCTGCATCTGGACGACCTTGACGCGCGCATTGACAACATCCTGGAAGGCGACGATTAGCCCATTGCGCCGCGGTACCCCCAGCACGGGAAGATTCCGCTGCGCAGCACCATGGCGCAATGGGCTGCGGGGCCGCCATCCATCGGGGGATCTGCCTAATGCAGCTGCCGACGCCGAGTCGTGACTTCAGCGCGTACGCAGCAGCGTTTTGGCGAACGTGCGATCGTGGCTTTGGAACTGCACCAGATAGACGCCGCTGGGAGCAGGCGTGCGAAGGTCCGAGTGCCCATCCCAGTCAATGGCGTGCGTACCTTGTACCTGCCAGCCGTCGTAGAGCGTTGCGACGGCTCGCCCGAGCATGTCGGTTATGCGAATCGTGACCGGTGCCGATGACTCCAGGGTGTAGAAAACCCGCGTAGCATTGCTGAAGGGGTTGGGATAGACCGGCCCAAGGCTCAGCGGTGCCGGGGGTTCTCTGTGGGTGTGGGTGGTATTGTACGATTGATACCGGGCGCCGTCTGCATCAAATCCGACAAGGGTCAACCCATTGCTGGGCGAAGTACCACGCCCAAAGATGACGAGTACGCCGCACCGGTTCACGAATCCGCTCACATTCAAAAAGTATGTGCCAAGGATTGCGTTGGTGGCGGATTGCACGAATTCGTAGTTGAAGCTCTTCGGCTGAATGCGCATATACACGCTGGCCCGGGCGTAAGGCATGTCATTGTAAAGCAACGAAACGATCTTGTTGTTGTCTGCTGGGTCGCGCAGGCGCAGGTCTACCGGCCCGGTGTCCGGCGCGCCGTGGATGAGGAACAGCTCTACCAGGTTACTCTGCGCCTCTTTCCTCACGTTGAAGCGAACCAGTAATACCGGCGCGCCTGCGTGTCCGATGGCCGCAATAACGCCGCGGCTACGGGAAGCAATGTTTATGGTTTCCGCAGCAAGCGGCGCGACGATGCTGGTGTCTGTACCGGCGGTATACAGGCTTATGGCGTAATCGCCGCTAAGAATGGAACTGAAGGCAGTCGCAGTTTCCAGGGCCTGACCGGTGGCGAAGGGCTGTCCATTCATGTACAGATCTAGGGGGCCCACCCCTACAAGTGCATGAATAAACTGAATGTCTGCACTAGTACGATGCCCTTCCGGCTTTTCATGCACGTCATGCATGTCATGCACGCCGAGGAGGAGCAGCAGCATGAAGAGTATGCTAGATAAGGTCATTATTGATAGAACCGGCAGCGCTGAGCGGCCATAAAAAAGTCGAATTCTCCGCAATTTATAAATGCGCAGGCAAAACGGAAAGGCAGATTGTCTGCGACGATGCGAAATGCCGCTCAAAGTGCGGACAATGTGCTGAAGGACGCATCCGCCGCACACTGCGCCTGCGGCGTGCGCAGCAGATTACACACGCGCCGCGCGCTTATAGGTCACTGCGCGCTTGATGACCAAGGCACAAGCGCGGCCAGACGCCTTATCCAAAAAGGATCAGTACAACGTAAACGGCAAGCAGCATTGCAAAGATATCAGCAATAAGGCCGGCCGGTACCGCATGACGCGTCTTGCGGATGTTGACCGCGCCGAAGTACACCGCAATGACGTAGAACGTGGTTTCAGTCGATCCAAACATGGTGGCTGCCATCTTGACCAAGATAGAGTCTTCTCCGTAAACGCCGATCATGTCCAGCACGATCGCCGCAGAACCGGAGCCGGTCAGGGGGCGAATGATCCCCATTGGCAACACCTCGGCAGGGATGCCGATAACGTCTAGGATTGGGCGCAGCCCGCTGGTCACAAACTCCAGCGCGCCGCTTGCACGAAACATCCCGATGGCAAAGAGTATCGCGATCAGATACGGAATGATCATGACGGCCACATTGAAGCCCTCTTTCGCGCCCTCGACGAATTCTTCGTAGACGCGCACCTTCCTCATCATGCCATACAGCGGAAACCCCACGATGATCGCAGGGAGCACCAAGGCCGACACGTAGTCTATGACCAGTCGCACAATGTCCATCAGGCAGCCTCCGGGTTGGTTTGTCGGTATGTCTTGAGCCGGCCCAGCAGCTTTGCCGCGGCGATGGCGACCACAAGCGACAGCGCCGTCGTGATGAGAATGGAAAAGAACAGCTCGTTTACGTGCAGTCCCATGATGGCTACCAGCAGGACCGGGGGTACGAGCTGGACGCTCGCCGTGTTCATAGCAAGCAGCATCACCATAGGATTCGTCGCTGTGTCTGGCACAGGGTTCAGCGTCTGAAGCTCCTGCATGGCTTTGATGCCGAGTGGCGTGGCCGCGTTGCCGAGGCCCAGCATGTTGGCGGTCAGATTCAGCACGATCATGCCCAGCGCCGGATGGTCACGGGGCACCTCAGGAAAGAGTGGGCGAAGGAGCGGCTGCGTCACGCGAATCAGCGAATACAGGATACCTGAGGCTTCCGCGATCTTGAGCAAGCCCATCCAGAGCGCCAGTCCGCCGATAAGTCCCAAGGCAATCGTAACGGCGGTCTCCGCAAAGTCCAGCGCAGCCCCGGCGATGGCGTTCATCTTCACCCAGCGAACCGGGCTGAAGGCGAGCGTCGCTGCAAAAGCGCCGCTAGTGGGCGTACCGGCAAGCGTGGCGCGGCAGTCATCGTCTCGCGAATGCATGTTGCATATCGTAGCCAAAGGCTCCGGAACGGAGATGCCTTCGGCAAACCGAAGCTGCCGGCCCTGTTGTGACTGAATAAGCTCCGCACTGTACGCAAGCGGGGCGCCAGGTTCAACGTTGAAATGGGCCAGGTAGTCTTGCGCCGCAATTTCCACCGTCGCGCGCTGCAGGCGCGCCTCCGCGTCGTAGGCGTCTGGCACGCTTACCGTAACGGGCAATGGGCGGCCGTTCGCGTAGGTGTCCAGCGTGAAGTCGCGGATATCGCTAACGAGCGCAAAAAGAAGGCTTACGACAATAAGCCCGCCCCAGATATAGTTGAGCATAGTACTAATGGTCTACTGCGTGGGCAGCGAAAGCGGGAAATCTGCATTCCCTTCCCATAGTGGCTCGTCACGGCCAGCCATGCCGCTGCGCGCCAAAAGGTAAGCTGTGATGTCCCAGTACTGCTCATCCGTGAGCAGTTTGCCCGCATTATAGGGCATCTTGTCCCGGTTGTATGCGAAGAGCCGTTCAGCCGTCATCCGAGTTGCCAGCACGGCAGGAGTCAGCCGCGGCCCGATGCCGTCTTCCTGTTCGTGGCATGCCTGGCAGTACGCAGCATAAGCGGCCGCGCCGCGTGCCTGCTGCTCTGGTACAGTGTCCCGCTGGCAGGCCGTCGCCAGAATCAGCAGCAAGAGGGCCCCACCACGCTGCATATTGCGGCTACGCTACAGTGACCGGGTGCGGCAGCGGCATGTTGAAGAGATACCCCTTCTCATTGAAGGGCACCGCCTCCGGCTGCGTATGGCCCGCTAGATCGGTGGCGCGCGTCATCAGGCGGCGGTTTCCTGCTGCAGCCTGCCAGGAGAATTCGAACCGGGCCCAAGCGTACTGCATGACCGGATCGAGGACCGTGGCGTCTTGCCATGACTGGCCATCATCCGTGCTCCATTCCACGCGGGCTACGGGCGCATGCGGAGAGTGCGCATAGCCGCGGATGCGGTGCGTACCAGGTGCCAGCTGCGCTGGCCACGGAAGCTCCAAAGTACTCTTTATCGACTGCGTCGTCGCCACCTGGCCTTGCGCCTCGCCTTCCGGTGGGTAATCGTCGCCGATCAGCACATAGGATGTGGTGTTGTTGCGACTCCAGATAGCTTCCGAGGAGACCTCTATGGCGCCAAGCCACTTGATGCTGCTGCTGCCCACCCATCCTGGCACCAGCGCGCGGATCGGAAACCCATGATCGCGTGGCAAAAAGGCTCCATTCATCCGATAGGCCAAAATCGTATCTGGGTCCAAGGCTTTTGCGATCGGGAGCGGTCGTCGAAATCCGCCCTCCGGCGCGCCGCTGTCCAAGCCGATCAGCTGCAGCGCATACGCTGCTTCGGAGACGCCGGCCTGCGTAAGAACCTCTACCAGCGGTACGCCCGTCCACACAGCCATACCCACCCCGCCCCGTCCCCACTGTGTCCCGATCGCCGACCTTCCCAGGAGTGTGCTGAAGAATGCGCGCTGATTGCCGCCGCATTCCAGGTACGAGAATACCGTCCGGCTGGGCATGGCCAAAAGGTCGTCATAGGTCAGGCTCAGTGGATGTGCAACTGCGTCTCCCGACACCGTAAGCCGATACGTGCTGACATCAATATCCAGGCTCCGATCATTGTTGCGCACAAAAAACCGGTCGGTTGGTGTCAGGAATCCGGACTGGTTCTCCACCCGGGCTTCGAGGCTCGTGTTGCCGTGCATGATGAAGGGCGTCGTGTCCTTGAAGAATGCGGCGTCCTCTTCTGAAGTGGACATCTCGCAGCCCTGGGCGATGCTGGCCATTGCCAACAGCTGCAAGAAACGGCGTCGGTCGTGAGTCATGATGGCTACGAATGGCCGGTGGGTCGTTGCTTTGCTACGTATCGTTGTATGGACTCGGCGGCGCGGGTGCCCACAAGGGCGGACAGCTCTTTCAGCGGTGCCTGCTTGACCTTGCGCACCGAACCGAACTTCCTGATCAGCGCTTGCGCTCGCTTGGGTCCGATCCGCGGAATGTCGAGCAACTCCGAATGCAGCGCCTTTTTGCGGCGCTGCTTGCGCTGCAAAGCTATGGCAAATCGATGGGCCTCATCACGGGCGCGTTGGATCAGCTGCAGCGAAGCACTCTGCTTGGCGATGTACTGCGGGTCGGGGTCGCCCGGAAAGAAAACGGCCTCTAGTCGCTTGGCAAGTCCCACCACGGGAAACTTGCCCAGGATGCCGACACTTTCCAACGCCTTGACTGCGCTCGACAGTTGCCCCTTGCCGCCGTCAATAATCACCAGGTCCGGCAGCGGACCTGATTCGCGCGCGATCCGCTTGAAGCGTCGCCTCACCACCTCATACATGGCTTTGAAGTCATCCGACTGTCCCTCGGCCAAGCTTCGAATCTTGTATCCCCGATACTCTCGCTTGCGAGGCCTCCCATTGAAGAATACGATGCACGAAGCGACTGTGCCGGTGCCAGCAAGGTGAGAAACGTCAAAGCATTCCATGCGCCGCGGCAGCCGCTTGAGGGACAGATCCGCTTGCAGCGCCTTGACCGCATACGGAATACGGTCCTCGCCGCGCCGAATGAGCTGCGCCACCCACTCATTAGCCACAAGCTGCGCGTTGGCCTCCACCATGCGCATGAGGTCAGCTTTGTCGCCGCGCTGCGGCACCTTGAGCACTACCTTCTTGCCGCGTCGGCCCGTAAGATAATGCGCCAAAGCTGCAGGATTAGATGTGGGTGTCGCTAGAAACACTTCGTCCGGGATGAACACCGCCTCCGTGTAATAGTGCTCCAGATAGGTTTGCATAAGCTTCGCCTCGCTGTGCCCCGCAATGCCGCTTAGAATCTTGTGCTGCCGCCCAATGATCTTTCCATCCCGCACCCTGAAGAGCACGGCCGCGGCTACATCTTCTGCCCGATAGGTTGCCACCGCAAAAAGATCGCGATCCACTTCCTGTGTGGTGACGACCTTTTGCTGCTCTGCGTAGCTCTTGATCGCTGCGATCTGATTGCGAAGGAGCGCGGCTTCTTCAAAACGCAGCTCTCTGGCCGCGCGTTGCATCGTTTCCTGCAGCGCGTTGACAAGCGATGAAGTCTTGCCATTCAGAAAGGACTCGATGCGCTTGATGGTGCGGTCGTAGTCCTCTGCACTCTGATGTCCCACGCACGGACCCGCACAGTTCTTGATGTGGTACTCCAGGCAGGTTTCATACTTGCCTGCGGCGATCGGCTCAGGGCTCAGGTTAAGCGAGCAGGTGCGCAGCTGAAAGATGTTGTGCACCGCCCGGAGCGCGCGCCGCATCGTGCCTACATCAGCATACGGCCCAAAATACCTGGAGCCATCCTTGATCAGGCGCCGCGTCGGCAGAATCCGCGGAAACGGTTCGTTCTTTATGCAGATGTACGGATAGGACTTGTCGTCTCTGAGGTTGATGTTGTACCGCGGCTGCTGCTCTTTGATGAGATTGTTTTCCAGGATGAGCGCTTCCGCTTCAGTATCGGTCAAGATGACTTCAACCTCGGACGTCTTGCGATAGAGTACCTTGTGGCGACCTTCCAGCTGCTCCCGTTTGCCAAAGTGGCTTCGCACACGGCTCCGGATGTTTTTGGCTTTGCCGACGTACAGGAGCCCGCCATCCGCGTCCTTGAACTGGTACACGCCGTGGCTGGTTGGCAGCGATGCGATCTTTTGCCACAGGACGTCCGTCATGTCGCGGCGGCTCTGAAGTGTCCCGCGAGAACCTGTGCCAAGGCCGCCGGATCTACGCGAACAGGGACCTGCTGATCAGTCGGGAGGATACACAATGTGCTGCCAGGGCAGCGTGCACAAAGCTGCACAGCCGTCTCCTGGTGCGTGTCCGGTGCACTGATGAGCAGCGGCACAGTGTGCTCTATCACTGGCAGCATGTCGGCTGAATCCAAAAGGTGCAGCGCATAAGACAAGCAGGCCTTGGGGCCGCTGCGCAGTACCCGAGCTGCATCTCTGCGTGCGCCGCCCACCAGCACCATGTGCGCAGGCGCAGGAATCTGGCGGCTATCATGCCAAGTGCTGAAGTCGTGTGCGACGACCGTTGTCCCAAGCCGCCGCAGCCTGGTCAGCAGCGAGGGGCAGGGCGTGGAGGAAACCAGCACCACAGAAGCTGCTGCGGATGCGTCGGCCGCTTCCTGGCAAAACTCGACCAGTATGCCGGCGGTCTGCTTCGGATGCAAGAAAAAGATGTACTTGCCTGCGGCGCCTCGCGTCGGCTCCGCACTCAGCGGCGTAAAACCGAGGTCTTTCAGACGTCGGAATTCTGCATGGATGTCCGCGACAGCAAACGCCACATGGTGCAGGCCGCCCTTCCTTTTGGCAACAAACCTGGCGACCGGGGAATCTGGCCGCGTGGCTTCGAGCACCTCCAGTCTGGCCGTTTTCGCATCTAGGAAATGCGCCGTTACGCCCTCCTGCGGAATCGCCTCGGAATAAAGGTGCGCCAAGCCGAGTACTTTCTGCAGCTGCCGCAAGGCTGCACCGGCGTCGGGCACAGCGATGCCGACATGGTCAAGGCGTCGGAGCATGAGCTGAAGCGCTTGGTGTTACATTAGGTGGGCATACAAACGACCATTGCCCGCATGACATCCCCGTCTGATAGGGCTCTTGCGCAGGCTATGCAGATGCTTTTGCGCATTGAGCTTGGCGGCGCATACATCAGTCAGGTTCGCCGCAGCAGCACGAACCGCGATGTGGCACGTCAGGCAACCGACCTGGTCGCCGGTGTTACGCGCTGGCGGCGGTATCTGGACTTTCTTCTTGCGGCTTATTACTCCGGAAACCTGAAGAAGGTTGAGCCTCGCCTCAAGCAAATTCTGCGCATGGCCATCTATGGGTGCTTCGTCGCCCAGAAGGCACCCCATGTGGCCGTGGATCGCGCGGTGCAGTTGGCCAAGTCGACGGTTCGACCGGACGCCGGCCGCCTGGTCAACGGTATCCTGCGCGCTATGCTGCGCACCGCGTTGCCGCAGCCGGACACGGGAGATTTAGCTGACGATCTTGCCGTGCGCTATTCTCATCCTACATGGATGGTTCGCCGGTGGCTCGTGCGCCTCGGTCCAGGCAGCACGCGTGCATTCTTGATGCATAACAACAGCCGCCCGTGGTACGGCCTGCGCTGCAACACGCTCGTCGGAACGCTGCCTGCATTGCGTGCCTGCCTGACCCGGCTTGACGTTGGCTGGAAGACATCGGCGTACCTGGCTGACTTCATTCGCGTCGCGCAGACCGGGCCTATTCAGAGGGCAGGCCTTTTGAGCGAAGGTGTTTGCGCCGTGCAGGATGAGGGCGCGGGCCTGGTCGTGCGGCTGCTCAACCCGCAGCCCTCGGAGCTAGTGTTGGACCTGTGCGCCGCGCCAGGCGGCAAGGCAACCTATGCGGCGTTGCGCATGAAGAATCGCGGCGAACTCGTAGCAATAGATCAGCACGCGAATCGTCTGCGACTGGTTGCGCGTGCCGCTCGTGCGCAGCAGATCACCATTATACGCACACACGTGGCCGACGCGCGCGCGGCGGCGCTGCCGCGCGCTGACCGGGTGCTTGTCGATGCGCCCTGCACGGGCACGGGTGTTCTCGCAAAGCGGGCCGACCTTCGGTGGCGTCGTACGCCGGAAGACCTGAGCCGGCTCATGCGTGTCCAAGACGAGCTCTTGGACGCCGCCGCGCGGTGCGTGAAGCCCGGGGGCGTGCTGGTCTACAGCACATGCTCGATAGAAACGGAGGAGAACGAGGCACGCATTGGCGCTTTTTGTGACCGCCATGCTAACTTTGCGCTGGAGCCCGCCAGCGGGCAGTTGCCGGGCAAAGTCGTTTCCAGTGATGGATATTTGCGGACGATGCCGCCCGGCCATATGGCCGACGGCACCTTTGCTGCTCGTCTGCGCCGCACTTAAGTCCAATTCGAAATGAGGAACTGCAATTTAGTTTGGGGCAGCCTACTGCTGTTAAGCCTGTGCTTGGCGGCCTGTGCGCCTTCCGAAAGCACGAAGGTGACTCAGCTGCGCCTCATGCATGACGAAGAGGCGCAGACGTTGAGCGTATTCAGATTGAACGACCCGCGTCCTATCGTGGTGCAGAATGCAGCGGCGGATCACCGCCCCTTCCTGCATCCCATCATGACGCCCGATGGCCTGAGCGAGGTGACAGAGTACAGCCCGGGCCACCATCCCCATCAGACCGGCCTCTACTGGGGTTTCACCCGTCTGAATGGGCGCGACTATTTCCACAACCCGCGCGGCGACTACTGGCGGCGCGACACCGTAGTGGTGGTAACAGACGAAGGTGTGCGCGTCCGCTGGGAGACGGTCTATGACCTGTTGGATTCCACGGGGGCGGCGGTACTCAGCGAGACGCAGCAGTGGTCCGTGGCCGTAGAGGATCAAATGTTTGTACTGGATCTGGTCTGGCGTGGCCGGGCGCTTGCAGATGTAACGATTGGCGAGTATGACTATGGCGGCCTCTTTTTGCGCATGCCTTGGCATCCGGGCATTGAAGGGCAGGCTGTCAATGCTGCGCGCCAGCGCAACAGGCTGGCCGAAGGCAAGCGTGCGATGTGGCTGGATGTGGGCATGCAGCTCGAAGGTCGCAGCGACTTCGCGCATGTAGCCATCTTTGATCATCCGAGCAACAACGGATTTCCGCAACCATGGCGCGTTGACGGGCAGCTTGGCGTTGGCCCGGTGCGCGCCCGCATGGGTGACTGGCACATTCCTGAGGGCAGCGAGGAAACCATTCGGCACCGGCTGATGGTCTATACCGGTGTCTTGGATGACGTAGCGATGCGTGCCCGGTGGGAAGCGTACACAGGCCAGGAAGGCGCCACCTATTCGATCGCATCGCTGTGGGGCATAGCGCAGCAGGAAGCGATGGAGGCGGACTATCTGACGCCGGAGGAGGCGGCTGCCGCGATGACGCTGCCCGACGGGTATGCAGTCACGGCCTGGGCGGGCGAGCCGATGCTGACGCAGCCGATGGCTTTCGCATGGGATGATCGGGGGCGACTATGGGTTGCAGAGAACCGTGACTACGAGTCGCGGAGTAGCGGGTTTTCGGCCTCCGGCGACAGCCGCATCGTAATCCTGGAAGACACTGATCGTGATGGCAAGGCTGATGTGCGCACGGTATTTATGGAAGGCATCGCCTTCCCTGCGGCTTTGGCCGTTGGGTTCGATGGCGTCTTTATCGGCGCGCCGCCCCATCTTTTGTTCGTGCCGGATCGGGACCACGATGACCGGGCAGACCTGGACGAGGTGGAGATTCTGCTTACGGGGTGGGGCATCCGGGATCGCCACGAGACGGTCAACAGCTTGCACTGGGGTCCGGATGGCTGGTTGTATGGGCTGGAGGGTTTTGCTACAGCAAGCAAGATCCGCAAGCCGCCGTCGTCCGCCGCAATCTATCGCGGCGGTGATCCTTTCCCGGAGGACCTGCTGGAAAGCGAGGGTGTGGACATAGACGGGGGCGTGTGGCGGTACCACCCGACCAAGGAGGTCTTCGAAGTCGTAGCGCACGGTTTCAGCAATCCGTGGGGGATCGACTACGATGAGCATGGCGAGCTGTTCATCAGCGCTTGTGTTATCCCGCATCTGTTCCATGTTATCCCTGGGGGCATCTACCAGCGCCAGGGTGGCCGGCATTTCAACCCGTATATCTACGAAGACATCGGCCACATCGTAGACCACCGTCACCGGTCCGCCCATGGCGGCGCGCGCATATACCAATCAGATGCTTTTCCAGCGCGCGAGCAGGGCCGCTTGTTCATGGCCAACATCCACGAGCATGCGGTGCTCAGCGATGTGCTGGAGCCTCAAGGCTCGGGTTTTATCGCGCGTCATGGAGACGACTTTGCGCTGGCCAACAATGCGCAGTGGGTCGGTTTCTCCATGGAGATTGGCCCTGAGGGCGGTCTCTATGTTTTGGACTGGCATGATGCCGACATCTGCGGGGCTGATGTTCACGACAAGGACACGGGCCGCATCTTCCGGATTGTTCCTGTCGATTCTCCGGCCGAAGATTGGGAGGGGCGCTACGCGGACCTCAGAACGTTGTCCGATGCTGCGCTGGCAAGGCTCCAGGAAAGCGCCAGCGACTGGCATGCGCGGCGCGCCCGCGTGATTCTGCAGCATCGGGCCACCGTGCGGCCCATACAGGCCGACGCAGCGGCATGGCTTTCGGCGCAGTTTGATGCGGCGTCCACGACGACGGTGCGCCTTAAGGCACTGTGGACGCTACACATCACCGGGCTGCTATCCACGGCGCGCCTCTTGGAGGCGATGGACGATCCCGCAGAGTACGTACGGGCCTGGGCTATTCAGCTGGTCATGGAAGAGAAGAATCCCACTGCGCAGGTTGTGGATCGCCTCGTGCGCATGGGGGAGCGAGACCGATCAGCGGTAGTTCGCAAGTATTTGGCGGCGGCCCTGCAGCGGCTGGATGGTTCGAATCGTTGGCGTCTTGCGGCAGCCCTCTTGGGCCGCGAAGAGGATGCCAATGATCACAACATTCCGATCCTGTTGTGGACGGGCATAGAGGACCTGGTCGCTGAAGATCCTGCACAAGCACTGGCGACAGCCAGCGAATCCAAGATTCCTACGGTCACAAAGTTCATAGCCCGGCGATTAGTAGACGCGGATCAGACGGAGTCGCTTGTTGCAGCGCTTGTGTCCATGCGCAAGGTACGCGAGCCGCTCTTGCAAGGGATGTTGGCGGGTCTTGAGGGGAAGCGCGACGTGCCGAGGCCTGCGGGCTGGCCCGACGCAGCGGCGGCGCTGGCACGCGACCGGCGGGTTGAGCCGCTGATCACGCAGGTCACGCAGCACTTTAATGACGCGGAGTCGGCCCAGGCGATGGCTCTCACGCTACTTGACGCGGACGCGGACCTGGCACGCAGGCGCGTCGCGCTGCAGCGAATGGCACTGGACCAGCGCGTGGAGCTGCAGGATGCTCTGCCTGCGCTCCTGGAGGACGCGTCCCTGCGGCTGGACGCCATACGCGCTGTAGCGGCGTTTGCAGATGAGGATTTGGGCCAGCGCCTTTTGGCTCTGTACCCGGACCTGGAGCCTGTGGAAAGAGCAGAGGCGGTGCAGGCGCTTGCCGCGCGTCCGCTATACGGGTGGATGCTTACGGAGGCAATCCAGTCCGGCCTCGTTGCCCGGACGGAGGTGCCGGCGCATGTGGCACGGCAGCTCCGGCGCGTGGTAGGCAGCGGGTTCGTAGAGGTGTGGGGTCCGATCGATCATATGGCTGCGGACAAGGATGTGCTGGACGCGAGGCTGCGCGCGCTGCTGACCGACGAGGCCTTAGGCCTTGCGGATCCCCAGCGAGGGCGTCGGGTGTTTGTAGCGGCGTGCGGTGCCTGTCACCAGATGTACGGCGAAGGCGGGCTGCTTGGGCCAGACCTCACCGGATCGAACCGTTCGAACCTGGATTACGTGCTCAGCAACGTAATCAGTCCCAGTGAGGAGATCCAGGAAGCCTACCGGATGGTCATTGCCACAATGCGCGATGGCCGAACGCATCTGGGAAGCATTGCCGCAGAAACGGATCGGCTGCTCACCATGCGCCTGATAGGACAGCCCGACGTTGTGCTCAACAGAAGCGACATCCAGTCTTTGGAGGTATCGAACATGTCGCTCATGCCCGAGGGGCTTCTTGCGCCGCTTAGCGAGCAGGAGGTGCTGGATCTTTTTGCCTTCCTCCGGACTACGGAGCAGGTACCCGGGCCCTAGCGCACGGAGAAGCTGAGTCGCCAGTCGCAGCACTAATCTCCAGCATGTGCATTCGTCGGTTGGCAGCTCGCCAAACAGCACACGCAGGAGCGTTCTGCTCTGCAGCGTTCGTGTTCTTCGGAGGCGAAGTGTTCAGGAGCATCGTGCTGCGAGCCTTAAGGCACGCCTCCACTTTTGTCTGGCACTGCTGAGTCTCTTGGCGCATGTAAAGAGGTGCCGCAGCGAAACCCCGTTGTGAGGCCTGCGCGATCATAAGGTAGTCCGGTGCGTACCATTGATCCGCACCTTTGCTTGCCTGTGCACCACTCAGCTGCATGCATCTTGGCGGCGGTGTGTATTACAGTCCCTGACCTTGGCTCCATTGTCCATTCGCAAATCGTTCTGGCTTCCGCTTGTGGTGGCAGCATTGTCCCTTGGGCTGCCGTATGCGTCGTCCGCCCAGCGCGTTGCCAAGTACGGTGCGGACTTTTTGGCTGGCGGGGTCGGCGCCCGCGCTCTTGCGATGGGTGGTGCGCACGTAGCCTTAGCGCAGGATGTGGGTAGTGGGTACTGGAATCCGGCCGGCCTCGGCATGGCGCTTTATCCCGAGTTCGCCTACATGCATGCCGAGCGGTTCGCCGGCATCGTTTCCTTTGACTACGCGGCGGTCGCCTATCCGGTCAACAGCGCTAGCACCGTTGGGCTGAGCTTCTTTCGCAGCGGTGTCAATGACATCAAGAACACGCTGAATGCGTGGGACGCAGAGCGCAACACACCGAAGGCGAACACGGAGTCGCACATCAGCAGCTTTTCTGCGGCGGACATGGCGCTGTTTGTAAGCTATGCCCGTCGTCTTCATCGCAAGTACTATGTAGGCATTTCGGCCAAGATTATTCGCCGCGCCATCGGCGACTTTGCGGACGCTTGGGGTTACAGCTTTGATGTGGGTGCGCAGCGCCGAGGCAAGCGTTATCTGCTGGGCGTTCAGCTGCAGGATGCCAGCACGATGCTGCAGAGTTGGAGTGTCAACACATCCGCCTTTGCCGTGGAGGGCACCAATCCCAACACTGGACTGCCGTATACCTTCGAAGAAGTGTTTGCGCAGGAGTTGCCGACGGGTGAGACTTTTCTGGTGCTTCCCGTGGCACGCTTAGGCAGCGGGCTGATCCTGCCGGTAGGCCTCACAAGCTCTGTTGCCTTGGGCCTGGACCTGGATCTGGCCTTCGACGGGCAGCAGGCCAACGCATTCAATGTGGGGGCGATCTCTATGCACCCCCGGGCTGGCGCGGAGTTTTCCTTTAAGGATGTAATTGCCCTGCGCGCTGGGCTCAGCCGGATCAGCAGCGGTGAAGCCTACGGGTTGGATATCGTGCCGGCGGTGGGCGCGGGGCTTCGGCTCTCAGCACTCACCATTGATTACGGCTTCGGGGACTTTGGCGGCCTTGTTGCTGCACTGGGATATTCGCACCGCATCTCTGTCCATTTCAG
The DNA here is from genome assembly GCA_951812585.1 of Rhodothermales bacterium. GTDB lineage: Bacteria > Bacteroidota > Rhodothermia > Rhodothermales > Bin80 > JAAXGV01. The sequence goes on along the minus strand of OX638318.1, from coordinate 1,102,400 downwards.
CTTGGAGCGCGATGGCTTGCGGAGAGCAGCCGCGCCATAGGTCGTGATTGCACCGCTGGTCTTTGACGAGGCTGCGCGTGTTCTTTCCGGCGAACGCCTGCCAGGTGCACGCCCGTGATTGTACCGCTGGTCTTTGACGAGACTGCGCGCTTGGTCAATCTGCTGGACCAGACGCTGTTGCCGGCCCAGGAGCAGTGGCTGCAAATCAGCACGCCGGCAGCCATGGCTGAGGCTATCCGGATGCTGCGCGTTCGGGGTGCCCCGGCCATCGGTATTGCCGCGGCTTATGGTGTGGTGCTGTCTGCGCGATTGCCACTTCCCGATTTTCGTGCGGCAGTACACGCGGCTGCTTCGCTTCTGGAATCGGCCCGGCCCACCGCGGTGAACCTGCCGAGCGCTATGCGCCGCATGCGACGTGCTGCAGCGCAGGCGGATTCGACCCAGGCGCTGCTGTATGAAGCGCTGCTGAGCGAAGCACGGGCGATAGAGGGCGAGGACCGTGCGGCGGGGCGCCGACTGGCGATCCACGGCCTCGGGCTTTTCCGCAGCGGGATGACCCTTCTGACGCATTGTCATACCGGGGGTGTGGCAACCAGCGGCTACGGCACGGCGCTGGCACCGCTCTTGGTAGCCCGCGACGAGGGCATGCATCTGCGGGCGTATGTTGATGAGACGCGACCGCTTCTGCAGGGGAGTCGGATCACGGCTTGGGAGCTTGCCAAGGCCGGCGTTGACGCCACGCTCATTACCGATTCCATGGCTGCACATGTGATGAAGGAAGGGCGTGTTGACGCGGTTATCGTTGGCGCAGACCGCATCGCTGCCAACGGAGATACAGCCAACAAGATCGGGACGTACGGGCTGGCGCTTTTGGCAAAGGCGCACGGCCTGCCGTTCTACGTTTCTGCGCCGTTATCCACCGTGGACTGGGACACGCCCTCCGGTGATGGCATCGTCATTGAAGAGCGGGCTTCCAGTGAAGTCACGCACGGATTCGGGCGAAGTACCGCGCCGGCGGGCGTGCAGGTGTACAACCCGGCGTTTGACGTTACGCCCGGCCACTTGATCAAGGCAATCATCACCGAGGCGGGCGTGGTGTATCCGCCCTTTGTTGCGTCGCTTGCCGCCGCACGTCCCAAGCCCGCTCACGGCGAATCGATGGAGTCCATCGAAGACAAGCCGGTTCACGAAGTGCGCCCCATCCTCGGGGCCGCGGCCCCGGATTGACTGTGCGAGCCGGGCGAAGTGCTTGCCGCTTGGTGTTCCGGCCATCGACCGTGGCCTCTTTGGCGATGGCGAAGTCGTTGGCAGGCGGATTACTCCAGTCGATCAGATGGACAGTGAGCGTGTTCTTGCCGACTCCGGGACTCACTTTCGCGCCGTACCGGAGGAGGTCGTAAATGTCCCGATTGGCTTCGTAGAGGGTGCGGCTTCCGCCCAGCGCGGTGGCTTTTTCGCGCTTCGCGCGGGCCTTCGTGATCAGATTCGCGGAATGGCCGCCACGCTTGAGGAAGCGGGTGAGGATCCCAGGTTCGACGTTGCGGTTGTCGTCTCGGTCCCGCCAGTCGCCGAGGTATCGGTAGCCGAGGCCGTACCGAAGAGCGCGATGACCCGCCGCTGGGTCTGGGCTTCAAGTTCACCGACCGGGGTCATGGCCGGGTCGATTCGGATTCGAGGATTTCCCAGCGCCCCTTCTTGGTCGGTCCCACATGTCGGATGCGGCCCGCCTTTCGGAGCTTGTCGAGGTGGTACTTGACGCCCGCCGGCGTGATCCCGATGCGGGAGGCAAGAGCAACGCGAGTCAGTTCCGGGTCTCTACGCAGGAGAGCGACGATGCGTTCTTGGGTAGTCCCATCGGTTTCTTGGGTAGTCCCACCAGTTTCTTGGGTAGTCGCGCTGGTTTCTTGGGTAGTCCCACTAATTTCTTGGGTAGTCGCCCGAACTGAACCGAGCTTCCCGCGGCTGGTCGGTCGCCAGATCCGGGTCATGAAGCCCGCACCCGCCTCGAACTCGGGCTCTGGAAGGCCTGCCTCGGCGCAGCGCCGAATCATGTCCACCGTGCCCGTTCCCACCTTCTCGATGTAGCGGAGCAGGTACATTGACTCGGCAATCAGCGGATTGGCGGGCAGCGACTGGTGCGCCACGCGCAGTTTCTCCACGGTGAGCGGTGAGCGGCGGCGGCAACCGTCCGGAATTCATGACTTCCAGCCGGTCCGCGAAGAGCATGACCTGAACGCTGCTATTGTCGGTGTAGTCCCGGTGCGCTACCGCGTTGACAATGGCTTCCGTCACGACCTCTTTTGGGATCTCGTAGGCCACGGGTGCCTGGATCGTCTCCGCTCGCGTGCCCACGGCCAGATCGATCTTGCTCAACACAAAGCCCACGGCCTGATCCACCAGCTCGAAGACCGTACCCTTGTACACCTGGTAGGAGGAAATTGGTTTGGCGACTGCGGTCCCGTGGAAGTGCGCGCACTTGACCTCGGAAGAGATGAGAAAGCGTTGAGGGGCCTTACCGAACAGTAGGACGGCCGCGTTGGTCAACCGTCCACTGTACAGCAGGTTCAGATGTCTGAGAAGGTCCGCCGGGGGAGTCTCCTCCGGCAGCGGGAACTGCCGCGATCTCCGCGCCACGCGGATGAAGCGGTACATGCCCTCGACATTCAGGTCGTCGAGGGTAGCACCGGAGCAGCGGGAGGCGTCGAACGGCCCGAAGCGCAACAACTGCTTCGCTTCGAGATACTGGACGAGTGCGGCATACAGCCCGGCGACCAACTCCGCCGGCGTTGCGTAGCGCTTCCTCACCAAACCGGCCTGCGCCCTGCCGATGAGGGCACGCATCTTCGGATGTCGCTCGCTTCCCTCGGCGCCCTTCAGAAAGATCAGCCGGTGCTTCTCCAGCGCGGTGGCCCGGTCGAACTCGCGCTCGGTGGGCGAGATTCCATTCTCGTCCTCGAACCTGTAGTCGGTACCGAACAGGCCGACGTAGATTTCGCAACCCTCGACTTCGTCCAGATAGACCTCGTCGGGCTATCGGTCGGAAGCCGGAACGTTCTCGAAGAGGAAGACCTCGAAGAAACGCCGCATGAGGGGGTCGCCGCGCAGGTAATCACGCAGATGCTCCCGATCCCGTGCGAACTCGCGCTGGACGCTGCTGATGAAGATGCGGGTTGGCGTCATCGGCGTGGTTCGTTCTCGGCGACCGCCTCCGGGATGGGAAGGCGGATGGAACCGGTAAGAAGCTGTTGCATCATGCCTTGCTTAACAGAGCGCGTCTTGTCGAGGCGACGCTCCAGTGTGGCGATCTTGGCGTCCATGTCGGAGAGGACGGCGGCGATGGCCCGTTGCTCGGGAAGGGGTGGGAGAGGGAGTATGCATCCCGTTCGGATCTGCGCATCCGGAGCGGAACGCGCTGCTTGGACCAGTCGAACGGTCCGTCCTCAAGCGCGCCGCCGTGGCCTCTGCGTGCCTACTGCCCGCGAAGACTGGCCAGATAGACGGCGCTCTCAGGAAGGGTCTTGGGGCCCATCTCCACATAGACATTTTGCAAGCCGCCCTGCTTGCCCGCCTCAAAGAAGTCTGACCAATCCACGACGCCTGCTCCGACAGGCACCTGCTCTTGCGCTGTGCCCGACCAGTCCGAAAGATGCGCCGATACGAAGCGGCCCGGATGAGCGCGGAAGTAATCCGCTGCCTTGTATCCAGCGATCACAACCCACACCTGAAACTGCATCTTGACGACTGACGGGTCCAGATGCGCCAGCAGCACATCATAGATCAACGCTCCTTCAAGCGTCTCAAACTCGAAGTTGTGGTTGTGGTACACGAACTGCAAGCCTTCGCCCGCAGTGATCTTTCCCCATGCGTTCATCTCTTCGCAAACACGCTTGTAGTCGTCCAGCGTAGCATCGCCGCCGAGACCAGGATGCGCCAGCACCATCTGTGTGTACCCCATAGCTTTGGCGAAGGCCATTCGCGCGGGCAGATCTTCGCGCAGCTCTACAATCGTGTAGTGGCTGCTGGTGCAGGAGAGGCCCGCGTCTGTGATGATGCCCTTGAGATCGCTTGCGCTGAACTCGGCCAGGTGACCAAAGCCGTACTTCTGATACCCCACGGGAGAACACAACTCGAGGGATTCGTATCCCATGGCCGCCATCTTGGCGAGTGTGCCAGCAAAATCTTGTGCAAGCTCCTCACGCACTACCCACGTCTGAAACCCTATGTCAAGCGTAGTCCGCCGCGCCCGCCCCAGCTTCGGTGCCCACAGCCCGATGCCAGCGGCGGCTGCCGTGGATTTCAAAAACGTCCTTCTTGTCTGCATGATACTCGGGGTTGAAAGACAAAGGGTCGAATTTTTCGCTTCAATATACGCTACAATTCATCACGTTCGTATCTTCCATGGGGCTAAGGGCCCTCGGTATCTCTAACAGCACAGCAATAGTCTCATGTCCTCCACCTTTAATCGACGCCAGTTTATGGCAACCGCGGCCGGCGTATCCGCAGCCACCATCATCCCGCGGCGGGTCCTGGGCGGTCCAGGCTTCGTGGCTCCCAGTGATCGGCTCAATGCCGCCTTGGTCGGCAGCGGCACGCAGGCGCTCAGACAGCTTATGTCGGACTGGTTGCCCCGCGAAGATCTTCAACTGGTCGCCGTCTGCGATCCCAACCAGGATTCGGATGATTACAGGGACTGGAGTGCGCACGGACTGCGCAATGCGATACGCCGCTTTATGGATAGTCCGAACTGGGGCAGCGAAACCGGTATCCGGGCAGGACGCGACGCAGGCATCGAGCTCATAAATACCCATTACGCCAAGACCCGCGGCGACGGCAGCTACACGGGGTGCACGCCCTATGTGGACTATCGGGACATGCTTGCCGATTCTGACGACATCGATGTGGTCATTGACATGACACCAGACCATTTGCACGGCACGGTCAACATCCACGCCATGCAGGCGGGCAAACATGTGGTAGCGCACAAGACGCTGGCGAACACCTGCTACGAGGTGCACAAGTGCGTGGAAATAGCCAAAGAAACAGGCGTGACGACGCACCTTATGGCGTGGAATAACGATCCGGATTTCTATCAGCTTAAGGAGTGGCTCCATGCCGGCATTATCGGCAAGGTGAAGGAAGTTCACAACTGGTCGAACCGGCCCGTGTGGCCGCAGGGTTGGATGGAGAATCCGTCCGAATCCATGGCGATTCCTAAAGGCTTTGAGTGGGATTTGTGGCTAGGCTGTGTGCCGGATCGCCCCTACCATCTGGACTACACCCATGCACTGTTCAGGGGTTGGTACGACTTCGGTGCGGGATGCCTGGGCGATATGGGTAACTACAGCCTCTGGCGTACGTATCGGATGCTCAACCCCGGACCCGTTGTGAGCGTAAGCGCAACGCCGGCGACTGGCTGCGTCATCGTAGGCAACCAGTGTCAGTGGCGGCGATCCAATGTGGCCTTTCCTGCGGCCAGCACTGTCCACTTCGAGCACGAAAACATGGACATCTACTGGTATGATGGGGGTATGCGACCGCGACTGGCGAAGAACCTGTTGAACAGCGGCGAAACGTTGCCGCGCGAAGGCGTCCTGTATGTGGGCGAGTATGGCACTATCCTGGGTAGATTTCTGGGGCAGAATTTCAAGCTCTTGCCAGAAAGCCGCATGAAGGCTCTCGCGGGTTCCATGCCGGCAGCACGCCCTGCGGAAGAGGTGGTCGACCCGGTGGATGAATATGTGGGTGCCATGAAAGAGGGCAAACAGAGTCGCGGAAGCTTTATCAACATCAAGGACCTTGCCGAGGCTACATGCCTGGCCGCTGTGGCGCTTCGGACAGGCAAGTACCTCACCTGGGACGCCCAGGCGAGGGCGTTTACCAATGATGATGAAGCCAATGCGTATTTGACCCGCGAATACCGTGCAGGCTGGGAGCTCTAAGGTCGATCAAGCGGCAGGCTTGATCGCGTGCGGAGGCTGGTGAAAGTGCTTGGCCTGCTCGCGCGCCAAGCGCTATCAAAGCGCTGATCAGCACTGCTTCAGCGCGGATCAAAGGTGATCGTATCGCTGGGCGCATGACCCAGGCGGTGCGCCATCGCGGTCAGCGTCGCCCGCTCGGAAAGGAATATCGGCCCTGAATACACCTGCCAGGTAGGCCCGAGCGATTCACCGTCCAGGAGCAGCTGGTAGCCGATGGAGGCACCATCGGTGTCGGAGGACAGCGTTACCGCTTCGCCCTCGCGGCTCATGACCGGTGCGGCAGTCACGGGTTGCTCCAGGTTGGGCCAAAGCTGGCGGAGCAAGGCCATCTCATCCATGGTGCCCGCATCGTTTGTCTGTGCCATCCAGCGATCCAGCTCCTGACGCAGCTCGTCCAGCTTTTCTGCATACGCAGGGTCCGCGGCCAGGCTGCGCAGTTCATGGGGGTCTTCCCATACGTCAAAAAGCTCTTCTTTGGCTTTTGACGTTCTAAACCACTGGGCCTGGGCCTCATTCAGCCCGCCCTCGTCCCGCAGGCGCAAAAGCTCCTGCATGGTAGCCATCTGCTCCCGATATGTAACAGCCAGGTAGTAGCCGCGGTCAGGCCTCAGGTTGCGAATGTACTTGTAGCGCTGATCCCGAACGGCGCGCTTTGTGTCGTATTCCGCGTCAAACCGGTCAGCGGCAGCATGAATATACGCGCGCTCCATGTTGGACCGGTACGGCCCAAGGAAGGCCTGTCCTTCGAGATAGTCTGGAAGCGCGATGCCGGCGAGTGAAAAGGTCGTGGGGGCCAGATCAACAAAGCTGACGAGCTGATCGTCACGCGTGCCGCCAAGTTGGCCACCAGGAAACCGAATGATCAGCGGCACATGCAGTCCGGAGTCGTAGAGCTGTCGCTTCTGCCTGGGCAGAGGGCCGCCATGATCGGCGTAGAAGACAACAATTGTTGATTCCAGGAGTCCATCCTGCTCCAGTTGTGCAAGAATATTGCCCACGCGCGTATCCAGCAGCTTCAGGTTGGAATACACGCGCCGCACGTCACGCAGCACAAGGTCCGTTCGTGGCAGGTATGGGGGTACAGGGACATCGAGATCTGCCGCAACCCGAAGCGAATCACTGGTGCGCGCCCATACCTGCGATTCATGTGTGACGCCGATGTTGAAGATGGAAAAGAACGGCGTGTTTGCCGGCCTGTTGCGCCAGTGCGCCTGGTTGCTGGATTCGTCCCAGGCGGTCACCGGTGCTTGCAGCTGGTAGTCCTGCTTTGCATTGTTGGTCGCATAGTAGCCATGCATCCGAAGCACCTCGCTCATGAAGCGGACACCGGGCGCCGGCATGGCCTCGTACGGGGGAACGCCGGTCTCTTCGTGATACGCTGGACGCATGGTTGTGCGCATGTGCTGCGCGGCAGCCGAGGTCGTGTACACGCCGGTTGCAATCGAAAAACGACTGGGCGCACACACACCCGAAACCGAATACATGTTCGTAAAAGTCACCCCCTCGGCCGAAAGCCGGTCCAGATTCGGTGTCTGCACCGTGGAATCTCCGTAGGCTGCGAGGTACGGGCTGAGGTCTTCCGCAACGATCCAGACGATGTTGGGCTGCCCGGGCAGGTCAAGCGTGTCGTAGTCCGTTAGGGCCGGAGGATCCGCGTTGCAAGAAGCAGCCAAGAGCAGTACAAGAACGAACCGATACATAAGACCTTGAAGTGTGGGCATAGCCATCCAATCTACGGGAAACTTGTCGTCGCCGCGGGCAAGTCACCTGCGACAGTGCCAATTAATACGACGTAGAAAGACTTGTGCCGCGATTGAGCTTGCGTGCGCACAGAAGGCGCCCTTACGCGCCGTAGCGCAATCGAGCCATGTCCGATTGTTTGCGGTGCATGGGTAGCAGCCCCGCATGCCGCTTCACCGCCGCATTTTGCGTAAAGTATGAGCGCAGAGCAGAGCGGGCTGCGGAAGCCTGGAAAAAGGAGGAAGAAAAGCAGCTGGAGGCCGAAGATGCGAAGGCAGCGGCGATGCGTCAGCTCAACAGCGGACGGATGGCGCTGCTCTCCGGAGCTCAACAAGCGGCGACACGCCAGGGCGCGATTAAGCGTTTTCGGGAGGAATCGGAGTGGAAGTGGCTCCATGATGCCTACCGGGTCCCCATTGAACGGGCGGGCGCGAGCACCGCGGACTGGGCTGCGCTGCCGGCACGCTCTTACCCCGGAGGCTGGAGAAGTACCTGGCGCAGGCGCTTGATGCGCTGGACAAGGGCGATCCGCCGGTGGCTATGGGTCTGTACGGACCCATAGGGGGCGCGGTGGAGCAGGTGGAGGTGCCGGTGCGGAATGGGCGGGCACGTCCCCTACACCAGTGGGAACGGCGCAGGTGTGCGCGCCATAAAACCGCCCATGACCTTCACTTTGGATGGCGACACCCTTATCAACCTCGCGTTTTTGCTCGCGTTTATTGGCTTCATGTGGAAGCTGAACCGTGATGTGGGACGCATAGAGTGACGAGTCGTGACCCGCATTGGGGTCCTGTCGGATCGTATCTTAGCACTCGCGGAGCGCATCGCTCGCATAGAGGAGCGGCTGGAAGGACGCTGGAGAGGGGGAAGCGCAGAGGACGCAGAATCTCAGTCCCCACACTTGGAGGGCATGGTCCAGCCCGGCGCCGCTGGCTGATATACTCATCATCGTGGCCAGGGCATCCACCAACCTCATCCATCGCTTCGAGAGCAAGCTGGAGAGCATGCTCGAAGCCCAAAATGCCAGGTTGGATGCGCAGACAGAGGCGCTGAACAGCAAGCTCTGCTTCATCCAGTGGATCATCGAAGGTCTCGGCCTCATTGCGGCCACCGGGGCCGTGATAGCCGTTATCCAGGCGCTGCCCTGACACGTCCGCTCTTATAACACGCTTTAGGCGCCATAGAGGCCGCTCTGGCGTGCCCGCGGTGCACCCCCCGGCCTCTTTTTTCCTACCCTGGGGACACAATCTTAACCCGCGTCAAAACGGCTCTACGCGGCTCATACGGGCCGTATGGTGCCGTTTTCAGCTCTGTGCGTCAGAAACGCGCGGCCGCGGTTCAGTTGCCGGAAGTCATGCCGGATCATTCCGTCAACGTCGCCCCGTTTTTTGGGCGGCTGTTCATAGCTGCAGGCATCACTGCAGCTATACCACTTGGGCTGGGCAACCGCGCTGTACACTGGTGCCGAGCGTCAGAATTACCGCAAATGGCACTCGATCGGGTATTACCCGACTTGCGGCGATTCTAGCTCCCGTGTTTTACGCACTGCGTGACGCGGTATGCCCACAGCACTGAAACATCCTTTCCGGCAACCCGATATTTAGATGCCACGTCGGCTGATTAGAACGTTAGCCGTACTCCGACGACAGGCTGCCCGGTCGGACGTACACCGACAAGCGGCGCAACGAGTGAGGCTGCTTGGCCCTGGCCCGGCACCAGGAAAAATGTCCAGCGCTCTTTCTTTACCAAATTCCCTGCCCTAGCGCCTAAGCCGGCAGTCAAAGCAGAAATCAAGATGCCACCGCCGAAAAATCCTCGCGCACTACATCCCTCGCAAATTAGCGCCCAAGCGGCCGCACCGGCGAGTCCTCCGATTAATAATCCCGGTTTCGCGTACGATTGCTCTCCGAGACTTATAGCTAGAGCCTGAATGTCAGTAAACGAAACTCGGTACACTGCTCCTGAGATGCCGTCAAGCCCAATCGTTAGTGCGGTCTCACTTTTCTCGACTACGATTCCGGTGTTTATAGCCCCCGAACGTTCCTTGACACGAACACGTTGGCCAACTACCTGTGCCTGTACCTGGTACGCCGCGCTGAGCAGAATGGCCGCCACCGCAAGAACAACGAGGGGCTTCATGGAAAGGGGAAAGTGTAAAAAAAAATTACGAAAGGGTATGTGGAAATATACGGCTTTGCGGCGATTCTCGACCCCGTACTTTACGCCTTGGGCAACGCATCAATTCCAAGCGGATACGGCGGGTGTTGGCTGCCCATGCCCTGCAACGGAAGCGTAACGGAGCCAAAGCCCTGAGTACGCCGTGCGCAAGGCGGTCAATCTGGCCGGTGCCACCGCAAGCAGGCGCCGAAAACCACGGTTCGCACCGCTGGAGGCGTTCTCGACCGACTTCACATGGTCTACGCGCGCGGACAGCGGAAGGCCAGTCTGATGGTGCTCCTGTGCATCACCACGCGATGGGCCGGAGGCTATGCCTGGTTGAAGCGCGTGCTCCTGAAGGAAGGCGCGATTGTTTCCTATGCCCAGCATGGAGCCAAGGACAATCCATGGATCGAATCGTTCTGGAGGCGCTTCAAAACGGAAAACGGTGACGCATTCCATGCCTGCGCCGGCAACGGAGCTCCCCGCCAAACGGCTTGATGCAATGACGGCCAAGCACTTTGGCCACTTTCTTTCTACGCCGCGGCCTCCTTGTGAGCCGCAGCGGCGACACAGGCGACTGGCGGTCCATCGCCGGTGGATTTGCAGCACCGCAGCCTTGGGATGAACGCCGCGCCTCAGTCCGTCAAGCGATACGTAAGGCCCCAGGAATTGCGCGCGGCCTTAAGCTGTGCACGGACCGCTATTGCGAACAGGGTGCCGGCGGCCCTAGCTGCACAAGGCGCGCAGCAGCGCATGTGCCGTAAGGCGGCATCGTCAACCGGAGGCCCTCTTGGCCAGATTCCACGGTAGCCTTATTCAGGACCTTTTGCGGTCCGTTGTTCATGGGCCTTCGGGCTGCTGCAGCGGGCCTGCTTTGGGCGCTACGCAATGCGAATACCTGAAGGATTGTGCGTGGCATGCTGGCATTCCACCTTAAATTGTAACTGCTGCTACTGTTCAGGTGCTGATGAAGCGGATGCAATTCTTTGGGGTGCGCACGGCGGGCTCCCTGTCGTTCACGCTGTTCAGGCACTGGGCTCGCACCCTTGGCTTGGAGGATGCAGTCCTGGAAGGCGTTGATCTTCCCTTGGGTGGGGACTTGGCCCTTCACCGTGCAGCGGTAGCTGCGCTCAAGGCGGACGAAGGGGTGGTAGGCGCACTCGTCACCGCGCATAAGCTCAGCGTGGTGCGGGCGGCCGGAGACCTTCTGGATGCGCTCACGCCTGCGGCGCAGCTATGCCAGGAAGTATCGGCGCTTTACAAGCGGCGCGGTGCCCTTTGGGGCGATGCGTGTGACCTAGCGAATAGCGGGCGCGCCATGGCGCACTTTCTGGGCGAAGACTACTGGCAGCGTCATCCGGAGGCAGCGATCTTGTCTATGGGCGGCGGCGGCGCTACCGTGGCCTTGCTGCTTTACTTGACAACCAGAGCCCGCCTGCGGCCACGAAAGCTCTTGATCGTCGACATTCGGAGGGACAACCTGGCGCACTGCGAAAAAGTTGCCCGGCTGCACAAAACCGGCGGCATGGAGATTGTCTATATCCTGCGCGATGCGGGCCAGCAACACGACGACCTGGTGGCTTCGCTTCCACCACATTCGCTCGTGATCAATGCCACGGGCATGGGGAAGGATGTGGAAGGCTCGCCTGTAACCGACCAGGTGGTTTTTCCAGAGGGCGGAGCGATCTGGGAGCTCAACTACCGTGGCGCGCGCCCGTTTTTACAACAGGCTCGGGCGCAGCAGGCATCGCGTGCGCTGCAGGTAACGGACGGTTGGCACTATTTTCTGCACGGATGGTCGAGCGTCATCGGGCGCGTGTTCGACCTATCCATTACGCCGACGGTCTTTAAGGCATTTTGCGCGGCCAGTACGGCCGCCAGGCCTCGGTGACACAGACGCGCCCGACAGAACGCAAACAAACACAACTTATGCAACTCGGTTTTGTCAGCGCCATTCTTCCAGAATGCACGCTGGAAGAGGTACTGGACGTTGCCCAGGATGTCGGCTACGACTGCGTAGAACTGATGTGCTGGCCGGCAGGCAAGGCGACACGACGCTATGCGGGCGTGACCCATGTAGATGTGCAGCATTTCACGGAGGATGATGTGCGGCGCGTGCATGATTTGGCCCGGAAGGCTGAGATCCGTATCGGCGCGCTCGGATACTACCCTAACCCGCTATGTGCGGACCGCGAAGAAGCCGCCGTTTACATCCGGCAGATCAAGGCCATGATCAAGGCAGCCGCGCAGCTGGGCCTTGACACGGTGAATACCTTTATTGGCAGGGATCCGTCCAGGACTGTAGACGCAATCTGGCCGCGGTTTCTGGAGGTCTGGCGTCCGCTGATCCGATTCGCAGAGGACCACAACGTGCGCGTCGGCATCGAAAACTGCCCGATGTACTTCACGCATGATGAGTGGCCTAGCGGAAAGAACCTGGCGCACACGCCGGCCATCTGGCGGCGCATGTTTAGCGACATCGACAGTGCGCATTTTGGGCTCAATTACGATCCCTCCCACATGATCTGGCAGCACATGGACTACCTCGGGCCTATCCGGGAGTTCAGCGAAAAGCTGTTTCATGTGCACGCAAAAGATGCGCGGCTGGACCAGGATCGACTCAATGAGGTAGGCATTATGGCAACCCCCAACGAATTTCACACGCCCAAGCTGCCAGGGCTCGGCGATGTGCATTGGGGCCGGTTCTTCTCGGTCCTGACCGATGTCGGCTATCAAGGGCCCGTATGCATAGAAGTAGAAGATCGCGCCTACGAAGGATCGCTAGCCGGCCGCAAAGCCGCACTCCGGCAAGGTGCCAACTACTTGCGCCAGTACATCCCGAAGGGCTGACCCCCTGCGATGCCGTAGCGTTTGATGGTGCAGGCACCGCCTGTCTCGACATGCAGCGGATCTCCAGCAATGCCCGGGAGACTGACAGCGGCGGTGTCGCCTGTCCCTTTGAGCAGGCTGCCCCCCTTGCGGTGCCCGGGGCCGGGAGGACTCCTAGAATGAAGGGAGAACCCAGGGCGCACGGTAGTGCGCCTTGATGAGCGCGTTCGCCTCTTCGTCGTCTCCGAAGGTATGTGTCTCGTGATCCCAGTACACCTTGCGCCCGGTCTTGAACGCAACATTGCCCAAATGGGCATTCACGGCCGCCAGCCATGCCACCTCGGGCGGACACTTTGGCACCGAACGCGTCTGCATGCAGTGAACGAAGTCCTGCGTGTGCCGGTCAAGGTCTGCCCCCGCTGGTTTGTCGCGCGTAATGGCGGCCATCTTTTCGCCCTCGGGGATGACTTCCCATCCTCCGCGGTCAACGACCAGCGTACCATTGTTGCCGATGAACGAAACACCGTGGCTGCGTCCGTAGGGTCCGTTGTCAATACCGGCGGCATGCTCCCAGATCATGGAAAAGCCGTCATACTCAAAGACCGCTTGCTGCGTATCGGGTGTTTCCATGCCTCCGTCCGGGTAAGCAAACGCACCGCCGGTGGATAGCACAGATTTGGGCGAGATGGCCTGCATGCCGTAGAGCGCCATGTCAATGAGGTGCACGCCCCAATCGGTCATAAGGCCGCCGGCATAGTCCCAGAACCACCGGAAGGTGAAGTGAAACCGGTTCGGATTGAACGGCCGCTGCGGTGCAGGCCCGAGCCACAGGTCATAGTCAACGCCATCAGGCGTATCGCTGTCGGGCCGTATTGGAATGTTGCGCATCCACCCTTGATACGCCCACGCTTTTGCGGTCCGGACCTTGCCCAGCTGACCTGACTGCACAAAGGCCATGGCCTCGTCCCAGTGGGGACCGCTGCGCTGCCATTGTCCCACCTGGACAACACGCTGGTAGTGGCTTGCAGCCGCAACCATAGCATTGCACTCGGCAATGGAATTGGCTAGCGGCTTCTCTACGTATACATCCTTGCCGGCTTCGCACGCATGCATGGTGATAAGCGGATGCCAGTGGTCCGGTGTAGCGACGATGACGGCGTCAATCTCCTGGTCGTCCAGAAGCGCACGGTAATCACGGTGAAGGACAGCCTTCGCACCGGTCATCTCCTCCAGCTCGCCCGCCCGCCTCTGTAAGACGGTGTTGTCCACATCGCAAAGGGCAACCACGTTGACTTCAGGAAGCTTCAGGTGGGAGCGCACATTGGTCCAGCCCATGCCATTGATGCCGATGGCACCGATGCGAATGGTGTCGCTCGGTGCAATGGCTTTGGTCTGTATCCACGGACCAGTTGCGGCGGCGGTGCCGAGAAGCGCAGTGGACTGCTTTATGAATGTTCTTCTGGAAATCATCTCACAAGGCGAATCGGTATGACAAAAAGACGCAGAATGGTACACGTCGCCGGCTGTTCTGGCCAATGTACGGCAGCCGCTATGCTCCTTCAACCGACGACCTTGTTTGGGACCATACAGCGTAACGAGCCGACCCAAACGGCGCTGCTGAAAGCACAGGCAAAGGCCCGCATTTTCGCCCCGCTGAGGCGGCTTTCGGGCAATTCGTTCTGACGTGTCCATGCTGTTCCGCCATAGGCCTCTGATGATGTCTCAATAGGGCACCGGACTCATGCAGGAATGTGCAAGGGCATCCAACGATCGGTGCTTCAGCGGAGCGTATTCTTCCGCATCCGCAAGCACATACAGCTGCGGATTCGCTTGCTGGTCACTCGCCTGCCTCGACACCCATGGGCTGCCATTTGCCCGAGGGACGCATTTCGGAGGACAAGGCCGCATTGAAGCGGGTTGCAAGGCGGAAGTGCAAGGCTGAACACGCTTGCGGGCGGACAAGGCGCGCGGTCAGCGTCATTATATTTGGCTGAATGCACAACGTACGTGTGCTATGCCGGGTGAGCGATAGCGCAGCCTGAATCTGTTCGCAGCCAGAGTGTCCAAATGAAAGAGAATGGGAACGCCGAATTGCAGCCTGCTGTGGCCGGTCAGGCAGAGGGTGCACCAGGCTTGCAACCCTGTCCCAACTGCGGTTCAGGCAGCGTAGAAAACTACTGCGCCGGTTGTGGTCAGTATGCGGGCGCGATACGGGTTCCGCTGAGGCGGGTGCTGTCCGAAGCGCTGGCGGGTTTCCTTGCATTCGACTCGCGGATCTGGAAGACGCTGATCGTACTGGTGCGAAGGCCCGGCCTGCTGACCCTTCACTTCCTGGCGGGCAAGCGTGCCCGGTATGTGGCACCGCTGAGGCTCTATGTGTTCGTCAGCTTTTTGACGTTTCTGCTTTTCGCGCTTACTGACGGGGGACCTAGGCCTACAGTCGATCTCTCCACGGACGACACCGATACAACCGCTATGGCCCCTGTCGTTCGAGGCGACACCACGAGTGCAGACGGTATCCGCATCGAGACGGAAGATTCCGATGCGTGGCTTGTGGAGCTCTTGCAAAAGGTGGAAAACGATCCGCAACGAGTGTCCGGCTTCTTCACAAGGCGCCTTCCCTGGGTGTTCTTTTTCATCATGCCAGTTTTTGCCAGCGTCCTGCAGCTGCTCTATCGCCGGCGCGAACCCTACTATGTTCCGCACCTGATATTCACGCTGCATATGTACGCAGCCGGGTTTCTGACCTTTGCGCTGGCTACAGCCATCAATCTGATGACGAGCACCGAATTTGCGATGATGTGGTGGTTCATCGGCATCCAGGTGTACATGTTCTTGGCGCTCAGACGCGTTTATCAGCAAAAGCGCCTGCGTACGCTGTTCAAGCAATGTCTTTTGGTCTCTGTGCACAGCATCGGCGCGACGATTGGCGTAATGCTGCTGCTATTCTTTGCGCTGATGTTTGCTTAGCGCCCGCAAGCAGATGAAGCGTGCGTGTCCCTCAAGGGTGGGTCGCCGTGCACGCAAGCCGGGGCTCCGCAGAGCAGTGGACTAGAACAGACTGCATAATTCATAAGCTGTACGCAGTGCTTTCAGCACACTCCCGCATCTGGCACTTTTGCACCCTGCACTTCCACACCACATGGCTCAATGCCCGAGCACCGGACGCGGCTTCCAATCCTTGCCGCGGCAGTCGAGGCACGCCATGCGTGCGCTATGGCAGCGGTAAACCCTTGGGTGATCCCGCGGTAAAACGCATGCCCGGCCAATCTTGGCCAGGCGCTGGATAAAACTTCCATTCAGTAATCAACAATCGCGTGCGGCTGATGCAGGTAACAAGCGCCGCACAGGGATGCCCATGATTAGCAAGGACTGCGAGTTCTTCATTGCCATCGACTCGGATGGGTGCGTCTTCGACACCATGGAGATCAAGCACAAAGAGTGCTTTTGCCCGGCGGCAATCAAGCACTTTGGCCTGCAGCCGGTCAGCAAGTACGCACGCGAGGCTTGGGAATTCGTAAACCTGTACTCGCGGCACAGAGGTACGAACCGGTTTCCAGCGCTTGTGTCGGTGGTGGACCTCCTCCGGGTGCGCCCGGAGGTTATAGCACGCCACGCTGCGGTGCCGCAGCTGTCCGCGCTGCGCCAGTGGATTGCGCGCGAAACGAAGCTTGGCAACCCCGCCCTGCAAAAGGCCGCAGCGACGGAATCAACACTGCACGCCGTCTACGAATGGAGCACCGAGGTGAATGCGCGCATTGATGATCTTGTGTACGGCGTGCCGCCCTTTCCTAGGGTCCGGAAGTGCCTGGAGCGCGCCGCGAAGCGGGCAGACCTTATCGTGTCCTCCGGGACGCCGCTCCGCGCCCTGCACCGCGAATGGGCCGAGCACAGCCTCGCGTCCTACGTCAAGCGCATCGCGGGGCAAGAGGATGGTACCAAGACGCAGCATCTGGAGGCCGCCGCAAACGGCAAATACCCCCCGACGCGCATCTTGATGGTGGGCGACGCACCCGGCGACCTCCGGGCGGCTCGCAGCGTCAATGCATGCTTCTATCCTATTGTGCCGGGCCGGGAAGAAACCTCCTGGCAGCACTTCCATGATGAAGCGCTTGGACGCTTTTTTGCCGGACAGTACACGGGAGCGTACCAAGAGTCGCTCATTCAGGCACTGGAGGACGCCTTGCCAACGCAGCCGCCGTGGGCAGCCGCATAGCAGCCTCAGCCTGGCGGCTTGCGCTCTATCCAGATGGTGACTGGCCCATCATTGCACAGGCGGACTTCCATCCTGGCTCCAAAGGTGCCGCTTGGCACGGGCTGCTTCAGAAGCTCAGCAAGTGTGTCGATGAATGCCCGGTAGAAGCGGTTTGCTTTATCGGGCCGTGCCGCCATGACGAAGGAGGGTCGGTTGCCCTTGTGCGCATTGCCGTAGAGCGTAAACTGGGATACGACCAGTGCCCCATAGCCGGTGTCCAGGAGCGACCGGTTCAGACGGCCGGTCTCGTCTGGGAATACCCTGAGGCGGGCACATTTGCCCGCCAACCAGGCAATGTCCTTTTCCGCGTCGTCGCGGTGAATCCCAAGGAATATCAGGAGCCCAGGTCCGATTGAGCCGGTCACCAGGCCTCCTGCCGTGACTGAGGCCTCCGAAACGCGCTGAACCAAAGCAATCATTCGCGGACTAGGATTGGCTGAGCACAGCACACCATGCCAGGCGCGATGCGCTAAGCACTGCAGCACAATGCTGCCAAAGCAAACCAGTCGCCGCCATCCGATGCTTGTACGCTCGTTGCGCGCCTATGTGCATCGCCTCGTTCTGTGCCCCCACGCCCAAAGCAGCATCAGCGCGCCGCCATCGGGTACAATGATGTGCTTGATGATCCGCGGCAGGCAGACCCCCAGCATGCCCAGGACCTATGCGCCGCGAACGGACGCACCCGGTGCGGTCGCACGCTTGCGGACCCATCACAGGAGCTGTGTCCGAAGGTATGCCTGGCAGGCGCGCATGGCCTGGCCGCGGTGGCTTATCGCATGTTTTTCGGCGGCGCAGAGCTCAGCAAAGGTTCGGCTGAAGCCCGCAGGCACAAAGATCGCATCGTATCCAAACCCGCCATCGCCACGCTCTTCCCGTGCAATACTGCCCGGGCAAACGCCTTCGAAGTACCGGACCTCGTTTCGTCCGGTCACCAGCGCGATGACTGTCCTGAACTCCGCCGCACGGGTTGCAGCACCCGCAAGTGCCGCCAGCAGCTTCAGCCTGTTGTCCCGCGGCGTGCAGCCGGGACCGGCATACCGCGCAGAATGCACGCCGGGCGCACCGCTCAGCGCCGCCACCCTAAGCCCGGTGTCGTCAGCTAGTGCCCAGTGTCCACAATGCGCGTAGAGCGCCATCGCCTTCTTCAGCGCGTTGCCGCGGAGCGTGAGCGCGTCCTCTTTGGCAACCGGAGCACCCTTTATGTCCGCGGCAGCGATAACCCGGATCGGCAGGCCGACGAGGAGGGCGCGCAGCTCCTGCACCTTGCCGCTGTTATGTGTCGCCAACACCAGGGTCTGCATCAGGCTGGAACCGCTGCGCTGCTATGACGTTGCAGGAGCCTTCTACTTCACACGAGACGAGGACACCCTCTTGCCACAGCACGTAGGCATCGGCGTCAAGGTGCGCGAAAAGGAGAACATTGATCGTGCGTTGCGGCGGTTCAAACGGGCCGTTAATCGCAGCCGCGTTCTGCGGCATTACCGCGCGAACATGTCGTTCACCAAGCCGTCCGAAGAGCGGCGCATCGCTGATGAGAAAGCCAGGCGCAACGCACGCAAACACAATCGACGCTACTAGACGTCGCTAAATCATCATGGCTTCTTGCACAAGCTCTTCCTGTTCCAGCTTGTGCACCATGGCGCTGCCCGTCGCAGGGCTCGCACTAGGCGTGCGGCCGATGTACTCCAGCTGGGGTGGATTTGCCCCGAACACGGAGCGCAGCGTGCTGTTGATAAAGGACTGAATGTAGGTCCAAGCCCCCATGTTGGCCGGCTCTTCCTGAACCCAGTACACGTCGCAGTCCGCGCGGTATCGGCGCAGCTCGGCTTGCAATGCCTTCCAGGGGAACGGGTAGTACTGCTCGATGCGCACTAGCGCGATCTTGTCTCTTTTTTCGGATTGCTTTTCCATTGCGACTAAGAGGTCGTAGTAGACCTTTCCGCTAGTGAGAATCACGCGCGTGACATGGGCAGGGTCCTGCGGGCTGGGAATGACGGGTAGAAACTGACCATTGAGGAGTTCTTCCGGGGTGGAGATGGCATGGGCGTGGCGCAACAAGCTTTTGGGCGTCATCAGGATGAGCGGCTTCTTCACCGTGCGCTTGACCTGCCGCCGCAGTGCATGGAAGTAATTGGCCGGTGTGCTCATGTTGCACACGATCATGTTGCCCTCAGCACACAGCTGCAAGAAGCGCTCCAGGCGTGCAGAGGAGTGCTCCGGGCCCTGGCCTTCGTAGCCATGCGGCAAGAGGGCCACCAGGCTGCTGCACTGCCCCCACTTTTCTTCTGCAGCACTCAGGAACTGGTCAAAGACAATCTGCGCTCCGTTGGAGAAGTCTCCAAATTGCGCCTCCCACATCACCAGCGCATCCGTATTGGCGACAGAGTAACCGTACTCGAATGCACAGACCGCGTATTCGCTGAGCAAGCTGTCAAAGATGAACAGCCGCTCCTGGTTCGCCGTGATGTTGTTGAGCGGAATGTACTCCTCGCCCGTAGTCTGGTCATAGACAACCGCATGGCGCTGACTGAAGGTAGCGCGCCGGGAATCCTGGCCGCTAAGGCGCACCGTAATGCCTTCCACCAGGAGCGTCCCAAAGGCTAGTGCCTCTGCAAAGGCCCAGTCGATGCGCCCTTCGGTCCGCATTCGCTGGTCACGTCGCTGAAACTGCCGCAGGAGCTTGTCATGTACGGCAAACCCCTCGGGAAAGCGAAATAGTGCGGCCAGAACATGCTCCATATCCTCCGCGCGCGGCCGGGTGTCCACAGGAGGCGGGGTCTCGTACGACCGGTTATGAAACCGCTCCAGGAGTTCGGCCGCGTCCTTTTGCTTGAGATTGCTGGTCCGCTCAAAAGCGTCTTGGAGCTGTCCCCGAAAGCTGTCCAGCATCGCCTCGGCCTCTTCGGGCGACAATTCGCCACGCCGCAGTAGCATCTCGGTGTACAGATTGCGCGGGGAGCGCTTCTTCTCGATCTGCTGGTACAGCAGCGGGTTGGTGTAGGAAGGCTCGTCCCCCTCGTTGTGGCCATGCTGCCGATAGCACAGCATGTCAATGACGATATCCTTGTTGAACACCTGCCGGAAGTCCAGCGCCAGGCGCGCCACACGCACGCACGCTTCGGGATAGTCTGCGTTGACGTGGAAGATGGGCGCCTCAATCAGGCGGGCCACATCCGTGGCATAGGTGGAACTGCGTGCTTCGCTGGGTCCGGTGGTGAAACCGATCTGGTTGTTGATGACGATATGTATCGTGCCGCCGGTATGATAGCCGCGCAGCTGACTGAAATTGAGCGTTTCCGCCACCACGCCCTGGCCGGCAAAGGCGGCATCTCCGTGGATCAGAAGCGGAATTACCGCATCGTGGATATCGCCTCCCGGCGCGTGCGGGTCGTCTTCCGCGCGCAGCAGGTCCTGCTTGGCTCGCACTATGCCTTCCACAATCGGGCTCACCGATTCCAAGTGGCTCGGGTTGGACGCAAGGGAAAGCCTGATGGAGGCGCCGCTCTTGCTCTGGTACGTGCCTGTGGTGCCTAGGTGGTACTTGACATCACCAGAGCCGTAGATCGTGTCCGGGTTGATGCTCCCCTCGAACTCCGTGAAGATGGACTCGTAGCTCTTGCCCATGATGTTCGCGAGGATGTTGAGGCGTCCGCGATGGGCCATGCCGATGACAACCTCATGAACCTCCTGGTCCGCAGCGTCGCTGATGATAGCATCCAGCATCGGCACCACGCTTTCGCCGCCTTCGAGCGAGAACCGCTTGTGGCCGATGTACCGTGTGTGCAGGAAGCGCTCAAAGGCTTCCGCAGAATTCAGCTTTTGCAGTATGCGGCACTTGTCTTCCAGCGACAGCTCATCCGTGTTGCGCTCGGGCTCAATGCGTTCCTGCAGCCACCGCTTCTCTATGGGGCTGGTGATATGCATGTACGCAACTCCGATGCGGCGCGTGTACGTTTCGCGCAGAATGTTGAGGATCTCGCGCAGCGGAAGCACATCGCGGCCCCCGAGACCGCCCGTGACAAATTCGCGGTCCAGGTCCCATACGGTCAGTCCATAGTGGGCGGGGTCAAGCTCTGGATGATATTTCCAGGTGAAGCCCAACGGGTTGGTGTCCGCCTGCAGATGTCCCAAAACCCGAAACACCCGAATCAGCATCATCACGCGGGCTTCCTTTTCCACCATGTCGAGCTCTCCAGCCCCCTTGCTGTAGCCACCTAGCAGTGGCGTGGAATCGGGGGAGTGCACATACGGCGGATAAGGAATGTTGAGGTCCTGAAACACATCCTGGTAGAAGTCTTGCTTGCCCAAGAGCAGCTCTTCAACATGTTTCAGAAATGCGCCGCTTTCAGCGCCCTGTATCACGCGATGATCGTATGTGGACGTGATGGTCATCACAGGCGACAATCCCACCTTGCTGATAGCGTCCGGCGGGATAGCCAGGTATTCGGGCGGGAAGCCGATGGATCCAATCCCGATGATCACGCCTTGGCGCGGCATCAGGCGCGGTACGCTAAGGCTGGTGCCGATCATGCCGGGATTGGTCAGCGTGGCCGTCGTATCCTGGAAGTCGGCCACTTGCAGCTGATTGGCCCGGGTTCTTCGCACCACCTCGTTGTAGTTGCCGAGCAGCTGCGCAAAGCGCATGCCGTCGGCCGCTTTGATGTTCGGCACCATGAGTGAGCGGCGACCGCGCCGCTCCACATCGATGGCAAGGCCTAGGTTGATGCGCTTCGGGCGCACATGCTGCGGCGTACCGTTGTTCCAGCGAAAAGTGGAATACATCGTTGGAAACGCCTTGAGCGCCTTCACCACTGCGTACGCAATCAGATGCGTAAAGGAAACCTTCACGCCGCCTATGCCGCGCTGGTGCTGGTTGATCAGCGTGCGATTCTCGATAAGGAGCTTCACGGACAATGTGCGCACGGAGGTCGCCGTGGGCATGCCGAGGCTCGCCTCCATGTTCTCCACGATGCGCGCTGATGCGCCGCGGAGCGGTTTGATATCCGCATCAACGGGAACGGGCGTCGTGGGGACTCCGTCTCCGGATGTCTCCGGTGCAGTCCTGATCCGCGTCGGCTTCAGCTGTGGAGCCTCTGGAACCACAAAGGTTTCGGCGGGCTGAAAGTCAGCAAAGAATTCTCGCCAGCTTTCGCTGACACTACCGGGGTCCTCCCGGTAGCGGGCAAAAAGTTCCTCGACATAGCCGCTGTTGAATCCGAGTACGCTCACTTCAATCAGGTTCTTGTGATGAGAGACGTAACCGATACATCATACGGATTTGCAAGGGATTCCGCTTACGCTGCGCGCCGCAGCCAGCCTTGTGCCTGGTACCATGCAATAGTATGACTCAGTCCCTCGGCCAGCGGTATCCGTGGACGATACCCAAAGTCCTTCGCCGCCTTGGCAGACGAACACCTCTTTGCTGTGTAGAGCAGCTCACGTCCCTTGTCCAGGTTGAAGGGCGGGTATTGGCCCAAAAGTTTCCCCAGTCCTTCGGCAAGATACGCCGCAGGCATCACGAGCATGCGTGGAACTGGAACAGTGATCGCTCGGACGCCCAGCGCTGCCATAACGGCGCGCCTCAGTGACGCCCACGAGACGTCTTCGTCGTTGCCGATGAAATAGGTCTCCCCCCGGGTTGCCTCAGCCTCGGCAGCTTCCTTCATGCCGCGTGCAAGGTCTCGGGCGTGGACCAGCGTGATGCCAGAATCGCCGCGTAGCACCGGGCAGAAGCCTTGCTGCACCGCCTTGAAGAACGTGAAGACATCTCTGTCCCGCGGTCCATACACGGAGGGCGGTCGTACCACTACTATCGGCAAGGCCGACGCATAGTCCCTTACAACCGCTTCCATGGCTGCTTTGCTGCGTCCGTAGCGGGAGACAGGTCTTAGCGACGTGGATTCGTCGGCCCGCCCATCTGGTGCCGGTCCGACAGCAGCCAGCGTGCTGGTGATCAGCACCTTGGCGATCCCCGGATTGGCCGCCATGATCGTATCGAGCAAGTGCTGCGTAGCGGTAACGTTACCGGCTTCGAGGTCCGCATAGGTCCGGGCGCGGGTTACGCCGCCCAAGTGGTAAACAAAGTCCGCACCCCGAACTGCGTCCGCTATGAGCGCCTGATCGCTGAGGATGCCGCGCACAGGAACAACCGGGATGTTCTCAAGCCATTTGAGCCGGGTGCGTACCAGGCATCGTACCTCGCTGTACCCGTGCTCCAGAAGCACTTGCGCCAAGTGACTGCCGACGAAGCCGGTGCCTCCGGTTACGAATGCCGTCTTGCCCATGGGTTCCGTTGGGCGGCCGCAGGCCGCCCGTTCATCCTGCGTCGCCTGCGCGCGCAAATTATGTACCAAGCGGCAGCGCTGTCTGCCAGCGCTGCCGTCCGATGCGTGCGAACGCCCTAGAATGCGTGTCCAAATCTAAAGTACACAACCGGGTCGCGCAGCCCCGTTGGCCACCAGCCAAGCCCCGGCCGCGCAGGGTCCCACGCGCGGTACGCGATGTCGAAGCGCGCAATGAGGTAGGCCCAGGACAGGCGAAGGCCTATGCCCGATCCGATGCCCAATTCCTCCACGAAGCTACCCAGCGCAAAATGCCCATCAGGCGTGCCAGGCGGCAGATTGGCAAACCCAGGATTGCGCGGCCCGAACCAAACGTTGCCGGCATCGGTGAATGCCGCCAGAATCCATGCCGCACCCAGCGTGTGTTCCAGCATCGTGTGTCGAAGCTCGGCGCTGAATTCCAGCTTGATGTCGCCTCCAAGGATATTGGTCGCATCCGCGCCGGTGCCCACGCTGGAGGTGAAGCTGGTAGCACCCGGGCCGAGCTGCCTCAGATGCCAGCCGCGCACGCTGGAGGCACCGCCACTGAAGAAGCGCCTGAAGAACGGCACCACATCCGCGTGCCCCAGCGGATGCGCCCAGCCCCCCACGGCCTTGAGTGCCAGCACGTTGGTGCCGCTCAGCCTCAAGTACCGCCGCGCATCTGCTACGACCCGCACGTACTGCCGGTAGTTCAGACGGTCGCGGCTGCCGCTGTTCCGAAAGAAGGGCAGTCCAGGCAGACTGCCTTCCACGGTTCGCGCGGTGAACACATACCGATCCAGCAGATAGGGCAGGTTGCCGCCGATCTCAAAGGCCGCCTCATACGAATAGCCTTCTTCGCGGCGCAACGGGTTTACCTGCTCGCTGCGTATCATGTACCGAAAGGCGCTGTTAACTTGCGGATTCGTATAGTCTTCCAGCACCTGCGCGCGCTGGACAGGGTCCGAATCCACGAGCGCATCATCCCCGCCCAGAATCCGATCAAGGAAGCGGGCCTTGAATCCCCGCAGCGTGTCCGGATTGCTGAGGCTCAGGTCCAGCAGATCCACAAGCGAGGTGACCGTGGGGTCGTGGCGCATCTCCAAGCGAATGCGGGCCGTTCCGCGTCCGCGCAGCAGCAGGCTGAGGTCCTCGCGCCGGGCCGTGAGCAGACTCAGCGTGAACCGTGTTCTCGCTTGATGGAGGCCTAGCCGCGCTTCCAGATCGTGAAACGGCGCGGCGAGATACGGCAAGGCGAGCGATGCTGTGACCTCGGCCTGGCTCGATGAAAACACCGTGGAGTCCACATCCGCCTGAATGGATGCAGTGCTGCGAATCTGCATCGTTTCGCCGCTGCCAAAGAGGTTGACGTTTTCATAGGAAAGGCTCAAACCGCCGCCGAGCTCGCTGCCGACGCCGCCAAGGACGCCGCTACTCTGCAAGGCGAAGGTTTGCATTCCGAACTGATGGCGCGGGCGCGTACGCAGTGTGATGCGATGCGGCAACGCAGTGCCCAGCGGCGTTTGCGGCGCGATGTTGGTGAAGGAAAAGATGCCGGTCGATTCCAGGCGCTCTTTGGTCTGTCGCAGTTCCGACTGGCTATAGCGGGTGCCCGGCCGCATCCGCAGGGCGTGCATCAACAGTCTGGGTGCCACCCGTACGCCTGGCTCCATCTCGTACGAAATCAGCGAGTCGCCCCCAAACGTCGACGCGCCCGCGGGTGCAGCCTGATTGAGCGGACCCTCCACATCAAAGTGGATACTGCCGTAGTCGAAGCGCGGCCCGGGCCGTACGCGCATCACGACATCTAGCGAATCGGTGCTGCTGATTGTAACAAAGGCAGTTATGGAGTCGCGCGTGATGGTCGCATACCCTGCGTCGCGCAAAGCGGCGAGTATTCTGCGGCGCTCGTCAACGAGCAGCGGCTCAGAAAAGCGCAGGGAGGCCGCCCGGTATTTTAACGGAGAATTGTCGTCCAAGGCTTGCGGCTGGAGCAGCGAGGCGGCTGCCAGCGATCGCTGCAGCGAAGAGCTGAGGCTATCAAGTCCTTCGTATGCTACTTGCCGAAAGTATGCGGGTGGACCGGGTGTAATCACGAAAGACACCTTCGCGCGCCTGCCGCTGCGCGAAGTATTGATCTGTGCTTCTACCGCAGCCGCCCGAAATCCCTCCTGCGCAAAGAAGTTGCGCAGGAGATCCACATCGGCTGCGACGGTGGCACTGTCCAGCCAAGCGGGCGGTTCGCCGCTGGCCATGAGTGCGCGCCCCACGCGTCGCCCGAATGTGTGGCGGGCTCCGAGCTCATACAGCCACAGCCACCAGGTCAATCCGCGAATGCCCAGAGCCACGCGGTTGGACGTGGTGCGAATGCGGCTGGCCAGGACTGCGTCGGAGAACTGGTCGCTGCCTACAAAAAGTACGCGATCGACGATGGGAGGCTGCTGGGCCTTCGCTTCTGCGGCCGTCAGCAGCGCACACAGTATCAGGGTCCTCCACGCGACGGACCGCCCCCGGTGGCAGCAGTCACTCGTCCGAATAGTAGAAATCGTCGTCGGCCGTCGGGAAGTCAGGCCAGATCTCCTCAATGCTTTCGTAGGGCTCTCCCTCATCTTCCAAATCCGAAAGGTTCTCCATGACCTCTACGGGAGCGCCCGTACGTTCAGCATAGTCAATGAGTTCATCCTGGGTCGCCGGCCACGGCGCGTCTTCCAGATAAGAAGCCAACTCAAGTGTCCAATATCCCATAGGACTCAAGCCGATCATTGTGGCAGGGTATGGCGCGCATGCTTCGTGCGCCCCTTAATAGGAATCCAATGAATAAAACGCAATACCGTTCACTATGCCGCCGCGCATCGTGCAGCTTATGGGCGCGCCGAAAGGTCCAGGATGGCTGCATATTCGCTGGCGCTCATCTGCGGTGCCAGATAGGGAAACGGGTTGAGCTTGACACCATCGAGTGTATGTACTTCATAGTGAAGGTGCGGCGCGACAGACAGGCCGGTGTTCCCGCTCAGTGCAATATGCTGTCCGCGCTTGACGCGCCGCCCTGGCTGTATGCTCGGCATGACTTCTTGCAGGTGCGCATAAAGTGTCTGCAATCCGGAAGTTTCGTGCCGGATGACGATATGGATGCCATAGCCCGTCCGCCCGCGATTAACTTCTGATACGACGCCATCCGCGGTCGCATATACAGGAGAGCCGCTAGGAATGGTGATATCGATCCCGTCGTGGTGCCGACGGGTCTTGTAGATCGGGTGCCGTCGCATACCGAAGGACGAGGTCAAGCGGCCCATTGCAGGCATGATGGCTGGGAGCTCATTGCTACGCACAACATGCGTTTCAGAAAGCGCCATAAGCTCCCGGGTGCTGCCAGCCTGCAGGTCCAGGCGCCGTTCCAGCTGATCCATCTGCTGCTCAAGCTGGCCAAGCAGGCGCGCAGTCGAAGGGCTGAACCGGCTAAGCTCCTCGTGGGGTTTAGTGCCGCCTGTGCCCACCTGGCGCAACGCTTCCGGGACGGCATCCACCTGAAGCATAACGCGGTAGAGCTCAGCATCTTGGAGCTCCAGCGCATCCAGACGCTCAGCGAGTACTTCAAAGCGCGCGTCGGCTGAGACTACCTGTGCTTGCAAGGCGCGGTTTTCATAGAGGAGGGCTAGCTCCTCTGGAGTTGTGACCAGGAAATCCGCGCCCAAGTGCAAAAGCGTAGCGCAGCCCATCACTATCACGCCGAGCCAGGCCCGACGGATCCACCGCTGCCGGCGCGTTAGTACTAACGGAGTCCACTCCATCCGCTCGCGATCCCAGATAAATACTTCTCGTTTCATTATGTCATTATGTGCTGCCCCTACAGCGGACTCTTCCGCACAACCCCGCTCAGCGGGATCGCGCCACAAACCCTCGCCCTCGGCGTATGCCGAGCCGGCGCAATATAAACGCGGCGCTCGTGTCTGTCAACACAATAAAGCGTATTTGTTCGAACTTAAACGACTACTTGAACCGCTGCGGGTTTGTTCCCAACTTTTCTAAGGCACTTCGATCGTCTCCATGACGCGCTGAACGATAGTCTCCGCCTCCATATCCTCTGCTTCGGCTTCGTACGTGATCGTTACGCGGTGCCGCAGTACGTCCATCGCGACGGAGCGCACATCTTCGGGCGTGACATAGGCGCGTGTCTGGAGGAAGGCATGGGCCCGCGCCGCCAGGTTCAGGTTGATGCTGGCACGCGGCGATGCCCCAAATTCGATGAGCGGCTCCAGCGCTGAAAGGTTGTACTGGCTCGGCTCGCGTGTTGCCAGCACCAGGTTGATGATGTATTCCTCTACGCGTTCGTCTATGTACAGATCATTGAGTACGGCGCGCGCTGCCAGAATCTGATCCGGCGTTACGACGGGCTTAATCTGATAATTTGATCCTGTCCGCGCCTTGCGCCGCATGATTTCCAGCTCTTCGGCACGCGTCGGGTAACCGACCTTGATCTTCATCATGAACCGGTCCACCTGTGCTTCGGGCAGGGGGTAGGTGCCTTCCTGCTCGATGGGGTTCTGCGTGGCAAGCACCAGGAACGGTTCTTCCAGCGGGAAGGTGGTTTCGCCGATGGTGATCTGGCGCTCCTGCATGCTCTCAAGGAGCGCGCTCTGGACCTTGGCTGGGGAGCGGTTGATCTCATCAGCCAGGATCATATTGGCGAACAGCGGCCCTTTCTTGATGGAAAAGTCGCCGGTTTTCTGGTTGTAGATGAGCGTACCCAAGAGGTCTGCGGGCAAGAGGTCCGGCGTGAACTGGATCCGCTGAAACTGCATGCCGATGGCGCCGGCCAAGGAACTGACGGTCAGCGTCTTGGCCAGTCCGGGGACGCCTTCCAGCAGGACGTGTCCGTTGGCCAACAGTCCTATAAGAAGCCGCTCCACCATGTAGTGCTGCCCCACAAGGACTTGAGCTAGCTCCCCTGTAAGGTCTCCAATGAAGGCGCTTTCCGCTTTAATCCGCGCGGTGAGATCCCTGACGTTAAAGTGCACCATGCTGCTTGGCCACGTTGTGCTCCAAAATCGCGTACGTACGCCTGCCTGTCCGCCTTGTTCGTTACCCTAAACGTGTGCCCTTTGGCAATGCGTATCCCCGCAGGAATTTCTCTGCGTCCATCGGCCGTCTTCCTGCTTGCTGTATGCGTAGCACCGCAATGGCACCGCTCTGGCATGCGACCACCAGCTGCGAGCGGTTTTCCAGCACAGTGCCCGGATGACCCGCACCACGCGTTGTGCGCGTCCGCAGAATCTTGAGGCGGTGAGTGCCGTGCAACGTCCAGGCACCTGGAGTGGGGGACAACCCGCGGCAATGGTTGTGCACTTCGGCCGCCGGCCGATCCCATGCGATAGAGCAGTCGTCCACGAATATTTTGGGTGCGGGTGTGGCCAGACACGCGTCTTGCGGCGCTGTGTGCGCTCTCCCTTCGGCGATGCGACGCGTGGTTTCGACGACGGCCCGCGCGCCTAGCACCTTCAGGCGGTCGTGCAGCATGCCGGCGGTTTCCTCGGGGTCGATCCGCGTAGGCCAGCGCAGGATCACATTACCGGTGTCCACGCGGTCCTGCAGAAAGAAGGTTGTCACGCCTGTCTCGGTCTCTCCAGCCATGAGGGCCCGGTTGATGGGCGCGGCTCCGCGGTAGCGCGGCAAAAGTGAGGCATGCAGATTGAACGCACCCAGCCGTGCAGCACCGAAGACGGTGCGGGGCAAAATGCGGAAGGCGACCACCACGATGATGTCTGGCTGCAGCGCCTGCACTGCTTCGGCGAAGGAAGGAGCCTTCACCTGGGGCGGCTGCACAATGGTGCGGATACCCAGCGCCTCGGCAGCGGCTTTCACCGGCGTCGGCGAGGTGCGTCCTCCGCGGCCGCGGCGCTTGTCCGGCCCCGTCGCTACCGCCATTGGCCTAAACCCGCCGCGGGCCAGCGCCTTTAGCGATGGCACCGCAAAGGCGGGCGTACCCATGAATAGCACCTTCACCGTTAGCGGATGCGTGTTCGGTCGTCCCAGATTGGCACCAGAAGCTCGTAGTCCCCGAATCCTGTCGCGTCCACGAAAACGTACCGGCGGCCGATGCGGTAGTAGTACCAGACCTCATATGGCTCCGCGTTGAAGCTGTAGGTCTGTCGATTCACGTCCTCGGGATCGCCGTGAAGGATGAGCACATGCCCGCGATCCGTTTGCCATCCCGGTCTGACAGACGAATACCTGCGGGTCGCGACGCTTACGCGATAGAAGTACTGCTCCATCTGCTCGTTGCGCGTGGTTTCCGGCGTCGGATCGCGTTTCTTCCAGAATTCGTTGAAGAGGCGGCGACGCTCGGCTTCCGTCGCCCCGCCACGAATTCTCTGCAGCTCTCGCCGTGAACCAGCATAGACCATTTGCTTAATCGCCTGGTCGAGGTCGTCCAGGTACGACGCGAGTCCCGACCATTCCGATACGACGGTGCGCTCTACTGCGGCGCTGTGCGTATCGTCCAATACGCGGATACGCACCTTGAAGGTGCCCACGCCCAGATCGGATGTGGAAAACTGCGACACCATCTGATGTCTGCCGGCGGCGATCTCCGTGGTGGTGGTGTCCGCAAACACAGGCCGTAATTCGGCCAGCAGATCAGTGTGGCTCAGGCTGCTCGTGCTCTGGTACACCGGCAACAGCTCTCTGATCATCGTCAGGGTGCGTGGACGGTCCGTGTAGAGCTCAAAGAAGACATCAAAGGACAACTGCTCCCCGCCCAGCATGCCGCTGACGCGCGGATGCACCGCGTTCGTGGCACTGTCGTACGAATCCAGCAGGACGATGTCGCTCAGCGCCAGCGGGAGGCCCAAATCCCGCACGGTGATGGTTTGCTCCCGCAGCAGCGTTTCGCTTGTGCTGCGATCGGTAATCTGGAAGGTCAACAGGTAGGGCCCCGGCGCTAGGTGTACCGAGTGCGTCGTGACGTCGAACTGGTCGGCGGGGGTTGTTTCCGCAAAGAGCGGCACGGTGATGCTGCGGTCCCATATGGGGGACTGCAGCACGAAGGTGGGCCGACCCTGCGCGTCCAGTGCAGTGATTTCGGCCTGCACCTGATATGTGGCGGTGAAGCCCCGGGGGCCAGGTTCAAAGCGAAGCGCGCTGTACGCGATGGCCGTGTACAAGTCCAGCTGCGTAAGGCCCGAGTCGTCGCCCGGAGTGCGCACGCTGATCGCGTCCACGCTGGCGTGGTCCTGCTGCGCCCACAAAGGCGGCAAGAGCACAGTCCCGATCAGTTGCAAACCCGCCGCCGCAATTATGGAGTACCGTATCATTTTGGGAATGTTCATATAGAGAGCGCGGCCACAAAGCGCTGCGCATCAAACACTTGAAGATCCTCAACCCGTTCTCCCACACCGATGTATTGCACCGGAATCTCCAAGTCGTTGGAGATGCCGATGATGATGCCCCCTTTGGCGGTGCCGTCCAGCTTTGTGATGACAAGACCCGTCACATCCACACTGCGTGTAAACTGCGCCGCTTGGTGCACGGCGTTTTGGCCTATGGACGCATCAAGGACGAGGAGCACTTCGTGCGGCGCGCCTTTCAGTTGCCTGTCAATGACACGCTTGATCTTGGCGAGCTCATCCATGAGGTTGGTTCGCGTGTGCAGGCGGCCAGCCGTGTCGATGATCACCACATCGGTACTGCGCGCCAGGGCGGACTGCACGGTGTCGAAAGCTACGGAGGCAGGGTCTGATCCGTGGCGCTGTTTGATAAGCGAAGCGCCGGCGCGCCTGGCCCAGATTTCCAGCTGTTCGATAGCGGCGGCCCGGAACGTATCGGCGGCGCCGATCACCACACTGCACCCGGCTTGTCGATAGCGGTGGGCCAGCTTGCCGACGGTGGTCGTTTTTCCTACGCCATTGACGCCCACAACGAGAATCACATGTGGCGTCGATTCAAAGGAGTTACCGGCCGTCGCCCGCGGCCGCTGATGCAGCAGGCGGGCAATCTCATCACGTATCAGCGCATGCAGCTCTTTGGTGTTAAGATACCGGTCTTTCGCCACGCGTTCCTGTATGTGGCGTATGATGGTCACGGTCGTCTTGACGCCGATGTCGCTGCTTACCAGAACTTCCTCCAGTTCGTCGAGCACCGCGTCGTCTACGGTTGCTTTGCCGCGAACAAGGCGACTCAGCTTGCCGAAGAGGCTGGTGCGTGTCTTTTCCAGTCCCTGCTCCAGGCGCGCTTGATCCTGCTCGTTCTTTCGTCCAAACACGGTCCTACACGTTCGATGCAGTGCGCAAATTCAAAAACCGGCGGGCATACTGCGCAAAGGAGAGCACGGTAAGCGCCGCTGTGCCCCAGATGCAGACTGCCATTACAAGGCCATCGGCGTGTAGCACAGCCGCCAGGATGGCCAGGGCCATCGCCGTGGTCGCGGCTTTGCCTAGCCACATGCTTCCCATAACCTTTCCCATGCCGCGCACCACCGTGGCGGCACCGGCTATGATCAGAATGTCCCGCAACACAATTAAGCTCACAAGCCACAGCGGCAATAGCCCCTTGAAGACGATCGCAAGGCCAATAAGCAGAAAGGCGATCTTGTCCGCCAGCGGATCCAGCACCTTGCCCCACTCGCTTCCGGCGGCATGCCGCCTTGCCACCTGTCCATCGAGCCAGTCTGTGGCACCGATGAGCACCAAGAGACTGACAAGCAGCCACGGGTCGGCGTCCAGGGCAATCAGCGCGGCGGTAGGCACCGCCAGCACCACGCGCGACAGGCTAAGCGCGTTGGGCACCGTCCAGAATGTACCGAGCTGTGGAAGCATCCGATCCGATGCCTATTGCGCCTATGCCAGTGATACGACGGGATCCGGCTATAGTTTGCGGCATCTTTGGGTCGATCTTCAGGTTCAAGGGATTGCGGCCCCGGTGCCATCCGCGGGCGGTGATGTTTCCTTGCTGCCTCCATAGCACTGGGCGAGTCATGCGCGTGGCATTATCGGACCTTCAAGCATTATTGCGCGAGCGCATCCTCATCCTTGATGGCGGGATGGGCACGATGGTACAGGGGCATCAGCTGTCGGAGGACGACTTTCGCGCAACCCGGTTTGCGGATCATCCGCAGCCGCTCCAAGGCAACATCGATCTCTTGTCGCTTACGCAGCCGGAGGTGATCCGGTCGGTTCATGCCGCTTACCTTGATGCAGGTGCCGACATCATTCTCACCAATACCTTTACGGCGAATAACGTTTCGCAGGCAGATTACGGCACGGAGGCCTTTTCCTACGAGCTCAATGTGGCAGCCGCGCGCCTGGCATGCGAAGCGGCCAGTCAATTCAATGCCAGGCCTCGCTTTGTGGCCGGCTCCATGGGGCCGCTCAACAAGTCGTTGTCGCTTTCTCCTGTGGCGGGCGATGCCAGCGAACGTGCGTTAACCTTTGACGAAGCGGCGGCGGCCTACGCCGAGCAGGTGCGTGGGCTTATGGATGGCGGCGTGGACATTCTGCTGGTCGAAACCGTCTTTGATACGCTCAACGCAAAGAGCGCGCTGTATGCGATCGCAGAGACATTTCGCAGCCGGGACGTGCGGCTGCCTGTGATGATCAGCGGCACCATCGCGGACATGAGTGGGCGCACGCTTTCCGGACAAGGCGTGGAGGCCTTCTGGATCTCCGTCGCACATGCGCCTGCGCTCCTTTCCGTGGGGCTGAACTGCGCGCTCGGTTCCGCGCAGATGCGTTCCTATCTGCAGGAGCTTGCCAAGGTGGCCACGGTGTTCACCAGCCTGTATCCAAATGCCGGGCTTCCCAACGAGTTCGGTGGCTACGACGAGACGCCGGCATTCATGGCGGAGCAGCTGGGTGCGTACGCTGAAGCGGGTTGGCTCAATCTTGCGGGAGGCTGTTGCGGCACGACGCCGGATCATATTCGCGCCATCGCGCACGCGGTACGTCCCCATGCGCCGCGCAAGGTTCCATCGGCAACGCGCATGCTCCGCCTGAGTGGGTTGGAGCCGCTCGTCTTTCGGTCCGATCTGAACTTCGTCAACATCGGGGAGCGCACCAACGTCAGTGGTTCGCGCAAGTTTGCGCGGCTTATCCGGCAGGACAAGTACGATGAGGCGCTTTCGGTGGCTCGTCAGCAGGTGGAGGACGGGGCCCAGATGATCGATGTCAACATGGACGATGCGATGCTGGAGGGGGAGGCGGCGATGGTTCGGTTTCTGAACCTTGTGGCATCCGAGCCCGAGATCGCCCGTGTGCCGATTGTCATTGACTCGTCTAAGTGGACGGTACTACAGGCAGGACTTCGCTGTGTGCAGGGCAAGGGGATACTCAATTCGATTTCGCTCAAGGAGGGGGAGGACATCTTTCGGGCGCAGGCCGAAGAGGCGCGCCGCTTCGGTGCTGCGGTGATCGTGATGGCGTTTGACGAGGCCGGCCAGGCCGATACGTTTCAGCGGCGCATCGACATATGTCAGCGTGCCTGGCGCATACTGACGGATGAGGTGGGTTTTCCGCCCCAGGACATCATCTTTGACCCCAACATTTTTGCGGTGGCGACGGGCATTGAGGCGCACAACCAGTATGCGATCGACTTTATTGAGGCCACACGGTGGATCAAGCGGCATCTTCCGGGCGCACGGGTTTCTGGCGGCGTCAGCAACATTTCCTTTTCATTTCGCGGCAACAATGTGGTACGCGAGGCGATGCATACCGCCTTCTTGTACCACGCTGCCAAGGCCGGCATGGATATGGGCATTGTCAATGCCGGTCAGATCGAGGTCTACGAGGAGATCAACCCTGAGCTGCTCCAGGCGATTGAAGATGTCCTGTTTGATCGCGATGCCGAGGCGACGGACCGCCTTATTGCGCTTGCGGAGCGGATGCACCAGCATCCTTCCGAGCGCCGGGCGGTGCGGTCTGCGTGGCGCGACGATCCGGTGGAGGCACGTCTTCGCCATGCGCTCCTTAAGGGTATCACCGAATATATTGAAGCAGATGTCGAAGAGGCTCGAACGCAGTATACATCGCCCTTGGAGGTGATAGAAGGCCCCTTGATGGACGGCATGGATGTGGTTGGCGACCTGTTCGGGGAGGGAAAGATGTTCCTGCCGCAGGTGGTCAAGTCGGCACGCGTGATGAAGCGGGCGGTGGCCTATCTCATGCCGTTCATTCTTGCGGCGCAAACAGGCCAGGAGGCCGTGCTTGCCAAGAAGAAGATTCTACTCGCCACGGTCAAGGGTGATGTCCACGACATCGGCAAGAATATTGTGGGCGTGGTGCTGCAGTGCAACGGATACGACATTATCGATCTCGGCGTGATGGTAACCGCGGAGAAGATTCTGGAAACAGCCAAAGCGCAGGCAGTCGATGCTGTGGGCTTAAGCGGCCTCATCACGCCATCGCTCGATGAGATGGTGCATGTGGCGAAGGAGATGGAGCGGCAGGATTTCGCGTTGCCGCTTCTTATCGGTGGCGCGACGACTTCGGCGCTGCACACGGCGGTCAAGGTGGCGCCGGCGTATTCGGGGCCCGTCGTGCATGTGCTGGACGCTTCCAAGAGTGTTTCCGTCACCAGCAGTCTCGTCACCGAGGCGCAGCGCGATGCGTTTGTCGCCGAGGCGCAGTCGGTGCAGGCATCGCTGCGCGCACGCCATGCCGCACGCCGTCGGCGCAAGGAGTATCTGTCGCTTTCGGCGGCACGCGCCAACAGGTTCACATCCGACGAGGACCCGGTCATCGTACAGCCGCGCCAACTCGGCGTGCAAGTGTTTCGTGACTATTCGCTGTCAGAGCTGCGCGACTACATTGACTGGACGCCGTTCTTCACGACCTGGGAGCTCAAGGGCAAGATGCCCCACATCCTGGAGGATCCAAGGAAGGGAGAGCAGGCGCGGAGCCTGTATGTGGACGCCAATGCACTGCTCGACACATTCCTGCCAAGCGGCCGCTTGCGGGGACATGGCGTGATCGGCATCTGGCGTGCGAAGCGCGTTGGAGACGATATAGCGGTCTATGATGGCGATGTGCACATCACCACGCTTCATACGCTCAGGCAGCAGGCAAGGAAGATGGCTGGCCGCCCCAATCGGGCGCTGGCGGACTTTGTGGCATCGGACGACTATGTAGGTGCCTTTGCTGTCTGCATCCATACCGGTTCGCTAATCGCAGAGTACAGAAAGAACCATGATGACTACAATGCGATCATGGTGAGCGCGCTGGCCGATCGGTTGGCGGAGGCTTTTGCAGAGCGGCTGCACGAGCGGGTCCGCCAGGAATTCTGGGGCTATGCGTCCAGCGAGCGGTTGTCTAACGACGACCTGATCAAGGAGCGGTATCGGGGCATCCGCCCCGCGCCTGGCTATCCCGCCTGTCCAGATCACACGGAAAAGCGTACCTTGTGGGAGCTTATGAACGTAGAGGAGGCCACGGGTATTCAGCTCACCGAATCGCTTGCCATGGTGCCTGTGGCTGCTGTTTGCGGCATTTACCTGGCCCATCCGGAGTCGGATTATTTCGATTTGGGCCTTATCGGCCGCGATCAGGTCGCGGACTACGCCGCACGCAAGGACATCACGACAGAGGAGGTGGAATACTGGCTTGGCACGCGCCTGAACTACGTGCCTGCACCCTAGCATAATTTTGCATGTCCAGCTCATTCGCGCTTACCACATCCCGTGCCGCCGCCGTTGATGCGCTCCGTGCGCACAGGGCAAATGCTCTGACACAGGTTGCCACCATCATGTTGTTTGCCGCGCTTACCGCATTAGGTGCTCAGGTGCGCATCTACCTGTGGGAGGTGCCTATCACGCTGCAGACCATTTTCGTCTACGGGGGCGGGCTCTGCCTTGGCGCGCGCAACGGTTTCTTATCCATGCTTCTCTACCTCCTGTTGGGACTCGTGCTGCCCGTCTATTCGGGTGCCGGGCACGGCATTGCGTACTGGCTCACCGCGGCCAGTGCGGGATACCTTCTGGGCATGCCACTGGCCGCCCTCGTGGCCGGTCGCCTTTCGCGGCGGTGGAATTCGCTTACGGGGAGCGTGCTGTCTCTCGTGGGCGGTTCGCTGATACTCTTCACATGCGGCGTCATCTGGTTGCACTATGCAGCGGGGCATGCTTCGTGGCTTGAGTCGCTGGACAGGGGTTTCTTGCGTTTCGTGGCTTTTGATGCAGCCAAGATTTTGTGCGTGGCCCTCTTGTACCATTTGGTACGCCGCTTTCGGTAGGATTCTAGGGTGCTTGGCGCTGCTCGCGGCCAGTGCAGCGTACCCTGCTGCTGTCTCAGCGCAGCCTACGGATAGCGTTCTGGAGGATCCTGCGCTTCGTCAGACAGCGAAGGAAGGCCTCGACCTCCTGTACGACATGCAGTTCGACGAGGCTGCCGCACGCTTTGATTCGATCAGCCGCCAAGTTGACGACCACCCCATCGGCCCTTTTCTTTCGGCGCTTACACTGTGGTGGGAGATTCTCATGGATCTTTCCGATACGCAACATGACGAGGCGTTTTACGCAGCAATGGGCCGGGTCATTGCGCGATGTGACGCCCGGCTAGCGGCGAACGAAGGCGATTTTGATGCGATGTTCTTTAAGGGCATGGCGCTGGGTTTCAGGGGTCGTTTGCGTTCGAACCGGCGGGACTGGATCCGCGCGGCCGCCGATGGCAAGCGCGCGATGGACTATGTGCTGGCTGTTGCGCGTGCGGACACTACAGACCATGACTTTGTACTGGGCCCCGGTCTGTACAACTACTATGCGGCGCTGATTCCTGAGCGCTATCCATTTGTGCGGCCGATCACCGCGTTTTTGCCCAAGGGCGATCGAGACCTGGGTCTGGCCCAGATTGGGCGCACTGCGACGCAGGGTTACTTCATGCAGACGGAAGCGATCTATTTCCTGTTGCAGATCTACTACTTGTACGAGAACGATTACCGCCAGAGTGTACGCTACGCTACGCTGCTGCGCACCCGGCATCCAGGCAATTCATTCTTTCACGCGTTGGAAGGGCGCATTTACGCCCGCTGGGCTGCGTGGAACCGTTCCGATACTGTTTTTGCATCCATATTGGAGCACTATCGCCAGGGTGCTTCTGGCTACACGGCCCCGGTGGCAGAGCAGGCACTTTACTTTCTTGCGCGTGGCCGCATGGTAGCGCGGGACTACCCGGTTGCCTTGAGCTACTTGCTGTCTCTTGAAGCGCTTTCAGCGCGGTCGGACGAAGACACCTATTTCAAGGTGATGGGTCGGCTGCAGCAGGGCATGGCCTACGACCGTTTGGGTCAGCGCACGCGCGCAGTCGAGCGTTACGCGCAGGTTTTGGACATGAAGGCCTGGGGCAGTTCCCACACCCAGGCCCAGCGCTTCATGACGCGCCCGTACGGGTCACGCGAGTAGCTGCGCGAGGCCCCCACCGCCGCCAGGATCAAGCCTGCATCAGTGGGTGCAGATCAATGTGCACAGCCGTAGAAACAACCTGTGCCATCAACAGATGTACGTTTCCCTGATTAGATTACCTGGATATTTGCTCCCCTTCCACAAAGAAACTGCCAACCACAGGAATCCTGTCTGATATGAAGCCCATTATACCCCCGCCAAGGATCGCGCCAACTTGACATAATACTGAATCAGTGGTGCAAGGAAGCCGCTGCGGCAGGGTATAGCAAAGAACGAATCAAGGGCACGGCATTTGAGCGGCTGTGCAAGGCCTTTCTCACGCATGATCCGATGCAGAAGACCCAGTATGAGCCCCCGTGCGTTACGGGGAGTGGGCCCGGGCGCGGGGCTTGCCTGAAACAGACCTGGCATAGACCTGGTCGCCAAGGTCCGAAGCGGCCATCAGCCTGCGCATCGCGAGCGTAATCCAAGGAGGAGCGCACGCCCTAAGCGTCGGATCCCCGGGGCTCGCCGGCTTCGCATCCCAAGGGGGTGCAGGCCGCCATGAAAGTCAAGCAAATAGCTGAATCGCAAAATCAGGCCCAATTCGATCGGCAACGTCGCTGCGTCGAATCTGCACACCCGGCACACGGAATCGCTTATGCACGGGCATCGTAGAAATAATAGTACCTACTTGAGAAGATTTACTCACTTTAGTATCTATCAGAAATGTTCGCATCTGCAAGCCCATAGGTGCAAGGCAGGGCACCGCTGGTTCAGGATTATTCCACTAGGCGCAGGCAAGTCACTGCGCTGGCTGACCGCCGGACCGTGAGGACCACAGTGCTGGCTCCCGATCCGCACACTCCGTGCTCGAAGCCAGGAGCGGGCAAGTTTAACATGCGAAAAGATACGTATCTGACAACAATTACTCAATACAGTATTATATCCGTATGAAAGCATACGAACGTTCGCAGGTGCAGCGTATGGTGGAGCTTGTTCAGAGCCGATCCACCATGCGGATCATTGCAATTACCGGCCCGCGCCAGACCGGTAAGACCACGCTGGCGCTTCAGGCGTGCCGAGCGCTGCACGCATTGGGTCATCGATGCCATTACGTGGTAATGGACGACCCAACGGCAAATACACTTGGATCATCCAGCGAGGGGGCAACGATTGAGGTCGTTCCCGCCGGCGGCACCCCTGATCGAGCGACACGCAAATCAGGGCCCTGCTGGACTCGCTTTGTGATCAATCATCCACCCTGCTCCCGAAGCTGGTCGGCCATAGGCTGGACGATTTTGTCCTGGCGCTTCTGGTGCGCGGACTCGCGCGATTCGGTGAAGGAAAGGAGATTGCCGACCTATACCGGTGGTTAGACCTGGTAACATTTGACCTTGTCTCATCGCAACTGGTCCTTGGAGGCCACGGCCACGATAAGAATGCCAGCGTCTGGGCCCAGTCTGACGAGGCGATCCGGTCGTGGCTTGATTCGCACAGGGAGATTCAGTACAAACTCGTTGAATACGGCCTTCAACAGCGGGCGTCCGAAATCGGCAAAAAGCCTCTCCGCCAAACGATTGGTCGCAAGTTTATCGGCGTAAAGGCCCCGAAGGGATTTCGGCGCTGGTGTCTTGATCGGGCCGTAGCACTGGCAGGCAGCCGGAGCAAGATTGCGGAAGAGCTTGCTGGGTGGTCTACCTTCGAAGACGATGGCTGGGGCAGGCCGCTATCGGACGCCGAAGTGGCCCAAGCGGTACTAGGATGCCCCAAACTAGAGCGTTGGAACGATAAGCGGCTTAAGGACGAAGAGCAGGAAAAGCGCAAAGCAGCGGACGACCGGAAGCGTTTGTCTGAGAGCATGACTGCTTTCCAAGAACGCAGACGGGCGTGGCTTGCAGGGCTCAGGAGCAACATAGAAGCGCTCAAGGCCGGCACCTGCGCGCCTGGGTTGCTCCATAAACTTGCGGCGGCGTACATGGACGGACTATCAGGCTTGGCACCTAGCAGCAATCCGCATAAGCAGCTGGCTTCGGCGCTCGAGAAAGACACGGCACTGGTAGATGCGGCGCTTTCAGGGTTTCGCAGCCTGCTAGATCGTGATGACTTGCCGGATCTGGCTGCGGTCGCCAGGTTGCATGAGCGCAACAGGTGGTCGCTTTTCGCCCGTCCATTTCTCGCAGGAATGGAAGAGGAGGAGCGCACAGGCGGCGATGCACTTGCTCGCCTTGGAAAGAAGGCGAGAGGGCGCGCGCTAGGATTCTATCTGCTTACGCCGTTACCCGGCCGGCAGTACGTGCGTGGACAGATCGCCGTTCAAAATGCGCGTCCAGAATGGTTCGTGCGAGCCTTGGCGAAGCATCCGCAGGATGTGGCAGATGCAGTGGTCGTGGTGCACAACGCTCGTGTCCGCGCCAAAAGCCCACCGGATCAGGTTCTTTATGGCATGTTGCACGAGGCACAGTTCGACCCTGTCAGACCGCTGGCGGTGGGCCGGATGTTCACCGCATTTCCGTCACGGTGCACGACGTCGCAGGTTGACAGCTTGCGCCTGACGCTTGCGGCTGCACTCTGCAAAGGCGGCATGTCAACCAGGCGTCTCCGTGATCTGGTGACAAGACGGCTCCAGCGCAAGGGTATGGATGTAGCGCAACGGGCTCACTGGCTGTGCACAGGACTGTATGTGGCCATGGAATCGTGCCTTTCCGCACTGGTGGACTATCTGGCGAGCGGAGGCGAACAGCGTATTTGGCAAGTGGTCAGGTGCCTGAAAGTCTTCAGCGAGGTACAGAAGTTCAGACCAGACTATTCGGAGTGGAAGGCTGAAGATATGGCAAGGCTCATCCGTGTACTCGGTGCACGAATACAGCCGCCCAAATGGAAGCTGCGCGCCGGATTTCTTAGTGATGCCGAGGTGGCTGAAAATCACTTCGAACCCCTAATGGAATCGTGGGTCAAAGCGCTCGCCCGTCGTACGAACGATGAGGCGCGTGTCGCGCTGGAATCGCTGGCTCGCGATCCAGCCTTGGAATCGCGGAAGGTACGCTTGGAGTGCGCCCTCCTGTCGCAAGCCAAGAGATGTCGCAGAGACATGCATGCGGTGCCCACGCTCAAGCAGATCCAGGAGACGCTTCGCGACGGGCCTCCGTCTAGTGCTGCGGACCTACATGCTCTCCTTATCGATGCCTTGAGACAACTCGCGCAGCGCATCCGCAATAGTTCGACCAATGATTGGCGGCAGTACTGGCAGTCCAATGGGGAGGGCTGGGCGCCACTTCACGAAAACGAGTGCCGTGATGCGCTGCTGTCAGACTTGGACCTGATGCTCAAGCGTCATGGCATCCATGCGCAAAAGGAAGGGTATTATGCGGACGAAAAGAGAGCAGACATTCGCGTGGCGTTCGGCGCGGATATAGCTATACCGGTGGAGATCAAGAAGAACACGCACCGGAAACTCTGGCGGGCAGCGAACGAACAACTTGCGACGAAGTACACGCGGGCACCAGAAGCCGCAGGTTATGGCGTATACCTGGTCTTGTGGTTCGGTCAGCAGTACACGAAGACGGGGCCGCCCCGCGGGCGTAAGCCTAAGAGCGCTGACGAGTTGAAGGTGAGACTCGTCAGCGCTCTTGATCCAGAAGCTCGGGCAAGGATTGGCGTCGTTGTAGTGGACGTGAGCCGGTCCGACGGGGCTGCCCGAAATCATTCCGGCAGGCCTTGGCGGAGTCCACCGGTATTGCCATCGGGTTGAAGCGTATGGGAGATCCGTGCTAAAGGCAGCGAGTGTACAGGGCGCTGTCCGCGCTTGGACGTTTGACCCGCGCTTGCACCACAGGCCCGTGGCAAGTCGTCGTAAACACAAAGCCCAATAGCTCCGTACAGCGCAGGTTCATAATCGGCGGGCCTATATTGATGCTCAGTGGTACAACAAACAGCTCTGATTTGGATAATCATCGCGATACGATGCTCATAAGGAACTGCGTGTGCTGGGTGCTCTGCCTGATTGTTGGCGCGCCGGCCTTTTCTCAGTCAGGGACGGAACCGGTCCTGGCAACTGATCTGCTTAAGATTCAGCAATTGGGCGGCGTCACCGCGTCCCCCGATGGGCGCTTCGTAGCCTACACCGTGCGCAGCATCGTCGATGGTGATGCCGACGACTACCGCTACCAGTCCCAGATATGGGTGGTGCCAATATCGCGCCGGGAAGCACCGCGGCAGCTGACCTTCAGCGACGCAGGAGCAAGTGCGCCATCATG
Organism: Rhodothermales bacterium; assembly: GCA_951812585.1. GTDB lineage: Bacteria > Bacteroidota > Rhodothermia > Rhodothermales > Bin80 > JAAXGV01. The sequence goes on along the minus strand of OX638318.1, from coordinate 1,060,521 downwards.
GCACCCGGAAAGCGACCGGATCGTGTTTGTCAGACCCGTAAAGGACGTGCCGCAACTCTTTGAAATCTCTGTGTTCGGCGGCGAAGCGCGGCAACTTACCGACTTTGACCACGGGGCCAAGCAGCCGCAATGGTCGCCCGATGGACAGCGCATTCTGTTCGCGGCCTCGCTGACGGAGGACGAAATCGCGAAAGCCACCGGCGATGAACCAGGCTGGGAAGATGAACGGCCTATGCGGCGGCGTGGAGATGCCGATGCCGCGGAGCCGGATCCCGATGCGTCGCTAGCATCGGTCCGGGCGTGGCTGCAACAAAACGCCGCGGACGCCAACCCGCGCGTGTTTACACGCTTGAACCTGCAAGGCGAGCGGGGGCTTAAGCCCCAAGGAGACTACAATCACTACTTCGTAGCAGAGGTCGCCGCCGAAGATGTAGAGGTCAAGATGATTACGCGCGGATTCTATTCGTACAGCGATGCTACGTGGCTGCCCGACAGCAGGCAACTGGTACTTAGCGGCTATCCCCAAGACACGTCGCATCCCGACCGGGAGCGCGACAGGGACCTGTTCCTCATCGATATTGACGACCGTCGGCTCAAGCGGCTTCTGGACATCAGCAAGTACAGGCTGTCGTCGCCCCTGGTGTCACCCGATGGCAACTACATTGCATTTCTGGCGCGCGACCTGGACGACCCGGGCTATGCGCAGACTGAACTTGGCATCTTTGCGCTGGATGGCCGCTCGGCGCCCGAGATGGTCACCCTGGATTTTGACCGGAGCGTAAGTAATGTGCAATGGTCGCATGATGCATGGTTTCTGTTCTTCACTGCGCCGTCGGAAGGTGGCTTTCCGCTCTACAGGGTCATGGTCAATGAGGGCAAGCCTGCAGTGCCCACTCCGGACACTACGGCCGCAGACAGCCTGGTACAAGCCACTACCCCTGCACGCGATTCGTACTTCCGCGGGGAGCTGGTGCGCCGCGGATTGCGCGTGGAGCGCATGACCAGCCTGGAGCACGGTATTCGAAGCTATGACCTGACACAGGCCTCTGCATACCTCGTGCGCACGGGCGTGCTCAACCCCTATGAGCTTTACTCGTCCACCATGGACTTTCAGGGGCAGCGGCGCCTGAGCGAGCACAACGAGTCATGGCTGCACAACAAACGCCTTAGCCTGCCGGCAACGCGATACGTGCAGCGCGACACGCTGCGTGTGCAGTACTGGGTGATGCCGCCTGCATTTCAGGAGCAGAATAGAACCTACCCGCTTCTTGTGGCCATCCATGGCGGTCCCGCTTCCATGTGGGGGCCCGGCGAAGCGACGATGTGGCACGAGTTTCAGTATTTGGCTTCCAAAGGGTACGGCATCGTCTACAGCAATCCGCGCGGCTCAGGCGGCTACGGGCGTGATTTCAAGGCGGCCAACTATCAGAATTGGGGAGATGGCCCGGGCGGGGATGTGCTGGCGGCCGCTACCGAAGTAGCCCGTCGACATAGATGGGTGGATGCCAACAGGCAAGTTGTAACCGGCGGCTCGTACGCGGGCTACCTCACCGCCTATATCGTCACACAGGATCATCGATTCCAGGCCGCTGTGGCGCAGCGCGGCGTCTACGACCTGGCGACCTTTTTTGGGGAGGGGCGCGCGTGGCGGCTGGTTCCCAATCACTTCGGGGGATATCCCTGGGAGGTGCCGGATGTGCTCCGGGAAAACTCGCCGCAGACTTGGGTAGACCAAATCCGCACGCCGCTGCTGATCATACATGCTGACAACGATCTGCGCACCGGCGTAATACAGAGCGAAGTGCTGTACAAGAGCCTGAAGGCGCTGGAGCGCCCCGTGGAATATGTACGCTATCCCAACGCAAGCCATGACCTGTCGCGGAGCGGTAACCCCAAACAGCGCATCGACAGGCTGCTTCGCATCTGGGAGTTTATGGAGCGCTACATAGGCGACAGTGGATGAAGCTGCGCAACGAGTGGCAAGCGCTCACACGCGGGGTGCGCGCCTTGGATGCACAGACCGCGTGCGTCCTGATTCTTTGTGCGGTGATGGTGGCGGTGCAGTTCAAGCTGGGCAGCCGCCGCTTCTTTCTGGCCGCGGTAATTCCTGACGTATGGCGCGCGCAAGGGGAGCTGCTGTCGTGGGCGTGGTGGTTCTCAGTCCAGTGCATTACGGGCTTCGTGGTGCCGGTGCTCGTGCTGCGCCTGGGATTCAGGCAATCCATTCGGGCCATGGGCTTGGGACGTGGAGATTGGCGCTTGGCCGGAATGGTAGCCCTCTTGTACCTGCCGCTGGTGGCTATCGGCACCTGGATACTGTCCGACGGCGCGGACTTTTGGGCAGAGTACCCCCACTACCGGGCCGCCATAGGGAGCTGGCGCCTTTTGGCTTTGTACCACGCGCTGTTTCTCTTGTACTGGATCGGCTGGGAATATCTGTGGCGCGGCTTTGTGCTCTTCGGTACCGCGCGCACCTTCGGGCCCTATGCCATCCTGATCCAGGCCGTGCCCTTTGCCCTTTTGCACCTGCAGAAGCCGACGCCGGAGTTCCTGCTCTCTATCGTGGGCGGGATCGCGCTGGGCGCGTTAGTCTGGCGATGCCGTGCCTTCTGGATCGCCGTACCGATACACGCGATCCAGATGCTACTTCTGGACCTATGGTGCGTGTTGCGCATCAGGACCGACACGCAGGGCATCGGTCTGGATGCACTCTGGCAAATCCTTACTGGTTAGCCTGCATGTAGTCCACGGCCAGGTTTGCCAGCGTGCGCACGCCCACCTTCAGCGCTTTCTCATCCGTGTAGAAGTACGGCGAATGATTGCGCGGTGCCGAGGCAGGATCCTGGTCTTCCGGCGTGATGCCCAGGAAGACAAAAAGTCCGGGCACCTCATTGGCAAAGTAGGAGAAGTCCTCGGCTCCAGTAACCAAGTCGGCACTTACCACCATGGAGTCGCCTACAACGCGGCGGAGCGTCGGCAGCATAGCCTCGGTCAGCGCCTCGTCATTGACCGTTACCGGATAGCCATTGATGATATTCACCTCGACGGACGCACCGCTGGCGGCGGCGATGTTTTCTGCCGTGCGTCTGATGCGCGCCTCAATGTCGCTTCGTACTTCAGGCAAAAAGGTGCGAATCGTGCCACGCATCTCCACTTCGTCCGGTATGATGTTGTTGCGTACCCCACCCCGGATCATGCCGACGGTGATGATAGACGGTGTCGCGGTAACGGGCAGTTGACGGCTTGCGATGCTCTGAAGTCCTAAGATAATCTGGGAGGCGACCACGATCGGATCTATGCCACCCCACGGAATGGCTCCATGCGTTTGTCGTCCGGTGACCTTGATGTACAGCTCATCCACACTAGCCATAAAGCTGCCGGGGCGGTAAGCAATCTGCCCTACACGCTCGGGCCAAACGTGCAGCCCAAAGATTGCATCGGGCCTGGGGTCCAGAAAGGCACCTTCTTTCAACATCAGCTCGGCACCGCCTTCTTCGCCTGCCGGTGCACCCTCCTCCGCGGGTTGGAAGATGAATTTCACGGAGCCAGGGAGCTGATCCCGTGCGCGGGAAAGGACCGTGGCGACGCCCATCAGAATCGCCACATGGTTGTCATGACCGCACGCATGCATGACACCGACATCCTGGCCCAGATACGTAGTCCGCACCGTGGACGCAAAAGGCACGTCAACCAGTTCCGTCACCGGCAGGGCATCCATGTCGGCACGAAGGGCTACGACCGGGCCATCAGCACTGCCGCGCAAGAGTCCGACTACGCCCGTGTGGGCGACTTCTGTGCGCACCTCCAGGCCCAGCGATTCCAGATGCTGTGCCACCAGCGCAGCCGTGCGAAACTCACGGTTGCTGAGTTCAGGATTGGCATGAATGTCACGACGCCAGGCGATGACTTCTTCTTCAACATCGTCGGCATATTGGTCCAGCAAGCCGTGGAGCGTGTGCTGCGCCAGCGCTGGAACACTGATCAGCACCAGAATCATCAAGGAAAGAACGTGCTTCATAATCAACGCGCATCAGCGCAAGACATCGAACAGTCTGCTGTACTTCAATGTGATACTGCGGCTGAGCGGGCTGTCAAACCCAAACTGCTCCGCAGTGTCGCTTACCTCGTTGAATACGAGGAAGAATCCTGAATTCGCCGCCTGCAGCCACCCGAAGCGCAGGTTGGCCGACCAGATATCGGCATCGTCGTTGTATTGCAACAGGCTCTGGACGTAGATGCGCGGCGTGAAGGAGTAGGAAATACGTGCACGCCAGAGGTTTGTCCTGAAGTCTCCGCCGGGCAGATTTACATCGTTGTAGTAGAGCACAAATTCTGCCGTGAGTGCTTCGTTGGCGCGCACCCGCAAGGTGCCGGAAAGACTGGCGCGACTGCCGCCGAAGAATCCGCCAATGTAGTTACGACTGCTGAAGCTGATCTTCTTGCCCTGATTGGTGATGAGCACAAGCTGCGCTTCAGCATGATGGTACGAGTCCGCAGCTACGACGACCTCGTCAGCTATGTTGAAGGGCTGTGCCACGCCTTCGGTGGTGAAGTTGACGCCGGTGTGGATCTCAAAGCCCGACTTCCACTCCCAGTGATTGTCGATATGCAGGCGGGCGGTTTCCTGAAACCCGCCAAAGTCCCAGTAGCTCTGGTAGCTGATGTGGGGACGCAGCTCCAGCAGCCCGAACAGATCGTCTGGACGCCACGCATACAGCACCAGCCCGGTCAGCTTCCGGTACTCGCTGTTGCGCCGCAAGAAGCCCATGGCGGGATTGAAGTTGTCGGCCACTTCCGTAATGGTCGCGTTGATCCGCCATACATTGGACACGTAGTTGATATTGCCGTTATACGCGTACTCCGCGCCGCTTAGGTGCGGAGAATAGGACCGCGCAGCCAAACCCGATATCTGCAAGTACTGACCAATGCCCAGGCGCCCATCTACAGCTAGCGTCTGGTTGTCTTCGTTGTCGAACTGATTGCGGGAACCCGTCGTGGCGGTCCGGTTGGTGGCCATGATGCCAATGCTGCTGCGGCGCGGCAAGTCTTTGCGAAGGCGCGCCACTGAAAAGTTGTGCCCCGGTGCGATGTCCGCCACCTGCTGTGTCTGCATGTTGAGCAGTCCTACGTTGAGCCCCGCCAGCTGCCCGGAAAGGCGCCCGCCCCCAAGGATGGGTATGGGCTCGCCCGACGGGCCGATGCCGATGCGGCGACTGAAGAAAAGCTCCACCTCCTGGCCGCTGAATTCAGAAACACCCACCGAAAAAAGGCCAGCATTCTCCAGGAAGAACGGCCGCTTCTCCGGAAAGAACAGGTTGAAGCGATCCAGGTTGATCTGCAGCTCATCGACTTCAACCTGCGCGAAGTCCGTGTTGTAGGTTGCATCCAGGGTCAGCGCTGGTGTGATGCTGTACTTCAGGTCCACGCCAAATTCGGCGGTGTTTTCGACAGACGCAGGGTCGACGGTAAACTGGCGGGCTGACTGGCCCAGCACGTACGGCGTAGCCTGCAGGTTGCGCGGCTGCGACACCACCAGGCCCTCTAGGCGGCCAGCCTGCGACACGCGGCTGAGTGTGTACTGGCGTGGCATGCGGGCCCAGAAGGCGCGCTCATTGCGCCGCCGAATGTTGCGCTGGAAGTTCAGCCCCCAAACCTGCTCTTGAGCGCGCGGAAAGCGCAGTGTCTTGAACGGGATCTCAAATTCTGCGCTCCAGCCATGTTCGTTGATCGAGGTTCGCACATTCCAGGAGCCATCCCAGTTGATGTTGAATCCACCGCCGCTTCCGCTTTGCTGCCGCGCACCGAAACCGCCCTGTCCCTCCTTGCTTACCTGCGCGTCGTACTCGATGCCGGCAGGATTCGTGCCAAAAACAAATCCGTTCTGGCCATCCAGATACGTGTCCAGGATGAAGCTGAAGCTGTCCGTCTCATCGAGCGGCGCATCGCGGCGACTGTCCGACACTATGATGGCGTCCGGTTCACGGTCGAAGCAGGTGATGCCGATATAGAGCGCGCGGTCCGTGTACACGATCCGAATCTCTGTTCGCTCAGAAGCGGGCGCGCCGTTGTTGGGTGTTGTCTGCCAGAGCTCGGTGATGGGTGCACTTAGTGCATAGGTCTCGTCGTGCACCACCTCGCCATCCAATACGGGTGCCTGCGCCACACGATAGGCGAGCACATGCGGCCGGTCAATTCCCTCATCCGGTGTCGTTGAAGCAGTCTGCCCGCGCGACTCGGCGCAGAGTGCAAGCAAGAGCGCGCCGATCAGCGCAAGCGAACGTAATAACATGGGCACATGGCAGTCAAAGCAATTCAAAATACGGATTCCATTGGCATTCGGGTGATGCCTGTGGTGCTGGGTTGGCGCGGGGCGTACCGACGGTGCCCATGTGCTTGCGCAGGTGTCTTCAGCCAAGCCTTTCGCTTCGAATCGGCTTTAACCCTGGTGCCGATACGGGCTAGGAACTCTGGCGTCGGCCCAAGTATATTGTTCTGATCGCAAAACCCTGCCACAGGGAGCCAATGGAGCAAGATAAGCGGATGTGGGGTGGGCGGTTTGAGGAGACCACCGACGAAGCGGTAGCCGCGTTCACCGCCTCTGTTGATGTGGATCAAGCCCTCGCGCTGGTGGACATCCAAGGATCGATTGCCCACGCAAAGATGCTGGGCGCACAAAAGATCCTGACAGCGGAAGAAGCCAGGCGCATTGTGGAAGGACTGGAGGCGCTTGCGGTGGACATCCAGGAAGGCCGATTTGAGTGGCGCACAGCGCTCGAGGATGTGCACATGAACATAGAGCAGGCCTTAACAGATCGCATCGGTGCGTTGGGCGGCAAGCTCCACACTGCGCGCAGCCGCAATGATCAGGTAGCCACGGCCCTGCGCCTGTGGCTCGGACAGGCGGTGCGCAGCACCGTTAGCGCGCTTAAGGACCTGTGTGCAGCCTTGGTGGATGCCGCGGAGTCGCATTTGGATGTGGTCATGCCGGGCTACACCCACCTCCAGGTGGCGCAGCCCGTGCTGCTGGCGCACCACCTGCTTGCGTACTACGAAATGCTAAGGCGTGATGCGCGGCGCTTTAGCGGGTCGCTGGAGCGGATTTCCGTATCTCCGCTGGGCGCAGGTGCCCTCGCAGGGACGAGCTTTCCGATAGATCGGCATCAAACTGCCAGCATGCTGGGATTTGCGGATGTGGCCCGCAACTCCATCGATGCGGTGGCAAGCCGCGACCATGTGCTGGAGCACTTGTCGTATTGCGCGATCACCATGGTGCATCTGTCACGCCTCAGCGAGGAGCTCATCCTGTGGTCCAGCCAGGAATTCGGCTTTGTAACGCTCCCCGACAGCCACACCACTGGCAGCAGCATCATGCCACAGAAAAAGAATCCCGATGTATGCGAACTCGTGCGGGGCAAGACGGGCAGCGTGTGCGGCCACCTGATGGCCCAGCTTATGATGATGAAAGGCCTGCCGCTGGCATACAACAGGGACATGCAGGAAGACAAGGCGGGACTGTTTGCTGCGCACCAGACGCTGCTCCGGTCGTTGCGGCTCTATGCGACCATGCTGCCGAAAGTGCAGATCCATGCCCATCGCATGCGGGAGGCGGCGGGCCGGGCGTACAGCAACGCGACAGACCTGGCGGATTACCTGGCACGCAAGGGGATGCCGTTTCGCGAAGCGCACGAGGTCACAGGAAAGCTCGTTGCACTGTGCCTCAAAGAAGGCGTGCCTCTGGAATCATTGCCGATCACGCGCATGAAGGCATTGTGTCCAACGATAGGGGCGGATGTCTACGATCACCTGGCCGTGGACAAGGTCGTGGATGCGCGCCAAAGCTTTGGAGGCACCGCGCGCTCGCAGGTGGCGCTCCAGATCAGGCACGCATGTGCGGACCTGAAGGACCGATGGTGCCGCTGAAGCTGGCGCATGGCGCGTCGCGCATAGATGTGCCCGTCATGCCTCCAGGGAAGGTGCTTTGGGCGACGATCCCATCAAGGTCGCGATCCGGCTGAGGCCGCTGACGTTTTCAAAGATGATCTTGATGGTCGCCGTCATCGGCACTGCCAGAACCGCGCCGGCAATGCCCCACAACCAACCCCAGAAGATCAGCGAGAGGATAACCAAAAGCGGACTCAGATCAAGATTGGATGCCATCACCCAGGGATCAATGATGTTGCCCACGGTCATCTGAATGAGTGCCATGCACGCTAGCGCGATCAGGGGCACGGTCAGCGTGTGGAATTGCAGCGCGGCGGAAAGAAAAGCCAGAACCACGGCCGCAATGGATCCAACGTTGGGGATAAAGTTGAACACGAACGTGATGAAGCCCCAGAACACAGGGAAATCCACGCCAAGGATCCAAAGCACGAGACCGACAAGAATACCCGTTAGTGCACTTACAAAAGTCTTTGCAACGAGATAACGCCGAATGCCCGAGGCGATGTTCTGGGTGACATGCGCTACGCGTGCGGCTATATCAGGGGGATAGGCCGCCCTTACCTTGGCCTCGAAACCGCCGCTGCTCGTCAGAATGAAGAGCATGAAGAGCAGCACCATGAAGGCGTTGGCCAGAAACGTAAAGAAGGAGCCCAAGCCGGTGGAAACCAGCTGGGAAAGTGTGGACACATTGATGACCCGGCTGGAACCAAGGTCCTGCACTTCCAGGCCCAAGGGTGCGGCATAGCGGTCGGCGACGCTTTCGGCCTGCTCCACGATTTCGTCTATGCGCGACTCGTAATGGTCAATGGAGCTCGTGAGCGATTGCGCACTCTGATAGACGACCAGCCCGATGAGTCCAAGCACCAGCGCGAGAGAGAGGAGCACGAAAGTCAGCGACACAGCCATGGGAATGCGCTTCTTCTTGCAGAAGAGCACCAGCGGCTGAAACATTATCGACAAGAAGAGCGCCACTGCAAACGGTACCAGCACAACGCGCAGCTCCAGCAGGGTCACGCCTGTGAGGAACGCCGCGATGATCCCGATCAGGAACAGGAGCATCTTGCTATCGCCAATGGCGTTCTTCAGGAGCGAAAAGGGCATAGCACGGTGGTTTAGTCCTTAATGCCCTTCGGGGCTGCTTTACAAGCAGTGAATGGAGAAATTAACTTGTCCGATCCAGATGTACTGCGCACCGCCGCGCGCCGACTTCACAACGGGACACTGTCTACAGGCTTGGCGGTGTAAGGTTCTACACCCAAGCAGGAGCGCCGTGATTGCTGCTCGACAGGCGAGAGGGCGTTGGAGCCGTACAGTGGTTCCCAGGTTGGCAGGAACACGGGAAGAACGAACGACAGGTCCCTGACAAGTAATGCAGTGCAAAAGGAAATCGGACAAAAGCCTGTCTGCCCGCCCGCTGGCCCGCCCGCAAGGCAAAGCCCGGCCGTCGCGCTACCGTGCGTTTAGACGCTGCGGATTATCCAGCGGCAGCCGCGCAGGGTCACAGCTAATAACATGGGTCATTAAATGGTAGAACCCACGCGTGCTTTGCTATTGTGCATGGCAAGCAACGCGCGATCAGCGGCGCTTGCGTTCTTTCAACCACAGAACCAATGTTGCCCCGGCAGAGGCCAACAGAATGCTCTTGATGCTCAGGCCGCTGATGTGTCCTAGCCCAAGCAGCGTGCCGACAAAGCCGCCGATCACGGCACCCGCAATACCAATAAGGATGGTCATCAACAGTCCGATGTTCTGCTTGTTCGGCATGATCCACTTGCCAATGATGCCAGCAATCAGCCCCAACACGATCCAGCTAAGAAGTCCCATAACGCGGTGTCCTGAAATTGACAGTTATTCATGCACTACGAGCCGGTGCAGCGATAGGTTACACCATCACCAGACGTACGACAGGCTTAGTACGTGGCCCGGCCCCTCAAAACCCGTCGCAAACGGCACGTATGCGTAGTCAAACACCAGGTATTCCCAGTACAGCCCGAGGCCAAAGGTGAAAGTCCTCAGGGCATCGTTGCTGATGTATCCCGCGCGCACCGTCGCAAGATCCAGAATAGTCACGCCAATGCCGGTATGCAGCCGCGTGGTGCTGCTGGGCAACAGATGAGACACTTCTGCGGTGATCTCCAGATCCAACAGCGACGCGCCATCCCGATTCGCCACGATCCGAAACGGATGCAGCGCTGCGCCAGCGGCGAGCGTCCGCGGCAGTTCTGTTGCTTCTCCCTGGAGCTCTGACATCTTTCCTGCGTTGCGCAGCGCCACCCCTACCGTGACCAGTCGGCGAGGCCAATCCAGTTGGATGCCGACATCAAAAGCGTAACCAGACGCATCGGCCTCGAAGATGCGTTCACGCAAGAACTTCAAGGTGGCACCCGCGCGCAGCGGCCCCACAATGCGGGCATAGGAGCCACCTACGCTCAGGAACTGAGCGTTGAAGGTTCCGGTCGCATCGCCCGGAACCTCGCGGGCTTCCAGCTCGCCGCTGTCCGTGGCGGTAACTGCAAGTCCCCACGCGCTCTGCCTGCCTGCCTGCAGGCGGGCTGCCACATCGTATGCGCGAACATCGCTGATCCAGAGGCGATGACTGATGGCTACTCCGCGCGATGCCGCCGCCAATCCGGCGGGATTCCAATACGTAGAAAACGCATCCGCTGAAGCCGCGACCTGAGCATCGCCCATGGCACTGGCAGCAGCATTGACACCGATCCGCAGAAACGTCAGGCCCGTGTCCTGTGCGGCGACAAGGTGCGTACAGAGTAAAGCCAAAAGGAGCAGGCTCAGGGATCGCATATCCTACAAGTAAAATCGAAGCGTGACAAGATGCATCGTCCCGAGCGCGAAAGGCTCCAGAATAAACGCATACGCTGCACGTACCGCGACGCCGCCTAAAGGCTTCTGCACGGAGAATCCGGCGCTTGGGCGCAGGGCACCCTGGGCCACCGTGGTCGCGCCGCCGCGGATGGCTAGCGCCGGGACAAGCTGATACTCTGCGCCCGCACGGAAGCGGATCTCATGCAGCATCAGGTCTTCTGAAACGATTAACTCGCGCAGTGCGCCGCCAACCAGTTCAACGCTGCGCCGCCGGGCTTCGGTCGTAGTGAACCGTGACTCATACTCTACAGCAAAACTTACCTGCGGCAGCTGATAACTTGCACCTATCCGAATGCGCTTGGGGAAGACGTCCGTGTTGTTGCCGCCCGCACTGTGATGCTTGGAAGTGTCCCAGCTATAACTGGCAAGAAGGTCGTCCACAACCGCACCCAGACGCAGCTGCTCCGTAACCCGGAAGGTCATGCCAAGGTCTACGCCGATGCTGCGCGCTGGAGCCACATTCGCAAAAAGGTCCGATCGAAAAAGCGCCAGCCCCGCGCCCACCGTGGCGCGGCTGCCTACCTTCAACCCGAACGCGATAAAGAACGCGAACTCGTCGGTCGCAAAAGTGCCCGTGTGGTATCCGCTCGCATCGCGCCCATCAAAGTTCCCAACACCGGCATGGATCAGCCCCCCTGCGATCCCGGCGCGCGGACGCAGCGGCGTGGACAGCTGGAGAAACTGAAGCTGTCGATCCAGTGTCATCAGCGCGGCCGACACATCCAGGCTCTGCCCAGTCAGATAGGGTGCCAGTGCAGGGTTGTAGTACGGAGATGCATAACCGGAGGCATCCGCGATCATAGCATTGCCCATTCCCATGCCACGGGCTCCGAAACCCATGCGCGCGAATGCACCGGCATGTTGCGCATGGGCCAGCGAAGGCCCAAAAAGCACGAGCGAGATGGTAAGGGCGACGCGCATCTATTCAAGCACCAGAATCTTGCCCCAGAAAGTGTCCGCGCCGGTCTGGATGGCGTAGAAGTAAGGGCCGTTGGCCACACGGGTGCCGCTGTCGGAGATCCCGTCCCATGAAACCTCGCGCTCGCCGCGTCCGCTGCCGCTGTCGTAAAGGCGGCGGACGAGGTTCATGCCATAGTCCAGGATGCGAATGGTGACCTGACCTTCGGCTTCCAGGCGATAGCGCAGCCGCACCAGGCGGTCTGAGCTAGGCGAGAACGGATTCGGATACGCATAGGCCTCCACCTTGGGGACACGCGAGGCCGGCACGTTGGGCGGCAGTCCGTCGGGCGAAAGGGGCACATCGGCGCGGTAGATGCGCCACGTATCGCCGCCATCCTGGCTCTTGAAAAGTCCATCCTGGGTGCCCACCCACAAGCCGCTGGGCGCTACTGCTACGGCGTAGGCTGCGGTGCCTGGCAAGGTCGTGCGCTCCGGCTGGGTCGGGTCGTAGAATTCGCGTTCGGTGCGAAACGTCCGACCGTCATCTTCGGAAATAAAAAGTCCTCCAAGACCTGCGATGTAGACGCGGCTTCCATCGAACGCGAAGTCGTATACCGTCTCGTTGATGAGCACCTGCTCAAACGTTTCTCCGTGGTCTCGGGACACCACCGCCCCGTAGTGCTCACCCACGCCGCGCCCCGGGCCCGTGGCGACCCAGATGGCCGGACTGGTGCCTGCGCGTGGCTGCTCCTCTATGGATAGGATCCAGTTGCCGGTAAGGCCATCGTCCGTGGTGTAGTGGTGCCAGCTGTCACCGCCATCGTCGGAGCGGTTAAGTCCGCCGGCAGACCCTGCCCATACGGTGCCTGCGGCATCCGCCAGGACGCTGAACAGCTGGAAATTCAGCCCAAAGAACTGGTCTACCGGCACGCGGGTGGGCTGCACAAAGAATGGGAACTGATACCCGAGTTCGGGCGACAGGTACGCGGTCGTGTCTGGAGGGAGCACGATCCGCTGCCAGGTGAGGCCCCCGTCTTTTGAGCGGCGAAGCCCAGCCAGTTGGCAGGCGGCCCACACATCTCCTGACAAGGGGTCGTAGTCAATGTCCCACGGCGGACTCTGCTCCGGCACGGTGATCGGCAAGGTGGGCAGCGCCACACCGCCGTAAACTGTGACCGTGTCGCTGGGAAGGTCCAGAATGCCCGTAGTCTCAGGGTCGTTGTCTCCCGGCGCGTCCGGCGACCGGTACGTCCAGGTGGCCCCGCCATCCGTAGAAAAGATGAACCCCCGCACCAGGTCGACGGCCTGCTGCGTCCCGCTGGATTCTATCGTGCGCGTAGTACCGAGCCCCACCCAGATCACATCGCCATCCACATCCAGAGAGTACACGCGATTTGTCAGACCCATCAGCGAATCCGCATGGGCCACCTGCCAGCTCGCACCGCCATCACGTGTGAAATTCAGAAATGGCCCTACCCAGAGCACATCGCCTTCAGCATGCAGGTTCGTAACGCTGTTGTACAGGATGCTTTGCGTGGGGTGTTGTCCAAAAGCACTTGTGCACACAAGGCAGAGCAGCACGCTCCAAGGCGCTGCATTGAGGGTCCACGCACGAAGGCGAAGCACCATGGCTAAGTTGGAATGCGCCATCTGCATTATTGAATCACGATGTCGCGGCTGTGCACCACGCTCTGGAGTCCGGCGCGGTCTGTGGCCTGAAACAGCAGCGTATTCGTGCCCGCAGCGTTGTCGCTGGTGATGAACACGCGCAGCGTGAAGAGTCCATCGCCTGCCACAGCGTCGCCGCTTTCCTGGCTGGCACCGCAGGGTGCAGCGTTCCCGTCGTCGCACATCAGCAGGCGAACCGCGGGCGCCGTTTCATTCCAGAACTCCACCAGCGCGACATCGCTGAGACCATCAGGGTCGCTGACCGCAGCCACCAGAAGCAGACTGGCTGCCGGCTGCCCTGCGCCCGGACGCTGCAGCGTGTCCGGCACGGCCAGCGAATCAATGACGGGCGGACTGCCCGGCTCAAACGAACGGTAGTAATGCAGGGAGCCGCGAACATCGCCGCTGACCCTTGCCGCTTCATCTACTGCGTAGACGAGCAGTGTATACGTACGGACTTCAAGTGCATTGAGCGTAAGGGTGACCTGCCGCTCGTACCGATTGTTGCCGACGGCGGCCAAGCGGCCCGACCGCACAGGCGCGGTCAGTGAGGATGGCGACTGAATCACGTACCAGACCTCGGATACCGGGGTGCCCTGGTCTCGGGCGGTGACGCCGATGGTGATCGGGATGTGGATGCTGTCTCCCACGACCTGGTCCGGCGGCAACAGTGCATAGACCAGGCGCTGCGGAAAAAAGCTGAAGTCCTCCAGCACTGGAGGCCGCTGCCCTAGCAGTTCCGGCCCGGGAGCTGTATCGCACGCCGCAACAAGGACGACTCCCAGAACCAGGTAAACGCGCATTAAGGGGGTAGCCGGTGGAGTAACAGTCTGTGGGGAAAGGCCGCGCGTTGGGTTATACGAGATAAAGAGGTTTAAAGCTGAAACAAAGCAAAAAGATCACCATAGCTGTAATACCCAGCAGGCGACGACCGTGTGTAAGCACGCCATACGTTGCGACGGGCGGGTGCTCGACCCGGATCAGGAACACAAGCAGGAAACACCAGACGATCCATCCAGAATAGCCGATCTGTGCTATTGGACTGTCGACGAGGCGTCCCAGGACCGCAATCATCAGGATGCCGCCGGCCATCGGCAACGCCCAGCGGGGAGCGCTGCGAAAGACCCGGCGCAGCAAGATGCGCAGCACCACGGCAATGGCCACCCAGGTGCATAGCTCCTGCACGAGCGGCCATGCGCCGAGGCGGGGCAGGGCCGTGGCAATCAGGCCCGGCCCATCGCGCGCAGCACCGATAGCAGCGGACGTAAGCAGCAGTACAACGAAGCCCTGCGAAACGCGCAGGGCCCACTTCGGACCTACCAGCGCATACATGATGTGCCCGCCATCAAGCTGCCCTACGGGCATCAGATTGAGTGCCGTGAAGAAAAGCCCGAGCCACGCCGCAAAGAGGATCGGATAGTGGTACATCTCATACATCGGCGGCAGACCATCGAACAGCTGCTGCAGGCCCCAATACAGCGCGGTCGTGCCGATTGTCAGTCGCGTGCCGTCAGGTGCGCTGAGAGGCTCTGGCGGAAAAGACCCGTAAGCGCCGATGTATGCAAGCAACGGCTCATGGCCGCCCACGCCGAACATGTACTCCGGAGGCGGCGCTTCCATCATGGCATAGAGGAGCATGGGAAGTGCTACTAGAAAGCCCGCCACAGGCCCGGCTACCCCGATGTCGAAAATCTTTCGCACCGATGGCACGACCTCCCGGATGCTGATGACCGCGCCCATGGTGCCTATGCCGATCAGCGGTGCCGGGATATAGTACGGGAGCGAAGTCCGCACGTTGTGCCGCAGGGCAGTAAAGTAATGCCCAAACTCATGGACGGTGAGGAAGAGCAACAGGCACCCGGCAAAAAGGCACCCGTCCGACACCATCCCCACGGAAATTTGCAGCCCCCCGATGTTGAATAGCGCATCGCTGGATGCCCACGCCACGCTGCGCCCGATGAACAGCAAGCTCGTGGTTAGCGCGGTCGATGCAAAGGTCACCACAAACAGCGAGACATGGAGCCAGTAGCGGTCCTTGTGCACCTTCGGCGACGCGATTCCGCGTCGGAGCAGGCGAGAATAGGAGACAGGTGGATCCACACGCGGCGCGGCCAAGACGCTGCTTCAATGCCTGGCTGGTTGCCAGGTTCAGCCTATTCAAGGGGATTTACATACGAAACCAACATCATCGTATGTGTTGACGGGTCACAGGTCTCTCTAATGAAGCACCTCTCCGTCCTTTATGGACGCCTCCCCGACGCCCAGAGGTTCTTTGCTGTGTTCACATCCGCATGCGCCGACACCGGAAACGACCAACCTGCGCCTGTGGCCCGCTTCCAGTGACCTCCAGTTACCACACTGGAAGCAACGCTGTGAAGTGTAAGGAGCCGGCACCTTGCAAATCATCGCTCGTTCCTTCAGGTGCTGCTCGAACACGTACCAGCCTGTGGAAAGGATCGAGCGATTCAGGCCAGCCTTTTGCGTCACGTTCTTGCCTGGGGTCTCCATGGTCCCCGGGCGTTCCCCGTCATCCTCTTAATTTTCGATTGTCAGGTCTTCGAGAAGCACCAGATTGGAAAGCGTGGTGATGTCCCTGACGATGTGTCGTATCCCATTGTTCCTGAAGCTTGCGCTTGCGTTGATGTTTTGCGATGATCTTCGCCAGCGTCCTGCACCTGCACGAGCCCTTCTGCCTGTGTGCTGATCGACGCTGAAGGTACTTGATTCGCGCTTGGGACTGGTCGGGCAGCGCGTGAATGCCTCCTGTAGAATCCACGTATGTGCCGTTGAACATGTTTGTCTGAAAAAGGCTGTTGTAGTGCCAGGATGTTAGCTGTGGACTTGCTTGGGGTGCGCCGTCACTATCTTGGCGTCGGCAGTGACCGGCAGACACCATGTACATTCGGGCAACCAAGACCCACGCAAAGCAGGGCGAGACGCGACACAGCTACCGCCTGGTCCGCAGCGACCGCATCGGCGGGAAGGTGCACCAGTCGACCCTGCTGAACCTGGGCGTCCACTTTGACACGCCCCGTGACCAGTGGGGCGCCTTGGTGCTTCACATAGAGAATTTGTTGCAGGGGCAGCCGACGCTCGTGTTCGATCCCGGCCTGCAGCACACGGCCGAAGCCATTGTCGCGCAGCTGCGCGCACGCGGCATAGGTGCACACGCGAAGCCGGAGGGTGAGCCTGACAGCGTCATGACGGTGGACATGGACTCCCTTGAGCACCCGGAGCATGCCCGCAGCGTGGGTGCAGAGCGCGTCTGCCTCCAGGCGCTCGAGGATCTGGGACTGAAGGACACGCTGATCCAGGCCGGCGCCAAGGAGCGCGACGCGCGCCTGGCCGTAGCCCTGGTGGTCGCACGCATGCTGCACCCCAGCAGCGAACGGGCTACGCTTCAGTGGCTGCAGAGCAGGTCAACAACGCTGGACCTGCTTTACCCCCCCCCCTCGGGCCACGGTGGGTTCCCAAAATGGCGAAGTCGAGTTGACACAATTGCTTTCGCGTATTATCCTCCGCTCCATGTCACATCAGCCGACGATACCCATGTTTCTCTTAAAAAGTCTGAAGTACATCAGGGTCGCCCTGACAATCGCAGTGTTCATCGTGGGAGCGCTTGTACTGGGCACCACAGGCGCACAGCCCGCTGATTCCGTTCAGCTGGCACACTTGCAGAAGGTGAAGACGATTACACTTTCCGATCCAGATGCTGTGCACCCGGATGGCTTGTTGATTGCAGGAATAAAAAGTCTGGATGTGGCTCCGGATGGACGAATGCTTGTCGTCGATTGGATCGGAAGCCAAGCATTTCTGTTTGATCCGGACGGAAAGCTTCTGGCCTTGCTTGATCCTTCCATTTGCCATCCAGGCTTTGAAGTCCGGCCGGTGAATGCCAAGTTTGTCGGAGATCAGTCCATCTTCCTTAATAACGCCGGTCCATGGGGATACCGGTTTACGTCCGAAGGGAGTTGCTTGGGCAATGTTGACCCAGACTATACCATGGTTGTGCACAGCGGATTCCAGGATGTAGACGCCCAAGGTGATTTATTTGGTCTCTATAGATTTCCGGACAAACAGGTCATCAGGCACATGAACGCCAGCGGCAAGACCTTGCATGAGATCGTCTTGCCTTCCAGTGCTTACCCAACTGCTACCGACAAGCTTGGTATGGGAGGCCTAGTTGTGGATGGGACCCACATGTTCTATGCCGGATCTGTGGAGACACAGATATTGAAAATGACGCGAGACGGTGCTATAGTTGCCAAAATATCAGACCGCTCTTCTTGGTTCCGTGACGTTTCGAAAGATCTTCCAGACCTTAAGTCGGTTGGGCTTAGAGCGTATATGAAAGCCTCTGGTGATCTGCACAAGAGCAGCACGCTTACGCAGGACCTTTTTGAGCTCACTGACCAGACCTTACTGGTTCAGTATGCCAATGGATCCAGAGGTTGGGGTTACCAGGTATTTACCAAGGACGGAGTTCTCCTCGCGGAGGAACTCGGCGTAAGCCGTCGATTCGAGCACGGAGGGAACGGCTTGGTCTACCGTGTGGTACAGCCCGACCTGGACGACGCTGGCCAGTTGCCCAATCCCTATATTGAGGTTTGTCAGTTCGTTGCACCATAGTGCATGAAAGCTATGCTATCATCCATAAGGGCAGAGGTAATCAAAATCGCTCTCTTGACCCTACTAAGTAGGGTTAGGCGCGATGTACGTTACACACACTGGGGCACGGAATGCGCTCCCTTTTGACCTCAGCTTGGGGGTTTCCCCAGGTGATCTCGGTGTCCTTGAACGCGACTTTACGGGTCAGGCCATGCCTGCCTCGTTGCTCGTGAGGCCTCCACGGGCAGGCAAGAGTTGGTAAGCTTCGATTCCGTAGGTGTGATTATTCCTGTCTCCGGCAACGCCTGTATTCAAAAGCAAGTCAGTGATTTGAGGCGGGCCGAAGCTCTACATGAAGCCATCGGTGGGCAAGTTCCCGTACGAGTAGTTCTGTTAACCAATGACAGTAACGAAGAGTCGGTCCGATACAAGACTCTCCTTGTTCGCAAGGCAGTACGTCCCAGCTTCGAACTATGGTATGCTGATGACGCGAGCTCTCTCACGGACGCCGTTCTTTCTGAGCAGTTAGAACCGGCTTTACTGATCCAGGGTCATACAATCAGATCGATTCATCACGCTGCTGACCGTTCTGGCGTTGTTCGTAAGATCGCTGACTTACGGTCCGCATCGTAGTATGCACTGCGGATTGTAGCGGAAGCCGAGGCTTGTACGGTGCCAGGGCAGATCGGTGCGCTGCTGCGCCGCGAGGGCCTCTATAGCTCTACGTTGTCGAGATGGTGTGGGCAACAGCAGGCTTTGGCCAGCGCGCCGGGTCGTGATCGCAAGCCTGCTTCGTCGCAAGCGGAGACGATCCAGCGAATGTGACAGGAGAACGCGCGGCTGAAGCGCAAGCTGACGAAGGCGGAAACGTCGCCAGCCGCATTGACGATAGCGTACCAGCAGTGGTTTGTGGGACCGTAATACCCACCAATACGATGTCCGTTAAATACCTTCTGGCGCTGGTGCGCGGACATGCCGGATTGGATGTTGCCGTGGCCCTTGCTTCGCTTACTGCGGCGCTCACGCAGCTGAGCTTGGAGGGTGCAATGGCTGTTATGAGGCAGCGTCCGGAGCGACTGGGGCTGCCGACCCCGTCGCGATCGCAGCGCCTTCGGCAGCGGGTAACTGGGGAGCGCGCCAAGGACAGCCCCCTTGTCACGCGCCTTGCGCCGGAGGTGCGGGCCTATGCCAGAGCACAGGCCAAGGCTTCTGCCGGGCGTGGTATCACAGAGTGTCGGCACGCCGTAAAGGAGCGCGAGAAGACTTTGCGTGCGGCGCGCGATGCCCTAGAGCGGGCCACGCCGGAGCGAAGGCGCGCACTGTCCAAGGAGCAACGTGCAGCGCTCGCCGCCTATGCACTCGGCGGGGTAGGGGGCGCGAGGTGGCGGAGATCGGACTCGGGCGTTGAGGGGTGAGGTAGGCCATGTGGCCGCGCGCTTCCTGGTCGGTTTTGGAGCGCGCGGTGGACGAGGCGGGGAAGGCGCTGCAGGCAGTGCTAGCGCGGCATCCCGAGGGGCGCAGGCTGGATTCTAAGGGGGAGGTACGAGAAGGCACAGGGCGGGCTTCCGTGTCTGCCATGTGCCCAGAAACGACTGTGCTACACAAAAAGACTTTTGGGGTTGACATTAACGACTGGAATCAACTATACTAGCCTCAATTACCGTGGCAATTTAGCCCTGTGACAATCAGGGTCGTTTGGATAGCTGTACGCGGAGCGTCTTGTTGTCGAGCCACGGGATGCGCTCGCGTAGTTCACAGACATGCAAGGTCAACAAAGGACGGGTGTTGTACCGCTAGCGAAGGGGAGACCTGCACTCCCTAGCATGCACGCAAGGAAAAGGGTGAAGAGCCCTTAAGTTATGAAGAGCCTTGTACTTGGAAGTCTAGTTGCTGCTGCGCTTGGCCTGTTCACAGCTACAGGGCTGTCATCCGTTCACACGGATGCGGCGGATGTCTTGGGTGCGGTAGACGTAAAGTTGGAGGAGATTTTCAGAACAGGACACGATGCCGATGAGGAAGGACCCCTCTTTTCGATCGTCCGTCGGATTGCGGTGAATTCCGAAGGGCTGGTCTATGTAGCCAATTGGGGGAGTGCATCGGTCTACGTTCTTTCCCAAACGGGTCAATTGGTGAGTGAGATTGGCCGGGAAGGAAGGGGGCCGGGCGAATTCGATAGAGTTGACGATGTCTTTGTTGACGACGGAGATGCGGTGATCGTCTGGGATGGTAGTCAGTGGCGCGTGACGGTGTTCACTCCAAGTGAACACCGCGTAGCGGAAACCATTTCGGTGGCGGAGGCAGGGGCTAGTCACCCCAGTCGTCTCATCGGTGTCGTTCGTGAAGGTTTTTTGGTCAGTTTCAGGACTCCCTATGGTATGACTTCCGAATGGGCCCCGGAATTAGAACGGTCTGTGGACATATTCCTGCTGGACAGGAATGGAAGGCGAAAAAAGGGTTTGCCACTGGCGAGCTTACCCGAGAGGGAGTCCATTACCAAATCGACTGCATCGACCATGTCTGTCTCTGTAATGCCTTTCGGGAGAATTCCGCAGTTTACTCTTGGCCCGGACGAATTGCTGTATTCAGGCTGGAACGATGCCATCAAGATCACGGTGCAGTCCATGGATGGTGCTACACAGCGCATCCTTGAACATGAGCACGAGGCATTGCCCGTAACCTCAGCTGATCTTTCAGAATTGTTTGATAATGCATCTGAAGGCCGTCGCCGTACTCTCCGTGAGACCACGCTACCCAAAACAAAACCCGCATACCGTCAATTCGTGGTGGCTGACGATGGACGCCTCTGGGTACAGCTCAGCGCCGAACATGGTGCATCTACGGCTGCGTGTCTGATTCTGAATGCAGACGGCAGTGTACTTGATACAGTTGATTTGCCGTCAGGGTTGCGGCTGGAAGCTATTCGACATGAAAAAGCGTATGGTGTGCTGACGACGGATGATGGTATTCCTTTGGTAGCTGGCTACGCTATCACGATGTAGCTTGGTTCGATCCTCCACTAAGTTACGATTGCCGCCTTTTTGTGGCACATAGGGTTGGTCGTTGCCGGTGAAGCCCAAAGATGCTTGGGTAACTTCCTCAGCCCCACAACCAGGCGGGAGCTCGGCATTAGGCGGGTTGCAAGGAGGAAATCGGTGACACTGGGACTCTCTTTTTCTCTCTGATTTATGAACAAGCTTGTAGATCGCTGAAGGGGCAGCCGTCAATTCTACCCCGGAGCACTTCCTGCACTTGTAGCGCAACACTGAATCGAAGTGTGAAGGCACGGGCTCTGGACTCTCCGGTGCTACCAGCACGGTGTTGCGGCTACGCCGTAATTCCGGGGCAGTGCTGGCCTAGCCTGAATGTCCAACGGCACTAATGGATGTTAACAAGCGAGGCATAAAAAGGGTGGTGTTGGTATATGAATTCCCTATTCAAGCGCGTTCAGCCCTGCCTCCATGCGGTCTAGCGCAGTCCTTAGATCCTCCATGGAGGCAGCGTACGAGATGCGAATGCCATCCGGGTCGCCAAACGCTGCGCCGGGCACCAGTGCCACATGGCACTCTTCCAAGAGATAGAAGCACAAGTCCTGGCTGTCATGAATGACGCGTCCGGAGGGTGCGCGGCGTCCGTAGTACGGACGAACCTGCGGGAACAGGTAGAATGCGCCCTCGGGCTTGGGACACTCACAGTCCCTGAACGCGGCCAGCCGCGCCAGCGCGTAGTCGCGCCGCTCCCTGAAGGCCGCCACCATTGCGCGAATAGGGCCCATATCCATTGCGAGCGCAGCGATCCCGGCGCGCTGACTGATGGAAGAAGGTGCCGAGGTGAACTGCCCTTGCAGCTTCGCGGCCTGCCTTACGACCTCCTGCGGGCCTGCCATATAGCCCAGGCGCCAACCGGTCATCGCGTAGCACTTGGAAAAGCCGTTTACCGTTATCGTACGGTCCAGCATACCGGGGAGTGAAGCAAACGCCACATGTTCGGCTTCGTAGACTACATGCTCGTAGATTTCATCGGACACCACGAAGATCTGCTCATGCCGTCGCAGCGTGTCAGCCAGCGCTTCCAGTTGAGCCTTGGAATAGACTGATCCGGTCGGATTGGACGGAGAGCACATGATGAGAAGCCGTGTCCGCTCCGTGATGGCTGCTTCCAATGCTTCCGGCGTCAGCCGGTAATTGGTGTCGACCCCCGTGGGAACTATCACGGGCTGAGCCCCTGCGCATCGCGTCATCTCGGGATAGCTTACCCAGTACGGCGCGGGGATCAGCACCTCATCGCCTTCAGCGCAGAGGACCGCAACAGTCATGGCGATGGACTGCTTGGCACCGTTGGAGCAGAGGATCTGGCCCGGGGTGTAGGATAGCCCGTTGTCGTGCTGAAGCTTGGCGCAGATGGCTTCGCGCAATTCGGGTACGCCTGGATTCTGGGTGTAACGTGTGAATCCTTCCCGGATGGCCTGTATGCCCGCCTCGGCTATCGGCGCAGGCGTGCCGAAGTCGGGCTCTCCGGCACTGAGCGCAATCACGGGAGCGCCTTGACGCTTTAGTTCTTTTGCGCGTCCGCTCATGGCGAGCGTGGCGGAGGGACGCATGGAAGCAATGCGTGGATTGAACTGCGTGGGCATAACGGGTGTCAAGCGTTTAAGCATAAGGTCGCCGCAAGGCCGCGGCGACAGCGGGTGGAACGAAGGGCGTCAGGTCGCCGCCCCAGCGGGCGATGTCGCGCACGAGGCTGGAGCTCGTGTGCGCGTATGCGGGTGCGGTAAGCAGGAAGATGGTTTCCAGCTCCGCGCAGAGGCGGCTGTTGGCTATGGCCATCTTGGCTTCATAGGTGATGTCGCACGCTGATCGCACACCGCGTATGAGCGCAGTTGCGCCCCGCGCTTCTGCATAAGCGGCAACGAGGCCTTCAAAGGTACGCACAGACAGTTTTTGGATATCGGCGGTGGCCTCCTGAATCAGTGCAGCCCGCACATCGGCGGGCATGGATGCTTTCTTCTCAGGATTCGCGGCGACGATGATTTCAACGGCATCAAAAAGGCGCAGTGCGCGTTGTGCGATATCCAAGTGCCCTAGGGTGAAGGGGTCGAACGAGCCAGGATACAGAGCAAGGCGGGCCATGGCATCAATCGGGTGTCGAAGTAAAAATGCTGACGATGGTGCGCCCATAGGGGCGGCTGCAATCCAGATGGCTATGGCCGTCAAACCTGATGCGCTTGTCGTGCTCAAGAACAAACAGCCCACGGGGAGCAAGATGGACCAGCGCCATGTCGGGCAGTGCATCCATAGAGGGCAAAGAATACGGCGGATCGGCAAAGATGACGCTGAAATCGCCAGACTGCAGCCGCTGCAGGTAGCGGACCGCATCCAGACGCAAGAACAGGCACTGCTGCACCACGCCGAGTGCCGCGGCATTCAGGCGTGCTGCGGCCAGAATGCGCGCGTCATGTTCTACGAAAGTGACATGCCGCGCCCCTCTGCTTATCGTTTCAAGGCCCAGTGCGCCCGTGCCTGCGAAAAGGTCCAGCGCAGTAATGCCACGCAGCGGCAAGCGGTGGGCCAAGAGATTGAAAATGGACTCTCGAACGCGATCCGTACTGGGCCGTACGCCTAGTCCCTCGGGTACGGCTAGCGGCCGTCGGCGCAGGGTTCCAGCGATGATGCGCATAGCGGAAGGGTTGCACTGTGCATAGTGTACGCCACAGCGGCTGTTCGTGCTGCTTTGCGCTGGCAAGCGCAAAGCAGCATGTCACAAGATACCAGTCAGCAGGCAGTACGGAGCCGGCGCTCACGCGATAACCGCCTGCGGCACTGGAAAAGGCATGACCGGATCTCTTGCACGAAGGTCACTCTTCGCAGCGGGCACTCCGCCTTTCGCGCCGCGCCGTTAGACGAATGCAGGTGCCCCAGTCCCAAGGACACAGGACGGGTAACACGCGTGTTCATCGGTTGATGCGCATATCTTGCGTTGAGCCAATCGTTGGCGCTCGCCGCTTGGGGCGAAAGCGGCTCCGGTGCGGCCATCCACGCCATTGGCCGGTGCTTGACTACAGGCAGCCTATGGTGATTGGTACTTGCGTATCTGCTATTATAACGCGTGTGCACCAGTCACACGAAGCAGATGCATGTATTTGTCACAGGGGCCACCGGTTTCATAGGGGCACGTGTTGTTGATGCGCTCAAGGCTCATGGACATGCGGTCCGCTGTTTGGTGAGAAGCCGTTCGCCAAGCGGCGTAGAGGTCGTGCGAGGAGATGTCACAGTACCGGCCACACTTAATGGTGCTATGGACGGCTGTGAGGCCGTTATTCACCTGGTGGGCATCATTGAGGAGCGCAAAGAGCTGTGCATAACCTTTGAAAAGCTGCATGTCGAAGCGACGCGCTTCGTTCTGCAAGCGGCGCGTCAGGCCGGCATCCAGCGGTTCATTCACATAAGTGCAAACGGCGCTTCGCCAGAGGGCGCAAGCCGGTATCAAACCACCAAGTGGGAAGCGGAGGAACTGGTTTGCGCGGCGGGGTTCAAGCATTGGGCGATACTCCGTGCCGGCATTGTCTTCGGGGAGCCAGCGCCAGGCACCATTGAGTTCTGTACGCGCCTGGCGAGAGAGCTCATTCTGCCGCTGCCAATCATTCCGCTCTTCGGTATGCAGGATTTCAGGCTGCAGCCCGTGTCCGTAGAGGAGCTGGCCGAGGCGTTCGTGCAAGCATTGACGCGGGATGCTGTACACGGTCGACGCATCACCGCTGTGGGGCAGCAATCGTATCCGTATCGGGAAGTGCTTGACCGGATTGCCTTGGGCTTAGGCCGCAAGCCGCGCCCCAAGGTGGCGCTGCCACTGTCGCTGATACGCACAGCCATAAAGCGGCTGGGACCGTTGGGCATTGTGCCCATCACGCGGGATCAGCTGGAAATGCTCATTTCCGGCAATACGGGTGACCCAACCGATTTCTACGAATTATTCGACCTGACGCCCCGGCCGTTTTCGCCCGCCAACCTGGCGTACCTTCAACGGCGTGCCTAGGACCACTGCGCTGCAAAGGACGGTAGTGGCGTGGATGGCCCCTTGGTGCCTGGCCGGGGGTGTGGTCTTCGCGCAGGAAGGACCTGACTCACTAGCACAGCCGGTAGTGCCACCGGACCCGGCGTCCTTTATGGGATTCGCTTCGACGGAGGTCCGCGCCGAAGTCGAGGACACGCTCCTGCATTTTGACCACGACGTGACCGCCACGCTGGCCCGGCGCGCGGGTTCGATGGCCTACGAATTCGGCTCCTTTGGATGGCCTTCGGCCTGGAGCTACCTGGGGTCGAGTCCGAATCATGTCGCGCTATACTGGCAAGGCATACCCTTAGGCGATCTCCTCACAGGACGCCCGCGCTATGATCTCTTGCCTACGGCGCTGCTCCGCACGCCGGGCGTGGGCCAGGGCACGCGTGCCATGCCCGTGTCGGTCTTCACACGGCTCCGATCCTTCCGCTCTGCAAAGCCGCATACTGAGTTGCATTACCAGGCAGGCGATAACGGTCTGCAGCGCGTGACGGCCCTGCACACGCAACAGATTCAAACGGCTGTGCTGGGCAGCCCAGGCCTGGCCCAGGGACTCTTTGCCTACGGAGGTGCAGCGGCCAAGGGCGAATACCCCGGCAGCAAGCTCCAACGCATGCGTCAACTGATGCTGGGCGTGCGGTATCAGCAATTGCGATGGTCGTTCGAGGCATTGTACCTGCACAACCAGCGTCGCCTCGGCGCGCACGGCGGCGTGATGCCCATGGCTCTGTATGACAGCATCTATAACCGGCTCATCGCGGTGACGCGTAACGCCACGGCCGTGCGGCGCGAAGTGCGGCATGACGCCACGGCCGTGCTGCGCATGCGAACGCTGGCAACACCGCTGACGCTGCAGGCCTGGCTTTCGAGTGCGCGCCTGCGGTACATCCCCGGAGCCACAGATGCCATCGAAGCGGGCAGCAGCCGCCTGGGGGTGCAGCTGCACCAGCGCATACAATATGGCTTGCACCGCTTTCGAATGCTGACCGAGGTGTCTGTGCAGGAGCGCAGAATGCAGGCACATATCGCAGTCCTGGACTCGGTGCAGCGCGGAGCCTTCCTCGTGACAGGCGAAACGGGCATAACGCTGGTGCAGCGCAGCGTGCTGGCCAGCGCAACCCTGTCTACCGCTTATCGCAGCCTGTACGCGTTGGCATATACCGTGGGTGTTGTGCCAGCGCACATGGCTACGGCTGGATTTGGGCCCTTTGCGAAGACGCTCGCGTCAGCACCCATAGGTCGCACGGCGCAAGTCAGACTGGGACTTCGGACATCCCGCGGCGCGCTGCGTGTGGACCTGTCGGTGTTCGCAGGACAGGAGAATGACCTCGTGGAATTCTATGGTCCACGCAGCGACAGCATGGTGGCGCGCGTGCATCCCGGCCCGCTGCACCTCTACGGCGCAGCGGTGGATGTCGGGCTACGTCGCAGCGCGCCGCGCGGATTCTATGTGCATGCGCATATGCTCTACCTCACGCTGCTCGGTGATGTGCCCTCGGGTCGCGAAAAGGCCGTGCCAACGCTGTCGGGTCAGGCGCGCCTGGGCGCGCGTTATCAGCTCTTTACGGGCGATTTGCGACTCGATCTGTCGGTGCGCGCGCGGCTATGGTCCGCGATGACAAGCCGCACGCTCCACGCACCGACGGGCCTGCTGGTGCTGTCCGAGAATCCCATGCTGTACCCGGATGGCGAAAAACTTCCTGCGTCCGCTGTCGTGGATGTCGTGGCCGAGGCAGGCGTGCGTTCGGCTGTGCTTTTTGTGGCTTACGAAAACATTCTGAGCGGAACCGCGCTAATGGCAGGCAATCAGGTCGTGCCGATCTATCCGATGCCCGCTTTCCAGCTCCGCTTTGGTGTGTTCTGGCCGATAGCAAACTGATCGCTCTTTACGGGCGCAACGCTCCCGTGCCATGCATCGGGCTTTTGGCGGCTGCTGTGGCGCCAACGGATCATTAGGGCGCCAAGGTTGTGTACTATGGCCTAATCAGGCGCTCCAAGTCGTGGAAAGCGGCGAACCGACAGCTTTCGAAAAACAGGTTCTTCGCGATGTCCATTCATGGCGGACACGCAAGCCCGGCCTCGTTGGTTGCGCGGTGGCGCAAGCCAACAAGGGGCTACGGTACGTTACCGACCTGGCTTTTGGCATGCCCGGCGTGCAATGGACGCTGAACAACGTAATCGCTGGACTGCTCCAGGTGGTTAACGAGCTGGCGCAAGATACGGTTTGGCGCGAATCCATCTACGCAGAATACCGCAAACGCGGCTACGCAGTGCGCTGCGTCCAGGACATCCGTGCGCTGGATCTTAACATTTTGGATGCTACGCTCGAGGGCGTAGGCATCAAGTACCGGTCTGTCACGGCAGCCCAGGGCGTGGCCGCAGGCATGGCCGGCGCAGCGGGCGTGATCCCCGACGTAGTGGGGCTGGTGGCACTAAACCTGAGGGCCGTGGGCGAATACGCTACGTACTGCGGCTACGACATAACGGCAGAACATGAGCGCTTGTTTGCCTTGCAGATTCTTCACGCCGAGGCGCAGCCCGTGGAAGACGAACGCACCGAAGGCCTCATACCGGTGCGCGCGGTGACGCAATCACTGGCCGACAGCCATACGAAAAAGACCGTGGAGCAGCTCGCGGTGTCTGCGTCAGTCAAGGGCGTGGCCCGGGCCTTGGGGCAACGGCTCACCTCCATGAAGTTCGCGCAGATCGTGCCGGTGGCGGGTGCCATCGTAGGGGGCGGGGCCAATGCCTTGTACACGACGCAGGTGTGCACGGCGGCATGGCATCTGTACCGTGAACGCCGCATCTTGGAGGCCTACCCGCTCAGCACGCTCCAACCCTACTACCATGCATAAGTATGCTGCGCTGAGCGTGCTGCTCGGTGCGCTCCTGGCTGGGTGCGCCAAGGCACCACCAAACTTTGTTTTCATCCTTGCCGACGACCTCGGCTACATGGATGTAGGGGCCTACAACCCGGATACGTTTTACGAAACACCGAACTTGGATCGGCTGGCGCGCGAGGGAATGCGCTTTACCGCGGCCTATGCTGCAGCACCGGTCTGTAGTCCGACCCGGGCAAGCATCCAGACGGGACTGTATCCGGCGCGCCTGCGCACTACGGATTTCTTTGGAGGACCGCAGCCGCACGAGGTTGGAGAACGGTGGCGCGCGACCCGGCCGTTGCTGCCGGCTCCCTATATGGATGCGCTGCCCCACGACACCGAGACCATTGCCGAAGCACTACAGACTTCGGGCTACCGCACCTTCTTTGCAGGCAAGTGGCACCTGGGTCCGGAAGGATCGTGGCCGGAAGACCACGGCTACCAGATCAACAAGGGTGGCCACCGGAGCGGCGGGCCCTACGGGCCGGGCCGCTACTTCGTGCCGTACGGAAACCCCCGCCTGGAAGATGGACCTCCCGGGGAGCACCTTCCGGCACGGCTGGCACACGAGACCGCCCGGTTCATACAGGAGTCGCAAGGCGTGCCGTTCCTGGCATTCTTGTCCTTCTATTCCGTGCATACGCCCCTGATGACGCGGCCCGAGCTTGAAGCCAAATATCAGGCAAAGCCTGCGCCCGCATCCACCTGGGGCATCGAAGGCGCTCGTAGAGTTCGCCAGGTGCAAAACCATGCCGTGTATGCCGGCATGGTGGAATCGATGGATACGGCGATCGGTGTGGTTCTGCGCGCGCTGGACTCGCTGAATCTGGCAGACAACACGGTGGTGATCTTCACCTCCGACAACGGCGGACTGAGCACCTCCGAAGGCCATCCTACCAGCAACCTCCCGCTGCGCGCAGGCAAAGGATGGCTCTACGAAGGCGGCATTCGCGAACCGACAATCGTACGTTATCCCAGAGTGGTGGAGGGTAATACTGTTAGCGATATACCCATTATCAGCATCGACTTCTTTCCCACGATGATCGAGTTGGCGGGCCAAGCGCTGCGCAATGTGGATGGCACAAGCCTTGCAGCATTGTTGGGCGGCGCAGGTGCACTTGACAGGACGGCGCTTTTCTGGCACTATCCGCACTACGGCAACCAGGGCGGCGCGCCCGGCAGTGCCGTTCGGCAGGGGCCCTGGAAGCTGATTCACTTCTATGAGGATGGGCGTACGGAGCTGTATAATCTGGACCAGGATGTGTCAGAATCGCAGGCGGTGGTCAATGCAGACACCGCGCAAGCGCTCAAGGCACGACTTGATACATGGCTTACCGCCATGCATGCCCAGATGCCCTCCCACAACACGGCGTTAGATACGCTACAGCATCAGAACGCACTATGAGTTCAGATTTCATGAATGAAAACATCCGCTGCTCGTTCTGCGGCCGAACTTCGGAAGAGGTCAACTCAATGGTGGCCGGGCGCAAAGATGCCTTCATCTGTGAAAACTGCATCCACGCCGCTTCCAAAATCGTGCAGGAAGACGACGATGATTGGAGCATCGGAGAGCCTGCACGTGTCAAAACGCGCAATGTGGGGCGCAACAAGCTCTTCCCGATGGAGATCAAGCAGGAGCTGGACAGGTTCGTCATCGGACAGGAGCACGCAAAAAAAGCCCTTTCAGTGGCCGTTTACAACCACTACAAGCGCGTGCGTGCACGGGAGCAGGATGGCGTGCCGGATGGCGTAGAACTGGAAAAGTCCAACATACTGCTCCTGGGTCCGTCGGGGACGGGTAAGACACTCTTGGCACGGACTTTGGCGCGCATTCTAGATGTGCCGTTTTCGATCAGCGACGCTACTGTACTCACCGAGGCCGGGTATGTGGGCGAAGATGTAGAAACAATCCTTGCGCAGCTTTTGGCAGCAGCAGGCCACGATGTCAAGCTCGCAGAGCGGGGCATCATCTTCATTGATGAGATCGACAAGGTGGCGCGCAAGAGCGATAATGCCTCGCTGACGCGCGACGTATCGGGCGAAGGCGTGCAGCAAGGCCTCTTGAAGGTCCTCGAAGGTACGATCGCACATGTGCCGCCCAAGGGCGGGCGCAAGCACCCGGAGCAGAACCTGACCAACATCAACACGCAGGACATCCTGTTCATCTGCGGCGGTGCCTTTGTTGGACTTCCCGAAATCATCGCGCGCCGGATCAGTGCCAACGTCATCGGCTTCGTCATGGGCAACCAACAGCATATTGATCATCATGACCCGCAGATTCTGCATCATGTCGAGCCGGATGACCTGATCAAGTACGGCTTGATTCCCGAGTTTATCGGGCGGCTCACGGTCACGGCTGCACTGAGCCCGCTGAGCGACAAGGACATGAAGAGCATTTTGGTCGATCCGAAAAACGCACTCGTCAAGCAGTACCAGAAGATGTTCGCCCTGGATGGCATCGAACTGCTCTTCGAGGGCGCAGCGCTGGATGCGATTGTTAAGAAGGCCCAAGGACACGGCACGGGTGCACGCGGCCTGCGTAGCGTGATAGAAGAACGCATGTTGGACATCATGTACCGAATTCATACGTACACGGGCGTGACACGATGTCGGATCACTGCAGATACGATACTGCATGGTGTACCGCCCGTATATGAGCAGCGTAGGATGTCCGCGTAACGCCTTCAGAGCAGCGCTGGGACTTCTCTGCTTCGCCTCCGCCGGTCTGGCTGCGCCAGGCGGCGCCCTGCGGGCGCAGACGCATCTCCTGGGCGCAAGCAGCACCACGCGTGTCAGGGCGGTCACCTTCGCCTTTGAGGACGGGCAGGTCGAATCCGTAGAGACGCTAAAAGGGCTCATCGCCACGCGCGCGCCCAGTTTGCGAGACCGCCTACCGTGGCCGTTCAATCGCCCCGGTGACCTGTTTCTTCTGGACCCGATAGAGCTGCAGCGCGATGTCGTGCGGCTGCGCAATCACCTGCAGGCCCAAGGATTTCTGCATGCCCATGTGGACTATGCGGCCTCCACCTATGACGCCCGGAAAGACGCGATACGCGTCCGCTTCACGATCCGGCACGGCCCACCGGTCATCATCCAGGATATGGGGTTTTATACTGTGGGCGGATATCTCGCCAGCGCCTTTGAAGGCGACATGCGCACACAATGGATCGAGTTCAGAGATCGCACCACCTTTCGCGCCGGCGACCGCCTGACCTCGTTCAAGGTGGTGCAGATCGAAGACGAGGTTCTTGGCTGGCTTAAGAATCAGTCCTACGCCTTCGCTACGCTGTACACCGTAACGAGCATAGACTCTGTCTACAACACCGCGGACATAGACTTTTTGGTCGACCCCGGCCCCCCTGGCATCATTGATGAAGTACGGGTGGAAGGCAACCGCCGTGTACATCGAAGCCTGGTGCACCGCGAGCTGCCCTTCAAGGTTGGCGACGCCTTTTCCAACCGGGTGCTGCTTGAGGGCCAGCGTGAGCTTTTTGCACTGAACCTCTTTCAGGTTGCGCAGGTTCATGTGCCGCCCCAGGTACGCGATTCCACCGTAACCGTGCATGTCGACTTGCGAGAGGCGCGCCTTCGCTACGTCACCGCAGAAACTGGATACGACCAGCGCGCAGGATTTTGGGGTGAAGGGCGCTGGTCGCACCGCAACTTCTTGGGCGGTGCGCGCGTGCTGGGCGCAACGGCGGAGATCCAGACCGGCCTCCTGCCGACCACGCCCACCCTCCCGCACAGGCTCGCACGCGCTTCGTTGGCGCTGACACAGCCGTATCTCTTGGTCCGAAAGCTGGCCGCAGTCGTTGAGCCCTATGTGCAGCTGGAGCGGGATCCGCTGCTGCTCAACTCGGAGCGCTCGCGGAGCATCAACCGGCGCGAGTACGGCGTCAACAGTACCTTGCTCTACGGGCTTTTGACCACGCGCGCCGTCACCCTGCAGTACAACCTCGGGCGAACGACAGCCTATTCGAGCACCTTGACTACCGACCTTAAAGACACATACGGCAAAGGGGTGCTGACGCTGGGCAGCATCTGGGGATGGACCGACAACCTGCTTAATCCGCGGCGCGGCTATACGGTGCAGTCGTCGGTGGAACACGCGGGCGGCGTGCAGCGCCTCTTGGGACTGGCAGGCGTCGGGCTTAAGTATAGCAAGGTGAGCGTGGAAGCTTCAGGGTTCATGCCGATGACGCAGGATCTCTTTGTGGGCCTGCGCATAGCCGCGGGACGCATGTGGCCCGCACACGATGCGTTCGTTACCCTGTGGGCCCATGGTGCTCCTGCGGCCTTTGATGCGCAGTTCACCGCTCCCCTCGAAAACCGTTTCGACCCGGTGCGTTTCTATGTGGGCGGCAACGATGTGCGCGGATGGAGCTCAGGGCATGTGGGGCCCAAAGTCAACCGCACCAAACTGGTGACCGACGATACAGGCACTCCAGTCTACGACGGAGACCTGCCCCTTACGAGCAGCGCCCGGTACGAGCCCGTCGGCGGCCTGACCCGCGTCTCTGCAGGCCTTGAGCTATGGTACCGGCTGAGCGGTCCCTGGCGCGTGGCGCTGTTTGCCGATGCGGGACAAGTATCGGCCGCCGAAACTGTGACGCCAGGATGCACCTCGATCGCGTACCGGGACCGAGCGCAGTCGCAGCCGGTTCCGGTGCAGTGCGGGTTGCGCGACGACGGTCGCATAGACTGGGGTGGTATGCGTTTCGGCACTGGCGCCGGCGTGCGCTACGCCACGCCGATCGGATTTGTGCGCGTAGATGTGGCTGCCAAGATCAATCCCGGACCACTGGATCTGCAGTCCCCGCGAAACGCCTTTCTGACGGACTTGGGCCTCATCGAGCCGAAACGCCAGCAGCTTAATCGTCTCGCTGTGCATGTAAGCATCGGACAGGCTTTCTGATGAAGCAGCGAGCAAGCCAGAGTCGGACATGGTGGTGGATAGCACCCGCCCTCGTGCTCTTAGGGCTTCTGGGAGCGCTTAGGACTCCATGGGGACTGCGCACCGCCCTGAAGGTCACCCTCGGTGAATCGGGCATGTCCTTTGAGGACGCGCGAGGCAACTGGGCCCGCCGCATTGATGTCTTTGGGCTGCGCTTTGAAGGCGGCGGCACGACGCTGGCCGTGGACACAGTACGCGTACGATTTAGCGCCCTGGCTTTGGCGCGCGGCAATGTGCACATCCGTCGCATCGTCGCATCTGGCGTCGATCTGACGCTGGGCCGCACAGACGCAGACACCACGGATGCGCAAGCGATGCCTGCGGTGCACATCGATGAGGCTGTCGTGCGTCGTTCGCAGCTCACCATGCCTTTAGGAGAAGACACCAGCCTTGTGGTCGGCATCGACTTCGTGCGCGGCGCGCTGATGCTGGGCAGCGAAGCAGCTGTGGGGCTAGACACCATGAGTGTGGCTATCCATGCAGGCGGCGAACCGCTCCGCATCGGAGGCGCAATCGAACTTAAGGAGCACACGCTCTCGCTCGACTCAGTGCGTGTGACAAGCAGCCGCACAGCGGTAATGCTGACAGGTCGCGCAAACCTGCCGGGTAAAGGCCTCCCGGGTGTCGACACGCTGGAGGTGCACGCTGTGCCCCTGGCGCTGGGCGATGTCGCGCTGCTGACAGGCCTGCGCGGGGTCGAGGGGCCCCTGGCGCTCCAGGCCACCGTCACAGACCACAAAGGCGGCTACCGGCTCTTCGGCGAGGGTGCCGTGGAAGCGCGCGGTACCGTGATGTTCGATGTCCGGGCGGCGCCGGACAGTGCATATGAAGCGCGGCTTGTTGCAGCACGCGATCTCGATCTCAGTCTTTTGGATACGAGCCTGGTAGGCACCATCAGCGCTGATCTTACGGCGACGCTGGCGAACGCGGGCGCATGGACGGGCGGGCTCCATTTGCAGGTGCTGGATGGCAGCTTGGCGGGCGTGGGCCTAGGCCGCGGTGATGTGCACGCCGCCATAGCGGATGGC
Organism: Rhodothermales bacterium; assembly: GCA_951812585.1. Lineage (GTDB taxonomy): Bacteria > Bacteroidota > Rhodothermia > Rhodothermales > Bin80 > JAAXGV01. Next base: position 1,026,604 of record OX638318.1, on the reverse strand, counting down.
AAAGCTACTGCAGCGCTGGATTTTCAAGCGGATGGATTTCGCGTGGCCATGACGGGTGAGGCAGACCTTGGCGAGTCGCCGCCGCCGTATGTCGCCGAAGGCCGCTTTTCTCGCGTTGACCTTGCGCATCTGGGTGCGAGCACAACAAGTGACTTGCGCGGTACGCTGAATTTGGAAGGCCGCGGAACACAAGAGGCTACACTTGCCGTGCGCACAGGCGAAGGGCTGATCGGCACGCTCCCGCTCGTACACGGCGTGCTGGACGCCAGCCTGCATGGCGGGATGCTGGACATCGGCGCAGTACTCGCCGCAGAATCCGGGTCCCTTACGGCGAAGGCGCACGGGGTGCCGGGCGATCCCGAGGGCGAAATCCGCATCAGCATTTCGACTGATCGGCTGGATGTGGCGGGCGCCATGGGAATGGGCGTGTCCAGCGCAATCTCAGGCGTCGCGGTGTCTCACATGCGCGGCTTCGCGCGGCCAGACTCGGCGTCCGCCTTCGTGGCACTGACGGATTCGCGCTGGGACCGTTATGCCATAGACAGCATGCATGCCCAGGCAGCCCTGCGCGACTCCGACGCTGTCTTCAGCGGGCATGCCAGGCTTGCCCTAGGCACCTTCCAGTGGGCAGGGCGGGGCCGCCCCTTTGACGCGGTGCCTGCATTCACAATTGATGCACTGGTCTTCGACAGCGTCGATATTGGCCTGTGGGCCGACGGGTGGAGAAGCGCGTTACAGGGCACGACCACGGTGTCCGGGCTTGGAGGAGACAACGTCGCCATCAACCTGCTCCTTAAGCCCTCCACGGTCAATGCGCAGGCGGTGGATTCCGGTCGGGTCGCCTTGCGCCTTGGTGCGAGCCACCAGGAAGCCGATGTGGCGCTGTTCATGCCTGCCGGCGCGGCGCTGGACTTCACGGCCGTAGCGACCTCGCCAGACGCGTCCATTGCCTTGGCCAGAATGTCGTTTCGCAACTTGGATCTGGGCGCGATCCTGGACATGGACAACCTGTCAACGCAGCTCACGGGCACCGTGGACACGCTCGGCATCACGGGAGCGCAGCCCGCAGCGTGGTCTCTTGAAGTCGCAGCGAACCTGGAAGCGTCCCGCATCAATGAGCAGCTGATCAATGAGTTCGCGCTCCATCTGCAAGCCGACAGCGGCCGTTACGGCGGAACGGCCCGGGCTGCCTGGAACCTGGGCGGGCTGCATATCGACAGCATACGGGGCCGCTGGTTTGATGCGACACCCTCGTACGCGCTGCGCGCGACTGCGCAGGCGCTGGATTTGAATGCGCTGGCCGGCCTACCAGCAACCTTTTCCGGTGCGGTAGATATTGCCGGAGCAGGAACGGGTCGGGAGTCGCTTAAGCTGCAGCGTGTGCGCGTTGCGGCGGAGCGGTCGCAGTACCGTGATGTCAGCATCCAGGACTTTGCCGCCGCACTTACCCTGGCAGACGGACTCCTCACGGTGGACACCGTGCGGTTGGCCTCCAATGCATTGCGGCTCAGCGGGCGCGGCCAGCTGCCGATCTTTGGTGGCAGTCCTTCGGCGCACACGTTTGCGGTCGGCGGCGCGGTGTTGGATGCGCAGCCGCTGGCAGGCCTTTTTTCCGACGCCCTGATCCATAACGAATGGGCCCCTGGCGATACGCTTTGGATTGCAACGCGCGGCGCAGGTGACACGCTGGCCTTTGATGGGCATGTGCAGTTCAGCAGCACCACCGGGCAAGCGATCCGAGTCCTGGATGCGGCGGCTGGCGTGAGTGGCACGCTGTCGCAAAGCGACGGCGGTCACCGCACGATCGGCCTGGACAGCCTGTGGGCGGATCTGCGCCGCGTATCTGTTCCCGGCCTGTCGGCGCGCAGCGCGACCGGGCAGGCGGCGCTTCGGGACGATACCCTGGCGTTTGAAGCGCATGTGACGATTGACGAAGAGCGAAGCGCGCACATGAAGGGTCTGGCGAACGTAGCCCAGAAGGAAATCGTCATGCAGCAGCTGAATCTGGCTCTGGGCTCCGAACAATGGCACTTGGACCAGGAGTCCCACATCTCTTATCAGGACGCGTATCGCGTGCGCAATCTGCTGCTGGTAGAGCGCGACCAGGAGATCGCTCTGGATGGCATTGTAGATCCCGACGGGCGGCAGAGCCTGGTGCTGACGTTGTTCGATGTGCGGCCGGCATCGGTAGCGGATCTCTTCGGATTCCCTGGGCTGGGCGGTGTCGTCAATGGGGAGTTCGTGCTGACGGGCGAGGCCGAAGCACCGCTGATGGAAGGCATGATCGCCATGACGGTCGCGTCGTCCGAGACGCCCGTCGGGACGCTGCATGGAGCGGTAGCCTACGCGGATGGGCGGCTCAGCGTGGATGCCCGCCTAGAACATGTCGACAAGAGCACGCTGCAGGTGGCAGGCTATCTGCCTGCGGACTTGCGGCTCAATAGGATCGGCCCCGCTCCGCCGACCACCGACGAGGTTGCGATGAGGATTGAATCCGACCGCTTCAATGTGGGGTGGGTCGAGCCGTTTCTGGACCCGGAGATCTACGGCGATGTCGAGGGGCGACTCACGGGCACGGTGATGATCGGAGGTACAATGGCCAGGCCGCAGCTCACGGGTACGGCGGATCTGGATGCAGGGATGCTCGATCTGCCCGCGCTCGGCATCACGGCGCAGGCCATTGAGGCGCGAAGCTCCTTTCAAGGAGACTCGGTACTCGTCAGCCACCTGTCGGCGCAGAGTGGACCCGGCACGCTGAATGGGAGCGGGCACCTCGGCATGACGGATCTCACGCTGGGGTCGTATGACCTGCGGGTGGACGTGGACCGATTCAGGGTGATGGGCAACGAAGGATACCTGGCACATGTCACGGGCGGCGTCCGGCTGAGTGGCACCACGGCCCGTCCCGAGCTCTCAGGGCGCATCAGGCTGGTCAATGCGGACATTCGGCCTACAGAAGCGGCCAACCAGGTATATGCGCCGGTAGCGTTCACGCCGGAAGATGTACGGATGCTTGAACGATACTTCAACATTCGCGTCACCAGCCAGGATACCACCACATTTGTGTTCTACGATGCCTTGGCGATGGACCTGAACGTGGTGGTGGCCGATGATGTCTGGCTGCGTTCCCGCACCTTTCCAGAGATGAATGTGCGGATGCAAGGGATGCTTGATCTGAGCAAAGCACCCGGTGAAGAGCCGGAGGTCCAAGGCACCGTCCAGGTCGAGCCGGCGCAGAGTTACGTCCGGCAGTTTGGGCGCCGCTTCGATATAGAAACGGGTCGCATAACGTTCACCGGTCCGCCGCTCAATCCGCTGGTGGAGCTGCGCGCTTCATACGAAGTGCCCGCACAAAACAGTCAGGACAGCCCGGTAACGATATACCTGGATGTCTTTGGCCGCGCCTTGGACGAAGGCACGCTGGCGCTGCGACTCAGCAGCGACCCCGCCAACTTGGAGGAGTCGGACATCATATCCTATATTGCGACGGGCCGGCCCGCGGCGGAGGCCTTTCAGATGGCAACGGAGGGATCGCTCCAGGCGGGGAGCGACATCGCTTTGGGCAGATTGACCAACCTCATCGCAGGCGCGGCAGGCGAAGAGCTGGGCTTGGACATGGTGAAGATTGAGGTGGAGGGATCGCGCGGCGTCACGCTGACGGCGGGCAAACGGATTGCACGAGACTTCCTGGCGACGGTGAGCTGGCCTATTGCCATCGGCAATAGTACCACGGCGCAGGCCACATCGTCGCTCAAGAACAACAAGCAGGTGAACATTGAGTATGCGCTGTTTGCGTGGCTGCTTGCACGGCTGCGAGGCGACACGGAGTCTATTGGCGCGAGCCTGGTCGTACAGTACGCTTACTGACTTCTTGTAAGGATGCGCGATCTCATTGTCGGTGCTCTGGAGCGCACGGCGGGACTGACGTTCTTTGCGCTGGAGTTCTGCAAAAAGTGCTTTCGACGGCCGTTCGAGGGGCGTGAGCTATTGAATCAGATGGACGAAGCAGGCTCCAAAAGCCTGCTGCTGGTTGTCGTTACGGGGCTTTCCATTGGCGCTGTCTTGTCAATGCAGAGCCGGGGCACCCTCGCGCGCTTCGGGGCGGAGTCTGTGCTGCCCAGCATGCTTGCGTTGTCGGTCATAAAAGAAATCGGACCCGTGTTGACTTCGCTGGTCCTAGCCGGCCGGCTTGGTGCCGGCATCGCGGCGGAGATTGGCTCCATGCGCGTGACCGAGCAGATAGACGCACTGGAGGTGGCCGCGCTGAAGCCGTTCAACTACCTGGTAGTGACACGGGTGCTGGCGTGCATGGTGATGTTTCCGGTGCTGACCATATGCTGCGATGTGGTAGCGCTGACCGGCGGGTTTCTCGAATCCGTGATCGCTGCGGGCACGGACTACAGGCTCTTCATCGATCGCGCCTTCGCAGATGTTAGGCTCTCGGATGTGACCTTTTCCACGGCGAAGACCAGCGTTTTCGGGCTCATCGTCGGCATCGTCGGCTGTGAGATGGGTTACCATGTGCGTGGCGGCACGCGTGAAGTCGGACGCAGCGCGATGCAGGCCGTGGTGCTGTCGTCGCTCTTGATATTGGTGGCCGATGTCTTCCTGGTGCGCATCTCGCTGGCGCTTTTTGGAGGATAGGATTTGCAAGACCAGAGGCCGCCCGATCATATTGCCATATCTGTGCGCAACCTGCACAAGTCTTTCGGGTCCGTCGCCGTGCTGCGCGGCGTCTCGCTGGATGTGCCGCGCGGCGTATGCACTGCGGTAATGGGCGGTTCTGGCACAGGCAAGAGCGTGCTCATCAAGCATATCGTGGGCCTGATGGCACCCGACAAAGGTGCGGTGTGGGTGCACAAGCAGCGCGTGGACCGACTGAAGGAGGCGGAGCTGGACAAGCTTCGGCTACGGGTTGGCTTTCTGTTTCAGGGGGGCGCGCTCTTTGATTCGATGACGGTTGCGGAGAATCTGGACTTCATCCTTTCGCGCCATTCCGCCCTTGGCGCTTCAGCGCGCGCCGAGCGTGTTCAGGAGGCGCTGGAGTGGGTCAATCTCGGAAATAAGTCCGGAGATTTCCCGGCTGCGCTGTCGGGTGGCCAGCGCAAAAGAATTGCGCTGGCGCGGTCCATCATACTGAAGCCTGACATACTGTTGTGCGATGAGCCGACGACTGGTCTGGATCCAGTGTCGGTGCGCGTGGTTTCGGAGCTCCTGGTACGGCTGCGCGATGCGCTCGGCATCACGATTGTGTCCATCACCCATGACCTCTTGTGCGCAGAGATCACCGCCGACCGGACGTGCTTCCTGCACCAGGGTCGCGTCGTTGAGGAGGGTACGCTGGCCATGCTCAAGGCCTCGTCGCATCCTGAGCTGCGCAACTTCTTTGGTGCCCACGCTTAACACAGGACTATGGTCACAAGTCAAACGAACAGCAAGGCCCGCGTTGGACTTCTGATCCTGGTTGGAGGTGTGCTTTTTACGCTGGTCATCTATGTTGTCGCCAGCCGCTCGTTCACCTTCAGCGACCGCTTCGAGGTCAAGGCCGAATACAATCAGGTTGCGGGCCTGAGCGCCGGCGCAAATGTCCAATACCAGGGCGTAAGCGTCGGCGCTGTTTCCAGCGTTTCTCTGCCCGTTGCGCCCGGTGCGCCGATTGAGGTGGCGATGGGCATAAGCAAGAATGCCCAACACCTTGTTCGTCGCAGCACCCAGGCCCAGATCAAGACGGAAGGGGTCTTGGGCAACATGATTGTGGTTCTGGTCAACCCGCCTGTGCCCGATGATGTGCCGGAGCCGGAGCCCGTAGCGGATGGCGGCACTATTCAGGGTGTAGATCCTTTTGATCTTTTCGAGATCACTGACAATGCGTTGGCATCGGTGCAGCGTTTCGAGCAGGCAGCCGCCTCGTTTTTCCTTATTGTCGACGATGTGCGTGAAGGCAAGGGCACCCTCGGAAAGCTCGTTTACGACCCCGCGCTGTACAACAGCATAGTGGCAACAACAGATGCCACGCGGGAGCTGTTGGTGCACCTGGGGGACGACGCCGAGGCCCTAGTGGGGTTGGCGACGGAAGCCACCGAAGGTGTGAAGTCTATCTTCGACAAGGTGGAGCATGGCGATGGCACCGTGGCGCAGCTGCTGAACGATCCCCAGGTATACCAGGATGTCCTGGCGATATCCGACACGCTTCTGACCATAGCGCAAGATGTTCGTTTTTTGATCCACGATGTGGAAAACGTAGCAAACTGGGGGGCCATCGGCGCGTTTCGATTCGCTGAGCTCATGGAGGCGGGCAAGCACAATTGGCTGTTCAAGCGCTACTTTGAGGAGCGGGGATACGCCTCGCAGGCTCCTTTTGAGGTGCGCGAAGAAGCGATTGCCGAAAGCTTCCGTCAGTTGCAGGCGCGGGAGCGCGCGCTTTTGGAGTGGGAGCAGCGACTCCAGACGCTGGCCGCGGCGCTGGACTCAACCCAGGCGCAGAGCATACCGGACCGCTGACCGTGGGTCGCGCCTTTTACGTTCCGCCTCGGCTTTCGCCCTCACGCTCGCTGCTGGGCTTGGGCATTCGCTGCCTGGTGCAAGACCGCTGGCAGGCCGAATCCGTGTATCTGGTGGTGTTTCCATTGATTGTGCTGCTGGTGATTCTGGCCCAGTTTATTGCATGGACCTGGTTGGAGCCGGCAGCCGTTGCAGCGACGCGTTTCTTCTGGGCGCAGGTGCTGGCCATCTTGGCGGTCGCCTTGTTGGGGGCCGTGGGATTCAAGCCCCCCGTCCGGATCTTCGTGCACGATTCGGGTCTCGTGCTGCGTCAGGGGAAGCGCCTGCGCACGTTGTCCCACGACGCAATTCGCAGCTTCGCGGTGATCACGGCGCTCGCGTACCACCGGGAATATCGGCGGCAGCTAGCGGTGGTGCCATTCATCAGCAGGCTTACGCCTGAGGTTGTTATCATCGTCGCGGCGCAGACCAAGCTGGCAGTCGGACTCATGCCGAGCGACCAGGCGGTCTTCACGCAATGCTTGGAGCGGGCCACAGCCGGCGGGCAGGCCATCGCCTGTCGTGCGGTCGTGAACGCCTAGCGTGGAGTTTCACCTGCAGCACGCTGACGGACAGGCCCGCGCCGGGCGGCTGTCTACGGACCATGGCACGATTGACACCCCGGTGTTCATGCCGGTGGGCACGCTGGCGTCGGTCAAGGGTATTGCGCCGCGCAGCTTGATGGATGAGGTGGGCGCGCAGATCATTCTTGGCAATACCTATCATCTGCACCTTAGGCCTGGCATGCCGGTGGTGCGCGCGGCGGGCGGGTTGCACCGCTTCATGGCCTGGCCCAAGCCGATACTCACGGACTCGGGAGGGTACCAGGTGTTTTCGCTGGCCAGCCGGTGCAGGGTCACCGACGAGGGCGCTACGTTTCAGAGCCATCTCGATGGTTCCGCCCACCTCTTTACGCCGGAGGCTGTTGTAGACCTGCAGCGGGCGTTGGGCAGCGACATCATGATGGTGTTGGACGAGTGCCCGCCCGCGGGCGTATCTGCGCAGCGTGCAGTGGCCGCTTGTACGCGCACCGTGCAATGGGCGGAGCGCAGCCTCCTGCAGTGGCGACGCACAGCGCCATGCTACAACCATGAGCAGGCGCTCTTTGCCATCGTGCAAGGCGGCATCGATCCGGCGCTCCGCCTGGCGTGCGCGGAGGCCCTTGTGGCGATGGACTTTCCGGGCTATGCTATAGGCGGATTGTCGGTGGGAGAGGCATCGGAGGACATGTACGCGACCGCGGGTCTGGTTGCGCGCGCATTGCCGCCGCAGAAGCCCCGCTACCTCATGGGCGTCGGCATGCCCCGGGACCTTCTGGAGTGCATTGGGCACGGTGTGGACATGTTCGACTGCGTGTTGCCGACGCGCAATGGTCGCAACGGCATGATTTTCACCACACGCGGCATACTCAACATTCGCAATAAGCGTTGGGAAACAGATTTTTCGCCGCTTGACCCTGGCCTGGATGCACCAACGAGTCAGGCGTTCACGAAGGCGTATGTGCGCCATCTGTTTCAGGCCAGGGAGCTGTTGGGCCTGCAGATTGCTTCAATCCAGAACCTGCTCCTGTACCACTGGCTGGTTGAGCAGGCGCGCCAGGCTATCCTGGACGACCGGTATGAAGCCTTCCGCCAGGCAGTTCAGCCGCAGGTTAGCCGACGCCTTTAGCTCTGCGCTGAACCCGCGGCAATGGGCTGGCGTATCAATGGTCTTATGGCACGACAATTCCGTATTCCTTTGTACTACCGCGGTGGCATGGTATCCGCGGTCAAGGAAGCGCGCGCGGCGAAAGATCCCCGCAAGCGTGACAAGACGCCGTCGGTGCTGGATTTCGGGCCTGTCGTCTTCTATGTCGCACGCAGCTTCGGATTCTGCTACGGCGTAGAAAACGCCGTGGAAATTGCCTACGAGGCGTTGGAAAGGCACCCGGATAAGCGGTTGTTCATGCTTTCCGAGATGATTCACAATCCGCATGTGAACGATGACCTGCGCCAACGGGGGATGCACTTCTTGCGTACGACCACAGGCGAGCAGCTGATTCCGATGGACACGCTTGCGCCCGACGACATCGTGCTGATCCCCGCCTTCGGGACTACGCGGGAGCTCAAGCAGGACCTGAAGGACCGAGGGCTGGACATCAAGACCTACGATACAACCTGTCCCTTTGTGGTCAAGGTTTGGCGTCGCAGCACGCAATTGGGCCAGGCGGACTTCACCGTGGTAGTGCACGGCAAGCGCTACCATGAGGAAACCCGCGCAACGTTCTCCCATGCCAGGCAGAATGCGCCGGTGGTGGTTGTGCGCGACATTCGCGAAGCGCGTGACCTGGGGCGGGTCATCACGCAAGAGGAAGGCGAAGCGTTCTTCTTTGAGCGATTCCATGGCAAGTACAGCGACGGCTTTGACCCCGCGCGAGACCTCAGGTGCATCGGCGTAGTAAACCAGACGACGATGCTCGTCTCCGAAACACAGGTCATTGCGGCTGAGCTGCGCCAGGCGCTGGTGCGGCGCTACGGCGCGGATGCCATTGCGAATCACTTTGCCGACACCAGCGATACGCTGTGCTACGCGACCCACGAAAACCAGGAAAGTACGCGGGTTCTGTTGGAAACGCCGCTGGACATTGCCCTGGTGGTCGGGGGCTACAACTCCTCCAACACGAGTCAGCTGGTCAGCCTCTGCGCTGAGGTCGTTCCTACCTACTTCATCAAGGACGCGCAGGAAATTCTTTCGCCGCTGCAGCTGAAGCATTTCGACTATGCGAACCAGACGCTGCACGAAACAAAAGGTTGGATGCCGGAGGTGCGCCCGCTCCGCATCGCGCTGACCGCGGGTGCTTCTTGTCCGGATGCGCAGCTGGATCAGGTTATCCATCGAATCATCGGCATGATTCCTGGGGCACTGAAGCCTGAGGAGATGCTCACGCAATTCCATGTGGCAGCCGCAGCGTAGCGCCGCAGGACTGGGGCTGCTGCTCTGCTTGAGCGCTTGCGATATTTTCGTGCCACGCACGCCCGAAGAGCCTGGGGGCGCAGGCGGCACATTCATACAGCCTGATGCGCCGGATATTGTCATCACCAACCTGCGTGCTGCTGTAGCCGAGCTCAACGCCTCCAGTTACCGCCGCTCGCTGCATGCGTCACTGGAGTTTACACCCACGGCCATCGCAGAGGCCCGTGATCCCTCGCTTTGGGCAAGCTGGGGACATGCTGAGGAGAACAGCTACTTCACGACCCTGACCGAGGCGGCGCGCCAAGGTACCGGCCACCTGTTACGCCTGGACGATGTGACGTCAGAGATCGGAGACCGGCATTACAAGATGGACGCGAACTATTTGCTGGTGATTCGGCACCAGCGCTTTGGCGTGCCGGATACGCTGCAGGGCCGACTCATTTGGGAGATTGCGTCCGACGAAAACGGAATGTGGACCTTGCGGCGGTGGACCGATCAGGAGCTGAGCGGCGCGGCTTCATGGAGTGACCTCAAGGCGGAGTTTGCCAACTGAGCGATGCGCACGTTGCTGCATAGCGCCCTCTTGCTTTGGGCCGCGTGTAATCCGTTTGCACCGGGTCTAGGGGAGGGAGACCCGTACACGCACCTGCTGGGCGATCCAACGACCATCGATGGCTACTTCACGGCGTTCAAGAATGCGTACGAGCTCATGGATATCTCGCTGTACGAGCCACTGATTGATTCGGCTTTCGTCTTTCTGTATACAGACTTCGACGCAGGCGTGGAACGCGAGTGGGGCTTTATTCAGGAGCTTGAATCCACGCGCCGGCTGTTTCAGAACGCGGTAGGGGTGCAGCTCCAGTGGAATCATGTGATCACGCAGCAGGAGCTGACGCCGAAGGTGTCCACGCGCGTCGTACGCAGCTTTAATCTGTCCATCTCCCTGGAAGGCGGGGAGATCTTTCGAGGGGATGGCAATGTCAACTTTCTGCTAGTGCGCACTGACAGCACCGACGCATGGCGTTTGCAGCGCTGGCGCGACGAAAGCGAACTATAACACGAGGCAACCCGCATTATGCTTCAGGCATTGGACTACGCACGGCGTCATCAGGATCGGTTCCTTGAGGAGCTGGTGGCGCTGCTCGGCATTCCGTCGGTCAGCACGGATTCTGCCTACGCAGAAGAGGTCGCCCGCGCGGCCGCGTGGCTGGTGGATCATCTCAGGGGGCTCGGTGCCACGGGAGCGCATGCCGCGCCGACGGGTGGACACCCCATCGTTGTTGCAGCGCATCAAGCGGCGCCAGCGCGCCCGACGATTCTGGTCTACGGCCATTACGATGTCCAACCCGCGGATCCTTTGGAGCTTTGGATCTCGCCGCCTTTTAAGCCGGTGATCCGCGATGGGGCGATCTATGCGCGCGGGGCATGCGACGACAAAGGACAGCTCTTCATGTGGGTCAAGGCGCTGGAGGCTTACGTGAAGACGGGTGGTTTGCCGCCCGTCAATATGAAGTTCATCTTTGAGGGCGAGGAGGAGTGTGGCTCTACGCATCTGCCGCCTTACATTCAGGCCCATACCGACGCGCTGGCCGCTGATGTCGTGTGCATTTCTGACACGGCGCTTTTTGCGCCGGACGTGCCATCGATTACCTGTGGATTGCGTGGCATGTCCTATGTGGAGGTGACGCTGACTGGTCCAAACCGCGATCTGCACTCGGGCGTGTACGGGGGCGCGATTGAGAACCCGATCAATGTGCTGGGGCAGCTCATCGGTGGGCTGCACGATGCGGATCACCGCATCACGATTCCAGGGTTTTACGATGATGTTCGTCCCCTTACGGCAGCAGAGCGTGCCGAATTTGCGGCACTTCCATTTGATGCTGCGGCATGGGCTGCGGAAGTCGGCGTAGGCCACACGCGCACCGAGGCAGGCTTTACGCCTCTGGAAGGCGCCACGGCCCGACCAACGCTGGATTGCAACGGCATCTGGGGTGGGTACATGGGCGAGGGTGCCAAGACGGTTTTGCCATCCACGGCGAGTGCCAAGATCTCTATGCGCCTGGTTCCGGACCAGGATCCCCAAGACATTGCGCAAAAGACCCGTGCGTACTTTGAGGCTCATGCGCCGCCCACGATGCACGTACGCTTGGAGGAGATTCACGGCGCTGTGCCGGTGCTTGTCAGCACGGAAAGTCCGGCGATGGCGGCGGCGGCTCATGCGCTCGAGGACGTATATGGTCAACGGCCGTTCTTTACGCGGATTGGCGGCAGCATTCCGGTCGTCGCCGACTTCAAGCGCCTGATGGGCCTTGACAGCGTGCTCATGGGATTCGGCTTGGACACAGACGCGATCCACTCCCCCAATGAGCACTTTGGCATAGACCGCTTCAGGCAGGGCGTGGAATCCATTATCCGCTTCCTGGCGGCCTACGGATCCAGCAGCTAGTCCTAGGGTATTATTCCAGGCACATGCCCGGGTGGCGGAATTGGTAGACGCGACGGACTCAAAATCCGTTGTCCGATGAGGACGTGTGGGTTCGAGTCCCACCCCGGGTACCGGTCACGTACCGGTCATCTGTCAAGCGCGGCCTGCGCCGGGGTGTTCGCGTTGCCTTTCCTGCGGTGCCCATGCTGCTGCAGCTGGGGCGGCACTACGCCAATCATGATGTGCGCCGCCAGCGGGGGTCGGTCCATGCCTTCCTGCACGGCGCGGGTAGCCTGCCCATCTAGTCTGGTTACGTGTCCGCCGCTACGACCTCAAAATCTGAGACCTCAAAATCTGAGCTCTGATTGCTGAGCGCGCTGACGACGCCCAGGCCGCCTGTGATGTTGGATGGCGGCTCGTTCAGGTCGCGCGAATCCTGCGGACGGTTTTCGTATTCCAAGCACCGGCAGCGCGCAGATGGATGCAGCGCGAATCAGGTCAGGATGTTGTGCACCACGTTGCCGTGCACATCGGTCAGGCGGTAGCGGCGGCCCTGATGGCGGAAGGTGAGGCGCTCGTGATCGATGCCCAAGAGGTGAAGGACGGTCGCCTGAAAGTCATGGATGTGCACGGGGTCCCGCGCCACATTGTAGCCGAGCTCATCGGTTTCGCCGTACGTGAAACCCTTCCGTATGCCGCCGCCGGCCATCCACAGCGTGAAACAGCGCGGGTGGTGATCACGGCCGAAGCTCTCGTCCGTAAGCTTGCCCTGAGAATAGACGGTGCGCCCGAACTCGCCGCCCCAGATAACCAGCGTATCGTCTAGCATGCCGCGCTGCTTGAGGTCCAGCACGAGCGCTGCGGAGGCCTGGTCTGTTTCTTTGCACTGCGTTCGGATCGCGGTAGGCAGCCCGCCATGATGATCCCAACCCTGGTGGTAGAGCTGTACAAAACGGACACCCTTCTCAGCAAGCCGGCGCGCCAGCAGACAGTTCGCAGCAAAGGTTCCGGGATTTCGCGCCTCTTCACCGTAGAGCGCGTAGGTTGACTCAGGCTCATCCGACAGGTCCATGACCCCGGGAACCGAGGTCTGCATCCTGAACGCCATCTCATATTGCGCAATCTTGGCCTCAATCTCCGGGTCGCCTAAGGCGTCGTGCTGCATATCCTGGAGTTTGCGCAGGTACGCTATATGGCGTGCACGGTCGCTGTTCGTTACGCCGGGAGGATTGGTCAGGTACAGCACAGGATCCTTACCGCTTCTGAATTGCACGCCCTGATGGCGCGACGGCAAGAATCCGTTGCCCCAAAGGCGCGCGTAGAGCGGCTGTCCCATCTTGTCTTTGGTAACCAGGACCACAAAAGCTGGCAGATTTGCGTTATCACTGCCCAAGCCCCAACTCAACCAGGAGCCCATGGACGGGCGTCCCGGCTGCTGTGATCCGCTCTGCAGGAAGGTAATCGCCGGATCGTGGTTGATGGCATCGGTGTGCATCGAACGCACGAAGCAGAGCTCATCTACGATCTGCGAGGTATACGGCAAGAGTTCGCTCACCCATGCGCCGCTGCCGCCACGCTGCGCGAAGCCAAACGGCGAGCGCACCATCGGAAAATTCTTTTGCCCTGCCGTCATGCCCGTCAGGCGCTGCTTTCCGCGTACAGATGCCGGAAGCTCCTGCCCGTGGTAACGCGCCAGCGAAGGCTTGTAGTCAAAGAGGTCGAGTTGGCTCGGTGCACCGCTCTGCAGGAGGTAGATCACGCGCTTGACTTTCGGCGCAAAATGCGGCTGGCCCAACACGCCTTTGTCCGGTTCGTCTCCAAGCCGGGCAAAGGCCGATAGGGGATTCATGAGGGAAGCCAACGTCGCAGCACCGAGTCCCAGCGTGGTTCGCGTCAGGAAATCCCTGCGTGTATACCGCTCGTCGTAGTTACAGCATTCGTGCATGGCACCAAATTACAATTACCGCATTACCGCATTACCGCTTCGTATAGGCTTCGTCGTGGTTCAGCATCACGCCAGCCACCATGGCGAGCGCCGCGGTTCTGGACTGGTCCAGCTGCGCATCGGCCAGGTATTCGCCCACCTGAAAGAGTGAGTCCGCATCAGCGGGCGACGTTTCGTAGCGCAGCGCCTCTTCCGCGTACAGGTCCAGAAGGACGGCCAGTTCCTGGTCGGAGGGGTAGCGTCCTGTAGACAATCGGAATCCGAGCGTGATCTGCTCCGCAAGCCCGGGTCCGCCCTCTTTCTGCATGCGTTCCGCAAGCACGCGCGCGGCTTCTACGTACGTTGGATCGTTGAGCAGCACCAAGGCCTGGGTGGGCGTGTTCGTATTCTGTCGCCGCACAAAGCAGGTCGTGCGGTCTGGAGCATCAAACACGGTCATGGAGGGTGGCGGCGAAGTGCGCCGGATGAACGTGTAGAGGCTCCTTCGGTAGAGACTGTCCCCGCTATCCTGCTTGTAGTGCAAGAGCGCCGCCGAAAAGTTGCCCTTTTCGATCCAGAGCCCAGGCGGCTGGTAAGGCTTGACGCTGGGGCCCCCAACCTGGTCAACCAATAAGCCGCTGGCGGCCAAGGCATTGTCCCGGATCATCTCCGCTGGCAGGCGGTGGCGCGGCCCGCGTGCCAAAAGGATGTTTTCGCCGTCCCGTGCCAGGAGCTCGTCCGTGGCCGTACTGGTTTGTCTGTAGGTGGATGACATCACCAGGCGCTTCATCAACCCCTTGAGGTTCCAACCGGACTCGATGAAGCTGGTGGCCAGGTAGTCCATCAGGGCAGGATGTGACGGCAGGCTTCCCTGGTTGCCGAAGTCTTGCGGCGTGCTGACCAGTCCCTGGCCAAAAAGCTGCATCCAGTAGCGGTTCACGGCCACCCGTGCCGTAAGCGGGTGGTCCGGCGCAAAGAGCCATTGCGCAAGGCCAAGCCGGTTTCTCGGCAAGTGGTCCGGAAACGCCCCAAAAGCAGCCGGCACATCGGGCGTAACCGCCGCACCTTTCTGGCCATACAGTCCGCGCTCGAGCACATAGGCAGGCCGCATCGTACTCATCTCCTCCATTACCATCACTTCCATGATCTCCTCTGCTACCGTCTGCTCCGCTTCGCGCGCCTCTTGCAGGGAGCGGAGCAGCGCGCCATACTCATCGTCGTAATGGTGCAGGTACGTCTCCAAAGCGCCATCGGCGGGTGGGGTTGCACCGGCCATCAGCGCGATTTCTGCAGGCACAAGGGCCCGGTCGTACAAGCGCACATCGTCCATGCTGCCCCGGTAGATGCCATCGTTGCCGCCGAAGGCGCGGTAGCTGCGCGCGACGCGCAAAGCCAGTTCTGTAGGCTTGTAATGGTGGTCAACAGGATGGATGCTCTTGTACAAGTGATCAAATTCCACCGAGATCGGTTGCTGTTGGCCGTCGATGTACAAGTGTACACCCGCCGCGCGGCTTGACCCGTCGTACGTTACCGCCACATGCGTCCACGCGTGGCTGGCTAACGTCTCATGGGTGCGAATGTGAAGATAGTTATGGGGCTTGGCGTGTATCAGGCGTGCCGACAGATGGTTCAGGCTGTCCACATAGAGTTCCCAGCCGCGCCAGTACGTGTTCTTGTGGAAGGCGTTGCCGATGATCTTGGTGTAGTCGCCTTCCTGCTCCATGTGCAGCCACACGCTGACCGTAAAGGATCCGGTGCGTTCAAACAGGCCGGCCTGCTTCAGCTCCAGAAAGTCATAGTCGTCGTCAAACCGTACGGCCTTGTCCCGCGGGCCGTCGACAAGCTCCAACTCGCCTTGAACATTTCCGTCGACGCCGCCAAGGTTTGGCGTGGTGTTCTCCTCGATGCTGTCCAGCGGGTAGTGTGACACCAGCCCTTTGGACAAGGCATCCTGCGGAAGGCGCGCGCCGCTGTGCGCTGCCGTTTCAAGCACAGTTTGCCGTCGCGCGGCGATCGCTTCCTCCAGGCGCTGAACTTCCGCCTTTGCCGCATGGTGCGCTTCTTTCTGCGCATCGGACGGCATCATGAGCAGTGGCCCTGCATTGCCATCGTCTCCTGTCATGCCCAGCTCGTTCACGTTGTTGAAGAATGCAGAGAGCTGGTAGTATTCTTTTTGGGAAACGGGATCGAACTTGTGATCGTGGCACCGTGCACATTCCATCGTCATGCCCAGGAATGCCCGCGCCGTGGTGTTGGTGCGATCCACCACATACTCCACGCGATACTCCTCGTCGATGACGCCCCCTTCGGCGGTCATGGGATGGTTGCGGTGAAATCCCGTGGCAAGGATCTGCTCCAGGCTTGCGTCCGGCAGCAGGTCCCCGGCGAGCTGCCATGTGACGAAGTCGTCGTAGGGCATATTCTCGTTGAAGGCCTTGATGACCCAGTCCCGCCACGGCCACATCGTGCGGACACCATCGGCATGATATCCATGGCTGTCGGCATAGCGTGCGACATCCATCCACTCGGTGGCCATGCGTTCTCCGTAGCTTTCTGACGCCAGGAGGCGGTCCACGACGCGCTCGTACGCGTGTGGGCTATCATCTTCCAGAAAAGCATCGATCTCGGCAATCGTGGGTGGCAGGCCTGTCAGGTCGAAGGTCACCCGCCGTAAAAGGCGCTCCTTGTCTGCTTCCCTGCTTGGACGCAGCCCCTCCCGCTCCAGCCGGGCCAGGATGAACCGATCCACTGGATCAACAGGCCATGACGTGTTCGCTACGGACGGTATGGGGGGTGCTTGCGGCGGAATGAAAGCCCAGTGGGCCGACCATTCGGCCCCCTGCTTGATCCATCGGGCGATGAGCGCCTTTTCGTATTCGGTCAGATGCAGGTTGGACTCCGGCGGCGGCATCATGAAGCTGGGGTCGTCCGAGGTGATTCGCTGCATCACCTTGCTGCGCCGCAGGCTGCCGGGCACGATGGCGCGCCCGCCGGAAACGAGTCTCGTGTGCAGCGCCCCCTCTTCCGTATACAGCCGCAGGTCGGCTTCGCGGGCATTGTCATCCGGCCCGTGGCACGCATAGCACCGGTCGGAAAGCAGCGGCTTGACATGGAAGTTGTAATCCACGCGTGCCGGCAGCTGCGCCAGGATTTCGGGATCCGTCGTGACGCCAGATGTGCACGCTCCAAGGAACAGGCACGCGGTCATAAATACTAGTCCCAGCTTCATCAAAAACCCGTCAGTATCCCATTAGCCAGCAAAAAATAAAGGGCTGCGCTGTGAATCGAAAGGGTTGCGGCGTTGCAATCGCTTCCAGCCTGCTATTGCAGTTCCGCAAGCGCAATGCGGCGAAAGGCGATCCCTTGATAGGTGCTCTGCTGGTCAGGACCCGCTTCGTAGAGCAGGCCGATATAGTCGTCTGCCAGGCGCACCAGGTCGGAATACGCTGCCATGGGGCTATGGACCAGAAGCTTTCTGGGCCAGGTTCGCCCATCATCGAAGCTTGCGCGCAGCGTCATGTTTTCGCGCCGATGTTTGCTGGCAGGGTTGGAGAAGAGCAAGATGCTCTGCCCTTCGTCTGCGAACTGGTAGCGCTGCAGGCTGGCCTGGCAGATGGGTTCGATGAGCGTGGAATCGGACTGGAGATCAGTCCAAGTCAGGCCACCATCATAGCTTCTCGCAATCTTGCGGTGCCGCTCCCCTTGCGCATAGTTGCGCATGTTCAACAGGAGGCCGCCATCTTCCAGCTCGGCAACCTCTGATTCATTGACAAAGTGTTGCGGCGTGCTGCCGCCCAGCTGCCAGGTCTGGCCGTGATCGTCGGAATAGATTACGTGAGAATAGTAATGCTTCGTCTCCGCTTCGATGTGATCGCACGCCACCATGAGTCGCCCGGCGAACGGGCCGCGCTGAACCTGCATGCCGGACCCGGGTCCGGTGGCATACCAGGTCCAGGACGCCTTCTTCACGTCGGTGGTGATCTCTCGGGGCTCCGACCAGGTTTGTCCGCTGTCCCGGGACGCCAGCACATAAACGCGGCGCGTGTCAGTAGACGTCTGGTTGATGATATCAGGTTCGCGATCCGTACCCAGGTTCCAGGTGGCAAGCAGAAACAGGGTGCCGGTGGCGGCGTCGACGACCGGAGCCGGATTGCCAGCGGTATTCTCTCCTTCATTCCAGACGATCTGCAAAGCGCCCCAGGTCCTGCCGTTGTCCAGGGAGCGCTTCACAACCAGGTCGATATCGCCTGTATCGGAACAGCTGTGCCTTCGACCTTCGGCAAAGGCGAGCACTGAGTGGTCCGGTGCAACCACGATGGCCGGGATGCGGAAGCAGGCGTACCCGTCGTCGCCCTTCTGATAGATGTAGTTGGGCACCTGCGCGCTACTGGCCGCAACGAGCGGCAGCGCCAGTACGAAGAGCCGTATCCAGAGCGTCATGGCTCGATGGCGGTGCTATGGCTGCCGCTCGCGCAGCACGACGCCTACGGCCGTGCGGATGCGCTGCGGCGCATGAAAGTCGCCGAACATGGCTGCGATCTCTTCCTGGACCGTTTCCATGATTGCATCGCGCGGCAAGTCGTTTTCAGCCAGGGCCAGCGTCTTCTCCTTGACCGCAAGGAAATAGCGGCGGTAGTTCCCGATCATTTCGATGCCGCCGATGGGATAGTGGCAGGGGATGACCATTTTAGGTTTCAGCGCCTCCAGCTCATCTAGTCGTTCTAGCCAGCGGTCGATGCTGGAGGTTGGACTCATGGGGTTCGGAAATTCGTTCATTACCACATCACCCGTGAAGAGGACGCTGTCTTCGACTACGAGGAATGCAAGGTCTCCGCGTGTATGGGCAGGACCCGCCTCAAGCAGGTGCACATGAACACCGCCTAAATCCAGTGTGTGTTCACCATCAAACACCATATCCGATTCGCGGATATAGGCACCATCCAGGAGCGCCGCGGTGCGCGCAGAGAACGTCGCAAATCGCTCTGCCAAGCCCATCCCGAATTCTTCGATGTCCATCTCCTGTGAGGCAGAACGAACCACCACGGCGTTTTCTGGAAAGGCCATGGCACCCAGATCATGTTCTGGGTGCGTGTGCGTCGCCGCCACGTAGAACAGCGCGCCCTGTGACAGGGCCTGCGCTTCCGCAAGGACGATGGTGCCGTTTTCCAGTCCGAGCCCGGAATCGATTACGAGGGTTGCATCACTGCCTACCACGATGCCGACGTTGGGCACAAGCGGCCGGCTTTCGTCCGGGATGTAGTAGACATGATCAGAGACCTGCACGGTAGCGCCGGTGCGAATGGTGGGATCCATGCCTTGTCCGAACAGGATGATAGGCATGGCTACCAGCGGCAGGCACCAGCACACACGCAAGAGAATAGTGCTAGACATCGCGCAGTCAATGGCCGTGAAACAGTTGCGTTGTAAACACCCGATCGATAATCTTAGGTGAAACGTTGGGGTTATGGTACGAAATCCATGTTTGCCAAGTCTATCGGTTTTCTGATCGTGGGCGCTGTGATGCACAGTGCCTGTGCACAGCGGGACGCTGCGCCATCCGAATCCCCCGTGCGCGTCGTGTTTTTTGGCGATTCCATCACGGAAGCAGGAGCCTTGCCGGGTGGCTATGTGGCGCAGGTGGACAGTGGCCTGGCTGAAGTCTTTGCCGGCAGGTCCATTGAAGTCATCGGTGCGGGGATCAGTGGGCACAAGGTCCCAGACTTGCAGGAAAGGCTGCACCGCGATGTTCTGTCGCATAGCCCGACCCATGTCGTGATATACATCGGCATCAACGATGTATGGCATCACTTCGAGTTCGACCATGTAACCGGCACGCACCCGGACACCTTTCGCGTCGGATTGACCGATTTGGTCCAAGTGATTCAGGGGCGCGGTGCCACAGTGCTGTTGTGCACGCCCAGCGTGATCGGGGAAGACCCCACCAGTGCCGCACCGGTCAACAGGCGACTGATGGAATATGCTGCGATCAGCCGCAGCGTCGCGCGCGAAACGGGAGCCACGCTGTGCGACTTGCAGCAAGCCTTTGAAGCATACCTGGTGGAGCACAACGCGGACAAGGCTTACGAGGGCATCCTGACAACCGACGGCGTGCACCTCAACGAGGCCGGTAATCGGTTCGTGGCGGCCTTCATGCTGGAGCACCTCCGTGCAGCACTCGCCAAGTAGCAAGGCGCAGTCCAAACGCGGCGAGGCGCGCACGCAAAACTAGCCGGGGCCGTTGGACGCCTGGCAACGGGAGTGCACGGCACGCAGCGCACGCTGCAAGGCGCAATACGCGTTCAGCGTGTGCGATCCCTGCCGCTGGGCAGTGCAGCCTACCGCGTCACATGCCGCAGCCTACCGCCTGGCGGCGGCGCGCGCTTCCTGAAGCTCGGCGCCAATCGTCGCCATGCGGCGCTTGTCCAGTGGGTAGAAGTAAATGAAGACGACGGAAGCGAGCGCACCTACGGCGGCAAAGACGCTGATTAGGAGACGAATACCCAGAAGCGCCGTGTCAGTCTGAGCGACATTGGCCTCAAATCCAAAATAGGCCAGAATCCATCCGGCCAGCGCGCCGCCTAAAGACCATCCAATCTTCTGCGACATGGACGACGACGAAAACACAAGTCCCGTGGCCCGGCGACCGGATCGCCACTCCGAGTAGTCTGCAACATCTGCATACATCGACCAGATGAGTGGAAACACGATGCCGCCTGCAATGCCGATCAGCACGTTGATAGCAAAGATCAGCAGTACCTGCGAGGCTGGCACAAAGAAGAATACGACGCACAGGAGGGCCGTGACAACGCCAGAGAAGATCAGTGCATGCTTCTTGCCGATAGCCCGCGCCACCGGCGACGCGAAGATTACGCCGATCAGGTTGGCGACCAGCAGCGTCGTCATGAAGGCTGCCGAAAGCCTGGGCATGGAGACATCGCCGAAGAGCCACATCGAAACATCGCCAACGTAGTATTTGAAGTAGAAGAGAATCGCCGCGTCCCGCATGGTGTTGCACAGCAGCAAGGACGCACAAGCGCCGAGCATGAGCAGCCACGGCCCATTCGTCAACAGATCCCTAAGATCGTCTCGCAGGCGCGGTACCTGGATACGGGGCGGCTGCAAGCGCTCTCTGGTGCCGGCAAAAGTCAGCAGAAACAGCAGGCAGGCAACCACAGCGTAGAGCGCAACCGTCATCTGGTATCCAGCAGCCTCATTGCCACCCCGGCCGAAGATCCGGATCAAATCGTTGGCTGTAGCCGTCACCAGGATGCCTCCTGCGTATGCGCCGATGAATCGCCACGAAGCCAGAGAAGTCCGCTCCTGCGGACTGGGGGTCATGACACCCAGAAGCGCAGCATACGGCACATTGATGGCCGTGTATATCATCATCATGACGCCGTAGGTCACATAGGCATAGATGAGCTTGCCCGCAGGACCAAAGTCTGGCGTAGTGAAGGTCAGCATGCCGATAATGGCGAACGGAACCGCGACGAAAAGCAGGTATGGCCGAAACTTGCCCCAGCGAGACCGCGTGCGGTCGCAGATCATACCCATGATGGGATCGTTGGCCGAGTCCCATATGCGAGTGGTGAGCAGCAGCGTGCCCACTACTGCTGCGCCAAGCCCTACGACATCGGTATAGAAATACAGCGCGAACAGCGAAAAGAGCTTCCAGAACATGGACGAAGCCATGTCTCCAAGACTGTAGGAAATCTTTTCGTGAAGCCGAACCTGATTTGTCATGCCAGCACCGTGATGTGCGGCCTGCCTACGCTAGGTAGGGAATGGTCAGCGGTCCCTCAGGCATGATCGCTACGGGGGCCTCGGGGTCGCCGATGCGGCGCAGTTCAGCGTCAATGGCCTCTCGAACGCAGGCGATCGGATCCAGGTGGACACGCCGCACATCATGCGGGCTCAGTTCGCTGTAGAGCTGGATGCGGCACGTCTTCAGAATCTGAAACAGCTTCTGGGTCTGCCACTGGTCGGGCTCAGAGAATTCGGGATGGCGAATGGCACGCCGGCCCTCGGCTGGCGATCGGAAGCGAATGAGCTGATCCTTGAATGCTCCGTGATCAGGAAAACCATTGTTGCAACGCGCCGCCGTGATGATCAGGCCACCTTTTGCCGTGATAGCCGCCGCAGCGCACATGCCCTTGACGCTCTGGTACAGGTTCAGGTCCAAGGGGTAGCCGCTGTTGGTTGTCACCACGATTGGGAAGGGCTTCTCCACATAGGCCATGGCGCACGCTCTCGAGTAGGCGCAGCCCACTTCGTGGGCCTGGATCACATCGCCGCAGAAAAAGCGCGTGATTGCATGCTCATCGTTGAGCGTGACGTTGATCAGGAAGTCGACAGGTACCAGCGAGCCGCCCGCGCGCACATGGTCCTGTGTAGGGTTGTTCGCCAACAGGCCCCAGGTGCTGCGGGGATGAGCAATGTTGTCGTAGCCGTGATACTGAAGGATGGCGTCCATATCGGCAAGACCAGGAAAGACCGCCTTGTATCCGCCCGAAAAACCCGCCATGAAATGCGGCTCTATGAACCCCATAAGGATGCGGCGGTCCGCGCGTACGTACTCTGTGTTGAACCATACGTCATACCCGTACCGGCTGCGACCGACACGGGTCATGGTGGACCGGTCCCGCGCATTGTGGCAGATGACGGGGATGGTGTCCACAACCGTCGGACCGACCATGCTGCAGAGCTCCGCTCGTGTATTCGTGCGGTGGGTGCCTGTGCCAACAACGATCCGAATATCACCTCGGGGTATATGGGACAGCTCGTCAAGCACCCACGGAAGCAGTCGGCGGGTCGGCAGCGCGCGCGTAATGTCGGGGATGGCGATGGCGACCGTCTCGCCGGTCCGGACAAGCGTGCGCAGTGGCGGCGTACCGTACGGATTCTGCACGGCCTGCCTGAACGCAGCACGTTCATCCGCAAGGCCGGGCATTGGCTGCGGGCGCAGAATGGTCGCGTTGAGCCCGCGCGTGGCAAGCGACAGTCCCGCCTGTCCATACTGCAGGAGAATGCTCGAATCACTGCGAGTCATCGTTCTCCGTCTGGCATTGTGTCTGAAAGGCGCTGCAGCCGGTCAGGGCTCGCCGGTCGATGCCTGAAGTGTGTCGCTTTCCACCACAGGCACTGCGGAGGGTGCCTTCTCGATCACAGCGGCGAGCGCATCCAGTACCTGCATCTGTGAATTCTGCATAAGGGGTTTGATCACCGGCAGCAATGCACGCCAGTGGAATGCTGCGCCGCGCACAGTGGTGGTCTGCGTGATGCGGGTGCCGTTGTTGTGTTCAACAAAGGTTACCCGAGCAGAGCCTGTAAAGATGGACGTTTCCAGATCGAATGCATAAAGCTCATTCGGCACCATTGCTGTAACGTGTTCGTCCAGCGTTTCGCCCGTATCAAAATGAAGGCGGTAGCGGCTGCCCACACTGTCTTGCGGACCTTCCAGAAGCTCTACTTCCGAAAGGTCCTTCATCCACTCTCCCAGGCGATCACCATCGGCAAAGGTGGCCCATGACGCGGCTACCGGTGCTTTGACATCGACCGTGGTCGTGTAGGAAACCTGTCTGACGAAAAGGCCCAACAGCAGAAGGGCCACGATGCCTCCGCCAAGGAGAATGCCTAGTATGCGTAAGATTTTCTTCATACAGATCGGGTGCTTTACACACTTTTAAAGTACAACGAATGCCTGTAGTAATGCGTGCTTCGCGGCCATACGCTGGGGCCGCAGGCTTGCCGTGCGCGTCCGGCTACAGGTCCACCACGGTGCGATCTCGGACCTCAATATCTGCGGCACCGAGAAAGGTGGCCAGACTCTCCAAGGTGTCGCGCAGTCCGGCACGAAGCAGAGGGTCTACTACCACACCCGGTTCCAGGAACAAGCGCTTGATTTCAAGGGTGCTTCGTGCGCGGTGCAGCTTGGGGTCCAGCCGGCCGACCAGACGCCCGTTGTGCAGGATGGGGCACACATAGTAGCCGTGGATGCGCCGGACTTTCGGCACATAAATCTCGATGCGATAGCTGAAATTCAAAAGATCTTCGGCGCGCTTCCGCTGCCACAAGAGCGAATCAAAAGGACAGACCAGTGTAGTCCCTCGCGGTGCTGGCACACGCTCCAGCATGTCCAGGTGCACAGGCAAAACGTAAAACATCCGGTCAAACCCATGTACTTGTACCGGTATGATTCGCTGGGCTCTGATGTTGCGTTCCAAGATGCGCCGCCGCAGCGCGGCATTGGGCCGCGGCCCCGTCCAGTAGTTGACCAGATGATCTTCGCTGGCGAGGCCATTCCCGCGCAGCCCGATCATAAGCCAGCTGTCCTCCAGCGCGATGCCGCTAGTCGGCACCACTTCCGGGTACACGCGCGGAGCGAGGTCGTAGACGCGCCGGAAGTGTCGTCGCTCGCACACTGCAATCCGACCGCTGTGCCAAAGAACCATCAGCGACTGCTTGTCTTCTTTGCGCTGATCCCGAGGGCCTGTACGGATGTCTGCCCGCTCTGTGGGGCCGTGGCTCCGTATTAGGCGCAGGACGCGCCGCTTGGAAGCGGCAGAGGTGTTCCAGCGCGGCCACCAGGCCGCACGCTTCCATTCAGCGGGCGGAAAACGCCGCATGCGCCGAAGCCCGAGTGGCAAGTGCGAGATCGGCAATATGGTGGCCTCATGCCCCCAGTACTCGTAGGCTAGACGCTCGCCGTAGATCCACGCATCCAGCTGTGCGCGATCATAGGCTCCAAACCGGCTCCAAAGCGTTAGGTAATGCGCGCGCTCCACTGCATTGACGCTATCAAGCTGAAGCCCGCCCGTCTGCTCCAGGTGGCGTACAAAGCCTTCGCGTGTTAAAGCCGCATGCCCGTGCGGCACGTCCAATCCTTGCAGGTGCAGCCACAGGCGCGTAACCGCTTCAGGCTGTATGGTGAGTGGTTTGCGGGGCATAGCCAACCTCCGTCGTGTACGCTGCATTACTGGACGTGTGCCCGCTGTGGGCCGGCGCATGCAGCGTAGCGGTGCGCGCCGAAAGTAGGCAAATCGTTGCAGTAACGCAGGCTGTTCGTACGTGCGGTGTTCGTTTCTTTTGAGAACACGCAGACTCCGCGCGGGATGCCCGTACACCCACTCCAGGAATCATGCAGCTTCTCAGAATCGTATCCTTAGGCTAAGCACGGCGAGATCCACCCATGAAGACATCGGCCATGCCGCGGCGCAAGGGACGAGCCGCATCCTTCAACACACCGAACCGCTTTGAGCCCATCACCGTGGAGATGGATCCTGCGGAGCTGACCGCGGAGGAACTGCGCCACATTCCGACGACCTTCTATGCCGAAAAGTCGCGATCCATACTGTCCAGGAATAACTCGCCGGATGTTCCGTTCTCCTACAGCGTGAATCCGTATCGGGGTTGCGAGCACGGATGCATTTACTGCTATGCTCGGCCCAGCCATGAGTATCTGGGCTGGTCGGCCGGACTTGATTTCGAAACAAAGATCCTCGTCAAAGGCGATGCGCCCACGCTGCTTTCTAAGGCATTCCAAAAGCCCTCATGGCATCCACAGGTCGTTTGCCTGGCGGGTAATACCGATCCATATCAGCCAGCCGAGCGGACCTTCAAGCTTTCGCGCGGCTGCCTGGAGGTCTTTCTGCGCCATCGCAACCCCGTAGCGATCATCACGAAGAACTATCTGGTTACCAGGGATCTGGATCTCTTGCGCGGGCTCGCGCAGCATAACCTCGTGCGTGTCATGATATCCATCACTACGCTGCGCGCCGAAGTGGCGCGCAGCATGGAGCCGCGTACCGCAACACCCCAGCGTCGGCTTGAAGCGATCCAGAAGCTGGCGGAAGCAAATGTGCCGGTGGGCGTCATGGTTGCTCCCGTCATTCCCGGATTGACGGACGAAGAAGTGCCCGCCATCCTCAAGTCCGCTTCGCAGCGCGGCGCAAGCTGGGCCGGATACGTCGTGCTGCGTCTGCCAGGACCGGTGGCGCCGCTCTTTATTGAATGGCTTTCGGACGCCTTTCCAGACCGCAAAGACAAAGTGTTGCGGCGTCTGAAGGAGCTGCGAGCGGGGAAGCTGACCGATTCAGCATTTGGTCGGCGCATGCGCGGACAGGGCATCTGGGCCGAAACCCTGTCCAAGCTGTTCAAGAGCACCTGTCACGCGCTGGACCTGAATCGCCCGCAGCAGCCGCTTTCTACAGCACACTTTCGGCGCTTGGCGGATGAGCAGGGCACACTCTTTGGATAGCGCGTGATGACATTGGACGGCTTCCATCCGGTTGTTGCGGCTTGGTTCAGCAAGGCCTTCGGCCGTGCTACCAAGGTGCAGGCGCAAGCGTGGCCGCGTATACAGGAAGGCAACGATGTGCTGGCATGCGCACCCACGGGCTCCGGGAAGACCCTTGCGGCCTTCATGGTTGCGTTGGATACACTGTTCCGGCGCACGCTGGACGAAGGGTCGCTGCCCGACGAAACGTACATCGTATACGTTTCGCCGCTGAAGGCGCTCAGCACTGATGTGCATGTGAATCTGGAGCGCCCTCTGGATGGCATCCGGTTGGCAGCGCAAGACGCCGGTCTGGATGCGCCCCGCATTACGACGGGCATCCGCACAGGGGATACCAGCGCTTCCAGGCGTGCATCTATGGTGCGGCGGCCGCCCCATATTCTGGTGACCACGCCGGAGTCCCTGTACCTGCTGCTGACTGCAGGGCGGAGTCGCACTACACTCCGCACTGTGCGGACGGTGATCGTTGACGAGATTCATGCCGTCTTGCCCTCACGCCGCGGCGCACATCTGACGCTGACCTTGGAGCGTCTGGCGCATGTCGCAGAGGGACCGGTGCAGCGCATCGGCCTGTCAGCGACGCAGCGACCCCTCAGCACTGTGGCAAAGTTTCTGACCGGTGCGCCCTGCGCCACCGTAGACCTGGGGCATGCGCGTGCAGTGGACCTGGCGCTGGAGCTACCCGCTTCGCCGCTGGATGCGGTCATGGCCCACGAGGTATGGGACGAAATCTATGACCGCCTTGCGGCACTGGCGCATGCGCATCGTACGACCCTGGTATTTGTGAACGGACGGCGGCTGGCTGAGCGTGTGGCGCGCCATATGGCGGAGCGGCTGGGCGAGGACCAGGTATGCGCGCACCATGGCAGCCTTTCGCGGCCCACGCGTGAAGATGCGGAGCGGCGCTTGCGCCAGGGCACGCTGAAGCTGGTCATAGCGACGGCGTCGCTGGAGCTGGGCATAGATGTCGGCGCGGTGGATTTGGTTTGCCTCATCGGCTCCCCGCGTTCGATTGCGACCTTTGTGCAGCGCGTGGGCCGCGCAGGACACCACGTAGGGGGCGTCAGCAAGGGACGACTGTTTCCGACGACGAGGGACGAACTCGTGGAATGCGCGGCGCTGCTTAAGGCGCTGCGCGACGGTGAGTTGGAAGAAGTCGAACCGCTCCCGGCCCCACTGGATGTGTTGGCGCAGCAGATCGTGGCGGAAACCGCCGCAGCACCATGGGACGAACAGGCGCTCTTGGCCTTGGTACGGTGCGCTTTTCCGTATCGCGCACTCTCGCAGGAAACCTTCGATGATGTGCTCCACATGCTCGCGCACGGCTTTGTCACCGAGCGAGGACGCCGCGGCGCACTCATTCACCGTGACGGGATCAATCATCGCATTAAGGGACGCAGGGGCGCACGCTTGACGGCACTGACCTCGGGCGGCGCCATCCCCGACAATGCTGATTATCGCGTGGTGCAGGAGCCAGAGGACATATTCGTGGGCACGGTCAACGAAGATTTTGCTGTCGAGAGCATCGTGGGTGACATCTTTCAGCTGGGTAACATGTCCTGGCGTATCCGGCGCATTGGGTCCGGAACGGTTCGGGTGGAAGATGCCAAGGGTGCGCCGCCCAACATTCCGTTCTGGTTTGGCGAAGCGCCGCGGCGAAGCGATGTGCTGTCTGCTGCAGTATCCAGACTCCGTGCTCAGGTGCTGCCCCAACTCAAACGCCGCGCGACTACGGCAGCGTGGCTCCGCGAACACTACACCCTGCCGCCGCCGGCCGCCGAACAGCTCGCGGAATACCTTTGGCAGTCAGCAAGGATTCTGGGTACGCTCCCGACGCAGGACCGCATCGTTGTGGAGCGTTTCTTCGACGACGCGGGCGGTATGCAGCTGGTCGTGCATGCGCCCTTCGGGGCGCGCGTAAACCGTGCCTGGGGCTTGGCTTTGCGCAAGCGGTTCTGCCGCAAGTTCAACTTTGAGCTGCAGGCTGCGGCGACCGAGGATGCAGTGCTGCTCTCCCTGGGACCACAGCACTCCTTCCCGTTAGCGGAGATCATGGCATATCTCACGCCGCACACGCTGGAAGCTATCTTGGTGCAGGCGGTGCTGGATGCGCCGATGTTCCATACGCGTTGGCGCTGGAACCTCAACATTGCGCTGGCGGTGCCGCGCCGACGTGGCGGCCGTAAAGTACCGCCGCCCCTGCAGCGCATGCAGGCGGAGGACATCCTGGTGTCCATCTTTCCCGATGCGGCGGCGTGCCTGGAAAACATCGGCGGAGATCGCGAGGTGCCGCGACATCCGCTGGTCACGCAGACCATCAGCGACTGCCTGCAGATCGCGATGGACTGCGAGCGGCTCCGCAGCATCCTGACGGACCTGGCGCACGGTCGGATCACCTTCGCCACCTCCGAGAGCGCCGAGCCTTCGCCGCTTTCGCATGAGATCCTGACGGCCAGGCCTTATGCCTTCCTGGATGACGCCCCCTTGGAGGAAAGGCGCACGCAGGCAGCGCAGCGCCGGCGCGCGTATGCGCCCACGGGTGGGCAGGCTGTGCTGGATGAGGCGGTAATAGCGAAGGTGTGCGCCGAGGCGCATCCCGATCCACGCGATGCGGACGAACTGCACGATGTGCTGCTGACGGCCGGCTGGCTGCCCGCGCCTGCGGACGGGACCTGGGCGGACTTCTTTGCTGCGCTGGTCAGCAATGACCGCGCCGTACAAGGCTCCATCAAGGCGACGGGACAACAGGTCTGGCTTCCAGCGGAGCGGCTGCATGAGGCGTTGGCGCTATGGGATATGGATCTGGATCCGGTGCCGTCGGCTGCGGTCCCCGCAGCACCTAGGGATCAGGCTGCGCTGGCCCTCATGCGCGGTTTCATGGAGACGAGTGGACCCGTTACTGCAGCATCCGTGGCTCGGGTCATGGCGCTGCCGCTATCCGAAACGCAGCGCACCCTGGGCGCGCTCGAGGCTTCGGGCGACCTCCTGCAGGGCCGCTTCACGGCAACGGCCACAGACGTAGAGTGGTGCCACCGGCGGCTGTTGGCGAGAGTTCACCGCCGGACCATTGCCCGTCGCCGGGAAGCGATACAACCCGTGCCGGTGGTCCAGTATATACGCTTTTTGATGGCGTGGCAACACGCTGCACCGGGACACAAGGTGGCGGGTCTCGAAGGACTGCACCAGGTGGTGGCGCAGGTGGATGGCTTTGGTGCGGCGACTGCAGCGTGGGAGGCGGACATCCTACCCTTGCGTGTGGAGGACTTTGCGCCTGCTGTGCTGGACACCTTGTGCTTTACGGGTCGTGTGGGATGGTGCCGATCCGCCCCAGAGAAGTCCACCGCAGCAGCGCCAGTGCGCTCCATGCCCATTGCGCTCTATTTGCAGGAGCACGCGCCGCTGTTTGTTGCTCCGCCAGCGGAGGCCACACTCTCTGCTCATGCGTCGCAGGTGCGGGATGTCCTGACACGGTGCGGGGCTTCGTTCATGGGTAGGATCAGAGCTGCTACGGGACTGTTTCCTACGCAGGTGGAGGCTGCGCTGGCAGAGCTTGTTTGCCGGGGGCTGGTTGCCAGCGATGGATTTGCAGGGCTTCGGCTGCTGCAGGCGCCGATGGACACTCGCCGGCGTGGTCATCGCAAAGCGCCCCTGGGTATGGAAGCGCTGGGACGCTGGTCACTCGTGTCGGGTCCCGAGGAACCAGCGGAAAACTGGATGGAACAGGTGGCCCGCATCCTGCTGCGCCGCTACGGCGTGGTTTGCAGGCGCGTGTTGGCGCGGGAGGTAAATGTGCCTCCTTGGCGCGACCTGGTGCGGATCTACTGGCGGCTGGAGGCGCGCGGCGAGGTCCGGGGCGGGCGCTTTCTGGCCGGTGTGCCCGGGGAGCATTTTGCATTGCCGGAAGCAGTAGGGCTCTTGCGCAGCGTAGGGCAGGATCCATCAGCCGGAGAGCCGATAGCCATCAGTGCGGCAGACCCCTTGAATCTCGAGGGCATCTTGACGCCGGGTGCGCGCATCCCCGCCCGCCCGTCCAACAGAATCCTCTATCGTGGGGGCACTGTCGTCGCCACGGTTATAGCCGGAGAAGTGTCATTTCGGACTAGCGATGCAGACCGCGCTGCGCTCAAAAAACGGTTGCTGCGACAACCCGGCGCGCCCGTGCGACGAGGGTCCGGTCGTCGCCCCCGCTGGGCTGTGGCCCCGGCCTAGCGCAAACCATCCAGCCAGGCGCGGCGCGGGCGCATGCGTCTTGCCTCCATGCCCGACGCCCCAGAATCGCAGCGCGGCGCGTCTGATGCAGCTACTGCCAGATGCCATGACGCGGCAAAGATACCGGAGCGTCGATCCGTGCGCAGCCTTGTGACTGTGCGGGTGCACTCAGTGAGAAACTGGTGCGTGCCGGGCCACCGAAGCGGTTACAAGCTCGCGCAGTACGGCCGCGTTGACATCGCTGAGACGCTTGATGTACAGGCATCCCTTGCCACGCGCATGCTTGCCAAGGCGTGCCAGGATAGGTTGGAGATCGGATAAGCCTCCCATAAGGTAGAGCGACAGCTTGCCCTTGCGCGGCGCGAAGCCCGTCACAAACCACTGCCCTTCGCGACCAGAAGCATACTTGTAGTGGTACGATCCGAAGCCCACAATGCTGGAGCCCCACATTGCCGGAGCGGCCTGCGTAATGTCCTGCATAAGCGCAATAAGGGTCAGGCAATCCGCCCGCTGGACGGGGTCTTTGACGCCTTCGATGAAGGCCAAGACGCTGGCGTCATTCTTTTTGGTCTTCAGCGCTGCCACAAACAGATCGGGTGGGCAAGTAGGCCATCAAAACGCTTGGTGCTGGCGGAGGTTCACGCACGAGACGCAACGACGCGCAGCAGCTCTACCCAAAGGAACGGGGCAAAGGTACGGGTCGCGCCTCGAAAAGCGCGGGTGCGAAAGCGCGCGATCAGGCCTTTCTGGCAGCGCAGCGCATCACGCAGTGCGCCGCCGGATACCAGCATGCCGACCCTCAACGTCCGCATACGCCGTGCCGTGCGAAAGCCATAAAAAGTCATCCATAGCAGCCGCCTTGTCCAGATCGTTACATATGTATGCCTTGTACCGTGTAGAACATATGCATATTGAAGGCATTCATATTGAAGGTAATCGGACGTTGTAAACGATTCCAAGCAGTACGACACGATGAAACAGCTCAGGCTTGGTGCCTTTTCCGTAAGCATCGCAGTGAAGGACCTGGAAGCATCGCGCGCCTTCTATGAGCGGCTGGGGTTCCATGTAACGGGCGGCGGAAGCGGATACATCATGCTCCGTCAGGGTACAACCGTCTTGGGGCTGTTCCAGGACATGTTCGAGAACAACATTCTGACGTTCAATCCAGGGCTGCACGTGTCCGGAGGTGTCACGGACAATCCGCTGTCGGACTGGCGCGTGGCGGATTTCACGGATGTGCGTGACATTCAGCGGGCGCTTCAGGCGCAAGGAGTGGAGCTTTTGAGCGGCGTAGACGAAAAAGCAAATCCGGACGGTCCTGGAAGCCTGATGCTTACCGACCCTGATGGCAATGCCATCCTGATCGATCAGTTCTTTCCACGGCCGGGCATCGATGGCGACGCCTGCACGGATTCATAGCCATGGCCAAGCCTCTTGAAATAGACTTCGTTCAGATGCCGTGGTCCAAGTCGGCCGCAAGCTGGCGCTACCACGAGTTGGAGGTCTGGAACGCGTTGCAGCAAGCAGTGAGCGACGGCGGCCGCCTGCTTGTAGATGGAAACCCCAGCGCCAATGACCATCTTTCCGGCGCGCTGGAAGTCTCGCCTGCGGGTTTTAGCGCGAAGATCAACATATCGGCGTGCGAAGGCACGGTGCCTGCAGTGGGAGCGCGAACAAGAAGCGACGCACAGCGCTACTTCAAGGATCAGGATGTACACATTGAGGCCAGCGGCGATGCCATCGCTGTAACCATCCGGGCACCCTTTGCGGATGACAAGAAAGGACGCATTGAACGGGTGCTTGGCACGCTTTGGAGCCTGCAACTGTTCGCAGTACGCATCCTGGAGGAGGCCGCTGCATCGCCACCCGATGCCGACGGATCCCGGCCGGAGGATGCCCAGAGCCGCACATGATTATGCCGACGATCGCGAGATTTTTTTCGGCCCTGTGCATGGTGCTCGCGCCACTGCTACGCCGCTAACCAACCGTATTTGCAATGCCCACCAACAGACTTACCGAAAAGCAGAAGGAGTTCGTTGCCTTTATTCGCTCGTACATGGAGACGCACGATGGCGACTGGCCTACGTACAAGCTGATCAGTGAGCAGTTTGGTTTCAAGTCTCCCAACAGCGTAACCCAGAACATCAAGGCGCTCCTGAAGAAGCGAGTCCTTGTCAAGTATGGAGTCGGGTACGAATTCGCTGACTCCGTACCAATGAGGCCGTCCATTCCGATCAAGGGCATCATTGAGGCGGGACAGCTCCAGGAAGCGGTAGAGGCCAATCTCGGCACCATTACGCTGGAGACACTGTTTCCGAATATCGACCGCGTCTTTGCCCTGAGGGTCTCGGGTCAGTCGATGGTGGGCGCAGACATCAACAGCGGGGACTACGTGCTGCTCGTAGATGATGACATCCCCAACGGCGGCATCGGGGCGATTCTTTACAATGGGGAGACCTCACTCAAGCGCATTTATATGGACCGCAACGGGCTCAGGCTTGAGCCGGCCAATCCGCTGTATGACGACATCCACATCGAGCCGGACATTTTTGAGGAAGTCACCGTATTGGGGCGATACATAGGGCATGTCACCCGTACCGCGATCTACAGGCACGAGCACACACCGCCGCGTCGCGTCGCGCGACCGAAGATCTACCGGTTCCGCCCCCAGTAGCCTACACGTCCAGGCGCTGTGCATAGGGCACCACTTCTCCGTGCTCCACGTATCGCTTGAGCAGGCGCAGGTACATGGCCCAGCAGAAGCTGGATATGCGGTAATGCCGATTGGGTACGGACCATCCCGAATGGACAAATGCAACCACGGTATGGCTGTTGGCTGCGGACAGGTCCATGCGCAGGTGCGTTCCGGTCCAGTCCGGGTCCGCCTCAGTGAATTCCCACTCGATGTGGTCCGGCGCTTTGCACTGGAGCACCTTGGCGTGCCACGTATAGCCGGGACCGAAGTAGAGCACATACCCATTGTCCGCCTCGGGTGTGCCCTCGGCCTCCATGGTCCACCAGGCATTGAGTCCCGCTGGCGAAGCAATGGCCTGAAAAACGCGCGCGCGTGGCGCGTTGATGAGCAATTCGTGATAGATATCTGCCATAGCGTTAATGCGCGCGGTCCCGCCACCTGACCGGTCGTTTATGCGCTGCTGATTGCGCTGCGGCGCACAACGCGGTACGCACCATGTTGCTGCATGTTACCAATGGAGATGCCGCCCGCGCATTGCTGAAGGCTGGCGGCTGTAAAGGCAAGATAGCAACATGGCGTGATGTGCTGCACGAAGGCCCGGTGCCGCAGCTGCCGCTCGAGGAGCTCAGCCTGATGCGCGCGGCCTTTCTGGCGAGCCGCGGCTGGGGCACCTTGGCGGACTTGCGTGCAGCCTTCGCCGCGCGTGATCAGACCCTCAGAAACCACCGGGCGTATGACGAAGTGGTGCTGTGGTTTGAGCACGACCTGTATGATCAGCTGCAGCTCGCGCAGATCCTTTCCATTCTTGCTGCGACAGGGGGCACGGATCGCTGCATCTCGCTGATCTGCATTGATCGGCATCCAGGCGTTGCCCGCTTCAGGGGACTGGGTGACCTGAAGCCACGCCATGTGGCACCGCTCTTCAAGACGCGCCGCGCGGTTTCAGCCGAAGCATACACGGTTGCGCTTGGAGCCTGGGAATGCTTTACCAGCGACACTCCATGCGCGGTCGAGGCGTTCCTGGCGACCGATTCGGCAGCGTTGCCCTTTATGCGGGCTGCTCTGATTCGCCACCTCCAGGAGTTGCCTTCCACCTTCAATGGTCTGGGTCGCACGGCGCGTCATGCACTGGGTGCCATTGCCAGCGGTATTACGGACCCGGTGGCCCTGCTGAAGGCACACTGGGACCAGGAAGCCGCGCCGTTTTTGGGAGACTGGTCCTTGTGGCACCGGCTGCAGGAGTTGGCGCGGGCCCCCGACCCGCTTATCACCATAGCGGGTCCGTTTGATCGCTATGACATGCGACGTGCCACGCTGGGCACCACGAAGGTCGGGCAGTCCGTGGTAAGCGGCCATGTGGATGCTGTGCGTCTGCGTGGCATCAATCAGTGGCTGGGCGGCGTGCACTTGCAAGGACGCGAGGTTCCGTGGCGCTGGGACAGCCGCAAGGAGCGGCTCGCGCACAGCTAGGCCTCGGCCTCATGCGCGAAGGTGCACCGGCACTCCAAGCGGTGCCAAGAAGCGCGCGGCGCCGGTGCAAATAATGGCCGAAATGCCGTACCTTGGGCCGAGTCGAACCATCTGCTGGCGCCAATGAAAATATTTAAAACCATTTTAGGGGTCATTGCTGGATATGCAGCGATGGCCCTATTGATCATGGGCTTGTTCACGGTGGCCTACTTGGCGATAGGACCGGGCTTGTCCTTTAAGTCAGGCTCTTGGGCCCCCTCTACGCTGTGGATTGCGCTGAGCATTGTTGTGGGCCTAGGGTCGGCCTTCGTCGGCGGCCTGACAGCTCAATCTATTGACCACTCGGGCAGGGCGGTCAGCGCCCTGGTGGGTGTGGTCCTTGTGGTCGGCCTGGTGCTGGCCTTTATGGAGGGCGTGTCAGTGCCAGGGGAGCGACTGAATGCGTCGCCCAGCAACATGGAAGCGATGAACAATGCGGTGTCGCCCGTGTGGCTCAACTACCTGAACCCGGTTCTGGGCGCAGTAGGCGTGTTTCTGTCCACCAAGGTGAAACGTAGCAGGTAGGCAGCATTCGCCGGGGCGCAGGCCGGTCGCGGGTCGAATCCTGCACCTGGGTCGGCCCCCGAGAGGGTGCTGGCCGACTCCGATCGGCTTTAACCTTGTGGATCAGCCATGCGCTGCAAGACGCACGGCGCCGCATATCGATGGTAAACCACTTGGACGGCTGTGTTTTTTCTCCTGCGCCTGGTTGCACTGCCCTTGCGTTTTGTGGGCCGCAACTTTCGCGCGTTCGTTGTCTGCATGATTGGTTACTCGGTGCTCAGCGGTACCCTGTTGCTGGGCTTGGAGGGTGCCTGCAGCGCCTTTGGCGCGGAGCGGCTTTTTCATGAGGAGTCGTGGAACGTGTCGGCCTTATGGATCGCGGTAAGCCTCGCCGCGACCGCCCTCGGTGCCTATGTGGGCGGCCTTTTATGCCAGGCAGTGGATCGGCGCGGCCAGGCAGTCCTGTTTCTGATTCTGATTGTGGTCCTTATCGGCTTTGCCACGCTCCAAGGGGCTGAAGAGGCCCCGGTAGCCGCGAGGGAAGCCACACTCGAGCGGATGGAGATCGTCCGGAGCGCCGTGCGACCGATGTGGGTCCACATCCTCACGCCGATTCTGGCCGTGGCCGCGGTGCTGGCAGGCGCTGCTCAGATCAAGCGCCGGCAGCAGGGAGCCGTTGGGGCTGTGATGCAGCAGGGCCGCCCTGCCGCGGAGGCGGGTCAGTCGACCATGAGCTCGTAGGTGATCAGCGACAGCGGCGCGCCATCCGGGTCATGGATATGCGCCATACGCCCAACGCCGGGCAAGTCAAAGGGTCCCATCTTGACCTCGGCACCGCGAGCGGTTGCTTTATCGATGCGCGCATCCACATCGTCAACCGTAACAAAGCCGTGCCAGTAGGCCGGTGCATCGCCCAGTGGCATTTCAGCGATGCCGCCGATCCCTACGTCGCCCACAGAGATACGCCGGTAGATGCCTGAGGGGATCGGCATTTCGTCGAATGTCCATCCGAAAAGCGTCCCATAGTACTGCGCTGCCGCTGCTGCATCCTTGGTATGCAGCTCAAACCAGCTGAAGAGTCCATGCCGGGTGAATGCGCTCACAAAGTCGGTGACCGCTTCGGTTTCATTCTCTGCGGCGTTGTACTCGATCGCATACAGCACTGCACCTTGAGGATCCAGAATGCCGCAAAACGGCCCCATGGGCGTATCGGTCAGCGGAACACACAAGCGCGGCTTGTGCCTGGCAATGAATGCCTGTATATCCTCAACAGTGACGTAAAAGCCCCAGCACGGTGGAATGCTCTCGTGGGGCCGCTGCATGAATCCCGCCGCAAACGTGCCGTTGGCCGTAGCGATGCGGTACAGGCCGGAACCCTCCATTGGCATGGCATGGTGCTGCCAGCCGAGCACGTTCTCGTAAAAGGCGATGGACACGGCGGGGTCGGCGGCAAGGTATTCGCTCCAGCTGACCGCGCCGTGCGTCAAGAAGGGATTCATGGTTGGAAACATGGGTGTGGTGTGGTTAGTGTGTTCAGCGGTTCTGACGGAATTACCAGGTCATACCAACGGCACGTGTCAAAAACTCTACAAAAGGCGCACATTTGCGAAAGTTCACTTCGAGCATTTCCAGCTGATCATCGCCTATGACCTGGCTTCGGGTCAGCGTCTTGACCGCGATGAAATGCCTGCGCCGCAGGTCGTCCGCAAACGGATGCGCGGGATCAAAGCCGCGCGGCACGCGCTTGAGGCTCTTGTTGCGCAGGCCCAGGTCGAATTCAGTGATCAGTCGCTCCTTCAAGGCAGCCCACTGCAGCGTGTCGTCAACGATCGCCGTGCGAACCCGGGTCAGCATCTTGTAATTGGCCCCCCAGATGCCGCCCGCTGTATAGCAGAGATCGGGCTCAAGATGGAAGTAGAAGCCGGGCGCATGCGCATCCTTGCCCTTATTGTGCCGAAAGTGAATTCCTACGTAATCCTTGTACGGGCGCTTGTCTTTCGAGAAGCGAATGTCTCGATGGATCCGAAAAAGCGAGCCGCCCACTTTGGGAATGGCACGAAAGTTTGGACTGATCTGGCTGAGCGGCTCAGCGAACGCCGAAATCAGGTTGAGCAGAGGCCCCTTGACATGGTCCTCATAGCGATGTTTGTTCGCGGCAAACCATGCACGGTCGTTGTTGTCAGTAAGTTCGGATAGAAAATCAAAAAGTTCGGATGTTACGAACATATAGGCGTGCGTCAGTGCAGAACGAAGGATACGCGCCGTCGCCGCATAGTGTTGCATCAGCGCAGTGCGGCGGCCGCAGAGCAGCCGCGCAGTTCAGCCCGCCGCACTGCATCGTGACGGCTCCGCGCTGCGTTGCAGGGCCCGCGCAGTGCAAAACGTGCCGCGTGGTCCAAAAGGTCATGCCATAGCAACGAAGGTTTTCGGTTCTCCTCCCCTGCACGGAGCAGGGCGGAGTGCCTGCGACACCGTGCAGCGCCGCTCTGTTTCATCACCGTGCAGCGCTGCCCTGTGCGCCACTCACGTGCATTGCCGAAGTCTTTGTACTTTCCACAGCTGCCAGGCGGCCTGTCTACGCGCCGCTTGTGCTGAGCCGTTCGACCCGCTCTCGTTGGAGGAAAGCCGGTGGGACACGAAGCCGGGGCAGCACAGGATGGCAACAGCAATAATGAGCCTCATGAAGCACACCAGCCTGCGTACGCGCGCCATTCACGGCGGCGAACTGCCCCATGCGCCCGGACGGGCCGTAGTCCCGCCACTCCACATGGCGAACTCGTACATGACCCCGGCGGACCTCAGCTTTTCTGCGGAAGACCTGACGCCGGAATCGCCATTCATCTATACGCGGTGGGGCAATCCCACGGTGGCGATGCTGGAAGACCGCGTGGCTTCGCTGGAGGGTGCCGAAGAGGGGCTGTGTTTCAGCAGCGGTATCGCGGCCATCACAGGGCTCTTTGCACACCATCTCGGGGTGGGCGACCACCTGGTGATGACCAACGTCGGTTATGCGGGCGCGGTCGAGTACACCTACGACATGCTGCCGCAGATGGGCGTATCCGTGACGCATGTGGATACGTCCGACCTGGAAGCCGTCCAGCGTGCACTGCGCCCGAACACCAGGCTGGTGCACATAGAGACGCCTTGTAATCCCATCTTGCGCCTGACCGACATCGCACGCGTTGCTGCGCTGGCCCATGAGGCGAACGCGCTGCTATCGGTGGATTCTACCTTCGCATCGCCCGTCATCACCAGGCCGCTGGAGCTAGGTGCGGACTTCGTGGTGCATTCGCTCACTAAGTACCTGGGTGGGCACGGCGATGCCTTGGGCGGCGTCATCGCGGGACGCAGCAGCCTGGTAGGTCCCATACGCGCGCGTATAGGCACCCGCGTGGGCGGCGTGCTGAGTCCCTTCAATGCATGGCTGATACTGCGCGGCATTGCGACGTTGCCGCTCCGAATGCAGGCGCACAGCGATAGCGCCCAACAGATTGCCGCTATGCTTGCGCACCATCCGCGTGTGACCAGGGTTGTCTACCCAGGACGGTCCACGCACCCCCAGGCGGGCCTTGCGGCGCAGCAGATGCGCCTGCCCGGCGGCATGCTCACCTTTCAGGTAGCAGACGGAGATGCGATGGCGCGGCAGCTGCAGCAGCGCCTGAAGGTTATCAGCTATGCGGTCTCGCTGGGGCATGTCCATAGTCTGCTCTTCTATATCGGCACCCATGCCATCATGCGGTCGACGTTTCGGCTGACAGGAGACGACCTCGCAGCATACAAAGCTTATACGGGTGAAGGCGTAATGCGGCTCTCGGTGGGCTTGGAAGACCCCGATGATCTGTGCGCGGACCTTATCCAGGCGCTAGGCTAACGCAAGGCAGCCTGCGCCGCCGTAAAGCCCGAACGAACCGCGCCCTCTATGGTGGCAGGCAGACCGGTATTGGTCCAGTCCCCGGCCAAGAACACATTCTCGAGGTGGGTGGCCGCACCAGGGCGGCGTTTGAGATTGCCCGGCACCTGCCGAAAGGTGGCGCGCTTTTCTTTGATAATGCGGAACGGAGGCGGTGCCCCGGATGCGATTCCCAGCGTCTTGGCGACATCCTGCCATATAGCGTAGGCCAGGGCGTCATTGTCCTTGCGCGCCAGCGGGCCGGCTGCGCTGACGGTCACCGAGGCCACATCATCCCTGAAAAAGATCCACTGCGCCGTACCGCCGAGGATGCCGAGGAACAGGTCCGCACCGCAGAACGGCAACAGGAAGTGGGCATTGACGATAGCGCTCTGTCCCTCCGGCACCGTAACGTCCGGGAGCAACATCGCCGCGACCCAGGAAGGGACGGCGAGAATCACGCGGTCATGCTCGCCAATGGATACGCTAGTATTTCCGAAGTCCAGCGCGGCCACCCGGGAGCCCTCGGATGGCAGGGCACGCAGCCGATGCGAAAGGTGAATCGATGCACCGTGATCTCGAAGCCATGTAAGCGCGGGCACCACGAAAGCGTCCGACAGCCCATGTCGCGCGATGCGAGGGCGACAGTAGGCCTCGCCTTTCGCAAATGTTTCTTTCAGGACGGGCCCAAGCAGCCTCGCTGCACCTTCATGCACGGGCGCGTTGAGCGCACCCACGGCCAGCGGCGTCCAGAACCGCTCGAACAGAACGCCCGCGTCGCCGACGCATGCCAGAACCGTCGCGGCCTCACCAGCCGTCAACAGGCGGAGTGCACTCGCATAGTCCCGCAACGTGGTGCCAGGAATGCGCCGCTGCCGGTTGCAAATCCACCAGGGTACCGGTCCCCGGCTTGGGCGAATGCACCAGCGCTCGCCCGTACGCAGGTCCACGAAAGGAAAAGCTGCGCGCGGCGGGCCGACCAGGCGGTCCAGACTCTTAACCGTACGCAAGTAGTCCATCGTGGCACGATTGCCGCTCAGCAACAGGTGGTTGCCGTTATCCAGGGTGCGGTCCAGCTTCGCGTCATGAAAGGACCGGCAGCGTCCGCCGGCCCTCAAGGCGCTTTCGTACAGGCAAACTTTTGCTCCGCGCTGCACCGACCTGACGGCTCCGGCCAGGCCTGCCAGGCCCGCGCCCACGATATGGATGGTCCCAGAACCGCTCAACGGAAGCCGTACCGAAGGACAAGCCACAGCTGATGTAGGCGGCCCGGCCGTGCCGGTTGCTCCCATTGGGTCCAGCCACGCGCCATGAGGCGGTCGAGGCCAGCCTGATAGACCGCCTTCATGAGCACAGGGGGACGGGTACGCCACCAGCCCAGTTGCGCAATCAGACGCTCTGCTTCGGTGTACTGGGATTGGGCAAGGGAGGCCAGATCGGCACAGGCAGCCGCAAAGCCGCGTTGAGCCATCAAGCCCTGGAGCGGCTCTGGCTCTACTGCATGGCGTTGCAGCACTTCAAGCGGGATGTACAGTCGATTGCGGGCGGCATCTTCCTTGATGTCGCGCAGAATGTTGGTGAGCTGAAAAGCATTGCCGAGCGTCACGGCGAACTGCAATGCCGGCTCTTTGCGTAGCCCGAAGATGTGGATGCACAACACGCCCACAGCCCCTGCCACGCGCCGGCAGTAAAGCATAAGATCTTCCAGTGTCGGCATCCGGACCGAGTCCATGGCGTCCGCTTCCATGCCGTCGATCAGCGCATGGAACTCCGATTGCGGAAGCGCAAACTCCTGGACAGGGTCTGCAAGCGCGCGTGTCAAGGGATGTCGCGGCGAACCAGCATAGAGCTGATTCACCTCTTCGCGCCAGTCAGCCAGGGCGCGTCGCTTGGCATCGATCGCCCCAGGCTGATCGGCGATGTTGTCCACCACGCGGGAAAAGGCATAGACCGCATAGATGGCACGCCGGCGGCGCTGGGGCAGCGCCCGCATACCCCACAGAAAAGAGGATCGGGCAGTGCCTACGATCTCGTGCACATACGCCCACGGATCCGGTATGTCGCCCGTCATACCCACGCGCCTATGCGGCAGTGGTGGCTCTGCGCCGAACTTGTGATCGGCTGCGCAGCCGCTGCCATGCGGCAAGGCTTACGCCGGAGATGATGCAGCCGGCAGCGCCCCAGGCGCTAAGCGCGACACGTTCGGCCAGTGGATCACGACGCTTGAGCGCGCCGGTCAGTGCCCCGGCAATCGCGAGGATCGCAGAAGCGTCCATTGCAAGGCGCCAGTGGGCTATTTGGGTAGGCAGGGGCGTGGCTTGGGACAGCAAATTCTCTATGCCCGCCAAGCAACGGTTCAGCACGCGGCGGAGCGCTGCGCTGCTCTGGCATCCGGCAAGCGCAGAAGCGGTGAGGCCTTCATCCTGCAGCCAATCCTGCGGGATGTACACGCGGTTCAGTAAGAAATAATCATTCTGGCAGTCCTGCAAATGGTTAAGCACCTGCAGCGCGCTGCAGAGTGCATCGGAGGCAGGATAGGCTGTGCGGGGGCCCCCGTGCAGGTCAATAAGGTAGCGCCCAACAGGCGCCGCGGACCATCGGCAGTAATCCATGAGTTCCGTCCAGGACGCATACCGGGACTTGGTTGCATCTTGCGCGAAGGCGCGGAGCAAGTCTTTGCAGTGCTGCGGCGTCAGTTGCGTCTGTGCCAGGCTGTCGCGCATGGCCCGCGCCGGTTCAGGGGTGTGGCTTTGACTGGACTCCAGTGCGAATTCTAGTGCAGCAAGGGCCGTAATCTTCTGGCTAGGATGCAGCGTCGGATTGTCTGCGATGTCGTCTGCGGTCCGCGCAAACCGGTAGAAAGTCTTGACATGAGGTCGAAGGTGCGCCGGCAACAGAAGCGGTGCCACGGGAAAGTTTTCGTCCTTCTCGGACTTGCTGCTTCTCGCGAGCGCGCGTGTAGAAGTGCTGCGCATGGTGCATTCTTGCTCAAAAGCCGTAGCATCGCAGCGCGCTGCGGCTGCGCGTGCAAGGGCCAGCCGCTCCATCGCAGGGTTCACCCAGGCTCTTATGCATTGGCCTCCGCCATGTAGCGCCGAAGCCCCACGCAAGTGTCCGCCCATCCCTGTACACAGCTTTGGAAGAATTCGTTGGAGCCGGGTGGAAATCCATCATGGATGATACGCAGCCTCGCGCCGCTACCTGCTGGGTTGACCTCAAAGGTGACGACAAAGTCTGCATCAATGGGCATGCGACCATCTTTGGCGTAGTACTGATAGTCGGCAAGCACCATCCGATACGGAGCCTCAAACGTCGTAATGCGGGCTAATGAAAAATACGTAGGGTCTTCTTCCGCACCCCAGGCCACCACAAAATAGCCGTCAGTTTTTGCCACGACTATGGCGGTAGCAGCACCCCACCAGTTGCAGATGGCCCGCGGCGTGTGGAGGGCCGCAAAGAGCGCGGCAGGATCGGCTTCCATCACCTCCTCGTGAACAAGGGTAGCCTTGTGCATGGCTATTTCGATAAGCAAAGACGAGGTATCAACAATTACGGACTCTTGAGGTTCAATATTGTGGCTACCTGCAATGCCCTGATGCTAAATCCTGCTACCACAACGATACAAGTCGCGGGAATGACCTGTGCCGCCTGTTCTGCGCGCGTGGAGCGAAGCCTGCAGAAGGTGCCCGGAGTACAGGCGGCCAGGGTCAACTATGCTTCGGGCACGGCCACGGTGGTGCAGGATGACGAAGTAGACCTCTCACTTATGGTCAAAGCCGTCGAATCAGCCGGCTACAGCGTTGCGCTGGAGCGTCTCGAGTTTGCTTGTCCCTTCCCGACTGATCTGACGGCTCTGGCCGCTGTGCCGGGCATTCAGGAGGTGCGCACCACGATGAGCGGGCAACTGGTAGTGACGTTTGTCGCGGGTGCGGCGAATCGCGATCTGCTCATTGATGCCGCCCGTAAGGCCGGGTTGGAGGTTGCTGCAGCGCCTGATCCGGAGCGCCCGCACGCGGAGCAAGCCGCGGTGCTGGCACGCGAGCGGCAGCGCTTTGTGATATCTGCGCTGCTGTGCGTTCCGATTCTCGCACTGTCGATGGTGCCTGGCCTGGCCTTCAGCGGGGTGCACTTTCTGTTGTGGGCGCTGGCGACGCCCGTCGTCGTGTGGGCCGGGTACACCTTCTTTGTGAGCGCCTGGGAGGCGCTTAGGCACCGCTCTGCCGACATGAATACGCTTATAGCGCTGGGTGTAGGGTCGGCTTATTGCTACAGCGTGGTGGCTACGATCTGGCCAGCCTGGATAACGGCTGCAGGCAGCGCGCCTGCCGTGTACTTTGAAGCGGCTGCCGTTATTGTAACACTGGTGCGCGGCGGTCGGCTCATGGAAGCGCGTGCACGCAAGCGTACGCTGGCAGCGCTGGAAGGAATCATGGCACTGCAACCGGCTCTGGCCCATGTCTTGCGCGGCGGGCAGATGACCGATATGCCGGTCGAGGCCGTTTGCGTGGGAGATCGCGTGGTCATACGGCCCGGGGAGCATGTGCCCGTAGATGGCATCGTCGAGGAAGGTGCTTCCGCCGTAAACGAAAGTATGCTCACGGGCGAGCCATTGCCCGTGGAAAAGGTCGCCGGCAGCCCGGTCACCGGCGGGACGGTGAACACGCACGGTGCGCTGGTGGTCCGTGTATTGCGCATCGGTCAAGACACGGCGCTGCAGCAGATTGTGCGTCTCACGCGGGAAGCGCAGCAGCGCACAGCACCCATACAGCACCTCGCTGACAAGGTCTGTGCGTTCTTTGTGCCGGCCGTGCTGGGCGTCGCGGTGATCACGCTGGCGGCCTGGCTCTTCTGGGGCACTGCCGCGGCGCTGCCGCGTGCACTGGTGGCATTCGTTTCGGTGCTCATCATCGCATGTCCCTGTGCGCTGGGACTTGCAACTCCGACGGCTGCGGTGGTGGCTACTGGCGTTGCGGCGCGACGCGGTATACTCTTCAAAGGTGCCGACACCATTCAGCGCGCGGCGGCCATCCGGCATGTAGTAATAGACAAGACCGGTACGCTGACCGAAGGGCAGCCGGTGGTGACGGGCCTTGAGACGCTGGGTACTTGGCAGGAGGACGCACTGCTGCGGCTGGTCGCTTCGGCGGAGGCCCGCTCACAGCACCCCATAGGCACGGCCATCGTGGCGGAAGCCAAACGCCGCGATCTACAATTGCCGCCGGTGTCGTCATTCGAGTCGGCTACCGGACTTGGGATCGCCGCACAGGTAGAAGGGCACGACCTTCTCATCGGAAATGCGGCGTTTCTGGAGCGGCACGGCGTGCCGGCGCAGACGCTGCTGCCGATAAGCGATGCATTAGGCGGCCATGCCAGCGTGCTGGTCGCCGTGGATGGTGTGCCCGCTGGCGCAGTGGCTGTGCAGGACCGGTTGC
The DNA here is from genome assembly GCA_951812585.1 of Rhodothermales bacterium. Taxonomy (GTDB): domain Bacteria; phylum Bacteroidota; class Rhodothermia; order Rhodothermales; family Bin80; genus JAAXGV01. The sequence continues at coordinate 982,230 of OX638318.1, read as the reverse complement.
GGGAGGATGCGCCATCAGCGATTGGTGCACTGCGGCAGCTGGGCATCGAAACCACGATGGCAACGGGGGACACGGAAGCAAGTGCGCGCCCGGTGGCCCAGGCGGCTGGCATCACACAGATTGTTGCTGGGATCTTGCCCGGCGAAAAAGCACAAGCGGTCCGCAGTGTGCAAGCGGCGAAGCGCGTCGTCGCTATGGTTGGCGACGGCATCAACGATACGCCCGCCCTCGCGGAAGCGGATGTAGGCATTGCGCTCGGCGCAGGCGCACAGATCGCGGTAGAGGCGGCGGACGTGACGCTGATGCAGAGTAGTCTGCAAGCGGTGCCCGAAGCCATCCGCCTGGCGCGGCGCACGATGCGCACCATTCGCCAGAATCTGTTCTTCGCTTTTGTTTACAACGTCATCGGCATTCCTGTAGCGGCCGGTGTGCTGTTTCCTGTACTGGGCGTCATGCTCAGCCCGATGATCGCATCGGGGGCCATGGCGCTTTCAAGCGTGTCCGTAGTAACCAACAGTCTTCGTCTCTTTCGATTCAGATAGATGGCCGCACGATGATTCCGGATTGGGCTCCAAACATTCACCCTATGGTGGTGCATCTGCCAATTGCGCTGCTCGTGGTGGCCGTACTGGTGGATCTGTTGTCGCTCTTTTGGCGGCGGCTTTTGGCCACCACAGCCCTCACGTTGTATGTCCTCGGCGCGCTCGGTACCGTCGCAAGCTTTCTGTCAGGCAAGGCGGCGGCGGATACGGTGAGCGTGTCCGGTCAGGCCAGCGTCTTGCTCACGACCCATGCCGACTGGGCCGCCGTAGCGCTTTGGTACTTTGTGGCCTATGCGCTGCTGCGTCTGGTGGTGGCTTTGCGTGCCGCATGGCGGGGCAACATACGTGTGCAAATCCCGCTGATCCTAGTTGCGGCCGGGGGGCTCTTCGTGATCTACAAGACCGCCGATCACGGGGGCCGCATGGTCTATGAACACGGCGTTGGCGTGGCGGCCGTAGAGGCGATGGCGTCGCAACTGAAATCCAGCCAGCGTGAGATCGCGCGCCTTAAGGGTGGGCGTCAGCTTCCAGAGGTAAGGGAAGATGGATCATGGCGCTGGATGCCCGGCAGCTACGCAGCGGATGCGTTTTTGCAGGCTTTTGTGCTGAAGGCAGGAGATTTGCAGGCATCCGTGCAGGGGGATACGGTGCTGGCTTTGGTCGCCCGGCGCGCCCCGGCGCTCGTGGTGCTTGAAAGTGACTTTGGCAGCGTCCAGGTGGATCTGGACCTGGGGCTCACGGCCTTTCGCGGTTCTGTCCAGGTCGTGTATAATGTGCAGGATTCGCTCAATTACCATTATACCGAGTTCGCTTCCGGGCATGTGCGGCAGGGGCGCATGGTGGCGGGCGAATCGCAAATCCTGGAGGACGAGTCCTTCGTGCCTGCATCCTGGGCGCGGTACCGCGCAGTAAGCGATCGTACGCATTTCCGTGCCTACGCGGATGGTGAGATGATCATTCACAGCCATGGCCCAGCGCCCGGCCCAGGATCGGTGGGATTGCGGCTGGCGGGTGATGGCGTACTGCTCCTTGGATTCATTGCGGCGGAACGCCTGCGCTAGTCTGCCATTCTGTCACACCCGGCTGGTTTGGTACGCTTTTGGTGATACAGGATCTGGTAGAAATGGGCAGCAAGGCTTGTTTTGCCAGGAACTCTGACACGACCAAACCATGAATACCGACAAGCTCACTGTAAAGGCTCAGGAGGCTGTAAAGGAGGCACTTTCCCTTGCGGCTTCGAAGCAGCACCAGGGTCTCGAGGCTCCACACCTTATGGAGGCGCTGCTGTCGCAGCCCGGCAACATCGTTGCCGCCATCCTGCATAAGCTCGACGTCAGCATGCCGCTGATGCGAGCAGAGGTGGCCGATGCCCTGACCAAGCTGCCAAAGGTTGCCGGTGCCAGCGTAAGCGGGCAGTACCTGGGGCAGGGCATCAAGGCGGTCTTTGATGCGGCTGTCAAAGAAGCCGCCGCTTTGCAAGATGACTACATAAGCAGCGAACACCTGCTTCTGGGACTGGCCACCACCGACGGCACCGTTGCCGATGCGCTGCGCAGACAAGGGGTGACCAAGCCCGCCATTCTGTCCATACTCGCCGAAGTGCGCGGGAATGAGCGTGTGACGGACCGGCATGCGGAGGATCGCTACCAGGCCTTGGAGCGCTTTACGCGCAATCTCAACGACCTGGCAGCGAACGGCAGGATTGACCCGGTGATCGGGCGCGACGAAGAGATTCGCCGCGTGCTTCAGATCCTGTCGCGCCGCAAGAAGAACAACCCTGTGCTGATCGGCGAGCCAGGCGTAGGGAAAACCGCCATAGCCGAAGGGATATCCATCCGCATCGTCCAGGGTGATGTGCCGGAAGGTCTCAAGACCAGGCGCATTCATGCCCTGGATATGGGCGCACTGATCGCCGGGGCCAAGTATCGCGGCGAATTTGAGGATCGTCTCAAAGCAGTGATCAAAGAGGTGGCCAATTCCGATGGGCAGGTACTCCTGTTCATTGATGAGATACATACGCTCGTTGGCGCGGGCAGTGCAGAGGGTGCCATGGATGCCGCAAACATCCTGAAGCCGGCCCTAGCGCGCGGCGACCTGCGTACCATTGGAGCCACTACGCTGGATGAGTACCGGAAACACCTCGAGAAAGACAAGGCGCTCGCGCGCCGATTCCAAACCGTACTGGTGGATGAGCCGAGCGTGCAGGACACCATTTCAATCCTGCGCGGCATTCGTGAGCGTTACGAGGTGCATCACGGCGTACGCATCAATGATGATGCTATCGTGTCGGCCGCAGAGCTGAGCCACCGTTACATCGCGGACCGCTTCTTGCCGGACAAGGCCATCGACCTGATTGACGAAGCGATGGCCCGTCTGCGCACGGAGATAGACTCCTTGCCGGAAGAGCTTGACGACTTGGAGCGGCAACTGCGGCAACTGGAAATCGAGCGGGAAGCAGTCAAGCGCGACAAGGATCAGGCCAAGCTGTCACAGATTAACAAGCAGCTGGCGAATCTTGAGTCCGAGCGATCCGCGCTGCGCGCACGATGGACGCAGGAGAAGGAGCTCATCGGCGAAATCCGGTCTGCGCGTGCGCAGATTGAAGAGCTGCGCATCAAGGATGAATCGCTCCTGCGCGAGGGCAAGTACGGTGAAGTGGCACGTATTCGGCACGGCAAGATTCCCGCGCTGGAAGCGCAGATCAAGAATGCGCAGGCCAAATTGGCGGAAGTGCAGGCCCATGGATCACTGCTCAAGGAAGAGATTGACAGTGAGGATATTGCCGAGGTCGTAGCCAAGTGGACCGGCGTGCCGGTGTCACGAATGCTGGAAAGCGAGCGCGCCAAGCTCGTACGCATTGAAGCGGAGCTTAAGGCCCGCGTAATAGGGCAGGATGAAGCCATCGCCACCGTGGCCAACGCGGTGCGGCGGGGCCGCGCGGGGCTGCAGGAAGAAGGGCGGCCTATCGGCTCTTTTATTTTCCTTGGCTCGACGGGTGTAGGCAAGACAGAATTGGCCAAGGCCCTGGCGGTGTTCCTGTTCAACAAGGAGAGTGCGCTCGTCCGCATTGACATGAGCGAGTATCAGGAGCGCCACAGCGTGAGTCGCCTGGTAGGGGCACCGCCCGGATACGTGGGGTTCGAAGAGGGCGGACAGCTCACAGAGGCGGTGCGCCGCCGGCCCTACTCGGTGGTCTTGCTGGACGAGATAGAAAAGGCCCATTCCGAGGTGTTCAATACGCTGCTTCAGGTGCTGGATGATGGCGTCCTCACCGATGGCAAAGGGCGTCCGACGGACTTCAAGAACACCATCGTCATCATGACCAGCAACCTGGGCTCCGACATGCTGCGGGAGCGCCTGGAGCTGATGGACGATGTGCTGCCGCCGGCACACCAGGAAAGCCTTAAGCGCGATGTGCTGCAGCTGCTCAAGAAAAGGCTGCGGCCGGAGTTTCTGAACCGCATCGATGAGATCGTGCTATTCAATGCGCTGGACCGGGATGTCATTCGCAGGATTGTGCAGACCCAGTTCGCAGGGCTCAAGCAGCTGGCGCTGAACCATAAGATCCATCTGACCCTGGGCGAGGACGCGGCGGCTTATCTGGCCGACCTTGGATACGAACCGGCCTTCGGTGCGCGGCCCGTCAAGCGCGTTCTCCAGCGCGAGGTGGCCAACAAGCTGGCCGAAGGGATTCTGTCCGGCTGGGTACAGGCCGGGCAGCACATCGCCATTAGTGTGGCACCGGACCAGTCCGGACTGATGTTCGAAACGCTGGACAGCGAATTAGCCAAAGCTGCTTAGGCTCCCAATACCGGTTATAGCCGTGCCCCAATAGTGGTCATGCCTGTTCGGCTGGTTGCTTTGGGCCATCGCCGACACCATAACCTGATCGGCGATGGCCACGTGCCCGGGTTGCATAGTTGCATAACGGGCATACCTTGTCTACCTTACCAAGTTGTGCATTGGGTCGGTAACCTGCGCGCATGTATCTGAGCAGGCTTGATATTCACGGCTTCAAGAGTTTTGCAATGCCGACGGCACTGCGCTTCGATCCCGGGATCACGGCGATTGTAGGGCCGAATGGGTGTGGGAAGTCCAATGTGGTGGACGCGCTCCGGTGGGTGATTGGAGAGCAGCGTCCACGCGTGCTGCGGTCGGATAAGATGGACAGCGTCATCTTCAATGGAACGGCGCGCCGCCGTGGGCTGGGTATGGCCGAGGTGCAACTGACGATTCAGAATACGCGCGCATTGCTGCCGACGGAGTATTCGGAAGTCACGCTGGGACGCCGCCTGTATCGTTCCGGCGATTCGGAATACCTTCTCAATGGCACGCTGTGCCGGCTTCGTGACATCGTAGAACTGTTCCTGGATACCGGGATGGGGTCAGGGGCCTACTCAGTCATTGAGCTGAAGATGATCGGCGACATCCTGTCGGATGTTGCCCATGATCGGCGGCGGCTGTTTGAGGAGGCTGCCAGTATCACCCGCTACAAACAGCGCCGAAGCCAGGCGCTTCGCAAGCTGGAAAATGTGCAGGCCGACTTGTTGCGGGTGCAGGACCTTACGGCAGAGGTTGCCGCGCGCGCCAAGCGCTTGAACCGGCAGGCGAAGACAGCGGCGCGACACGACACGCTCACGACGCGGGCGCGCGCGCTGTCGCTGGCACTGTCGACCTTGGAGTACAACAAGTTGGACTTCGAGGTGTCGGTGCTCGACGAGGCGCTGAATACGTTGCGCGAGAGGCTAGCCCGCATAAAGGCGGAGACGGGAAGCCAGGATGCGCGGCTCATGGAGCGCAGGAAGGGATACATGGACTTGGAAGAAGCGGCAAAGCGCAGCAGGAACGCGCTGCGGGACCACGAGCGGCGCGTGGATAGCCTGATGGCGGAGATCAGGCTGAAAAGGGAGCAGCAGGCTGCTACGCGGCGCGAGGTGGCGCGGGTCCATCGGCGTCGGGAAGAGACGCTGGCCCGGCAGGCCCGGAGGGAGGAATCCCTTTCCACGCTGTGCGAAGATCGCAGCCGCACCGAGCCGGAGCTGGCAGGGGCCGCCCATTCTTTGAAGCGGGCCATGGAAGCGCGGGACGCAGCTAGAAAAGCGGTGAAGGCCGAGCGCACATTGCTTGACGACCTGTCCAGGCAGCACGGGCAGCTCATCGCGGCGCAGGCGGCGCAGCTGCGCCTTTGCGACAGGATCACTGCGGCATTAGAGCATAACGCGGCGCAGACCGCACGGCTTAAGTCAAAGGCCCAGGTCCTTGCGGCCCGATCAGCGGAGGAAAAGGTCCGCGTTCGCAAGGCGCTGGAAGCACACGAAGAGGCAACGGAGGTTCTGAACACGGCCCGCGAGGAGGCGGCAAGGGCGGAAGCGGAGCATAGTCTAATCGAACAGCAGATTGCTACCGCGGATGCTGCGCTGCGCGCCCTGGCTCAGCGGGAAGCGGCCATGAAGGCGGAGGCGACACTGTTTCGTGCGCTGGTGGAAGGGTACGAAGATTTCCCCGTGGCTACGAAGTTCTTGGCGCAGGCGTTAGGCAAAATCAGGACCATCAGCGACCTTTTGACCTCGGATCCTGAGTACAGAGCGGCGATAGCGGCAGCACTAGGGCCGCTTGGCGCATGCATCGTGGTTCAGACCGTCGAGGAGGCCGCGCAGGCCGCGGCGCTTCTGAAAACAGAAGACAAAGGTCGGGCTCTGCTTGTGGTAATGGATCGCTTGCCACGTACAGTGCCGCGGCCGCCACCGCACCCGGGCTTCATCCCGCTTATGGATCTGGTTCAGGTCCATGACCCCGCGTATGCCACGCTGGTGCGGTTGGTGCTTGGCGACACGTATTATGTGGATCAGCTCGACTGGGCGTGCCCCCTCGTTGCGCCGCCATGGCGCCTGGTCAGCGCATCCGGCGAATGGCTGGATGCATCCGGCTTCGTGCAGGTAGGCAGTGAGGCTCAAGAGACATCGTTTGTGCACATGGATCGCGCTGCGCGGCTGGCTGCCGCGGAGGCGTCGCTCAACGGGTTACAAGCCGAGCATCAGCAGCAGCAGGCGGCGCTGAAAGTGCTGCGGTCGTCTCAGCGCGCTGTGGGCCTAGAGGCCAAGCGGTCTGCGCTCTTGGAGGCGAAGCAAGCGCTCGCTGATGCCCATCATGCGTACGACCGCGTGCAGCAGGAAAGAGCATCGGCCGTGGACCGCCAGGCGCGGCTGCGCGCGCGCCTTAAGACGCTGGCGGAAGAGGCGCAATCCCTGGCGAATCAGGCTAGCGAGCCGCAAGCGGCGGCCCAAGAGGAAGCGCGGCGGCTGGCTTCGCTCAAGACGCGCATGTCGGTGTCGCAAAGGGCGCTTATGACCGCCGAAGCGGAAGTCAACCAGCGGCAGGATCGCTACTTGTCCGCGCGCCTTGCCGATCAGCGAGCCCGCAGCGCCTGGGAGCATTTGGGTCGCGATATCTCACGAATTGAAGGTGAAGCCAAGCGTGCAGCGGAGCGCGCTGAGGCGTTGGAGGAAGAGTCCGCCGCGCTTGAAGCGCAGCGCGCTTCCCTGGATCGGGCTATCGCCGCTTTGCAAGACGACTTGGCTGCAGAGCGCGCCAGGAGCAGGCGTTTGGAGGAAGCGGATCGGCAGGGCAGGACACGCCTTATGGAAACCCGCGTGGCCATGGATGAGCTGGAGAAAGCTTTGCGCAGGTTGCACAGGACGCACGAAGAGGCCATGGCAGAGGAGCGCACGCTCTCCGTTGAGCGTGTCGCCCATGCAACCAGGATGGCGGACATAGCGACGGCCGCACAGGAGGCCTACGGCGCTGTGATCAGCGACGACCTGCTCCTGCCCAATGAGGAGGCCGCCATGCGCACGGAGCTGGAGACGATTCAGGCCTCGCTTCGCAGCATCGGTACGGTCAATGCGCTGGCGCTGCAGGAGTATGAGAAAGAGCGGGAGCGCCATGCCTTCATGATGGAGCACTGTGAAGACCTGCGCAAGGCGGAGGCTACCTTACTGCAGACCGCGGATGAGATCAACAGGACTGCAGCGAAGCGGTTCATAGAGACATTTCAGGTTATCCGGGAGAATTTCTGTAAGCTCTATCGCGACCTTTTTGATGGCAATACCAGTGCAGATTTGCGGCTGGTGGACCCCGGTGATCCGCTGGAATCACCCATAGCCATCACGGCGCGACCCCGGGGCAAGCGCCCGATCAGCATTGCGCAGCTATCCAGCGGCGAACAGACGCTTACGGCTATAGCACTTCTGTTTGCGATCTATCAGGTGAAGCCGAGCCCGTTCTGCTTCCTGGACGAGGTGGATGCGCCATTGGACGATGCCAACATTGAGCGATTCATGCGCCTTATCCGACGGTTTTCACTGGACACGCAGTTTGTGCTGGTGACGCACAATCAGCGCACGATGGAGATGGCCGACCGCCTGTACGGCATTACTATGCAGGAGGAGGGTGTTTCGCGCGTGGTCGGCGTCGAATTCGAGGAAGCACTAGCGATGGCCGCCTGATACAGGCGAACCGCATGGTCGGCTTTCAGTCTGCTATCCGACCATCGCGTGCGCCTCGATCTCGACCAGCAGCTGTTCATCAATCAGGCGGGTCACTTCCACCATGGTGCAGGCCGGCTGGACGGATCCAAACGCCTCGCCGTGAGCCCGACCCACAGCCTCGCCATGGGCGGCAATGTCCACCACGAAGATGCGGGTGCGTACCACCTCGCGGAGCGAAGCGCCCAATTCGGACAAGGCATGGCCGATCACAGAGATAATGTGTTGTGCCTGCGCGTAGGCGTCGTTCGGTGCGATGACCCTGCCGGAAGCGTCAACGGCGCACGTACCCGAAACAAATACATGGGATCCGACGCGCACGGCGCGTGCGTAGCCTACGGTTGATTCCCAAGGTGCGCCGCCATGGAACCGCTGCCCCACCACGGCTAGCGCGTGGATGCAGAGGCCAGCCGTCGCAGCGACACAAAGACAAAGCCGCCGCACAAGAGCACAGCCACTGACTGCTGCATCGCGACCGGCGAAAAACCTGCGTCGCTGCCTGCGCGCACGGCTTCCCAAACGGTGCCGGAGCTGAGTGCCATGATGCCGATGGCGACCAGGACGGATAGCATCAGCAGGCGTCGATACCAATCCTGCACTTTCAGCAGCACGCTGCCGATTACCAGGAAGCCAACGCCAAAGAGTGCCGGCCTCATGAAATCAGTGGCCGGATTGGCGACCAGGGCCCATGTGCCGACGCCCAGAATGATCAGGATACTTCCAAGCACGAAGATGCTTCTGACGGCCGAGCTGCGAGGGTCCATACGCGCGGTGGATCAAAGCACCCTTAACGCGCAAGTGCCCGGTTATTGCTCGGCTTCCTTACGAATGCTCCGTGAATTGTGGCGACGCGGCCTACAAGGTGACGAATCGCTCCAGCCGCGCAACCTCCTTGTCGTCTACGTACTTGCCGATCTCGCGGCGAAACTGCGCCATGCTTGTGTAGGGCCGATACTCTTCGAACTCGTGCGCCATGCGGTTGCCGACGCCAGGAATGAGCAGTATTTCTTCTCGTGACGCTGTGTTGAGGTTGATCGGGACGAATACGAATTGCTCCAGCCGGGCAACCTCGTCGTCGTCCACATACTTGCCGATCTCGCGCCGAAACTGCGCCATGGCTTTGTAGGGCCGGTACTCCTCGAACTCATGCGCCATGCGGTTGCCGACGCCAGGAATGAGTAGGATTTCTTCTCGTGACGCTGTGTTGAGGTTGATCGGGACGCTGACAGAAGCAAAAAGCGCACGCGTGCGCTCGTCTCCGATGAGCGGTTCCAGCGCTTCGTAGAGTGCGGTAAGCGTAAGGAACGGGCGCGCAGCGATGATGGCATCGGCAATTGGTGCATCGGCCGCGCCTTCCAGCTGCTCGCGGGTCGCGAGGTTGGCATTGAGCATGGCGCGCTGATGCATGCCCGTGCAGGCGGTCATGACACATGGCGCGAGGCCTTCCGGGCCCGCGGCTGCGATGCCCGTTGTCTGAATCGAAGTCCCGGCAAAAGACCACAGTAAAAGCAGTACGCCCAGGACGCAGATGACTTTGTTCATCACGAATGGTTTGTTGGGTCGTTTACAAGGCAGTAGATGAGACCAAGCAGCCCTGTGTAAACCATCATGGCCGGTGCGAGTGCCGGTGTTGCACCGCGAATCGCTTCCCAGAACAGAGGGAGTCCCTTCATGGCAGGCTGCATCTCCAGCTCAAACAGGACGTTGCCCCGGTAATGAAAAAAGAGCCCGGCCAGTCCCACGAGTATGCATGCGACCATGGCGCCGTTGAACGCGAGCGCACTCGCACGCGACTGTTTATGCACGTACCACGCGGTCAGGGGCAAGGCCAGTGCAATCATCCCGAGCGGCAGCTGCTGTGTGGTGTTTTCGTAGTGTCCGAGGAGCAACAGATCTGCGCCGGTGCCGATCATGGACAGCACCAGAAGCATTAGCAGCAATCGCTGGGGCGTCGGTCTATCCACGGCCGTTGAGGTCTGTGCCGCCGCCGATCAGCGTGCTTGAAGCGTTAGCAGCAATCGCCGGTGCATCGGTCTATCCACGGGGCTATTCGTAGCGAAGCGCGTCGATGGGGTTGAGCGCGGCCGCCTTGCGGGCCGGGTAGAAGCCGAAAAAGATGCCTACGCCAGCGGAAAACACCAGTGCAATGATCACGGTCTCGGGCGAAATCGTCGTGCTCCAGCCGGTGGCGCGCCCCACGAGGGTGGCGCAGCTGAATCCCAAAGTAACGCCGATCATGCCGCCGATCATGCTCATCACAATGCTCTCCACCAGGAACTGTGTCAGCACATCGCGGCCGCGCGCACCAATAGCCATCCGTATCCCGATCTCGCGCGTCCGCTCTGTGACGGAAACCAGCATGATGTTCATGATACCGATACCGCCGACAATGAGCGATATCGATGCAATGGCAGCAAGCAAAAGCGTCATCACCTCCGTGGTGCCTTGTGCCGCGTCCGCCAGGTCATTCTGGTTGCGCACGGTGAAATCATTCTCTTCCCATTCCGACAGGTTGTGCGACTCGCGCATGATGGCGGCAATCTCGTCTTGCGCCCGCGGAACCTCGTTAGGGGAAGGCGTGCTGGCCATGATCTGGAATATGCGGCTCCAACCGCTGAGCCGGGTTTGGACGGAGGAGTAGGGCGCAAGGATGACATCGTCCTGGTCGTGCCCGTCAGGCGTTTGTCCTTTGGGCTCCAGTACGCCGATCACCTGCACGGGCACGTTACGGACCTGCACGCGCTGACCCGTAGGATCCTCATCCTGGAACAGTTGTTCGGCCACCGTATGGCCCAGTACGACGACGCGGCGCTGTGCACGTACCTCGCTGGCGTCAAAAAAACGCCCGTACCGCAGGGGCCAGTTTCTGATCACGGTATAGTCTGACGATACGCCGTTGATGGAAGTACGCCAGTTCCCGCTGCCCCCGATCACCTGTGTCCGTGTCCAGACCACGGGTGATACGGCATTGATGTAGAGGCTCTCGCGTCTGATCTTGTCTGCGTCCTTGATCGTCAGCCGGTTGTAGGTCTGTGCGCCCCTGCTGACGCCCCCTGAGGAGCTGGAGCCGGGCGTGATCACGATGAGATTCGTGCCCAGGTTGTCGATCTGCTCTTGAATCTGCGACTGGGCCCCCTGGCCGATAGCCACCATGACAATAACGGCGCCTACGCCGATCACGATGCCGAGCATCGTTAGCAGCGTTCGCATCTTGTTCTTGAGGATGCTCTGGGAAGCGACCTTTATCAGGGTGGATCCTTTCATGGGTCCGGAGCAGTTTGGAGGTCTGTAAGCTTGGTGAATTCGCGGGCGGCGTCGCGCCGCTGATCAACCGTTTCGTCGCGGATCACAAGGCCGTCCCGCAGTTCAATGATGCGATGCGCACAGGCCGCAATATCATGCTCGTGCGTGACGATAAGGATGGTGATGCCCTGCGCATTGAGCGCTTGAAAGAGTGACAGTACCTCCACGGAGGTGCGACTATCCAGGTTGCCGGTTGGCTCGTCCGCCAGCAGGATGGCGGGCGATGAAACCAGGGCCCGCGCGATAGCCACGCGTTGCTGCTGCCCTCCGGACAATTCATTGGGCTCGTGATCCATGCGATCACCCAGCCCAACGCGTTCTAGTGCTTCGCGCGCGAGGGCACGGATTTTACGCTTGCGGCCACTTCGGTCGTAGAGCAGTGGAAGCTCCACGTTTTCCAGCGCCGAGGTGCGGGCGAGCAGGTTAAAGCCCTGGAAGACGAAGCCGATCTTCTGGTTGCGGATATCGGCCAGCTGATTCTTGGACATAGTCTCTACCTGGACGCCATCTAGGAAGTACGTTCCTGACGTAGGGTAGTCCAAGCATCCGATGATGTTCATCAAGGTGGATTTACCGGAACCTGATGCCCCGATGATCGCGATCATCTCGCCGCGGCGCACGGTAAGGTCAATGCCGCACAGCGCATGCACCTGGGTCTTTCCCATGTTGTACACCTTGCGCACGCTTTGCGTGCGCATGATCACATCGTTTGCCGTCATCGGCGTATCAAAAGCCACGTCTTCTGCGCTGATTGTTCTGCTGGAACGGGTTGATGGACCGGGACGATTCCTCGACCTGCGTGACACCTGCGATAATCTCCATTCCCGGCTGAACGCGGCGGGAGATGATCTCCGTCATGGAGCCATCGGATATGCCGGTCTGGGCCATCGCCATCGAGAGCGCGCCGGCATCATCCACATACCAAAGCATGACCAGATCGCTGGAGCCCCCGGGACCGCCGCCGCCAAATGGGCTTCCGTTACCGCCCGGGCGGCCAAAGCTGCCGCCCATGGAGCCGCCTTCCCGTCCGCCGCCGCCCCGGCCAAGCGCGGTATCGCCGCGGGCGGCCTGCCGCTCTTCCATCTGTGCACGGAGTTCCGCGAACATGGACTCAGAGGGACGAAAGCGCAGTGCCGCATTAGGAATCTTAAGCACATTGTCGGCGGTCTCAATTAGAAAGTCCACCGTAGCCGTCATTCCGGGTAACAGTCGGCCATCGGGATTCTCGACATCCACGGCTACGGTGTAGTTGACGACGTTTTCCAGTGTGGTTGATTGCAGCCGCACCTGATGGACAGTGCCCATAAACGTTTCTTCCGGATAAGCCTGTACGGTGAAGCGCGCAGCCTGCCCCTGCTTGATCATGCCAATATCGCTCTCATCGACCGCGGCTAGGATTTCCATGCTGGAAAGGTCCTGACCTATAAGAAAGAGCTGCGGGGCTGAAAAGCTGGCCGCCACGGTCTGTCCTACATCCACATTGCGCTCAATCACAGTCCCAGACACCGGGGCGGAAATCGTGGCGTAGGACATGTTCTGCTGCGCCCGCTCCAGGGAAATCTGTGCAGACTTCGTCGAGGCGATCGCGATGTCTAGGTTGTATTGCGCCTGATTGAAATCAACCTCGGTTACGAACTGCTTTTCGAAAAGCGCCTTTAGGCGCGTGTACTCGCGCTGGGCTTGTCGCAGCTGCGCTTCGTTGCGCTCCAGGTTGGCTTCCGCGTCCCGCACGGAGCTGGTCAAAAGCGTCGTGTCAATACGGGCAATGATCTGGCCGCGCTTCACTATGTCATTGAAGTCGACATAGATTTCGGAGATGATGCCCGAGACCTGCGTGCCCACCTGCACCGTCGTGATGGGATTGAGCGTGCCGGTGCTTGCGACAACGGACTCCAGATCGCCTTGCTCCACGGTTACAAAGCGGTAGGGGCTCTCCGTTTCTTCGCCGTTGCGGTTGAAGTACCAGTAGGCGACAGCGCCCAGTGCGGCGATAATCACAATGATCGGCACTAGCTTCTTCATAGCGGATGAAAACTTACGGATGAATACACGTTGTGGTCGCAGTGCCCGTCAGGGCGCCGCGATGTTGATTGTGTGACCGGTTGGATTCCCAATTGCAATCTGAGTCGATAGGACGGCTCTTTGTATACGGGGAAGCTGTGTCACGAAATACGTGCCTGACATACATGGGGCTGTATCCTTGGGACTAGCAGCTGAGCCCACCATCGCCACACGTTCTGTCTGCCGCGGATCCCACCGGGGTAGTCCGGCGGCAGCACCGGTTGGCCGGGCTCGCACCACAGAAGCCAGATGCAGGTTGACACTACGCGGGTTGCGCAAATCGGATCGGCCTATCCTGGTCCAAGGGCTGTCCAAATGATACCAATAAAGTCCCTGTGTGCTCCAATGCAACCCGACCGATGCGGCCCCCTAGCGGGGCCCGCGCGGGCGGTTGCCCCGCCGACTTGCCCTGAATTCTACATACTGCTTCATCTGCTCTTCTGTCAGGAGTTCTGCCAATGCCGCGTTGGTTTCCTCTTCAATGGCAGCCAGGAACTCACGCATCTGTCCCATTTGCGTACGGTCGCCGCGGGCGGCGCGCAGCTTTTCTCTAGCTTTGGTCATCTTTTCGTTGCGGACCGTAAGGACGGCCCGTACGGTGTCTGCGTCCTCGCCCTCCAAATCCAGGAGCTCAATGACGGACTCAATTTCGGCAGCCATGCGCTGCTGCGCTGCGGCTGGGTCCAAGAGCGGCCTGTTCGGCTGTGCCATCGCGGCGGTCGCCAACAGGAGGCCGAAAACCATCAATACGGCAACAACGGAAGAAGATCTGGCAGTCATAACACAATACCGGTTAGTATGAATGGATTAGACTCCCTTGCGAGGGTTTTTATTCCAAATGCATGGGGCTATTTCCCGGCGGTGAAGCCGGTATCGCGGCCATGCCGTAAATTTCCGCTGTAATAATCGATTTCCTGACCGTATGGCATACAAGGGCACCATTGGAATCCTGACGGGCGGCGGGGATGTGCCGGGCCTCAACCCTGCCATTCGCGCAGTCACTATTCGCGCGATGAGAGAAGGGTATCGTGTTGTGGGCGTCCGAAGGGGTTGGGCTGGACTCGTGGATCTGATCCCGGATCGCGAAGCAGACAATTCCAACAACTTTCTGGAGCTTTCCGAGGATATTGTTAACCCGGCGGCACGAACCGGCGGCACCTTCCTTCACAGCTCACGGACGCGTCCCAGCCACCTGCCGGCCACGAATGTGCCGCTCCATTTGCGGTCGTCCTATACGGCGGAGTTGAATGACGTAACTGCCGCCGTGCTGGACAACATTGAGTTCCTGGGGCTTGATTTTCTGATTCCCATTGGCGGTGACGACACGCTGAGCTACGGGTACCGTTTGCACAAAGAGGGTGTGAAAGTGGTAGCCATTCCGAAGACGATGGACAACGACGTGCCGGGCACGGACTACTGCATCGGGTTCGGGACCTGCGTTACGCGTACGATTGAGTTGTCGCACACGCTGCGCACCTCTGCAGGATCACACGAGCGCTTTCTGGTTATTGAGGTCTTCGGTCGCTATGCGGGCTATTCAGCGCTGCTGCCGACTATGGCGGGTGCCGCGGACCGCTGTGTGATTCCAGAGGTCGACTTTGACATTGATCAGTTGGCCGAACTCCTGATTTACGACCGCAACAGGCGAAGCAGTCGGTACTCCGTAGTGCTTATTTCCGAAGGTGCGAAGATCAGAGGAGACGCGTCCATGTCCTATATGGGCACTGAAAAAGATCAGTACGGGCATGCCAAGCTCGGTGGCATCGGCGCGCGCGTGGGTGCCGCGCTCAAGCACCTTTCGCCCAAGTACAACAAAGGCAAGCGCATCAATGTGGTCAATCAGCGCCTGGGCTACCTGGTTCGTTGCGGAGCACCCGATGCGCTCGATTGCATTGTGCCCATGGCGTTCGGCAACCTGGCGCTGGATCTTATCCTGGAGGGCGTTTCCGGTCAGCTTATCAACATCCATGATGGCATCTACGGCAGTACGGATCTGGAATGCATCAACGCACCACACAAGGTGTTGGATGTGGATCGGTTCTATAACAAGGATCGCCTGCGGCCAAGCTATCTTTCTTTCGACAACGTGCCGCTGTTTGTGATGACGGCGGATTAGCGGTGCGCCTGGGCGCGGATACTGGCACACCGGGGCGCGAAGGCCGGCGCACTTGGGTACAGACGGCACTGCTGCGTGTATTGCTCGTAAACACACGAATCGCCTACTCGCCATGCAATTTACGAAGACGCTAGCGGCGGCGCTTATGCTGTTGCCCTGCGCAGCCGCCGCACAGGAAATTGCAGTCAAGTCCATTCCCGTAGCCACGGGCAGTCAGTTTCTGCTGTACCCGTCAGAATTCACAGGCCTGAGCAGCCTTACCATTGCTTTGGACGATGCGCTGGCTGACCCGTTCAGCAATCCGGCCAAAGGCGCCAACATCCGGGAAAATTACTTTTCAACCACGCCGTACTATTACTCTATCGGGGCAACATCCAATCTAAACGGACATGCTACGCGGACCATTCCCGTGGGTGCGCTCGTGCGTCGCGGCAGTTATTTCGGCGGCGTTTCCGTGGCATGGCAGGAGATGGTCCGGCGGTCGATTCAGCGGTGCTGCACCGTCTTTGGAGAGATTGACCCCAACCTTCTTATCTCCTCTTCCCTTGTCTCCTCTGTCACGGTTACGGAGAACTCGACGACGCGCAACAACCTGTACGTTGTCGCTTCGGGCGGCAAGGTTTTGCGTGAGGGTCTGAGCGCAGGCATCAGCGTGTTTCTGGCCAACCTGAAGGGCGTCGAGGGGGTTCAGTTGCTCTACAGTCAGGGCGATGACGTAGATCAGGATGGACGAATGGCGACCTATAAGGCAGGTCTGTACCAGCGTTGGGCCGACGGACGCACGGCCGAACTGGTAGCGCAGTATCACACCTTCAGCATGTCGCACGCGATGGTTGCCTTTGTCTGGGGAGAAGAAGACGGGTGGCATAGCGAAAAGCGCTTGGAGAATGATGAAACGAACGGGGTTGCGCTCCGGCTGGCCTACACGCAGCCTATGGCGCACGGGTGGCGGTTCGGTGCGCGTGTTGTGGGGGACTGGAAAACACACCCGAAGATTCCCAACTATGATCTGATGCAGATTCCACGCGATCCTGGCAATACCGGAGCGTACAACGTTGGTCTTGGGCTTTCGCGCGTGATAGAGAAGACCACCTATGCC
This sequence comes from Rhodothermales bacterium, assembly GCA_951812585.1. Classification (GTDB taxonomy): domain Bacteria; phylum Bacteroidota; class Rhodothermia; order Rhodothermales; family Bin80; genus JAAXGV01. The sequence goes on along the minus strand of OX638318.1, from coordinate 965,565 downwards.
TTTGAGTTTATCTACGAGCCGATCTGGAGTCACACCTGGGCCAACGCAGTAGAGGATATCATCATTGATGACGAGCCCACAGGCGTCAAGGCGGGCGACATGACCGTTGAAAACTATTTCCGGTTCCACAACAGCATCTTCCGGGTGGGTGTCCGGCAGGCAGGCAGTCGCCTGAAGTTTGGCCTTGGGCTGGACCTGCACCTGTTCCGGTACCGGCTGAATCAGGAAGATTTTGTTCAGCGCAGCAAGCGGGTGCTTGACGAGGCTTGGGGCGAATGGACGCTTTCAACGGGTCTCGGCTACGACTTTACTGGATTCAGACTTCAGTACCAGAGCATCATTACGTGGGGAACCGGCCAGCCTGGCATCCGCCAGCCGGGCGTGGGTATGAATGACCGTGCTTTGAATGCGAGCTTCGTCGTAGCCCCTGCGGGCGCGCTTGACCTGCTGGATGCGCGTGTCTGGACCCACCGCCTCTCGCTGCTGATTCCACTGTCTGAGTAGCCGGTCCCGCACGCCCGTGTTGTTTCCGCCGGGCACCTGCCATTAGCTCCACTGGCAGGGCAGCAGCTTCGCGCAACTTCGCGCCGACTTCTTCATCCTGGAGGGCGGTTTGCTGCGGCAGACCGCCATGCCTGCCCGTACACTGAGTCTCCACCCTTTCTAAGGCAGATTATGAACAAATCTTTAATTTGTAATGGAAACGATTCCATACACCTTATTTTCGTAGACAAATTGTACAATTTGCTTAAGTTCTACAGGTCATGAAATTCATTTCAGTTTAGAGACTTAGGCAAGCTATGGCAAAACGTTTTCTGCTGGTCGTTGCAACTTTGGCCTTGGTGGTGCCCTGTGCTTATGCCCAGGAGGCTTCGTCTTTATCCGGTGCCGATACCGCCTGGATGTTGGTGTCAACGGCACTGGTGCTTCTGATGACGCCCGCGCTGGCGTTTTTCTACGGGGGTTTGGTACGCTCAAAGAATACGCTGAACACGATGATGATGAGCTTTGTGGCGCTGGGCGTTTCCGGCGTGTTATGGGCGCTGGTGGGGTATTCTCTGGCTTTTGGCAAAGGTACCGCGTTCGTTGGCGACTTCTCCATGGCGCTCTTGAGTGGCGTGGGGCTTGAGCCGGACGGTTCAATCCCGAGCCTGCTGTTCATGGGGTTTCAGGGGACGTTTGCGATCATCACGGCTGCGCTCATTTCGGGTGCGGTAGTGGAGCGCATGCGGTTTGTGCCGTACATGGTCTTCATTGCCGTATGGGGCCTTCTGGTTTATGCTCCGGTGACGCATTGGGTGTGGGGTGGCGGCTGGCTTGGTGAGATGGGTGCCCTTGACTTTGCGGGCGGGGCCGTGGTTCATGTCAACGCAGGCATTGCCGCGGTCGTCGCGGCCCTGGTCCTGGGTGCGCGCAAGGACTACGGCAATGAGGCGATTATCCCGCACAATGTGCCGTTTGTGCTGCTTGGAGCCGGGGTGCTTTGGTTTGGATGGTTTGGCTTTAACGGGGGCAGTGCACTGGCTGCTGACGGCATAGCCGCACTGGCGCTGGTCAACACCATGTTGGCACCCGCAGCGTGCCTTGTGACTTGGACGCTGCTGGACCACATGGTCACGCGGAAGATCACGGCGGTAGGCATTGCAACCGCGATCGTGGTGGGCCTGGTGGCCATCACGCCCGCGGCAGGTTTTGTGACCCCCGCATCGGCGCTGGCGCTGGGCGCACTGGCTGCTTTCCCCAGTTACTTCATCATCCGGTGGCGTGTTCGCACGAGCGTAGACGATTCACTGGATGTTTTTGCAGCACACGGCGTAGGGGGGCTTACGGGTGCGCTGCTTACCGGCGTCTTCGCTTCGGCGGCCATCAATGCGGGCGGCGCGGACGGCTTGCTCTTCGGCAATGCGGGGCAAGTGGGCATTCAGGCACTGTCCGTGCTGGCTGTAGCCATCTATAGTGGAGCGGTAACCTTTGTTATCCTGAAGGTGCTTGGACAGGTCACAGAGATCCGCGCTGCAGCCGACGACGAAGGGATCGGGATGGACATCACGGACCATGGTGAAGAAGCGTATGCCGATGGAGAAGGCGCGGTGCTGCTCGATCGCACCGAGGTGCCTTTGGAGGCAAACGGCCTCAATGGCATGCAACCAACCCTGTAGACAATAGCGCAATGAAGCTGATCAAAGCCATTATTCGGCCAAACAAGCTCACAGATGTCCTGCGTGGACTCTACGCAGCCGAGGTATTCGGTATAACGGTATCGCGCGTACGCGGTCATGGCGGGGAGGTTGATGCTGTAGAGACCTACCGCGGTACGACGGTAAAGATGGAGCTGCGAGACAAGATCATGCTGGATATCGGCGTTTCGGATTCATTCGTGGAGCGCACTGTCAGCGTTATTCAGCGGTGCGCGCGTACCGGAAGCGTGGGGGATGGAAAGATCTTCATCCTCCCCGTTGAGAAGGTCGTGCGCGTCCGCACGGGTGAGACGGACACAGAAGCCGTGACGCCTGTCCAGTAGTACGGCGCCTGGAGGCCGCTGCACGTTGATCCGGGCTAAAGGGTGGTTATTGCGCGTGCTTGCGCGTACTTTATCGCCGGCACTACGCATTGTATAGACCCCCAGCGCGTGCATTGTGGAGGCCCGTCGCGCATGGCATTGGACCTGGGTGTGCTCACCGGACCAGGCAGCTCCGGAGGCTGTGGGCGAGGCCAAGCGTACCTCAGGCTTTCAAGCGGCCGGGGCTATCGAGCCGCCGGCTTCGGGCGATGGTAGGTGAATCCTAGCCAACGGTTCTGGCGTAACATGCTGCGGCGAACGTTCACGCAATGCACGCAGGGTGCCTTCAGGCCCTCATTCGGCATAGACCTGCACCTGCCGATGTGGGATTGCAGGGCGCCGGCGGCTCCGGGCGATGGAAACACTATACTGGACCTGTCTGATAGTAGGGGGCATCTCGGTGCTCGCCACCATCTTCGGGGGCGGCGACACGGACGCCGGAGCAGATCTTGACGCCGACTTCGATGCAGCCGCCGATGCGGACACTGCCTTGGACGCTGGATCCGGCTGGGTCAACCTGTTGTCCATTAGAACAATACTGCTGTTTGCCGCCTTCTTCGGCCTTTGCGGCGTGTTGCTGCCGCTGGCTGGCGTGACGGGGCTTACGCGAGCGCTTGTGTCGCTTGCAACAGGACTCGGTATCGGGATCACAGGGAATTATGTGATCAGCCGCGTAGCCTACGCCCACGTTTCCAGCAACGTGACCGCAGATGACCTTAAGGGACAGAGTGCAAAGGTGCTCTTGCCATTTGGTCAGTACGACAGAGGCAAGATAGCGCTCGTCGGCAAGGGGCAGCGCATTCAAATGGTTGCACGTTCGTTTGAAGATGTAGAGGAAACCTACGGATTAGGGGACGAGGTCGTCGTCGTTCGCGTAGAGGGCGGTATAGCCGAAGTTGTCAAACCCTCGTAAGCACCGTACACATTTAGTCTATTCACATTTAGCCTATTCACGTTATGGGATTGATCATTGGCGGCATCATCGTCTTGGCATTTTTCACCATCGTCGGGATAATCAAGGCGAACTTGTTTCTTTGCCAGCCAAACGAAGCGTTGATCTTCAGCGGCCGCAAACGGCAACTAAGGGACGGAAAGCGCGTGGGCTATCGCATTATCCAAGGAGGGCGCGGCTTTCGAATTCCGCTGCTTGAGCGTGTTGATCGGATCCGGCTCAACACAGTACCCATTGATTTGACGGTGACTAACGCGTACTCGAAGGGCGGCATTCCCTTGACGGTCCGTGCCATTGCCAACGTTAAAGTGGCTTCGCACGAGACTGAACTGGCCAACGCTGTAGAAAGGCTGCTCGGCAAAGACGCGTATGAGATTCAAACGATCGCCAAAGAAACGCTGGAAGGGAACCTGCGCGGTGTTCTCGCCACCCTGACGCCAGAGGAGGTTAACGAGGATCGGCTGAAATTCGGAAAAGAGCTCCTCGCCGAAGCAGACGCTGATCTCGGCAACCTGGGACTGCAGCTCGATACCATGAAGATCCAGAGTGTGGAGGATGAAGTGGGCTACCTGGATGCGATCGGGCGGCAACAATCCGCGCACATTATCGCTGCCGCACGGATTGCAGAGGCGGACAAAAAGGAGAAGGCCCGCCTGGCCGAAGCTTCCGCGGACAAGGCGATAGAGCAAGCCGAAAACGAGCTGCGCATCCTTAAGGCCAAGCTCGCCGCCAAGGCGCGGGCCGAAGAAGCGCGCGTGGATGTGGCCGCAGACGTTGCTGAGGCCCAAGCAAAGCAGGAACTCGCACTGGAGGAGATCAAGCTGTCAGAAAAACGCGTCCGTGCTGACATCGTGGTCAGGGCAGAGGCGGAAAGGATCGCCAAGGAAGAACTCGCCAAGGGCAACGCGGCGCGCATTATGGAAGATGGCCAGGCAGAGGTTGAAGTACTGCGACAGAAGCTGGCCCTGTGGAATGAGGCGGGTTCCGATGCCGAACGCCTGTTCCTTATTCAGATGCTGCCGGACATACTGTCGCAGGTGGTGCAGACGGTGGACAGCCTCAAGATCGATAAGCTGACCGTGGTGGATGGCGGTCAGGGCACCGGCGTGCCTGCGGTATTCAACCAGATTGCGGGATCAACGCCCGCGCTCCTGGAAAGCCTCAAGGCTTCTACCGGCATCGATGTGGCGGGAATGCTGAGCCGCGTCTCTGCAGGGTCGGGTCAATAGAAGCCTTCCGCAGCGCACCGTACGCCTATGCTTAAGCACGGCGCTTGACCTGAAACCGCGCCTGACTCACCCTGGCCCCTGATTCAGCACGGTGCCTTCGGTATCAAGGAGGGTGATGCTGCCGAGCCCTAGCGCGCGCAGGCTGGGCTCGATCGTTTCTCGATCTCCTACAATCACCCAAACGACGTTGTCGGGTCGCAAGACCGCGCGGGCTGCAGCTGCGACCTGTGCGGCATCAAGCGCGCGCACGCGGTCAGCGTAGGTATCGTAATAGTCATCAGGCAGTGTGTACTGAACCAGATTGACGATGGAGTCGAGTACAGCCCCACTGGTTTCCCAGCGGCCCGCGAGTGAGCGCGTGATGCTCTCCTGCGCCTTGTGAACCTCGTCGCTGCTCGGCGGACGATCACTGCTGATGGCGCGCAACTCACCGAGGATTTCCTGCACTGTTTCGCTGGTCTTGTCGCTCTGGACCGATGCAACCACGATGAATGGGCGCTGGCCGCGCGCATTCACCACGACAGACTGTGCGCCATAGCTCCAGCCCTTGTCTTCGCGCAGATTCATGTTGATGCGAGAAGTAAAGGAGCCGCCCAGAATCCGATTCATGGTTTCGATAGCCAGGTTCTCGGGCGTATTACGCGGGGGCGCGATATGGCCGGCGAACACGATTGATTGAACCGAACCCGGCCGGTCAATCAGGTACAGGCTGGACGCTGCGCGGTGTGCGACCGCTGCGACGTTTTTCTCAGGTACAGGGCCGCGCGCCCAGCCCGCAAAGCGCGACTCAAGCAGTGGAACTACCTCATCAAGGGTGATGTCACCTGCGACAACCAGCGTGGCGTTGTCTGGTCTGAACCACAACTGGTGAAATGCCGCCATGCCGTCCCGTGTCAGCAGCCGCACCGAATGTTCGGTGCCGCTGCCGGTCAGCGGAAGACTGTACGCATGGTCGTCGCCATACAACAGTCGTGGGAACACGCGAAGTGCCATTGCAAGCGGCGAGGCTTTCTCGGCTTGAATCTGGGCCAGCCGCTCTTGCCGCAGACGATCAAATTCTGCCTGCGGAAACACTGGGTTCAGCACCACATCAGCGAACAGGTCCAAGCTCGGTTCCAGATGCTCTTTCAAGGCTGAAAGCCCGACCGATGAGCCGTCCAGGTTGGAAGTCGCCGCAATTGATGCACCCAGGTTGGCCAGGCGGTCGCTGATTTCGAGCGCCGTCAGACGTGCGGTACCGAGCGGCAGCATACTGAGTGCCAAGCTCGACGTGCCCGGGATGCCGCCATGGTCTGCTGCAAATCCTGCATCAAGAAACAGCGATGCCTGTACGACCGGAATGCTATGTCGCTCCGAGAGTAGCACGCGCAAGCCGTTGGAAAGCGTGGCGTGTGCGATCGCAGGAAACGCCGCGTCGCGCGGCGGCGAGACCGCAGGGGGGTGGCCGCGCGCAACGCCGGTCGGCGCGGACTGCCGGGCGACAAAAGGGTGTACCTCCAGTATGTAGATACCATCTGCAAGCCACGCTTCGGCTGCGGAACGCAGGTTCTCCGGTGCGGCTGTCGCCCACCGCTGCAGCTCCCGCTTGTATATCCCGGGATTGCCCTGGTAGACTTCGCCCTGCGCAAGGATGGCCGACTTGCCGCCGAAGCCGCCGATGCGCTCTGCACGCCGTATGAAGCCTGCTTTGCCTTCGATGATGACGCGGCGCAGCTCCTGCTCGGTGGGGCCCTCGGCCAAGAAGCGTGCTATTTCCTCGTTCAGGGCATCTTCCACCGCGCGAAGGTCGCGGCCTGGATGCGCCGTGCCGACCACCACGAACTGGCTTCCGATCTCTCCACCGCTGACGTAGGCGCTGACGCTGGTGGCGATCTTGTCGTGATAAACCAGGCGCTTGTACAAGCGGGAATTCATACCACTCGCCAGCACCGAGGCCACGAGGCCCAGGCGGCTGAAATCCAGCGTATAGATTGCGGGTACGTTCCACACCATGTAGACGCGCGCCTGCGGCACGCGGTCTTGCACGACTTCGCGTTGCACGCCGGTGCGCTTGGCTGCCCACGATGCGAACTGCCCCACCGGTGGTCCGGGCGCGATGTCACCGAAGTATTTTCCAGCCAACGCCTGTGCTTCGGCGGTCTTGATGTCGCCGGCGATCGTGAGCACCGCGTTGTTAGGACCGTAGTACGTCTTGAACCAATCGTGGACATCCTCAACGCTGGCAGCATCGAGATCCTCCATGGAGCCAATGACCGTATGGTCATAAGGGTGTCCCCTGGGATAGGTCGCACGCGTGATAAGATTCTGGGTTTGGCCGTAGGGCTGGTTCTCCGACTGGCGCTTTTCATTCTTTACGACGCGGCGCTGCTCGTCCAGCTTCTCCTGATCAATGGCACCCAACAGGTGGCCCATCCGGTCCGATTCCATCCACAGCGCCAACTCCACCGCATTCCGGGGCACATTCTGGAAGTAGTTGGTGCGGTCCCGATTCGTTGTTCCGTTCAGCTCCGTAGCCCCCGCCCGCTCCAGAGCCTGGAAATAATCATCGTTGAAGTGTTCCGAGCCGTTGAACATAAGGTGTTCAAACAGGTGCGCGAAGCCGCTGCGTCCCGTCGGCTCGTTTTTGGAGCCCACATGGTACCAGACGTTCACGGCAACGATGGGAGCCTTATGATCCTCGTGGACGACCACAGTCAGGCCGTTGTCGAGCGTGAACTTCTCGTATTCGATTTCAGGTAGCGTCATGCGGAAGGCTGCATGTGTGCAGGCATTGGGATCGGCCCTCGCGGCTCTGTGTGAACGGGATCAACGTCTGGTGCAAGCCGCCCAAGATACTCCAAAACAGCAGCCTGTGGGCTCGGCCTGTGGAGGCCCTGGCGATGCGCGGCGTGATACGGGCCCCGCGCCAATGGAGCGCCGCCAGAGGAGCGCTGCCAGACGGGATACCGCTGCAGATGCCGTAGGCTCCGACGCGCCCAGGCGCATGTTGACCGCCTATGCAGGCCTCCAGGCGCGGTGGTTGCTCCCGGCGCGTCCACGGGCAAAGTAGCGTGGCCGGGCGAGACCAGACTAGCCGTCCGAGAGCACGTTGCCGTCGGCATCAATAGGAATAATTTCGCCGAGGTTTAGGCTGCGAATCCCATCTTCGATGACTGCCTGGTCTCCCACGATGATCCAGACCAGATTGTCAGGGCGCAACAGATCATGGGCCGCCTGGGTCACCTGTTCCACGCTCAGGTTGCGGACCTGCGCCGTGTAGGTGTCATAGTAGTCGCCTGGAAGGTCATACTGGACCATGGTCAGGATGTCGCCTTCCACGGCTGCGTTGGTTTCCCATTGTCCGGCTAGCGTAAGCGTAAGGTTCTGCTGCGCCTTGAGCACCTCGTCCTCGGTGGGTGGGTTGTCCCCCAGGATTCCTCGGAGCTCTTTCAGGATTTCCGTGATGGACTCGCTGGTCTTGTCGGTCTGCACGGGGGCATACACGATGAACGGCCGCTGTCCGCGGGCGGACAACAGGATTGAGCTGGCTCCGTAGGACCATCCTTTGTCTTCGCGCAAGTTCATGTTGATGCGTGAAACGAAAGCGCCGCCCAGCAGCGTGTTCATGGTTTCGATGGCGATGTTGTTGGGCGTATTGCGCGGTGGGGCTACATGGCCGGCAAAGATAATGGACTGCCCAGACCCGGGTCGATCCATGAGGTACACCACGGATGAAGCTTTATGCGATATCTCCGCGATGTTCTTCTCAGGTACTGGTTCGGCACGCCAGCTGCCGAAGCGCGCCTCAAGCATCGGTGTGATCTCGTCAATCGAAATGTCGCCTACCACAACCAGCGTCGCATTATTCGGTCTGAACCAGGTGGCGTGGAAGGCTGCAAGGTCGGCCCGTGTCAGACTGCTGACCGACTCTTCAGAGCCGCTGCCCTGATATGGACTGCTGTACGCATGACCCGCGCCGTACAAGAGCTGCGGAAAGACTCGCAGTGCCATCTGGACTGGAGATGCTTTCTGGGCCTGAATCTGGGCCAGGCGCTGCTGCTGGAGGCGCTCAAAATCCGCTTGCGGAAAGGAAGGGTTGAGCGCTACATCGGCGAACAGATCCAGGCTCGCCGCCAGGTTGTTCTTCAGCGACGACATTGACACTGTCGACCCGTCGACTGACGAGCCGGTGCCCAGGGTTGTGCCCAGATTCGCCAACCGGTCACTGATTTCTAAAGCGTTCAAGGTAGCAGTTCCTTCGTCCAGCATGCTGAGGGCGAGCGACGCCGTCCCTTGCGCGCCGTACTGATCGGCAGCAAAGCCCGCGTCCACAAAAAGCGTCAGATCCACGATGGGGGTTGCCCGGCGTGTGGCCGCGAGTACGGTGATGCCGTTGGAAAGTGTGCCCTTTTCGATGGTGGGAAATGTCGCGTCGGGCGGCGAATCGACTTCAGGCAGGGCGTCGCGCCCAACTCCTTTTTCCGTCGCCGTCAGCTGTGCGAAGGGGTGCACTTCCAGCACGTACACGCCATCAGCAAGCCAGCGAACGGCGGCGTCGCGCACATCGTCCGGCGTCGCAGCGTCCTTGTCTTGGAACTCTTTCTTGTATGCATCTGGCGTGCCGCCATAGATTTCTCCGCTGGCGAGGATATCGGACTTGCCCCCAAATCCTCCTATTCGCTCAATACCGCGAATGAATGCCGCCTTGCTCTGCGTGATCACGCGCCGAAGCTCTGCGACTGTTGGGCCCTCAGCCATGAAGCGCGTCAGTTCCTCGTCCAAGGCAGCTTCCACGGCCGTCAGATCCTGCCCTGGTTGCGCCGTGGCATTAATCACAAACTGACTGCCGATCTCGCTGCCGTCCACATAGGCCCCCACACCCGTTGCGATCTGATCAGTGTAGACCAGGCGATGATAGAGCCGCGAGTTCTTGCCGCTGGCCAGAACAGAAGCGGCCAGTTCCAGCAGGTGGTAATCCTTGGAGTAGACTTCAGGGACATTCCAGACTTTGTACACCCGCGCCTGCGGCACGCGGTCCTGCATGATTTCGCGCTGCTCACCCGTGCGCTTTGCGATCCAGGTATCAAAGTGCGTGACGGGTGGTCCGGGCGGAATATCGCCGAAGTATTTCTCTGCCAGTGCCTTGGCTTCCTGCGTGTCAATGTCCCCGGCAATGGCCACCACCGCGTTGTTGGGCCCGTAGTACGTCTTGAACCACTCGTGCACATCATCGAGTGTTGCGGCGTTGAGATCATCCATAGATCCAATCACAGTATGGGCATAGGGATGCCCCTTTGGATAGGTTGCATTGACAATCCTGTTGTAGACCTGTCCGTAGGGCTGGTTTTCACCTTGTCTTTTCTCGTTCTGCACGACGCCCCGCTGCTCATCCAGCTTGTCCTGATCAATCGCGCCCAGGAGGTGTCCCATGCGGTCGGATTCCATCCACAGCGCCAGATCCAGTGCATTGGTCGGAATGTTCTGGAAGTAGTTGGTGCGGTCTGTATTGGTAGTGCCATTGAGGTTTGTGGCACCTGCACGCTCCAGCACCTGGAAGTAGTCGTCGTTGAAATTCTCTGAGCCGTTGAACATGAGGTGCTCAAAGAGATGCGCAAACCCACTGCGCCCTTCCGGTTCGTTTTTTGAGCCGACGTGGTACCACACGTTTACCGCTACGATGGGTGCCTTGTGGTCCTCGTGCACAATGAGTGTCAGCCCATTGTCCAGCGTGAATTTTTCGAAGGGAATATCTGGCAGTGCCATCGGCATTTCGCCGGTGTCTTGCGCCAGGCAGACGGGCACGAATACGAAGCCCAGGATCGCAGAGAGGAGTGTGCGCTTCATGGCAGGAATCAGGAAGGTGGGTGTGATGCTGAAAAAAAAGCCGACAACCGTATATCGAAGCATCCGGTTAATTGTTTCGCGTCGCGGTGCAGCGGAGCAGGTCGCACTGGCGGGGTCTTAGTTCAAGACCATGCCGGGTCCTCCTCCCCGGTGCTTGCAACGACCCGCTCATCTGCCGCTCATTCCTGTACTACCAATCCGATTGAATTCAGCGGACAGGCTCCAAAAGCCGTGTTATCGCGGCTTACCCACTACGTTATGTTCACCAATTACGGGCTCTGACCCGGTGCGACGGCGCACCGCTGTTCGGGGCGTGATGGTGCGCAGGGGCAGCATCCCACGTAGGAGCGTGCCGGTGGCCGATGGCACTCGCTACGGGCTGGTCACGTTGACATAGGCTGTGGCCTGTGCTATACTGCCGAATAGTCCATGGGCGCCTTGGATGTTGGACTGAATGTTATGCATTTCGCCTGGCACCAGCGTTCCAATGCCCAACTGTTGCTGAACGCCGTAAGACCGCGCAAAGTCAAGCACGTTGTTATCCAAAGCATTGATGTGGATTAGGTTGATTCCGTAGAAGTTGATGTCGCTCCACCAATACCGCAGCGTAAGCGTCCCATTCGCGGCAACATCGCAACTTTCCTCCGTAAAGACAGGCGATGACGAGTAGGTCAGTGACTCTAGAGAGGTATCGTATTCTTCGTACAAGTCGCGGGCATGGGGTACCAGAGCGGATGGTGTTGGGATCAGGGCCTCTGTCACGACAATGTAGTTATTCTGGTCGTGCTCGGGGTAGCTGCTGGGAGTGAAGTGGAGCAGCGGCGGGTCACCGTTCTCATGCTCGACCGTTCCGAGATCCACGATCAGATGTCTGAATGTGTCGGGTACCACCGTCATCGCGGTGATCGATGTGTGCGCACCGGCAGGCTGAACAGTTAACTCGTACCGGTGGAGCGAGAGCACTCGATGATTTGGATTGCCAGGTCTGTAATAACCCGCGCCAGCATCTTGGTAGCGGATCACCTCATCCAGTCCGGGACCGACGACACGTACGGTCACCTGTGCGCCCTCCTCCGACAGATCTGCCCCGTTATACTGTTCTTCTATTCCGCCAATTCTGGTGAGTAGCAGCCGCAGCAGGGGGCGTCCGGCAATCAGGACGGATTCTACTACATAGACAGTTTCGTCCCGGCTGTTTACGCCAGAATCACATCCGGTCACAGTCACAAGAACCATGAGGATCACCAGCCATTTCGGGGATGGGCTACCAGTCATCACATTGAAATCGTAAAGGTAAGGTTGGGCATCGGGATGGGGATTTGGGGTATCTCTTGAGCACTGAGCGTGCCATTCAGGTACACGATGTAAAAGGTGAACCAGGGGTTACGCCTCGCGTAAGCGTTAATGACTTGCAGCTGCATTTCGTAGTACGCTTTTTGAAAAAGCCGTCCGCTTTTTCTGATTCCGGCGTCAAGGCGGTGGTAGGGCGGCAACCGGCTATTGTTCAGCCCGGACGTTTCGAACACACTCGCAAAAGATCCGATGCCTAAGATATGCTGCACATCTGCCAGTGCATACCGGCCTGTAGGCACTGTGACGGGTTGTCCGGTGGCATACGTTAGTGCCCCGCTGAGTACCCATCCTCTCCGGAGCCCGTAGTTTACAGATAAGGTCCAGTCGTGAAGGCGGTCAAACCTAGGCGGGTATCCTGCTGACTGGCCATCGGGTTGCGTGTTGATGGTGGGAAAGGTGCGTTCGGTCTTACCCAAAGTATAGGACACGAAGCCGAAGAGACGTCCGCGCGGCCGTTGAAGCAGCATTTCCAAGCCGCTCGCCCAACCGGTTCCTGTTAGCAGCCGTTCTGCATAGCTGATGTCTGTCATATTGCTTAGGAAGGGAGATGGCCGCACCAGCTGTCGCATTGTTCGAAAGTATGCTTCGGCGTCAAGTCGTACGCCTGATCCCAGGTTCATGGATGCGCCGAGAACATACTGGTCCCCGTATGCGGGCCGGACTCCCTGTCCGCTAATCAGTCAGTAGTCAAGGCCCGCCAAGACTTCGTCCGTTACTTGGGTCATTTGCTGGTAGTAGCGGCCCAGTGAAGCCTGTAGGCGTGAGCTGCTGCCAACGAAGCGGCTGATGGTCAGCCGCGGCGCTGCGTAGAAATAAGTCCCTTCACCAAGATAGGTGGCACGCACACCTGCTTTGATGGCCCATCGACGGGAAGGCCTGTAGGTGTCTTGAATGTACAGCGAGGCGTAATGCACGACAGGCTGCCAATGATATCCCAATCCACTGTGTGTTTCTACGCGGTGGGGCGCTGCCAGGCGACTCAGTCGCCAGCCCAGCTCCCAGTCATTCCTGGCACCGGAATAGTACTGCAGGTCACCTTGGATGGTTGTGTCATCAACATGATTATTGCGGCGGGATGTGGTTTCTCCGATCAGCATTTGCGCTGCTGAGTAATACCTCGAATAGGTGGCAGTAACCGTGGAATGGAGCTTGTCGGAGAAGAAGTGGATCCACTGACCGGCCACGGTGCTATTGCCGTATCGCATGTCGTGCGCGATTTCGTCACTCACCAATAGTTTCGTCCGGTCTGCGCCCCTATAGCCGGAGACGGCAAAGGAATCATCGCGTGACAGGTCGAATGTCACCTTCGCGTTGACGTCGTAGAAGCGCATGCTTTCCGGGACGCCAATGGTGCCTGAAAACAGTCTAAGTAGACCTCCCATGGTTGATCGCCTGATGGCCAGCATGTAGGAGCCTTTCGGGTGTGGTCCTTCGAGGTATGCCCGCGTGGCCAGCAGTCCCACGCTGATTCCGCCGTGCAGCTCATTACGGTTTCCACTCTTGCTTCGAATGTCAAGCACGGACCCCAGGCTCCCGCCTTGATTGGCTGGATACCCTCCCTTATGCAGGTGGACTGCCCCGACGGCATCTGGATTGAAGGTGGAGAACAGCCCAAAGGCGTGGGTAGGGTTGTACACACGCGCGCCGTCTATCAGGATCTGCGTATCCGAAGGATGGCCGCCTCTAATGTGCACGTTGCTGGAATAGTCGGACACTGCTGATATGCCCGGCAGCCGATGCATTGATCGCAGCACATCCGGCTCAAAAAGGGACGGCAAAAGCATGATGGTCTCAGGACCGAGAAGCGCCAGGCCGGTGTCTTTTGTGTCCTCATCCAATTGCAGGGCCTGCCGTCACGGTCACTTCTCCGAGGGTGCCTGCGGAGGGGATCAGGCCGACATCCATCTGGTGCGCTGCCTGAGCGTCAAGTATTACCAATCGCTCCTGGGGCTGGAATCCGACAAAAGAGTATCGTACGCGTAGCTGACCCGCAGGCAGGTCAGTCAGGACGTAGTAGCCCGACTTGCGGGTCGTGGTACCGCGGTTTAGTTCATCGATCGAAATATGAGCTCCCGCGAGTCGTTCTCCCGAAATGGAGTCCGTAACGAAACCGCTTAGCGACGCGCTGTGCTGTATGCCGGTTTCTGGATTTTCCTGGCCGAGGGCTGCAAGGGCCCAGCACAGGCCGCTGCAGATGATCAGCAAGGAATGACACCGAAAATAAAGCGATGTAAGCCGTTTCACGGGTGCGACTCACTATCCAGGCCTGCACTTGGAGCTGGTACGCCATTACTCCGCTGTGTTGCGCCTGTTGGCGGAGCATGTCGTGGGTGCGCCGCCACCTGTTGTGGCCCCGGCAGTAGCTGTACCGGCACCCCGTGCGGACGCTCCTGTGGACTCCGGTCGTGCGTCTTGGGAAGCGTTCTTAAACCATCGCAGCGGATCCGATGATTGGTATGCGTAAGTAGCGACGCATGAGTAGCGACGCATGCTATTGCCAGAAAGGCCGCTGCGGCAGCCTGGCCGGTAAGCTCGCGAGGAATCGTGGTCATCGGCAACACCTAAAGACTTGCTGTGAGTAAGGCTCTGCTTTGAGCAGCGCGGCATAGCTGTACAGCATCGTACTTCCTTGTTTCAGCTTCGGGAGCAGGTTACTGAGTATGGGACCGGATCAGCGTGCCGATTCTCCGCACTTCATCCACTTCGGCGGGGCCTAGTGTACCACCCGCGTTGTCTTGGAGTCGCCTAGATCCCCACAAATAATACCTTCGATTCCGGTCAGGATCGCGAGCAACGAAGGCAGGATCAATTATAAGCGGGTACATAAAAGCTTGGAAGTATTCCACCGCAAAACGGTAGAATCTATTGGAAAGGTAGAATGCGTAGGTTTCGCCCTTTTGACCGTTGAAGTCAAATGTGGAGCGCGTGATACGTCCACTTGGCAGTTTTCCAAACTCCAGCCGCACGATTATGTACTTGCTGTTAACGCTGCCAATGAGCACCTCATCCACCTCCAGTACAAGGCTCGATAGGAATCCGTCACGGGGCAGCCACGAGTCATATCGATCTACGATAGTGGCAATGACAGTGAGCTCGTGGAGCGCCGCCCGTTCTCCAAAGGAGGTACGTTCACCGTCTGCGAGATAACTAATCCGTGCGATATCGATTCCGGCGTCCTTCAGGTGCGAGATCAGATCGAACGTGTACCCTTCAATGACTAGTCCCGCTGCCAAGTATCCAAGGAAGTCGTAGTGACTGTCGGTCATGGTGCGACCATGGAGCACTGCCCGTTCTGCTAAGAGCTCTCGTATCTTAAGCGCGTCATCGAGTGTTCCTTGGTCCTGCAGATACGCTTTTCTGGACTCCCATCCGCTATCGCTACTTACACCAGGAGAAAGTGTCGGTCGCTGTGGAGGGGCTTCTTGAGCCTGGGCGACCATCGGGAGCAGCAGGAGGGCCGCGAGGAGGCGCACGGCTCTAAGCGCGGTAAGTAGCCTTCGGTCTATTGGCATGGCCATGGCAGGTGCTCAGGATGGCAGCAGCAGTGCCGCACACTGAAGTTAGTGCAATGCGAAAAAAAACAGAGTAGAGTGTGAAGAAGTGATGAAGAAGGAACAATGTGCGCTCAGCGATACGGCAGGACGAGCCGTACGGAAGTCCGGTGCCATAAAGCGTGAACCAGCCCATGTCTCCGCGAACCGTCAGTGGCGGATGGACAGGGCAACCGCGAAGCGGTGGAATCGGCGCACATGGCCGGGATACTGAGCACTGAAGCCACTTCGCTTGGGTCGCCGAGACATTCCTGTTGGTTCGCGGTAACATGTACGCATTCAGTCGGGATCTGGGAGCTTCTGCGTGTCGCGTATGGACACGCAGAAGGGTGCATGCGACAGTGGAATGGGCCCCAAAATTCGTGAGGAACAGGATGGCCGCAGCGATATGGCACCGGTGACTGCAGGCAGGACATGGTACGCATCGCTTCGGCTTTCAGGCACGGGCGGCTGTTGTACCAGGAACCTGGTTTTCGCTATCATTGCCGCTTGCTGATCCTGATGGACATACCACCGTCCCCTGTGGTAGATGTCTTCGCAGGGCCTGGTGGGCTCGGAGAAGTGTTCCGAGCCGTTGAACATAAGGTGTTCAAACAGGTGCGCGAAGCCGCTGCGTCCCGTCGGCTCGTTTTTGGAGCCCACATGGTACCAGACGTTCACGGCAACGATGGGAGCCTTATGATCCTCGTGGACGACCACAGTCAGGCCGTTGTCGAGCGTGAACTTCTCGTATTCGATTTCAGGTAGCGTCATGCGGAAGGCTGCATGTGTGCAGGCATTGGGATCGGCCTCGCGGCTCTGCGTGAACGGGATCAACTTCTGGTGCAAGCCGCCCAAGATACTCCAAAACAGCAGCCTGTGGATTCGGCGTTTGGAGGCTCCATCGGCGTGTCGCACGATAACCGGACTGAAGGCCGTTTCGCGCGCCTGGAACCCCGACAGCCCGGAAGCGCGTCGACAGCCCGGAAAGGCACCGGCAGCCGTTATAGGCTAACAAGTCTGTGCGTCCAGTCGAATCGCCCGCGAACACGGCGGGTCCGCGGGCGATTCTGGACTACCCGTCTGAGAGCACATTACCATCGGCGTCGATAGGAATGATTTCGCCGAAGTCCAAGCTCCGAATTCCGTCCTCGATGACTGCCCGGTCACCCACGATAATCCAGACCAGATTGTCAGGGCGCAACAGATCATGGGCCGCCTGGGTCACCTGTTCCACGCTCAGGTTGCGGACCTGCGCCGTGTAGGTGTCATAGTAGTCGCCTGGAAGGTCATACTGGACCATGGTCAGGATGTCGCCTTCCACCGCTGCGTTGGTTTCCCACTGCCCGGCTAACGTAAGCGTAAGGTTCTGCTGCGCCTTGAGCACTTCGTCCTCGGTGGGTGGGTTGTCCCCCAGGATTCCTCGGAGCTCTTTCAGGATTTCCGTGATGGACTCGCTGGTCTTGTCGGTCTGCACGGGGGCATACACGATGAACGGCCGCTGTCCGCGGGCGGACAAAAGGATTGAGCTGGCCCCGTAGGACCATCCTTTGTCTTCGCGCAAGTTCATGTTGATTCGTGAAACGAAAGCGCCGCCCAGCAGCGTGTTCATGGTTTCGATGGCGATGTTGTTGGGCGTATTGCGCGGCGGGGCTACATGGCCGGCAAGATAATGGACTGCCCAGACCCGGGTCGATCCATGAGGTACACCACGGATGAAGCTTTATGCGATACCTCCGCGATGTTCTTCTCCGGTACGGGCTCGGCCTTCCAGCTGCCGAAGCGTGCCTCGAGCATCGGTGTGATCTCATCAATCGCAATGTCACCTACAACAACTAGCGTCGCATTATTCGGCCTAAACCAAGTGGCGTGGAAGGCTGCAAGGTCAGTCCGTGTCAGACCGCTGACCGACTCTTCAGAGCCGCTGCCCTGATATGGACTGCTGTACGCATGACCCGCGCCGTACAAGAGCTGCGGAAAGACTCGCAGTGCCATCTGGACTGGAGATGCTTTCTGGGCTTGTATTTGCGCCAGGCGCTGCTGCTGGAGACGCTCAAAATCCGCCTGGGGAAAGGAAGGGTTGAGCGCTACATCGGCGAACAGATCCAGGCTCGCCGCCAGGTTGTTCTTCAGCGACGACATTGACACTGTCGACCCGTCGACTGACGAGCCGGTGCCCAGGGTTGTGCCCAGATTCGCCAACCGGTCACTGATTTCTAAAGCGTTCAAGGTAGCAGTTCCTTCGTCCAGCATGCTGAGGGCGAGCGACGCCGTCCCTTGCGCGCCGTACTGATCGGCAGCAAAGCCTGCGTCCACAAAAAGCGTCAGATCCACGATGGGGGTTGCCCGGCGTGTGGCTGCGAGTACCGTGATGCCGTTGGAAAGTGTGCCCTTTTCGATGGTGGGAAATGTCGCGTCGGGCGGCGAATCGACTTCAGGCAGGGCGTCGCGCCCAACTCCTTTTTCCGCCGCCGTCAGCTGTGCGAAGGGGTGCACTTCCAGCACGTACACGCCATCAGCAAGCCAGCGAACGGCGGCGTCGCGCACATCGTCCGGCGTAGCAGCGTCCTTGTCTTGGAATTCTTTCTTGTATGCATCTGGCGTGCCGCCATACCGCTCATCTGCCGCTCATTCCTGTACTACCAATCCGATTGAATTCAGCGGACAGGCTCCGAAGCCGTGTTATCGCGGCTTACCCACACGTTCACCAATTACGGGCTCTGACCCGGTGCGACGGCGCACCGCTGGGGCGTGATGGTGCGCAGGGGCAGTATCCCACGTAGGAGCGTGCCGGTGGCCGATGGCATTCGCTACGGGCTGGTCACGTTGACATAGGCTGTGGCCTGTGCTATACTGCCGAATAGTCCATGGGCGCCTTGGATGTTGGACTGAATGTTATGCATTTCGCCTGGCACCAGCGTTCCAATGCCCAACTGTTGCTGAATGCCGTAAGACCGCGCAAAGTCAAGCACGTTGTTATCCAAAGCATTGATGTGGATTAGGTTGATTCCGTAGAAGTTGATGTCGCTCCACCAATACCGCAGCGTAAGCGTCCCATTCGCGGCAACATCGCAACTTTCCTCCGTAAAGACAGGTGATGACGAGTAGGCCAGTGACTCTAGAGCGATTTCGTATTCTTCGTACAAGTCGCGGGCATGGGGTACCAGAGCGGATGGTGTTGGGATCAGGGCCTCTGTCACGACAATGTAGTTATTCTGGTCGTGCTCGGGGTAGCTGCTGGGAGTGAAGTGGAGCAGCGGCGGGTCACCGTTCTCATGCTCGACCGTTCCGAGATCCACGATCAGATGTCTGAATGTGTCGGGTACCACCGTCATCGCGGTGATCGATGTGTGCGCACCGGCAGGCTGAACAGTTAACTCGTACCGGTGGAGCGAGAGCACTCGATGATTTGGATTGCCAGGTCTGTAATAACCCGCGCCAGCATCTTGGTAGCGGATCACCTCATCCAGTCCGGGACCGACGACACGTACGGTCACCTGTGCGCCCTCCTCCGACAGATCTGCCCCGTTATACTGTTCTTCTATTCCGCCAATTCTGGTGAGTAGCAGCCGCGGCAGGGGGCGTCCGGCAATCAGGACGGATTCTACTACATAGACAGTTTCGTCCCGGCTGTTTACGCCAGAATCACATCCGGTCACAGTCACAAGAACCATGAGGATCACCAGCCATTTCGGGGATGGGCTACCAGTCATCACATTGAAATCGTAAAGGTAAGGTTGGGCAGCGGGACGGGGATTTGGGGTATCTCTTGAGCACTGAGCGTGCCATTCAGGTACACGATGTAAAAGGTGAACCAGGGGTTACGCCTTGCGTAAGCGTTAATGACTTGCAGCTGTATTTCGTAGTACGCTTTTTGAAAAAGCCGTCCGCTTTTTCTGATTCCGGCGTCAAGGCGGTGGTAGGGCGGCAACCGGCTATTGTTCAGCCCGGACGTTTCGAACACACTCGCAAAAGATCCGATGCCTAAGATATGCTGCACATCTGCCAGTGCATACCGGCCTGTAGGCACTGTGACGGGTTGTCCGGTGGCATACGTTAGTGCCCCGCTGAGTACCCATCCTCTCCGGAGCCCGTAGTTTACAGATAAGGTCCAGTCGTGAAGGCGGTCAAACCTAGGCGGGTATCCTGCTGACTGGCCATCGGGTTGCGTGTTGATGGTGGGAAAGGTGCGTTCGGTCTTACCCAAAGTATAGGACACGAAGCCGAAGAGACGTCCGCGCGGCCGTTGAAGCAGCATTTCCAAGCCGCTCGCCCAACCGGTTCCTGTTAGCAGCCGTTCTGCATAGCTGATGTCTGTCATATTGCTTAGGAAGGGAGATGGCCGCACCAGCTGTCGCATTGTTCGAAAGTATGCTTCGGCGTCAAGTCGTACGCCTGATCCCAGGTTCATGGATGCGCCGAGAACATACTGGTCCCCGTATGCGGGCCGGACTCCCTGTCCGCTAATCAGTCAGTAGTCAAGGCCCGCCAAGACTTCGTCCGTTACTTGGGTCATTTGCTGGTAGTAGCGGCCCAGTGAAGCCTGTAGGCGTGAGCTGCTGCCAACGAAGCGGCTGATGGTCAGCCGCGGCGCTGCGTAGAAATAAGTCCCTTCACCAAGATAGGTGGCGCGCACACCTGCTTTGATGGCCCATCGACGGGAAGGCCTGTAGGTGTCTTGAATGTACAGCGAGGCGTAATGCACGACAGGCTGCCAATGATATCCCAATCCACTGTGTGTTTCTACGCGGTGGGGCGCTGCCAGGCGACTCAGTCGCCAGCCCAGCTCCCAGTCATTCCTGGCACCGGAATAGTACTGCAGGTCACCTTGGATGGTTGTGTCATCAACATGATTATTGCGGCGGGATGTGGTTTCTCCGATCAGCATTTGCGCTGCTGAGTAATACCTCGAATAGGTGGCAGTAACCGTGGAATGGAGCTTGTCGGAGAAGAAGTGGATCCACTGACCGGCCACGGTGCTATTGCCGTATCGCATGTCGTGCGCGATTTCGTCACTCACCAATAGTTTCGTCCGGTCTGCGCCCCTATAGCCGGAGACGGCAAAGGAATCATCGCGTGACAGGTCGAATGTCACCTTCGCGTTGACGTCGTAGAAGCGCATGCTTTCCGGGACGCCAATGGTGCCTGAAAACAGTCTAAGTAGACCTCCCATGGTTGATCGCCTGATGGCCAGCATGTAGGAGCCTTTCGGGTGTGGTCCTTCGAGGTATGCCCGCGTGGCCAGCAGTCCCACGCTGATTCCGCCGTGCAGCTCATTACGGTTTCCACTCTTGCTTCGAATGTCAAGCACGGACCCCAGGCTCCCGCCTTGATTGGCTGGATACCCTCCCTTATGCAGGTGGACTGCCCCGACGGCATCTGGATTGAAGGTGGAGAACAGCCCAAAGGCGTGGGTAGGGTTGTACACACGCGCGCCGTCTATCAGGATCTGCGTATCCGAAGGATGGCCGCCTCTAATGTGCACGTTGCTGGAATAGTCGGACACCGCTGATATGCCCGGCAGCCGATGCATTGATCGCAGCACATCCGGCTCAAAAAGGGACGGCAAAAGCATGATGGTCTCAGGACCGAGAAGCGCCAGGCCGGCGTCTTTTGTGTCCTCTCCAATTGCAGGGCCTGCCGTCACGGTCACTTCTCCGAGGGTGCCTGCGGAGGGGATCAGGCCGACATCCATCTGGTGCGCTGTCTGAGCGTCAAGTATCACCAATTGCTCCTGGGACTGGAATCCGACAAAAGAGTATCGTACGCGTAGCTGACCCGCAGGCAGGTCAGTCAGGACGTAGTAGCCCGACCTGCGGGTCGTGGTACCGCGGTTTAGCTCATCGATCGAAATATGGGCTCCCGCGAGTCGTTCTCCCGAAATGGAGTCCGTAACGAAACCGCTTAGCGACGCGCTGTGCTGTATGCCGGTTTCTGGATTTTCCTGGCCGAGGGCTGCAAGGGCCCAGCACAGGCCGCTGCAGATGATCAGCAAGGAATGACACCGAAAATAAAGCGATGTAAGCCGTTTCACGGGTGCGCATCCGCTGATAGTGTATGTGACCATCGTTCGTTCGCACTGCCATGGTGGCAAGGATTCGCAGCAATCTCCTCCACCGGACCCGCTGCGTCGATCCACTGAAGTTGCCGGTTGTACGCCCGCCTCACCTGAGGAGATCTACACAGAAGCCATACGATGGTACCATTGATAGCTGATGTAATTTTTGGCAAGGGGCGCACCACATCCATAAAGAGCACGACTCGCCAGTGATCTGTTTCATTCCAGACCTCGTGTTCTTGTGTAAGGCCCCTTAACCTCTGAATCACCTGCTGCTGCGTCGCAGTCGATAAACCATCGCAGCGGATCCGATGACTGGTATGCATAAGTAGCGACGCATGCTATTGCCAGAAGGATCGCTGCGGCAGCCTGGCCGGCAAGCTCGCGAAGAGTAGTGGTCATCGGCAACACCTAAAGATTTGCTGTGAGTAAGGCTCTGCTTTGAGCAGCGCGGCATAGCTGAACAGCATTGCACTTCCTTGTTCAGCTTCGGGAGCAGGTTACTGAGTATGGGACCGGATCAGCGTGCCGATTCTCCGCATTTTATCCACTTCAGCGAGGTCTAATGTACCTTTTGCGTTGCCTTGGAGTCGACCCGCCCCCCACAAATAATACCTTCGATTCCGGTCAGGATCGCGAGCAACGAAGGCAGGATCAATTATAAGCGGGTACATAAAAACTTGGAAGTATTCCACCGCAAAACGGTAGAATCTATTGGAAAGGTAGAATGCGTAGGTTTCTCCTATTTGACCGTTGAAGTCAATTGTGGAGCGCGTGATATTTCCACTTGGCAGTTTTCCGGACTTCAGCCGCACGATTATGTACTTGCTGTCAACGCTGCCAATGAGCACTTCATGCACCTCCAGTACAAGGCTCGATAGGAATCCGTCACGGGGCAGCCACGAGTCATATCGATCTACGATAGAGGCAATGACAGTGAGCTCATAAAGCGTTGACCACTGTGCAGCAGTAAGTCGTTCGCCTTGGATGAGGTATCTGTTGCTTACGATATCGATTCCGGCGTTCTTCAAGCGCGAGATCAGATCGAACGTGTACCCTTCAATGACTAGTCCCGCTGCCAAGTATCCAAGGAAGTCGTAGTGACTGTCGGTCATGGTGCGACCATGGAGCACTGCCCGTTCTGCTAAGAGCTCTCGTATCTTAAGCGCGTCATCGAGTGTTCCTTGGTCCTGCAGATACGCTTTTCTGGACTCCCATCCGCTATCGCTACTTACACCAGGAGAAAGTGTCGGTCGCTGTGGAGGGGCTTCTTGAGCCTGGGCGACCATCGGGAGCAGCAGGAGGGCCGCGAGGAGGCGCACGGCTCTAAGCGCGGTAAGTAGCCTTCGGTCTATTGGCATGGCCATGGCAGGTGCTCAGGATGGCAGCCGCAGTGTTGCACGTTAAGTTAGTGCAATGCAAAAAAAAAACAGGGTAGAGTGTGAAGAAGAAGGAGCAACGTGCGCTCTCAGCGATACGGCAGGAAGTGCCGTACGGAAGTCCGGTGCCATAAAGCGTGAACCAGCCCATGTCTCCGCGAACCGTCAGTGGCGGATGGACAGGACAACCGCGAAGCGGTGGAATCGGCGCACGTGGCCGGGACGCTGAGCACTGAAAGCCACTTCGCTTGGGTCGCCGAGACATTCCTGTTGGTTCGCGGTAACATGTACGCAATCGCTATGGTGAGACGGCGGACGGGCTAACGGCCTCGAAGGTCCGAGGGACACATGTACGCATTCAGTCAGGATCTGGGAGCTTCTGCGTGTCGCGTATGGACACGCAGAAGGGTGCATGCGACAGTGGAATGGGCCCCAAAATTCGTGAGGAACAGGATGGCCGCAGCGATATGGCACCGGTGACTGCAGGCAGGACATGGTACGCATCGCTTCGGCTTTCAGGCACGGGCGGCTGTTGTATCAGGAACCTGGCAGTAAGCACGCTGCGCGGCGACTTCGGCGCGCATGCATCCGGCACCAGACAGCCACTGCCCAGCAGGTCTGCAAAAAGCTGGCGGCAATGCTACTGCATGGCATCGGCGAACAGCATGGCGATGCCCGTTGCAAGGGCATCAACGCTGTGACTTGTAAGGTTGACATGGGCTGCGACCACGACCCGTGTGTCCGGCTGCATGATAAGCATCGTGGATCCCCCCACGGAGCCGCCGCCATGCTGCAGGTATTGCCGGCCCCCGCGCTCCACCACCGCCCATCCAAAGCCGTATCCGGTGTGGTCGCCGGCCAGAGTGGTCTGGCTGGTGAACAGAATTGCGCGCGCCGTGCCAGAAAGGTAGCCATCCTCCAGATGTGCATGCGCAAAGCGGGCCATATCTTCAACAGATGACAGGAATCCACCGCCTGCCCACTTGTAGCTGTTATCCACATAGGGCGCATTGATGAACCCATCCCCTGCAGCGCGTTCGTAGAAACGCACGCGCTGCGTGATCAGACTATCCGGGTGATCCGCCACCGTCTGCACAAGACCAAGCGGTTCAAATACTTCCTGACGCATTATTTCCAGAAAGGGGGCGCCCGCTGCGCCTTCCACGACCGCGCTGATGAGGTTCCATCCGTAGCTGGAGTACAGAAACCGCGTGCCCGGCTGGTGCATCAGCGTATCCTGGGCAAAAATCGCGACGCCGTCGCGCACCGTGGCATAGGGCGTTGTGCTAAGGAACTCCGCTCCCCGGTAGTGCCGTATGCCCCCAAGGTGTCCGCCAAGCTGGCGCGTTGTGACAGGCCAGCGCTTCTCTGGAAAATACGGGACGTACTCCTGCACCGGCGCATCCAAATCAAGCTGTCCCCGATCCCACAGGCGCATGGCAGCCGCCGAGGCCATCGGCTTGGACACGCTCCCGATACGTACCCGGCTCGTAGGCCACATCGGGACGCGCTGCTCCAGATCGGCATAGCCGAAGCCATCGGACCACACGATGCGGCCGTCAACCATGATGGCGACCGCCAGGCCAGGAATGGCCTGGCGGGACAGATACGCCGCGATGTGCTGCTGTGCGGAATCTACGGCAAGGCCCAGGCTATAGGGAGCCGGGGCGTACTGCCCGTACGCCCCGTTCGCACCCAAAAGGGCTGCGGCGCAAAGGAATACGAGCCTAAAGGGAGCAGGCATCATCGAATGGTCAGGTCTCTGTGTTCAAAGGTAACACACGCAGACAGGCACATACGGACCATCACAAGGAAAGATGTGCCCAGGGCATCGTGCCGCGCTAACCCAGGCATTGATAATTCACGACAATGCGCTGGAAGCTCGTCGCTGAGACCATCGTATCGATCCATGCCTGTACGACTCTCGCCGCGCTCGGCCTATGGGCGTCCGACCGTGATTTCGCGGCGTGCAGCATGGGGTGCCTGCTGTGCGCATGGCGTCTCTGGCGGCAGGCTGCCGCCCAAAAGCGCTGCGCGGCAGTCCGCGCAGTCGGATTCATAAACCAGCGGCGCATGATAAAGTAGAATGAAGGGTTTACACATACGCCAAGCGGCATGAATCGGACTATTGGCATAGGGGCGGTGCTCTGCATCGCGATGCTCACTGGCTGCGGCCCTGATGTGCCAGCACCAGGAACCGCGAAATACGACGAGGTGGTTTCCGCATTCTATTCGGGTGTCGCGGCGATGGAAGTGGGCGAAGACAACCGGGCACAGGCCAAACTGACCTATGTGACCGAACTCGCACCCCGTGAGCCCGCAGCGTGGGCCAACCTGGCACTGATGGCCCTGCGCCGCGGTGACCCGGCAACCGCCGCCGCCCATCTGGCTGAAGCGCGCCGACTGGACGAAGCCAGCAGTCCTGTCCTGTATCTGTCGGGGCTTATGGAGTTGCGGGAAGGACGTACTGCTCAAGGTCAGGCCTTTTTGCACCAGGCGATTACCGCCGACTCCTCCAACACGCGCGCACGCTATGCCCTCTGGGAATCGGTGGGCGAAGTATCTCCGGAAGCCGACGCGCTGCTGGCGGCACTGCTCCAGGCTGAACCCGCCAACCTCGTGTTGCTGCTGGCTTCGCTGCGGGCCCAGATTGCGCAAAACATGGTTACGGAGTCGCTGCGCACCGCGCTGGAAACACGCACCGCTCTGCTTGGGCCCGAAAGCATCGCTCAAATGGATGCGGCCTACGCTGCTGCAGCGTCCGGCGATACGGACGGCGCTCTGATGCAGCTCCGCTTTCTGCACAACCTGCTGCTGAGCGAACCGACCTACCGGCAGGACCTGCGATCCCTGCGCGCGCCCATAGAGATCGTAGCCGATCCGCTGGCGGCCCTGCAGCGCATGGAGACGCCGCAGCCGGTGCCCGCTCCAAAAGACGACTCGCTGCAATTCGTGACCGAACGATTTTTGGCGGATACTGCCCGGTTCCCGTCGTGGATTTCGGCCTTTGCCTTGGGCAACGATGCGCTGCCGGCAGTCTTTTTCGCAGACGATGTCCAACTGTCCACCCTGCGAGGCGAATCATGGCCGTTTCCAGGTGCGCCCGGCCCCCATGCCGTGGCGGGCCTGGACTACAACTTTGACTTTCGCACCGACCTTGCCCTAGCGGGGTCGGAGGGGTTCCGTCTGATTGCCCAGGATTCCACGGAAGCTTTTGCTGACATCACCGGAGCGCTGGGATTACCGTACGAGGTGACTGCGGATGCGTACACGGGCGTCTGGGCAGCAGACATTGATCTGGAAGGGGATGTGGACATCATCTTGGCGGGCAGACAGGTGGTCACGCTGCGCAACAATGGCGACGGGACCTTCTTGCCTATGCAGTTCTTTGGGGATTTGCCCGCGCCAAAGAACTTTGTGTGGGCCGACCTGGACAGCGACGGCGACCCGGATGCTGCCTGGGCGGACCATCAGGGCGTGCTGCACCTTCTAAGCAACGAGCGGCAAGGCCGCTTTGCTCACTGGGAGACGCCGGCAGCGATTGAGCGTGTGCAGGACCTCGCGGTAACCGACAGCAACAGCGATGGCCGGGTAGACCTCATGGTCCTGGACACGAGCGGCACCCTCGTGCGCCTGACCTATCGCTACGGCTGGGATCTGGAGACGCTGGCTACGGAAATGCACGGATTTTCGCGACTCCTGGTTGCAGACCTTGACAACAACGGTGCCCAGGACGTTTTGCTGTCGCGCGAAGGCCAGAGCAGCGCCTGGTTGCAGGATATGGACTATACGTTTCATCGCGCTGCCGCGGATGCCGATATGCAGGCTTTTGCCATCGCATCGGTGTGGCAGGCGGGTCGACTGGACCTTATCGGGCTGGACGCGGAAGGACAACCAGCCCGGGCGCAGGTCCTGGCACCGCGCGGGTATCACTGGAAGCAGGTTAAGCCGCGGGCAGCCGCGGCGGTCGGAGACCAGCGGATCAACTCGTTCGGCATCGGCGGCGAGGTAGAGCTCCGTGCGGGCGCACTGTATCAGAAGCAGCCCATCACGCAGCCCATCCTGCACTTTGGGCTGGGCGACCGCCTGTTGGCCGACGTAGCGCGCATCACATGGCCCAATGGCTCCGTTCAGGCGGAGTTTGACTTGCAGTCAGACCAGGTCATCTCGGCGCAGCAGCGGCTGATCGGGTCGTGCCCGTGGCTGTTTACGCACAACGGCAGCGAGGTACAGTTCGTGACGGACTTCATCTGGCGATCTCCGCTGGGGCTCCGCATCAATGCACAGCAAACCGCAGGCGTGATGACCACGGAGGACTGGGTCAAGATTCGTGGAGATCAGCTGCAGGCGGTGGATGGCTTTTACGATGTGCGTATCACGGGCGAACTGTGGGAAACGCACTTCTTTGACCATGTCTCGCTCATGGTGGTGGATCACCCCGTGGGCACGGAGATATTTCTCGACGAGCGCTTTGCATTTCCGCCGCCCGATTTCAGGGTTCACGTTACACAGTCCCTGCAGCCGGTCGCGAGCGTGGTGACGGACACCGGCACGGAGGTGTCCGACCGCATTCGAGCACGCGACGAGCAGTACCTGGACCACTTCGGTCGGGGTGACTACCAGGGGATCACGCGCGACCACTTCATAGAGATCGATCTTGGGGATGCGCTGCCGGAAGCGAGCTGGCTCGTGGCCAGCGGCTGGATCCGTCCGACCGACAGCTCGATCAACGTGGCTATAAGCCAAGGGTCGCAGGACCCCCCGAGGCCTTTGCGTCTCGAGGTCCTAGGCTCGGATGGGAGCTGGACAACGGTCTACCCCAACCTAGGATTTCCGTCCGGCAAGGCCAAGACGGTCCTGATTGATCTGGAAGGCATCTTCGCGCCCGATGCGCCGCGGCGGTTGCGCCTGCACACGAACCTAGAGATCTACTGGGATGCGCTGCACTGGGCGGCCAAGGTTTCGGGCGACGAAGCGGCGCGGACGCGCGTCGCGCCCCACACCGCAATGCTCCGATACCGAGGCTTTTCGCTCGTCACGGAAGCGGACAAGTCCTCACCGGAGCTTCCGCACTACGGCACGCTGAAAGGTACGGCTCCCATCTGGCGCGACCTTATCGGGTACTACACGCGCTTTGGCGATGTCGGCGAACTCCTGGCCGAAGTGGATGATCGCTACGTGATTATGAATGCGGGGGATGAGCTGGCCCTGCGCTTCCCCGAAGCACCGCCCATCCGAGAAGGCTGGCGGCGCGACTATGTTCTGATTGGAGACGGTTGGGTCAAGGATGGCAACCTGAACACGACCGCGGGCAAGTACGTACGACCATTGCCATTACACGATCAGTCGGGGTATGCGGCGGAGCCGGGTGCGCTGGTAGACGACCCGGTCTTCCGCCGCCACGCATGGGACTGGCAAGAGTACCACACGCGCTTTGTAGCACCCGAGGAATTCAGTCGAAGCCTGCGCTTGCGCTAACTGTTCTGCAGCCTGAACTTGACCGGGATCGCCATGCGCACACGCACTGCACGGCCCCGCTGCCGACCGGGTTCAAACCGCTGCTCCAGTACGGCTTCAACCGCCTCCTTGTCCAGGACTTCGTGGGCGGACCGTATCACCTCAGGATTCGCAGGGCTTCCGTCCTTCTCAACGGTGATTTCAACAACGACCATGCCTTCTATGCCTGCCCGCTGGGCAAGGATGGGATACTCGATTGAAGCAAGCAGCGCCGCTTGCCCGCCGATGATCTCTGGCATATGCTCCACGAACATGAAGGGCTCGTCAATGTCCTCCTCAGGCTCGGCATCGGGCAAAGGCAGCGGCGTCAGCATCGTCAGCTCAAGCGGATCGCCGAGAATGAAGTCGTCGTTCTCCAGGATGACATCATTGGGTACCTCGACCGGCACGGGCGGCCGCGGGGGCGGGGGCGGTTTGCGCTCTTGCCGGGTCTGGACAATTTCCTGCATGGTGACCACCTCCTGGCTGTTCAGCACGAGCGGTTCGGCGCCGCGCGGTCGGAAGTCGAGGCTGAAAGCGCCAATGATCAGGAGCAATGCAACAGCTAGTCCGGCCTGCACATGCAGCGCGTAGCGAATGCGTTCCATGCGAAAGCGAGTCTTGCGCTCGCTGAATCGCTTTTGCAGCACGTCCCGGGACAGGTGCGTGCCTTCACCCGCGATGCGCGGGCTGTGACGGTATGCGCCTGCATGACTCTGCAGGAACCGTCCGATAAGGAAAGTTTTTTTCATGGTATTCAAAGTTTACAGGGTGAACTGTATCTGCCTGTACGTAAACTTTCTTGATTGGATACAAGAACCATGCCGCCGGATGCCTCCCCTGATGCAACGTAAACACTCGCTGGGCGCGGGCGCAGCACTCTGCCTGTTGCTTTCCCTGTTCCTGCCGGCGCCCCGCGTCAGTGCCCAGGACTTTGCGTTCACCATTGCGCGGGTCAAGTACGATGGTGGGGGCGACTGGTACAGCGACGAACAATCCCTGCCGGAGCTCTTGGCTTATGTGCGCGAAAACACGCGGCTCAACGTATCGCCGCGGCCCGATGTCGTTCAGCTCACCAGCGAAAAGCTCTATACCTACCCGTATCTGTACCTTACCGGGCATGGCAACGTACTGTTTTCCGTCAGCGAAGCCCGCCGACTGCGACGCTACCTGGAGCATGGTGGGTTCCTGCACATTGATGACAACTACGGGCTGGACGACGCCATTCGGCGCGAAATGCGGAAGGTGTTTCCTGATCAGGAATTCGTGGAATTGCCCTTTGCACATGCGATCTATCATGCCCACTATTCGTTTCCCGAGGGACTGCCGAAGATCCATGAGCACGACGGGAATCCAAGCCAGGGCTTTGGGCTGTTCGACGAGCAGGGACGCTTGTGCGTATTCTATACGCATGAAAGCGACCTCGGGGACGGATGGGAGCCACCCTCGGTGCATGACAATCCGCCGGAAGTGCGCGATCAGGCGTTGCGAATGGGCACCAACATCTTGATCTTCGCCATGACCGGTGTCCGATAACCTGGCAATCTAGCGTTACGATGAAGACCTTGCTGCAAGCCGATGCTGAAGTCGCTGCGGTTATAGCGCACGAGGTGGACCGGCAAAACGGCGGCGTAGAGCTGATTGCGTCGGAGAACTTTGTCTCGCGCGCAGTGATGCAGGCCATGGGGACGCCGCTCACGAACAAGTACGCGGAAGGCTTGCCCGGCAGGCGCTACTACGGCGGCTGCGAGCATGTGGACACTGCGGAAACCCTTGCCCAGGAGCGCGCGAAGAAGCTCTTTAATTGCGAGTGGGTCAACGTCCAACCGCATTCGGGTGCTAGCGCCAACGCGGCCGTATATCTGGCGCTGCTGCAGCCGGGGGATACCTTCCTGGGGCTGAATCTGGCCCACGGCGGCCACCTCACACATGGGAGCCCAGTCAATTTTTCGGGCCTGCTCTACAGAGCCGAATACTATGGCGTAGAAAGGGACGGACCGCTAGCGGGTCGTATCGATATGGACCGCGTGCGCGACAAGGCGCTGGCTACTCGTCCCAAGATGATCTCCATTGGAGCCAGCGCCTATTCACGCGACTTTGACTACGCCGCGTTCCGCGCCATAGCGGACGAGGTTGGGGCCTTCCTGTGGATGGATATGGCGCACCCGGCGGGACTGATTGCTGCCGGTGTGCTGAATGATCCTTTGCCGCACGCGCACATCGTGTCGACGACGACGCACAAGACGCTGCGGGGTCCGCGCGGCGGCATGCTGCTGATGGGCAGGGACTTCCTGAACCCCCTTGGCAAGGTCGCCCCGAAGAGTGGGCGCGTCAAGCGCATGAGCGAACTCTTTGACATGGCGGTCTTCCCGGGCACGCAAGGTGGACCGCTCATGCACGTTATTGCCGCCAAGGCGGTGGCCTTTGGCGAGGCGCTTACGCCTTCGTTCAAAGCATACGCAGCACAGGTGCAGCACAATGCGGCAGCCATGGCGGAGGCCTTCCTGGCGCGTGGATACCACGTAATTAGCGGTGGCACAGACAACCATCTGATTCTGGTGGATCTCCGCAACAAAGGCCTGACCGGCAAGGCGGCAGAAACGGCGCTGCAGGTCGCGGACATCACGGTGAACAAGAACATGGTACCCTTTGATGATAAGAGCCCCTTCGTCACCAGCGGCATCCGCCTGGGTAGCTCCGCTGTTACGACGCGCGGATTCAAGGAGGATGCGATGCAGGAAGTGGTTCGGCTCATAGACACTGTTCTGCAGCATCCTGGCGATGCGCAGGCCGTACGTGTTCAGGTGCAAGAACTGGCTAGGGCGCATCCGCTTTACGACTTTCCGGTAAACTGAAACTCCTTGCCACTGAGTGGTTTAAGCTGTTGTTCTGCAGTACAATTGCGTGATGGGCAGTGCGCTGGTAAGGACGTCTCAGGCACCCAGCTTGGCGGATTTAGGTCGGCGCCTCTACGAGTCAGCGTTGATACGCCGGGAGCAGGAGCTGATCACAGGTCCGGACGGAGAGCCGATCGACTGGCTTCTGGACACGCGTATACCGATGCTGACCGGTCCTATGGCGCAGGAAGTTGGCTGCAAGATCGCGGCGCAGCTGCGCAATCGCGGCGTAGACCAGGTGGCGGGCTATGGATTCGGTGCTTACCCGATTGTATGCGCCGCGCTCGGCGCGCCCGGCACGCCGGTCTTGCGGGGCGGCTTTATCCGCAACGGGCGAAAAGGACACGGGCGACGGCGCATCGTCGAAGGCCCGCTCTCCAAAGCAAAGCCTATAGTGCTCCTGGATGACATCCTCAACAGCGGCAAGAGCGCTATGCATGCGTGGGAGCTGCTGCGGGCGGAAGGGTATGATGTGGTGGGTCTGATGGCGCTCTTTGAGTTCGCCTGGAGCTGCGGTCGCAAGACGCTGGAGGATCAGGGGCTTTGGGTTCATGCGCTATTGCGCCTCAACCTACGGGAAGGGGGGCGCAATAGCTCCGATTTGGCATAGGCGATGGCAGGCGGCATCACACGATTTATTCGGCGAAAGCCAAAGCCGCGAGCGCTCGCGGACGGCGCGGCTACCAATGACCAACCCCTTGGGTCGGATCGCGATGAGCATCTGCTGGGCAGTGAAATGAGTTTTCTGGACCACTTGGAAGACCTCCGGTGGACGCTGATAAAGGGCGTGTCCGGGATCGTTGTCTTCACTGTCGTCGCGGGCATCTTCAGTGACTTCATCGTGGAAGAAGTGCTGATGGGGCCCGCACGGGCGGATTTCTTCATGTACCGGCTATTGGGCATAGACACGGCCAAGACGCTGGTGCTACAAAGCCGCAATCCCACGGGTCAGTTCTTTGCGCACATGGGTATTATCCTGTCCGTGGGCGCGGTGGCCGGTTCACCGGTTCTCATCTACTACCTCTGGAGGTTCATTGAGCCGGGGCTGTACCCGAATGAGAAGTCCGGCATGCGCTTCGCCGCGTTGTTTGCCACCCTGTTCTTCATGCTCGGCGTATCCTTTGGTTATTGCGTCACGACCCCGTTTGCGCTGCAGTTCTTCAACGACTATCGGATATCGGATCTCATCGTCAACGAATTTGACATCACGCGTTATTTCAGCATGGTGACCTGGTGGGCCTTTGGCGCGGGCTTGCTTTTTGAACTGCCCGTCGCAGTGTATTTTCTGGCCAAGATCGGCATCGCGACGCCGCAACGTATGCGTGCGGCGCGCAAGTACGCCATTCCGAGCCTGATGCTGATTGCCGCGATGATGACGCCGCCGGATCCTATCTCGATGCTGCTCGTGTGGGTGCCGCTGATACTCCTGTTCCAGGGTTCCATATACGTAGCGAAGTACTCGATTCGCCAGCGCGATGCATCGTTGAGCAAGGCCTTGGACACAGCGTAGGCCTGCCGCGCGTGGTAACAAATCCTTTAGCCACGTTGACAAAACGCGCCTGAATACCCGCGCGCTTCGCGCGCCTAAAGGCCCAACTGGCCCCAGACCCACAGCAGCGTACGCAAGCCGAGCCCCGCTGTAACCAGGACCACAATGGCACCCACGCCCCGGTACCAGAGTGGCAGCGTGACTTCGCGCTGCCTCGCGGTGAGCAGCAGTACAAAGCCCGCCATGAAGGGTAGCAGCAGCCCGTTGGCCGCCTGGGCCGCGATGATGATCTCGAGCGGATTGCGCCCGATGAGAGCAAATCCCAGGCCGGTGACCAGAACCGAGATCCAAACGGCCCGGAAGCGCCAGTCATGTGCATCTTCGGGCCATGCAAAGATCTCCCGGATGCCAAAGGCGGCGGCCAACGGTGCCGTAACGGCGGATGTGATGCCGGCGGCAAACAGCCCCAGTCCAAAAAGCAGGCGGGCGGCATTGCCCGCAGCGGGCGCGATGATCGGCGCGATGTCCGCGATGCCCCGGATGCCGTCCGCGGGAGCCACGAAGGTGGCACCGGCCACCAGTATCGCAAGTGACACGCCGCCGCCTAGCGGAAGGAAGATCGCCATTCCCACGATTTCGCGTCTCCATGCCCGCCGGGTGGGTTCGCCCTTCCAATAGCGCTTCACTGCGCTGGCATGCAAGAACAGGTTGTACGTAACGACCGTGGTGCCCACCAGCGCCAGTCCCTTTACCAGGCTGCCTTCGGGCAGCCGCGGCACGAGCAGTCCACCAAGCGCTGCCCCCCAGTCCACAGGCGCAAGCACCATGGTGAGCACAAACACCACGCTCATAAGCACGACGAGGCCGGTTAGAATCTGGGTCAGGATGCGCAGGTTGAGCGCCAGAATCATTGCGGCCACAACGCCCAGCGCCAAGAGGTATACACTGCGCGGAAGCATGCTCCCGAGCAGCGTTTCCATCCCGGCCGTTGCGCCCAGGAGGTTGCCGGTCTGAAAGGCTGCGGTGCCCGCCCACAGTCCCAGCACAACAAGGATGAAGACCACGCTCCGCGTCATGCGGTGCTGCGCGGCCTCTCGCATCGCTTCGCCGACGCCTTTGTGCGCCAGGATGCCCACCCCTGCAGAAAACGACTGCAGGACGAAGGTCGCGGCAACCGAGAACACCAGAATCCAGCCCAGCCCATAGCCAAACTCGATACCGGCGGTCGCGCACGTCAGCACCGTGCCAGGCCCTACAAAGGCGGCTACAATGATAGAGGAGGTTCCGAGCTTCATAGTGTGGACGCGGCAGCATCGGAGTGCCGAGATGGGGTGAGTGGCTGCTGTCCCGACAGCGTACGGCCAATGGTCCGCTGCAGCTGCGTGCTAAGCTAAGCGACTTCCCAGGTGTCGCCGGTCCCGAGCAGCGCGTCCAGATCGCCTTTGCCGCGCAACCTTGTCACATGCTGGAGCTGGGCATGCAGGCGCGACTCGTAGGTTTCTCGTTCGTTGCAATAGAACACGCCAAAGGGTCGCGGCATATCCGGGCTTAGAAACATGCGACTGGCGATGCCCGCAAGCTCCAGGCTCGTTTCGTCGTAGATGATCGCGTCGCTAACCGACCACGCGCCGCTCGTGAGATCAACAGCCTCCGGCCTGAATCCATCCAGGCGAATGGCGCGATTGCCGTTGTCGTACACCATCGGTTTGCCGTGCTCCAGGAGTACAGTGCGTTGCGCCTTGGTGGCCTTTTCCGTGAATTCAAAAAAGGCACCATCGTTGTAGATATTGCAGTTCTGGTATATCTCCACCATAGCGGAGCCGGCATGCGCGTGCGCCCGCTTCAGAATGGTTGCCAGATGTTTGGTATCCCGATCAGCCGTACGGGCCACAAAGGAGCCCCCAGCCCCCAGGGCCACCGAAATCGGGTTGAAAGGCGGCGAGGCCGAGCCATACGGAGAACTCATCGTGACCTTGCCCAGCTCCGAAGTAGGACTGAACTGCCCCTTGGTCAGGCCGTAGATCTGGTTGTTGAAGAGCAGGATCTGGCAGCCAATGTTGCGGCGCAGGATGTGGATGAGATGATTGCCTCCAATGGAAAGGGCATCTCCGTCGCCGGTTACAATCCAGATGTCAAGCTCGGGCCGCGACGCTTTGAGGCCGGTGGCGATGGTTGGTGCACGTCCGTGAATGGAGTGCACACCGTAGGTATCCATGTAATAGGGAAAGCGGCTTGAGCAGCCGATGCCACTGATGAACACCACCTCTTCACGCTTGACGCCCAGTTGTGGCATCAGCCGCTGGACCGTAGCCAGGATGGCGTAGTCGCCGCACCCGGGACACCAGCGGACATCCTGGTCGCTGGTGAAGTCCTTGCGCGTGAGTCCGGGCTTTTTTGCCGGCCTTCCGTTGCCTGCAGGCAGCTTGGCTTTTCTGGGCCCAAACGGCGCCTTCGGTCGTTTGCGGGCTGCTCCGAATCCGGGTGGCAGCGTAGGTTTGCGTGATTCAGGCATGGTCTCTACGTGCGAGGTCAAAGATGGCGTCCTCGATTTCGCTGGCTTGGAACGGTCGGCCCTGGACTTTGCTGAGTGCCGTAAAGGGCAGCAGGAAGCGGTCTCGGAGCAAACGTACCAGTTGCCCCATGTTGAGCTCGGGGACCAGGAACCGCTTGTATCGCGTGAGCGCGGTACCCAAGCCAGGCGGTAGCGGGTTGAGGAATCGCAGCTGAATGCTGCCAACGCGAAGGCCGCGATTCCTGGCACGGTCTACGGCGACGCGTATGGCACCCTGGGTGGAGCCCCACCCAACCACCAGCACATCGCCTTCCTTGTCTCCATATACACAGGGCTCGGCGATGTCCTGGGCGACCCGGGCGACCTTCTCCGCCCGCAAGTTGGTCATGAGCTGGTGGTTGTCCGGATCGTAGGAGACGTTTCCAGTTTCGTTCTCTTTCTCCAATCCTCCCAGGCGGTGCTCCAGCCCCTTCGTGCCAGGCTTCACCCATGCGCGCGCCAACGTGCGCTCGTCGCGCACGTACGGAAGGAACGATGGCTTGCCATCCACCACGCGGTTGGTCTTGGAAGCAAATGTTACGGGAAAGTCAGCCAGATCGGCGGCGCGCGGGATGCGCCACGGCTCGGCGCCATTAGCCAAGTAGCCGTCGGCCAACAGGATTACGGGGCACATGTACTTCACCGCCAGGCGGCACGCCTCATAGGACGCATAGAAACAATCTCCCGGCGTGGTAGGCGCAATTACGGGCAGGGGGGATTCGCCGTTCCGGCCATACAGCGACTGAAACAAGTCGCTCTGCTCCGTCTTGGTTGGTAGTCCTGTGGAGGGGCCGCCACGCTGCACATCAATGATGACCATGGGCAGCTCCATCATCACGGCCAGTCCGATTCCTTCGCTCTTGAGCGCGAGACCGGGGCCGCTGGTGGCGCATACGCCTAGGTTGCCGCCAAAACTGGCCCCTATCGTAGCGCCGATGGCGGCAATCTCGTCCTCGGCCTGGAAGGTCATGATGCCGAAGTTCTTGTGCCGGCTCAGCTCATGCAAGAGGTCTGACGCAGGTGTGATGGGATAGCTGCTGTACAACAGACGCAGGCGGCTCTTGGCTGCGGCTGCAACCAGCCCCATCGCGATGGCCTGGGCGCCGCGGATGGCACGGTAGCGCCCGGGCTGCAGGACGGCCGGCGCCACTTCGTACTTGACAATAAAGTCCTCGGTAGTCTCGCCGAAGTGGTATCCCTTCTTGAGCAGATGGATATTGGCGTCGCGAATGGTCGGGCGCTTCGCAAACTTGTTGCTGAGCCAGGCTACGGCAGGCTCCAGCGGGCGCGAATAGAGCCACAGCGCTAGGCCGAGCGCAAACATGTTCTTGCTGCGATCAACGGCCTTCTTGTCGAGCCCGAACCCCTTCAGCGCCTCTTCGGTCATTCGGGAGATTTCCACCGAAAAGACTTGGTAACCCGCTAGCGTCTTGCCATCTTCCAGAGGATTGGTGCTGCCGTATCCAGCGAGCTTCAGATTGTGCGGCTTGAAGGCACTCTTGTTGACCATGATGGCGCCGCCCCTGCGCACGCGCGAAAGGTTTACCTTCAGCGCGGCGGGATTCATGGCCACCAGAAGATCGACTTCGTCCCCCGGCGTGCGGATGTTGATAGAGCCAAAGTGTAGCTGAAAGCCGCTGACCCCATAGGTCGTCCCGGCGGGTGCGCGAATCTCGGCAGGAAAGTCCGGCAGCGTGGCAAGATCGTTATGTGCAAACGCGGTCGCCAGCGTAAACTGCGAGCCGGTCAGCTGCATGCCATCGCCAGAGTCACCGGCAAACAGGATGGTTGCCTCGCTGATCTGCTTGACCTGCTTCTTTACTGCTACCTCTTCGGACATAGGAACTGCGTAACGCTGCGATTACCGCTCAACCGACATCGTACTGCCTGACGCAGCACATGTTGCGCGCGGGCAAGGTACAAACAGTGGCTGCATGCGATCGCCGTTTGGCGAAGTTTTTTTTTTTAAGCTGTACCCATGGCGAACGAATGCTATCCGCGTACTTGGCGCACGTCGGCTATCTTTCTGTTACGCGACCAAGGCCTATGGTACCCTACGTAGCCATCACCGAGGACATCACAGTGACCGTTCGTCCGGCCTATCTGGACGACAAAAGCGACTTCTTTGCGCGTCGCTTTGTGTTCGGCTACTACATCTGCATTGAGAACGGAGGCAACGTCCCTGTGCGGCTGCTGCAGCGCCACTGGCGCATAAGGGAGGACGGAGGGCGGCTTCAAGTCGTTGACGGAGCCGGTGTGATCGGAAAGCAGCCGTTCATAGGGCCAGGCGACATGCATTCCTATAGCAGCTTCAGCGTGCTGACGACGTTCACCGGGACCATGGAGGGCCATTACACAATGGCGCGTGCAAACGGGGAGCTGTTTCGGGTCGCCATTCCGCGATTTGACCTTCGGGCCATGGCCAACTAGGTAGTGCTTGCCCGAAAAAGGGGCATTCGTCGGCCATGGCCCACCTTCATTCGACCGGTCAGAATGGGTGAAACGATATCTGACAATGTACCGGCGGGCGTAGGTGGTCCCGGTCTAGTCCTGCCCTTTAATCACAAATCTTTTTTGACAGTCAGGCGGTCGAAATCGCAGGCGAGCGCCTTCTGCAAGGCGCCCAGCACGAAGAGCCGCCATAGACGCAGGCCCGGGCGACCACGCCGCAGATTGACCTTCGCACCCAAGTGCTCCCGCAGGATCGCGAACACGCGCGCGTGCTGTGGTGCGTGAAGCGGTCCTGCAGTCCACGGAGAACGGTCGGAATATCGTCTCTGGACCGAGGGTCCAACGTGCTCTCTCCAATGGGCGTATGCCCCAGCGCAAACGGTGGCTCGAAGATCGCGCGCATAGCAGTACAACGGGCGAATGTTGGGGCAGGAGCGTACGAGTCCCACCAAGAACAAGCCCAGGATCAGAAAACGGTGCAGCATTCGCTAAAACAACGTAGGCCGCCGTTGGCGGGAACGGCCCCGAAAACAGCCGCTCCACACCCCCAAATGTCCAATCTTTCGCCGCTTGCACCCCCGTATATCCGCCCTATGCGCCCACAACTGCCGATTTTCAGGGTCAATCAGGCATTTTTCGGGCAAGCAACTAGGTAACGCTGGCAAGCGTCTGCGCTATCGGGGGAAGCTGCGTATGGCGTGGTGCCCGGGCCCTAATCATATATGCTTCGCGGACGCCGCGGTGCGCTGAGGGCGTTTCTGCAGCTTCGATGATACGTGCGTGGTCTATGCTGTTGACGCGATCACACGCTGCACGCAAGGCATCCATAGAAATCTTGAGCGCCACATCGACCGGCATGCGTTCAGGGTTGATGTCCAGACCGTAGTATCCGTTGTAGCTGTGCATCTTGAGCGTGTACAAGCCCGCTTCCATCTGCTCGGGAGAGATCAGGCCCACATTAAGGTCCTGGTCGTAGTTGCCCAGCGGCTGGCTGTTCCAGTGCGTATGCGCGAGACGACCTTCCGACAGGGGCCAGCTCAAAGCATACGCCACATCCTCGAAGCCCATCAGGAGGTGGCCGATTTCAGGGTTCATGCACATCAGCGTGTGCCCCTCTTCGAGCAGACGCCGATTCTGGTCATGCTGCAATAAAGCTTCCACCTGCCGCCCAAGCAGCACCCCTTCGGGCGTCAGGCTGTACAGTATGCGGCC
This sequence comes from Rhodothermales bacterium, assembly GCA_951812585.1. Classification (GTDB taxonomy): domain Bacteria; phylum Bacteroidota; class Rhodothermia; order Rhodothermales; family Bin80; genus JAAXGV01. The sequence goes on along the minus strand of OX638318.1, from coordinate 926,585 downwards.
GCGCGGCTCATAGGGCTTGGGCTCAAAGGCGATGCGCACGCCCGGCACAGCATCCATGGCTTCTGCGAGTCCCGCTGCAAAGCGGTGGCGCATGGCCACCATATCGATGCCGAACGGATTCTCATAGCCATCGATGCCAGGCCACACGATGGAGAAGTCGCAGCCTAGCGCTTTGGTCAGCGCCAGGGAGCGCTGCGTGCGATCAATGGCCGCGCGGCGCACCACAGGATCCGGATTGGAGAGCGATCCAAATTCGAACTGCCGATCATAGAACAGCAGCGGGATCACCGTGATCAGGCGTATGCCGGTGTCCCGTACAAAGGCCCGCCAAAGGTCAAGGTTCTCTTCGTTAATCTCATTGGGGTAATGCGCTTCCAGTCCTTCCAGTCCATAGTCTTTGAGGCTGGCCGCGATGTCCAAGCGCGCCTCAATAGGCAGATCCGGCTTGTATTTGCCGTGAAACCGCGAATCGGGCGGCGAAAAGAACCATATCCCAGCCGAAAAGCGCGGCTTCAGCTCAAAAGATTCAAGGTGCCTGACCAGTGCGTCTCCGCTCCGGGACACGGTCTGGGCACGCAGGTCAGCAAGCGGCATCGTTCAATGCGACGGTCAAAAGTGTTCGTGGCTCAGCGCCGCGGCCCTGGGCCAGCATGATGCTCCTCGTAGTGCATCTGCAGCCAGTCTTCACCGTAGTCATTGCCGGGATCGCGCACGATACTGTGTATATGGTTGGCCCCTGAACCCCCTACGCCGCGTTCGCGCACATACTCGATGAGGATGGACGGCCCATGGACGCGATAGTAGTAGCGCTTCGTGATGTCGTTCGTCGGCCCCATCCACGCAAAGTACAGCGCGTCCAGGCCATCCCGCTCAATCTCAGCCAGGTGTGCAGCGGCGGCATCGTGGTCCGCATTGTTGACGTATTCGGCGATCAGATGGTGGAGCAGGCGCTGCTGTTCGGCGTCCAGGGCCGCGGCTGTGATCCCTTCAAACTGCTCCAGGCTGGCCTTCCGGCCAGGGCCTTCCAGCACGTCTTGCGGCACTTCGTCAGAGAGCACGGCTTGGCTGCTCTGCACGCTCGTCAGCGACTGCACGAGTTCAAAGCCGCGTTCTACTTCGTGCGACAGGGCCCGGAATCCGGCGTACGGACCCGTATTGATTTCATAGGGTTCAGCGCCCAAAAAGAGCGGCGTAAAGGCGACCTGGTCGTCTACTACGGTAAAGGAGGCGGCAAGGTGGTGCCCGTTCAAGAGCCAGCCCCAGCGCGCGTCTGTGCGCGGGTTGCCAAAGAGCGCGACCCAGTAGTTTTCTGAATCCCAACTCTCAATAAGCCGTGCCATACGTTCGCTATTACCTGCGCGCGCCTGCGCCTCGGCGGACAGCACATCGTCGATCCAGATAATGCCTGCGATCTTGTGGTAGCCCTGGCTGCTGGTCGAGGCTCTGAGCAGTGCATGAAGCGCCCGGCGCTGTGCATCCGAAAGGTCGCCCATACGCAGTCCGGTACGCTCGAACATGGCGCTGGGCAGGTTGCTCCATTGCACTCTGGATTCATTGTCTTCCAAGGCGAACAGCACGGTGCGGCGCTCCTCCTCGCTGAGTGCGTCCAGGAAGGCGGCGGCACTTGCTGTCATCTGCGCCGCAGAGCTGGTGGGCGGCGCATCAAGGTTCTGCACAGCCATGGCAGGGACCACAGGATCGCTGTCAAGGCTGCAGGCAGAACAAATCAGCCAAAGGGCAAGAGCGGGTAAGGTGTATCGCATGGCTACGGGGGGGGGTATGCCTGCAGCAATGTGCGGGTCAGGTTCGAAGCAGGCCATCCCGATCTCGCCCGGGCGGCGTGCAGGAACGCCCGAAGGCGCGCCGCGACGCGGTGCAGCGCGTGGTGATCACTTGGCTAGGGTCATGCGTTGCTGTTGGATCAAGCCGCCGGCTTCCAGGCGGTAGTAGTATACGCCGCTGCCCAGACCCTGGGCGCTGAAGGGTACCTCACGCAGGCCCGCGTCGAAAGGCTCATCGACCGCAATGGCTACTGCGCGGCCCAGAAGGTCGTATACCGTTATGCGAACATGCTGCGGTGCCGCCAATTCGAATCGGAGCCACGTTGTGGGATTGAAAGGATTAGGGTAGTTGGAATGCAGCGTGATACCGCCCGGAATCTCGTCAGGGCCGTGGCGCGCCGTTGGGGCCAGTTCAATAGGTCCTTTTGAAGACAGATCACGACCCATAAGGCCGGCGTAGTCTGCCGCATAGCGGTACACGCGGAAAAGCGTGTTCTGGAGGATGGGCGTTGGGTTGGGGTCGTTGGGGATGAAGGTGGGGATGGGGGCATCGCGGGCCAGAGGACCGCCGCGGATCACTGGGTTGACGTACTCCCAGACCTTCGTTGCGCTCGTATCAATCTCGAACATCCGGCCCGTCATGCCCTCCAGGATGAGCGTATTGCCATTGGAAAGGCGCTGCATTCCCGAAGTGATGCTTGAAAACAGGTTGCCGGGATCGCTGTACTCCCAGATGGGTATCGGCGGCTCGTATGCACCACCCGTCCCGATATCAAAGAACACGTTGCCATCGTAGTCCACATGGTAGGGCAGCGCCAGTTCCTGCACCGTTGAGTACTGCGGTGGGGGCCTGAATCGACCATTGTCGAACACCATGATGTTACCTTCGCCGGGCAGATTACGGCCGATCCAGTGTGGAGAATGGTTAAAAAACAGCGTGCGGTCGGTAGAGTCGCCGGCCGCATACATCGCAGGATTTCCGAAGCGGTACAGCAAGTCGCCTTTGACGCCCTTCGCTTCTTCGGTCGTGTTCTTGCGGCTGATGATCCACACTTCGCTGAAGTTGCTCGCGCTCACCATGATGAGGTTCAGGTCCTTGTGGTAGTCCATGCCGTTGAAATGCAGCCAGCTGCCGCCCGCACCCGTGTTGATGTCGATTCGCCACGGGTAGTCCTTGATCTCGCCGTAGTTGGGTTTGGCCGGGTCAAAGTCCTGCACCAGGTGGTCGAAGGCATGCCACTCCCAGACGACTTCCGCGCTGTCTGGAGGCAACGGCTTGAACTCAATGATGCGTTCAGACCAGAGCACTGAATCGGCCGTCAGGGCCGTCGTATCGTAGCCTACCGCGTGTAGCTCCATGGCATTCATGCGCTCCCAGGCCGTGGCCAGCACATGGCCATTGGGTAAGGGCACGATGTCATGGTGGAGCATGACTTTCGGCGATACATAGTCGTACTGCCAGACGATGGTGCCATCCCAGGCGATCTCCTCCAGGCGTCCGCCTTGGCCGCCTTGTATGACCCACGAATCGGGCGTGCTGGAGGCGCGAAGCAGGTTTCCATTCGGCAAAAGGTGCACGGTCGTACCGATTTGATAGTTATGGTCCCACTGATGCACCTTGTCGCCGTACTCGTTGATCAGGTATGTAGACGGATGGAGCAGCGGTGCCATGAGCGTATATCCGCCCGCCCGCCCCGCGTCATGTTGAAAGATGCCCACGGTGCGCAGTTGACCCGCGGCCACTGCAGGACAAATAGCACAGGCCAGAAAGAGTAACGCGTAGCGATTCATCAGCAGCGATTCATCAGTGGTGGCTGAACCAATATGGCAGGGTATGACAATAAAGCTTTGTACGCCAGATAGCTTGATGCCCTGGTGTCCACACCGAACTAGGGCGGATACAGCGACAGGCGTTCCACGCGGTGGAAGGTGATCCCAAACTGAGCCGATGCTGCACGAATGGTGGCTTCGTACACGACCGCACGGCTGGACATGTCAATCTCAACGATGCGGCCCGCTGGCGCAGGGTCGTGTACAGCGCCAGGCATGAAGACGATGTTGTCCTCCTCCGCATGGTAGTCTACGTCAGAAACGATAGGCGAAAAGGTCGTATTGCCGCGCGCTTTACCATATGACCAGACCTGTTGTACGGTCAGATTCTGGTCGTCAATACGGTACACCACGGCGCGACTGTACTGAGCGCCGCTGGTGTAGTGCCGGTCCGGGCCGTTATCAAAGACCAGAAGGTCTCCGTTTGGCAAGAGCTCTGGGGCATGCGGATACCACGCCCAGTCAAAATCCGTATGCGCCGCCGCGCCTTCCAGCACCGCGGCGTCTGTGATCGGTGTCCCGGACGCATCGAGCGGTGTGAGCAGCTTCGTGGTAAGGTCGACCCCGTTGCCGCTGGTGCTCCAGTCTCTGTGCGGTGCGAGTATCCACACCACATCGTTTGTGCGCGTCAGCTTGACGACGCCTTGCACGCGGCCGCTTACGATGATAGCATCAGCGGCTTCATCGTATGCTAAGCCGTTGGCGTGAAACCAGTCCCGCGTGTTGAACGTCCATGTGCGCCGGGTGCGATCAAGGGATTCCCTGAGGTCCCACTCCTGCACGATGTTGGCCGAGGTGCGATCCACCTCCAGGATGTGATCTTCGATCGTAGCCAGCCCGTGCTTGTTGACGGTGGCCAGGAGGTTGCCGCCAGGGGCCATCTCCAGCACATTGTGGTGAAACCCGTATCCGGGGATGGGCCATTCGCCTGTGACGTTGCCCAGCATATCTATAGATACCAGGCGCTGGCTGTTGCCATCTCCGAAATAGAGATCACCGTTAGCCAGACGTTCGACACCAGCATCGTAGAAGAGGTTGTGCAGGAATGGGTGTTCGCCGAAGTCTGCGAACCATCGCACTGCGCCTTCCAGGTCCACAACGACGGGGGTCATCGGCAGGAAATCTCCCGTGAAACCGAAATAGCTGACCAGGCTCATGCCCGGCTTGAGCCCAGGCCTGTTGACTTCAACAGTGGTCGTGGGCATGCCCGCGATGAGCGGATCGGTTGTTATCGTCCGTGTGACTTCGCCCAGGCTGGCACCCGCGTCATCGAAGAATCGCAGGGTCACAAGGTTATCCGTGGACGGATAGAGGCCAAGCACCGGCAGTACATGGGAGGTCGCAACTTCTGGAAACCGGTGTGTCACATCGCCCAGGGTGCTGCGCCGTCCAGGAACAAAGACCTCCACCTGCACGGGTTCTTTGGTGGTCAGTGTGATTTCCGCAGCCAAAGGCACAAAGCCTGAGGGATTGAGCGTGATGTCCAGCCGCTCAATAAGCGATTCGCCATCAGGCTCCAGGGGAGTGCTGTCGCATGCGGCGAGGACCAAAGCAAGCGTCAACATCCCTGCTGCTCGGCTGAGCCATGCACAAGCGGCCGGTCGCTGCGCTTTGCCCATATAGTGCGCATCCTCCCGCCATGGCGCTTCGCCGCTATGCTTTCCAGACATTCATTCCGTTACCTTTCCCGACCACTGCGTGCAAGTTAGGCAAATCTATGCAACCGCCTTGCGAGGCCTGGATGGACGCCCATGCATGTTGCACAGCGGCATGCTGCACAGCGCCCTTGTATGATGGGCCGGGAAGCAGCCCTCGGTGCACGCGTAAGGCCCAAGCCAAGGCCTTTTTCCCAGGCGCGCGAAATATGCTATGCGTGCTGTGGCGCGGGCGCTATGATAGAGATGCTCATCTCGCATGGCCCACGGCGGCGTGGCTGTTCACGAGTAGGGCCGCGGCCTGCATGATGGCAACCCGCTGCGATTGCTAACTTTAGGGACTATCTAATAACCGTTGTCCCTCGCCTTATGTCTCCCCGACACGCCCTGATCACGGCGCTCGTGGCCGTACTGCTTCTCTTCAGCTTCGGCGCGCGCGCCTCACGCGATGCGCAGCCGAATATCATCGTCATCCTCGCGGACGACTTGGGATACGGCGATCTGGGCGCGTATGGCCAAAAAAAGATACACACGCCCAGACTCGATCAAATGGCTGTCGAGGGTGTGCGCTTTACGAGCTTCTATGCCGGCCATACCGTCTGCGCACCATCGCGCGTGGCACTGCTTACTGGGACCGATATGGCACATTCGCATACGCGGTCGAACCGGGGGCCGGGGCTTCTGGAGCAAGACACCACGATGGCCGAAATACTGAAGGAGGCGGGCTATGCGACCGGTGTGTTCGGCAAATGGGGCTTCGGCACGCCGGACATCGGTGCACCTGATCGGCAGGGTTTTGACGAATTCCTCGGCTACCTGGGGCATGTGCATGCACATTCGTACTACACCGACCACCTCTTTGCCATCCGCGAAGGCCGCACTGTTCGCGTGGACACAGACACGACGCAGTACACGCATGACCTGTTTGTCGACGCGGCGCTGGATTTCATAGATCGGCATAAGGCGCGCCCCTTCTTCTTGTACTTGCCGTTTGCGCTGGTGCACGCCGAACTGCTCGTGCCGGAGGATGCCATGGCGGCGTACCAGGATGAGGAGGGCAAGAGTAAGCTCATGCCCGAAAAGCCGTTTCCATGCTGCGGCGTCATCGGTACCTATCGGGGGCAGCTGCAGCCGCATGCAGCCTTCGCCGGCATGGTTTCCAGGCTTGACCGGGATGTGGGCCGGATTCTCGACCGCCTTCGCGAACATGGCCTGGAAGACAACACGCTGGTGGTGTTCACCAGCGACAACGGGCCCCATGTGGAAGGGGGCGCAGATCCGGGCTTTTTCGAAAGCAACGGCCCGCTCCGCGGGCTCAAGCGCGACCTGTATGAGGGCGGCATCCGCGTGCCCATGATCGCTTGGGGCCCGGGTCTGGCAGCCCAGGGGCTTGTCGTCGATCACCCTTGGGGGTCATGGGATTTTGTCGCCACACTGGGCGAGATGGCCAGTGCAGCCGTACCGGCAACCAATGGACTATCCATGGCAAACCTCATCATAGGGGCCGGACCCGTGCCGGTCCACCCGTACTTCTTCTGGGAGTTTGACAACGTTTGGGGCGGCCACTATGTGCAAGCCGTTCGACAGGGGGACTGGAAGCTGTTGCGCTTTCGCACTGCAGAAGCGTCCTGGAACGAGCTCTACGACCTTAGCCGTGACATTGGAGAGTATCAGGACCTTGCGCCCAGATACCCGGATGTAGTCGCGCAGCTGGAGGAGTTGATCGCCGAGGTGCGCACGGAGCCTGTTGTGGAGGGCCGGTGACTTCCGCGCCGGTGTGCCGCACAGGGATGCATGCCCGCCCCATGCCGGTGGAGCCAAGGGGAGTCGAACCCCTGACCTCTTGAATGCCATTCAAGCGCTCTACCAACTGAGCTATGGCCCCTAGGGCTTGTGAACGGTGCTGGACGGTGAAGGATCCCAAGGACCGGATTCCACAGTGCGGCGTTTCAGGGCGGCGGTGACAGTCACGGGTGCGCGGGCCGCGCCGAAAAACAGATAGGGATGGAAAGTGCACTCGCGCACGGGAAGGTCCAGGTATTCAAGTTTGGCGGCACCTCGGTAGGAACCCCTGATCGGATCCGCCATGTGGTAGGCCTGGTGCGCAGCGCAGCGGACGACTGCCAGCGGATTGTGGTCGTTTCCGCCCTCGGCGGCGTAACTGACAAGCTGCTGGAAGCAATTCAGGACGCCACCACACGCACGGGCGACTACCGCGCGGCCGTCGACTATATGCGCCGGCGGCACCGTGAAACCGTCCATGCTGTTGCACAGGCCTCCGAGTTGCCGGCGCTGGACGCTGAGCTGGACAGCCTCTGGAACGATCTTGCCAACTGGCTTGAAGGGGCTTTTTTGCTGGGCGAATGCACGGACCGCATCCGGGATGTCATCCTCAGCGTAGGTGAGCGCGCTTCTGCTCCTATCGTCGCTTCCGCATTCAGGGCAGCCGGTGAAGCAGCCTGCGCCGTCGACGCGCGCACGCTGATTCGAACCGATGCCAGCTTTGGCGAAGCCGCCGTGGACTTTGTGGAATCCACGCGACTGATCACTCGCGCATTTCGCGAAGCGCCGCGGGACCGCGTGGCAGTGGTTACCGGCTACATTGCAGGTACCGAAGACGGTCGGACGACCACATTGGGTCGTTCGGGCAGCGACTATACCGCCACCATCGTGGGTCGGGCCTTGCGCGCCGAGCGCGTAGTGATCTGGACCGACGTGGATGGCGTGCTGAGCGCCGACCCGCAGGATGTGCCAGAGGCCTTTCCGCTGGCGCGGTTGAGTTACACGGAGGCCGCGGAGATGGCGTATTTCGGTGCGCGGGTTTTGCACCCTCGAACCATGCGGCCGATTCAGGAGGCGCGCATCCCGCTATTCATCAAAAACGCACTCAACCCCAAAGCGGCGGGTACACTCATCTCCAGCCACTCGAACAAGGTGGACCTGCGGGTAAAAGCCATTTCAACCATTCGATCAGTGGCTGTCATCATGATTGAAGGCGGCGGCATGATCGGGGTGCCTGGCATTGCGGCGCGCGTGTTCGTGTCGCTGGCGAGGTGCGAGGTCAACGTGCTCATGATCGCGCAGGCGTCAAGCGAGCAGAGCATATGCCTGGTGGTGCGCAACCAGGATGCGGACAAGGCCGTGGTCACGCTCACCAGGGAGTTCAAGGCAGAACTTGCCCGCGGCGACGTAAGCAAGATCTTCTCGATCCTCTCCTGTGCCGTGGTGTCCGCCGTTGGAGACCATATGCGGCTCCATCCCGGGCTGTCCGGCCGCATGTTTGCAACGCTGGGGCGGAGCCGGGTCAACGTGCTTTCGATTGCACAGGGTGCCGCGGAAACCAACATTTCCGCTGTGGTGCGGGACGACGAGGTGCGCCGCGCGGTGCGCGCGCTGCACGAGGCGTTTCCGCTGGCGCGGCTCCGGGCCCACGTTTGTCTTCTGGGGCCCGGCCGCCTGGGGTCCAAGCTCGTGGAGCTGATGGGCGAGCAGCACGAGAATCTTTTGGATTCCGTGCGGCTCAACCTGCGCCTGGTGAGTGTAGCCAACTCCAGCAGGATGATCTGGAATGCCGACGGGATTCCAACCGATGCGGCGCTGGAGCAGCTGAAGGGCGGCCGCGCGGCAGACCTTGATTGGCTCGTGCAGCAACTCGGTGCAAGCCGGCTGGAGCGCCTGATCGTTGTAGACACCACGGCTTCCGCCGCAGTTGCCGCCCGCTACCCGGATATTCTCGAGATGGGAGTTGGCATTGTGACCGCCAACAAGCTGGCGAACACGCGGGAGCTGCCCTTCTATCAGCACCTGCAGAAGATCGCCTACCGGCGCGAAGTGGCGTACCGCTACGAAACGACGATCGGCGCAGGCCTGCCCGTATTGTCCACCCTGCGGGACCTGATCCGCTCGGGCGATACCGTTCACAAGATTGAAGGCATTTTTTCCGGCACGCTGGCTTACGTCTTCAGTAGCCTGGACCAGTGCGAGCCGTTTTCAGAGGTGGTGCGCCGCGCACATGCGCTGGGATACACAGAGCCTGATCCCCGTGACGATCTGCGCGGCGAAGATGTAGCACGCAAGCTGATGCTCCTGGCGCGCGAGATGGGCGGCAGTGTGGAGCGAGGCGACATACAGGTGGAATCGCTCTTGCCCCCGGGCCTGGAAGGCGAATCCATCCCTGCATTCCTGGACAAGATCGCCATGATGGATGGCGAGTGGAGCGTGCGCGTGCAGGCGGCGCTGCGAGACAAGAAGCGGCTGCGCTATGTGGCGCAGTATGACCACGGAGCGCTCAAAGTGAGCGTACGCGCCGTGCGGGCCACCTCGCCTTTTGCGCAGCTTTCCGGGCGAAACAACATCATCGCATTCCATACCGAGCGATACAGTGGAACGCCCCTCATGGTCCAAGGGCCCGGTGCGGGACTGGGCGTCACTGCGGCGGGGCTGCTCGCTGATCTGATCAAGGCTGCCGAGCTGATGCCGTAAGGCGCGCAGCCGAAACCTGTAAAATCGTTGAAGATTGCACTGGTAGGCACCGGGCGCATGGGCTTGGCAGTTCGCGAGCTGGCCCTGTCTTGCGGCCACGAAATCACCGCCGCGTTCAACAGCCGCACCCCGCTGGACACCGATGGGCCTGTGGATGCGCTGCGAAGCGCCGATGTGGCGATAGACTTTTCGTTGCCCTCGGTCGCGGCTGCGCATGTGCATGCGTACTGCCGGTGGCGTCAGCCTGCGGTAGTAGGTACGACGGGCTGGGCGATGCACGATCTGGAATCGCTCGTGGCAGCCCACGGAAGTGCGCTGCTCTGCTCGTCCAACTTTTCTCTTGGGATCCAGCTTGTGCTGCAGGCCATTCGCGGTCTGGTGCCGCTGCTTGACGCTTTGTCAGAGTATGATGTGGCTATTCGCGAGACCCATCATACGGCCAAGGTGGATCGCCCCAGCGGCACGGCGTTGCAGCTCGCCGCGGCGTTGGTGTCGGCGCTGGCGCGCAAGACCCATGCATCAGCAGCGCAGGGCGTGCCAGCACAAGGCGGCCTGGCAGGCTGTGCATCGGCGAGCAGTACACCGGAAGGCAATGCGCTGGACATTGCCTCGCTGCGCGTTGGAAGCGTGTACGGTGAGCATGCGGTGATAATTGACAGCCTTTTCGATCAAATTTCGATAACACACACCGCCAAGAGTCGTAAAGGATTTGCGCTTGGAGCGTTAAAGGCAGCGGAATGGCTTCCAGGCCGTTCCGGTTTGTTCACGCTCGATGATGTTCTGCCCCAATTGGGCCAAAACCCCAGGATAAAGACATGCACACAAGCACCCAACGCGCAATGAACGGCATAATCTTTCGTGGCACGGCCCCGGCGCTGGTCACGCCCTTTACAAGACACAACGAGGTAGACGATGTGGCGCTGAAGCGCCTTATTGACCGGCAGATCGACGCGGGGGCAGAGGCCTTGGTGATTCTCGGCACAACAGGCGAAAATGCCACGATCTGGCCGCACGAGCGCCGTCGCATGACGGACCTGGCGCTGGAGCACACGGCAGGGCGTGTGCCGGTGATCATCGGTACAGGCAACAACTCCACGGGCGAGAGCGTCGTGTTCTCGCGTGACGCCGCCCAATCCGGTGCGGATGGCCTCTTGGTCGTGGGCCCGTACTACAACAAGCCTCCGCAGCGGGGTTTCATCGCCCATGTGGCTGCCATTGCAGATGCGACAGACTGCCCCATCGTCATCTACAATGTGCCGAGCCGAACGGGCCTTAACATAACCGCCGAAACGACGCTTGCGCTGGCCGACGCGATTCCGAGCGTCGTCGGCGTCAAAGAGGCCTCGGGCGATCTGGAACAGATCACAGACATTCTGCGGCATCGCCCTGCGCACTTTGCTGTGTATGCCGGAGACGACGAAATCACGCTGCCGCTCTTGTCGCTGGGGGCTGACGGCGTGATCTCCGTGTTGAGCAATGTGCTTCCCGGACCCGTAGGCACCCTGGTCCGCGCGGGGCTGTGCGGAGACTTCGACACCGCGCGTCGGCTCCATCTGGCGCTTGTTGCGGCCATGCGCGCCTGCTTCTTTGATACTAACCCGATACCAGTCAAGGCCATGCTGGCTGAGCTGGGATTGATTGATGGTTGCATTCGCCTGCCGCTTGTGCCGATGGAGGCCGAAACGGCAGCCCGTGTCCGGGCCGCATTCCGGGCCACATCCATGCAACAGTTCGCAGCGGCATCCCGCTGAATTATCGCGCGCCCACGGGTATCGGCGGACCGTAGCAGCGGCGCGCACCAGGCAAGTCTGATGTCGAATGCGTAGCTTTACGCCAGGCATATCTGCGCCGCGCGGTCTCCAACCAAGTCGGGCATAATAGACTGCATATTAGAAGGAACAAGTAGCATTACGCATGGAGGTTGGCAGGGAACGCGTAAGCCAGGTTAGCATCTCGGACGAGATGGAGTCCTCGTACATCGATTACTCCATGTCGGTCATTGTGGGGCGCGCGTTGCCGGACGTGAGGGATGGCCTGAAGCCGGTGCATCGTCGCGTGCTTTACGGAATGAGCGAGCTGGCACTGGGGCCCGGGGCGACCTTCAAGAAGAGCGCCCGTATTGTTGGCGAGGTTCTGGGCAAGTACCACCCGCACGGCGACGCGTCCGTCTACGACACCATGGTGCGCATGGCGCAGACCTTTGCGCTGCGGTATATCCTGGTGGATGGACAGGGCAATTTCGGTTCGGTGGACGGGGATTCGGCGGCCGCAATGCGATACACCGAAGCGCGCATGACCCACCTCGCGGGGGAGATGCTGCGCGACCTCAAGAAGAACACGGTCGACTTCCAGGACAACTTTGATGGCTCGCTGCAGGAACCATCGGTCCTGCCGGCTGCTGTTCCGAATCTTTTGATCAATGGCGGTGATGGGATCGCTGTAGGCATGGCGACAAAGATCCCGCCGCACAATCTCGGCGAGGTCGTTGACGCCATCGTGGCGTATATCGATGAGCCGGATATCGATACACTGGGCCTGATGGAGCACTTGCCGGGCCCGGACTTCCCTACCGGAGGCATCATCTACGGCACGGCGGGCGTACAGGCCGCGTACGCCAATGGTCGCGGAAGAATTGTCTTGCGGGCACGCATGCACGAGGAGGAGCTGCCAGGAGATCGGCAGGCGCTCATCATATCGGAGATCCCGTACCAGATCAACAAGAGTGTCTTGGTGGAGCGCATCGCTGAACTGGTGCGGCACAAACGTATTGACGGGATCGCGGACCTGCGCGATGAAAGCGACCGCGATGGGATGCGGATCGTCATTGAGCTGAAGAAGGGTGTGCTGGCGCAAGTCGTGCAAAACAAGCTGTACAAGTTTTCGCAATGTCAGCACACCTTTGGAGCCAACTTTGTGGCCTTGGTTGGCGGGCGACCGCGTACGCTGGCGCTGAAGGATCTTGTTGTGCACTTCGTGGAGCACCGCCTGGTAGTCGTAGCGCGCCGCACGGAGCATCAGCTGCAGAAGGCCAAGCGGAGGGCCCACATTCTAAAGGGTCTGACGAAGGCGCTGGATCATCTGGACGCGGTCATCACCATTATCCGCGAATCGGATTCGACGGAAGAAGCGAGACAGAATCTGATGCGGGGTGTCTACCCCGCGCGTCTCACCAGTGCGCAGCGCACGCAGCTTGGCCTGCCACTCGCTCCGGGCGAACCGCAAGGTGCGACCGGGATGCAGGAAGCTACGCCAAGGACACAGGAAGCAGCGCGAGATGCGGCACAGGGCCCTGTGCCGCCCGCATGGCTATCGGAAGAGCAGGCCAACGCAATCTTGGAGATGCGGCTGCGTCGACTGACCGGGCTGGAGCGCAAAAAGATTGAGGCTGAGTACCATGCCGTTCGGCGCGAAGTGGCGCAGCTCTCGGCAATCCTTGGCAGCGAAGCGCTGCGAAAGCTGATCGTCAAGGACGAATTGCTGGAGCTGCGCGCGAAGTACGCCGACGCGCGCCGCACCGAAATCGACTATGCCGGCGGAGAAGACCTGATCATCGAAGACCTTATCGAGGATCGGCAGGTGGTGGTGACGATGTCGCATCAAGGTCTCATCAAGCGTACGCGGACCAGCGAGTTTCGCAGCCAGGCGCGTGGTGGTATCGGCAAGCGTGCCGGCGGTCTGCGCGACCAGGATTATCTGGAGCACCTGTTTGTAACCTACAATCACGACTACCTGCTCTTCATCACCGATCACGGACAGTGTTATTACTTGCGGGTGTTCCAGGTGCCTGCGGGCAGCCGTGTTGCGAGGGGGCGCAATGTGCGCAATCTCATACAGATGTCGGTGGAGGATCGCGTACGGACGGTGCTTGCTATTGCCAAGAAGGACTTTCTGAACGAGGACTTTCTGAACACACACTACGTGCTCCTGGCGACGCGCGCCGGCTTGGTGAAGAAGACCGCATTGACGAAGTTTAGACGTCCGCTTCGCACCGGCAAGATTGCCATTCTGGTGCGGGAAGGGGATCAGGTCCTGGAGGCACGGTTGACCGATGGAAATACGCGCATTGTGCTGGCGTCTTCCGCAGGGCGTGCCATCACATTCAGTGAACACAACGTGCGTCCAACTGGACGCACGACTATAGGCGTACGCGGCATGCGCATGGTGTCGTCAGAGCAAGTGGTGGGCATGGCCCTCATTGCCAACGGCGATGACAACCTTCGCCTGCTGTCTATAAGCGCCAATGGTTATGGGAAACGATCACCCGTTGGAGAATACAGGGAAGCGCGCCGCGGCGGCCAGGGTGTTATCACACTCAAGTGCACCCGCAAGACCGGACCCCTGGTGGCTATCAAGGCCGTAAAGGAATCAGATGAACTGATGATCATAACCCAAGGCGGTACGCTCATCCGCCTTGCGGTGCACACCATTAGGGAGACGGGACGGTATGCGGAAGGTGTTCGCCTGATCCGACTCCGGGAAGGCGATGCCGTAGCGGATGTCAGTCTGGTGGCAGCAGAGGAGCATGCCGAGGATCACTATCACCGGGCCACCTAGTTCTCGCGGCCGGCCATCTGCGTGCTGAAGGCAGGTACGCATACGGCCCAGTATGCGGCGTCTTCACGCCCCGGATTGCTGTAGCGGATACGCGTGCCCGCCGGCACCAGGACGACCTCGCCCGAACCGACATCCACAGACCCGTTCCGGTGCTCAACGCGGATCACGCCGCGAACGACCAAGGTGATCTCGTCAAAAGATGGCTGCTGGAAGGGCTCACTCCAACCCGGTGGGGCAACCATGCGCGCGACACTCACTGCTTCGGAGCCGGTGCGGATCCGCCCCACATATTCGTGAATCGTCTTGCCGCCTGGTGTCTGGACAGGCGCGGGGTGTGTGATCTTGCGGACCACTATTGCGTCTCGCGGCGCAGCGCAGCACGCAACCGTCCGAGGCCTTCGTCTACCTCCTGTGCCGTGATGGTCAGCGGTGCCCTGAAGCGAATCGACGCATGGCCGCAGCCAAGCAAGACCACGCCCTCGTCGTAGCAGCGCGTCAGCACACGGTCGCGCAGCGCGCGGTCGGAAAGATTCATGGCGCACATCAGGCCCCGGCCTCTGACGTTACTGATGCAGGGGAATTCGGCAGCCAGGTTCTTCAGGCGTGCATATAGATGTGCGCCTACTGTGCGGGCGTTACGCAGAAGCTGGGCTTGTTCGATGATTTCCAGCGTACGATCAAAGCGGACCATGTCCACCAGGTTGCCGCCCCAGGTGGAGTTTATTCGGCTCGATTTCTCAAACACATGATCGGCGACCTCGTCCAGGCGTGGACCGGCCAGGATGCCGCAGACCTGCGTCTTTTTGCCGAATGCAATAAGGTCCGGCTCAGCCTGCACTCCCTCAAAGGCCCAGAACGTCCCCGTGATGCCCACACCACTTTGCACCTCGTCCAGGATGAAGAGCGCATCGTTCTCCAGGCACAGCGTCTTAATCGCCTCAAAGAAGGCAGGCCGAAAGTGATTGTCGCCGCCCTCTCCCTGAATCGTTTCCATGATAACGCATGCGACATCGTCCTTGCGCTCGTAAAAATGTTGCTTGGCCTGCTCCAAAGCATTACGTTCGGATGCTTCTACCGCCTCCAGGTGCGCCTCCAGCGGCCAGACGATCTTGGGATTTTGGATGCGCGGCCAGTCAAACTTGGGGAAGTGTTGCGTCTTGCGCGGATCGGCGGTGTTGGTCAGCGACAGCGTGTAGCCTGAACGGCCATGAAAGGACTCTTCCAGATGTAGGACCTGGTGCCCCCGCTCTTGCTTATATCCTTTGGCATGGTTCTTCCGCACCTTCCAGTCAAATGCAACCTTGAGCGCATTCTCGACCGCGAGCGCGCCCCCAGAGATGAAGAAAGCGTGCGAAAAGCGATCCGGCATGGCGACACGTGCAAAGGTGTCCAGAAAGCGCGCCATGTGCACTGTCTGCACATCCGAGTTGGTGACCTTGTTCAGTGCGGCTTCCTGCAGCCGGCTAAGGAACGCCGCGTCTTCCGTCAGACCTGGGTGGTTCATTCCCAGCGCGCTGGTGGCATAGAAGCCGAAGAAATCCATCAAGCGGCGCCCCGTCCGCTGATCATAGAGATCGATGCCCCGACTACGCTGCATGTCCAGCACTAAGGGCAGCATGCCTTGGGCATTGGTATGCGCCAGAAAGATGTTCCTGACCTCTTCCGGCAATATTTCGTGTTGTCTGC
Organism: Rhodothermales bacterium; assembly: GCA_951812585.1. Taxonomy (GTDB): domain Bacteria; phylum Bacteroidota; class Rhodothermia; order Rhodothermales; family Bin80; genus JAAXGV01. The sequence goes on along the minus strand of OX638318.1, from coordinate 910,597 downwards.
GTTGAGCTCTGCTCATAGGATGCTGCCAGGCTGCGGACGAAGGGGAGAAAATTTCGTCAGACGACCAAATATAGGTAAGGATCAATGCACGCACGCGCGTGTTTGCAAGATCCCCGATGATTGTCCCATGCCATGGCTGAACACTCGCTGAAGCGCCCTTACTTGCCAGGAGACATCGCGCTCCGGAAGCAACCATCCGGTGATGGTGGCGCTGAACTTGTTTCACTTCCGGTGGTGGAGGTGCCGCGCACGCGGCGGCCCGACTGGTTGCGCGTAAAGCTGCCATACGGTCCTACCTATCGCAAGCTGGTCCAGCTCATCGACGAGCATAATCTGCACACCGTATGCCAGAGTGCCCGTTGTCCGAACATGGGAGAATGTTGGACCGCCGGCACGGCCACCTTCATGATCCTCGGCAACGTATGCACGCGCTCTTGCGGCTTTTGCGCCGTGCAGACGGGACGCCCGGAGCCGGGTCTCGACTGGGATGAGCCGCGGCGCGTAGCAGAAGCGGCCCGCATCATGGCGCTCCAGCATGTGGTTGTGACCTCCGTAAACCGCGATGAGCGCAAGGATGGGGGCGCGCCCATCTTTGCGGAGACGATCCGCCGCGTGCGGCAGGAGATTTCAGGCTGTACGGTGGAGGTCTTGATCCCTGATTTTCGCGGACTTTGGGACGCGCTCCAGATCGTGCTGGACGAACGGCCGGATATTCTCAACCACAATGTGGAAAGCGTGCCGCGTCTCTATCGGCGCGTACGCCCGCAGGCGGATTATGCGCGTTCCCTGGAACTGCTCCGAATTGCCAAGGAACAAGGACTGCGCACCAAGAGCGGCATCATGGTTGGACTCGGCGAGACGCAGGACGAAGTCCTGGCGCTCATGGACGACTTCGTCGTTGCCGGCGTGGATGTGATGACCATTGGCCAGTACCTGCAGCCCACCAAGATGCACCTGCCGGTGGTGGAGTTCGTGCACCCCGACGTGTTCGCATTCTACAAGCAGGAAGGCGAAGCCAAGGGCATCGAGCACGTAGAAAGTGGCCCGCTGGTACGCAGCTCGTACCATGCGGAGCGCCACGTTTGATCAGACTCCTAACGACCAGCCTTCCCGGTACTCGCGTCGCACGAACTGGTTGGCCGCATCAAAGTTGGTGATGCGCATATTCTCGCCATCCCAGCGAAGCTTCTTGCGCCCAGGATAGCGCGTTCGCCTGCGTCCGGCTCCATCGGTAGCGGCTTCTGTGAGCATAAAGCTGCGCAGGGCCAGATTGCCCATCAGGACCATCTCGGTGAGCGGCCCGGAATAGTCAAAGTTAGAGCTGCAGGCATCGCCGCCTTTGCATGCGGCAACCCAGGCCCGCTGATGCCCGCCTATGTCGCCGTCCACGCGCGGCAGCTCGGCCGGGGGCGGCGAAAAGTCCTGCATCCTGGATGTCGGAAGGAGCGACGGGTTAAAGCCGTATGTCTCGCACATGATCTTGCCCTTGGTGCCGACGAAGAGGCAGCCCCCGCCGCCATCGCCCATCACTTCGTCGTCGCCTAGCTCATCAGGTCGCGGCGGCAACAGACCCCCATCATACCAGATCACCGTGCAGGGCGGCATGGATTCACGCGCTGGAAACTCAAACCGTATGATGGACGAGTTGGGTGCGCTGCCCAGATTGTCTATGGGCCTCCAGTTTTCAACAAAGACGGAGGCGCTGGCTTCTACAGCGGTGGGATATCCCAGTTTGAGCGCTTTGAAAACGGGATCCACGATGTGGCAGGCCATATCGCCCAGCGCGCCCGTGCCGAAGTCCCACCAGCCACGCCAGGAGAAAGGCAGATAGGCGGGGTGATAGGGGCGCATAGGGGCGGTGCCGATCCAGAGGTCCCAGTCCAGGGTATCCGGCACCGGCGGTGTCTCCTTGGGTCGCACCAGGCCCTGCGGCCATACCGGGCGGTTCGTCCAGGTGTGTACCGTGGTGACATCGCCGATGGTACCAGACCAGATCCACTCGCACAATTGGCGGATCCCTTCGCCAGAGTTGCCCTGGTTGCCCATCTGCGTGGCTACGCCATAGCGTCGGGCCGCTTCGGTGAGCATTCTGGCTTCGTACACATCATGCGTGAGAGGCTTCTCCACATAGACGTGTTTGCCCAGCTGCATGGCAGCCATTGCGGCTACGGCGTGCATATGATCGGGCGTGCAGACGGTGACTGCATCGATGCTGCTGTGCATCTCATCCAGCATTGCGCGAAAGTCCCGGTACCGCTTGGCCTTGGGGTAGCGCTCGTAGGTGCCTGCGGCGCGCGCGTCGTCCACATCGGCCAGTGCGACGATGTTCTCCAGGGTGGCCCCAGATTCATTGTCATAGCCGCAGGCGCCGGCCAAAACGCCCGTGGCCCGGCCTCCAGCGGCAATGCCGGCGATGTTGAGCCGGTCACTCGGTGCCTGGTAGCCAGGGCCGCCCAGCACATGCCGGGGTACGATGATGGCGCCGCCCACAGCGGCTGCGGTCTGCGCCAGGAAGGCACGGCGGGTTGCGCGATTCCGGTGTTTCATTTTTCCGGTGTGGTTTGCGTTGAAAGAAGTGCGTTCAAAAACAGTTTGTAGGTGCCGCGCGGCTGTCCGCGAAACTGCGGCCTGAATCCATAAAGGATCATGCGGCCATTCCCCAAGCCGATCTCTATCATGGCGGCCTCGCCGCCGATATGCTCTTCCGCTCCGCGGGCCCATCCGCTAAGTAGAATATCTTGTGATGCATAGCGGGCAATAACCTTCACGGGCAGGGGCGAGGCAGGTGCAAGTTCCATGCGACCGCCTTCACCTTCGCCCGTTCGCGCCAGGGTGCGAAAGGCTCGGCTCCGCACAAAGTACGCTGCAGCCTCCGCAGGCATGCCGTACGCCAGCGCCTGCGTAGTGTCGACGGTGATACGGACGAGCGAACCCGGAATGAAAAAGCTGGCCTGACTGGTGCCCGCGACGACATTCTCAACGGGCAGACCGAACTGGTTGATGACAAAGTCGCTGGCATCATCCAAGGCAACGATGGTGCCCCCGGCCCTGACATAATGCTCCAGCGCAAAGGTGCCGGCAACTCCCAGCCCGCCGGTGTATTCCGGCGGCATAAACCCTTCGCGGTGCCCATTCAAAATCGCGCGTGGACTCTGGTCAGGAAGTATGATGGCGTGGTACTGCGACAGGTTGCCGTTCTGAATGTCGTCGTCATGGAGCGTGTCGACCGCAAAGTCATATTCCTGGAGCAGCCAGCGTGTCCATCCCTCGTCCATGTTCGCGACCCACGACTTGTACAGCCCTATTCTGGACGCGCCTAGTGGCTTCACGCCGTCCGGCACTGCGTCAATGGACGCGAATGCTGTGCCGCTGGCCTGTGCCTCTGCCTCCAGCCGCGCCCGCGTATCGTCGCTGCTAGCCGTTACAACGAACGTGCCAGGCGCAAGGGTGCCGCCTGAATCCGTGACCACATAGACGGACTCCCCAGCAGCCAGCAGGCGGTTGGTGACGGCGATGCTTTCGTTAGGGCGGTGCGCGTAAGCAAAGGCGGTTCCGCCCAGGCTCACAGCACCGGGGGCGGGGCCCAGCGCGGCCCTCACCGGTGTGCCCCCAACCTCAAATGAGTCCGACATGACGCGCACCACATCAACACCCATCTGCAGTGGCAGCGTCCAGCCGGCCAGATCATAGGGCGTGCGCCGCATGTCCGGGTACTGCTGCTTTTCCATGAGGTCGAGCAGGTAGGGTCGGAAGGCCTGCGAAGCATCGATCACGAAGGAGCCGGCGGCATACGCCGCGTCCTGGTAGGTGAAGGGCTCGGCCACGCGCTTCACCTCAATGCCCCCGATGCGGAGCAGGTTGACGAGCGCGCGTTCTTCTCCCTGATTCCACTGCCTGGCCGGGATGATGTATGCTTTGGGCTCATCCTCGGCGCTCGCCTCGATGGCGGCCCGCCCCATGTTGTAGATGTTTAGGAGCCACTGGCTGCGCAAATCGGCCGCTATTCGAAGCACGGCCATGGATCCGGTGATCATGTAGCGGACTGGATCCGCAAAGCGGGAGGTGGCACCTTTCCACGGGTATGGGTAGAATATGTTGGTGCCTTCTGTGGATTGCCCGCCGGCTACGGTTGCCGGCAGGGAGTCGGGATCATAAGACCGGGGCGACGGGGTGGCGTGTCCTGTTTCTGTCAGGATGCCGATCATATTGTGGAAATAAGGCACGGTGCGCATGCCGCCGTTCCACCACATGCTGTAGGTAACACCCGATACGGCACCGGGCATCTCTTTCATGGCGAAGCGGTTGGCCATGGCCGTGCCGACCATGTTCACTGCGGTTGTTACGCCCGGATGTATCCGCGGATTGACCGGGTCAGCGAAAGGTGGCAAAAAGATCCGGGTGTAGCTGGGACTGGTCTGGTGATGGTTGTAGACAATCTGCGGATACCACTCGTTGTACAACAGGTTGGTCACCGCCTTCGATTCGGGCATGTTGTTCATGAACCAGTCACGGTTGTTGTCATGCCCTACGAAGTAGTGGTATAACCACGGCGGACGCGTGGCTTCGTAGGGGGTGCCTACGGTCTGGTTGTACCAGTTCGCCACGATGTCCAGCCCATCCGGGTTCATCACCGGCATGAGCAGCAGTATGGTGTTCTCGCGGATGTGCGCCATCTCCTCAGATTCTTCGGTGGCGACGCGGTAAGCAAGAAGCGGTGTCATCTGGGCACCGGCCACTTCAGTGGCGTGCAGGCCGCCATCAATCCAGACTACGGCTTTTGCCTCTTCGACAAGCGCGCGGGCTTCTTCCGGCGTAATTCTGGCGCGGGCAAGCTGCTCGCTTGCCGCGCGCCACTGCTCCAATCGACGCAGGTTGCGCCGACTGGAAATGTGCAACAGGAGCAAGGGCTCGCCCAGCACAGAGGTGCCGATCTCGGTCAGGATTACACGCGGACTGGCCTCGTCCAGCGCCCTGAAATAGGTTACCATCTGCTCGTAGTTAGCCAGCTTGTAGTCGTCCCCGGGCGTAAACCCGAACACGTCAGCCGGATGCGGCACTTGTGCGTAGGCCGCGACGCACGGCAGTGCCAAGAGCGCAAAGCCGAGTGCGTGAAGGTATTTCATGAATTAGTTGGCTGCGGTATTGACGCCGCGATTATCTGGTATGCACGGCCCCGTCGGGCGCTCGTCCTCCGGCACCTGGTACTGTACTCTGAGCCGCTGCAGCTCCTCCTTGAGTGCGGCGACCTGATCTTGGTAGGCGGGATCGTCATACACGCTGCGAAGCTCCATGGGGTCACGGGTCAGATCAAAAAGTTCCCACTCGTCCCGGTTGTAGTAATGAATGAGCTTGTGCGTACTGGTGCGCACGCCGTAGTGCCGTTCTACGCAGTGCACCGAGGGGTACTCATAGTAGTGGTAGTAATGACTGGTGCGCCAGTCCTCCGGGGTTTCTCCGGTGAAGAGGGGCTTCAGGCTGCGTCCCTGCATGTCGACTGGTACATCCACGCCGGCCAGGTCCAGGAAGGTAGCTGCGAAGTCCAGATTGGACACCATGGCGTCGCTGGTGCTTCCCGGAGTAATCTTGCCCGGCCACCGCACCAGAAGCGGCGTAACCAGTGACTCCTCGTACATCCAGCGCTTGTCGTACCAGCCGTGCTCTCCCAGGTACCATCCCTGATCGGAGGAATAGATCACGACCGTGTTGTCAGCCAAGCCCGACGACTCCAGGTAGTCCAGAAGGCGTCCGACGTTGTCGTCCACCCCGGCCACCGTGCGCAGGTATTCCTTGACATAGCGCTGGTATTTCCAGCGCGTAAGGTCGTCGCCCTCCAGGTCTGCTTCATGAAATGCTTCGTTGCGCGGCGCGTAGACTTCCTCCCAGGCTGCGGCCTGGGCTTCATTCATAGACCCAGGTGCTTGCAGTTTGAGGTCGTTGATGTTCAGGTGGCGTGCGATCATCATGCCCTGATCGGCCGCTGGAGATGCGCGGTTGGCATAGTCATCAAAGAGCGTCGGTGGCTCGGGGATGTCCCTGTCCTCATACAGGCGATAATGGTCCGGGCCGGGATGCCACTGCCGGTGCGGAGCTTTGTGCTGGTACATCAACATGAAGGGTCGCGCCGTATCGCGGCCATGCTCAAGCCATTCGAGCGCCAAGTCCGTGATAATATCCGTGGTATAGCCTTCTATGCGAAGCGTGTCGCCCGCGGTAAGAAACAGTGGGTTATAGTACGGACCCTGGCCACGCAGCACTTGCCAATGGTCAAAGCCGGTCGGGGCGCTGCGCAGATGCCACTTGCCGATGATACTGGTTTGATAGCCTGCCGCCTGCAGGAGCTTAGGAAAGGTCTGCTGCGTGCCGTCAAAGAGTTGTCCGTTGGTCAGCTGTCCGTTCAGGTGACTGTGTTTACCCGTCAGGATCACAGCACGGCTGGGTGCACAGATGCTGTTGGTGACCAGGCACTGATCGAAGCGCATTCCCTCCTGGGCGATGCGGTCCAGGTGGGGGGTTTCGTTGACGACAGACCCGTAGGCGCTGAGCGCGCGGGCCGTGTGGTCGTCCGTAAAGATGAACACGATATTCGGTCGTTCCTCAGCGGTGTCGGTACGCTGGCAGCCGGCAGTAAGCAGGAGGACACAAAGTAGAAGAGGCAGGCGAGTCATAAGGAGTGCGTATGCAGGTCAGAGTAGGCTGGAAAATACGATTTCGCAAGGGAAGCGTGGGATTGGCGGTGGCTCTACGATGCGTACCGGGATCCTATTGACCGGGCGACCATGCACGGCTCGCGGAGATATGTGCCTGGTTTTAGCTTCATAACGCGGGACTTGCACCCGATGTATCCTTGCCAGTTAGCCTGGTGCACTGTGCTCTAACCCTTCTCATCATTGCGGTTGCGGTCGGGGTCCATAGCGAAGAAAACAGTTGGCCCAGAGGCTTGACATTTCTGCCACCCATCATTATCGTGAAGTTTCGCACATTTCACAACCAGACGGACAAACATTGGAAGTCATGGATACGATTCTAGTTATTGTTTCAATGCTCCTCGTGGGATATGCCAGCTTCTGGTGGCACAAGAAGGTTGCGCAGAAGTGTTCAGAGGCAACCAAGTGGGGGTTTACGCTGGCGGGTGTTGCGCTGTTGGTTGCTCTTATGTTGTTGTCGCCTGCTGCAGGGGGTAGCCTACCCGATTACGCGGTGTTTCTCGTGCTCATCGCTTGGGTGCTGACCGACCGATTCAAAGCGTCCCGCCGCAGACAGACTATAGTTGGTCACACAACGTGATTCACCGCACGCACATGCTTTTCGGCCTGATGCCCGTTCTGCTGTTCGGTGTCGGCACAGCGTGGCATTGTCTACTACACTTACCAAGAGAAGACCGAGTTCGTTTTTCCGGAAGAGCTGCGGGACATGGAGGGCATGGATAAGCTGGCGGAGCAGTTATCCGCCTTAGGCGCTTCATCTTCTCAGTATGCTCTCCACTTTGAAGGCAGCGCATCATTGATGCGCCCAGATTCGACCTACATAGACGGCGATCCGGCGGAATTCGATCCTGTGGCTTTTGCAGATAAGCTGGAGGACGACTTGGGAGAGTCCGGCCTGGCAGCCTTCGGAATGTGGGCGTATGCTAACGGGGGCGCAGGGGGCCTACTCGGCGCGTTGACCCCACCTTCAGTGGAAGGACCCCCTTTGGGGTACTATGTCGACTTTGTCGCGGACACTTACCTGCTGGAGCATTCGCTTCTGGGGCGCAAGTTCTTGGTGTCGGATACACGGAGGATTCCGTCTTGGAAGGTGTCGCAAGAAGAACGTGCCCATTTAGGCCGACGGATTGTGAAGGCAACAGCGACCATTGACACTCTGTCCGTAGTGGCTTGGTTTACGCCGGAGATTCCCGTGTTGGCCGGTCCCGCCCTGTACAACGGACTTCCGGGGCTGATCCTAGTGGTAGAAGCGCAGGGTAAAAAGAGACGCTTCAGGTTGACGTATACGGCTGAGAGTATTGATCTGAACTCATCCGCTGCGCAGGTGACTCGTCCGAATGAGGGACCACTCGTGTCTCCGGAAGAATTCGGTGTCATCGTCGAACACAAGAACCAGGAGTTACGCGATAACATGATGCGCTTCCAAAGAGGGTTAGGATTCTAGTCTTATTTGGTCGCAGAGGCAATTCCGGAAAACCACTGGCACCGCAGATTGACGCATCCGGTCCTCCCGAAGGTCGTCAGAGAACCTAAATCCTCCTCCCAGCGGAGACAGAAAGTGAACTATTCAACAGGAGGGCTTCACCCATGGGCGTGCGGCATACGCCGCCGCCCGTAAGGATCCGCAGCGGGCGGCCGACATCTACAACCGCATCGTGCACCCCACGGCGTGAAGAGCGGGGTTAGGGAAGATTCCGCCCTCGATAGAGGGAGGTGTGGGTGTGTGCGGGGCGCCGGCTAAACGCTCCAGAAGGCATAAATGCTGATTAACGCACATTTGCGCTCCCAAACCGTGAACCAATGCCTTCAAACCCTCGAGTTTATGGCGATTCAAAGCCCTGGTGATTTATCCGGGTTAGCGTAACGCAAGGCGGCCAAGACGTGTCTCCGCAACCATTCTTATTCGAATGGCGCTCCTCGACTGGGGCGGCTTTAGCCCAAGCGGGGGCCAATTCATGGCAGGGAACCGCAACGGGAACCGTAACGATCTACGTGCAGGTCGCAGCAGAAGACTTCGGCGAAAACATGCAGATAACCGTTACCCCGAGAACTGGTTGGCGTACGCCGGTCCTGAATGCCCCTGTGGTCTATGTCAACATGGACTATTTTGGTTTATACTCGGTCCCTGCGTCCACTGCCGTTCCTTCGCTACCCGATGAGTATCTGAAGACAGGTAGCGGGCCGTGGGATGGTCACTATATGACGGGAAGCCCTCCGATAATTCCAAGCCAAGTCCAGATACATGCCGATTACAACGGTTCAGGGCCAAGGTACGCAGGTGCGAGCAGCACATGTGCCACGTCTTCGGTCCTCGCGAACACCGAAACCTACTACCGGTGAATGACCACTGCGGATCTATTGACGCAATGCGCGCGTTCGCAGGCCAAATTGAAGCGCATGAACGGCAGCATGAGGCCGGCCTGAACGCCTGTTTGAATGGCACGAAAGCCCGTAGCGCAATGGCCGACATGGAGGGTTACAATGGGGTCGACAGTAGTGTTGTGGGCGCCGCGTACAGGGACCGGTGGGAACGTTTCTACCAGAGAGACTTCTCGCGCGCAGGATCCTGGGCTGAAGCGGCAACTGGCGCTAACCCATTCTGGTACTATCGTTGGTGGTTAACCGGAGTCAACAAGAACTGGCGGTTCTTATTGAATGAATTTAGTGGGCCACCCACACGCTCAATATAGTTGTTAAAGGAGGGCACAAATGAAAATTTTGATGCTTTTACTGTTGGCCTGCCTGCTTCCGGTTGGTGCGGGAGCGCAGCCCAAGCCAGGAATGCTTAAGGAAAACGGCGCTTGGAAGAATCCTACGCCCGAGACGGCATTGCATGCCATCATGACGCTGGAAAATGGGGCCTCGCAGGCTGCCGTTGCCATTCTGCGTCAGGCTTTCGATATGCGCCCAGCCGGGGAACTGGATGCGTTCGCTGCCGAACTTGCGCGGATCATGGTTAACGGGGACAACGCAGAGTCGGCTGAAGCGAGCATAGCCCTGATCTTCGCTGCGAAGGAATACGGGGGCGGCACCCCGTATGCGAGAGCGGTTGATGTCTTTATACGGGTATATGAGTTGTTCGAGGACCGCACTCACAAAATCGCGGGAGACGCCTTATACGGCGTTTTCAAAACTGGCGGAGAAGATTATGTCCGCAACCTGTTCAACTCGAGCGAACAGCCCCCACCCTGCACAGAATGCGGGTCTTTTGTGGACTGCAGTGAGGTGGAGAACCCGTGCCCCAACGTATGTACCTGGTGTGTTGCGGGTGAGTTACTTGTGAATACTCCCGACGGTCCCGGCAAAGGGTTGTGGTGGGATCTCTGTGCGCTACGGCGCTACTAGGTCCTGCTGAATCTGGTCTTGAGCACCGATACGCCACCCGCCTGATGGAGTACCTTGGCTTACAGCCCCAGCCCGTAATCACGTCCCCGCTCCCGGATTCACTCCTGCTGCATAGTCAACTTTTGGTGATTATATATTTAACTGAAGCATTCTTTCCGATCGGCCGCATGAGGGGATACACCAGATCGGGGAATTCATGGCGGTTAAATCGGGGCCTGGGCACAGTTATCGCAAGGGAATCAGCATGGTCAAACTGGCCGAAATGTTTCCGGATGAGCAGGCGGCCGTCCTTTGGCTCGAGGCTGTGATTTGGTCGGACGGTCGTCTGTGCCCGCGCTGCAAGGGCACAGACACGTATGCGGGCACACACAGGCCAATGCCGTACCGCTGCCGTCCGTGCAAGCGGTTCTTCTCGGTGCGCACAGGTACCGCATTGGCCAGTAGCCGACTGCCGTTGAAGAAGTGGGTGTGGGCCATTTATCTTGAAATGACCTCCCTGAAGGGCGTCTCCAGCATGAAGTTCCACCGCGACCTCGATGGGACGCAGACTACGGCCTGGTTCATGTTGCAGCGCGTACGGGCCGCCTTTGCGCCCCTGCTGGCCGCTGCGTTCGAGGGACCGGTGGAGGCCGACGAAACGTACGGGGGTGGCTTGGAGAAAAACAAGCACGAGCACAGGAAGCAGAAAGCCGGACGCGGCCCGGTAGTCAAGACGGCGGTGGCCGGCCTGAAAGACCGTGCAAGCGGGCAGATTCGGGCCGAAGTGGTGGAGAGCACGAATGCAGCGACCTTACAGCCGTTCGTCTACGATAACACCTCGGCACAACGGTCTACACCGATGAGGCACACGCCTACTAAGGGCATGCTTGGGATGCAGCACGAAACCGTCAAGCAGTCGGTCGGTGGGTGAGTCAATGGCCTGGCGCACACGAACGGGCTGGAATCATTCTGGAGCATGTTCAAGCGGGCGTATCATGGTACGTACCACCACTGGAGCAAGAAGCACGTGCACCGCTACGGGCACCAGTTTGCGGGCAAGCACAACGTTTGCACAATGGATACGCTGGAGCAAAAGCAGCACGTCGTGGCTGGCATGGTGGGCAAACGGCTCATGTACGCTACGCTGACAGCGTAGCGTTGTGCACCAGCCAAGTAGATCAATCCATACGGACACAGGACACTGAAATGACAAGAGACGACCGGCAGGAGCGCAAGCGTAAGCGCTTGCAGGACACGTGGGGCAACACGCCAGCGGCGAATCCGCGCTACGGCGGGCTAACGATACTGGAAGCTACGCGGCAGTTTTTGAAGGGCGGGAGGCCGGAGGCACCGAAGGCCAAGCCCGCCGCCCAGGACGAAGTAAGCTTCAGTTAATTATATAATCGCCTTCGGTAAGCACAATTGTGCGCCTGAAGCCGTGAAAACACGGCCCACGGGTGCTAAAGTCCGCCCCGACGGCTTCAGGCTCCTCCAGGTAATCAGGAAAAGATCGCCGGAAACGCCCTAGACCGTACCTGAATGCGATCGGGCACGATTTGCGGCGATTCTGACGTGCTCCATACCCTTGTTTGCGCGCGGTGAATTCGGGCGGCGTGCAGGGCACCCGGCCGCTCGTTCATTGCCGGTGTATGAGGTGTAAAACAATTCCAATAGTAACACAAGTGGCACCATCTGGACCGGATTATTTAGCGCGGTGAAGTCAACGTCGAAGGTCTTGGACCGAACCCACTGTTCATGTTGCGCTACAGCAAGCAAGTGGTAAGGAACCCTATACATCGCAATGCGGTTAGCTAGCTGTTTGCGCTATACCGCTCCTTAGCTCCTTGTATGACAGATGGACAAGCCACAACACTTTTCAAGAGTCTCGCCTGAGATTGCGTATCGGGTACCTGAGGACCCCGTAAAACATGAGCGAGGCCTAGAAATACCGCAACGCCCACCTTCCCCCAAGCCTTCAAAGCCATCCACACCTCCTGAGAGGAAAAAATAAGTGGAGGAGTCGCAACAACCACCCGTGGACGGTCCATGCTCCAAGGATTCCTTTCGGAAAGCCTTGGAGTATATGCGTATACAAAGCACGAACAGCTACGACAAAGCTCTGATAGCGGTGTCAGGTGGGACCCTTGCGGTCTCTTTGAGCGTAGCGCCAGCTGCTATTCACGGCACACCACTCCTTAAGACCACGTTGGTCTTGGCGTGGGTCGCGCTGACACTCACGATCCTATGTGTGGTCTTGTCCTTCTTCTCATCTAGGCAAGCAGCACGAAAGGCTATCGACGAATTAGATCGCTGTAAGGAGCGGCCTCAATCCACTAACTGCTGGAGTGACATCATTCCGTGGCTAAACGCCATCGGGGGACTGTTATTTGTTGTAGGGATTATTCTCATGCTCATATTTGCCTCTGCAAACTTCTTAGCAAGGTAGTGCGGGAAGGGCCTTTGCGCCTTTAACACGCCCGAGGCTGAATTCGGCGGTTGAGTGTCGGCGGATGCGTGTGTCATGGTGTAATATCCGTGGTTGGTGCCATTTTACTGGCTAAATGGCCTCTCGCCACTACCGCGATCAGTCAGACCACGGCTGCCAATTCGTCGCCCTTGGTTAAGGGGCTTATATACTTAACTGTACACTGCTTGGGGCTTAGACGTGCCGAAACTCGTCGTTTCTTGCCCTCGATTCTGCCGCTTGCTTCGGTTTCGGACTGGCCTTCACCAGTTGCCTTACCGCCTGCTGGATCGTCAATCCGCGATAGCGCGGATTCGGACTGGGCGTGGTGTCGATCCGCTCAAACTCAGCGTGCAACGCGCCCTTCGTATCCTTGACCCTATCTCATTGCGCAATCAGATCCTTGTACATAAGCCGCCGCCCTGCCCGTGCGGACACCACATGCTGCATTTGTTCGAGCGTGTCCATGTCCCGGACGTTGTGCTTTTGCGCAACTGCTGCACGTACCGTTGCAAGTGCTTGGCGCTCATTTTGTGGTACACACCATGGTACGCCCGCTTCAGCGTGGCCCAGAACGACGCCAGCCCGCTTGTGTGGGCCATGCCGTTGACCCATTCGCCCACGCTGTGCTTGACCGTCTCATGCTCCATACCGATCATGCCCTTGTAAGCGGTGGCGTCGTCCGTGTAGACCGTTGCGCCGATTTCGGTGGGGTTATACACGAACTGCTTCAACGTCGGGCCGCTTGTGTCCTCAACGACCGTGGCCCGAATCTGGCCGGTACCGCGGTCTTTCAGCCCCGCTACCGCCGTCTTGCCAACCGTTCCGCGTCCCGCTTTCAGCTTCTTGTGCGCGTGCTTGTTGGCCTCCTTGCCCCCAACCATACGTCTCGTCGGCTTCAACCGGGCCTTCAAACGCGGCGGCGGCTAACGGCGCGAACGCCTCCCGAATCCGTTGCAGCATGAACCACGCCGACTTTTGCGTGATGCCCAGGTCGCGGTGAAGCTTCATGCTGGATACGCCCTTGAGCGCGGTCATTTCAAGATAAATGGCGTAGGTCCACTGGAGCAATGGCAACCGGGAGGCTTGCAGCACCGTGCCCGTCCGAACACTGAACCGCTTGCGGCATGTGCGGCAACGGTACGGCATGGTCTGTTTCGGGCAAGCATAGGTATCGGTGCCCCTGCATTGCGGGCAAAAGCGGCCTTCCGGCCAATAGATGGCCTCAAACCATTCCCGGGCGGCTTCCTCGCTCGGATACCGCCGTGCCAACGCCAAGAGTGTGAGTCCCTTGCGGTGTGATCTGCCTGGCCCTGTCATGATTCCCCCGATCTGGTTTATTCTTCATATGGCTCAATCGAAGAAAAGTTACAGTTAAGTATATAAGCTCCAAATAAAAAGGGGGGGGGGCTGGTGGAGCGGCTCCGGAGAATACCTGAACAGGTAGCGGAAGCCCAGATGAAGGCCCAGCAGAAGGAAGAAGAGAAACGGCTGAAGGCCGCTCTGGAAGCGGCGGATGACGCGGTGCTGGAAGCCGAAGAGGCGAAGGCGATGGCGCTGTGCGAACACAACGAGGAGCGCCTGGCGCTCCTCTCCAGAGAACAGCAGACAGTGGCGCGCCAGGGCGCCACTGAGCGCTTTCGGGAGGATCGGGATTGGCGGGCTGCCGGCTGCAACCCCCTGCGTATATTGCGCCAGCACAGCCGACTCAACCGACGACTCGACCCATCCGACCTAAGGCCTTGGAAAAGACACTAGCCATCTTGAAGCCAGACTGCGTACGCAAGCGCCTGGTGGGCGCGGTGGCGGCGCGAATTGAAGAAGCGGGCTTTGCCATCTGCGGCATGCGCATGCTGCTGCTTTCGCAGCGCGACGCGGAGGCGTTCTACCAGGTCCATCAGTCGCGACCGTTCTTTGCCGAACTGGTGCGCTTCATGACCAGCGGACCGGTTGTGGTGATGGCCCTGGAGCGGGAGAACGCTGTGGCAGGATTTCGCGCGCTGATAGGTGCAACGGATCCTGCAGAGGCCGCCGAAGGCACTGTGCGGCGGGACTTCGCCGATTCCAAAGGCGAAAACATTGTGCATGGATCTGACTCTGTGGCCAATGGCCAGCGCGAGATCAGCTTCTTCTTCGCTACGCGCGACTTGAACGAACGCATACTGTTGCCGCAACCCTGACGTCGGCGCCGCATCGGGCCGGACCCCCATTGCATGAAGCGGTGGATCGCCCGCATCATCGTTCGTTCAACCGGTAGCACCCTGGCCCGTATGCAGGACGCGGCGGGAGCGGGCGCTTAATCCGAGCCTGTTGGATCCTGGACGGTTACTTCACGTCGCTGTTGCTCCACCATCGCCGCGACATCGCGCAGCAGGGCGCGCACGTCGTAGATGATGCCATCCTTGATTGTATACTTCACGCCGCCCACGCGCTCCACTTCGCCGGTCTCGTCGTTGAGCCTCATGGCACCCGTACCGTATAGCGTCTTGAGGTTGTGGAGAGGGTTTTCCTCCAGCACCACAAGGTCAGCGCGGAGTTCTGCGCGCACTACGCCGTACTCAATCGGCTGTCCCAGCGGCTTGAAGATCTCCTGCGCCCCGTGCATGGTGGCCGCACGGATGACTTCCAGGGGATGAAAGCCGGCCTCCTGCAGCAGCTCCAGTTCCAGGATGGTGCCAAACCCGTACAACTGGTAGATGAATCCGCTGTCTGACCCTACGGTGACCTTGCCGCCACGGTTCTTGTATTCGTTCAGGAACTGCATCCAGACCTCGTAGAACTTCCGCCAGGCCACCTCGTCGTGGGTTGTCCAGTCGTAGAAATACGAGCCATGGTCGCGGCGGCTAGGATCAAAAAACTTCTGCAGGCTCGGCAGCGTGTAGGTGGCGTGCCAGTCCGCATTGCGGGCCCGCATCACATCGCGCCCAGCCGAATAGATTCCCATCGTGGGATTGATATAGAAGTCCAGCGCAAGAAACTCGTCCATGAGCGCCTTCCATTTCTCGCCTCCGGGCGTGACCATATGCCACTGCCGAGCTACCTGCCCAAAGCGAAACTGTTCATCATTGTAATCCATGCCGACCGGCCATGTTTGAATGTCGCTGTGGTTGTACATCGCTTCAAACAAACCATAGAAGTGCGTCATGCTGGTCAGCCCCAGGCGCGCTGCGTCCAACGCGTTCATCTGGCCGACCCCCATCTGCCCCAGATGCGCCGTAGAGCCCATGTTGTGCTTGCCCGCCTCATCCAATAGTGCCGCCATGATTTCCGGGCGGTAAGAGCCCAGCTTCAGTCCATCGATTCCCTGCTCAGAAGCGAACCGGACCCATTCCCGCGCATCTTCTGGTGTTGCGATGCTGCGGTCCCATCCGCTGCCCGGGCGATGGTAGGACACGATATGCGGTGCCGTAATCTCATTGCGTGCGCTGCGCGCTTTCTCCTCGAGGGACCAGTCTAGTGGCCCGGTGGGCACGCCGCGAACGGTGGTGATGCCGTGAGCAAGCCAGAGCTTGTAGACGTATTCCGCTTCGGGCACCTTCGGCACGCCGCCCGTATGGGCGTGCAGGTCAATGATGCCGGGCATGACGTACAGGCCGTGCGCGTCAATTTCCCTGGTTGCCTCGCCTGGGCGGCGTTCCTCATTGATGTCCAGCATGGGTGCACCTACGCTGGCGACGCGCACGATCTTGTCGCCCTCAATGACGATGTCAACGGGGCTGCGTGGAGGCGCGCCGGTCCCGTCAATCAGCGTGGCGCCGCGTATGATGAGGCGCTCAAAGGGGCCTTCGCCCTCGGTCCTATCCGGTGCGGGCAAGACGCCCTGGCGCTGTTCCTGCGCCGCAGCCGGGGCCGTAGTTCCGGCCAGAAGTAGTCCGCACGCAGCGATGACAAGCAGGGTACGATTCATAATGGTGGCAACTGGTCAAATCTGTGAAAAGGGCGCAGGTCGCAAAATGATATCCGATATGTTGGACACGGTGTCTGCGTATTGCGGATCGCTTCGGAGCGCGAGCCAGTCAGGATCGTCCACAAACCGCTGCCAAGCAGCATCGCGCGAAGCCATGCTGTCAAAGGCCAGCATATACGTCAGATTGGGCATGGCTGGGCCGAAAAGCGTTTCGCCAAAGAAGACAGGTGTCAGTCCGGTCTTTCTGAAGATGGCGATCTCGCCGCCCTCGTTGAACATGTCGATCTTCTTCTGGCCCGCCCTGTAGCTGTGGCTTTCGTACACGCGCCACTCGAAGATCCTGTCCGGGCCCATTGTCGCAGCCGGCACCTCCAGCGATGGCATGTCCTCGAATGCCACCATGAGCTGGCGCTCATAGCGTACGTAGGCGGGATCGGGCAGGGGCGCAGCCAAAAAGTCCGACCCGTCCTGCACATATTGCGCATCCTGGCGCAGCTGCGCCTCGGTAGTCAGGACGGATTCAATGGAGTTGTGCGCAACCAGCACGTACAATGAGGGCGCAGTGGATCCGTACATGACGGTGAAGATGCCCACCGGGCCTACGCCGAGGCGCTGGTATGCCGGCAAAGCCACATCGCGATAAAAGTCGGCCACGCGACTTCGGCGCGCACCCACATGCAGGTGATAGATGGCAAGCTCGAAGTATTGCCGCACATCGTCACGCCCGCAGACAGCGACCAATGGCGCAGCGGCGGCTGCTCCAGAAGTTGCAAGGAAGTTGCGACGATTCATGAGTTGCAACGTAAATTGAATTGGAAGTCTGAAGTATAACAAAGTGGCTTCTCTTGCGCGCGATGCAGCGACTTATTGACCATGCCCATTCGATTTTCCGTGCCGCTGTGCGGCGCGTTCAGCCGGATCGGCTGGTGCAATACCTGAACCTGGAGGCCCTCGTTGGCAGGCCGCTGGCTGCTTTCAAGGAGATTCAGGTCGTTGGGGCCGGCAAGGCAGCGATGGCACTCGCGGGAGCGCTCGAGGCAGTGCTCACGCAGGTGCCGTCCATCGGGCTTTCCTGGCGCGGGCATGTGGTGGTGCCAGGCGGGTATACAGGCACGCTTCCAGCGACGCAGCAGAAGCCGTCCGTGATCAGCGTAGCACAGGGCGGGCATCCCATGCCCAACGCAGCAAGCGTTCGTCAGGCCGAATCGGCGCTCAAGGTTGCACAACGCTGCGGTGTGGACACCCTGCTGCTGGTGCTGCTCTCTGGCGGCGGCTCTGCGCTGTGGTGCGCGCCCGCAGCGGGCATAAGCCTGGCGGATTTGGCGCAGATCAACAGAGCGTTGCTTCGCTCTGGTGCGGACATCCATGCCATGAACACGGTGCGCAAGCACTGCTCGCGCATCAAAGGCGGCCATCTGGCGGCGGCCGCCTGTCCCGCGTCGGTACTGACGCTGGCCATTTCCGATGTGCCCGGCGACGACGAATCGGTCATTGCGAGCGGGCCGACGGTGGGCGATCCAACGACGTATGCCGATGCGCAGCGCGTACTGCAGGAATACAGGCTTTGGCACGCGGCCCCTGCGTCCATCAAGGCACACCTCTGCGCAGGTCTGCAAGGTGCGGCCGAGGAAACGCCCAAGCCGGGCGCCGCCGTGCTACAAGGCACGCATTTCCAGCTCATCGGATCAAACAGTGACGCGCTGCGGGCCGCCGCGCTGCACGCTGCGCACCTGGGCTACGAGCCTGCTGTTCGCTTTGAAGTGGCGGGCGAAGCGCGCATGGTGGGGCGGGCGCTTGCTGAATCGATCTTGCGACAGCCTCCGCGCACATGCCTGCTCTGGGGCGGCGAAACCACGGTCACGGTCACTGGGAGTGGCGTCGGCGGACGCAATCATGAGGTGGCCCTAGCGGCGGCCATAGCATTGGAGCAATCTGAAAGGGGCGCCGTGGTTTTCAGCGGAGGGACCGATGGCATGGATGGCCCAACCGGCGCGGCGGGTGCCTGGGCGACGCCCAGAACGGCGGAGCGCGCCCAGGCACTGGGCATGAACCCTTCGCGGGCGTTAGCAGAGAATGACTCCTTTGCACTCCTTGATGTCGTTGGCATGTCGCTTACCACTGGACCTACGCACACCAACGTCATGGACGTGATGGTGGCGCTCGTTTCGTAACACATCTGGCAACATGGCAAACCGATTGGCACGAGAGCAGAGTCCGTACTTGCTCCAGCACAAGGACAACCCGGTGGACTGGTGGCCATGGTCCGACGCAGCCTTTGCGGCGGCAGCGGCCGAGGACAAGCCGGTATTCCTGTCTGTTGGGTATGCCACCTGTCACTGGTGCCATGTCATGGAGCACGAGTCCTTTGAGGATCCGGCGGTGGCTGCGCTGATGAATGAAGCGTTTGTTAACGTCAAGGTGGACCGGGAGGAGCGGCCTGACATCGACACGGTGTACATGACTGTGTGCCAGATGGTGACGCAGCGGGGCGGCTGGCCGCTCACCATCATCATGACGCCGGACAAACGTCCGTTCTTTGTTGCCACGTACATTCCGAAGCACAGCATCCATGGGCGGATGGGGATGCTGGACCTGATCCCACGCGTAGCAGCGGTCTGGAGGAATCAGCGCAGCGACGTAACAAAAGACGCGGAGCGCACCACGAGCGCACTGCTGAGAATTACGGCGGCAGAGGCCCCCGGCGATCCCGACGAAGGCGTGTTGCATCAGGCCTTTTCAGCACTTCGGTCCAGCTTTGATCCGACCCATGGGGGATTTGGGGGTGCGCCCAAGTTTCCGTCTCCCACGCAGCTGCGCTTTCTGCTGCGTTACTGGAAGCGTACGGGGCAATCGGAGGCCCTGCTTATGGTCGGACAAACGCTTGCGGCGATGCGGAACGGCGGCATCTACGACCACATTGGCTGGGGCTTTCACCGGTACGCAACCGATGCATCGTGGACCGTGCCTCACTTCGAAAAGATGCTGTACGACCAGGCGATGCTGGCGCTCACGTACACGGAAGCATTCCAGGCTATTGGCGAGGAGCTTTTTGCGGAGACGGCCCACGAAATCCTGCGCTACGTGCTGCGTGACATGACGAGTCCGGAAGGTGGATTCTACTCAGCCGAGGATGCGGACAGCGAAGGCAAGGAGGGCAAATTCTACGTATGGACGCATGCGGAGCTGGGCGAAGTGCTCAGCGACCACGAGGTGCAGCTTCTGGAGCATGTCTACAACGTGCAGCACGGCGGCAACTTCAGAGATGAAGCGACCGGGCAGAGGACAGGCGAAAACATATTGTACCGCTCGCAGGCTGGAGCTCTGGATACGCGCCTGGATGCGATTCGGCAGAAGCTCTTTGCCCGCCGCACCTTGCGCGTACGTCCACTTAAGGACGACAAGGTCCTAACCGATTGGAACGGACTGATGATCGCAGCGATGGCGCGCGCTGCACGCGTGTTTGACGAGCCGCTCTATGCGGACGCAGCGGCGCGCGCAGCGGCCTTTGTGCAAACCCATCTGACACGGGAAGGGTGCCAGCTGCTGCACCGCTGGCGCAATGGGGCAGGAGGTATTGCGGCGTTTTTGGACGACTACGCGTATATGATTTGGGGTCTCGTTGAGCTGTACGAAACGACCTTTGATGTCCAGTACTTGCGAAGGGCCCTGCACCTTACAGGCTTTTGCAGGAAGCACTTTCGTGCAGATGATGGTGCGTATTACCTGACTTCCGATAACGCTGAGGCGCTCTTGGTCCGTACGCGGCCGTTCTATGACGGACCAGTTCCGTCGGGCAATGCCATCATGATGATGAACCTCTTGCGCCTGTCCCGTCTGTTGGGTGATCCTGCGCTGGCGCGCGCAGCGTGGAATATTGCGCGGGCGCATGCCGGGGCACTGGGCGTGGCGCCAACGGGTCTTGCCGCCATGCTTTCTGCGCTGGAGTATGCACTAGGCCCGTCGGCGGAGGTCGTCATTGCGGGGGTGCCGGAGGCGGCAGATACCCAAGCGATGCTGCGCGCGCTGCGCACCAGGTATCTGCCCGGCGTTGTGACGATGCTGCGACCAACGGACGACCCGGTATCAGAGATTGCTGCTCTAGTCCCTGCACTTGCTCCGCACACGTCTATTGACGGCAAGGCTACGGCGTACGTATGCACGGCTTTTGCGTGCCAGTCTCCTGCAACAGACGTTGCAGGAATGCTGCAGGCGGTGAAAGGCGTCCAGTTGCACCAGGACGGGCCTTCCTAGGTGCTGCATTGTGTGCCAGGCACGTGCACGCCATGGCGCGATTGATGGCAATGATGCCACCGGGCTGGCGGGGCAAGGGCGGCTGGAGCATGTCCCTGCGGCGTGCGCGAGTCGGCATCGTCGTAACAATTTCAACCTTGGGATGTACCACCAGGATTGCCAGGCGGCGCATAATCAATGTTCCGTTGCGCGGTGTCTATGGGCGCGAGGCTGACACGGCTGGTCGCTCTTATAGCCACGATCAATCGGGGCTGCCTGCGCCAGGCCACACTGGTCGTGGAAGCTGCGAGCAGCGCATTGGGTCTGGGGTATTCGCGGGCGTTCGCCCCGTGAATGATGTCCTTTACGCGCAGCGGAGGTGACGCTGAAGGGCGGCGCGGGCGCTGCTATTATCATCAGGTAGGATGAAACACGTGTATATCGTCGCGGCGGCGCGAACGCCGATTGGCCGCTTTGGCGGTGCGCTCAAGCACTGGAGTCCGGCCGAACTTGCAGCGCCGCTCTTGCGCGCGGTGCTGGAGCAGGCGCGTGTCCGCGGGGATGCGCTGGACTTGGTGCTCCTCGGCAACGTGCTGCGCGCGGGACAGGGACAGCTCGTCGCCCGGCAGGCGGCCCTCAAGGCGGGCATACCTGCTTCCGTGGATGCTGTATCTGTGGATATGGTGTGCTCGTCAGGGATGATGAGCGTGATGACAGCGGCATCGCTCATAAAGGCTGGTGATGCGCAGCTGATTCTTGCTGGTGGTACCGAGTCCATGTCGAGTGCAGGCTTTTTCCTTTCGGGCAAGGCCCGGTGGGGGTACAAATACTTGCCGGGTCCTACGGAGTCTGTCGTGGATGTGCTGCACCGGGACGGCTTGACCGACTCCCTGTCAGGGGAGGCAATGGGCGTGCAGGCGGAGCGGATGGTGTTGGAGTCAGGGGCGTCGCGCAATGAGCTGGATGCTATTGCTGCAGCCTCGCATGAGCGGGCCGCCCACGCAACGCAGACGGGACAATTTGCTGAGGAGCTTGTCCCGCTCGCGCTGCAAAGCCGCAAGGGTGCCCGCACACTGATGCAGGATGAGGGTATTCGGCCGGACACCTCGGTCGAGGGGCTGGCTGCGCTCCGCCCGGTGTTCGACAAGGAGGGCATGCTGACTGCGGGCAACAGCAGTCAGATCAGCGATGGTGCGGCGGCGGTGCTTCTTGCGAGCGAAGACGCGGTCCAGGCACACGGATTGCGCGTCTTGGCTCAGCTCGTTTCGAGTGCTTGGGCCTCGGGAGAGCCCTGGCGATTCCTGGAGGTTCCCATCCTGGCCTCGCAGCGCGCTATGAAGCTGGCGGGACTGGTCATCGACGACATCGACCTGTACGAAAACAACGAAGCATTTGCGCTGAGCAGCTTCCTTTTTCGCTGGCGACTAGGTGCGTTGTATGAACAGCTCAATGTCAACGGGGGTGCCATTGCGCTGGGTCACCCTATTGGCTGCTCGGGTGCACGTATCCTGGTGACCCTGGTGCACGCAATGCGGCTGCGGAATCAGGAAACAGGACTCGCCGCTATCTGCCACGGCATGGGTGGCGGTACGTCTGCCATTCTCCGCTGTGTATAGCTCACAGACTTGCGCGCGCTGCAATCCGCAGGGCCGGTTAAGCTGCTGTTCGCTCCGCTCACCAGGGACGCAACGCATCGTGGGCACCCATTGTCGGCAGGAAGCCGCTTAGTGCTGCTTGGCGCACCCCTTCATGAACGGATGCCTGGCTGGAAGCCTCCCTGTTCCAGTCGTATGCTCCGGGCAGGCCCGTTGTCAGGTGTCTGGGTGCTTAAGGACTGGGCTAGTCCTTCTGTGCGCGCAGGTGCACGCTTCCATCTTTTGTGCGCGCTACTATGAGTCCGCCGCCGCCATTGATCTGACCATCGGCGCGCTCATCGTTCTTCGTGCCGGAGAAGTTGAGCCTAGGCGCGATGTACACATCTTCTCCCCAAAGTTTAATGTCTGCTGTGTGCCGTTCGGGGAGCGAGATCGCGATGTCTCCGTCGCTGGTTGTTGCCTCTAAAGTGCCCGGGCCAAGCAGCTCCACTGAAATATCCGAGTCTGAGCCCGTAGCCACGATGTTTCCCTTCACCTGGTCAATGCTTATGTCGCCGTCAGTGGTGCGCACGGTGCTGTTGTCTGTTTCCAGCCTCCTGATAATGATATCGCCATCCGAGGTGGTTGCCACCAAGTCCCCCGCCACCGATTGGAAAGTGATGTCGCCATCGGACGTGCGCACAGCCGTGCGGGCAGACTGCACCTCGCCAAAGGCTATGTCGCCATCCGCTGTCTGTGCGTGAATGGATTCGCCGCGGGCCGACTCAACCGCGATGTCTCCGTCCGCGGTTCGAAGCTCCAACTCGTAGCCATCGACCTGGCCGATTGCGATATCGCCATCGGAGGTCTTAATATGCAGGTCGCCGGCAAGTCGGTTGATCGCCACATCGCCATCGGCCGTGCGGACACTGGCGGTAAAGGAGTCAGGTATCCACACAGCAACCAGGATGGAAGGCGTATAGGTCCGAGCAGTCCACCAGGACTTGCCCCGAAAGTCCGACGTGATCCGAACGGCACCGTCCTCAATGCGCACATCGAAGTTGTGCAGTTTGAAGTACTCGCGCCCCCTGGCCAAATCGCGCCCCGTTATAGACACCTCAACGGCGATCTCCTTCGAACTCCCTGCCTGGATGTCTATGTCTGCATCTGAGACCGTAATCTCCAGGCGCTGCGCCTCGGCTGCGTCGAAAGACGTGTCAATTATGACCTCGGACTGAGCTTGGCCGAAGGTGCCAGCTGCGAAAGTCAGGTGCAGCATGGCTGCGGACACGATGCTTGAAGTTTTCATAATGTGTAGGAAGGCCCGTGATAGGCTGCGTTACGAAGCCGCGCGCGGGCAGGTTGCACGCGCGATGGCAGCAAGGAAAAGTCTGACGGCATTTGCGCGCCCTCGCCTGTTGAAACCTGCCTTGGTATGCCTGGCGTATCGTACGTATCGTACGAGAACATCAGGCCGTTACAGGGCTTCGCCGTGCTTGCTGGCTGGCTGGAACATCCGCGGCACCCGCTGTCGCAGCCTTCGGGCATCCGACGCTCCAGCGTGCCAAGGCACATACCCGCAGCGCAATGCGTTGAAACAGGCTGTTGCATCCTCGTGATTCATGGCTGACTCCCGCATTGCAAAGCGCCGCCAGATGACTTCGGCAGAGATTCGTACGGACTTTTTGGCGTTCTTTCGCGAAAAGGAGCACACGATAGTCCGCAGCGCTTCCCTGGTACCGCGCGACGATCCATCCCTGCTCTTTATCAACGCGGGGATGAACCAGTTCAAGGGCGTCTTTCTGGGGACCAGTACGCGCGAGTACCTGCGCGCGGCTGATTCGCAAAAGTGTCTGCGGGTTTCGGGCAAGCACAACGATCTCGAAGAGGTAGGGCATGACACCTACCACCATACGTTCTTTGAGATGCTGGGCAACTGGAGCTTCGGAGATTACTTCAAGGACGAGGCGATCGCCTGGGCTTGGGAACTGCTGACAGAGCGCTGGTCGCTTGACGAATCGCGCCTTTATGCCACCGTGCATGAAGGAGACGAGTCCATGGGGCTGGGCCCGGATGAAGAAGCTGCTGAGTTCTGGCGGCGGCATCTCCCCGACAGTCATGTGCTGTACTGCTCCACGAAGGACAACTTCTGGATGATGGGTGAGACGGGCCCCTGCGGTCCGTGCTCAGAAATCCACATAGACCTGCGCAGCGATGAAGCGCGCGCGCAGATATCAGGCCAGGACCTGGTGAATAAGGACCATCCGGAGGTCATTGAGCTCTGGAACCTTGTCTTCATACAGTTTAATGCCGGTGCGGGTGGGGCATTGGAGCGTCTTGCTGCCCAGCATGTGGACACGGGCATGGGCCTGGAGCGACTGACGGCCGCCGTGCAGGGTGCTGCCAGTACCTATGACACCGATCTTTTTGTGCCGCTGATGGCTCGGATCGCGGAACTGTCGCCGATCGCGTCCATCCGAGGCTACGATGATCTGCCGGATGTGTTAACCCGGCAACAGGTGCGCGTGGCCCTGCGCGTGGTCGCGGATCATATTCGGGCCATCGCGTTCGCGATTGCCGATGGCGTGGCACCGGGCAATGTGGGGCGGGCTTACGTCATCCGACGTATTCTTCGCCGCGCAGCACGCTATGGGTACACGACGCTTGGTTTTCGCGAGCCGTTTCTGTACAAACTCATGGAGCCGCTGGTGGCGCTGATGGGAGCGCACTACGATGAGCTCGTTGTGCACCGGGACCGCATAGAGAAGACCATCCGCGGCGAGGAGGCCGCATTCCTGCGCACGTTGGGCAACGGCATTGCTCTATTTGAGCTGATAGTGCCCTACGTGCTGGACATCGCCGCAAGCAGGCCCGAAGACCGACAGGTCGCAAGCCGCGCCATGGCGGCTAATGCACGCGCGGCAGACCTGCTCCAGAAAGCGTATCCAACGATCAAGGACAAGGCTGCTCGTGTGTCCCGGCTTGCACAGGTCGCTGCGCATAAACAGCTTCCAGGCGAAGTGGTCTTCTTGCTGCATGACACCTACGGATTCCCGCTGGACCTGACGCAGCTCATGGCGCGAGAAAGAGGGCTCGGAATCGACAAGGCACGCTACAACGCGCTGATGACAGCGCAAATCGAGCGCGCGCGCAAAGATCTGCATACCAGGAGCGTCTCCGTACCAACGAAAGCGGACAAAGTGGCGTGGCAGGTCATCAGCGGCGGTCTGGATTCCCAGTTCTGCGGTTATGATTCGCTGGAAGTGACCGGGCTTGCCGTGCGCGCGCTTCACATAGTTGAACCCTATGTGGTGGTGCTCGACGCCTCGCCCTTTTACGCGGAGCAAGGCGGCCAGATGGGCGACACGGGTACCCTTCAAATTGGGGGCGAAGTTCTCAGGGTTCTGGATACGCAGCATAGCAATGGGCAGGTGCACCACATCGTCGACAGGCTGCCGGAGGAGGCGCATAGCGCCGTGCACGCGACCGTGGACGCAGCGCGTCGTTCCCGAATCAGCAAGCACCATACGGCCACGCACCTCCTGCATGCGGCCCTGAGGGAGGTACTGGGGCCAGGCGTGGCGCAGAAGGGATCCCTTGTTGCTCCAGGGCACCTTCGATTCGACTTCAATCACTATCAGAAGGTGCGTGCAGACGAGCTGCAGCGCGTTCAGGAGATTGTCAACTGCGTTATTCAGCGGAATGTGCGCGCAGAGATAGAGTCGGATGTACCCATCGCCGAGGCGCTAGCGCGTGGCGCACGCGCGCTGTTTGGCGAAAAGTATGGCAGTCTTGTCCGGGTTGTGGTGTTTGATGAGAGCTTCTCGGTAGAGCTGTGCGGCGGCACCCATGTCGGAGCCACAGGCGAGATCGGTTTTATGCTGCTCCAATCGGAAGGGTCAGTGGCTGCAGGCATCCGGCGCGTGGAGGCAATTGCGGGTCTGGATGCCGTAACGGTGGTGCAGGATGAGATTTATGAGCTACGCCGAGTGCGCGGACAGTTCAAGGGAAAGCAGGGGGCACCGAATGAGTCCATTGCGATGCTTCAGGAAGAGAACAGGGTGCTGCATAAAGAGGTGCTTCGCCTGCGGAATGAGCGTCTGGCAGCAAGCCTGGATGGTTTCGCCAAGGCCGCCGTACGTATCGGCGGCGGGCGCGTGGCGGCGGGCCGCATTGCTGATACGGACATGGCTACGCTGCGCAAGATGGGCGAGGAGCTGCGCAGGCGACTGGGGGCAGGTGGCATAGGCGTGCTCGGAACCCAGGATCCCAAAGGCGACAAGGCATACCTTGTGGCCACGGTTGCAGATGACCTTGTTGCAAGCGGCATACGGGCTGGCACCATCGTCGGGCAACTTGCCCGCTGTATGGGAGGTGGTGGCGGCGGGCGACCGCAACTGGCTACGGCGGGGGGCCGCAGGCCTGAAAAGCTGGACGAAGCGCTGGCGGCCGTCCCGGAGATTGTGCGCGCCGCTCTGGACGGCGCGCAGTAGCCATCTGACGGCGGACCTGCGGGCTTGGCAAGCGATTTTTCCGGCACCAGGGCGTGCTGCAGTCATCACATCAGGCGGCCATGGGCGCTTGACGTGTGGCGCTTCTGGCACTGTACACGAGGCAACCAATGCAGCGGCGGTCCGTTGAAGGCGCATACGGAGGGGTGCCGGAGTGGTCGAACGGGGTGGTCTCGAAAACCATTGTAGGCTTTGCCTACCGGGGGTTCGAATCCCTCCCCCTCCGCATGCGCGGTGTGGGTGCCTGGCCAAACAGCATTGTATGATTCACCTGCTCGTTGCACGCGGGGCGTACGGCGCTACGGATGCCGCTAAGTGCGTCATGCACCCTCTGCTCTTCGCACCTGCGTACGCTTAACCACTTGGTACTGTGTGCGCGCATCGGCATGGCTCCCTCTGCATAAGCACTGCGGACGCGTGGCGTAAGCGAGGACGGAACGCGGTGCAAAGCATCCCATACCATTGCCTCGCCGCCGCGCAGTTGGTGGCGCTGTTTTGCCTGCTGCTCAGCCCAGATTGCGCGGCGCAGGTGTCCGCGCTGAATCGGCTCTATGTGCCTGCACCGCGGCCGCCGGGCATTCAGTATCAGGTCTTATCAACTAGGCACTTTGAAATAATCTTCCAGGAAGGCGCCGAGCGAGAAGCAAGAGAGGCCGCCGCGCTCCTGGAAAGCGATCTGCCGCGGGCCGAAGCGCTGACCGGGCATCGCTACGCCCTGAAGATGCCCGTAGTGCTGAATGCATTCAACGATCGAAGCAACGGCCTGGTCGCTACATTGCCGTTCAGGCAAGAGATAGAGACGGCCCCAATCACCGGGCATCGTCTCTCGGCGCGCTACCTCTCCTGGATGCAGGCCGTGGTGCCGCATGAGCTCGTGCACGCGACGCAGGCCCATTCCAACGCGGGCTTCGGCATCGGGAGCCTCTTGCGCCTGTTGTCTCCGGATCTCGCACGATCACTGAATCTAGGCCTGCCCCCGGGGCTCAACGAAGGCGCTGCGGTATACCACGAGAGCACCGTACAGCACGGTGCAGGGCGGCTGAATTTTTCGCTGTTTCAGATGCAGTTCCGTGCAGCCATGGTGTCAGCGCGGCCATGGTCGCTGGCCCAACTCTTTGAGGTGCCCGCATACTCCTTCCCGCGGGGCCGCTACTACAGCGGAGGTGCCAACTTCTTCGCACATCTGACAGCCGCCGACCAGGGCGCATTCTTTCGCAAGGCCAAGGCGTTGCACTACAGGTGGCCGTTCTTCGGTACAGGGATCGAGCTTTGGTACGCTACCGGCAAGGCCCCTGCTAAACTGGGCAAAGACTTCCGGCAGGCCGCCCGGGCGCAGGAGGTCGCACGCCAGGCTGCGCTTGGGGCGATCACCGAAGGGAAACTGCTTGCTGCAGGTCCGGGCCGCAGGCACCGCCGGCCGCAGTGGATCAACGACAGCACCCTTGTCGCGCACATATCAGGCTACGATGTGCGCACCGGCTTTTACTCAGTGGATGTGGCCAGCGGCCTGGCAACGCCCATCGCCTACGAGGCTGTGACCCGGGACGCACACTTCAGCCTGTCCAGCGACGGAGGCACGTTGCTCTATTCCCGCCTCGTGCAAGATCGGCATGTTAATGCGCAGTGGATTGCGGATGTCTTTCGGCTGGAACTTGCTACGGGCAAAACAAAGCGAATCACCCGGGATCAGCGCGTGTACTTCCCAGTGCAGGCGCGCGGCCAGACATGGGCAATACAGAATCAGGGTCAATTCACCGGCTGGGTTCGCGTTACAAGCAGCGGCGAGTTGGAGCGTGTCATCAGTCCTGCACGCGGCACCGTTGTTCAGATTGCGCCATCGGACAAGGCTGTTGCTGTCGTCATTCGGCAGCATGGGCGGCAAGGTATCTACCGTGCCCAATGGAAGGGCAGGGAGTCGCCCGTGCTGGAGCCTTGGATAATGTTTAAGGATGCCTCCATCTACGATGCATCGTGGCGTGGGGAAATTCTGCTCTTTAGCGCCGATCCCGGCGGGGTGTCCAACGTGTTTGCGGCCGTGGGCGAAAGGGTCGTGCAGGTAACCAACGTCGTCTTCGGGGCGATGGAGCCGGCGCTGTCTCCTGACGGACGTACGCTGGCCTATGTGGAGTACCAGCATGAGCGCTTCGATCTGAAGACGATCCCGTTTGATATAGCAGCGGCAAAACCGGTGGTGCGTTCTGAGCTGTTGGAGGAGGTGCCGCCAGCGCCAGCGATGGAGTCATTAGGCGAAGGAACAGTTGTGCCCTACCGCGCCGGCCGTTATCTGCGACCTCGCACGCTACTTCCCGACCTGCTCCCAAGCGGCGACGGAAGTCCCTGGAATGGGCCGCTGGGCATCGGGCCGGGGCTGACGCTCCAAGGGGCCGACCCGCTGCGCCGGTGGGCATATAGTCTAGGCATCTACGTGCAGTCAGATCGGGTCTGGGGACAGTCGCACATCGCAACCAGTCTGGGCGGAGCGCAGGCGGACGCCGCACTCTTCGCAGAGCCCGGTACTGCCCTGGTCTTGGGGCAGGATCGCGCGGAGACCACGATTGTGGGTCAAGAAACGCGCGGTGCGCGCCTGGGGCTGCGCGTACCGGTGTATGCGGAGTCCAACGTGCGTAGCACCACAGTGCTCCTTCGCCTGGATGGAAGCCTCGCTGCGAACAGGCTTTTCGCCCTCAAAGGTGGGACGCTGCCGCAGGTGGCGCCATCATGGCGGCGCTTCAAGAGCCGATTCACGCTGAGTCCGTCCTTGTACCTGCAGTATCGAACAACGCGCAATGTGCGCGACCTGATGCCGAGTAGCGGCACATCGCTGCGCGCCTGGGCGGCCCTTGATCTTTGGGATCGGCGCGCGCGCCCGCGTCGTGCGCTCGTTGCGCGGGCAGCGCAGCATTTCTCCCTATCGGCGCGCGCGCATACGGGTCTCAGGATCCGTGCTACGATGGTTGCGCAGAACAGGGCGCAGATCTACGACCTTGCGCCTTTTGTGCCGCGTGGATTCGAAGGCGATTACTTGAACGCACGCGGATATGTCGGACTGGACGGCTTGGTAGTGCAGCCGTTGCTGTTCATTGACAATGGCTTCGTGCTGCTCCCCGTGTACCTCAAGGTGCTGTACGCGTATGGTTTTGCGGAAGCACTTTATGCTGCAGACACTGATGCGCGCTACCGCGTTGTAGGGGTGGGACTGGGCATACAACTCCGCCTGATCCACTACCTCGACCTGGAGCTGCGTTACGGGTATGCCTACCTTGTTGATGAAAAGCGCGCGGTATGGACATCCCGGTAGCGCATGGAGGAAACCGTCCCGGCAAGCTCGAAGTTTACAACTGGCTGAAGGTCACTCTTATGATGCGTTTGTATTGCAAGGCGGGTGTGCTGCTGTTCCTCCTGGCTGGGCCCGGTACTTTCCCCGAGGCCCTGGCGCGGGAATTCCAATGCACGGTGCGCGTCAACTACCGGCAGCTGGAGGGTTCCGGCTTCGAGTTCCTGAACGATTTGGCGGGGCTGGTGGAGGACTACATGAACAAGAACAACTGGACGGACGACCGCTTTGAGCTGATGGAGCTGATTGAGTGCTCCATGCAAATCGTTTTTCTGGAGTCCTATACGCAAACAACCTTCAGAGCACAACTCGTCCTGACGAGCACGCGTCCGATCTACGGCACCACGGCCAAGACCACGGTGCTCCAGATCAACGACAACGAGTGGGAGTTTTCGTTCGCTCAAGGCACCCCCCTGGTTTTCGAAACAGAACGGTACAATGCGCTTACCTCCATGCTGGACTACTACGCCTACATCATGCTGGGGTATGATTACGACACCTTCAGCGAACTAGGCGGGGAGGAGCACTTCCAGAAGGCGCGGCGGATTATGCAGACAGCAACAACCGCCAATGGGGCCGGGTGGAGCAGCCTGGACCTTACCAGCCGTCCGCGCCTGGTGGATCAGATGACAGGACCCCGGTTCAAGCCGCTGCGCGAGGCGTATTTCAAGTACCATTTCTTCGGGCTGGACCACTTTACGCGGAACACGGATGCGGCGCGCGATGCAATCTTGGAGGTCCTCGCAACGATGCAAGACCTCTACAATGACCTGTCGCGTCAGTATACTTTTGACATATTCTTTTCGACCAAGTACCAAGAGCTGGTGTCTGCCTTTGAGCAGTCCGATGCAAGTGCTCAGGCCTACAACCTCCTCGCGGAGGTTGACCCTTCACACCTGTCCACATACGACCGCCTTGTGCAGTAGGGTCGTGCGTGGCATCAACGAACTGTGCTGATGAAGACGAAAACCGCTGTAGTTGTATTGGGCATCAGTCTGCTGGTGACCGGAGGCCTCGCTTGGCAGACGCTGAAGCAGGATGGTCCAATGGTGGTGGTGTACAAGTCACCCACCTGTGGTTGCTGTGTGAAGTGGGCAGACATGCTGGCGGAAGCCGGCTTCGTGGTCAAGACGAAGGACGTACTTGATCTGCGCGCCATCAAGGCTGAATTCGGCATAGACCGTACGCTCGCATCGTGCCATACGGCCATAGTAGAGGATCGGTACGTGGTGGAAGGGCATGTGCCGATCGAACAAGTCCAGCGCCTTTTGGTAGAGCAGCCAGCAATCAAGGGCTTGGCGGTGCCGGGAATGCCTGTGGGGTCCCCAGGAATGGAAGGCCCCAATCCGGTGCCGTACGATGTCCTTGCCATTGGCGAGCAGCAGGTCACTGTATATGCGAGGGTGACGCCCTGACAGGAGAGTCATGATCTTGCCCATACGCGTCTTCGGGGATCCGATACTGCGCGCCAGGGCTAGGCCCGTGTCCGGCCCGAGCGATGCGTTGCGCACGCTGATTACGGATATGACCGAAACCATGCACCATGCGCAAGGTATCGGCTTGGCATCGCCGCAGGTGGGCCGTTCGGAACGCGTGTTCCTGGTGGATCTGACGTCTGTCATGGCGGAGATGGACGAAGAAGAACGCGTCGCTTATCAGCCCCAGCCGATGGTGTTCATCAACCCGAAAATACTTTGGGACAGTGCGCGCACCGTGCAGTTTGAAGAAGGATGCCTCTCCATACCGGATGTGCGCGAAGATGTCATGCGCCCAGAGTCCATTGGTATTGAATACCATAATCAGGACTTTGTCAGAGAGAGGTTGGACGCTGGCGGCATACTGGCGCGCGTCATTCAACACGAGTATGACCACTTGGATGGCGTCCTGTTTGTAGACCTTATCAGCTCATTTAGGCGATCAATGTTGAAGCGCCGCCTACGCGATATTGCCGCTGGGATCGTGGAGGCCGACTACCCACTCGCTGTCCAACGGAGTCGCGCTGTGGCATGATGACGTCGGTACATGTGCCCTTGCGCAGCCGCGATGCGGTGTATGGCGTGCGCCGACTGTTGAAGGAAGCAGCGAAGACTTGCAGTGCTACGTGAAACACCGCTGGCTTGTGTGTCTGACGCTCGTGTCGAATTGCGTGGTTGTTTACCACGCGAGAAGCCAGACTTCGACCCCGATTCATACAGCGCAGCCGCTGGTGCTCGCGTTGCCCACGGAGAACACTGCACTACTGCGGGGCGATGGGCCGGCGTTTTATCAGTACACGGACCGGGCAATCCGGCCGGGATTTGACATGCCTTGGATGGGCGGACGCTACGGCTTTGTGCGCAATGGAGTGCAAACGTCGTGGGGTATCCTGTATCCGCGGTTTCACGAAGGCATTGACATCAGGCCTATGGCGCGCTCGGCAAGGGGGGAACCCTTGGATGTGGTGCGGAGCATTGCCGATGGCATCGTGGTGCATACTAATCATACGAGCCGGTATTCCAGTTACGGCAAGTATGTCGTAGTCGAGCACTGGTGGCACGGCTCTCCATTCTACTCTTTGTATGCGCACCTGAATGCAATTCATGTTGAGCCGGAGCAGCCGATTGTACGGGGAACGCCCCTGGGGCTTTTGGGCTACACTGGCACAGGCATCAATCGGAGGCGGGCCCATGTGCATCTGGAGGTCAACCTGCTCCTGAATCGGGGATTTCAGGCGTGTTACGACACCTACTTTCCCGACGAAGAGAATCACCATGGTCTGTTCAATGGCTTGAACATGGCGGGTGTGGATGTGTCGAAGCTTTACCTCAGGTCGGCGGAAGATCCATCATATTCGGTGCAGCAGCTTTTGGAGGAGACGCAGGGGTTCTTTCGCGTTTCGGTGCCTGCGGCGGGCATGCTGGACATTCTATGGCGATACCCCTGGCTCTCGCCAGCGCTGCGCGGCTGGCTGCCTGAGTTCGGGGCACCGCCAGATCTTGCTGTCTCCTGGCAGATCACATTTTCCCAGTCTGGTATTCCTTTGCGTATTGAAGCTTCAGAGGAAGTTGTGGAGGTCCTTGAGCTGGAAGTCCTCCAGCAGACTTCCATTCCGTATCGCTATCTCACCAACGGGCTTCTGACCGGCTCAGGGAGTGCACCCGAGTTGACGCGCACCGGCCAGCGGCTGGTGGACTTCTTGCTGTGCCCGCCGCCCGATCCTTCTGATTTCCCGTGGTAGGTCACAGTCCGGCGCGACTGTGCGGGGTGCGCTGTGCTGGCCTTCTTGGCGCTTTCCTTACGCTGGCCTGCGCGGCCAATGCCCAGTCCCTCACCGGCACCGTAGTCGACGCCTATTCTGGCAAGCCGTTGCCTGGTGCCACCATATTCCTGGTGGGGACGTTGCACGCGGCGGTCGCGGGTCCAGGCGGCACCTTCATGATCGGCCCACTGCCGATCGGCAGCTACGAGGTGGAAGCCTCCCGCTATGGCTATGTGTCTACTCGCCAGCGTGTGGCGCTGGATAGGGACCAGCAAGTGGTGCTGAATGTGCGGCTGGAGCCTGATTATGGCGACACGTCCTTGCCGATGCCTGTCGGATTCTTGCCGCGGCGCGCCGCGGCCATCCCGCTCGACGAAGCGTTGCGCGTTGCGCCCGCGGTGCAGCTGGCCAGGCGAACCGTGCACGATGTTGCGCCTGTGATCCGGGGGATGCATGGTGCGCAGGTCGCAGTGGAGGTGGATGGTATGCGCAGCATTGCCGGCAGCCCTTTCGGGCCCATGCTGCATGCACCTCTCTTGCCTTATGAGCTGGAGATCGTAACCGGTCCCTATGCACTCACTTGGGGCGGCGCAGCCCTCAGTGCTGTCCGCATTCGCACGCCCTACCAAAGAGTCGCAGCCGCGGCATCTGGTTTCCGTACGCGGCCCTGGGCGTACGACGTTGCCGCCCTCTTCGGTCGCGTGCAGCGCAGCCTGGCCTATGAAGTGACAGGGCACTTGGGGAAGGCCCACGGCTACACTGATCGCCTAGGGAACCAGCTCCTACCGGGCCTGACTGCCGGCAGCATCCGCGGCCGGGCGCGCTTGCGGCACCGCTACGCAGAATTAGCGGGATGGAGTTCGTATCGCACGCGTGCAGCGGCACCGGGCACGCGGATCACTCAGACGGATTCCGGGGCGCGTCTAATGCGTCGAATGCACGGATCGCGGATGCGCAGCGTGGAACTGAATGCCGCATGGCAGC
The DNA here is from genome assembly GCA_951812585.1 of Rhodothermales bacterium. Taxonomy (GTDB): domain Bacteria; phylum Bacteroidota; class Rhodothermia; order Rhodothermales; family Bin80; genus JAAXGV01. The sequence continues at coordinate 876,327 of OX638318.1, read as the reverse complement.
AGCAAGATGTCGCAGGTTGGCCTTTGGCAGCGTCACCGGATTATGTCCACAGGCGGCTGTATGCCAATGGGCGCGTAAACTTTGTGCCCATCGCAGGCTGGACGTTGGCGGCCGGAGCCGATTGGGCGGGGGATCGCCTAGGTGAATGGATGTTGCACCATGCGGGTGTCTACGTTTACGGGGCAGCGGAGGCGGGCCGCGTGCAGTACAGTGGCGCGATTCGCGGGCACGGTACCCGATCCTCGGATGGCGTGCAGCAGTCGCATATGAGTGCCGCACTGGGCGCGGTGGTGCGGCTCAACCCAGACATTCGTCTCTCTGCAATGGTGGGCACAGCAGCACGCCCTGCCAGTGTTTATGAGCGCTATGGTGTGGATATGCCCTATATCCGCATGCCGCTGAACTTTGCGTCACAAGGCAATGCCGCGCTGATGGCGGAGCGAAGTATCCAGGGAGATGTGGGTCTTCACTACGCTTCTCCGCGCGCTACGCGGTCAGCGACGGTGTTTGTCCGGCGCATGCTGCGCCGCATTGATGTTGGCGCGCTGCCTTGGTATGTCAACGCGCATGCGACTGTCCTGGGGGTCGAAGCGGCCGTGACGCAGGCAGTGGTCGGCGACTTTGTGCACTTCGCCGCCGATGCCGCGTACCTGATCGGGCAGCCTCGGGCGCTTACAGCGGTAGCGCCACTGGGCGCGGGGGTGGGCCTTCGCCTTACGGCACCGGCCGATCTTCTGGCGGTTGCGCTTGACATTCGTGGCGCTGCACCCGCGCACTTCGATGTGCTGGGCACCCGTCACCGGCTGCCAGGCTATGGGGTGGCCAGCACGCACATGCGCGTGCCGCTGCCACAGCGGCATGTTCTCGTAGTCGGCATAAGGAACGTTACGGCTGCCCGTTTTGCATGGCACGCAACCGGGTTGGTGCGTGGCAACCAAACGCTGGACGAGCCGGGGAGGCAGTGGTTTCTGCAGCTGAGTCGGGGCCTATAGGCGGGGTCGCCGACCCATTAGCCGACGTGCCGCGTTGGAGTCGGTCTGCCGCTTGGGGCTTGCCGCCCGTCCCGGGGCTTACGGAAAGGCTGCGGCAAGGCGCGCTGCAGTCTCGACAAAAGGGCGAAAGTCGTAGCCGAGCTCCTCGATGGCTTTTTGAGAACTGATACGCCAATACTGAAACAAGCCGCGGGCGGTCTTGCGATCTAGGCGCGGATTTCTGTTCAAGAGTCGGGCGCCATATTCCATCACGGTAGCGATACCCATAGCGAGGCCTCGCGGGAGGCGGAGGCGCGGCGCAGGCACACCTGCCGCGTGTGCGAGATAGCGAAAGACTTCGGCCCAGCCCAAGCTTTCACCTCCCAGAATGTAGCGTTCTCCTTTGCGGCCCCGTTCCATGGACAGTATCATCCCGCGCGCCACATCTTCCACATCCACCACGTTTACGCCGCCCGTGGGTACTGCGAAGGCCAGCCGCTTTTTGATCGTCTCGAAGATTTCCATCGTGTTCTCCCCAGGGCGACCCGGCCCGAATATCACCGACGGGTTCACAATCACGGCATCGAGCCCCTCGGCAAGACCACGGTAGACCTGCAATTCGGCGTCATGCTTCGACACCGCATAGTGCGTGTTCATGCGTGATGCCTGCCATACGGCCGTCTCGTCTGTCAGGCCCCTCACAGGTTCTTTTCGGCCAAGCGCTGCTATGCTCGAAGTATGCACCAGGCGCGTGACGTGCTCCGCCAGTGCAGCATCCACGACATTAGCCGTGCCTAACACATTGACCCTGCGCATTTCTGCGACCACGCTGCGCTTCTGCGCCATGATCTCCACATAGCCTGCAACATGGTACACTCTGCTTACGCCACGCATGGCGTCGCGCACAGATTCCAGATCGGTCACATCCCCAATCGTGTGTGCGACGCGGTCGGCGCAGGCACCCAAGAGGTCAAGCTTTGAGCTTTCTCGGCGCAGGATGCGTATGTTCGCGCCTTGATCCAAGAGCTGACGAACCAGGACCGAACCCAGAAATCCGGTAGCACCAGTGATGAGCGTTGTCATGTACTTCTGAGTAAGCGTTAAGCGTGGCAACACCAGCGCATTGCAGCGGTAAAGCCTCGGCGCTCTTCAATCCCTACGCAACAGCCAAGCAGCGCATAGCCACAGCGGAGCTTCGGGATAGATCAGTTGGAGAGGCTTGACATGAGTCACCGCATTCGCATATCGTTATGCGCAAACTACTTCCAGCACTCGTCACGAGGGCCCTCAGGCATGCAATTGAACATGGCTATCTGCAGCGACCGTAACGTATTGTTATACAAATTGTTGTCGTTTATCACAGTGGCTTGTCTACCACTCCAGATATTCAAATGTGACCGGGCGTTCGCTGAACTGGATGGGAAGGCTGCGGACGAAGCTCTGGGGGAGGAAGGGAGGCAAGTCGAACCCTGAGCAATTTCGCACCCCCCCCCAAGAGCGGTTTTCTTCGGCCCAGGCTCACTCCACCCACTCCGCCGACAGCACCTCCGCCTGTTCGATCACGGTCCGCGTTGCCTTTTCTTGCTTGTCGGGCGGATAGCCGTGCTTCCGCAGGATGCGCTTGACCAGCCGCCGGAGGTCGGCGCGTACGTTCTCGCGGAGCGTCCAATCGATCTTGACGTTGCTCCGCACGGTCTCGACCAACTCGCGTGCGATGTCTCGCAGTGTCTCGTCCCCGAGGATCTGCACCGCGCTGTCGCTCGTCTCCAGCGCATCGTAGAAGGCCAGTTCGTCCTCGGAGAGTCCCAGCGCATCGCCGCGGGCATGCGCTTCGCGCATCTTGCGGGCAAGCTGAATCAGTTCATCGATGATCTGAGCGGCTTCGACGGCCCGGTTCGCGTAGCGGCGGACGCTCTGCTCGAGCATCTCCGCAAAGGATCGGGCCTGGACGACGTTCTTGCGCCTGCGGACGGCCAGCTCCCCCTTGAGCAGCTTCTGCAACAGTTCAACCGCGAGATTTCGCTGCTTCATGCCGCGCACTTCGGCCAGGAACTCCTCGGACAGAATTGAAAGGTCAGGCTTCTCCAGGCCCGCCGCAGCAAAGATGTCGACGACGCCCTCGGAGGCCACAGCCCGCGAGACGATCTGGCGAATGGCATAGTCCAGCGCTTCTTCGGAACGCGCTTCTCCGGGGGCGCGCTTGGCCAGCACCGACCGGACTGCCTGGAAGAATGCCACATCGTCCCGGACCTTCATCGTCTCCTTGTGCGGCACGGCGAGCGCGAAAGCCTGCGAGAGTTCGCGCACAACGCGAAGGCAGCGCTCCTTGCCATCTTCCTGCGCGAGGATGTGCTCCTGCGCCCCGGGCAGCAGGCTCACGCGTTCGGACGCAGTACCTTCGATCCACGCGGAACGGTCGAAACCGTGGAAAAGCCTGCAGCACACCTCGTACTTCTCCTGCATGGCCGCTACCGCCTCGGATTGATCCACGGTGGTCTCGCCGGTGCCACCGCTCTCGGTGTAGGTCGCGAGCGCCCGCTTCAGCTCATGCGCCAGCCCCAGGTAGTCCACGACCAGGCCACCCGGCTTGTCCCGGAAGACCCGGTTCACCCGCGCGATCGCCTGCATCAGCCCGTGGCCGCGCATCGGCTTGTCCACGTACATGGTGTGCAGACTCGGTGCGTCGAATCCGGTCAGCCACATGTCCTGCACGAGCACCACGCTGAAGGGATCGTCCGGATCACGGAAACGCTTTGCCAGCCTTTCGCGACGCGGCTTGTTGCGGATGTGCAGCTGCCAGTCGGAAGGGTCCGATGCGCTGCCGGTCATCACAACCTTGATCTTGCCCTCGGCGTCGTCCTTGTGGTGTCAGTCGGGGCGCAGCCGGGTCAGCTCCCGGTACAGGTCAATGCAGATGCGGCGGCTCATGCAGACGATCACCGCCTTGCCGTCGATGACCCCCAGGCGTTTCTCGAAGTGCCAGACAATGTCCCGGGCGATGAGCTTGAGCCGCGGTCTGGCCCCGGCGACGGATTCGAGCTGCGCCCACTTGCCATCCGAGGTCTTCAATCCATTCGAGTGCAGCGGCTTCGACCTCCGACTCGTTGAAGCTGGCAGAGATATGTGTCACGTGACGGACTCCAATGCCCGCTCGACATCCGGGACACGGATCTCTCCCGAAATGAGCTTGGGAAGCAGCATATCGCGGAGGGCGGCGAGGGTCCGGGACTCGTGGCCCGCGTTGCTGACTCTCTCAAAGAGCGATCCGGCGACTTCACCGAACCGGGCAGCGAGTCGCCTGGGAGGAATGACCATCAAGAACTCTCTCAGCGCGGTTGGTGGAACCCGCTGGCGCCCGCTCGTGCCGCTCATGTTCTGGATTGCGAATTCGCGAAACCTGACACTCCGAGCGAGGCAGTACGCGAAGTGATTCGGAAGCGGGGGCTGCGGCCTAAGGACGATGTACTCGGTAGACCCCCATCCGATCTCGCCATCAGCCAAGAAATCCACATAGGCTGTTTTGCCGTTCTCAAGGCATGGTGTGATTTGGGCGACAAGCGTATCGCCGTTTGCGAATCGCATGCCGGACCCGAAGGATCGAATCGCGACAGAATCTGGCATGTGCCCATGGGTTGGCATTTTGGCCATCGGAAGGTACGGAGCGGCTTGTCCCTTTATTAGTGAACGTCTCGGGTTGACGTCGATCCACTCCGTCAAGACCGTCACCTCCCACCCCTCCGGTATCTCCCCCATCTCGGAATCCACCATCCGGTCAAGGAACAGGTCGGCGATGTCCTTCGGCAAGCCCGTGTCCCGGCCCTCCATCTTGGCGCGCACCGGATCGAAATCAACGAACCAGGACTTGAACAGCGCCCGCGCCATCGCCTCCAGCGTCGCGTTCATTCGGCGGTTTAACTCGATCTTGTCGTCCAACGTGCCGAGGATGTGGGCGATGGCACGCTGCTCGTCGATCCCCGGCAATGCGATCCTGATCGCACGTGCATCACCCTGCGAGATGAAGGCTTGAGCCGAACTTCTCTTGGGCCAGAAGTTTGGATCTCGGGTCAACCAGTACAGATACTCAGTATCAGCATCTGGTGATGTGCTCCAGAACCGGATGGTGTTCTTGATACAGGACCATTTTCCTTTGGCCAGCCAAGTTCGTCCACACTTCGCTCCTATAGTGCTAAGGACGACACCCGTCCGGTCAAAATCGTAGTAGGGAAGAAGGCCATCTTGGCCTGTAGCGCTGTACGCAGGAAACCCGACCGAGGTGTAGGATTTCTTGGTCGTCTTGGTGTCACCCCAATTCAGGTCCACAATGTCGCCCAAGCGATGCTCGGGCCGCTTGGGCGTATGTGCACCATCTCTTGACTCTCGCCGCTCAGCCGTGCCCCTGAGGGTAGGCAATGATGGTCGCGTTTCACCGGATGCTTGGGATGGAGCCTGCACCACCACTCCATGTCGCCGGATAATTCTGCGAAAACCATCGTCGGTCCTCGCCCAGTCCACGACATCGACCTTGAACGGCAGGTCGGAGTCGCCAAGCACTTCGGCCAAAGCCGAGGCCGTTTGCAGCGGCAGAGGCTCCTCGCCCATGATGGCGAGGTCGAGATCGGAGTAGTCCTTCGCAGTCCAGGTCGCGCGCGATCCGAAGGCGAGCACCTCACGATCCGGCACATGCCGTTGGAGAGCGCTACGGACTATAGACCAATGATCGGGACGAAGGTCAACGTTGGGAGTGGGCGTCCTCATGCCAGTCGGCCCCGCAAGCGGTCCCGCAGATACATCGCCTCTTCGAGGAACTGAGGAATATGGGCGACCACACCAATCGCGGTGGCCTCGCTATACGTGTGACTTGTCATGCTGCGCATCTTACGATAGTCGCGCCACTCAGGCCATGCTCCAAGCAAGAGCCCCTGCTCGTTCGCCGTACGAATTAGGTCTTGGAATGTCATCTCATCGAACAGGGCCGGGTTGGGCGCCGCATACTCCAAATAGCGTCTCAGCGTCTTGTGGCTGAGTTCGTACGTGAACTCGAAGCGCTGAATCAGGCCATCACGAATCTGAAGATCGCTAGTATCACTCTGATAACGCTTCAGTCCTTCCTCCAAGCGTTGGATCGCCCGTTCGAGCGGATTGATGTCGGGCTTATCGTCGTACATGGCGGTATCGTCTCTAGAATCCTAGCGTCGTTAGGTTCTCGGCGATCGCAGCGTCGAGCCGGGCGCCTTCCGCCTGCTGCTCGCGAAGCTCGGCGACCAGCCGTTTCATCTTCTCCTCAAATGGTTCGCCATCGTTCGCCTGGGGCTCTACGCCAACATACCGGCCCGGCGTAAGCACATACCCGTGCTTGCGGACCTCGTCCAGCGACGCACTCTTACAAAAACCGGGAACGTCAACATAGCCGTTCTCCTCCTCTCCAGTCCGCCATGCATGGTAGGTGTCCGCGATCCGCGCGAGATCCTCATCAGTCAGTTCGCGGTGCGTCCGGTCAACCATACGGCCGAGCTTCCTCGCGTCGATCAATAGGATCTCTCCGCGTCGCCGGCGCCCGCGCGCCAAAAACCAAAGACAGGCGGGAATCTGGGTGGAGTAGAAAAGCTGGCCCGGCAGCGCCACCATGCAATCCACAAGCTCCGCCTCGATCAGGTTCTTCCGGATCTGGCCCTCGCCGGACTGACTCGACGACATCGATCCGTTGGCCAGCACGAACCCCGCAACGCCCTTCGGTGCGAGGTGGTGGACCATGTGCTGCACCCATGCGAAGTTGGCGTTGCCCTTCGGCGGGACGCCGTAGCGCCAGCGCTTGTCCTGGGCCAGCCGCTCGCCGCCCCAGTCCGAAACGTTGAACGGAGGATTGGCGAGAATGAAGTCTGCCTTCAAGTCCGGGTGACGGTCGTTGTGGAAGGTGTCGCCGTGGGCAATCTGCCCGTCGATCCCCCGGATGGCCAGGTTCATCTTGGCCAGCCGCCACGTCGTATAGTTCGACTCCTGGCCGTAGATCGAGAGGTCGCCGCGCGCCTTGCCGCCGTTGGCGTTGCCGGTGGCGTGCGCACGGATGAACGCGAACGATTGCACAAACATGCCTGAAGAGCCACAGCAGGGATCGTAGACCCGCCCCCGGTAGGGCTCCAGCATCTCAACGAGTAGCCTGACGATGCAGCGCGGCGTGTAGAACTCGCCGCCCCGCTTGCCCTCGGCACTCGCGAACTGCGAAAGGAAGTATTCGTAGACGCGGCCCAAAACGTCCCGGGACCGGGCCTCGGCGTCCCCGACGCGGATGTTGCCCACCATGTCGATGAGCTGACCGAGTCGCTGCTTGTCGAGGGCGGGCCGAGCGTAGTCCTTGGGCAGTACCTGCTTCAGCGCCGGGTTGTCGCGCTCGACTGCCGACATGGCCCGATCCACGGTCTGGCCGATGGTCGGCAGTCTCGCCTCGGCCTTCAGGCACGCCCAGCGAGCTGCCGGCGGCACCCAGAAGATGTTTTTCGCGATGTACTCGTCGCGGTCCTCTGCTGCCTCTTCCCCCGCCTCAGCCAGGACCGCCGCGTGGCGTTCCTCGAAGGCGTCGGAGATGTACTTCAGGAAGATGAGGCCGAGCACGACATGCTTGTACTCGGCGGCGTCCATCGAGCCACGAAGCGCATCGGCCATTGCCCACAACTGGGCCTCGTGGCCAGTCGTGGCGCCGCTGTTGGTTTGTGTGCCTGCCGTTGCTGACGCAGTCCTCATTCTTCGTCGCTTACGAGGGATTGGAGAAGACGGACCGTAAGCAAAGATACGACATCGCCTCTGCCCTGCCAGCGTGGATCTCGCCGGTGCAAGGGAACCGGCAGAGAGCGCTGTTGCATCATGGGAGATTGAATGTCGAGAATGACCTCAGCCGATCCCAGAAATTATCGCCGGCTTGGACCATGATTCGGGATCTTGCTCAAGTTGGCGCATCAGATCCGGCGGCCCTGCAACGGCGCGGGGAGTGTCCCGCTGTCCGCAACCAGGCGTTTCACTTGTCCGTTCATCCGCTTTTCGCGCCCCGTGCGGTCTGCCGCTCGAACTGCCACCGTAGGCTTCGACCTGCTTGAAGTGCCGCCGCTGTTCCATTCCGTACTGTACGGACAACCTCTTCAAGGCGCCGCCAACTGCCGTTCCAACCCGGTCATACAGTTCACTCGCTCTCTCGACAGCTTCAAGTAAGCGCGCGCGTCCACGGTGAAGGACGCGCGACCCCATGTGCCTGCGGTAGCGCCACGTATTGCTCCCCATCGATTGCCCGCAGTGTCACATCCCAGGTCGTCTTCTCGATCTCGGCCAGGGTCTCACGCGTCGCTCGATTCTTACCGGTTGATGCCATGCCTTCGTGATCCGGCCGCTCTTTTTGCGGCAGACCCGGAGACTCAGGTCACGCCCCCACGCCTGGCACCGTACATGCTGGGCCTGCTGATCGTGCGCACGAACGCGGCGGTAAGCGCTCCCGGTCGTTTTGTCATGCGTTCCTTCTTCGCTGATGTATCACCAGTATCACCCGTTGCAGTACACCACAGAGAAGGATGCACTGGATTATGGTGAACGCAAGGGACGGGGGAGGTCTCCACCGCAACGGATAACCGATTCTGATACAGAACTTTACCAGGCAATTAGCGGACTGCTTTGGAAAGCTCTGGCAGATGATGATCGAGTTCAACAAGGAGGGCATTCTTGGCCACGGCTTCTCCAGCGGCCACATGCACATGCCGGATCACGCCGTCGGCGTGCGCCCTAAGCTCATTCTCCATCTTCATGGCCTCAAGCACCAGAAGGCCCTGACCTGCTGTGACCACATCTCCAGGCTGGACGCTGACACGGAGCACCAGGCCGGGCATCGGAGCGCACAGGCTGCGTGCGCCGCTGCCACTGCTTTGTCTTCCGCCATACTTTTCCAAGAGCAGGGTCTTGGCGTCCTTGACCTCTACGGCGATCTGTGCACCATCAATGCCGACCATGAGCGCGGCACGGTCGCCGCTCAGCACGACATCATAGCTGCACTGGTTCACGAGCAGGCTGTAATGGTTTTCGCCGATCTCTTCCATGGAAGCCGCAACCGCTTCTCCGTCTACAAGGATGCGCCGGTTCTCCAAGCGTATGCTGAAGACATGGCCATCAGCGGTGACCTCGAATTCCTGCGGCGCTGCTTGCATGGCTTAAACCTTAATGGACAAGGTGAGTACACATCGGGACCAGAACACCGAAGGGCGACGCGCAGGAAACTACAACAGATAGAACAAACCATGAGAGGTTCAAAGCGGGTTGGCGTCCTTGCCGTGCTTCTCATTGGGTCCGCGTGGATCAGCCAGGCACAGCCCGGAACCCCCGCTTCATCAGAGGCACTCTTTGCGCGGGTCATGGCAGATGCGCGCCAGTCGTCACTGCACGCGGCGTCCTTGGGCACTATCATGCGCACCGTTGGGCTGCAGTTTGAGGGCAAGCCGTATGCTGCAGGGCTGCTGAACACCGGCCCTGAGGGCGAACTGATGGTGGATCTGACCCAGTTTGACTGCGTGCTCTACCTCGAAGTTGTACTTGCCATGGCCTTGGGCATTGCGACGGAGGACTATGACTTCGGCACTTTTCGTGCGCGCCTTAAGGCGCTGCGCTACCGCGATGGCCAAATGGATGGGTACTGCAGTCTCTTGCACTACTTCAGCGAGTGGATTATCAACAACGAAGCCCATGGATTCCTGCAGAACATCACGCAGGCTGTCGGCGGTATACCACTTGAAAAGACGCTGAATTACATGTCCACGCATCGCGAAAGCTATCCCCGCATGGCAGAAAACGACAGCTTGTATCGGGGAATCCTTGCGATGGAGCGTGATCTGGCGGATGTAGCGCTTTATCATATTCCGCAGGCCCAGATACGAAGGGCCTACCCCCTGCTTCGGGATGGCGACATACTGGCGATGAGCACGCACATCAAAGGCCTTGATGTTGCGCACACCGGACTGGCATTTGCCCAGCCAGACGGCACCTTCGGCCTGCTCCATGCTTCCTCTTCGGGCGGCGTGATGGTGTCCCCAGACCTGGCGACCTACGTATTGGACAACAAGGCGCAGATAGGGATCATCGTGGCCCGGCCAACGGATCCGCGGCCGGGTCGGTAGCCCATGCAATATTATCCGCCTGTGGGCGAAGCGCCTGGCAAGCGGGAGCAGGTGGCGGAGATGTTTGACGCCATCGCCCCACGCTACGACTTGCTGAATCGGGTCTTGAGCCTAGGCACTGATCGCCGGTGGCGCGTCGCGGCGGTTCGTGCGCTGGGGGTAAGGCCCTCGGAGCGCATCTTGGATGTGGCCACCGGTACGGGCGATCTGGCGTTCGAGGTGCTCCGACGGTGCCCCGCCATGGTCGTCGGCGTGGACATTTCTGAAGAGATGCTGTCGGTCGCCCGCGCCAAAGCAGTCCGCAAGGGCGCATCCGAGCACGTTTCGTTTGTGCGGGCGGATGCCGAGGACATGCCGTTCGAAGATGGTGTGTTCGATGCAGCACTGGTGGCCTTCGGTGTGCGCAACTTCCAGGAACTCAGGCGCGGCCTTGGCGAAATTCGGCGCGTGCTTCGGCCCGGCGCACGCGTGGTTGTGCTTGAGTTCAGTCAGCCGCAGAGCAGGCTGTTCGGCATGATCTATGGACTCTACAGTCGCTTGGTGCTGCCGTACGTAGGGCGCATGCTGTCGCAGGTGCACGGTGCGTACAGCTACCTGCCCGATTCCATCCGTGCTTTTCCGCACGGCGCGGCCTTTCTGGCGCAGATGCGCGCGGCGGGCTTCGAGGACCTCCACGCCAAGCCGATCACCTTTGGCGTAGCGTCGATCTATAGTGGACGCGCCCCAATGGGGCGGGAGTAGTGAGCGTGCAGCCCGTCCTGCCGAACGGAGCAAAGCAGTGAAAGGGGTTGGCTTGCCGCCCGGTGCTTACTGTGCGCGGTACATGACCAAGCAAATCTCGTTTCGGCCATCCCGCTTCCGGTATTCAACCTGATCCATGAGGCGGCGAATGATGTGGACGCCTAGTCCGCCGCCTTGCCGCTGCTGCGTTAATGCCGGGACATCCGGCTCGGTATAGGAAGCAAGGTCAAACGGCTTGCCATCGTCGCAAATGCGCACGGTAAAGCGAGTAGGGTCGACCGTGATCGTGATATCGACCCAGTGGCCGGGCCGGCCCTCGTAGGCATGCTCGATTACGTTGGTGCAGGCCTCGTCCACCGCCAACTCAAAAGCTTCCACCGCATCTTCCGGAAACTGCGCCATAGTGGCGTGCTGCACCACAAAACGGCGCACCATTTGCAGATAGCGCATGGAGCTGGGCACCGCAAGGGTATAGGTGGCAGACTTCACGAGGTGGGACACCGAGTTAGACCCCTTGTTCGCTCGTTGCTGACCCCGCGGCAAAGCGCTGCACGGCCTCGTCAACTGTGTCAACGATGTCAAAAAGCAGCGGAAAGCCGAGTAGATCAAACACGTTGTAAACCCGGGGCTGCAGGGAGGCGATTTTGATGTCGCCCTCTTCCGCCCGGATCTCCTCAATAAAGGCCATGAATACGCCAAGTCCCGCGCTGGAGATGTAGGCCAGCAGCGTGCCGTCAATGACAATTCGAAATGCCTGATCTGTCTTACATTTCTCAATGGCCTCTTCAAGCTCCGTGGCGGTGTGCGCGTCTAATTCACCCTTCAGTGCCAGCACCATCACGTTGTCACGACCGTGAAAGGCTACAGAAAAATTACTCATCGTCTTTGCGCGAATGCCTTGCGTTTAAGCGTGCTCCGGTAGGTGGTCTCATAGCTAAAGTATGGTTGTCAAGCCTGTGTCGCCTTGCGCCACCGGAAGACCAGCAGTGTCATGTCGTCGTCGTAGCGACTGCTACTCCCCATGAACTGCTGCAGATCGTCCAAGAGCGCCTTGTGAATGGTGGCAGCGTCCTCGTGGCGCAGCCGTTCCACAGAGGCCAGAAGCCGTTTGTAGCCGTACTCGTCGCCGCTGGCGTTACGGCTTTCCACCAGGCCATCGGTGTAGAACACCATTATATCGCCTGGCACCATGGAGACACTCTTCACTTCAACAAGTTCGGGAAAATCCGCGCCCCGGAACAGCCCAATACCCGGCCCTTGGGAGCGTAGGAAAGCTGCGGGTTCGTTCCTTCGGGCCAAAATGGCAGGACAGTGCCCTGCGCGTGCAAGTGCGATTTGCTGTTTCTGACGATCCACGATGCCGTAGATGACAGAGATGAACACGTTGCGCTCCATAGACTCACTGAGTACGCGGTTTGCGCGCACGAGGAACTCAAGCGGGTTCGGCGTAATGCGGGTCAGCGAGCGAAAAACCCCCTGCATGCCTGCCATGTAGAATGCTGCAGAAGTACCTTTGCCGGAAACATCGCCCACGATAAAGGCTAGGCGTTCATCGTCTAGTTGGACGAAGTCGTAGTAGTCCCCGCCAACCTCCTGCGCCGGCGCGCTGAGCACGGCTATGTCCAGGTGCGGGCAGGTCGGCAATCGCTGGGGCAAAAGGCGTTGTTGCACATCCCGGGCGATAGCAAGCTCACGTGCTAGTCGCTCGCGTTCAATCTGCCGCTCGAACAGACGGGCGTTGTCCAGCGCGAGGGCGGCCTGCGCGGCAAAGGCATTGATGGACTGAATATCCTCGCCGTTGAAGCCGCGGGCTATGTCCTTGGCCACAAACAGCACGCCGAGTACGGATTGGTGTGCGGCCAGCGGCACAATGAGCAAACTCTCGATGCTGTCTCCAGGACGCGCCCGCACACGGTGATCGGACCGCGCGTACTTCAAGTAGAGCGTTTCCTGGGCGCTGGCGGCATCATCATAGAGTGCTTCCGAGTTGACTTTGCTCTCCACAACGCTACGCTGAATATTATGCGCCGCCACCATCTGCGGGCGCAAAAGTCCCGATTCAGGATCCGGCACGGTCAGCCACGCCGAAGTCGCGGAGTGTGCATTTACGGAAGAGCTCACGATCGTCCGTACGAGTTTGTCCAAGTCAAAGACCTCCTTGACCAGGTCGGTCAGCGAGTAGATCGCTGCCATCTCACCTTCTCTCCGGCGGTAATCACTGGTCGTAGGCAAGTGGAACAGCAGCGACAGAATGGAGGTCAGGCAATAGATGATGCCGAATCTGCCTGCACCGACCGCAAACGCATGCAATCCCGCGTTGTAGGTGGAAAGGAACGCAGCGGGTACTCCGAAGCCGAATCCGAATGCATCTACCGCCTGTAGGTCGTTGGAAGGTGAGACAATAAGCAGTGCACTGAACAGCATCACCAGCAAAGCCATGAGAATGGTCAACCCCTTTCTGCCGGCAGACAGCCGGACGACCCACGATACGCGAAACACATTGATTGCGATGAAAACAAGCAGAACCAGACCGGTGATAATCCGCACCGGCTCATTCAGCACGCTCTCCGGAAATACGCCAAAAAGGCCCGAAGCGCCGGCATTGACAATCAGCGCTATGAGCATAAGACGCCACGACCGAATGGCAGCACGGGTACGCCGGTGCAGCAGCAACTCACGGAATCGGAGTAAGAGCAGCACAGCAAAGCCAAAGAATGCTGGAGCAATAAGCGCAGACTGGGCTACCGTAGAGATAGCGAGCGGCTCTCCGTCATCGTTGAAGCCACCGGGGATGATTGTTACGACCGCAACAAAGATGGCGGAAGCAACCGCTGCGGCCACAACAAGGTGCCAAAAGGCCTGGGATGGAGATGGCTGGTCTTTGCAAAACACCTGTTCCATGAGCAGCCACAGTGCCCCATAGCATCCGAACACCAGAACCTGGTACAGAATCGCCAGAACCAGTGTAGGATGATCCCCCAGCCCCTTGGCAAAGACGACGTACGCGCTGCAGGCCAGGCAGGCAACGACGAACACTGCAGTCAGTACGCCACGCTGCAACCGGCTGCGAATCAGCGCTAACAGGCCGCGTAGACTGACGTGCTGCAATGCTCCCAGACGATCATTTGATGAGGGATATTACTCTAAAATAGGCTACAATGTTACGCGGTTACGCAGTTACGCGCTCGCACGGAGCTGCGGCCTCGTGCGAGGCCGCGTGTTCGCACGGAGCGGTTTGCTCGCGAGGAAGGCGCTTTGCGTAACATCTTGTGTACCTTTTGCGTACATCACAACGATCACAAGGCTCGCTGGAGATGGCACGTAAATCGCTGCATACGGTAGTAATTGTTTTTGCCGGACTCGTTGCTCTCCGCATTGTTGTAGGCCCGCCCCAGCCTAGAGGACTGGTCGTCTTTGCAGACCTGGAACGGGCTGCACTGGAATCGTCCGCGTTTGAGCTTGATGCTACGACGCGTCTGGTCGTAGACGCTACAGGCCTGGTGGACACGCGTGAAGGGGCTTCGGGACTTGCGGCGACCGCGTGGATTCGCGATTTCGACAACGGGAAAATCGTCTGGGACATGCAAGCGCAGCGCCTCAGCGCCGGTGCCGGGTCACTGCGCCACATCAAGGCCGACACGTTTATACTAGGGGCTGGCCTGTACGAGGTCTTTTACGCTACCTATGGTCTTCGCGCAGACCAGCGCATTCCTCGGGCTCGGCTGGACAATCGATCACTGTCGTCGCTGCGGTTCGTGTTGCGCACAGCAGACAAGAATGACAACGCACGCCGGCTGGACTTTTTGCCCCCAAAGGCTTCAAACACGCCGCTTTTGTGGGAGGCGACCATGCTGGGGGATAATGAACACCGCGAATTCGCCTTTGAGGTCTTGCGACCGACTGACATCGCGGTGTCGGCAACCGGAGAAATCAGTACGGCATCCGGGCATGAACCGCGGGATCATTACTGGATTGAGCACGTGCAGGAGAGGACGCGCGTCTGGTTTTTTGCGTTACAAAACTCAGAACCGGCGGGGGGCGCTGCGTCCAACCGGCGGTTCACAGGCAGAATCAACCTAGTGCCCGGTATCTATCGCGCGTTCGCAGAAACGAACCGGTCGCATGCTTATGGCCTATGGGTCGGCAATCCACCGTATGATCCGAGCGCATGGGGCATCTCCATTGCAGTCGAAGACTCAGATGCCATTCTACCCTTTGATCCGTGGCAGACGCGCCAGCCGCTACTCAGCTTTGCGCGCGTAGGCAACGATGAGCATCTCAAGCAGCATTTCCGGGTAGGCCAGCCATTGGGTGTCGTGCTCTATTCTGTAGGGGAAGTCACCGGGAATTATGGAACGGCTTACGATTACGGGCAGTTGACAAGAATCCACCAGGGCCGGGAAGAGTTGGTCTGGAAGCTGGCTCCGGGCGACTTGTTGCACGCCGGCGGGTCGTATAAGAACCTCTACAAATCAGAGTTCCTGTACTTGGAGCCAGGGACGTACGCCTTGGAGTATATCACGGACGACTCGCATGCCTGGGATTCGTGGAATGCGGAGGCACCGGATAATCCAGAGCGCTGGGGCATCGCGATGTTTCCTGTGTCGCGCACGCTGCCGACGGGTGCGTTCGCTATCAGCGACGGCATGGGCGATGCGGCGCAAGGACTGCCCCTTGGTCAGGCGCGCGAAGGCCGAGGCCAGGATTTGTTCAGCAACGCACTGAGCGAAGCGGCCGCCACCATCAACTGGACGCGCCTGGAAGCGCACGAGGAACGAGAAGTACGGTTTGCTGTTAGCCAGCCTACGCGGATTCGCATCAGGGCTGTAGGAGAAATTTCCACGAGTACCCGCTTCGACTATGGCATGCTGAAGCGTACAGGCGACGATCAGCCCGTATGGGAGATGACCCGGTACAACACAGTGGCGGCGGGAGGAGGAGACGAAAACCGGTTGTTCAGCGGCTTTGTCAGCCTCGATGCGGGCGAGTACGTGCTCAGGTTCGTGACGGATGGAACGCATCACTACGGCGACTTTGGGGCAGAGGTCCCGGACCACCCGGGCCAGTGGGGCATCGCCGTGTGGATGGATCAGTAGACCGTTCCACGCAACCCGACTGCATGCGGCCGTGCTTCGGGCAGGCTACCCATTGGGACCAATCCCACGGCGCTATTCGCATTGCTGTTATTGATGTAGGAACGAACGCGGCCAAGATGCTGGTGGCGGATGTGGAAGGCGCGGGCAGACTCCGAGTCGTGAAGGATGAGGTGCGCATGGTCCGGCTGGGGGAAGGGGTGGATGCCCACCGGGAGTTTGCGGAAGGAGCACTGCATCGGCTGCGCGATGCGCTCATCGCGTTTCGTGACGAATACGAGCGGCTAGGTGCGCGAGACTGCATCGCCATTGGTACCAGCGCTTCGAGAGATATCCGGAACCCGTCCGATATGATTGCGTGGGTCAAGTCGGAAACAGGGCTGGACTACACGATCATTTCTGGAGCGAAAGAAGCGGAGTGGAGCTTCCGAGGTGCCACGGCCTGCTTGCCGGCATTGGCAGCCGCAACGCAGGATGGCGCAGCCCGGAACACCGTAACGCTGGACATTGGGGGCGGCTCCACCGAAATTGTGGAAAGCGTACGCGGTAGCCTTTTGCGGCAAAGCCTGAACATTGGCTCGGTCAGGATAACGGAGCGATATTTTTCGGAGCAGCCCCCCGCCCCGTTCGAAGCGGCACGCGCTGCGGCATGGGTCCGGAGCGAGCTTGGAAGTGTTCGAGTACAGCCACCGACCCTGCTGATTGGTGCTTCTTTGACACAGCGGCTCCTGGCGCTTCTGGAATATGGCGACGCCGGTATGGCTGCCCTTCCGACGCTCTCTGCGCAGACTGTTCGCAGATGGCGCACGCGACTCATGGGGATGACGCAGTCCGAAGTACTGGCCTTGAACACGCGCCACATGGCGGGTCGCAGCGATGTGTTTCCTGGTGCGGTGCTGATTCTGGACGAGGTGATGCAGCGGTTCGGATCCGAAGAGACGACGGTAAGCCCCTGGGACCTCAGACACGGGATCGCACTGCGCTATGCAGAGAAGAGGGGAACAAGCGTAGTTGCACAAGGTCTGTAAAGGCTACACACTGATGTGCCTATGACACGCAAATCGGTACTGAGCGCACTCACCGCTATTGTCGACCCGGACCGGAAGACTGATATAGTGCGCTTAGGCCGGGTGCAAGATCTGGACGTCAAGGGGAATCGGGCCGCATTTACAGTAAGCGTAGACAACCCTGGCAGCCCGTTTGCGCAGCGCGTTGCAGACCGATGTCGTGCCGTGATCCAAGCAAAGCATGGGGATGATACGCAAGTACAGGTCAACATAGTCGGAATCAGGCGCGGCAAGGTACCCATCAGACCAGGCGCAAACCACCTGATCGCGGTGGCATCGGGCAAGGGCGGGGTTGGCAAGAGCACGGTTGCAGTAAACCTTGCGGCGGCGCTTGCACTGCGTGGATTCAGGACCGGCTTGGTCGATACCGACATCTACGGCCCGAGCGTGCCTACGATGTTCGGCGTGGAGAACGAACGGCCGCGCGTCAACAAGGCACGCAAGATCATTCCTCTGGAGAAGCACGGGGTACGACTGCTGTCCATGGGTCTTTTGGTGGATCCCTCCAATGCGGTTATCTGGCGCGGGCCTATGGTTTCAAGTGCGGTGCGTCAATTTCTGGGCGATGCAGAGTGGGGAACGTTGGACTTCCTGGTGCTGGATCTGCCGCCGGGTACCGGCGACATTCAGCTGACCATCGTCCAGACGGTGTCGCTTACCGGTGCCGTCATCGTTTCTACGCCGCAGCGCGTAGCGCTAGCCGACGCGCGCAAGGGCATCGCCATGTTTGAACAGGTGAACGTGCCGGTGCTCGGCGTCATTGAGAATATGGCATTCTTCTCACCGCCTGACTTACCCGACAGAAAGTATTATCTTTTCGGCCAAGGTGGGGCGCGCAAGCTGGCGAAATCCAGCGGCGTGCCGTTTTTGGGCGAGGTGCCGCTGGAGCAGCGCCTCAGGCGTGCGGGTGATGAGGGCGTGCCCATCGTGGTCGCTGCGCCCGAATGTGCTTCTGCACGCGCATTCGCTGCTGCAGCTGAGCATATAGTCTTCGCGGTCGCTGGCCAAGCCGCAACTGTGTTGCCGGAGATAGAATACCGTTAGCATGCTATGGAAGACGCGTACGATCCAAACGTGGACGAAGCGTTGCGCAAGCAGATAGAGGACGGGCTCGACTCCATCCGTCCGTACCTCCAAGCAGATGGCGGCTCGGTCCGTTTGCGCAAGATTACGCGGGACATGGTGGTGGAGTTGGAGCTGCTGGGTGCCTGCGGTTCCTGCCCGATGAGCACCATGACACTTCGCGCAGGCATCGAACAGGCGCTCATGCACGCGGTCCCGCACATCCGGAAAGTCGAAGCAATCAACGATTATTCCATGTATTGAGCCTTGGCACGCAGTCCTGTCTGGCACCGGATCTTGCAAATGGGCACTGCTTGCTGTAGCATTGGCGTGCCACTAATCGTTCATCAACATTTACGAGCTAATGCGTTCCCCTTTTGCATTGCAGTTGGCAGGGACCTGCACACGCTGGGCAATGTGCGTCGGATTATTGATGGCGGTTGTGCTGCCTAGCGCGGCCCAGACGGACTTTGCATGGCAGTATGGCAAGCTGGTGAACCCGTTTACGGAAGACGGAGCCAGTTCTACGACATCAATCCTCACGTTCCAGAATGCAAGCAGCTGGAGGTTCGGAGGCAGCTTCTTCTTCATCGACTTCATCGACGACAACAAAGCCGATGGATTCAACGACAAGGAGTTCTACGGTGAGTGGTACCCGGCCCTCAGCCTAGGCAAGGCGAGCGGGAGGGAAATCAAGATTGGAGCCATCCGGGATATATCGCTCGTCGGCGGGATCAACTTTGATGGCGATGCCAACGTCTTGAAAATCCTGCCGGGGATCCAGCTTTCGTGGTCTGTGCCAGGATTCATCTTTCTGAATACCGATTTTGCGGCCATGCTAGATGCCAGCAGTGGCGTAGGCAAGGGCGGTGCTCCCAAGACGGATGATACGGGCTTCATGTTTGACGTAAGCTGGCTGCTGACGTTCAAGCTGGGCGCAGCGTCGTTTGCGTGGACGGGGCATGCAGAGTATATTAGCGGCGTAACCAACGAGCTCGGTGCTAAGGTGAGATCGTGGATTCTAGCACAGCCCCAGTTCACGGTTGACGTTACAGGAGGTGGGTGGCTGCATGCTGGCGTAGAGCTTCAGTACTGGAGCAACAAGCTGGGCAGTACCCATGACGAATTTACACCGCAACTGCTCGTAGTCTTGCGCATGTAGCGGCACCACCCATTGGTCGGGACGGTTTCGCAAGGCTTGCCTGACGTGCTCAGTCTTCTTGGCATCCTGTCGGCCTAGCGCCCAGAACGGTGCAGTCCATCATTAGCATACCTTAACAATCATGAGCCAAGAAGCACAGTTCGTATTCAACACTCTCTCTTTTTTGATCTGGGGTGGCTTGGTCATGTGGATGGCGGCCGGGTTCACCATGCTGGAATCTGGATCGGTCAGAACAAAGAACGCCTCGGTCATTTGCCTGAAGAATGTGGGCCTGTACTCTATTGCAGGGATGGCTTTCTACCTGATTGGATACAACCTGATGTATGTAGATGTGTCGGGTTGGATCGGCTCATTCAAGTTGTTCTACGGCCCTTCCGAAGCAGAGATTGCTTTGCTCGGGGGAGACGAATCGGCAACGGAAGCTGTACTGGAAAACGGTTACTCCGTGATGAGTGACTGGTTTTTCCAGATGGTGTTTGTTGCGACCGCCGCTTCCATTGTGTCCGGGACCTTGGCCGAGCGCATCAATCTGTGGGCGTTCTTCATCTTCACCCTCGTGCTCACAGGATTCATTTATCCTGTCGTGGGTGCTTGGACCTGGGGCTTGGGTTGGCTGAGTGAGGTGGGCTTTCACGACTTTGCTGGTTCCACCATTGTCCACAGCACGGGCGGTTGGGCTGCATTAGCAGGTGCCATTGTGCTGGGCGCACGGCTGGGCAAGTTCAGCAAGGACGGGACGGCGAGGCCTACGCCGCCTTCAAGCGTTCCCGTCGTGACTCTCGGCGTGTTCACCCTTTGGTTTGGCTGGCTTGGATTCAACGGCGGATCAGTGTTGGCGCTGGGCTCTGCTTCAGCGGCCACAAGCATGAGCGTAGTGCTGGTCAACACCAACCTGGCCGCAGCCGGCGGCGTGATCGCAGCGATCATTTTTGTTCGGCCCATCTTGGGACGGTTCGACCTTGTTGCGGTCCTCAACGGCGCGATTGGGGGCCTGGTCGCCATTACGGCGGCCCCTGACATGGTGAATCACTATTGGGCGATCCTGGTAGGCGCGGTCGGGGCGATCGTGTGTACCGCAGGCTACAGACTATTGTGGTCCTTCCGCGTGGACGATGTTGTTGGGGCAGTGCCAGCCCACCTGTTTGCCGGCATTTGGGGCACGTTGGCCGTGTGCATAACGCATAACGACACGAATCTCGGTGTGCAGCTTTTGGGAATCTTGACGGTTGGTGTATTTGTGTTTTCCATCTCCTATGTCTTGTGGAAAGTTCTGGATATGACCATTGGGGCGCGCGTGTCCAAAGGGGTGGAGCAGCTGGGCCAGGACGCTGCGGAGCTTGGCATAGAAGCCTATCCGGAATTTGTGCTCATGCCGGAGCCGTACGAGGATGAGGACGAATAGTCGGTCTCATTGCACATGTCTGCCTAGTCTGCGGGAGAATTCCGGCGTATACCTTAGCACTGAACCCCAAGCATTGAGGGCGCATGCTCCGCAGGTGCTTGCCGCCTAGCGCGGCAAGCACTATGCAGTTCAAGGTGCCCTGTGCCAAGGCGCGATGGCTTGCCGTGGCTCCGAACGGTTGCGGCCCTGCAACATCTGTTCTGAGGAGGTCACCTCCCGCATTTTTACTTCGATTACCGCCCGTACGGCTGGGGCGGAGGAAGGAGGCTGTTCCGCCTTCCCGCACGCTTGGGAAAGTATCTGGAATGTGCCAAGAAGGAATACGGAGGTCTTACATGAAACACCCTTACAATGGCTTCAAATGGCTGTGCCATGTAGAGGATGGAGGTAGGTCCCCAGACTGATGTTACCCCAAATGCCTTGTTTCAGGGCACCTTGGTCAAGGCGTTGTGCGGACTGTTTTCCTGCCAAACAGGCAGAATCGGCCGATCTGGCGTGTTTCTGAAGGGTTTTGCCTTCTTTTGCAGGCATCAATGCGGCAAACAGGGTACACGAGATACGTAAAGTATCCCCATGCTGTGGCTGTAATAGATTGCTCTGTTTCTCCACCGTGCTTGGTGATTTTTTTTGCCTGTTTTCAGGATAGCTCTGCCCTGACAGCGCAAATCCAACACACGCCCGCGAACCTATCGGTGATAGGAACTATCGATGATAGTCCTTATGTACGTGGCCCGCATCCCCAAAATGCCGGTCCACCCGCTCATCCGACACGACTGACGCGTCCGTGATCGTCAAGAAGATTCTCCTCAATATCACCGCGCTGTCGCTCTGAGCCATCTAAGGCTTCCACATCCTGCTGCGCGGCGGCATAGCCCCAGCATAAGGACTCAAGGGGGCCTACCGCTTCCGTAACAGCGTGAGGCATGGCCATGTGGCTGCCGTGCGGGGCACCATGCGCGCTTTGGACCTGCCCAAGATGATTGATCCGAACCGTCCGGTGCTGGCGCTTATTGCGTCCAGCATTCTCAATTCCCAAAGCAAGCGGGCTAACGCCCTGCATCATGCCAAGAGCGCCCTCGGGAAAGGAGCGCAATGTGGAGCGGTGCGACCACCGATGATCTCTACGAAACCATGGACTGGCTGCTTACGCCCCAGGCCGCCATCCCGCCTGGCGCGCAAAAGCCTGAATGCCTTGGGTGCTGTGTGATGTGACCAGTCGTTATGCGCTTGGCTAGGCCATGGACCTGGCCTTCCACGGCTATTCCCGAGATCGCAAAAAAGGGCAAGAAGCGGATCAGCAGATCATCGTGGGACTTTTGCCACCGGAACGCCCCATCGGCGTGGAGGGATTTGCCGGAAACACGGCGGATCCCGGCCCCGGATGCGCAAGTCCAGAAGCTACAAAAGCAGTTCGGCTTGAAGCGGCTGGTACGGATCGGCGACCGCGGTCTCTTGACCGGGCGTATCCGCGAGGGTCTGAAGCCCGCCGGCTTGGAATGGATCCTTGCGCACGGGCGGCATCCGCAAAATCGTGCGACAATGTGCAGCTGTTTTGATGAATACAGCCGGGCAGCAATCACCACCGATTTGTACCAGGGAGCACGCATTGCGCGCCACCGATTGACTTGCCGGAGGGTAGCGAGTGTTCTACGGGGACTACAAGAGGCACGCTGCGCCAAGCACCAAGTCTCACATTCAAGGTCAGAAAGCGGCGACAGCCTGCGGCCTCAGCAGCCGCAGATGCTTCCTGAGGAAGTAGCGTTAAGCCTCATATGCCAGTGCTTCTTCGCGCGAGTTGCAGATGGTTATGATCCTATCGAAGCCGCTAATGCTGAAAATCTCCCGTATGCTGTCGCGCATCCCGCACAGCAGGAGGGAGCCACCTCCTGCCCTGAGTTTCTTGGCAGCCAGCAGCAACACCCGCATCCCCGCACTGCTTATGAAGCCGAGACGAGCAAAGTCCACGACGAGGCTGGTGTTGCCCTCCGCAAGGCGATTAGAAACGAACTCTTCAAAGTCTCGCGCAACCGAACTGTCCACACGGTCTACGGGTGCCAAGATCAGGGTATCGCCAACGCGATCTTCCACGATTTCAAGTTGCATTGTAGGCTATCTCTTTTGGGTTAGGTTCGGTACACAGCTTCAGTGTACGGCTACGGAGTGTCATACTCCAGTGTAAGCCGATTTTTCCCGTTTACGTACACGTATGATGAACGGGATGCCTGGGACTTGACCAGGTGCAGGCCTAGGCCCCCAATCCCGCGGGCGAGGAGATCAGATTCCGTATCCGGATTCGTGTCCTCGGTTGGGTCAAATTCCACGTCGTTTGACTCAACGGTCAGTACGGCCGTGCCGTTGTGCAGACCTAGCTCTACCTCGATGGTGGGTTCGACGCCCTCATCGAATGCCCCGTGGACCAAAATGTTGGTGATCAACTCGTCCAGTGCAAGATTGATGATGAATGTGGTGCGGCTCGGTAGCTCATGCACAGCGCCGAATGCCTCAACCATCTCGGCCAAGGTGCGCAGCTCCTTGAGCTGCGCCTGGAGCGTAACGTTAAACTTGTGCGACACTTTTTGTGGAGTTCTTGTTGTGAAGGACTAAGCAGGTCATATCGTCTGCAGGCGGCATACCTGCGGAAAAGGTAAGGATATCTTTCCATACCCTGTCAACGATGTCTTGCGGCAATTGACTCTGTGCAGCGTCTATGGACGACTCCAGACGCATTTTGCCGAACAGCTCACCACTGACATCGACCATGTCCGTAAGGCCGTCCGAGTACATTACAAGCGTTTCTCCCGGCCCAAGGTACATCGTCTTGCTGCGATACGGAAAGTCGTCCATAACGCCCATGGCCAGACCGCCGGTCATCGGCAGGTTTGATCGCGAGCCATCCGCGGCCAGAATATAAGGCGGCTCATGGCCCGCACTCACATACTCCACCTTTCCGGTGGCGAGATTCACAATTGCCAGGATCACCGTCACGAATAGGTCCATCGGATTCTGGCTGCAAAGACGCCGGTTGGCTTCTTCCGCAATGTCCGAAATGGTACCGACACCCTCTGCGACGGCGTATTTCAACGCTGCCTGCGAGGCAGCCATAAACAGTGCGGACGCCACGCCCTTGCCTGATACGTCGCCCACGACTACGAACAGCTGCCCGGGCTTGAATTCTACAAAGTCCACAAAATCACCGCCTACCCGAAGCGCAGGCTCCATCCTGGCACAAACAGAAAAGGCCTGGAACCCCACCGTGCCTTCCCGGACCAAGGCGGCCTGAACGATCTTGGCCATCTCCAGGTCCCGCGTGATGGCGCGCTGCGCCTGGCGCAGTTCCGCATTGGTCGTCTGAAGCGCCTGGGTTCGTTCGGACACCAGAGCCTCCAGCACTTCCTCGCGGTTGAAGACCTGTATTGCCATGTCTTCAAAGACCCGTGCAAGCGACCCGATCTCGTCCGAGCGCTTGGTTACCGGACGAATAAGCTGATAATCCAGTTGCTCACCTGTTTCTACCATGTGCGCTGCATCGGCAATCGCCTCAATAGGCCGGGTGAGCAGCCGAGCACCCAGGAATGTCGCAGCTGCAGTAAAGGCCAGCAGCAAGAGGGCGATGAACGCGGTCTTGCGGGCTTCTCCCCGGACGTTAGCGGCGATGGCATCCATGTTCACGTACAGCAGCACGCCGCCAATGCGTTCCTCGCCAATGTTGACAGGAGCGGCAGCCCAGGTGCCGCGCTGGGCGGCGGAAGTGATCCCGAGCCTGGCCAAGCGAATCACGTCCGTATTGCCCGGAGCCATGGCGCTGTCCAGCACGCTTGCTGCGGTCGTCGACGCAGCCATCAGTGAATCAAATGCTACAAACGCCGACAGGCTGCCCCCGCCGACCTGTTGCAGCGGTGTATTTTGCGCAGCCGCGACCAGCTCATGGTCGCGGTTGACGATCCAGAGCGCCTGGGGATAACCATCCTTGACCAATAGGTTGGCCTCATCCTGATACACCGTGTACAAAACGTTGCCCGCGGCTCCCTCAATCTCCAGTTCAACCTGCACGAGGCGCTCGCCGTGTGACCGTGCCACCGTCACACGCTTGTAGGCGGATTCGTGCCCCGCATGTGGCCCTGTAGGGTGATCCACCCATTGCACGGACAAGAGGTCCAAAGTCGCCAAGGTATCCGATGCCGGCAACAAGCCACCCACCTCCCCGGGATCGCTGGAGTATATGATGCTGCCATCCATGTCCGCAATCCGGATTTCGTTCATGTTCGTCCGACCGGTCAGCAAGGTGAGCGCAGCATTTAAGGAATCCCGACCCCAATCAGCAGCTTCGGCAGTCGCTACGAAATGGTCCAGGATCGTGCCCTTGGCCCGCATATGCTGCCCAAGATTTCCTTCAATCACACCGGAAACATCAGCGCGGTCCCGGGCATGGGTCTGGCGCAAAAGCTCCTGGTCGCCGAACACAAGCTCATTTCCTATCTGAACAATCCTGCGATGGTCTACGCCATTCACACCGACGTACTTGTAGACCGCACGGTCAATCTCCCGCACCTGCGCAGGTTGCGTGACAATGGCGAACGTATCCGTCGGCGCATGCAGCAGCGGGTAGAACTTGGACGCCTGAGGCTGCACGGAAGCGTCCGGACTGAAGCGAAACGGCACCAAAGCCCCAACGGAATCGCGGACATTGGTCAAGTACGACAAAGCCGTCGTATCGGTGATCCAAAACTCGTCCAGCACCGTTTCGTTGGCGATGGAGGTCAGGATGTCCACGACCGCGGACGTATCGTACCCGGCTTCTGCTGCGGCCTCCACAAAGTGCGCTGCGATTGCTGCCTGCGCAGTCATCGGATCATCAAGGATCACATCTACCGTACGCGCCACATTGGCGATAGAGATCTCGCCAATGTCGCCGTACTTGCCGGCGATCAGACGGGCTAACTGCTCTGCGCTATCACTAGTCTCGTTTCGCAGGGCCGTAGCCGAATTGATGAGAAGCGTGACCGAGATAGCCAGCACCGTGATGATGACCAGCGCCAAATTGGCTATGAAGATGCGCGGCGCCAATCGCAGATTCTTGAACGAAAATCTGCCTGGCGCCAACGCGGATGCCCTGTCGGCATCACCATTGGCGCTGATCTCGCCGGCTGCGGCCGGCTCTTTGGGAACCACTGCGGACTCATTCTGCATGGCAGAAACTTCCTCATGAGCGGTGCAAAACACACCAAAGATATCATATTTTGCGAACTGCACCATGCGCACAGGTGCAGCGATGTGATTACTGCGCTATACGCGGCACTCTGCAACCAGAAACACCTTTACGGCCCAAAATGCGCCGCGTGCAGGTGGATTACAAAGGTATGCGGTCCTCACGTTTTGCCAGAAAGCGCCACGCCAAGTACGCCATGAAGCCTGCACTGGTGCGCAGCGTTGCGTCAGCTGCCAGGAATCGAGACGTGTGAATCATGTGCGGACATCCCGCTCCAATCAAGTAAAATGCCCCCGGTACGGTGCGCAGGAAGTAAGCAAAATCTTCACTCGCATACCACCGGTCTATGTCTACGACGTGATCGCTTCCCGCGAATTCAACAGCCGCGCTGCGTGTCAAGGCCGCGGCCCCCGGGTCGTTGTGCAACGCAGGGTAGCCCTTTCTGATTTCAACGGTGGCCTGTGTCCCGTATGCCGTCGCGGTGCCGGTCGCCACACGCTGGATAAATGCGTGGGCCTGGCTGCGCCAGGCTTCGCCCATAGCGCGCAAGGTGCCTGCCAAATGCACCGTGTCCGGAATAACGTTTGTCGCGCCCGCGGCGGAAACGCTGCCTATGGAAAGCACGCTGGGCATTTCGGGATTGCAGTGACGGCTGATGACGCTTTGCAAGGCCACGATGACATGTGCGGCTGCAAGCACGGGGTCGCTGGCAAGTCGATGCGGCTCGGCCGCGTGGCCGCCCTGGCCGTGTACAGTGATGTAGACTTCGTCGGAAGACGCCATGAACATGCCGCTGCGAATGCCGATCGTCCCCACGGGCAAGGCGTGCCAGACGTGCTGCGCGAAGGCAGCGGCAGGTGCCGCAAGCCCCGTGCGTGCACGCAGAATGCCCGCTTCGATCATCGGTTTGGCACCGCCCGGCAGAAGCTCTTCGCTGGGCTGAAACACCATCCGCACCGTGCCTGCGATGTGCGCCCGCAACCGATGCAGGATCATCGCCGCTCCCAGAAGCGAAGCCGTATGCACATCGTGCCCGCAAGCATGCATCACGCCATCACGGCTTGAAGCGTATCGGACGCCGGTCTCCTCCTGGATGGGCAGGGCATCCATGTCCGCCCGCAAGAGCACTGTAGGTCCGGGCCTGCCCCCCTTAAGCGTTGCTACGACCCCGGTCTTGGCGATGCCCGTTTCCAGGCCGAGCCCGAGCGGGGACAGCGTAGATTGCACAAGGCGGGCCGTTTCATGCTCCTCAAAAGCCAATTCAGGGTACTGATGGATCTTTTGCCGCAATGCGACAACGGCCGGGTACAGCTCCGCCGCCGCCGCTTTGATCTCACGGACCATACTGGAAAACGGTACGCACACTAGTGTAGACGCCGGCGCTTGCTGAGATAGGCGAGGAGTGCGGTCCCGTAGGGCTCGCCGGTGTCAAGCTCAACGAAGTCGATATTGTGCTCCAGGCAGCGCCGACGGAACTCCTCGCTGTCAGCCTTCACCGCCTTGGTGAAGTGGCGGCGCAGCTGTGCCGGGTGCACTGTAATTTCTTCCTGAGTCTCCATGTCCCGAAACACCATCGGCACATCAGGGAAGTCGAAGGCGCGCTCGGTGGCGCTCTCCAGGATACGGAACACCAGCACCTCATGGCCGCGATGGCGCAGGTGGCGCAGCGCGCGTATCACGGTGTGCTGCGTCGCCACATTGTCAAAGAGATCCGAGATAACCACGACAAGGGAGCGGCGCGCTATGCGCTCGGCGACCTCGTGGAGTGCCGATGCCGTGTTGGTGCGCCGGCCCTCCGGCTCCATCGTGAAAAGGTGCTCCAGCTGCGCAAGAATCTGCCGCAGGTACTGCAACGTGGCCTTGGGGCGCATCATCGTATGAATGCGCTCGTCGTATGCCACCAGGCTGGTAGCGTCGCGCTGTTTGACCATCAGGAAGTGCAGGGCCGCAGCCAGGTAAGCACCATACTCGAATTTGGACAAGGCACCCGCGTGATGATATCGCATCGAAGGCGAGCTGTCCAGGACCACATAGTGGCGCAGGTTTGTTTCTTCTTCGTACTGCTTGACATAGTGGCGATCAGTCCGGCCGAACACCTTCCAGTCTACGCGCCGCAGCTCGTCTCCAGGGTTGTACGGACGATGCTCTGCGAACTCTACCGAAAACCCGTGGTAGGGGCTTTTGTGAAGGCCCGTGATGAAACCCTCCACTACCAGGCGGGCGCGCAGCTCCATGTTCTTGAGTCTGGACACCATCACAGGATCCAGATATCGCAATGTGGTGCCCTTGCTCATGCGGTGCCGCTTAACTGATGATCGCATGGAACGGAATCATTCTCAATGGTTCCAGCGGCGACTGCAATCCGCGTGCAGACGAACGGCGCGCAGGAGGATCATAAAGAAGTGGCAGAATCGCGTAACTTACGCGCATGCAAGCGTCTGATGTCGTCAAGGCTCGTCTAATGGATGCGCAAGACCTGGAGCGTACGCTCCAGCGCATGGCGCGCCAGATTGTCGAACTGATGGACCCGGACGATCCCGCCGGGGAGCATTTTGCGCTAATCGGCATGCAAACCCGCGGTGTTCACATCGCACGGCGGCTTAAACGCATGATTCGCGCAGTGGACGACATCGACCTTCCGCTCGGCGTTTTGGATGCTACGATGTATCGGGACGACTTTCGGCAGCGGCTCAAGCAGCCGGTCGTACGCGCGACGCGCATCATGTTTGATGTGACCGAGCGCAATCTGGTGCTGGTCGACGATGTGCTGTACACCGGACGGACCGTGCGCGCCGCACTGGATGCGCTGATGGACATGGGGCGTCCGGCGTCCATACGTTTCCTGGCCGTGGTGGATCGCGGACTGCGAGAGCTGCCTATTCGAGCGGATATCGTGGGCCGTACCGTGCCCACGATATCAGGGGAAGAAATTCGTGTACGGCTGCACGAGACGGACAGCCACGAAGGCGTTTACCTGGTGGAACGGCGTACAAACAGCACGCGGAATTAGGCGGTATGGACGAGTTGAACAGCGGAGATTTGTCACAATTGCAGCACCGTCACCTCCTAGGTCTGGCTTCGTACAGCGCGGACGAGATCAGACTGATTCTTGACACGGCCAAGGAGTTCAGGGATGTCTTGGAGCGGCCCATCAAACGCGTTCCTACGCTACGCGGCATCACGGTCTGCAACCTGTTCTTTGAACCATCCACGCGTACGCGGCTGTCCTTTGAGTTGGCCGAAAAGCGCCTGTCCGCCGATATCGTAAACTTTTCCGAGAAAGGCTCGTCGGTCAGCAAAGGGGAGACCCTCAAGGACACGGCGCTCAACATTGAGGCCATGAAGGTGGACATGGTCGTCGTGCGCCACTCCTCACCCGGTGTGCCGCATTTTCTGACCCGTTGCACGAAGGCACAGATCATCAATGCGGGGGATGGCGGGCATGCGCATCCAACCCAAGCGCTGCTCGATCTTTACACGCTGCGCGAGTGCTTCCCGTCGGTGCGCGGACTGAAGGTTTCCATCATCGGCGACATAGCCCACAGCCGTGTGGCTCGCTCCAACATCTTGGGCCTCCGCAAGTTGGGTGCCGAAGTGACCATCTGTGCACCCAGAACGCTGATGCCGTACAATGCTGCGTCCTTGGGCGTGCGCGTGACGCATCATCTGGACGAAGCATTGCAAGACTGTGATGTGGCCATGGCGCTTCGACTCCAACTAGAGCGGCAGCAGGCGAGTCTCATTCCAAGCGTGCGCGAGTACCATACGCGCTACGGCATCAAGGCGGAGCACCTGCGGCGTTTTCCCTCGTTTCTGGTTATGCATCCCGGTCCGATAAACCGGGGCGTCGAACTGGAAAGCGAGGTTGTGGATCATGAGCGCAGCATCATACTGCACCAGGTCACCAACGGAATTGCCGTGCGGATGGCGGTGCTGTATTTGTTGACAGCCTCCGCAGATCGCGTCATGCGTGCGCGTCCCTGACGTGTGGTATGCGCCGGTGCACCATGCCGCGTTTGTCACGCAGCGAGCCGCCAGCAAAGCCAGCCATCACGCACTGAATCTCGGCCACGATACTGAGCGCAATCTCTTCCGGTGTTTCCGCGCCGATATCCAGTCCCACAGGGCCGTGGATGGCGTGTTCGGTCCGACCGCGCTGCCCTGATATCGCTTCGCATCGCGCGGGCGGCCCCAAAAGGCCGATGTACGGGATATCGGTTCGGCGAAGTGCTTCGAGCAGGGCCGTGTCTCGCACCTTGTTGTGGTTCATCAATACAGCCACCGTGCGGCTATCGACCGCGACGTAGTCAAGGACTGCTTGCGGGTGCATCAGGAACGTATGCTTATCAGCATCCGGGATGCGCCATTCGAGTGCCGCGGCCGGCTTGGCACCGACCACTTCGGCCGTCCAGCCTACGTGCTTTGCCATACGAACGAGGGGGCCTACATCGGGACCTGATCCGAAGGCCACAAGGCGTATGGGAGGGTGCACCACCTCCAGAAATAATTCCAGGGGACCGTGCTGAGACGCGACCGTGATGACTTCGGTGCAGTTTCCCGCCTGCAGGGCGGCACCCCGGTGCGCCGGATCCAGCGAAGCGGGCCAGTCGGGGGACGCGACCGCGGCATCGCAGGGCAGTACCACCTTCCTGGCTCCCAACAGCCGCGTGTTGGAAGGGCACCCGATGATATGCGCCAGCACGGCGGTGGTGCGCTGTTCCAAAAACGGCAGCAGGAGGTCTAGTCCGCCCTCGGTGGGTTCGATAAGCAAGTGCGCTGCTCCTGCGCATCCTGCGTCGTATCCAAGGACGGTGTTCTCATATGTCAGGTCATAGCGCCGCAGCACTGCGGTTCCGGTGCGAAGCACCTCCAGGGCCTGTTGGGCAACTTCGCTTTCCAGACACCCACCACTCACCATGCCGTGCGCCGTGCCGTCTGCCTCCACCACCATGCGGGCACCAGGCTGTCGGTAGGTCGAGCCCTCCTTTTTGACCAGCGTCGCGACCCCGACCGGCGTCTTGTCACGCCGCAGCCGCGCAGCAAGTCTTATCAGGTCGGAGAGCATATGCATGGCGAGGAAGCCTTGGAAGCTGTGCTATGCGATCGGCAGCTGTGGTCCGGCTTGTGCTACCTCAGGGTCGCAGCGGTCTTCAAACTGCTTGAAGTTTTCAACAAAGAGCGCGGCCAGCTTAACCGCCGCCTGGTCGTATGCGAGCGGATCGGCCCAGGCCGCACGCGGAACCAGAATCTCAGGCGGGACATTTGGACACGAGGTAGGTACGGCAAAACCAAACAGCGGATCCGTAACGGTTGGCGCGAGAGCAAGCGAGCCGTTGTTGATGGCGTCGATGATTGCCCGGGTGTGCTTCAAGCTTATACGGTCCGCATCGCCATGCGCACCACCACTCATGCCCGTGTTGACCAGCCAAGCGCGTACGTTGTGCCGGCTCATCTTTTCCGCAAGCAGTGCGCCGTATTTGCTCGGGTGCCAAACCAGGAAGGCCGCTCCGAAGCAGGCAGAGAAGGTCACCTGCGGCTCTTCGATTCCGACCTCGGTGCCCGCGACCTTGGCGGTGTATCCGCTGATAAAGTGGTACATCGCTTGTGCTGGCGTGAGCTGTGCAGCAGGCGGCAAGACGCCAAAGGCGTCAAAGGTCAGAAACACAATATTGGTCGGGTGTCCCGCTATACAGGGCACCTTTGCGTTTTCCATGAAGGTGATGGGGTACGCCGCCCGCGTGTTTTCGGTGTTGGTCGTGTCGGAATAATCCACATCGTGGGTTACGGGATCGTAAACCACGTTTTCCAGGACTGCGCCAAAGCGTATCGCCCTGTAGATCTCGGGCTCCTTCTCCTCAGAGAGGTTTATCGCTTTGGCATAGCACCCGCCTTCAATGTTGAAAATGCCATCGCTGCTCCAGCAGTGCTCGTCATCGCCGATCAGGCGGCGCCGCTTGTCGGCGGACAGCGTCGTCTTGCCGGTGCCTGACAGTCCAAAGAACAGCGAGACGCCACCGTCCTCCAGTCCCTCGTTTGCGCTGCAGTGCATGGAGAGCACGCCTGCTCGCGGCATGATGTAGTTCATGACGGTGAACACGCCCTTCTTCATTTCACCTGCGTATTCAGTGCCCAAGATCACCATTTCCTGACTCTCAAAGGAGATGTCCACACTGGTCTTGGATGACATGGAAGTGGTATGCCGGTTCGCCGGAAACTTGCCCGCATTAAGCACCACATAGTCTGGTTCTCCAAAGTGCTCAAGCTCCTCGTCCGTAATCCGAATCAGCATGTTGCGCATGAACAGTGCGTGATACGGTCGCTCGCAGATGATGCGCACCTTGATGCGCCATTGGGGATCCCAGCCAGCATATCCGTCCACCACATACAGACAGCGGCGCGTGTTGAGGTAGTCAACTGCACGCTCGCGGTTGATCTCAAACGTGTGCTCGGTGATGGGGATATTGATAGGGCCCCACCAGATATTTCCTGCGCTCTGCGGATGTTCTGTGATCCGCTTGTCCAATGGGCTGCGACCGGTTTTGCGACCAGAGGATATGGCAAGTGCCCCGAGGCGCGTGATGGCCGCCGAAGAGTCCTGGCTCATGGCGTGCTCGTACAGTACCGCGGGCACCACGTTGCGTCGCACATCCGTTACCTGGATTCCGTACTGCTCTAGACTGATGGGCGTTGCCATGATCGTCGAAGTCTAAAGAAGTGGTGAGGAGAAGACCTAAGTTGGGTAAACGCAAGTCGGATAAACGCGCCGATGACCAGTGGGTGCAGGCTTGACAAAAAATCCGCCATACCTGTACAGCGGGTGCAGCGTGCCGCAAGATGCAATGCATCACGCAGGCCATGCGCATTAAGATGCCTTCTGGGGCGCGGCGTACAGCCTCTCTATTTGCTCGTGGTACTTCTCTTGCACTACGGTGCGCTTCACCTTCATGGTAGGCGTAAGCTCGCCCGCCTCAATGCTGAACGGAGCTTCGAGGATGCAGAATTTCTTAACCTGCTCCCAAGGCGGCAGGCTTTCATTGACGCCGTCCACAATAGCTTGAATCCGTGCTATGACCTTGGGATGAATCGAATCCGAATCGGCCGGACCCGTTTCCTTGGCCAGCGCTGCAGCATCCACAGTGATCAGCGCCGAACAGTACCTGCGTCCAGGCCCCAAGACGACAGCCTGCTCAATTAGCGGGCTGTTGCATAAGCTGATTTCAATGGGTGTCGGCGCGATGTACTTGCCGGTAGACAGCTTGAACAGCTGCTTCTTGCGGTCGGTGATGTAGAGGTGGCCATCCGAGTCCAGGTGGCCGATGTCGCCTGTGTGAAACCAGCCATCTTTTGTGATAACCGCCGCGGTCTTCTCTGGCATCTTGTAGTAGCCTTGCATGATGTTGGGGCCTCGTGCCAGAATTTCCCCGTCGTCGGCAATTTTGACCTCCACATCCCGGATACAGGTTCCTACAGAGCGCGGTCTGATGTTGTCTCGCGTATAACATGTGATGACCGGTGACGTTTCGGTAAGTCCGTAGCCTTGGCCGCACATGATGCCCAGTCCATTGAAGAACGCCTGGATAGCCGGCGAAAGGGCAGCACCGCCGGACGTGAAATAGCGCAGGTTGCCGCCAAAATTCTCGCGGATCTTCTTGTAGACCAGCTTCTCGGCCAGTCCGTGTCCGGCAGGTCCTTTGCCTGCTTCCACATCATAGGCTTCGGCCAGCCGCATAGCCCAGCGCAGGAGCGCGCCCTTCAGGCCCTTGGTGGACTTTGCAAGCTGATTCAGTCCCGCATGCACCTTTTCAAGCAGGCGTGGCACGGTCGTCATGTGGTGCGGACGCACCGTCTGGATATCATCTTTGATCTCCAGAAAGTCTTCCACAAAGTAGATTGGGCAGCCAAGGTACAGGTACGCGATGCTGGCTATGCGCTCGAAGCAGTGAGACAGCGGCAGATACGAAAGCGCCGTGATTGGCGGCGTAAACGGCAAACACTCTGCGACAGCGAGCATGTTGGAGGTAATGTTGCCGTGCGACAGCATGACGCCCTTAGGCACACCGGTGGTGCCGGAGGTGTACACGAGTGTTGCGAGGTCGTCGCTTGTTACCTCGGGCGGCACGAAGTCAAGCGCACCCTGGCCGCGTGCAAGGACATCGGCGTATGAAAGGTCTCCGAACGGGCCGAAGATTCCGATGACATACTCCAGGGATGGCACTGTTTTCAAGTCTGGCGGGCATGCATCAAACAGTGCTTGAGTCGATACGATATACAGGCGTGCACCCGCATTGTCCACAATGTAACGGATCTGGTCCCCGGGCTGCGTGGTGTAAATCGGCACGGTCACCGCCCCGAGGCTCAGCGCGGCCTGATCCACAATCAACCATTCGGTGCTGTTTTCGGCATGCAGCGCTATGCGGTCGCCCTTGCGTATTCCTAGTGCATACAGGCCGCGGGCAAAGTCGCTGGTCTGCTTCTGGAATGCCGCGGCCGAAGTGGCGATCCATTCTCCGCCACGCTTCGTGGAACACGCAATGTCCTGGTTCTTGTCCAAGCCATGCGCGACAATAGCAGGAATTGTGGGATAGTCAGGCATATCGCTTTCATCGTGGATGGTGAGCAAAAGCTGTGGCCGCCAAAGTGCGCGGTGGCATCTCCACGCACTAAAGGTACATTACCGCTGGAACGCGTTCCACTGCGACGCGCGCTGACTTGCCTGGCAACCTAAGTTGCCAGGCGGCGTTCACAGGGCTTGAATGATGCGAGGCATTCGAGATGGCAACTGCGCTTTCCCACTTTACCGCGGATGGTGATGTACAAATGGTAGATGTCTCTTCCAAGCGCAGCACGCCTCGAGTTGCGAAGGCTGCCGCCCGTGTCGTTTTGGGTGCGGAGGCCTTCGGTGCATTGCGGGCGCAGGGGCTGAAGAAGGGGGACGCGCTGGCTGCGGCGCGCCTGGCCGGCATCATGGGGGCTAAGCATGTGTCCACACTCATTCCACTGTGTCATTCCGTGCCGCTGTCTGCCGTTGCGGTAGATTTTGAGCTGGATGAAGCGGGGCGGGCGGTTGTAATCTCGGGAGAGGCTTCTGCCACGGGGCCTACAGGTGTAGAGATGGAAGCCCTGACTGCAGTCACGGTAGCCGCTCTGACCATCTACGACATGTGCAAGGCGGTGTCGAAGGCGATTCGAATTGAAGGGATTCACCTTGTATCCAAAAGGGGTGGCCAGAGCGAGGCCTATCACAGGCAGTCCATCCATATGACAATATAGACCCTCTGTAAGCATGACAGAATTACTAGGACTCGGCAGCGTGTTCATCATCATCGTGGTCGTAATCGGCCTGATGATGCTCTTGTACTTTGTGCCGGTACGGCTCTGGATCACCGCACGATTCTCCGGTGTGCGACTCAAGCTCTTGCGTGATCTTGTGGGCATGCGTCTACGGCGCGTGCCGCCTGATCGTATCGTCAAGCCGCTTATCACGGCGCACAAGGCGGGCATTCCAGCGGATACTCCCAAGCTTGAAGCGCACTACCTGGCCGGTGGCAATGTGCAGCAGGTGGTGAATGCGCTAATTTCAGCGGACAAAGCGGATATCGACTTGCCTTTCGAGCGCGCCACCGCCATTGATCTGGCAGGTCGCGACGTATTTGAGGCGGTGCAGGTATCGGTCAATCCAAAGGTTATTGAAACACCGCCGATTTCGGCCATCGCCAAGGACGGCATTCAACTGCGGGCCGTAGCGCGCGTGACGGTGCGCGCGAACATTGAGCGGCTTGTCGGTGGTGCAGGAGAGGAGACCATCATCGCACGCGTCGGAGAGGGTATTGTGTCCACCATCGGCTCGAGCGAGACGCATGCCGACGTTCTGGAGAATCCGGACATCATTTCCAAGACCGTGCTGGCCAAGGGGCTGGATTCTGGCACCGCGTTTGAGATTCTTTCCATCGACATCGCCGATGTTGATGTTGGAGAAAACATCGGGGCCAAGCTTCAAACCGATCAGGCAGAGGCTGATCTGCAGGTGGCGCGGGCCAAGGCCGAAGAGCGCCGTGCGGCGGCTGTAGCGCGTGAGCAGGAGATGGTCGCGATGGTGCAGGAGCAGCGGGCGCGTGTCGTTGAAGCAGAAGCCATGATCCCTGCGGCAATGGCCGATGCATTCCGTAATGGTAAGCTGGGCGTCATGGACTACTACAACATCCGCAACATCGAAGCGGATACCCAGATGCGCCATACTATTGGCGACAGCGGGGAGGAAAAGTCCGACCTCTAGGTCGCGGCGCGCTCTTGCCGGCCACCCTCTGAGTGCTCTGCGTGCGATCCCTGTGTGGCGCCGGACCGTAGGGGACCTCGATTCTGCGACGTGCCCTCTGGCACCCTGCGCGCGGCCCCTGTGTGGCGGCGCCCGTGTGTGCCCCCGCGTGCTTTCCCGTGGTACTATCGCGGGCGTGTGTCCGTGGCGCCTGGCCTGTCGCTGGGCCATGTGATGCGAATCAGGTCAATCCGGTGCGAGGAGGCCTGATGAACAAAAAACTGATAATCTCCCAGCTTGATTGCCTTCTGGGGATCGGGCTTCGGGATGGTACCAAGCCGTTCCAATAAGTATCCGGCGATGGTTTCGTAGGTGCCCGTCGGCAAATTGAGATCGAACTCCTCGTTGAGCTCGTCTATCTCCGCGCGGCCGCTGGCTAGTACCGTGGTCGCATCTACTCTGCGCATGGCCTTGTCTTCAGAATCAAACTCATCCTGGATATCTCCAAAGAGCTCTTCAAGCAGGTCTTCTCGCGTAATCAGGCCCGCGGTGCCGCCATACTCGTCGATAACGATGCCAATGGAGGAATTGGTGGCCCGGAACTCCTCAAACAATTCCTTGGAGGGCTTGGCCTCAGGCACAAACTTTGCGGGCCGAATGATCTCCTTCAGAGATGCCGGCGCCCTAAACAGGTCATGCGCAAAAGCAACGCCCACGATGGTGTCGATGTTTTCCCGATATACCGGAATCTTGGAGTAGCCAAACTCGATGCACCGTGCGCGCAGCGCTTCAATGGAGGTGGATTCATCCACCGCTATGATATCGGTTCGGGGCGTCATGGACTCCTTTACGCGCTTGCTGCGCAGCTCCAGCACATTGCTGAGGAGGTCCGATTCTTCTTCGTTCAGGTCTAAAGGACCCTCTTCTATGAGCAGCTCAAACTGACGCCGAGGAAACAGTGTGCTGGAAGCCTGGCCCGCCGGAGCCATCCGGAGGATCAGTCGCGCGGTCCACATAGTCAGCATAACCAGTGGCTTCAACACATGATAGGCCACCCTCAGTGGCACGGCCACGGCAAACACTGCATGCGTTGCGGCCGGCCTAGCAATGGCTTTGGGGAGGATTTCTCCGAGCAACAGCACCAAAAAGCCGGCTATGGCCGACTGGGTGGCAAGCGCGGCTACCTCCAGCACGGCTGCGGTGATTCCCAGAGTGTTGGCTAGGAAGCGATGCACGGGTTCCGCCAGGAGCAGCGCCATCAGCGTGGAATACACGACTAGCGCGATGTTGTTGCCTACCAGCGTAGTGGTAAGAAAACGCGCAGGCTCCTTGAAGAGCGATTGCACCAGCGAACCTACGAGGCCGCGTCGCTTTGCCCTGGCGGCCACGCGCAGCCGGTTGGCAGATACGAGAGCGATCTCCGAGCCGGAAAAGAACGCGCTCAACACCAGTGCGCCAACGACGATTGCTAGGGTCGACATACGACTGCAGGCTTACGGCCCATAGGTGGGTGGCCTCATGCGCGCTGCGCGGCCAGGTCCCAGGCATATCTCACCGGGGCGTGAAGGCCCGGTGAGAATCTGGCCTCGCGACTCATTTCAGGGCATAGCGAAGTGTGCGTGCTCCATCGTGCTGCAGGCAGCGCCGTGCCGCCCCGATCGTCAAATAACTGGCGTTGTCCTCGAGTAGAACGCGGGCATTCCATTGAGCAGATCCGCAGGCAATGTGGCGGCGGGCGGAAGGCCTTGCGTGGTAATCAGCGCGTGTGTCGGTGCAAGCGAACTTACTGCAGATCCCGGACTATCGGGTCCGCTGCCGCGGTGCTGCATCCGTTTGCGTGGGGGCAGCGTCCAGCCCCAGAAGGTCAAGCTCGCCGAAGCCAGCGAAATCGGCGTCGCCGAACGCCGATTCAATCGGCCCAAGGCTGGATTCCGTCTCCTGGATGTCCGTCATGAGCACATCAAGCTGAAAGGAGATCTGCTCAGGATTCTGCAAGGTCATGGACTGTTCATGGACATAGTCTACCACATCCTCTAGCGTTTCAATCTGTTCCGTCAAAAGCTCCAGGATACTCTGGCTCTTCTTGAATCGCGCCAGCCGGTGCTCCAGCACCTTGAAACGGCGCATCTTGACGCGCTGCACCGGCCCAGTTATCTCTTCCATGTCCTGCTGCAGCTGCACCATGTCGTCTAAGACTTCCTGTTCCCGAACTGCAGATGCGTACAGCCGCAGGCGTTCCTGCTGATGCATCATGGTAAGACAAGACTCCAGCAATCCGCCGATCTTCTTGATGTGGCTGTCAAGCAGGCCCTGCGAAGCGTAGCTGAACTTCCGATAGTTGGCTTCAATCTTTTTCTGCAGTTCACGCAGCCTGATGTAGCGTCGCTGGTTGTCACGCCCTAGCTCCTCGAAAAGCTCGCGCGAAGAGGGTGGCTTCGCCCGCTCCTTGGCCCAGCGAGCTTTGATGATGTTCTGGAAGCGCTTGTTATTAGGCAGAATGCCCAGCACCAGCAATTCGGTGCCCGCGGCGAGCACAAGAATGCTGTTGAATACCGCAGTGCTCGCACTCGGGGGCAACACGACGCTGAACACCAGTGCTGATGCCATTGCCACGGCAAGGAACGACAAGTTCCACGGGTGTTGGAATGCCGCTTTGCGGTAATTGATTTCCTTTCGTTTCATTCAGTTACTGCCTCAGTCTTCTGCAGGTGCGGGTCAGTCTGTCAAGTCGCCGGGCATGCGTCCAATGGTCTTTGGCGTGGGCGCATGTTCGGTTTCCGTCGCCGCATTCGAAGTATCCGACACCGCGCTTGTGGACTCCAGCTCGGTACGCAGCTGCGTCACCAGCGCGTCGGCACGCTGCTGCTCTGACACACTATCCGGGACCGTCGGCTGCCCTTCCAGCGCAATTTCAACACGCGCCTCATGGCTTGCGGTTTCGCGGTCCAGCTTGTCCATGAATTCGCCGTGCGTATCGAGGGTATGCCGCATGCCTTCCGCCATATCCGCCAGGCGTTCCGTCACGACGGCACTGCTCCGTCGGCGGCGCGCCGCAGCGCGGAGCGCCTTGAGCTTGCGCAGGTGGGCCTTCTCTTCCTCCTTGAACCGTTGGCGTTCCTCAGGCGTCATCATCGTGGGCTCGTATGAACTCCGTGCAGCAATCGGACGCGTGAAAGGAAGTTATCGAACACGTTTCAAGGGCGGGCGACTGTCTCCCGCGTCACCAAGTCCCATGGTCTTGTCCCCCGCAGCACGCGCGGGCGGCTCCTGTTCCGGTTGCTTGCTGCCGCCAGCCTCCTGCTGCATTTCCAGTTCAATCTGGCGCACAATCTCATCAGCGTGAAACGATTCCGCTTCCTGCTCCAGCTTCAAATCCTCCACATCAACGGAATCCAGGGCGACTTCCATGCGGGCCTCATTACGGGCAGTCTCCTCGTCAATCCGGGAGATCATCTCTCCGTGGGTCTGGTCTACACCAGCCACCTCAAACTGCTCCAACACACCGGCAACCTCCGCTTGCACCTTGGCACGCTCATGCGCGCGCAACGCGTGCTTGGCCTCCTCGATTTTGCGCTTGCGGTCACGCATGAACACATCCTTGACCTGCAACGCTTTCTCATAGGCCGCTTTGGCCTGCCCTAGCTGCGTCGAGGTTTCCGTTACCTCGGTGCGTGCCCGCTCCAATCGCATGGCGTACTCCCGTGCCAGGTCCTGCCGACCCCCACGAATGGCGGCCTTGATCTTGGACGTCAAGCCTGCCTCCATGCTTTGTACCCGCCTCAGCGCCTTTTCGTAGCGGATGACAGCCGATTTGACCTGCGCAATCGTTTCGTTCATCTTCGGGACCTGATCGTTGAGCTCCCGAATGTTCTGCTCCAGGATCAACCGCGGGTTTTCCATCGCGGAGATTGCGCCGCCGAAAACCGAGCGAACCAGTCGCTTGAATCGTGCCCAGATGGACATAAGACCTACCTCAACAGTTTAGCATGAACGCAAAATATACGCACTTGAACGATAAGACGGAATTTCAGCGTGCAAAGATGCACGTGCGCGTGTGGAATCAAGACGGCCATCCTTGCCACCCGTCGGCAGTGAGCCTGTCCATAACTGCGGACTTTTGGGCAGGCGGGTTCGGTGAGAACTGGTATGCCTCCAGGATGTCATCGCGGAACTCCTGGATCTGGCTGATCTTTTTGGTATAGAAGTGCGCAAGCACCGCTCCGGGTGTTATCACATCGCCCGTCTTCTTGCGCAGCATGATACCGGCGTCCGGGTCTATGGGGTCCTCCTTGACTGCGCGGCCCACGCCTAATTGCGTCGCTATGCTGCCCAGCATGCCCGCATCCATATCATTGACGTAACCGCCGGCGTTCGCCGGGGCGCGCACCAGGTGCGGCGCAGCGCTGATCGGCCGGATTCCAGGCAGCAACACATCCTTGGGATTGCCGCCCTGTGCGGCCACCATTGCCGCAAACCTGTCTGCAACCCGCGCGTGCTTCATCGTGTCTCTTGCCATGGCCCGTCCTGCCTCTGCAGAATCCACAAGGCCGCCTAAATGAAGCATTTCGCCCGCCAGCGCGAACGTCACTTCGGCGACATCCGGCTCGTAATCACCTTCAAAGAAACGGATGGCTGCCTCAACTTCTATCCAGTTTCCAATGGCGCGCCCTAGGGGCTGATCCATACGGGTGAGCAATGCGGAGGTGTGCACCCCATAGTCCAACCCGATCGTGACCAGAGACTCTGCGAGTCGCCGTGCCTCCGGCTCCGTATTCATGAATGCGCCGCGCCCGCACTTGACATCCAACACTAACCCATCCAGGCCTTCGGCGAGCTTCTTGCTCATGATGGAGGCGCTGATGAACGGAATGAAGTCGACCGTGGCTGTCACATCCCGCAGTGCGTACAGCAGCTTGTCTGCCGGGGCTATGGCACTTGTTTGCCCGATGATCGCTACACCTACATCGGAAAGCTGCGCGCGCAGCTCCGCAATGGACAGGTCTGTGCGCACGCCCGGGATGGAATCCATCTTGTCCTTGGTCCCACCGGTTATGCCAAGGCCCCGGCCCGAGATCATCGGGATCTTAAGTCCACAACAAGCGACCAGCGGGGTCAGTATCAGTGAAATCTTGTCTCCAACGCCGCCTGTAGAGTGCTTGTCGACCTTCGGCCCATCAATGTCGGACAAGTCGAAGGTTGCGCTTGACTTCAGCATGCTGCGTGTCAGCGCCACGGTCTCATCTGCGTCCATTCCGCGGCAGAAGGCAGCCATCAGGAATGCACTCGCCTGGTAGTCAGGAATGGTGCCGCGCGTACAGCCATCTACGAATGCGGCGATTTGATGCTGCGTAAGTTTCTTGCCGTCGCGTTTTGCCGTGATAATATCTAGGATGGCGGACATCGACTATCGCGGTGGGGAATCCCGCATACCCAAGTCGCCTCGCAAAGCCTGGGAAACTCGGCGCACACTTGCGGCCGATCCAGACGATTGGTGACCCAAAACTGAAAACCGCGCCGCGTTAGCTGCGCGGTTTCGCATCGCGCTGACCGTACCGTCTCCGAAACTTCTCAACCCGGCCTGCTGTGTCCACATACTGGCGGCGGCCAGTATAGAATGGGTGATTGGTGCTGTCTACCTCGGATACGTACGTATCCGTATTTATCGTAGAGCGCGTCTGGAACTCGGTGCCATCCGCCAGGCGCACGGTAAGCAGCTTGTACTTGGGATGGATCCCGTTCTTCATGGCAGTACTCTGGTTTTCAGGCTCCAACGTCAGGCATCCAGCGCAGGTTCCTCGGTGGTCAGAGTGGCCTCTGCCATTGCGATGTTGTCGCGCAGCGTTGCGGCCCGTTCGTAGTCCATGTTCTCCGCTGCTTCCAGCATTTCTGTCCTCATCTGGGCAATGAGTTTCTTCTTCTCGTCATCTGTCAGCATCTTGAGCAGCGGATCGAGATAGGCAGCCTGCTGAAGGGCACGGTCGTCTACATGACGTGATGCGCTCCTAGCATCTTGGTGCTCTTCAGCGATGACGGTGCCACGGCGGATATCTTGTTCGTCTTTTCGCACCGTCCGCGGCGTGATGTTGTGCGCTTCGTTGTAGGCAATCTGAAGTGCGCGCCGTCGGCCCGTTTCCTCCAGCATACGCTGCATGGAGCCGGTGACACGGTCTGCGTACAGTATGATCTGGCTGTTGATATTGCGGGCGGCGCGACCTGCGGTCTGAATGAGGGCGCGGTCACTGCGCAGAAAGCCTTCCTTATCCGCGTCAATGATGGCCACGAGCGATACTTCCGGCAGATCCAAGCCTTCCCGGAGCAGGTTTACGCCCACCAGGACATCAAAGACTCCCAAGCGCAGATTGCGCAGCAACTCCACCCGCTGCAAGGCATCAATATCGGAATGGAGGTACCGCACCTTGATACGAAAAGAGTGCAGGTAATCTGCCAGGTCCTCGGCCATGCGCTTGGTCAGCGTGGTGACCAGCACGCGTTCACCGCGCTGCTGCACCACCCGAATCTCTGCCAGCAGGTCGTCAATCTGGTTTGCACTTGGGCGTACTATGACCTCAGGGTCGGGAATACCCGTGGGCCGGATTACTTGCTCCACAAACGCGCCTCCGCAGCGCTCAAGCTCATAGTCTCCGGGGGTGGCGCTCAAGAAAATGACCTGGCGCTGCCGTGTTTCGAATTCCTCAAAGGTCATGGGGCGGTTGTCGAGCGCGGATGGAAGCCGGAACCCGTGCTCAACGAGCACCAATTTGCGGGCGCGGTCCCCGTTGTACATGGCCCGCACCTGTGGCACGGTCGCGTGGCTTTCGTCCATCACCAACAGAAAATCGTCCGGGAAGTAGTCCATAAGGCACCAGGGCCGTTGTCCCGGCGGCAGCCCCGTCAGGTGGCGACTATAGTTCTCCACGCCCGAACAGTAGCCAAGCTCTCGGAGCATCTCCATATCAAAACGCGTACGTCGTTCCAGGCGCTCTGCCTCCAGGTGTTTGCGCTCTGCACGGAGCGTGGCTACACGCCAGCGCAGCTCTTCGTCAATGGACTCCAGTGCGCGCGCAATCTGGTCTTCGGGCGTGACGAAAATCTTTGCCGGATAAATTGTGAGCAGGGACTCTTCCCGCTGCACGCGCCCGTCGGCAGGATCAATTACCTGCACGGATTCAACCTCATCGCCCCAGAAAGTGATGCGGTAGGCACAGTCCTCCAGATAGGCCGGAAAGACATCCACAACATCGCCGCGCACGCGAAATGCGCCCGGATTGAAGTCGGCGTCGTTGCGCCGGTAGAACACGTCGATCAGCTGCAACAGCAATTCGTTGCGATCCAACCGCTGTCCAGGTCTCACCTGCACAATCTTAGACTTGTATTCCTCCGGTGAGCCCAGGCCGTAGATGCACGAAACGCTCGCGACAATGATCACATCGCTTCTGCCAGAGACCAGTGCGCTGGTTGCCCGCAGTCGGAGGCGATCAATCCTGTCGTTGATGGACAGGTCCTTTTCGATATAGGTGTCGCTGCTGACAATGTAGGATTCAGGTTGGTAGTAGTCGTAGTACGAGATGAAGAACTCTACAGCGTTGTTCGGAAAGAACTGCTTGAATTCGGCATAGAGCTGCGCCGCCAGGGTCTTGTTGTGGCTCATCACCAGCGTCGGCTTGCCGACGTTCTGGATAACATGACTGATGGTAAAAGTCTTGCCCGAACCGGTGACGCCAAGGAGTGTCTGATAAGGATCGCCGCGCTGGATGCCATGGGTCAGCTCCGCGATGGCAGCGGGCTGATCGCCAAAGGGGACAAAGGGCGCCGAAAGACTAAAGGACTGTGTTTCGGAGGCGGCGTTCATCACTGTTGGGGTTCAGGTGGAGGCCGTTTGCGGCTCGCACAGTCGCTATGCTGCGCACGGGCCCAGTAATTTCCAGCGGCGGGAAGGACCTATGGGCGGAAGCGAACGTATAAAATTGATCATCGTTCGCTGTTATGTACGCAAGCGGTTGCTCCTGAAGCCAATCAGAAAATCTATGAGGTTTTGCGGTTCAATGCTATGCATGCTGGCGATCATGCTTCCTGCGGGCGTGTGGGCCCAGACGATGCAGTGGGAAGACTACGCACCGGTTTCCACGCTGTCTGTAGAGGAAAATCTGCGTACCCGCGCCAAGTACGCATTTGTGGACGTACACAGCCATC
The DNA here is from genome assembly GCA_951812585.1 of Rhodothermales bacterium. Classification (GTDB taxonomy): domain Bacteria; phylum Bacteroidota; class Rhodothermia; order Rhodothermales; family Bin80; genus JAAXGV01. The sequence continues at coordinate 832,041 of OX638318.1, read as the reverse complement.
AGCGGCGGATGGGAGCGGCTGACGCCGCGCGCGTTGCCGAGATAGTGGCAGCGATGGACTCCATGAACATGGCTGTCATGGTGAACCTGAGCGGGGGCAGTGGCGAGGCCTTAGCACAGGCTGTTCGCAATACAGATTCTCTTACGCAGGGGCGGATCGTTCACTTTGCGAATGTAGATTTCAGCCGCGTCAGCGAACCGGATTTCAGCGTAGCGGCTGCGGCGCAGCTAGCACGCGATGTGGAGAATGGCGCGCGCGGGCTCAAGATTTTCAAGAACCTGGGCATGTACGTGACCGATGCATCCGGCGCGCGCGTGGCGACCGACGATGTCCGTCTGGATCCGATCTGGGCCAAGGCGGGCGAGCTGGGGATTCCCGTACTGATCCATACGGCTGATCCTGCGCAGTTTTGGCTGCCTCACGACCGCTTTAACGAGCGCTGGTTCGAGCTTAAGGAGCGCCCGAATCGCAAGCGGCCTCCAGAGCCTTCGTGGGAGCAGCTCATTGAAGAGCAGTGGAACGTCTTTCGGAAGCACCCGGGCACCATTTTCATCAATGCACATCTGGGTTGGCTTGGCAACGACCTTTGGCAGCTGGGCGCGCTGATGGATTCGCTGCCCAACATGTATACGGAGCTCGGGGCCGTGGTTGCGGAACTGGGTCGTCAGCCGCACACGGCCCGGTCCTGGCTTATCCGGTACCAGGACCGGGTACTGATGGGCAAGGATTCGTGGAATCCTCTAGAGTACCAAACGTATTTCCGCACCCTTGAAACAGCCGATGAGTTTTTTCCCTACTACCGCAAGCGCCATGCCTGGTGGATGATGTATGGCCTGGACCTGCCTGACGAGGTGTTGCGCAAGGTGTACTACAAGAATGCACTCCGCATCATACCGAATCTGGATACGTTGCTGTTTCCTGATGACTGGAACCTGGATGTTGTGGAAGCCCCTGAGCGACGCCTCAGCCCGATGGCGCTGGCGCGCACACGCCTAGGGGATGCATATGTGAAGGTTCACTATAGTGCCCCGCGCCGGCGCGGCCGAAAGATTTTCGGAGAACTGGTGCCCTTTGGCGAAATCTGGCGCACTGCAGCGAACGAGGCTACGGAAATCACCTTCACTGCGCCTGTGCAAATTGACGGGCACTTGGTGCCTGCTGGCACGTATGCGCTGTTCACGATCCCCGGCGAAGCGTTTTGGACGGTAATCCTCAACAGTGATCTGGGCCAGAACGGGACCAGCGCGTACCGCGAGGATGCCGATGTAGTCCGTATCCGCGTGTTGCCAACGCAGCTGGAGAAAATTCACGAGGCATTCTCCTTGAGCTTTGAGGCACTCGACCGGGGGGTCGGCCTCGCTTTGACCTGGGAACGTACAAAGGTACTTGTGCCTATAACAGCGCCCTAAGTGGTGTATTGCTGTTGCACACGATCAAAACCCATTCGGTGATGACTCTACTCCGTCGGTGGCTGTTCATTTGCGCCGGGCTGGCCTTGCTGGCTTGGCCGACACAGGCTCAGGTGCCTTTCGCATTTACTCCTGTGCAGCTGGACCTTCCAGATGTCAACTATGGCAAGATGGTCTATGCTGATGTGGATAGAGATGGTGACTTGGATATTCTGGGTGCCGGCAACACGTCGACATCCATTCCCTTCACGCCTGCGGCCTATGTGGGCCTTGGCGGGGATATCGTTCCAATCTCGCTGTTCAATCAAGATCCGAAGCAGGAATTTGAGATGCGAGCCCTGCCCGGCGGCGGGTTGTGGGCCAGTGATGCAGCATGGACAGATTACAACCGGGATGGCATCTTGGATCTGGTTGTCATTGGCACCACGCATTCTGCTGCCCAGTATGAAACCCGCCTGTACGAAGGCAATACGCGGTTGTATCGGGGTACGGCCAGCGGCACATTCGAGGAGGTCAGCACTTTGGTGCCCGACATTTACGGAGGTTCCATTGCCTTAGGGGATCACGATGCGGACGGAGACGAGGATCTCTTCATTTCAGGGCTCTTGAGTCCATCTGAGCCCTTTGCACGGTTGTATCGCAATACGAACGGTTCTTTCATAAGGACAAATCTGCGCTTTGAAGCGCTGTCCCTTGGGGAGGCGCAGTGGGTGGACGTTGATGGCGATGGGGACTTGGACCTTGTGCACTCGGGCGTGAACGGGTCCAATGTCCTGCGCACCAACATCTACTACAACGATGGGATAGGTCGGATGACGAAGGTTGAGGATGCCTTGCCAGCTTATGTGTTCAGCGCCTCCTCTTGGGCCGACTTCGACAACGATGGCGACCTGGACGTAGCGATATCGGGCGCTTCTTTGGACCCGTTGGCCTTGTTGGTGCCCGCCACCAGGATCTACCGCAACAACGGTACAGGCTTTGAACAGATAACGAATGTGGCGTTGCCGCAGGTCTTTTATGGCAGCCTGGGCTGGGCTGATTACGACAATGATGGCGATATGGACTTGTTGGTGACCGGGGCGACGAACATGACGAGCGGGCGGGAAGCACGCATTTTTCGTCAGGAGAATCGGTACTTCATTGAGCGTATTTGGCTTCCGGGGATCGCGGCTGGATCTGCGACTTGGGGAGACTTCGACGGAAACGCCGTGGTGGACTTGCTGCTTTCTGGCAGCAACCGGAGCCTGCAACCGATGTCCAGGCTTTATCGCAACGAAATAAGGTCGGCCAATTCACGTCCCCTGCCACCTACGACGCTCAGCTCCGAGGTATTGGGCAGCCGTGTGACGCTCGCATGGGACGCAGGTAGTGATGCGCAAACGCCGGCGGAGGGCTTGATGTACAATCTTCGCATTGGCACGAAGCCGATCGCTGGAGACGTGATGGCAGCGTATTCAAATCCGACCACAGGACAACGCTATCGCACGGGTCCAGGAAATGTCTGGCAGGCCAAAAGCCGCACCTTGCAATTGCCACGCGGCACATACTACTGGACTGTCCAGTCCATTGACCAAGCCTATGCAGGCTCAAAGTTTGCACCAGAAGGCACGTTTGAGATCTCAAACTCAGCCGACTTGGGTACGGCTGCGGAAGATGAAGCGGCATTCGACTTTGCGCTGGAGCCGGGATATCCCAATCCTTTCCTGGGGAGCACGACTATTGACTATTCGCTCCAGGCGTTCGGGCCGGTGCGAATAGATGTCTACAATACGCTTGGGCAGCGGGTACGTGTGTTGGTGGCAGCGGAGCAGGCCGCGGGCCGGCATCAGGTCGTATGGGGAGGCATCAGCGACAGCGGAAATCACCTGGCGGCCGGCGTGTACTTTGTCCGCCTGACTGCCGGTGGACAGGAGCGAATGCAGCGAATGGTGTTGATGCGCTGATTCCCATCAGCGATAACACAACTTTGCAAACCCAAACACGATAGGCAACAGCATGAGGCGAGCGCTTTGTTACGTGATGCTGGCAGGGATGGCGGCGTCTGCTTATGGGCAGATTCCGGATCCGCTACCGATCGTTCAGGAGATTCTGCTCACGGATGTATTGCCTGTGCGCCACGGGGATGCCGCCCTAGGAGACTTCGATCAGGATAATGATCTTGATTTGCTGCTGACGGGGGCGCGCGGCGGTCCCTCCAATCCGAACCCTTCCACCATATTGTATCGGTCTGAGGGTGATACAACGCTATTCGTTGAAGTCGACAGTGTGCTCGTGGAGGTGGACGCAGTCCACATGCGGGTCGTTCCGGGGGCGGGCATTCCCAACCTTTGGAGGAGCACCGCCAATTGGGGGGACTTCGATGGAGACAGCGATCTGGACGTAGCCATCATGGGCGTAGACGCGCAAGGAAATGTCGTCACGGCGGTGTATGAGCTGCTCAATACCAATGGTAATTTTTCCCCGGAGTATCAATCGCAGACGCCTGTGCACTCGGGAGATTTGATCTGGGCCGATGTAGACCACGATGGCGACTTGGACCTGACGGTATGCGGCGTGCAGGAAAGCGGGGAGCCGTTGACGACGATATACGTCAATAACACGATGCAGGGCACTGGCTTTCAGCCCATTACGGATGTCCTTGTCGATGTGGCGCACTGCTCGCTCGATCTCGCGGACTTTGAGATAGATGGCGACATGGACTTCTTGATAACCGGTACCGATGATGATGGTGAAACGCTGACCCGTGTCTACCAGAACAACGGTATGGGCCAGTTCAGTCGCTACCCCCAGGCTTTTGAGGATCTCATGTTTTCGTCCAGCGCCTGGGGCGATTACGATGCCGATGGCTACATGGATTTCATTATCACCGGTGCACGGTTTACGCCGCTGATTATGGAAGGTGACCTGGAGCTGTACCGGTATGACACTACCAACGTCAACTTTGAACACGCGACGCATAGGATCATAGGAGCATTTGATGGGGACCCGGTGATTGGGCGCTACCTCGGCGGGGTTGCATGGGGCGATTTGGACAACAGCGGATTCATGGATTTTGTAGTGACCGGATCCGAATCTCCGCGCAGCTTTGATGCAACGCAGATCTATTTGAATCACGATGTCCACTACCTGGAGAAATCGCGTGCAGACCGGTTTGAAGGGGGATTCCGGGGGCGTGCCATCATCGCAGACTATGACTCGGATCGCGACTTGGACCTGGTTGTCTTCGGCGAAAAGCCTGGCTTGCCCGGAGAGGGTGCGCGGATCAGGATCCTGCGAAATAATCTGATTATCGCCAAACGTGCGCCTATCGCGCCCGAGTCAATTGACGCGACGGTCAGCGGGCGCTCGGTCACCTTGAACTGGACCCCAGGACTTGACCGCCAGACTCCTATCAACGGTTTGAGCTACAACATCAGAATGGGCACCAGTCCAGGGGCTGGCAACGTCCTGCCACCTCTGTCGAACCTGTCGAATGGCCGGCGTCTCGTTACGGGTCCAGGCAATGTGGGCACCGGTCGCGTTTGGAAGCTGTACAACCTGAGCCCGGGCACGTACTACTGGGCTATTCAGGCGCTTGATCAGACGTTTACGCCCTCACCATTCTCGGAGGAGCACACCTTTACCGTCGAGTAGAATACCGACGTACTCGAGCATAATGGTGGTGATTTGCGTCGTGGCACGGGCGAAGGAAAAATCATGAGCGGCAGTCGCTGACTGTGTGCGGCACCGGTCTCGGCCAGCGGCTGCAGTTTGGTGTACAAGTCTTCAAGGTTGCACCAACGAATCCCACACTGCGCGAAGCACGGTACGGGATTTGATCTCTGCGATTCAGCTATGGGTTGAGGCCGGGGCGCAGTGCAGCCCGAGAGAGGAGATGGATGCCTTAACGGTCACGTCCGGATCTGTCTGGGGCCCAGGTACCTACCCGAATATTACGGCACGACGCTCCAGAGATGCCGGTCCGTCGTCGGCGATTGATCGTGGTGGCCCTGCGCTCCAACGGGAGCGTTTGAGCGTCCGGTAGGGTGGCGATGCTCCGACCAGGTGAACCGAATCCGCCGGGTGGTATCCGGATTATTAGGTCTGGGGCACCGACGGCGGATTACAGAGCCTCCCGTGCCAAAAACGCCTGGCGCACCGACAAATGACTTGCCGCACAGGGTATTGTTCGGCACAGAATCAAGGCCCGCCATCAAGGCGCGGCATTGGCTGCTGCCGCGCAGCATGTAGAAGGGCACATGCAATGGCTACCCCCAGGGGCTGGAGCAGGTATAGGGCAGGCTGCCCACCTAAAGCGACGCGAACCGGTCCAGAGCGATTGCTGCGAAGTTGTGTGTAACGAATAACGTCTCGTGTTCCGTGTGGACGACACCTACACCTGCAGTGCGATACAATGGGCTAAGCAGATTCTCGCGATGTGCGGGGCTGGCCATCCATAAGGCCACAGCTTCATCAGCCAAGTCCGCAACGGTCTTCCATTCAAACTCGAAACGATGCACATCACCGGGATCTTCAATAACGTAGTACGCGGCATAACGGTGCGTCAGAAAGAGGTTCTCACCAATCCCCTCCATTAGAAACGCTGCTCCATCTAGATGCACAGGCAGTCCAGCCGTGCGCGCACGGTCCAAGGGAGCGGACCCGACTGGACTGACATGGCCGAAGAACGGATGCTGCGCCATGTCGCGACTGTGCCCGGTCGCAATGCGCCCAAGACCATCTGCCCAATCAAGCGCTGCCACCCCATGCTCTTGGCGAACACGGTTGACGGCTTCGTGGATCGTCCAGGCTAATTCGTCCGTGTTCAATGCTGGCGCGTCCGCGACGGCAGTCTCGGGCCACGCCGGCGCTTCCAAAAGCGCGCGCGTCCGCTCCAGCGCGAGGTTGCTCGCACAACCCGCCAAGACCCAAACCAGACACAGTACCCTGTACATCCGCTGAACCTCCGCGATCGATTCCCGGAATCGGGCAGCACGCGATACTGCCGAACAGGCCAATATTACTAAATTGTTAACAAATAATTACAATAGAATCATCACTGGCAATCTGCTGCCTCGGGCTCCCCAAAATTTCTATGCCAACTCAAATCTCTGACCTGTGCAGTGTGGCTTCTGTTGTGCCCCGAGGCCATACTCGATTGCTTGGTGCGCGCCAGAGGGCCTTGGCGTGTGCTGGCAGGCCAGCGTGGGCTGGTCTCTGTCGCTCAGCTCCCAGTAAATCGTGTCAGAGGGCCTTGGCGTGTGCTGGCAGGCCAGCGTGGGCTGAAGCGCCTGTTCGTGCGGGCACGGTCGTAAGCCAGCTGTACGGATCATTGCCTTCGTGGACGATATCGTAGAAGGCGCGCTGGAGTCTGGCGGTTATCGGGCCTCGACTACCCGTGCCGATGGTGTGCTTGTCTACGGAGCGTACGGGCGTGATCTCAGCCGCGGTGCCCGTAAAGAAAAGTTCGTCTGCGATGTACAGGGCTTCGCGCGGCAGGCGTTCTTCAACGACCTCGAGTCCAAGGTCGAGAGCCAGCTGCATCACGGAAGCCCGTGTGATGCCAGGCAAGATGGACATGCCGCGCGGCGCCGTGTAGAGCACGCCATTGCGGACCAGGAACAGGTTTTCGCCGCTGCCTTCGGCTAGGTACCCATCCACATTCAGCATGATGCCTTCCGCATAGCCGTTCATGACCGCATCCATCTTCACCAGACTTGCATTCATGTAATTGCCGCCTCCCTTCGCCATGGACGGATGCGTGTTGGGTGCCATTCGATTCCAAGAGGCAACATGCGCATCAATGCCCTGTTCCAGCGCATCACTTCCCAGATAGGCACCCCACTCGAACACCGCGATAAACGTCTCTATACGGTTTCCCAGCGGGTTCACGTTCAGCGAACCGGTACCCCGCATGATTACTGGGCGAATGTAGCATGAAGCTAGCCCGCTGGCCTGAATCGTTTCCAGTACAGCCGATTCCAGCACAGCCTGGCCATACTCCGGAACCATACGATGGATTTTTGCTGAGTCCATCAGGCGTCGCATATGGTCTTGCAGCCTGAAAACAGCCGAGCCCCTGGCTGTGTTGTAGCATCGGATGCCTTCAAAAACAGACGAGCCATAGTGCACTACATGGGAGAGCACATGAATGGTGGCATCCTCGTGACGGATTAGCTTGCCGTTAAACCAGATGTCGGGGTGCATGGCGCGATTAGCAGTGAGTTGTTCTTCCGGCGGTGCCTTCGGATGGATTGAACGAGCGCACCAGCATGTGCGTAAGGACGGCGAAGCGGAGCAGGGTCCAAAGTATTTTCGCCGATGCCTTGACCGTACCCGTCACCGTGCCCGTGATCTTGGACACGCCGGTGCGGCGGCGATAAGACACCGGAACCTCGGCGATACGCAGCCCTGCCAGCTGCGCCTTGATCTGCATTTCGATGGTCCAGCCAAAGGTCTTGTCTTGCATCTGCAGGCGTGTCAAATCTTTGAATCGGATTGCACGAAACGGTCCAAGGTCCGTGTAGCGAACCTTCCACAGCCAGCGCATGCACCAGCACGCGATACGGTTGCCGACCACGGCCTGGGGAAGCATGGCTCCTGGTTCTCTCAGCTCGCGCGTACGACTCCCAACCACGAAGTCAGCGTCGCCCTGCAGGATGGGATTGACCAGCAATGCCATTTCATCCGGGTGATCACTATAGTCGCCGTCCAGAAAGACCACGATGTCGGGATCCACTTTCGCTGCATGCTCCAAACCGCGCAAGCAGGCAGAGCCGTACCCGCGCCGACTCTCGTCCACGACCGTAGCCCCGGCCTGCCGCGCGTTGGCTGCCGTAGTATCAGTCGAAGCATTGTTGACAACCAAAACCTCACTGGCCAATCCTCTGGGGATGTCGCCAATGACGCGGTTGATCGCGCGGGCTTCGTTGAAAGCCGGAATGATGACAAGGATGCGTGCACTCATAGAGCCGCGTCCAGGTGCCCTACTCCCGCGGCCTTTCCAGCGTTCCGATAGGCGCATCCCACACGCGCGCGGCGATCTCCGGATAGGCGCGATTATCAAGGAGCTTATACCCGAGCGAAGTAGCGGTGGTGTCCTGGATCCGCCATTCCGCACTAAATCTCCCAATAGAGCCGATGTAACCAAAGCCGTTCGATACGTTGGAAAGCGTACCGGGCTGCCCTAGTGCTTCCAGGGTGAATACGCCGCCTGGCGGCGTAAACTTGTCGTCAAGAACCGTCATCGTCATACCCAGACCAACCAGGTAGCCGCGCACAAACATTTCTGGATAGTTGACCAGCAGGGAGTCGCGATCACGAACCAGATCAATACTGGTTTCCCAGAAGCCCGCATGTGTTTCCGAAGCCCGGCTCGCAGGCTTGTGGCTCAGGCGAATGTCATTGAACCCATAGTCGTCGAAGATGAAGAATCGGTACCACTGCGCAACATCGTACGGCTCTTCTTCGAGTGACCACCACAGGATGCGCTGCGTAGCCACCAACTGCGTGGTAAGGACCCGGAATACCTTCTCCAGTTGCACCGAGGGCTCCAGATGGAACGGAACCAGGGTTGTGGCGCTGGTGACGAGGCTAGATCCTGGCTTGCGCACATTAATCCTGTAGGTCTTCCCGGCTAGCACACGCGTGGGAGCGTAGAAGATGTGCCCGACCGATCCGTCCTCAAACGTGTACACAGAATCCTTCCATGTAATGGTGGTGTCGGTATCCAGCTGACGCGACGTAAAGGTAGCGTCCAGCTTTTCTCCGGGCGTGGTCAAGGTTGGTCGAATCTCAATGACGCGCACAAATTGGGTATCCTGGGCCATATCTAGCGCCCCGAACAGCGTGAATTGCCGGTCGGTCTCCAAGATCGGGTTGATGCCTTCATCGCAACTCACCAGGGTGAACGCGATTAGCAGCGCGAGCACTATGTAGACAGATCGCATAGGTCGGGGCCGTTCCTAGAATTCCAGCTTCAAACCAACAGCCGGAATGAACGGCAGCTGGTCCAAACGCTCAAGCGTGAATAGGTCGATGTAAAACAAGTTGATGCGGTCGTACGCATTCGTTGCGCTACCCAGCACTGTAAGCGCCGTGTTCTCGCCGAATTCGAACTTGTACTCCGCCGACACGTCCAGACGGTGATAATCCGGCAGGCGGCCGCCATACGGATAGGTGTACAGCACGCGCGTTTCGCCGGGCTCGTTGAACAGGTCCTTGGGGCCGTCCATAAGGACGAACTCATCAAATCCCAAAGCTTCACTGAAGGGCAGCCCGGAGCCGTACTGCCACCGGCCGTTCATTGTGAATCCGCCGAAGGTGAAACTACCCAGTGCATTGACCTGATGCCGCCGGTCATGGGGCGGGGCATAGGCGTATCCGCCTGGGCCAAACCAGTACTCTATTTCGGTCTGGAAGGCCACGTATTCAACCTTGGCATACCCGTAGTTGATGAATCCGTAGAATGGCCCCGCGTCCACCTCCAAGCGGGCATCTCCGCCCCGCACCGTGCCCTCTGCAGGTTGTATAGCCACCGTAAAGCGCGGGAAGGATGTCCACTCGGCCACGGAAAGGTTGTCCAGGTCTTTGTAAAATGCTTCAACGGCAACGGTGAGCCAGTTCCAGGGGCGAATCTGATAACCGCCCAGAAAGTGAATTGCGCGAGGCACTTCGCCTGTAGGTGAGGAAGTCCATGCCGTAAAGACATCCCCGGCGTCGCGGCGATCAGCGAGTCCCACAAACTCCTGGTGATAGATGCCGGCTGCGCCGCTAAGGCGATGTATGCCGTAGCTCAAGATCGCCCTGACGCGTGGCTCGATAAAGTTGCGGCCCTTGCTCGGAAATGACGACAGCCTGAGCCCTGGCTCAACATGGAAGTTCACTCCATCCCCCTCCATCACAGGAACCTCCGTCTGGATATACCCGCCTGCCTCGCTTACGAATTCAGTCTCATCAGAAATGTCTTGGAAAATCCCCGACAGCTCCGCATCCAGCGTATTGAACTTGAAATACATTCCCCACGCGATGTCGGTAAACCCGGTGAAGTGGGTAACGTTGGCGGCAGCACTGATTTCCTGCGCTTTTGAATAGCGGGTGGGCTCCAGCTCGGGACCGAAGGAGTTCTCTATGGAGGAGTACGACGTCAGAATCTCCGCTTGCACGGGGATGCGCGTGGGCAACAGGATAAACCGCCCGCCAATTGCTCTGTTTTTCCAGAGCACCTGGTTCTTTACACTGTCGGCTTCGGCCTGCGTCAATGCACCCAGAATGCCGCGATCATAGGAGCGCAATCCTGTCACCGAGGCTTGCGTGTTCTCGGAGGTTATCGCGTGCACCTTGAAGAACTGGTCGTTGAAAGAATAGGGCAGCTGCGTGTCAATGATCCGCGAAGCCCCCTGGTCGATCACATCGAAACGACCCGACAACAGGATCGATACCTTATCAGGGATTAATGGCCCTTCCAGAATGCCCGCACTGATAAAGGGTGCCGCGGAGAATTCGCCGGAGAAGCGCCGCTTGTTGCCGTTGCGCGTAGAGATGTCAATAACGGACGACATGCGGCCGCCGTACTTGGCTCCGAAACCGCCTGCATACACATCGGAAACGTTCAGGATGGCCGAAGGGATAGCTGAGTAGAATCCAATCAGATGGAACGGCTGATAGATCAGAATGCCATCCATGAGCACCTGATTCTGCGTGGGCTCGCCGCCGCGGATGAACAGCTGTCCACCCTGGTCCCCACTGGCTACCACTCCAGGCAGCGTCACCAGGTAGCTGGCCAAGTCCCCCGAAAGATCCGGTGCAGGAATGAGCTGAATATCGGCAGGGCGAACGGACTGGAGCCCGGCGATTATGCCCGCGGCACCCGCACCGGCCCGCTCTGTCTCGACCATAAGTTCATCTAGCTCCACGCCTTCGCCTCCGGTGGACAACGCGAAGTTGTAGGGCACGATTTCATCGGTCGCCAGCGTCAGCGTATCAAAACGTGTCTGGTATCCAATGTAGGTCGCTCTCAAGTAGTATAGTCCCGGCGGAATGCCCGATATGGCAAAGAGGCCATCACGGTTGCTGGCGTTACCCAGGAGTGCGTCGTCATCGTTGGTTAGAACGACATTGACACCCTGCAGCGGCTGGCCATCATCGTCATCGGTGACATAGCCGCGCAGGACTGCGTTTTGGGCAAGTGTTTCCGCAGCGCACAGCAAAATCACAGCCAACAGGCAGATACGGCGCATCATGGACTTCGCTTCTTTTGGAGGGGTACCGGTGTGTGGCGCCCTTGGTGATTACAAGTAAGCGGACAGGTCCCCATGGAACACTCCACTGGTCGAATGGATTCCATCCAAGGCATAGAAACCATGCAGAACATGCGAAGGCGACTACGTTGGGGCATACTGCTTCTATTGGCACTCCTGTTCGTCTTGGTCATGCGCACGGTGCTCAATCCCTACGGAGACCGTGAGTGGCTCGAGATTTCGCATGGTAACCATTCGCATTATGTCCCCCGCGGCTGGGATGGTACGAATCTGAGCAATTTTCCGACACAGCCCCCTGGCCCTGACGAAGTAATACTGCCGGACGGCCGCGTAGTACCCAGGTAGCGGTAAGCAGCCAAAGGCAACGGGTCGTCAGTAGTCTTCTTCATCATCCGGTGAACCAAGCGAAGACAGCACGCTGCCGACCAGGTCGTTGTACGTTGTCGTGGTGCTGGATTCCTGCTCCTTGCCCAAGAGCGAGTTCTGGTGCAGAGCCTCAAGAACAAAGCCCATGAGGGAGGCACGCGCAGCGCCGCGCGCCTTTGGTGCGAATTGCTGCACGAACGCTTGCAGTCCGCCGACTGTGGCGAGTGTGCGCCGATAAGACCGTTCATTGGCCTGCGGATGTATCGTGACAGAGCAGCCGCTTGCGAACCACTGCAGAATCTGCTTGTACGATTTACGACCGCCGTCCTTGTCCCCAGGGTCCGGAAAGTAGCGCGTGTAGATGGCGCGTACGGCACGCCCTGTAAGGGCGCGTGCGACTGTCTGGAGGCCTTCCTGCTCGCCTTCGTACACGAGTTCCATCTTGCCCGTGATGGCGGGTTCAATGCATTCCAGATCAGAAATGCGCGCTACCGTGGATGATTCTCCCGCCAGTATGCAGCGGCGCTCTGCCGTGGAGATCACCTCTTCCAGCGCAGAACGGGTCATACGAACCGAAACGCCCGATTTCTGGTCCACGAATTCGCTGCTCCGCGCCTCGAATGCGACCTGTTCGATCACTTCGCACACGAACCGTGGCACGACTACCTTGGGGGCATCGTCCCCGCGCTGTTGCCATGCTTCCTGCTGCGTAATGGCAACGCCCACCGCTATCGAGCGGGGGTAATGCGTGATGATCTGGCTGTCAATTCGATCCTTGAGCGGCGTGATGATGTTGCCCCGGTTTGTATAGTCCTCGGGATTGGCTGAAAAGACCATCATCAAATCCAGCGGGAAGCGGACATTGAAGCCGCGGATCTGGATGTCCTGCTCCTCCATAATGTTGAGCAACCCCACTTGGATTCGTGCCTGCAGGTCGGGTAGTTCATTGATGGCGAAAATGCCCCGATTCGTGCGCGGAATGATGCCGAAGTGGATGACCGCTTCGTCGGCATACGTCAGTCTCCTATGCGCCGCCTTGATGGGGTCTATATCGCCGATGAGATCGGCGATGGCGGTGTCGGGCGTAGCAAGCTTCTCAGCGTACCGCAGGGACCGATGCACCCAGGCAATCGGTGTATCGTCTCCCTCTGCGGCCAGGCGATCCCGTCCGTACTTGGAGATGGGCGCGAACGGATCGTCATTGACCTCGCTGCCTTCTATCACGGGCAAGAACTCGTCCAGAAGGTTGGGCAGCATACGAATGAGCCTGCTCTTAGCCTGGCCGCGCAGCCCCAAGAGTATCATATCGTGGCGTCCCAGAATAGCGCGCTGCACCTGCGGGATAACCGTTTCATCAAACCCGAGGATGCCTGGAAAGATCGTTTGTCCGCTGCGCAGCCTGCGCAGCAGGTTGCTGCGCATCTCGTCCTTGACGCTGCGGCGCACATAGCCGCTGGCTTTGAGCGCGCCCAGCGCTCCTGGTTTCGTATGCTTCAAGAGTTATGGCGTTGAGCTGCCTAGTGTGGTCGCCACCTGTAAAGCCGGACGACGGGTTCTGGTTCTACGATTGCGACCGCAATGCGGTACGCCCCGGAGGCATGCTGCTGGACGGCAATATCTACGGGATAGTAATTCCTGTTGTATCCGGGATCGGGCTCGATCAGCACGTTTTGCAGCAGTCCAGCGTGGCCGTACACATCAATTCGCAGCCAGCCCGGCCGCAGGTTCAAGGCGAACAGGTACGGTCCTGCCAAGGCGGCAGCGCTCATGAGCAGGGGTGCGCCCCGCCCTTCGCCCTGCGTAAATGCATAGGTCCGCGCAAGCATTGGGGAGTCAAACCCTTTCAGCACCACCGAGTCCGCCGCGTTGCGCAGGGGCAACATATGCACATCGACAACGGGAAAAAACCCTGAAAAGCTCAGCAGCGAATCACCCGAAACGCGCAACGGTCCCGCATGGCGCCAGGCGCTTCCCTTCAGCGGTACCCGCTGTGTAATTGTGCCATCGGCTCCGAGCTGCGCCAAAAACGGGACAATGTCCTTGCCCGCCACCTTAAGGAACGTGCCGGCGCGGGCGGTCGTCACGTATTGGAGCGCGGCGGCTTCCAAGTCGTCCGGCGTTGGCTGCGCATGCACTGGTCCATCGTTCACGATGTAATCAATGCGGCGGCTTCCTGGACTGAACACAATGGCCGTGTCGCCGCGAAGCTCCGCCAGATATGGAACTGAAGCCCCCTCCCAGTCCACTTCGCGCACGAAAAAGCCATGAGCATCAAAATAGAAAAGGCTGTTGCGCTCAGCGTCGCTGACGACGATACCATCAGAGGCGGTAAAGAGCACGGTTCGCGGGTACGCCAGGTCCGCCGCATCAGAGCCGCGCAGCGCGCCTTCGACCTCGAGCGTATCGGGCAGGACCTGCGCAGCAATCTGCCTCGAGAGCGAGTCGGACGATGAAACGGCACGGGACGCGATACGCTGGCAGGACGAGGGCAGGCATCCCGCACAGAGCGTGATAAGAGCAGCAAACCACAACGCCGCGCGGTCCGGCATATGCGAATCAGCGTGCGCTGCGGACAATGCGCATAGCAAGCTCCGCGTGCTGACCGTTGCGTATTACCAGGTATGTAAGCACATCCCCTGGCAAGAAGTCGTAGATGCGCGCGACGTAATCATTAAAGTCTGTAACGCGTTCGCCCTCCACTGCGATGACAATATCGTCCACCATAAACCCCGCCTGATCCGCGGGAGATCCCGGGTCTATTTGCCCGACAATGACGCCGCGCATGCGCGCCAGGTCCTGATTCGCCATCGCATCCGCCCGTACATCCAGAAAACGCAGGCCGGAGTAATAGGTGCGATTGACCTCTCCATGCATCCGCAGCTCATCGATGATCCGGAGGGCCTTGGTTGCCGGTACGGCAAAGCCTAGGCCAACCGAGCCGCCGCCTTCGCTGTAGATTGCCGTATTGACGCCAATAACTTCCCCCAGCGCATTGACCAATGGCCCGCCTGAATTGCCTCGATTGATCGAAGCATCAGTCTGGATCATGCCATAGTAGAAGTGATTGTTTTCACGCCCCAGATCACGGTCCACGGCGCTCACGACGCCCACGGTGACCGTAGGCTCGGTGGCTTCAAAGAGTCCGAACGGGTTTCCCAGTGCAATGGCCCATTCCCCGACGATGGGAGACTGCGTCTCGGCAAAAGACAGGTATGGCAACGGTTCCGGCGCATCGACCTTCACCAGTGCAAGGTCTGAAATCGCATCCGAACCGACGAGCTGCGCATCCAGCGTGCGACCGTCGTTCAGGGATACGCTGATGCGGCTGGCGTTGCCTGCGACATGATCATTGGTTACGATATATCCGTCTGCAGAGATGATGAAGCCGCTGCCTAGGTTCTGCACCTGGCGAATGCGCTCCTGGTCGGGGAAGCGAAAGAAGGGATCATTGAAAAAGTCGGCCAGGGGCGAGCGATAAACGACTCTTTGCAGCTCGATCACGTTAATGCTGACAATGGCCGGGGCAGCAATCTGGACCGCACGCGTGATGGCATTCCGGCGACTGGCCATCAGCGAGTCGCTCACCGCGAGCGCAGCGTGCTGCACTGTTGCCGTGGGCTGCCCCCCCTGTTCCTGCGATCGGGCACGGTTGCCGCAACCCATGCATAGCAGAACCAGCAAGTAGGCAGGCCAGCGCATCTTTACGCGTGGATTCATGGATGCGGTAGTACGGATAGCCTGCGCGCGTGGTTTCTAGCGCGACAAGAATGCACGTGCGGCGAGCGCACCCGGGGCGCACATTGCGGCAGCCCCTGGATGCGCGCCGCTGCCGCAGAGGTCTAGCCCGGTGATCGCAGTAGCATAGCGCGGCGCGATCCGCACAAGCATCTGATCGGGCGCTTGCTCGATGTGCTGCAGGTGGCCGCCCGGCAGGCGATACTGCGCTTCGATGTCCTGCGGGGTCAAAAGCAGTGCTTCTGCAATCTTGCCCGGCAGAAACGGAGCAAGCTGCCGGACAACGCGCCGCTTTAGCGCGGACCTTGCTGCCTCTGTCCAATCAATCTGTCCCTTACCAGGGACCGGGTGGACCAGTACAGAAAGCGCCGTCGCATCGGGGCTGGTAGCAATCTCCAATGCGAATTGTCTTGGCAGCGCGCCGCTTTTGATGTGGTCGAATGCGCGTTCGAGCACTTCAACGCCGGGTGCCATGCGTGCGAAGGGAGCCAGTAGCGGTGCCGGTGCCCCCAGTGCCAAAGCAAGATAGGCGGTCGTACCGCGACTTCTGGGATTGTGCGCATATCGCGCAAAGCGGCTTCGGTGGCTGCGGTCGGGAAGAAGGGATTCGAACAGCTCCCGCGGGCTGCATGCGGCGGCGACGTGAGCGCTTATTAGCCGTTCACCGGAGGCCAGACGAACGCCGCAGGCCGCACCGGTCGGTGACAGGCGGATTGCAGTCACCCGGGCCTGGGTCCGGACCTCTGTGCCATGGCGCATCGCCGCGCTCAAAAGCGCGGCTGCAAGCGCCGAGGGTCCGTCCACGATTTGTGTTCGGGCCAGCGCCTCTCGTGTGAGAATGTGCAACGCGCCAAAGGGCGCAAAGGGGCCGCCAAAAGCGGCTTGGAGGGCGGGAATGGCGAGCGCTGCCTTCAGTGCATCGGTTTCGAAATACTGGTCCAGGAATGCCTTGGCGCTAATCGGTGCGATGCGCGCGAGTTCATGCATCGCGCGGCTTCGCCACCACGCCAAGGCGTGCGGCACAAGCGGCAAAAAGTCCCGCCGCCGCGCCGGCAAAGGCCTTAGCAGCAGCTTCTGGAATGCGGGCGCAACCGCCTCGCAAAAGGCGCGATAACGCCCGAAGCTATCGGCATCTCTGGCCGAAATCCTAGCGATGGCCGCCTGGGTATCGGCAGTGTTCGCCGACCATGTGATGCGCCGGCCATCCTCCAGCAGCACATGCAGCGCGGGTCGCTCGTTGCTAAGTGCAAGGCCGTGGCTCTCCAAGCGCAAAGGTGCCAGGAGACGGGTAGCCAAGCTGCCCGTGTCATGCAGGGGACCGGGCGCGTTCACGCCAGGGTGAATGGTCTGTGCTGCTGCGAGCCCGCCGACCGTTGCCCGCTGCTCAACGACGAGCGTGCGGCGGCCCGCCCGCGCCGAAAGGGCCGCTGCGGCAAGCCCGTTGAGGCCTGCGCCGACAACGATGAGGTCGTAGTGCGTCACGACCGGCGAAGTATGGTCTTGGCCGCCAGTTCACCGCTGGCACCCATGATGCCGCCCCCTGGATGTGTGCCCGATCCACACAGCCAGAGGTTGCGGATGGGCGTGCGGTAATGTGCAAGCTCCGGGGTAGGCCGCTGAAAGAACAGCTGCTCCAGACTCAACTCCCCATGGAAAATATTGCCTTCGGTCAGCCCAAACTCCTGTTCAAGGTCCCAAGGCGTCAGAACCTGCCGAAAGAGTATGCTGGACTTGAGTCCGGGGATATACTCTGCCAGTGTGTCTACAACCGTATCGCCGAAGGCTTCGCGTCGTTCTTCCCAGGTGCCCTCGTTGAGGCGATAGGGTGCATACTGAACGAAGCACGAGAGCACATGCTTGCCTGGCGGGGCCACCGAGGGATCGGTCAGAGACGGAATTACGACATTGATGAAGGGTCGCGAAGAGTATTCGCCATATTTAGCTTCATCGTAGGCGCGCTCCAGGTAGTCAACGTCGGGTGCAATGGCAATATCGCCGCGCAGGTGGTCCCCAATGCCTGGTCGGCACGCAAACTCGGGCGCACGATCCAAGGCAAGGTTGACCTTGCCTGAGCTGCCTTCATACGTATAGCGGCGCAGCTGTGTAGCGGTCTCTGAAGGCAGATTTGCTTCTCCTACCAGGTCAAACAGCGTGCGACGCGGGTCCACATTGGATACCACTGTTTCTGCCCGCACTTCCTCGCCGCTTTCGAGCACCACGCCCGTGGCGCGCCCGTTCTGGAGCAGTACCGCTGATACCGGAGCCGAAAGCCGGATCTCCGCGCCGTACGTGCGTGCAGCGTTGGCGCAGGCCAGACTTACGCTGCCGGTACCGCCGCGCGCAAAGCCCCACGACCGAAAGGCCCCGTCAATCTCGCCCATGTAGTGGTGCAGGAGGACATAGGCCGTACCGGGCGTGCGGACCCCCTTGAAGGTGCCGATGACGCCGCTGGCCGCGAGGGGGCCCTTAAGGATCGGCGACTCAAACCACAAGTCCAGAAAATCCGCTGCGCTCATGGTGAAGAGCTTGATAGCCGCGCGCTGCAGGTCGGGGCCGAGGCGCTTGAAAGCCCGCCACAGCCTCACCAGCGTGCCGATATCGCGCGGATGCAATGATCCCAGTGCAGGAGGCGGGCCATCAATAACTGCTTTGGCCAACTGGCCCATGCGGGTCATCACGCGGCTGAACTCAGGATATACTTCTGCGTCCTTGCGGCTGAAATGCGCGATCTCTCGTCGCGTCCGCTCTGGATCGGCCCAGCGGGCTAGGCCGGGGCCGTCGTGCAGGGGTTGGAAGGCGCAGTCTATCGGGATGACATGGTAGCCATGCCGGGCCAAGTCAAGCTCCCGGATGATGTGCGGCCGGAAAAGGCTTACGACATACGACGCTACCGAAAACGTAAACCCAGGGTAAAGTGATTCGGATACTGCAGCACCACCCAGCACATGGCGCCGTTCGACCACCAGGACCCGGCGTCCGGCCTTGGCGAGGTACGCCGCACAGATCAGCCCGTTGTGGCCGGCACCGACGACGATGGCATCGTAGCGGTGGTTTGCCTTCATGGCGGCATGCTGGTTTTTCGGGCGGGGTTGAAGAATCGCGGCGGCCCCACGGTGGCGGTCACGGAATGGTGTACATGCTCCACCTGCAGGACGAACTGAAGCTGGGTGCCTGGTGCTGCATGCCCTGCGCGGATGCTGGCGAGCGCGATGTTCTTTTTCAGCAGTGGAGACCAGGTGCCGCTGGTAGCGTAGCCTACCTGGTGCTGCCGCGCGGCATCACGATATACGGGGACCGAAGTGCGCCACGGTTCCGTGCAAAGTGATGGCGGCAAGCCGGCCTTCGTGTAGAGGGCTTCTGTTTCGGACCAGTCGATATCAAGACCGACTAGCGCCCATCGGGGCCCAGACTCCTTTTCCCTTCGAAGCGCGGCCTGCCCATTAAAGGGTATGCGGTCCAAATGCACGGTCCAGCCTAAGCTGAGCTCGTAGGGCGAGGACTTGCGCGCATCGATCAGCGCATGTATTGCGCTGTGATAGTCGACATGCTTTAGGACGAGGCCGGCTTCCAGGCGGCACATGTCGAGCGCCATCAGGCCAATAGGCCTGAGCGCATAGTCTGCGCCAGTGGCCATAAGTGCATCCCATATGCGCAGTGCAAATGCGTGATCCGTCCATATTTCGTAGCCCAGGTCGCCGGTATACCCAGTGCGCGACACCCAGGCCGGACAGCCGCTGATCGTGGCCGCCTGCGTAGCAAAGTACCGCATGCGTGTGATGTCAGTTTCCGCAGCGGCCTGCAGGATTTCACGCGCGTAGGGGCCTTGGAGCGCCAGCGCTGCGACCTGATCCGTGACCTCATCCACGTGGGCCTCGTAGCCCGGCAAGAAGGCACACAACCAGTCATAGCATGGATCGGTCGTGGTGACAAAGAACTCTGATTCGCCGCGCCGCATTACCGTGCCATCGCCGACGACTTTTCCGTCATTATCGCACCAGCATGTATAGGCAACGCGTCCGACCTGCAACCGGGTGATGTCGCGTACCACAACCTGGGCAAGGAAGGCCGCACTATCTTTGCCGTACACCCGGTATTTGCACAGCGGCGTTACGTCCAAAAGCCCTGCTGCGCTGCGCACGGCGAAATACTCCAGCTCGTGCTGCACGCGGTAGGAGTCCACTGCGTAGAAGCCGGACCACAGCTTCCAGCGCATGCTTTTGCAGAGTGCCATCTGACGCGCAAAGAAGGGTGACTTGACCATGGATCCATTGCGAGGGGCACCAAGCCGTAAGGTACGGACTGCCAAATGCATCTGGGAATCCAGTGCCTATGGTTGAATATGTTCAAGGCCGTACACCGGTGGTCTGCATGCTGCGTGACGCGGTCGGCGGCAGGGCGTCTTTATCCCGCTTCAGCATGGTGCAGGCTCCCGGCCGCGTGAATCTCATCGGCGAGCACATCGACTACAACGGCGGGCATGTATTGCCCATTCCGATTGGCAGGGTCGTAGGCATAGCCGCGCGCAAGCGCGCACATCGGGAGCACCGGATCACCTCTCTGAATTTCCGTGAAAGCTGCACGTTTGCGGTTGGCACCGTGCCCACAGCGCCAGCGGGCTCCTGGGTGCGCTACGTGGCGGGCATGCTGTGCGAAATGGCGCGGCACGCAGCGTTTGCACCGGCGCTAGCCCTCGACGTATACGGGGATATTCCGCTAGGCGCGGGGCTGAGCTCTTCTGCAGCGCTGTGCATAGCGACCGGGCTGGCGTTCGAAGCGGTCACCGGGACGGACATTGATCCCATTGAGATGGCGCGCATGGCCCAGCGCGTGGAGCAGGTGTACGCGGGTGTGCAGTGCGGCATCATGGATCAGATGGCGTCCCGACTCGGCAGGCCGCATCATGCGCTTTTGCTGTCGTGCGACACGCTGGCATACGAACAGGTCCCTATCCCGGCCCACGGGGCGCGCCTGATGCTTATTGACAGTGGTGTGCGCAGAGCCTTGGCTGCCTCCCGGTACAACGAGCGCCGCCAGGAATGCAGTGCGGCGTTGACGCTGGGTCGCCGGCATGGGGCTTCGCTGCGATCCCTCTGTGCGATGGATCGCAAGATGGCAGAGCGTCTGAAGCCAGCCGTGCTGCGCAATCGCGCAGTGCATGCGGTGGACGAAGATGCGCGTGTGCATGCAGCAGCAGCAGCACTGACGCAACGGGACTGGGCCGCACTGGGCAGGCTCTTCACCGCATCGCATGTCAGCCTGCGCGATCTGTACGAAGTCAGTTGCGCTGAGCTGGACTTTCTGGTGGAGACAGCGCTTGCAGTGCCCGGCGTGCTTGGCGCACGTATGACGGGCGGCGGTTTTGGCGGCTGCACCATCAATGTTGTTCGAGAAGATACCTGTGAGGATCTTCGCGAAGCGGCGACCCAGGCCTACCAGCAGGCGTTTAAGCGTGAGCCCCGCATATACGAGCTTAGGGACAGCCTGCAAGCAGGTATGGTTCGACCAGCATAGCGCTACCCATCTATGGCTATGGATTATCAGATACCTGATGGCATTTATGCGGCCAGCCTTACGCCGCTTAATGCGGATCAGTCCATATGCCACAAGGCTTTTGCGCAGCATGTGCAATGGCTGCTGTCACACGGATGCGACGGCGTCGTGCTGATGGGCACTACCGGCGAGGCCACCTCCTTCAGCGTTTCAGAGCGGCAAGCGGCCATAGAGCGGCTGCTCTCGTCTGGGCTACCGCGGGATCGCCTGATGGTCGGCACGGGATGTGCGGCCGTGTCCGACACCATCGCGCTAACGCGCCATGCCTTGGCCTGCGGCATCAAGCATGTGCTCACCTTGCCGCCGTTCTACTACAAAAAGCCCTCGAATGACGGGCTGTATGCGGCCTTCGATCAGCAGATTCAGGCTGCGGGCGATGCGGACCTCAGAATTTACTTGTACCATTTTCCTCAGATGAGTGCGGTGCCGCTGAGCAATGCGCTCATTGCGCGGCTGCGCGCGGCGTATCCACGCTGCATTGCCGGATTCAAGGATTCAAGCGGCGATTTGCGCCATATGCTGGCGGTGATGGCCGAATTTCCGGGCCTCCGCTTTTTTGCAGGTACGGAACAGTTTCTGCTGCCGGTGCTGGAGGCGGGCGGATCGGGGTGCATCAGCGCAACGATCAATATCACCTGCAGCCTTGCCCAGCGGCTCTACCGGCACGGGCACGGCACGGGTTCGTCCGCGCTGCTTGAAGAGATCACAGGCATCCGCCGGGCTGTGGAGGCCCATCCGGTGATACCAGGGCTCAAGAGCATCATGGCGCAGCTTTCGCGCGAGCCGAAGTGGCGTCAGGTCAGACCACCCCACATGCCGCTCGGCGCAGCGGGTGCCCGCGCGCTGGCACCGGTGGCTATGCAGGTGGCCCGGTCCTTGCGCCATGCGTAGCCCACCGAATCCTGACCTTATCTGCGGCGGGCTGCAGCAGAGCAGGGCCCCGGCGCTTCGTGCCGCCGAAGCAGAGCGAATCGCCAGGGAGTATTTTGGCATCGAAGGCACAGCCCACCGCCTGCCCAGTTATGCGGATCAGAACTTCCTGATCCGCGGCAATCAGGGTCGCTTTGTGCTCAAGTGTGCCAATGAAGCCGCTGATCCTGCTGTGATTGACATGCAGCAGGAGGCGCTGGCACATTTGGCCCAGCGTCGCACCGACTTCGCCCAGGTACAGCGTACGCGAACCGGGGCGTGCACAGCGCAGGTTGCCGCGGCGACCGGACGGCGCCATCACGTCTGGATGGTCACCTTTATCGAGGGCCGCACGTTAGGCAGCGTTCGGCCGCAATTGCCCTCTCTTCTGGAAGGGCTGGGGGCTTTTCTAGGCGGGCTGGATACTGATCTGGCAGGATTTGAGCACCCCCACGCGGATCGCCGTTTCGCTTGGGATTTGCAGCATGCCGCGGCGCTGCGAAGCTATTTGCCCTACCTGGCTGAGGGCACAAGGCAAGCGCTTGTGGCCCGTTGCCTGGACTACTTTGAAGACACTGTCTTGCCGTTATTGCGATTTTTGCGCAAGGCTGTCATCCACAATGATGCCAACGACTACAATGTGCTCGTTGGTGGCGCAGGGTACGACGCGCGCGTTACGGGGCTCATCGACTTTGGGGATATGGTGCGCACGCCTGTCGTGTGCGAGGTTGCGATTGCTGCGACATATGTGATGCTCGACAAGGCCGATCCGGTGGGTGCTGCAGCGTCGGTGCTTCGCGGGTATCATCGTGTATTCCCGCTTCATGAATCTGAGGTCGCGTGCTTGTACGACCTTGTGGTCGCCAGGCTGTGCACCAGCGTGCTGATGTCGGCCCATCGGGCGTCCATGGAGCCGGACAACGCATACCTGAACATCAGCGAGGAGCCTGCCTGGGCACTCCTGGAGCGTTTGGCCGCAGGGTCGCGGCGGCTGGCATGGTACCGGTTCAGGGAGGCCTGCGGACTGACCGTGTGCCCGCCCGCAGCGCGCGCAGTCACATGGCTGAAGCAGCGGGCCGACACGTTTGCGCCCGTAGTATTGCCGGATGTCCGAAAGGTCGTTCCGCTAGTGATAGACGCAAGCGTAGCGAGTCCCACGCTGGGGATGCCCGCACAAGACATAGGTCAAGCGGCCCAGACGCTGTTTACACGGATTCGCAACGCGGGTGCAGCGGTAGGCGTCGGGTGCTATGACGAGCCGCGCCTCGCCTATACAGCGGCGCAGTTTCTGCACGCGCACAACGATTTTGAAGAGCGGCGGACCATTCATCTGGGCATAGATCTTTTTCAGGAAGCGGGTTCGCCCGTGTTTGCGCCGTTGGACGGCACTGTTCATGCGTTGCAAAAGTGTACCGCGCCGCTCGACTTCGGTGGCCTCGTGATCCTGCGACACGACATACCAGATGGCGTATTCTATACTTTGTACGGCCATCTGAGCCACCAATCCGTAGATGCGCTGGAACTTGGGGCGGTAGTATGCCTGGGGCAGCAGTTCGCTGCGCTGGGCGCGCCAGAAGAGAATGGCGGCTGGGTCCCTCATCTCCATTTTCAGCTGTTGGGCGACCTTTTGGACGAGGATGGCGAATGGTTCGGTGTGGCACCGGTGAGTCAGCGCGCTGTCTGGCTGGGAATCTGCCCGGACCCCAACCTTTTGCTGGGGATTCCTGCTTCATGCTTGTCCGCCCGGGGCTGGGCGTTGGACGAGATTCAAAAGCGTCGTCACAAGCACATCGGCGCAAACCTCAGTATCAGCTACCGCACGCCGTTGCACATCGTGCGAGGCTTTGGGCAGCGCCTGTACGACGCTACGGGCCGATCCTACCTGGATGCTGTCAACAACGTGCCGCATGTTGGACACTGCCATCCGCGGGTGGTGCGCGCGGCGGAGCGGCAGCAGCGTGTTCTCAATACGAATACGCGTTATCTGCATGAGGTGCTCGTACGGTATGCCGCGCGCTTGGCGGGGCTCTTGCCCGATCCGCTGGAGGTGTGCTTCTTTGTCAATTCGGGGAGCGAGGCCAACGATTTGGCGCTGCGTCTAGCGCATGCGCATACCAATGCGGCTGGTATTGTTGTTCTGGACGGTGCGTATCACGGGCATCTGACTTCGCTTATTGCCATCAGTCCCTACAAGTTTGATGGCCCAGGCGGCCAGGGAGCTCCTCCGCATGGGAAAGTCGCCTTGGCTCCCGATACGTATCGCGGGCCGTACCGGGGACCGGATGCGGCGGTACGCTACGCTGAAAGCGTCCGTGATGCTGCGGACGAACTCGGCCAGCCACTGTGCGCGTTCATCTGCGAATCATTGCTGGGATGTGGCGGACAGATTGAGTTTCCACCGGGCTATTTGCAGCAGGTATATCATCATGTGCGGCAGCGGGGCGGGGTTTGCATTGCGGACGAGGTACAGGTAGGCTTTGGGCGCGTGGGGACGCATTTCTGGGGCTTCGAAACCCAGGGTGTTGTCCCGGACATCGTCGTGCTCGGCAAGCCCATGGGCAACGGGCATCCCCTAGCGGCCGTTGTGACCACGCGCGCCATTGCCGACTCCTTCAACAACGGGATGGAGTTCTTCAGCACCTTTGGCGGCAACCCGGTGTCGTGCGCCATAGGAATGGCTGTGCTGGATGTCATTGAAGACGAGGGGCTCCAAGAGAAAGCTCTGAACACGGGCCGGTATCTCTTTGCGCGCCTGAAGGCACTGCAGCGGGTGCACCCGGTCATGGGCGATGTACGCGGCCGCGGATTATTTCTGGGCGTAGAGCTGGTCTTGGATCGAAAGCTGCGCACACCGGCCTCGGACGTGGCGGCGTATGTGACCAACAGGATGCGCGATCGCGGCGTCTTGATTTCGACCGATGGGCCTTTCCACAATGTGCTCAAGATCAAGCCTCCGTTGGCCTTCAACCAGGCCGATGCGGATCAGTTGACAGCCACTCTGGACAGCATCCTGCACGAAGACTATGTTGCCCGGCCAGATCGGGCCCTCTTCGGATAAGTGGTACAACCGCCGCTGCGACGTGCGACCCGGTGCGCATCAGGCCGCAGGTACAGCGCATACGCGCAGGCTGGCGCCGCTGCCTGGTCGCGTTTCACTGTGGTACCGATCCGCTCAAAAACCTTCAATTGCTTTGCAGTAGTTGCAACTGCATTAAGGGCAACCGTGGTATGGATTACGTTCTTAAACGCTTGAGGGAGTTTAGGAAGGCAGCATAACGACATTATTGGGGCTTATACGCTTCAGTTGATACTTGTCGCCGCCCCACCTTGCCAGCCACTAAGTGCTGTATATGAACCTCCGCGCTCACCGGACAAGGATTGAACTTGTCGGCGAATTGAGCCACATAGCGCTGCTATTGTTCCTGCTGAATTGGTGGTACGTGCCGTGGCAGGCGCGCTTTAGCACCGCCCAGAAGGATTCCATGCCGTTGGTGTGCGCTATGCCGTTCACGTATTCCGAAGCGCAGTGCTTGACGGTTTCATGCTCCACGCCGACCATGCCCTTGTAAGCAGCCGCCTCGTCCGTGTAGAATTCCGCACCATTCTCCGTGTTGTCGTAAACAAAGCCTTGCAACGTAGCCGCGTCCGTGCTTTCAACAACCTTCGCATTGGTTTTGCCCGTTGCGCGGTTCTTCATAGCGGCCACGACTGTCTTGTTTGCTGGCCCGCTGATGAATGCCAAAAGTCTTTCCCAGTCTGCGACAATTGAAGGTACCGGTTATTGGAGGGGACGCGCTACTGGGGCCGGCCGGGCATGGGTGTAGCTGCTGCTGGTCGCCAGTGACACATGCCCGCGGATGAGGGCGGCTGAGGACATGACGCGGGGCTGACGGCGGCTAATCCTTCCTCCAGACGTGACATTTTCGGAAATGTATTAGGCCCCGGAATACGGCAATGTACGGCCGGCAGGGCACCCGCTGCACGCCCAGTTCGGCAGCGTTCAACCGGTAAATACTCTATCGCTGTACGGTAGTAAACAATGTCGTTTATCAAACTACATCATGCGTGGGAGCATAGTCAGGTCGGAACTTGTAGTCCGCACATAAGGGCTCAAGAACGACCTCTGCGTAAGCCAAGACGTACGGCGGAGAAGATATTTCCGCAGGTTGAGCGATACCATCAAAGTGGCCAGACCCGGAATGCCTTCTGTGCAGCGCACAGGCTGTCCGCAAGTCAGTTGTACCACTGGCAGGGCAAGTATCCACGTAAGGTCGCTGCCTCGCAAGGTGCGGCATTTCTCAAGGTTAGTGCGCCTGCTGCGGATGAGCGCGTGGTAACGGAAGTGTGGTCTACTCCGCAAGGTAGACTACCCCATACGCACGGTGGTTGGGCGGAGAGGGGCCGTGAGGCCCCTCTTTATCCGTGTGCCAGGCATGGCCAACAGCTTGGAGGTGAAAGTCCTCTATCCAGCCAGATGACGGCGAAGGATTAGCGAGGCGCAAGGGCGTCGCCGCGAGGCGGGGTCTGAAGGAAGCGTGGAGCAAA
The DNA here is from genome assembly GCA_951812585.1 of Rhodothermales bacterium. Lineage (GTDB taxonomy): Bacteria > Bacteroidota > Rhodothermia > Rhodothermales > Bin80 > JAAXGV01. Next base: position 805,289 of record OX638318.1, on the reverse strand, counting down.
CCCGCGACCTGATGAACAAGAACCGAATACGAGGCCTACCCGATCGGACGAGCGAGCGGATTATCGCGAAGTCCGCGTCATCTATGCGTCGGGGTGATAGATTCGGCGGGTGTGCGGGGAAGGCGGTTGGTCTTACCCTGGGAGATCTGCGTTGTGTCCGGCCAAGCCGGACTGAACGTGTCGTAAGACATGCGATCACAACGCAGAAGTCAGCAGAGGGCAAAGTGTGTGCTGGGTAGCGCCCAGATCAGGTGGGATCAAATCCCACTGGTGCCCGGATAGGGGGTGCCATATCCAAAGGCGGGGGTAATGCCTCGTCGGCCGGGATGTACCGATACGCAAAGGTCTAAACGGGCACCGAGTAGGAAACGACGGAAACAGCCAAGACAGGCGCTAAGTCGGGACATTGTCGGCGAGACAACCGGAGGGCAGGGTGTCCACCGCGAGATGGAATCTGAAGGGCTTGCGGAGCAGTACGGGCCGTAGTCAAGGGGGCGACCCCACGGACGAATCGGTCGGCCAAAGACGGGGCAAGGTCTTGCCGGCAGTATTTCGGCGAAGGCGTTCTTATCCACCCGTCGTACCAAGGTGTGTGCGAACGGCACGGTACGGAAGATCTGGATGTGACCCCAGGGGACTCGTCACGTTCCCGGGTGGCACCGGGATAACAGCCCCTATAACCCGTAAGGGGAAGTGGGAACGGAAGCGTGGCGAGTCGTCGGACGACTGCATAGTACCACAAGCCCGTCGAAAGTCGGGTGACCGCGCAAGGGGCGGCCGGGTGGGTCGGGGCAGGCAGTCGGCCAAGGTGGTTTGTAGCGGGGTAATGGTAAGCAGCGAGTAAAGTCGGTGGGGAGGAACAGTTCCATGCGTGAAAGGCCCGTACATCATCGACCCAGGCGACGGTCACATTGGCTCAATCCAACAGGAGAGCGGAAGGACCACTCGTTAGTGGACAAGGTGTACAAGCGGAAGAACCTGGAGTTGGCCTGGAAGAAGGGGAAGCAAGGCCAGGGTGCGGGCGGTGTGGACGGAGAGACCCTGGCGATGTTCGAGGCATCGCTTGAAGCGAACCTGGAGCGTATGCATCAGGAGCGCAAAGACGGCACTTACACGCCCCAGCCGGTCCGCGCGCACCGTATTCCCAAGGCGGGCCAGCCGGGGGCGTACCGCACCCTGGGCATCCCGACGATTTACGATCGGGTAGTCCAGCAAGCGATACTGAACCGGTTGGAACCGATCTTCGAGCCGGTATACGGTGCAGCCAGCTTCGGGTACCGGAAAGGGAGATCCACATGGGATGCACTTCGCAAGGTGTGGAGAGAGCTAAACGCGGGCAGCCGGTGGGTGGTGGATGCGGATCTGAGAGACTTTTTCGGATCGGTCGATCAAGACAAGCGGATGGCACTAGTTCAGCAGCGAGTATCGGATGGTCGCATCTTGGGCCTGCTCAAGCAGATGCTCAAGGCCGGGTGTGTAGTAGAAGGCAAGCGCGTAGCGACGACGCACGGTACCCCGCAAGGCGGGGTGCTCTCTCCCTTGTTGAGTAACATTCTGTTGACTCCGTGGCTTGGGTGGGGCGCCTGTAAGCTGTAGTAGATACTATAGTAAGGTTTGGGGGGGGGGGGGGACGAAGGGCTATTTTGGCTGCGAGGCGCAGGCGCCTGGACTTCATCCTTCTCCATAGACCTTACAATCCCATGAACCCCACCATTGGTGCCATCCCTACCCAGAAGTCGGTCTTCGTCGGGCTGGACGTACATAGAGACACGATCGCAGCGTGCGCATACGATCCGGCTTCCAAGGCGGTCTGTCTTGAAGTGGAGCTGCCCAGCGACAACAGGGCCAAGCTGCGCAAGGTTATGGCCCGTATTCGTGGTTCTTTTGGCGAACCCCGGTGTTATTACGAAGCGTCCTCGTGTGGCTACACGCTCTATAGAACGCTCCGTGACGACGGTATCTCCTGTGCGGTCATTGCGCCCTCGTCGATTCCACGGCGTGCCGGTGATCGAGTCAAGACGGACCGTCGTGACGCGGAAAAGTTGGCCCGCTTCACATCCCTGACAGGGCGTTGCTTGCCGCCAAAGAATGTGCGGATCAACAAACCACCGAACCCAGACGCTTGTCGGCGGCAAATGAGGCAGTCCGGAATAGATGCCGGACGCATACAACCGCAGGGGTGCAATTTAGACCTACAAATCCCTAATTGCCCCCTAAATTGATGTCAAAAACGTTGACACATACCGAGGTTCGCGCTCGGGGCATCGTTGTGCGCTCGTTTGGTGAAAGGGTGCAACGAAAGCCCTCAGACTCGGCAAAGCTCCAGCGCCCCACAAGACGCCCTCATTCGGTAGAACACACCCCGGCAAAATCCGGCCGCCAGGCGTGGCACTTTCAATCAGAATATGCATCCAAGTAGTCATAGTTGTTTTTCTCATAGTATTTCCGTACCCCGTGGCCACTGTGAACTAGGAACTAATCGGCGCGGCAGCGTCTAAACACCCATGTCTATACGACTTACTGCAGGATCCTTGGTCAACCTCCTTAAGGCTACCGCCCTGGTTGCTGCTGTTGTAATTGGATTGGTAGTCTCAACCTCGATAGTTCAAGATGTACCTGCCAGCGCGCCCACTTGGACGACTGAGTGCCTATGCCAATGGGACGCAGAGGGGAATTTGATTGCGTTTGGACGCCTTTGCGTATCGGACGGTGATAAGGAATGTCTGACATGTCCGCCTTGTGGCGATGATGACGAAGACGATTCGGATTCATAGCGAACCCGCACGCGTGGTGGGCGTATATCGTCCAAGCTTGTCAGCGAGCGAGCAGTTTGCGGTATTCCGGCAAGCTTGGAATATTTGACCTATGTCTATGCCTATGTCTATGATCGGAGACAAGACAACTAACACCAACATCCGCGGCAAGGCCCTGCAAGGCGACACCATGGGCTCATGTGGGGCATCTGGACGTAGAAGTGGTGGCACTATGCGTCCTCATAGCGGATGCAGAATTAGAGCGCTCTTGTGTGCCTTGTTGATGTTGATTGCAGCGTGCGCTTCGTCGGACAAGGTTGATCCAAAATCAGAAGAATCGGATACCTTCGGGATTTCTGAGGTAACTCCGTACACCGCGCAAGTGACGTTGGAGCGTGCGCACTCGTTCAGGCCCAGGTTCTCGTCAAGAACTGCACTTACTATTCCTATCGCTCTTCGTTCTACTTCCGGTGGAGGCATAGTCTGGTCGCAGAGTAGACCACCTCTATATGTGTTCGACTCGAGGGGTGTTCTCATTGAAGCCATTGCCCGGCGTGGTAGTGGGCCCGGAGAGATCGGCTTCATAGATGTGTTTGACATTGCCTCCGATGGCACTATCTACGTGTACGATGGGGATAACAGGCGTATCAGCATCTACAGCCCGGATTATGAGTTTGTCGACAGCTACCCTGTAAGTAATGTAGGTCGACTGAGAAATATGGCCTTAGGTCTCCATGAAGAGGTTTACTTCCTGCCTGAGCAGCGGAGCAGAAGCAAAGGGGATCATGCTGTTCGTGCTTACGACTCCAAAGGAAATCCCCTTGGTAACTGGGGCCACTCTCCCTATTCGGCAATAGTCCAGGAGAACCTTGTTGGTGGTGGTATTGACGTTGATAACGAAGGCAATATTTATTACGGATTCATCTCAGATCACAGGATTTGGAAAATGACCTCCGATGGTACAGTCCTTACCGTTTTTGACGATCAGCCGTCCTATTATAGAGGCCCTGACGAGGACGAGCTAAGGAAATTTGACGGGACTCCGACTGGAAGCTTCGATCGAATGCGCTATTTCATGAGACGATCCCAAGTTGCTAGGCTGTTCGTGGTTCCTGAGATGGAGCTCTTGTTCCAGATGTTCGTTACTCGTGTGCCAGGACAGCGCCAGGTCAAGCTTTCATTGGAGCTGTGGTCTACGGACGGATTCAAGATTGCATCCGACATAAGATCACCGGGGGTACTTCTTTTTGCCGACAAGGACTTCCTCTACTATGTCACCGATCAGGGTACGCAGGAATCGAATCCGGAAGTCGTTATGTATTCATATTTATTGGTGAGGGAGGAGGTAACTCACCTCTAGGAGCCTGTCGGGCTATCTAGCGGTTACGTCATGGACCCCAAGCTCACCTTTGATTATGCACTCAGATTTGCTTCGATGAATAGCGATCAGTTGGGGCTGTTTCCACGGGAGGTACGTGAGTATGTACTGGATGACCACGATGCCAGCTTCATAGTGGACCTGGTTGCTAAGTCGGATTTACGGCCTTTTCAGTCGGCGTACGCGGACCGAGGCTCGGTGGTCTGTCTACCCTCCACCAATGAGGCTGGTGCTACTGTTGTACGGCTATACGAAGAGCCTTTTGTCGAGTCGCAATCTTGTGTATGCCGTCCAGGGCAGCCTCTCTTTTCGGTTCGTCTGTAACAACTATACGCTGGCTCATTCGACATTCCAGTACCTGCCAAGCCGGCATGTACGCGGGTATGCCGTGGACTTTACCGGCTATCACGGGGTTGTCGATCCCGTTACAAGGGACTCTGTACGAGTATCATGGAGCACAGGCTCGAATCCAGCAAAACAGGAGATAATCAGATGGGCATTGTCGGCATACTCGAGCTCCCCGAGAATGATAGAGGCGGATTTTAACACAGACGGAAGAACTCACATGCATCTGGGATTTCCGTGGTAATGAAGCTGTCCACTCCTCCGAAACGCTATGAACAAAGTATCCGCAATTCTTGTCTTCGCCAGCGCTTTAAGCTTGGCTCCGTATACGTCCGCGTCCGCGCAACACCGGCCCCAGCATTCTCCCGGCGAGCGCGCTGTCTTCACCTCTCAGGAGATGGCGGCACGCATCTCCAGCTTGGATCCGGCGCAAGCCTTGCCTGCGCTGGATGCGGTATGGGAGTCCTATGGGAATGCGAGCGAGTAAACAGGTAACACCGGAAGTGGTGACCGCAATGATCAGGGCACTGGACTACGCGTGGGAACAGAAGAACCGTTCTTTCGCAGGCTTGGATTACGATACTCGGCCCGGCTTGCTAGGCGAGGATGGGCTGGCGATGACCGTGGCGCGTAGCACCGCCGACCTAATGACATGGTACCCCGAGCTGCGAGACACGCGTGCTATCCCTGCACTTCTGAAGACTTCGGTGAACGTGGCAGTGGGATCAGGAATCATGTCATTCGGTCCTCGCGCTGTAATGCCCCATGCGCTTTCGTGTGCTTCCACCATGGAGACCCTTGAAAACCATCGGGTGGGCTGCATCCGAACTTTGGTCGCAATCGTAATGGTATGGCGCGAGTCCATAGACTCGATTACGCTGGCACGCATACGCAATGTGGCGGTAGAGCACTTGAAGCAGCCAGCGGGATTTCCTCTTCTGGTCGTTGCCAGGCTGGCGCTCGCGCTCGGCTGGGATGCAGAGCTGAAAGAGCTGGCGCAACAGCGGTCGCAGGAGGTAACTTCGGATTGGGAGCGTGAAACCCTGCAGGGCTATCTGGATGGCAAAGAGCCCCCCCCCCCCTGGGCAGCCGAGCTGCGTGCGCACTATGCCGACATGGACTACTGATCATACGGAACGCGGAAACGCCATAATTGCATGGCAAGGAGCCTGGTGTAGGGTCGGCGGGAGGCGCACCTGCCGTAGGAAGATCCGGTGGCATCTATCCGTCGCGTTCGCTCCGGGCCGCAGACTCCGGCTCCCATAACCGTGTTTCCTCCCGCCGCCTTCCGAACCGGGCGTGCGGTTTTCTTGCACCCTGCACACACACACGATGTGCTATGGCCGTACGATTGTTCAGGCTCGGGTCGCTGAGAACCTGCTCCAAAACGTCCCGGGAAGCGGGCGCACGGATCGTCCGCAAGGTCTGGCTCTGTTGAAGCATGCCGTGGAACTACACGGCAAGATTTCCAAAGTCAATAGCCCGTTATGGGTAAACGGCAGCGCTAGCGATCCGTGGGCGCAGAATTGGTGCCGGTGTTGCGTGCATACGCGCGCAGCTGGGCCAGCTTTGTGTCTTCGAGTGTGATTACCAGAAGGCCCGTCGCCAGGTAGAGCATAAGCTGCGCCCCGTGCACAAACACGGCATAGGTGGCGGCCGCAGACGCAGACACGCCGTAGAACAACGTGAGGGCAAGCACGGTGACATAATGGAAGGACACCGCGCCGCCCGGCGATGGCACAATGACGCCCAGCACGCCGATGAACATGATCACCATGGCATCAACGGGCCCAAGGTCGTAGGGGCCTGCGATGTCGAACATTACGAGGGGCAGATAGGCCATCAGGCCGTACAGAAGCCAGATTCCAACGGTCGAAAGCACTAGCATCCACTTGCGCGGAGAACGGTACGCGGCACCCACGCCGCCTAGGAAAGAGGACCACAGCGGTGCGATGAAACGGGAGAGCGTTCGTTTGAGCGGTGTCCTGGTCAGTATCCACCACACCACAGCCGCACCAAGCAGTGCGGCTGCCAGAAGGCCCAAGGAGGGGATCGATACCACACGCTCTATTGCGGGCCGCAGCATGTTTTCACGCAGACCCGCACGCTGCGCACCGGTCAAGGCAAAGGCCGATAGCGCCGCGCCGATGGCGAAGGTGCCGAGGTCTATGGCGCGTTCTGTGACGATCGTGCCCAGCACCCCGCTGTAGGGCAGCTTTTCCCTGCGCGCCAAGTTGCCGGCCCGCACGAATTCGCCCACACGCGGAAGCAGATAGTTGACCATGAATCCGATCATGACAGAACCGAAGGCCGTCAAAAGGCTGGGGCGCCGCTGAGCCTCTGGCAGTACCTCCAGCATGGCTTGCCACCGCCACGCACGCACGACATGGCTGAATAATGTGATCAGCACCATCGGCACGCACCACCAATAATTCGCCTGGCGGAAGGCCTCGCCGATTTCGACCAGATTGGTCCTGCGCAGCGTGAGATAGATGAGGAGGCCGGCTAGCGCCAGGGATGCAATCCAAATGGCAAGGCGACGCAAACTCGCTCGCTGCACGCCGTCAGGACCGTAAGTCAATTACTTCGGCACTCTCTGGAAACGAGAGGTCAAAAGCGTCGGGCGCGAACCGGGGATTGAGGTCAATATCGACCAGCCTGATGTCCATGGTGGTGCTGTTGACGTCTACTGACTGAACACGCGTGATCATGCCATCACCTGCGCGCAGCCAGACCGCAACTTCCTGCACCGATGCATCGGGATCGCGAGGCCTGAGCAGCACCGTATGGTGCCGAACGCCCACATACTGGACAGACTCCATCGCAACCGCTTCGTAGAATGCTTCAAAGTTGCCAAAGAGTGTCACGGGAGAGAACGCAGGCTCGCCTGTGGTGATAAGCACCTGATTCTCCGCGGGCCGGTAGACATAGGTGTCAGGCCCATGGGAAAGGATCACGTCCGTGCCGGTTTCAACGCGGTACTGTGCACCCTGAACGGCGAGGCTGCCTGTGTGCTCCTCTTCGTCGTCCCAGTATGGGGACGACACTGTATATGTAAAGCTGGCCCGAAAGTGCTGCACGGACTGCGCAAGTGCTTTGATGCTCGCCAGGCTCTGCGCGCTGACGGCTTCGGCGACTAGGACCGACAACATCAGCATGCATATTTTTGCTCTCAAGGGGGCATCCTTTGCTAGCATGGCGCATCAAACCAAGCCTGCCGTGTGATGTTCACGTACCAGTGCCATGGAGAGGATTACCATAATCTCTGGCGGACAGACCGGTGTGGACAGGGCCGCGCTGGATACGGCTCTGGCGTGGGGCCTGCCCGTGTGCGGCTGGTGTCCGGCGGGCAGGCGCGCGGAAGATGGACCTATAGATGCGCGATATCCACTAAAGGAAACGCCCTCAGCACATTATGAGCAAAGGACGAAGTGGAACGTTCGAGACAGTGGTGCCACGCTGATACTCTTCGCCGAGGCCACCTCGCACGGCACCGCAGCTACCGTGCAGGCCGCGGAGGCATTGGCGAAGCCTTGCTACTCAGCCGATCCGCACCAGGCAAGCGATTCTGCCAGCGTAGCCGAATGGATTCGGCAACACCGCATCAACAAGCTGAACGTCGCAGGCCCCAGGGCAAGCGAAGCGCCTGATGCCTACGCGTCCACCTGCCGCTTTCTGGATGCGCTGCTGACCGCCTTGTATTCGCAGGGAGACTTATGCAGACAGTGACGCGGCAGCGGCTCACGCAGGCAGCGACACGGCAGGCCGCGGTGCACGTGACGCTGCGAACAGCGCATCGCCCAAAGCCGCCACATCCTCGGCGTTGTTGTATACGTGCGGAGAAATCCGAATGGCCTCGCCGCGAACAGAGACAGAAACCCTTCTGCGTGCGAGCTCCGCTTGCAGCCGATCGCGCGCAATATGACCGGGCACATGCAGTCCAAACAGGTGGGCGCTGCTCCCTTTGGCGACGCGGTAACCCAGTTGTTGCGCTTCCTGCAGCATTTCATGCATCAGTGCCTTGCAGTAAGCCTGAATGTTCGCTGGTCCCCAGGCCAGGACCTGCTTAAGGCCCTCGATCAGCATGGGCACCAGGACGAAGTTGCTCCGGCCCCCGGCATCGTAGCGCAGGGCACCATCCTGGTATCGGTCGTTGTAGCGGACTAGTGCGCCGAAGTTCTCGCTACCCTGGCGTGCGGTCCAGGTCTCTTCCAGCGGAATGCCATCCAGGAACCGTGGTCCCAGGAACATTACGCCTATGCTATACGGCCCTAGGAGCCACTTGTATGCCGCGCAGATCAGCGCGTCCACGCCGAGAGCTTGCGCATCCATAGGCAAGGCACCCACGGACTGCGTCCCGTCAACCACCAGCGCGGCTCCCATGGCATGCGCGTGCTTCGCGAGCGCTGCCAGATCAAGCTCCGTCCCGTCGGCCCAGTGCACTGGGCCGACCGCAATGGCAGCGGTGTCTTCGTCAATGGACTCCAGGAGTCGCGCATTGAGCGCTTCGGTGCGATTCGGCGCTTCTGGTGGCACTACGGTTCGCAGCGCTGCACCCGATTCCTTCGCCAGACGCCGCCACGAATACACGTTGCTGGGAAACTGCTCGTGCAGCACCACCATGTTTTGCCCCTTGGCCACATGGATATTGCGAACCACGGTGGCGATGCCGTAGGATGCCGAAGGAATGAGCGCAACCTGCTGATTGGGCACGTTCACGATCCGGGCGAAGAGGCGGCGCACCCGGTCGCAGTCCTCGAAGAATGCTGCGGGCTTGATCCCCGAAGGATCCCGCTTGCGGCGCATGCCGGCGATGCCGGCCTCCTCTGCTGCCTTCAGCAAAGGCGACATGTAGGCGCAGTTGATGTAGTGCGCATCCGGCGGCAGCGCAAAGGCGTGTCGTTGGCAGGCAATCATGGTATTAGAATCATGGGTCCGGTTTTATACCTTTGCAGTGTGCTCTCTATTCCTCTTTGTATGCATGCGTAAAATAGTTGTTGTATCGGCATTCGCCTGCATGCTGCTCGGCTGTACGCAGCGAGGGTCTGATTCGAGGCCCGCAGCATTGTCACTGCCCGAAGGATTTCGTTACGAGGTGCTTCACAGCCCCATGGCCACGGACAGCAGTTCCTGGGTGTCCCTGGCCGTTGATGGCAGTGGACGCTTGATTGCGTCCGACCAGTATGGCGCTTTGTACCGCATTACGCCGGCACCTTTGGGCAGCGATCCGCGGGGAACACAGGTGGAAAAGCTTGACATAGATGTGGGGCGCGCACAGGGCATACTCTGGGCCTTCAACAGCCTGTACGTGGTGGTCAACAATTCGGAAGACGCCAAGGAAGGGCGCCAGAGTGGCTTGTATCGGGTCACCGACACCGATGGCGACGACCAGTTTGATGCCGTGGACTCACTCATGGGCTTTGACGGGTGGGGCGAACATGGCCCGCACGGCGTGGTCCTGGGTCCAGACAGCGCGAGCCTGTATCTCATTGCGGGGAACCATACGGAGCTCCCGGATTCATTTCGATCACTGGTGCCGCCGGTCTGGCAGGAGGATCAGCTCCTGCCGGTACTGCGCGATCCGCGCGGCCACGCTGCAGATCGCCGCGCCCCCGGCGGGTGGATCCTGCGCACCGACGAGTTGGGCACGCAGCGCGACCTGTTCAGCGTGGGCTACCGCAATGCATATGACCTCGCCTTCAATGCCGAAGGCGATCTCTTTACGTTTGATTCAGATATGGAATGGGACCTCGGAATGCCCTGGTATCGGCCCATCCGAGTGGTCCATGTAACCAGTGGCAGCGAGTTTGGCTGGCGCACCGGCTCGGGCAAGTGGCCTGCGTACTACCCGGACAATCTGCCGAGTGTGGTGGACATTGGACAAGGCTCTCCTACGGGCGTCGTGTCTGCCGCCAACACGCACTTCCCTGTGCGCTACCGACGAGGCATTTTTGTGTTTGACTGGAGCTTTGGCACGATCTACTGGGTGGATCTGCGGCCGAGCGGAAGCACATACAAAGGGACGGCGGAGGAATTCCTTTCCGGCGTGCCATTGCCGGTCACCGATGGCGTCGTTGGGCCAGATGGCGCGCTGTACTTTGCTACAGGCGGGCGACGCCTGAACTCGTTTTTGTATCGCGTATGGTACGAGGGTGAAACAGCCGCGGGGCCCGTGGAAACGCGTCGCATGGGTGTGCAGCATGCCTTGCGTCGACGCCTGGAAGCGTTTCATGGCGTTGAAGATCAAGCGGCCTTAACGGCGGCGTGGTCGCACCTCGCGCATGGAGACCGCTTCGTGCGGTGGGCTGCGCGGACAGCCGTTGAGCACCAGCCAGTTTCCTCTTGGGCACGGAGAGCCTTGTCGGAATCGGATCCCCTGCGCCGGCTTTATGCCATCGTAGCGCTTGCGCGGCACGGCGACGTTACCTACCGGGAGGCCGCGCTGAGTGCTCTTATGGCTATTGACGAGCGCGATCTGTCAAGGGCGCAGCAGTTGGATCTGTTTCGAGCGTACGGGCTTGTCATCACGCGCATGGGCATGCCGGAAGGCGAGCAGAAGATGCTGCTTACACAGAAGCTGATGGGCGGTTATCCTGAAGCCGATGAGGTCATCAACCGCGAGCGCGGTCGGCTGCTCGCCGTCTTGGAGGCACCCGGCATCGTGGGGTTGATGCTGGACCACCTCGCATCGCTCACGGCCCGGGGCCCGCGGGAAGGCCTGCTGCTAGAAGAAACCGTTGCGGAGCGGAGTGAGCAGTACGGCGGTGCCATCACGGACATGCGCGCAAACATGCCAGGCGTGCAGGAGATCGATGTGGTCCTGAGCCTCCGGAATATGCGCACGGGCTGGACGATAGAGGATCGGCGGGCCTACTTCGAGTGGTTTTACGACGCGCTGCGCAAGAGCGGCGGACGCAGCTATATCGGCTTCATAGAAGACATGCGCGATGATGCCGTAGAGCATCTTACGGAGGACGAGAAAGCCGCGCTGGCAGGTCTGGTGGATGCCTTCTCCGACCGTTCGTCGCTGCTGGCCGCGCTGCCGCAGCCCGAAGGGCCAGGAAAGAACTGGAACCGCCAAGAGCTCTTTGAGCTCATGCAAGAGGGATTCGACAAGCCGCGGGATTACGCGCAGGGTGCGCGCATGTATGCGGGTGCCCTATGCAGCGCGTGCCACCGTCTGGGTGCTACGGGCGGCGGTATTGGCCCCGACCTCACCACTGTGGGAACGCGCTTTGGTCGGGGCGAGCTCCTGGAGGCTCTCGATTCTCCCAGCGACGCCATTTCGGATCAGTACGCCGCGACGCTGTTTGAGCTTGAGGACGGCACGATCATCACGGGGCGCGTGGTGGAAGAGGAGGGCGGAGTGATTGCGTTGAATCAGAATCCCTACGACCCGAACCAGCGCGTCGAAGTCCAAGAGGCGGCCGTCGTGCGACGCGCCATCTCTCCCGTGTCCACCATGCCATCGCGTCTCCTCAATCGCCTGAATGGCGACGAGGTCCTCGACCTGCTGGCCTTTCTGATCGCAGGTGGTGGCGAGGACCACCAGTGCTTTGCAGGTGACAAGGGCTGCAACACCAGAGACGAATAGGCGCTACGCGTCCGGCTCAAGGGCGTAGATGGTGCCCTGCACCGTGCCTTGTACGGCCGCCTCGCTTCGGTTCTTCAGGTCGTACCGTATCTCTACGATCCAGGTCGGCGCGAGATTGGGGATGTGCAGCAGGACGGACGTGTCATCATCGGCAACGGTGACCTGCTCAATGGGCAGCTCCTTTACATCGTAGCGGCCAGAGCCATAGCGCCGGCTTCGCACAAGCTCCCATGTGGTGATGGTATAGCGGGATGGTTCTGCGGCTGCGGCGCGGTCCAGCGGGGCCGCAAAGGTGAGCTTGATGCCTGACGCGCGGGCCTCAAAGGCTGTTGGCAGATGCACCGGGCCTCCAGCGTAGCGGATGCGATACAGGCCGCCGACCTGGATCATCTGGTTGGTTGCCCAAGCCGACATGCCTGCGATGTACAGCTGCCCGTCCCTGGGATTAAAGCGTCCACGCTGTATCCCGGTAGGGAACTGCGGCACGGGCAGCTCCACGATGGCCGCCTGCCGCGTGTCGCCAAAGAAGTGCGGCATGACGACGAAGACTTTGCCGTATCCGTAGGAGAGACTGAGAAGCTGGCCGTCAAGCGGTCCCCAGCGTGTACTGCTAGCCCAGAGGAGCTCCGCCGGGGAACGGTCGTACTTCTGGTCAATCCACACCAAGGGCGGCATCATGCCCTCATCGGTGGAATCCTCGGGCGCGCCGTAGCCGAACATGTTGCCGTAGAATCCGCCTTCTTCGACCCAGTTGATGCGGTTCATGGGATTCCAGTGCCCTTCCTGATCGGTTACGACGAACGATCCGTCGTCGTTGAGCAGCACGCCATTGGCTGCTCTGAACCCATGGGCAATGATGTCCGAGCGGGTCCCGTCGCTGCTGACGCGTATGAGCGTGCCATGCTGGGGCACGAGCGATGAGCGCGCGTGCCGCGCGCTCTTGGCGTAATAGAAGTTGCCGTCCGCATCCGTCTGAAGCCCCATCGCGAATTCGTGAAAGTGCTCCGTAACTTGATGGTCGCTGTTGAAAGCTTCGTAGTAGTCGGTTTCGCCATCTCCATTAAGGTCTCTGAGCACTGCGATCTGGTTGCGGCACCCTACGTAGATGTCCCCGTTATGGACCTTGATACCTAGCGGCTGAAAGAGCCCGGTGGCGATGCGGTGCCAGCGAACGGATTCCTCGCTAGTGGTGATGCCTTCCAGGCGCCACACCTCGCCGTCTATCGTCGTGACAATGGCCTCTCTGCCATCGTCCATAAAGTCGATGCCCGTAGGCCGCATTCGACTGTTCCATGGGTTGTCTTGCGGCAGCGTCAGCACATCCACCACATATCCTTCACCCTCGCCCCGAAAGATAGGGGTGGTCAGCACAGTGTCATGCTGCATCGGTCCTCCGCGAGTGAACTGAGCAAGGTCTTGTGGCACCGCGTCGCCTGCTGCCAGTGCATTAACACGCGCCGCGTCGCCGATCCAGAGCGTGACCTGCGCCGGGGTATCGGCATCGAAGTGAACAACATGATACCCGTCTTCGGTACCTGACGAAGCGCCCACGCCTTGCAGGGCAATGTCGACCGTTTCGGGCGCGGCCCGCATCTGCAGCGCCCGCCTGGCCCCGTTCACATTGAGTGTGCGGCTTAGCACATTGCCCTCATGGACGGCGAACATTTCCAGGATAGTGGCGCTGCCGATGGTGTAGTGGATGACAAGGCGTCCGTCATGGAAGTACACACCGCGATACTGGGCCCATTCCTTGGGCAGTGGCCCAAACTGGCGTCCGTCCACAGCCGTAAAGCGCGGATCGTCGTAGGCGTTTGTCTCCGGATTTGCCCATCCGGGTGTTATGGGGAGTTCAAATTCCAGATTTCCGACGATGCGCGGAAAGACGTTATGCTGGTCGTCCAGCAGGATGTCCTCCCAGTCTATGAATCCTTTGCCTGTCCAGAACGCAGCGACCCGCATCAGGTCGTGGTCAAAGAGCACGAAGGCTTGCCCTTCAGATACGCCGCCTGGGCCTTCGTCCAGCCGGATGGCGATGCCCTTGTAGGCAAAGTTGCGATCCCGAAAGTCCTCATTCTTGAGCGGGCTGGGTCCTCTGTTGGTGATCCCTTTAGGACCCGCATCCGCAGCGGCAACTTCGTAGGTGCGCATCAGGAAGTTGCCGTAATCCATGGCTTGCCAGGGTCGTTGCCGCGTAGGCCTTGGGCCGAGCGTATCACCTTTGGGCAGGGACCTGAGCCACGCCCTGTTCACTTCGAAGTATTGCGTCGGGTTGTGTTCGCGAAGAAATTCCTCGCGGATAAAGCCAATGACTGCGTATTTCTCTCGCGGCGTCAGGTTGACTTGCGGCGGCATAAGGCCCCGGCCGCGTGTGAGGGTCTGGTATATCTGATACGGATCCGAGCCACCTTTAAGGGGCTCTGTCCAGAACTGTCGAGAGTGCGGGATCGACCCAGGCTGCTCGATGTTGCCATGGCAGCTGAAGCACGCGCGGCGGTAGGTTGCCACGCCCTGGTGGTAAAACTCCTCACTGAGCCGCTCGGCGAGCGCTGCATGATCGAGGCGCAGCTCGTAATCGGGCAGCATGGTCTCTTCGAGCAGATAGTCGTAGTCCGCGACCGGTGCATCGGGGGCCGCACGATTGCAGGCTGCCAGCGCCGTGGCCATAAGGGTGAAGTACAGGACAGGCCGCGCACGCATAACACCAGGTTCCGAAATTCAGGAGGGGAAAGGACAAGTTACCCAATGGAAACGCAACCGGCGCCCGGTCGATGGTAGCGCCAGCGGGCTGCTTGTGCATGCCCAACCGCTGGCCAGAGCTTATCCTTCCGTTTGTCATTCCATGGCCGGGCGCGTTAGCCCGAGCGCTGCGCGGTGCTGGGCCTAGAGGCGGCCCTGCATTCGCGGCCGCAGCAGGCTGGTGCTGCAAATAGATGGGCATCACGCTGCCTGCACCAACTGAGGCATATGCGGCGAGCAAGAGCATGGGCGGGCAGCAGCCAACGTTCACTTGGCCGGCAGGGGCCGTGAATGCCCGCCCGTTGTGCCGTATCATTGGGTAATGTCTCAGCAGAGTATCTCAGCAGGACGTAAACAGACGGACACATGGCGCAGGTACTTTGTCCATGGGCCTAAGCCTGCAGGATCGGGCGATGCTGGCGGGCGAATGTGGGCTTGCAGCACAAATGGCTATGCGCATCCTGGAGCGCATGCGGCCCATCGTGGGTGCGCAATCCTTTCTGGATATATCTGCCGCACACATTGATAGCGCGCTTTTCCAGGGGGACGCTACACTGGCGTATGCGGAGCGCCTGGCAGCATTAGGTGCGCAGGTGGTTGTACCCACGACGCTTAACGTTAGCGGCGTGGATGAGCACGGGTGGCGCGCCTGGGCGGTGCCGCCGGACTGGGCGGACAAGGCCCGACGGCAGATGGCGGCCTACCAGTCCATGGGATGCAAGCCGACCTGGACATGTGCGCCGTATCAGGAGTCCCAGCGGCCTAGTTTGGGCGATCAGGTAGCCTGGGGAGAGTCCAGTGCCGTGGTGTTTGCCAATTCCGTTCTGGGTGCGCGTACCGAGCGCTACCCTGACCTCATGGACATTTGTGCCGCCATCACCGGCAGAGTGCCCGCAGCGGGTCTACACCTTGACGCCAACAGGGCCGGACAGGTCCTGTTGACTTTGCGCGGCATCCCTCCCGCACTGCAAGCATCCGAAAGCTTCTATGGCGTGCTGGGTCACTTTGTCGGCAAAGCCGTGGCGCGGCGAATCCCTGTAATTCAGGGGCTCGAGGTATGTCCTACGGAAGATCAGCTCAAAGCGCTGGGTGCAGCAGCAGCGTCGAGTGGGGCGGTGGCGCTGTTTCATATCGTTGGCGTCACGCCTGAGGCGCGCACCGAGTCTGCGGCATTGCAGGGGCGCAGACCCCTGGCAGAGATCACGGTGACCTTAGATAAGCTGCGCGCAGCGCGCAAGGAGCTGTCAACCATCACCGGAGCGGCCCTCGACCTGGTGGTGCTAGGGAGTCCGCACTTCTCGCTGACTGAATTTCAGGCCCTTGTGCCGCTGGTGGAAGGACACCGACGGCATCCTGACGTGCAGTTTCTGATAACTGCCAGTCGCGTTGTCAAGGCGATGGCGGCGCGCGCGGGGTACCTCGCGGCCATTAAGCAATTTGGCGGTACCATCACCGTAGACACCTGTATCCTGACGACGCCCATGCTTCCGCGCAGCGTCAAGATGCTGATGACCAACTCCGCAAAATACGCGTACTACGCGCCCGGTCTGCTAGGCGCGCAGATCGTTTATGGCGACCTCAAAGACTGTGTTCGCTCTGCGATTTGCGGGCACATTGTTCGAGACAACACGCTATGGAAGTCATAATCCAAGGGCGATCGCTGGTGCCGGGTACTGCCGAAGGCATCGCGCTGGTAGGCACGGAGCCACTGAGTTTTTGGGGCGGGTACGATCAGCACACCGGCGAGATCATTGATCGCCGCCACGCGCTTTCGGGCAAGAATGCTCGTCACAGGATACTGGCAATCCCGGGAACGCGCGGATCCAGCACCACAACGGCCGTGCTGCTGGAAGCCGTTCACCGCGGTACGGCACCCGCAGCACTGCTCACCGTCGGGGCTGATACGTTCCTGTCACTTGCGGCCATCGTTGCCGATGAGCTCTTTGGCAGTGTTCTTCCCGTTGTGGCGTTGAGCCAGCATGACTTTGCGTTGATGAAGAGCGGGCAGCACATTTCCATTCAGCCCGATGGGCAGGTCCTGATCGCAGACTAGGCGGCGGGTCTTGCAGCAGACAGGACCTCTCGCTTGCCAGGCGGCCCCGCTCGTCGCACGATCCTGTAGCCCGCCTGGGCTAGCGCGCGCCGCACGTGTCCGGCCGCGGAGTAGGTTGCGAGCCGGCCGCCAGGCGCCGTAGCCTCGAAGAGTCTGGTGAGGAAGGCAGGCGTCCACAACGCTGGATTCTTGCGCGGACTGAATGCGTCCAGGTAGATGGCGTCGAAGTGTCCGGGCTGCAGCTTGAGCGTTGTCGCATCGCCTATGTGCAAACGCAGCGTGCAACATGGCAACAATTCCCGCGCGTAGTATCCGACCGGCACGATAGACGGAATCTCCTGCCGCCATGCCAGCAGCGCTTCGGCGGCGTCCGTCAGTGCATTCAAGTCCGCATAGCGGAGTGATTTCAGATCGTCGTAGGTCGGCAGCGCCTGTTCAAGTCCAGCGTATTCCAGTGCGGTGCCGGCTGCGCGCACCGCGGCTGCGGTCAGCAGGAAATTGAGTCCGGTGCCGAATCCGACCTCAAGGACACGCAGCAGGGGCTTGCGTGCCATCAACTGGTGCACGCTGGCTCCTCCCAGGAACACATGTTGGGCCTCTGTACGTGCACCGAAGGTGGAGTGGTAGGTCTCACCATACCGTGCGCTATAGAGCGTGTACGTCCCATCCTGGGTCTTTACACGTGTCACGAGAACGCGCCGAGGGATGGGATCACAAGCCGCAGGATTCTGTTGCACCACTTTGATCAGACGCTTCTAAGATGCTGAGTGTAGCGGTCGAGGATTATCTCAAGACCATTTACAAGCTCCAAGGCGAAGGTACTGTTTCCAAGTCGAGCATTGCGCAGTCGCTGGGTGTGTCTCAAGCTTCAGTGACCAACATGGTCAAACGTTTGGCACGATTGCAGATGGTCGAACACCAGCGGTACAAGGGCGTCAGTCTGACCCCGGCCGGCAAGAAGATCGCCCTGGAAATCGTGCGGCACCACAGACTTCTGGAAACCTATCTCAGAGAAGTCCTAGGGTATTCATGGGCGCAAATGCACGAGGAAGCGGAGCAGTTGGAGCATCATATTTCCGAAGAGTTTGAGCAGAGGATAGACAAGCTCCTGGGTTTTCCTACGCGCGACCCGCACGGGCACCCCATCCCCAATGCAGAGCTGGTTATCGATCAGGAAGTCACGGTGCCGCTGCCGGCGGCCACGCTCGGCAAGGCCCTGCAGGTGCACTGCGTTGCGGACACCAATACAGAGCTCCTGGACTATCTCGATTCGATTGGCCTGATGCCCGACGTAGAGGTGACGGTGTGCGCCAAAGCGCCCTTTGATGGTCCCCTCACAATTACTCTGAACGGCAAGAATCAGGTGATCGGTCATTACGCTGCCAGCCATGTGTTTGTGCTGGCCGATGACCTATAGGGACGAACTGTAGGGATGACCTATAGGATGGTCTTGCCCAGAAGCGAGGCGAGCAGGTCGGCGGCCAGGACGGCGGTTCTGTTGCGCACATCAAGGATTGTGTTGATCTCCACGACATCCACTGAGCCAACGCGCCCATCCTCGGCGACGATCTCCATAAGCAGGTGGGCTTCACGGGTGCTGAGTCCCCCCGCTACGGGCGTACCGACGCCGGGCGCATAGAGCGGATCCAGGCTGTCGATGTCCAGGCTGACATGGAGTCGCGGCACATGGCTTAGGCGATCCAGCGCCATGCGCGTGACGGAAGCAATGCCGTTTTCGTCAATCTCGCGCATGGTGAAGATGCCCATCTGGCTTTCGCGAAGTATGCGGCGCTCTTCTCTGTCAAGGTCCCGCACGGCGATGAGCACCACATCGGTCGGTGCCACCTTTGGACCGGGTCGCCCGACATCGACCAGGGCCCGCGGCCCCCGTCCCGTAAGTATGGCCAGGGGCATGCCGTGGATGTTGCCGCTCGGCGATGCTTCGGGCGTGTTGTAATCCGCGTGGGCATCTATCCAAAGCACGCCGACGGGACCGGCATCGGACGCGCCTCCTACGCTCCCGATGGCAATGGAATGGTCGCCGCCCAAGACCACAGGCAGTTCTCCTGCTTCGATGGTTTCAGCTACCGCCTGATACAGCAGGTCGCAAACGGCGCGGATGGGCCGAACGAAGTCCATGCCTTGACACGCCGGCAGCGCGGCGCGCACCGGCACCAGGATGTTGCCCAGATCCTGCACCTGGTAGTTGAGATTCTGCAATCGTTCTGCCAATCCCGCATTGCGCACGGCGCTCGGGCCCACATCTACGCCGCGCAAGCTTTGCCCGAGATCCATCGGCACGCCGATAAGCCGTACAGTTTGCTGGGTCATTGCCGCGACATGATTGTTCACTTGGTCCCGATCAAGCGATGCGGCGCGGGCCAGTCGCCGCAGCCGCTGGGCCAGTCAACCCGTCTCGTCCAAACACGGATCCGCATATGCGCGAAATTCGTTTGTATAGGGTTGCCTGCAGCCGCGTATGCGTTCATTAGTCCGTCTGAACCACTTCTTCGTTGTCTACCGCCGGCTGTTCATACCAGGCCTCATTTACACAGTCATCGCCGCTGGCTTCGCCATCGCAGTGCCAGTGGTTATTCGGCAGGCGGTCGATAGCATACCACGCTATGTGGTGCTGTATCGACATTTTCATGGCACCGAGCTTCAGGGCCAGCTTTTTCAGGATTTGTTTTGGGGCCTGTGCGTTTTCGGGCTAGTGGTCTCGGGCCTGAGCCTGTTGAGTGGCTTCTTTTCATTCATGATGCGCCAGACTGTGGTCGTTGCGTCCCGCCACATTGAATTTGACTTGCGCAACCGGCTGTACAGCCATCTGCAATCGCTGTCCAGAGATTTTTATCACACCGTAGCAACCGGCGACATCATCACACGCAGCACCAGCGACATCGAGCATGTGCGTCGGTACATAGGACCGGCGATCATGTACATCACGCGGACCGTGGTGATCATCGTGGTAGCGATTGCAGCGATGCTGGTGATTTCGCCCAGACTGGCCTTCTATGCGCTGTTGCCGATGCCGCTCTTGGCGATGGCCGTGTTTTTCTTGTCCAAGTACATCCACGTACGCAGCGAGAAGCTCCAGCGCCAGTATTCCAGGCTGACCAGTCGCGTCCAGGAGGCGCTGGCAGGCATTCGCGTGCTCAAGGCCTACACGCGGGAGGAAGCAGAGGCCGCGGCCTTTGAGGCCGAAAGTGCTGCCTACAAGAAGCGTATGCTGGGCGTGGCCATCATGGACGCGGCATACCGCCCGGTCTTTATTCTGGTGGTGGGGCTGTCCCAGATCCTGGTGGTTTGGATCGGCGGGCGCCTGGTCGTCGAGGGCATTGTGACCATCGGCAACATTGCCGAATACATCATCTACGTAGCACTCATGACCTGGCCTGTGGCGACCGTGGGACTCGTGTTGTCGATGGTGCAGCGCGCCGCAGCGTCAATGGAGCGGATCAGCGCGGTCCTCGACCAGCAGCCCTCTGTGGCTGATGGTGCACGCACCAACCGGCAGTTGTCCGCGCTCCGCGGGCGTCTGGCATTTTCGGGCGTCTGGTTTAGATACCAGGACGACCATCCCTGGGTGCTCCGGGATGTCTCTTTTGACATTCCGGCGGGCAAGACCTTGGCCATCATCGGACGGACAGGAGCAGGCAAGACGACGCTGCTGGAGCTGATGGTGCGCCTGTTGGACCCGACGAAGGGCACGGTTCGGATTGACGGGCATGATCTGCGCACGGTGCCGCTCAGCGCGCTCCGAAGCACCATGGGCTACGTGCCCCAGGATGTCTTTCTCTTCAGCGACACCGTGGGCAGCAATATCGCATTCGGGCGCATGGGTGCCGACCATGATTCCATCATGCAGGCCGCATACGAAGCGGAGGTGCTGGACAATGTGCTGGATTTTCCGAAGCAGTTTGAAACCTCAGTGGGCGAGCGCGGAGTGACGCTCTCCGGCGGCCAGAAGCAGCGCACCACCATCGCGCGGGCGCTCATCCGCAGTCCAAAGGTCTTGATCTTTGATGATGCGCTGAGCAGCGTGGACACCAACACCGAGCACCGCATCCTGGGTCATTTGCGACAACGTTTTGGCAAGCAGACCCTGGTCATTGTCAGCCACAGGATTTCGACTGTGCAGGAGGCGGATCACATACTCGTTCTAGAGCACGGCCAGATCACCGAGCGCGGCACGCATCAGGAGCTTATCCGGCGCGACGGATTGTATGCAAGCCTCTATCGCCGCCAGCAACTGGAATCCGAATTGGAAGCGCTGTGATAGTTGTCCCTCTGGGAACGAGTTCAGCCGCGCCCACACTTACGCGGCACCTCTCCGCTACGGCCTTCGTCAATCAGGGGTACATTCTGCTTTTTGATTGTGGCGAGGGTACGCAGCTTCGCTTGCAGCAATGCAGGCTCAAGCACAGTCGCATCGAGGCTATCTTCATCACGCATCTTCATGGTGATCACTATTTTGGCCTGATGGGTCTGTTGTCTTCGATGGCGCTGGCACGTCGTACGGCGCGGCTTGTGATCGTGGCCCCCGAAGCGCTGTCGCGCCTTGTGCATCTGTTGCCCGGCATCAGAGAGGAGGAGCTGCCGTTTCCGGTGGAGTACGTTCCGCTGCGCGAAGGAATGGCAAAAGCCGTGGTCTACGACCGCCCAGATTTGTACGTAGAAGCGCGCGCAGTGGACCACCGCGTGTTCAGCGTCGGATATCGGGTCCAGGAAAAGCCCAGACCACCGCGCATCGATGCGGCGCGCGCGCGCATGCTGGGTGTCACAGACTACACCGACTTCGTGGCGCTTAAGCGGGGACAGGCCGTGCAAGGCTCGCATGCTCAAATGGTTACGCCGGAGGAGGTGCTGATTCCGGGCTCAGCACCGCGCGCTTTTGCCTATGTCGTGGACACGCGGCCGTGCGAGGGCGCGGTTCAGCTGGCGAGAAATGCAACGCTCCTGATGCATGAGGCCACCTTTTCCGAGGCACTGCGGAAGCGGGCGCACGATACGGCACACAGCACGGCCCGCCAGGCCGCAATGGTAGCCAAGCGGGCCGGGGCCAGGCGGTTGCTCCTCTGCCACTTCAGTTCGCGGTACCGCGAATTGGACACACTGGTGGCAGAGGCACGGGCTGTATTCGAACCCGCAGAAGCGGCCGAAGAGCTCCGGTCGTATCCGTTGGAGCCTTACGCAGATGAATCCTGATGGCTGACGAAAAGGGATTTGACCGGCGCCTCTTGCGTCGCATCGTGGGGTATCTGATGCCCTACAAGCACTGGGTGCTGCTGGCCTTCGTGCTTGTGATGATTGCGGCGTTTTTGGGACCGCTGCGTCCCAAGCTGGTGCAGCTCGCTATCGACGATTACATCGTGCCGAATCAGCTGGATGGCATGTATGTGATCATCTTGTTTTTGATGGGCGCGGTGGCAATTGAATCGATACTTGGCTTCGTCAACTCCTACTTCACGCAGTGGATCGGCCAAAGTGCCATCTACGATCTCAGGGTTCGCGTCTATCGGCACATTCAACGGCAGTCGTTGAGCTTTTTTGATCGCACGCCCATTGGCCGACTCATCACCAGAACGACCAGCGATGTGGAATCGCTGAGCGACGTGTTGTCTGCGGGGATCGTTCTGATCATGGGGGATCTGTTCCGGCTGATCTTCATCACGGCCTTCATGTTTTCGCTGGACTGGACGCTGGCCATTGTAACGTTGGCGGTGATGCCGCTGATGCTATGGGTCACGTTCTGGTTCAAGCGCAACGTGCGCACGCAGTATCGCCAGGTCCGCAAGCAGGTGGCTCGCCTCAATGCTTTTCTGCAAGAGCATGTCACGGGCATGAGCATCGTGCAGCTGTTCGGGCGGGAGCAGGAGGAGATGAAGCGTTTCACGCGAATTAATGACCTACACAGAGCCGCGCACCTCAAGACTGTGTTTTTTCATGCATTGTTTTGGCCTGCGGTGGACATACTGGCCACCGCAGCCATCGGGCTGGTCTTGTGGGTCGGCGGCGTGCGTGCCATAGCGGGAGGCCTGACGGTCGGCGTGCTGATCGCCTTTGTTCAGTATGCGCGCCAGTTTTTTGAGCCGATACGGAACCTGTCCGACCAGTTCAACACGCTTCAGGGCGCTATGGCTGGAGCGGAGCGCATCTTTGATGTACTGGATCATGACTATGGACTCGTCGAGCCGGAGGGCGTCATCCCGGCCGAGCACCTCTCCGGGCTGATTGAGTTTCGCAATGTGTGGTTCAGCTACGATGAGGATCCGAACTGGGTGCTCCGCGACGTGTCGTTTGAGATTCGCCCGGGCCAGACGGCCGCCATCGTAGGGGCAACGGGGAGTGGCAAGACGACCATCATCAGCCTGCTCATGCGTTTCTACGACATCCAGAAGGGCCAGATATTGCTGGATGGTCGGGACATACGCACCTACAAGCTGGGTTACTTGCGTTGGCGCATAGGATTGGTGCTGCAGGATGTTTATCTGTTTTCAGGCTCCGTTGAGCGCAATCTCTCGCTGGATCATCCTGGCGTCACCTCGCACGAGGTGCACCAGGCCGCAGCGCTGATTGGTGCGGATGAGTTCATCCGACAGCTCCCTGGTGGGTACCAGCACGAAGTGCATGAACGGGGGCAGTCGTTATCGCACGGGCAGCGGCAGCTGCTTTCGTTTGTGCGCGTCCTGGTTTACGATCCCGACGTGCTGGTGTTGGACGAGGCTACTTCCAGCGTTGATACCGAGACGGAGCATACGATCCAGCGCGCTATGGGCACGCTGCTCAGCAACCGGACGTCGCTCATCATCGCGCATCGCCTCTCCACCATTCGCCATGCCGATATGATCCTGGTACTGCACAAGGGGGTGCTTCGGCAGCGCGGCACGCATGAGGAGCTCCTGGCTGAAGAAGGGCTGTACCGCACGTTGTATGCGCTGCAGTACAAGGAGCAGGAAGAAGGCGCTTTGGCGTAAGGGCCCGGTCCCACAGGAGGAAGGCTTGGCCTGCCTCCCCTTCGCCTCGCGGGTGCACGCTGCCAGTGCCACGGTCCCGCCTTGCGATGCCCGGCCCCGCCCACGTATCCAGCCTTTGGGGTGCGACTGGGCAGCCGCACGGCACATGTCGTACGACATGCATGACGAGCACAGGTCCGCGGAGTCTTGATGGGGCGTATCACGCGTGTTCGGCGGCAGGCAGTCCGCCCACGTACGGGGTGCGCAGCCACCAAGGCAGGAGCAATCCCGCGGATGCTCCAAGCGGCACGCATTTCACGCGCAGTGCTGCCCTGTCAGACCAGGGTGCTTGAGAACGCTTTGGGCGGATCAATGCGGACGGTGATAATATCCGTTTCGTGGTACTGCTGATGGCGCACGGAGGCCGCGAGATGGCGCAGGATGCGAAGCGATAGTTCCCGCTCGAGTTGATCCTCGTCAATAGACTCACTTAGGGCGGCCAGTTGGTCTTGCAGGTTCTTGCTTTCCCCTCGTCCCGCTATGATTTCCAGCACCACCGAGCGGCCGTCCTTACGTGCTTTTGCAAAAAGGCGCCGCCGGGGACTCCGGCGGTCGCGTGCACCATCCTGGCACAGCGTCGCCAGAACCTCTTCCCCGATGACGTCGAGCCGCTTCGCCATGGCCTCGCCCCCACTGCTTCGCTTGTTAAAGTCCGCAAGAAATGCCTGGAACTTCGGCAGGTTTGACAGATTCAGATCCATCTGGAGGCGCCTCGCGCGTGGTTCCGTCATCTTGACAAACAAGGTCAAAAGGATAGCAACGAGGCCGCCGGCGGTCATCCCGTTGTTCAAGAGACCGCCAGCGAAGCCGGTAACGAATTCCGGGAAGATCATGCCGCTCTGAAAGCCAAGGCCAATCCAGAACGAAACGCCCACGATCAGGCACTTGCGGTAGTCCAGGCCATCCCGCATGACCATCTGCACGCCGATCATGAAGAGCATGGCCATCATGACTACCAGGTAAGCTCCAAGTACCGGCCCTGGGATAGCCAAAAGTAGATCGAGCGCTTTGGGCAGAAAGGCCAGGGCTAAAAAGATTGCGCCTGCGGCAAACCCGACGGCACGGGCTGCAACACCGGTAAGTTGAGCCAGCGATGCGCCGGTTGAGTACGCTGTATTCGGAATCGTGCCCAACAGACCAGAAAGCAGATTGCTAAGGCCGTCGGTCGAAACCGCACCCTGCACCGCGCGGAAGTCTATGGCCCGGGGGCGGCGCCACGAAATGCGCTGGACGGCAACAGCACTGCTGATGGTCCGGATGGAGCCAATCATGGCTGCAAGCATAAATCCCGGAACAAGCGTCCAGAAAGTCGAACCAAACGAAAGATTCAGGCCAGGCCACTTCGCTGCCGGGATGCCGACCCACGATGCCTCGGCGACCCGCGCCGTATCGTAGACCCCAAAGAATGCAGCCGCAATCGCGCCTGCGCCAATACCAATGACCGGTGCCCACAGTCGCAATGCTCCGGTCGTCTTAAGTATTAGCCCGCAAATGATGGCGACGGTTACTACGGCGATCAGCGGAGCAGCGTGCGACGGACTGTCATCCGGCACATCACCCAGCATGTTGAAGATGGCCGACATTACCGAAATCGGTATGAGCATCAGGACAGTACCTGAAACCGTCGGAGTCAGGATCTGGCGGAAGAGCGAAAGGCGCTCCGCAATGACAAACTGAAAAAGCGCCGCAGCGACAACCAGCACCGCGAGCGTACCCGTACCACCCATCTTCAGCGCTTCTATGCAAACGGCAATGAAAGCACCAGAACTTCCCATCATGAGCACATGACCCATACCAAGGCGACCCATGCGCGCCGCCTGGAGCATGGAGGACACGCCTCCAATGGCAACAGCAGCAAATACGGCCCACGCAAGGTAGGCTTCGCTCTGACCCGCGGCCCTCATCACGATCGTCGTGATCAGTACCGTAGCGGAAATGCTCAGGGCGGTCAGCTGCAGCCCCAGCCCAAAAGCAACGGCCACCGGCAGTTTGTCAGGGGGCTCAAACTGGATACCGGAGGCGTGCGCTGACTTGTCAGGACTCATAAGGGTGGGTACAAGCGTTTAGAGGCGCGCGCACAGCGGCTGGAGCAATGCCGCCATGCATTGGCGCTGCTCGTCGCACTCCCTGCCTGGCGGCGTACTTGGCGGCAACCCCTTGTGGTGCACCAGGGCGATCCGTAGAGCTGCGCAGCATGAGCCGGTCCCTTGCGTGGTTGCTGCTGGCGGCTCACAGCATCATGAAGACCCAAGGTTATGGAGCGCCAGGAATTCTCGAACTGCTGCGGCGCATGCCTTCGGCTGTTCAAGCTGCAGAAAGTGCGTCGCATCAGGCAGAAAGTCATAGTCCACCTTTACGAGATAGGTCAGATCGAACGTGGGCAGGTACGAGAAAGGGCACAATGGGTCGGCCCCCAGTACCTTTACGGGACACCGAACCGCGTCAAGGTCGATCAGCACGGCAAAGTTGCCGGCATAGGCAATAATCTGTGCCTCGTAACTTGGAGGGCAACAAAGTTCGTAGCCCGCTCCCTTGGATGACTTGCGCAACGTTGTCTTGGCCACAAGGTCGTACACACCTGGCACCACGCACCGGAAAGTGGATGAGTAGGGAAGAAGCTCGGCCATCTCGGCTCTTGACCGAAACCAGGGCGTTCGAACCTCGGCAAATCTGGACATGCGCTGTGCAGCAGCTTCAAACTCCTCGTACGTCTTGCCGCGGGTGCATATAGGAGGGTCAAACAGGAAAAGCCCCGCGTATTGGCTGGCCGTGTCCGGCGACAAGACTACCGATAGCGCCGAGATGGAATGAAAAACGCCGACCTTCGGTTTCTTCCCGTACAGGCGATCAATTGCTTCGAAAACCCGCGCGTGGTCGGCAGCGAAGGTTGGCAGGTTGTGATTACGGAGCGGACCGAGGCTGTTCCAACCGTGGTTCCTGAGGTCATACGTGATCAAATCAAATTCATCCGCGAGCAAAGTCCAGAACGGGTAGTAAAGATCAATCGCCAGGCCGTTGCCGTGGCTGATTACAAGTCGCGTCCCGTTTGGATTACCGTGACGTCGCACTAGGATCGACGCGCCATCATCCATGCAAACTTCGTGGACGGAAAGCGGCGCAGGGACTTCCCAGATTCTCTCAGTTGTCACGGCCTTAAGCCCTGTTTGCAGGCATCACTCAAGCGCGGATCCTCTGCCGATTCAAAGGCCACATCTGCAGGCAGTGGGCTAAAACCGTGATGCTATAAGACATGACCCGCTTCCAGTTGCAATGCACGGCGTTGATCCAATTCATATGCGATGGCAGCGGCAAAATCGGCGCATCCGATGTTTTCCAGGCACCATACAAAGTTCGGCACGCGGGGCAAGCGAAAAACACCCTTGCGCATTCCGCGTCGCATGGTTTCAGGAAGCTCGAACTCGGATACATCCATAGAGAATCCCGTGCCGCAGGCCTTGATCAGCGCTTCCTTCTGCGTCCAGAGTCTCAGAAACAGGCGCGCCTTCTGGGATACTCCTGCGGCTCTTAGCTCGGCCTGCTCGTTGGGCCCAAATACAGCCCCTGCCACTGCGCCAATATCCGGGCTCCGCGAACGGTCCTCCACGTCGACACCTAACCTCCTGCCCCGCGCGAAGGCTACCAAGCCATGCCTGCCGCTGTGGCTGACGTTGAAGTTGAACGGCAGTGCTGTACCACCGACCACTGCAAACGGCTTTCCATAAGCAGCGGCACCAAAAGCCAACTCCGTGTTGGTGCAGCCAAGCCGATGGCACAACACCGCGCGCAATGCTGCTCGGCAAAGGGCAAACTCCCGCCTGGGGCGGTCAAACCGGAAGCGCCGCCAACGATCCTTTTCAGTATCGTCTAGCCACGCCAGGGCGCGCGCCTCGCGCTGTGCATGCGGAGCCAGGTCGACATGCGTGACAATGATGTCGCCGGACTCGTAGAACAGCCGAAACCAGGAGCCCGCCGCCTCACTAAGCATAACGGCCCACGGCACCCCTGCCCGCCGAACACAACGGCGGCGCAGGTAATTGAATAAATCGGGGCCGCGACAGGCCACAGCATCAAGGCGCGCGCCCCAGGTGCGCCCGACGGATTCACTGAGACTGATCAGGACCTGCCGGTGGCGCTCAACCTGCGTTCGCTTCCAAGTGGTTAATGAGGTCGCGCATACTGGCAAACCCTGCAGCCACTTCAGGAGCGATGTCTACGCCAAAGTCTTGACCTACGGCCTTCAGAAAGGCTACGCCGTCCATGGAATTAACGCCCAGTTCGCTGGTGTGAGCATCAAGCAGCGCCCGGTCTGTGATGCCCAGATGCTTTTCTACAAGTGATCCTACGCGATCTTCAACAGAGGCCATAGTAACAATAGTAGTTGGGTTAGGTGCACAAGAATTTAACCTGCGGCCAAGTTAATATCTTTTGGCTTAGTGGTCAACCTTTGGGGACGATTCGACCCAGAATTTCTCGCGCTGGAAGGGATAACCAGGCAGGGAGATCCGGCGTCGTTCCTCTGCGGAAAACATCCCCGCGAAATCAATGGCCATTCCCGCCTCGTACGCCCGGGCAACCGCCTCAACGAATGCCCGGTTGCCATCGGTCGCAGTGTGCATGGGGCTTTTAAGCAGCACCGGCGCATTGGCACCCTGCCTGCCCGGCTGTAAGCTATCCGGCCAGGTGGCAACGACTTTTGCCCCCAGACTTGTCCAGGGACCGATATCTATTACGATTTCCACATTCGCCTGGGCAAGCGTCCTAGCGCATTCACGGGGCATCGATGAACGGCCTGCACGTTGCAGCCAGTAGTCTGCGTCAAGGACCTGTTTGGACTCCACAGCCTGGCCCGTTGTCCCGCTAATCAGCGGCACAGTGGGCTGTGAGCATGACAGATCCGCCAGCAGTGATTGCAGCGTGTGCTCTGTCGGTGCTCCGCTACGGGCCGCGTGCGAATCCTGCGTCAATGCGCTTTGGTGAACGGCCAGCCTGAGTCCCTCGTCCAGCGTGAATACGCCCGCCGCATGCGCCGCTGCCAGTTCACCGATAGCGGCGCCTACTACGACACCAGGACGTACTCCGATGCTGGACCAAAGTGCAGTCAGCGCACTTTGCAGCGCAAATGCCGCTGGCCCCAGCCATGTCGGATTCATTGGACCTCCGCCCGGCCCAAACATTTCATCCAGCAGCGAGATACCATGATCCGTCCGCAGCTTTTCGTTGCAATGGTCCAGGACTGCCCTGACCACGGGCTCGCGCTCATAGAGGCTTGCTCCCAAGCCAACCGATGCGTCGTGAGCCGAGCTGTACGCGAAGGCTACCTTTACAGCTTTCGGTCCTGCGGCAGGGCGATTGTGCACCGATGCAAGCACACGAAGCTGTTTTTGCAAAGAAGCGGCATTGTCGAAAACGATGCCCGCGCGATGCAGAAAATGGCATCGCCCAATACCGGCAGTCCATGACAAGTCCGCCAGCATTGCGGGTGCACCGGGGCTGTCGGAGTTCAGCGCTGCGCCGTACTCGCCTAGCCAAGACAGATAGGAGCGCGCCAGGTCGCAGAGTGCACCGCTGGATTTTGCCGACAGCGGCAATAGCCGCACCTGGCGCGGACGCACCGCCTGGGGCATCCCGGATTCCGAAACAAAGTCCGAAACGGAGTCGGGCAGTTTCACACCCACTCGTTTTGACGCGCCCGTCGCAGTGCGGCACACCGCTTCCGCCGGAGCACTATCCTCGGATCCATCATATCCCTCCACTACCAGATGCGCGTTAGTTCCCGAAAGCGCGAACGCACTCACACCGGCGCGCGGAGGGCGACCGGAAACACGGGGCCATGCCATCGACTCCGACACTACACGCACAGGCAGCTGCTCCCAGTCCATGTGTGGATTGGGCTCAACAAAGTGCAGATTCTTGGGGATTTGTCCTTGATGCATGGCCAGCAGCACTTTGATTAGGCCTGCCATGCCTGCCGCCGACTCGAGATGGCCGATGTTCGTCTTCACGGTGCCGAGCAGGAGCGGTCGAGTCGCATCACGACCGGCGCCATAGACGGCTGCCGATGCATGCACCTCAATAGGATCTCCTAGCTGCGAGCCCGTTGCATGCACTTCAAGGTAGTCGACATCCGCGGGCGGAACGCCGGCACGGGCCAATGCATCCGCCAGAACCTCTTCCTGCGCAGTACCCTTTGGCACCGTCAGTGCTGCGCTCGCTCCGTTCTGGTTGATGGCAGAACCCCGGATCAGGCCCCATATACGATCACCATCTGCTTCCGCATCACGCAGCCGCTTGAGCACTACCATGCCGCAGCCTTCGCCCCGCACGAAGCCGTCTGCACTGGCATCAAAGGTTTTGCAGCATCCACTGGGGGACAGCATCCCGAACTCAGCCATGAACCGTGTGATTTCAGGGGACAGGACCGCGTGGACACCTCCCGCCAAGGCCAGGTCCACTTCGCCCTGTCGGAGCGCGGCCGCCGCCTGATGCACCGCTGCAAGCGAAGATGCGCAGCTCATGTCGACCGGCACTGCGGGTCCCATCAGACCCAGTGCAAACGCGATGCGTCCAATGGCCACACTGCCAGCGGTGCCTAGGTAGCCGTTTTCCCTGTCAGCGGGCGGGATGAGGTCCCTGTATTCACTGCTGCCCAGCCCGGCATACACCCCAGCGCGACTTCCGACAAGCAGGTCCGGGTTTATGCCGGCATCCTCAAGGGCTTGCCAGCTTGTTTCCAGCAGCATTCGCTGGCGCGGATCCATCATCCGCGCCTCTATGGGCCTGATTCCGAAGAATCGTGCATCAAACTGGTCCAGCCCCTCGACAAAGCCGCCCTGCCGCAGCGCGGGATCTTCCGCGGACGGGTTCCCTGCGACGCCTTGCCAAGGCCCGGGGTCGGGCCGTCCATTGGTCACCGCATTGCCGCCCGCAGCGAGCAGGCTCCAGAATGTGGCAAGGTCTGGAGCACCGGGAAAGCGGCATGCCATGCCTACTACCGCAATGTGATTCCCGTCGTGCTCTTGCACAGGCGGCTGGCTTGGCTGCACGGCTCTTGAAGGAGCAGCATCCCCCTTTCCTAGCGCGTCGATCAGGTGGCGAGAAAGGCTGGCTATGTCGGGATAGTCGAACACCACCGTGTTGGGGGCCACATACTCGCCGGCAAGGGCGCGATTGAGACGGTTTCTAAGCTCCACAGCCATAAGGGAATCCATCCCCAGGTCGAAAAAGCCTACGGAAGGCGCAGGCGGATTCGTCAGGCGCAGCACCGCCTGCAGCTCCTGCTGCAGGAAGGACACCATCAGTCCTTCGCGGTCCGCCATGGGCGTCTCGCTCAGCCTGGCAATCAACTCATCCGACAACGCTGGCTGTGCGGCTTCTGCGTCGGGGACCTCCGACAATAGCTCATCCAGCAAGGATAGCGGGCGCTCGACAGACTGCTGAAACACGGGCCAATCCACGGCCGTGACCACACCGGTCACCATATCCTGACGCATCAGCCACTCAAAAACCTTAAAGCCCTGCTGTGGCGTGATCCATCGGACGCCGCGGGCAGCGAAACGCTCTTCGATGCGTTCCCGTTGTTCTTCCGCTTCGCCGATGCCCGACCACGCGCCCCAAGCGATCGCCTGCCCGGGCAGTCCCATGGCCCGTCGATGCGCAGCGAGTTGATCCAGAAACGCATTGGCTGCCGCGTGATTCGCCTGACCGGGATTACCCATGACCCCTGCGGCACTCGAAAACAGCACAAACAGATCCAGGTCCCTTCCAACCGTGCTGCGATGTAGATGCCATGCGCCCAGCACTTTGGGCCAGAGCACGCTTTCAAAACGCTCCCAGCTTTGATTCGACAGCGACGCATCCGACAAGACGCCGACAGCGTGGATCACTCCACCGAGCGGAGGCAGATCCCGATCTATTCGCCCGATCATGGCATCTACCGCAGCAAAGTCCGTCACATCTGCAAGTTCGACTCGGACGCTTAGGCCGCGGCTTTGCAGCGATGCAATAGATTCGGCCACCTCAGGGTCGGGTGGGCGTCGTCCATTCAGCACGATCATACCCGCCCCGCGTTCCGCAAGCCAGTTGGCGAGGGCCGATCCGATTCCTCCCAGGCCGCCGGTCACCAGATAGGTTCGATCTGTGCGCAGGTGCCCCTTTTCAAGGGGCGAAGCTGCCAGTATGATCTTGCCGATGTGCCGCGCCGCACGCATAAACATCATGGCCGGGCCAGCCTTGGCCAATGCCCACCGCGTGTGGACCATAGGGGTTACCTGGCCATCAGCCAAGAGCGCCATCACATCCCGCAAGGCGTCGCCGGGCTGCTCTGGAAAGTCTTCCTTGAGAACGTCCAGTTCCAGGATGAAATAGGATACGTCCGGGCGAACCGACGCCATCTCTTCCTTGCTCAGGATATCCACCCTGGCCATTTCCACAAAACGACCCTGATCCTTGAGACAGGACAGGCTTGCATCGATAAAGCCGGGTCCTGTCAGACTGTTCAGCACCACATGGACGCCCGCATCCCCGGTCACATCCATGATTTCCCTGCCGAATTCTGTGGTCCGGCTGTTAAACACATGCCGCACGCCGAGCGAGCGCAGATAAGCCTGCTTGGGTGCACTTGCCGTAGCGAATACTTCGGCTCCGGCCGCCTGCGCCAGTTGGATAGCTGCCAGCCCAACACCGCCGGCTCCCGCGTGTATGAGCACGCGCTCGCCTGCTTCCAGTCCAGATAGGTTGAACGAGAGCGCCGCAGAAGTGAAGGCCGTGGGGATGGTGGCAAGCGCCGTGGCCGACATGTCGGTTGGTGCCAGTGCCACCATTTCCTCTCGCGTTACGACCTCGGACCGAAACGTTCCAAAGGCAAGGCCCACCACGCGGTCCCCCGGAGCTATTGCAGTTACCTCACGACCGATTTCCGTGACCCGTCCACACATTTCTCCGCCCAGAAGCCCGACATCGATCACACCAATGGCGCGAAACAGGTCCCAGAAGTTGAGTCCGGTTGCCTCTACAGCCACGCGGACATCCCGGCTCCCCAGCGCCATGGGCAGCAGGGGCTTTACCTGTACTCGTTCCAGCGAACCATCGGCATCCGGCTCCAACTGCCAATCTCCTTCATCCGGCAGCGTCAGGCGCTCGGTATTATTGCCGGCGCGAATCAACCGGGCAGCGTGGCGGCGATCAAAGCGATACGCAATGTGGTTTTCCCGATCGGGATACAGCAGTTCGTCCGCAAAACCCACCGGCAGGTGCGTACGCGCTGGATCCAGGTCGATCAGCCGAGGATTCAGATGTATTGCCTCCCGCATGAGCACTTTGCCCAATCCCCACAGTGTCGCGCCGGCAAGCACGCCAGTCTGCTCCTTCTCTAGAATCTGTGCTCCCCGGGTGAGAATCCACATCCCCTTGTCAGGGGCCAAATCTGCATCGGTCAGCCCTTGGGCCAATGCCAGCGTACTGGCCGCCACCCGCTTCACATCGGTCCCCAGCTCGATTGCTGTGGCCTGCGCGGCATGCCCGTTGAGCGCCATCAGGTGCACGACGCCAGCAAAGGGTGCATCTTCGGGCAGCGACTGCAGCAGTGAGCACCATGCCTGGCGCGACTCCATGTCCGTGATGGTCCGCACGATCAGGGGTTTGTCCGCCTCAGCATGTGCAGTTACGGATCCTTGCGGGATCACCAGCAGGACTGTCTGGTTGCGAGCGCGCAGCACCGCGGCCAGCGGAGCCCCTACGCTGGCGCGATCCGCCGCCAGCACCCACACACCAGGGGCCTCCGCCACAGCCGCAGGACCGGTTGCGACGATGACGCCCCGATCCGGCGCTTCCGCCGTGTCCGAGGTATCCACTCCCAGCACCGCTACACGCCCAAAACCCGCATCGGCGAGCGCGCGCCGCCACACCGCCGGGCTGGCCAGGGCATGGTGCGGACGGTAGTCGTCGGCAAATCGCCACCAGCCATCCAATTGGCCAAACGTCAAGTCAAGCCATCCCTGACCGCGTAGATTCTCAAGGGCGACCAGCTGTCCCGATGGCGCGAGCAGCGCCCGGCAGTGTGCCAGGGTTTCCTCCAGGTAGCGCGTCGCATGGAGCACATTGGACGCGATGACCAAGTCGTAGCTGTGCCGAGGAAATCCCTGATCCTCAGGGTCTTTTTCAATATCGAGTACGCGATAATCGATTGACGCCTCCAATCCGCCGAAGCGCCCTTCCGCTTCTGCAAAGAAGCCGGCGGAAATGTCAGTATACACGTAGTCGTAGGCTTCAGAAGGGAGCTCCGGCAACACCGCTGCCGTTGCCGATCCCGTGCCCGCACCAACCTCAAGCACGCGCAACCGCCGCCCTGGAGGGCGCGCTTCCAGTAGCGCCGCAATCGTATCCTGCAGCAGCTGATTCGCCGCGCGCGCTACCGGCGCCTTGCGATACAAATCAGCAGGCGTCGGTTCAGTGCCACCGAAGAGCAGCGCCAGTGGATCCTCTCGTCCAATCAGCACATCGGCCAGCGCTCCACCGCAGCGCTGAAACAGTCCGATCTCGTTTGAGCCGTGCGGGTATTGCGCTAGCATCCGCGCCGCAAACTGCTGGATGTCTGTCGGCATAGCATCTGGAATCGGATCCTCCTGCCCAACCGTCACTACGAAGTCACCATCCTTCTCCTGGAGCACGCCAGACTTGGCCAGCATTTCCAGCATCCGTCTGAAAAGCCGCTTGTGCTCCTTGCGGATGTTCAGTCGCCGCCGCAAGGCCTCGGTCTGAACGACGGCGCCTTTTTGCCGCTGCCACCCCAACCGTTCCAGTGTGGCCAGCGCGTAGGAACGCGATAGCCATTCCAGGTCCGTGAGCAGCCCGATCCTGCTTGGGGCTGCTACGCCGGCGGCATCGAGATACTCGGCAAAGGTTCCGGTCTGTGTCTCCACCACCGCCGGATCCTGCAGAAAGTCCGCCGGGGATATGCCCGGTGCCAAGCTGGCCTGACGCCAAACCACCTCATAAAGCAGTTCATCGAGTCCTTCCACCGCAGACAGCAAGGCGGCTCTTGTTGCACGCTTGACCATGAACCCGTCGAGTTCACCCAACAGGGCACCGTTCGGGTCATACAGCCTGCAATCTCCAGCAAAGACTTCCGGCGCACCATCAGCGCTGGACGCTGTGAGTTTGCTCCAGGAATCTTCCTTCATGCGTACATGGCAGAAGAACCGCTTCGGCAATTGATCCGTCAGCCACAGTCGTTCCCAGCCAAACGGCAGGTACGTGATGTCATCCTCGGTGCTGCCCGGACTGCGCGCCGCGCCCATAACCTGGAAGCAGCCGTCGAGCAGGAGCGGGTGCGCCGGGAGGCCGCCCTGCGGAATACCTTCCGGCAAAGTGATTTCTCCCAGCGCCTCACCAAGGCGGGACCAGACAGCTCTAAGTGTTCTGAACGGCGGGCCGAGACTGATGCCGACGCTGGCCTTCGCGCGATAGAACGCCGGCGTATCCAGCGGCGACAGGCTCGCCTTGAGTTCTTCGATCACCACGCTTGCCGATGGTCCGGGCAGGCGTGACCCGACGGGCAACTGGCATTCAGCATGCAGCGTCCATCCGTCTTCCTGTGCGCTTTTGCTGAACAACTGGACGCGGCGCGCAGGCTCGGTAGCCGCATCGAGCACCAGAGCCTGGACCTTTCGTCCCGCGTCCTGATCACTTTCATTCTCCCCAGAGAATATCAGTGGGTTATGGAGCTGCATTTCCTCCACGACGGTGGCGCCAAACTTTTCGGATTGGGATATAGCCACCGCCATGGCCCCGTAAAGTGCGCCCGGGGCGATGATCCGGCCAAATACCCGGTGATCAGCCAGCCACGCCGGATCTGACTGGAAGACTTCCGTCTCGAACGTGATCTCGCCGCTGGCCAATGCGCGCCGCTCACCCAGAAGAGGATGTCCGGTGCTTCGCCGCTGCTGCTTGCGTCCTTCGACCCAGAAGCGCTCACGCTGAAACGGATACCCCGGAATCGACAGGCGACGCCGCTCCTCGCCGGTGTAGAGTCCTGAAAACGCAACGTTGACGCCCGCTTCATAGATGGCAGCGATGGTATTCGCAAAACTGGTTTGAGCTCCGAATAACTCCTCCGGCCTCTTTTCGGAGGGCCTGTGCGAAGTGGCCACCACTAAGGGAGCGGCCGCTGCGTTGTCCTGGCCATTTGCGTCTCCACCCGGCCAGGCAAAAGACAACATGGGACCCAGCACCGCGTGCGGACCTACCTCCACCGCAAGGTTTACCCGAAGCTCTGCCAATGTCTGTGCAGCGCGGTCGAATGCCACGGAAGAACGTGCATGGCTGCGCCAGTAGGCCCCGTCCAGCACCTCGCCGGGTGCAACCAGGCGGCCCGTTACGTTGCTCACCAAGGTGCGCGAGGGTGCAGCCAGGTTTATGTCATCAAAAATGCCTTCCAGCGCATCCAGCACCGGCTCCACCAGGGGGCTATGAAAGGCCTGGCTCGTGTTGAGCTGGTGGACGCGAACCGCTTGCGAGTCAAATTCCTGTACGACCGTTGCAACTGCCTCCACCGGGCCACTGATCACCTGGTGGGCTCCGTTTCTTGCAGCAATACTCAATCGCTCTGCGCCGGTGATCTCATTATGTGCACGCACGGCCGCCTGTACGTGGGGCAGGGAAGCGAATACCGCGGCCATGGCACCCGGCTCGGGCAGCGAAGCCAGTATTTCGCTTCGCCTGACCATGATGCGCAGGCCGTCTTCGAGCCCGAATACGCCCGCTGCATGCGCCGCTGCGAATTCGCCGACGCTGTGACCAACCAGGATGTCCGGGCAAATCCCCATGCTCTCCAGCAGCGTCGTGTGCGCGCACTCCAGAGCGTAGATGGCCGGTTGCGCCCAGATCGTGTCGTTAAGATTCTCGTTGCTGCGCCCAAACATCACATCTAGTAATGATGAGCCCCTTTCCGCCCTGAACACGGATTCGCAGCGATCAAGGACTGCACGAGCCACGGGCTCCTGCTCGTACAGGTCTCGCCCCATGCCGATCCACTGACTTCCTTGGCCGGTGAACAGGAACACCGTTTTTCTTGCTTCGCCTGACCTCCCCCCAGTTTGAGCGAGCGCATCGAGCGCCTGCCGCAGCGGCGACAAGTGGTCGAAAACAATGCCTGCCCGATGCATAAAATGGGTTCTGCCCACGCTAGCCGTCCATGCCAGATCTGCCAGCAGTGCATCACCAGCCGTATTGTCGGCACCAAGCTCTTCAGCGTGTGCATCCAGCCAAGAGAGGTAGCGGCGCGCCATTTCGCGCAGGGCATCGTCCGTTCTTCCCGAGAGCGGCAGCACGCGCAGGGTGCGCGCGGCTAGCCTCGGCGTAATCGTTGTATTCGCTCCGACGCTTGCTGGAAGCGAGGTTGGGACTGGATGCAACGGCCCGGCCACCCAGTGGGCGCGCGGTGCCCCATCAGGCTCTCCGTATCCTTCTAGAATGATATGGGCATTGGTGCCCGACCAGCCGAATCCGCTTACGCCTGCTCGCAGCGGCCGGTCCGGGGCATTTGGCCACGGCGTCGGTGCTGCTGTTACCTTGAGCGGCAGCTGATCCCAGTTCATTCGCGGATTCGGCGTCTGGAAATTCAGATGCCTGGGAATGACGCCATGGTTCATGGACAGGATTACCTTGATCACGCCGGCCACCCCGGCCGCCGATTCGAGGTGCCCGATGTTCGTCTTCACCGATCCGATAAGCAGCGGCTGGTGGTATTCCCGGCCTGGGCTGTAAGCGGTTCCGGTCGCTTCTATCTCAATCGGATCGCCGACCTCTGTGCCCGTTCCATGCGCTTCCACATAGTCGACTTGCGTGGGCGCAATCCCTGCCTGTCGCAGCGCTGCGGCTATCACGCGCTCCTGCGCTGACTCACTGGGCACGGTCAGTCCTGGACTTGCGCCATCCTGGTTCAGCGCTGTGCCTCGCACGACGCCCCAGATTCGGTCGCCATCAGCCTCTGCCTCGGCAAGCCGCTTGAGCACCACGATCCCGCAGCCTTCGCCGCGCACATATCCATTGGCGGCTGCATCGAAGGTGGCGCAACGCCCGTCCGGCGACAGCATGCCGGCGTTGGCCCTAAGCTCCAACAGCTTTCCAGACAGGATGGTGTGCACCCCGCCCGCCAGGGCAAGATCGGTTTCGCCCCTTTGCAGGCCTGAGATCGCCTGGTGGATCGCAACCAGCGACGACGAGCAGGCCGTATCCACGGCCATGGCTGGCCCTTCCAGGCCGAGCGCATAGGCCACCCGGCCAATGGCAGTGTTGAAGGAGGTTCCGGTGACCGAGTACAGGCTGGTAGCCGGCTCGGCAGTATCGCTGACCTCGAGTATCAGCCCGCGATACTCGTTGTTGCTGATGCCGGCGTAGACGCCGGTCCTGGTGCCGCGCAGGCCTTCGGGATCCATTCCCGCGTCTTCAATTGCTCGCCAGGAGGTCTCAAGCATAAGCCGCTGCTGTGGATCGAGCAGCTGCGCCTCAACGGGCGAGATGCGAAAAAAGGCCGCATCGAATTGATCGAGTTCATCGAGGTAGGCGCCAAATCTGCAGGCCGGTCTCTCAACTGGATCGGGAAATAAAGTACCGACACGCCCGATTCCAGAGCCCGGCTCTCCTTCCAGCACCGCACTTCTGCCGGCCTCCAAAAGATGCCAGAATGCGTCAAGGCTCGGAGACTGCGGAAAACGGCAGGCCATGCCGACTATCGCTATCGGACAGCTCCACGGATGCGTTTGGGACACCATAGCACAAACACAAAGTTGTTGATGAATTCGACCACACACCTCCACCAAATCTTGGCCAAGCTTATAATATAGCGTCAGGAGATCTGCACGCTGACGTCAAAGTAGGCGAGACATCCAAAGCAGGCCGTGGCGAACCTGGTTTTTGAAATTCCTACGGAACTGTTGTCCGGATTTCTCCCGATTTGACGGGCGGCGCGCTCCAAGTTTCGCAGAAAATCTGCCGCGACCCCATGGCGGAAGACAATCCGATTGCCCTACCTTGCGGTAGGCTTGATTTGCGGTGGAACGCGTTACGTGGAACCTTAAAGGGTACAAGCTGACCCGATGCCGTGAATCTGTTGCTTTTGCCCAAGAAACTGCGGCCTTTGCCATGACTGCACAGCGTTGTTGCAACGCAGAGACCGGGGCCCTTGATCAGGTCGGCGCCTCCATTTGCTGCGAACCCGAGTCAACCCGGGCACTGCCGGCAGACGGGGCGACCGTCAAGGACATTGTCCGCAGAAAGTACTCGGATATCGCGCTGGGGGAGGGCTGCGGTGGCTATTCCATGATCGGTGATGCCTACGATGATGTGGAAGGCTATGCGCCGGAAGCCGACCTTGGACTAGGATGTGGCCTTCCCACCCAGCATGCGGCGCTTGCGCCTGGCCAAACCGTTTTGGACCTGGGCAGTGGTGCCGGCATGGATGCCTTTGTCGCACGCCGCGAGGTGGGCGCGGAAGGTACGGTCATTGGTCTGGACTTTGCTGAGCCGATGGTGGACCGGGCGCGCACGCATGCGGCCATGTTAGGATACGAGAACGTCCGCTTTGTCGTAGGAGACATTGAGGAGATGCCACTGGAGAGCGCGTCTGTTGACGTCGTGATCAGCAACTGCGTGCTGAATCTGGTGCCCGCAAAGCGAAAGGCCTTTGCAGAGATTCATCGAGTGTTGAAGCCCGGCGGCTATTTTACGATCAGTGATGTGGTGCTCCGCGGGCCGCTGCCCGAGGCGGTGCGCCAGAGCGTTGAATCATACGTCGGGTGCGTGGCCGGCGCGATGGAGCGCTTCGCGTATCTTCGCCTGATACGCGAAGCGGGCTTTTCGGGGGTGCGCGTAATGCAAGAACGCCCCATTGTGCAAGCTGCGGAGGCGCTCAGCATTACCGTGCGCGGCGTCAAGCCGCGCGAACTGCAAGGGCCGCAGCATACGCGATAAGCCTGTGCTCAAACCCGCACACAATCCTGTCACAAGCGCGGACGATGGACCACTACTATCACAAAGCACACCTGCCACGCTTTGGAGAGATAGCCGCTGGCAACCAGGAGTTGGCGGATACCTTTTTTGCCTACTATAACAAAGTCTTTGAGGATGGCGCGCTTACGGCGCGAGAAAAGGCGCTTATTGCGCTTGCGGTAGCACACGTCGTTCAATGTCCGTACTGTATTGACGCCTACACCACGGAGGCGCTGGAGAAAGGTTCAGACCTGGAGCAGATGACCGAGGCGGTCCACGTTGCCTGCGCCATTCGGGGCGGGGCCTCGCTGGTGCATGGCATTCAGATGCTAGACCAGGTAAAGCGTCTCGCCATGTGATGCGTATGCCGGTTGACACCGAGTTCATTGCGCTGGACACCTTGAATGGCCAGCATGCGGTCGTTGAAGGCCCAAGGGCCACTTCGTCCATGGCGTTTAGGGTGGTGCCGTTGGTGCGTCCCCAGGAGCAGTTCAGGGTCCTGGAGGGTGCCGGGATACGCGGCGGGCCGACTGGGACAGGCTGCTTTGACCGAGACCTGGAAGCGTCCGGCTGGCCCGTGCTGCAGCCCGAGCGGCTGGAGATTGTCCAGATCAACCTAGGCAAGTTGTGCAACATGACGTGCAGGCACTGCCATGTAGATGCTGGGCCGGATCGCACCGAAGAAAACATGGACCGTGCCACCGTCGACGCGTGTCTTCGCCTCATTGATCGCACGCAGGCGCGGGCAGTAGATCTTACGGGAGGCGCGCCAGAGCTCAATCCGCACTTTGAGTACCTCGTAGATGCATGCATTCAGCGTGGCATCCATGTCATGGATCGCTGCAACCTGACCGTATTGCTGACACGTCGCTATCAGCACCTGCCCGCGTGGCTTGCCGCAAGAGGCGTGGAAGTGATCTGCTCCCTGCCACACTATCGCGAACTGGGGACGGATGCACAACGCGGTAAAGGCACCTATGAAAAGTCGCTCCGGGCCTTGCGCAGGCTCAACGAGGTAGGCTATGGCCTCGGCGATCAGCGTCGTGTACTCACTATTGTTGCCAACCCCGTGGGTGCATTTCTTTCCGGTCAGCAGGCCTCGCTGGAGCGCGAATGGAAGGCCGCGCTTGCCAGGCAGCATGACGTTCACTTTGACCGTCTATTGACGCTGAACAACATGCCGATGTCCAGATACCTGGAATGGCTGATGGAGACCCGGCAGGTTGAAGCATATCTGAACCGGCTTGTGTCCGCGTTCAATCCAGCGACCATTGCGGGACTGATGTGTCGCAATACGCTATCCATCTCCTGGGATGGCTACCTGTACGACTGCGACTTTAATCAGCAGCTTGACATGGTCATGAATCTGCCGGGCCGTCGCGCGCACGTAAGGGACTTCGACTTGGAGGCGTGGAACCGCCATGTGGTCCAAACGCATCGGCACTGCTATGGATGCACTGCGGGTGCGGGCAGCAGCTGCAGCGGTGCCATCGCGTAGCCGGGCATCGCTGGCGCGCCAGGTGCTGCACTGACTCCTGCGAGGATGCGCTGCCGTGCCCAATGGCAGTGGCATTCAAGCGTAGATTCGGGCCAAAGGAGCGTGCACGCGCCGCAGGTTTGGTAGCCGCAGGTTTGGTACGGGCCGCCGGTGGTTTGCAACCGGTGAGATGGCGTAGCGCGGACTGGGCACTGTCATTACGGGAAGACGCGGCGTGGATGTGGCCACACGTGTGCAATTCGCGGAAAGATTGTCGGGATTCCCGTTTTGAGGTATCCATCGACGGCGGTCAAGGGCTCGCCTTTAGTCTCGCCGTCAGTTAGGGTTCTTTCCAAAGATTCTCGCTTGTGGTCACACCGCAGAGGGCCAATGCTTTAGGCCAGGTGCTGCGCCTAGGTGCTGTGCTCAAGCACTGAACAGGTTTGTCATCGGATCGGCCGAAGCGGAGCCAGGTGATCTGCCAATGTCAGTATAGCCACATGTCGAAGGTTCTCCGGTGCTGCTTGGTCAGTGCGTGCGCAGGGCCCAGAATCGTAAACAGCGCTACGCCCAGCTTTCGGGCGGCGTCGTCTCCATAGAAGCGATCTTGCTGCAGCACTGCAATAACATGGCGCAGCGCCGCATTGAAGTCGCCGTCACCGATGGCCTCCAAAGCCGCCGTGTACAGCATCCGACCCGGCGCATCATCGGATGGGCGGGATTCACACGCGGACACTACCATGCGAATAGCCTCCACCACGGGCAAGAGGTCCCGGTCGGCATCGACGTCCTCCACGAGGCGATGGGCACGGCTCAGATCGCGCGTGGCCAGTAGCTGCGCCAGCCTGATGCGCGCCCGATCATAGTCAGGGTTTTGGGCTGTAATCTTCATCAAAAGCGGCAAGGCTGCCGTCACATCACCTCCATCCATCAGCGCTTCCGCCTCCTTCAGGCGGGCCTCCTCCTCTGAGGGCAAGGCCTCACGAAGCCATGCGCGCACCTGTGCTTCTCCCAAGGCCCCCGTGAACTCCTTGACGATCTCCCCCTGTACAAACAGCTTAACCGCAGGGATGCCGCGAACGCCGTACCGCTGCGCAATTCCCGGGGCATCGTCTGTGTTGACCTTGCACAGCTCCCAACGGCCAGCGCTTTCTTCGGCCAGCTTGTCCAGCGTTGGGCCAAGTACGCGGCATGGTCCGCACCAAGGTGCCCAGAAGTCTACCAGGACCGGGATTGTGTGGCTTCGCGTAATGACGTCGGCATCGAAGTCAAGTGGCATGGTCCGAACGGGGCTAAATCGTGCGTAGCATCGTGCGCGGCGCTGGAATTACCGCGCAAGGTACGCACCAATTTCCAATGCACGCACCCACCTAGTCGTGGGTCACTTTATTGAACCAGGCGCGCCAGGTCGAGGCGTGCGGCCCCAAAGTGGCGGATCCAAACCCCGGTGGCGCTGAGCATATTCTTTGAGGGGGAGCAGCCTGGTATTGGGCTCTTTCCGGTGCTATTACAAGCCGCCGGCTGCTGGTGGGGTGACGCTCTGCTGGACCTTGGTCACATAGTCAGAGCGCATGTCCTCGAACGCACTGAGACTAGCGCAGACTGGACGCACCGCGTGGTTGGCTGCCCGTGGGCATAGCGGCAGACCCGTGGCGGGATCGCCTGAGCGATGACGCGAATGCACATGCTGGCACGCTGACACCTGCCTGTGCCCATCTCAGGTCACCAACGGGAGTATCCCGGCGTCAGGTATGTACAAAGAATCCCCGGCTTGGCCCTCGTGCTGGGCTGGGCAGACGAAATCAGGGCGCTGACGCACACATGTCTCGAAGTAACGGGGCTGCACCTGGCAGTCAGAATCCATCAGCAAGTGCCGAACGGGAGAGGCATTCAAGTAATTTGAAGACAAGGAGCTCTGCACAACAATGGTCTGGAGTGGGTGCCTCTGGGTTGCGGCTTGGTCGGCAGGACAGCGTATATCCGGGCCTTGTCGCCCCCTCGGGTGCTCATTACGCGCTTTTTTTAGATCCATTCTTACGTTCATGGCTGGATTCGCGTGCTACGCTGAGCGAGGTACAAGGGAGTCTGGCGTGATCGTGATACGGCATTCTATGGAACGGCTGGAATCCAAAACCGTCTTATTCCTATAATCCGGCATGAGCTCTAAGGCGCGGCGCGGAGCGGACCCAAAAGCATTGTGGCGATGCACCAGCATAGGCAGTGATGCGCGGCCCGTACGCACGGCGCCGTGCAGGCACGGCGATCGGGGTTTTGCTGGTGCCGTTCGCAGCAAGGCAGCCGTGCCGACATGCAGCCCGGAATTCACGGACGACTGTACTGCGGTCGAAGCAAGGTGCGCGGCCCTGTGACGCAAAGGCATGTGGCAACATAAACAGGCAGGCGTTGCTTCCCGGTGGGGGTGCACTGCTTGAGGTGCATCGCTCTGCAAAGGCTCTTCACGCCTTCGGAGGCACGAACGGTATCGGCAACGAGGCTTTTGCGGGACAGGGTCCAATTCGCTTGGAAACACTGAGGCACAGGTGGCAAGGGAAGGCCGCTGCGATTGCACGCATTAACGCACCATCGTGGTGTGCACTAACCAACAAAACACTTTACAATCTTTACAATCCTGCATGCTAAGACCGGTTGCCCTTCTGATTCTGGTGGCTAGCGCCTGCGCATCGCCGCAGGTGCAGCGCCAAGAGCCATACGATCCAAGTACAGATTCCTTGCGCTTCACAGGAGAAGTGCACCTCCGCAACGTTCGCCAGCTCACCTTTGGTGGCAATAACGCAGAGGCATACTGGAGCTATGACGACGCGCAGCTGATATTTCAGTCCGACTTCAGCGGTATCAATCCGCAAGGGTGCGACCAGAATTTTGTGATTGACACGGAAAGCCCAGGGGTGCCCGTTATGGTGTCCACAGGGCGAGGTCGAACGACCTGCGGTCATTTCCTGCCGGATGGTCGGTTGCTGTACGCATCGACACATGCAGCATCGCCAGACTGCCCACCACCCTTGGAGGCGCGTGACCGATATGCTTGGCCGATCTATGATTCGTATGACATCTACGTAGCCTCACCGGGGGCAGCAGATTCGCCGCAGCTGCTTATCGGCGGGCCCGGGTATGATGCGGAAGCCACCGTGTCACCAGATGGCCAGTACGTGGTGTTCACGTCTGC
Source organism: Rhodothermales bacterium (assembly GCA_951812585.1). Taxonomy (GTDB): domain Bacteria; phylum Bacteroidota; class Rhodothermia; order Rhodothermales; family Bin80; genus JAAXGV01. Next base: position 760,769 of record OX638318.1, on the reverse strand, counting down.
GCGGTCGGGCGACCTGGAACTGTGGCGCTATGAAAGGGCGACCGGCGAACTGTTGCAGCTGACCCACACGCTGGGCTATGATGGCGGTGCGTTCTTTTCCCGCGACTCCAAGCAAATCGTCTGGCGGGCGAGTCGGCCGGAAGGCGAAGAGTCCGCCGTGTACCAAACACTCCTCGCGCAGGGCCTGGTAGAGCCGTCCAAGATGAACATCTTCGTGGCCGATGCCGATGGAAGCAATGCGCGGCAAGTCACCCACATGCCGGGTGCCAATTGGGCGCCCTTCTTTCACCCGGGCGGCGAACACATCATCTTTGCCTCCAACTTCGAAAGCGTAGGGCAAGGGCGGCCCACCTTTGCGATCTACATGGTTCCTACCGCGGGCGGCGAACCCACAAAGATTACACATTCCAACACGTTCGATGCGTTTCCGATGTTCTCGTTCGATGGCAAAAAGCTGGCCTTCTCTTCAAACCGCAACGCCAGTCGCACGCCTAGCCGTGATACCAATGTGTTCATCGCAGATTGGATCGCACAGCCACAATCCGTCGATCGGAATTTTGTCGGTGGACGCACGGCGGAACAATAAAGTTGTACGGCGTTAAATTTGAATTTAGCCTACACTACAAAATCTAGTGGATGCAACCGACTTGCTGCGGCGCCTGGTGCTGTGCTTTGTATTCGCCGGGCTTGCGGCTTGCGCGAAGGTAGGCTCCGGCTCACAGGAGCGTGACTTTTCCGACCGTTCAATCCGCGTGGTGGCCACCACGACGGTAGTGGCAGATCTAGCCCGCATGGTTGGGGGCACCCTCGTGTCCGTGGAAGGGTTGATGGGGCCGGGCGTGGATCCGCACCTCTTCAAGGCCAGCGCGCGCGATGTGGCTACTATGGCGGAGGCAGACATCATCATGTACAACGGCCTCCACCTGGAAGGCAAGATGGCGGACGTGTTTGCGGAGATGCAGGCCCGCGGCATTGCGACGCTGGCGGTAGCCGAAGGCATACCGGACACGCTGCTGAGGGAGTCTGCGCTCTTTCAAGGCAACTATGATCCGCACATATGGCTGGATGCTATACTTTGGAAACGGGCTGCTCATGTCGTTGCGCAGCGCCTGAGCGCAATGGCGCCGGGCCACGCAGACCTGTTCGTCGCGCAAGGGAATTCGTTTGGAGCAGCGCTGGATACCGTGCATGCCTACGCGCAGCAGGCGGTTCGACGTGTCGCGCCGGCGCAGCGCGTTATCGTAACGTCTCACGATGCGTTTGGGTACTACGGCGACGCATACGGATTTGAGGTTGTAGGACTCCAGGGTATCAGTACGGCCACGGAAGCAGGCACCGCGGATGTGCAGCGCGTTGCGCGCATGGTGGCGGAACGCCGCATCCCCGCCATCTTCATCGAGTCATCCGTATCCCCGCGCGGCATTGCTGCTGTGCGGGAAGCAGTCCGCGCACGTGGGTTTGAGGTGGTCATAGGGGGCACGCTATTTGGGGATGCACTCGATGCGCCCGGCACGCCGAGCGGCACATATCTGGGCATGTTGCGCTACAATACGGACACGATTGTGGAGGCTCTGACGAATGCTGGCGGCCATTGAAGTGCGTGACTTGACGGTTGCCTACCGCGACCGTCCAGTACTGTGGGACGTTGATCTTTCTGTGCCGAACGGCGTGCTGATGGCGATTGTCGGCCCCAACGGGGCGGGCAAGACGACGCTGATCAAGGCCATTCTGAACTTGGTCACGCCGTCGGCCGGGCATGTGCACATCTTTGGCAAACCCTACGCGAGCATCAAATCCATCGTAGGCTATGTGCCCCAGCGCGGAAGCGTGGACTGGGACTTTCCAGCCAATGTCCTGGACGTTGTGCTGATGGGTCTGTATGGCCGGCTGGGATGGATCCGCCGCCCGGGGCGCACCGAACGTGCACAAGCCATGGAAGCACTGGAAATGGCCGGCATACGCCACTTAGCGCACCGCCAGATCAGCCAGCTTTCCGGGGGGCAGCAGCAACGCGTGTTTCTGGCCCGGGCACTGGTGCAGGACGCCACCGTGTACCTCATGGACGAGCCGTTCCAAGGGGTGGATGCCACCACGGAGCGGGCCATCATTGCGCTGCTGAGAGATTTGCGCTTAGGTGGCAAGACCGTTGTCGCCGTCCATCACGACCTTCAGACGGTTCCGGACTACTTCGATGAAGTCTTGCTGCTTAACGTCAGGCGCATTGCCTGCGGGCCGGTGCCTGCGGTGTTCACCCAGGAGAATCTGGGCCTTACCTATGGCGGGCGCGTCGCATTCCTCGAGCGTTAGTCGTATGGAGCAGCTCTTTACTGACTATACGCTGCGGACGGTTGCACTTGGTGCCGCCCTGCTGGGAGCGGTCAGCGGCGCACTGGGCACCTTTGCGGTCCTGCGAAGGCAAAGCCTCCTGGGGGATGCCATCTCACATGCCGCCCTGCCGGGCATCGGACTGGCTTTTCTGGTTACGGGCAGCAAGCTTCCGCTTGTGCTCATGGTCGGCGCAGCGCTCGCCGGCTGGCTGGCCACGGCGCTGGTCATAGTGATAACGGGTGCGTCACGCGTCAAATACGACAGCGCGTTGGGCTTGGTGTTGTCAGTATTCTTCGGGGCGGGACTGGTGATCCTGACCGCGATACAGAAGATGCCCAATGCACAACAGGCGGGCCTGGAGGCCTTCCTGTTCGGACAGGCAGCAGCGCTGGTGGAACGAGACCTTGCAACCATGTCCGCGCTGGGTGGGGTCGCACTGCTAGTTGCTGCACTGCTCTGGAAGGAGTTCAAGGTCCTGGCTTTCGACGAAGACTTCGGGCGAAGCTTGGGACTGCCGATGCGGCCTTTGGATTTCATCCTGACGACGCTCCTGGTAATCGCGATTGTGACCGGCTTGCAGACGGTTGGAGTGGTGCTGATGAGTGCCATGATTGTTGCCCCAGCCGCGGCAGCACGGCAGTGGACCAACAGACTCGGACGCATGGTGCTGATCGCGATGGGCTTTGGCATAATCTCGGGCGTGGCCGGTGCAGTGATAAGCACCAGCACCGCGCGCCTGCCGACGGGTCCTACCATCGTACTTTGCATCAGCGGCGTTGTGGTGGTGTCGATACTCTTTGCGCCAGGCAGAGGCCTGATTGTGCGCGCCATACGCCACCAGCTCAGGAGCACGCGCTTTCAGCGCGAAGCAATCCTCATGGATCTGTATCAGCTGGCCCTGCAGCACCACAGGCGTGACCATCCCCACGCCGAGGCTGCGCTCCAAGCCATGCAGCCGGGGGGGGGCAAACTGCGGTCGCAGCTTAAGACACTGGCAGCTCAAGGACTAGTAAGGCAAGCCGGCAAACAGCAATGGGCGCTAACGTCCAAAGGTATTGCGGCTTGCGCGCAGCTGCACCGTGATCGGTCATGACATCCTTTCAGCTGGAGATACAACTGGTTGCAGTGATTGTGGCTGGCGCATGCGCCCTGCCAGGGTGCTTTCTGGTTCTGCGCAACATGGCGATGATGAGCGATGCCATCAGCCATGCAATCTTGCCTGGGCTCGTATTGGCCTTTTTTGTGACGGAAAGCTTGTCGTCGCCGCTCCTTTTGGCAGGAGGTGCCGCCGTCGGCGTAGGCACCGTGGCCCTGGTTGAACTACTCCGGCGCACGCACCTGGTGCGTGAAGATGCGGCCATAGGCTTGGCGTTTCCCGCGTTTTTTTCGGTCGGTGTAATCCTCATTGCACGGTACGCTGGGGATGTGCATCTCGACACGGACGCCGTGCTCCTTGGGGAGCTGGCGCTGGTGCCCTTTGATCGATGGATTGCGTTTGGATACGATCTTGGTCCACAAGCGCTCTACTCCATGAGCATGGTAGGTGTGCTCTCGGCGCTCTTTGTCTTTCTATTCTATAAAGAGCTCAAGCTGGCCACCTTTGATGCGGCGCTGGCCGCAACGCTGGGGTTCATGCCAATGCTGATGCACTACGCGCTGATGGCCTTGGTCTCGGTAACCGCTGTGGCGGCGTTTGATGCCGTGGGATCCATCCTGGTCGTAGCGCTCATGGTGGGACCGCCCGCGGCGGCGCACCTGCTGACTGATCGTCTGGATCGCATGATCCTGATTGCCATCGTGCTGGGCATCGCGAGCGCTGTCAGCGGGTACTGGTTCGCGCATGCGCTGGATGTCTCTATCGCTGGATCGATGGCGGTAGCTGTGGGGGTCGCGTTTCTAGTTGCCTTCCTGTTTGCCCCGGCCCGGGGCCTGGTGGCCGCACACCGCAGGCGCGCGCACCAGCGCTGGCAATTTGCACTGAAGATGCTGACGATACATCTGGCGCAGCACGAACATCGGCCGGACGCCTTCGAGGAATGCCATGTGGATCACCTGCAGGATCACTTGCGCTGGGATTCCGGCTTTGCCGGCGAGGTCGTTCGCCAGGCAAGACAGGCGGGGCTGGTCAACCTGGAAAGCAGCCAACTGGTGCTGACCGCCGCCGGGCGGCATCTCGCGCGTGAGGCTATTGTTCGCGACTAGCGCGCCGACGCAGAAAGCCCGCTTCAGACGCGCGGCGCATTACCGACAGCAGAAAGCCGCCGCTCAGCAAGATCAGTCCGATCCATACCAGACTGATCGCAGGCTTTTCGTACGCTTGAACCACGACATAGTCTGGGCCGCTGAGGCCTTCCAGCGACAGCTTGATCGCGCCGCTGGTTACATCCATGCTGGTAAAGTAAACCGTCAGCGCCTGGCCGTGGGCGGGCAGTGTTCGGACCGTTCGGTCGGTGCGGATCGCATAGATGGGGCGCAACCGCTCTACGCTGCCGGTGTCCAGGTTTCGGGCCTGCAGGAGGGCACCCACCGCAATTTCCGTGCGGGCCGCTTCCTCCGACCCTACGAGAGATTCCAGGTCCACGGCGGTATCAAATGCTTCGAAGCGCAGGCTGACCCGGCCATCATCCAGAAGCACGCTGTCGCCGCGAACCAGCGTGACTTCGTTGCCGCCATCGGGATCCACCATGTCGCGTGGGGAGACCGCTACGAATATGTCCTTTTCCACATACAGCTTCAGGTCAGGGTGCTGAATCCACTGCCCGGTGCTGGATTTGTACGCGACGGGTTTGAGCGTGAAGTTGTGGCCGCGCGGATCGGTGAAATCAAGCACGAACCGGGTATGACCGCGCACGCCCGGCTCCGTGCCGATGTATTCCACGCGGTAGCCTTCGACATTCTGGGGCCTGTTGCGCTCCAAGACGAAATTGTCACGATCAGATTGCGGCGGCGCGTTGGAGATAGCATTGCTGAAACCAGCCGATGCAATGATGCCCAGGACAGCGATGCCCAGTCCCACATGCGCGATGGCGCCGCCGGCGAGCCTGATGTTGCCCCGGGCAATGCGCAACAGGACCGCGAGGTTGCCGTAGAGGGCAAAGAAAGCGACAAAGAGCAACAGGAGGAGCTGAATTCCGAACCCGTAACGATCCCAGAAGCCGTTTCCGATCGCCACAGAATCGTTGGCGAACGGCGTGAACAGCAGCACCAGGGTCGTGCTGAGTACAGCCAGCCCTACGGGCACCATGAGCGTACGGTTGATGCTGGCGATCCGCATCTTCGTCCACCATAACAGCTGTCCGAGCCCGGCCAGAAAAACCAGGCCGACCGAGAGCGGCAGCGTCCAGTCGTTGTAGAACGCAATCGGCACCGTCGCCGGGTTATCGCGAAAGATCCGTCCAAAAATCGGGGCGCTGGTGCCCAGGATGACCACTGCCGCAATCACGCAAAGAATCACGGAGCCGCAGAGCACCATGAACTCACGCGAGAAGTAGTTAGCCTGGCGGACAGGGCCCGGCAGCTCCTTGTAGCGGTACGCAAATAGGCCAAATCCCAGGATGCCCATGGCCAAGATCCAGATCAGCAGTTGATTATAAAGACCCAGGTCCACGAACGCATGAACAGAAGCCTCGCCGAGGATGCCGCTGCGCGTCAAGAAGGTGGAGTAGACCACCAGCATGTAGGTCAGGATGCACAAAAAGAGCGCCGCTTTGTGGCCTACGCCGCCTTTGCGCTGGATCAGCATCAGATGGATGGCAGCAACGCCTACGATCCAGGGTACGAAGGACGAGTTTTCAACCGGATCCCAAGCCCAGAAGCCGCCAAATGAAAGGGTTTCGTAGGCCCAGTAGCCGCCCATGGCGACGCCGATACCCAGGCACATCACAGACACAAGCGTCCAAGGCAGTGCCGGTCGCACCCACTGCGTGTACTGCCGCTGCCACAGGGCGGCGATGGCGAAAGCAAAAGGGACCACCAGCGTCGAAAACCCCACAAACAGCATGGGTGGATGAATCACCATCCAGTAGTTCTGCAAGAGATCGTTGAGGCCGGTCCCGTCCAGCGGCACAAAGTCCGGATCGCTCTGAAAGATGGGTGCCTCGGGGTTGGCCTCGGCCAGCGTGGCGAAGGGCGCAGCCCCGATCTCCAAAGGCCCGAACTTGAGCCCAACAATCATGGATAAAAGGAACACCTGGCAGAAGGCGACCACGGCCATGACGGGTGCTGTGAAGCGCGGGTCCGCCCAGCGGATCAGCGTGAGGCCCACCAGGCTGTTCAGAATGATCCAAAGCAGAAAAGAGCCTTCCTGACCCTCCCAGGACGCGGAGAACAGGAAGTAGAAGGGCAAGTCGCGGGAGGAATGCGCCCAGACATAGTTGTACTGGAACTGGTGCGTGGCTATGAGCGCGATCAGCAGCAACCACGCGACGAAGAGGCATCCGGTCATCACGCCCCACAAGACGCGCCCGAAGCGCGCGTAGTGGATGGGATCGTGATGCTTTTGCGACCAGAAGAACGCGAGCCCGCTAAGGACCGCGCTGACAAAGGCCGTCAGGATGAGAATCTGGCCAATAGCACCTGCCATAGGATTATTCGCTGTTGCGCAGCGCAGCAAGCAGCCGGCGGTGCAATCCGTCGAAGCTGCCGTTGCTCATAATAAGTACTGTGTCGTGTACCTGAACACAATCCAGGAGCGCGGTTAGCAGCTGCGTGCTTCCCGGGAACACCTGCGCCGGCGTGTTCCGCCGGCTGATGGTTTGAGCGAGCTCGTCCACATCCATGAATTGGGCCGGATCGTCGTTGTGACGGAAGGGTGGCGCGCTGATCAAGGCAAGCGCCGCGCCATCAAAGGCCTCCGCATACGCCGCTTCAAAGACCTTGCGCCGGCTGGTGTTTGTGCGGGGCTCAAAGACCGCGATAAGCCGACGCGTCGGCCACCGTTCGCGTGCCGCCTGAATCGTGGCCCTTACGGCCGTAGGATGGTGCGCGAAGTCGTCTACGACCAGGATTCCGCGCTGTTCGCCCACAACTTCCAGTCGCCGCCGCATGCCCTCATAGCCATCAAAGGAGAGTGTGTGTGCCGGCACACCCTCCGCCAGCGCCAGGCTGCAGGCCCCCAGTGCATTGAGCAGGTTGTGCCGGCCGAAGAGCGGCAGCAGAAAGTCTTGCACCGGCGCGCCGTCCACGGTGAGCGTGAACCGCGTTCCTTCGGCGAAAATGCTGACGTTCGTCGCGGACACATTGGAGGTGGGCCGCAGCCCATAGGTCGTCACGGCGGCACGCGCGGCATGGGCCAACGCAATTACCTGCGTGTCGTCGTCGCAGAGCACCAGCGTATCGGTGACGAGCGCTGCGAATGCTTCAAAGGCCGCCTGGTACTCATCAAAGCTCCGATAGATGTCGGTGTGGTCCAGCTCCATTGAAGTGACGAGCGCCGCCTGTGGCCTGTAGTGCATGAACTTGGGCTGCTTGTCGAAATAGGCGCTGTCATATTCGTCGCCCTCCACGACAAAGTGCGGCCCTGAGCCGAGTCCATAGCTGACATCCTGGCCGGCGATGATGCCGCCGACCAGAAAGCCTGGATCCTGATTGCGCAAGAGGTGGATGAGCAGACTGGTGGTGGTCGTCTTGCCATGCGTGCCAGCGACCACCAGCGAGCGGCGATCATTCAGAAAGCAGCGCGCGAGCGTTTCTGGAAAGGACAGCTGTGGCAAACCTCGCTCGCGGGCGGCCGCCGCTTCGACATGGGTCGGCGTACAGGCGTTGCCGACGACGACAAGGTCGGGTCCATAATCCAGGTGTGCAGCATCGTATCCTTCCCATACGGCAATATCCAGCGCAGCCAGGTGCGTGCTCATGGGCGGGTAGACACCTGCATCGGCTCCGCGCACATGGTAGCCGGACAGCCTCAGGAGCCCGGCCAGCGAGCCCATGCCCGTGCCGCAGATCCCAATAAGGTAGATGTCGCGCAGCTCCACGGGCGGCGCAGGCCGATCAAAGATACGCAGGTGGGAGTCGGGAAACTCACTGAGGGATCTCATGCACTTGGGGTGTTTCCTGGTCCTCCCCCGGACGAAAGAGGCCCTTCAAGCGCACGATCAGGGAGTCGAAAACCGAGTAGATGACCGGCACGATGACCAGCGTCAAGAAGGTCGCAAAGGTGAGCCCGCTAATGATGGCAGTCCCCATGGCGCCCCAGAACTGGGAGTTCTCCGATCCCAACTGGAAATTGGGCGCCCAGTCCGCGATGAGCCCCACAAAGTCAATGTTGATCCCAAAGGTCAGCGGCACCAGTCCGATGATGGTGGTGAGCGCTGTCAGGATCACCGGTCGGAGCCTTGTGGCCCCACCTTCAATGATGGCTTTGGTCTTTTCCAGGCCCCGGTCACGCAGCTGCTTGATATAGTCAATGAGCACGATGTTGTTGTTGACTACAATACCGGCCAGGCTGATGACGCCGATGAAGGTCATTAGCCCAAAGGGTGTGCGCGTAAGGATGAGTCCCAGCAGCACGCCGATCAGGCTCAGGCCCACGGCGACGATGATGATGAACGGGACGGCCACACTGTTGAACTGCGCGATCATGATGAAGAAGATCCCCACTACGCCAATCATCAGCGCCGTGAACAGGAATCCAAAAGCTTCGCGCTGCTCTTCGTTTTCGCCTGTGTACGCCAATCGATACCCGGCAGGCATCGCGGCTTCGTAGTCGCTCAGATAGTCTTGTACGCTGGCAAGGACCACGTTGCCGTTGAAGCCGGGCGCGACATCCGCCGTGACGGTTGCGACACGAGCAAGATCAAGGCGTGTAATGGATCCCAGGCCCTCGGCCACGGTGAAGTCAGCAACGGCTGTGATTGGTATCTGAATGCCTTCGTTCAGGATCGTCAGACGTTCGATGGACTCCAGACTTTCGCGCTGCAGCGCATCCAGACGCACGATGATGGGGTATTCGTCATCGCCTGTGCGGTACTTGCTCGCTTCCAGGCCGTTGATTGCGCTGCGCACGGTGGACGCAATCTTTTGCGTACTGAGCCCAAACTGCGCCGCGCGCGTGCGGTCTATGTTGACCTGGAGTTCGGGTCGCCCCGTATCCAGATTGTCGCCCAGATCGACAAGACCTTCGATGGCACCCGTGCGCGTTGCCTCGTTCAACCGTTCACGCACCTCTCCCGCAATCCTGATGATCTCGTCGAAGTCTTCGCCGGTCACTTCGATATTCACAGGAAGGCCGACCGGTGGACCGACCTGGTCTGGCTCCACCTTGATTTCGACGCCGGGCAGTCCCTGAAGCTGGGTTCTAAGCCGCGACATGGTATTGCGGCTTGTTTCGCGTCGATCTTCGTAGTCCACCATGTTCAGCGTCACGGACGCATTCTCAGCCCCTGCGTTGCCGCCGCCAAAGAAATCGCCCCCGCCCCCGCCTCCTCCAACGCTGACCAGAATGTTCTTGACGTTGGACTCGTCGTTCTGGTGATCGGCCAACAGATCGTTAATACGCTCCTGTGCTTCCTGTGCGACCCGATTGGTCTGTTCCACATTGGTACCCAGCGGACCTTCCAGAGAAATCACGAGCAGGCTGGGATCGGTGCTGCCGAAGAATTCGGTGCCTGGCTGTGCCGCGGCCACCAGGGCCAGAATGGCAAAAAGCCCCCCAATGGTCGCATTGAGCAGGCGTGCGCGGTTATCGGTCAAGAGGAGGTGCGTACGATGCTGGAAGACGCCGCCGTTCAGCGTACGTCCTATCAGCCCAATCAGCGTGACCAGTACAGGCAACGCGATCAGGAAAGCCATGGCGGTTGCATCGACGCCGCGGGTGAGCTTCATCAGCACCAGTATCACGCCTACTACGATGCCGAAGCCAATACCGCCGCGCACGGTAAGCTTGCCGCCGACATAGAGCGCTTCAACCGTATGCATCAGGATACCCAAGGTACCCGCAAGCACCAGAAACAGGCCTGGAACAAGCAGAACAAGCCCGGATGCCTGTCCGGCCACCATCATGAGCAGGCCGCCCGCCATCACCATTACAACGCCTCCGGTGAAGGTCCCCAGGGCGAACACGTTGCGCAGCCACGCGTTGCGGGTCCGCACAACGGCAATGAGCGCCAGTATGCCGGCCGCGAACAGCACCAGAAGTCCAAGCCCTGGCAATGCAGCCGCCTGCGGTCCGAGCGCTGCTTGCACGGAAGCGTGCATGCCCGCACCCATTGCGACACAGCCGATCAGTGCCAGGCCCAGGACGATGCGCCACTGCAGCCTGCGTGCCAGCACGGGCTCTTCGCTTGCGTAGGTGCGATCCAGCATGCCATGCAGAAAGACGCGATACCAGTCCAGAAGGCGCGGCAGCTGAATCTTCACGAAACGGTTGGCTACCGGCGTGAGCACATGGCGATTCAGAATCATAAACGCGCCAATCGCGACGGCGAGGACGACCAGCGACTTCCAGTTCATGAATCCCAGGATCAGAGCCAATGCGACGATGATCCCAGTGGCGAACTGCCGGAAGACCACCGTGCGCACGGGCTTGCCTTCCGACTCCAACCGAACGAAATACCCGGTGATGACAGGGTTGATGACGATGGCTACAAAGAGAGAACAAGCCAGCGTGATAATGAGCGTCATGGGCAGATAGCCCATGAACTGTCCTATGATTCCCGGCCAGAACAACATCGGGGCAAATGCTGCCACAGTGGTCGCAGTCGAGGCAATCACGGCGCTGCCCACCTCGGCGCTGCCTTTGCGCGCTGCCTCAAAGCGCGCGTAGCCCATCTCCCGGTAGCGGTAGATGTTTTCCACGATCACCACCGCGTTGTCCACCAGCATGCCGAGCGCAATGATGAGGGAAAACAGCACCACAAAGTTGAGCTCTTCACCCAGCAGCTGGAATACGATGAATCCGCAGAACATCGACAGCGGGATGGCGATGCCAACGAGCGACGCATTACGCACACCGAGAAAGAACAGCAGCACCAGGATCACGAAGATCAATCCGCTGATGATGTTGTTCTCCAGATCCGTGACAAAGGTCTGGACAATGACACTCTGGTCGCCGGTGATTTCGTAGTGCGTGCCTGGCGGAAACACATGCGTCGACAGGATTGCCTTGACGGATGCAGCAGACTCCAGGATGTTGTCGCCTGACCGCTTCTTTACCGCCAGCGTGATGACGGGCAACGTCCGCGAATCCGCTTCCGACAGGCGGTACGGCTTGTTGTTTTCCTCCTTGTGCAGGAGCCGCAGGCGCGCGTAGCTTTCGCGATCCTTAAAGCCAAATTCCACCTGAGCCACATCGCGGACATAGATCGGGCGCCCGTCCGGCGCATCAATCACCAGGCTGCTGATGTCCTGTTCAGGGTCCGAGAACTCGCCGTTGATGCGGACGAGGTAACTGCGCCGATCTACGCTGATGGATCCGCCCGGAATATTCCGGTTCTCATCCCGAACCGTTGAGATCACATCTTCGAAGGTGAGTCCGTAGCCCTGCAGCGCTGTCAGGTCCACATTGATCTTGACCTCGCGCTCAAGGCCCCCGATCACATCGATCTGCAGAATGGTCGGCAAGGTCTCCAACTCATCCGCCAGTCCTTCGGCTACCTCCTTGAGCCTGGCGAGCGAGTACGGCGCGGAGAGATTGATGCTCATGATCGGAAACTCCTGCAGATCAATCTCCTGCACGACCGGATCATCCACATCCGTAGGCAGCGACGGCTTGGCCAAGTCCACCCGGTCGCGAATGCGCTGCAGTGCCTCCTCTATCGAGACATCGGGATCAAACTCAACCAGGATGCTGGAATACCCCTGATACGAAGTCGAACGAATATCTTTGATGCCGGTAAGGCCCTGTATCTCTTTCTCTATAGGCTGCGTGAGCAGTGTCTCGATATCATTCGGACTAGCGCCCGGGTAGACGGCGCTGATGATAATGTTGGGGATCGCGATCGACGGAAAGGATTCCTTCGGAATGGTCAGATAGCTGGTAAGTCCGCCTACCGAAAGCATGACCGTCAGCACCACGATGCTGGGGCGATACCGGATGGCCAGGTCGATGATTTTCATGTGCAGTCAGATGCGCGCAGATATCGCAGATATGTTTTGGGTCTCTAGTCCTGTAGGGGAGGTCCATTCGGCACAGGGATACCCTCGGCATCCAGGCGGTGGTATTGCACGGCGATATCAACGCTCATGCCTTCGGTGACCTGGTTGTGTCCGAGGACGATTACTTCGCTGCCTGCCTCTAGTCCGCTCTCCACAATCACCCGCTCCGCATACATGGCACCGAGCTTGACCGGGCTGCGCCTGGCGACCGGCGGGCTGGCGCTTTGGTCCACCACATACACGCTGTTGCCCTCTTCGCCCTTGACGACCGCTACGCGAGGGACAATCAATACGTCCTCAAGGCGCTGCCGCGAAATGCGCACATCGGCAATCATCTCCGGCTTCAATCGCCCGTTACTGTTATCTACCTCCGCTTCTATGGTGAAGGTGCGGTTTCTGGGGTTGATGGAGTTACCGGCGAAGGTTACCCGACCCGTACGCTCCTCGCGGCCTAATGCGTGAAAGTTGAGCGCCACGGCCGTGCCGATCTCTATATCGCCCGCGTAGGGCTCCGGCACGCCTATGGCGATCTTTACGCGTCCGGTGTCCACGATACGGGCGACGGGCATGCCTGGAGCAACCTGCTCTCCCAAAACGGTACGGTGTTCCTCTACGGTACCTGCAAAGGGTGCAGTGATCAAGGTGTTGTGCAGCTGCTCTTGCGCCAGCGAACGCGTGGCTTCCGCCTGCCGCACGCCGGCCCGCGCCTGCTGCAGCCGGGCCCGCGTCTCATGAAACTCCAGCGCACTGATGATGGAGTCCTGATACAAGGGCTCCATGCGAGCGAAGTTGTCTTCAGCTAGCGCCGAGGCTGCCGCGGCATTGTCAAGAGCGGCTTCTGCCTGCGCCAAGACTGCCTGCGCCAGGCCCTGGTCCAGCCGTGCCACCACTGTTCCCATGCTGACGAATTGCCCGAGCGGGACGATCATCTCCACCGTACCGGCTGCTTCAGCGGAAAGCACGGCGTCATGGATGGCCTCCACGGCACCGGTGATTTCAATAACGTCTTCGAAATCGTCTGGGGCGAGGACCAGGGTTTCTACGCGCGGGTGGTTTTCCCTTGCTTCAAACGGAGCACTTGCGTCAGATGGCTGAGCAGCCTGCTCACCGCCGCAGCCGGCCATTATCAACGCAAGGGCCCAAAGCCCACCAAAAAACATTTTCATCTCTGCGGTTCTCATGGCACCCCTGATTACTGGGCAAGGTTGTCGGTGAAACGAAAGTCGTGTTGGCTGGCCAGCGGTATGCCGGCGGCTGTCTCGAAGGTGCTCTGCGCAACGAGGAAGTTGTATACGGCCTGCAGGTAGTTTATGCGGCTCTGGTCCAGCTGCGCTGAGGCATCGCGCTCCTCGAGCGGTGTTCCTACCCCTTCGGACAGGCGTGTTTTGGCGTAGGAATAGCTGAGCTCGGCGTTGGCTACGTTCTTCTGCTGGCTGAGGATCAGAGACTGTGCGGCCTGCAGGCTGCGGAGCGCGTTGCCGACTTCCAACTTGACGCCTTGCGTCGCTTGTCGGAGGGTAAGCTCTGCGCGGTTGAGCTGGGTGCGCTGCTGCCGGATGCGGCCCCGACGACTGAAGCCCTCAAACAAGGACCAGCGGAGATTGAATCCTACGCTGATCGCGGGTTGCCAATACGCCGTGCTGAAAAAACGGTTAACCACCTGCGTGAATGTGAACGGATCGTCAGAATCGACCCGGCCGAAGGTCCTGTTGGAAGGGACCGATCCGACATAGCTGAAGTTTGCCACGGCATCCAGGGTAGGCAGTCGGCTGCCTCTGCTGGCCATCAGGCTGACCTTTGCAATGTCGCGCAGCGCCTCCAGCTGCCGCAGGTCGGGGCGCATCCGTGCGGCCTGCTCGAATGCGTTCGTCTCCGAAACCGTGAGGTAGGGTGCGGAAAGATCAGCGTCCAGTTGTCCCGACAAGCGCACCCGTTGGTCCACGGGAATGCCCAGTATAAATTTGAGGTTTGCCAGTGCGGCTTCAGCCTGCGTCTGGGTCTGGATCAGCTGCGTTTCGAGGTTGGCGAGCTGCACCTCGGCGCTGAGCCGTTGCGCTTTGGGTGCCACGCCATGAGCTACCAGCTTCGCGGCTTCGCGCGCGGTGCGCCGTGTTCGTTCGACGCTTTGCATTGCCACCTGTACTTGCTCTTTCAGCAGCAACGACTGGTAAAAGGCCTGCCGCACCTCATTGACGACGAGCTGCTCCTGGCGATCCAGTGCGTTTTGCAGCGAAATGCGCAAATGCTTCAGGCTCGAAAGGCTTGTGAACTTGTCGGCATCAAATACCGTCTGCGACAAAGAGATCGAGTTTTGAAACTGGTTGGCTACGGCGAAAGGGTTGTCGCCCGTATCCAGTGAAAGTCCTGCGGCATCCAGACCGTCCTCAATCCGATCACTGTACTCGTCAAAGGTGAGCACCATCGTGGCAGGGTCGTCGTCGGTGCGCGCATCTTCATTGTAGGCGAGCCACCCCACATACCCAAAGCTGTTGAACAGCGTCCCTGCGCTGCTGCCGGCAAATGGATTGGCTGTCTTGAGGTTGCGCGTGTACCCACTTGAGGCAACCACATTGGGCAGCACCGTGCCGATCCCGATCTGAATCTGTGCCCGTGCATTGTCAAGATCCAGCTCCGCGGACTTGATGGCATAACTGTTGAGGAGCGCAATCTGAATAGCCTCCTCCAGCGTGAGCGTGATATAGTCTTCCGTCAGTTCTTGCCCGCGAAGCGGCGAGGCAAGCCATAAGGCAGGCGCCAAGAGCAGCGCAACGAGTGCAATCCTCAGGTGCATGGGTCAATGAGCATCAGTTGATAATACAGGTGCCGGCAGTGCAAGGCGGTCGCAGCCCGGGCCGCTTGCCGACAAGTCATCGCGCAAAGGGCAGCAGTGTACGGATATGACAGCAGCGTGTACGAATCAGCACATACGGCAGGCGGGCCCGAGCCCTGCCTAGGCGTTTGCCTACAGCTCTTCAAGTCAGGGAAGGGTGATCAGTGAAGCTATACAAATTGGGACAGCTCGTGGGCGTGCAGATATTCCACGACGTTTTTGACCTGCTGTGCACTTTCTCGGTGGCAGATGAGGAGCGCGTCGTCAGCGTCGACAACGAGCGCATCGTGGATGCCCACGAGCACTACAAGTCTTTGGCCTCCTCGGACCATGCAGCGGCTGGAGTCGTGCACGATGACCTGATTCTGCAGGACATTGCCGTGACTGTTCTTGCGGCTCAGGTCATACACCGCGCGCCAGTCGCCGATATCACTCCATCCGAACGAACCTGGTACCACATGCACGTTTCGAGCGCGCTCCATGACGCCGTAGTCGACCGAGATGCGCGCGCTCTTCTGAAAAGCAGCCGTAACTGCGCGGGCTTCATCACGGGTGCCGAGCGCCGCAGCAACCAGTTCGAAGGCTTCGTGGATTTTCGGCAGGTATTGCTTCATCGCTTCCAGTATGGCGTCGGCGCGCCAGATGAAGATGCCGCTGTTCCACAGGAAGTCACCGGAATCCAGAAAGCGCTCTGCCGTCGGCAGGTCCGGCTTTTCTGCGAAGGTGCGCACCGGATACGTCTGCAGCGCGGGCTCTGCAGGCCCGTCATACTGAAGGTACCCGTAGCCGGTCGCGGCGTAGCTCGGCTGGATCCCGATCGTGATCAGGGTGCCGGCCCTCTGGGCGGCTTCGATGGCCACCTGCAGCACGGCGCGAAACTGGACCTCGTCCCGGATCTGGTGATCAGCGGGAAGCACGACCATGGTGGCATCCGGGTTCATGGCGCGGAGCACGACTGCCGCATACGCTATACAGGGCGCGGTGTTGCGACTTATGGGTTCCGCGAGGATATGCGTGCCCGGAAGCTGCTGCTCCGCCAGCGCCGTGTAGCGCTCGTGCGTCACGACAAGGCACTGCTTCGCGGGAATCAGGGGCTTTATGCGTGCTAGTGTCTGCTGCAGAAGCGAAGCGGTGCCGAAGACGTTAAGGAACTGCTTCGGGTAGGCTTCCCGGCTGCGTGGCCAGAAGCGGCTTCCAATGCCGCCAGCCATGAGGACTCCATACGTCATAACATCGCGCTGCTGCCTACGGGGCAGCATTATACACTTGAGTTGCACATTGGATACGCCATTTACGACAGGCGGCTCGCGGGCATAAATCCATTGGCGCACTTCGCTGTTAAAGCGCCCAGGGCTTTTACACTGCTTTGATGAAATGAGGATATCGATCATTGGCACCGGCTATGTCGGTCTTGTAACCGGAACATGCTTTGCGGAGATGGGCAACGAGGTCCTGTGTGTGGATGTGGATGCAGCGAAGGTTGCGTCGCTCCGGCGGGGCATTTCTCCCATCTATGAGCCGGACCTAGACATCCTGCTGCGGCGCAACCTGCGCCTGGCACGATTGCACTTCACCACGGATCTGGAAGCGGTAGTTGCGCATGGAGACGTCATCTTCCTTGCCTTGCCCACGCCACCGGGGGCGGATGGCGAAGCCGATCTGACATATGTCTTGCAGGTGGCGGGCGAGATCGGCCGCCACCTGGCCCCGCAGTTCGCACCCGGCTACAAGGTCATTGTCAACAAGAGCACGGTGCCCGTGGGGACCACCGAACGGGTTGCTGCGCTGATTACGGAATCGGGGGTCACCGATTTTGATGTGGTTTCCAACCCGGAGTTTCTGCGCGAGGGTGCGGCGGTCGACGACTTTATGAAGCCCGCGCGCGTGATTGTCGGCGCTAGCAGTGAACGTGCGCAAACAACCATGCGTCGTCTTTACGAACCCTTCGTGCGTCAGGGCAATCCCATCTATATGATGGATCCCCGCAGCGCTGAAATGACCAAGTATGCTGCGAACGCGTTCCTGGCCGCGCGCATCAGCTTCATGAACGAGGTCGCGAACGTCTGCGACCGGGTCGGCGCGAACGTTGACCATGTCCGGATGGGCATCGGAAGCGATGAACGCATCGGCAAGCACTTCCTGTATGCCGGGATCGGTTTTGGGGGGAGCTGCTTTCCGAAGGATGTACAGGCGCTCTTTCAAGCCGCGCAGAGTGCAGGGTACGACTTCAAGATGTTGTCCGCGGTCCTGGACATCAATCGCAGGCAGCACCTTGTGCTGGTGCAGCGCATCCTGAATTTCTTCCAAGGGTCGGTGGCGGGTCTGGTTTTCGGCGTATGGGGGCTTGCCTTCAAACCCAACACCGACGATGTGCGGGAGGCACCGTCGCACAAAGTGATTCGGGCGCTCATGGACCGGGGCGCACGTATCCAGGGATTCGACCCGGAAGCCATGGACACCAGCCGCGCGGTGCTGGGGGATGCCATTCAATACGCACCCAACGCGTACGCGGCCCTGGAGGGTGCGGACGCGCTAGTGATTTGCACAGAATGGCCCGAGTTCAGGCGACCTGATTTTGCGCGGATGAGGAAGATTCTACGCCATCCTGTTATCTTCGATGGTCGCAATGTGTATAACGCCGACCGCATGGCAGACTTGGGCTTTGATTACTTTAGCATTGGCCGTCCGCGCGTAGCGTCCAATGCCCGCGTGCATCGCTGATGGATGTGCACTCGTGGGTGACGCTAGCAACCATCGCTGCGATCGCGGTGGCGTTAGTGCGCGATGTGGTTCGCCCGGACCTGGTCTTCCTGGGTGGGCTGGGCGTGCTGCTTGTAGTCGGCGTGATCACGCCCGGCGAAGCATTCACCGGCTTTGCCAACCCCGCTGTTATTGCCGTAGGGGCCCTGTTTGTTATTGCGGCGGGCATTGAGGAATCCGGAGTCTTGCGCGCCTTTGAACGCCTGCTGTTCGGGGCCGGTACGAGTCTGCCGCGGTTTTTGATTCCGGTGGCCGGCCTCTCGGCGTTTATCAACAATACGCCCATCGTTGCGATGCTCACCCAGCCCCTGCAGCGGTGGGCGGCGCGGCGCGGCATCGCGCCATCGAAGGTGCTGATCCCGCTTTCGTATGCGGCCATAGCCGGTGGCATGGGAACCCTTATTGGAACCTCAACAAACGTGATTGTATCGGGGCTCCTCGTGCAAGATGGTTACGATTCCCTGGGGCTCTTTGAACTGACCTGGACGGGCGTGCCGGCGGCGGTGGTGGTGGTGGTGTTCATGTCTACGATTGGGAGGCGCTTGCTGCCAGACCGCGGACTGCGCCAGTCCGCGGTGCGCCAGAGCCTGCCCGTGTGGACCTTCGAGGTCCGTGTACGCCGGCGTGCACTTCGAACCGGGCGCACGGCAACATCGTCCGATTTGATGCGCCCGGGAGACGCGAAGCTGGTGCATGTCCGCAGGGGCGATTTTGTGCTGGAAGCCGACGCCGACATGGTTCTGGAGCCCAACGATGTGCTTGCCTACAGCGGGGACGTTACGGTTCTAGAGGAACTACTCGAGCGCCCTGGGCTGGAGCCCGGCATGTCCGTCCAGGTCGGCAAGACCTTGCCGCTGTACGAAGCAGTTGTGTCCGACACTTCGTTCCTGGTGGGCCGGACACTGAGCGAAGCGCAGTTCAGGGAGCGTTACGGCGCGGTGGTGCTGGCCGTGCAGCGCAAGACCGAGCGGGCTAGAGAGCCGCTCGGCCGACTGCCGATCAAGGCGGGGGACTTGCTGCTGGTCGGGGCCGCCGAAGGATATACGGATCGGTGGAATGCCAGTTCAGAGGAGTTTTACTACGTGGCTTCCCGCAGAAGTCCACGAACGCGTTTTGATCGGCGCAAAGCCTACAGCGCACTGGCGGTATTGGTCGTGATGGTTGTTGCTATTGGCACGCGCGTTGTGGCACTGGCCACGGCAGCCTTCGGGGCGGCCCTCGCCATGATTGCATTGGACTGTCTTTCGATGGACAGAGCGCGGCGCGCGCTGGATCTGCAGGTGCTTATGCTGATCGCCGCGGCGCTCGGCTTGGGGCAGGCCGTCGCGAAGACAGGCCTGACCGACGGCGTAGCCGATGTGCTGCTGGGGCTGTCGGGAGTCGGCATTGCCGCGGTGCTGGTGGCGCTCTACGTGACGACGAACCTGCTCACGGAGCTTATCACGCACAAAGCCGCGGCCGTGCTCATGTTGCCAGTGGCTCTGGCCATGGCCGTGCATCTCGGCGTCGAGCCCAAGGCCTTCGCGCTGACGGTCGCTGTGGCGGCGGCGGCCAGCTTTATGACCCCCGTAGGCTACCAGACCAACCTTATGGTGATGGCTGCGGGGCAGTACCGCGTGCGCGACTACTTTCGTGTCGGCCTTCCGGTAAGTCTTCTGGTGATGGTGACCTCCATTATTGTCATACTCTTAAAGTGGGTATAGGCACCAAACCGCATGAGCGGCATTGGAGCCGGTGCTTGCCTTGCGCGCAAACAGAATCCTAACAGACTTACCACATGCGTCCCATACCTCAGAATCCGCCGCATGGCGGACATCTGTGTCAGCTACTTGTTGATTACAGGCGCGGCGTGGAGCTGTTCAAGGCTGCGGTGCACTACCCGTCCATCATGCTCACGCCGCGACAGATCTGCGACATTGAGCTGCTTCTTGGCGGCGGGTTTTCTCCGCTGATGGGCTTTATGAATTGCGCCGACTACGAGAATGTTGTCGCGCGCATGCGATTGTCCGACGGGACGCTCTGGCCGATTCCCGTCACACTGGATATTACCGAGGCGGATGCAGAGCGCATAAGGGGCCACCGGCATGTAGCGCTTCGGGGCCAGACGGGGCTCCTTTTGGCGATCTTGACGGTGCAGGACCAATGGAAGCCAGACAAGGTGGCCGAAGCCGAAGGGGTCTTTGGCACTACCGATCCAGATCATCCCGCGGTCGGGTATCTCTTCAACCAGGCAGGCTCCTATTATGTGGGCGGCACGCTGGAAGGGGTTCAGCTGCCGGAGCACTACGACTTCCTGGATCTGCGGAAGACGCCCGCACAGCTCAGGGCGTATTTCCGGGAGCATCGCTGGGAGCGTATCGTGGCCTTTCAGACGCGTAATCCGATGCACCGTGCGCACAAGGAGCTCACCGATCGGGCTGCGCGCGATATTGGCGGGCAGCTCTTGATTCACCCGGTCATAGGCATGACCAAGCCAGGCGACATCGACCACTTTACCCGCGTGCGCAGCTACAAGCGCCTGCTGAAGTACTATCCGGCCGACGCTGCTACGCTGAGCCTGTTGCCGCTGGCTATGCGCATGGGCGGCCCGCGCGAAGCGCTCTGGCATGCGATCATTCGAAAGAATTATGGCTGCACACATCTGGTGATAGGCCGAGACCATGCCGGCCCCGGCAAGGATGCCCACGACAAGCCGTTCTACGGGCCGTACGATGCCGTTGACCTTGTGACTGCGCACAGCGAGGAAGTGGGGATTGAAGTAGTCCCCTTCAAGCTCATGGTCTATGTCCCGGCTGCACAGGCGTACAAGCCGATCGACGAGATTCAGTCGCAAGAACAGTGGGAGAGCATTTCCGGTACGGAGCTGCGCCGGCGCCTGGCCGAGGGCGAAGATATACCGGAGTGGTTTTCGTATGCGGATGTCATCGCAGAGCTGCGCAACACACACCCGCCCCGCAGTGGGCAGGGCTTTGCTATCTTTCTTACCGGACTGTCTGGGTCAGGCAAGTCCACCATTGCCAACGCCCTGCAGTCCAGATTGCTGGAGCTTACGACGCGTCCGGTAACGCTTCTGGACGGGGATGTGGTTCGCACGCATCTAAGCAAGGGGCTCGGTTTTTCGAAGGAAGATCGTTCGACCAATGTCCAGCGCATCGGGTATGTGGCTTCTGAGATTGTCAAGCATCGCGGCATAGTGATCTGTGCGCCCATTGCGCCATACGGATCGGATCGGGCCGTCAATCGGCGACGAATCAAACGCGGTGGTGGATATGTCGAAGTGTTCGTTGATGCGCCGCTGGAAGTCTGCGAGGCGAGGGATGTCAAAGGTCTCTATGCCAAGGCACGTGCGGGCCTGATCAAGGGATTCACGGGCATAGACGACCCGTATGAGGCGCCCAAGAGCGCAGAAGTCGTGTGCCGCACTGATCACGAAACGATTCGTGAGAGCACCGACAAAGTCATCAGCAAACTGGTTACGCTGGGATATTTGACCGCAGCGCAGAAGGTTCGGTAGCAGGTAAATCCGTCAGCAAGACGCGGCGGCGCTCGATCAGCATGAATGTGCAGCAGCAACTTCTGGACAAGATCGCTGCCAAGGAGGCCCGCGTGGCCATCATTGGACTGGGCTATGTCGGCTTGCCTTTGGCGGTGGCCTTTGGTGAGGCAGGGTTCAGCACTACGGGTGTAGACATCGACGAGGGGAAGGTGCGCGACCTCAATGCAGGCACGTCATACATAGAAGATGTGCCGTCTCTGCACATCAGCCGTCTGGTGGCTGATGGCCGCCTGTGGGCCACGACCGACTATGCTTCGCTGGATCATTGCGATGTGGTCTGCATCTGCGTGCCCACCCCGCTGCGCAAGACGCGAGCCCCGGACATTTCCTACGTGGTGCACGCGGCGGAGGCCATAGCGGCGCATCTGCGTCCAGGCATGCTGGTGGTGCTCGAAAGCACAACGTTTCCCGGGACCACGAGGGAGATTATTCTGCCGCGCTGTTCACGGGCATCGGGTGGATTAACGGTTGGCAAGGATTTCTTCCTTTGCTTTTCGCCGGAGCGGGTTGACCCGGGGCGCACGGACTTCACTACGAAGAATACGCCCAAGGTGATGGGGGGCGTCACAAAAGCTTGCCTGAACGCAGGGCAAGCCCTGTATGAAGCGGTCATTGATCGCATCGTGCCTGTCTCTTCGCCGGAAGCGGCTGAGATGACCAAGCTCTTGGAGAATACGTTTCGTGCGGTCAACATAGGCTTGGCCAACGAGGTGCTGCTCATCTGCGACAAGTTGGGCCTCAATGCGTGGGAAGTCATAGAAGCGGCGGCGACCAAGCCGTTCGGCTTCATGAAGTTCTTGCCGGGCCCTGGGCTGGGCGGCCATTGCATTCCTGTAGACCCGCAGTACCTGTCCTGGAAGATGCGGACGCTGGGATACACCGCTCGATTCATCGAACTGGCTACGGATGTGAACCGCGCGATGCCGGCCTACTGGGTTCGCAAGGTGCAGGAAGCGCTCAACAGCGTCGGCAAGGCTGTCCGGGGCAGCCGCGTCCTGGTTATCGGCGTGGCATACAAGCGCAACGTCAGCGACCTGCGGGAGGCACCAGCCTTGGATATCATGGCGCTGCTTACGGACTTGGGTGCCCGCATTTCTTATCACGACAGCCATGTGCCCGCGTTCACGCACGAAGATCTGTCGCTGTCGTCTGTGAATGATCTGTGGGCCGCCGTGTGCGATGCTGATTGCGTGCTTATCACCGCCGATCATTCAGGCTACGACTGGGAGGCCATCCACCAGCGCGCCCGGATTGTTGTAGACACGCGCGCCACGGTAAAGCCGTTTACGCTCTCCTGAGCGAGCGGTTGAAGGGAGGCAGAAGATATATCGCGCGCCTGATCATGCGTCGCATCACGCTGCTTCACCTTTGGCAAGCCAGCCGATGGCCCGTTCCGTTACGTAGTGCGGGCGGCGTTTTACCTCATCAAAGATGCGGCTGAGGTATTCGCCCATGATGCCCAGAACAATGAGCTGGATGCCGCCCAGAAACAGCACGATAACGATCAGGGAAGCCCAGCCTGGCGGCAACGTCTGGCCAGCGGTGTACGCGATAAGGATATAAATGAGATAGACAAATCCGATCAGTGCAGCACCGGTGCCGGTCCAGCTGGAGATACGCAGCGGCACGGCTGAGAAGGACAGCAGCCCGTCCAGCGCAAGACGCGACAACCGTCTGACGTTGTAACTGGGCTTGCCGGCATGGCGGGCCTGGCGTTCATAGGGAATTCCGCATTGTTTGAAGCCTGTCCATCCGCGCAGCCCTCGGACAAACCGGTTGTGCTCTGGCATCGCGTTGATGACCGAGACCACGCGTCGATCCATTAGTGCAAAATCGCCCGCATCGCGCGGTATGTCGATGTTGGCCACCTTGCTGAGCAGCCAGTAGAAGGACTTGTAGGCGATGCGCAGCAGCCAGTGCTCTTTGCGGTTTGCCCGAATGCCGTATACCACATCGTATCCCTTTCGCCACTGCTCGATAAAGGTTGCCAGAAGCGTTGGAGGATCTTGCAGATCTGCATCGAGCACCGCGACCAGGTCGCCCGGCACATGCTGCAGTCCGGCCGAAACGGCGGTCTGGTGGCCGAAGTTGCGCGAAAAGCTCAGGCATGCTATGCGCGCATCGCGGCGGCAAGCCTCCTCCAAGATGGACAGTGTGCCATCGGTGCTGCCATCATCAACGAAGAGAAAGGTGAGTGGTACGCGCAGATTCAGGTCGCGGAGCTCTTTCAGCAGCGAAGGCAGTACCGCTTCTTCATTATGGACAGGAATCACCAGACCGAGCGCAGGATGGGTAGGCCGGGTCATAACAGGGTGCCGGATGTTGTGACAACCCTGCGAACGGCTGCCCGGCGCAGGGCTGCGTTCGTAGAGGCTACCGTTTTCGTGCAATGACCAGGATCGAGATTCCAGCAGGAAAGTTGAGCCACTTCAGCAGGTATTGTTCTAACGAAAAGATGCGAAAAAGCAGCGCGTCCAGCCCAGCCATACTGAACTGCGTGTCGCTCATCGGGGTATTCACCCCGTCCGTTGCTTTTGGCAGTCGCCGTGCAAGGCGAAACGCCGCCAGCGGTACCATAAGCAGCGCGTTGAAGTAGGTTGCGCGCTCGATGCCGAAGCGGTGCCTGCGCAGCTTGCGGACGAGCGGTCGCAGCCGGTACCTCCGGTAGTGCCCTACGGCGACATCGTGATCAGTCCAGAGTAGCGTATAGGCGGGTACGGTGAGGATCAGCACGCCACCCGGCACCAAGCGCTCGGCTACGGCATTCAGTACTCGGCTGTCGTCCTCGGTATGCTCCAGGACATCCAGCATCGCGATGGCATCGAAGCGCTGCTGATCCAGCGGAGGTGGCAGTGCCTCGGCTGTGCCTTTGTACACCGGAATGGGGCCGCGTGCGTTGGCGATGGCGACCAGCGCCGGGCTCGGCTCTATACCGCACAGTCGGGCATCCTTCGGATAGATGCTGTACAAGTTTGATCCCGCGCCAACGCCGATGTCAAGGATGTGGGCGTGCGCAGGCAGCGTGATCCCTTTGATTGTGGCCTTCAGGATACGCCGCCGCGCGCGATACCACCAGTGGCGCTGTTCGTCGCCGGCACAGTCGGTGGTATAGTACGTTTCGTTCAAGAGCGTCTTAGGTGGCTTGGCTGGCGGCGCTATCTATAGGCGCCGGGTGGGGCGGCGGTTCTCCGTTGATTCCAAGCCCGAAGAATGCGTAGTCGTACCGTGCGGGATCTTCCGGGCAGAGCATGCGGCAGGCGCGCGTCAGCTGCCGGACCGCCTTCCAGTCGTTGGATCGACGCGCCAGCATGCCCAGGGACCGGGCTTGCCGCCCAGAATGAACGTCGAGCGGCAGGACGAGCTGCCGTGGTTCGATGGCTTGCCACAGCCCCAGATCCACCGGTCCTCGCCGCACCATCCAGCGCAGGTACATGCACAATCGCTTGGCGGCGCTGCCATGGAGTGGCCGCGCCAGATGCTTCTGCAGCCGGGTGGGGGTTTCCACGCTAGCGTTCATCACGCGCTGGCTGAAACCCTGGATGGCGCGCGACGGATCCGGGGCATTCTGCCGGTGGTCCGCGGCAAAGATGGCCTCAACCGTCTTGTGCTTCTTGAGCAAGAGGTGCAGGTTGGACGTAAACCAGATAGCGTCGTCCGAGGAAAACGTGCGATGCTTGAACCCTTCCAGACGCGCAGCGCTCGCGCCCCAGTCAAAATTCCAGACGAAAGCACAGGGCCGCTGGTTCATCCGCTCGCAGAGCTCTTCAATCTTGCGAAGCACTGTTGCTCTTCGCCCCCAAGCGAGGAGCGCCGCATAGAGGCCGATCACTTCCTGATCGCGCGGATCGTCAAACCAGTGGCAGGCAGCGATCGGATCGCTGTCAATGAAAGCAGGACGCTCAAAGTAGTCGACGAGGTTATCCAGGTACGACTTCAGCCTCCACGGCAATGGGCCAGATTCCATGCTTGAAGCGCGCGAGACATAAGCCATGGTCTTGGTACTCTGTCCAGGCACGGGCGTTTCTGATCGGCGGCAACGGCTTTATCACTTGCAATTCAGTGCTGCGGGCATGCCAAAAGCTTTACCTGAGTTGTCGCGGCCAGCATCCTGCGTCGCGTTATGCTCGGCCGCAGGCTGACGTACCAGGCACGCGGCCCCTTCAGCTATCTTGCTTACCTCCACGGCGACATGCGCAGCATTGTGGCACGCGGCCTGACCGCCAGACGACACCTGGTCGGCGAAGCCCGGCGGTGTGCAGGTGCGGCAGTCCTTCCGTACCTTGATCCTCCACAGTGTTTTGGCCCACCTGTCCCACGAATTGCGATGCGTTTGTTTTCGACCCTTTTTGCGTTTGCACTCCTCATCGCCGGTTGCAGCCGGCCCGCGGAGGTGCCCTTTACGACGTCGCTGCTCTTTTCAGACGGTGCAGTGCTGCAACGAGGCATAGCCGTGCCGGTCTGGGGCACGGCAACACCGGGCACTACGGTTCGCATTGCACTTAACGACGATGCGCAGGAGGTGGCTGCCGATGCAGACGGGGCTTGGCGCGTGGAACTGGCCCCGCAGGTCGCAGGGGGGCCGTATACGCTGACGATTGTCACACCGGACACGACGCATCAGGCACAGGATGTCTGGTTTGGCGATGTGTGGGTGGCTTCCGGGCAGTCCAACATGGAATGGCGTGTGCGTGCTTCCATGGATGCGGAACAGGAGATTCGCGCCGCCAGCGATGCGCAGCTGCGTCATTACAAGGTACCCCTGACCTGGTCATTTGAACCGGAGTCTTCGCTGGCAGGCGGCCAGTGGCACAGCACCGACTCAACAACGGTAGGGGACTTCTCTGCTGTGGGCTACTACTTCGCGCGCGAGCTCCGGGCCGCGACCGGCGTTCCCATTGGCATATTGAACACCTCGTGGGGCGGCAGCCGCATCGAGGCCTGGCTGGATATCAACTCGCAGCTGGAGGACAGTGCGGCCGTTCAGCGGGGGCTTTTGGCGGCGCTGGCGAAGGATGACTCGTTGGCGCAGATTTTCGAGGCTTCACGCAACGCTCCGGGGACCGAGGACCCCGGCATGGTGGAGGGTGCGGCGGTATGGGCTGATCCTGACCTGGATGACACGGACTGGGCCGACATGCCTGCTCCGGCGCTGTGGGAAGCGCACGGCTTCGAGGGGCTCAGCGGGTATGTATGGTACAGGGGCACGCTGACGCTCACGGAAGTCCAGGCAGGTGCCGCCACGCTGAAGCTCAGCATGGTGGATGACCGTGACCAGACTTATGTCAATGGCACGCTCGTGGGCGAAACGGGGCGCTTTCGCGTTCCGCGCACGTACGAAATCCCGGCAGGCATCCTGCAGCCTGGCGAGAACTCCATCGTAATCCGCGTGCGGGACACGGGAGGTAACGGCGGCATTATTGAAAGCGATCATCCCTTTCAGCTGGAAACACCTGGGGGGATCGTACCGTTGCCCGACACATGGAAGTTTCGCGTAGGCGAGTACTTCGTTGATGCCGCTGGCAATCCCAATCAGCAGGCTACGCTGCTCTACAACAAGATGGTGCATCCCATCCTTCCGTTTCCGGTCACGGGCTTCATCTGGTACCAAGGCGAGTCCAATGCCTTTGCTACCGAGGATGCAAAAGCATACCGGGCGCAGTTCCAAAAGCTGATTACCCGCTGGCGTGCGCTTTGGCAGAACGAGTCGGCACCGTTCCTCTTTGTTTCGCTGGCCAACTTTCGCGCGTCCCAGGACGAGCCTGGAGAAAGCGATTGGGCGCTACTGCGTGAATCACAGTCCGCAGCCGTCGCACTGCACAATGTAGGGCAGGCCATCACGATCGACATCGGAGAGGCCAATGACATCCATCCGCGTAACAAGCAGGATGTAGGCCGGCGTCTGGCACTGGCTGCTCGCCACTTTGCCTATGGCGAAACGCTTACCTATTCCGGCCCCACATACGCCAGCCACGCTATTGAAGGCAACGAGGTACATATTGCCTTCGACCATATTGGTGACGGATTGATGATTAAGAGCGGCGGCCGCTTGGGCGGTTTTGCTATTGCCGGCGCTGACGGCCGCTTTGTGTGGGCTGATACACGCGTGTACGGAGACAAGGTGATTGTATCCAGCTCCGCGGTGGCGGAGCCGGCGGCTGTACGCTATGCGTGGGCTGACAATCCCGACAAGGCCAATCTCTTCAATCGCAACGGCCTACCTGCGGCACCCTTCAGGACGGACGGAGACTAACGCTCGGGGGTCCTAGGCACATTCAGAGCCCCGCATCGTAGTATGGCGAGGGGCCTTGGGGCCTTTTGCGGCCCCGCCTGTCCGGAGCCATGCGTTCGATTCTCTACATCCTCGGTGCCTTCGCGCTTTTCTGCGTGCTGCTGTTCGTGGTGGCTACACGCACCAAGGCTGTTCAAGAGGCGCTGGGCAAGCAGCTGGAAGCGCAATTCGCTGCCACCTACCACGGCACGCTCGAAGTCGGTCTTGTTGCGGCGAACCTTCGGCGGCAGTTCTTTATCAGCGACCTGCGATTTCTTGACGAGGAAGGGCAGGTGTGGCTGATGATCGATTCTGTTGTGGCCACGCCGCGGTGGAATGCGCTGCTCAGAAAACGCTTTGATGTACGCAGCATCAAGGTGCTGCGCCCGGTCCTGACGCTTCACTACGCAGCCGATCGTTCGCTGCGGGCACCGCCTTTTCTCCGCCACCGGAAGTCCGGTGCGGGCAATGCATGGCAGTTTGAATCGGTAGGGGTTACGCTGGAGGAGGGCACGGTCACCAGCAGGGTCCCGGAGTCCAGCGCTGCGACGCCATGGCTTGACGAGCTGATGGCCGCCACCATCACAGGTCTTAACGCGCAGGCCCGGATTGCCTGGGGGCCTGGTCTCAGGCGCCTCGATGTGGAGTCGCTGGAGAGCATGTTTAGAGATCTGGGACTGACCCTGCGGATACAGGCCGAGATGGACGCCGGCACGGTGCATGTGCGGGCGTTTGACGCGAAGCTGGGGTCCAGCCAGATTCGAGGGAGCGGAAGTATCGAGGTCGATGCTCCTCAAAGGACGCGGTCCTGGAAGGTGGCGCTGGAAGAGAGCACGCTGGACGGTGCTCAGCTGCGGCGCGTATTTCCGGTGCTCCCGGTGGATTCGACCATGAAGGTATCTGGCCGTGTACGCGGCTATGGTGGCACCACCGAGATCGAGTCCATGGCGCTGATCGTTGGCAACTCGGTCCTGCACATGGGGGGCGCGGTCAGGGGACAGGACGACTCCGTACGCTTTGCCATAGACTTGGACGCACCTTTAGCGGATCCGGCTGACATAGCCGCGCACATCCCTGCTGTAGCGCTCCCGGCGTGGATGGCAGCCTCCAGTGCTGCTTCCTTCACACTGTCGGCGACTGGCGCATACGCGGCCGGCGCAGTGCAGTTAAGCGGCGCAGCCCAGGGCCGCGCCCTCGGGGGCGCATTCTCGGCTGCTGCAACCGTTGCAGCGCGTGCTGACAGCGCAACGACGTACCGACTTGAGTTGCAAGGAGACTCGCTATTGTTGCCGCTGCATTCGGTGGTCAGCGGTACGGCGGAGCTTGCGGGCGCGGGGACCCACTGGGAAAGCCTTGATGTGGTTTTGTCGGCGGCCGTACATTCGTCTCAGGTGGCGGGGCAGGCTGTAGATACGGTGATGCTGGATGCTACGATGGCCGGGCGGCAGGCTGCGCTGACCGCGGAGGCAAAGCGCAAGGAGTCATCCCTCCGCATCAGCGCGTCGGCGGCATGGCCCGAAGCCAGTCCGCGCTACGCGCTTAGTTTCCAGGCCGAAAATCTTGATCTCGGCTCTTTACTCGGGCAGGATTCGGTTGTCTCCAGCGTCACCGGGTCATTGGATGTGGCAGGCGAGGGAACCACATGGGATGTGGTTCAGGGCGAGGCCCTCCTGGATATTAGCGCAGCGCAGTTGCATCGGGCCGATGAGTCGTGGATGCTGCCCGCGCATATGGTGCGTGCTTCTGTAAGAGCCCCGCACAGTACACAGCCGCGGCTCGAAGTTGATGGAGATCTGATACAGGCCACGGTACGCGGAGACACGGACTTCGGGGCGTTGCAGTCGCTGGGAGCGTTGTGGACTAATGCAGCGCACGACGCGGTCATGCGCCAGGCCACCAAGCGGTATGCACAGGCAGGCCGCCCCGCCGATTTGTCCCTGATGACCTGGCCGCCGCCGGATCAGGTCATGCAGCAGGATGAGGCGAGCACCGCACTGGCGGCAGCAGCACTTGATCGGGTGGCATTGGACGTCGATGTGCAGGTCAAGCAGGCGGAAACGCTCCGGGCATGGCTGAACGTGTTTCCGTCTGTCCCCAGGACGTTGGACAACCTGCTGCGGCCCCCAGGCGGCGCCGATGTGCACGCACCGCGCGCCGCGATTCGGTTGGAGGCCAATGCAGCCGGCTTGTGGCTTCGCGGAACGGGGTCGGACGCGTTGGGCTCTGCGGCTCACATAGATCTGAGGGCGGGGCTGCAAGCACCATTGGAAGAGACCCTGGATGTGACGATAAACATGAAAATGCCTCACTACAGGTTGTGGGGCATGGCCCTGGTGGAGCCGGAGGCGCACCTGCGCATGCAGCGGAGCGTGATGCATATGCACGTGGATGCCGCTGCGGATGACCGCATTGGGCCGGTTGCGTTGGATGCCACGGTCCGTTTACTGCAAGATCGCTACAGGATCACGTTGAATGATGGCTTGATCACTGTGGGCGGTCAGCCGTGGCATATGGCAGCGGGGCGCACGGTGGATGTGTTTTGGGATGGCGCGATGGCCGAGTCTCTTGCGATAGCGCAGGCGGGGACACAGCGCGTGACGCTAAGCGGAGTGGTTTCCCGGTCATCTGGCAGCAACGTATCGGCTCAACTAGAGAGCCTGAGCTTGCACCAGATTTCAGCGCTGTGGGGGATGCGCCGCCCGTTGGGCGGCTTTCTTGATGGAACGCTGCAATGGTCGGAGGAGGCGGGGCTTACGGGTCATGCCACGGTAGATACGCTGGCCTTCGGAGACCGGACCCTTGGACGCCTTGTAGCGCATAGTCACATCACGCCGGGATCGCCCGATGTGGTTGTGGAAGCTGTGTTGCACCCACTGCATTTTGGTGGCGAAGCTTCGTCGCGGGCCAAGCACAACGACATCAGAGTGCGGGGTGCAGTACGCCTTGGAGGCGAGAACAATGCGGGAGGCTTGAACCTGGCGCTGGACATTGCGCGCTTGGACGCATTTGTCCTGGAAGAGCTCATCAACGCCGTGGACAGCGCAGAAGGTGCCTTTACAGGACGCGGCACCGTGACGGGCACCCTTCGGCAGCCAGTCTTTCAGGCAGATCTTGATTTTGCGGAGGGCCGTTTCACGATCCCTGCGTACAACCTGGCCTTCGAGACCGACGGCGCGATCCGTGTGGACGCGCAAGGGGTTCATGTGCGTGATTTGGTGCTTTCAGATTCTACCGGTGGTTCCGCCGTGCTGAGTGGTACGCTGCTCTTTAACGATTACCGATTCCTGTCCTTCGACGTCGCCGGGGTACTGGACGAGCTGCAGATCATGAACGTGTCGTCGTTCACACGCGATTTGTCGTGGTATGGTACGGTGTGGGCTTCGGGCGATGTCTCGCTGGCGGGCCCGCTCAATAGCGCATTCCTGCGTTCCAACAACATAGTCGCAAGTCCGAGAAGCGAGATCTACATCCCAATTCGCGAGGGGAGCAACTCCATTGATCCGGGTTTCATCATATACAAGGACCCAGACGATATGACCAGGGAGCGGGGGATCGTACGGCGGACCAACATTCTTGCGCGTCGCCCCGCGACCGAGCGCCAGTTTGGTGCGGGGTTGGAGATGGATCTGAACATAGAAGGCCCGCCGGGCTCTACGATCAAGCTCGTTATTGATCCGCTTCTGGGCGATGTGATCACGGGCATTGGCAGCGCACGTGTTCAGCTCCAGCTCCAAGATGGCGACATGGCAACCTACGGCACCTTCGACGTGACTTCGGGAGACTATCTCTTTACTGCGGGGGACCTTTTCGTGCGCCGGTTTCTGATTGACGAAGGCGTCATCCGCTGGGCAGGGGATCCGTTGGATCCGGTCTTGGATATTCAGGCCGAGTACCTTACCCGAGCCTCGCGCAGCGGGCTTCCAGAAGAGCTTGGGGGCGCGCTGCAGACCAGCCTGCCTCTAATGGTCGATCTGCACATCACGGGTGCACTCAACGCGGTGCAGGTGGATCTCGGCTTGGCCTTGGATCAACGGCGGGAAGCCATCAGCGATACGCCGCTGCTCGAAGCGTATTTGAACCAGCCGGACCATGCCGCGCAGCATGCGTCGAGCGTTCTGCTGACCAATTCATTCCTGTTGTCGGCGGAAGGTGCATCCAACGATGTCCTGGCTGGGTCGGCGCTCAACAGCGTGTCGCAGCTGGTCACCAGTCACCTCAACCGCTATTTGAGCCAGGTCATTCCCAATGCGGATGTCGCGCTTGGCGTGCTTAGTGATGAATCTGCAGAGGACCTAGACCTCTCTGCGGGCATCGCCTTGCGGTTGTTGGATGAGCGCCTGCTGGTGCGCGGACACGGGATTTACCGGGGTCAGGTGGTGGACCAGCCCGGCACGCAGGCGTTTGAAGGGGAGTTTGTGGTGGAGATCAAGTTCAGTCCTACGGTTTCTGTGGACCTGTTTTATCGGCGGGAGGGCGATGTGCTTAGCGAGACGTTGATCACGAGCGAAACGGGAGTCGGCCTCAACTTCCGCACGCAGTTTTCGAGCTGGCGGGGGCTTTGGGAAAGTGTGTTTCGTGGTGATGGCAGTCCGCCCGACAGCGCTGACGTTCCATTGCGGTGATCCCGGCCCTGCAAAAGCGTACGACGCGCGCACGCTATGCCGCCGTGGGCATCAAAATCCTCAAAAGGTCAGGCGAAAGATCCTTCTGCTGACACCGCTGTCCGGGGCCGCCGAGCAGGTCACGCGCACTGCTGCGCAGCGCCTGAATCGAGCGGAGCGAAGCGTACAAAACTCCAGCGATGGCCTTATACTATAAGGCTCTTCGAGCCCAAACCGCGGAGGCCCAGCATAGGCTACTTGCGAACGTGATTCTCCACACGAGCACGAGACAGTACCAGAGTATCCGCCAGCCCATTACGCGTAGGACACTGCTGAAGCTGGGGGCGTCCAGCCTGCTGTTGCCTTTTGGGGGCAGCGCAAGCCGCGTGCGCTCCTTCTGCCTGGGTGTCATCGCGGACTTGCATCATGGGCTCGCGCCGCGGGCCATGGAACGCTTGGAATCGTTCATGCAGGCGGTGCGCGAGCGCAGACCGGACGCGATCATTCAACTCGGCGACTTTAACTTCGGAATGCCCGAAAGTACGGAGTGCACGGACCTCTGGCGAACATTCAAGGGTCCACGCTACCATGTGCTGGGCAACCACGACATGGACTTCGCCACGAAGGATGCCATGGTGCAAACCTGGCAGATGCGCGGCCGGTACTACTCCTTTGACCTTGGCCCGTATCAAGCGGTCGTTCTGGACCGCAACAACTTGAAGACCGGGGATGGCTTCAAGCCGTACGCAAGCGCCAACTTCTATGTGGATGCCTCAATGCGCGGCTATGCGGACAGCGCCCAACTGGAGTGGCTGCGCGCTGAACTTTCGGCCGCTGACCGGCCCATAGTTGTTTTTGTGCATCAGGGACTCGGCATGCGGACCTCTATGCCAGGGAGTGCCCAGGCCATTGAAGCGGTGCTGGAGCAACACAACCGATCGTTGCCCAGCAACAAGGTTGTGGCCTGTATCTGCGGGCATCACCATATCGACCGGTACGTACACAAAAGCGGTATCCACTACCTTTGGGTCAACAGCGCATCCTACTATTGGGTAGGTGAGGCCTACGGTCGTATGGCTCCATACACACGGGCGCTGTATACGTTCATGACGTTCCACGCAGACGGATTGATTGAGGTCGAAGCCTGTCAGGCAGGCTGGGAGGCTCCTACTCCGCAGGACCGTGGGTTCCCACGGGCTGAAGAGCTCACACCTTATATTCAGGCGCGCCGCCTGATGATCTGAGCGATGATCTGAGCACTGTTGCTCCGCAGCATGCCAGCCCGTGGTACGTCCCCCCGGCCGTGCAGCGCAGCATCGACATTGCTACGCAAGCAATGCAGACGGGCAGGTTCGTGTAGCTCGGCCTCTTGCGGTGCATGGGGCAGCTTAGCAGTGCGCGGGGAATAAAGCTGCCGCCCGGCCCCTCTAATGGGATAGGGTTGCACTAATCGGAGGCATCATGGATCATGACGACAAACCCGTTGGGCGTATTCTGACCCGCCGCGATATACTGCAGCTGCTCGGTGGGGTCAGTGCTGTCGCGCTGGGAGGTTCCGGATACCGGCTGTTCGGACAGGCGGCCGGTGCCTCTGGCAGGCCGCTGCCGACTTGCATTGTGCGCCCTGAGCAGACCGAGGGGCCCTACTTTGCGGACCTTGAGCTAATGCGCTCTGACATCCGATCTGAGCCTGCGACCGGGGCGCTAATGCCTGGATTACCGCTAGAGCTGTTCTTTCATGTGTCGCAGTTTGGCGCACAGGGTTGCATGCCGCTGCCGGATGCACGGGTAGATGTCTGGCAGTGCGACGGGTTGGGGCGCTATTCCGCGTTTGAGGACCGGCGCGTTTCTGGCGACCTTCGAGACCAGAAGTTTCTTCGCGGCTATCAGCACACCGACAAGGATGGCACGGCGAAGTTTACGACCATATACCCGGGGTGGTATCAGGGTCGCGCGGTCCACATCCATTTCAAGATCCGAGCAGCAGCCGGGTCAAGGCGCACGTATGAGTTTACGTCACAGCTCTACTTTGACGACGAGCTTACGGACCAGGTGCACGCAAAGCCACCGTATGCAGCGCGCGGTAACCGGCGGATCCGGAACGCGCAGGATGGCATCTACCGGCGCAGCGGTGCACAGCTTTTGCTGAATGTGTCGCCAGCCGATAATGGCTACGAGGCAGCCTTTGATATTGGCCTCGACTTGTCGGACGCCGCCACTGGTCAATCTGACCACGATCGGCGTCGCGGACGGCGCGGTTAGGATGGCCGGCACCTGACGCGGTGCTGCACGGCCATTCAAAGTTCTACAGGCCGCCCGCGCTACTCGTCGCTATGTCAGCTCCGCCGACGTATCAAATCACCGGCCGCGGCCCGCGGCCTAACGCAAGCGCGTTCGCACCGTAAGGCTGGATCAGCGCCTATCGTAGCAATCTGTAATTGTCCA
The DNA here is from genome assembly GCA_951812585.1 of Rhodothermales bacterium. GTDB lineage: Bacteria > Bacteroidota > Rhodothermia > Rhodothermales > Bin80 > JAAXGV01. Next base: position 725,886 of record OX638318.1, on the reverse strand, counting down.
CGGGCCGTTCCAGGTGCTATTCCGATGCATCTGTGAGTTCTTGGAAGGTAGCGCAGCCAACTGGAACCTGCGCGCGCACCGTTGACCCGTGAGTGTGGTCACGGGTCTTGACTCAATGCAGGCATGGTGTTCAGGACGCGTTGGAGCTTTTTCTTGGCAAGGGCGGCATCCTCCCGCAGCACGGAGTCTTGCCATGACACCAGCTCATTCGGATCGTTCATCCAGTTGACAAAGCGTCCATCGCCATACAGCTTCCATTCGTGGTCCTGAGCGTAGCGGGTTGGCTCAAATCGGCCCCATCTGGGGTCGTAGTGGGTATACATCGACCTTCTTTCGTGAAAGGCGCCTTTGGTAAGCTGCCCGTAAAAGCTGACTCCGTCGAGGAATGGGTCGGACGGCCGCTGTTTCCTAGCTGCATCCAACAGCGTAGGCAGGAAGTCCGTGAAATCGACCAATGCATTGGAGTTTGCTCCAGCACGAACTGTGCCGGGCCAATAAGCGACAAGGGCAACACGAGTGCCTGCAGCGGTAGGGAATCCCTTCCGACCCCGAATGCGCCCGCTCTCGTGGTCAGATGTGACCTGGCGGTCTGTGCCGTTGTCTGCGGTGAATAGCAGCAGTGTATTGCGATCTAATCCGCGCCGGGCTAGCGCATCAGCAATGCGGCCAACGATCGCGTCCATGTAGGCCACGTTCGAGGCGAAATAGGCTGTATCGCTTCTGGCCGTAGCCGCATTTAGTGTATCGAAGGCCGCATCTGTCGGCACTGGCAAGAAGGGTGAATGGGTCAGCGCCATGGGGTAGTAAAGGAAGAAGCGATCCGATTGGTGCCGATCAATGAAGTCCTCTGCATACCGTGCAAACAGGTCCGGGCCATATTCTCCGGGGTATTCCTGCGGCTCCTGGTCGGAATAGTGTATCGTGGGTGATTTGAACCGCCTTCCGCGCGTGGTGTATTGCCACAGTGCAAATTCGTCAAAGCCAGCTTCGTGCGGGCCTGCGCCGCCTCGCCCCGCGAGCTCTCGCTGAAACGCATTGCCGTAGAGCTGCCACTTGCCCACCACACCCGTGACATATCCGGCCTCGTTCAGGTAATGGGCGAGCGTTCGTTCCGACGGATCCAGTAGGCCAAAGCCGATATAGTTGCGGAACGAATACTTGCCCGTCATGATCTGGACGCGAGAGGGCGTACAGAGCGGAGTCGAAAACGCGTGTGTATAGCGCAGGCCGCCGCGCGCAAGCGAATCAAGGTTGGGTGTCTTGTAACTCAGTCCGCCATAGATGCCCAAGGCCTCGTAGCCCAGGTCATCCGCCATTACCAGAACGATATTGGGAGGTTGCTGCGCGGTGCATGATCCGAGCAGAAGAACCAAGGGCAGGATCAGGCGCACGACAGGTAGCAATCGGCAGGTGCAGCAGTCAGGTTGGCTCGGGGCTGGTGCGAGTATACGGAATCGCCAGGGTTGGCAATGCTACTGTCTGCAGTTTGGCCCACCCATCGGTTACCGGTTGCATGGGTATCGAAAGGACCGCAGCAGCATGAAGGAAGCCTTTTCTGTCTGCCGTGGCAAGGCCAAAGCGCGAGAGGGGACGCTCAAGGATGCGCTCTACGTTCAGATCGGATCGTCAAGATGGCGCTGGATTAGTCAAAAAAAGGGGCTTATATACTTAACTGCAACTTTTCTCTTGGGCCGTATGAGGACTAAACCAGATCGGGGGAATCATGACAGGGCCAGGCAGATCACACCGCAAGGGCATCACACTCTTGGCGTTGGCACGGCGGTATCCGAGCGAGGAGGCCGCCCGGGAGTGGTTTGAGGCCATCTTTTGGCCGGAAGGCCGCTTTTGTCCGCAGTGCAGGGGCACCGATACCTATGCTTGCCCACAACAGACCATGCCGTACCGTTGCCGCACGTGCCGCAAGCGGTTCAGTGTTCGGACGGGCACGGTGCTGCAAGCCTCACGGTTGCCCTTGCTCCAGTGGACCTACGCCATTTATCTTGAAATGACCGCGCTCAAGGGCGTATCCAGCATGAAGCTTCACCGCGACCTGGGCATCACGCAAAAGTCGGCGTGGTTCATGCTGCAACGGATTCGGGAGGCGTTCGCGCCGTTAGCCGCCGCCGCGTTTGAAGGCCCGGTTGAAGCCGACGAGACGTATGGTTGGGGGCAAGGAGGCCAACAAGCACGCGCACAAGAAGCTGAAAGCGGGACGCGGAACGGTTGGCAAGACAGCGGTAGCGGGGCTGAAAGACCGCGGTACCGGCCAGATTCGGGCCACGGTCGTTGAGGACACAAGCGTCCCGACGTTGAAGCAGTTCGTGTATAACCCCACCGAAATCGGCGCAACGGTCTACACGGACGACGCCACCGCTTACAAGGGCATGATCGGTAGGGAGCATGAGACGGTCAAACACAGCGTGGGCGAATGGGTCAACGGCATGGCTCACACGAATGGGCTGGAGTCGTTCTGGGCCACGCTGAAGCGGGCGTACCATGGCGTGTACCACAAAATGAGCGCCAAGCACTTGCAGCGGTACGTGCACCAGTTTGCGCAAAAGCACAACGTCCGGGACATGGACACGCTCGAACAAATGCAGCATGTGGTGTCCGCACGGGCAGGGCGGCGGCTTATGTACAAGGATCTGATTGCGCAATGAGAAGGGTCAACGATACGAAGGACGCGTTACACGCTGAGTTTGAGCGGATCGACAACACGCCCAGTCCGAAACCGAAGCAAGCGGCAGAATCGAGGGCAAGAAACGACGAGCTTCGGCACGTCTAGGCCCCAAGCAGTGTACAATTAAGTATATAAGCCCCTTTGATAACTAGAGATTGCCAAAAAATGCGTACTATTAGGCCGAACCAAGCACAACTGGGGTAGGACTATGGGCTGTAGCTGCGCGGAGAAGTGGATTTGGAACAAGGATCGTGACCGAAAATCCACACGTTCGTATTGAGTGCGAATCCCCAATTCTAACAGTCTATGATTCCCCCCTGTGCATATATTTCTTTGGACACTTTGGAGTCGGAGTTAGTGAGTTGCGTTATCAGCTGATGGCGCGAAGAGCCAGGCTAGAGGGCAACGTAACCCCTAACGTAATCCTTTTCCTGTCATGAAAAACGACCCGACTACGCTCACGAATGGGGCGCTTGAAGCGTCCGCCACAGAGGTGGTTCCACGCGCTCGCTGCCGCCGATTCTCCGTCCAGTACAAGCTGCGAATTCTCCGGGAAGCGGATGAATGCACGGGCGGCACGGCCGTTGGCGCACTGCTGCGCAGGGAGGGACTCTATTCGTCCCATCTCTCGCAGTGGCGTAAGCAGCGCAGCGAGGGCAGACTGGGCACCGTCAAACGGGGCGACAACGAAGTAGTAGCCCTACTGGAAGCCCAGCTGGAAGCTGCTCACAGGACGATCGAAGGCCTGAGGAGCAAACGCGGCAAGGCCGAGCGGATCATTGACGTTCAAAAAAAGATATCGAGCACCTTTGGGATCGGGATCCAGGACAGCGAAAGCCCATGAAGATCGCGGCAGTGAAGCTGTTGGCAAAGGATCTTGGTGTGGCCCCCGCCTGCAGGGTCGTAGGTATTCCTCGTTCGACCTACTACCCCAGCATACAGGCGCCGGGGCCCAGGCCGCCAAAGCAGCGGCGTGGACGAAGCCTTCGCCGATTGCCGGCGGCGCAACAAGCGGAGATTCGCGCACTGTTGAACTCGGAGCGGTTCAGGGACCTGCCCCCACGGCAGATCTATGCCACGCTCCTGGACGAAGGCCCCTATGTGTGCCATTGGCGCACGATGTACAACATCCTCCACGAGTACGACGAAGTGCGAGAGCGCCGCAATCAACGTGTTCATTCCCCGTACAAGAAGCCGGAGCTGCTGGCTACCGCTCCCAACAAGGTCTGGTCCTGGGACATCACCAAGCTGCGCGGACCGCAGAAGTGGAGCAGCTATAAGCTGTTCGTAATGCTGGATATCTACAGCCGATACGTAGTGGGCTGGATGGTAGTACCTGGGGAATCCGGCGGGCTGGCAGCAGAATTCATCGCCGCCACGTGCGAGCGCCAGGGTATTCGTCCGCAGCAGCTCACGATTCATTCCGACCGTGACCCCGCCATGATTGCTAAGACCTATGCGCAACTCCTGGCGGACTTGAGGGTGGAACGCTCCTACATCCGGCCCTACTGTTCAAACGACAATGCGTATTCGGAGTCGCAGTTCAAGACGATGAGGGACCATTCGGACTACCCGGTACGTTTCGGATCGTTGGAGGATGCCCGTGCCTGGTCCCGGGCGTTCTTTGACTGGTACAATAACCAGCACGACCACTCGGGTCTTGCCTTGATGCGTCCGTCCACGGTTCACTATGGTCAGGCACGATCGGTACAAGCCCAGCGGCAGCGCGAACTAGCAGCGGCGTATGCAGAGAACCGTGAGCGCTTCCCACGGGGCATGCCCAAGGTGTCCAGGCCACCCCGGCAGGCTTGGATCAACAAGCCGTCAAAGCTTGATGCGCTTCCATTCGTGTTGCCCGACCCTGCGCAGGCGAACCACGATACCTTGGCTCCACTTACCCTCTAGCCACCAGCGAGATGCGTCTAAATTCACAAACTTTCGCAGCCAACTGTCCGATTTTCATTTGTACACTCCGTTTGATACTGACATTGTCAGTTGCCTTTGCTCTTGAGGCGTGCACGTCTCCAAGTGAGACAGTGTCGGTTAAGGGGTTGTTAGTTTCTGTGGAGAGTCAGCCTGTGTCGGAAAGAGTATGGGAAGACGTATCTCTGCGCAAATTGCACGACCTACCGCGCGATGCAAACATGATTCTGTTCAAGCCTACTGCAACAAGGACGGATACAATGAATAATGTTTATGTCATGGATTTCGGTGACATGAAGGTGAAACGGTTTGACCCATTTGGCAAGCACGTAGCTACTTATGGTGAGGGGCCTGGGACAGGTCCCGGAGAATTCAATGGCATGCTTGATACAGGTATAATGGGTGATTCGGTCGTCTATGTGCTCGATGGGAATGCTAGAAAGGTTCTGCTGTTTACTATGGCTGGTGATTTCCTGCGCGACATTGCAATTGGAGTATTGGCGAACAGGTACGTAATAACCCCCCAAGGAAGATCCTACCTGCACACGACTGCGCGGCTTGAATTGTTCGAGACTAGGAAGGGGTCTGATACAACTGTGATACGCTTTGGAGGAGATGTGCTTAAGGGTCAGTCCACGTGGAACAACTTGCTCGCTCGCCAGAGGGGAAATTGACACATATGGAGAGCGGCTCGTATATGCTCCACACTATTTTCCTGTGATAATGCAGTTTAGTCCGAATGGGTCCATCGCCTATGTTAGGTCCACGCCAGACTTCGGGCAGGTGGAAATGCCTAGACTTGACGGGAAACCGTTGGTGTATAGGAGGGTGGATTCTCGCAGGATTCATACTAAAATTATTGTTGAAGGTGAACAAATATATGTCCGGGCATGGCCGAATGAGTTTCTCAACGTAATCGATATTTATGAGGCCGCAACGGGTGATTATCGTTCATCCATTCACTTGCCCACGGATTTGCGATATATTTATTCGTTTAATCAGCGGATATATGCTCACAATGATACTACGGTCAGCGTGTACGCTATCGAAAAGAAGTTATCTAGTCCGTGATTCCGGCCCTATACTTACTGCCCTTAGAGATCGGTCCGCGGATTCTGGCGTGCAGACTGGCAGTTGGTGGTGCATATTCTGATCGAAAGTGCCACCCTTGACAGCTGGATTTTGCCGGGGTGTGTTCTGGCGAATCAGGGCATCTTCTGGGGCGCTGGAGCTTTGCCAAGCCAGAGTGCTTTCGTTGTGCTATTCTACCAAACGAGCGCACAAAGATGCCCCGAGCACAAACCTCCATGCGACAAATCCGAGACGTACTTCTGTAAGCGTCCGGACAACTACATCTTGCGTGGAGGCATAGTCAGGTAGGAACTTGTGGTCCACACTTAAGGACTCAAGAACGACCCTTGCGTAAGCCAAGACGTACGGCGGAGGAGATATTTCCGCTGGTAGAGCAATTCCTTCAAAGTGGCCAGACCCGGAAGGCCTTCTGTGCAGCGCACGGGATATCCGTGTCACGATTGAACTACTGGCAGGCCAAGTATTCACGTAAGGGCGCCGTTTCGCAAGGCGCGGCATTCCTGGAGATTAGTGCTCCTGCTGCGGATGAGCGCGCGGTAATGGAAGTGGTCTACCCTGGTGGGGTGCGTCTGCGTCTATTCGTGCCGGCCTCTGCCACTTTTCTTCGGTCTCTGCTCCCGTCGGAGGTTTCCCCGGCATGATTCCGTTGGGCCCCTCTCACTGCTTCTGCCTCTATCGCGAGCCGGCCGACATGCGCAAGAGCTTTGACGGGCTCTGCGGTCTGGTGCGCTCGGGTCTGAACCGGGATCCGGGTTGGTCTAGCTGGGCTGTCTGCGCGACTGGAGATTCTGTTAACGCCCTGGGTATGGGGTGCCTCGTCATTCATTCACGAGGTAATCCATGCCTGCCAAAAGAATCTCCATGCGTACACTCAAAGAAATACTTTGCCTGAAGCACGAGGGCGGGATGGGTGTGCGGGCCATAGCCCGCTGCCTGGGATTGTCACACCGTACGGTCATCGACTATTTGCGCCGCGCCCGCGATGCCGCTCTCTCATGGCCGTTGCTGGAGGGCATCACCGAATAGGTGCTCGAAGAAAAGCTCTTCGCCAAGTCTGCGACCCCCAAAGCGCAGCGTCCCGTCCCGAACTGGGTCTATATCCACCAGGAACGCAAGCGGAAGGGAGTCACGCTAGAGCTCTTGTGGACGGAATACAAGGAGGCACACCCGGACGGCTATCAGTACAGTTGGTTTTGTGAGCGCTACCACACTTGGAACAATGCGCGTGATCTGGTCATGCACCTGGACCACGTACCCGGGGAGATGCTCTTTGTGGACTACGCAGGCCAGAGGGTTCCCGTGGCAGATCCCGATACGGGTGAACTGCGCAAGGCACATATCTTCGTGGCCACGCTCGGATGCTCCAATTACACGTATGTCGAAGCCACATGGACGCAACAGCTCCCCGACTGGACCGCCTCTGATCGTCGTGCCTTTGAGTTCTTCGGAGCCGCCCCACGGTACGTGGTTCCCGACAATCTGAAGGCGGCCGTGATAAAGGCTCACCGGTGCGATCCGGACCTGAATCCAACGTATCACGACCTGGCCACGCACTACGGCGTAATTGTGGTACCTGCACGCGCCTATAAAGCGCGGGATAAAGCGAAGGTGGAAAAAGGGATTCAATGGGCTCAGCAGGGCATCCTGGCGCCGCTGCGCCATCAGATTTTTTGCGGCCTGCATGAACTCAACCGGCACATACGTCTGCTGCTCACCGAACTCAACAGCAAACCTTTCCAGAAGCTGGAGGATAGCCGGCGCTCGTGGTTTGAAAAATGGGACCGGCCTGCGATGCTACCGCTGCCGGAGACGCCGTACATCTTCGGCGCATGGCGCAAGGCCAAGGTGCACAGGGACTACCACATAGAGGTGGCCGGCCATCGCTACAGCGTGCCCTTCGTGCATGCCAGAAAGCAGGTGGGCGTACGGGTTACCGACCGCACCGTGGAAGTCTTCTTGAAGGGGCAGCGCATTACCTCGCACCTGCGCAGCACGCGGCCCGGGCGCTTCACCACCCTGGAAGCACACATGCCCGAGGCTCACCGCCAATACCTGGATACGCGGGACCTGCGCCGGCGCATTGCCACGGCGGGGCCTGCCACCGAAAAGCTCATCACGTGCATGATGCAAGACTTGCAACATCCCGTACTCTGCTATCGGTCCTTGAGGGGGATAGCAAGGCTAGTCTGAAATTCCACGCGGACTAGGTGGGATTTCAGGCTAGGGACGCGCTCAGGGTGGCGTACAAGGTCGGCTCATCTCCCCGCCAAGATTCCCATGCGTGGCGGTAGACCCGCTGGGTGTTGGCCGAGAACTAGACGGCGATGAGTGCGATCTGGCGGCTACGTTCGTTAACAGATGAAATTTTTCTCCCTGATTATCCGAAGTTCTTGGTTTTACGGAAACGACTAGTTATACTAGGGCCCTTACTCAGGCCCTAAGGGCCACACCACATTCACTTATCCTACAGTAGGTATTACTAGGCGTACTTCTTTATCTCTCGTGTTCGTCTCGGCGTTCCTTATGGTGATGATCTTCGGGTCGGCCTACACGGATGCAATGGCTCAGGTCGTATCTCCTGACCCCGTTCTTTCTGATCAGATTGCGGAGGGCGTGGCCTGTGGGCCTAAGCTCCAGTTACCCGAAGGAACGCAGGTCGTCCGCAAAGAGGGTTCCTTGTTGGTAACCCTACCACCTCATTATTTCCTTGATTTTGACGAGCAAGGTGTGCCGCCGGTTCTCTATGAAGACCCCATCGCTATGATAGGTACATCCGGACCGTTAGCGTCTTTTCTGTGGAATACAACGGAAGACGAAGTGGACTGCAAATGCACAGACAGTGAAAGCAGCGGGTACTGTACTGAGGTGCTCGACCTAGAATCCAATCAGATTTACTGTCGGCGTTTAGGTGGCTGCCCAGATTGCAAAATGGTACGGCCCAGCGACGACGACTCTTAAGCTCCTAGCTAGGGGGGGGGGGCAATACATGTACACCGATCATGTCCTAAGGCCTGCGGTGCTCTTGATGTTATGCTTATCCTTGGTGGCTTGCCAGAGGGATGGTCGTGAAGCGAGCCCCGACAGGGAAAGCGATTCTCAGATAGTTCTCTCCGAGATCGTCCGCATAGGAGATGAAGCAGATGGAGACACCGTTGTGTTCGGCGGCATTGATGGCTTGGCTGTCAATGCCGCCGGCCAACTCTTCGTTGGCGACGAGTCTTCCATGGACATCTCGGTATTTTCCGCGGGAGGCGTCCTGTTAGGAACATTTGGCAGTCGTGGCGCCGCCCCTGGCGAGTTCAGAGATATTTCGAACGTGCTCGTCGGCCGCAATGACTCGATCTACGTATTTGATTCCCGTCAGGACGTACTCTCGGTTTTCGCTCCAGAAACCTGGTTGTTCCAACGTCGCATCAAAGTCGTGGAAAACGACTCCGTTGGCAATACCTCTAACGTCATTGGGATCACGGACTTGGGTCCCATTACCCTGCATAGACCCGATATCACTGCCGAGAATATAGACGCAGATCTCTTTGTGGCTGTCGTGCAGACGAGTTGGACTGGCACGATGGTGCGGACCTTGGCACGCTTGCCTGATCGGGAGCTGCTGCTCTTCATGTCACCGGAAAGGACTCCTGCGCTACGCTACGTTCCCTTCGGTCGCAGGTCGATTATTCGCTTAAGTCCGAGTGGAAAACTGTACTCCGGATGGAACGAGAACATTGATATCACGATTACCTCGGTGGATGGAGATATCGTGGGATCCATCCAGCAACTCCATGCGCCCATACCTGTTACGAGCGTAGAGTTGGATGCAATAGTAAACCCCGATCAGTTTGGGTCCATACACAAAGTGAAGCCGGCGTACAGGTCGTTCAGGGTCGACGACAGGGATCAGATTTGGGTCAAGGGTATAGATCGGGGAAACCCAACCGTAGAGTGGATGATTCTGGACTCCGCCGGGAAGACGGTGGGCCGGACAGAACTGCCGGCGAAACTTTCGCTGAGGGTCATCCGGTCTGGCCGTGCTTACGGATCCATTGAATCCACATCCGTATTTGATCCCGTCCCGGTGGTCCCCACGGTTGTGGTGTATTCGGTGGACATGTGACGACCGGCCCCAGGCGCTACGGTTGTTGAGCCTTGTCTCTCCGGGTTGCCATAAAGCCGCCGAGCCTTTCTAATGTGCCCGCCTGCACACAGGGTGTGCGGTAATTTGCTTCGGTAACGCTCTTCCTGCTGGATAAGCAGGACTTCGATGCTCTCGGCGCCCTCTTCTACGCGTACAGGGAATGTACTTAACCAGTCGCTTGCGGCCTTACTGTTTTCAGACGGGTGCGCCGTAGATACACCCGCGGTGGGCGGCGGACACGCGGCCTGCAGAACGGCCGTGCGGGTTATTTCCTTCATCGTGGTTACGTTCGTTATAGTACAATTGTGCGCCTAAATCCGTGAAAAGCGGCCACGGGTTCTAAAGTCCGCTCCTGCGGCTCCAGTTTCCGCCTGGTAGTCAGGGAAAGGTCCCCAAATCGCCTTGGACTGCACCTGAATGTGATCGGGCGCAATCTGCGGCGCTCCACCCTGGCTCGTGTGCGGACATCTCAGGCGGCGTGCGGGCTGCCCAGCCGGTCGTTGGTTGCCGTTTTTCGGGGTCTAAAACATTTCCGATAATAATACGTCGGAGAAAAGAATTTAGCGCCGTCAGCCCCACGTCATGCCCTCATTCCGGTTGGCCCCCTGACACGCACCCACTCCTTAGGCCTCCCAAAACCAGCCCCTTCAATAGTCGCAGACCGGGGAAGACTATTGACATTCATCAAGCGTGCCTATTCCAACGTAGCTGGAGGCTTGGGAATCTTCGCGGAGTATACCAGCACGAGGTTACTTCTCCCACTCCCCGAGTGAGAGGGAGCGGTTGAAGTGTATTCCATCCGCTCTACGTTGAAGGGCAAGTAGCCCATCTGGTGCGCGAAGGACAGCAGCGACTTTACGGCGGCCATCTTCAGTGCACGGATGGAAGCCTTCATCAGCCGCCGGAAACCCCCGTTCATCGCCCGTGTTACCATTCCTATGTGCCACAAAAAGGTGGGACACGCTTGCACCCTAATTTAGGGTGCAATGGCGGTCTTCTGGTCGTTATTGTTGTGGGCGGTCTTTTTGTCACGTAGATCGGTAAACGCCATGGATTCAACGCTTCATGAGAGCCGTGCGGCACCATCGCAGGTTCCATCCACGGAGGTCGTACCGCGGGCAAAGCGCCGCAGATTCACCAAGGCCTATAAGCAGCGCATCGTCCGCGAAGCGGACACTTGTCAGATACCCGGAGAGATTGGCGCGCTGTTGCGCCGGGAAGGCCTTTACTCGTCTCAGCTGTCCAAGTGGCGCCAACAGCTCGACAGTCCGGAGGCTGGAACGCAGTCCGCCGACAAGGTGCACGCGCTGAGAAAGGAGCTGCGTGCGGTGCGCAAGACGCTTGCGCGTACGCGTCATGAGCTCAAGCAGGCCCGGACGGTCATTGAGGTTCAAAAAAAAAAGTCTCTGGACTGCTTGGGCTCGAGATCCCCGACGAGCCCGGGCAACCAGGTTGATTATGCTGGAGGAACTCACCAAGGCCATGGATATGACTGCCGCGTGCCGCTACATGGAGATCTCCCGTAGCACCGGGCACCAATGATTGCCTCCAGGGCCACGCAAGCCAAGGAAGCGGCCAAAGGGCCGGCTCGCCATCGGTGACGCGTGGCGCACACAGATGCTGGCCCGGTTGTGTTCGGAGCGGTTCATGGATCTGCCGCCCCGGCAGATAGGGGCTACGCTGCTAGATGAAGGCCCCTATGGGTGTCACTGGCGCACGCTGTATCGTATCCTGAAAGAAAGCCGCGCGGTACGAGAGCGCCGTAACCAGCGGGTACACCCGCCCTACACCAGGCCGGAGCGGGTGGCCACGGCCCCCAACCAGGTCTGGTCCATGGACATCACCACGCTGCGCGGTCCCCGAAAAGGGGCCTCCTACAAGTGCTACGTGATCGTAGACATCTTCAGTCGGTACGTGGTGGGCTGGATGGTGTCCCCGTACGAGACGGCTGATCTGGCAGCCGATCTGGTCGTGACCACCTGCGAGTGCCAAGGGGTCACAGCCGACCCACCCCCGGTCCACACGGACCGGGGCGCGCCCATGACCGCCCGGACCTACATCCAGTTGTTGGGGCTGCTGGGCGTCACGCGTTCCTATGCGCGACCGTACCAGTCGAACGATAACCCGTACTCGGAGGCCCTATTCCGTACCGCCCAGTATCCTCACCTGTACCCGAGGCGGTTCGGATCTCTGGAGGATGCCCAGCAATGGGCCCGATGGTTCTTCGCATGGTACAACGAGATGTTCTACCACTCCGACCTTGGGCTCATGCATCCCCTGACTGTGCCCTACGGCCATACCGAAGCCGTCAGAGCTGCCCGTCAGCAAGTCATGGACGCGGCCTACGCACAACATCCGGAACGCTTCTTGCGTGGCAGACCACGCATACCGATGCCGCCAAGAGCAGTATGGATCAACAAGCCCAAACACACTACCTAACACGCTCAGCCGCAAAAATGCCCGATATAACGTGGAACTTAGCCTACGCTAAAGTGTATCATTCCTGTTGGCACATACCGTGGCTCTACAAGCGCATATAGGCTACACTACTCATTCAAATACCACCTCCACGCTACTATGTTCGCCCCCTACCAACTAAGAATGGTGCACCACCGGATTGTGTGCGGACAACACATGGCCTATTGTGCCGAGGATTATATCGAATAGGGAGGCTGGTTGCCGCTGCGGAAGTGGTCACGGAAGGAGCCGCATCGAGAAAACGAATACCAAAGTATGGAGGGACTATAATGGGGCTTGCTAACTGGTTTTGCACTTTCTGCAGCAACATCCAAGTCCGGAATAGAGACACGATCTCTAAGCGCTACAAGACCATCACGAAGAGGCTCAACACCGACTTCTGGGACACAACATCGGACACGTCGCACAGCCTACAGGTGGGTTCCTATGGCCGAAACACAGCCATCCACGGCACAAGCGACGTGGATATGATCTTTCAGTTGCCGTGGGCACTCTACAAGCGGTACGACGGCTACAGCACCAACGGACAGTCAGCACTGCTGCAGGCAGTTCGCAATTCAGCCAGAAGGACATATTCCAGTACGCAAGTCGGTGCCGATGGTCAGGTTACTCTTATCCCCTTCAGCGGTGGGATGAACTTCGAGCTGGTCCCTGGATTTCTCAACGATGATGACAGCTACATCTATCCCGATTCCAATAACGGGGGAAGCTGGAAAACAACGAATCCGGACCCGGAGATTGAGGCGATTCGCGTGCGCAACAAATCGTGCAACAATAACCTCGTCCCGCTCTGCCGAATGATGCGATCGTGGCAACAAGAGTGGAGCGTACAAATTGGCGGCCTGCTCATTGACACTCTGGCTTACCAGTTCATAAACAACTGGAAGCGGTGTGTGCCAACAAAAATGAGACAAATTCGCCTCGGATTTAGTGTAGCGGATGGAACTCATGTGGGCAGTAACTGGTCGCGTGTGACTACGAAGTTGCGGGACTGGCGGCCATTGCTCTTGGCTACGAGCTTCACCGCAGCCTGGGGGTCGTCTGGCGGGTTGATCCACACCTTCCGCGGTGGCATGGGTACCTTGGGCATCCCCCGAATGAATCGCTCCGGTTCTCGCGCATAGGCTTCCTGCATGACGCGCTGTCGCGCCTTCCATACCTCGCGCGTCTTGCCGTAGTGGATCGTCGAGGGATGCATCAGCGCAATCCCCGTGTGGTAGAATTCGTTGTTGTACCAATGGAAGAAGAGCCGCGCCCAGCTCCGGGCGTCCTCCAGGGAGCCGAAGCGCACCTCGTAAGTCCGGTGGTACTTCGCCGTGCGGAAGTGCGCCTCCGAATAGGGATGGTCGTTCGAGCGATACGGACGGCTGTAGGAGCCTTCCACTCCCAGCTCTGCCAACAGCTGCACATACGTCTTGCTTGTCATCACCGGGCCGCGATCCGAATGGAGGACCAGCTGGTCTCTTCGGACGTTTTGACGCGCGCATGTGGCCAGGACGAGATCCTTGGCCAGCGCGGCAGACTCAAACGAGGCAAGGGTCCATCCCACCACGTAGCGGCTGAAGATATCCCGTAGCACGTAGCGCTTGAAGTGCAGGCCCTTAACCGGGCCCCGAAGCGTGGTGATGTCCCACGTCCAAAGCTCGTTCGGAGCTTGGGCCAACCACTCCGGCTTCGTGTACGGAGGATGTACGCGCTGATTCCTGCGCTCGCGTATCGCCCTGTTTTCACTAAGGATACGATACATGGTGCGCCAGTGGCACAGGTAGGTGCCTTCATCCAGGAGCGTGGCCCAGATCTGGCGTGGCGGCAGGTCCACAAAACGCCTCGCGTTCAATATCGCCCGAATCTCCGCCCGGCGAGCTTCCGACAACCGTCGGCTGCTCTGGCGACGCCGCTTCGGCTGCTGCTGCGCCGCACGTTGACTTCTGTAATAGGAGGCGCGAGAGATCCCCACGTGGCGGCAGGCCGCCACCGTACCCAGAATCGGACGCAATGCCTTGACCCTCTCCCTCATCGCTACCCGGCCTCGCTCTCGCTGCTGATGCCAAAGAGCATGCAGACTTTTTTTTGAACCTCTATGATGGCCTCGGCCTTCTGAAGCTGCTGCCGGGACTGACCAAGCGCCTTGCGCAGCCGCCGAATCTCCTCGTCCTTGGCCAACAGTTCCTTCCCAGCCTGGGTCGAACCATAAAGCGCTCCATATTCGCGCTGCTTGCGCCACTGGGCCAGATGAGACGAGTAAAGGCCTTCCCGACGCAAAAGCGCACCGACCTCTCCAGGCTTGCTGCAGAGCTCGGCCTCGTCCAGAATGCGCATCTTGTAACTGGCCGTGAACCTGCGGCGCTTGGCCTTGGGAACCACTTCAGTCGGAGGGACCTCTGCCGTACCGGTCGTGTTGGAAGGGTAATCGGATTCCATGATTGAATAGGGGAAAATGATGGATTGGTTAAGCAAAATCGCCAGACCAGCCCTGCCGCTTGAACCCCAACGCGGCTACACTATTAATGTATTGAACTGTCTCACTTCTTATTGGCACAGAGGGAAGTACCGCGACAAGTCATTCCTTTACTACGACCTCATGTGTCGCGACTTCTTCGCTTACATGGCCAGCCAGGATACTGACCAGGAATACTGGAGAGCACCGGGCAGTAGTCAACGGGTAAAAAAAAGGACGCTTCCAGAACAAGGCCAGATGCTGCTGCAGCATCGCGATTCAGGCGATCACGCACGAAACCGCGGACCCGAAACAGGAGTGGTCTGCCAAGCAGAAATGGCGCAAGATCTTTGGCACATCATTTCCAGACTGAACAGACCATGGACTCCCGAGACCCGATCGATAGCCAGGTGCGCGTCTGTTACGGTCGCGTTGTTTACTCTCATAAAACACACGAAAAGTGTGCTGACATCCTTCTTAAGCGCCTCGGATGAATCAAGGTGTGGCAAATTGTGCTCTCGTCGATCACGAAGCGGGCTTCCTTGCCGCGATCTTCGGCGAAGAGCGTATCGGTACCATGATCGGTGTCGTCGTCTCCACGTTTCTACTAGCCTGAATGTCCAACGGCACTAATGGATGTTAACAAGCGAGCCATAAAAAGGGTCTTGTTGGGGGCTACATGACTCATTGTCCGCCCCGACTGAGGATAGGCCTTACTAGTGTGAATGCGTATATAGATTCATTATAGCACAAATACCACGGTGTCTTGCATCATCGGGGCACGGTTGCACGCCGCAGGCCAGGACGCCAGACTTGCCGCTGAAAGCTGCTTTTAGTGATTTGATCGCGGCGTTAAGGGCTTTATTCGTCGTAAATACCTTTTTTTGAATCGCACTGCTTGCGGTTGTCGTATTCGTATGATATAGTGGGATATGTGCTATAATACCTTGATATTCTATGAAGGCTCGTGCCAGTGACTTTCTTAAGCCTACCCTACCGCTGCACAGGCAGTACGAGGTCCTGCGTGCCATCTTTGTCGAAGGGCTCACCGTACCAGAAGCCGCAGAGCGGTTCGGCTATTCGCCCGGCGCTGTATATAACCTCTGCGCCCACTTCCACCAGAATCCTCAGGTGGAGCGCTTCTTCCGACGTAATGTGCCGGGTCGCAAGCCCAAGTCCGAGGAGCCTTTGCGCGTGAAGAGAACGCGCCGCATTTTGGCCTTGCGAAAACAAGAGAAGCTCTCTGTCACCGAGATTCGTGAACGCCTCCTCAGTGAGGGGATGCGCGTGGGCACCTCTACCATCTCCAAGACACTTCAAGACGCAGGGGTTCCTAAGCTGCCCAGACGCACGGCTCAGCAGCGGGCCGCGTTGTGCGTCGAACGGGCGCCGCCAGCCAATTGTGCGGCCCTGGATCTGTCTCCGCGGCGGTTCCGCACACGCTTCGGCGGTCTGTTTCTGTTTGCCCACGATCTGGTCCGCATGGATCTGGATAGCGTCCTGGCAGCATGCACCTTTCCTGGCAGCGATCGGATTCCGGCCGGTTGTGCCGTGCGGTCGCTGCTGGCTTTAAAGCTCTGGGGCATCGGGCGCCCGCGGCATTTCATGCCCGACATCCTGGATGAAGGACCGGCGTTGTTCTCCGGGCTCAACATTATGCCAAAAACTTCGACGCTCGTCGAGTACAGCGCTCGCGTGGATCCACGTGTGCTGCCGCAGTTGATGATGAAGTGGCACCACGCTGTGGAGGGGGTCGGGATTGACTTGGTCGGTGGGCGTTCCTTTGACCTGGACTTCCACACCATACCCTACCATGGCGACCACGAGGTCTATGAAAAGCACTACATCTCCAAGCGTAGCCGCAGGCAGAAGGGAATGCTGGCACTGTTGGCTCGTGACGCCGACAGATGTTTCTTCACCTATGCCAATGTTCAGATCCGCAAGGCGGATCAGTACGACCAAGTCCTCGCATTTGTGGAACACTGGAAACAGCGCACGGGAAACGTGCCCAGCGAGTTGGTCTTTGACAGCGGGCTGACGACCTATGCCAATCTTGCCCGTCTGCACGCATCAGGCATACGGTTCCTGACACTGCGAAGACGCAGCCAGTCGTTGGTAAGTCGGATACTGGCGACGCCGCAAGAACACTGGCGAAGAGTAAGGCTCACCAATATCGGGCGCGCCTATCGGAACCCGCGCGTCTTGGAACAGATGGTGCGACTAAGGAACTTCCCAGGCGAAGTGCGCCAGATCGCCATCATTGACCTCGGGCACGAAAAACCCACGTTGCTGATTACCAACGAAATGAAGGGCTCCGCCGCGAAGCTGATCGATCGCTACGCCCGTCGAATGATCATTGAGAACACCATTGCCGATGCCATTGACTTCTTCCATATGGACGCGTTGTCAGCGGCGGTACCGCTGAAGATCGGGCTGGATGTGCAGCTGACACTCATGGCCAGCTCGCTGTATCGCCTACTCGCGCGCAGAATCAGCCACGGATACGAAAAGCGAAAGACGCGGACCTTGTTCCGAGACTTGGTCAACTACCCTGGAACGGTCCACATCACAAGCGACGAAATCATTGTCACGTTAGGCCGCCGCGCTAACGGCGCAGCATTGCGCAATGCGGGCTACCATGACTCGACACTGGCCATACCCTGGCTACACAATAGGCCCCTGACGATACGCCTTGCCTGATCAGAATCTCGCGGACTCTCATATGAATTAATGCTGTTGGATATCCAGGCTAGTTGTTTCAATACCTGATGGCGAACTTCCACAAGGCGACCTCGGATGGGTTCTGGAAAACTGCTGAATCTCCGACCCAAGTGTAGGTCGGAAGTGTGTATAAACCGGAATCCAGCCATCAGTAGTCTTTTCTATGCCCTGTTCCTCTACATAGCGCTTGTGGCTCCGTAGAGGCTAGACATTGCTTGTGTGAATGTCTAGCCCTTTCAAGGCAGACAATGAATCCTACAAGCGCATCGGCCCAGACGTGCTGACTGTGGGGGCCCTTGCCGTGAAGCCGCACCAGTGCCCTCAACTGCGCATCGTAGGACGCTTGAGTGGGCACCAAGGGCTGGGGCAAGACGGCGGTGATGTCATGGCACGGAACTGGCGGCGCTCAATCATTTCCTAGGATAATACCAATTATCAGCGGAAACATAACCCAGGATATTCGGCCGCTCACGGCCCGCCCGCCGGTGCCTGCCGCGGGAGCGAGTCAGCCCCTGTGCACGCGCCTCCTTATCCTATGCTGGGGAGGCCGGCGACACTTGGGTGGTCTCCCCAAATCACGTCTGGGACGGTGAAATCTGCCCACAATGATGTACATGAACGATCATTTAGATTTGCGGTGATTCCTTCTCGCGCTGGCCAGTGTGCCTTGGATCCTGGCCCCGGCCATGGCCCAAGAGCTGTCCTTCACGCTCGTACAGCAGTTGGTCTTCGGGAATGACTAGGAGGCGCCCACCTAATACATCGTCTCTTTTCCCGGACGGTGGTTATTGAGTCGTTGCGCGGACTAGGTGCTCAGGTGTCGGCGACTTGCTTCTTGAGGATGAACATCCCCTCTTTTCCGCTGGTTACGACTATGATGCCGCTCTTGAAAAACGGATAGTTACTCCACGATCCCCCTAAGCCAGGCTCGTTGTCCCCGTAGGGCACAGTGTCGAAGAAGCCAACCTCAAGTGGTTTCAGCGGGTCGGAGATGTCCAAGATGCGCAACCCACTCTTGTAGTTGGACTGATACATGATATCGCCCCGGATATACAGGTTGTGATCACTGGCCTTGTTTTCAGACAGGTACTGCTCTGCCAATTGCGGATCATCCAGGTCAGACACATCCCAGATTAACGTCCTTGTTCCATCCACTGAGCCTCGGATCTCGTCCAACTCATCGTTCATGAAGAAGAAGTGGTGATCTTCGGTAAGCCAGCCCTGATGGGAATAGCCGTAGTTGGGATATGTGGCATTGGACAAACTAACGGGCTCGTCTTTGTCCGTGACAT
This sequence comes from Rhodothermales bacterium, assembly GCA_951812585.1. GTDB lineage: Bacteria > Bacteroidota > Rhodothermia > Rhodothermales > Bin80 > JAAXGV01. The sequence continues at coordinate 707,131 of OX638318.1, read as the reverse complement.
CCGAAATGCTGACTGCCATCTCGTTTGCACTAAAGCATATCTCCTTGCCGCGGTGCTCCGTGTCTGGGCCATGGTAAATGACGCATTGCGCATCATGTGAGTAGCCGGTGCCTCTACGTCCAGTTTCGGTGTCGGCAAAGCAACCCGCAAAAGTAGGGTGCAAGGGCTCCCGAATGTCAATCATATGGAGACCTCCGCCACAGGTATCGCCGCCGCCGCTACTACCGACGGCAAAAGCAAATCCGGTCTCCTCTGTGATTACGATATTGTGCGCGCTGGCAATGCCGGTATAGTGGGCGCTCATGTAGAATTTGGTTGGAGGATCTTGCACGTCCCGCAGTGTCCTCAGATCGAACACTTGCATTCCATGCTCCCCAGCGCCATCGGCAACGATAAAGGCGTGGTCTTTGTAGACCTTGATGTCTCGCCAAGTGCTGGCGGGTGACCATCCTGTCTTTGGTAGGTTCCCTACGTAAACCGGTCTGAGCGGATCGCTCACATCGACAAAGGAAGTGCCGTCCTTGCGGCCAATTAGTGCCCATTCCTTGCCCGTTTCCGGATCGGTCCAGCCCCACAGGTCATTGACCTCCATGCCGCGTCCACCGCCAAGGTCCGAGACCGGAAGGAACGAGACAAGATCAACCTCGCTGCATGCAAAACGATCAGCCACACCGCCATCACAGGCAATCTCCTCGCCAAGCACGGAGGGAATGCTCACTACTTTGTCTATCAACGCTCCAGTTTCTATCCACTGGCCTTTCGCATACTCGTAAACATAAGCCTTGCCAGCCCCGAAATCGGCAGATGGTGCACCGACTAAGGCCGTATTATCATTGACGTTGAGCGTCCAGCCCAGCCAGGGAGCGGACGAGTCGTCCGCATCCATTTCCTCCGGTAGCACTTCCGTTACTGCCAGCCAATCCCCGCTTTGCGCGTCGCGACTGTAGCGAAAAACCGTCCCCTTGAAATCGTTCGCAAATGGTGCACCTGTCCACAGAGTGGTCTCCCCAACAGCGAGCGATGCACCCAACATCCTCGAACTTTTGCCCGAGACGACGCCAGACAGGCGGCCGCTTTCCACCCACTGGCCAGATTCGCCTTCCTGGTCAAAAATGAAAATGGCACCCTGAAAACCATTGAATCCTGCGGAGCTGACAAATATCTTGCCGTCTTGCACTGCCAACGCAAACCCGAACAGATGTCGTGATTCCAGACCCTCGACTGTCAATTCGCCAGTCTTCGACCACTCGTCAGTCTCCGGGTCGTGGGTATAAACCAGAACCTTACTTCCACGTGCGGGGACAGAAATTACCGCCATGTGATCATCAATGGCCAAGGCCGCTCCTACGCCAGCAACAGGCGCAGGTCCACTCCAACTTCTTTTCCAGCCTGGGGCATCATCTGGGTTGGCTTCGCCGACTCGGATTGTCGCTCGCTCGCTCCACATTTTTGAGTCAGGATCCCTGTCAAATACATAAATAGCCCCGTCTGTCTCATCGGGTCCTACGGAGCTGACAAGTAACCGACCGCCATGCACTGCGACGGCGTTTCCGAATTGATAGCCTTCGGTCCCATCACTTGCCACCAATTTGGCCGTTTCCGCCCATAGACCATCCTTTTGCTCAAAAACGTAGACCGCGCCCCTCGAATCATCGCTGCCAATGGCACCGACAAATAGGGTATTGCCTCCGCCGGCCATTGCCCTGCCAAAGTGGTCGAGATGTTTACCGGCATCCGATGCCTGGAGTTGCTGATGTTCTACCCAATCTCCGCTTGCTTCATCAAAACCGAATACGTACACAGTACCTGCGCCGGTCCCTGTGTAGGCCTTGCCCACTACCAAGGCACCGTCCGTAATCGCAACCGAGCTCCCAAATCCGTTTTGATGAGCCTGCACTTGGGTTACCACTGTTGCAAGGAGCAGAAAGACGGGTAGTATGCGGGTTGCATTCATGGTCAATCATAGACTGTTAGAATTGGGGATTCGCATTCAATACGAATGTGTGGATTTTCGGTCACGATCCTTGTTCCAAATCCACTTCTCCGCGCAGCTACAGCCCATAGTCCTACCCCAGTTGCGCTTGGTTCGGCCTAATAGTACGCATTTTTTGGCAATCTCTAGTTATCAAAGGGGCTTATATACTTACCTGTACACTGCTTGGAGCTTAGACGTGGCACAGCTCGTCGTTTCTTGCCCTCAAATCTGCCGCTTGCTTCGGTTTTGGCCTGGCCTTCACCAGTTGCCTTACCGCCTGCTGGATCGTCAATCCGCGATAGCGCGGATTCGGACTGGGCGTGGTGTCGATCCGCTCAAACTCAGCGTGTAACGCGTCCTTCGTATCGTTGACCCTTCTCATTGCGCAATCAGATCTTTGTACATAAGCCGCCGCCCTGCCCGTGCGGCCACTACGTGCTGCATTTGTTCGAGCGTGTCCATGTCCCGGACGTTGTGCTTTTGCGCAACTGCTGCACGTACCGTTGCAAGTGCTTGGCGCTCATTTTGTGGTACACGCCATGGTACGCCCGCTTCAGCGTGACCCAGAACGACTTCAGCCCGCTTGTGTGGGCCATGCCGTTGACCCATTCGCCCACGCTGTGCTTGACCGTCTCATGCTCCATACCGATCATGCCCTTGTAAGCGGTGGCGTCGTCCGTGTAGACCGTTGCGCCGATTTCGGTGGGGTTATACACGAACTGCTTCAACGTCGGGCCGCTTGCGTCCTCCAACGACCTTGGCCCGAATCTGGCCGGTACCGCGGTCTTTCAGCCCCGCTACCGCCGTCTTACCAACCGTTCCGCGTCCCGCTTTCAGCTTCTTGTGCGCGTGCTTGTTGGCCTCCTTGCCCCCAACCATACGTCTCGTTGGCTTCAACCGGGCCTTCAAACGCGGCGGCGGCTAACGGCGCGAACGCCTCCCGAATCCGTTGCAGCATGAACCACGCCGACTTTTGCGTGATGCCCAGGTCGCGGTGAAGCTTCATGCTGGATACGCCCTTGAGCGCGGTCATTTCAAGATAAATGGCGTAGGTCCACTGGAGCAAGGGCAACCGGGAGGCTTGCAGCACCGTGCCCGTCCGAACACTGAACCGCTTGCGGCACGTGCGGCAACGGTACGGCATGGTCTGTTGTGGGCAAGCATAGGTATCGGTGCCCCTGCACTGCGGACAAAAGCGGCCTTCCGGCCAATAGATGGCCTCAAACCATTCCCGGGCGGCTTCCTCGTTCGGGTACCGCCGTGCCAACGCCAAGAGTGTGATGCCCTTGCGGTGTGATCTGCCTGGCCCTGTCATGATTCCCCCGATCTGGCTTAATCCTCATACGGCCCAATCGGAGAAAAGTTACAGTTAAGTATATAAGCCCCAAAAAAGGTTCGGGTCTCTCTTTTGAAAAGAGGCGAGGCATGGTAGTGTCCAGCCCGATAAGCAGACAGCGCCAGTGGTGCAGCGTCAAGTATGCAGCGGTCTGTTTCGATCTGGATGGGGCAGTTTCAGACAAACCCACAACCGATACCAAGCTCATTGCCCACTGGGGCCGATATGCCCCGCTATAACCCATAACCCTGGTGATTTATTCGTCCTGACCTTCTTCCTTCTCCAAATCACCATCGCCTCTTCCAACGCCGCCAACATCGTCACAGCCGGTTCACCGCATCTTGCCTTGCGTGTCGCTGAATTGTTGCCGAATCGCTGACAGCCGCTACAGTCGGCTGCTGCAACAGAGGTGCACAGCGGCCCTGCACGAGGCCCCCTGCCTTCCCTGCGCCCCGGTCATAGTCTGGAAGACAACGGCAAGGCGCGCGGCTGCCTGCGACATCGTTGGACGCTTAGGGGTGCTTACCAGTCGCCTGACGCCTTGGCGCAGCCGCGGACCTGCCCTTGGGCCGCGCAGCAGACGGGGTGATGTCTTCGACAGAAACCGTCTCCGGGGGCCCCTTGTGGTACTTGAGCGTGACCGTCCGAAAAAAGATGTCTACCTGATCAACCCTGCCGTCGCCGCGCTCAGTCCTTATGATCGCGCCGCGCTCCGGAAAGTCCTTGAGTGCCTCCATATAATGATCGAGCTCATAATTCAGGCAGCACTTGAGGCGGTTGCAACGACCACGGAGGCGATCAACCGACAGCGGAAACTGCTGCGCCTTGGCTGCAGACAATGACACTTGGGGCATCGAATGCATCCAGGAGGAGCAGCAGAGCTCCCGACCGCAGACGCCTATGCCACCAATACGGGCAGCCTCCTCCCGCTTGTTGATGCGCTTCAGGTCTACCCGCGCCTCCAGACGCCGGCCAAGCTCCGGAATCAAACTCCGAACATTGATGGACTTGGTTGCGGTATAGAAAAACGAGATACGCTTGCGGTCATGCTGCCACTCTGCATCAACCGCCTTGATGGTCAGGGCACGTCGGTTGGCCGCGGCTCGAAACAGTGACAGTGCCTCGACCTCAGACTCGCGGTTCTTTTCCTGATGCTTCCGGTCCCACCGGGTTGCAATCCTGATCACGCGATTGTAGTTGGGCCGCGGCTTCGCGCGTAACTGCACCAGCTCGCCCTTCATCGTAACATGCCCGAAGTCAATGCCGCCGCGCACCCCGACAATGACATCGTCGCCCGATGCTAAGCGCAGCTTGCGGTCGTTGCGAAAGATGCGCCGCCGTCGGTGCTTGAAAGCCACCTCCACCAGGTCGGGCATTGATGGCGACACGTCGGGCATCCAGTCGTGCACGCTGACCGTTGGGCAAGAGCCGCCACACCCGATGCCGGCGCTGCAGCCGCAACCGCCATCCGTTCCGCCGGTACATGATCCGCACGCCATCCGTTAAGTGGTCCTGGCCGCTACGCGAGCGGCACGTAAAGCTTTCCCGTACTGGCACGCCGCATGGCTTGACCGACCGCCTGAGACAGCGCAATAAGCACGATCCTGAGGTTCATGTTTCTTCTGACAAGGAATCGGCCTTCTTCCACGAGGCGGGCCATGGCATCCAAGTCAGCGTGTCCGAGTCGCGAAGCAAACTTGGCGACCGAGGCAGTCCTGTCGATGTTGGTGATCCGTGCTTCCTCTGCAAAGACCTGCCATAGCAGCAGGTCCCGGATCCAGACAAGCGCGTGGTCCAGCACGCGCAAAACATGATCGCGCCCGCCGCCGATGATCTGCTCCATAAGGCGCATCTGCCTTTGCGCATGGCGCATGTACGCATAACCCAGGAACTCCAGCGCAACTTTGCGCTCCGCTTGCAGCGTATCCTGCGAAGCAAGGTCCAGTGCTACGGTGTACGATCCCTCCGCCATGCGCGCATACAGCAGAGCCGAATCGTTCGCTATGTCTCGCCGCTCCACCAAGGCCGCAGCGATGGACGATTCATCCAAGGGTGCAAACCGCACCTGCTGGCACCGCGACACGATGGTCGGCAGCAACTGCTCCGTACGCGTGGTTGTAAGAATGAGGACGGTCTCGTCGCCAGGCTCTTCCAGGAACTTCAGGAAAGCATTCGCTGCCGGCTCTCCCAGCGTATCGGCCTGCGTGAGCACGACGACGCGATATCCGCCATAAGCAGCGTGCAAGGTCAGCGCGGTGCGAAGCTCCTGCTTGATCCGGTCAATGGGGTAGAAGGCCTGCTTGTTCGAAGGTGCTCTGCCCAACACCTGCTTGCGCCGCGCAAAATTCATCACAGCATAAGGATCCTGTGCCAGTGCCTGCAGCCGTGCGCCAACCTCCTCCTGCGTAGCATCCGTCGGCTGAGGAAAAAGCACATGCAAGTCCGGGTGCTGCAACAGGCCTGTATACTTGCAGCCGGTGCAGTTGCCGCATGCCTCGTCACCGGAATCACGGCAAAGCAGCACGCGCGCGAACGCAAGGGCCGCCGCACACTTGCCGACGCCTTCCGGTCCGTGAAACAAGTACGCATGGGCTAAGCGGCCGGAAACAATAGCCCGGCGCAGTATGCTCAGGGGCTGCGCTTGGCCCAGTACGTCACCCCATGCCATCGCTGTGTAGTTTGTGGTGCAGACCTGTTACCCGAAACCCTGCAGCCGGTTCGGCAACAAAGCACCTCGATACGGTTACAACTGGGTTGCGATGCCGGCGTGGTAGCTCAGTAGGTTAGAGCGTGCGACTCATAATCGTAAGGTCGGGAGTTCGAATCTCCCCCACGCCACCCCAAGGCATATGGCATGGCATATGGCAGCCGTGCAACTTCTTGAACGCGTGCAGGAAGGCGGTGCGCGTACGGCCATTCTGGACGACGATGGAGCCCACACCTACGGGGAACTGGCTGTGCAAAGCACAGCGGTCGCTTCTGCACTCCTGCGCGACGCGCCAAGCCTTTCTGGATGCCGTGTAGCAATCATGGCGGCACCAGGCCACCGCTTCGTTGCGGCCTTGGTGGGCACATGGCTGGCTGGCGGCGTCGCAGTGCCGCTATGCGCACAGCATCCTGCACCCGAGCTCCAATACGTCTTGCGGGACACTGGGGCACAACGGGCGTTGGCAGATGCCGCGCACCATCCACGCCTACAGCGTTTGTTCACAGAAGCACTGCAGCTTGAGTCACTGACCCAGGCCTGCATCAAACCGCTGCCAGCGGTTGCGTCCACGGATCGCGCGCTTATTCTCTATTCCAGTGGAACGACCAGCCGCCCGAAGGGCGTCGTGAGCACGCATGCGAACATCCAGGCAATGATCATGCCGCTCGTTTCCAGCTGGGACTGGCGCGCCGATGACCGCATCCTGCATGTGCTCCCACTGCATCACGCCCATGGCTTGATCAATGCACTGCTATGTTGCCTGTGGGCAGGGGCGACTTGCGAGTTTTTGCCGCGCTTCGATGCTCGCATGGTCTGGGAGCGGCTGGGCAAAGCCACGCTGCTTATGGGAGTGCCGACGATGTACCACAAGCTCCTGACGGTCTGGCGCGCGGCGCCGCGCACGGTCCAAGCGGCGTGGGCCGATGCGGCTCGCAAGCCTCGCCTGATGGTGTCGGGCTCCAGCGCTTTGCCCACGGCCCTTTTTGACGCGTGGGCAGAGGTCACCGGACAGCGCCTTTTGGAGCGCTACGGCATGACAGAAATGGGCATGGCGCTTTCCAACCCGCTCCACGGAGAGCGGCGCAGTGGCACGGTCGGACAGCCGCTGCCCGGCATTGCGGTGCGCCTGGTGGGAGAGGACGGGCGGGCGGTTGCCGGTGAAGGTGCGCCAGGTGAGCTACAGGTGCGGGGATCCAGCGTGTTTATGGAATACTGGAACCGACCGGCAATGACGCGCCAAGCGTTTAAGGCAGGCTGGTTCTGCACCGGCGACATGGCCGTGATGGAGCGCGGATACTACCGAATACTCGGGCGCATATCGGTTGACATCATCAAGTCAGGCGGATACAAGGTTTCCGCATTGGAAGTAGAGGAGGTGCTCCGCCAGCACCCGGCGATTGACCAATGCGCAGTGGTCGGAGTCCCGGATCCTGAATGGGGCGAGCGCATCTGTGCTGCTGTTGTGCTTCGCACTGGCTGTGTGCTCAGTGCAGCGTCGCTGCGCGCCTGGGTCAAGGCACGCATGGCATTTTACAAGGCACCCACGCGCATCATACTGGTGGATGCGCTACCGCACAACGGGATCGGCAAGGTGCAGAAGGCGCGGGTGCAGCAACTCTTCGCGGAGTATTAGCTGTCCTCAAGGATTTCGTCCAGGATGTCTTGATGGTCCCGACGCACAAGCGCCAGGATGGCGTGGTGCGGCATGATCAAGTACTTGTGGCTCCTGTAGGTTAGCTCTACGGCTTCCTTGCGAACGAAGAAGGCATAGTCGTCCGGTTTGGCTTGCAGCGGCAAGTAGCGTCCTGCCTCCTTTGCGGTGTTCCAGGACTCGCCTTCCACGAAGTCTGGATTGGGCACCAGGTGCCCGGGTCCTACCCTGACCACTTTGCCGAAGCCTACCCGCTCTCGCTCGGCGACGGTGGCTGGAAGTACAAGTCCGGACGCCGTAAGCTGTTCCCCGTCGTCGGGTTCAACAAGGACACGATCACCAACGACGATTAGTTCTGTCATGAGTGAATCATACGGTTGCATTCGAGGCGCTAATAACGCAAACAGGCCGCGCTTGTGCCACGGTATGCATTGGTCACCGCGTGCATCCGATGGACGCATGTGCCTCGCTGCAGCGCAAAGGCCGGTTGGTCAGCAGCGACTCCTGGTTGGATACGCTTCACCGGTGATTGCCTTAACGCTTTGAGCGCCTGCGGGCTCGTCCAGACAGGTCATGCAGGACTGTACACTGTGCCCGTTGCCGTTGCCGTCAGGGGCGCGCATCGTGCTGGCCGTGGATAAGCAAATGCGCTGCATCGTGGGCGCGGGCACCTAGGAAGCGGGCGCCGCATTGCCACCAGTGCTCAAATCCCACCACAAGATGGCGGAGGCGACGACGGCCACTGGAATCAGCCACGCTGCCGCGCCGATATTGCCCAGGATGACATGGCCCACAGCAAACAGCATGGTGTAGACCAGGATGACGCCCGTGATCCAGCGCCGGCTGAGCACGACTATGCCGGTTTTGGGAACGATATCCTGGTGCGCCGCAGCAAGCGGACGCCAGCCTGGCCCGGCAGGGCGCACGCGCCGATAGAACTTGTCCAAGACGACGCGCGGCGTCGGCGACGTCAGAAAGGTGACCGACAGCCACGCCGCCGTGGAAACGCCTACGACCGTGAACAGGTTTGTGGGAAAGGATGCGCCAAGCCCGGGCACCCGGACACCAGCGACCTCCAGCACCACTAGGATGATCGGGGTCAGTGTGGCCGCGAGCTCGCTCCATGCGTTGATGCGCCACCAGTACCAGCGGAAGATCAGCACCATGCCGAGTCCCGCGGATGCAGTCAGGATAAGCTCCCAGGCTCCGCTGATCGAAGCCAGCCGTGTAGCCACGACGATGCTGACAAGACCCAGCACAAAAGTCAGAATCCTGGACAGTGCCACGTAATACCGCTCGGAGCGGCCGCGCGCCACGAAGCGACGCCACCCATCATGTACCAGGTACGATACGCCCCAGTTCAGCTGCGTGGACACCGTACTCATGAATGCTGCCAGAAACGCAGCGACGACCAGTCCCAACAGTCCGCTGGGCAGCACATCCCGCATCACCATCACAAATCCCTCGCGAGAATTCGAAAGGTCAGGGTAGAGTACAAGGGATGCCAGGGCCACTATAATCCAGGGCCAAGGGCGCACGCAGTAGTGTGCGATTGTGTACCCCAGCGTAGCAAATAGCGCGTGGCGCTCATCCTTGGCGCTCATCATGCGCTGTGCGATATAGCCGCCGCCGCCCGGCTCTGCGCCAGGATACCAGCTGGACCACCATTGGATGCCGATAAAGGCGACAAAGGCCGGAATCGTGAGCGTCATGGCGGCCGCTGCGCCTGCGGTTTTGCCTATGGTCGGCAAAAAGTTGAAGGTGTGCGCAGGGAGCTGCGCCTTGAGCCCCGTGATCCCGCCCACATCCGGATGCTGCAGCACCAAAATTGCCATAAGGATGGAGCCGCCCATCGCCAAAAGGAATTGAAAAGCATCCGTGACCGCGACGCCCCACAAGCCTGCAAGGAGCGCATAGCCGGACACAAGCACCACCAGCGCGCTGACGAGGACAAGCGCCGCGCTGATCTCCAGGCCCAAAGCCGCAAACGACGATCGGCCAAAGAGTGCCAGATCAGGAAACAGCACCTGAATCACCGTTTCCATCGCCAGCGAGACCCAGCCGATGATGATGACGTTCATCACCAGGCCGAAGTAGACCGCTTTAATGCCGCGCAGCCAGGCGGCAGGCTTGCCTGCGTAGCGCAGCTCCACAAACTCCACATCGGTCTGAATGCCGCTCCGCCGCCAGAGTCGCGCAAAGAAGTTGACGGTGCACATGCCGCCAAAGGCGAAGCTCCACCAAAGCCAGTTGCCTGCGATGCCGTTGTCTGCCACCAGCTCTGTAACCGCAAGCGGCGTGTCGGCGGCGAAGGTGGTCGCCACCATGCTGGTGCCCGCAAGCCACCACGGCAAGCTGCGCCCGCTGAGAAAAAACTCGGATGTGTTCCTTCCGGCCCGTCTGCTGTAGTAGGCCGCGATCAGAAATGTCAGAAGGAAATATGCGCCCACCAGGATCCAATCCAGCGTCGCCATCAGCTCTCCTTGTTCATACGCGTTCCGCCATCATCGTTTTGCCAGACATGGCTGCGAAAGTACGATGTTTTGGCGCATTAACGCGCCGCACCGAGCGGCCGCAGCTTGTGCGGATAGGTCTCGCGCAACAGGGCGCGCGCCAGCGCCCGCGCAGGATCAATCAGGGTGGGGTCGTCATCCGGCGAGACCGCCATCGGCAATTCGGTGCAGCCCAGAATGACAACCTCTGCGCCGCGGGTTCGCAGGTGGTCGATGGCGTCCCGCACCATGGCGGAGGCGCGGGCTGTGACGGGCGCAGAGTGGGCCTTGATGCCGAACTGTGTATCGTAGATCGCCCGGTGGACCAGATCAGCCTGCACGGTTTCGGTCGGCATTACGGGGAAAAGTCCGGCGGCTTTGATCGCTTTTTCATAAAGACCCGTGCGAAAGGTCCCGAGCGTAGACAGGGGCCCGACGCGCTTTACATGCGGCAGCGTGGAGCGCACATGCTGGATCGTCTCATCCACAAGGTGCAAGAGCCGTATCGTATGCCCGCCGTCGCGCAGCCGCTGACGGGTGACGTCGAAGATGGGCGGCATGTGCGCAGAATTGCACGGCATGCCGGCGACGCTGGCACCCAGCGTTTCCAGTGCGGCGGCTACGCCTGCAATGGCGTAGCCCGGGTTCTCCTGAATCGCGCCGAAGATGAAGGCGCTGCGATCCTGGATCCTGGGGGAATACGACAGGAGCGCGACCGGGACATGTTCCTGATCCGTAGCAGCCAGCGTCTCGTCGAAGATTTTGTGTACAAGATCCAGCCCAGCATACGGGCCCATGCCGCCGATCACGCCGATGATGGATTCTTGTTTCATGACAGTGCAGCCTAAAACCGTCCCTAACGGTGTGCGTTCAAGCGGGTTTCTGGTGCCTGTGCGTTGCTCAGGTGTAACCGTCTAACGCGTTACGGCGCAGTGTTGCAACGATGCCCGGTAGTCTAATGGCAGGACAGCGGCCTTTGGAGCCGTTGGTGGAGGTTCGAATCCTCCCCGGGCAACCACTACACGAATATTGTGCCGGTGCGGACGATCTGCGTGCGCGCGGTGCCCCATGATGCAGAGAGGTTTCCCAACGATCAAATGGCAAAAGAATTGCCCATAGGGCTGTTTTCAGGAAGCAGCTGCCCCGCGTTTGCAGCAAGTCTTGCGGCCTCCTTCGGTCAGCAACTCGGTGAGCTTACGCTCAAGAAGTTTGCCGATGGTGAGCTGTATTGCCGGTATGAGGAGTCCATCCGCGGCATGGACGTCTTCATCATCCAGAGCACGTATTCCAACGCGGACAACTGGATGGAGCTGCTGTTGCTGATAGATGCCGCCAAGCGCGCTTCAGCGGCCCGCATCACAGCGGTGGTGCCCTACTTCGGGTATGCTCGGCAGGAGCGCAAGGATCAGCCCCGGGTCTCTATTGCCGCCAAGCTGGTGGCCGACCTGCTCACAACAGCCGGCATTGATCGTCTGCTGACCATGGACCTGCATGCGTCCCAGATCCAGGGGTTCTTTGATGTCCCTGTGGATCATCTGTATGCCTCCGTGGTACTCAGAGACTATTTTCGTGAGATTAACGTAACGAACCTGGTTGTGGTCGCGCCGGATGTGGGTGCGATCAAGATAGCGCGCGCCTATGCCAGTCGGCTGCACACGGACTTGGCGGTCATTGACAAGCGCCGACCCAACCAGAACCAGGCGGAGGTCGTGAACATCATCGGCGAGGTGCGGGGCAAGAACGTACTGCTTATTGACGATCTCATCGACACGGCGGGCACCATAACCAACGCAGCCAATGCGCTGCGCGAAGCCGGCGCGCGCGATATCATGGCCGCCTGTACGCATCCGCTTTTTTCGGGGCCAGCATTTGAACGAATAGAGGCATCCGCGTTGAGCAAGGTCGTCGTCACCGACACTGTGCCGCTGCGCCGAACGTCACCCTTTGTTGAGGTGGTAAGCGTAGCCGACCTGTTTGCGGATGCCATAAAACGCATCACCACCGATGCTTCTATCTCCACACTGTTCAGGACGTAACCACATCGCTTTCAGATGAATACAGTTTCGCTTACGGCGAAGCCCAGGTCGCCGGGCAAGGGCGCGGCACGCGCTGTGCGCCGCGCGGGAGACGTGCCGTGCATCATGTACGGGCGTCACGTAGCCTCCCTGCCGTTCAGCACCTCGGAAAAAAGCCTGCACCCGCTCATCCAAACGGCCAAGGCCCATGTGGTGCAGATCACCATGGGGGATGACGCCTGGGAATGCGTTGTAAAGGACATCGACTTCCACCCCGTCACAGACCGGCCCATGCACGTTGATTTTCAGGTGCTACACCCGGGTGAAGCCATCACGTTGTCGGTGCCGGTCCATTACATCGGCACATCCGTCGGGCAGACGCGCGGTGGCCGCGTCAGGCACACGATCACGGAGCTCACCGTCGCCTGCCTGCCAAGACACATCCCCGCGCAGATTGATGTGGATGTGACGAATGTTGCCATCGGCGATGCGATCCATGTGCGCGACCTTAGCCTGGAGAACCTCGATATCCATGCTCCAGACAGCCAGATTCTCATGTCCGTGGAGCGTCCGCGCATCGAGATCGTTGAGGACGACGATGTCGAGGGCGATGAGGACGGCGCTGAGGACGGTGCTGAGGACGGCATCCTCTAGAGCGGACTGGCTGCCATGGCCGGGACACGGCGGCTGATCGTAGGGCTGGGCAATCCGACGCCGCAGTACAAGGCCACGCGCCACAATGTGGGATTCGCCGTGGTTGAGCAGCTGTGCGGAAAGGAGCCGTGGCGGAAAGATGGTCGGGCACAGGCGCTCGTCGCCGACAGGAAGCTCCGGGGACGGCCCGTCCTGTTGGTCAAGCCGCAAACGTTTATGAATCGGAGCGGCGACGCTGTGGCGAATCTTGCCCGGCGGTATGCCTGCAGGCCGGAGTCCATCATGGTCGTAGCGGATGATCTCAACCTGCCCTTGGGAATGCTGCGCATCCGCGCCTCAGGAAGCGCGGGCGGCCACAACGGCATGCAAGACATCATGGACGCCTTGGGCTCCGAGGCATTTGCACGGCTTCGTATCGGCATCGGCACCGCGTACAAGGCAGGACAGCAGAGCCGCTTCGTGCTCGCGCCCTTCACGGCTGATGAGCGCCCAGTCATCGAAGAGGCTATCGTACGCGCCGCACAAGGCGTGACGACCTATGTGACCGAGGGCATCACGCAAGCGATGAACCGGTTCAACCGCCGGGTACGGAAGGTTGCGTCCGCTACACCATCGCCGCCGCCGCCACCGCAGAGCACGCCGCCGCGCGGGGCCCTTGAATAATCGGCGCATTCGTGCCTGCGGCCTGCGTTAGCGTTATCCAAGTCCTTAATAGAAACGTTTGAGCAGCCTGTAAGCGCTTCCAACCTCCATTTGCATGCCCGGTGTGCAGCAGCACCGGAAGCACTAAAGCCCTTCCTATGAATTACCAGTTGGTCACATACTGCATTCCTGTTGCCGGCGTCATCGCGCTCGTGTTTGCCATGGTGAGGGCACGCTGGGTCAATCGGCAAGATCCCGGCACCGATGCCATGATCGAGATCGCGGGCGCGATCTCGCGCGGCGCGCGCGCATTTCTTCGGCGGGAATATCGGGTACTCGGCTTCTTTGTGCTAGCCGTGGCGGTACTCCTGTTCTTTGTCAACTGGCAGGAGCGAACACTGGATGGCGAAGTCGTCAATTCGCCGATGGTTGCCATTTCTTTTCTCGTGGGCGCCCTGTGCTCCGGACTGGCGGGCTTCATTGGCATGCAGGTAGCCACGCGCGCCAACGTGCGTACTACGCACGCAGCGCGGAAAGGCCTGGCTCCCGCGCTGAACGTGGCGTTTTCAGGCGGGCTGGTGATGGGCCTGAGCGTGGTCGGACTCGGCATCCTGGGACTTGGGTCGCTGTTTCTGATCTACGACAATCTGACCGACTGGTCACCCACGCGCGTAGTTAACGTGATCGCGAGCTTCTCCCTGGGCGCATCGTCCATCGCGCTCTTTGCACGCGTTGGGGGCGGCATCTACACCAAAGCAGCCGATGTCGGCGCGGACCTTGCAGGCAAGGTCTACGCGGGCATTCCCGAAGACGACCCGCGCAACCCTGCAACCATTGCGGACAATGTGGGCGACAATGTGGGCGATGTGGCCGGCATGGGCGCAGATCTGTTTGAAAGCTATGTCGGCTCCATCATTGGCACGATGGTTCTGGGCACAGGCTTTCTGGCCGCATTCGACGGAATGGATCTGCCGACGGGCATGCTCAGCCCTGTGCTGCTGCCGCTCGTGCTGGCCGGTGCGGGCATCCTGGTGTCTGTAGCAGGTTCATTCCTGGTGCACACGAGAGAAGGGGGCAGCCCCCAGAAAGCGCTGAACCTGGGCGAGTTCGGAGCGAGCGCGATCATGGCCGTGGTTGCGTTCTTCGTGATCCGCTGGATGCTGCCCGAATCCTGGTCCGCCACGACACCCATCGTAGGTTCTTTTTCGTACACCTCGCTGGGCGTGTTCTGGGCCGTACTCATCGGTCTGGCGTCAGGCGTGTTCATCGGGTTGTCCACGGAGTACTTCACATCCACGCACACGCCTCCGACGCTGGAAATTGCCCGTCAGAGCGTGACCGGGCCCGCGACCAACATCATTTCAGGGCTGGGTGTCGGCATGTATTCTACCGGTATTCCGGCTCTCATCCTGGCGGGTGCCATCATTGGTGCCCATGCCTGCGCGGGCCTGTACGGCGTCGCTATTGCGGCTGTCGGCATGCTGTCGGTGACGGGCATTCAGCTCGCGGTTGATGCCTACGGGCCGATCTCCGACAACGCAGGCGGCATTGCGGAGATGGCCAAGCTGCCGCCCGAAGTGCGTGCGCGCACCGACAAACTCGATGCGGTCGGCAACACGACTGCGGCCATCGGAAAGGGATTCGCCATCGGCTCTGCGGCGTTGACCGCGCTGGCGCTGTTTGCCGCGTTCATGCAGCAGGCCGGCATGGAGACCATCAATGTGGCGGCACCCCACATCCTTGCGGGTCTGCTGCTCGGTGCGGCACTGCCATACGTGTTCAGCGCGATGGCCATGGCGGCCGTGGGACGGGCTTCCTCCGACATGATCAATGAGGTCGGCCGGCAATTCAACGAAATCCCCGGGCTGCGCGAAGGCACCGCTAGTGCGGAATATGCCCGGTGCGTGGATATCTCCACAGCGGCGGCGATCCGCGAAATGATTGCGCCCGGCCTTTTGGCGCTGGTGGTGCCTGTTGTGATTGGCTTTATCAGCAAGGATATGCTGGGCGGGCTCCTGGCCGGCGTGACGGTGTCGGGCGTTCTCTTCGCCATCTTTCAGTCCAACGCCGGCGGTGCATGGGACAATGCCAAAAAGCGTATTGAGACAGGTATGAGCATAGACGGCAAGGTGCTGGGAAAAGGCACAGAGGCCCACAAGGCCGCTGTGGCCGGAGATACAGTGGGCGATCCGTTCAAGGATACATCGGGGCCCAGCCTCAACATTCTGATCAAGCTCATCGCCGTCGTCGCCCTGGTGATTGCGCCGCTCATCGCCTAAGTGCGCACGCTGAGCGGCTTAGGCGTATATTGCAGACCCCGCATGCCAACGATGGAGGTCTACGATGCCCGTAGTAGATGTGCTCATGCCCAAGATGGGAGAAAGCATCACCGAGGGCACGGTCATCACGTGGTACAAGAAGGTGGGCGAGGCGGTCGCACAGGATGAGATCCTTCTGGAGATCGGCACGGACAAGGTCGACACCGAGATTCCCGCATCTGACGCGGGCATCCTTGCGGAGATTCTCGTAGAAGAGGGCACGACCGTTGACGTAGGCACGCCGATTGCACGCATACAAGTCGGCACCACCGCAGCCACCCCGCCTCCGGCTGTGCCTCAACCTGCATCCACAGCCTCGCCTAGCGCCGCATCAGCGGCCGCGCCAAGCCGCACAGCCACGACAGGCTCCACATCCAAAGGCGCTCCTCGCGCAACGATTCGCCCCGCGCCTACTGCTACGGAGCCGGTGATCATGCCCAAGATGGGAGAAAGCATCACCGAGGGCACGGTGATCGCATGGTACAAGGAGCCCGGAGATGCGGTTGCGCTCGATGAAACCATTCTGGAGATCGGAACGGACAAGGTGGACACGGATGTGCCATCGCCCGCCAAGGGAACACTGCAGGAGATCCTGGTTCCTGCGGGCGAGACCGTTGCGGTGGGTACGCTGATTGCAATCATCGCCACAGACGAGGCTGTAAATGTGGCAACGGCGGAAGCAGTGTCGTCTGAAGGCCCCGAAGATCAGGTGGACGGAGCACAGGAGAAGGAAACGCCTTCGGATGGTCGTCACCTGAGCGACGGACGGTTCCTTACGCCCCTGGTGCGGTCCATAGCGCAGCAGGAAGGCATCAGCACTGACGAGCTCGTTGGCATCAAAGGCTCCGGCAGCCGCGGTCGCATCAACAAGAAAGATCTTTTGGACTACATCGCGGCTCGCAAGCGGCCGCCGACAACAGCTGCGCCCGAGCGCCCGCTTGCGGCAGCTGCGCCCGAGCATTCGCCGAAGGTAACGGTGCCAAGAGCGGCTGGGCCGCGGGAAGAAGTGATCGAAATGGATCGGATGCGTCAGCTGGTTGCCCACCACATGACGCTTTCGCGCAAGACGGCAGCCCATGTGACCTCGTTCGCAGAAGTAGACGCCACCAACCTGGTGCGGCTGCGCGAGACCCACAAGCACGCATTTCTGCAGCAGGATGGCATCAAGCTGACCTATACGCCGTTTCTGGTGTACGCCGTCGTGGAAGCGCTGCGGGATCACCCGATCCTCAATGCCTCGGTCGAGGGAACGTCCATCATCATCAAGAAGGATTACCACATCGGTGTAGCAGTCAACATCGACAAGACGGGACTGATCGTACCGGTGATCAAGCATGCCGGTCGGCAGCGCGTGGCTGGCCTCGCCCATGCGGCCCACAACCTGGCCGCACGGGCACGGGCAAACGAACTGAATCCGGATGACCTGCAGGGCGGCACCTTCACGCTTACCAACCTGGGATCGCTGGGCTCCATCATGGGAACACCCATAATCCTGCAACCGCAGGTAGCCATCCTGGCTACCGGGGCGATCAAGAAACGGCCGGTGGTGGTGGAAGACCCCGCTCTCGGCGATGTGATTGCCATTCGGCACATGATGTACCTGTCGCTCTCGTATGACCACAGGATCATTGATGGCGCGATGGGCATATCATTCCTACGAAAATTTGCCTCGGTAG
Source organism: Rhodothermales bacterium (assembly GCA_951812585.1). Lineage (GTDB taxonomy): Bacteria > Bacteroidota > Rhodothermia > Rhodothermales > Bin80 > JAAXGV01. The sequence goes on along the minus strand of OX638318.1, from coordinate 689,665 downwards.
TGGAGTCGTTTGACCCCACGCTGGAGATTTGATCAGCTGTTATGGCGTTAGCGATGATCGCGCAGGCTATCATAGGTCAGCCCACGGAAGCGCTTAGGGTAGGCGTGCAGGTGCTCACGCTCAGTGAGCTGAAGCACCGGCAGCGAGCCTTTCTGACGGAATGCCTGCGTAACAAGGCCCGTTCCACGCAAGGGACCTACAACCGGTGCCTGAACCGGTTCGGACACTGGCTGGAGCAGCGCGGCGGCTACTGCCCCATGACGAGGGCAGCGATGGACGACTATGTGGACTACCTCGTCGTGGAAGAGGACCTGCAGTCGCGCACCGTAGCCACGTACGTCACGGCGCTGCGCCAGTTCTGCAAGTACTTGGTCTCAACAGGGTTCTTGCCGAATGATCCCACGGCGCACATGAAGAGCATAGCGCGCCCGGCAGCGCGTTCAACGCAGCCCCTGACTGAGTCCGAAATCTATGCGCTCCTGGAGGTGGTGGACACCAGCACCAGGATCGGCAAGCGCGATTTCGCCATCATCTACGGCTTGCTCTACGCAGGCCTTACCGTATCGGAGATTGAGCGGGCCAACGTAGGAGACCTGGAGCAGTCGCTCCTTGGCGTACACCTGAGAGTCGGCGGTGCCCGAAACTCGCGGATGACACAATCGGTGCCGCTCGATGAGCCCGTGGTGCATAAAATCAGGGCGTACCTTGAAACACGCCCGGCACGGAGCCTTACCGACCCGCTGTTTCTGTCTCACTCGCACCGGAGCAATGGGGGGCGCCTCGATGCCCGCTCGTTACGCCGGCGCATCGCCAACTACCTCGCCAAAGCGCGCGTACAGCGTCAAGGTGTGACCACCAAGAGTCTGACGCTTACCGCCCTCGTCCTCTGGCTCAGTGACGGGAAGAGTATGGATGATATCCGGAGCCGAGTGCGTGCCCGAGGGCTGAACAAGAAGATCGCCCAACTGCGCAAAAGCGGCCTCGTGCCCCGAAGTGCTACAACCGAGCGCTGACGGTAAACTGGTGCAGCCCAGCAAAGGACCACGAGGAGTACGCGTAATCTAACGCAAATCGCCGGACGCGCAGTCCGAAGCCCATTCCAGCACCGGCGATATCCAGGCGACTGCCAGAGGAAAGGTTCTGGTGCTGCCGGTGATTGTATCCTGCCCGCAGCGTAAACGCAGCAACCACGTTGAACTCCAGCCCGACGATCATCTGCTGTGCGATGCGGTCGGCCGTGCTGCCTTCGAAGGGTGCGTCCAGGTCGTGCAGGTTGTAGGCGGTGAGTGTTACAAACAGCGGCACGTAGCGTAGTCCTTTGGCGACGCTGACCCTTATATCCAGCGGAACCTCGTCGGCGACCGATCCAAGAGACCGCAAAACCATGCCCGCGCCGTTGATGGAGGCGCTGGCGGTAAGCCGGCGCGCGGAATCATGATACGCCATGCCGACATCCACCAGAAGGGCGGTGGCGCGGTACTGATCAATGCCCGTGTAAACCAGGTGGATGCTGGCACCATAGCGCACATTGTCTTGGTAGGCCCGTCCACCGCCGAGCGTCAGCACGATATCGGATGCGCTGAAGGTGCCCGTGCGGTTGCCCGCTTCGTCTGCCCGTTCCAGCTGCCCATAGCTGAAGAACCGCAGGCCTGCGGCAGCTGTCCCGTAGGTGCCGATATCACGGCTGTACGCTGCAAATCCTGCACTGAGGTCATGCAGATGGTTCAGATATGACACCGAAAGCAGCTGATCTACGGAAGTGCTCAGCAGGGCCGGGTTGTAAAAAAAAGCTCCCAGATCCTCGCAGCACACCGATGAAAGGCTGCCGCCGAGCGCCGCCGCGCGCGCCGAAGGCGCGACGCGGAGGAACGAAAACCCCGTCACGGGTCCGGGTTGTGCTGTCGCAGATAAAGGAAGCGTGCCTGCCAGAAAGATGAATGCGCAAACGGGGCGAAGTCGCATAGCAAGTCCTTGTGGTGCAAAAGTCAAACCCCATGCTGAGGGAACGGATCCATGCAGCAGGCCTTAAAAGCACGGCTCCATCAGCAGATGGCTGCGCTCCGCATGGGTAGGTGAGCAATTCGCACGCACACGGGAATGGCCAACATGTTCACAAGAGTTTTTGGGGGTCTTTTTGGCGACAAGAACCAACGGCTGATTGATAGGCACTATCAGCCGGTTGTGGATCAGATTCTGGGCTTTGGGCACGCCGTGCGCGCCCTTTCTGATGAAAAGCTGCGCGCAAAGACGGGCTACTTCAAAGGGATTATTCGGGAAAGCGTAGCAGAGATTGAGGCGCGCCAGCAGGAGATCAACAGCATATTGCGCGGGACGGCCGGATCGTCCAGCACCAACGGCAAGGCCCGCACATCGGAGCTGTCACTGAAGGATCGCCTGGATTTCTTTGATGAGCTGGATGAGCTGGAAGAAGAATGGCTTGAAGTCGTCGGGGAAGTCTTGGAAGACATCCTTCCGGAAGTCTTTGCGGTTGTCAAGGAGGTATGTCGCCGCTTTGCCGAACGGGGTGGACTCACGGTCAAGGCCACCGAGCACGATCACGCGACAGCAAAGAAACGTGGCTACCCTGCGATCCAGGGCTCCACTGCGCGGTGGGCCAACACGTGGGAGGCCGGCGGTACGCAGATCCGGTGGGAGATGGTGCCGTACGATGTGCAGCTATTGGGCGGTGTTGTGCTGCACCGCGGCAACATTGCGGAGATGAAGACCGGGGAAGGCAAGACGCTGGTCGCTGTGGCCCCGGTGTACCTCAATGCGCTGGTCGGCCGCGGAGTGCACCTGGTTACGGTGAACCCCTACCTAGCACAGCGGGATGCTGAGTGGATGGGCCCGGTCTTCGAATTCCTGGGGCTAACGGTGGATGTCATTGATGGCTACGAGCCGCATAGCGCGGGCCGCCGCGCGGCCTACCATGCCGATGTCACCTATGGTACCAACAACGAGTTCGGGTTTGATTACCTCCGCGATAACTCGTTTGTCGTGGAGCCGGAGCAGCTTGTGCAGCGGGCGCATTACTACGCCATCGTGGATGAGGTGGACTCCGTGCTTATTGATGAGGCCCGGACGCCGCTCATCATATCCGGTCCCGTACCGGCGGCAGGTCAAAGCCGTTTTGACGAGCTAAAGCCGGCCGTAGAGCGGCTGGTGCAGCGGCAGAAGCGCATCGTGGCCGGCCTTGCGTCGGAGGCCGAGCGACTGCTCAAGGAGCGCGACGAGGCGCTGGCACGGGACGATGTAAAGGAAGTGAAAGGGCTGGAGCAAGAAGCCGGCCTTGCGCTGCTGAGGGCCTCTCGGGGGTTCCCGCGAAACAAGAAGCTGATCAAGATTCTGCAGGAGCCGGGTATGGGGCAATTGCGGCAGAAGACGGAGTTCTTCTACCTGCAGGACAACGCCAAGAACATGCCGCTGGTGGACGAGGTGCTGCATTATGCGCTAGATGAAAAGCAGCATGCGATTGAACCGACGAGCCAGGGCCGCGCCTTTGTAGCCAAGGCGGCCAAAGCGGAGGTAGATCTGTTCATTCTGCCCGATGTGGGCGAAGAGACCGCGCGCTTTGAAGACGAATATGCGGAGCAGAAGCAGGCTCTGTTTGACGACATCAGAGCGCGCACAGATCTGTCCGAAGAGAAGCGCGAGAACAAGATCCAGAACGATCTCCGCGTGCTCAAGAACCGCCTGGAAGACCGAAAGCGCGCACTCTACAACACGTATGCAGACCGCGCGGAGCGCCTGCATGCGATTGAACAGCTGCTCAAGGCCTACACGCTCTACGAGCGGGACACGGAGTACATCGTCGAAAACGGGAAGGTTCAGATCGTCGACAAGCATACCGGACGCGCGCTGCCCGGGCGGCGGTATTCGGACGGATTGCACCAGGCCATAGAGGCCAAAGAGGGGGTGAAGGTGCAATCCGCAACGCAGACGTATGCGACGATCACGCTGCAGAATTACTTTCGCATGTATACGAAGCTCGCCGGCATGACCGGTACGGCGGAAACAGAGGCGGAAGAGTTCCACAAGATCTATGAGATGGATGTGGTGGTCGTGCCCACCAACGAGCCCATTGCACGAATCGACAAGGATGACCTGATCTATCGCTCGCGCCGCGAAAAGTACCGGGCAGTGATCCAGAAGATCATGGAGTACCACCAGTCTGGGCAGCCGGTGCTGGTGGGCACGACCTCGGTGGATGTCTCAGAAACGCTGAGCCGCGCCCTGAAGCGCAACCGTATTCCACACAATGTGCTCAACGCCAAGCGGGACCGCGCCAAGCAGGAGTCGCTCATTGTAGCGCAGGCTGGGCAGCGCGGGGCGGTCACCATCGCCACCAACATGGCGGGACGGGGCACGGACATCAAACTCGCGCCCGGGATACGGAACCGGGGCCTGGCGATCATAGGCACGGAGCGGCATGAAAGCCGCCGCATTGATCTGCAGCTGCGTGGACGTTCTGGGCGGCAGGGCGACCCGGGAGAAAGTCAGTTTTACATTTCGCTGGAAGACAACCTGATGCGCCTGTTCGGGCCGGATCGTGTCGCCAGCGTGATGGATCGCATGAAGGTGGAAGACAACGCGGTGATCACGCACACCTGGATCACCAAGAGCATTGAGCGCGCGCAGAAGAAGGTGGAGCAGAACAACTTCGCTATTCGTAAGCGGCAGCTGGAGTACGACGATGTGCTGAATTCGCAGCGCGAGGTTATTTATGATCGGCGCATGCATGCGCTCAAGGGCGAACGCATGCGCGGAGAGGTACTGGAAATGCTGCGCCAGGTCGTGGAAGAGCTTGTGTTCCGGTATCACGGCGATGGCAACATTGAAGAGCTGTGTATGGACCTGCGCCAGTTGTTTGCTCTGGACTACCAGATTGATCGGGAGCGGTTCTTTTCGCTGGGGGAAGCGGGCGTCAGCGAAGATGTGTTTGAGGCAGCCGTCGCGCATTATGATCGCAAGCGTCAGGCGCTGGCCGATCCGTTTCATGCCACCATGCGGGAGTATTTGGCACAGAACAAAGACAAAGAGCGCAACCGCGTCTTTGTAGACTTCAGCGATGGCAGGCGCAGGTTGCGCGTGGTGGTGAAAGTAGGCGAAGCACTCGCAACAGGGGGCCACGAGCTCAACAACGGATTGGAGCGCGCGGCGGTGCTGCGGCTTATTGATGAGCGATGGACGGAGCACCTGCGCTCTTTGGACGAGGTCAAGGAAGGCATCGGGCTGCGGGCGTATGGTCAGCGCGACCCGCTCATCGAGTACAAGATGGAGGCCTTCAACCTGTTTTCGAACGTGATGGACCAGATCAGTCGCGATGTGGTGACGTTTGTCTTCAGGGCTGGTCCCGTGGTGGAGCAGGGCAATGCCAAGTCGCGTGTGCAGACCGCCGCGGCCCGTCGTCGCCTTGGGCTGGATCGCCAGCGTGCGCGGATGCGCAAGGATTCGGCAGCACCCGGCTTCGGACTGGCTGGCGGACAGAGTAGCGCAGCCGGGAGGGATCCATCGACGCGAAGGCAGCCCGTAATCGCCGGTGACCGTGTTGGCCGCAATAGTGCGTGTCCCTGCGGCAGCGGGAAGAAATACAAGTACTGCCATGGACGCATATAGCCAGGCCAGGCCTTCGTGCTAAGGACGCTTCACATCCGTGACTACGCGCTGATCGATTCGCTTGAGGTAGACTTTGACAGTGGGCTGAACATCCTCACGGGTGAAACGGGCGCCGGCAAGTCGATCATCATCGGGGCGCTGAAGATGATTCTGGGCGAGCGGGCCCGCGCTGATGTTGTGCGTTCGGGTGCGAAACGCGCCGTGATAGAGGGATTCTTCGACGAGGCGACCATGCCGTCGCTGCAATCGCTACTGGCGGCCCAGGGTCTGGAGCCGTCGTCGCATCTGATTTTGCGCCGCGAGATTGCGCCCACCTATAGCCGCGCATTCGTCAACGATACGCCCGCGACGCTGTCGATCATGCGCCAGGTGGCCGCCCACCTGATCGACCTGCACGGGCAGCACGAGCACCAGTCGCTGCTGCGCACCGAAACGCACCTGGAGCTTCTGGACCAATTCGGGCGGCTGGGCGGCCTGCGCACTGATTATGCGCAGCACCTCGCGCTTATGCGTGAACTGGTGGACCGGCGCGCCGCCATGGAGGAGCAGCAAAGCCAGTCGCATGCGCTGAAAGAGCGCCTGGCCTACGAAATCCAGGAGATCGATGCTGTAAACCCGCAGCTCGATGAAGAGCAGTCCCTTGTGGACGAGCAGCGCAGGCTGGAAAACGCGGAACGACTCTTTAGCGCCACCGCTACGCTCTACGAGATGCTGTATGCGCGGGATGAGGCCACGGGAGATCAGCTGATTGTAGCCCGCAACGAGTTGCAGGCGCTCGCGCGTATTGACAGGGTCTTTGAAGCGGCCTGCGAAGAGATTCGGTCTGCCCAGATCGTGGTGGCTGACGTAGCGGCCCTGTTGCAGGACTACAATGCGCGCATCGAGTTCAACCCGAACCGGTTGGAAGTCATCCGGGAGCGGATGAGCGAACTGCATCGACTCAACCGCAAGTATGGCGGTACGGTACAGGCGGTGGTAGAGCATCGCGCCAGGATTGGCGACCGGTATGATCTGCTGGTCAACTACAAGGAATCCCTGCAGGCGCTGCAGGAAGAGATCAGCAGGCGGCAGGCAAAGCTTGCGGAGGCCGCGCTGTTACTCAGCAGCAAACGGCGGGAGGTAGCAGAGCGCATTGAGCGCGATGTGGCAGTGGAGCTCAGGCGCGTTGGCATGCCTGGGGCTCGTCTGGTGGTAGACTTTCGGTGTCGGCCCGACCCGGAGGGCTGGATACAGTTGCCTGCACCAGAGCAGCCTACCCACCGCTATCGGGCATTCCGGCAAGGGATGGATGAGGTGGAATTTCGTATTGCGACCAATGTTGGGGAGCCGGCCCGGAGCCTTAAACGTGTGGCCTCCGGGGGTGAGATCAGCCGCATCATGCTGGCGTTGAAGACGATCCTGGCCAAGTCGGAGAGCCTGCCGATCCTCGTGTTTGACGAGATTGACAGCGGCGTTTCGGGAAGCATTGCGCGCATGGTAGGCGAAAGCATGGCTGCGCTCGCGCGCTACCACCAGATTATTGCGATCACCCATCTTCCCCAGATCGCGGCGCTGGGGCGCACCCATTATGTCGTAGAAAAGCGCGTAGTGGCGGGCCGCGCGCACACCTTCATCCGGTGCTTGTCGGATGCGGGGCGTGCGGAGGAGGTGGCCCGGCTTTTTTCGGGTACGGAGGTGACCGATGCCATGCGGGAGAGTGCGCGCGAGCTTATGAAGACACGGGAATAGGAGCCTATGCGTTTGGCGGGGGCAGGCATAGCACAGCTGGAAGCGGCCTACTTCGAGCCTGGTGATGGCCCAGTAGCGTTTGGAACCTCCGGCCATCGCGGTTCTTCAGTGCTGGGCACCTTTAATGAAAACCACATCCTGGCCATCTGTCAGGCCATCTGTGAGCTGCGTCCAGCCGAGGGACCCCTGCTCTTGGGCATGGACACGCATGCGCTGTCGGTGCCTGCGTTTGCGACCGCGCTGCAGGTCTTTGCGGGCAATGGCGTAACGGCTATAACGCAGGAGGGGGGCGGCTATACGCCTACGCCTGTGCTGTCGCATGCGGTGCTGACATATAACCAGCACCGGCTTGCAGCGCAGGCGGATGCGGTCATTCTGACGCCGTCGCACAACCCGCCGGGTGACGGCGGCCTCAAGTACAACCCGCCCAGCGGCGGGCCAGCGGGAAGCGCACTCACGGACGCCATCCAGGCCCGGGCCAATGAGTTGCTTTTGCGCGGTCTCAAAGGCGTGCGGCGCACCGCGCGGCCACAGTCGCACCCGCAGGACTGGGCAACCGCGTACATAGACGATCTGGACCACGCACTGGACATGGATGCGATCTCCAAGTCCGGCCTCAAGATTGGCGTGGATCCGATGGGCGGCGCTGCCGCGGACCTCTGGGATCCGATAGCGGAGCGGTATCGACTGGACTTGGAGGTTGTCAATAGGGCCATCGATCCGACTTTCAGTTTCATGCCGCCCGACCACGATGGAATGATCAGGATGGACTGCTCTTCGCCGCATGCGATGGCGGGCCTGGTGCAGCTGCATGACCGGTTTGATATTGCGTTCGGCAATGACCCGGATGCAGATCGACACGGGATCGTTACCCGTGGGGGCGGTCTCATGAATCCCAACCACTTCCTTGCGGCAGCAGCAGCGTATCTGTTTGGGTATCGCCCGGCGTGGCCCGCGGCCACGGCCATTGCGAAGACGCTGGTGACCAGCGCCATGGTGGATCGAGTGGCGCAGGACCTCAAGCGGTCGCTGGTGGAGGTGCCCGTGGGATTCAAGTGGTATGTAGACGGTCTGCTACGCGGATCGTACGGATTAGCGGTGGAAGAAAGCGCCGGCGCGACGCTGCTTCGTCGGTGCGGCAGCGTATGGACCACGGATAAGGATGGCATTGTCATGGCACTGCTTGCGGCTGAGATGACTGCGCTAACGGAACGCGATCCCAGCGAGCATTATGCCGGACTGGAGGAGCAGCACGGCAAGGCGTATTACCGGCGTGTGGATGCGCCAGCGACGGGCGAGGAAAAGGCGGTGCTGCGTAAGCTGTCGCCGGATATGGTGCCGGCGGTGACGCTGGCTGGGGAGCGCATTCTGCACAAGCGGACGCGGGCGCCGGGCAACGATGCGCCCATCGGCGGGCTCAAGGTAGAAACCGCCGGCGGGTGGTTTGCCGCGCGTCCTTCCGGCACCGAGGCGATCTACAAGATCTACGGAGAGAGTTTCAGGAGTGCAGATCATCTGGAGGTCATTCTGGAAGAGGCGCGCGCGGTGGTGGCGCAGGCGCTGGAGGAGGCTGGTCTATGAGCGGGGGCGGGATTCGTTTCGGTACCGACGGCTGGCGTGCCATAGTGGCGCAAGACTATACGTTCGCCAACCTGACGCGCGTAGCGCGCGCAACGGCGTCCTGGCTGCGTTTAGCGGCGGAGCAGCCCACCGTGGTCATCGGGCATGATGCGCGCTTTATGGGTGATCGCTTTGCGCAGCATGTGTCGGAGACCTTGGCCCGTGACGGGGTCGATGTCATTCTTGCGGAGGGTATCACGCCGACGCCTGCAATCAGCTGGGCCACCAAGGCCTTTGGCACTGACGCGGGCGTCGTCATCACAGCGAGCCACAACCCGGCGCACTACAACGGCTACAAGCTCAAGGCGTCGTTTGGGGGTCCGGCGACCCCTGCCATGATTGGCGAGGTGGAGCGCAGGCTGTCCGAAGCGATGGGCAGGGCCTGGGCAAAGAGGCCGGGGCAGATTCGGACGGCGGATGTGCGTACGCAGTACGCGGACCACCTGCACACGAAGTTTGACATGGCGGCGCTCCGCGGCGCTGGCCTGGTGGTTGCGCACGACGCCATGTATGGCGCAGGGCAGGGACTCTTCCGTACACTTCTGGGCCGTGAGCGTGTGCTGGAAATGCACAGCGAATTCAATCCAAGCTTTGGGGGCCTGGCCCCCGAGCCTATTGGGCGCAATCTAGGCCCATTCATGTCCCTGGTGGGCAGCAGTGCGGCCGATATTGGCATTGCGAACGATGGCGATGCGGACCGCATCGGCGTTGTGGATGAGCGTGGCAACGAAGTGACAAGCCACCTGGTGATGGCGCTCCTGGTCAAGTACATGCACCAGGTGCGTGGGCTGCGTGGATCAATCGTACGAACGTTTGCTGCTTCAGCCATGCTGGAAAAGATGGGCGCTGCGTACGGGCTGCCGGTGGAGACATTGCCGATCGGATTCAAATATGTAGCGCCGCGCATCTTGGAGAGCGACGTGCTGCTCGGTGGCGAGGAGTCCGGTGGTATTGCGCTGAAGGGACATATTTGCGAGCGCGATGGCGTCTATGCAGGCCTGATGCTCGTGGAGATGCTCATGCGGCGCGGCCAGCCGTTGTCCAGCCTGGTCCAGGAGCTGTTTGACGAGTTTGGACCGCACGCATACCATCGCGCGGATGTACACACGCCCAAGCTGCCTGCCATTGTACAGCGCCTGAAGGCCGAAGGCGGGCTCAAGGAGGTTGCGGGCAGTCCCGTCCAGCACCTGGATACCTTGGATGGCTTCAAGCACATCACGGCCGAGGGCTGGGTGCTGGTTCGACCCTCGGGTACGGAGCCCGTTCTACGGGTCTACGCGGAGGCAGGCTCCGAGCCCCGCGCCCGCGCGTATGTGCAGGATGTGGCGGATCAGCTTGGCATAAGCGCATAAGGCGGGCTTTACCGCAAGAGGTTTGCGGCGGCGGATCCCTCGCGTTCCCAAAGCCGCGATCATTTGCGTTGTCCCGCCAGGCGGCACCCGCTGGTAGTGCCCGGGCCTGATTCGCAGCGTCTGAAGGTGGGGCCAGGCAGGTGGAAGGTCCGCGTGACAGAGGGCTCCGGGCGTTCAGTGCAGCACCCAGGCGCACTCTTTTGGCTCCCGCAAATACCGCCAGGCATGGTCACCTGGCAACATCTACACGATGCACAAGTAACACACAGGCTAAACCCAACGGCACCCTTATGTGTAAGCTTCGGCGCATTGCGCTTCTTCTAATTCTGGCGTCGTTGTGTGCGGCGACTGCACCGGGGCAGGACCTGCCATCCAGTGATCAGATTCTGGCCAACCTCCGTTTTCGAATCCCCGATCTGCGTGACGCGGAGCTGGAACTGGATTCGATCACCGAAAGCTCTTTTGAGGGCTTTCATCAGGGGACGGTACTGATCAATGGCGAGCAGCAGTTGCCGTTTTTGCTTTCGGTTGCCTACGCGCGGGTTCTACTCTTGTTGTCGCATCAGGCCATAGATGTCAGCCTGTCGATTGAGCAGGTGGCGGAGCGGCAGGAGCAGGAAAGACAGCTGGAAGCGATATCCGAAGCGGAGCGCCATGATGCCTTGATGGAGTACGCGGAAGGCATGGCGTCCCGCGGCCCAGCGGATGCGCCTGTGACGATTTTCGAATTTTCCGACTTCCAGTGTCCCTATTGCGCGCGCGGATTCGCTACCATAGAGGAGCTTCTCAAGCAGTATCCAGACGAAGTTCGCTTTGTGTATCTGCACAAGCCACTGCCCATTCACAACTGGGCCAAGCCTGCGGCTATTGCCGCCGTGTGCGCAGAGAAACAGTCAGCAGAGGCATTCTGGATGCTGCATGACAATTATTTTCGAAATCAGAGCGAGATCGCGCTCGAGGGACTCGTTGCGCTAAGTCGCAGCTACCTGATGGACAGCGGAATCGATCTTGATGCCTGGCACGAGTGCGCGGCCAATGCAACGTCAGCGGACTACCTGGCGGCGGCGGCAGCAGTGGAGTCCTCTATCGACTTGGCGGAGTCAGCCTTCGGGGTCACGGGCACGCCCGGCTTTTTCATCAATGGACGTTTCCTCAACGGTGCGCACCCCATCGAAACCTTTGTGATCCTCGTCGAAGAAATTCTTCGCTCTCCGGATTCGCAATAAGTCTAGATGCCGAGTCCGCCGGTTACCTCCAGCGTATGACCGGTGACGTAGTCCGCCAGGGGTGAGGCAAGAAAGAGTATTCCGCCTGCCGCTTCGTCTGGTGTTCCATACCGGTGCAACGGTATTTGTGCTTCAATAGCCGGCCGCAGCTTGGAAGGCACGCCGAGCTTGACTTCCTGGCCGCTGATCGCAAACGTCTCGCCATCTTCTGTTGGCCTTGTCAGGCGCGTGTCGATCATCCCGAAGGCCACTGCGTTGCAGCGGATACTGAACAGGCCCAGCTCCTTGGCAACGGTCTTGGTGAGTCCCACGATGCCCATCTTGGCGGTGGCATAGTTGGCCTGGCCGATGTTGCCGTGCAGGCCGCTGGTGGATGACACGTTGATGATGCAACGCCGAGCGAAGCGACCGGTGTTCATTTCGGCCTTGGCTGCGGGCCGCCAGTACTGGGCGGCTGCGCGAATCATCCGAAACGGTGCCAGCGTGTGCACTTCCTGAATGCGCTGCCATTGCTCATCGGTCATCTTGTGAAGCATCCCGTCCCACAGAAAGCCCGCGTTGTTTACCAGCACGTTGAGTTCGCCGTATAGGTCATACGCACGGGCAACGAGCACTTCTGCCATGCCATCCTGCGTAATGTCGCCGGACGCCGCATGGGCGGTACCGCCCGATGCCACGATGGAGTCCACGACCGCATTGCACTGCGCCGCTTCCAGGTCATTGACGACGACATTGGCCCCGTGTGCCGCGAACTGTTGTGCGGCCGCCGCCCCGATGCCGCGTCCCGCACCGGTTATCAGGACGGTCTGGTTGTCAAACATGCGCATGATGATATGCGAAGAATGTCTGTGCAGTAAAGGGGCTTAAGTCCAATGCGTTCCATGCGGGCAGACAGGCCTGCGCGCTGCTTCGCTGGGCTCGCGCGCGGGGCAAGAAGCGAAGCCGTGCTCGGCAGAACGGGCGCATGCCAGACTGGTCCCTTGCTTTTAGCACCGGACATGCTCCGCGCCGCTGCTTGGTGTGCTACAGCATCGTCAAAGCGGTCCAGTGCCATCGTAGTGCCCTTGATCGTATTGATCAGCGGCAAGCAGAGCGAGGCCCATACTGGAGGCACGCAAGCCCGGACTTGCATGCATGGCTCTGCAATCACCAACGACATCACCGGAAGGTCCATCACCGTAGCCCAGCGGCGGTCTGTTTCGATCTGGATGGGCCAGTGTCCGCCAGACCTGCAACCGATACCAAACCCATTGCCCACCGGTGCAGCCATGCTCCGCTATAACCCATAACACTGCTGGGCGGGGGCACTGGCGAAAAGCTGTCCAGCGATTGGGTATATCGCACTGCAGCAGCGGCAGATGCAGCCGGCCCCACGGTCGGCCAGGCACCCGGGTTGACCGGTTCACAGGGCCGACCTCCACAATGTACAAGTCGGGAACATGGCACGAATTACCGTATGTTGTGCGGCAGCCGGTCAGCTGCGGCGGGATGTCCGTACGCCGCTTCGGAGATGATTCCTCGATCGCGCCTTGACGGGGGCTGTCGGGGTCTTGCTGTGCACTGATGAGAAGCAGATGGAGTTCTTTTGGTATGACTACGAAACAACGGGCCGCTGGAGGATGGTGGACCGTCCGGTCCAGTTTGGCGGCATCCGGACGGATGAGAACCTGAATCAGATCAGCGAGCCGATTACGCTCTACTGCAAGCCTGCGCTGGACTGCCTGCCGCAGGTAAGGGCAAGCCTGGTCCACGGCATCGCACCGCAAAAGGCGCGCCGCCTTGGCATAACCGAGCACGCATTTGCCCAGCAGATCCATGCGCTGCTCATGCGGCCAGGCACATGCTGCGTAGGTTATAACGCCATGCGATTTGACCACACGGTTACGCGGTTTCTGTTCTACCGAAATCTGCTCGACCCCTACGCATGGCACAGCAGGGATGGGAACTCAAAGTGGGATATCATAGACCTGTTTCGGGCGGCTTTTGCACTTTCGCCGGATGGCATCCAATGGCACTTTGCCGACGATGACAAGCCATCCTTCCGCCTGGAGGACATTGCCGGTGCGAACGGCGTGGATATTTCCAGTGCGCATGATGCACTGGCCGATGTTCGGAACATGCTACGCGTGGCGCAGCTGATCAAGGCGGCTAAGCCGCGCATGTGGAGCAACTTTCTGGGCCTGCGGGATAAGCGTGAGGTCAAGCGTCACGTTTCTGCAAATAGCACCTTTCTCTACGTTTCGGGCTCGGTTGTACATTGGCGTCGCGGCGCATCCATCATGATGCCGATAGGGAGCGATGACAAAGGAGCCGTGTTCGCGTATGATCTCTTCTATGATCCGCGCCCCTTGTTCGATGCGCCGGACGAGGTGCTGCTGGAGAAGGATAGCCTGGGTGACAAGGCGCTGCACAGGATTAGACTGAATGCTTGCCCGTACGTGTGGAAATTCGACTTGGATGGCGTGCTTACCGATCGGCAAACGGCGCTGATGGATCGCATGGGAACGAAGCTGGAAACGCTTCTGCAGCACCGCGCCTTGATTAGGGACAAGGAAGACTTCGGACGCCGGGCAGCCGATGCTTTTGCAGCCCGTTGGCCCCGTGACCGTGAACGAGATGTGGACCAGGCGCTCTACGACGGCTTTATACCGCGCTCCGACCGACCCCTTTTGGACAGGATACTGAATTTGGTAGACGAGCCCGGCCCGCGTTGGGAAGAAACTCCATTCAAGGACGAACGCCTGCCGGAGCTGGTGTTTCGTTTCCGCGCACGCAACTTTCCGCGCAGCCTGTCAGCGGAGGATGAAACGCGCTGGTACCAACACTGCCGTCACCGGATTTTCGAGTCGAAGGACGACAAGGGCCTGACGCAGTACGAACATTATGTCAAGGACCTTGCCGAAGCGCGGATGCAGTGCGCTGACGAGAAGACGCGCAAGCTCATCTACGATCTGGAAGCTTACGGCAAGGAGCTAGAGGCGCGGCTATTGGACTGATCCTTTGCTGCACGCGGACGCGCGGCGGTTAAGGCTTCCCGCGAGATGCTTGTACAGCCAAAGAGGGACGGTCAGGAGGAGGCCTGCCACTCTTGTGATTCACGAGTCGGCGTGCGTACCGCGTCGACTGCAGGTCCGGTCACAAGGTCGCGAAGCGGCGCCGAAAGCAGCCTGCTGCGACTCCCTGGCAGCGCCGCGCTTCGCTTTTCCGTGCGTGTCGCAGGCCGGTTCTGCGCATGTCGAAGGTAATTCCTGATGGGCACCTGATTGCTGTGAGGTCGCTCACTCGCTCCCAAGCCCAGGCCATTGGCAGGCTGCTGCGCGTATATGACTCCGCGACGCGGTCATTGCGAGTGCACATCAACGTGTGGTCAGGATGAATACCAACGCCGCGTAAAACAAGTCGGGCGTAACCAAGCAGGTGTGGCTACGTAGAGTCAAGGCACCTGGGAGGATGTCTTTGTCTTACTTGCCTCATGAGCACCATGAACAACTGCTTCGGATTCGGACTCCTGTTTGCGCTGATCCTCTCAGCCACGTTGGTTGCAAACAGGAGCGCCGCCCAATCGCTTCAAGCCGGAGCCGACGCGAGCCCCGCGCAAGCCCAGATCTTCAGGCCTAACATTCAGCCCGCATTGGATGTGCGGCGCACCATGACGCCCATTGAGGTGGACGGTAAGGTGACCGAGTCGGCTTGGCACTTTGCAGCCCAGGCCGTGAACTTTTCGGAAGTCTTCCCAGGCGATCAAACGGCGCCGCCCATAGACGTGACGGCGTATATGGCGTACGATGCGGACCATCTGTACGTGGCCTTCAGCATCGAGGATGATCCCGCGCATATTCGTGCCAACCTGAGTGATCGGGACGGGCTGTGGCAGGACGACTACGTCGGGGTTATTCTGGATCCTAATCAGGACGGGCAGTCGTTGTACTTCATCGCGTCTAATCCGCTGGGCGTCCAGGGCGATTCCAGGATTGCGGTCAATAACGAGGACGAAGGATTCAACCTTGTTTTCACGTCTGAAGCCACCATCACGGATACGGGGTATGAGGTTGAGATGGCCATCCCGTTCAAGAGCCTGCGCTTTCCAAACAAGGATGTGCAGACCTGGGGGGCCACGTTCTGGGTCACGCATCCGCGGGCTAGCCGCAGCCAGTATTCCTGGGCAGCCATAGATCGGGACAATCCATGCTGGCCCTGCCAGTTGGGCACCATCACAGGCATACAGGGCGTGCGCGCGGGCCGCAACCTTGAGGTGCTGCCGGCCCTTACGGGTGCCAGCACGGGGGCGCTGCGCAGCGCTGGCGATCCGTCCAGCGGTTTCGACAACGACCGCGTCGCGCTTGAGCCTTCTCTGAACGTAAAGTACGGTTTGACTTCGGAGCTGACCGCCGACGTTACGCTTAATCCAGACTTCAGTCAGATCGAATCCGATGTGGCGCAGATTGATGTCAACTCCACCTTTGCCCTCTCGTATGACGAGCGGCGGCCTTTCTTTCAGGAGGGCTCAGATCTGTTCAGGACGGAGATTCGAACGGTCTACACGCGCAGCATCAACGATCCAATCGTAGCCAGCAAGCTGACCGGCCGATGGGGCAACACAGACATCGCGTACATAGGGGCCCGGGACAACACGTCACCCCTGCTTATGCCATTCGAAGAGGAAAGCAGGCTGCTGAGCGCAGGCAAGAGCGTGTCCAATATCCTGCGCGTCAAATACAACCTGCCCGGTAATTCGTACGTCGGCGCGATGCTAACGGATCGGCGTCTGGACATTGGCGGGGCAGGCAGCACCTTAGGCATTGATGGCCAGGTGCGATTCTTCAAGAAGTACCTGTTCAGTGGGCAGCTGGTTGCCAGCCAGACTTCAGAGGCGACCGATTCCGTACGATCCGCTTCGGTGGGAGACATCACCTTCGGTTCACGGAATCACACCGCTGCACTGGATGGCGAGAACTTTCGTGGGCTGGCCGCTTCTCTGGAACTGGATCGCGAAGGACGCTACTGGAGCTTCAAAACGGGATTCGAACAAAGCACCCCAACATTCAGAGCGGCAAACGGCTTTGTGCGTCAGAACAGCGTGCGCCGCGTGTTCGCCTGGCAGGGTGTGACCCTGTATCCGGAAAAGGTGCTCCCATTCGTAGATCGCATACGACCCAATGTGGCCGCAGGGCGTCGCTGGAACTATGACGGCCTGCACAAGAACGACTTCTTGTCGCCAGGCTTGGGCCTGCAGATGAAGGGGCAGACCAACGTATGGATGCGCTACACCTTTGAGCGCGAACGCTTTGCGGGCAAGCTTTTCGACGGTATCCAGCGCTTCAGCCTGGATGCATTCAGCAACTTCAGCGAATACGCAAGCCTTTCCGCAGGGGTGTCCGCAGGACGAGACATCGCGAGATTTCTGGACAATCCAACCCTGGGCAAGAGTCTGGACGTATGGTTCTCGGGGTCGTTTCGTCCCAATCAGCACTTGGCCATTCGGCCCATGGTAGCCTATTCACGCCTGAAGAATCGCGCTACCGGCGACAACTACTTCAGCGGCTACATTGCGCGCTTGCGGCTGGGGTACCAGTTTACGCGAAGCTTCTTCTTCCGAACGGTCGTGCAGTACAACGATTTCAACAAGTCGCTGGAAGTTGATCCACTACTGACCTATAAGCTCAACGCGTTTACCGCCATCCATCTGGGAAGCACGCACGAATTGGACCAGTATGCACGTGTGGGTGGTGATGCGTCCAAATACTTCCGGCAGAGCAGCCGGCAGGTATTCTTCAAGTTTCAGTACCTGGTGCGCACGTAGCTTCAAGCACAGCGCAGCCTGAAAGCCCGGGCTTGCCCTTAAGGCCTGACGTCCCTTCTAGGCAGTACCCTCAGTCCGCCGCGCGCCCTGCGCACCGGTACGGCATTGCGTGGAGGGTTTATTCCTGCAGGGTAGGTATCGAAATCTTCCTGAGTCGTATACTAGCAGGCGAACCAACAGGGGATTGCCGTGGGTATTAATCGCAGAGTATTTCTTCGGCGGACTGCCGCATCCGGCATAGGGCTAGGCATGATGGGCCTGCGTGCATACGCATCGCCCAACAATAAGCTGGTCGTTGCCGTCATGGGCGTGGCAGGTCGCGGGCATGTGCTGGCCCGATCCTTCGCTACGGCCGACAACTGCGAGGTGGCCTACGTCTGCGACGTCGACACGCGGGCCATAGCCAACACAATCAAGGGCGTCCAGGAAGTGGCACCGGATTCAGCTCCGAAGGGCGAAGAAGACTTGCGCCGCGTCCTGGAGGACAACGATGTAGACATTCTGGTGATCGCTGCCCCGGATCACTGGCATGCGCCGGCGACCATTCTGGCATTACAGGCGGGCAAGCATGTCTATGTCGAAAAGCCATGCAGCTACAACGCAGGCGAAGGCGAGATGGTGGTCGCCGCACAAGCGCGCTACAACCGTGTCGTGCAGATGGGCAATCAGCAGCGCTCCTCACGGGAGTCGGCGCAGATCATCCAAGCCATCAGTGAAGGCATCATCGGGCGCGCCTACTATGCGCGGGCCTGGTATGCCAATACGCGGGGCAGCATCGGGCGCGGCGTGGAAGTGCCGGTGCCGCAATGGCTCAACTTCGACCTTTGGCAAGGCCCCGCGCCGCGCGTGCCGTACAAAGACAACTATGTGCACTACAACTGGCACTGGTTTCGGCACTGGGGCACGGGAGAGATATGCAACAACGGCACCCACGAAATCGACATAGCACGCTGGGCACTTGGCGTTGACTACCCTACGATGGTCACCTCCGCAGGCGGCCGCTTCCACTATCAGGACGACTGGGAATTCTTCGACACCCAGGTGGCAACGTTCAACTTTGAAGGAGACAAGGCCATCACTTGGGACGGACGAAGCTGCAACGGACGCCCGGTGGAAGGCAGCGGTCGCGGCACGCTGGTGTACGGCGAGTATGGAACTGTGCGCCTTGGCCGTTCGGGCTATGTGGTGTACGACAAAGACAACCGGGAGATCTGGAAGCGTGCACGTGCCTCCAATCAGGAAGGAACGATGGATGTGCGCGGCGGCGGCGGCTTGACGGAGCGGCACATAGCCAACATGCTGGCGGTGATCAGAGATGGTGCCGTGCAGGCTTCGCCTATTGAGGAAGGACACAAGAGCACGCTGCTGTGCCACCTGGGCAATGTGGCGCAATACGTAGGGCGAACCCTAAGATGCGACCCTGCCAACGGGCGCATCCTGGGAGACGAAGAGGCCATGGGCTACTGGAACCGGTCCTATGAGCCGGGTTGGGAGCCTTCGCTATAACACTGAAGGTATCGGTATGGAATCAGTCACGCGACGCAGTTTTCTGAAGACCAGCAGCGCAGCAGCGGCCAGTTCGGTGCTGGTCGGGCCGCGGGTCCTGTCGGCCAGCACGCCCAGGAAGGCGCGCGTGGCACTCGTAGGCACGGGTGTCCGCGGCAACAGCATGTGGGGGCGCAGCCTCGTGCAGGCCTATGCGGATGTGGTCGAATTCGCAGGCCTGTCAGACATCAATCCAGGCAGGCTGGCTTACGCCAAAGACTACATCGGCGTTAGCTGCCCAACCTTTACGGACTTTGACGAGATGCTGCGGGCGACAGCGCCCGATCTGGTGATCGTGACTACGGTGGACGCCACACACCACGAGTTTATCATCAAGGCGATGCACGCGGGCTGCGACGTGATTACGGAGAAGCCCATGACCACCGATGCCGACAAGTGCCAGGCGATACTGGATGCGCAAGCCTTGACACGCAAGAACCTCACGGTCACTTTCAACTATCGCTATTCGCCGCATCGACAGCGCATCAAAGAGCTCCTTATGCAGGGCCGGATTGGCGATATCACCTCCGTGGATTTCCACTGGTATCTGGACATCTACCACGGCACAAGTTATTTCCGGCGCTGGCATGGCAAGGAGCGTTTCGGCGGCACCCTTTTTGTCCACAAGGCGACGCACCACTTTGACCTTTTGAACTGGTGGCTGGAGTCCGAGCCGGAGGAGGTATTTGCGTATGGCGCGCTCGAGTACTATGGGCACAACAATGACTTCCGGCACACCCATTGCCGGGGCTGTCCGTATGCGAACCGGTGCAGGCACTATTGGGACATCACCGGCAGCGAGTCGAACATGAACCTGTATGTGGCGCACGAGCACCACGATGGATACCTGCGGGATGGCTGCGTCTGGAGTGAGGACATTGACATCTATGACAAGATGTCGGCCCAGATCAAATATGCCAATGGCACGCATGTAAGCTATTCGCTGACGACGTATTCACCCTATGAGGGGTACCGCATAGCATTCAACGGGACCCGGGGCCGACTGGAAGCGTGGATCAAGCAGCGCCAGCCCTGGCAGGCACCGAACTATGACGAGGTCCGCGTGACGGACAACTTCGGCCAGACGGAGCTTATCCAGATACCCCATGGCGGGGGCGGTCACGGGGGTGGTGACAGTCGTTTGAAGGATCGTATATTCAGAACCCCTGACATGCCGGATCCGCTCCGGCTGTCTGCAGGGTCGCGAGACGGTGCAATGTCCATACTGATAGGTGTAGCTGCTAGAGAGAGTGTGAAGACTGGTGAACCTGTTCGCATTGGTGCGTTGACGTCGCTTAAGCCCCGAGCCGTACGTCCATAGGTTACTCTTCACATCGCCATGTCAAGTTCGTTTCTGCGCCTTTCCGGCGCTTTTGGAATAGCCCTGTTGATTGCCGGCTGTGCCAGTTTTGGCAGCACAGCCACTGACGATGCAGCCCCAGCACCGCACCCACTGGCCGGTGCGTGGGAATACGCGGTGGACACTCCGCAAGGCGTGTACACGGGCAGTGTCACCTTCCGCACCGAAGGCGATTCGCTGATCGGTTCGTTGATCATGGAGATGGCGCCGGACGATCCAATCGAATTTGGTGCCGATTACGACAGTGAGACGGGTGAGGTCAACTTCACCTTTGATAGCGGCGAGTATGGCATCATGGATGTGACGCTGACCTTGGCCGAAGGTGTGCTTACGGGGCAGCAGTTCCTACAAGACTATAACATGCACCTGGACGTGTCGGCCTCGCGCAAGGAAGACACGCCATCCCAGTAGGCACCACACGCTGCGGCGGTGCGCCGCGCGGCATGTACCACCTGATCGGCAAGCGCGTTATCGTACACCTGTACAATCGGGACGGGCTGATGCTTGGAGACATTCGCGGGCGCGTGGCGGATGTTGCAGAAGCGGTTGAGGTGGCACCCGGCATCAGGAAGGCGCTGGCGTATGTGGTCGATATCGAAACAGGCAATCCGGAGGTGCCCTACCAGAACTCTTCCGGTACGGAGAACGAAGGCTGGTTTGCAATCCAGGACATAGAGGTGATTCACGATGATGGTCCGCGCTGGTTTAACAATTAGCATCGTGGTGGTTGCTTGCTTCATGGCGGGATGTCAATCCTCGCAAGATGGATTCAGCACTGCGACCACTGTGGTGGGCACGCTGCCCGACCAAAGCGAAGTGCGCCTGCACACGCTGCGCAATAGCCAAGGCGTGGAGGTCGGCATCCTGAGCTACGGGGCTACGATCGTATCCATCACGGTGCCGGATGCAAAGGGCAGCATGGACGATGTGGTGCTGGGGTTCGACTCGCTTGCGGGGTATCGTGGCGACAACAACCCTTATTTCGGCTCCATCGTAGGACGCTATGGCAATCGCATTGCGGGCGGCAGCTTCGTGCTCGATGGCGAGACCTACATGCTGGCCCGCAACAACGGCCCGAATCACCTGCATGGCGGCCTGGTCGGTTTCGACAAAGTCAACTGGGAGTCAATGGCGGCAAGCGATGGCAAGCGCACGTCGGCCACGTTCAGATACGTCAGTGTCGATGGCGAGGAGGGCTACCCGGGTACGCTGCGCGTAACGGTGGTGTACACGCTCACCGCGGACAATGAGGTGATCGTCGACTATGAGGCTACGACCGACAAAGCGACGCCGGTCAACCTGACGCAGCATTCGTACTTCAATCTCAGCGGCACGGGTGATATTTTGGATCATGAACTTGCGTTGAATGCGAGCTACTTCACCCCGGTCGATTCCACGCTGATACCCACGGGCGAACTGCGGAGTGTCTTCGGCACGCCGTTTGACTTCAAGACGACGGCTCGGCCTATCGGTGAAAGGATTCGCGATAATGATCCGCAACTGGTGATCGGTGGTGGTTACGATCACAACTTTGTGCTGGATGGCGGGGGCGATTCCCTGGCGTTGGCGGCCAGCGTTTACGATCCTCTTTCGGGTCGAACGATGGAGGTGTGGACGACTGAGCCGGGTGTCCAGCTTTACACGGGCAACTTTCTGGATGGTGTAGAAGGGAAGAACCGTCAGGTGTACGGCCCTCATGGCGGGTTCTGCCTGGAAACGCAGCACTATCCTGATTCGCCCAACCAGCCGGCGTTTCCGTCCACCATACTGAGGCCTGATGAGCGCTACGTTTCGCGTACCATGTTCGCTTTTGGCGTGCGGCACCGATGACGTATTGGGGCCATGCCTTGTTGCCTTTCTTGCTGACGGGCCGGCCCGCACAATTGCGCTTCTGCTTCGTCTTGGCCTTACGCAACCCGCGCCACTCCACGCCCCGGGCTTCCGCCTCCGCCTTGCGCCGGTGACTCACATAGGTTTTGTCGCCGTAGATCACCTTCTCCTCCCCGTGTAAACAGGCTCCCTCCTTAGTCGACTTCATCTCAGGACCGTGCTGCCCGGCCTTGTTCTTTGTGGACGATGGAGCCGAGGTGATTGTCTCATCCGCTATTGTACCCGCCTGACCATCAGGCCATGTCGCTCCAAAAGGTTGCGGTTTAGCGCAAACTGCTGCTGCCTGCCGCTGCAACAAATGGCGAAAATTGCTTCACTTGAGGAGCGGTACAGCCGGTTTTCGACGATGTAGCCGATATCGTCGAAGTCGCCTGACGACATGCCGCCCGTTCGGTGAATGCCGTCATGACTGCGGCCTACGGGCTGATTGGACGACATATTAGATTTGAGCTGGCGGGCGAAGAGCGAGTCCAGTACAGGAAAGCGCTCATTGAAAGGCTGGCGACTGATTCGACAAAGTGGCTTGGCCGAGGATTTTCCTGTCAGAATATTTGGCAGATGCGTCTGTTCTACCAGACATATCCGTCTGAGCGAATTTTCCAGACAGTGTCTGAAAAATCTTCACTGAGCTGTATTGCATCATGCTTTCCGCTGCCGAAGCACACCATTGTAAGCGAAGCCGAGCCAAGATCGGTCTATGAACGATTCATGATTCCAAGGAGAGCAAACGCCTCGCCGAAGTCGACTTTCCCATTTCCGGGGTCTCGAAGCACGCGGCGCGTGAGAAGTCGATCCGGCATGGCCCTCTCTCCACGCTGCATCGGAGAGGCCGCCGGCGGAGGTAGTTCCACTAGGCCGTAGAACATTCGGTGGGCGTGGCTATTTCAGCAGCTTGGCACCCGGCTGAACCTGCAAGGATTTCTGCGATGGCTGACACTGTCCCCAAGCGATCACGACCGGCTTCGGAGGCCACGGAATCGGCGAAGACCGGCAAGAAGCCGGTGCTTCTTTCAGGAGGAAACCCTCAGATTCCGAAGGGGGATGGCGATGGTCCGGTGCAGGCCTACATCGCCGCTATGCCCGGCTGGAAGCGCGCGTTGGGGCAACGCCTGGATGATCTGATTACGGCCAACGTGCCGCAGGTACAAAAGGCCGTGCGATGGAATTCACCGTTCTACGGCGTCGAGGACCAAGGGTGGTTCGTGAGCTACCATGTCTTCACACGCTACATCAAGGTCACCTTTTTCGAAGGCGTTTCGCTGCAACCGGTCCCGCCCGGCAAAGGCAAAGACAAGAAGTCGCGCTGGATTGATATCTACGAAGGCGAATTCGACGAGCAGCAGTTGGCATCATGGATGCGGCAGGCCGCAGCCATACCCGGCTGGCGCGGGTTCGGCACGCTTAAGCGCAAACGCGCACGTTAGACTTTTGCCGCAGCGGCAGTAGGCGTCGGGACGACGCCTCTTGGCCTTGGCGCACAGGCTGATCGCACGCCGCCGCCATGATTGCTCCTGCACGCGGTGTAAGTGTACAAGGCGCCGCAGCCGCATCGCGTGCCAGACCTGAGCCGTGCGCTGCCAGAGGGTTGGCACGCGCGGAGAGGAGCTGCGCGTGGGCCTTGCGAGCAGATAACCCGGGGCCGCCCTCTACGCCAGGGCCTGCCTGAAGTCGTCGATCAGGTCGCCGCTCGCCTCGATGCCTACAGAGATGCGAACCAGGTCATCCTTGATACCAGCCTGGGCGCGCTCCTCGGGCGTGAGGGAAGCGTGGGAGCTCATCGCAGGCCGCGTCACCAGGGACTCTATGCCGCCCAGGCTAGGTGCAAAGAGGGGCAGCTGCAGCCGTGCTATGAGTCGCTCCGCAGCCGGCAGGCCACCCCTGAGCTCAATGCTGATCATGCCGCCGAATCCGTCGAACAGGCGCGCGGCACGCGCATGGCGCGGGTGCGACAGCAGCCCCGGATAATTGACCTTGGATACGGCCGGGTGGCCTTCCAGGAATTGCGCCAGTGCCAGCGCATTCTCGTTGTGCGCACGCATGCGCAGCGCCAGTGACTGCAAGCCACGGTTCAGCAGAAAGCAGGCATTGGGATCGAGCGCCCCGCCCAGGTGCGTCAGCGTTCGCTTCACGCCCGCAACGAGATCCGCGCGGCCTGCCATCGCGCCGGCCACAATGTCAGAATGGCCATTGAGGTATTTCGTCGCGCTGTGCAGCGACAGATCGAACCCGAATGCGGCGGCTTTGAAGTTGCAGGGCGATGCAAACGTGTTGTCTATCAGCGAAACCAGGCTGTTGGCCCGCGCAAAGGCCACGACCGCTTCAAGGTCGCATACTTCAAGGAGGGGATTGGTGAGGGACTCCACATAGAAGGCGCGGGTGTTGGGCCGCAGGCTGTCTTCCCACGAATCGGGCTGATCCGCATCCACAAACGAATACGCAATGTCGAAATCGGCCAGCAGCGAGGTCGCAAAGCTGTGCGTGCCGCCATATAAGCGGTCCTGCGCCAAAAGGTGGTCGCCTGGCTTCAGTACCGAAAGCAAGGCGCCGGAGATGGCTGTCATGCCGCTGCCCGTAACAAGCGCAGCCTCCGCCCCTTCGATAGCCGCAACCTTGGCGTTGATAATCTCCTGATTGGGCGTGTTGTTGTAGCGGATATAGCGCAGGGGCCGATCATCATGCGCAAACATGGCCGTCTGGAATATCGGCAAGCGTACGGCACCATCGATTCGCTGGTCGCTTTCGCCAGCGTGGACAACAAGGGTATCGAGTGATTGACTCATAGGAGCTTCAGTTCAAGAAAGTAGCAGCAAAAAAAAACTGAGGGCGCGGGTCCATGCTCATAGCGAAAGCGTGCCGCGTATAACCGTGATGGCACTGCCGCCGACCTTTACGGCAAGGATGTCATCGCGCGGTCCAACGACTTCGACTGAAGCGGTGCCGGGGCGGCCCATCCAGTGGCCTTGCTCCGCGCAAAAGGTGCGCTGCGACAGGAGGCCGTAGCGCCACAGGAAAGCGCCCATGCCGCCCGTTGCTGATCCCGTAAACGGATCCTCAAATTCAGGCGCGAAGTGGCGCGCAAAGGTTGACTGCCTGCCTTCGCGCACGAAGAACAGATGCGCACTGAAAAAGTTGTGCTGGGCGCTTAGCGCCGCAAGGATCCGGTAATCCACTGCGATTCTGCGCAGCGCAGTCGCCCCAGTGACGCAGACCATGAGCTGCGGTGTGCCCGTGCTCACAACCTGCGCAGGGACCGTCGGGTGCAAGGCATCGGCGCTCAGTCCAAAGGCGGCGCATACTTCCAAAGCCGAAGGCTTGGCCAGGAATTGAGGCTTCAACTGCGTCATGACGACCTGTTCAGGCGTGCTCTTGCCACCGAAGATTTCAACAGGGATGATGCCGGCGGGAAGCTCCAGCTGAATCGTGGTGCGAGGAGGCCGCACCGGGATGCGCCCGGTCTCGACCAAGGCATGGATCGTGGCGATCGTGGGGTGGCCGGCCAGCGGGATCTCCGACAATGGTGTAAAGTAACGCGCACCGACATCGGCCGCCCTAGAACGCAGCACGAACGCCGTTTCAGAAAGGTTCTGCTCCTGGGCGATGGCCTGCATCTCTTCCCCATTGAGGTCGTCTGCCTCCAGCACGATGGCACAGGGGTTTCCGCCCAGCGCACGGGTCGTGAAGGCATCCACCTGCATAAACGGGTAACTTCGCATTTTAAGCAGCCCCTTAAGCAGCTCCAGTACGAGCACCAGCACGATGCGCCGCCTTGTACGCGCATCAACAAAATCCGTGTCCCGGCGTAGCAATCTGCAGGTCTCGCACTCACCACCATTCTACGCCATGCGCTGCTTTGCCTTCCTTGCTGCCTTGGTGCTGCTCAGCGCTTCGTGCAGACAGCCGACCCCGAATCAATCCGAGGAGACCCGCTTTGTGGCCATGAACCTCGCGGCGCATCCCGACGACGAGGATGGGGCCACCATGCACTATTACAGGCGGGCCAAAGGCTACGATGTCCACAGCGTGATCTTTACGCGCGGCGAAGGAGGTCAGAACGAGATCGGTCCGGAGCTCTATGAGGCACTCGGTGCGATCCGCTCCGAAGAAACCGAAAGGGCGGCGCGCCATCTGGGTACGCAGGTGCACTTTCTGAACTTCAACGACTTTGGTTACTCGAAGAGTGCAGAGGAATCTTTTGCACTCTGGGGTGGCCGGGACAGCGTCACGGCAAGCCTGGTGCGCATCATTCGACAGCTGCAGCCGGATGTGATCTTCACCAATCACGACACGGTTACAGTGGGCGCGCGCCGTCAGCATGGACATCACCAGGCCGTGGGCCTGGCTGCCTACGACGCGTTTGCATTGGCCGGCGATGCGACGTATCGCCCAGAGCAGCTACAAGAGCCGGGCGTGGAAGCCTGGCAGCCGCGCCGACTGTACCTGCGACATTGGGGCATGCCTGAGAAATACCAGGTGGCGGTTCCAGTCGGCGAGCGTGATCCCGCAACAAGCGAATCCTACGCGGCCGGTGCCGCCTACGCGATCGGCTTTCATGCGTCGCAAGGCATGGCCCAGTTTGCCGAGCGGGTCGCCGGCCTGCGCGCCAATTACTTCAGCGTGCTCCGCTCCGAAGACGCCGCACCGGAAGGAGAAGACCTGTTTGCCGGTCTAGTGCCAGTACCGCGGGCCGCATCCACGCTGACGTACCTGATGGATTCCGGTCGCATCGCGCCTCTGGATTCGAATGCGTTGGCGCTCGACGATGCGATTGCGGTGCCAGGGCAGTCGGTGGAGATCACCTGGACAGCGGAGGAGGGTGCGCGCATGGTGCTGTCCGGCGCGGTGGACACTGTGCTGACCTCAAG
Organism: Rhodothermales bacterium; assembly: GCA_951812585.1. Classification (GTDB taxonomy): domain Bacteria; phylum Bacteroidota; class Rhodothermia; order Rhodothermales; family Bin80; genus JAAXGV01. Next base: position 662,666 of record OX638318.1, on the reverse strand, counting down.
CCCTGCAGCTATACACATACCAGCCGATGTACAGCTTACCCGACCGGCCAAGGTGTATCAGTACCACCGGCAGCGCAACCACCCGCCGATCCTCTATGCCGTCTACCAGGGCGCACGGCGGACGCACGCGGGGTACTTGCCGCTGCACATCGCGCCGCCCGTGTTTCTGGAGGCAGCCAGCCCGGTGATTCGCCTGCACGCCGGAGGCAACCGTGTGCCATTTAAGGTGCAAGTATTCGACGAGGATCTAACCGAAGTTCAGATTCGGATCCGCGTTCGCGGTACGCAATCGGCCGCGCCCATTTTCCAAGGAGTACAACGCCAGGTAGCTATGCCTGAGTTGATGGGCGAGTTCAGCGTGTCACTGCCGCCGCAGCTTCCCGATGGGGATTATATCGTTGAGGCAGAAACTTCTACGGGGGCGGGATTCAGCATAGCCGGGCGTGCCTTTGATGTGGCGGTGGCGCCTGGGCTTAAGGTGGGTGTGGTCAAGAGTTATGACAACACGCTGCCCGCTGCACTAGAAGCGCTCGGCGTCGAGTTTGTGATGCTGGATTCCGCGGCTCTGGGTTCGGCGTCGTATCACAAGCTGCATACTATCGTGGTGGATATCCGGAGCTACCTCGTCCGCAGCGATCTGCGGCGGCACAACGAGGCGCTGATGGACTGGGTGCGGGCAGGCGGGCACTTGGTCGTCAACTACCACAAGACACTGGAATGGAACAGTGAAGACGGCACCTCGCCCGCACCTTTACCCCTGGTACTTGGGCGGAGCCGCGTGACGCTCGAAGACGCACCCGTAACGGTGCAGGATCCGAGTCACCCGCTGATGCACTGGCCGAATGTGATCGGGCCGGATGCATGGGACGGATGGGTCCAGGAGCGCGGCCTGTACTTTCCTGAGCGCTGGGATGAGCGCTATGAAACGCTCTTTTGCATGAACGACCCAGGTGAAGCGCCGCATTGCGGTTCCACGCTGATAGCCACGGTGGGACGGGGTTCCTATATCTATACGGCCCTCGGCTGGTATCGACAGCTCAAGGTGCACCATCGCGGTGCCTATGCGATCTTCGCCAACATGATCAGCCTGCCGCTGGCCGAACAAGACGCGCCGTAAGGAGCGGGCGCCCAGTAAGAATAAGAAGAAAATGTGAAGCGGCGGCTTTGTACCTTGTAGTCACGCCTACGAAGAATGCCATGAACAGGAAACAGAAGCGCGACTTGGTGATGGCCTTGGGCATCCTGGCTGCGGTCACGGTGGTGATTATCATCATCGTGCAGCTAATGGGGTAGTGGCGCGCACTGGGTGCACGGACACATGGCGCGCAGCCGCGCCCACGTAAAGATTCCGCTGTTGTGGCCGTCGTCCCAAGTCAGCCGTAGCCCTACACTCCCGGCTACCTCAACCTTGACATTCAGCCATTGCATCAATGCAGGCAGCCGAAAGATAGCAGGATCAGGCAGCGCGTGCATTGATTCATGTCCCTGACATCCGGCGCAGGGACAGGCGCGGCGCAAGCCATCAAGCGGAAATGCTCCGACATGCCCATCCTGCCAAGTGATGCGAAACTCCTGGCTTTCCTGGTCTACCGTGATCCGTACAGGCGTCAGCGACGGCTGCAGCGGTGTGCTGCGCACTTGCACAATCCTACGTTGTCCTGGGCCCATCCGGCACAGCTCCGCGAAGGGACGCTTGTGCAGCGGAGAGCAAATATGGGATCCGGGCGCAGCCCCGACTCGTACGGTGATGGGCTGAAGGCAGGCTCCTCATGACGACGCCGGCGATGTCGGTGTGGCGCAGCATACTGCGGCCAGCCCAGCGCAAGTATCTGATCCAGCGCGGGCCGCCAAGGCGCCGCTCCGCGCCGAGTTCGCTCTTCAGGCCGGGCCGCTTCGAGCCAAGACTTCGCAGCTAGCTTACCGGATCACTCTCGTACGCTGCGGCTATCGCTTCCACTTCTTCCACCTCTTCCTCCCAAAACGGATAGATGTCCTTGAGGAGTCCCTGGAGCTTGGTGCGGCCCCGATTGATGCGGCTCTTGACCGTGCCCATGGGCAACCCCGTAATGTTCGCAATCTCATCGTAGGCAAGCTGCTGCACATCGCGCAGCACCACCACCTCGCGGAAGTTGAGCGGGATCTGATCCAGCGCGTCCTGAATGTACTTGTCCTGCAAGGTGCTTTCAGCGTGCTTGTCAGGCGAGAAGGATTCGTCCGGGATCGCCATCTCGTATTCCTCGTTGTCGCGGTTTACCGACTGTATGGAATACATGCGGCGGCGTTTCCGCTTGCGGTACTCGCTGCGTGCAAGGTTGCCAGCGATCGTGTAGAGCCAGGTCGAGAACTTGGCGATGCGCTGGTACGAATGGCGGTTGCGGTAAACCCGCAGGAACGTTTCCTGCAAAAGGTCTTCGCACCGCCGGGTGTCGCCCAGGAATCGGTACAGGTAGTGCATCAGGCGCTCGCTGTAACGATCAACGAGGATGTTGAACGCGTCCACCGTCCCGGACTGGAAGTACTCCATCAGATCCTCGTCAGGCATCTGCTGGAGCTGCTCGAGCCGGGTGGAAGCCTTGCGCTGCCGCTTCTCTGTTGTTTTCCGGATGATACGTGCTATAGCCACGCGTCTAGTGGTCTGTGCTAAGTTGGGTTGGTATCAAGCTCATATTTTAAGGTCTGCGTACGTAAAAACGCGAACTCAGTTACACTCTACACATAAAAACGGACTGCCCTTTCTTTATAGTACACGCAATGTAGCTCAGACAGCGGTTTTTGTGGCCAAAAGCCGTTTTAATTCTGTGCTAAGATCGTAGGCACTCCCCCAATGCGTTTTTGCCGCGGCACCGCCGCCACGGCGGCCCCGCTTGTCCAGGCATAACGGTCGGTTCGATGGCATTGTTGTAGCCGGAAGTATCTGAACGCGTGCCCAATGCAGCGGCGTGCATGGTCCGATCTTTGCTCTGTGCTTTGCCAGAGACCTGATTCCATTGCCATGAAGCACCTTGTGATTGCCGCGCTCGTCGCGATGTACCTTGCCGGGTGCACCCTAGTCACGGGCCCGCAAGGCCCGCCTGGGAATGCCAACGTGCACACCGTTACGCTTGCCTTTGCGCCGGAATCCGCGGCCTTCAATGGCAGCGTGGCCTCCAGAGGGTATACTGTATCGGGCATTACACCCTCCGTGGTGGATCGTGGCGCGGTACTGGCCTATTTTCGCGACCAGGGTACGTGGACCGCACTGCCGTTTACCATCGGCGTGGAAGACACCGTGGACGCTAATGTAGATTACACCTTTACGATGGGCTATGCCTACGACGATGAATTCCTGGAGGTTTTCATCGAGGCCTCAACGGCCGATGTGCTGGTCTGGGACGACATCGTAAGCCTCCTGCAGGAGGAGTATATCATAAAGGTCGTTGTGATTGATGGATTCGCGGCTGCGCGCAGGGCTGGGCTGGATGTGAGCGATTATGACGCGGTGCGCGCCTTCTACGCACTGGAAGACCTCTGACGCAAGCGCGGAGGCGCAAGTCCTGCCTCCCGCATGAGTGCCGGCACCATGAGTGATCTCGTGGAATACCCAATTGATGGCGTACTGGACTTGCATGTGTTCAGTTCGCGTGAGACGCGCAGCGTTGTCCAGGAATATCTGCGGGCATGCCGGGCTCGCGGCATCCTGCGGGTTAGGATCATCCATGGCAAGGGGCGCTCGGTCCAGCGTGGCATGGTGCACCGCCTGCTGGATGCAGAACCAACGGTGCTGAAATTCCGGGCAGCCGGCGACCGTAGCGGTTGGGGTGCCACGATTGCGCATCTTGCACCGCCGGAGGTATAACAAGCCCTAGGCCTGCGCGTCCTGAATGCGCTTCAGGGCGTCCAGATTGGCACGCACATGCGCCGCTGACTGGCTCATCAGTGCACGTTCTTCCTCATCGAGGGCTACTTCGATGATCGATTCGACGCCCCCGCGGCCAAGGCGCACGGGTGTGCCAATAAACAGATTGCTGTAGCCATACTCACCCTTCAGCATGGCGGCGCACGGCAAGACGCGCTTTGAGTCCTTTACGATAGCTTCCACCATCTCCGCAGCCCCAGCGCCCGGCGCATACCAGGCGGAAGTGCCCATCAGCTTTACCAACTCGCCGCCGCCCATCTTGACCCGCTCGATGATGGCATGGATGCGCGACATGTCCATAAGCTCAGTTAGCGGTATGCCGGCCACCGAGGTGTAGCGGGGCAGCGGCACCATGGTATCGCCATGCCCGCCCATGAGCAGGCACTGGATGTCATTGACCGAAACGCCCAATTCCATGGCAAGGAAGCATCGGTAGCGCGCGGTGTCAAGCACGCCGGCCATGCCCATGATGCGGTGGCTGGGAAACCCGCTGGCCATGTACGCAACGTATGCCATGACATCCAGCGGATTGGAAACGACAATGATGATCGCGTTCGGGCTCCTTGCGACAAAAGCTTCGGTGACCGAGTGCACGATCTTGGCGTTGATCGCAAGGAGGTCGTCCCGACTCATGCCAGGCTTGCGCGGCACGCCCGAGGTGATGACGCATATGTCAGAGTCCGCGGTGGCCGCGTAGTCGTTTGTTGATCCAATCACGCGCGTGTCATAGCCGTGAATGGGTGCCGCCTGCGCCAAATCAAGCGCCTTTCCCTCGGACAGCCCAGGCTTGATGTCAATGAGAACGACTTCATTGATCATGTCCTTGCGCGCCACGCACTCGGCAACGGTTGCGCCCACATTGCCTGCGCCGATTACGGTTGCCTTGCTCATAGTTTTGCGGTACCCAATGGTTTGTGCCGATGATACCACTGGAAGGGCGGAAGTGTTGCACACGGAAGCATCCTATGCTGCAGGGTAGCCGCGCTCAAAGCCCCTGACAATACAGTGTCAGGGGCAGCCCGTATATAGTTGTATATAGGGGATATAGGGACCAAGCAAAAGCAGCACCGGAAGGCTATGCTGATTGACGACGCTATGTTCGTGGTCGTGGACACGGAAACGACGGGTCTGCGGTCGGGTGTGTGCCGCATCATTGAAATAGCAGGCGTCAAGGCGTAATGGTAAGCCTGGAAGCGAAGATATCCCATGCGTAAAGGGAATCTCCCGGTCCTAAATGCACATCGGGCATATCGATGAATTCGCCGGGCCCCTCGCCTTCCCTACCAATCTCGCCGATCAGTATACCTTCCTTGGAAAACTTGCGAATACGCTTGGCTCTGTCGTGCGTAATGTAGAGATGTTCCCTGGAATCGACCGCCATGCCAAAAACAAACCCGAAGAGCACAGAATCACTGGCCGATTCGTCCCCAATCCGAAACGCTTCGGTGAGTGTAAGTACACTATCTTCGGAACTAGTCTCGCCTTCACCCGAATGTTGGCGTTGCACACTGACATTATGATCACACACGCTATAATCACCCACATTCTTCGGGGTCGAAGCGCACAGGCCGTGCTGGTTTTGGCCGCACTCCTTGCCATGCCGGCCACTGCGTTCGCCGTTCAGATAGTGGTCGAGAGCGAAGTCCCCCGCGACCCCGACCTGGTCCTGGCAGACGAGCCGTTGGTGCGGATCGGCATGCTCGATGGTCCGCCGGAATACCTCTTCGGCAACGTGACCGGCGCGATTCGGCTGGAGGACGGAAGCGTAGTCGTCGCGGACGAGCAGAGCTACGAGGTCCGGATGTACGACGCCAGCGGCAAGCATGTGTGGACAAGCGGGCAATTGGGCGAGGGACCGGGTGAATACAGGGGACTCCGGCTGTTGCGGGGCTGCCCGGGAGCGGCGATCACGGTGTACGACTGGTATCTCGACCGGATCACCGAACTCGATCCGGGCGGCAAGGTGGCTGACACGCGGTCGCTCGGCATGATCGGAGTGAGTCCGTACGGGAGCCCCGCCTGCACAGCCGAAGGCGGTCTGGTCTTTGCCCCGTGGCCGGACTACGAGTCTGCGTGGGAGGGCTTGAACGTAACAGAGGGCGAGAGCTACCGCTGGCGGATGTCGCTGAACTGGCTGCGGAAGGACAGCGCCGTCACCCTGCGCTCGGGAATCCCCGGGACCGACCGCACCTTCTACGGCCGGGGCGGCGACGGTCCCAGAACATGGGGACGGGACATGGTGTTCGCCGTTGCGCCCGCCGGCGTGTGGTACGGTTCGGCCGACGACTACGAACTCGAACTGATAGATTGGACCGGTCGCGTCGCACGCATGGTCCGCTGGAGCGGACCGGACTTGAGGGTCACTCGTGAGCACGTGGGCAAATACCGGGATGCCAGGCTGGCCCGATACAACACCTCCGAAGAGCGCCGGCACTTCGAAAGAGAGCGCTGGCCGGACATACGGGATCGGTTGCCGGAGCGCTTTCCCGCCTACGCTGCCCTCCTGCCGTTGCTGGACGGCAGCGTGTGGATCACGACCTACGGCTGGCAGGCACTGCAACGTGCATTGCACCTCTTGGACGCGGATGGCGTCTGGAGCCGTCGCCTTGTCATTCCCGCGGGTTCAAGCCTTCTCGACGCGGGTCTGGACTGGGTGCTCCTGCTCCAGCACGACGAACTGGGTGTGCCAACCGTGGCTGTGTATCGGCTGATAAAAAGCGGCACATCGTCATCCAGCTCAACAAGATGACATGAGAAAATGACCGATCCAGGAGGACCATACGGCGTTCGTATCGTTTTTACCCTTGTGGCGGCAATGCTGGTGCTGGGGGCGTGTCAGCGTGCAAACGACCAACATTCGGGTGAAGGCGAGACTAGTTCCGAAGATAGTGTACTTACACTCACCGAAGCGTTTCGGATTGGGGACGAATCGGCCAGTGATTCTGTGCTCTTCGGGTTTGTTTTTGGCATGGCAGTCGATTCCAGGGGACATCTCTACATTACGCACGACAGAGTCAAGCGTATTCGCAAGTTTTCCAAGGAAGGTGTACTGATCGGCGAGATTGGTAGGGAAGGCGAGGGACCCGGCGAATTCATCGACATGCCCGATGTGCATTTAGGACCGGGAGATTCCCTTTACGCATGGGATATCTTCGCTTCCAGGCTTACCATATTCTCCCCGCAAGACCATTCGTATGTCACGAGCTTGAGGCCCAGTTCTTCTGAAGACGACAGACTCTCGCCGAATGATTTCCTGGGCGCAACGGATCTCGGGCTACTCCTGCAGTATTCCAGAGGCTATTCGCCCGAGTCAGATGAATCCGATATAAATTTTCTGCGGATCAAACTTGTAGACTGGAATGGCACTGTTATAAGCGATTCCGTGGCGCAGCTATCTCAGTCGAACGTCCTAGTCAAAATCACAGAATTCACAATCAGCTTCGACGCTCTTCCCTTTGGTTCCGGTGCTCGCTTTGCCGTCAGTACTGATCAGGTATTGTACTATGGCACAAATGCCGCAATCCACATAACCGCCTTGCCATTTCGCGGCGGCCAACAACCTGAATTCGACATCACCGTACCCCACACGCCAGTTCCGGTCACGCAATCTGAGCGGCAAGAGGCAATTGCGAACGCGCGGGAGGGTTTTCAAGAGATGATTCGGGCGCGGCTTCCGGAAGTCAAGCCGGCCTTCAATACGTTGGTGCCGGATGGCGAAGGCCGCCTATGGATAGAATTGACCCAGCAGGAGGGTGAGCAGACCAGCACGTGGCTGGTCGTGGATAAGAATGGCCTCGTGGTAGGAAAGACAAGCGTGCCCCAAGGTGTGCAGTTGCGCGTCGTACGGGGCCGCCGTGCGTACGGGATTGTGACCGAAGAAGAAACGGGGGCGCCGATCGTTGTCGCTTGGGATATCAGTTCGTAGTGTACGGAGGTCATTCTTCCGACAAACACACATCAATCCACCTGCCAAGTTTACTGCCGCGTCGCGGCTGCAACCACCTATTTTGGCATAAACGAAGTCGGTTGTTTTCCTGGAGCGGCATGGACCGGAATACCTCCAAAAGAGGTCTGTTGTACTTGTTGAATACGTAGGACAACGAGCGGCGGGCCTGGCATCCGCTAATTCCTTAGCCGACCTCGATGCAGCCACATTGGGCAATATCTGTGATGAAAAATTGTGCGCCCCCTACCAGCCCTAGTCCGAATTGTGTATTCCGATCGCCCGGTCCCCTTGTTCGATTGAAGTGGGCCACCTCTGCGATCCAAGAGCATCATCCACGCGCTCGCGGTGATCACCCAACCGGAAATGCACAGTAACGGCAGGTTTTTCGCGTGGTCATGCCGGTGCCAACGGCGACGTGTCTGTTCATCACAGTGCCACAAACCAGGGCAGCAAGAAGCAACGTGGAAAGCGAATCAGAAACCATCTGGGCGGACAAGGGGGCGCGTGGCATTGAAGGATAGCTCCGGGGTAGTGGACTGTACAACGGGGCAAGACAGGTGCCGGACCAAACTCTAACCTGAAGTTACCCCCAGTGGGGAGTTCACTTTATGAAGCTACACGACGGTTTGAGTTTAGAATAGTGTGCCGATACCTCGTGACACCTACGGATAGGTAGGTGTGATGAGCGTTGGAGCTTAGGATGTTAGGCTGTGCCGAAGTGACGCTGCTGGGAACAGCCTCTTATTTGACCTTAACACCCAGCAGTTCGAACGCGCGCGCCTGATTCTCTGACAGGCTTCCAAGCACTGTCAGGGGCTCCTGGACCTCGCCAATTTTCGGCGTGACCTCGTACTTGCTCAGCTTGGCCAGGTGTCCCATCAGTGACTCAAAGCTCATGGCTTCACCGCCCGCTGCGGTCCGCTTGGTTCGGGCTTTTTTCTCTGCAGCGGGGGAGCGCTTTGCAGCATGGACCGGGTGTTGGTTTGCCGCCCGCTTGCCTTCAGGATCCTCTTCCGCAAAAAGCATCGGCGCTAAGCGCGTCATCCTTCAGGTTGCGGAAGGCCTGTTCTACCGCAGAGAGTCTCTTGTAGTCCTTCACCAGCGTCTGAGCTGCTGGCTCCTGCAGGTTGGAGCGAATGGCATACACGCCGTCGAGGGCGGCCTCGCGCGCGATCGCTTGTTCGTCGCGCGCATAGTGGAAGTAGCCTTCCTGAATGGTGAGCTTGAAGTGCTTTCCCATCTTCCAGCGTCCGATGACTTTGCCCACGCGCAGGGCAATGGCTTTTTCCTTCTTCAGCGGGCGGCGTGCGCGACGCGTGGCCTGGGCAATCTTTTCCAGCGCCGTTTCGCTTGCCTGCAGCAGCGCTTTGCGCTTGCGGGCCGATTCTTCGGCCGTGAAGGGGTTGTAGCACAGGACTATGCGCTCTCCAGGATACAGGTCCGTGGTTACCTCCACCAGGTCCTGTTCGTCAAAGCGCGACCGCTGCACCTTGTCCCGTTCCACGATCTTGCGGATCCCGCCCTTGCGCAGGGCGGATATCCAGTCAAAGCCGGCCGGCTTGACCGCCTTGCGGATGCAGGCTTCGGTAAGCAGGCCGCGATCCCCCACCAGTACCATCCGCTTCAGTCCGAACTGCTGCTGGATCTTGTTGACCTGCGTAGTGAGCGTGTGGGGATCGCTGGTGTTACCAGCAAACACCTCCACGCCCACCGGGCAGCCTTCCGCATTGCACAGCAAGCCGAGGATGATCTGCTTCTTGCCCTTCTTCTTGTCTCCCCTGCGGCGCTGCCGACCAAAGGATGCCGGTGCGGGGCGGCTGCTCCGCGATCCGACGCCGCCGATTCGCTCCAGCTCATCTACAATGCGCGCTACCTGAATACGGACCTCGGCTCTCAGACGGACTTGCTCCGCACGGGCAGCGGTAGCCGCGCTCAAGGCCCCTGACAATACGGTGTCAGGGGCAGCCCGTATAGTAGGGGTATATAGGGGATATAGGGACCAAGAAAAAGCAGCACCGGAAGGCTATGCTGATTGACGACGCTATGTTCGTGGTCGTGGATACGGAAACGACGGGTCTGCGGTCGGGTGTGTGCCGCATCATTGAAATAGCAGGCGTCAAGGCGCAGCGGGGCAAGGTGATCGATCAGTTTCAGGCGCTCATCAACCCGGAGCAGCCGATTCCGCGCCACATCACGCGACTGACAGGGATCAAGGCGCACATGGTCGAGTGCGCGCCCACCGCACGTACCGTATTGACCGACTTCGTCGCGTTTGTTGGGGATGCTGTAGTCGTCATGCACAATGCACGTTTCGACACAAGCTTCATCAACACAGAGCTCTCGCGTGCCGGTCTCAGGCCGCTGAAGAACCAGACGTTGTGCACTGTAAGGCTGGCGCGAAGGCTATTGCGGGGACTGCCCTCCAAGTCGCTGCGTAGCCTGAAGGCCTTCTACGGGATTGACATGGGTCGTGCGCACCGGGCACTGGAGGATGCGACCGCCACCTTTGAGGTGCTGATGCATCTGGTGGCGCGCGTGCGGGCCGAGCACAGGCTGCGCACGGTGGAGGAGCTGGTGCGGTTTCAGCGCCAGACCTACAGAAAGACCGGCACGACACCCAAAGCGATCAAGGCGCTGCGCAAAACAGTGCTGCCCTCTGTACCTGCCGGGCCTGGCGTGTACTTTTTTCGTGACCAGAGCGATAGGCTGCTCTACATCGGCAAAGCCAAGAACCTGTCTCGGCGCATCGGCAGCTACTTCGTGGGCATTGAAGGGAAGAACCACCAGACTCGGCGCCTGGTGCATGCTGTGCGCCGCATAGAATGGACCCTGACTAAGACCGAACTCGCTGCAATCCTCTTGGAGCATCGCCTTCGTAAGGAGCATCAGCCTTCGTACAACAGGGCCGACAGAGGAGCGCATACGAAACGGTTCGCAGCGCTCCCGTTTTTGCGCATCGGCACGCAGGCTGCGGACCGCCGCGTCACGGTCGTGCGCCACGTCCGCGACGACGGCGCGGAGTACTATGGCCCGTTTAGCGACAGGCAAATGGCCCAAACCATCACCAAGGCGTTCTTCAGTGTCTACGGCGAGCAGCGCACGGAAGACCAGTTTGCCAGCCTGCGCGCCGCCCATCTAGGCGGCAGGCTGACGGCGCACGGCCTGGATGAGGTACGGGCCTTCCTGAATGCACCGCGCGAGGAGATCTTATCATGCTTGCATGAGAAGATGAAGGCAGCATCCGATGAGCTGGCCTTTGAGCGCGCGGCGGAGCTGCGCGACTGGATCGGTCGGCTCGGGGCAATGCGCCGCAAACGCTTTGTCACGGGCACCGATATTTATGACCGCAACGTGGTGGTGGTGGTGCCACAGGCAACCGCTGTAGAGGTTTACATGGTGCGGTTTGGATTGCTTGTGGATGAGGTAGTCGCGGCTGCGCCTCCGGAAGCTGCGGACAAGGCGTGCATCCAGCAGCGTCTGACGCAGCACTACACTACATGCGCCGCGCGGCCGCAGCGATATGCTGTTCATCAGTCCGACGAGATTTGGTTGTTGTCCTTGTGGTTGCACCAGAAGGAGAGCAGCGCGACCATAATCCCGTGGGGAAGCGCTGCGGATCCAATGGCTTTCGCGCAAGCGGTTGCGGCGGCGATGAATGGCCCGTAGCAAGTCCGCGCCGCGCAAAAGCCGCGCAGGCATTATTTTGGCGGCGCTAAACAGATTCAAGGTGCCGCTCTATGAAAATCACGTATGCCTGGTGTATGCTCGGTCTCCTCGCCTGGTGCCCGGCGGCGCAGGCCCAGGCACCTGCAAAGCAGGCAGCACTGGATGCTGTGGAAGCGCTGGATGCGCAAATCCACCGTATGTCCAGGGCGCTCTGGGATTTCTCCGAAACGGCCCTGTACGAATATCGCTCTGCCGAGCTTTTGATCGGCATACTCGAGCGCGACGGCTTTGACATAACGCGCGGCGTTGCCGGCATGCCTACGGCTTTTGTGGCGCGCTACGGGGAAGGCAGCCCGGTGATCGGGATCCTCGCGGAATACGATGCGCTGCCGGGCGTGGGTAATGCCCCTGCACCCATGCGCCAGCCGCGCGCCGATGGCATCACCTCGGGTCAGGGATGCGGCCACAACCTCTTCGGAGCGGCCTCCGTGGGTGCCGCTCTGGCGCTGCGGCGGGTCATGGCAAGCGAAGGACTGCCCGGCACCATCGTGCTGTACGGCACGCCGGCAGAAGAAACGGTCGTCGGAAAGGTGTACATGGCGCGCGACGGCGTCTTCGACGACGCGGACGCGGTATTGGAATGGCATCCCGGCCTGACCACAGAAGTGCGCAATCAGCCCGGACGGGCCATGAATAACTTCACCGTGGAATTCTTCGGCCAGGCGGCACACGCTTCCGCAGACCCCTGGAACGGGCGCAGCGCGCTGGACGCGGTGGAGCTGATGAACTACGGAGTCAACCTGATGCGCGAGCATGTGCAGCCAACCACGCGCATTCACTATGTGATGCCGAACGCAGGCGAAGTTCCCAATGTAGTGCCGGAATACGCGAAGGTGTGGTATTTCGTGCGTGATGTGAATCGTACCAGCGTGGACCGCTGGTACGCATGGATCCTGGACATTGCCAGCGCCGCGGCCCAAGGCACTCGTACGACCCACAAGGTCTTCCTGAATACGGGCGTGCACCAGTACAATCTCAATCGGCCCCTGCAGGAGGCGCTCCAGACCAACCTTGAACTGGTCGGTCCGGTGGCGTTCACAGAGGATGAAGAAGCCTTCGCCCGGGCGCTGCAGGAATATCTGGATATTGAAGCAAAGGGCTTCGAAGCAGCTATCAAGCCGCTGGCCTCTGCGGTGCAGCCAGCCCGCGGCGGATCTACCGATGTCGCTGAGGTCAGCTATATCGTGCCCACGGCAGGCTTCAGCGTCACCACGGCGGCGGCCGGCCTGCCGTGGCACAGCTGGGCCACTTCGGCGAGTCATGGCACCGATGCAGCGGTCAAAGGAGCACTCGTCGCGGCCAAGGTGCTTGCATCAACGGGCGTGGATCTCCTTACCGATCCTGCCCTTGTTGCCGCGGCGAAGGCACATTTTGACGAGCAGACAGATGGTGCGGCTTACCAGTCGCCGCTGCCGGAAGGGCAGGCTGTGCCGCTGCCGGTCGAGGACCCTTAACGCGTTCTTTTCTTTGCGGTATCGCGCAGTTTGAGTAAATTGGCTCGCCTCACCAGATTCAGGACCGCACACGCCCTTACAACCGGCTCACCCACACTGCTTTCCATGCTTGCTGAGTCGCTATTCATCTTGTTGGGCACGGTCTCGGTGGTGGCGGCGCTCGGAATGCTGATCGCACGGAATCCGGTAACGAGTGCACTGTGGCTGATTCTGACGCTTTTTTGCGTGGCAGGCCTGTATTTGACGTTGAGCGCGGAGTTCATAGCGGTCGTGCAGGTGCTGGTGTATGCAGGGGCCATCATGGTGCTCTTCCTGTTCGTTATCATGCTGCTCAATCTGGGCGCGTTGCCGCAGTTGGAGAAGATGGATTGGAAGAAGGCGCTCGGCTTTGTATTGTGCGTTATCGTGCTTTCGCAGCTGGTGTTCATCGTCGCAACGAGCCTGCAGCTGATGCCGGCGACCGCGACTGTTGCCGAGGACGCGGGTGCTGCCACGACCATCGCCAAAACGCTGTTTACCCGCCACATGCTGGATTTTGAGATGATCGGGGTTTTGCTGCTGGTAGCTACGGTCGGTGCACTCATGTTGGCCAAGCGCAAGTTTGCATAGATCGCATGGAGATTGCACTCAGTTGGTATCTGGGCCTTAGTGCAGTGCTGTTTGCTATCGGCGTAGCGGGTGTGCTGTTCAGGAGCAACCTGATCATTATCCTGATGTCGGTGGAGCTGATGCTGAATGCCGTCAATATCACCCTGGTGGCGCTGAGCCAATATATGGGCGAGGTGAGCGGACAGATTCTGGTCTTTTTTGTGATGTCGGTGGCGGCCGCGGAGGCGGCCATTGGACTGGCTATTGTGATCGCGATCTTCCGCAACAAGCTCACGGTGGACGTCAACAACATCAATCTCTTCAAGTGGTAGGTACCGGCACGCTCCAGGGTGGATTGAATGGACACTGATCTGTTGCTGCTCCTGATCGTGCTGTTGCCTGCAGCAGGCGCGGTGTTGAATGGGCTCTTGCCCCTCATGTGGCCGCAGCTCAGGCGAAGCGAAGCGGCGATTGGAGCCGTGGGGACGGCATGTGTCGCGGTGCCCTTTGTGCTCGCCCTGGTACTCTTTTTCCAGGGTTTCGCTGAGCCTTACGTTGGATCGTTCTATACATGGATGGGCGTAGGCGACTTCAGCGTGTCGGTCGCCTACCGCGTCGATCATCTATCGCTCATCATGGCGCTCGTAGTTACGGGTGTCGGAGCGCTGATACACCTCTACTCGATCGGTTACATGCATGGTGATCGGTCCTTCTGGAAGTTTTTTGCGTACCTGAACCTGTTCATCTTCATGATGCTCAACCTGGTGCTGGCAGACAATCTGCTGCTCATGTTCCTGGGTTGGGAGGGGGTCGGCTTGTGCTCGTACCTGCTGATCGGCTTCTGGTACGAGGACTTCAAGAACAGCCAGGCGGCGACGAAAGCGTTCGTGGTCAATCGCATCGGCGATTTCGCCTTTCTACTGGCGATGTTCATCCTGGTCCGCGAGGTTGGCAGCCTGGATTTTGCAGAGGTGTTTGCGGCCGCTGGCGAAATGACTGCGGGTACCCTCAATGCCGTTGTGTTCCTGCTTTTCATTGGAGCCACAGGCAAGAGTGCCCAGATTCCGCTTTTTGTGTGGCTCCCCGATGCGATGGCTGGTCCTACGCCAGTGTCGGCACTCATCCATGCAGCCACGATGGTCACCAGCGGCTTGTACCTGTTGGCCCGGATGTCGTCGGTGGTGCTGATGGCACCAACCGTGATGGGTCTTATTGCGGTGACGGGTGCCCTCACAGCGCTGGTGGCGGCAACTATCGCAATCGCGCAAACCGACATCAAGCGCGTGTTGGCCTATTCAACCGTGTCGCAGCTGGGATTCATGTTCATGGCTTCGGGTGTGGGTGCATTCTTTGTGGCCATCTTTCATGTGGTCACGCATGCGTTTTTCAAAGCCTGTCTGTTTCTGGGCTCCGGGAGCGTGATTCACGGCATGCATCATGTGGAGCACGATCTGCGGCGGGCAGGATACAAGGACCCCTTCGATCCACAGGATATGCGCACCATGGGGGGCCTGGGGCGCTTTATGCCCCGGACGCGCTGGACCTATCTGGCGGCTACGCTCGCCATCAGCGGCATTCCACTGACGGCAGGGTTCTTTTCCAAGGACGAAATCTTGTTCAAGGCATTCGAATTCGGCTATGACGGCCACCTCTTTGCCTGGTTCGTGTGGAGCGTCGGCATAGGCACAGCCCTCTTGACGGCCTTTTACATGATGCGGTCGTATATGCTCACCTTCGAGGGCAGCCATCGTTGGCCTATGGCGCAGCGCGTGCACCCGCACGAATCTCCGTGGACTATTACTGCACCGCTGGTGGTTCTGGCTGCCCTATCGCTCGTGGGCGGATTCATTGGCTTGCCGAAGCTTGCCGAAAAAGCCGGCCTTGCGAACTGGATTCACGGCTACCTGGTTGGACACGGGACACACCACGGCCCCGTTGTGGAGGCGGCTGCGACGGCCCATGTAAGCGTGGGCATCGAAGTCGTCCTTATTGTGTTAGGCTCGCTGATCGCCATCGGCGGCGTCTGGTGGGCCTGGCGTTTCTATGCGCTGCATGAGCTGACGGGCGATGAGCGGATCCGCCTACGCTTTGGCGGGCTGTACCGGTGGTGGCAGCGCAGCTACTATTGGGACGAGTTCTATGACAAGGTTGCCGTGCGGCCTGTGGTGGGCGGCGCAGAAAACGCGTTTGCACCCTTTGACAACCGCGTCGTGGACGGACTGGTCAACGCGGTGGCGCGCACGGCCCAGCAGATCAGTCGCATGGCGCGGCACTTGCAGACCGGTGTGGTGCAAGCCTATGCGCTGGCAATCGTGCTGGGCGTCGTAGTCGTGATTGCATTGATGGTACGGTAGCAGCATGCAGATTCCGGACCTACTATCTGTTGTCATCTTCCTGCCGCTGGCGGGTGCGGTGCTTACGATGCTTGCGCGTGGCGATCAGGCCATCCGTGTCATAGCACTGGTGACGATGACCGCCACCTTTGTGTTGTCACTCTTCCTGTGGATCGGATTCAGCGTCGAGGATGCGGCCTCGTTGCAGTTTGTCAGCGGCGGCTTCAGCTTGATCAGCGAGGCCGTTGACATCAAGTACCTGGTAGGCGTGGATGGAATCAGTTTGCTTCTAGTGCTGCTCACCACGCTGCTCGGGCCGATTGTAGTGCTGTCGTCTTGGAACTACATCACGCAGCATCGCAAGGGCTACTACTCGCTGCTGCTCATTTTGCAGACGGGCATGACCGGTGTGTTCTGCGCCTTTGATGTCGTGCTCTTTTACATCTTCTTTGAGCTGACCCTGATTCCGATGTATTTCCTTATCGGCATCTGGGGCGGCGAGGAGCGTATCTATGCAGCCGTCAAGTTTGTGCTGTACACGATGGCAGGGTCGCTCCTGATGTTGGTGGCGATCCTGTACCTGGGTCATGTTGCAGGACAGGCGGTCAACGGGGGTGTGTTCACGGCAGATTACGCCAAGCTTCTGGAATTCAATGTGCCCATCAGCACACAGGCATGGCTTTTTGTGCTGTTTGCGCTGGCGTTCGCCATCAAGGTGCCGATGTTTCCATTCCATACCTGGTTGCCGGACGCCCATGTTCAGGCACCAACGGGGGGATCGGTGATTCTGGCCGGCGTGCTTCTGAAGATGGGCACGTACGGTCTGGTGCGCTTTTGCCTGCCGTTCTTTCCCAATGCCGCCGCGGATCATGCGGTGCTGTTTGGCACTTTGGCGGTGGTCGGCATTATCTACGGCGCGCTGGTTTCCCGGGCGCAGCCGGATGCCAAGAAGCTGGTCGCATATTCCAGTGTAAGCCACCTCGGCTTTGTGGTGCTCGGCATCTTCGCGTTTACGCTCACGAGCTTGCAGGGCGCGATGATTCAGATGGTCAATCATGGGCTCTCCACGAGTGCGCTTTTCCTTCTTGTCGGGATGCTCTATGAGCGGCGGCACACGCGCGCGATGGCGGACTACGGCGGCATTGCCCGTAGCGTCCCACTATTGACCTTTTTCATGGTGTTGACGGTGCTGGCCTCTGCCGGTTTGCCGGGACTCAACGGCTTTGTAGGCGAGTTTCTCATCCTGGCAGGATCCTTTGGAAGCAGTACCCCCGCGATGGCGGTGCTTACGGCGATTGCCACTACGGGCGTGATTCTGGCGGCGGTCTATCTCCTCTGGATGCTGAGTCGGATGTTTTTCGGTCCTGTGCGCCGGGAGGAGAATCGCGTGATGCCGGACCTGAACCGCCGGGAGCTGGCTACGGTGGTGCCGCTGGTGGTGCTCATGATCCTGATGGGGGTAGTGCCGCAGCCGTTTCTGGCGCGCAGTGAGCCCGCGACCGCGCGGCTCTTGGAGCTTATCGATGAGAAGCAGGCCGCAGCGCCCGCAGTGCCCACTCCCGTCTCACCCAAGAAGCGTCCCACCAGCCCGGAGCCGTTGCCCGAGGGTGCCCAACCGCTGGAAGCAAAAGCGGCCATTCCAGGCTACAAGGCGCAGCCTGTGCGGGCCATCAAGCATAGTTTTGTGCTGCAGATGCAAGATCCCCGATGAATCGAACCAAGTTAATGATTAGCAGGGTCGGCCGGCTCAATCTGTTGTGCCTGTTGTTCGGCTTTACGCTTACCTTCGCGCACGGTGCCATGGCCGCTCCACCAGCCTATCAGGTCGCTGGTACGCAGGCTGCAGAGCACGGAGCCGAGGGCCAGGAGGCGAACGACCATGTCGCTTCGGACAGCCAGGAGGCGGACAACCATGTTGCTTCGGACAACCAGGAGGCGGATGATCATCCCGTGTCGGAGAGTCATCATGGTGCGATTCCGCCGATATGGCTAGTGCTGCCTTTCATAGGACTGCTATTGGCGATAGCGACGGGTCCGCTATTCTACATGCACCATTGGCACCACCACTACCCCAAATACGCGGTGGGCTTCGGCCTCTTTGTAACGCTGTACTACGTCTTCGTGCTGCATGATGCCGTGTCCATGCTGCATGCGCTGCAGGAATACCTCTCTTTCATTGCTCTAGTGGCGTCGCTGTTCATTGCGGCCAGCGGCATCTTTCTCAAGGTTAATGCGCGCGGCACGCCGCTGGTCAACGTCGGGCTGTTATCCATCGGTGCCGTGATAGCAAACCTCATCGCGACCACGGGTGCTGCGATGCTCTTCATCCGGCCCTACATGCGGCTCAACAGGGGGCGCTTGAAGCCGTACCACATCGTTTTCTTCATATTCATCGTTGCCAATGTGGGCGGCGCATTGACGCCCATTGGAGATCCTCCCTTATTCCTGGGATTCTTGCGTGGGGTGCCGTTTTTCTGGACGGCAACGCACGTCTGGTATGTATGGCTGCCGACGATGGTGGTGCTGCTTGGCATCTTTTTCGTTCTTGACCATCGCAACAAAGCTGTTAGCGAGGCTACGCCAACGAGCGGAAGGGTCGTGGAGCTGGAAGGGCATCGCAGCTTCATCTTTGTGCTGATTATCATCGTATCCGTGTTCATTGATCCAAACGTCTTCACAGGGATGAAGGGCACGCCGCTGGATCTGGTGGGCACATTCAACTTGCCGTTCGGGTTACGTGAGGTGATCATGTTTACGATGTGCTTCGTGGGATACCGGTTCTGCAAGAGAGAGGCGCTGCTGAAGAACGAGTTCTCGTTTGAGCCGATTCGCGAGGTGGGGTGGCTGTTTCTCGGCATCTTCGCCTGTATGGTGCCGGCGCTTGCGCTGATTTCCTATTACGCCAGCATGAACGCGGAAACGTTGACCACGGGGCTTTTCTATTGGGGCACCGGCATTTTGTCGTCCATCCTGGACAATGCACCGACGTACCTGAACTTCCTTGCGGCCGCCATGGGCAAGGTCGGCCTGGATGTTTCCATGCCCGAAAACGTCCGGGCGTTTGCCCTCGGGAGCGAGTCGTGGCTGTTCCTGCAGGCCGTCTCCGTGGCCGCCGTGTTCTTTGGTGCCATGACCTACATTGGCAATGCGCCCAACTTCATGGTCAAGGCCATAGCGGAATCCAATAACGTAGATGCGCCGTCCTTTGCGGGCTACCTGTTCAAGTACGCGATTCCGATTCTGATACCGGTGTACTTTGTGGTTTGGCTGGTCTTCTATTCTGGATGGGTGCTCTGATGGAAGGAACGCAACGCACGCCGTTAACGGGCAGCGAAATTGCCGCAGCGCTGACGCGCCTGCCCGGCTGGACACATGAAGGCGGCAAGCTTCGGAAGTTGTTCTCGTTCAACGACTACAGCGAAACCATCAGCTTTGTGTTACGCATCGCGTTTGAGGCAGAGGCACTCGATCACCATCCCACGCTGGTGGTGGGCTACAACGACCTTAAGGTAACCACCTGCACGCACGATGCCGGCAACCGCGTCACCCGCATGGACATTGCACTGGCATCGTCAATCGAGGCCCTCTATGCACAGGCATAGCGTTGCTGCAAGTGGCATGGACCAGCCAGTACGGGCTGCCACCCAAGTAGCGTAGCTATATGGATATCAGCGGCGCATACGACAGCATCCTGTATGACATAGCGGGCGGATTCTCGCTGCTGGTGCTGCTGTTGGCCGGCATCGTCTGCATTGTATGGGACATCTTTGAGAACGACGAGCCGGTGCTGCCCTTCGTTGCAGCGATGGCGTGCGTCGTGGGGATTGTCTGGGAGGTGCGCAACCTGGATGCGGGTAGCAGCACGGTGTTCTATGACAGCATACGTGCCTACGGACTCGCTTCATATATCAATATCACAATCCTCTTGAGCGCGCTAGCCACGGTGATTCTGAGCGTGCCATACTTGAAGCGAATCAAGCACGGATATGGAGAGGTCTATGCGCTGATCGTGTTCGCCACTGCGGGTGCCGTGATGATGGGTACGGCTAACAGCCTGGTGACGGTTTTTGTGGGGCTGGAGACGATGTCCATCTCGCTGTACATCCTTGCGGGACTGGTCCGCCGGGATGAGGGCGGCATAGAGAGTGCGCTGAAGTACTTTCTCCTGGGCGCATTTTCAACTGGCTTTTTCCTGTACGGCATTGCCCTCCTGTACGGAGCAACGGGGACCATGTACTTGCCGGAGATGGCGAGTGGCTTTATTGAGCGTGGGGAACTGACGCTGCTCTTCTGGGCAGGCATTGCGCTGTTCTTCGTGGGGTTCCTGTTCAAGGTCAGCGCCGTGCCGTTTCATATGTGGACGCCGGATGTCTATCAGGGTGCACCGACGCCGCTGACTGGATACATGTCGACGGCCTCCAAGGCGGCGGCATTTGCCGCGTTGGTGCTGGTGCTTTATTACGGGCTGGCCCCGATGCCGGTCGCGGCGTGGCAGACGGCGCTCGCGGTCGTGGCGCTGGTGACGATGGTGCTCGGCAATCTGTTGGCACTGGTGCAGAACAATGCCAAGCGCATGTTGGCGTATTCATCTATTGCCCACGCCGGGTATGTGCTGGTGGCGCTTACTGCCGGCACCAGTCAGGGGTACGCCGGTGCTGTGTACTATCTGCTCATCTATTCGTTGATGAACATCGGGGCGTTTGGCGTGATGGCGCTCCTGGAGTGGGACGACAAGGAAGGTCGGCTTCAGACGATTGACTCGCTTGCCGGCATCGGGTTCAGGAAGCCTCTGCTGGGCGTAGCCATGGGGGTGTTCATGTTCAGCCTGATCGGGTTTCCGCCCTTTGGCGGTTTCTTTGGCAAGGTTGCGGTCTTCGCGCCGGCGATTGAGGCAGGATACACCTGGCTGGCTATTGCAGGCGTCCTGGCTAGCGCGCTGTCTGGATACTATTACCTGCGCGTCCTGTATGTTTTTTGGATGCGCACCGAGGAGCAGGCGGATCCTGCGGTGCGGGCGCGTGCTTTCCCGGTATCTTTTTCGTCTGCGGCCGTCGTGGTGACCTGTGCCTTGGTGCTGCTTGTGATTGGATTCATTCCGTATGTGCGGGACCTGACGCAGATCTACTTTGATGCATCGGTGTTTGCCACCATGCCGTAACCCGCGATGGCATGGCGGTGCAGCTTCGGTAGGATGGCCGCGGCACTTTATGGAGAAGGCAGCTTATGATCGGGCTAATCTTCACGTGCAGCCATGACTGCTGTTGACAGCGTACATCCAGATTCGGCGGAAGCACTGCTGATGGAGCTCATTCCGCATGCACCAAATTTGGGCGTCTATGTGGACCCGCACATTCCTGCTAAGTTGCTGCACAATGCCATAGCCGACTATGCCCCGGAGATGGCATCCAGAAAGGTGTTCGTGCTGCTCGACCTTACGCTGCTCAAAAACGCGAAAGATGGCGCGCTTTTCGGACCGGACATGATGGTGTTCCAGAACAACGATCTTGAGCAGCCGCAGATTGTGGCCTACCGGGACATCGTAGGCGCTCAACGAAAGCGTGGCTTCTTTACCACCAAACTGATTCTCAGTGTCAACAGTGGGCGCGCGACCTTTGAGACCGCCCTCAACTTTCCGTCAGGCACCAAGACGTACCGCTTCTTCCAGCGGTTTTTCGAAGCGGTCCAGTTGATGCCCGGCTGATGCGCCTGGATGGCATGGGTATCGCGAACCGTGGGCAACGCGGTTGATCAGCGGCGCTTCGACCAATACAAGACTCCTCCAGGAAACCAACCCCTGTACCGGGTGGTTTACCGCACATCCGTTCACTGATTTGCAGATTGCACGATGGCCTTTAAGCTGCCCGATCTTCCTTACGCCTATGACGCGCTTGAGCCATATATCGACGCGCGCACTATGGAGATTCACCACACGAAGCATCACCAGGGGTACACCAACAACCTCAATGCTGCGCTCCAGGGGACGAAGCATGAGGGCGCAACCGATGGCATTGCGTCCATCCTGTACAGCGCAGGCCAGGCGGCTGATCGCGCGGGCACGGTCGTTCCGGCCGGCCTCCGCAACAATGGGGGCGGCTATGCGAATCACAGCCTGTTCTGGACCATCATGGGGCCAGGAGGAGGCGGTGATCCTGAGGGCGACCTTGCAGCCGCCATCAGCAAGGACTTCGGCTCAACAGAAGCATTCAAAGACCTTTTTGCAAAAGCCGCGGCAACCCGCTTCGGGAGCGGCTGGGCCTGGCTGGTCTATGATCCAGTGGGCAGCCGGCTGGAAGTATATTCCACAGCCAACCAGGACAGCCCGTACATGGGTGGCCATGTGCCGCTTTTGGGACTGGATGTCTGGGAGCATGCCTACTACCTTAAATACCAGAATCGCCGGCCCGCGTACATCCAAGCGTTCTGGAACGTAGTGAATTGGGCTGTGGTAGCGGACAACTACGCGGCGGCACCGGCGGTCCGCTTCTGAGTCTGACCGGCTGCGAAACGCGTGCGCCGCTGCCAGGTCTATCGCCCGATGTGCGCGTCCTGTGGGCAGCGGTTCGGCACGATGTAGCGCCATCGCAGTGGGCCATGCTGTCGACTGACGAGCGCATTCGTTTTGAGGGCATACGGCATCCACGCGCGCGAAGCCACTTCCTTGCTGGGCGCGCAGCACTGCGCTCACTGTTGGCTGATCGGCTGGCGCTCTGTCCAGCCTCGGTGCCGCTTATGGCGTCACCCGATGGCGGCGTAGACGTTCCTGGTACCTCCCTTCGCGCGAGCATTGCGCATGCCGGTAACTGGGCTGTTGCAGCGGTTGCTCCCCACATCATCGGTGTGGACCTGGAGCGCATACAGAAACGTGCACCGCGCCTGGTGGATTTCATGCTTCACCCATCGGAGCGCGACGCCTACGAGGCCCTGCCGCTCAATGCAGAGCGTAGGCTGATATTGTACTGGACCCTCAAAGAGGCGGTGCTCAAGGCGCTGCGCACGGGCCTTAGACGTTCGCCCAAGCGGGTGCAGCTATCCGTAGATGTTCCAAGCGGATCGGGCCGCGCCTTGCTAGAGGATGGGCTGTCCCTTTTGCTTCGGTTTGCTGCATACGATGGCTACTATCTGTCGGTGGCGTATGCGCAGTGAAAAGATTTTTCGGATCAAGCGCTCCGCATGCCCTGAACCCTTCCCAGTGGAACCCCGTGGGCGCAATCCCAGCGTGGAGGCCACCGGGCCTGGGCGCTTTGGACATCGTGCGCCCGTCAGTTCGCCAGGTCCTTGATGGTGACGCGGCCGATCCTGTTGGAACTGCTCTGATGAATCAGCAGTTCTCCTGCGCGGGTGACCCAAACATGGCGGATGATTCCCACACCTGACGGGATGGCCCAGCTCTGAAAGGTCTCTGTGGCAGGGTCAAAACGTACCAGAGCGTCGGGACGCATGCCTGACTCGTTGTACCAGATCTTGTCGTTGATGACGGCCAGTGCGTACGGGTGCGATCTTGGGCCGCTCGGGGAATCCCATTCTTTGACCGCGCCCGTGGCCGGATCCAGCCGCCCAAGTCGGCCCATGGACGAGTTCACGTACCACACCTTACCATCGCTTGTAATGCCCAGGCGCCGCACGCGGGTGTCAGGATCCGGCAGGGTGTAGTAGCGCATTTCCATGGATTCTGCGTTGAGGGCGCCCAGCTTGTTGGTGCCGTTGAAGGCAACCCAGACGGTTTCGGTCTGGTCGACCACGATCCCGTAGGGGCGTGATTCGGTGTCAGTCTCCACGATGTCGCCCGTATCCGGATCCAGCCGCCCTACCTTCGCGGCTCGCTGCGCTGTGAAGTAGAGTTTGCCATTGGGATGCCATGTCATCGTATGGGGATCTTCCCCTGTAGTCGGGTATTCGGTAATGGCCCCGGTTGCCGGGTCCAGCTTGCCGATGGTTCCGTTGCTGTTGCCCGAGTACCAGATGTAGCCTTCTTCATCGGGTATGATGCTATGCGGCCTCGCGGATGGCGGGAGCGGATACTCCTTCATTTCGCCGGTGATGGGATCCAGTCGCCCGACCAGGCTGGCCCACATGCCGGTCCACCAGATGGAGCCATCGGGCGCTTCGGCGGGGTCGCGAGAGCGCTGTCCCAGCGTGGGCACCATCCACTCTTCTATTTCGATTTCTACGGGCCCATCCACGAGCGTGGGACGTCGCGATTTCAGCTCCGGAAAGTGTGTGGCCAAGTAGTCCGCGATGGCCTCAGCCTCGGCCTCGGCAAGCAAAACCATGGACGCCGATACGGCCTTCCAGGCTTCGGGCGTGTCGTACCCTGCGGAGCGGGTGATGGAGCGCGTCGTGTGGCAGCTGGTGCAATAGCTTTCAACCAGCGACTTGCCCGGGCCATCGGGCAGCGTCGCGGTACCGCCGCGCGGCTGGGCCTGTGCGACTGGCTGCATTGCAAGGAGCACGACAGTCAGCGCAAGAAATGAGGGATTCACAGCAATTCGGGCTGGGTGGCGAGGGATCTGGTGCAGGCGCAGGTGGGAACCGTGCGGCGTCAGCGGGTCGTTGCTCCAACACCTGCGTTCCAACATACGCCCTTGAGCGGAATTTTCGCACGCAGGGTCGTGAGATAACTGTACCAGGCATCTGATCTGTGATGCACACCGGGTTCCGCGCGCTGCACATGCAGCGGCCGCGGTACTGCACTGGCCGGATTCGAGGCACCCACGCGTCCGACGAGGCGCCCACCGCCAATGAGCGGCACGTTCTGGCCCTCGTGCAGGCCGATCCTGCGTGAGTAAAAGATGCGACCGAAGCGGCCTATGGTGCGAAACTCGAAGATCCCCGCGCGCTCTTGGAAGAATTGTCGCTTCTCTGGAAAAAACAGCGGGAGGCGCGACAGATTGACCTGCTGATCGTCCGCCTCCGCCTGCGCAAAATCCGTATTGACCGTGATATCAAGCGTAAGGTTGTTCGTGACACTGTACTTGAGGTCAAGCCCTACATCGCCCGTCAGATCGTCCTCAATTTCGTACGCATCTTCGGCATCGTTGAGCGTGCTGAGGCGCGACGCACCGCCCGCCACAAAAGGTGTGATGTACAAGGGGCGACCCGACCCCGCGTTTTCAAGCCGCACGCGGGCATACTGGGAAGGCTTCGCATAGCCCATGTCCCAACTGGGCGGAATGGCAGGAAAGACATGGATCTCCGCCTTGCTTGGCATCCACCGCCCAAGCGCCATGCCCATCTCCACGACGCCGTCCCGATCCTGAAACCCAAGGCTGGAGAAGGGAATGCGCATCTCCGCGAACCAGCCCTCGTCGGTGCGCGTGGTAGCCGCATCCCAGAAAGTGTTCCAGCTTTCATTGATGGCGCTTCCAAACGGGGTGGGACCCAAAATGTGGCGCGAAGGACATCAGACATCGACTGCCTCAGGTATCTTAAATCTGTATCGTATCACTGCCTGGTTGCCTACGTCTCCGTCCGGTGTGGATACATTAGGACCTACAAAGTAGAGGTGTCCATGCCGGGCAGTATACGGAACCTTGGGCGGGACCGTGCTAACGGCTTCGAATCGATTGTCGTTACTGACAATGCTGAAACCCGACACCACCCGGCCTGAGCCGCCCTCCGGACGATACGATTCCTCAATTTCGGAAAATACCATCAAGCGGATGTCCTCGTTAAGTGCATACAATCCATTCAACAGCGGAAATTCGCGCCTTGCTGCCAACCTCTCCATCATGTTCGGACTATCGGGGATATCCTTATCCCGCTTGATGAAGAATTCCGGGCGAAACCAGGTCCAAGGCTCTCGATCTGATACCGGTGTGGCATCCATATCCTCGGAATGCTTATAGAGCGGTCCGCCACGGAAGCAGTCCATGTTACGTCCGCGAGACCCTAGGTAATTCGAATTAAGCCGAGGGAATTCGGGAGTCGCGAGCTCAATTGCCCGCTGGAATGTGAGGTCCATCGAATGGACCTCGATCATCGTTTTCCGCTCCGGACCCCGTAAGCCCAAGAAGGTGAAAATCGAATCACCCCAAGTGCAAAAAGACTGTAGTGGCGATGTCAGATTCGACCGGGCCTCCAGGCAGTTACCTGACCGGTCAAAGATGACCACAGCCCCCTCCATGGTGGTGACTATAACGGAACCATTATCGGCAAAGCGGGCGGTCCACGTAAAGTGTCCGGAGTCGTTCGGATAGCAGACATCCTTATCGAATGTCGATATATGCTGCCCCGTGGGCTCAAACAGGTGGACCAATCCAGAAGATATGTCTGTGATAAGCATGTGCCCCGACACGTCAGCGTCAATGAACCAGATCTGTCCGACCAAAACGGATGGATCCAAAACCACTGTGTCCGCCAGCGCAAACAGATGGTCAAACGGGACAAGCTTTGACGGTTGGACGGTGCGCTCGGCTGGGGTATCAGTGCCTTGGGTGCATCCGGCGATCACGACAACCAGCAGTGTGAAGCCGGCCCAGCTAAGCCAGTTCAGCAGCGCACGATCACAAAATCTTATCAGAACACGCCTCATGGCAAAAACCGTAATGGTTCGGCAAGGATCTGTGTGTGTCTGGCCCGAGGTTGTCTGGATCCCCGCAAGGTAGCCATTAATAGTACCCGTACAAGCAGATAAACGGTGTGTATCCCATGCCGACAGAACAACATTCATCACCTTCCTCGCACTCGTCTTTGCACGAAAACAGTTCTCCACACGGGCCTTCTTCTTCGTCGGAGCAATAGCCATCCGGTGCTGGTTCTGTCCATAGCTTCAGTTGGTCGTGAGGGCCGGCCTAACGGATGAAGGTGTAGGTGTATTTCAGCAGGAGCACGCGGCTGTCCAACGCCGGAAGTACGGGATCGACGCTGTAACGGTCTGTGTTGCGGCCCTCATTGAACACAATCCAAAGGTCATTGCCCTCACGGAAGTTGTACCGGAAGCGCATGTTGGCCAAGAAGTTGTCCGTAGACGCATTGTACTGCATGAACGCATTGACCGACATCTTTGTAGTGAAACCAATCTGGACGCGCAAGCGCCCCACATGGACGCTGAATCCGTCATCGCGCTTAGGGAAGCGAACACGGTTGAACTGGTAGACTGCGCCGAGCTCCAGGTAGCGGGATACATTCCAGGTGGGTTCTACTTCAAACCCTACATTGGATCCATCATACAGCCTGCTTGCCGTCACCGTTGCATTGGTGCGCAACAGACGTCCATCGCTCATCATGTAGGACCACTCAAAGCCGGCATACCGGTAGCGGCCTACCGGTACGATGGTGTTTTCTGGCAGCTCCAAGGGTTCTCGAAAGTCCTCAACATTGCTCTCGATCGTTACCGTATGCACATCTCCGTTCTTCATGACGATGGGGGCATCCAGGCGGACGAAAGTCCAATCAAGGGTGCCGTCCTTGTCGCGCAAGTACTGCGTCGCCAGCAGGCTAGCGCGGTAGGAAAGAACGCGCGACGACTCCTTGGCCAACCATCCGTAGCCGACGATGGCGAGAGGGTTAAGGAAGCCGGCCCTGGAAAGAAACCCAACGCCCGGCAGAAAGTTGCGACCCAGCCAAGTGCCGAGCAGCGTGTATGAAAACCCGATCTGCGTGCGGCGCTCAATCCGCACCCGCGCATAGCCGCCGGAAGCATCGTGCAGCGGATTCAGGCTCGTATCATTGGAAAGCACCTGCGCCCATTTAAGAGTCAGATACTGCTTGGGCGACACGCGAAATTGACTATCGAGTCCATACACATGGTTGTAGGTGCCGTCCCAGCCCACGCGCGTGGTCACGATGCCGCCCACGAACGAGTTGGCATTGAAGACATCACGACGCACCCGATAGACGCCAAAATTCTCCATCGGCAAGCCGGCACCTTCAGCGGTCTGAATGTTGAGCAGCCCCAGATCCCAGGCACCCACGCGTCCGACGAGGCGCCCACCGCCAATGAGCGGCACGTTCTGGCCCTCGTGCAGGCCGATCCTGCGTGAGTAAAAGATGCGACCGAAGCGGCCTATGGTGCGAAACTCGAAGATTCCCGCGCGCTCTTGGAAGAATTGTCGCTTCTCTGGAAAAAACAGCGGGAGGCGCGACAGATTGACCTGCTGATCGTCCGCCTCCGCCTGCGCAAAATCCGTATTGACCGTGATATCAAGCGTAAGGTTGTTCGTGACACTGTACTTGAGGTCAAGCCCTACATCGCCCGTCAGATCGTCCTCAATTTCGTACGCATCTTCGGCATCGTTGAGCGTGCTGAGGCGCGACGCACCGCCCGCCACAAAAGGTGTGATGTACAAGGGGCGACCCGACCCCGCGTTTTCAAGCCGCACGCGGGCATACTGGGAAGGCTTCGCATAGCCCATGTCCCAACTGGGCGGAATGGCAGGAAAGACATGGATCTCCGCCTTGCTTGGCATCCACCGCCCAAGCGCCATGCCCATCTCCACGACGCCGTCCCGATCCTGAAACCCAAGGCTGGAGAAGGGAATGCGCATCTCCGCGAACCAGCCCTCGTCGGTGCGCGTGGTAGCCGCATCCCAGAAAGTGTTCCAGCTTTCATTGATGGCGCTTCCAAACGGGGTGGGACCCAAGAACACCAGATCGTTGGAGATGGCATAGTCCATGCGTACGCCATTGGGGTTGGTCGAAAACCACAGTCCGTGCTGCTGGTCGTTGAAGGTGTCCAGGAAAACCGAAAACACATCGTCCCCGCTGTACCGGTCACGGTACATGGAGTTTGCGCGCATATCGGCGGTGTCCTCGTAGTAGAACTTGGCGGCGGCATAGATGAAGTCGCTGTCGTACCCGACCCGAATTTCTGTGCGCTCGGTCATCTCTCCCCTGAATACGGGCTCGTACATCACCAGCGGAAAGGGTTGCAATTCGTCCCAGGCCGGATCATCCAGCAGGCCATCGATAACGACCCGATCGGACACGCGTTGCAAGTAGAGGATGTCCTGCGCCGCCACAAGATTACTGCTCATCAGCACGAATGCGCATCCAGCGGCGGCAAGTACAATCATCAGGAGTTAACTTTCGCGCGCGAAAGATGCCACAGGGGAAGTGAGAAAGGGGAAGGGGGAGCCCTCGCGCGGGGAGCGACCCCCCTAGTCGCCTTGTGCGTGCAAGGTACTCTTGCGGGGACGGGAGCCCCGCCCACGCGTTCCTGTGTCGCAGGACGGCGTAGGCGCTGCCGAAGCAGGACCCAGCGGCCTTCCATGTGCGGCTTGCGCCGCTACCGGGCGACACGGTGGCTGCATTCCCGGCCACCCCAGAGAGGCTAACCCTCTGGCCCGGATGTTCCTGGCCGCGTTGACATCCCGATCCTGCACGTGGCCGCAGTGCACGCATGCGTACACACGGACCG
Source organism: Rhodothermales bacterium (assembly GCA_951812585.1). Lineage (GTDB taxonomy): Bacteria > Bacteroidota > Rhodothermia > Rhodothermales > Bin80 > JAAXGV01. The sequence continues at coordinate 633,367 of OX638318.1, read as the reverse complement.
CGAGGGTCAGCTTGCCAGGCGGCATGCCTCCGCACGCGCTGCATTGCTGCGTCGTGTTGCGAGGGTCAACAAAGACCACCTTGCCTCCGGCGCTTTCAGCCTTGTAGACAAGGTGGCTGACGACCATGGAGAGGCTCTGCGAAAGCATCGCCCGATTCAGCCCCCGCTTGCGGGAGCCGCCCTTGGCCGTCATGTTCGTGATCTTCAGCGATTCCACCGCGAGGTGCGCGGAGTGACGCTGAACGATGTCCGTAGTGATCCGGTGCACGGCGTGCTTGCGGCGAGTGGCGATGCGGCGGGATTCCCTGGCGAGCGCCGCCTTTTTCTTCTTACGCCCATGGCTGTCCCGCCGGTCCGCAAAACGCAGCTTCCCGATCCCCTTTACTGCCACCACGTAATACTTGCCGTGCTTGCGCAGGGTGGCGCCAAGCACCTCGAAGGAGTGAACGCCGGTGCTTATCGGCCGGAAGCGGGGGCGGCCCTCGTGGTCCCGGAAGAACTTTTCGTAGCCCAGCCACACGCGTTTCAGTACGGATCGCTGCGCCTCCACCCCGAAGCGTCGCGTCCGCTCATCCTCGCCGCCGCGTAGCGTCGTCAGCCACCCGCACAGGTCGTAGTAGGATGCCGTTTTCCTCCCCTCCTTGTAATCGTCCCGATACTTCGCCACCTCCTGGTTCCGCAGCCAGCCCAGGTGCGCGAACAGCGCCTGGAGTGCCGCGTGCTGTCGGGGGCTGATACGCCTGGGTCGGCATGTGTATGTGCGGGTCATGGGGGTGTTACCGGTCCAGCCCGTGATCGTGGTCGGGCGGCTTGCGGACTCCACGTGGGGGGCGCAGGACAGGCACACCCTCAGTGTGGCCCGGGGATGACGGGTCCCGCGCACGCTCGGCATATTCCTGCACCAACCAGTCGTGCATGGACGGGATCGGAAGGGCGAAGCGACCGTCTCGCCGCTCGACGACTACGCCCTTGTGCAGGGCATGCTGGAAGGTGGCTGAAGCGGCCGCAGGCCCCTGGTGTTCGGAAAAGGCGGCAAGTACCTTCGATCTCTCCATCGCGGTGCCCCGCTCGCTCGTAACCAACATATTGGCAAGCGCTACTCTGTCTTCACGTTTGATGCCCTCGATCCGCCCTTCGTAGTATTCCATCCGGCCTTTCCGCCCCGCAGCCAGGACTTCCGCCGGCACGCGCTTCGTGAGCATGCCGGTGGAGTTATCCAGCCAATGGGCTGCCACGCCCGAATAGAACGCGATGTGCTGCGGCCAGCCGTGGCATTCAGCCGCAATCGCGTCAATCCAGCGAGCCAGGTGCTCCGGATCACCACGCCCTCCGCCGGCCTTGACCAGCCAGTCGCGTATCACCGCGCGCTCCGCCGCCGGGGACAACCGCCCCAGATGTCTTACGCCGCCCCCAATGAAGCGGGAAACCCCGAGACGCGAGAACACGCCCTTGGAGATGCCCAGTCCGGCGGCCAGTAGAACCACAGGTGCCCCCACGTCTCCGTTATGAATCGCCGTCAGGTGCTGCATCAATACAGCCTTATGCGGGCCGTCGGCCTCTGTGTCAAGCGTCTGCGCCTCGTCCAGCATCAACAGGAGCCCGCTCGATCCTGCGGCGCCTTCCAGTATCTGGATCACGCTCGGACCGCGGTGCTGCGAGGTCTGGCGTTTGGTGCGCTGGACACTGCCCCCGGCAATAAAGACGCGGAGCCTCCCACCGAGCGCGCGGCCGCGCTCGGTGACCTCGCGTTCCGCGTAGGGAATGTCCAGTTGTTCCGCGAGCGCCGCTGGGTCGTAGAGGGCGTTGTTACGGATGGCTGTCACACGCCACCCGTCCCTTTCGGCGTGCCTGCCACATTCATGGAGCAGCGCGGTCTTGCCAGCGCCGGGAGCTCCCTGCACGAGAAAGATGGTGCCGCCGCGCGAACGCAGCGCGTGCTGGCGCACCTCCCGAAGGCCGTCTAACTCGCGCTTACGGCCATGGAAGAACCTTGCCGGCCCCCGGTCCTGGATTACTGTAGGAGTCATGGGGGAAAGTCCACGCGGCCTCTCTGCAGTGCCAGCGACTCCGCGTGCGTGGGGGAGCTGGCGCAACGGGCAGCATTCCGAAGTCGGTTTACAGCAGCATCATAGAACTCCCGCACAACCTCGGCGCTGTAGCACTCGCGTTCCAGTGCCAACGAAGCCAGAGACGCCGGGCAAAGCCCCCCGAACGGCTCCCAGACTACGTCGCCCTTGTCGGTCGTGGATTCGATGGTGAGGCTAATGAGATTCAGGGGAAGTCCACGCGCGCACGGGGCCGACCGTAAGCTGCCCCGCGCATGTGTGGCACGCTTACGTGGACGGGAGCCTCGCCCATGCGTTCCTGTGTCGCAGGACGGCGTAGGTGCTGCCGAAGCAGGACCCAGCGGCCTTCCATGTGCGGCTTGCGCCGAGTGGCGATGCGGCGGGATTCCCTGGCGAGCACCGCCTTTTTCTTCTTACGTCCATGGCTGCCCCGCCGAGGCAAGGCGGTCATGGGTGCGCCGGCGTCTCGGCGGCGCCAGAGGGAAGCGGTGGCAGCTGGCCGTCCAGGCAGTACACCTCGCAGGCGCGCTGCAGGATATTGGCGATTGAAGGCGCGCTGCCGAACGCTGCGAGGTGGCGCGCCTGAAGCTTCTCCACCATCCGCATGGTCGCGGCGTTGATCCGGACGGACTTGGCCGCAGGCCGAGGCGACGCGGGCGTGGCGCTAGGCATGGCGTAGGCGTAGTAGTGTATACGAATATACCACACTCGATACGAAAAGTGCCCCGAAACGCCCCCGCACAGATAGAAAAGATGGCATTAAAATGTTACTTATGCTATCTCCACCGCGCCCCCGTGGCACAGCCACCCTCCCGGAGGACCCCATGAACACGTACTCAGCCCTCATCCTACTGGCCGCAGCCCTGCTGCACACGGCCCAGGCACAGCCCCGCCAGGGGATCGACGGGACGGACTGGCTGCTCGCGCAGCAGTCCGCCTTGGCCGACATCCGCCCCACGCCTACCACACGGGTTGGGGCAAGTTTCTACGGCTTTGGGTGGAGGAGCGCGAGGTCCAGAGCGGGCGCGTGAGTGCGTCGACACTGGACTTCGGCACGAATCTGCCATGGGCCATGGCGTCACTCAGCTGGAGGGCTAGGACGCCGCCTCCCCTCCCCCCTCCTTGTAATCGTCCCGATACTTCGCCACCTCCTGGTTCCGCAGCCAGCCCAGGTGCACGAACAGCGCCTGGAGTGCCGCGTGCTGTCGGGGGCTGATACGCCTGGGTCGGTATGTGTATGTGCGGGTCATGGGGCGGCCCTTCCGATATGTGCAGGGTGGGTCCGACTGCGGTGCATATCCCGACATGCCTGAACGCCCGGTGGCCCGCAAGTTGCCCAGTGACCGACCAGACCGTGTCCCTGCGGTCGTTCCATACCGCGTGATGTGTACTCCCGGCCTTACTCATCGAGCGGGATGGGCAGGAAAACACCGGTGTTGGAATATCCGGCGAACACACCCAAGCCACCCTTCACATTGGAGTAGATGTCCAGCGGCGCGGAGAACGCGGCATTCTGCTCGGCCTGTTCCGCCAGTGTGCGCTTGACTTCGAAGTAGTCCTCGCTCAACGTGGATAGCAACAGCAGTACTTCGTTTCTGGTACCCCCCGAACTTGGATCCAGGCTGAATGTTACGGACACCTGGTAGGACTGTCCGTCGAAGAGTTGATCCGTTAAGGCAGCATTGATGCAGGTGCAGCTCGGGCAGCCCGTGGACGGCGTTCCACGGTACGCGTCAGAGTAGTTACAGGACCAAGAGACATCTCCGGCATCCAAAGGGATCGACTGGTATACGCTGTCAGGCAGGTTGAGGTCTGGGTATGAATGGCGCCTGAAGAAATTACCCCTGAACTCGTAGATACCGAAACGGTAGAAATTCCGCCCTGGAGGATCTTCGAGGCGAAAGCGAATTCTGAATTTGTATTCGGGAGATACCGGGGCACCGGAGGAAACCTCCCCCAAGTTTTCGAGGGAAATCTCGGTTATTGGCGTCGGTACGGGTGCGGCTGACACCGCTTCAACCGTTGTCATGCCGGGAACCTGCGCTCGCAGGGTGTAAGGCTTACCGGCCACCGGGTATCGTTCACTGTTGGACACATAGTGCCCGCGGCCTGCATAGCGCAGGGTGTCTACGATGTCGCTGTTGCTCAGTATGGTAACAGTGGCGTTCTCTACATACTGCGCCGCCGGGTCAAGTGATTCTCCAGCGCCCAGGCTTCGGTGGATCGCGGCCGACCAGAGGCTGTCCGGCTCGAAATAGCTGGTTACAACCAATTCCGGATCGTATGCAGGCGGATCGATCTCAACGACCGTTTCGCAGGCCATCCAGGTCAAGAGAAGCAGAGCGTAAAGGATAAGTCGTGGTCGTTTCATGGGTCACCATTCCAGTCGGAATGTGGCAAACGGTATGATGGGAAAAATGGTGATCTTCTTGAAGACCAAATGGCTTGGCTCGTAGTCCCTCTCTGGTGTTGCCGTCAATATGAACGGGTTCCTTCGGCTGTACGCATTGTAGAGGCCGAAGGACCATGTGCGTGTAAACCGTCGCCCTGATCTGTGTAGGCGAACGGCCATATCCAAGCGATGGTGGGAGGGCATCCTTGATCCATTCCGTGGCCCATACAGACGCAACGTTTGCTGGCCCCAGGGCCCAAGGCTATACTCGCCAGTATTGTGGTCCACTCCATAAAATTGCCCTATGGGCAGCCAGATGGACTGACCGGTGCCATACACCCACGTTCCCGACAGCTCGACTGATGCCCGGAGGCGATGATTGACAACCAGGGAGACATCGTGGCGACGATCGTATGTGTAGGGGAATGTATTGCCGTCGTTGAGCTCAGCAAACTTCCGCTGCGTTCGTGAGAGTGTATACCCCAACCAACCCGTAGTGCGCCCTAACTGCTTTTGGAGAAAGAACTCCGCCCCATAAGACCAGCCGCGCCCGTTTTCAATCTTGTCCTGCCAGGAGCCGAGTGCTGCTCCAAGGTAGTCGGCACCCTCCTTGTACTCGATCAGGTGCCGCATCCTCTTGTAATAGCTTTCGATCGTGATCTCGTAGCGCCCGCCCCGTAGTGTCTTCGCCAGCCCCAAAGCCACCTGATTGGCCTCCTGCGGCCGAACGCGGTCTGTTGCAGGAACCCAAAGATCCGTTGGCAGCGAGAGACCGCTAGCCGACGGCAAGAGGTGGATGTATTGCTGCATGGAGGCATAGGATGCCTTTAGCGCGGTGGTCCCGGTCAAGCCCCACCATAGGCTGATTCGCGGCTGAACAGAGGCGTATCTGGATCCTTCTACCAGGAAGCTTGAAGCGTGAATGCCGGCGTTAATCTTCATTTGAGGGGTCAGTCGCAATTCATCCTCAACGTAGGCGCTCAGCTCTACGCTCCTGGTAATGCGAGTCGGTGTAAAGAGGGTGTCAACCGGTATGATATCTGGCCCGGACTGCCGACGGGTCAGTGCCCCCGTATGGTAGGTATGCAGCACGCCAATGACACCGAAGCGCGCATAGTGACTCGGTCCGGGCGCGAATTCAAAGTCCGCGCGGCCGATGCCATCCGTGATTCCCGACAAGAAATTGGACAGGTACAGCGAAGTTGATGCGTCAGGATCGTCAACGAGTTTGGTCGATTGCTCGGAGCGCGTGCGGAGGCGGAAGCGCGTGAATCCCAACAGTACATTGGCGAACAGCTTGGGACTCAAAATGCGATTCCACCGCGCCGTTGCTGTAACATTTCGCCATCCGAAATCGTCGCTCTTGCGCTGAATGGTGAAGGAATCGTCTGTCCTCCTACGCCCGAACCCGCGGTCATGGCCGGCATAGACACCGACGTACACGCGGTCGCGGTCTGACAAGATGGCGTTGGTCTTGGCATTTACGTCGTAGAAATAATATCCCCCCTTCTGCGATTTCGGCAAGAACGGGTAGACGAGAAGGTCCAGGTACGTGCGGCGCGCCGACACCAGAAATGATGCGCGATTCTTTCGTATGGGTCCTTCCACGGTGACAGTGGATGCCACGATGCCGACGGAGGCCGACCCTTTGTGCTCCTTCAGGTTGCCTTCCTTCATCGTCAGGTCAATGACGGACGACAGGCGGCCTCCATAGCGCGCAGGGAATCCGCCCTTGATCAGTGATACGTCCTTGACGGCGTCTCCATTGAAGGTGCTGAAGAATCCGAACAGGTGACTGGCGTTGTACACGGTAATGCCATCCAGCAGGATGAGATTCTGATCAGGGCCCCCACCTCGAACGTAGAGTCCGCTTGATCCCTCCTTTCCCGATTGAACGCCGGGCAGCAGTTGGACCACCTTCAGGATATCGACCTCTCCCAGAAGCGCAGGGATTGCTTTAATCTGCGCAATGGGCAAATTCACCTGACTCATTAGGACCGCTTCCACAGGTGTGTCCCCGCGGGAAGCAACTACCTCGACCTCATCAAGCCCCACAGTGGCGGACTGCAATGCGACATTAAGCAATGTGTCCGCGCCTAGCACCATGTAATGTGGCTGTGGCGCATAAGCGATGTGCGAAATGATGAGCGAAACGGTGTCGGCCTGCACCGTTAGGCTGAAGAAGCCATACTGATTGGTTATGGCACCCAATTCCAGGTAGGGTGCGTAAATGGCGGCCCCGACCACATTTTCGCCGCTTTCAGCATCAAAGACCTGCCCGCTGATGGTGTGGGCGGCCGATCCGGTAGTGGATTGGATACTCTCGCTGGACCATGCTGTCCCGGTGCCTGGCGCTGAGATCCATCCTGCATGATCCGTTATCCCCCACGCTGCGCTGCCGAGCAGGGAAAGGACGGCGCACAGAAGACACACTGACGCGGCAAAGCGACCATACAATCCAGTGAGGATGCGCTTCAGGTATCTATCCCGGGGCGGTGGCGCCACGCAGCAAGCACGCTTGATTCCTTTGGCTGCTGCCTGTTTGCCTCTCCAGCTCCCAAGAGTCTGCGCCATAGACAAATGTGGTGTCATGCCTTCGGCATTTCTGTCTCTCGACTATGGATCCGAAGTCACTGTTGGCCAGTCCTTACCGCATCGTTGCGGTTTTCCCGCACCCGGGGTCCTCCAGGCGGATCATGCAACTCGCACTCGGACCGCGTATCCTGCGAATCCCCGAGCGTTGATTCACTCTATGCCGAGAAGGGATGGTAAGCCAGGTACTCCCGACATGAAAGCAGTGTGCCAACTCTGTGTTCCCGTACCAGCGCATCGCTTGATATTCACTCGCGTAGAGAGTCCGCCATATGCCACGCTTGTACGCCTAGCGTCACTGCAGCCGAACCACTTACGCTTTTTGGTTTGAACCTTTGCATAAGTAGAATATGCCACTCCTTGCGGCAAATCGGTTGCGACAACCTCGTCAAGTGTGGCTTCGCCGTTGATAGTCCTGTACTTGTAGAACACTGTATATGCCTCTGCCCAAGCGACCTGCGACCATGTCGTATAGGAAGTATTCCACATCACGACGGCGCCCGGTGCATTGAGCGTATAACCGAGATCGCCGGGATTGACCCTTATGCCTGGGTAGTTGAAGTCATCAACGCACATGTCAGTATTCTCATTATTGCGAGCGGGATCCGAAACAAAGTCGGAATCATTTGGGCTGCCGCCGCGCCACCTTGAACGCAGGCGCGCTTGCTCGTGCACGGTCTGCAAGCGTACGCTTGCCCTGCTTCGGAAGCGCATTGACTGCCAGCCGCGCATCCAACGCTGCTCGATTCTTCAAGCTGTGAAAGCCCCGGTCAACGCTGCACGTATTGAACGCCGGATAAGCCGCCTGCACCGCGTCCATGAGCGGTACCGCCACCTCTGTGTCCGATTCGGCCCACAAGATGCGATAAGCCCAGATGAATTGGTGCGCATCTTCTACCACGGCAACCGGTAGGCCCCGCTCCGCCAGCACCCCTGCCTTGCCCTTGCTGATCCACCGCGTGTGTGGCTTGTGGATGGAAAACACCTTCTCCGCATGTGGAATCTTCTCGCCCAACAGGATGCGACGCCTGATTTGATCCACCAGCAAGTCCACGGAGCGCAGGGAATCGGTGATCTCCGCTTGCGCTACCGCCGATTCTTCTTCTTGGGCCAGGGCATCCAACAGCATCCGGGCATGCGCGGCAGTCTGCGTGCACCGGCGCAAATACGCCTTCACTCCTTTCGGATTCTGCCGGTAGCGCGCAGCCGTCCGCACCCGGCTGAAAGCCTGGTATACCTTCCTCGTGCGATCCGCATGCGTGCGCCAGCCCGCAAGACCGAACGCCTTAGCTGATCGTGCACGCACTCGTATCAGACCCCGCACCGCATCCCAGCACAGGCTCACATCGGTGGGAAAGTGCACAGGCGTCTTAACCACCCTGGAATCGCAACGACCGCGTAGCGCGGCACCAGACTTTTTTCTGGCCACCTCGTGCCCCGTCCGCACGATCCGATGAATCACCGCGTCGACCCGCTCCGGCGTCAAATGCTGCACGGTGTCCACCAGGCGCTGCCGGCTGTACTTCTGCGCATCAAACCCAGACGCGCCATGCCCCAACAGCTCCCGCAGCAAATGATCTTGTTCGCCCGGTACAACAACGCATCGTAGTCCAGATCCAGGCACTGCTTCACAATGGCAAACACGATGACGCGCCATAGGTCCATGCCCGGTCGCCCGACATCTCTACGCGTACCCGGCTGAAGTGTGTCTCGAGAATCGTGAACAAGGCCGCACGCGATTCCGCCTTGCAGCAGACGCGCTGCAGACCCTTAAGCACCGCACTCCTGTCGTCGCGCATTCTCGGGTCTATGACCATCTCCTGGATCGGCGTACTGTCGAGTGCGCGGCACTCTGAGACAATCTTGCGCATGGCATTGGTGGCGAATGTGGGCCGTTTTGTGCTCTTAAACGCCCAAATCAGCTATACGGCCCGCAGATTCACTGCAAAACGGAAGATATAACTGATTGCCGTGTAAAGACTTAAAAGATTCTCGGAAAAGCACTATCTAGAAGAGCATGAGGGCCACCCATATTGCTCGGGCTATTGATGAGAGCCACTGACGGTCATGATGCTGCAGACAGCATCGGCAGCGCAGGCATGTGCCTGCGAAGCACCCACGCACGCGATACAGGCCTTAACATCGCTGCGCTTTTGTAGCGCCAAAAATCCCTTCCACCCTAAGCTCGGGTGTCCTTAGCTGGGCCTTGCGGCCTTGTTAGCGGTGTTATCCACGCAGTACAGCCAGCGCCCGGGCAGGCACGCCACATCGTTCTTCATATCCACAATCAAGTTCGGCCGACGCCAACGGTTGCTTGAGTCATTAGCATCCACGCAACCTTTGCGGCACCGGGCGCGGAAAGTCATACCTCGGCGCGCAGTACCTCCAGCGGGGGCCGTGCGTAGATGCCACGGCTGTTGAGCAGCCCAACGCCCAGGGTAAGAACCATGAGTACCCCCGCTGCCACTGCCAGGGGGACCTTTGGCACCACCATTACTACGTTGAGCTGGAAACCTGTAATTGCCCAGGCTGCCGCCATTGCCAGCCCCAAGCCCGTAGCTGTTGCCAAGAAACCCAGGCACAAGTACTCTGTGCACATTATCGTGTAGACCTGCTTCTTGGAGGCCCCGAGCGTCTTTAACAACACCGTTTGTTCCACGCGTGCCTGGCGGCTTACCATGACCGCTCCGGCGAGTACCATGATGCCGGCAATGATGCTGAATAGAGACATGAAGCGAATCATGTAGGTGATCCGGCTAAACACCTTTTGCACGACGCCTAGAATCAAGGGTACGTTGAGCACGGGCAGGTCGGGATACCGATCTGTTACTGTACCATAGAACGCCGACAGCGATTGCGTGTCGTCAGCCTTCAACATTATCGAGCGTACATGTGGGAGCGTCTCGAGGACGCCTCTTGGCAGTATTATTCCTCTTGCAGCTAATGGGACAAAGCTGCTTTGCAAGGCTGCATTCGCAAAGATGCTGCCGATCCGCACCAGAGCCGTTTCGTCATTCACCCTAAACACGATAGTGTCCCCTACGGCCACATGCAATTCCTCCCGAGCTAACAAGGAGTTCATGGCCACAGGCGCAGCCCCTACGGTATCGTGCCATTCCGGTTCAAAGGTGCCCTCCAAAACCGTTAGGGAATCCAAGCGCGCATCTGCAAATGTGGCGAAATGGCTCGACCTGTCAGCATTGGACCTACCTGCGGTGTCCACCATTGCTGAGTCGGCAATACTACGTCCGTAGATAGAATCAACAGCCAAGGAAATCATGATCTCCTGGCTCACGATGTCCAAGCCATGCTCCCTGACCAAGTTCCTGACGTCCTCTAGTTCCTCGGAGGAAACCGTTGGCAGGACCAAATCAGGGAACTCAACGGCTTCGAAGTTCATGGTTTCATATGCTCCCACGACAGCACCCTGAGTCATCACTTGGGTCATAATCATGACGGTACCCAAGCCCAGCGCCAGTACCATAAGCAGCGTTTGGTTGTTGGGGCGGTACATGTTTGCCATGCCCTGACGAATGGCGTAGTTGCGAATTTGTGGTGTAATCGCACGCGCCAGCTTGATGAATCCCAAAGCGGTGAGTGCCAGCAGACCAAAGCAAATGCCAATGGCAACAGTATAGATGATGGCAATCACAACGCGTCCGCTCTGGGCCCAGGCGCAGAGGCCGGTGCCCAGAGCTATGAGTGCATAGACTCCAAGGCGAGACTTGCGAATGCGCCGATGTCCATACGCAGTCCTCAGTGCCTCCAGCGGCGAGACCTCCCTTAGTCCAGACAGCGGTAAGAGTGCAAACAATAGGGTGGCTCCAACGCCTATGCCCAATCCAGAGAGCAGTCCCTTAAGCGAAACGCGGTAATTGATATCCACCGGAAGCAGGTCTACAATTCCCAGCGGCAGTATTACTTGCCCCAACGTCCCTACCACGCCGGCAGCTACACCGACGATCACACCCATCGCTATCGCCTGCACAAGGTAGACGCTTGTTGCGCGACCTGATGACGCTCCCAAGCAGCGCATTACGGCGACGGTATCATGCCGCTCCTTGCAGTGTACCTGAAGTACACTTCCAACTCCGAGGGAACCAAGGATCAGCGCAAAGAACCCCACAACCCCCAAAAAGCCCTCCAGTAGAGCCAGAAACTCTTGCCAGTCCTCTTTTTCGTCTTCAACGATCCTAGTTCGGACCTCATAACTTTTTTGGATATCGGCCTCCAGTGCCACAAGATCCATATCACGGTTGAACCTGAAGAACACGTCATATGTAGCCGAGCTGCCTTGCAGTGAATCCAAGTCTGCCAGCGACATGTACACCGGCGGTTCGAATAGCATATGAATAGCATTTTCGACCCGTGCCCCCAACAGGATGCCGGCAATCAAAAAATGGCGGCCCCGAATTGTTACGGTATCTCCTGGCTCGACGCGGGCGGCAGACAAAGTGCTTCGCGGTACAAGCACACTGCCCCCGCTGTGCATCTCCCCTTCTGCTCCGTGAGGGCTGACGGCAATGTCCCCGTAAAGCGGAAATTGCTGCTCTATTGCCCGCACTTGCACGGTCCGCGTCTCGCTCTGCCCGGAAAACTTGGCTGATGTCGCAAACGACACCCGTCGCGCCTGCATGCCGCCCAGCGAATCGATCAGCAATTCCTCAGTGGGCGTGAAGGGGTCGCTACTCGAGATTCGCAGGTCGCCGCCCAGCAGTGAACCGGCATCCTGGTCTATGGTGCGCTCCAAGCTGTGCCCAAATGAGAGAATCGCAACGAGGGCAGCGACCCCGATGACCATCGCCGACAAGAAGGGCAGCAATCGCCGTCGGCTACCCTTGCTGTCCCGGTTGGCCATCTGCCATGTCCACTTGTCCAGCATAGCTAGTGCTCGATAGTTTCGCTGGTATCCGCATCCAGGTTCCCCGTAGGCTCGTCCGCAAAGAGTATCCCTGGGCGATTAATAAATGTGCGAGCCAGGCCAACGCGCTGCTGTTCACCCCCGGTCAGCTGCGCTGGATAGTGATGACCGCGGTCGCCCAGACCTACATCCTCCAATAGTGCCAATGCCCGTGAACGTGCCTTGCGGTTTCGGCGCAGCTCAGCGGGCACCATCACATTTTCCAGAGCCGTGAGTGTAGGAATCAGCTTAAAGGTCTGGAAGACGAAGCCTACTAGTTCGTTGTGTAGGGCCGCTCGGGCATTTTCGGTAAGGCGGACCAAATTGGTGCCCCCGAGCTCAACAGTTCCGCTCGTCGGTGTATCAAGCCCGGCACAGAGACCCAATAGAGTAGTCTTGCCGCTTCCAGAGGGTCCTACGATGGCGATTGCTTCTCCCTCCCTAGCCTCAAACGATACCTCATTGAGGACCGTCAGGCACCTAGGTACGCTTTTGTACGTCTTGGTAAGTCGATCTACGCGAAGGATGACTGAATCCGGCATCGTGCTAAAATGCGTTGTTCTACTTCACCGCGGATAGCCAGTTGAACACTGGGGAATTCCCTGCTCTTCAGGATCTTGAAAGTAAATGGCGTTGGCAAACCGCCGTTTGTTGCGGAAGCCCCTGCTGCGCACTTTGATTGTTTTGACCCGGCTGTTGATGTCTTCCGCAGAGCCATTGCTCACCTTCAGGATGATCGCATTGAGGGTACCCCACAGGTGTTTCTTGATGGTTCTGGCGGCTGCCTTGACCGGTTCCAGCCGACACCGCATGGCCCAGGACAACCATCGCTTCCAACCCTTACGCGCCCATGTGCGGTGCACATATTGTCGCAACTGCAGGGCCATGTCCTTGATCGCCCACGCACGGACGGTCTTCAACGTGCTGGTACGCAACCGCTGGAAGCGCGCCTGCTGCTTGTCAGACATGTCCATGCTGACACGCTCGATGCCCTCCAGCTGCTCCAAAGTGAGTCCTGCATACCAACGCGTTCGTGTTTTTTTTCTTCGCCCACATGCAGCACCGTACCCGCCTACGCATCCGAACAATGGTGACATACGCGTGGCGCTTGCGAAAAGAGGTCTCATCCACGCCAATATAGGCAACATCGCATGCCTTCCTCCACGCAAGGCCGCGTTGCACCGCACGCTGCATGATCCCGTCTATCATCGCATTCCAGCTCACCTCCAGAACGTAATGCCCAAGGCTGCAGGCCGTCAAGCCCGATTCCGTCACGCGGCCCTTCGGCTTGATCTCCAGACACTGGCAGTCAGCCGCCCAAATTCGATACACGCACCAATACGCCCCGCCTCGGGAGAGTCATGAATCGTACTCGCGCGCGGGGTTCTTAACCAGCAGGCCACGTTATCTAGGGGTAGCAGCGCCCGATGTCACAGTGTGAGAGACATAAAATTAGGCCCCACTCATGAAGTTGCTAAGAAGATCTTTAGGCAGCGGAAGTCCGTATTTCAGCCATGTCTGTATGGGCTTTAGCCCAGTGACCCTATAGATTTCGACTGCGGTTGATCGTTGATGTGGGTAGTTGGTGCTGTCCGAATTTTGCACTGCAGCGTCGCGTGCAAGGACCAGTACTTGAGGTGTCGCGAACAAGCCAGGTATTTCCGTTAAATACAAGTGCGCGCTGGTTCCCTGCCACTTGCCGCCGGTCATGATCTCATCAAAAAGCCCAAACTGTGCCAAGTGAGCTACCCCGTCTGCAGGAACCCAGTCAATGGAATACGCCTGTAGCGGAAAACTGTATGCCCAATTCGTCCGCTCTCCGTTGCAACCCCAGCTTGATGTCCTCAATGATGCGGGGCAAAGGCTTGGCGTTAGAAAATCCACACGTAGAAGACCCGATGTATACCAACATAAGCTCTCTGCCAGTAATGGTCGTATAGGCAGGGACGTAGTGTGGCTTATCCGATTTGATGGGCCACGCGATTTCTACAGTAGGTATTGGAACGAGGTCGGACGCCCCCAACACGAAACAGCCGACTACGACTAATGCCGTCACGATCAACGATACTCTGTCCCGTATGAGCTTCACCATGGTTATTATTCTGGCATGCTAGCTGCTCAGCAAGGGTACTTTGCCTGGAATACGCGACGGAACAGGTTTACCGAGATCTGTAAATATGAATTTGAGAGAATTTGTTGAATCCACCAGACTCCGTGAAGCGATACTCTCCGTCTACGGCCACTATGTGTTCCCCAAGTTCAGGACCAGCTGGCCCAAGGTACACACCTATACCAGTTCGAGCGTCTATCCTAAACAGGTGAGACTCCTTGTGGATGATGTCGGGCATGATCTTATTATCAAGGTCATAGTCCACAATGTTGTAGGCCACGTAGAAGCTATCCTCATCGGAAAACAGTGCCTTAAACTCAGCCCTTCCATTCTCCGTAAGAACTGAGCGGACTGTGCGCCCATCAGACCGCACGCGCTCTGCCACCGTGTACTGGCGGAACTCAGGGAATGTAACCTGCCACAACAACTCCCCAGACTCCGAATAAGCTGTCATCGCCGGGATGTACTTCGTTATCTGGGCAATTATTCGATGTCGTTCATTGCAGGCCAGAAGCCCTTCCATTGCAAATCGTTCGGCAATCCACGCAGTGGTATGCTTATAAGGCTCACCGAAGGACAACACTACATCCCCACCGTATGTGATCTTATGGACGATACCATGACGCGTCGGATCATGTCCCATGGTGTAATAGTATCCGTGCATCGCGCAACTCCCGAAACCCAGTGGAGGTGCACGAAACTCAGACACAAAAGTGGTGGACCCTCCGTCGCGTTCAAACCTGGTCACTATCCCACCATCATTGACGAATAACGTCCGGCCTTGATCTGCAACAGTTAGCGAAGTAACGCCTTTGAATTCCCCTGGTCCTTCACCTTGCGAACCGATCGAGCCGCGGTAAGTACCGTCATAGGCATAGGAACGTACCTCATTCCATGCCATGTCGAGATAAAACAGTGTGCCCCTGCGGTCAGTATCCAAGTCCAGCAAAATCCCGATCATCTCGTGTGCGTCGCCTTCACGAACACCGATCGTTTCCGTATCGAGCCCTTCCCAGCTCCAACGCCCCGCTTCATTGCCGCGAGGACGCAACTCGAAGCGAGGGTGGACCGCGGTTGGAATATTCTCCTTGGTCGGATGGTGGATAACTTGGCTGCTTGCCAGGATAGGCAGACAGAACGTAGTTGCTACCAAGGCTGCCGTCGCTACGAGTCTCACTGCAGGCCAGCAGGAACGGGGCAGAGGCGTACCAGTCATGTGTGCTAGATAATTACGATAACACCATCTATCTACGTACGCCCCAGCCAATATCCCCGTTCTAGAGGCAACTTGTGCCAAGCTAAACGCCGACGCCCGGAGTGTGCAAATGAAAATTGGACAGTTGGCTGCGAAAGTTTGTGAATCTAGACGCATCTCGCTGGTGGCTAGAGAGTAAGTGGAGCCAAGGTATCGTGGTTCGCCTGCGCAGGGTCGGGCAACACGAATGGCAGCGCATCAAGCTTTGACGGCTTGTTGATCCAAGCCTGCCGGGGTGGCCTGGGCACCTTGGGCAGGCCCCGTGGGAAGCGCTCACGGTTTTCTGCATACGCCGCTGCCAGTACGCGCTGCCGCTGGGATTGTACCGCTCGTGCCTGACCGTAATGAACCGTGGACGGACGCATCAAGGCAAGACCCGAGTGGTAGTGCTGGTTATTGTAAGGGGGATTATACGCCTGCGCATCTACCTAGTATTGGTGGAAAGCCTGGGAGATGAATTCCAGGACGACCGGCAGGCTTTCGCGCCAATAGGTCCAGGTGTGGCCGCCGTCGCGAATTCTGAATTCATGCGGGATGTCACGTTGACGCATCACGATATGGGCTCTTGAATTACCCTCGTACAAGAAATCATCATCGCCACAGTCGATGAACCACCGGACTGATCGGATCTGGTCCGCGTCCATCGTTTCCAGGAGCATCACCGCATTGTGGTGAGCCACATAGGATTCAAGCACTTCGTCGGTCACGGCGCTAATGTCGTTGCCCCAGCGCTGCATGGTGCTCCGGTACTGTTCTGCAGACTGGGGGCCGACCCACGCGCTGAGCGGTGCAGCCGAGGAGAACAACTCAGGGCGGTGCAAGGCGTACATGAAGGAGCCACCGCCACCCATCGATAGGCCGGCGACCGCGCGGTAGCGCTTCTGGCGCTTGATCCTGAACGTCTCCTCCACATGCGGCATGAGCTCGTCAAAGAAGAAGTCCTCGTATCGCCACTCGTTGGATGGATCGTTGAAATACCCGCGCACACCCGTATTCGCATCAGGCATGATGATGACCATCGGCGTGGCGGTGCCCTCAGCAATGGCCTTGTCCGCTATGTGCTGCACCTCGCCAAATTGCACCCAGCCGGTCTGGTCGTCGCCTGCGCCATGCAGCAAGTACAGCACTGGATAGCTGCGCTGCGAACTTTCATATCCAGGCGGGAGGTAAACAGCATACTTGCGGCTCGAGCTCAAGATTTCGCTTTCCATCTCCAGCGCATCATAGACCAGGGAGTGCTGCGCATGTGCCGTTCCCAGTGCAGCAGTGGCCAGTGATACAATCGCTAAGGCGTTGGTGCAAAAGTATTTGAACCGATTCATCTGAGTCATTTTGGGTGCCATGATAATCGTCCTCCATTTAGGTTAGGCAAGTAAAGGCAAAAGGTACAAATCAGTTTTGTGCCTGGCACCTCGGAGGCGCTGGCCAAATGTTTTCAGGCCTGCGCTCGGCAATCACCAGCGTGTATGCCAAACCGGTGCGGCCAAAAACAATGCGAAGCACCTGTGCGTTCATTAAGCAACCCATTGATGGTGAATGGCGACTGGAGGGCTATGGTGATTCCTGCTCAGGCAATGCCGTACCGGGCGCGCAATACGATACGATTCGTTACCGCAGCGAGTCTTTTTGATGGCCATGATGCGGCCATCAACATCATTCGGCGCGTCTTGCAGTCTTCAGGTGCCGAGGTCATCCACCTTGGCCATAATCGCTCCGTTCAGGAGGTAGTGACGACTGCGATACAAGAGGATGTCCACGGCGTCGCCGTGTCGTCCTACCAGGGCGGGCACCAGGAGTATTTCCGCTACCTGTTGGCGCAGCTTAAGGCGCGCGGTGCATCCCACATTCGGGTGTACGCTGGCGGCGGAGGCGTGATAACTGATCCCGAAGTGGATACCATGGAGGGCTACGGAGTCGCCAAAGTATTCACGGCCCAGGATGGCATGAACATGGGGCTGCAAGGCATGATCAATCACATGCTTACGCAATGCGACTATGACGTGACCTCTCTGAAAAGGACTGCTGCGGCTCCCGAACTTCCACGATTGCTGTCGCAGCTGGAGCTTGGCGCAGGCCCGGCCCCAGCCACTGCGGATGCAGCGCGGCCTCCTGTCGTCGGCATCACGGGAACCGGCGGGGCCGGCAAGTCGACGCTGACGGACGAACTAGTACTGCGTCTCATCAGAGCATTTGGGGACCTCAGGGTAGCAGTGCTGGCTGTGGATCCGACGCGACGGCGTACCGGTGGCGCGCTGCTCGGAGATCGCATTCGCATGAACGCCATGTATGGAGCGCATGCGGCGGATGCCGAAGGGCATCCAAGACTCTTCATGCGCAGCCTGGCCACGCGCAAGGCGAACCGGTCGATCAGCGACAAGCTGCGCCTGTGCATTGACGCATGCTGCCGTGCGGGGTATGACCTGATCATCGTAGAAACTGCGGGAATTGGCCAGAGCGACACCGAGATAGTCGATCTGGTTGATTTGTCGCTGTACGTCATGACTAGTGACTATGGTGCCAGCACGCAGTTGGAAAAGATCGGCATGCTGGATGTGGCAGACTTCGTCGTGCTCAACAAGTTTGATCGGCGGCGAAGCCATGACGCGTTGCGCGACATTCGCAAGCAGGTGCAGCGCAACCGTGTGGCGTTTGGACAGCGGCCGGAGGAGATGCCGGTGTATCCTACGATGGCGTCGCGATTTGACGATCCCGGCGTGACACGGCTGTTTTGCGATGTCATGCTGACGTTGCACCAAACGCATGGCTTTGCGCGCAACGCTACGCTGACCGCTCCCGCGAACACTGCCATGGATCATTCCATCTCCATCATTCCCGCGAACCGGCAGCGCTATCTGGGCGAAATAGTGGAGATCTGTCGCAACTACCGGGCATGGGCCGAGGAGCAGGCCGCCTACGCGCGCAAATGGGGCGAAGCGATGGGCGTCTGCGAACAGGTCGTGCACTGGAATCCTGATGATGCCGCGCACTTGACTGATCGGCTGGATGCCATGGTGTCACACTGGTGGGACCGGCTCGCTACGCGCAGCAAGAACATCCTTGCGCACTGGAAAAAAAGCAAGGAGGCGTACGAGCAAGACACCTACTCGTATGTCGTGCGCGGCAAGGAGATCAGCGTGCCGCTGCACCACAAAACGCTGTCAGGGTTGAAGGTGCCCCGGATCGCGCTGCCGCGGACACAGGACGCCGGAGACCGGCTACGCTTTGCACTCCTGGAAAACCTCCCGGGGTATTTTCCCTTTACGGCCGGCGTGTATCCGTTCAAGCGTACGAATGAGGACCCCATTCGCATGTTTGCAGGCGAGGGAAGCCCAGAGCGAACCAATCGACGGTTTCATCTGGTCTCGGCAGAAATGCCCGCGCGCCGCCTGTCGACGGCCTTTGATTCTCCGACGCTCTACGGCTTTGATCCGAGCGAGCGCCCGGACATTTACGGCAAGGTTGGCAATGCCGGCGTGTCGATTTGCACGCTGGACGATATGAAGAAGCTGTACAGCGGCTTTGATCTGGCGGATCCGAGCACCAGCGTTTCCATGACCATTAATGGGCCCGCCCCCATGATCCTGGCCATGTTTTTGAATACGGCGATTGATCAGGCAACCGAGCGTTTTTTGCGCTCGGAAGGCCGCTGGGATGCGGCGGATCACGTGATTAAGGAGCAGCTTGGTTCGTCTGGACCGGCCTATGTGCCGTACGGTCCGGAAGGACTGGAGATGTCGCTTCCACCGGGCCATGATGGCAGCGGACTCGGCCTATTAGGGTGTACCAGTGATGATCTTGTAGGCTGGGGCCTGATTACCGAGTCAGAGCATCAATCTATCCGAACAGGTGTGTTGTCCTCAGTGCGCGGCACGGTGCAAGCGGACATTCTCAAGGAGGATCAGGCGCAGAACACGTGCATCTTTTCCATGGAGATGGCCCTCCGCATGATGGGTGATATCCAGCAGTACTTTATCGACGAGGGTGTCCAGAATTTCTATTCAGTGTCGATCTCGGGCTACCACATCGCCGAGGCCGGTGCCAATCCGATCACGCAGCTCGCCTTCACGCTGGCAAATGGGTTCACATACGTAGAGTATTATTTGGGTCGCGGCATGGCCATCGATGATTTTGCTCCGAACCTGTCCTTTTTCTTCTCCAACGGCATGGACCCTGAATACAGCGTGATCGGCCGCGTGGCCAGGCGCATCTGGGCTGTCACCATGAGGGACAAGTATGGTGCCAACGAACGAAGCCAGAAGCTCAAATACCATATTCAGACTTCCGGTCGGAGCCTGCATGCCCAGGAGATCGAATTCAATGACATACGTACGACTCTGCAGGCGCTCTATGCCATCTACGACAACTGCAATAGCTTGCACACTAATGCGTATGACGAGGCCATCACCACACCGACGGAAGAAAGCGTACGGCGCGCTATGGCCATTCAGCTCATCATAAGCCGCGAGTTGGGGCAGGCCAAGAACGAAAATCCGTTGCAAGGCTCCTTCATCATTGAAGAGCTGACGGATCTTGTCGAGGAGGCGGTGCTGATGGAATTTGAACGTATCAACGAGCGCAGCGGCGTGCTGGGCGCGATGGAGTCTGCGTACCAAAGGGGAAAGATCCAGGACGAATCCCTTCGATACGAGTGGAAGAAGCAGTCGGGAGCATTGCCACTGATCGGCGTAAACACGTTTGAGGCACCGGAAGGCGTGCTCTCTGCCCCAGATGTACCGCAGTTTTTGTCACGAAGCTCCGAGGCAGAGAAGAATCATCAGATCACTAACTTGCAACAGTTCAAAGAGCGTAATGCATCCAACATGGCGGATCGTCTGGCCGAGGTTACCCGTGCAGCACAGGCGCACAAGAACATCTTTGCGGTGCTGATGGATGCGGTCAAAGCCTGCTCCTTGGGGCAAATCACGAAGGCGTTATTCCGTGCTGGGGGTCAGTATCGCCGATCTATGTAATAGTATGCTCATAGCCATCGAAGGTATTGATGGGGCAGGAAAGCGGACACAGACGCTGCGGCTGGTCGCTGCCTTGCAGCACAGGGGGATAGAAGCCTCGTGGGTTTCGTTTCCGCGGTATGGCAAGTCCAAAGTGTCTGAGGTCATCAGTATGTACCTGAATGGCAAATTCGGCCCGCGGGACCTGTTGCCATCTAAACACGTTGCGCTGCTGTACGCAGAGGATCGGTTTCAGAGCAAAGCGCTGCTAGCCGAGCGCTGCACGCACCACAAGATCGTCGTAGTGGATCGCTATGTGGCATCCAACCTGGCATACCAGGGTGCACGCGTCCCCGAAGCGAGGCGCCAGCCATTCATTGAATGGCTGGCGAATCAGGAGTACACGCTGAACCAGATGCAGCCCGCGGACCTTACGCTGTTTCTTGATGTGCCCGTAGAGACAAGCGCAGCGCTCGTGGCCAAGAAGGGTGTTCGCGACTACACCGAGCTCAAGGCCGACCTGCACGAGAGCGACGCAATGTATCTGTCCACATGCCGCGATGTATTTCTGGACTTGTGTGCCCAGCAATACCGGTCACGTTGGCAGCGCATACAGTGTGTTGCTGCGGATGGTGGTCTTCGCACTATTGAGTCCATCCACAGCGAAGTGTTCAACTTAGTCTGGGAAGGGTTGTAGCAAGCAGGAATTGCCCCCGGGAGCCGCGGGTCCCCCGCCCGGCGCGCCGCCGACTGAACCCAAGCAGATCAGTTTTGCGTACGCTAAATTGTTAGGTAACTGCAGGGCGTCAATCATCACAAGATTCCGGCGGCCATGAGACTTGCACTGCGCCGATACTGTACGCTTTTTCTGCTTATAGGAACACTGGCTTCGTGCAGCGAATCATCGGACGATTCGGTGGTCAGTGGCGAGGACGAACAGTCGACAGGGCAGCCCCTTAACGGCAGCTTGAGGGAAGCCGAAGAGCATGGAGGCGAGCTCGCCAAGGAATTCGCCGAGGAGATCGAAGAAGAAGTGGAGGACGCGATCCACGACTTTATCGAAGAGAATGAAGACGAAGTCCAGGCAATTCGGGGGTTGGCCGATGAAATAGAAGAAATAGAAAACGAAGTCGAGGAGACAGTCCAAGGGATAACCACGGATTTTGAGGGAGTATTCAGAGAGGTGGCTGGGCTCTTGCGTGAGATGGCCGATGAGGAGGAAGAAAGGGTGCCCGTGCTCATAGAGGATTTGCGGAACCTGCTGCCCGACGAAATAGATGGCCTGTATCAGGTGCTGGTCGACAGCCGCAGCACCTTCCCCGGACTCGGCGTCTCGGATGTCCGCGCAACCTACGGGGATGACGAGATCGAATTCACACTCTTCATCATTGACTCCGGTTCGCTGGCACCATTGGTGCGCGAGTTCACCGAATGGCTGGGCGAGGACATTGACCATGAAAGTGATCGCGGCTTTGAGCGCACCAGGATCTACAGGCCCCGCGCAACCGACTTTCCCTCCCTGGAAAACTTCACGCGCACCAACAGCCACGCAGAGTGTACGATCATGATCTGGGTATCGGATCGCTTCCTTGTTGGTGTGGAGGCCAGCGGATTAGATGTTGAGATGGCCGACTGTGTTGAGGCTCGGGACGAGCTGTCCTTTCGGAAGCTGGAGCGGCTTGCCCGTTCGCAGGAAAGAGAGTAGCGCGGCATCGTCTGAGCGGCTGGCGCGAGTGCGGGTCGGCACGGGCATGATGCGCGGCACAGCGTTGAGATCTCTATAGCGTTGGAGTCTTGCTACGTCCGCAAGTGCTCCATCCTCTGCTTCGCCCCTCCAGCGCTATTGTCTCCACGGTGGTCAGGATCTGCTATATGCGAGCTGCACCTGCCGCACCGGCCGTCGGTGCCAGCGGTAATACAGTCCTGTTTGGCGGCTCGGCAGACTTTTCGCATCGCCGGTCATGGTTGCTGCCGTTGGCTTACTTTAGGGCGCTGGGTTATCTCATCTGGAAGACTATGCGTGCACACATTTCTTTTCTATTGCTCGCTGTGGCCCTACCGGTCATGGCGCAGGAGACCGCCGAGTTGCCGGCGATGCCGACGCTTGTGGAAGCAACGGCGGGTTCGGATCGACTGTCCAGCTTTGAAGCGCGGATGGCTTCCAGCGAAGAGTCGCTCGTGCGTAACCTGGAATTTGTGAATGTGGGTCCCACCATCATGAGTGGGCGCATCGTGGATATCGACGCCAACGCTTCCGATCCCACGCAAATGTACGTCGCGTATGCGTCCGGCGGTTTGTGGCGCAGTTCCAACAACGGACAATCCTTTGAGCCGCTCTTTGACCATGAGGCCGCCATGACGATCGGCGACATAGCGGTGGACTGGGCGCGCGGCGAAACCATATGGATCGGCACGGGCGAAAACAACTCCAGCCGCTCTTCTTATGCAGGCACAGGCGTATATCAAAGCAAGGACGGAGGAAAAACCTGGGTGCATAAAGGCCTGGAAGAAACACATCGCATTGGCCGCATTCTGCTGCATCCAGGTGACGAAGGCACGCTTTGGGTTGCAGCGCTGGGCGCACTGTATTCTTCAAACGAAAACCGCGGCGTATTCAAGAGCACCGACGGCGGGGCCACCTGGAGGAAGACGCTGTTTGTGAACCCCGACGCCGGCGCGATTGACTTGGTGATGGATCCAAACGATCCAGATGTGCTTTATGCCGCGCTGTGGCACCGGCAGCGGAGGGCGTGGAACTTTGTGGAGGGCGGAGTCGATTCAGGCGTCTACAAGTCCACCGATGGCGGAGAGAACTGGATACAATTGTCGTTCGGCACCGGCACCGGCACCGGCCGGATCGGCTTGGCGATGTACGATTCGCAGGTGATGTACGCCGTGCTGGACAACCAGAACAGGAGACCGGCGGAAGACGACAAGGATGCGCCCGCGCTAACGCGCGAGATGCTGCGCACCATGACGCGCGAAGCGTTTCTGACAACGGACACCACGGACCTTGCCGCCTATCTGGATGAAAACGGTTTTGGATCCGAGTATTCCGCTGAAGTCATCTTTGCGATGGTTCGCAAGGAGGAGATAGACCCCATACATCTGGTGTGGTACGTAGAGGATGCCAACCGGGAGCTGTTCGACACGCCAGTAGTCGGTGCTGAAGTGTACCGGTCGGATGACGCCGGTGCAACTTGGCTGAAGACCCATGACGACTACTTGGACAACGTGTTCAACTCATACGGCTACTATTTCGGCGAAATCCGCGTGGACCCGGTCGACCAGAATGTCATCTACGTCTTAGGGGTGCCGCTCTTGCGCTCGGGCGATGGAGGAGCAACCTGGTCCGCCATCGGTGGTCCGCATGTGCACGCGGACCACCAAGCCTTATGGGTTAATCCGAAGCGGTCGGGGCACCTCATTAACGGCAACGATGGGGGCATCAATATCAGCTATGACGATGGCAACACGTTCTTCAAGGCCAATACCCCGTCGGTCGGCCAGTTTTATGCCATCGGTGTGGATGATGCAGACCCGTACCATGTATACGGCGGATTGCAGGACAACGGCGTATGGGGCGGCCCTCACACCTACCAGCATTCCTACGGGTGGTATGCTAGCGGCACGTATCCATACGACCGGTACTTGGGCGGCGATGGCATGCAGGTAGAGATCGACACGCGCACCAACAATCTGGTGTACACGGGGTCGCAGTTCGGTTTCTATGTCCGCATCGACAAAGCGACCGGACGGCGTACTCCTATTCGTCCCGGGCACACGCTCGGCGAGCGGCCGCTGCGCTTTAACTGGCAAACCCCCATTCACCTGTCGCGCCACAATCAGGATGTGCTGTATTACGGATCCAACAAGGTGCACCGTTCCTTCGACCGCGGCGACAACTGGGAGACGCTTTCTGATGACCTGACGCGGGGTGGCCGCAAGGGAGATGTGCCCTTTGGCACACTGACCACTATTGATGAATCCCCGCTGCGGTTTGGGCTCGTCTACGTTGGATCCGACGACGGGTTGGTCCACGTATCCAAGGATGGGGGCTACACTTGGGAGCGCATTTCCGACTCGTTGCCACACGACTTGTGGGTGAGCCGCGTAGAGGCGTCCGCCCACCATCTAGGGCGCGTCTACGTCGCGCTTAACGGATATCGCTGGGATCACTTCGATGCCTACCTCTACCGCTCAGACGACTATGGAGCCACCTGGACCGCAATCGCTGGGGACCTGCCGCGTGAGCCAGTAAACGTGATCCTGGAGGATTCTGCCAACGAGAATGTGCTGTACGTGGGCACAGACCACGGGGCGTACGTTTCGCTGGACCGGGGCACTACGTTTATGGCGGCGGGGTCATCGTTGCCGCACGCGCCCGTCCATGACCTCAAGATTCAGGCTCGTGCGCAGCACTTGCTGGTGGGCACCCACGGACGTTCGATATACCGGGCAGACATCAGCCATGTACAAGCACTTACCAGCGAGCGCATGGCGAGTCCCGTCCATGTATTCGATGTAGAGCCCGTTACCCGATCAAACTTTTGGGGTCGTCAGGCAGTCGTCTGGCGTGAGCCCAGCGAGCCTTCCATCACGCTGGTGTACTGGGCAGCAGACTCCGGCAATGTCACAATCACCGTAGAAGCCGAAAGCGGCGATGCCGTGAAAGTGTGGGAGGACGAGGCCGAACAAGGGCTGAACTACGTGACGTATGATCTGTCAGCGGATTCTTCGCAAGCAGCGGAAGCTGGGTGGGAAGTAGCGGACAGCGGAGCGTACTACCTCGTTGCAGGCGACTACACGGTGACTGTGGCGCTGGGGAGCGCCAGCAGCGCAACAGCTTTGGGCATCACGCGCCCACGGTAGGGATCTACCGAGGCCTCTGTAAAAACAATCACAGACCTGGCGCCCGCGCGAGACGGCAGGCATGCCGGCAGCACTCGGAGTGGTGTTGGCTTGGCCTATGCAGGAAACAGCCGCGCATTCCTGGTCAGGTCCACCATAGGCACGCGCCGGCCTTGTCGAAGCGGCACAAAGTTCAGGAGCGACAGGCAACGGTGGCGAACATCGATGGGGCCATGCACCTGCAATAGACCTTGGCGCACGGCGTTGGCAGCAGTGACGCGTCCGGTCAAGATGCGCTGGAACGTGTCAGGATCAAGATGTACTGTGCAGTCGGGTGCATACGCGGATCCCAACCGGGGCGTCAGCGCCACCTGCGTGACGCGCATATGGAAAACGTTCGCGCCGATGTGAAACTCATACGCCTCCTCGATGCCTACAAACGCTTCCGCGTTGAAGTTGGCCTGTATCGCCAGAATGGCCGCGCCAGGCACGAATACCTTGTTGTCCGTGTGGCGCTCCAGGTTGGCGCAGCCCCACTGCGCAAGGGCAACTACGATGGGCTCCAGCGTACGCCCTTTTTCTGTGATCACATAGGCGTGGGTGGACGCCGGCGGCGGCAGGCGTTCAAGCGCGATGAGTCCATGCGTTCGGAGGTGCTTGAGCCGCGTTGACAAGAGGTTGGATCCTAATCCCGGCAGACGCTGGACCAGATCGCGATAACGCTTGGGTCCCGTCAGTAGCTCTCGAACAAGGAGGAGTGACCAGCGGCTCCCAACAAGGTCCAAGGAATGCGCTAGTCCGCAGAGGTGGTCGTAGGATCTATTGGCCATGTCCTTGCAATCGGTCAAGTCGCCGACCACTCAGTCCGTGGCGTGCGGCGGCAGTGTCAGCTCGGAAACGTACTGATTGCGCGTTGTCGCAAAGGCGTCGAGATCCGCAGCGTCAACAGACGCGGTTGGCGGCAGCGTTAACAGGAGCGGGTCTACCTGCCGCCCACGTGCCCAAAAGCGGTAGCATACATGAGGACCGGTCGCCAGACCGGTCCTTCCTACGTACCCGATGACCTGGCCCTGTGTAACCCGCTGGCCGCGCCTCACGGCAATGCGCGACATATGCAAGTATCCTGTCTCGTAGATGTCGTTGTGTCGGATCCGTACGTAACGACCATTGTCCCCTGCATACGCGGCGGCTGTTACGACACCGTTGGCCGTTGCCATGATAGGCGTGCCGTGCGGCGCGGCGAAGTCTGTGCCCAGGTGGGGCTTGTACCGCTTCTGAACCGGGTGAAAGCGCCTGCGCGAATAACGGCTGCTGATGCGCGTATACTCCACAGGTGCCCGCAAGAATTCGCGGCCCAGCGCATTGCCTTCAGGGTCGTAGTACCCCAAGGTGCCATCATCTTGCGGAAAGCCGAAAGCATAGTAGTCTTGGCCCTTGTGCCGAAAGCGCGCAGCGCGGACAGTCAACTCCGTTACAACATCGTCGATGCGACCCTCATCGTAGAACACGGCAAACTGATCTCCTTCTTGCAGGCCGTAAAAGTCCACCTGCCATGCAAAGATGCGCGCCATCTGCACGACTAGCTCGCTGCTTGCACCGAGCGCATCCAGTGTTTCGTAGAGGGAATGCGTGATTGTGCCGCGCGTTGTCCTTGTTAGGACGGATGGTTTCAGTTTACCCTCATAGACAGCGACGGAGTCGCGAAAGTCAAAGACGACATACCGCGAGGGCTCCACTGCGTAGACGAAGATGGGATAGGACCCCTGCGTAGAATCCAGATATGCGAACAGCTCGTTGCCCGCCCGCACCTTGCCGACATCAAAAACGGGCTTTGCCTGTGCGCCAACGCGCCCAGTCAACTCTGGCGAAACTGCAAAGTCGCCAAAAATGGACGAGAGCGTTTCGCGCGGCACTATGGTATGGCGCTGCCGGAGGTACCGGTTCTTGTCAATGCCGTACCGGTCGCGTTCTACGGCGGGGCGTGCCAGCGTCGGATTATCACCAAGGTCAAGGACCGGCAGGGCCACGGACGCGGCCAGTACCGAGCATATCGCAAGGCGAAACCACCTGCGAGAATTCGCAAAACGTAAAAGATTACACTGCATGAACGCCGCAACAGGAACGCACAACCTGCAAGGTAGCAAGAATTCAGAGAAGAGTGTGCACTTCATCACTGCCGGACTGCCCGCTGCTGTCATCCGCCTGAATCCATGCCTGATCCTTCATGCCGCCGCTCTGATTGATCCAACGTGCCAGCACAAAAAGCAGGTCAGAGAGCCGATTGAGGTACTGCAGCGCGTGATCGTTGAATGCCTCGTGCTCGCGGGCAGCCACCAGGGCGCGCTCCGCGCGGCGGCACGCGGTTCGGGCTACATGCAGCATGGCGGCGGCGGGCAGTCCCCCAGGAAGGATGAAATTCTTCAGTGGCGGCAGCACCGCTTCATGGGTGTCGATAGCGGTTTCAAGGCGTGCCACATGCCGGTGGTGCACGCGTGAAATGCTCGCTCGCGATGACAGGGGTGTGGCAAGGTCGGCGCCTAGGGCAAAGAGGTCATGCTGAATGGATAGGAGCAAGGACGCCATCGCATCGGCAGGCGGGGTCAGCGCGAGTGCGGCGCCAATCAGGGCGTTCGTCTCATCCACTGTTCCGATGGCATCCATGCGTGGATGGCACTTTTGCACACGATTACCACCGAAAAGACCCGTGGTCCCGTCGTCGCCCGTACGTGTGTAGATTTTCATGACGCTCAAGTACTGTCAAGCGGCAACCCGAATGCTATACGCAGGGTGCCGCCATGATTGTATGTGATTTGGGTGCGCATCCTGAAGACGGATGCGAGTACGGATTCGGTGACGACCTCGTCCGGCTTGCCGACCGCGATGAGCCGCCCGCCATCAAGCACCAGCAGGTGCGTGCAGAAGTGCGCAGCCATCTCAATGTCGTGAAAAACCGCCAGCGCACTGCGGCCAGCCGCTACAAGCCCTAGGATCAGCTGCAAGAAACCATGCTGGTGATGGACATCGAGGTGAGTGGTGGGTTCGTCCAGCAGCAACAGCTGTGCGTCCTGGGCCAGCGCCTGGGCCAGGTAGGCTCGCTGCCGCTCGCCGCCGCTCAGCGAAAGCATGCTGCGTGCGCCGAAGCCGGCCAAGTCCACTTGGGCTAATGCACGCTCCACACGCGCCCGGTCGTCCGAAGAGGTGCTTTCCAGAAGTTTCTTGTGCGGTGACAATCCGAGCAGCACTAGCTCCTGGACCGTAAAGTCGAAAAGGAGCTGCACGCTCTGCCGGACGAAGGCAATCTCGCGCGCCAGCGCCCGCGCCTTCCATGCGCGGACTTCGGTGCCGCGTAGCTTCAACGATCCTTTGTATTGGACGAGGCCGCTAATGGCGCGCAGGAGCGTGGTCTTGCCGCTGCCATTGGGTCCGATCAGTCCTACAAGGGTGCCAGGCTGCAAGGCGAAAGTCACTGCGCGCAAGATGGGCTTGCGGCTCAAGGTGATGTGCAGATGATCGGCCATCACAAGGGGCATGGCTTTTGCAGCAGGATCGTTCAAAGTGTCCGGACGGAACAAGTCAGGGTGCACACAGCATAGAATCTAACGGAGCGGCATGTGATATTGCTATGAATAGGGTTCTGGTCGTCACGCTACTGGTCCTGTCGGCGGGGTGTGATACCCAAGAGCTGCAGCTGGAGTTTGAGGCGCAGGCGTTCGCCCCGCCACAGGGCTTTACGCGCACGACCGTGACGGGCGAATCCATTTCTGTTGATGAAGATGACTGGCGCACCGCACCTGCGTACCAGACGCGCATAGAGATAGATCCTGCGTTTCCCAACCCCCCAGGCAACAATCCTACCGTCACAGTTCCAATCAAGGTGCGGGGATTCAACACGGTGCAAGGCGGACTGGAACTGGTCGTCTTTGATGCTGATCGCCTGCCCCGGCGCCTAGACGATATCCGCTCTGCACGCGATCCCGGGGCCTATGTTTTCAAGTTTGTGCCAACGCTGATCGGTCAGTCCGGTCTGGTGCGCGTGTTCATAGTCGATCCATTGGGTGAGCTGGTATCCTACGGAGACATGCAGCTTGACGACTAGCGTATCAGTGCGATCCGTGATTCTACAGGTGAGCCTGGCCCTGTTGACAGCCTGTGCAAGCTGCCCGCCTGTTTGGGCCCAAGGCAGCACATCGGATCCGCTGCGCTTTGCCCGGTGGGTCGTAAGCGATGCCGCCGCGGCCGCACAAGGTGCAGCCACGCCGCGAACGATGCTATTTGCTGGTGGCACCCTGGGCACCGCCTGGCTCTTGTCCCAGGTTGACGAGTCCGCCACGGAGAACGCTGCAGCATTCGCAGAGCGTACGCCGCAGCGGATGCGCAAGATCTTTCATGAGGTGGGCAATGTGAAGGTTATGCGGCCCATTGCGGTGGTGGTCTTTCTAGGGTCCCTCACTAGCGGCAACGAGTATTTGCAAGACGCCGCTTTCACCTCTGTGCAGGCGATCGTGTTTGCCAACCTGGTGACCAACGGGTTGAAGCTGGCGGTGGGTCGCGCGCGGCCCAGCGCCCACTTGGGTGCGCAAAGCATAGTGCCGTTTTCGGGGCGGCGTTCGTTTCCATCCGGGCATGCGACGACCGTGTTCGCGCTGACGACGCCTTGGCTCCTGTACTATCCGCGTGTTGAGATGTATGTGCTCTTTGCGCTGGGCGCAGGCACTGCTTTTGTGCGGATGATCGATGACTACCACTGGCTCTCGGATGTAGTCATCGGCGGCGCGATTGGTGCTGGAACGGGCTATCTGCTCACCCGTCGGCACCTCCGCACTGATCTCAGGCTGAGCGTAAGCCCCATCGTGATGGGAGGCAGCGCAGGCCTGCGTGCGGTGCTCCGCCTGTAGCCGGCGGTCCGCCCCTTTGCCTCTGCTTCGCTACGCGCGTGTCGCTGCGCGTCGGAGACGATCCATCACCGCTCTGCCAATGCCGCGCTCGGTGATCACCTGGCAGTAGATCGTCCGAATGCCGGCAGATTCGCACCGGCGAAAAAAGTCAAACAGTACGCGCGCGTAGTCCTGGGCGCTGCCCGCGACATAGCACTGGCCAAAATCCGCAGGTTCGGCCGGCTTGGACAGTCCGATATAGGCATGATCGCCATGCGGCTCGACTTCGCTGGGGTCATTAACAAGCACCACACGAGCATCGGGCGCATAATGCCGATGGCGCATGCCTGGGCTGCGGGCCGCAGTGTCGCCCGCCGCGGCAACGTCATGCGCGGTGGCAGCTGTGCGCAGCCCAGGCACGACCATGCGAAGCGCCTCGATGCTGGTAGCACCGGCGCGCAGCAGGCGGGGCATGCCAGCGCTACAATCCACGACGGTGGACTCAATGCCCTTGGCGCAAGGTTCGCCACGCAAGATGGCATCAATGCGGCCGCCAAGATCGTTTTGTACTGCTTGCCAGGTTGTGGCACTTGGCCTTCCGGAGCGATTGGCCGACGGTGCGGCAACAGGACACGCGCACGCCCGCAGGAAAGCACGCGTCACTGCCAGGGATGGCATGCGTACGGCTACCGTGTCCAGCCCCGCCGTGACAATGGTCGGCAGCGGAGCGCGGCGGCGAACCACTACCGTTAAAGATCCCGGAAAGAAGTGCTCCATGAGCGCCCGGGCCCATTCGGAGATACAGACGGCCACGGCGTCCAGCTGCCGAAGCGCGGCGATATGCACGATCAATGGATTATCCCTGGGACGTCCTTTGGCGTTAAAGAGGGCCGCGACGGCCTTGACATCCCACGCGTCGGCACCCAGGCCATAGACGGTTTCTGTCGGAAAGGCCACCAGTTTGCCGCGCCGAATGAGTGCAGCGGCTTCGGCCGGGTCGTCCGTTAGGCGGGTTTTCATGGCGTGGCATTTGGCGCAGGACGATAGAACGCCAGAGTACGCGAACGAGTGCCACTGCCGCATCGTATATCGCTCAGATTCGACCCCAAAGGCCCATGAAGCAGCTCCTATTGTCCGCCTTTTTGCTGTTGGCAGCGCCAGATGCGCAGCCCCGGCAGGAGCCCATAAGGATCGGCGTGGTCGGCCTGGTGCACGGCCATGTCGGATGGATACTGAACCGTCCGTCGCGTGCAGATGCCCGGATGGTGGCTATCGTGGAGCGTGACACGGCGCTGGTGGCCCGCTTCGCTCAGCGCTATGGATTCAGCCCCGCCATCGTCTACGACAGCATAGACAAGATGGCCGCAAACACGCAAGTCGATGCAATCACCGTCTTCACGAGCGTATACGACCACCTTGCGGCTACCGAGGCCGCCGCCCGTCATGGCATTCATGTCATGGTCGAAAAGCCCATGGCGATCTCGCTGGATCATGCGAAGCGGATGCGGGCGGTCGCAGACTCGGCAGGAATCCACCTGCTGACCAACTACGAAACATCCTGGTATCCCAGTGTGCACTATACCCATTCAATGCGCGAGGCGCTCGGCCCGTTGCGCAAAATTGTAGTGCGAGACGGGCATCCCGGCCCAAAGGAGATCGGCGTTGGGCCTGAATTTCTGGAATGGCTGACCGACCCTGCCAAAAACGGAGCGGGTGCGCTGATGGACTTCGGATGCTACGGTGCCAATCTTATCACCTGGCTGATGGATGGCGCGCGCCCAGAATCAGTTGTGGCCGTCGCGCAGACGATCAAGCCGGACACGTATGTGCGGGTGGACGATGAAGCGACCATCATCGTAACCTACCCTGAAACCCAGGGCATCATTCAAGCCTCCTGGAACTGGCCATATAATCGCAAGGATCTGTCGGTATACGGCACAAAGGGGTATCTCCATGCCGACAATGCCACGGATGTGCGCTACCGAATCCGTGGCCACGCAAGCGAGCACCAGGAAGTCGCCGCCGAGGTCGAAGGGGAGAACGAGGATCCATTCTCCTACCTAGCCGGTGTGGTGCGCGGCACCATTGATCCGGCGCAGGGACTCTACTCCGTGGAAATCAACATGGTGGCCATGGAAATCCTGGATGCGGCGCTGACTTCTGTGCGCACAGGAACGAGCGTCAGCTTGTCCCGCGAGGACCGCTAAGCGCAGAGGCTGCATTGACCGGATGCGCGGAACGCAAAGCGCAGGTGCGGCTCGTGCCTTCTGATCAGCACATGTGGGTACACGCCCAGCGCGCTAGTGCGTCCACCCGGGCGGGCGGTATTCCTTTGGCATCAGGTCTCCAAATCGTTCAAAGGCGAAGTATCCATAGACTGTGATGCCGTACGGGTCAATCACTTCACCTGCCTGATCAATCAGCGTCGGGCCCCTGTTCAGCTCAATGAATGAGCGCTGATCGCCGAGTCGTCCGCCCGGCGATACGCGCTGCCAGCGTTTGAAGTGCTGATCTTCCGTTTCTCCTGTGAAGACAATTTCCAGAAAGCCCGTGAAGGTGAGCTCTTTTTCCAGCACTGTGGGCCCGTCGCGCAATAGTTTGTGGGTATCAACGGGAAATGCGGGCCCGTCGCGGTCGAGGTTGTAGCGCCGATAGGTGATAAAGCCCTCTTGTTCCGTGCGCTGCTCCAGTAGCGACAGAAAATAGTGGCGCTGCGATCCAAAGAAGGCCTCGCGCCGATTTTCTTCCCACAGCGCCGCTTCGTCACTGCTGGACGGTTCCAACTCGCTGAATAGCGGATCGCCATCATACTTGATGGTGTTGCCGAAGTAGAAAAATTCTTTCAGGTAGTACTGCACCCGGTAGCCGAGGGCGCGGTTTTCTATGATGATCGGTGCCGATGCCACGGCGGACAGCTTACCCAGTCTGGAGGTAAAGCTCAGCACCTCCGGGTTTATAATGGTCGTGGCGGCGCTCTTCTCGGTCTCGCCAAGGAACAGCCGTTCAAACTTGATCAGTCGTCGCTGCCAGCGCCTCGCCTCGCGCGCACTGACCGTGATCTCTTGCAGCTCAATAGTTGTGCGCTTCAGCGCTGCGTCGAGCGTATAGGTAGCGTCCGCGCGAAAAAGCGAATCTAGTCCGTACGGCGCATAGCCTACCATGGAAATGTGCAGATGGTGTGCACCGGGCGGTACCTTCGCAAGCGCAAAGCGTCCCTCTGCGTCGGTTGTGGTCCCGATCATGGAGGAGGCAATGAAGACATGCGCCTGCTCCAGGGGCTGCCCTGTTTCCGCGTCCGACACACGTCCTTCGATGCGTACGAGACCCTCTTGGGCCCGTCCGTCCTGGGGAAGCCCGACAAGCGCCAGGGCAAACAGCAGGGGCGCGAGCACGCTAGTCGTGCAAGCCCGGCCGATACTCCTTGGGTACGTCATCGGCGATGCGCTCATAAGCGAAATAGCCGCCATAGAAGGTGACTCCGTACGGGTCCAACGTGTCTCCCTTGAGGTCAACAATGGTCGGTCCCCGGTCCAGCTTGATCGGCGAGGTCTGAAACTTTGGCCTGCGCCGCAGCTTTTCGTGCCGGAGATAAGCCGCGGATTCTACCTCGCGCGTATAGACAATCTCGAGCATGCCTTCAAAGTCGAGGATGCGCTCATCGGCGGCCTTGCCCGGGCGGAGGATGTCCGACGCCTGCAGTGCCATGCGCGTCCCGCCTGGAATGATGGAGCCGGAAGAAAAGCGGCTGCGCTGTCCGGAGGAGTAGATCTTGAATCCGTGCTCTTCCACCTTGTCGTTGATCGCGGCCAGCAGAAAGTGTCGGAAGGAGCCGTAGAACGTGGAGTCACGCTTCGCATTCCAGCGGGCAGCTTCTTCCGGGCTCTCCGGCCGAAGCGATTCGTACAGCGGTTCGCCGTCCCAACGCCAGCTCGTCGGCTCCGCAACGAATTCATTGAGGTAGTAGGTTATGCGGTATCCGAGGGCTTTGTTTTCGATGATAAGCGGCTCGCTGGCCTGGGCCCGAAATTCTCCGCCCCGCCCGGAGAAGTCCAGCACCTCGGAGTTGAGAATCGTGGTTTCGGCCGCGTTGGGGCTTTCACCGATGAAGATTCGTGTGAACCGTTCCAGTTGCCGTTGCCAGCGCTTGTTGTCCGCACTAACGGTGATCTCGCCAAGTTCGTAGATCGTCTGCTGCAGCACAAAGTTGTGCTCAATAACGGCTGCCTCGCGTACGAACATGTCTACATTCTGCGACTCATAGCCGATGCTCGACGCAACCAGACGCAGCGTACCCAGCGGCACGCCCGGCAGAATGTAAGTGCCGTCGCTGCTGGTAACGGTGCCCATGGTGGACGAAGCAATGAATACGGATACATCCGCCAGCGGTGCGCCGGTCGTGTCTGTCACGGTGCCGGTCAAGGTGGCCGCGATCTGGCCTGACGACTGCATCGCAGGCAGCAGCAGGAGCGCTGCCAGAAGCGTCGCAAGTAGCGTCGGACCGCTAGGCGTCGGGAAGTGGAGCAGTGCTTTTCGATCATACGCAGGCACCTGGTACGACTTGGGGGTTATTGCCGAATTCATCGGAGTGATCATGGTTGGTACGCTTCGCAGGCCGCCGTGCGCAGCAGCCTACGGGGCGCTCTTGTAGAATTCCACCCGCCGACCGGCCATGTCCGCCACACGCTCTACCAGCTCCGTGCGCACGTTTTCATCCAGGCCGTTGAATGAGTGTGCCAGACCAATCTTCTCCTGCAGCTGCGCAACGTTGTCTGGCCCGGTGACCACGGTCGTTACGGGCAGCGACCACGCGAAGTGCAGTGCCTCCTGAATCGAAATCCTGTCGGGCACGACTCTGGGGTTGGGACCGTGCTGACCGTGCTGCGATCCGCCGAAGAATCCGCCGTTGGCCAGTGTCTTCATGGCGATTATGCCCAGGTCCTGACCTACGGCCTTGGGCAGCACATTACGTGAAAAACTGTTGTAGCTCACATCGGCCACATTCACCGGCATCTGACAAGTCTGCGCTGCAGGTTGCGCGGCCAGCATATGCAGGTGCGCCGCCGGATTGCTGTGACCCGTGAAACCGATATACCGCGCTTTGCCTTCGCGCACAGCGCTTTCCATCACTTTCCAGACGCCGTTCTTCAGCCTGATATCCACATCGGTCGGACTGCCTACGGCGTGCATCTGCCAGAGGTCTATCTGATCGGTATTCATCCGGCGCAAGGAGTCCTCCAGATGCTTTCGCGTGTCCTTTGCGGTGCGCGCCGTTGTCTTGGTCATCAGGAAGACCTCGTCGCGGTACTTGGGCACCAAAAACTGCCCAAGGTACCGTTCGCTGCCGCCCGACTGGTATGACTCCGCCGAGTCGAAGAAGCGAATGCCGCCGCTGATGGCTGCTTCCACAGTGTGCTGCGCATCCCGTTCATTCATGCGGCCGAGATGCCAACCGCCCAGGCCGAGCATGGTGACTTGCTCGCCTGTGCGGCCAAGGACGCGTTTGGGGAGCACATCTCCGTGGCGGTCGCGCGATGCGCGCACCATCGTGGGGAGGAGGACGCTGGCCGACAGCGCCCAATGGACAAAAGCTCTTCGATCCATTCGGTATGATTCCACTAGGGTTTTAGGGAACAACAACTATGCCAAGGCCACGTTACGCAGGTCGTCAGGTGAGGCAGGAGCACAATGTCCGCCTTGCCTTTGAGCACCAGCGTGGTGACCCGGAATGCGGCGAGCCGCGTCGTTGCGGCGCGCAGCGTCTGCCCGGTAACAGACACATCATCCACCATCAGCACATGCGCTGTCCCTCGGGGTAAAGGCGACCGGTAAATCAGTTGCGGCGATGCGTGCATTGGAATGTTGTCTTCGCCGCGGTACTGGTACCAGTCCATGCAAAGCGGGACGCCGAGGCGATAGGCAATCAGCGCCGCGGGCATTGCGCCTCCGCTTCCAATGCCGAGCACCACATCGCATGATGGCAGCGGCGCAGTGCGGATTGCATGGGCAATATCATCGAACGGAACGAGCGGGGCGTCGGTCACAAGGACGGTGCGGACAGCGAACAGGTATAAATCTATAAATCAGCATCGACATGTGTACGCAGTGAACGCGATGCAGCCTGTGCCGCATCTATGGCGTTGCGCCAGGCGTACAAGGTGCATCGTTCACCTACGGATGCTGCCATGAGTGTTATTGTTGTTACCGGGGCCAGCCAGGGCATTGGGCAGGCCATTGCCGAGCGGTTTGGCAAAGTGCCCACCAGCAGGCTTTGCCTGGTAGCCCGGTCACAGGACAATCTGGAAGCAGTTCGCAGCCGGGTCAGGGGTACTTGTGCGCAGGCCGATGTTTTCTTGTGCGATGTGACCGACGATAGTGCGGTGGCCGCGACGGCCCGCTCTGTGGTCGAAGCAGTTGGTATGCCCGACATCCTGGTGAACAACGCAGGCCGATTTGTGCCCGGCTCCGTGGTGAATACCACGCCGGAGGCATTCAGACGGCAGCTGGCGGTGAATCTCACCAGTGCATTTGTGGTGACCAAGCACTTCCTGCCTGGGATGATGGAGCGGGGGAGGGGCCATATCATCTACATTGCTTCGGTAGCATCACTCAGGGCGTTTGCCGGCGCAGCAGCTTATTGCGCCGCCAAACACGGCCTCCTAGGCCTTGCCCGCGTCGTTCGAGAAGAGTGCAGGCAGCACGGGATTCGTGTGACGACCATCTTGCCTGGTGCCACGGAGACGCCCAGTTGGAGCGGTTCCGGGATTGCCCCGGAACGACTGATGGCAGCAGATGATGTCGCGCGCGTGGTTCAGGATGTCTGCACGTTGAGCAGGCGCGCCGTGGTGGAAGATGTGGTGCTGCGCCCGCAGTTAGGAGATATTTGACCATGCGGCATGCTTATTCGCGCGGATATGAAACCGTTGCAAACGGGATCGGTGTAGCCAAAGCCGCGTGCACGGCCATGCACCCATGATACCGCTGCTTTTGGGACACGTACGCTGCCCGGGTGGTTGAATGGAGTCCGAATCAACCAAATGATCCATAGAGTATTGCGATGAGTACTGACCTACGCTACCCCATTGGTGGAATAGACCGTTCCACCGTCATGACGCCCGCCTATCGTGCGCAGCTGATCGGACAGATCGCAGAGGCACCGGCGTTGTTGCGCGAAGCTGTGGTTGGCCTTACAAAGGTGCAGCTTGACACGCCTTATCGGGCGGACGGCTGGACAGTGCGGCAAGTCGTTGCGCATGTGCCGGACAGCCACATCAATGCATACGTGCGCTTTCGGTGGACGTTGACCGAAGAGCAGCCTACGATCAAGGCGTACGACCAGGAACGTTGGGCAGAACTGACGGATGCCCGCACCAGTGAGGTGGAGGCTTCTCTTGCGCTTTTGGAGGCGTTGCACAAGCGATGGGTTGTTCTTCTCCAGTCACTGGCGCCAGAGGACTTCCAGCGCACATTGAATCATCCCGAGGAGGGATTGCTGACGCTGGATGACCTGCTGCGCACCTACGCATGGCATGGTCGGCACCATGCGGCGCACATCCGGGGGCTGCGCGAACGGAGCGGCTGGTAAGCCTTCAACTTGATGCAAGCGCGGTTCTGCAAGCGCGATTCTGAAGGTTGGAACACCACCGCGCATGCCACCCGCCCTGCGGCGCTGCCGACCAAAGGATGCCGGCGCGGGGCGGCTGCTCCGCGATCCGACGCCGCCGATTCGCTCCAGCTCGTCTACAATGCGCGCTACCTGAATACGGACCTCGGCTCTCAGACGGACTTGCTCCGCGCGGGCAGCAGTAGCCGCCTTGCGCTGTGCGCGCCACCTGAATACCGGAGCCGGGCGTTATGCCGGATGTTTCGACTTTGCAGCGCCGTGGGATGGCAGCGTGCCCATAAGTGTGGACAGTGCTGTGCCGCAAGCCTCCCTTGGACTTATGCCCGGCTCATCGCGGCCTGCACGCGCGCATCCTTTTGCGCGACTTGCTCCACCATCGCGGCTTTGTAAGCCAACAGTTGTGCCGTCAGCGCTGCATCGGAAGTGGCGAGGATCTGCACGGCAAGCAGCGCAGCATTCTTGGAGCCATCAATGGCCAGCGTGCCCACGGGGATACCGCTCGGCATCTGCACCGTAGCAAGCAGCGCATCCAATCCCTTGAGCGCCCCCGAATTAATGGGTACGCCAAGGACCGGCAGCGGCGTGCTGGCCGCCATCACGCCGGCCAGATGCGCGGCGACGCCCGCGCCCGCGATGATGACCTTGAGCCCTCGCTCGTGGGCCGATGTCGCATAGTCGTGTGCGCGCTCAGGCGTCCGATGGGCGCTCATGACATGCATCTCAAACGGCACGTTGAACGAATCGAGGATATCCGCTGCCTTGCGCATGATGGGAAGGTCGGAATCGCTCCCCATCACAATGCCCACTAGGGCCGTATTGTCTTGAGGCATCAGCGTTCGGTTAGTTAGCGTGCTTGAGTAAAGCGTCCAGCTGCAATTCGTCCCTGATCAGCACCTCGCGCGCCTTGGCACCCTGAAAGGCGCCGACGACGCCGATTCGCTCCAGCTCGTCTACAATGCGCGCCGCGCGCGTATATCCGATAGACAATTTGCGCTGCAGCAGCGAAACTGAGCCCTGCTGCGCGCGCACAATGATGCGTGCAGCCTCTTCAAAAAGTTCGTCCACGCTCTCCGTGGAGACAGCGTCGCTGCCATTGGCAGACGCGCTGCTTTCTTCGACCGCGGGCAGCCTGTATGGCCCGTGCCCGCGCTGGGTGCAGATGAACTCCACGATGCGGTCTATTTCCTTCACCGACACGAATGGACCTTGCAGCCGAATGACCTGACTGCCGTTCATGTAGAGCATGTCGCCATTACCGACCAGCTGCTCCGCCCCGTTCTGGTCGAGGATAGTGCGCGCATCAATCTTCGAAGCCACCTGGAAAGCGA
Organism: Rhodothermales bacterium; assembly: GCA_951812585.1. GTDB lineage: Bacteria > Bacteroidota > Rhodothermia > Rhodothermales > Bin80 > JAAXGV01. The sequence continues at coordinate 594,429 of OX638318.1, read as the reverse complement.
TCCGGGACGGAAAGTTCGCCTTGATCAAACCGGTGATCACATCAACCGACGGGCGCTGGGTGGCCAGCACAAGGTGAATGCCCACGGCCCGGGCCATCTGGGCCAGGCGCGCAATCGGACTCTCAATATCGCGGCCGGCGGTCATCATAAGGTCTGCCAGTTCATCCACGATGACCACGATGTACGGCAGATGCTTGTGCCCCTGCGCAGGCTCTAGTGTGCCTTCCCTGAAGGCTTCGTTGTATTCCCTGACCGTGCGCACGCGGGCATCTGACAGCAGCGTATAGCGTGCTTCCATCTCCAACAGGCACGCCCGCAGCACCGTCAGCGCGTCCCCGACCTCAGTTATGATCGACTCATCGCCATCTTCGGGTATCGCCAGAAAATGCTCGCGCAGGTCCCGGTACTGCTGCAGCTCTATCTTCTTGGGGTCCACCATCACGAACTTCAGGTTCGTGGGATGGCTAGCGTACAGCAACCCCGTGATCAGTGCATTGAGTCCCACTGACTTGCCGGAGCCGGTCGCACCGGCTATAAGGAGATGCGGCATCTTGGTCAAGTCCTGAAGGAAAACCTCGCCTTCAATGGTCTTGCCCAACGCAATAGGCAGCTCCATCTGCGATTGGGCAAACTTCGTTGTGCCGATGATCTGCTTTATGCGAACAAGCTCCCGCTTGCGGTTGGGTATCTCAACGCCGACGGCAGACTTTCCTGGAATCGGTACAATCATGCGGATACCGCGCGCTGCCATGGTCATCGCCAAGTCGTTCTCCCGCGACTTGATCTGGCTGATCTTGACGCTGGGAGCCGGTGTCAGCTCATAGAGCGTCACCGTGGGTCCCACCACCGCATTGATGTTCGTGATCTCGAGCTTGTAGACCGCGAGCTTGTCCAACAGCTTCGCCTTGTTCTCTTCAAGCTCGTCAAAATCAATCTGGGCCTCGTTCCCATCGGCCCGATCCAACAGATCCAACGACGGGAACGTGTACGGCAGGGCGTCACGCGCGCCATCGGGCTTGCGCACCACTTTGGTGGCCTTTTCTTCAGCAACCTGGCTGTACACCTTCAGCTCGATATCGGAGGGCGGCGCATCTTTTGTCACCTCCGCGGACGGCTTCTTCGCTGCTGCAGGCTTCTCCGAGGCTGGGGCAGGCTTCCGGGCCGGCGCGGATTCGTGCACGGGATCTGGATCCGGCGGCGCGACGCGTGCTGATTCGGCCGGGGCTTCTCCGTCTAGTTCCTCCCAGGTTGTGAGGCCGTGCTTGGATTCCTTGTCCTCCCCGGGAGGCGGCTTGAAGGCGGCTGGAATCCCGCGGATGAAGTTCTCAATCCGGTCAAATGTCCGCTGGAGGTCGCCGTCGACTACGATCATCAGCCCCACGACCAGGATCAGCATCAGCAGGCCGTAGGATCCTATAGACCCGAGAACACTGTGTAGCCAAATGCCCGCCGCGGTGCCTAGGCCGCCGGCCCAACTGCTGCTGTCCCAGCCAGAGATATCAAGTCCTATGCGCGCCATCAAAACGGCTGCGTATCCCATCACAATCAGGGTGACACAGGAAGGGTACAAGAGCTGGCGGAGCCGCTTGCGCCGCATGATGAAGTAGCCCCAGACAGCCACCAGCGTGGTGACAAGCAGGGACGTGAATCCGAAGAAGTACGGCATGACCAGATTGGCCAGATAGGCCCCGACGGGACCAAGACTGTTGGTTATGGCGGCACCGCCAACCTCAGGAAAGAACAGCTGCCAGAAGTCCTTGTCGCCAATCCGCTCGCTGTCCACAGGGTTGTACGAGACCACCGACAATGACCAGAGCAGCGCCAGGGCCATGAGCAGGACGCCCAGAATCTCCTGCTGACGGCCCGGTCGCGGCGATGACTTCTTTGGTGTCTGTACGGGCTTCGGTGTGCGTGACCTGCCCAGGCGCCTTTTTTGCTTAGGGCCTGATGGCGCGGAAGTATGAGCGGCGCGGCTGCTCTTTCGGTAATTGTTTGCCATGCGTACGATTGGCTCTTGCCAATATACCAAAAGGCGCGCCTGTCGAATCAACCGCTGGTGAACGGAGGCTTGACCACACGCGCGGGGACAGCCTTGCCGCGCAAGTCTATGTTGAGCATAGTGCCAGGCGCCGTATAGGCTTTGTCGTTCGCGACATAGCCCAAGGCAATGCCCTTGGCCAACACCGGAGACAATGAGCCGCTAGTCACGGTGCCAACAGCGTTGCCCTTGCTGTCGAGGATGGGGTAGCCCGACCGTGGTATCCCGCGCTGCTCCAGGACCAGGCCGACTAGCAAGCGGGCGGGCCGCTGCTTCTTTACCTCTTTCAGCGCAGCACGGCCAATGAAGGGGCCTTTGGCCAGCTTGGTGACCCAGCCGAGCCGCGCCTCGTAGGGATTCGTTTGCTCGGACAGCTCGTTGCCGTAGAGGCAGTAGCCTGCTTCAAGTCGCAAGGTGTCGCGTGCGCCCAGCCCAGCCGGCTGCAGTCCATGCGGTCGACCCGCTTCCATGATGGCATCCCATACCCGCGGTGCAGCCTCTCGTTCGACGTAAATCTCTACCCCTGCCTCGCCCGTGTAGCCAGTACGCGAGATAATGGCTTTGTCGCATCCGAAGAACGTCCCTGGATCCGGGCGCACGAAATGATAGTAGGGAATGTCCTGCACCGGAATATCGGTCACCGCCTGCATGATGCTGAGGGCGTGCGGCCCCTGCAGCGCAAGAAGCGCGATAAAGTCCGAGGTGTTGTGCAACAGAGCGCCCATCGGATTGCTGGATTCCATCCACGCGTAGTCCGAGGCGATGTTGGCTGCATTGATCACGAGCATGTACGCGTCTTCGCGCAGGCGGTACACCAACAGGTCGTCGATGATGCCGCCGGACTCGTTGCACATGACCGTGTAGAGCGCACGGCCATTGGTCAGCCTGTTGATGTCGTTGGTGACGAGGTTCTGCACAAAGGCATGGGCATGGGGGCCCATGACGAACACCTCCCCCATATGACTGACATCGAAAAGCCCCGCCGCCTGCCGTACGGCCATATGCTCAGCCCGGATGCCTGTGTACTGCACGGGCATATGGTAGCCCGCGAATCCGGTCATGCGAGCACCGAGTGCAACGTGCTGGTCGTACAGCTCCGTTCGCTTGTGCATAACACTAATTGAGTCTGTGGGCGCGGCATCCTGCTGCATTGAGCACCTTGACCGCGGCTTCGGCTGCCTCTTCGTCAACAAAGCTGATCCTGAATGCACCCCCCGTGCCTTCCCGTATCTTCAGAAGCTCGATGTCCTTGATGTTGATGCCGCCAGAATAGAGCGTGCTGGTGATATGGGTCAGCGTGCCTGGGCGATCTTCCGCATACACGAATACATCGCAGAGCGGTGCCAAAAATCCCTTGAAATTCTTCGGGATACTGCTTCGCGCCGCCTGCGAACGGCTGAAAGAAGTTTCCAGTGCGCCAATATCGTTCACTGCGAAGCGATCGCTAACATCCTGCAATGCTGCCAGAAACTCTTTAAGCACTGCCTTCAGGACACTGCTGTTGGCTTCGAAGATTGGCTGCCAGGTATCAAATGGCGACGAGGCGATCCGCGTCATGTCACGGAAGCCACCCGCTGCAAGGCGCAGATAGGCGGCGTCTTCGTCGCTGCGGTGTGCTACGATGTTCATCAGCGTGGTGGCAAGCAGCTGCGGCAAATGACTGACAATGGCCGCGATGCGGTCATGCTGCGCAGCGTCGAGGCTGATGATGCGGGCCCCCGTGGATTCAATCAGTGCCGCTATCGTGCGGTAGGCCACGCGCTGCTCCTGTCCGCAGAGGACGTAAGTGGCATTCTCGAATAGAAACGCATCTGCGTGCTGCAGCCCGCCCTGCTCCGCTCCGGTCATGGGGTGCCCGCCAACAAAGGAAACCGTGTCGGGCAAGATTTCCTCAGCGGCCGTGATGATGCCCTGCTTTACGGATCCAACGTCTGTAACAAGCGTGTCGGGTCTTACGTGTGGCGCAATGGCATGCAGCATGTGCTCCATCAAGCCGAGCGGTATGGACAGAACGATCAGCTGCGCCTTTGAAACGGCGGCCGCGAGCGAGGAAGCAGCCTCGTCAATGGCACCTATGCGCAGTGCCTCCTTCAGCACGGGAGCAAAATCCCATCCGACGATATGAAGATCGTCACGTCGCTCCTTCCACGCGAGCGCAAGACTGCCACCAATCAGGCCTACGCCTATGATTGCAACGCGCCGAATCATAATGCGCCCGCCCCGTGCCAGGGGGCTGCGTCAGTCAATCGCGTCCCCGGTAGCGGTGCTGACCAGCGCGCCGGAGTCGCGCTCCAAAGTGGTACCGTTACGCCGGCCCACTTCAAACGTCAGTTCCTTCTTGCCCTCCAGGTGCTTGACCATGATCTTGTCGTTCGTACCGAAAGCCTGGCCCAGAATGGCTTCGGCCAAGGGGTCTTCCACGAACTGCTGAATGGCTCTGCGCAACGGCCGAGCTCCGAACTTGATGTCGTATCCTTCATCGACGATAAAGGCTTTGGCGCTCTGATCCATCACGACCTCAATGCCGAGGCTGTTCGCGCGGTCAAGCAGATCCTTGGCCATCAGGTCAATGATTTTGTAGATGTGAGTCTTTTCCAGCGCACGGAAAACGATGATATCGTCGATGCGGTTCAGGAATTCAGGGTTGAAGAGCTTTTTGGCGGCATTTTCCACCGCGCTCTTCATGGTTTCATAGTCTACCGGTTGATCGTCCCGCGTAAATCCTATGCCCTTGCCGAGGTCTTTGATGTCTCTCGCGCCGATATTGCTCGTCATGATGATGACGGTGTTGCGAAAGTCTACGCGCCGGCCCGTGCCGTCGGTCAAGATTCCGTCGTCAAGCACCTGGAGCAAGATGTTGAACACATCAGGGTGCGCCTTCTCGATCTCGTCCAGGAGCACCACTGAGTAGGGCTTGCGGCGCACCTTTTCGGTAAGCTGACCGCCCTCAGTGAAACCGACATATCCTGGCGGCGCGCCCACAAGGCGGCTGACCGCAAACTTCTCCATGTACTCACTCATATCCACGCGCACCAGCGCATCCGGCGAGTCGAACAGATATGAGGTAAGCACCTTGGCAAGCTCCGTCTTTCCTACGCCTGTAGGACCCAGGAAGACAAACGATCCGATCGGTCTGTTGGGATCCTTCAGCCCAGCCCGCGTGCGCCTGATGGCTTTGGCCAATGTTGCAATGGCATCGTCCTGACCAATGATGCCCTCGCGCAGGGTACCTTCCATATCGAGCAACTTTTTCTGCTCGGGTTTGCTGATGCGATCCACGGGGATGCCCGTCATCATTGCGACGACACTAGCGATGTCGTCCACCGTAACGTGATGGGTGTACGATTCGGTATTCTGTTCCCAGTCCCGCTTGGCATCTTTCAGCCTTTTTACCAGCGTCCCTTCGTGGTCACGGAGCGGCGCTGCGTCTTCAAATCGCTGCCGTTGCACCATTTCATATTTCCGGCTCCGCGTGTGCTCTATTTCCTTCTCTAACGCGATAATATTCTCTGGTACGTTGATGTTGGCCAGGTGCACGCGGGCACCGGCCTCGTCAATGACATCGATGGCCTTGTCCGGCAGAAAGCGGTCCGAGATATACCGATTCGATAGCCGGACCGCCAGTCGGAGTGCTTCACTGGTGTATCGGACGCGATGGTGCTCTTCGTAGCGGTCCTTGATCTCCTCCAGGATTTCAATGGTTTCGTCCGGGGTGGGTGGGTCCACCATGATCTTTTGAAATCGCCGATCGAGTGCGCCATCCCGCTCGATGTACTTGCGATATTCGTCCAGCGTTGTGGCCCCAATGCACTGAATCTCGCCGCGTGCCAGTGCAGGCTTGAGCATGTTGGAGGCATCAAGCGAGCCGGAAGCGCCGCCGGCCCCCACAATGGTATGAAGCTCGTCTATGAACAGTATGACGTCGAAGCACTTTTCCAGCTCGTTCATAACGGCCTTCATCCGCTCCTCAAACTGTCCACGGTACTTCGTGCCCGCCACCAGAGCCGCAAGATCCAAGGTCACGATGCGCTTATCGTAGAGCACCCTTGATACCTGGCGCTGCGTGATGCGCATCGCCAGTCCTTCCGCAATGGCCGTCTTGCCAACGCCGGGCTCGCCGATCAAGACCGGGTTGTTCTTTTTTCGGCGGCTCAGAACCTGTGCTACGCGTTCTATTTCACGATGACGCCCAATGACCGGGTCGAGCTTATTCTCTTCCGCAAGCTTGGTCAGATCACGTCCGAAGTTATTGAGTACCGGCGTTTTTCCTTTGTTGGAGGGCGCGCGCTCCCGCCCCTTGGAGGAGAGGCGACCAGATTTCGGCACTGTGCCGACGCCGCCCGCTTTCCGGCTCATGATGCCATCCAGCTCTGCACGCATGCCATCGTAAGTGATGGAATATCCCTGGTTCAGGATCTGGGCGGCGATGTTTTCGGTGTCTCTCAGCAAGCTGAGCAGCAGATGCTCCGTTCGGACGACTTCGACCTTGAGCATTTTCGCCTCCAGAAAGGTCAACTTCAGCACCTTATCGGCCTGTTTCGTCAGCGGCAGCTTGCCTCCTGCCGTAAGCGTGCCGCCGGCACTGCGCACGGTATCCTCGATCGCTTTCTTCAGCTTGGTCAGGTCACATCCCAGATTTTGAAGAATTTCGACAGCAACCCCTTCGCCTTCCTTAAGGATGCCCAGCAGCAGGTGCTCAGTGCCAATGTAGTCATGACCGAGCCGGATGGCCTCCTCCCGGCTGTAAGAGATTACATCTCGTACGCGGTGTGAGAAGTGCTTTTCCATGTAGGCTGTTCGATAGGTTAGGCTGGAGCGTTAGGCTGCGAAGCTGGAGCCGCACCCGCAAGTCTGCGTAGCATTCGGGTTGTTGAACACGAATCCTCGCGCGTCTAAACCATCGTGGTAATCGATGGTAGTGCCTAAAAGGTACAAGCCATGGCGCTTATCAATATACAAGACCACTCCGCCTGCATCGAAGGTGATGTCGTGTTCACGCAGCTTGTCAAAGCCCAGGATATAGCTCATGCCGGAACATCCACCCCCACGCACACCAACGCGGAGACCGTACCCGTCGGGAATCTCCTGAGCCTCCAAGATCTTGGCGACTTCTGAATGTGCACGCGGGCTTAACTGCACGGGCGCGTGGATTGCTGTGGCTGAGTCGTTCATAACCAGCATTCAGAATTACCAGTGCTACACCGATCGGCGGCATTTGTTCCGCGCGACCGCCTCTGGTTCAGCTGCTGACCAGCACACCTAGCCGCGTGTGATCCATCAGAACCGTGCTCATAAGCTGCACCGTAGGGGCCAGGCAGTGCTCGTCAATGTCAAAATGCGCATCATGCAGCGGGAAGCTCGTGTGCCGGGTGCTGCGCGTACCCACGCGAACAAGTGCACCTGGAACATATTCCAGGTAGTTGGCAAAGTCCTCTGATCCCATGCTCGGCACCGTGATGTCCCGCACGGCATCCTTGGAAAAGAGCAGGTGTATCGTGTCCCGAATGTGGCTCACCATGTGAGGGTCGTTAACCACGCTCGGCAGGCCGCTTCGAAAGTCTAGTGTAATCTTCACTTCATGCAGCGCTGCGAACTGCTCGGTCGTACGCTGTAGGTAGTGCTTGACATGATCACGGTCGTTCTCATTAAGGAACCGCAGGTTGCCTTCAAACTCCACCTCGGACGGGATGACGTTGTGTGCAGTGCCGCCTTTGAAGATGCACACCGTAAACACGGCGGGGTTGCGCGCATCGGTGATGCGGCCCAGGAGCTGATAAAGCTGATGCAAGAGCAGCGTTGCAATCCAGATCGTGTCTTTGGCCTGGTGTGGGCGGGCAGAATGCCCGGTAGTAGGTGTGCATATACGTACCAGGAACCGATCTGAAGAAGCAGTGACGGTGCCGTCAATAAGGCCATAGATGCCTAGCTGCAGCGTTGGATCTACATGAACGCAGTATACGGCCTCCATCCCATCGAGGACACCGTCGCGAATCATGGGTATCGACCCGCTTGGGGCCCCTTCTTCATTGGGTTGGAAGAACACGCGTACGGTGCCGTGCAACTCTTTGCGAAGCCGATGCAACATCAAGGCCACGCCTGCGCCGATGGCCATGTGGGCATCGTGGCCGCACGCATGTGAGACGCCTGCATTCCTTGATGCATACGGCACCTGCTTGGCATCCTGGATTGGGAGGCCATCCATATCGGCCCGATATCCGATCATCGGTCCCGGAATCGCACCCTCGATGTCAACATAGAATCCAGTGGTCGCCAGCGGCCCGTGGACTTCAAGACCGTTTTGCTCCAGCAATCCGCGAAGGTATCTGCTCGTTTCCACTTCCTGGAAACCGAGTTCAGGACACTGATGCAAGGCACAACGTGTCTTGTGCAGGAGCTTTGGAAGCCCCGGGGCCAACTGGACAGGGCGCTGCATCACGGTGCCATTCTGCGCTGTGGAGACCTGATCCAGCTGTTGCGTGTCTGCCATAAACTTCAGATTTAAACCGTTACGAAGGTAACCTCAAATATGAAGGTGACCCCAAAGGTAAAGGAATATGTGCGATATCGACAACTGCCGATCCGGTTCCATGTCGGAATCGCGCTTGGCGGAACGCGCCGACACTTACGCGTGCACGTTCGTCGATGTGCCCGCACGCATCAAGACCACACCCACGCAAATCATTGTCCGCTTGAAACGACGCACCTACAACAACCTGCTTCGCCAAGCCGGCTCTGTCGGTTCACAGGGCCAGATTCCCTGGATAAAGAGCCGCGAATTCATCCCCGTCTGCCTGTAATCTCATCCCAATACCCACTGTTGGAAAGGTGGGCTTGGGACGCCGATTCTGCGCCCGCGTGGCACGAAGCGGATCATCACAGGAGTGCAGACGCGCTTCGACGCCAGTCCAGCGTCCGCATAATGCGAAGAAGCGCTGCTCGGAGCGCACGTTCATCCGGAAATAATGCCTTCTGCGGCGCTCACAGGGGCCAGCGAATGAGTTTTTCCTTCCACAGCAGGAGGACCCCATAGATGCCCGTGGCCGCCAGGCTGCCGGCCACGGTAAGCAGCGGATCACCTAGCGCCCGAATGCCCAGCATGAGCAGCAGCCCCGGCGCTGCATAGGCAAGGTAGCGGAAGTAGGGTGCGACAACTTTGAATGCTGGGACGTGAGCCAGGTATGACACGACCGCCAGGCGCAACAAACGGGCCAGGCAGCCCCCTACGCACAGGAAGAGCAGATAGGTGCGGACATCGCCCGTACGGCCTCCCAAAAGCAGCGCGGCTATAACCAGCACCAGTGAAACAAATCCCATCACAAAGTCCAGGCGCTGCCGCTGCAGCACATCATAGATGCGGCTGAGCGGGGAGCAGACGGATGCGAGAAAGATCCAAGGGGCGACATACTGCGCGTAGATCCCCGCCTCTCGCCAGGTTTCGCTGAAGACGATGGCAAAAAGGTCCGGGCCTGCGACCAGGATCACCAGGGTTGGAAACAGCATTACCATCACCAGGCGCCGATGCACGCCTTCGGCGACTACATGCAGATTACCTTGCAACTGCGCCTCTACCGCACTTACGAAGAAAACCTGGGCGACCGCCCGGGCAAAGTACGCCAGCGGGATGGACACGTTGGTGAAAGCAAACGTGTACAAGCCCAGAATCTCCTGCTTCTGCACCACGAAGAACACAGGGACGAAGAAGAAAGCGGCGCGCAATTCAAGGGACGCCACCAGTGTCGCGGGCGTAGAGAACAGGGGAAATCGCCAATATCGCTTGGCCGCAGCCCAGATGGCGCGCCAGCGAAACGCATCACGCAAGAGCCGACCGCTCCGCCGCAAGATGATGGTCCAAAGGATAAAGAAGGGGGCGGCATTGCCCACGAAGTAGCCGCCGATCAGTCCTTCCGCGCCGGCGCTGAGAGGCGGCACATCAGCGCCGACCTTGTATCCCGCCATGGTGGTGTTATTGGCAAGCTGGCTGGCGCTCACCACTCGAAAAGAACGCTTGCGCGCAAGCCACAGCTCAGCCAACTTGGTGCCGCGCATCGCGATCAACGTCACAGGCACCAGTACCAGGTACGGTGCCATCGCAGGCATCTCCAGCAGGGTTGCGATCTTGGTCCTCCAAAGGGCCAGCACCGCAGTAACCGCAGCAAAGAAGGTTACCACCAGGAATCCAAGCAGTACGACAACACCCGCATCGCGCTCCTCTTCCTGCAGCATCAGTGCATCTTCGTAGCGGAGGCCCGTGAAAGTGATCAGCACGGCCATGATGCTGGCGAAGTAACCGTAGACTCCGAACTCCGCCTCAGTGTACAGTCGGGCAAGCACGAGCTGCGCGAGCAGCGAGATGATGAGCCCGAGCGTAGAGCCCGTAAGGAGCGTGAGCACGGGGCCGCGGAGGCCCTGCGTGGAAAAGATCTTGGACAGCAAGGCTCGCATCACGGGGTCTGGATGCGATACGTGGTGAGCCCGCCTGCACGAAACACGGCTTCGAAATCGGAAGGTGGGGGCCGAAGCGAAGCCTTGCGCACGATGTGGTCAAACCCGTACTGTGATGCAAGACGCCGCACGTCATCTGTGGGTAACGCGAAAAAAGCGTCATCCAGCTGTGCCTGAACATTGCTGACCGGCATTTCCCCCGTTTCGGGTATGGGGGCCAGCGCCATCAGCCGCTCGTACCACTCAACGGTGTAGGGTGCTGCAAAGGGGACCGCTTTGAAATTCACAACGATGGCGCGATGGGCACGGCTGCGAAAGCCGTCCCAGGAGGGCGGTACGGCAAACACACTTGCGAGTGGTGACTCCGCTTTTGCCCACTCCGCAATCTGTTCAGGCGCGGGACTTGCGCTGGTGACGCGGGCCGGTGCAAGGCCCAAGGTGCGCGGACTGGCGACCAGGAGCGCCGCCGCAACAAGTATGGTGCCTGCCAAGGCGTACCGCGCGTAATCAAAAAAGCGGTCCAGGCTGTGGTGTACTATGCGGGGCAGTATGCGGCTGATCGCAGCGCAAATCACAATCACCAGCAACACTTTGGCAAAGACAGTTGCATGGAATAGCTGAAGCTTGCCTAGGAACTCACTCCTGAAGAGATCTGTCCCAAGAAAGCCGGCCAGGCAAAACAGGCCCGTGATGATCCAGATCCGCACAGGAAGCAGGCGCTGCTTCCTGGTTAGTGCCGCAAGGCACACCATTGCCAGCACTACTGTGCCTGCAAAAACCAGCGTGCTCCTGGGGCGAAACTGTGAAACGATATAGTGGTGCGGTGCCCTGAATTCGAACAGGATGTAGAAGAGAGAAGGCTCTGAGCCACTCGCAGACCACTGCTGCACGACCTGCGGGACAACGGTGATGGACGCCGTAAGCGCAAACGTAGCGGCGAAGATCGCAATGCTGCGGAGCGACCGGCGTTCCCACACCATCATCAGGCTTAGCAGCAAGGCCATCTGAAGGCCGACAAGCGCCTGAATCGTGGTTGCGACGCCGCACAGGAGTGCCGCCCGGAGGGGCTTGCTGCGGGTGTGCATCACAGCGCTCCAGAGTGCCAGCGCCCAGGCCGCTGTGCTGGGTGCGAACTGTCCGCCGATCACGGTGTTGCCGCCAAAGGATGACCACGGCGCAACCAGGAGCAAGGCCGCAACGGCTCCGGTTGCAGCAATCCGGTCTGGCGCTACGTAGCAGCTGAGCGCATAAACGGCAGCGGAGATCAGGTACCAGCAGAGGACATAAAGCGCGGTGAAAGCGCCAAAGGGTCCCAAGAGCTTTGAAGGCCAATAGAGCAGCCAGACAAAACCAGTCCGGGGTCCGATGCGCTCAAGTTGCGTGGACACAAACCAGTCCGAGTCCAAGAGGTCCGGATCCAGCATGTGGAGCAGATAGGGCAGGAACGCGTCGTGATCTCCGTCGGCAAAGCTGTATCCATAGAGCAAGAGGTAGGCCAAGAGCGTGGCCAGTGCCACAAACATCGGCATGCGCACCGGGCCACGGGCTGCAAGGGATCTGCTGGCATTGCCTGAAACCATTCGGCGCGGAGCTTTGATGGAGGCACGCGCGCTAGGTTCGCCACGCGAAGGCGTAGTACGGTATCAGCCTAGGGCCAAAATGACGCTTGAACTCGGCAATAGACGGCGTATTGGCACCGACAAAGTCAAATGAAGTGATGCCATCTGCTCGGAGGCGCAGCAGGACCTGGCCAATCAGCACTGTCATGGAAGGGCCAGGCGTGCTGCCTGCAATCCAGTAGTGCGCGGTATGCCCGTCGTGGAGCACGGCGAGGCCTGCCTCGGGTGCGGCTGTACCGGGGCGCTGCGCGACGAAGCAGCGCACGTTGTCTGCGAGGCCTTTGATCAGGCCTTGCACACGCGCAACCGGTGCAGGCAGCTTGCGCCCATGACGCGCGTAGCTCTGTTGGCACAAGCCGATGATGTCCGTGGCCGACGCTGGCGATTCGGTTATTTCAAAGGCTGCCCGGTGCTTGCGGAAAGCGCGGCGCGTGGCCTCGGACCAGGCCGCCGTATCTGCGCCGGGAACCAGGCAGTACGTAAAGAGCGGCGACACGCGCCACCTGCGCCACTGAGCGGGGCGCGGATCGGACAAATGCGCGAAGAGATGCACGCGGGCATAGGCTTTTTCCAGCGCCCTGAGAAGATGTTCCAGCGGGGCTGTGCGCCGGTGCACCGCGGCCTCCGCAGCAGGATGCCTCAAGAGCAGCGCAGAGTACTGCGTAAGGGGCGGCTGCACAACAGTCTTTCCAGTCAGCTTTCGGCGCCAGAGTGCGATGATGCCGGCCTCGTCGACGCCATCGCGGTGCACCAGGTGCATCCGAGACTGCAGGCCATAAGTCTCAGCCGCGTGCAACACGTATGCCAGCGACGCGAAGGCTGTGCGCTGTGGTGACGCTTCCCACAATGATTGCCACCGGGCCTGGGCCGCGCGATCATCACAGGCAAGGCTGTTAGTGACCAACGACACTACAGAATGTACTGACTGAGATCGCGATTCTTGACAATATCCGCCAGCTTCTTGCGCACATCGACGGCATCTATCGTAATCGAGGCGGGCCCTGATCCATCGGCCTCGAACAGGATGTCCTCCAGCAGCGTGGTCATGATTGTGTGCAGTCGGCGAGCCCCGATGTTTTCGACGTCAATGTTGACCTGGGCTGCCGTTCGGGCAATCTCCCATACTGCGTCATCGGTGAAGTCTATGGAGACGCCATCTGCAAGGAGCAAGGCCTTGTACTGCTTCAGCAATGCGTTCCTGGGCTGCGTCAGGATCTTGTAGAAATCCTCTTCTGTCAGGCTGTGCAGCTCCACCCGGATAGGAAACCGCCCCTGGAGCTCGGGTATGAGGTCGCTGGGTTTGGTCACATGAAAGGCTCCGCTGGCAATAAAGAGGATATGGTCCGTACGCACCATCCCGTACTTCGTGGTCACGTTGGAGCCCTCCACGATCGGCAAGAGGTCACGCTGCACGCCTTCGCGCGAGACGTTTGGGCTGCCCTTTGCTCGTCCGGCACTGCTGGCGACCTTGTCGATTTCATCGATGAAGACTATGCCAGACTGCTGTGCGCGTTCCAGAGCCTCTCGCGTCACCTTGTCCATGTCGATGAGCTTCTGCGCCTGTTGCGGCGTCAGAATGTCGTAGGCATCGGCAACCTTGACGCGTCGCTTCTTGCGGCGCTTAGGCCCCATGTTGCCCAACAGGTCCTGGATGTTCATTCCCATCTCTTCCAGCCCCATGGGTCCAAAGACCTGCAGCATGGGTGACTGGTCGGCAGCGACTTCAATCTCGATCTCCCGCTGATCGAAGGCCCCGGCATTCAGCATGGTGCGCATGCGTTCTCTCGTTCGCCGCCACTGCTTGATGTGTTCTGCCCCGTGCTCAGTTTCGCCAGGGGCCAGTACCTTCGTGTGCACGCTCGCACGGTCCTGTGCCGCGGGTTGCGCCGCTGCGCCTTGCACGAAAGCAGGGGCGGATGCCGGCTGGGGGTTGCGGGGCAGCAGCGCGTCCAGTATAACCTCGTCGGCCAGCTCACGGGCCCGCGATTGGACGCGTGCTTCATGCTCTGCACGCACCATGTTGACTGCAATGTCGGCCAGATCGCGGATCATGCTGTCCACATCGCGTCCTACGTATCCGATTTCCGTGAACTTGGTCGCTTCAATCTTCAAGAAGGGCGCATCGGCGAGCCGCGCCAGGCGCCGGGCAATCTCCGTCTTGCCGACACCCGTAGGCCCTATGAGAACGATGTTGCTGGGCAGGATTTCGTCCTGCATCTCCTGCGGTGCTCGCTGCCGACGCCACCGATTGCGGAGGGCAATCGCAACGGTGCGCTTTGCATCCGATTGCCCGATGATGTAGGCGTCCAGCTCCACAACAATCTGGCGGGGCGTCAGCTCGTCGCGCATACGCAGCGGATGAATTGGCTACCTGATACGTTTCTTATCCTGATCTACTGTCCTCTTCGGATGGCATATAATCGTCTTCATCATCATAATCGTCTTCTTCGTAGTCTTCCGCATAGTCCTCTGTTATTCGCTCGTCCGGGGACTCCTGGGATGCGTAGTTATCTGGATGCCCCTCGTCGGGTTGCGCCGCGTATGCCTCTTGGTCGTAGTCAGCCATGTCGGCCGGTGCCTGTTGCGGAGGACTGTCCGCAAACGCTTCTTCCTGCAAAGCCTTCACGTCGGGGTGCTCAGGGTCGATGATAAGTACAGTATAGTTGTACGGGAAGCCCTTGCGCTTCTCCAGCCACACCGCGCCGGCTTCCTCGATTTCCGTGATGAGAGACTTTGGGTCGTACTCTTCGTCCCCGATCACCTCGGAGAGCTTGCGCAAGAGCGGCGTCAGGTAGATCTCCGAATACTGCCCGAAGTGCTCGTCGATAACCTCCAGGGCGGCTAGCGCGCCTCGGTGGGTTATTGGGCGATATACGACAGGTTCGGCTCTGGTCGCTTTTCTCTGCTCATGCGGCTCCGGGGAAGCATGTCGAGAGACCCTGATCCGCATGCCCAGCCCCCGCACCGTTGCATCACTGAGCAACTCCTCGGCACCGATGACCAATCGTTCGCCTGCCACTTCACGCAGATCTGCGGGCGGCCTCAGCATTACCGCCAGCGGCTGTCGTCCCATACGGTGCGAGTGCTTGATCAGTGGCAAATAGGGCCGATCAGCAGACACGATGACGATCAGGCTGAGGTCTGGATGCGTGTAGGAAGATTCCATGGCATCCATGGTGAGCTGCAGCTCGGCAGCATTGCGCTGCATTGAAGCGGGGACAAACCGAGGCTCGACGCCGCTCAAATACAGACTGCGACTGATGTCACGTCCGCCGCTATGAATCTCTGCAAAGTCTGCGTAGGCAGCCATGAGTGAGACCGTGACTCCGAGCTCGCGGCCCACATATTGTCGCACATTGTGCAGCAGCTCATCGATGACCTCGTCTGGACGAAGCCGGGGCCCGCAGCGCCGGTACAGGAAGCTGAACAGGTTGTCATAGTCCACCAGAACGGCAGCCCGATCATGCGCCGAGGGATTCTTTGAATTCCTTTGCTGATAGTGCATGGCATATTCGCTTTTCATCCTCTCGCGCGCTAGGCAGAGGCATCAATTTCCAGAATGGATACATTGGTGTTCGTGTAGATGCATATGTCCGCCGCAACGGCCAATGCGTGCGCTACCACGTCCCTGGCCGGGAGTGCCGGTGCATGCTGCACCAGCGCGCGGGCCGCAGCCAATGCGTACGGCCCGCCTGACCCAATCGCGACGATATCATCATCGGGTTCAATTACATCGCCGCTGCCACTGATCACAAGCAGCCGATCAGGTGCCCCCACTGCCAATAGGGCCTCCAGTCGCCTCAGGTACCGATCAGTACGCCAATCCTTAGCGAGCTCTACAGCAGCGCGTGTAATATTTCCAGAAAACTGCTGCAGCTTTTCTTCAAAGCGTTCAAACAGCGTGAACGCGTCCGCTGTGGCACCCGCAAATCCTGCCAGGATCTTTCCGCCAAACAGCGGACGCACTTTGTGTGCCCGGTGTTTCATGACTACAGTTCCCATCGTTGCCTGGCCATCTGATCCGAGAACTACCTTTCCCCCCATGCGCACGCCGACAACCGTGGTGCCGTGCGTTCGGGGGTGCCTTTGCAAATCCATCAAAATGTTGAATGGCGAACATTCTTAGTCGTCGCCGCAACAGCCCCGTCTTTCTGGTACGAATGGTACGAACGTACGCCCGAAAGGATTCGGGCCGCCTATAACCGCTGCGAAAGCACTGTTACAATACGATCAATGGCCAGTCGGACTTCGCGAGTCGGCACAGTGTAATGGTTGCACACAACAGCGAATGCCAGCATGCGGCCGGATGCCGTACGCAGGTAGCCGCTGAGCGAGCTGACGTTGCCGAGCGAGCCTGTTTTTGCGCGTACGTCCACCCCGGACCGAAACCGGTACTCCAGCGTGCCATCCCGGCCGCCTACGGCGAGGGACTGCGCATAGGCCGCGCGAACGAGCGGGTCTTCATGGTTTGCCATGAATTGCAGGAGCTTAACCGTCATGGCAGGCGTCACCAGATTCTTTCGGGATAGGCCTGAGCCATCCACCAGCTGCAATCGGCTGGTATCAATGGCCGCAGCAGCAAACGTCCGCGCCGCAGCCGCAATGCCCATCGCCGCGGATCCAGGGGGAAGCACGTCATCCTCGACCGGATGCTGAGCGCCTAACGTCCGAAGCAGCAGCTCTGCGTACAAGTTCTGGCTTTCTTTGTTTACGATGGACACAATGCTCTCGAGCCGCGGTGAATCGTGGTTCGCCATCAGGCGCAGTGCAGCATAAGACGGCTTGATGGACAGATCGTCTACGTCCACAGCGATGCCGCCTACGCTGATGCCCTGCTCCACGAGCACCTCCCGCAGGACATGCGCAGCGTAGAGCGTAGGATTATGCACGGCAAGGGATTCCCGGTCCGTACGCCCCTCGGGTACTTCGCTGTACAACCGGATGATGTTGGTGCCACGGGTGCGATCATAGCCCTCAATGAGCGCCTGACCTCTGCCAATGGTGCGGGTGCTGTTCTGGATGGTGACGTAGCTGGTCGCGTGCGGCTCCCACGCAACGATGCCAGCCTCTCCGCGCGCCTGTGCCTCAATGGTTACGTCCACCACATTGTCGTGAAACGAAAGCCCGCTGATCTGTGCCGAGTAGCCGTATACCTCGTCGTCCCAGGCCCAGCTATTGCCCAGCGCGGTGTCGTCGAAGACATCGTCGTCCCCGATGATGTCTCCCGTGATATGCGTGATGCCAGCGGCCCGCAGGATTTCAGCCCACTGTGCAAAGACCGCCGTCCGGGGTTCGAATAACTTGGCGCCGCCCAGCGTAGGGTCGCCTGTGCCGCGTACAACAAGGTTCCCGTTCAGCGTGCCATCAGCCATAGAGCCATCGGCAAACAGTTGCGTCCGAAAGGTGTAATGAGGTCCGAGCTGGTCCAGCGCTGCGGCGGTTGTATAGAGCTTGGTGCCCGAGGCGGGAATAAAGCTTCGACCGGCGTTTTCACTGTAGATGATTTCGTCCGAAGCAAGATCGACTGCGAATATGCCCCACCAGGCGTTTGCGGTGCGGTCCCGGTTGGTGATTTGCTGAATCTCGCGCACCAGAGGAGTCCGTTGCGGCTGTGCATGCGCACCATCTGCGCAAAGGAATGCGCACAGCAGTCCCCAAAAGGTTGCTCTTATTCGTGCGGTTGCCATGAAGAATCGTAGCCTGTAGCAGCAATTGTTTGGGGCTGCCAGGAAGACGAGCACAGGATTCGGCGGCAGCCCAGTCGTCTCGGTCCGCGCTGCAGATCAGCGAACGGACTCGCCTTCCAGGACTGCACGTTCTTCCGCGTAGTGGTGCAGCAGGACGAAGGCATGCTGTGTCTCATCCAGGGCGGCGGCCGGTCGTACTTTGATGTCCAGTGTGCCCATCCCTGTGATTGTCGAAATCTCGGTGATCTGGCCCACCAGGTAGCCGGGCGGAAAGATCTGGCTGGTGGCGCTTGTCACCAGCGTGTCGCCGACATTCACCGCTACCGTCGTAACGATGTTTTCGAGCACCAGCTCATCGGGGCGCGTGCCGGGCCAGCTGACCACGCCGACTGCGAAGCTAGGGCGCACCTGCACCGGCACCCTGAAGCCCGTATTGAGATACGGCAGCACACGGCTGTAGTTCTTGCTGACCAGTACCACCCGTCCAACGATGCCGTGTTCGTTAACCACTGGCATATCCACTTCCACATTGTCGTCGGCCCCCACATTGAGAGTAAGAAAGTTGTTCTGGCCGAAGATGTCCTTGGAAATGATGCGGGCGGCCACCATGCTGTAGCCAGACTCCTGCTTGAAGCCCAGCGCCTCTTTAAGCTGTGTGTTCTCCATACGCGCCAGGTTGAGGCGGGCCAGTTGGCTGTTCAGGACCACATTGTCACGTCGGAGCGTCTTGTTTTCATTGAACGCACGTATGTACTGGCTGGCCCAGGTCATTCGGGCTTCTGCCTGGCTGGCTACCTGCAGCGACAGCGTGCGCAGATTGCGCACCAACGGATTATTCCAGGTAACCATGAAGAATATTGCAGTCAATAGGAGGCCGGTCAGGACAATCCAGTCGCTGGTGCTATCCCGCCTACGATTGATCATGGGATACCCGGGTTGCGGCGCTATATCAGGACATTCTTGTACGCAGCAAGGTCCTCCAGGACCTTGCCGGTGCCCCGCGCTACGCAGGTAAGCGGATCTTCCGCCAGGTAGACAGGGATTTCTACGCGGCTTCGAATCAGCTCATCCATGCCCTTCAGCAGCGCGCCGCCCCCCGTCAGCATGATGCCACGCTCCAAGATGTCTGCCCCCAGCTCCGGCGGCGTGTGTTCCAGGCACCGTGTAACTGCCAGCGCAACCTCTTCGACAGGGGTCTTCAGCGCTTCGCGCACAGATTCCGAGCTGATAGTCCGAATCTTCGGAATGCCGCTGACATGGTCTTGTCCCTTGACCGAAATCTTGAGCTCCGGGTTCAGCGGCACGGCGCTGCCCGCCTCCCGCTTCAGACGTTCCGCCGTCCGCTGCCCGATGGACAGGTTGTGATACTTTTTAAAATAGTGGTGGATGGCGCTGTCCACCTTGTCGCCTCCGGTTCGGATGGACTCGTTCACGACGATGCCGCTGAGCGAGATGACTGCGATCTCTGTGGTGCCGCCGCCAATGTCCACGATCATGTTGCCGATAGGCTCGGTCACATCAAGGCCGATTCCAATGGCGGCCGCCATCGGTTCAGCAATAAGAAAAACCTTTTTGGCTCCGGCATGCTCGGCGCTGTCGCGCACGGCACGCTTTTCCACCTCGGTGATGCCGCTGGGAATACAGACAACCATCCGGCGGATGGAGGTGAGCCATCCCTTCTGCACCTTCTGAATCAGCCCGCGAATAAGCTGTTCCGCAACCTCGAAGTTTGCAATGACGCCATCCTTAAGCGGGCGGATCGTCTCGATTTCCTTGTGTGTGCGCTCATGCATCATCAGCGCTTCCCGACCCACGGCGAGTTGCTTGCGCGAGTTTCGGTGAACTGCAACGATGCTCGGTTCGTTGAGCGTGATCCCCTTGCCTTTGATGTAGATCAGGGTATTGGCTGTACCGAGATCTATGGCAACGTCAGATGAGAAGCGCAGCAATGGCATTTGGTGTTCGATGCGACAGTGTGTCCAGCATAGGATACGCTATTATACGGGCCTGAGATACCAGATAGGCCGCAAAGTCTTTTGTGCGTTAGTGACGAAAATGACGCTTTCCTGTGAAGACCATCGTCATATTCCGCGCATTGGCGGCACTGATGACGGCTTCATCGCGCACTGATCCGCCCGGCTGCACGGCGGCGCGTGCCCCGGCGTCCGCTGCGGCCTGCAGCCCATCGGCAAACGGAAAGAACGCATCGGATGCTACAACGCTGCCCTGAAGATCGAGCCCGGACTTGTGCGCCTTCATGACGGCGATTTCCGAAGCGTCTATTCTGCTCATCTGACCGGCTCCAATGCCCAGCGTGCGCTGCCCCCTGGCATACACGATGGCGTTGCTCTTGACATGTTTGGCTACGCGCCAGGCAAAGTCGATATCCTGAAGCTCTGAGGAAGTGGGCTGGCGTTTGGTTACGCATTGCAGCTGCGGGGCCAGCGCCTGTTCCAAAGGCAGGTCGCGCGTTTGACAAAGCACGCCGCCAAGGGTGTGGCGCGCCTCCAAGCCATCTTTCGCTGGAGCTCCCGCCTTTAGCAGCCGACGATTTCTTTTCTTTTTCAAGAAGTGCAAGGCGTCTTCCTCGAACCCAGGCGCGATGATGATTTCTGTAAAAACCTCGTTGATGGCGCTGGCGGCGGCCAGCGTGCAGCACCGGTTCATTACCACGATCCCTCCAAAGGGCGACATCGTATCGGTGGCAAATGCCCGGGCATATGCCGATTCCAGTGAATCCGCGATTGCCACGCCGCATGGATTGGTATGTTTCAATATGGCCACGGCCGGTGGCGCATGGGCGAACTCAGCAATAAGCGACAGGGCCGCATCGGTGTCAATCAGGTTGTTGTAGGAGAGCGCCTTACCATGGAGTTGCTGCACAGCGGCCCCCAGGTCGCCGTAGAACGCAGCCGCCTGGTGAGGATTTTCGCCGTAGCGAAGCGCATGGCTCCTGGGGAGATGCCAATCGTACGCTGCCGGCAGCGTACCCGGCGCTCGGGCGAGGTACCGGCTGACGGCCCGGTCGTAGGAGGCTGTTTGCTCAAAGGTGGCCTGGGCTAGGCTGCGACGGGTGGCCAGCGAGAGGGTGCCGCCGTTTTTCTGGAGCTCGCTCAGAACCGCATCGTACGCGGAAGGCCGCGACACGGCCGCGACATAGGCAAAGTTTTTTGCTGCAGCCCGGGCCATGGCCGGACCGCCGATGTCGATGTTCTCCGCCGCGATGGCATCGGTGCTGCCTGGCTGCGCTACCGCCTGAGCGAATGGATACAGGTTGACCACCACCATATCCACGGGACCGATGTTCTCTGCCATCAGTTCGGCCTCGTCCTTCGGGTCGCCGCGCCGGTACAAGATGCCGCCGTGCACCCTGGGATGCAGCGTCTTGACGCGGCCGCCCAGAATTTCGGGAAAGCCGGTCACGGTTGACACCTCTTGTACGCGCAGGCCTGCCGCGCGCAGGTGGCGCGCCGTCCCTCCGCTGGAGATCAGTTCGATGTCCAGCGCCTGCAATGCGGCGGCAAACCGGGCTAGTCCTGTCTTGTCGTACGTAGACAGGAGCGTCCGCCGTACAGGGACATGGTCCGGAAAGGGGATATTGCTCCGTGCTTCAATCACGCGCCAAAGATAGTTACCACTCGTCCATTTACGCGTATCCGATCTTGCGCCAAAAGCGCCAGCGCCTTGGGATACAGCTTATGCTCCACCGCAAGCACGCGGGCTGCGAGCGTTTGCGGCGTATCGTCTGCCAGTACGGGGACCTGCTCCTGTAAAATGCAGGGTCCCGTGTCGTATTCCTCGTCCACAAAGTGGATGGTGGCGCCGCTCTGCCTAGCGCCTGCCGCCAGCACCGCTGCATGGACCCGTAAGCCGTAGAGTCCAGGTCCGCCAAAGTCCGGCAAAAGCGCAGGGTGAATGTTGACCATGCGGTGTCTGAACGCGCGGACAACGGGGACAGGAACCTTCTTGAGGTATCCTGCCAGGGCTACCAGGTCTATCTGATGCCGCGCAAAGAGGTCCATAAGCGCCGCCACATAGTCAGCTTCAGCTTCATAGGCCGCAGGGTTGATCACGACCGCCGTAACGCCATGGCTTTCAGCGATCTTGAGCGCGCCTGCCGAGGACCGATTGCTTACCAGCAGCGGGCAGCGCAGCGGCAGTGTGCCGGCTTCAATGGCGTGGAGGATCGCGCGAAAGTTGGAGCCGCCCCCCGAGGCCATGACTGCTAGGTGTTGCGCCATAGGCTCGTTGGGTTTAGCTCTGTGCCGCGCAAGGTGGCAGCAGTGTGGCAATTCTACTCAACCGCATATGGACTCATGCATGCTGAGTGTACTGCCGCCTGGGGTTACAGCGAGCGTCGCGGGCACGCCTACCGGGATCGTCTCCCGCTCCGAAAAATGCCCATACCGGAGGCCAGTGGCCACAGGGTATTTTGCATCGGCAAAATAGTCCGCAAAGATCTCGGCAGGCGTCAGCACCGGCTGGTCGCTTCGGGGCTCCCAACCTGTAAAAGCCCCCAGCACGACGCCGCCCAACCGGTCCAGATGGCCCGCGAGACGCAGCTGCGCCAAGAGCGCATCGATGCGATAGGGCGCCTCGCCCACATCCTCAAGAAACAGGATGGCACCCCGGAGCGAGGGCATGTGTGGCGTTCCGACAAGGCGCGCGACCATGGACAGGTTGCCGCCCAGAAGGGTTCCGTGCGCGGTGCCGCACTGCAGGGCCTCCAGCGAACGGATGGGCGGAGCCAGCTCACCGCGTGCCAGGGCCAAAAAGCGTGCCCTGAGGCGCGGGCCAGTTTCTGCAAAGCTCACCACGAGCGGTCCCGACAGTCCGCGCCAAGCCGCGTGCTTGTACAGGGCGAGGTGCAAAGCAGTCACGTCGCTGAAGCCGATCAGCAGCTTAGGGCTGCGGCGGGCGGCGCTGTAGTCGATGCGGTCCAGGATACGCATGGCACCGTAGCCTCCCCGCACGCACATGATGGCCTTGGCATGGCTGTGCGTGATCGCCCGGTTGAGCTGCCGGGCCCGCGCGGCATCGCTGCCCGCCAGGTAGCCGCGGCGCTCCAAGCTCTGCGGCTCCCAGTCGAGAATGAAGCCTTCCGCCTCGAGTGCTGCCAGTCCACTGGTCAGTCGCGACTGCTTATGCGGCGCGCTGCTTGGCGCTACGATGGCAATCGTGTCGCCAGGAAAAAGCGGGAGTAGCCGGTGCAAGCGTGCGCGTAGAGAGTAGAAGGCAAAGATACGCAGATATGTACGCAGATACGTACACAGATACACACAATCGGCATGCTGTCGGTCCGACCACCTGAGTACTTCCCCGGCCTGGAGTTCGTCGCACTCATGATGAGTGTAGAGGACTTTGTGATGGCGGACATGTTTCAGTACAGCCGCCAGTCGTTTCAGAACCGCACACGCGTGCGCAGCAGCCAGGGTGCACATTGGTTGACGGTGCCCCTGAGCGGCGGGCAGCATGGATATCCGTCTGTCCGCACGCGGATCAGCCCGATCGTCGACTGGCGGCAGCGGCACTGGAAAGCACTCGTCCACAGCTATGGCCGCACACCCTTCTTCGCGCGGTACGAGGCGGCACTTGCGGATTTTTTTGCCACCGAGCACACGTTTCTGGCCGATGCGACCTGCGCCTCGGTAACGCTGACGCATGCGCTCTTTGGCCTTCGCACGCGCCTGTGGCGCGCTTCGGTCATGGAAGGCCAGCCCTGCACCATGTTGGAAGCAGCGCGCTCGTTTCCCCACCAAGTGGTACTTTTGCCCCCTGCGGCAGCGCACGCAGACCGTCATCGCGAAATGAAAATCCGAATGCTGGACTTCATGCATCCAACGTATCGCCAGGCTTTCGCCGGGTTTGTGTCCGGTATGACTGCTCTGGATCTTCTTTTCAACTACGGCCCGGACAGCGCGGCGCTTTTGGAGCGCGCAATTGCGGGGAGCTGATGGATCTACAGTTTTTTCAGCAGGAATACCTCTGGGGGGTCACCTTGTGGCGGCTCTGTCTGGCGGCGGCGCTGCTGCTGCTTGAATTCATCGTGCGGCCGGTTATGCGCCGCCTGGTGGGCGCAGCGACGCGGCTCGGCAAGGAGTCCAAGAAAAAGTGGGCAGAGGAATTCAACAGGCTCATGCCCAAGCCGCTCAGCCTCTTGGTCACAGTGCTGTTGTGGTACGCCATTACGCGGGTACTCGACTTGCCTGTGGAGCCCTTGAACGTGCACCTCGTCGTGACGCGGGGCCTTCTGGTGGCCTTGATCGTGGCACTGGTAGCCGCTGTTTTCAGGCTCATCGATGTGGCGGCAGGCGTTGCGCTTCGCAAGGCCGAAGAGACAGAATCGCGTACGGATGATCAGATCGTCCCCTTTGCGCGCACCATAGCGAAGGCAGGCGTGGTCGTGATCGTATCCATTGCCGTTGCTGATTCGCTGAGCGTTCCAGTCACCAGCTTTATTGCCAGCCTCAGCATTGGTGGGTTGGCGCTGGCGCTAGCGGCCAAGGACGCCGTGGCCAATTTTTTCGGATTCGTCGTCGTGCTGACTGATCGGCCATTCATTGTTGGAGACGTGGTCGATGTCGACGGGACCGAAGGCGTAATTGAGCAGATCGGACTGCGCGTGACACGGATTCGCCAGTTTGATCAGTCCGTTGCAACCATACCCAACCAGTCGTTCACCACGACCACAGTCGTCAACCACTCTCTGCGCAAGAAGCGGCGCATTCGCCACCAGGTCGTGCTGGATGGTCGGGCCACGCCCGACCAGATAGAAGCCTTTATTGCATCGCTGCGCACGCAGCTGTCGGAGGTGGGGGGTATTGACACCGCCACTATGGTGGTCCGCCTGGAGTCGATGGAAGAATCCGGCTACGGCATTCTGGTGCAGGTGCTGACGACAAGGCCTGACCTGGGCGCTTTCATGGAGGCGCAGGAAGCGATCCTGATGCGTATCCTTAGACTCGTTGAAGCACAGGGCCTCGGCTTGGCTTATCCGGCGCGCACCCTATTCCTCGAACGCGGCGAGGACCCGCCATGAACAGCTACTGGAAGACCAACCTCAAGTACGTCGGGATTCTGCTGACCATCTGGTTCCTGGTGTCATTCGGATTTGGTGTACTGCTGGTCGATGAGCTGGATTCGATCCGATTTGGCGGATTCAAGCTCGGGTTCTGGTTTGCGCAGCAGGGTGCGATTTACGTCTTTGTTGTGCTCATCTTCGTGTACGTCTTTTTGATGAATCGTCTGGACAAGAGGGAGGAGGCCGCACAGCGCTGATGGATGCACAAGCGTGGACCTTTGTCCTTGTAGGGCTGACTTTCGCCCTGTACATCGGCGTAGCCGTGTGGTCGCGGGCAGGGTCAACGGGAGAGTTCTATGTAGCCGGCGGCCGCGTGCCACCCGTGCTGAATGGCATGGCGACGGCGGCCGACTGGATGAGCGCGGCTTCATTCATATCGATGGCAGGCATCATCGCCTTCCTGGGACGCGACGGCAGCGTATACCTCATGGGGTGGACGGGGGGCTATGTGCTGTTGGCGTTGCTTTTGGCGCCGTACCTGCGCCGCTTCGGCAAGTTTACCGTACCGGATTTTGTGGGCGACCGGTACTATTCGCAGACGGCCCGCTTTGTGGCCATCATCTGCGCGGTGTTTGTGTCGTTCACGTATGTGGCCGGACAGATGCGCGGCGTGGGCATTGTGTTTTCCCGCTTTCTGGAGATTGACATTGTGCCGGGCGTGCTGATTGGCATGGGCATCGTGTTTTTCTATGCCGTGCTCGGCGGCATGAAGGGCATCACCTATACGCAGGTTGCGCAGTATTGCGTGCTGATCTTTGCCTACCTGGTGCCGGCAATCTTCATTTCTCTGCTGATGACCGGGCATGTGGTACCGCAGATCGGTTTCGGAAGCACGCTGGCGGACGGGTCGGGCGTCTATTTGCTGGACAAGCTGGATGGCCTAAGCACGGAGTTGGGTTTCCACTTGTACACTGCCGGCAACAAGCGCGTGATTGATGTCTTCGCCATTACGGCGGCCCTGATGGTGGGTACGGCGGGCTTGCCGCATGTCATCGTTCGCTTCTACACTGTGCCGCGCGTGGCTGCTGCCCGCAGCAGCGCTGGTTGGGCGCTGGTCTTTATTGCGCTCTTGTATACCAGCGCTCCGGCTGTGGCGGCCTTTGCGCGCACGAACCTGTTAAACACCGTTTCTGAGACGCCGTATGCATCGGTGCCGCCCTGGTTCAAGAACTGGGAGGCCACAGGCCTGATTGCATTCGAGGACAAAAGCGGCGACGGGCGCATCCAGTATGTGGGTGATGATGTGGCCAACGAGCTGGTGATCGATCCAGACATCATGGTGCTGGCCAACCCTGAGATCGCGGGTCTGCCAAACTGGGTTATTGGCCTGGTAGCTGCCGGGGGGCTGGCGGCGGCGCTTTCAACTGCCGCGGGGCTGCTCCTGGTGATTTCCACATCGGTCGCGCGGGACCTCCTGAAGAAAGGGTTGCGGCCCAATATCACGGAAAGGCAGGAGCTCTTGACGGCGCGCATCACGGCGGGCGTAGCGGTCTGCATTGCGGGATATTTCGGCATCGACCCGCCCGGATTTGTTGCGCAGGTGGTCGCCTTCGCGTTCGGGTTGGCGGCTGCCTCCTTCTTTCCGGCGATCATCCTGGGCATCTTCACCCGCAGGATGAACAAGTACGGTGCGATCAGCGGCATGATCAGCGGGATCGCATTCACTGCGGGGTACATCATCTTCTTCAAGTTCATCAGTCCTGAGCTGAACTCGGACGCACACTGGCTGTTTGGCATATCGCCCGAAGGCATCGGAGCCCTCGGCATGGTGATTAACTTCGTCGTTGCACTTGTCGTATCGCGTTTCACGCCCGCGCCGCCCGCTGCCATCGGTCGCCTGGTGGACGAGATTCGAGGGCCGGGCAGATAGGTCTCTTCTGATCCGCGCCGTTCGGCCTGCCGCGGCGGTCCACCGGTTACAGATCGTTCCGGGCACGACGCCGCGCTGAGCCGGAACCCCGCGTGGCAGCCCAATCGGGTTCCTGCAGGCTTGGTGCAGCGCAGGTGCGCATTAAGTCTTCACATTCCTTATATTGCTGTTGTCAGCTATTCCCGCTTTGAGGTGCCGCTATGAAGACGATTGGCCACGCTGTACTCACTACCGCTCTGCTTGCCATGATCGCCCTCGGTTGTGCAGAAAATGCCGAAGACGCCGCGTTGGACGGCGAAGACGCCGAGGCTGCCACGGGCGGTGGCGATATCTGTCCAAGCCTGGTTGGCTCGTGGGAGCTTGTGCGCATCAATGAGTCGGCAGCCGCACTTTCGGGCGAGTTTGAGTCGGATCCGGATTATCAGTCCGCACCAACCCTCAAGATTCTCAACGAAACGCACTGGATGTTTATTCGGCAGTCTGCGGACGAGTTTGTGCATGCCCAGGGCGGAACCTACTTCTTGGAGCCGGGAGGCTTCTACACCGAAGTTGTAAAATACAGCGCCATCCCGCAGAACGTAGGTGAGCAGTTCATGTTTGAGTGTGAGATCGTCGGCGATTCAATTTGGCACCATGTCGGGGGCGTGCAAGACAGCCGCTATGACGAGGTGTGGCGGCGCGTGCGATAAGAATGTAAGAATGTACAGGCCGCCGGCGGCGGTGTTCTAGTGCCTTGGAGGAAAGACTTTTTCAGGGGGCTTTCCGCAGAGCCGGATGTGCGGGTGGGATCCAGAAGGACTGGGCAAGCAAAAGCGCACGGTGTGGCTGTTTACGCCTGCCATTTGGGACAGGGGCTGTTGATTCCATGACTGTGGTACGAGATGGATTTTGCACGTATTGACTATATCGTCTTCGGGGCCTACTGCCTGCTCATCGTAGGCGTAGGCCTCTGGGTGTCGAGAGAGAAGAAGGGGCACACGAAAGACGCCGCAGATTATTTCCTTGCCAGCAAGGCGCTGCCCTGGTGGGCGATCGGGGCTTCGCTTATTGCGTCCAACATTTCTGCGGAGCAGTTCATCGGTATGAGTGGGTCGGGTTTTCGCCTGGGACTGGCCATTGCGAGCTACGAGTGGATGGCCGCCATCACGCTGCTTCTCGTTGCGTGGCTCTTTATCCCGATCTACCTG
Source organism: Rhodothermales bacterium (assembly GCA_951812585.1). Classification (GTDB taxonomy): domain Bacteria; phylum Bacteroidota; class Rhodothermia; order Rhodothermales; family Bin80; genus JAAXGV01. Next base: position 566,505 of record OX638318.1, on the reverse strand, counting down.
AAGAAAGGCATCTTCACGATGCCCCAGTTTCTGGAGGTGCGGTACGATGCGCGGGTGCGGACGCTCCTGGCAGTGTTCTGGCTGCTCGTCTATGTGTTTGTAAACCTTACCAGCGTGCTCTATCTCGGTGCGCTTGCGCTCAAGGGGATCATGGGCTTGGAGCTGTGGGTCGGCGTTGTGGCGCTGGCGGTCTTCGCCTCGGCGTACAGTGTGTACGGCGGACTCAAGGCCGTGGCCTGGACTGACGTTGTTCAGGTATTCTTTCTGGTCGGCGGCGGCCTTCTGACGACGGTGCTGGCCCTGAATGCATTCAGCGATGGTCAGGGTCCGCTTGCGGGGCTTACACGCCTGTTCGCGGAAGCGCCGGATCGTTTCAATATGATCCTCTTCGAGGACGAGCTGCTCTACACCGATGACAAGGGCGTGCTCAAAGACGCATACGACCTTTTGCCTGGACTGGGCGTGCTGCTAGGTGGCATGTGGATTGCCAACTTGTTTTACTGGGGATGCAACCAGTATATCATTCAGCGCACACTGGCGGCACGGAGCCTCAGGGAAGCGCAGCGCGGCGTCGCGTTTGCCGCCTACCTGAAGCTACTCTTGCCGCTGATCGTGGTGTTGCCTGGCATCGTGGCCTATGCGATCAGTGCGCCGATTGATGCCGCGGACGAGGCGTATCCATGGCTACTTAACGCATATGTGGGCCCCGGGTTGAAGGGTCTGGCCTTTGCTGCGCTCATCGCGGCCATTGTGTCGTCTCTGGCCTCGATGATGAACAGCACAGCGACCATCTTCACGATGGACATATATCGGAACTACCTGAACAAGTCCGCTTCGGAAGCGGGCCTGGTGCGCACAGGACGGATCGTGGCCTTGATTTGTATCGGGATCGCGGTATGCCTTGCACCGCTTTTGGCGTCGCTCGACCAGGTCTTTCAGTACATACAGGAATACACGGGCTTTGTCAGTCCGGGCGTCCTGGCCATTTTCATCATGGGGCTGTTCTGGAAGAAGGCCACGGCCAATTCCGCGGTGGTTTCGGCGCTGCTCAGCATTCCGCTGACCTGGGCCTTGAAGTGGTTCTTTCCCGCACTCCCGTTTCTGGACCGCATGGGCGTGGCTTTCGTGATTTCGGTGGCCGTGATCGTCGTGCTCTCCCTGGCCGAAGGCAAGGGGCAGGACAGCAAGAAGGGGATCAGCCTGGGTGGCGGCGTGCTGAAAACCGATCCGCTGTTTGCCGGTCTGGCATTCGGTGTAATGGCGATTACCACTGCGCTGTACGTGCTGTTCTGGTAGGCCCGCCAGGCCAAGGGCGCACGCGAAAAGGATAAAGTAAAGGTGCGGCAGCACGCAGGATCGCCAGACAGGCATGCGCCCGGGCAAGCCCGGCCTATGCCGATTCACCGGCCGCTGCTGGTTACGGTACGGGGCCGCACTTCGTGGCGGCGGGGCAGTGGGCCGTTCGGGACCAAGCCGGCATATTCGTACGGACGACCCAGGGCGGGCGAAGTGCTTTGGGCACCGCGCGCATTGCCCATTGGGGAGTCAGGCCGGGCTTGCGTGTACGACCAGGGGCACATATTTCGAGGGCTGTAACCGACGTTCAGGTGTGGTTCAAGATGGCGGGAAGCCGCTGACGTGAAGGGAATATGAAGAGTTTCGGAAGCGTTTCCAGTTTGTCATCTTGTGGTCTTTTTTGGATATTCGCTAGGTTTAAGACGAACAGTCTTGCCCGAGTGCCGGGAACCCTATGATTGGTGAGTTACGAAATGGAGCCAACCATAAGGAACCCTGGTGGCTGGGCGGGATTGAAAACTGCAACTAGAACAATGTGGAGGAACGCGCTATGAGGCATGCACAGCTACTGGGCCTTTTCGCGGTATTACTTCTTATAGCATCGCCCGCACTTGCACAGCGGGGGAAGATCGCCGGCACGGTGACAGATGCCGCAACGGGCGAGTCGATCCCGGGCGTGAACATTCTGATCGTGGAGACGCAGCAGGGTACGGCCAGCGATGTTGAGGGATTCTACTTCATCAACAACGTACGGCCGGGTACGTATACGCTGCGGATCTCGTTTGTCGGCTACACCGAAGAATCCATCACCGGCGTGCGGGTGTCGACGGGTTTGACGGCGACCCTTGACATCGAAATGCGAGAGCAAGAGATCGGGCTGGATGAGATTATTGTCGTGAGTGAGCGTCCGATTGTGCAGTTAGATGTGTCGGCCAACGTCGCCAGCTTGAATGCTGAAGCGTTCGAAGACCTGCCCGTGGCAGGTGTGACGGAAGTTCTGGACCTTCAGGCCGGCATTGAGCCGGGTTTGCGCGTTCGCGGCGGCGGCCTCAGTGAGGTCGCCTTCGTAGTCGATGGCATGAATCTGCGGACGGGCCGGTCGCATCAGCCGTTTACCAACATCAGCTACACTTCGCTGGAGGAGGTGCAGGTGCAGACGGGTGGATTCAATGCGGAGTATGGGAATGTGCGAAGCGGCATCGTCAATGTGACTTCCAAGGAGCCTTCGCGCACGCGGTACAACGTAGACGCGCTCATGCGCTATATCCCGGCGCAGCCAAAATCTCTTGAGGGGCTAGGAGGCACAAACCTGGACGATTGTGACTTCAGCACGCGGGTGTACGGCGACTGCGATAACTGGTTTATCCGGCCATTCCTGGATCCCGATGTTGCGATGGACGGCACCGAGAGCGGTGCTTGGGATTCGTACAAGCAGCTCCAGTACAACGGCTTTGAGGGCTGGACCACGCTTGCGGAGCGGCTAAGGAATGACGAAGGGTTTGATGTCACTGCACAGGACATGCAGGACTATTTCAAGCACACGCATCGCAAGGACAATGCAATCACGGTTCCCGACTACGAGGCGGACATAAGTGTGAGCGGTCCGCTAGTGCCGGGACTCAGTTCCCAGCTCGGAGACCTGCGTTTTCTGGTTTCCTATCGCGGCACACAGCGGGCCTATTTGTACCCGCAGTCGCGCGAGGCCTTCAACAGCAACACATTTCAGGCCAAACTGGTCTCCAACGTGCGCCGCGGCATGAAGCTGACCTTGAACGCCATGCAGGGCACGGAGCGCGGTATCAATCAGTCGCAGGGCTCCGCGGATTTGCGTATGTACAGCGGCAATCTGCCCAGTTACCCTTGGTGGGGTGCGGGTGCAGAAATAGTGGATGGCATCAATCGCAGGGGTCGTGTGATCCTTTCGGACGGAGCTTTCCCGCTTGCGGACATCGACCATGGCCTTTTTGGTGCGACCTTCACGCATACGCTGAGTGCAAGCACATTTTACGAAGTCAGCCTGCAGAATCTTGCGACGAAGTACCGCAGTCATTTCCCCAACCTGCGGGATGGGTCCTACATCGACGAAAACGGAAACTTCGTTCAGGTACCTTATACGAACAACCTGGGGCGACCCACGGAGGCGGGACTGGACAATTATGATCGGCTGACGGAATTTGGCGGTCGTGAGGACCTCAATGGCGACGGCGTCATCACGCCTTATGTGGTTGGTGACGAACCGTTTGGATTCCTGGGTCAGGGTGGCAATCTGATCGGCGGTGCTGAAACGACAGGCGGACACTGGGTCAAGACGCGTGACACCTCTGACGTGAGCGTTTTTACGGGGCGCTTCGATCTTACAAGCCAGCTTACCCGTGTCCTTCAGCTCAAGACGGGCGCGGAGCTGATCATCAGCGACTACGACCTCAACTACCAGCGCGTCAACCTGGCGCTGGTCGGTCCGGAGCCGGAGGCTGCTTATCCCTTCGAGCGGACGCCCATCCAGGGTGCCGCCTATGCACAGGGCAAGCTGGAATTCCAGGGCATGATTGCCAACCTGGGCCTCAGGTTAGACTTCTTTGATGCGAACTCGCCGTGGTGGGTCGCAGAAAACCCCTATGATGCCGCCTTCCGACAGCAGGTGGAGGGGCTGGATGAGCTCTTGGACAAGGAGGACCCAGCAGCGCAGATTTTTGTCAGCCCGCGCCTGGGTATATCGTTCCCCATCACGCTGGACAGCAAACTGTACTTCAACTACGGGCATTTCCGCCAGATGCTCAATCCGTTTGACGTGTTTGGCATTCAGCAGTCCCGCAACGGCGGCATTGATCAGATAGGCAATCCCAGCCATCCGATGCCCCTAACAGTAGCATACGAATTGGGATTCGACCAGAACATTGCGGACCAGTTCCTGCTGCGCATCTCCGGCTACTATCGCGACATCCAGAATCAGCCGCGTGGCGTGACCTATCGTTCGCTCGGTAGCGTGGTTCAGTACACTACGCGCGAGCCTTGGAACTACAGGGATGTGCGTGGCGCAGAGGTTACGCTGACGAAGACCCGCGGGTCGTGGGTGCGTGGATTCCTGAACTACACCTACTTGCAGACCAAGGGCGGCAACTTCGGCTATGGTCAGTTCAACGAGAACACGTTTGAGCAGCGCAACTACCTGCGGACATCCACGGATTATCGCATTGGCGCACCACTGGCAGAGCCATTTGCGCGCGGAAACCTGCTTATTCTCACGCCGACCAAGTGGATGCCGAGCGTGCTCAACGGAGATCTTCTCGGGGACTGGCGCATCAGCCTGCTGGGCGAATGGCGCGCCGGTACGCAGTGGACCTGGTCGGGGGGTGCCGCTGCACCGCCAGAACTTCAGGAGAATGTGCGCTGGCGGAGCTTTGTCGGGTTTGACCTGCGCTTCACGAAGCATATCAACACGCAGTTCGGTGCTGCCCAGCTCTTTCTCGATGTTGACAATGTCTTCAACCGGCGTCACCTCTACAGCGCCACGGCTTTTCATCCCGATAACCGGGATTTCGACCGCTACATGTGGTCACTCCACCTGCCGGCTGACATCTACGATGAGCTGAATGCCATCGACGCTGACCTGAGCTATTCGGAAAAGGTCCAGTCAGGCGGGTTTCCCTACATCTGGGTACCCGGCAACGACAAGCCGGGTGTATTCCGCCATCCAGATGTGGACTACCAGCCCGTAGAGGCCGTGGGCTCATTGACGAGTGTCCAGGCACCTAGTTCGGTGGCGTGGTATTGGGCCGCCGATACCGAAACCTATTCGCGGTGGAACGGCTCCAGTTGGGACGAGGTGCCACAGAACGAGGTGGATCAGATGCTGGAGGACAAGGCATACATTGACATGCCGAACCTTCGCTTCAACACCTTCCTGAACATCCGGCGCGTCACGATGGGTGTCCGGCTCACATTCTAAATGATCGTGCACCCGGCGGCGCTTGTGTGCCGCCGGGTGCAATCCATTCAAGCAAAACAGCAAGCACATGAACAGCACTTGCTACTTCCGAAACTTTGCCATTGCTGCGCTCTTCCTCCTTTTCGGAGCGACTGCGGCGCAAGCACAGTTCACGGCTCAGTGGCTGGACATCGGCACGTTCCATGGCACATACACCGAGTCTGGTGCCCAGCATGAGGGCAACAGTTCGGCTGCCGACGGTATGGAGTGGCCAGCCATTTTGCGCAACAGCAGCCATTTTCGTGCGAAAGCGTTCTGGCTCGGCACAAAAAACTGGACAGACCCGAACGGGCAGACGTTTCCGTACTTCGTGGCCCGCATCGGCCCGCGTACGGCGGGCGCGGATGTAACCTTTCCGGTACAGAATGTCTTGAAGAGCAAGACAGAGGACACGATCGTCGAGGTGGATGGTGCCCTTTCATTCGATAACGTGGCCGTTATCGATGAGATTGATCCGGGCATGGCAGCCGACCGGATGGTGCACAACATCCACAACACCTATATCGGCATCACGGTAGATCGCAAAGCATACGCCTGGGTGAATCAGGCCCATGACGACTACCACATCATCGAGTACGTGTACACCAACACTGGCAACACGGACGACGATGAGGACATTGAGCTACCCAACCAGACGCTGACCGATACCTACTTCTTCCGTATTCACCGCTGGCGGGGCAGCCTCCAGGGTGCATGGACGGTGAGCGGCGGCCAGGTCTGGGGCAAGTTCAGCATGGTGGATGTGGTCGGCGATGGCCACGCGGACTATCCGATCTCGTTTACGGCGCAGTACTTGTGGATTGGCGTGGACCCAGAGGCGCAGTCCCAGTATGATCGCATCGGCGCGCCCGTATTCAATGAGCACACCTGGGTCGCATCTGGAGATTCGCTCGGGCGGCTTTCGGGCAGCTCGTTCATCGGGCGTACGACCATCCACGCGGATGCCTCGCCGACCAACACCACTTACATTCGCTGTACGCCGGCCACGATAGACACCTGCCAGCCGCGCACCATGGGCTTTATGGACTCGGACGAGGCGCTGACAGCCGATGGCTCGCCGCACGAGGATTATTACGAGTGGGGCATACGTACGCGCGAAAACCCGGATCGAATCACCGGTGGTTCCCAGCATATGTTTCCGCACTATGCGGACCGCATTGAGCCTAGTGGCATATTCTGGGAGGCAAAGAACGATGCCTCTACGGGCAAGCAGGGCGGACATGCCGTGACCACGGCGTACGGCCCATACGACATGGCCCCGGGCGAGAGTGTGCGGATTGTGGTTGTTGAGGCGGTGGGCGGTCTTGGGTTTGATGCGGACTACAAGATTGGCCGCGCATACAAGCGGGGCGGCACCGCACGGGACACGAGGTTGATCCAGTATGACGCCAATATGGATGGCACGATCATGACGGGCGACTTCAACTACGCCATCAATCAGTTGGACATGGACGGTGACGGCATGTTTGACACCTTTGGCTGGGGCCTGGAGGAGATGACCAAGAATCAGTGGGCGATGACTTCGCGTGATTCACTGTTCCAGACCCTGCAGCGCGGTATCAATCTGTACGCCGCCAGCAACAACATGTCCACCTATCCTATACCGGAGGCGCCGCATGCGCCGCAAAAATTCTCGGTGTTCGGGCGTCCCGACAAGGTGGACATAGAATGGACGCCGCCATCCGGTGGGCCGTCGCGGACGAAGTGGGTGCTGTATCGAACGGATCTGTGGGAGGACCACCTGTACACCACGGGATGCACGGACAATGCCAACTTTGTCGGGATCGTAAATGGATCGCCCGGACAGACTCGTTGCGGCTATGAGATGATTGCAGAGCTGGATGCCAGCGCGACTTCGTACGCCGATACGGATCCGGTACGTGGCACAGACTACTACTACTATCTGCAGGCGGTGGGCGGACCGCAACCGAACGATCCGGATGGCATCAACGGCACGCCCGGTGGTTTCCCGCTTCGGAGCTCGCGCTCGCTGACGCAGACCTATCAGCCTGTAAACCTCAAGCGTCCGCCGTACGGCAACACCGGCACGGTGGCTGATGCACGTATTGTGCCCAACCCTGTGAACCTGGGCGCAGACAATTCAGTGCGGTTTGAGCAGGAGGATCGCGTAGCGTTCTTCAACATTCCGGGCGACTGCACCATCAAGATTTTCACAGAGATCGGGGAGCTTGTCCACACCATCGTGCATGACGATGGCAGTGGAGATGAGCTTTGGAATTTGACCACGACCTCACGCCAGCTGCTGGTCAGCGGTATTTACATCGCGGTCATCACGGACAATTCCAATGGGGATGAGTCCATACTCAAGTTCACGGTAATCCGCTAACAACAAAGCTTTGGCCTCAGGCCAAAGCAGCTTTAATGCTACACAAAACAGTTCAGCTGCTATGAAAAAGCGCTATAGCATAACCTCGCTGGCCCTTGTGCTTCTCTTGGGCCTGGCTCCGAGCGTGTTTGCCCAGCAGGGCTTGACGCCGGATACAGAGGTCACCACGGACAAGCGTGCGCAGACGGGCATGAAGTTTCTGAGCACCTCCGTGGATCCGCGGGCATCGGCCTTGGGTTCTGCACTCACCGCGGAGTTCCAAGGGTCATCCACCTCGATGTTTTACAATCCGGCTAGCATGGCCTTCATGCCGGGCCGGTTTTCGGCTGGGGGTGGTATCCTGCAGTTCATCGCCGACATCAGCTACACGCAGGCAAGTGTTGCCTTCAGGCCTGGGGGCGGCAATCTCGGCGTTGTGGGCGTTTCTGTCGTCGCTGTCGACTACGGCGACTTCATGGGTACGATTCGCGCCAACAACGATTTTGGCTTCGTAGACACGGGCGTCTACTCGCCTTCGGCGATGGCCGTTGGTTTAGGTTATGCCCGATCGTTCAGTGATCGCTTTTCGGCGGGGGCCAACATCAAGCTGGCCTTCCAGGATCTGGGCAGCGATTTTGTTACCAGCCAGGATTTCGACACGGGAGCGACTATTGCGACCGACAGTTACAGCACACAAACGGTGGCATTCGACTTTGGCGTGCTGTACTCCACGGGCTTCAGGAGTCTGACCATCGCCATGATGGCGCGCAATTTTTCTGCGGAGCAGACGTACGTGCGGGAGCGGTTTGAATTGCCGCTCACATTCCAGATCGGCGCGTCAATGAATCTGGTGGACTTTTCTGCTCTTGATCCAGACATGCACCGCCTGCAGCTTCATGTGGACGCCCAGCGTCCGCGTGACTTTTCAGAGCATGTGCGCTTTGGGCTGGAGTACACCTTTATGGGCATTGCATCGCTACGGGGCGGATTTGAGCAGGCAGCCGTAAGCGAAGAGCAAGGCTTCAGCGCAGGTGCAGGCGTCAAGGTGGGCGCTGGCGACTTCCGCATCGGCGCGGACTACGCGTTTACCGACTTTGGTCTGTTCGGTGCGGTTCATCGTGTTGGACTGAACCTCGGTCTGTAGGTTGGGCTTGCAAAGCGGACCAGCGAAGGCTGGGCCGCAGCACTCTAAGAGCGGAGAATCTGGCACTGCGCCGGATTCTCCGCTTCTTTGCGTATACGCGTTTTGCATGCAGTGGAGCATCCTCGGACTGGCCGCTGCAGTGGGCATCGGCGCGGGCTGTTCGTCTACAACATCTTCGCCGGAGACTGCGCCAATCATTGCCTTTGCGGATGTAGCACGCCAGGCGGGCATCGGCGCTTTTGTGCACGACAATGGTGCGGCGGGTGACAAGTACTACGCCGAGCAAATGGGCTCCGGGGGCGGCTGGATCGATTACGACGGGGATGGCTGGCTGGACATCATGCTGATGGGGGGCGGGCAATGGAATCGCGCGCCGAAGGTAGGCTATCGTCCGTTATGGCTGTTTAGAAATCGTGGGGACGGCACGTTTGAGGATCGGACCGCACAGGCGGGTCTGGCCGATGTTCATGCTTACACCATAGGAATGGCCGCGGCGGACTACGACAATGATGGTGATACCGACTTCCTGCTGACGAACCTGAACCACAACATGCTCTTTAGGAATGAGGGCGGCTTCTTCACTGAGGTGGGGAAGGCGGCGGGCCTTTCGGAGCACGACGAGTGGAGCAGCTCCGCGCTGTTTTTTGACGCCAACAATGATTCCTGGCTGGATGTGTACGTGGGCAACTATGCTGACTGGACGCCTGAGACGGACAAGTTCTGTCCAGAAGGGGCGCAGATCAAGCTGTATTGCGTGCCCGCGGACTACAGCGGAATGCCTAGCCGCTTCTACTTGGGCAGTGAGACCGGCGTATTTCAGGACGTGACTGTTGAAGCGGGGACGTACTCTGCGTATGGCAAGTCGCTCGGCATGGCGGAGTTTGACTACAATCGGGATGGCTGGAGCGATTTTGTTGTGGCCAACGACGGTGAGGGTGATTTGCTGTTTCACAACAATCAGGACGGCACCTTCACAGAGCGGGGCGTGCTGAGCGGCGTCGCTTTCAGCGAACACGGCGAAGCGCGTGCAGGTATGGGCATCGATATCGGCGTGGTAGATTCCACGGGCGAGCCTTCGATATTCGTGGGTAATTTCTCGGAGGAGATGATCGGCGTTTATCGTCACACCGGCCAGGGCTTGTTTCTGGATCGTGCGGCTACGTCACGGATCGGCCAGCCCAGCCTGAACACGTTGGCGTTTGGCCTGTTTCTTTTTGATGTGGAGCTGGATGGCGACCTGGACCTGTTTTCTGCGAACGGCCATGTGTATCCAGATCGGCTGGTGGACCAGGACAAGATCACGTATAGGCAGCGCTCGCAGCTGTTTGAAAATGTCGGGCAGGGTTTCTTCAACGAGGTTGCTCCAGCAATCACGCTGCCTCTGACGGCGCTGATGGTGGCGCGCGGCGCGGCCTATGCGGACTACGACAAGGATGGCGATGTGGACATTCTGATCACGGAGAATGATGGTCCCGCACATCTGTGGCGCAACGAGCACAAGGGCAACAACTTCCTGCGCATTGGCGTGGAGGCGAAGCGCGGCAATCGCGATGGACTGGGTACGCGCATCGTCGCGCTGGTGCAGGGAGCAAGGCAGGAGCGGCGCATACGGAGCGGGTCGAGCTACTTGTCGCAGAATGAATTTGTGGTGACCTTTGGGTTGGGCCAGGCCGAGCAGGCCGACAGCGTGTGGGTGCACTGGCCCTTGGGTGCGGTGCAGGTCTTCGGTCCCGTTGCTGCCAATCAGGAAATACATCTTGTTGAAGGCGAAGATTAGCTGCCCCCCGGTTGTAGCCGGGCTACTGCTGTGTGCTGCCTGCAGGAGTCCGATGCCGGAGACACAGGCGCTGTTTGCAGAGGTCACCGAACTTGTGGGTCTGGGGGGCTTTGCACACACCAATGGAGGTTTTGGCGAGGCCTGGGCGCCCGAGATTGTAGGTGCGGGCGCCGGCTTTTTCGACTATGATGGCGATGACTGGCTGGACATTGTACTGGTTGCGGGTGGTGCTTTTGCGAACGAGGCGGGCTACCGCGGTCCGTGCGTGCGCTTGTTTCGCAACCAGCAGGATGGGACGTTTCGGGAGGTGACCAGCGAAGCGGGCCTGGCCGCACTCGCGGCCTACGCCTTCGGCGTGACGGTTGGAGACTATGACAATGATGGCGATTCCGACATGTATGTGACGACCTTGTACCGCGATCTGCTCTTGCGCAACGAGGGTGGGGTCTTCGCTGAAGTAGGCGAGGCTGCAGGTGTCGGCAGCGTTGCGGAGTGGAGCAGCTCGGCGCTGTTCTTTGATGCAGACAATGACGGTTGGCTCGACCTGTATGTCGGCACGTATGTGGACTGGTCTCCGGAGAAGGACATCTACTGCGGCTTTGAAGGGGAAAAGGTATACTGCACCCCGGAGCTTTATGATGGCATCGCCGGCCGCTTTTACCGCAATCAGGGGGATGGCACTTTTACCCTTTGGACGCGCGAGGCGGGGTTCTTGTCCGGCATTGAGGCGTCGCGCGATAAGACGCTGGGCGTTGCCACCTTTGACGCCAATGGGGATGGGTGGCCGGACTTGGCGATAGCCAACGATACCGAGCGGGACATGCTCTTTTTGAATGGTGGCGATGGCATCTTCACCGAAACCGGCATTCGCAGCGGCATTGCGTATGATCTGCATGGGATTCCGCGGGCAGGCATGGGCATCGATATCGGCGTGGTAGATTCCACGGGCGAGCCTTCCTGGTTTGTCGGCAACTTTTCAGAGGAGATGGTGGGCGTGTACCGTCATACGGGTGGTGGTCTGTTTATGGATCGGGCGGCTGCGTCTCTCGTCGGTCGGCCGACGCTCAAGACGCTCGCCTTTGGGCTGATGCTGTTCGATGTGGACCTGGATGCGGATCTGGACCTTTTGGTAGCGAACGGGCATGTCCAAACGCATATAGAGCGGATCGTGGAGGGCATAACGTTTCGGCAGCCGGCTCAGCTGTTTTTCAACGGCGGTGATGGCCGTTTTGCGGAGGCTCCTGCGGACGGCCCACTTGCGCAGGCGATAGTCGCTCGCGGGGCTACCTATGGAGACTACGACCGCGATGGCGATCTTGATGTGCTTATCACGGAGAACAACGGTCCGGCGCATCTTTGGCGCAACGAATTGGAAGGTGGACGCTGGCTGCGTGTGCGCCTGGAGGGGCTCACGAGCAACCGGGATGGTTACGGTGCCCTCGTTGTTGTGCACAGCGGCACGCTGCGGCAGTACCGTCAGCTCAGGGCCGGGTCCAGCTACTTGTCGCACCTGGAGGCCGTAGCCACCTTCGGCTTCGGCGAAACCGCACGCCCTGACAGCCTGGTGGTACATTGGCCCAGCGGCGTCGTAGATCGAATAACGGCCGTGGGGATCAACAGTGAAATAAAGATTGTGGAGGGTCGTACGCATGCTGCGGAGAGAGGCACGCGTGCTGAGGAAGGCGCGCATGCTATGGAGGGAAGTACGCATGTACCCTAGAATGCGCGTCTTGCTGGCAGGAATGGGCCATTGCAGGCAACGCCGAAGAGCACGCATGTGCCCTTGGGTGTGCATAGTGCTGCTGGCGGGCGTGGCAGCCTGCCGGGCGCCCGACGAAACTGTCGTGAATGAGGCGCCGTCTGAACTGCCGTCGGTCGCGTTCGAGGATGTGACCCTGCAGGCGGGGCTAGGGGGCTTCCAGCACTTGACGGGCGCATTCGGGCAGAAATGGTTTCCGGAAACCATGGGCGCTGGTGCAGGCTTCCTTGACTATGATGGGGATGGCCTCTTGGACATCCTGCTTGTTGGCGGCAATCCTTTTCCTTCGCGAAGCGAGTTCGCTCCGCCCGCGCTAAGGCTGTATCGCAATGTGGACAGCACTTCCTTTGAAGAGGTCACAGAAGCAGCCGGCCTCGGTGCGCTGCGGTCGTATGCCTTCGGGATCACATCCGCGGATTACGACAATGATGGAGACCCTGACGTTTTTGTGACCGCACTCTTTGAGAATTTGCTGCTGCGCAACGACCACGGCGTTTTCACGGAGGTGGCAGCAGCTGCAGGCCTCGCCGACGAGGCCGCCTGGAGTACCGCGGCGGTATTCGTCGATGCGGACAGAGATGGCTTTCTGGACCTGTACGTAGGCAACTATGTGGATTGGGGCCCGGACAAAGACATTGTGTGCACGCGCGTAGGAGATCGCAAGGCCTACTGCACGCCGGAACTGTACAATGGCCTGTCGGGTGCCTTTTACAGAAACAGCGGCGACGGTACGTTTACACGGCAGTCAGGCGTTTTTGATACGGCCCCGGGTAAGACGCTGGGAGCCTTGAGCGTGGACTATAATCGGGATGGGTGGTCGGACCTTATCGTCGCCAACGACACGCAACGGGACCTGCTCTTCGAAAACCAGGGTGATGGCACCTTCGTCGAAAAGGGGGTCTACAGCGGTATTGCCTTTGATGAGAATGGGCGCGCGCGTGCCGGCATGGGGCTGGACATCGGCGTCGTGGACGAGACGGGTGAGGTCACGCTTTTCGTCGGGCATTTCACTGCTGAGATGGTCGGTGTGTATCGCCACACGCAGAACGGTTTCTTTGTGGATCGCGCCGCGGTGTCGCAGATAGGTCGTCCCAGCCTGCGTACGTTGACGTTCGGCCTGTTTCTTTTCGATGTAGACCGTGACCGTGACCTGGACCTGTTCACCGCCAACGGGCACATCATCGAAGAGATCGGTCTGGTGGAAGAAGGCATCACCTACCGGCAGCGCCCCCAGCTCTACATCAACCAGGGGGCCGGCCTGTTTGCGGAGCTGTCGGCGTCGTCACATCCGCTGCTTACACGCGGATTCGTCGGACGCGGTGCGGCGTATGGTGATTATGACCGTGATGGTGACCTCGATGTGCTCTTCACTGAGAATGGTGGTCCCGCACACCTGTGGCGCAATGACACGCCCGGCGGCGGTTATCTGGAAGTGCGACTGGAGGGCACGGCCAGCAACCGCGATGGAGTGGGCGCGCGGGTTGTCGTATTGGCGGGCGGACGCCACCAGGAGCGCGAAGTGCGTGCGGGGGCCAGTTACCTTTCGCAGTCGCAGCAGTGGCCCCATTTTGGGCTGGGCGCGGTGCCCGTCGTAGACAGCCTGTGGGTGTACTGGCCGAACGGCGCGGTATATCGCGAAGGGCCGATTGCCATCAACCAGGTGGTCCAAATCGTCGAGCAATAATGCACATTGCGTTACAGGCCTGTTTGGCACTGGTACTGCTGGGTGCGTGCCGTCAGGCCGAAGCGCCGGCAATGCTAAGCCCGGAAGCACGAGAATTGCTTTGGGCCTTTCAGGAAGCGTCCGAGCATGAACAGTTTGTACGTGCGCTAGCCCTCTTGGATAGTACCATCGTGCTCGCGCCCGCCAATCCACGCTTGCATTTTCTGCGCGGCGATATGCTCTCCACGCTGTATCGATTCAAGGAGGCGGAGGCGGCCTTCACCCGCGCCTTGGCACTCGATCCGCGTTACCCGACCGCCGCGTATCGATTGGGCAACAACGCATTCTTCCTGGGCCAAAACCGCGCCGCGCTTTCGTACTACTTCCAAGAGCAAAAGGCGCTCGGTGCGCATGCAGATTCTGTCAGCAGCAGTGCGGTATGGGCGCAGATTGGCCGGGTATATGCGCGCCTGGGCGTGTCGGACAGTGCGCGTATTGCGTATGAGCGTGCTATTGGCAACGATTCAGCAAATGATCAGGCCTGGGGGTGGATGTCGGAGCTTGCGGAGGAGGAAGGTCGATTCGAGGAAGCCTTGGCAGCGGCCGAGCGTGCCAGCGCACTCGATCCTGACCACCCGGACTATCAGTATCGCATGGGCGCGCTGCACTATCGCATGGGCAACTTGGAGGCGGCTGTAGCGCCTCTGCGCGCGGCCATTGCAGCGCAGCCATGGCACACCGGCGCGCACTACAACCTGGGGAGGACGCTGATCGCACTAGGGCGTACCGCTGAGGGCGCTCCGCTGCTGGATGCTACCGACAGCCTGCAAGCGCTAGCTTCGGACATCGTGCTGGCCAGGTATGCTGCGCAGCACACGCCGGAGGGGCAGGATGAGTGGATCGTGCTAGCCTTGCTGTACGAGCAGGCGGGCCAGCTTGACGAGGCCCGTCAAGCGTTTCGGATTGCCCGTCAGCTGATGTCGACCAGTCAATAGCATCGATGCATAAGCCCGTATTGAATATCTTTAGCGCTGAAGTTTTGGCTGCGAAAGGGTCCTTGCCGACACTTGTCATGTCCCGTCTAGTCAGGCCGAAGGGTCGCTATTCTATGGAGCGGTCGCAACGTTGTGAAGTGCCCCGTGCCGCGTTTTCAGCGCCTGTAATGTCATACCGGTCGGGTTTGCGCCATGCAGGATTCGCTGCGGCAATGGCTATTGCAACGCTGCTCTTCGGGTGCCAGGGTGAGCAACGCTCCGTCACCGAAGCGCAGCGCGCCATGCTGCCAGCGGACGTTGCACAGCTACTCATCGAGGGGCAGCGCGCCCACGAAAATGGACTCTATGACTTGGCGCTGGCTTATTCCGACAGCGTGGAGGCACGGGCTCCCGATCTGGCAGACCTGCATTTTCTGCGGGGTGCCATCTATACGCGGCTGAACCGGCCTGATGTGGCGCAGGCGGCCTATGAAACCGTGCTGGAACTTGATCCATGGTACCCGGGTGCGCGCCACAACATGGGCCTGAATGCTTATCGGCGCGGCCGGCTTCGCAGTGCTATCGATTTGTACCGCGAGGAGGAGAAAGAGGTCGGCGGCACGGCCACATTGTATCACGAGCTTGGCCGCGCGTATGCCAAGTTGGGCGAGCCGGACAGTGCGCGTACGGCATATTTTATGGCGCTCGCGATGGATAGCACGCACGCGACTACGTATATGTGGCTCGGACAGCTGGAGGAGGAGGCGGGAGACCTGGAAGCGGCGCTTGCGCTGTCATTGCAGGGTCTGGCGCTACGGCCCCACGACCTGGACTATCAGTATATCGTGGGCAGCCAATACCACCGTTTGGAGCAGCCAGAGAAGGCGTTGCCCTATCTGGAGCCTGTGGCAGCGGCCTGGCGGTGGCATCAGGGTGCACAAACCAACCTCGGACAGGTATACATGCGGCTTGGGCGAGAGGAGGATGCGCGGGAGTTCTTTGAACGTGCGGATGTCGCGCAGCAGCAGGCGCAAGCCATCTCCGAGGCAGAGGACGCGATCAATCAAGATCCCGACATGCTGGACAACTGGATCAGGCTGGGGGACTTGCTGCGTCAGAGTGGGCAATATGGGCGTGCTATTGAAGCGTTCAAGAACGCTGCGGCCCGGGATATGCCGCTGGGGATATGGCTGAGCATTCAGAACAACCTGGCGTTTCTGCAACTTCAGAATGGGGATGCACAGGAAGCGGCGAGCCTGTTTGAGATGATTCTGCTAAACGATTCCACCATGGTGGCGGCCTGGGTTGGACTGGGGGTTGCGTATGCGAATCAGGACCGCACGCAGGAGGCGCGCCAAGTATGGGAGAAGGCCTTGGCTTTGGATCCAGGCAACGCCACAGCGCGCCGCAATCTTGCACAGCTGGATGCCATGCCTGCCGAGTAAAATGCCCCAACTGTCTTTGATGAGTGGATGCCTAAGGGCATGCGTAGAAGGCGTGTGTAGCATAAGGAAGGTCGGCGCAACTGTTGTGGTAATTCTGGCTGCGTGTGTTTTGCCTGCAGCAGCCCAGCCAATCGCGGATGGCGATTGGGTGGGTCGGATCATTCATCTGACGGGCAGAAGCATGGAGGTAGTTTACGAGGTGCGCAATCAGGCCAATGGAGTGGAGATTTCCATGGTCGTGGAGGGGTACGGCCCGTTTGCGTTTGATCATATACGGGCCACGCGCGACAGTCTGCACTTTACGTGGGAGCCGTCGTTTGAACTTGCGTGCTCATTGGCTCGCTTGGATGACGGGGTGTTCCAGGGTGCCTGCATGGATCCATGGGGCGGATTTGGCGGTATCGTGATGGCGCCTCCGGGCTCCGATGTTGATGCGATACCACTCCATGCTGAGACGATCGAAAGCATCGCCGGGTGGACTGAGGCTGTGCCTTCGGACGCATTGCCCAGCCTTTCAGACACGTATCCGCTCGGACAGAATGTGGTCGTGCATGGGCGCAGGGCCAACTTGGTGGTCGCAGGTGAAGGTCCCGTGACGGTGGTTTTGGAAGCCGGGCTGGGCGACAATCTGACCTCCTGGGAACAGTTGCAGAAGCTTCTGGCACAGCATGTGCGTGTGGTATCGTACGACCGTGCAGGGTTGGGGTACTCTGAGCCGACCGATGCGCCGCGTTCTCCCGAGCAGATTGCCGTTGAGCTGCGCGGCTTGCTGCGTGAAGCTGGTATCGCGCCTCCGTACGTGTTGGTAGGGCATGCAGAAGGGGCCTTGTATGTGCGGCGTTTTGCCGCGCTATACGGGGCGTCGGTCAAGGCGCTGGTGCTGGTTGACCCGCACCTTGAATCGCAGCATGCGATGTGGCAGGAGTGGGACAGGTCTGCGTGGCTTGCTTACTGGGAGCGGCGCAAGGCTATGCAGCAGAATCTTCCCGCGGTGCTGCAGGCAGAATTCAGCGCGTATGCAGCAATTCTGGAATCAGGATCCATGCCGGGCATGGATGGGTCTGGCGACATCCCTGTGACTGTGCTGACGTCGGCCCGTGCTTCCGAAGCGCCCCGCTGGGTGGGCGAGGGCGATGCGGGACGAGCGGCGTGGATTGGTCTGCACCGGAAGTGGACAGCGGAGAGGAGCGGTACGCACATCGTGGTGCACGAAAGCGGCGCATACATACACCAGGAGCAGGCTGTCCGTGTGCTGCAGGTGATTCTGGCTCTGCTCCGATAGCACCATTGCGTGGCGATAGCCACCGGGTCGCGCCGTTGGCCATGGGCACGACCCGTGTTGTCCGCCTTGCGTGCGATTCTCTCCAGCCTTCCAGGCCGTACGCCACGGTGGATGTGGCCCATCGGCCGTACCATTGGACGCGGCCCATCGGTTTTTACCAGGAACTCTGTAGGTGCGACCATCGGCATGTCCTTCGCCTCAATGGACGTGCCGGCTCAGCGGAGTTGCAGCCACAAGGAGACAAACAGTGCTCCTCAGGTATGGCGCCATCACCAGCGGATTGCGTCCCCGACAAGCCAACGGATTCCGGCACTACTGCTCTGTCACCCGCACATGGGGGCGTTCTAGCGCGATGGCATGCGTACGTACGGTGCGCCTCCACTGACAGATGACCATTGCACCACAGCTTATCGGACGCGGATCAGCGTGCGTGTTGCTTGCACGCGGCCGCCTGCCAAAAAGCGCAGAACGTACAGTCCGCTACCCAAGCTGCTGCCATCAATGTTGAGCGAGACCATCTGGTGCGCTTGGGGCGTGCCTTCATAGAGAACCCGCACCAGGCGGCCGCTGGCGTCGAAGAGATCAACGCGGACCACTTGCTGCGTCCCGGAAGCAAACGAAGTGGTGGTGCGCGTTGTAAACGGCATTGGGTAGGTATCCCCGACGGTAAGGCCGCTCGGCACCAGCGTAACGGACACCGCTTCGGTGTACGCTACTGAGCCCCGTTTCGTGCGCTGCTTTATCCTGAATGTGAAGGTGCCGGCAGGAAGATCCCGAAGTGTATAGGCATACGCCGTGCCATCGGCTTCAACCTCAGCAATCGATACGAATGCGCCATCTGATTGCCGCTGCTGCACCTCAAACATGGCTTCGGGGGGGACTTCGTCTGTCTGCCAACGAAGCACTACGAAGTCGTAGGTGACCTCTGCAGCAAAGTGTTCTATCGCGACTAACCTGTCCGGGGTGCACGGGGAAACAAGCGGCAGCGCACAGATCGGGCTGGCATCCAAGGCGCGATATTCCGCTTCATCCGGGATGCACAGGCCTGCGTTGCCGCTGAGATCGCAAGATGGCAAGCCGGCACCGAGCGTTGCGACGCTCAGCGGTAATTGGCCAGACAACATGTTCCTGCTCAGGTCAAGCAAAGCCAGGTTCGACAGGCTTCCAAGTTCGGTGGGGATCTCTCCGTGCAAGGCGTTTCCTGCCAGGCTTAGCGACTGCAAGGTTGAAAGCGTCCCGAGCTCTATCGGCAGCGCGCCCTGCAAATCGTTGGCATTGAGCGCAAGATGCGTAAGCGTGTCTCCGTCGCATTGTGTACCAACCCAGTCGCAGGCAGAGCGTGTGGCCAGCCAACCGTCGGATTGTATCCACTCCGGCCCATCTGTGGCATAGTACAGTGCCTCGAGCGCGGCGCATGCAGCACCCTCACACACCTGGCAGGAAGCGGCAGGGTGCAGCCCGCAGATGGCGCCGGCCCCCAGGGCTGTGTAGGGGGCATCGGAGGGCAGGCATAGCTGTGTGCGTTCCATCTGGCATGTGTTGACACTGGCCCCGAATGCAGCCATTGCAAGGGGCAAGGGGCCTTCCAAATCGGTATCGACAACCGATAGCCAGATGAGCTGCTGCAGGTTGGTTAACGCATTTGGCAGTTGTCCTTCCAAGTTGTTGCGGCTAAGGTCCAAGGCCATAATACTGGACAGCGACCCAAGGGTATTCGGCAGCTCACCTTGCAGCAGGTTACCGGCAAGGCTTAGGTACTCCAGTGCATGCAGATTGCCGACAGCGTCAGGGATGGTGCCCTCCAGCTGATTGTCGCTGAGGTCCAGCGTAGTGAGCGCCCCTAGATTGCCGAGGGTGTTCGGCACCGTGCCGGAAAGTCGGTTGTGGCTAAGGCCGAGCGTGCGAAGGCTTGAGAGTTTCCCCAATTCCGGTGGAATGGTGCCCGTGAATTCGTTGTCATCCAGGCGCAACACTTCAAGATTAAGCAGCTGACCGAGCACAGCCGGAATATTGCCGCTGAGCTTCCTGTAGCGGATTCCTGCGCCCCGGTTATCTATGGACAGCACACGAAGCTTGCTTAGTCGGGACAGCTCGCCGGGGAGCGATCCAGACAGGTTGTTGCCGGACAATTCGATCCGTGTGATGCTCCGCGGCCAGGCTCCCGAGGCACAGGTGATGCCAAACCAGTCACAGGGCTGATTTGATCGGAGCCATCCTCGGGCATCAAACCACCCCGGACCGTCCGTTTCGGTAAAAAACGTTTCCAGGGTTTTGCATGCTTCCAGCGTTATCTGCTGGATGTACATGCACCCTTGGTATTGCGCTGCCGCACGTTGCGCTTCGAAGCCGAAAAGCACCAGGCCCACTAGGGCGAGGCGCCGTGCGGATTGCAGGATACGGCCATGGGTCACGACAGTTAGCAAATGTTGCATCAGAGCTCTTCTATGGTACGAAGTACTGGCGACGTTTGCCGTACCACATCCAGGCAGCGTACTGCGCCCGCATGGGCAAGTGCGTACATTCGACGCTACGGTTGTGCGCGAGTCGGGTCGCACTGGATCAATTTCGCATGTACGGCCGCGGTTGTTAGCAGAACGTTTCTACCGAGCCCCGCGGAGATCCCGTGGGACTCGGTGTGTTTCCAGTTAGTGCTTGCCTGAAAACCCCTTTTTCGGGCAAGCACTACTTAAACCGCAGAAGTCAGGATGACGAAGGTTGGCTTAACAGGCAGGTTGTTCTCCAGCGCACTACAGGCTTTGTGGTGGGGCGTAGTCGGCGCAGCTGCGACTTTTGGCCACAAGGGTGCGATAACCGCAGTGCCTGAATGCCACGACAGGATCGAGTGCTGCACCCTTGCGACGTCGCACTTCTCTTACCAGCGGGCGCACGTCCGTGTCATACGCCGACTTCAGTGTTCGCTCTGCCATCAGCGCGTCACTGGTAACCTGATAGTGATGCAGCGCATCCCGGCGCACCAACAGCGCCTTTGCACAGGCCTGCTGTAGGCAGTCCACCGTGGACAATAGCGCTTCAATGGGATCCTTCACGTTATGGCTCTGATCAATCATGTACGCTGGGCGAAAGTCGGTACCCAACTCGCGAGATGCATCCACCAGTTCGTTGAACACAAGGAATAGCTGATACGGGTGTATGGAACCGGACGTCAGATCGTCATCGCCATACTTGGAGTCATTGAAATGAAAGCCGCCAAGCTTGCCGGCGGTGATCAGTCGCGCCACCACCTGCTCTACATTGGTGCCGGGCAAGTGATGACCGAGGTCTACCAGGCACGATGCACGCGGGCCCAGCGCTTGAGCCAGCAGTAGCGACGAGCCCCAATCTTGCACCACCGTAGCATAGAAGGCCGGTTCAAAGGGTTTGTGCTCGGTGAAGAGACCCCAGTCGTGCGGCAAGTGTGCGTAGACTGTGTGCAGGCTCTCAAGCAGTCGGTCAAAGCTCTTTCGGAGGTGTATCTGGCCGGGGTAGTTGCTGCCATCGGCCAGCCATACGGTAAGGGCCTTGGATCCCAGACCATCTCCCAGTGCAATCACATGCAGATGATGTGCAATAGCTTGAGCACGGATGGCAGCATCCGTATGGGAAAGCGATCCGAACTTGTAGCTAAGCGCCTGGCCGCGCTGATCCTGGAACGTGTTGGAGTTGACGGCATCGAAGCCAATGCCTGCCGCTGCCGCATGTTCACGGAGTGCTACCGCATCGTCGGGCTCGTCCCACGGTATGTGCAACGAGACCCGCGAAGAAGCACCAGTCAGCTGGTGGATGAGCGCGATGTCATCCACCTTCTGAAAAACGTTCTGCGGCTCACCTCGGCCCGGAAACCGCCCAAAGCGCGTGCCGCCCGTGCCCAAAGCCCAAGAGGGGATCGCCACATCAAAGGCAGCCAATTCATCGAGCACCGCGTGGATGTCAATCTCGTCCCGGCGCAACTGCAGGGCCAGGTGATCCAGATCTGCGGCATGTGCCGACGCCAACGAGCGGTTGGAACTTCGGATGTGCTCTGCGATGCGCATGGGACTGGTGCACCCCACAGGTGCAAGGGGAGGCCTTACAGAGGCGTCTCTGATGAAGGTTCAGCCGACTCCCGCTTCATCCAAAGCGGAGCGCTGGCAAACCACGCCAAGGTGCCAACAGCCATCAGCTTGGCATGCAGCGGAAATGCAATAGCGCCCCAGAAGACCAGCATAGCCGGCACCACGGTGAGCAGCAGGCCACCAACTGAAGCAGCGATGAGGAGGATTCGCATCATGAGGGGTGGATCAAGCCAAGGCACCAGGCAGGCGTCGCTGCTGCCAGTGGCAGCACACAAGGTACAGTCCCGTCGCGATGAACCATCCGGGGAGGCCCAGGAAGAAGATTTCAACGCCCCAGGTCTGGTTTAAGGCCAGGCATGCACCCAGCGTGAGCAGCCATGCTGCGGCAGCGGGCCAGCTCAAGGTGAGTGCGCGCAGCGCTGCATAATCCTGTTGCATTCCAAGCCGGGGTAATAGCCAGTAGTCGGCAAAAATCACGGCCCCCATCGGCATAAGCAGCAGGCCATACAACGCCACAAAATCCAAGAGCCGCATCATCAGCGCGGGAAACAGCGCGGCGATAGAAGTCACCGCGCCGACGGCCAGGGTGACCTTCCAGCGCTTCCAGTTGGGTGACACTGTCTGCATGGCAAGGCCGGCGCGATAGATGGTGGGGTTAGCCGTGGTCCAGCCGGCGATAACCACTGCAGCGAGCCCCGCGAATCCAGCGCCGAGGTATGCAATAGGCCCGGGCGCCACTTCGCCGCCCTGCTGCAGCGCAAGGGCGACCAGCACGCCGGAGGCCAGCCACGCTATGAAGTGGCCCAGGTACATGCCGAAGGCGCTGGCAAAACCGTACTGCCATCGCTTTGCGTACCGAAGCAGCGTCATGTCAGCCATGCCGATGTGCATGGCCATGTTCGCAAACCATGCAAAAAAAGCAACATGCCAGAAGGTAAAGCGTGTGCGGCCTTCCATGGGCACGCCGGTCCAGATCTTCTCATTGGCCACGCGCCAGAAGTCGCCTGCGGAATGCACGCCCAAATCGGGCAGCACGGCGAGCGCGCTGGCAACAAAGACAAGGAGAAGCCACGGTGCGGCGACCTTGGAAAAGTATGCGATCTTCTCGAAGCCCAGGATGGCCACCGTGGTGACCACACCGCCCACCAGCAGCACCGTGATGACCCAGCCGGCGCTAACGGGATAGCGGTCGCTTAGCGCGGGCATGTTCATGTCAAAGGGGATGCCAACCGCGGTGGCTGCTACGCTGATCATGGCACCCGCCAGAAAGCAGAACATCAGCGCGTTGACAATATTGTAGGCGACCAGCAGCCGGGGGCCTACGATCTTGCGAAGCTTCCAGTACAGGTTCAGCCGCGTCCCGACAGCAATCGGCGCGCAGATGAAGGCCCACGAGAGTACGGCGAGGAGGTTGCCCACCAAGAGCCCAGTGATGAGATCCCCGGCGGCTACGCCGTGTGCTACAAACAGGGGTCCAATAACGAACTCTGTGCCTGCGACATGCTCTCCTGCGTAGAGGCCTGCGAAGCTGCCCAAGCCTTGTAGCCGACCCTTCCTTACCGGTTCGCGATCAAACTCATTGATCGCGTCCAGGCGCGCGACAATAGATTGCGAGAGCGCGGGATCCATGCTCAAGCGTCTTGTTGGCCGACGGGTCTGGTCTGCATCCTATCCATGCACACGCCGCGCAGCATGCACCATCGCGTTAGAAGAGCCGCAAATCAAAGCCATGGGCACACTGGCGCAATGCAGCCACGACGGTGGCCGCACGCTTGGCCACGGCTTGCCAATGCCTGTACGCATAGCCAAGGCTTTGCCGCTTCCTGCCTGTTTGCTCGCGGATCTGCCGAGAATCGCAGCACCACCCACTACTCGGATTCTGGTGGGTTGATGGCCACCAGAGCCTCGATGACCGCGCTCTCTTCAAATCCGTACCGGATGGCCTTGGCTCTAATCGTTGTCGTAACAGATACCGTGATCGGCGCGTGGTAAAGCCTCCACGGGCCGCCCGCAGAGTACGTAATGGAAGCCCCCTGCGTAGGACTGTACATCTCCAGCTCGATGGGCGCGTCGAACGTGCCGCCGCTCGCGGTGGGATTGAGCCCCTCTGCCGTAAGCCCCGTGCGCATGGTGGCCCGTGGGATGATGGCGACGGGCTGCGTCTTAGGCTGCACGCCACCCGGCCACATAGATTCTACCATATCAAGCTCCGAAGACAGGCCATAGTCTCCACTGGCAGTCATCCACGAGTCCAACGCCCGCTGCATGCGCACAAGGATGTCCTGGTGCGCAGGGTCATAAGCTAGATTGCGCGTCTCGTGGGGATCCTCTTGAACGTCATACAGCTCGTGCACCGGACGCTTGCTGCGCATCCACAGCGCTTGAACGGAGTCCAGCCGGCCCTCCTGATTCAGACGAAAGAGCTCTTGCATCGTGGGCATGACGTTGGCATAGGCCATCCACAACACATAAGGCTTCTCGGGGCGGTAGTTGCGGATATACTTGTACCTGTGATCCCTGGCTGCGCGCACCATATCGTACTGCTCATCAAAGCGATCACGCGCCGCGAAGAGGTACGTATGCGTGGGTTTGTTGTCTGCATACGCGCCGAGGAGCGCGCGGCCCTGCATATGCGCCGGAGGTTCCACACCCGCCAGCGAAAGCACCGTTGGCGCCAAGTCCAAAAAGCTAACCAGCTGATCATCGACGGCAGGCGACTGACCCGGCACATGAATGATCAGGGGCACATGCAGGCCAGAGTCGTACACCCAGCGTTTGTGCCGTGGCAGGCCATCGCCGTGGTCGCTCCAGAAGAACACCACCGTATTCTCCAACAGTCCGTCTTCCTCCAGCTGTCGCAGGATTCTGCCCGCCTGCGCATCCATCCTGTTGATGTTGTCATAATGCTGCGCGATGTCCCGGCGCACGACTGGGGTATCCGGGTAGTAGGGCGGCACCTCCACCGCAGCCGGATCCGTTACGAGCGGATCCGGCGCCGCATGGGCCAGCGCTTCCGGCAGCCCCATGGCGCGAAAGGCCGCTTGCGGGTCGGGCCAGATGCGGCTTTCGTGCGTGGTAAGGAAGTTGAATACCGCAAAGAAGGGCTGGTCCGCGTGCGGGCGGTTGCGCCAGTGTGCATTGCTGCTGGACTCGTCCCATGCGGTCGCCGGCGTCTCAAACTGGTAATCCTCCTTGCCGTTGTTGGTGGTGTAATATCCCGCGGCGCGCAAGTATTCCGTGAACGTCTTTACATAATGGGGTGGCACTACGGAATACGGCGCAGGCTCCGGTGCGAAGGGTGCACCCGACAAGGTTCGCATATGCTGTGCACCCAAGGAGACCTGGTGCATCCCCGTGATGATCGCCGCGCGGCTCGGAGAGCACACACCGGCGGTCGTAAAGACGCGCGTGTAACGCGTGCCTTGGGCAGCCAGCACATCCAGATTTGGCGTGCGTGCTATATAATCACCGTAGGATCCAAGTCGCGGACCCATGTCCTCAGCAGAGATCCATACAATGTTGGGGCGATCAGGAACAGGGGGCTGCGTTACGAAAGCATCGCGATCTGCCGTGGTGCATCCAAGCACAAGGCATAGCAGTAGTGGCCAAAATCTCATTCGGATTCTTCGGGTTCTTCGGTGACTACAGGCTCAAGACTCAGCCCTGTGTTGATATACAGGTTGGGCGCAGCCGCCTGCAGCGCAGCGACTGCTGAATCTGTGACGCTTGTCTGCCAGAGGTATAGCGACCGCAGGGCGGGCAGATCTGCCAGGTGGTCCACGCCTGCGTCGCCCACGCTGGTGCCGAACAGGTTCAGGTACTCCAGGAACTCCAGCCCTTCTAGGCTTGTCAGCCCTTCGTCGGTGATCTGGGTCTGCTGCAGGTAGAGGCGCGTCAGATGCGGAAGATCATTTATAATGCCGAAGATGTTGTCGCCTACATTGGTGCGCCCCAGATCAAGCCAGGCCACATTGCGCGCCACCGGGCGCAAGGCCCGCACAAAATCGTCCGTAGTGCAAACGTCCACATCGGTGCAACGCACCTGCAAGAAGGGTACATCCTCAGCAAGCGCGGTCACGGCTACCCCCACGGCTCGCAGCGCCGCGATGTCGTTGGAATCCGCCGGGGCGATATCCAGTGCGAAGATGCCGGTTTTGATTTCGTCCAGCCCGTAGCTGTCCAGGATGGACCGCACGACGGGCGTAACCTCGGCGTCGGTCAGCATCACCTCAAATGAAGCGCCGCTGTCGATCCACCACCGAATGAGCTCAGCTTCGGCCACGGTAAGCTGCGGGCTGCCCTCCGGCGGCATGTGATCGTCAGCGTACAGGGGCAGCCAGAGCCGATGCACCAGCGCGCTTTCGTCGGCGCGTCCCGCAACGATCACGGGGCCATCATCGCCGCCCGCCATCAGGCTTTCTTGCGTGTCAAGGGCGAGTCCGCCCCGCGCGCGGCCTTCCCGGTGGCAGCTCTCACACTTGTCCGAAAGCACAGGCGCAATCAGGGCGTCAAAGGTGGAGGTTGCGGTGGGATCCTCGAGCTGCAGCATGCCGATATCATCCTTGTCAGGCAGGCCTCCCAAGGCCCGCAGTCCATCCGGCATATAGCGTGTCAGAAAGTCGTCGCCATGGGTCAGCTTTCCGCCCATGTGCCCCGCAAGGGCGACGAACAGAACGAGGGCGCCGACCGAAGCAAGATATCCGTGCCCTTCCTGTTTTGTAGCCGGCCGCTGAGCTATGTCGGGCCATGCCTTCAGTGCACAGGCGGCGCTGGCCGCAATCGCGATCAGTACGCCCAGACGCTTGTGCCATGCCAGCGTGCCGGTATCGTAGCCACCGCCCTGCGCGAGGTAGAGGCCCACCACTGCGGCCATGATAGCGGTCCAGGCACCCGCATAGAGCAGCACGAGCACGGGCATTTCCAGTCTGCTCCAGCGCCGAGAAAGAACCTCCAGGAGCACACCCATGAAGAGGATGCCGATTGGCAGGTGCACGGCAACCGGATGGAACCGCCCCAGAAATAGCGAAAAGTCCGACGGACGCCCGCTGCCGGGCACCAGTATGAGCATGAGGAGCAGCCACGCTAGTCCTGCGGCAAGGCTGATCAGGGCCTTCTTTGTCATGGATTCAGGCGAGCACTTCGCGCACGACTTCGCCGTGCACATCAGTCAAACGAAAGTCGCGACCCTGAAATGGATAGGTGAGCCGCAGATGATCAAATCCCAAGAGGTCCAATATGGTTGCTTGCAGGTCGTGGATATGGACCTGGCCGCTGATGCCGCTGTAGCCTATGGGGTCAGTGGCGCCGTGCGTAATGCCGCCCTTGACGCCGCCGCCGGCAAGCCACATCGTGTACGCATCACTATGGTGGTCGCGCCCTACAAAAGGATTGTCCGTGCCCGAGCGGTTTTCCAGCATCGGCGTGCGTCCGAACTCTCCGCCCCAGATGATGAGGGTATCGTCCAGCAAACCGCGCTGCTCCAGATCTTTTAGCAGCGCAGCCACGGGGCGATCCGTTTCTTTGCAGCGCTTCAGGAAGCCATCGTTGAGCGCTTCGCTGGCACCTGCGCCGTGCGAATCCCAACCCCAGTGAAATAGCTGTACAAAGCGCACGCCGCGCTCCACCAGTCGGCGCGCCAGCAGGCAGTTATTGCTGAAGGCGGTTTCTCCCGGCACGGTGCCGTACAGCTCGTGGATATAGGCAGGTTCCTGCCCGATATCCATCGCCTCGGGCACGGAGGTCTGCATCCTGAACGCCATCTCGTATTGCGCAATGCGGGTCAGGATTTCAGGATCTCCGACTTCGGCGTGCTGCTGCGCATTGATGCGGTTGATTGCCCGGATGGACGCGCGGCGCAAATCGCGCGGTATCCCTTCAGGATCATTCAAGAACAGCACGGGATCGCCTTTTGAGCGGCACTGCACGCCCTGGTACACCGTGGGCAAGAAACCGCTGCCGTATACGCTTGCCCCCGCGTCGGGCGCCGCCCCACCGGATAGCAGCACGACAAAAGCAGGCAGGTTGGCGTTCTCTGTACCCAGCCCGTAGGTTACCCAGGCACCCATGCTGGGCCGTCCGAGGCGCGGACTGCCCGAGTGCACCAGAAGCTGTGCGGGTGCATGGTTGAACTCGTCCGTGTGCATCGCCTTGAGAAAGGCTATGCGGTCCACCGTCTGCGCAAGGTGTGGCAGGTGATTGGATACCCAGGCACCGGATTCCCCATGCTGCTTGAAGGTCGCTTGCGGGCCTAGCATCTTGGGTACGCCGCGGATGAACGCAAACCGTTTACCTTCGAGCAGCGAGTCCGGGCAGCGCGCTCCATCCAAGCGGGCCAGGTCGGGCTTGTAGTCGAACAGTTCCAGTGACGATGGCCCGCCGGCCATATGCAAAAAGATGACCCGCTTCGCGCGCGGCGCAAAGTGTGGCTGCCTCGGTGCGAGCGGGTCGGCCTGAGCGGATTTTATGCCTAGTGACGCGAGCGCGACGGCTCCGAGGCCGGTGCCAGCCGTACGCAAGAAGTGGCGGCGTGTGACATGTCCCAGGTAGGCATGCTGGGCTTCGCGAACCAGAGTCATTCCTTCGTTACAAAGCTGTCAAGGTTCATTATAGCGCTGGCGGCCATCGCCAAGGCAGCCTGGTGGGCCGTGCTGCCCATCGTCGGCGCGTCTTCAGGACTATTCTCATAATGGGCTAGGGCTTTGTCGTAGAGCGCAGTAAGCTCCGCCAGCGCCGCTGGTGCCGGTGCGCGGCTCAGCGCCAGCCTGTAGCCTTCCGCCAGTTGTTCCTGCGCACCCTCCGCGCGCGTTTCCATACGCCGCGCCAATGCCTGCGCAGCCTCCACATAGACGGGATCGTTAAGCCCTACCAGCGCCTGTAGCGGCGTATTGGTGCGCAGCCGCCGGGAAAGGCAAAACTCGCGCGTGGGGCTATCGAAGGTGACCATTGAGGGGTACGGAATTGTACGCCGCCAGTAGGTGTAGAGCGCGCGTCGATAGCGGTCTTCGCCTTCGCTCGTTTGCCATTGCCTGCTGTCGTATGGATTGTTCCACAAACCTTCGGGTTGGGGTGGCATGACAGGTGGTCCATGCATCCGCGTGCTCAGGAGGCCGCTGACAAAAAGTGCCTGGTCCCGGATCTGCTCCGCAGTCAGCCTGAAGCGCGGTCCGCGGGCCAGGAGTCGATTGTACGGATCCAGCTCCAGCAGGAGAGGCGTGATGTGCGATGATTGCTGGTACGTTGCCGAGGTCACCAGGGTGCGCAAGAGGTCCTTGACGCTCCATGCCTGGTCCTCTCTGAACGTCACCGCCAAGTGGTCCAGCAGGTCTGGATGGGACGGCGCATAGCCCTGCGTACCGAAGTCTTCCAGTGACTCTACGATACCGGTGCCGAACAGCTGCTCCCAGAAGCGGTTCACCGTCACGCGGGCAGTGAGCGGATTTTCCTCGCTGACCAGCCACTGTGCCATCCCTAGCCGGTTCCGCGGCGCGCTGTCTGGAAGTGGTGGAAGCGCTTGGGGCGTGCCGGCGGTCACGGCTTTGCCGCGCGTAAGGAAGCTGCCCCGTTCGAAGACATAGGTCTTGCGCTGCTTGTGCTGCGGCAGTTCGCGCATAATAGGCGTTTGGAGCGGAGACAGCACATTGATCTCCTGGCGCACTTCGCTGCGGCGCTTACGCAGGATCTCCAGGCGTGAGTCCGTACTGATATCGGCATAGACTGAAGCGATCAGCGTCTGCTGCGCCGCGTCGCGTTCGATCTCAGGTGTCAGCGCCACGCGCCGCACCTCGTTCTGCAGCATGTTGCGCACTCTTCCAATGACCTCCGGGCGATCCAGCAGTGCTTCCCATTCGCGGCGTGCGCGCGCGATGGAGTCTTCCAGGGCAATGCGCAGAATTTCCTGGTCCAGGCGTTCCCACTCCTCCATCAGCGCAGTGCCTGCCGCCGTCGTCTCGGCGTCAAAGCGCGGCAACGTCGGATACTCGTCGTCGTAGTCGCGGTCGACAGTGTTGTTGAAGAAGGCGAAGAACTGGTAGTACTCCGCATGCCGGAACGGATCATACGGATGGCCGTGGCACTGCACGCACGCAAACGAGGTGCCCTGCCATACCTCCCAGGTGGTGTTGACACGGTCCACTACAGCTGCCACGCGAAATTCCTCATCGTCCGTGCCGCCTTCCGTATTGGTCATCGTGTTGCGGTTGAAGGCTGTGGCGATGAGCTGATCTTCGGTCGGTGCGGGAAGCAGGTCCCCGGCCAGCTGTTCTACAGTGAATTGATCAAAGGGCATGTCCGCATTGAAGGCGTCCACCACCCAGTCCCGGTAGCGCCAGATGGTGCGGCCGATGTCCTTTTCGTAGCCCTTCGAGTCGGCATAGCGCGCCAGGTCCAGCCACATAGCCGCCCAGCGTTCGCCGTAGTGCGGCGAATCTAGGAGTTTTTCGACGTAGGCTTCGTAGGTGGTGACGCCCTCGCAGACGGATGCTACATCGTCAGGCGTTGCAGCCAGCCCGATCAGGTCGAGCGTCACGCGACGTACCAGCGTAGGGCATGCCGCGGGCGGCGAAGGCTCTAGCGCCTGATCTTCAAGCTTTGCGAGTACGAATCGATCCAAGTCTTGCTGCGGCCATTCGCTCTGCTTGATGGCGGGCAATGCAGGTCGTTCGGGTGCAACGTAGGCCCAATGCGCGTCCCACGGCGCCCCGGCCCTGATCCACTGGCGCAGCATGCGCACCTCGCCCTTGGAAAGCGCATGGCCTTCTTGCGGCATGCGCACTTCGGGATTCCCGTGGCTGACGCGGCGGATGAGTTCGCTGGCGTTGGGCTTGCCCGGAACGACTGCGGGCAGCCCGGACTCAGCTTCGGCCAACGCCTCCGACCGAAACAACAGGTTCAGGTCGCCTTGCCGGCGGATTCCGCCATGGCAGTCCACACAACGCTCGTTGAGGATGGGCCGGATATCGGCATTGAAGTCTACGCGGGGGGAACAGCTCGCGACGAGCGTGGCAATCAGCAGTAAGAGCGCTGCACGATGCATGTCTTAATCTAATGATCAGCCCGCATTGTTATCCTATTCATACAGCGGCACTCCATAGCGGAGCGCCGCACTGCACCACGCCGGTGCAGCCCGCGCGCAATCGCCAGCCTTGGGTTGCGGCGATCACTCGCACGCTCACTGGCCAGACCAGCGGACCGGGCCACCCCGCCATCCAGCTGTGCTGTGGCCGAGGCTTGCAGCGGCAACGGACAGGCACCGCGAGCAGGAAGCGCAGCGCAACGCCAAGGCAAAGGCCCTGGTTGCCACGTTTGCATCTCGCGCCGCCTGCAGACCGACAGGGCATGGGCTTCAGTACCTCATGATCGCCTCATCGTACGACAGGAGCGCGCTGGAGAGCACGGCCATAGCCGCCAGGGCTGAGGGCTCCGAGACCGCATCCCACGCGGACTGGCCTGTAGTCAATAGCGCGGGTGCGCGCGCAGCGTCCGCTTCAAAGAAAGCATGCTGTTCCTGGTACAGCGCTTGGAGCACTTCGATCTCTTTGCCGGTGGGGTACCGGCTTGTCACCAGACGAAACGCCCGCGTGATACGCGCCTCCAGCGACGGCTGCGCCATGGTGCGCTGCGCAATATGCCGCGCGGCCTCCACATACTGCGGATCATTAAGCAGCACCAGCGCCTGCATCGGCGTTGTGGTTTGCTGCCGGCGCATGACGCATTGCGCGCGTGTCGGCATGTCGAAGGTGATCATCGACGGTGGTGGCGACGTTCGCTTTAAGAAGGTGTAGAGGCTTCGCCGGTACAGGTCGGGGCCGGTGCCCATGACGTAGCGCACACCCGACTTCTCTTCCCAGAGCCCGTCGGGTTGATACGGCTTGACGCTGGGCCCGCCCACGGTGCGATCCAAAAGGCCGCTGGCGGCCAGGGCGTGGTCGCGCACCATCTCCGCAGACAGTCGCAGCCGCGGCCCCCGTGCCAGGAGCGTGTTGGCAGGATCACGCGCTAGCGTGGCAGGATCGGTGCTTGATCGCTGCCGATAGGTGCGGGAGGTGACGATGCGGCGATGCAGGTCCTTCATGTCCCACCCGCTTTGTATGAAGGTCGTCGCCAGGTAGTCCAGAAGGTCTGGATGCGAGGGCAGGGCCCCCTGACTGCCAAAATCTTCGGGTGTCGCCACAAGGCCGGTTCCAAAGTAGCGTTGCCAGAATCTATTGACGGCCACGCGCGCAGTGAGCGGATTGTCCGGGTCGAAGAGCCACTGCGCCAAGCCGTAGCGGTTGCGCGGCCACTTGTCGGACCAGGGCATTATGGCTTCGGGCGCGCCAGGGTCAACGCGTGCACCCTTGGCGTCGTACTGCCCGCGCACGAGGACATGAGCGGCGCGGTTCATGGACATTTCGCGCATCACCATGATCTGGGGCACTGCGGCACGGGCCGCATTGAGTGCGGCGCGCCGCGACTGAAGCGCAAGGATCTGGTCCACATGCTCCGCGCCCAATCGTGCCAGATAGTACTCAGAGCGGTCCGCTTCATCTGCTCCGGGCTCCAAGCCCGCCAGACGGCGTACGTCCAGAGCGGGCAGCGCGCTGTCGTAGATGCGCAGGGCATCAATGGCCCCACCCTTAAAGCCTGTGTCCCGAAACCGATACCCTATCGTGAAGGGAACCGCAAGGTTCTCGTACAGGATGGGGCCCTGGAGATTGTCGCGCACGGTGGTGGTCTGCGCCTGCACGCCATCCACAAAGAGGCGCAACCCTTGCGCCGTGCTGGATCCATCGTACGTCATGGCCACATGCACCCAGCGTCCTACCGGCACGGGTGCGTCCGTGGTGATGCGAAGCGCGTTCTCCGGCCACATATGTGCCAACTGTCCTAAAAGCAGCCCGTCCTGCAGCGATACCTCGTAACCCCGGCTTCCAGCATCTAGCGCGGCCTGGGTGCGATGCACCAGGACGCAGGTGGTATGCGCTTCAGCGGCCTTGATCCAGAAGCTGATCGTGAAGGGATCGCTGCGCGCAAAGCGGCCGGCTTCAGGGATGTTGATGCCGCTTTCGCCATCAAATGACAAGGCCTGGCCATGTCGTCCTTCTACCAGCGTCGGTGCAAAGACCGCTTGGCCTTCCGGTCCGAGTGTCGCGGGCATGCGGTCATCCTGCAGCACATCGAAGTCGTAGGCAAGAATGGGTGGCGGCACCGAAACGAGTGGCGCGCCGTGCTCGGTCCATGCCTCAATCATGGATCGGGCGGCCTCCGCAGCTTGGCGCACCATTCGTTCTTGCTCGTCTACCTGCGCCTGAAGCGTACGGATCTGGGCATCAGCCGCTGCATCCGGCAGCGGCAGTGCGGGCACCGGCACAGCCTGCGTAAAGTGGGAAGTCTGGCCGGACTCATCAATGTTGTTGAACAAGCTGAATAAGCTGTAATAGTCCTGCTGCGTAATGGGATCGTACTTGTGGTCGTGACAACGCGCGCACTCCATGGTGAGCCCCAGAAAGGCCGTCCCCACCGTGTTGGTCCGGTCCGCGACGTACTCCGTGCGAAACTCCTCCTCAATGCTGCCGCCCTCGTTCGTTTGCCGGTGGTTGCGGTTGAAAGCGGTCGCCAGTTGCTGCTCCACCGTGGCATCCGGCATCAGATCGCCGGCGAGCTGCCAGGTGCTGAACTGATCAAACGGCATGTTTGCGTTGAGCGCATCGATCACCCAGTCGCGCCACGGCCACATGCGGCGCTCACGGTCGTTCTGGTAGCCGTGTGTATCCGCATAGCGGGCGATGTCCAACCATTCGGCCGCCATGTGTTCTCCATAGGCCTCCGAGTTCAAAAGGCGATCCACGACACGTTCATACGCGTCCACGCTGCTATCGGCCACGAAGGCGTCGATGTCGTCCAGCGAAGGCGGCAGCCCTGTCAGATCGAAGGTCACGCGGCGAATGAGCATTTCCCTGCCTGCCTCTGCGCTGGGGGAGAGTCCTTCCCGTTCCAGGCGTGCCAGCACAAAGTGGTCGATCCCGCTGGTGGGCCACGCCGCATCCTGCACGGCAGGCAGCGGCGGCTTCGCCGGTCTGATGAAAGCCCAGTGGGGTTTCCATTCGGCTCCTTGTTGTATCCAGCGACCGATTAGTGCAATCTCAAAGGACGAGAGCGCAAGGTTGGATTCGGCGGGCGGCATGCGCTCGTCTGTATCCCGCGCCGTGATGCGGCGATAGAGTTTGCTCCGTCGAAGGCTGCCAGGTACGATGGCATGGCCACCCGACTCCAGCACCGCCCGTTTTGCACCCGCTTCTTCGTGCAGCTTCAGGCTCGCCTGCCGTGCTTTTTCGTCCGGGCCGTGGCAGGCATAACACCGATCCGACAGGATCGGCTTGATGTGAAAGTTGTAGTCAACGACGGCGGGCAGAATCACTTCTTCTGCACCGGGCCCGCTGCATCCCTGCAGTAGCACGGCGACCAGCAGGTATGACGCTGCCTTCCGCACCCGTTACGCAAGGAGGCTGCTGACTACGTGACCATGAACATCGGTCAGCCGGTACCGGCGTCCCTGGTACTTGAAGGTGAGCTTTTCGTGATCTATGCCCAAAAGATGGAGGAGCGTAGCCTGCAGGTCGTGTACATGCACCGGGTCCCGCACGATGTTGTATCCAAAGTCGTCGGTTTCGCCGTAGCTCAGTCCGGGCCGGATGCCGCCCCCGGCCATCCACAGCGTGAAGCAGCGCGGGTGATGGTCGCGTCCGTAGTCTTCAGCGGTCAGCCGGCCCTGACAGTAGTTGGTGCGACCAAACTCTCCGCCCCACACGACCAGCGTGTCTTCTAGCATGCCGCGCTGCCGAAGGTCCTGCACCAGCGCTGCAGAGGGCTGATCCGTTTCTTTGCACTGTTGCCGGATGCCCACGGGCAGGCCGCCGTGGTGATCCCACCCCTGGTGGAACAGCTGTATGAAGCGCACCCCACGCTCCGCCAGTCGACGCGCCAGGAGGCAGTTCGCCGCAAAAGTGCCCGGCTCTCTCGCGTCTTCTCCGTATAGATCGAAGATGTAGTCCGGCTCACCAGAGAGGTCCATCACCTCGGGGATCGAGGTCTGCATGCGATAGGCCATCTCGTACTGCGCAATGCGCGATTCCACTTCCGCATAGGCTGGCTCAGCTGATTTCAGTTCGTGAAGCTCGCGCAAGCGGGACAGCATCATGCGGCGACTCTCATCAGAGACTCCCGCAGGATTGTTCAGATACAATACGGGATCCTTGCCCGAACGAAACTGCACGCCCTGATGCAGTGAAGGCAGAAATCCGTTGCCCCACAAGCGGGCATACAGCGGCTGGCCCGACTTGTCCTTGGTGATCAGCACGCAGAATGCAGGCAGGTTGTCGTTGTCCGTACCGAGGCCGTAGCTGAGCCAGGAGCCCATGGACGGGCGCCCAGCGATCTGTGATCCGGTAAGGAAGAAAGTGATGGCCGGGTCGTGGTTGATGGCCTCCGTATGCATGGACTTCACAAAGCACAGCTCATCCGACACCTGGGCCGTGTACGGCATGAGTTCACTTACCCATGCCCCGCTGCTGCCGTGCTGCGCAAAGCCGAAGTGCGACCGGGCCAGTGGCAGCGAGTTCTGGTACCCGGTCATCCCCGTAAGACGTTGTCCCTTGCGCACGGAATCAGGCAATTCCTGGCCGTGCAGCTGATTCACCAGCGGCTTGTAGTCAAACAGTTCAAATTGCGAGGGACCGCCGCTCTGAAACAGGTAGATGACACGTTTAGCCCGCGCCTTGGGCCCTGGTGCGGGTGTCGCCGCCACGATGGAAGAAAGGGCCACGCCGCCGAGACCCAATCCCAGCCGCCCCAGAAACTCCCGCCTGGAGGTGATGGGTCTATAGTTGTGGCACGCGTGCATCAGTACTTGACGACGGTTTCATCATAAGATAAGAGCGCGTTGCTTAGCATGGTTGCCGCTGCCAAAGCGGCAGGGTCGAGGCTTTCGTCCCACCCGGAATCCCCGGTGTGCAGCAGCTGCACAGCTGCCTCAGGGTTGTCGGAATAGTGCACATACTGCTCTGCGTACAGCGACGCCAGCACCCGAACCTCTTCGTCTGAAGGCCGGCGGCTCAGCACCAGCCGGAAGGCTTTGGTGATCTGATCCTCCAGCACGGGATGCGTCAGCGCCCGTTGTGCAATATGGCGCGCGGCTTCCACCAGCTGCGGATCGTTGAAAAGCACCAAGGCCTGCAGCGGCGTGGCCGTGCGCTGCCGCCGCATGACGCAGTGGGCGCGATTAGGCATGTCAAAGGCCATCATGGCTGGCGGCGGCGAGCTGCGCTTGAAGAAGGTATAAAGGCTGCGCCGATAGAGGGCGCTACCGGTGTCCGGGACATAGCGCTGGTTCTGCTTTTCTTCCCAGAGCCCTGGAGGCTGGTAGGGCTTGACGCTGGGTCCGCCGATGGTGCGATCCAGGAGGCCGCTGGCGGCAAGGGCATGGTCGCGCAGCATTTCTGCGGACAGTCGCAGGCGCGGCCCGCGTGCCAGGAGCGTATTGGCAGGATCCAGCACTAGGTCGTCGTTCCGGGGCTCGGACCGCTGCCGATAGGTGCTCGAAGTGACGATGCGGCGGTGCAGGTTCTTCATGTCCCAGCCGCTGTCGATGAAGGTTCGGGCCAGATAATCCAGCAGCGCGGGATGTGAAGGAAGCCGTCCCTGACTGCCAAAGTCTTCGGGTGTGGACACCAGGCCGGTGCCAAAGTATCGCTGCCAGAACCGGTTCACGGCCACGCGCGCAGTGAGCGGATTCTCCGCGTCAAAGAGCCACTGCGCGAACCCGTAACGGTTGCGCGGCCACTCATCATTCCATGGGAAGATGGCCTCTGGAACACCGGCTGCTACCGGCTTTTCCTTGGCGTCGTACTGGCCGCGTTCCAGAACAAAGGCGGTGCGATTCATTGCGGTTTCGCGCATCACCATGATCTGAGGCACTGCGTGCAAGGCGCGGCTAAGCGCGTGCCGGCTGGACTGAAGCCTCCGAAGCTGCTGTTGATATGCTGGCGCATGGCGCGCCAGAAAGTACTCGTATCGTTCGGCCTCGCCGGCGCGCGGCGTCTGCTCCGCCAGGCGCAGGATGTCCAAGGCGGGGAGCCTGCTGTCATAAATGCGCAGCCCGTCGATGGCGCCCCCCTTGAAGCCGCGATCCAGGATGCGGTAGCCGACAGCGACCGGGACCGGGATGTTGTCGTACTGGATGGAGCCGTGAAGGTTGTCCCGCACAACGGTGACCGGCAACTGCTTCCCATCCATGTACAGGCGCAGTCCGCGCGCTTCGCTGGCGCCATCGTACGACAGGGCAACATGCACCCATTTATTCAGCGGTACGGCTTGGTCCGATACAACGCGCAGGGCATTTTCGGGCCACATGAAAGCCAATTGTCCCACGAGTCGGCCCTCCTGCAGAGACAGCTCATAGCCCCGGCTTCCCGCTTCCAGCCTTGCGTGCGTGCGGTGCACCAGGACCGCCGTTGCTTCGTGATGCGAAGCCTTGATCCACAGGCTGAGCGTGAAGGGATCACTGCGCTCAAACTGCCCTGCACCTTCGAGCTTGATGCCACTGGCACCATCGAATTTCAAGGCGCTTCCGAAGCGCCCTTCTACGAGCATAGGCTCCAGCACCGCCGTGCCAGGTGGGCCGCGCAGTGCAGGCGTGGTGCTGTCCTGCAGCACATCAAAGTCGTATGCCAACATTGCTGGTGGCACCGGGCCCAACTCCGCGCCACTTTTGAGCCATACGTCAAAGTCGCTGTGTGTCGCCTGGGCTGCCGCTGCTGCAGCGTTTTCCTGTGTGGCCACTTCGGCCTCCAGCGTGCGGATCTTTTGACGGGCATCCTCATCCGGCAGCATAAGCGAGGGCACCGGCACGGCCATGGTCACGCCGGCATTAAGCCCAGCCTCGTCGATGTTATTGAAAAAGCTGAACAGGCTGTAGTAATCCTCCTGCGTGATCGGGTCGTACTTGTGGTCATGGCAGCGCGCGCATTCCATAGTGAGTCCAAGAAATGCTGTACCCACTGTGTTGGTGCGGTCTGCGATATACTCCGTGCGGAACTCTTCATCAATAGCACCGCTTTCGTGCGTCTGTCGATGGTTGCGGTTGAAGGCGGTCGCGAGCTGCTGTTCGTTTGTTGCATCCGGCAACAGATCGCCGGCGAGCTGCCAGGTGCTGAACTGATCAAACGGCATGTTTGCGTTGAGCGCATCGATCACCCAGTCGCGCCACGGCCACATCCGCCGCTCAAGGTCTACCTGGTAGCCATCCGTATCCGCATAGCGGGCGATGTCCATCCATTCGGCCGCCATGTGCTCTCCATAGGCCTCCGCGTTCAAAAGGCGATCCACGACGCGTTCATACGCGTCCACGCTGCTATCGGCTACGAAGGCGTCGATGTCGTCCAGCGAAGGTGGCAGTCCCGTCAGGTCGAAAGTCACGCGCCGGATGAGCGTTTCCCTGGCGGCCTCGGCGCTGGGCGTACGTCCTTCACGTTCCAGGCGCGCCAGCACAAAATAATCCAGGCCGTGACGGGGCCATGTGCTGTCCTGAACGGCGGGCAGGGACTGCGGGCGGGGTGCGATGAACGCCCAATGGGGCTTCCACGCTGCGCCTTGCCTGATCCAGCGGTTCAGGAGCGCAATTTCGTTCGGTGCAAGCGACAGGTTTGACTCCGCGGGCGGCATGCGTTTGTCGGCATCCCGCGCGGTAATGCGACGATAGAGTTTGCTTCTGCGCGGACTGCCCGGCACAATGGCATGCCCACCAGACTCCAACACCGCTTCCTTGGCTTCCGATTCGTCTGACAGGTTCAGTCCGGCCTGGCGTGCCTTCGCGTCAGGTCCGTGGCACTTGTAACAGCGGTCGGACAGGATCGGCTTGACGTGAACGTTGTAGTCCACCACCAGCGGGAGGTTAGTTTCCCGCGGCATGCTGCAACCGGCTGCGAGGGAGCAGCATGCAATAATCCACCATGCGGCTGCTTTGCACATAGGTCATGCAATCAGGTTACGAATGACCTTGCCGTGCACATCGGTCAGTCGATAGCGCCGTCCCTGATGCTTGTAGGTCAGGCGCTCGTGCTCAATACCCAGCAGGTGCAGTACGGTGGCTTGGAAGTCGTGCACATGCACGGGGTCCTCCACGATGTTATAGCCGAGGTCGTCGGTCTTGCCGTAGGTAAGGCCGCGCTTGATCCCGCCGCCCGCCATCCAGACGCTGAAGCAGCGCGGGTGGTGATCGCGCCCGTAGTTTATTTCGGTGAGGGCTCCCTGGCTGTAGTTGGTGCGACCAAACTCACCGCCCCAGATCACCAGCGTATCATCGAGCAGGCCACGCTGCTTGAGGTCCTTCACCAGTGCCGCCGACGGGCGATCCGTGTCCTTGCACTGAAGCGCAATATCGTGCGGCAGGTTTCCATGCTGATCCCAGCCCATGTGATACAGCTGCACAAAGCGCACATCGCGTTCTGCCAGGCGTCGGGCCAGCAGGCAGTTGGCCGCGTACGTGCCCGGGATGCGCGCTGCTTCGCCGTAAAGCTCAAACGTGGATTCGGGTTCATCTGACAGGTCGGTCACCGCCGGCACGGAAGTTTGCATCCGGTATGCCATCTCGTACTGGGCAATACGGGATTCAATGTGCGCTGTGCCCGCCGCAGCGCTGCGCAGGCTGTTGAGCTCCGTGAGGTGCTGCAGCATGCGGCGCCGATCTGCGGGACCTATGCCGGGCGGGTTGTTGAGGTACAGCACGGGATCGCCGCCGGGTCTGAACTGCACGCCCTGGTGCAGCGCTGCCAGGAATCCATTGCCCCATAGCCGCGAGTATATCGGCTGCGGCCGCTGCAGGCCACGCGAGAGAAGCACGCAAAAGGCGGGCAGATTATCATTGGCGCTGCCTAGCCCGTAGCTCAGCCAGGCTCCTATGCTTGGCCGCCCGGGCTGCTGCGATCCTGTCTGGAAGAAGGTAATGGCGGGGTCGTGATTGATCGCTTCGGTGTACATCGAGCGCACGATGCAAAGCTCGTCGGCAATCTGGGCGGTGTATGGCAAGAGGTCGCTGATCCACGCGCCGCTCTTGCCATGCTGCTGGAACGGATAGATCGTAGGGGCCAGCGGCAGCGTCTTCTGGTAGGCCGTCATACCAGTCAGGCGCTGCCCCATGCGAACTGACGCGGGCAGATCTTCTCCGCGCCGTCCCTTCAAAAGGGGCTTGTAGTCGAACAGCTCCAGCTGTGATGGCCCGCCGCTCTGAAACAGATAGATCACCCGCCGTGCCCGCGGCGCAATATGCGGCGTTTCCAGAATTCCCTCCAGTGCGCTTCGCGAGGCGGCAGGGCGCGTGCCGCAGCCCAGGAGCGACGCGAGTGCTGCACCCCCGATGCCCAGGCTTAAGCGCGAAAAGAAGTGGCGGCGGTTCATCTGGCAACCGCATTCATAGAACGGGTCTGGTGTCATCGGTACTGGGCTTCATCCAGGTTCATGATTGTACTGGCGACCACCGTCCAGGCTGCCAGCGTCACGTCATCGGCCAGCCCCCCAGGGCGGCTGTTCCCCACGCTGGCCAAGCGTGCGGCGCGGGTTGAATCGTTGGAAAAGGCGGTCTTCTGCGCGCTAAGGAGTGCCTTGAGGCTGGCGCGTTCTTCTCTTGTCGGCACGCGTGAAGTCAGAAGGCGAAAGGCGCGTGTGATGCGTTCCTCGTCATCCAGTGCCCGGTCATGCACTATCCGCTCTGCAAGGACACGGGCTGATTCCACAAACTGCGGATCGTTCAACAGCACAAGGGATTGCAGCGGCGTGGCCGTGGATTGGCGTTCCACCGTGCAGACGGTGCGCTCGGGCGCATCAAAGGTGAGCATGGCGGGCGGCGGTATGGTGCGCTTCCAGTAGGTATACAGGCTGCGCCGGTAGAGGTCGTGTCCCCGGCCGGGGCGGTAGCGGTTTTCGCCGACCTGGTTGGCAAGGGCTTTCCAGAGCCCTGCGGGTTGGTAGGGCCGCACGGGTTCGCCGCCGATCTCCTGGTGCAGGAGTCCGCTCGCAAATAGTGCGTTGTCGCGCATCATTTCTGCGGACAGGCGCACCTTGGGTCCACGGGCCAGGTACATGTTGTCCGGGTCTCGTGCAGCGAGCGATGCTGTAATTGCGTTGGACTGCCGGTACGTGGCTGAGGTGACGATTTCATAGAGGAGTGCTTTGATGTCCCACCCGGACGCGATGAAGGCGGTCGCCAGGTAATCCAACAGCATTGGATGCGTGGGGAAGGCGCCCTGACTGCCGAAGTCCTCGGGTGTATGTACCAGGCCTTCTCCAAAGATCATCTGCCAGAACCTGTTGACTGCTACGCGCGCGGTAAGCGGGTTTTGCGGGTCCATCAGCCAGTAGACTAGTCCCAGCCTGTTGCGTGGGTAGTGCGCCGGCATGCTTAGAATGGCCTCCGGCGTATCGGGGCCGACAGAATCCATCGGCGCATCGTATGCGCCGCGCGCCAGCACAAAGGTGGGCCTCGGCGTTTCCATGTCTTCCATCACCATGATATGGGGGACTTCGCGCCAGCTTCGCCGCAAACTGTCCAGGCGCGTTACGTGCGCCGCGTGCGCGGCGTCATGGTGTATGCGGTAGTGGTCTTTCAGCGCGGATTCTGACGGCGGCTTGTCGGCCAGGTGCGCCACCTCCAATGCGGAAAGCTCGCGCGCGTAGATGCGAATCTCGTCCAGTGCTGCTCCCTTCAGCCCTTCGATGTCGCCGCGCGTCTTCTTGCGGTGCGACCAGTGGCCAGCCAAGAGATCATTGCCGTTAAGAATGCTCTTGCGTGCCAGGGAGTCTCGAACGATGATGGTGCGCACCGCTGCGCCATTGATGTGCAGCGCCAGGCCTTCTGCGCGTCCTGACCCGTCGTAGGTGGCAGCGATATGGGACCAGATCCGAAGCGGCACGACGGGAGCCGAAACGACTTCGATCTTCAGTGCGTTGTCATTCAGCAGTCGCACGCCGAGGTGGCCATCTGCTGTACGGTAGACTTCGTAGCCGTGGCGTTTTTGCTCATCAACGCGCTTGGACAACAGGGCTGCATCCTTTTCTTGCGGCTCAGGATGCACCCAGAAGGCTATGGAAAACCGGTCATACCAGTCAAAATCTGCCTCCGCGCCCAGGTTGAGGAAGTTCACCCCATCAAAAGCCAAAGCCTGGCCTTGGCGGCCTTGCACAGTTGCGGGCGGGTCCAACTCGTTTTGCAGGCCGGTGTTGGCCACGGCGTAGGGGCCGACCATGTTGGCCGTCGTCAGATTGTCCAGCCCGTCCAGCGCATAGTATGCCAGCAGGTCACGTTCCAGGCCCGCGGCGACATCCAAGGCTCCCAGCGCTTTCCAGGCTGCGTAATCGTCCTCCGGCGCATGGGCTTCCAGCGCCGCTTCCTCGTTGCTGATGGCTTCGGCTGTGGATGCAATCAGCGCTTCCAGTGCTTCGTCCTCCATGCGCATGGACGGCCGGGGCGAGAGGTCGAAATAGTTGATCGGTGCCTGCTCGTCAATGGCATTAAAGAATGCGAACAGCTGATAGTACTCCCGCTGCAGTATCGGGTCGTACTTGTGGTCATGACACCGGGCGCATTCCATGGTCAGACCCAGAAAGGCCGTTGCCATGGTGTTGGTGCGGTCCGCCACGTATTCGGTGATGTACTCCGCCGGCACGACGCCCCCTTCCTGTGTGATGGCATGGTTGCGGTTGAAGCCGGTAGCGAGGCGCTGTTCGTAGTTGGCGTTCTCTAGCAGGTCTCCCGCCAGCTGCCATGTCACGAACTGGTCATACGGCATGTTGTCGTTGAATGCACGAATGACCCAGTCTCTCCACGGCCACATGGTTCGCGGGCGATCATCCTGGTATCCATGCGTATCTGCGTAGCGCGACACATCCAGCCACATGGAAGCCATCCGTTCGCCATAGGCTGGGCGCTTGAGGAGGGCACGTATGGCCTCTTCATAGGCGTCCGGCCTTTCGTCGGCCAGGAACGAGTCGAGCGCTTCTATGGATGGCGGCAGCCCGGTAAGGTCCAGCGTTGCGCGTCGCAGGAGTTTGGCCTTGTCTGTCTCGGGCGACGGCTTGAGCCTTTGCTCTTCGAGCGTCCGAAGTACGAAGGCGTCGATGTCGTTGCGTATCCAGTCTTCGCGCTGTACGGCGGGGCGTTCAGGCGGCACCGGGGGTGTAAAGGCCCAGTGGGGTTTCCAGGTCGCGCCTTGTTCTATCCAGCGGCGGATGAGCGCGATTTCGTGTTTCGTCAGGGAGAGGTTACTTTCCGGCGGTGGCATGACCGTTTTTGGGTCCTCCGACGTGATATGCGCCATGAGCTTGCTCTCCTGAACGCTGCCGGGCACGATGATGTAGCGCAACGAGTCGTCCCGGCTCGCGGCGTACACGCCCGCTTGCGTGTGAAGTCTCAGTTCCGCCTTGCGTGCGTTATCATCTGGCCCATGACACTTGTAGCAGCGATCAGACAGAATCGGTCTGATGTGGAAGTTATAGTCCACCACATCGGGCAGCGTGGTGTCGTTTGTACCGCAGCCAGCGACGAGCAGCGCTGAGACGCATGCAGTCAGCCGCCAGACCTTCTGCAGCGTCCGACCGGCACGGTCCGGGGTGATCCGAATTGCGAGGGCATCCAAATTTGCGCGGGCGAGAAGCCGCGGGAAGAAGTTCAAAGGGCGGGCCAACGCATGCGCGGCCTGCTGGCCGTCGGAATACACAAAAACTGCGAGCTATCCGGCAAAAGTTAAGCAAAACGCCCTCCTTGTTCCACTGAAGCGCCTTTCGAGCGCGCATTCAGGAAGCAGCGGACTGTGCGGGGGAGCACTTGTGCAGCGGTAGGACGCGCCGCGCTTCCACTTGTCAGCGCAGCAGCACGCGTTTTTGCAGCGGAGCTGACTTCCGCGGTGTAAGTACAAAATCGTATGCGTTACATTTGACCAACATACAATATTGAACACTATGCGTGCTGATTTTGAGGGGAT
The DNA here is from genome assembly GCA_951812585.1 of Rhodothermales bacterium. Lineage (GTDB taxonomy): Bacteria > Bacteroidota > Rhodothermia > Rhodothermales > Bin80 > JAAXGV01. Next base: position 522,798 of record OX638318.1, on the reverse strand, counting down.
CCTTGAGGCTCCTCTCGATCGTATCCGGATTCCCTGGACTCCTTAAGCGAGCGGGCCGGGATCGGCCAGCTCGCGGGTCCTGCTGGGGTATTTTAGTCCGGCTGCGCTGTAGAGTGTCCGCTGAACAGCGGTGGCGGGGGAGGCGAGTAGGTACTGCTTCAGCGTACTGGTGTCGGTGATGAGGGAGACTTGCGCGCCGCACAGCTCTGACAGGATACGAGCCTCGCTGAGTGGCTCTTGGCCCGCATGCATGGTGTTGTGCTGGTAGCGCAGCAGGCGCAGCAAGGCAAAGGCAACGAAGCAAATCGCGATGTGTGCCTTGACACGGCTGGGGGTCCAGTGATCGATGGGCCGCGTCGCCATGGTGTGCTTGCGTACGCGAAAGCCCTCTTCGATGCGCCACCGCTCCTCGTAGTATGCATAGATGTGTTGTGCTGGATGATTGTCTCGATCCAGGCTGGTCCAAACGCCGTGGAGGCCGTCAAAGCATGCGTCTCGGTCAATGGCATCCTGGTCCAGCACCACGGCATTGCGGTCCACCTTGAGAAAGCGGCCGCGTTTGCCGCTTCCCTTGATGCCTTGCGTCAGGCGACGCTTGCGCTTCTCTACGATGCGATCCCGTTCATAGGCATCCTTGGCCGCCCGCTTCTTGTTGTAGCGCAGCACCAGACGCCGGCCTTTTATTTGCCGTTCTGTTACGCTGATGTCTTCGCTGACCGTTACCCAGTCATGGGATGCAGAAAGCGCGGCCTTCATCCTGCGTGGTAAGCTGCGCAGGCGCGCCGCGACCACCCAGTCCCACCCCTGGGAGGCGAGCAGGTCCAGGTTGTCCTGGCTGCGCATCCTGGCGTCTGCAACCAAGACCACCCGACCTATGTCAAAGCGCGCCCGCAGGGTCTTCAGTGCTGGCCCCAGCGTGCGCACATCGGCCGTGCTGCCTGGACATAGCTCATATCCTATCGGCAGCCCCTCCACGCTCTGGAACAAGGCCAGAACGACCGACACCTTCTGCGGCTTACCGTCCTTGCTGAATCCCTTCTTGCGAAGATCCTTGCCCTTGTCGCTGGCGAAGGAAAGCGTCGTCACGTCGAAAAAGAGCACGTCCACCCGTTCTTGCAGGAGTCCGCGCACTTCATGCGAGACGATTGACTGCAGCCGTGCAATCCGGTCGTCATTGACGGTGTCCATCATGCGGTAGAACTTGTCCGGATTCACTTCCACGCCATGGTGTCTGGAAAGCTTTCCGCAGCACGCACGCTTGCTGGAGCCCGGCGCGGCCAGACGCATCAGCACGGCCTGACGAAACAGGCGTGCGGCCATTTTCTTGCGGGCCCCGAAGACCTTCTGAAAGCCCATCCGATCGTACAGTGTCCCGAAGATCTCGTGAACGCCCATAATCAGACGCTAGGTCTCGACCAGCTTGCGTACATCGGGTATGGGAAGCGGCTGGTCGCTCTGGCTGTCCTGGCGAGCCCCTTGTACGCGCGCGGCCCAGTACTCCATTGGAAACAGGGTGGGCTGCCGTTCTTCCAAGAGCCGCAGCTTCGCCCGATGCGCCAACCGTACCAGGGCATCCAGCAGTGGCCCTTCAGGAGCAGCGCCCATGTGCTTGATGATCCGCTGCCGTGGTCCCTTTCCGGGTACGCGGGTCGATTCGACAATCTGTACGCTAACGTTCTGGGTGGTCTTGCGTCGGAGGGTACGGACGAACATGCTGAGCGTCAGCGGTCTGTGCGTATTGCTATGCGCTAAGGCACAACAGCGTCCTCAACAATGTCAATCCCATAATTGTACTGAACACTATAAACCAACATCGTCCCAATCGACCCGGCCCGCGTGATGCCCTGGCACCTGTTTTGGGGGTCACATCCAACATTGCACACTATCGCCCTTGGGGTCAAGGCGCACACCAAGCGCGCTGAAATGGACCGATTTGCCCTAAAAAAGCGCAAAAAGGGGCCCAAATCGGACAATGCAGCCACCAATTCGGCTACTCCACACGAAGTCTGGACACCTCAGGAAACGACCAAAGACCGATTCAACACCTCATCTTGGCTCGTGGCGGAGCCCATCCCTCGGCAAAATCGCGGAAGTCGGGATTCGGGATGCGGCCATAATGGGACGCGCGCGCTCTTGCTGGACTGGCTTTATTGAAGTAAGGCCAGAATGCGAGCTATACGATCAGTTGATGGCGCACGAGACGCTTGCCAAAGTGATCGAAAGGAGCGCCCCGGGCTTTCAGTATCACTTCAAGGCCGTCACCGGTACGCCCCAGATCCAGTTCTGGAAGCAGCTACAACTCCAGGAAGAGGCGCGTCCTCTGGAAGGGATGCTATGCCTGCCTTGCTCCGAACCCGGCGGATCGACCCTTGTTGCTACTGCAGCGAATCAGCCCGCTAAGACTTTTCGATCCGCGCTCTCACAACATTCGGGGCACCAAATTCATCCGTTGTGATACCATAGAGGACTCCATCTTTTACGATTGGTTCAGGGTTCGACTGCAAAGAGAATGGGAGCCGCATTTCTCCCAGATAGCGTCCTTCAGGATCAAACAGGTCGAATAGATGGCCTTCGTCTCCGGGGGTCGCTGCTTCAAGCTTTACCCAAAGATTGCCTTTGTCGTCACAGAAGAAGGACACGGTGGCCGGCTTGGTAGTGGGAACTCTGGACCAATCGACCGTTCCACCTCTACTAATGAAGTGCCGGAAACTCTCTCGCGCCTCATTTCGGTCTTCTTCGGTCACCTGAAGTGGTTCATGCTCCCTGGTGACCCTCCGAAGCGTCTCTCCGCTGGGGGCCAGCTCGACAAGTTCATACGCTCCGGTAGAAAGCGTCCATAGATTGCCCATTGGGGAGCGGCGCCATTGGAAGGATTCCTGAAATGGAATTGTCGCAGTAATTGACGCGCGCCCGTTGTCACTTACGTGCGTGAAGGCATCCCTTTTCTTAGTAGTCTTGGGAATCGCGATTGTATCGAGCGGAGTAAGGGACTGATCGAATCGGCCCATGACCTGCGTTTCCTCGGACTCGTTAAAGGAAAAGATTATCGCGTTGTAGCGACCCATTGAGTCGAACCCGCCCAGATATGGTCTCAGGGCTACGCCAGGGTTGCCGACAGGCTCCCAACTCAGGTATTTGCCATCGGGGTCGAATATGGAAAGTCGTCCCTTGAGCATCTCCATGACCCAGATTTCTCCCTTCCGGCTGATGTCAACCGCGATGGCCTGTTCGAATTCCCCCGGTCCGGTTCCACTGCTTCCCACCGCGCGTACAAAGGAGCCGTCCGAGTCAAAAATGCTTACCTCTTGTGCTTGAAAATCAAGCACATAGATCTGCCCCTGCACATTGACATCAAAGGAGATGATGTCTCCAAAGACTCGGGCCTCGTCACCCGTGTCACTTCCGACCCTGAGCTCCTCCACAACCCGCCATGCGTCTTGAGGCGCCCAGAGTGGCTCATCCGTATTTCGGACGACGATCTCGCCGGAAGCAAGCGTATCGATCGTGCCGGACCAAGCTTTGCTGGCATCAACGCTGCCGGCACCGCACCCGCTGCCAAACAAACAGAGTGCCAGGGCAAGGGAGCTGGTTACCGTTGCAGGAGTAGGCGACATGGCTGATCCAGGTTTTGTTGATCGAGTGGAAGTATGGGATTGTAGCAGGCCACCAAGGTGGTCACCGGCTTAGCGGCGTCAACCGGGAACCGCTCCAGCGACATCAAGAGCTAATATATGGGCGTTGCGGTGATTGGGATCCCATTTGGATGCAATCCGCCCCCCTTTTTGCGTGCTATGCCCCCTCGTTACCAGAACCGTTGGGGTGCATGGTACGCTAAAAACGGTGCGGCCTACGCTCGAAGCTGGCTTCAAGAACATCCTACCAAAGATCTCCTCCAACACGATCAGGTCGCTTGCCCGATAAAGGTGCATGGGCCCCACCGCTTCATAGGAACCGCCCACGAACTCGTCCAGACCACTGTTGCGGTCCAACCAACGCATGCGCGGCCTGCTGGCCGTCGGAATACACAAAAACTGCGAGCTATCCGGCAAAAGTTAAGCAAAACGCCCTCCTTGTTCCACTGAAGCGCCTTTCGAGCGCGCATTCAGGAAGCAGCGGACTGTGCGGGGAGCACTTGTGCAGCGGTAGGACGCGCCGCGCTTCCACTTGTCAGCGCAGCAGCACGCGTTTTTGCAGCGGAACCCTGTATTGCAGCGACCTGTGTGGCTTCGTACCTTCCGATAGCGTCGGTCACACCAGCTTCGCCATTGAGCCGATGGGCAAGATCAACCGCAGGGACTTTGTGCAGCGCATAGCGGGCATGGCTGCCGCTGCGCCCGCCTTCCACATCATAAGCAAGGCTTTGCCTGTGACCGAGATCATCGGTCATGGGGACTTTCGCTACAGGGTTCACAGGGATTGGGGCAAGTTGGACGCCCGCGTCACGCCGGTCAACAACTGCCACGAGATGGTCCAGGACAGGCGCGGGCGACTCATCATGATTGGAGATGAGGTGCGCAACAATGTTCTGGTGTACGACACAGCAGGCAGGCTCTTGGATGCCTGGGGTACTGACTACCCATATGGGCACGGGTTAACGCTTTGGGAGGCGGGTGACGAGGAGTTTCTGTTCATCTGCGACAATGGCTTTGACAACAACCCGCAGGTGGTCAAGACGACGCTGGACGGGCGCGTGGTGATGCGGCTTGCGCACCCGGCGGAGGTTGGCGCTTACGACGCCGATGATGCCTACCATCCAACGGAAACAGCGATTGGTCCGAATGGCGATATCTACGTCGCGGACGGTTACGGATCGCAGTGGATCTTGCAATACGCTATCGACGGCAGTTTCATCCGGAAGTTCGGAGGACGCGGGGATGCCGATCACGAGTTCCAGACGGCGCACGGCGTTTGCATCGACGCACGCGGTGAGGGCGCGCCTACGCTTGTTTGCACTTCCCGGGCGCACAATGCGTTCAAGCGGTACAGTCTGATGGGCGAGTACCTGTCCACGATCTTCTTGCCTGGGGCCTTCGTCTGCCGTGCGGTCATTGACGATGACATGCTGTATTCGGGCGTATGCTGGTCGCGCCTGCGGTATCTGAATCAGACGCCCGATTCAGGGTTTGTGACGATCCTGGACAGCGAGGACAGGGTTGTTTCCAATCCGGGCGGCACGCAGCCGGTGTATGAGGACGGCGTGCTTCAGCTCATGGTTCAGGCCGAGCCCATCTTCAATCACTGCCATGATGTATGCGTGGACAGGGACAAGAACCTGTATGTCTGTCAGTGGAACGCGAACAAGAGTTATCCTATCAAGCTGGAGCGTGTATAGCGACGGGAGCCCACCCGCCGACCCGCCGGCACCAATAAATTGCGGTTCGCACCGAATAAATTGCGGCCCGCACCCGCAGAACGCAGCAGGGGTGGGACTCGGCAAGTCGTTCCTGGAATAATTGTGGCCGCCGGCCGCTGCTCGCACCAAAGGCATGGTGCGCTAGCCTGGACTTCCAAGAGCAATAATTCGCATTAACGACGTGATTGCTTCCCGTCAGACAAAGTTGATGCGCAGTCGTCGATTCTGGAGCCACGGGATGGGCTCGGTCATGTCCAGGTAGCCGGCTTTGAGCAGTGCTCCGTTGTGAGTGCGCCTCCCCAGCCGTACGGTGACCTGCTCTTCGCTGAGCGTGACGGTGGCGGAGGCAGCGACGAATTCGCGGAAGAGCGTGCGCGCCTTGCTCTTGGCATAGAGTCCCCCTACGCGATGGGCCAGCATGCGATAGAGCGCACTGGCCATGAGCGTCAGCTGCAGGTCGCCGTGCGGGGCGTGCTACCTGCGATCAAAAGCGACGTTCAGCGTCCGGCTGCTGGAAGCTGTAAAGCCTGTGATCTGCCCGCCAGTGCGCATGAACGTAATATTGGGCATGTACCAGGTGTCGGAGCTGAACGCGTCACGTCCCGTTTCGGTGAGCGTGATGCGCTCGCCATGCCGGTTGATCATAACCAGCCTGTCATCCTCCACTGCAAGCTCAAATGAAGACTGCAGCTCTTCGCTGGTGTACGTACCTATGTAGGTCGCCAGACGCTCAGCGTCATCGGGCAGGAAGAGGTCGGCTATTTGCAATGTGTACGTGCTCGGCTGGAATTCCTCTACATTTCCCAGTACGATGATGGCGAGATCCAAGCTCGGAAACCGCACCACATGCGTCTTGAAGCCGCGGTGCGAACCGCTGTGGCTGATGCGTGGCGTGCCCCGATAGACGCCATGGCTGAGCCCAAAAGCGTAGTCCAGCGTGTCTTTCGTGTTGAGTACGCCGCGCTCTTGAATCAGCGCCAGAACCTCCGGGCCGCCCACCTGACCTGACTTCAGATTCTTCACCCAGCGTACGAGATCAAGCGCCGTCGTGTACAGGCCGCTAGCGCCCACGCTTGCGTAGGCCAGCGGCTGATTCTTGACAGTGCTGTCGATGGTTATATAACCTTGTGCCCGGTTCGGGATGACGCTCGTGTAGTCGTCGCGAAAATGCGAATGGTCCATGCCCAGCGGTCCGAAGATGTTTTCGGTGGTCCATTCGCGGAACGACTGTCCCGTCACGCGTTCCACGATCTCGGCCATGAGCGTATATCCAGAGTTGCAGTAGGTGTATTTGCTCCCAGGCTCGAAGTTGAGCCTACGCTGCCGATACAGTAAATTCAGTATTGTGTCCTTGGTGATGACATCGTCCATATGGTATCCGGCCATGGCGAGCAGCCCGAACTCGTCGCGCAGTCCACTGGTGTGATGTACCAGATGACGTATTGTTATCGGTGGGTCATAGGCATGCATCTCGGGAACATACGTGCGCACATTGTCATCCAGTGCGATATCGCCGCGAACGACCAGCAACGCGATGGCGAACGCCGTGAACTGCTTCGACACACTCGCTACCATGAATACCGTCTCGGGCGTTATGGCGGCGTTGTACTCGAGGTTTGCCAGGCCGTAGCCCTGCGCGTACTTCAGGCTGTCTTTATGCACTACGGCGACCGCAGCGCCGGGGCCATCGGCGCGGTCCCACTTGGAAAAGAGGGAGTCGATCTGGGAAGAAAGGTCTTGCCCCTGTGCCGGCATCGCAAGCACCAGGACCAAGGCGGGCATCAATCGAATCATGCGCAACAAAGCGTGTTCACTGCAACAGCAAGATAATGAGGTTCATCATGCGTATTCATACCCTACCACTGGCCGCTTTGGTGGTCATCATGGCTTCTGCCGCATGCACGGCATGGGCACAGGACGGAGACCGGCCGCTTCGGATCATTGCGTTCGGGGGGCATCCGGACGACTGTGAAGTGCGTGCCTCCGGCGTTGCCGCCATGTGGGCCGCCATGGGGCACCAGGTCAAATTCGTTTCCGTCACCAACGGTGATATCGGTCATTACAAGATGGCGGGCGGTCCGCTGGCCCTGGTGCGTAAAGCTGAGGTGGAGGACTGCGGCGAGATCCTGGGACTCGCCGAAACGGTCGTACTGGACAATCACGACGGCGAGCTTATGCCGACGCTGGAGAATCGCAAGACCATCGCGCGGCTCATCCGCGACTGGCAGGCGGATATCGTGCTGGGCCCCCGTTCCAATGATTATCACCCCGATCACCGGTACACCGCCATCCTGGTGCAGGACGCTGCATTTATGGTGACTGTGCCGTTCTTTACACCCGATGTACCGCGTGTAGAACGCAATCCGGTGTTCCTGTATTTCTACGACCGTTTTCAGAAGCCGTACCCGTTCGAGCCGGATGTGATCGTCGGCATTGACGACTATGGCGACCAGAAGTATGCGTGCATGGCGGCGCTGCGGTCGCAGTTTTCAGACTGGAACGCCTGGCACGGCGGATACCTCGACGAAGTGCCCACAGAAGAAGAGGCGCGCAAGGCGTATATCGCTGGGCGGTTTCAGCAGCGTGATGCATGGGTAGCCGATACATGGCGGGACCTCCTAGTGGAATACTACGGCGAAGAGCGGGGCAACGCATTCCGGTTCGCGGAGGCCTTTGAAGTCTCTGAGTATGGCAGTCAGCCCACGCGTGAGCAGCTGAAGGCGCTTTTCCCGTTCTTCGAATAGTTCCATGCAGCCTATCGTCCAGATCTCGCTGGATGTGACCACCATTCAGGAGGCGCTGGACACAGCCGCCATGGCGCTGCGCGCGGGCGTGGACTGGCTTGGAAGAAGGGACGCCCCTGATCCTTGCCGAAGGGCTCCACGGCGTGCGTGCGCTGCGTGCGGCCTTTCCAGGAGTTCCACTGGAGGCGGATCTCAAAACAATGGACGGGGGCTACCTGGAAGCGGAATGATGGCGCAGGCCGGTGCAACCCATGTCGTGGTCATGGCGCGAGCCCATGAAGAAACCATCGGCCGCGTCGTTGAAGCAGGTGCAGACTACGGACTCAAGGTGATGGGTGACAATCTGGGTTGTCCCGACAAGGTGGCGGCAGCTCGACGGTTGGAAGCGCTGGGATGCGACTATGTGATTCACCACATCGGATATGATGAGCGGCGCGGCATGCGCGCGAAGGGCTGCCGGGCATGGATGCACTGGCTGCAGTCGTGGCGGCTGTCAGCATCCCCGTGCAGGCCGTAGGAGGGCTGTCCATACAAGAGGCGATCCGTGCGCCGCAGCTCGGTGCTCCGCTGGTGGTTATCGGCGCGCCGCTGACCATTGATGCAGAGGCGTTTCGGGCCGCGAAGGGGGATGTAGAACAGGCGCTGGCCGTGATTTGCCGCCGCTGTGCACGGGTTGACTACAAGCGCGTAAAGAGGCGCTCTGCACGGAGCGGGACCGGCAGCTGTGCGTCCACGCGCGCAATGGGCGCGCCCTGAAAGGTCAGTTTGATCCAGCTGATCAGCTCTTGCATGCCGGGCTTGCCCTGCGCCTTCATGAAGCCATCGAGCAGTGTGGAGCCACGGGATTTGAAGAGTATCATCGCGCAGTTCTGCCTGGCGTAGAGCGCCGTCACGGCCGTGCCTTCTTTCTTCATGCCGCTCAGGTATCCTTGCGGCGTGATGTTGCCGTTTACAGACGCATACAGCCCGATCCACCCCCGAAGGATGAGGCGAGCGTCTGAATCTTCAGGAAACAATCGCAGGGCAGCGGCTAACGCGTCCACGGTCACAATGGACTCGCGAGAAGTCTGAAACCGCTGCTTTGCGGCGAGCCGGTTCAGACCGTTGTCCACAAAAAAGCCGCCATCGTGGGGACCGGCAGAGTAAATGCCCGGCACGCGGTCGTAGACTGCCGCGTCGATGAATGAGAACAGAGCATTGTACAGGGCATTGTCCATCGAAGCGTCCAGCCAGGAAGGCTCGATGGCCAAGAGTGCATGGAAGTACTGGAACCCGCTTCCATTGCGTGCGAGCGGAGCCTGTATGCTGGTGGAGGCCCGCGTGGAAGCCGGATGCGCATCAACATAGGTGTTCTGCGCATCAATCATGGCCTGCCAGGAATCCAACCCCACCTGGGGATCACCGATGATAGGCGTGTCCCCGATAAAGTACCCAAGCACGAACGCCACCGCTTCGTAGAATCCGCCAAACACCAGGTTCATGCCGACGGGGTCCACGCCAAAGAGCCCTGCGTTCCCAAACTCCGGAAAGAATCCGGTCGGAGATTGGGCCAGCACCTGGTTGTAGCCAAACTTCTGTTTGTCGAGGAATGTCTGTGCCTTGTCGCCCGTTGCTGTACCTGCGTGCGCCTGCGCGACCATCGCCACGCGAGAGGAGAGCAGTGCATTATCATGGAAAGAGTAATCCTTGGTAGCCGGGACGATATTGTCCAGCTGAATGGCCAGCCGCGGAATCATGTTGCGGTAGTTGTTTGGCGGCCGGTCATCAATCTGCGCGTTGAGCAGATGGCTCAGCAGTGTATCAATGGCATTGACATGGCGGTTGTTGCTCAAAAGGTGCTGCAAGCGAAATGCGATGGAGACGGGATCGGCTTCGGGAGCAGCCACGCCGTTGCGTATGAAGCTGAACGGCAGCTGTGAGGCTGCGTCCACACCGAGGCCGTAGTATCCTGCGTTAAAGGAGATAAAGTCATCCTCGGCGATGGTAGGTCCATCAAACAGTGGATCCTCTTTGTCCTCCAAACCCAGGCTTTCGCACCCTGTCAGCGCGGCACCTGCGGCCATGCCCAACGCAGTTTTAAAGAAGTGTCGCCGCGTCGTGCGCAGCGTGGATTCCATACCTGGCATACGCTCGGCGGTGTACCGATCATGCGTACAGATGCGCCGCCTTGTGTGTTCCGCGCAGGGCCTGGGTGTGCGGGAAGCTGCGCGTGTCAAGGCTGCGCAGCCTTGCGTTTCGTATCCGTTCGATTACCGGCCCCTTCATAAATTGCATTTTCAGTGCTTCGTCTGATGCAACAGCCTGCAGTCGTCAATTACGCCAGCGTGCCGCTCAGTGTAGAGCTGCGCGATGTGCATGTGCCCGAAATCAGCGAGGATGCAGTGCTGCTTCAGGTTGATGCTGTGGCGGTATGCGGCTCAGAAATCCACCAGTGGCAAGGCACCCACAGTTGGGATGTCAATTACCCGGTCATTCTCAGCCACGAGTTTGCGGGCACTGTGGCAGCCGTTGGTGCGCGTGTTGCGGAGTTTAGCGTAGGAGACCGGGTCGTCAGCGAAACCGCGGCGGTTATAGATCCGCACTCCTCCCTGTCAAGACAAGGCTTGTACAACCTAGACCCGGTCCGCAAGGGATTTGGCTATGGCGTTGATGGCGCGATGACGCACTTCGTGTGCGTACCAACCCGGTGCTTGCATCATGTGCCGCCGGTCGTCCCTCTTTTCCATGCCGCCTTGGCCGAACCGTGCAACGTCGCCTACAATGCGGTCGTCAACCACGCCAGCGTTCGTCCTGGGGACTATGTGGTGGTTCTGGGTCCAGGTCCGATTGGCCTGCTTTGCGGACTCATGGCACGGCTGCGGGGCGCTGCGGTGGCCGTGATTGGCTTGCCGCATGATCGCGAACGGCTTGACATTGCAGTGCGGCTAGGCATGTTTGCTACGGAAGCGGTGCCCAGGGACTGGGGAGGGTCGCTGGGTGTTCATGGCGTCATTGATGCCACGGGCGTTTCCGCTGCGCTGCACACGGCCTTGCAGATCGTAAGGCCCGCAGGCTGGATCACCAAGGTGGGATGGGGGCCTGAACCCTTGGTCACTCGCTGGACCTGCTGGTCCGGAAAGCCGTAACCTTGCGCGGCAGCTTCAGTCACAACTATCCTGTATGGGAGTCCGTGCTGGGCCTTATGGCCGACAAGCGGTTGAACCTGGATCCTCTGATCGGGGGCGTATGGCCGCTTGACCAGTGGCAGGACGCCTTTGGTGCCATGCATCAGGGTACCATCGCCAAAGCAATACTGAAACCATGCAACTAGCAGGCAAAGTCATCATTGTTACAGGCAGCGCCGGAGGGATAGGGCGCGCCATTGCGCAGCACTGCGTGCAGGAAGGCGCGCGCGTGTTGATTACGGATCAAAACGAAACGGGTGCGACTCAGACTGTGGAGATGCTGGGCCGCGCTGCGGCAGGGCACATTGACGACCTGCAAGACGCGGCGGCGGCCCAGCGCATTGTCCAAGCCGCCATCTCGGCATTTGGCGCGATTCACGGGCTTGTCAACAACGCCGCCTACATTCCGAGGTCTGACATCCTCACGACGGATTCCGACCTCTTTGACCGCGTGATGGCCATCAACGTTCGTGCTCCCATGCTGCTTATTCAGGCTGCTTTGTCTTACCTCAAAAAGACGGGTGGGAGCGTGCTCAACATCGGATCTATCAACGCCTATTGCGGTGAAGTGCCGCTGCTCGCCTACAGCATTTCCAAGGGAGCCTTGATGACGCTGTCGCGCAATCTGGGCGACGGGCTCCATCACCACTACGGTGTACGCGTAAACCAGATCAATCCAGGCTGGGTGCTCACCGATGGCGAGTTTCGACTCAAGGTTGCGGATGGCTTGCCGGAGGACTGGCCGGGTCGTCTTCCTCGCATGGTGGCGCCTTCCGGCGGACTGGTGAGCCCGGAAACGATTGCCGCCGGCGCGATATACTGGCTGAGCGATGCTTCCCGTCCTGTGAGCGGCGCGGTGGTAGACCTGGAACAGTACCCCATGATCGGCCGCAATCCGCCGAAAGCAGTAGAGCAGTAGCATGCCTGCTGCCCTATGGCCACCTGTGGCATCCGACTGTATTGCAGAAGTATTGCAAACTGCGCTTGGGAGCGGTAACACATTGCGGTTTTGCGCGCGTCGCCAGGCGTTTTTCCCAGCAGTCTTTTGAATCAGGCGAGGCGTTTGACCGCTGCTAGCCGGATAAATGTTCCAGAAGGCGGAAATCAGCATTTGCGCTCCCAAACCGGGAGCCAATGCCTTCAAACGCCTCGCGTTTATGGCGATTCAAAACCCTTGTGATTTATCCGGGTTAAACTCATTACATCACTACAATGACGTGGACCAAACAGGTGAAAAACGCCCAATTTGGACCCAATATGGGCCCCCGTACGCAATCTGCGTGGACTGGCACTCACGCAATTAGGCCGCGTTGGAAATGCAGGCAATTGTCGCGCGACCGGCCAATCGCTGGTGGGATTCCACGGTGTATGCTTGTACCATAATGGCATCGAAGACCGGTTGCTGTTGGACCACATCATAACAGGAATAACAGGAGCAGAGCGGAGAATGCGTCGACAAGCAAAGGACTCTTCCACGGAGAACCAGGCGCAGGGCACGTCGGGCCCTGCACTCTCGAACGGTTTACGGATGCCCGCTCCGGCCATGCTTGACCTAGCCGTCAGGGCAGCCGAGGCTCTCGTACGGCGCAGCGAGGAGTTGGGCCGGAAAGAGGCATGGGACGGCGAGTTTCGTGGCGAGCTTGACGAAAAGTTCATGGAGGATCCGCCGGAGCGCGGGCGAGCGCCCAATGAGGTTATGGAGCAGGCGCTGACCGACATCCTTCCACTGGCACTTAGCCTCGACCATCCCCGTTGCTTCGGCTTCGTGCCGTCCTCTGCCACCTGGCCGGGAGTCATCGCGGACTTCCTCGCCGCAGGCTACAACGTCAACTCCTGCAATTGGCTCATCGCGAGCGGCACCAGCCAGCTCGAATGCGTGGTCATCGACTGGTTTCGCCAATGGCTCGGCTACCCGGACACGGGGGGCGGGGTGCTGACGAGCGGTGGCTCCGCCGCGAGCCTGGATGCGCTCGTGGCCGCGAGGGAAGCCGCCGGATACCCGGAGAGCGCCAGCGTTTACATGAGTGATCAGAGCCACAGTGCGCACCAGAGGGCCGTGAAGATCGTCGGTATCCGCCCGGAGCACGCCCGGATTGTGCCGAGCGATAATTGCTTTCGCATCGATATGGGCGAGCTGGCCTCAATGGTGGCAGAGGACCGCGCCGCCGGACTGGAGCCCATCGCGGTGTGCGCCAATGCCGGAGCTACCGCGACCGGAGCGGTCGATCCGCTGGAGAAACTGGCCGACTTTTGCGCATCGGAGGGCATCTGGCTGCATGTCGACGCCGCTTACGGCGGGTTCGCCGTCGTGACCGAACGAGGCAAGCGCATCCTGCGCGGCATCGATCGTGCCGACTCGGTCGGGCTCGACGCGCACAAGTGGTTCTTCCAGCCCTATGAAGTGGGCTGCCTAATGGTCAGGGACATCTCGACACTCGAGAAGCCGTTCGCGATCCGTCCCGACTTCCTGCAAGACGCGCTGTGGGGCTCCGGTCATCCCAACTTCTGGGACCGCGGCCTCCAGATGAGCCGCTCCGCGCGCGCGCTCAAGATCTGGATGTCGGTGCAGACGTTCGGGATGGCCGCATTCAGACAGGCCATCTCCAACGGCCTGGAATTAGCCGAGCGTGCTCAGGAATACATCGACGAAAGTCCCGTGCTGACGTGCACGAGCCCCGCGTCGTTGAGCGTCGTGTGCTTCCGCGTCGATCCAGCCGGTCAAGACATCGCGGACCACGACTTGGACGAAATCAATCGCGAGGTGCTGGCCCACCTGTTCTGGGACGACCCGGCGTTCATGTCCTCGGCCATGCCAGGAGGAAGGTTTTCGCTGAGGCTCTGCATCGTCAACTACAACACCACCTGGGACGATGTGCGGGAGACGCTGTCGGCCGCCGAGCGCTTCGGGCAGGATGCGTTGCTTTGACTTCGTCATCGGAAAAGCGGAACTGGAGAAGAGGGGGTGAGCGGCACCAACGGACACTATCCGGGCAAAACCCGCAGGTCCAACGCATTTGTCGCACGCGGTCACGGGGTTGGTGCGGCGGCCGATCATGGGGTCAAATGAGGACGAGGTTCTGAAGGCGGCTCCCGCCCTCCGCCGCGGCCGACCCCGGGCGGAAGCTCAGGGGGTCCAAGGGGGGCGCGGCACCCCTTGCCAGTCCGCCGTGTTCCAACGCATCGGGCCGAGACACGGCTCGCGCTACCGCTGGTCGAGCTGTTCCGCCCTAGCCGTACCCCTCGGCGACTGGCGATCCTGGACGAAGTCGGACATCATCGGATTCTGCACGTCCGAGTAGCGCCCGAAAAAGGTCATGGCGCTAGGTGCCCACGTACTTGTTGAGGCCGAGCCTCTATGGGCTAATGCCGCGTGCTATGACTTAGGAGGCCACGGCTTGCGGTGTTTCCGAAGGCATTCATGGATGCATTGTGCGTGTCCGGTGCCATGACACTGGAAGCGTGGATCCGCCTGGCGGCGACACTGGATGTGGAAGGACTGGAGTTCTATGGCGAGTTCCTGGACTTGCAGGACAGGAATGGATGGTCCAGGTATCGAAGTATTGCTGAATCGGAAGGACTTTGCATTCCGATGCTATGCTGCTCGCCAGACTTCTGCCACAAAGATGCGGCATATCGTAGGCGGCAAATCGACCTGCAAAAGCGCTGGATCGACATGACCGCTGCGCTTGGTGGTCAGTACTGCCGCATTCTCAGCGGGCAGCGGCGGCCGGGCATTGCGGTGGCGGAGGGTATCATGCTCGTGTCGGACGCGATTCATGAATGCCTCGATTACACCAGCAGGCACCAGGTCACATTGACGCTGGAGAATCATTACAAAGACAACTACTGGGCCTACCCGGAATTTGCGCAGCACATTACGGTCTTCTCCGCGCTCGTGGAGCGGGTGAGCCATCCAAATTTTGGTATCAACTTTGATCCATCCAATGCGCTCCTGGCGGGCGACGATCCCATGGACTGGCTTCGGCGCTTTGCGCCGCGTGTTGTGACGATGCACGCCAGTGATCGCTATCTGGCTGGCGGAACGCTGCGTGCGCTCTATGCGCGTCCACCGGAAGCGGGCTATGCCACTGTGCTGAAGCATGGCGTGATCGGGCAAGGCCTCAATGACTATGACCGCATTTTTTCGGTCATTCGCGAGGCATCGCGCTGCGCCTGGGTGAGCATTGAAGACGGACTCCAAGGCATGGACGAACTGGTGCAGAGCACGGCGTTTTTGCGAGGCCATTTGAACAGGTATTGGCCCGTGCCGTGAATATCGTGCATCAGACCCACTGGGCGCGGCCATAAGGCGGCCGCCTTCGCACATGCCGGATCCGCTCCGGCTGTCTGCGGGGTCGCGGCAACTGTGCGCCCTTCAGCGGTACCCGGTCAACGCTTGCAATGCTTGACGTCAAGGCGCATGCCGCGCTGGCTGCTGCGCAGGGCCTGTGCCAGGCACCGAATCTTTCCATATCGTTGCAAGAACGGCGCACGGACACGACTCGCTATATGATTCGCTACATGATGCACAGAACACGCTTTTCGTTGGTCACTTTCGTGATGCTTATGGGTTGCAATCCCTCGCTTCAGCTGGATCCGATGATTACGAACCAGGAGTCGGGGAGCACGACCCACTTCATTGGCATCAGCCCGGTCGATGAGACAGTCGTATGGATCAGCGGCACCGATGGCACCTTTGGTCGCACACTTGATGGCGGACAGACCTGGAAGATTGGCACCGTGCCGGGGGCGGATTCGCTCCAATTCAGGGATGTGCACGGAGTTGATTCCGAAACCGCGTACCTGCTGAGCATTGGGTCTGGCGTGCAGTCGCGCATCTACAAGACCGAAGATGGCGGACAGCACTGGGCGCTGCAGTTCACCAATACTGAGCCTGCGGTTTTTTTTGACTGCATTGGATTCTGGGATGCGCAGAGTGGTTTGGCGTTCAGTGATTCCTTCGAGGGCCGCTTCTACATCATCACTACCAGGGATGGCGGCACCACCTGGGAGCGCATTTCAGCCGAAAGCCTGCCTGCCGCCCGCAGCGGTGAGGGCAGTTTTGCTGCCAGCGGACATTGCCTGACTGTCGGAGGCGACAGTGCGGCGTGGATCGGAACGGGTGCAAATGAAAAGGGGCCGGCGCGCGTTTTGCGCACCACAGATCGCGGTCAGAGCTGGACCTATGCCGACACCCCGATTCCTGGTGGTCCGGTCAGCGGCATCACATCGGTGGCTGTAGCCTCGGAGACGCAGATCACGGTGCTGGGTGGCGATGTCACCGATATGGAGAGTCGCGCAGTGAACATCGCGATGAGTCGGGACGGCGGCGATACATGGGTTGCGGCCGGGAGGTCGAGCTTTCCAGGGCCCGTTTATGGCGCTTCCTATGTGCCAGGCGCGCCCTTGCCAACGCTTGTTGCCGTAGGCCCGGAAGGCTTGGGGTTTGCAGTGAACGACGGAGCGTCTTGGACGACACTGTCCACAGAAAACTACTGGAGCGTGGCTTTTGCCAGCAATCGCGTCGGTTGGGCGATAGGCCCCGAGGGCCGCATCACCAGGATTTCCCTGTACCGCTAAGCCGGGGCGCGAGCGGCTTGCGCAAACGCTTGCTAGTTACGTCCGCGTTCAATACCATAGCTTGGGGCTTGGGTTTTTGGGGTTCCGAACGGCCCAAAGGGAGATATGAGCACGAGATTGCAGTCGAGATTGCAGTATTTAGGCTCGTTGCTCATGCTGGTTCTCGCCTCGATGCTGCCCCAGGTGGTCATCCCTGCCGCAGGTCAGTCTGGCAAGATCACCGGGCTAGTGACCGACAATGCCGGCGAGCCCATGGTCGGCGTCAATGTGGTGGTCATGGGCACGTTGCGCGGGACATCCACCGATCTGGAAGGCCGCTACTTTATCCTCAACGTTACCCCCGGGACCTACAATCTGACCGCCTCCTTTATTGGGTATCGCGCCCTCACGCAGTCTGATGTTATCGTAAACATCAATCGGACGACGAGAGTCGATTTCACGCTTGAAGAAACGGTCACGGAGGGAGACGATGTAATCGTGGTCGCGGTCAGGCCGGACGTTGAGCCGGACCAGACGGCAACGGTGGAAATCATCCGACCCGAAGAAGTGGAGCAGATCGCCGGGGTAACCAACCTGTCCGATGTGCTGGCGCTCCAGGCTGAAGTGAATGATGGGCATTTTCGGGGCGGCCGTTCGAACGAGGAGCTCTATATCCTGGCAGGTATGGGCATTGTCAATCCGCTCAATTCCTCACGCTCATTTACACCGATGCTGAGCGCAGTGGAGGAGGTCGAGGTGATCACCAGCGGATTCTCCGCTGAGTACGGCAATGCCATGAGCGGAGTAATCAACATCTCAACAAAGGAAGGCGGCAGCGTTTGGCAAAGCCGCGCGGAAATGCGTACGCGAATGCCAAGCTACAAGCATTTTGGTGGCAGCGTCTTCGATCCTGACACCAATCCGTATATCCGGTTGATGGATAATCTGGAATGGTGGCAAGCCCCTGATCCAGAGAACGACGACCGGCCGCGGTGGCAGGGCGCTATCGGTCGTGGGTTCGGCTCCCGCGTGGATCCAGATGAAGGGGCACAGCTGGCCTATGACCTGTGGCGCCGGACACACCGGGATATCGGACATGAATACAACAATCGGTGGGATGCACTACTGGACCTTACCATCGGGGGCCCGCTTTCGGACCACACCAACTTGTTCGTAGCCACGCAGATTAACCGGGTCTGGCCTATGTTGCCGACGCCCGCCCCCGACCGGCAGGCCCAAGTGATGGGCAATCTCGTCATCAGGCCCGCCCGCGGCATGAAGTTAAAGCTCAGCGGCCTTCACGGAACAGTCTATTCGCAGGAATTCAGCTACTCGTCCGGCGGCTTTTATCGCTGGATTTATGATCGCGTAATCGGTGCCAACAAAGTGTGGGACCGAAGCACCGGGCTGGGCCTGGTGTATTCCCATGTACTCAATGATCGCACGTTCTATGAGGTGACACTGAACGGGATGCGGACACGCCTGGATGAAGGAGTGGATGTGATCGATCCGGACCGGTTCAGAGATGACATCTACGACCGATCCGTATGGGAACGGCTGTATTGGGAGGACGGATTCAGGACGGGCGTGATGGACGACGATTTCTTCAACGAGCGGTCGTGGACCTGGTCTGCAGTCGGCTTCATTAACAGCCAGGTATCCAACAATCATGAGTTCAAAGTAGGCTTCCAGGGAAACTGGTATGACATCAACGTAGAGAACCGACTCAATCACTCGTCACGGTCGAGTGCCGTACAGGAGTATTATCGTGCCAAACCGTACGAAGCCGCCCTCTATGTGCAGGACAAGATGGAGTTTGAGGGCATGATCACCAATGTCGGGCTGCGGCTGGATTTCTATGACCAGAATGTGCATTACTACACCGATACCTTTTCGCCGTTCAGGGATCCAGACAACCCAGCGGTGATCGACGAGGCATTGGCGGAGCAGTCAAAGGCACCTAAAGTCGTGCGTTTGCAGCCTCGCCTGGGGTTCTCCTTCCCCATCAGCGAGCGGGCGGTCTTCCACCTGAACTACGGTAATTTCTTGAAGCGTCCGGGGCTGGAGCGCCTCATCGGGCGGCGCACCACGCTGTTCAACGAGAATCTCGGCACCGCTGAGCCCAGGCGCCTGGGGAATCCGCTTCTCAAACCGGAGGAAACCAAGAGTTATGATGTGGGCTTGGTGCTGGGCGTCGCCCGCGGGTTCACATTCGATGTCAGCGGCTACTTCAAAGATGTCAAGAACCTGATCCAACGCGTAGTCTATATCGACGCCAACGACAACCTGTACGAGTCGGTAGGCAATCGGGATTATGCCAATGTCAGGGGGTTCAGCCTTCGCCTGAACAAGCGCCAAGGGGTGGTCTCGGGTTCCATTCGCTATCACTTTTCAGTCGCTACGGGGAAGAACTCCACGCCGACCGGTCGCAGTCCCATCGTAGATGAGACCAATGAGCAAACGCAGCCACCCAGTCCGCGTGATATTCTGCTGGACTTTGACCGCCGACACGCGCTCGTCTGGGTGGCAGGACTCAACCTTCCGCGTGCGTGGGGACCGCGAATCATCGGCGCCCACCCGCTCGGCGGCCTGCGTGTCAACATACTCCAGGACAGCCGGAGTGGCCGCCCGTACACGCCCAGCGAGCTGCTGGGCGACAATTTCGCTAAGCTCAATACGCTGCGGACACCTTGGGAGCACAACACCAACCTGAAGGTCACGAAACGTCTGGAGACGCCCGCCGGGCGGTCTGACGTGTTTGTGGAGATCTTCAACCTCTTCAACGTCCACACCTTCGACTACAACCGGGTCTTTCTTGACGCTGAAACGTTGCGCCGGTACGAGGAAGGCGACGATATAGAGTATGCGTTGCCAGACAGCAACAATCCTGACCTGGCCGCCCTGCAGACGTTCCGCATTTACGACAATGCCCCGCGATCCATCCGATTCGGTGTGGTGGTGCACCTATGATGCGTAGGCCTGTGAACATATCAATAGCCTCAATAGGCTCAATAGGCACGGTCGCGCTGGCCGTAATGGTCGCCACCCTCTTGCAGACTGCCAGCGCGCAGGTTCTTCGCGACAAGCGTGTGCACAGGCGCGGCACACTGCACGAAACCGTCTACAACACCGGGGAAATCGGCCGGGCATGGCGCTACCGCGACCATGATATCACCCTGGACCCGCTCATGGAATGGCCAGGCAATTCCGCAACGCTCATTGATGGCCTGCAGTACAGCGGACAGCACAACATCATTGGCGGAGGAATCTCAATCGCAGCCTCGTACAGAGGAACCAACATTTTCGATCTGGACCAACGGCTTTACTCGTTTGGAGGCTCGGCCGGCCAGCACATCCCGACCACCGTGGCGGGCGTGTACTCCTTTCCGATTTCCATAGAGCGCTTCGAGAATTATCCGCTCCTGGACGACGGTAGCCTCAACCCCGCTTACGATCCCGACGAAGCGGAAGAGGTCATCGTGGCGGAATGGGGATCCAACACGGGCATTTCAGTGAAGCGAACCAGCCGCGCTTGGAGCTATCCCGACTACGACGACTTCATCATCTACGAGTACACCTTCGAAAACACGGGTGATACCGATGGAGACGGGATCATGAACAACGATTCGACCCTGTACGAGGTGCTCATCGGCTTCCACTACGGCGTGGCTCCCTCAATGCTGGGCTTCCAGCGTTGGTACGGTACTTGGGAGTATGACTTCATGTACAAGAACGATTTGCGCGGCTATTTCGACCGCCACCGCTGGTTGCGCTATGTGGTCAACATCGGCAACGGCGTAGATGCAGACTTTGCCGAATCCGGCAAGCCGGATCCCAAGTATTTTGACACCTATGCATCGACGGGGCAGCAGGGAGGCGGATTGATGTCGCCGCAGGTCCCGGGCATCCAGATGCTGTATTACGACCGCAACCATCTGGCTACCAGAGGGCATACATATGCCCTGGATCCGCGTGTGTCCAATGAGCGCATGATAGACGCCGATAGTACGCTGAAGCAGCCCTTCATGAACAAGGTCGAAAGCGGCAATTCGCGCGAGGATAAGATGAAGCCCAAGCTCGTGCCCTACACGCGGTGGAGCGGCACGTACACGCCGTATCGCGAAACGCAGTTTCCGCCGCCTCCAGGTACGGAAGATTCCGATTCGCTTCGGTGGACTGGGCGCGGTGCCTTCAACTTCAGGCAGTCCTACAAAGCGGTTGGGCATCATATCGTTTTCGGTCCATACATACTGCCCCATGGGGCGAAGCTTGAATTCTCGCTCGCAGAGGTCGTGGGCTACGGCGCAGCCAAAGGACCCGGAGAATGGGACGAGGGTGGAGGACTGGGCGAAGTCATTGACGAGCAGATGCCCTGGCACGAAGTGCCTCATTTCTACGACCGTGTCATCGATCCCAACACCGGGCAGACGCTTACAGACAATTACATTGGTACGTACGGATACCCCGAGTACGTAAACTCAGACATTCAGACCGTCAAAGATGTGGCGGATATGGCCTACAATGCCTACACCGGCCAACCCCCTGTGCTTCCGTACTGGCCCGAGGATAATCCAGCGCACGGGATCTACCAGGTGCCCGTGCCGCCGCCCGCGCCCGTACTCAATATCACCAACAATGACCGGGCCCATGCGGTCATTCGCTGGGGGCGAGTCCAGGAAAGCTTCTCGCATCCGCGGCTCACGGGGGCCGTGACTTCTTACCGTGTGCTTAGCGCGCAGGCAGCCATCGGTCCATGGCAAACACTGGCAGAAGTGCCGGTCGGGAGTACCAGCTACCTGACCGACTCGGATCAATATGAATTCATTGACGACGCCACGACCGTGGGTGAGTCCAAGTGGTATGCGGTAACGGCCCTCGATTCAGAGGGCCGCGAGAGCGGCAAGACCAACCTGACGAACGTCCTGGCGGCGCTCGGCCCAGCAGACGAGTTGACCGAAGTGCATGCCGTGCCAAATCCGTTCTATCTGAACAGCGGATTCACCAGTGGAGGCGCGGCGAACGTGGCACAGCAGATCGGCTTCTATGGGCTTCCTGAGCGGGCAACGATAGACATCTATTCGTATAGCGGTCAGCTCGTGGAGACGATTGAGCACGATGCCGCGCGCTATTCGACACCATGGTTCCAAGTGACGCGCAACGACCAGGAAATAGCGTCAGGCGTCTACTTCTTCGTGGTAAGTACGCCAGATGGCGGGGCCTACCGCGGCAAATTTGTGGTGATCAAATGATTGAATCACGACAGTTGGCTGGAGCGCGGTTAGGCCTGGCATGCGCCTTGGTGTGCACGCTGGTGCCCCACATCGGACAAGCCCAAAAGGTGGGGACCTCCTCCATGCAGTTCCTGAACGTTGCCCCGGATGCCCGGTCGATGGGCGTGGGCACGGCCTTTAGCGCACGAGCCGAGGGTGCCCATGCTTTGTACTGGAATCCAGCCGGATTGGCGCGCACCGCGGGCCACAGCCTCGCTATGGACCGCGTCGACTGGTTCCTGGATACAGCGCACTACGGCGTAGCCTATGGCGTGGCTCTGGGGTCGTTCGGATACCTGGGTGCGCACTTCCATATGGCGGATATGGGCCAGTTTCAGGAGACGCGCGTGGAGAACCTGGGCTTTCAGGATCAGGACGGCGCGGTTGTCTACAACCCCGGACTGACCGGCAACACGTTCTCGATAAGCAGCTGGGTGCTCGGCGTTACGTACGCTCGCAATTTCACTGATCGCTTTGCAGCGGGCCTCACGGCGAAACTGG
This sequence comes from Rhodothermales bacterium, assembly GCA_951812585.1. Taxonomy (GTDB): domain Bacteria; phylum Bacteroidota; class Rhodothermia; order Rhodothermales; family Bin80; genus JAAXGV01. Next base: position 500,207 of record OX638318.1, on the reverse strand, counting down.
CCCGCGAGGACCTTTGGCTTGCGGCAGACAATGCGTTCTTGTTTGACTTTGGCATGACCTACGTGACAGGATTTCGGTCTCTGCGCCTGGGTGCCTCGGTCATGAACTTCGGTGCGCCCGTGTCATTCGGGGAGGAAGCCTATCCGGTGCCGCTCCTTTTTCGGATCGGCGGTGCCGTGGATGTCTTAGGGAGCGCGGGGCTTATTTCGCTGCATGATAACAACCGCCTGACGGCCACCTTTGACCTTATTCAGCCCAACGACTACGATCAGCAGTGGGCCGCGGGTCTGGAGTATGCCATCTTTGGGCGTCTGATGTTTCGCAGCGGGTACCAGCACAACTACGACATCGCGTCCTTCAGCTACGGTGCGGGCGTGGTGCAGCCGCTCGGTGCGATTACGCTGGGCTTCGATTACAGCTACAGTAACATGACGGAGGCGTTTGGCGCGGTGCATCGCCTGGGCGTCTCCTTTACGACGGACTGATGTGGCGCGGTGGGCTTTGCGGTATTGTGCTGCTTTTGGCAGCGCCGGCAGCTGAGGGCCAAGGCGTCATGCAGCGGCTTGGTATCCAAGGGATTGAGCAGCATGCACTGATGTCTGTTCGCGCCCGGGGCATGGGGGGCGTATTCGCCGCGCTGCCGGGCGAAGTGGAGTCGGTGGTGCTTAACCCCGCGGGCTTGGCCATCATGCAGCGACCGGCGGTAGCAGCCAGCGGGTTTTGGCGCTCTGGAGACTGGGCGGAGACGCAGCACTGGAATCCAAACCGGTACTATGCTGGGCTGTCACTGTACTTTGCGGATCCCGATGCCTACACGACGGATCCCTTCGCCAATCCGGACTGGACGCATCGCCAGCGCACGGTGCAACTGGGTGCTTTGGGGGGCGCGATGCCGTTTAGGCTGGCGGGCCGCCGCGTAGCGGTCGGCCTAATGCTCCACCAGGCAGCGCATCTGGGGGATTATGACCGCAATGACAATGTTTTAGACCCATACATCGGGCAGTTCCGACCCGCGCCTATAGAGCGACCTAATCCCGGCGAGGAGATTGAAGTGCGCTGGTCGGCCTTTGAGCGCGAGCGCGTCGGGCACCTACGGGCCATCTCCATGGCCGCGGGCATGGAGGTGGCCCAGAATCTTTACGTTGGGCTGCGCGTGGCCCGGTCCTGGGGCACCACGACCGATCGGCAACAGCTTCGCGATCGCGGCTTGTTTCTCTTGCGGGAAGACGCACACGACTACAGCTTCGATACGGCGGACGGATACACGGCGTGGGAGGGCACATCCGAATTCAGTGGCATGAGTGCGACGGTCGGACTCCACTGGCAGTATCATGTGCTGCGTACGGGCATCGTTTTTACGTTCCCGCACACGGTTGCGCACAGCTTCAGCTACGCCCGGTCAGCTCAGGCGTCGGTATCCGGGGATACGAATGTGCCGATGACAGGTGACGATGAAGTCACACTGCCGGCCCGCATCGTCTTGGGGGCCGCGGTTCGTCCCATGCCGCGCGTCATGATCGCTGTAGACTACTTCAGGCAGGACTATGCGCTGCTGAAGTCAAGCGGCGCGGCGCCAGACTGGGGCTTGGCCCACGGCATAGGCCTGGGCATCGAAGGGTCATTGCGCGACGACACCTGGATACGCGCAGGGTTCCGACGGGACCCGCGGGGCTTTCGCATCGAGGGCTCCGGTCTTCTCGGCGAGACGGCCACCGGCGATGCCCTGAGTGCGGGTATAGGCCGCCGTCTGGGCGTGCTGGTGCTCGACATGAGCTATGAGTTTCAGCGGCTGCTTTACCAGGACCGCTGGGAGTCCAACGTAGACTTCAACCGAATCCGCAAGCACAACGTGCTGTTCGGCGCTACCTATTCCTTCTAGGCCATGCTCGCCCATGCCCATGTCTTGTCCGGTGGGGTAAAACTTCGCTTGCAAGTCTTGTGGCTGCTTGCCGGCTTGGTGTTGCTGTACCCAGACGACGGCACGGCGCAGCATCCGCGGTACGATACCTACAGTGGCTTCGCTGTAGACACAACACCCGTGCTGCCAGCAGCGGAGATACACCCGTCCCTCTACTTTCGCGCCGACCAGATCGACGAATTGCGGGCGCGCAAGGCCGACCCGTCATCCCGCTATTACGACCTGTGGGTAGGCTTCAGGGCAGACGCATTGCGGTACAGGGACGACGACATGGCCACATTGAACGAGAATCACCGTCCGCGGGCTGCGAAGTCGCTGGCATTCTGGTGGATTATCGAAGCGGACACCGTGGCCGCACAGAAGGCGGTCGAAGCTCTGCTACTGGCCTTCGACGGTGTGCCGCAAACGGGCGAAAAGCCGTACGATGAGATCTACCGCGCGACCTGGCTGCAGAATTACGCCGCTGCCTATGACTGGATGCACGACCGGCTGACCGCCGCGGAGGATTCCACCATTCGGGCGCGCATTGCCAATGAAACCCAGTACCTTCGCGACAACCTGATGGTAGGGGAGCGCCTGGCCCCGCGTCCGCACAACCACCGCTCAAAACCGGCGTGGGCAATCGGCACCGCCGCCTTGACACTGTCGGACCACGCGCAGGCTGCCGACTGGCTGCAGCATGCCTTGGAGGCGGCCAACTCCGTCACTCGCTACCAGTTCAGCATGGATGGCGTCTACCGGGAGGGCGGACATTACTGGATGTATAATGCTGTGAACCTGGTCCCCTTCCTCTGGCATTATCGCAATGTGTCCGCCGTAGATTTGTTTGATGACTACCGCCCTGCCTTCGAATGGCCCATACGCGTGCGCACGGGCCGCGGGCAGATTCCGAATTTTGAGGACAGCTATCTCAAGCCTGCACCGACTCACATGGTTGCGGCGGCGTATGTAGGGGTCTATACGGACCTTAATCCGATGGCTGATTTTGCGGCGATCTGCCAGTGGAATTTCGAAACCACGCGACTCGTCCAACGGGACTACACCGGGGCGACGAAGGACGTAACCTGGGAAATAGACGAGTACATACTGTACGACAGTACCATCACTGCGGCGGCACCATCAAGCAATCCCAACCAGTATCTGGAGAGTGGGCAGGTTGTTTTTCGGAGCGGCTGGGAAGCGACGCCCGATGACCGATACCTCCTGTTTCATGGGGTGGCGGAAGGCGACAACCATAACCATCCGGACCAGTTGGCCTTCTTTATGGCCGGCAACGATGCTATCCTGGTGCCCGACGCGGGATACGGCCCGAACGGCTTCTCGGATGATCGGCGAAGTTCCTGGTACACAACCGCCAAGGCGCACAACATCGTTACCGCGGATGGCTATCCGCCGGTGACGGATAGCTTGTATCGCTCCCCCTTCGTGTACAACGTTACGCCGCCCTCCCGCTACCATATGGATGCGCCGTTCTTTGCATTCGCGGAAAAGGAGAGCGGGTATCTGAGGCCCAATGATGCCCGACTCCGTCGGGGAATCAGCTTCGTCAATCGGGAGTACTTCGTAGTGGCGGATCTCGCGCTTGGTTCGCAGGCGCATGTGTACCGCTCGTACTTACATGGGCGCGGCACCTTTCAGCGGACGGGTCATCATGCATCCTGGACGCCCTTCGAGAACAGCTATGGCGTTGCGGCCCGCCTGGACGCGTTCTTCTTTCCACACTCCGCTGACATTGTCCACGCTACGGGTTACATCAGCCTGTTCAAGGACGAGCGCTATGAGCGTTACGTCGAGGTAAGCCAGAGCGGCACCCAGGCAGCATTCCTGCAGCTGCTGACGCCAGCGGCCGTGACCGATCCTGCGCCAGAGGCGGAGGACCTGAGTGGGGACGCGTATGTAGCTGCCCGCATTAAGCGGGGCAGTGCCGTTGATTACTACCTTCTGCAGGCGGAGCGGACGCAGCAGACCCTCGCCGATTTCTCGACGGATGCCACCTTGGCCTGGATGCGCCTGACGGGCGATGTGTGGACGCACCTTGCTGTCCGGGAATCACAGGCGTTATCCGCCGGCAGCATGGCTTTTTCCGCTTTGGCGCCAGTCACCCTGGCGATGGACGCAAGCGCCGCGACAGTTCTCCGACTCGCCGTTCCCGAGGAGCAGCCGCGAACGGAGATCAGGCTGCGCTTTGCGGGTGCGGCGGCAGTGCAAGAGGTCACGGTCAACGATCAGTCGGTTCATTTTTCGCAGCAGGGCGATGAGCTCACGATTGGCGTCGGTGCAACGGAAGCACTACAGGAAATCATTCCCGAAGGCCGCGCACGCATCGAAGTCTATCCGAATCCGTTCGTTGAACGCGTGACGCTCCACGGTCCCGGCGCGCAATCGGGTCCATTCGCCGTCGCCGTATTCAATGTGCTCGGTCAGCAGATACGCCTGCTTCGGGGTGCCAGCGGCGATCATGCCCTCATGTGGGACGGCCGCACGGCTCAGGGGACCCGGGCACCCGCGGGCGTCTACTTCCTGCAGTGGACGGAAGCATCGGGCGCGGTATATCGCGGCCGCGTACTTCGACTCCGTTAGCGGGGGATCTTTGCCTATGCACGTGGGAGGTTGCCCCTAATGGATGTCATTCACTAACTTATTCGTAACAACGGCGCTTCTTTGCTCCAATGCTGCTTAACGCCATGGCGATGTCGGCCTTTAGCAATGGTGCTGTTCCACCTGTCACACCCAAGCCTGATCTGATATGCGTTTGATCTCTACCACCATATTTATACTCCTGCTCTCCGTCACATTTGCAGCGCAGGCTCATGCGCAGCGAAGCATTGAAGTGCTGGAAGGGCAGAACACGTTGCTGGATTCGCTGGCGCAAGCCGTGCCTGGGGACACCCTGGTACTCACGACCGATGGCGGCAAGTATGAGAACGACGATGAACTGCGCGTTGAGATGCCGCTTACCATCATGGCTGCACCGGGGCTGACCAATCGGCCCGTGCTCACCAACAACGGAACGGATGGCACCAAGGACATCATCCGCATGTACAACGACTTGACGCTGGAAGGACTCGAGTTCGATGGTCTGGCCCACGCGGGCGAGCAGACCAAGTACGCGATCCGCAACAGCTCTGGCAGCGACCAGGATCAGGTAAAGGAGGGGTATGTGCTCAAGATCCTGGACTGCTATTTTCACGACTTCGTGCACGGGTCCGATGGGAATGTATTTCGCGCCTACTATGACACGATGGCCGATTCCATCATTGTGCGCAATACGCTGGTGTACAACACCGGCAAAGAGGCCATCCGCGTGCGGGACGAGGACAACGAAAGGCCCGGCTTCGGCTTCTATAACGTCCGCTATTTCGAGGTCTCCAACTCTACCTTCTGGAACATCAAGAACGACGCCATTAGCGTCTATGGCGGGGACGAGGATCCTGCTTCGCCGGGCCCTGAAGTGGTGATTGACCATGTCACCATGCATAATGTTGGGCACTACCTGATCAATCTCAAAGATGTGGAGGATGCGCGGGTGACCAACACTATCATGGTCGACAACTACGACATCGTCAATGCAACGAACAAGACGCTGGGGGCGCCCTGGCTTGTGCCAGGGGCTTATTTGGGGTACAGCGACACGCTCAACGTGAGCGATGATGGCGACTGGACAGGAGACCGCGGCGATCCCACCATCGAAAACCTCTACGCTGTGGATCCTCAGTTCATGGATGCAGCCAACGGAGATTTCACGCTGATGAGCACCAGCCCCCTGATTGGTGCAGGCATGAATGGCGTGACTTTGGGCGATCCGCGCTGGTGGCCGGCAGGCGGCGTCGTGCACCAGATTGCGGCTGGGCAGAACACGCTCATGGACGCGGTGGACGGGGCTTCTCCTGGGGACATTATCGAGCTGACGGATTCTGGTGGAGAGTACCTCAATGACAGTGATATCAATGTGCGCGTGCCGCTGACGATTCGCGCCGCCGCCGGCGTGACCGAGCGGCCGGTCATAAAGAACAACGAGCCAGACGAAAGTACGCGCGTGGTGTTTGACATCTTCAAGTCGTTTCACCTTGACAACGTCGAGATCGATGGCCAGGCGGGCACGGACCTGAACGCCAAGTACATCCTGCGTATCCGCAACAGCGGCAGTGACTTGGTGGACTCAAGCGCGGTGGTGAAGATCACGAACAGCTACATACACGACGTTGTGGCCGGCAGCGATGGCAATTTCCTGCGTCAATACACGGAGACCTACGTGGACTCGGTCATTTTCAAGAATTCCATCTTGGTCAATAGTGGTAAAGAGGGCATCAGGATCAAGGATGAATCCAGTGATCGCCCCGACATGGGCTACTACAACGTAGGCAACTTCGTGGTGGACAATACCACCATCGCCAACACAAACCGCGCGGCTATCTACGTCTATGCGGGAGACTCCGATCCTGCGACCCCGGGGCCCACATTCCTGGTCAATCATCTCACCTGCTACATGTGCGGATATAACAACGGGCGCGCCATATGGGCCCGAGGCATTCACGATGCGGTTGTCACCAACAGCATCATTGCCAACAGCAAAGAGGACGCTGACTGGAGCGTCAGCCTTGAAGGTGATTCCCGCATCGAGCACAGCGACACCTTCATGGTTGCGCCGGTAAGGCTCCTTGGCGATGCTGTGGCTGACATGATGTACGATGTGGACCCTGAATTCGGCGATCCGGACAACATGGACTTCTCGATTCCAGTGACCTCGACGCTTCGCACGTTGGGCACCAACATGAACGGTATCGGCGACCTGCGATGGATTCACGGCATTACCTCCACGGAGCCGGAGGAGCTCCCGATTGAGCCGACGCGACTTTTGGGCCAGAACTATCCGAATCCGTTCCAGGTGCACACCACGATCCCATACCGCGTCGAAGCATCGGGATACGTGACGCTGGAGGTGTTTGATCTTTTGGGGCGCAGAGTGGCACGTTTGGTGGCGGAGCCGCAGCCCGCCGGCACGTACCATGTGGATGTCTCCATGCCGCATCGGGCCATGGGTACCTACTATTACCGGCTGACCATTGATGGGATAACCGAGTGGCGTTCATTCGTGGTCGCCAGGTAGCGGCTTGCATCATGCGACCGCTCGCTGGACTGGTCGCAGGGATCCTGTTGAGCTGTCCCGCCGCAGCGCAGGTGGAGCGCTGGGCGCATACGCAGGCGGAACTCGCTTCAGCCATCGCCGCATCAGGCCCTGGGGACACCGTGGTGATGGCCAACGGCACTTGGACGGACGCAGTGATTTCTTTCTTCGCCGAAGGGGCGGAGGGTGATTCCATCACGCTGCGCGCAGAAACGGCGGGTCAGGTCATTCTTGACGGAGCATCCCGCCTGCGTATCGGGGGCCGCTATCTCAAGGTGGAGGGCTTGTGGTTTGATGGCGGTGCGCTAAGCAGCGGCCATGTGATCGAATTCCGCCGGTCAAGCTCCAACCTGGCGCATCACAGCCGGCTGACGAACTGCGCGGTGACGAGCTACAATCCGCCGAGTCGATCGACAGAGTACAAGTGGGTTTCCATCTACGGCACAAACAACCGGGTGGACCACTGCCATTTTGCCGGTAAGGAGCATGATGGCGCGACGGTCGTGGTGTGGCTCAGAGATCCACCCAATGACGGGCCGGTACGGCATCGCATTGACCAAAACTATTTCGGGCATCGCCCGGATCTGGGCAAGAATGGTGGCGAAAGCCTGCGCATCGGCACCAGCAGCCGCTCTATGCAGGACTCGCACGTAACCGTTGAGCACAATCTCTTTGAAGAGTGCGATGGCGAGATCGAAATCATCTCCAACAAGAGCGGCCAAAACATCTTCAGGCACAACACGTTTCGCCGCTCTTCGGGCATGCTGACTCTGCGACACGGGAACGAGGCTCAGGTATACGGCAACTTCTTTTTTGGAGAAGGCAAGAGTGGGAGCGGCGGTGTTCGAATCATCGGTGAGCGGCACCGCGTGTACAACAATTACTTCCAGGATCTGGAGGGTACCGGATATCGTGCGGCGGTGTCGGTGGTCAACGGTGTGCCGAATTCTCCGCTGAACCGGTACTTTCAGGTCAAACGTGCCCAGATTGTGTTCAACACGTTTGTCAATGTGCGCGAAGCCTTTGTGATTGGTGCCGGGAAGAGTGCGGAGCAGTCAGAGCCCCCAGACAGCCTGTTGATTGCAAGCAATCTCGTGTCCACAAGCAGGGGTCCGATCATCGAATATGAAGACACGCCGTTGAGCGTGGAATATGCGACCAACATCTTTTACGGCGCGTCGGTCGGCATCACGGACAGCAGCGGCTTTGTGGTCATCGATCCTGAGCTCGAGCAGTCAGAGGGTCTCTGGCGACCCGTGTTGAGCAGTCCGGCGGTTAATACAGCTACTGCATTCGACTTTGCAAGTGTCGATATCGACGGGCAGCAGCGGGATGCTTTGCCGGATATCGGCGCGGACGAGTGGTCTGTTTCGCCAATCGTCCATCGTCCACTAACCAGGCAGGATGTGGGCCCGGACTTCATGGATATCATCCTGCAGGATGTAGATCGGGTGCTTGCCTGGACGCCTGCGGTCATCGCCTATCCGAACCCGTTTTCTTCGAACATCACGTTTGACTTTACGCTGGATCAGCCGGCGCCTACCCGGCTCACGTTCTACGACGTTTGGGGCCGTGTGGCGCTCCGCGCATTCCATGGAGACTGCATGGTGGGCGCCCACTCGGTGACGCTTGATGCGTCCGAGCTGGCTTCCGGTGCCTACATTGCCGTTCTCGAGGTTTCTGGCCAGCGCCAGTCCATGGTTGTTGTTCGCCGCTGATGCGGGCGCTAATCATCTTTCTGTGCCTGCTGGTGGGTGCAGGACCGGGCTGGCCCGATACGCTGGTGCGCACTCCGGAGGAGTTTGCTGCAGCCGTGGACAAGGCCCGCCCCGGGGACACGATCATCCTGGCTGATGGCATATGGCGTGATGCCGACCTGGTGTTTGATGCAGACGGTGCGGAGGGGGATTCCATCACGGTTCGGGCACAAACGCCCGGCGCAGTGATCCTGACCGGCACGTCCCGGTTGCGCATCGGGGGAAGCTACCTTAAGGTGGAAGGGCTGTGGTTTCATCGGGGCGCGCTGGAGGGTGGGCACATCGTCGCATTTCGCACGCACAGGCCAGCCCACCACAGCCGGATCACAAGTTGCGCCATCACCGAATACAATCCTCCGGACTGGCTGCGCCAGTACAAGTGGCTGTCGCTTTACGGCACGCACAACCGCGTGGATCACTGCTACTTTGCCGGCAAGACCCACGATGGCGCAACGCTGGTGGTCTGGTTGGCCGATCCCCCACACGACATTCCGAATCATCATCGCATTGACCACAATCATTTTGGTCATCGTCCGCGGCTGGGCAAGAATGGCGGCGAAACCATCCGCATCGGCACGAGCGCCCGTTCCATGCAGCACTCCTACACCGTGGTGGAGCACAACCTGTTCGAACGCACCAACGGGGAGCACGAAATTATCTCTAACAAGTCCGGCGGCAACACTTATCGGCATAACACTTTCCTGGAAGCGCAGGGGGCGCTGACGCTGCGTCACGGCAATGAAGCGGTGGTCGAAGCAAACTACTTCCTGGGCAATGACAAGCCGGGCACGGGCGGGGTGCGCATCATCGGCGAAGATCATCAGGTCACGGGCAACTACTTCGCCCACCTCCGGGGTGATTCTTCACGGGCTTCACTGTCCATCATGAATGGCATCCCGAACTCGCCGCTGAACCGCTACTTCCAGGTGAAGCGCCCGGTGATCGCCCACAACACGTTTGTCGGCACACGGGTAAGTGTGCTCTTCGGCCTGGGCGCCGATGGAGAAAAGACGCTCCTTCCAGAAGACGTATCATTCGAGGATAATGTGGTACGGGCTGAGGGGCCCGTACTGACCATGCAGGTGACGCCGGAAGCGATCCGCTGGCGTGGCAACGTATTCTACGGAGCAGCCTTGGGCATGCCACATCCCGACGGGATCGCGTGGCAAGATCCGGTGCTGATCCGCTCGCCGGATGGAATGTACAGCCCCGACCCCGACGGGCCGGCTGCCGGCAAGGGCGCATCCCTTGCGCAGCCGCCGCTCACGCCATCGGAGGTGGGTCCTTACTGGTGGGGGGCTGAATGGACGCCAAGCGTGCTGCCTGATACGGCTGGCAGCCTGCCGGATTTTTCGTATGTCGGGTACCAGTGGGATATGCGACCGCCGCCGAAGTATGCGCCTACGCTGAATGTTGCAGATTTCGGCGCCACGGGCGACGATACCCGCGACGATACGGAGGCGTTTCAGCGGGCATTTGCAGCGGCGCATGCCCAGGAGGGCCTGGCCGTCGTTGGGATACCTGAGGGACAGTTCCACCTGTCGGGCGTGCTCCTGATGGAGCGCGACAGCCTGGTTGTGCAAGGGCGCGGGCCACATCGAACCCGCATCATCATCGAAAAGCCGCTGGCCGCTGTAGCGGTGCCACAAGGGAGTCCAGCGGACGCAGGTCTACCGTTGGTACAGGGACGTATGCATTCACGGTTCTCTTCTATGGGGGGCTATTTCTGGGTGCGCCCGCCGGAAGCCACAGCTGCGCCGCGCAGCACATCGGTCGTGCGGGCGGAAGGCCGTACGATCACAGTGGCAGATTCGTCGGTGATGGTCGCAGTCGGCGATGCGCGCTTGGTCTGGACTACGCGGAGCGGTAAGCGCGTGACGCAGGACATCACCATAGTGGCCATGGAAGGTCGGGTTCTCACCACTAAAGCGCCCGTCTGGGCCATCCTTTCGGCGGACATGCAGCCGTGGCTGGAATCTAAGGCGGTGCTCACCGAAGTCGGCATTGAACACTTGTCGGTGGAGTTTGAGCCTGTACCTTACAGCGGGCATCACCTGGAAGACGGGTACAATGCCATCTTCCTCAGCAGCGTGCGGCAGGCATGGATCCGCGATGTAACGGTCCGCAACGCGGACGCCGGATTCCTTTTGCATGTCTCATCCCAGGTTTCGTTGGATCGCGTGTCGACGTCTGGCCGTGCCGGCCATCTAGGTCTGCAGCTCACCGACGCGCAGCAGGTGTTCGTGCACGATTTCGATTTCGATGCGCCGGCCATCCATTCGATCAGCTGCGAAGGCCAGAGTGCCTACAATGTATTCGTGCGCGGACGCGTGAAGCAGCTCCATCCCTGCCATTCGGTCAGCCTTTACGAACAGCTAACGGTTGCAAGCAGTGGTGAGCCCCTGTGGGAGATGGGTGCGGGGGCTGCTCCGGTGCTGTGGAATATCACTGTGCAGTACGAGGGCCCGGAGGCGATGCGCCTTCCCGCCTATGTGGGTGAACTGGCACCGCCCGCTATGCTTATTGGGTTGCATGCGCATGTGCCGGTGCGCATGACCCGTGCGGCAGGCGTACATTTGGAAGGTATCAACAGGCCAGGTCAGTCGGTGCCCTCTCTGTACGCATACCAGCGTGCACTACGTCAGCAGTAGCGCGTAGCAACTGATCCGCGCAGGCCTTGCATGCCGGCAGGCCGGCATGCACTACGCGGGTGCCGCAGTCTCGGAAGGAGCAACTGATCCCCGCAGGCCTTGGTGCTGGCAGTGCGCTGAACTTTTCTCGAAGCAATGAATCCGCGTATGCCGACAGGGCTCAGAGTCCAAAGATACGCGGGAGAACGAGCGTGATGGAAGGGATGAAGGTGATGAGAATCAATGCGACAAGCATCGCAGCGTACAGGGGAATCAGCGGCCGGACCATAGATTGAACAGGGACCTTGGCGACGCCTGCACCCGCAAAGAGCACCGTGCCGACTGGGGGCGTGCAGAGCCCAATGCACAAGTTTGCCACCATCAGGATGCCGAAGTGAAGTGGATCAACGCCCAGGCCAGTCACTATGGGCAAGAAGATGGGCGTAAAGATGAGTATGGCGGGCGTCATGTCCATGAAGGTGCCCACGATGAGCAGGAGCAAATTGATGATGAGCAGCACGCCGATCTTGCTCTCGCTTAGCGTCACCAGGGTGCCTGCAATAGTCTGCGGAATGTCCTCAAAGGAAAGGACCCACGACAGTGCAAGCGAGGTGCCAATCAGCAGCATGACGACAGCCGTTGTCACCACGCTGCCAAGCAGTATGTCGGGGAGTTCGCGAATACGGATTTCGCGATAGATGAACACCAACACCAGCGCATAAAGCACGGCCGTTGCTGCCGCCTCTGTTGCAGTGAAGATGCCGGCCACGATGCCGCCAATGACGACAACCACCAGCGTAAGGCTAGGCAGGGCGTGAACGAATTGTTTGAGCACTTCCAAAAGCGGTACGCGCGCACCCGTTCCATACCCTTTGCGATGTGCCATGTAGGCGGCAATAACCATCAAAAAGCCGCCGATCAGGATGCCGGGCAAGTAGCCGGCAATGAACAGGGCGGCGACAGACACCGTTCCGCTGGCTAGCGAATAGACGATCAGAACGTTGCTTGGCGGGATCATCAGCCCCGTCGTGGCGGAGGAGACGTTCACTGCGGCGCTGAAGCCTGGTGCATAGCCGCCTTCCACCATCTTGGGATGCATCACCGAGCCGATGGCGGCAGCGGCGGCAATCCCTGAGCCCGAGATGGCACCAAAGAGCATGCAGCCGATCACGTTAACCAAGGCGAGGCCACCAGGCAATGCGCCAATCAGGGCGTGTGCGAACGCGATGAGCCTGCGCGCAATGCCACCCCTACCCATCAGGTGCCCGGCCAATATGAAGAAGGGGATGGCCAGAAGTGTAAAGCTGTCCAGGCCGGTGGCGATGCGCTGGGCGGTGGTACTGGCGGCCGGCACAAAATCAGCGGCTACCACCATGGTCAGAAGCGTCGCCATGCCGATGCAGTAGGCGACCGGCACGTCCATCAGCAGGAGGATCACGAAGCTCGCAAGAAGGACGACTATGGCGAGTCCCATACGGTTGGATCCTCCGAATTATTGGGGGTCAGTCGTGTGCTCTTGCTCGTCTCGCAAGTCACGTATTGCTACAATGCTGTAATAGGTCATGAGCAGACCGCTCAGGGGCAGCACGGTATAGACGTACCCGATAGGGAGCTGAAAGGCCGCTGAGAGCTGGTTCAAATCAAGTGTCACGTAGACCAGCCACCCGCCGCCGAAGACGAGTGCCACCAGCGAGAAGATCATGATGACCCCATAGGCCAACACGCGGGCCTGGCGCTGATTGATTGGTCGCATCCGCCGGATCACGATGTCTATGCCAAGGTGTGCACGCAGGCGAAGCGCATAGGCGGCCCCTAGGAGGCTGATCCAGATGAGCAGGTAGGTTGCCAGCTCCTCCGTGTAGGAGCTGGGACTGTTGAGCAGGTAGCGCGTGGCTACTTGCCATGAAACAGTGATGACCATCACACTCATGAGTGTGATCAGCACGACGGCCAAGCCTCGGTCTATGATGCGGGTCATGCCTGCCTAGTCCAGTTCCGCAGCCCGAAGTGCCCGGATGCGCGCGGCCCATCTCCCGAGTGCATCGTCCGCCAGCGCATCGTACAGCGGTTGCACGGCTTCCTGAAACGGGCGCTTGTCCGGTCGTACGACCGTAACGCCTGCTTCCTCCAGTGCTTCCAAAGCCACCTCGGTCGCCTCCTGCCACCGCAGCCGTTGAAACGCCACTGACTCCTGCACAGCTTGCGCCAACCATGCCTGTTGCTGTGCGCTCAGCCGGTTCCATGTGTGTGTGCCGATAAGGAGCACATCGGGCGGCGCGGCATGTTCATCCAGGGTATAGTGCCGAGCCTGCTCAAAGTGCTTGGAACCGTAAAAGTTGGGCGGATTGTTCTCTGCACCGTCGACCACGCCCTGCTGCAGGGCCGTGTACAATTCGCCGTACGCCATTGGGGTCGCATTGGCGCCGAGCATGTTCACGGTTTGAATCGACAGGTTGCTGCGCATGACCCTGATCTTGAGTCCTTCGAGGTCTGCCGGCGTTACGACACTGCGTGTGCGCACATAAAAGCTCCGAAACCCCGCATCGTAGTAGCACAGCCCACGCACGCGATAGGGCTCACCCTTCAGGAGTATTTCCCTTCCTATTTCGCTTTCCAGCGTTCTCCACAGGTGTGCGTGGTCATCAAACAGAAAGGGCAGGCTGTACACGCCCATGGCAGGCACGAAGTTTTCGATCACACTGGAAGCGGTCTTGGCCATATCCAACGTGCCCAGCTGCAAGAGCTCAACCGTTTCGCGCTCATTGCCCAACTGCCCATTCGGGTAGATCTTGACCTGCATGCTGCCGCCCGAGAGCGATTGCAACCGCTCACCCATGTGCGCCATGCCCAAGTGGACCGGATGCGTGGAGTCCAGGACATGCGCCAGCCTGAGTTCTATGGTATCGCTGGCCGATTGGCATCCGCCCGCGATCAATGCGAGCGCTATGCAAAGCGGCAGAACAGGTCGATTCATTAGGCAGAATTAAGCAAAGGCCATCCCAGCAAAAGGCCATCCCAATGCGGGCCTTGGATGGCTGTCTTGCCGCCCATTAGACGTAGTACAGTCCGCCGTTGATTTCTACGGATTCCCCGTTTAGGTACGACGCTGCGTCCGAGGCCAAAAACACGACCGCATTCGCCACATCTTCAGATTCTCCTTCGCGTCCTGCAGAGGTGTTGGCAGCGACCGTCTTCCGGACCTCTCCAGGGGTGAACGTATCGTGGAACGTGGTATTGATGAGGCCGGGCGAGACGCAGTTCACGCGAATCTTTTGAGGGGCGAGCTCCTTGGACAGTCCTCGGGTCATGGTCAGGACACCGCCCTTGGCGGTGGCGTAAGCTACTGATCCGCCCCCGCCCCCATTGCGCGCCGCCAGCGAGGACACGTTGACGATGGCCCCGCCGGCATTCATGTAAGGTAGCGCGGCGCGTGTTACCAGGAAGACGCTCTTGAGGTTGACGGCCATAACCGCATCCCAAAATGCTTCATCCATTTCGCGGATCTTTTTTCTGGCGAGCAGCCCACCAGCATTGTTGACCAGAATGTCCAGCGAGCCGCCGAAGGTATTGATGGCCGTCTCTACCAGGCGTTGTGCTGCCTGTGTGCAGGTCACATCAGCCTGTACGGCTACGGCATGTCCACCCCGACGCTTGATTTCGTTCACCGTCGCGTGCGCCTGATCGGCGCTCGTGTGGTAGTTGACCACCACCGAAGCGCCCGCGTCCGCCAGTTGGCACGCGATGGCCCGGCCAATGTCCCGACCGCCGCCGGTGATCAGTGCGGTCTTGTTCATAAGGTCTATGTTCATAGCAATTGGGGTCGTAGGCTGGGCTTAGTTCTGCCGGTCCAGATATTCCACATGGTAGGCGCCGGACCACTCATATTGCTTACCGCCAAAATTGACTGAAACAGTGTCCGCCGTCGGCTTGTTGGTGACAAAGATGCGCCACAGGGGGCCTTCGTAGCCCGATACTTCAACAACGCTACCCTCTTCGGAGTGGCCCACGACATGCACCTCCCTGACGGAAGGTCGCGCCTGGTTTGAACGTTCCTGGGCTTCGTTGAAGTAGCCATGCGGCATGATAACGGAAGCAAAAAGGTGGTCCGAACCACGATGCCGGAGCAACAGTAACGGGTCTGATCGCAGGTTGAAGTCAGGGTCGTTGGCACCTGTGCGACCTAGCAGCACTTCCGCACCCGGCCAGCCCGCCGCAATGAGAGAGTAGTACCGGTTCCCGTCCAGCCATGTGAAGCGGACAGTCGAATCTGTTGCGGCTTGCGCGGTATTCCAGATGTGTTCGTATCCAAAGTTATCCCCCAGGGGCGCGAGTGCGGTCTTGCTGGTCTCCAGGTCGAGGTTGGTGTTGATTATCTGCCCGCGGTAATGAATCGGGTAATCGTACACATGCGGAGCATCGCTGCGCAGGCGAAACAGATCAACCACAACGGGATATTCAAGGGACGCATCCTGAATCAGAAACATGGTGCGCTGCATGCCCACACCCTCGTAATAGGTGTCTGCGCGGGCGCTCATGACCTTGACCCTCGCGCTTTGTGCGTCAAAGAAGTGACGCTGCCCGGCGGTGGTCTCGGCCTCGCCTTCGTCCCATGCGTTTTGCGTGGTTTCGTCCACCACGACCGTGTTGTGTGCCACGGTCTGCATGGCATAGGAGTCGTTCTCGGGCAGGTAGCGACCGCCGAACTTAGGCTCTATGTTGATCCATCGTCCAAATCCATAATCCCGGATTACTTGTCGCCCCTGATCGAAAAAGATGAAGTGCAACTTGTCAAAGTGTCCGTGGCCGCCGCCATGCACGCCGTATTTCATAAGAAGCATGGATTGATCCTGCCCCTCGCCCATGCGCAGTATGCCCAGCCCGCCGCGCGTGCCGTCGTGGCCGTCGCGAAACTCCACGGACGGCCAGTCGATGGTCGGCTTTGAATCCAGGTCCTCGTAGTCGCGTGCCAGCATCAGGCCGCCGCGATTGAGCGATACGCGTTCCTGTACACCGGCTACACCGAGCAGTGCCTTGTCCGCACCGTAGCGATCATACGTCAGGGCATTCGACAAGACGACCTCCGGTGCGGCCACGTCCATCGTGAGCGAGGCATCGTTAATCGGCGGAAAGATTCCATTGGGAAAGGACGTTTGAACCGCAGCGTAGTAAGCTTTGCGCAGAATCTCGTCGCGGTACTCATAGATGCCTATTTCCGGTTGCATTCGCTGAACCGCTTCCGCAAAATAGAAGAAGGGCATCAGTGCATAGCGGATGTAGTAGGGTCCTTCCATGTAGTATCCGTCAGGCGAAAACAGCAGGTCAAGCTGCCTAAGAAACCCGCCGTTCTTGTCCAGCTTGGAGCCGTACAAGGCCTTTTCCGCCAAGGACAGATCGCCCATAACATAGCCGATCATGCCGACGGCAGCGACGGCCCAGGTACCGTGATTATGTATCCTATTGAATTCCGCCTCATTGCGCACGAGAAACCATTCCGCCATCGGGCGGAATATGTTGGTCTCAAAACGAGCGCGCTCTTCCTCGGACAGCCAGTCGTATACGCAGTCGTAGGCAATGGCCGTATGGACCAGCCACACCTCTTCATTCAGGGTCTGGTGAAAAATCTTTCCGGGTCGCTGGTGATGCGCCAGTGGATGCGCGTCCAGCGTGGGATAGAGCACCGCATATGCTTCCAGCATGTCGCGCACGAAGGCCGCATACCGCACTTCTTCGGTGATGCTGTATAAGAGCCCAGCCAGGCGCATCTCGCGGTAGTTCTGTTTGTGCCGCTCATGCGCGTATCCGCCGGCCTCGCCGGGCGGCGGCACTTCGATGGGGTGCGCGAAGGCGGCGGCCATCGTTTCGGCCGCCAAGGTGACGGAATGATCAAGCAGCGTGAACTGGCCTTGCGCTCCGCGGATAGCGGCGGCATCCTCAGCGCTGATAAAGATGCCCGCATTTTGCCCATTCGCTGCAGGTATTGTGCAAAAGACCAAGAGGGCAAGCAGCAACCGCAACATAGGAGAACGCAATGGACAAGGTGCGCCACAATATACCTGTTGTTGCCGCACCGTGCCACCCGGCAAGTTGAACCCCGCGGCGCTGCGGACTCATTCGCCCTGTGCGCTGCCGTGGACCTCAGCGCATCTGTGTCGACCGAGTAACTGCACCGTTCCGCGTGTCCAGGGGCCTGCATGGACCCGGTCCCTGCGGCTAGGCGCGCCAAAGCAGCAGCGGTGCGTCCATATTCCTGCACGGCTGTCGCGGGACTCTCCGAGCCCCGCGGCAGCCAAGAATGCGAAGCACATGGGGCATGAGTCGCCGCGTCTGTGTGCCTGCGAAGGAGCCGTCGTCCTTGCGGCTACGGCCGGTCCTCGAAAATGGCGGCGCGTGGATCCCCTCGCGGATCTGCGCACCTCATTGGCGGAATGAACGGCCCCGCCAGTCGATGCGCCCCGGCGCGGCGCGAAGGAGTCCGGGCGCCAGCGTGCGGGACACGCCTGCTGGCTTACGACCGCAACAGGCGAAGCAGCGGTCCGCCCCTGGGGGGTACACCCTTCTACAGCGCTACGTGTGCATCGTGCACGTTCCCAGGCTTCGAAGGGCACGGCAGAACTTTCCATGGAAAAAAAATAACGAAACCTTGATATTGCTCGATTTGCGCAATAGTTTTGATACTGGTGGCGTGGGTAGTTCCCAGAGTGCAGGCAGGTCTGCTGCCTGCATGGCGACGTGTTAGCGTTAACATCGAGCGGATTGCTCCTTGCGCTGCCTCGTGCTCCTGCACGGATGATCCTGCTAGCAGAACGAGATCAATCATGCTTACGAGACTGCCTCCCCTCCTTATCGCCGCACTTGTGGCCTGTCAGGGCGTAGCCCTGGCCCAGTCCCAGGCAGGCAAGATCGCGGGTACCATCACCGATGCCAACACCGGCGACCCCTTGCCGGGTGTCAATGTCGTCGTGGTCGGCACGACCCTCGGGGCATCTACCGATGTGGAAGGCAACTACTTCATACTGCGGGTGCCCCCCGGGCTGCACGCCGTCCAAGCGTCGATCATCGGTTTTGTCACCGTGACGAAGACGGATGCTCGGGTCTTCATCGGTCAGACCACACCGGTCCACTTTGAAATGACCGAAGCGACCGTCGAAACCGACGAGCTCATCGTGACAGCCGATCGGCCGCCCGTAGAGGTGGACCTGACCGGCAGCAAAGAGCGCATGAGCGGCGAAGAGCTTGCCAACAGCTGGGCCAAAACCGTCCTAGAGGCCATCGAAATCCAGGCAGCCACCAACATCAACGGCGGCATTCGCGGAGGCTTTGGCCTGGAGGACAGCTACTATATGGATGGGCTCAGCCTGCGTGACAACGTGTCCGGCGTCAATCTGACGGGTGTCAACACCACAGCGATATCCGAGCTGGAAGTCCTGACCGGAGGCTGGAATGCGGAATACGGCCGCGCCATGGGTGCAGTCATCAACATCGTTACCAAGTCGGCGACTGATCGCCTGCATGGCACAGTACGCGCCCGCCTGCGACCCCCGGGGAAGTACCACTGGGGCCGCAATATCTACAGCAAGGAGAACTACGAATGGGCTACGATGGCGACCCTGGACTACTGGACGGAGAATACCGGCGGGGGCGACTGGGTCAACAAGACGCCGCAGGAGCGTCTGAACGCCTGGACGGCCTTTATCTCTGGAGACCTCTTTGGGGACCCATCAAAAAACATGCAGCGCTATGCGGAGCGCCCAACCTGGGAAACGGAAGCCACCATCTACGGACCGATAACCCGCGGGCTCAGCTTTCTGCTGTCGGGCAAGTTTCTAAAGGATGCCCCTGAATTTCCGGCCTACCTGCCGTTTTCCAGAGACTGGAACTACCAGGGAAAGCTGGACTATCGGCTCTCCCGAAGCAACCGGCTGGAATTCTCAGGCCTGCTTCAGGGATTCAATAACACTGAGGGACCCCGGCTAAGCTACTGGTCCAGCGAGGACTCGTTCATAGCCGGTCTCTGGGGTCCGGCACCGTTCTACTATTCCGGCTATGCCACCTTCAAATACTGGCCTTACGGTACCTCCCACATCTTCCAGCTGCCTTCGCCGCCGGAGTACATGCGGCTCAAGAGCGGGCAACTCAAATGGTCCCATGTATTCAATCCGGCCTCCTACCTGGATGTCCAGATAAGCTATACGTCCATGGATCTGGATCGCAACAACTTCAAGCAGTTGGAAGCCAGCGATGTCTATGATCCAGATTCCGAGAGCTTCGGAACGGCGTGGGACGAGACCATGATTCCCGGCAATCCGCTGTTTCTGCTGCCGCCCATATTTCACCGCGGACATCCGGGCATCTTCCAGCTCATGGTTGAATCAGACGCCGGGGTATTCAAGGCCGACTATACGAACCAGATCAACCGCTTCTTCCAACTCAAGACCGGGGCGATGTATTCGCCGCAGTATGTGTCCAAGCGGTTCAAGTCAGGCGCCATGCCGGGTGCCATATACTCCAACCATGCGACCAGGCCCGACTTCTATCCGTGGGACGCCGCGGCGTATGCACAGGGCAAGATCGAGGCCAACGGTATGGTGATCAACGCCGGATTGCGCCTCGATGTCTTCAATGCCAACACGAAAGTGGCACCGTCCATCTTTGATCCCGCCATGATCACCAACATGCTCAACGCGCCGCCCGCGGATATTGTGACCTATACCGACGATGAGCACGGCGTGTCTACGGCCTCCAAGGCCGTCGTGTCCCCGCGTTTCGGCATTTCCCACCCGATCACAGAAAACACAGTGCTGCATTTCGCCTACGGCCACTTCAACCAGCGCCCGGCCTGGCAGCTTATCGGGGGCGGGCCTACCGTGTTCCATGTCTTCGGCTCGTCCGCCGGGGCCCCGCATGCCTCGCCGGACACGGCGCAATATACTTTCGTGTTCTACCACCCGAACACCAACACGGGCAATCCGGACCTCGCCTTCGAAAAGATTATCCAGTACGAACTCGGCTTCGATCAGCACATTCCGGGTATTGCAAACCTGGACGCAACGGTCTATTACAGGGACGGAAAGAACCTGACTTCGCTGGGGGTGCGGCAGTCTCCCAACAACATCGGTGACAACCTCTTCGGCGTCGGCGGGTCGGTCACCACGGAGGTGCATTGGGATGCGGCGAACCCCTTCGGGTTTGCGCCGGGTGGTGGCCGCAGTCGCGTCACCTCCAATGGGGGCTATGTGGATGTGCGCGGTCTGGAGTTGTCCCTGCACTCCCTGTTCCTGCAGCATGCCCGCGCGCGGATCATCTTCAATCGGTCATTCGTGCGCTCGGGACAATACGGCTTCAGGCAGATCTTCATCACAGACGAGGAAGGTAATCCCGTACGGCCCCATACGCTGCATGGCGTAAGCCTCAGCGACAAAGGCCTGTCGGGCACCAACAACGACACCTGGAATCCGACTACCAGCGTCAAGGTGATCGCGAACCTCTTCTCGCCGACGGATTTGGGGCCGGCGCTCGGATCCTTCCATCCGTTTGGCGACTGGCATCTCAATGCCTACTACGTCTATGCGAGCGGCCACCGCTATACGTACCACTCGCCGGGAGACTTTTCCACAGAGCCCAACAACCGGCGCTGGAAGCCGCACCATAATACCAACTTGCGCCTCTCCAAGGCTGTTGCAGTACCCGGCGGTGCGCATATGGAGTTCAGCATCGATGTGCACAACGTGCTTAATTCGAAGCGGCTCAACTTCTTGACCGGCAACGCGCTGGAGACCTATCACGAAGAAGGCAAGCTGCCGGTCAATCCGACCACCGGCGAGGAAAGCGAATGGGACTGGTACAATCAGGGACTCTTGCCAAGGCAGGTCTATTTCGGACTCCAGGTGACGTTTTAGGTGTGCCTGGAATCATTTCATCACCCTTTAACCGGAGTCTGAATAGATGAGCACCTACACAAGACATAGCGCACTGCTCGTTGCCTTATTGGTCGGGCTGCCCTGCGTAGCGGCCTTTGGCCAGAGCAGTACGGATCACTCCTTCACGCGCGGCAAGTTCTGGACGGTCATCAGTGAAGCTGTGCCCAACCCGCCGATCTGGCTGGCCTCCTATCCCGGGTACTTTGAAGCACCATCCAACTGGTTCAACACCCTGAGCTACTGGGCGGGCGATGTAGACGGCGTGCAGCACATCACGGGCGGATGGCCGGGCTTCAATGTCGTGCATCACACCCAGGTCAAGAACTACAACTTTACGAAAAGCTTGACTGAGGCTGAGGAGTACTCTTATGAAACGGTCACCTCTGTGGACCCGTCCGGGTCCGAGGTTCCTGTCATACCGCTGACAGTTTCGCGCAAGCGCATGGTATGGAGCCTGCCGAAGTATGACGACTTCGTCATACATCGGGAGGTATTCACGAACGAGAGCACGGAGCAGATTACCAACTGGTACTACAATGTGGCCTATGGCATCAACATAAGCCTGGGCATACCCTACGGCGTCTCCTTCGACGACGAATACCTGTGGGATCCAAGCTTCAGCAACTTTCGCACGGAGTCGGGCAATTTCGTGTTCTACGACGACACGTCCATGCCACCCAATCAAGCCCCTGTCACCTACGATATTTCCCCCGGCGATGTGACGGGTGACCGCGGAGATCCCGGCAATATCACGATCCAGAACTCGATTGATCGCCGCCTGTACTCGCCGCAGCTCTTTACGGACAACATTGTGTATGTCACGCCCAACAAGCATGGCGAGACGACGGTCTATCAGGGCATCTTCCATCGCATCCTGAACGAAAATCCCGGGGCCCCCGACGAAGAGTTTTGGCAGCCAACCAACCTGGATCCGACCTATGTCTTCACGCGCATGACGAAGCAGCAGACGCGCATGAGCTGGCAGGATGCCAATGCAAATGGCAGCACGATTGATGGCAACCTGTACGAGCGCGTGCCTTCGTTCAGCCTGGGCATTGGGCCCTACGACATTGCGCCGGGAGATTCGGTCGAGCTCATTCGCGTGGTTGCGCTCGGCGAAATGGACCGCAATGTCAGCGAACTAGGCGGCACGAACGCCACCCAAAGCTACCTGCAGCAGGGATTAGCCAACCTGAAGGCCAACTGGCAGGCAGCGCTGGATATCGTGGACGGATTCAGGCGCACGGGCAGCTGGAATGAGGGCATCTCGGCTTTTCCACCGCCAACCGTAGGCGATGCCCCGTTTGCCAGCAACGACGACGAGCTTGACGTAGGCATCTATGTCGATACTGAACTCGGCACGCAAGGCTTCGAGCTCACCTGGACTGCGGTACCCTCCAGTTACACGGATCCCATCAAGGGTACCAACGACTTCGCTGGATATAAGGTGTACCAGTCCGAGTCAAGGATTGAGGGGCCCTGGGTCGAAGCAGCAGATGTGTCCAACGCTGAAGCGGCGGCACTTACCTCTGGAGGGAAGGTGACCTATCGCCTGCCCGCAGAGCCCGGGATTCCGTACCGCCACTGGGTCACCTCGTACGACTCGGACGGCAATGAAAGCGGGTTCACTGCCTACACCTACTACGCACTGGCGGCCAAGCCTGCGCCCAGCAACGATCAGTCCAAGGTGCTGGTCGTTCCGAATCCGTTCCGTCAGGTCAGTGGCCTGTCCGATCCGTCTGAAGAAAAGCGGATCAGCTTCCTGAACATCCCAGGCGAATGCACCATCCGCATCTACACGGTTGCCGGGGAGCTGGTGCGCACCATCGAGCATGACGATGGCTTTGGAGAAGAGGCCTGGGGCTCGGCACTCCACGGAGACTACCTCCTGACGCGCTTCTTCCAGAACGTGCAGCCAGGCGTCTACATCTACCATATCGAATCGCACGTGCAAGGGCACGAAGGAGAGTCCAGCACAGGCAAGTTCCTCATCATCAAATGATGCGCATGAACCTGCACGCTAATCCTTACCGAGGTATCCCATGAAACGACTGACTTTCTTTTCGGCCTGCTTGGCGCTCATGATCGCAGGCCTTGCGCAGCCGGCGCATGCACAGCTCGACCCGGACCCAGGCATCGGACTGCCGCCCACAGACTTCAGCCGCGTAGGACAGGCAGGATTTCAGTTTCTCAAGCTTCCCACCAATGCGCGCCAGGCGGGCATGGGTGGGGTCAACTCGTCACTGGGCCGCGGCGATGCAGCATCGTCGCTTACCAATCCTGCCTCGCTGGTGGATATGACCAGCCTCAACATCGGTCTGACAAACGTCCGCTGGTTTGCAGACATCAACTACTACAGTATGGCTGCCGCCCGGTACTTTGAGGGCATCGGTGTCATTGGCGTCAACCTGCTGTTCCTGGACTATGGCGACATGCCCCGTACAGAAAACAGGGCGATCCTCGTGGATGGCGTCCCCACCGGACGCTCCGAAGTGCTGACAGACCTCGGCACGGTCACCGCGCAGGACCTGGCCCTGGGTGTCAGCTATGCCCGCAGGGTGACAGAGCAGCTGCACTTCGGCGTCAACGCCAAGTACATCACAGAAACACTGGACGACGCTACGGTCGGTGCCTGGGCGGTGGACATTGGCACGGTGTTTCATACGGGCATTCGAAGCCTGCGCGTCACCATGGTGGGCCGCAACATCGGTCCCGATACGCAGATTGCCTCCTTCGACGAGCGCATAGGCTACGAACCGGCAGATGTGCGGATGCCGGTCAATTTCAGCTTCGGCGCGGCCTATGACCTTATGGAGAGCGGCGCGGGCAGCCTGCATCACTGGACGGTGGCCGCTGAGTTTGTGCATCCCAACGATGGAGCCGAGAAGGTCAACATGGGCACGGAGTACACCTTCCGCAACCTGTTTTCGGTGCGCGGCGGTTACCGCTTCAACTACGACGAGGAGGGACTCACGCTGGGGACCGGCATCAACGTCGGCTTGAGTGGCTACACGCTCAATGTGGGCTACGCGTTCTGGGAGTTTGGCCGGCTAGGGTCGGTGCATATCGTCTCCATGGCCTTCGGGCTGTAGGCGGCACGGTGGCGTGCGCTCAAGCGAGATGGCCAGTGCCACTCGTCTGGTCGCCCCGGCCGCATCCAGGATCCCCCGCTGACGCTATGTCTAGACTGTGGAGCCGCCGCGACTTCCTGCATACGCTGGGAAAAGGGGCGGCGCTCGGCTTGGCCAGTGGGCTTGCCTCCTGCCGGGCAGCCCCAGCGCAGCCACCCAACTTTGTGATCGTCTTTACAGATGACCAGGGCTACAACGACTTGGGCGTCTATGGGTCGCCGAACATTCGGACCCCGCGCATTGATCGCATGGCGGCCGAAGGCATGCGCTTTACCGACTTTTACGTAAGCCCGATCTGCTCTCCCTCGCGTGCTGCGCTGCTGACAGGAAGCTATGCAGTGCGGGCCGGCATGCCTGATGTGCACCTGTACGATGCTCCCTTTGGGCTGAGTCCCGACGAGGTGACCATAGCGGATATGCTCAAGACCCGCGGCTATGCAACCGCCTGTATAGGCAAGTGGCACCTGGGCCAAGACGACATCTTTGCTCCGAATCGCCAAGGCTTCGACTTCTTCTATGGCATCCGCATCGTAAACGGCACGCAGCCATTCGAAAACTTTGCCGTGCCGCTCTACTACAACGACCGAAAGCTTACCGAGCGTCCAAACCACTTTCGATTCACGCAGGATTACACCCGCGAATCCATCGCGTTTATCGAGCGGAGTCAGCACCAGCCGTTTTTCCTGTATCTGGCGCATCCCATGCCGCATATCCCGATCTATCCTGGCAAGGAGTTTCAGGGCACTTCCGATGCGGGACTTTACGGGGATGCCATAGAAGAGATTGACTGGTGCACGGGACTGATCCTGGACCACCTGAAGACACTGGGACTGGACGATCGCACGCTGGTCATTTATACCTCCGACAATGGGCCATGGCTGGGATTCGGGGATCAGTCCGGCTCCGCGGCGCCGCTCCGCGGCGGCAAACTAACCACATGGGAGGGCGGTGTGCGCGTGCCATGCATCATGAGGTGGCCCCAGGAGATTCCGGCAGGCACCACATGCAGCGAGTTGGCCACCATCATGGACATTATGCCGACGCTTGCGCACCTGTCAGGCGCACCGTTGCCGGGGGATCGCACCATTGATGGCAGGAACCTGTGGCCGCTGATGCAGGCGCGCGCGGGTGCAAAGAGCCCGCACGCGGTCTACTACTACTACGCTGGTACATGGCTGCAGGCCGTACGGGCCGGGCGGTGGAAGCTGCACCTTGCGCGCCCGGAGTCGCGCGCGGGCATCTACGGCGAGTGTGCCCCCTGGCTTGCGGTTAATACGACGCTGATGGACGCGCCAGCACTTTATGATCTGCAGGTAGATGCAGGCGAGACAAGAGATGTGGCGGCTCAGCACCCCGATGTCGTGGCGCGCCTTTTGGCATTGGCCGACGAGGCGCGCGCGGAGCTGGGCGACTATGGCCGACGCGGGAGCGGCGTACGCCCCACAGGATCGGCGCATTCCAGCTACACGGATCCCAAGGAGTGGCTTGGCAGCCCGCACTGGGAGGAGACTACCCGCGCCCTGCAAACAGATATGCAGGCTTTTCGGCGGTATCGTCACCAGCTGCTCAGCCGCGAAGACACGCTGGATGCACGGGAGCAGCTTGAACTTCAGTGGTACCAAGACCACCCGGAACAGGTGTTCGAGTAGCCGCGGCGATGCGCACCATGGGCTTACAGCAGACTACCGAAGACTTGCACCGCGCTGTGGTGGCGGGGGACCTGCAAGCCGTGCACGCAGCCTTGGCCAGCGGAGCCGAGGTCAACGGCATGCACGGCGACTGGGCACCGCTGCACCGTGCCGCGGCAATGGGCGATACCGCCATCGCACAAGCGCTCTTGGAGGCTGGGGCTGATGTGGAAATGCGCGGGGCAGGGGATTGGACCCCGTTGCATCGGGCTGCCAAGCTGGGCCACGAAGCGGTGACGACGTTGCTCTTGGGATGGGACGCTGAAGTCGAGGCGCGGGGCATCGACGGATGGACGCCGCTTCTGCGCGCTGCTATGCTGGGTCAGGCGGGTACAGGCCGCATACTTATCGATGCAGGAGCAGACCTGAACACCTTCAACGGTGCACAGCGATGGACACCCCTGCACTGGGCGGCGTTCAGCGGCAGTCAGGCGCTCGCTGAGGCGCTCTTGCGCGCCGGCGCGGATGCGCAGGCAGCTCCGGGCGGCGGATGGACGCCGAAGCAACTGGCAGCGCACTATGGTCATGATCGCATCGTGCAGCTCTTGGACGCGCATATGGAAAGGTCCAAAAGATGAGGCTGCCAACAGCTAATAGCGCCGCCCTGACGCGCCGGGACTTTATCAAAGCGGCCACATGCGCCGCGGTCGCCGCTAGCACTGGATGCTGGAGCCGGGCTGCACGCGCGGCGGCCCCTAACGTTGTCCTCATCTTTGCCGACGATCTGGGCTACGGCGACCTGGGCTGTTACGGGTCGAACACAATAAGGACGCCGCACCTGGATCGTATGGCGGCGGCAGGCATCCGTTTCACCGATTATCGCTCTCCTTGTTCAGTGTGCAGTCCTTCCCGCGCCGCGCTGCTGACGGGGCGTTATCCGTCGCGGTGCGGCGTGCCCTTCGCGGTAGGCGGGGTCTACAGCGATCTGGGGCTTGAAGAGAGCGAAGTGACCATTGCCGAATTGGCAAAAGGTCGCGGCTACCGGACGGCCTGTATCGGGAAGTGGCACCTGGGCATTCCGCCAGGCTTTGACTTCGACACGCATGCGGGTTTCACCGCGCACTCGCAGTTTCACCCGGCGCGGCACGGTTTTGATCTGTTCCATGGCATGGTCGTCAACACGCATCCGGACGGTTCCACGCCGCTCTTGGAAGACGATAGCATCGTAGACCCGGATGCGCATGTGACGACCATCACAGAGCACTTTACGCAACGCGCCGTCGAGTTTATCCACGCCGATCCGCAGCGCCCCTTTTTCATTTACCTGTCACACACGCGTGCCCACGCACCTTGGATGCCCAATCCAAGATTTGCGGGTCAGTCGCTCGCAGGCGTGTACGGCGACATGGTCGAGGAGATCGACTGGAGCACAGGCATGGTCCTTGGCGCACTAGAGGACGCGGGCCTGGCTGCCGATACGCTGGTGATATTCACTTCTGACAATGGGTCCGCGCCGGCAAGTACCTACGGCTCCAACGGGCCCTTCAGAGGTGGCAAAGGTAGCACGTTTGAAGGCGGCTTGCGGGTACCTTGCATCATGCGATGGCCTGCCCGCATCGCCGCAGGTGCAGTGAGCGGCGCGATGGTGAACGCCATGGATCTTTTGCCGACGATTGCCAACCTGGCAGGTGCTACGCTGCCCTCTGATCGCCTCATTGATGGCACCGACCTGCGCCCGGTACTCTTTGGAGACCGGCTTGAAGGCATGCATGATCGCGTATTCTATTACTACAACGGCCTCAACCTGCAAGCGGTGCGCGAGGGTCAGTGGAAGCTGCACCTGCCGCGCACGCCGGAAATGCTGGTCTGGTGGGAGTCGGGCCTTCGGGATCTGGAAGAACCATTGCTGTACGATTTGAGCAAAGACCCCGGCGAAACGCAGGATGTTGCTGCCGCACATCCAGACATCGTAACGCGGCTGATGGCAGAAGCCGCGCATGCGCGCGCGGAGTTGGGCTCGTGGGATCAGCCAGGGACTGGCCAGCACACCATCACACACCTGATGGACGATCGCAGAAGCCTGCGGCATCTCCGCTCACAGCAGGATCATCAGGCGATGGGCCGGGACATCGCGAAATGATGAGCGCCACTCCCATGGTGGCATGGTGACGCGCTTATGTTTGACCATACAAGACTACACAAATGGCAATGGATGATCCAGCCTTGAGAACCAGCGACCGCGTCATGATGGGCAGCGATGCGAATGCGCTGCAGTCACCCGCGGCACGCCGGGTTCCATGCGTCACCCGGCAGACCAGCACCGTTCTTCGCCGATCCGGCGGGTGCCGCACCGCAATGCTGGTGCTGCTTATGGCCGCCATGGTGCCGGTGTCAGCGGCGCAGGTACGCGTGCATCAGACGGATATTGGCCTGGAGATCGCTAATAATCAGGTCAAGGTTGTGGTCGCGCGTGATGACGATGGCATCAGTCAGACCTTTTTTGCAGCCAGGGCAGGGGCATGGGTGGAGGTAGCCGAGGCTTTTCGTCCGCCGACGCCGCGACCCGTGACTACGACCGCCTTGTATTTGGATCGCTCCAACGAGCATGGCCGGGCGCTCCAGGTAGCCGATGCATACCGCATCATTGTGCCGGAGGTGCTGGATGCGTACGAAGTGACAGCGCAGGACGCGGATCATGTGGCAGTGACGCTGTCTGGCAACACCGAGATTGCGCACGTCACGCAAACGCTGACGCTGCGCAGTGGCATGTCGTCGGTGCACATTGATGTGCGCGCGGAGCTCAAGGGCAACCCACCGCGCTTGGAGTATCTGTTGTCGCCCATTGCCTTTGCGGAAGAAGGCACTCCGGATTTCAGTCATGCGCCGGCCTACAAACGCTCGCCCGGCGATGTCATTGCGGATCGCGTCTTCTTTGCGCCGGCAACAATCGTGCAAACAGGCGGGCTGTTTGCAGCCATCGTTCCAGATCTGAATCTGATCAATGAGCATAGAGTCTATGCCGAAGGCGCACGGCCGCAGAAGCATCGCTGGATTTTTGGCGTGCCCATTGACTCAACCAGGATAACTTTGCCCGCTGTGCTGGACCTGGAACTCGTCTCAGGGATGACCAGTCAGCCGCTTATGGCATACGGCCTGATGGATGCCATTGCGGAGCAGCATGTCTACTGGCGTCACGTCAACGCTGGAGGCACATTCGTGCGTACCCTTTCCAGTCATGAGGTGCGCTACGGCATGGACCTGCTTCTGGCTTCCGATGCGCCGCCGCATCGCGGGTATCAGCGCGCCTCCCGCTTTTTGTGGGAACACTATGGCCAGCATTATTTCCAGCAGCCGCGGCCGCAGGCCCTCCCGTTTGCTGAATATGCCAAGGCATTCTATCCGGCGAGCTTCGACTACAAGGGTTTCACCGTGGAGGTCCAGGATGGTCTGCCGGTGATGGTACACAGAGCGCCGGACGGTCCCCAGGCGTGGAACTCCTGGCAGGAGTGGGTAGCGGACGGGCAGACCATGGGCATGTTTCGCCTGACCGCACCGCAGTGGTTTCATCTCACCTATATCACGGCCTGGTGGAACAACGTCGCCGATGCACTGGGGCTGTCCTACTGGGGAGAGGTGTTGTCTGATGCGTTGATCGGGGCAAAGGCCAATCAGATCATCAACTTGGCCCTAACGGCTCCGCAGAACGAGGGGCTGTTTCCGTCCCTGTACGATCTGGACAAGGGAGTCTGGCAACGCAGCCTCTGGCGCTTCCCCAGCGAAGGATACAATCCGCACGAGACGCGCAACTACTGGGATTGGGAGACATCGGACTACCATACGGCGGCAGCGGCCGTGACGGCTGGTTATCTGATGGAATTCTATCGGTCCGGCACAAGAGATTCGCGCATCCTGGCGTTCGTGCAGCGTTTTGGAGACTTTCTTGTGCAGCGCATGGCTCCGGACGGCACAGTACCCGCCTGGTTTGACGCAGATTTGCGGCCACGCCCGGCAATGCGATGGAATGCGGAGGGCGGAGCCAACGTGTGGGTTCTCAGTGAGCTCTATCGTGCTACGGGAGACACCCTTTATCTGGATGCGGCCACACGTGCGGCGCAGTTTCTTCTGGATGAAGTGCTGCCCACGCAGCGGTGGATCGACTTTGAGGCGCTCTATTCGTGCGCAGTCAAGGCCGAAAGCTTTCACGATGATCGCACCGGGCAGCCGCCGCGCAACGCCATGGCCATGTCGTGGGCCTTGCAAGGCTTCGTCTCTTTATACGAAGCCACCGGCGAACATCAATACCTGGATGCAGCGGAGGCGGTGGCGGATTACGCCGGTCTGCTCCAGACTGTCTGGGCCCCGCATTACATCATCACGGCTTATCCTTTCGGCGGCTTCTCTTCACAGATCGGAGACGCCGAATGGCTGGATCAGCGCGATCACCGATTTGCAGGGATTCTGGTGCGGCTGGGCCTTTTAACCGGTCGACAGGATCTCATCGAACGCGGCATCGCAGCGGCCCGCGCATCGCTGACGCTTGTGACGCACCCCCGCCATGTAGCCAACGGCATCTACAATGCGCCTACGTTTCCTTTCGGGTTGGGTCCAGAGAATATCGACCATGAAGGCTTTCCACAGACGCCGCTGCGCTCTGGACCGAGCTGGTCTGAAGTCGGCGGCCTCATGGCCGCAGCTGATGTGTTGCGTCAGCTCGGAGGCGTCTACATCGATGTAGCACGCGACATTGCCGTGGGCGTGGATGGATTGGCCGTTCAGGCATACCGCCTTGAAGGTCGAACTCTTACCGTTGATATCTCCAAGTTGCTGTTCGAATTACCCGTGCCGTATGAGGAGCCTTACGTGGCGCTGATTCGGGTTGAGGGTCTACCCGACGAGGGGCCGTACGAGCTGATCATTGGCGGTCAGACTCACCCAGGACTGTACCGGGAGCACTTGGCCAATTACCCGGTGAGTATAACGCCCTGACGCGCCTGCATGTATCTTGCGCGAAGCACTGCTTGATGTCGCCCATCGCAATCCAACAGCGTTGATCATGACGAAATGCTCTATTCTGCTTGTGCTCTTGGTACTTGCAGCATGCAATCAGCCGGCAACCACCATGGAATCAGTCCCCGCGGCCGCCACCTTTGGCGCAGACCTTGCGTTTTTACAGGAACACACCAGCCTGGTGGTGCTCTCAGATGCTGCAGCGCAGGCGCAGGTTGCGGTCAGTCCGGATATGCAGGGACGCGTACTCACCAGCACGGCGCAGGGCAGCGAAGGCACCAGCTTTGGCTGGATCAACCGATCCGTGATCGCTTCCGGCAAGCGGCAGGAGCATATCAACGTATTTGGCGGAGAAGACCGTTTTTGGCTCGGCCCTGAAGGGGGGCAGTTTTCAATCTACTTTCAGGAGGGGGATCCATTTGATCTGGATCACTGGTATGTACCCGAGGCCATAGACTGGGGGCCATGGACGGTTGTATCCGAGTCGTCCGGGCATGTCGCTTTTGAGAAGACCATGCAGCTTCAGAACTATTCCGGAACGGACTTCGACCTCAAGGTGGATCGCGAGGTACACCTCATCGATGTGGATACAGTCAACGCCCACCTGGGACTTGAAGTCGGTGTCGGCGTCCATGTGGTGGCTTTCGAATCGGTTAACACGGTCACCAACATCGGCAGCGAAGCGTGGACTGCGGAGAGCGGACTATTGTCGATCTGGATCCTGGGCATGTACAATCCGTCGCCGGCAACGACCGTGGTTGTACCCTATGCCGCGGGCAGCATGGAGGCGCGCGGTCCCGTGGTGAATGCGGCCTACTTTGGCGAGGTCCCTGCGGACCGGCTTACGCACGATGACGAGGTCGTCTATTTCAAGGGCGACGGGGAATATCGCAGCAAGATTGGGTTCTCCAGAGCACGCAGCATGCCCACATTTGGAAGCTATGATGGGGCCAACCGGGTGCTGACGCTGGTTCAGTACACGATGCCAGACCATGACGCCCTGTACGTCAATTCCATGTGGGAGCTGCAGGAGGATCCGTATGCAGGCGATGTTGTCAACAGCTACAACGATGGTCCCCCGGCCCCCGGCGTGTCGCCGCTGGGTCCCTTCTACGAGCTCGAGACCTCGTCTCCAGCAATGGCGCTGGCACCGGGGGAAGCGCACACACATGTGCATCGGACGATCCACCTGCAGGGAGACGAGGCAGCGCTGGACCGCATCGCCGTAGCGGTGCTGGGCAAGTCGCTGGAAGCCATTCGCTCGGCTTTCGCACAGTAGCGATCGGACACCTTATTCGATTCGCCATGCTCCAGATGATGATGAAACCAGCGCCGCTGCTTGCTGTCTTCCTGCTTGCATTTGTTGCCGCATGTTCGCAGTCCGATGTGGATACCGGCTGGCCTGTGCTCAAGACGTATACGGGTATCTATCTGGACGAGGTCGCGATGCCGCTTGGAGGCATCGGAACGGGGACGGTGTCTTTGGGTGGGCGTGGGGACCTGCGGGACTGGGAGATCATGAACCGCGGCGCGCTGGGCTACCTTCCGGCCTTCAAGCTGGTGCCGCCCACCATTGCCAACGGGCCCTTCTTCGCGCTCTATTACAAGACGCCGGACAGCCCCGGTCGGGTGCGCGTGCTGGAAGGTCCCGTTCCGGCCAAGGAGCATAGCGGAGACTGGGGTGCCGATGCGGTCAACTCAGGGTTTCCCCGGTTCGAGTCTACGACATTCGAGGCCGCCTACCCGTTGGCTCAGGTGTCGTTTGAACATTCCGCCGTTCCTGTGGATGTGCGTCTTGAAGCATTCAACCCGCTCATCGTTGGCGACGCCGAGCGGAGCGGCATCCCCGTGGCTATTCTGCGCTATGTGCTTGTCAATCCGACCCGTGATTCGCTGGAGGCGGCGGTGGTCGGTATGGTGCCCAACTACATCGGGGTGGATGGCTGGACCGGCACGCCGGACAGGAACGTCAACACGTTTCGCAAGGATGACGGTGTTTCGGGCATCTACATGACGTCGGAAGGCGTGGACTCCCTGGATGTCAATTGGGGCACGATGGCCCTGACGACCACCGCTAGTCCGGTCACTTATCGTACATCCTGGGAACCCTTGGCCTGGAACTGGACATTCCGCGCGTTCTGGGATGACTTTGTTGCAGACGGCGAGCTTGTGGATCATCCCGATACGGCGCATGTCATTCAGACACCGCCGGCGACAGTTGCCGCCAAGGTGGCGCTTGCGCCCGGCGAGTCTCGCGCGATCACGTTCATGCTGACGTGGCATTTTCCGAATCGGCGGGCCTGGGATCATGGCGTGCACCATGCCGGACAGTTTGGCGGCCCCGAGATTGTAGGCAACTACTACACGACGCTGTACGAGAACGCCTGGGATGTTGCCGTGAAGACTGCCGCCGCGCTCGATATGCTGGAAGCAGAAACCGTGCGTTTCGTGCGCACGCTGACGGCAAGCGACGCGCCGGAAGTGCTCAAGGAAGCGGGCCTCTTCAACCTCAATCACTTGCGGAGTCAGACGGTGTTCAGGACAGCCGATGGGCTTCCGTACGGCTTCGAGGGCACGGGGAGCATAACAGGTACAAAAATCGGGGCTTCCAGAAGCTCCGGATGGGGCTTTGGGACATGCTTTCACGTGTGGAATTACGAGTCCACCGTACCGTTCCTGTTTGGAGACCTGTCCAAGCGGTTTCGTGAGGTGGAGTTCGCGCATTCCGTCAACGACAACGGTGCCATGAGCCACCGCGTCGGGCTTCCTATTGATCAACGGGCCCGAAGTTTTCAGCGCTGGGCTGCGGACGGGCAGATGGGCACGCTGATCAAGATTTATCGCGACTGGCAGCTTTCAGGAGATGACGCGATGCTCCGGCGGCTGTGGCCCAACATCCGCAAGTCCATGAGTTTTGCCTGGACTGGCATATGGGATCAGAACAAGGATGGCGTGATGGAAGGCAGCCAGCACAACACGATGGATATCAACTATCTCGGCCCCAACCCGCAGATGGCGGCGTGGTATCTGGGCGCGTTACGGGCTTCGGAGGAGATGGCGCGGTACTTGGGAGACGAGGCTTTTGCAGACGAAACCAGAGACCTTTTTGAGCGCGGCAGCGCCTGGATCGACGACAACATTTTCAACGGCGAGTATTACGAGCACCACATCCCGGAGGGCACAAGCACGGTAGCACAGCTCGGCCGGGGGTGCCTGGTTGATCAACTGGTCGGACAGTACCTCGCGCACACGGCGGGGCTGGGGTATCTCCTGCGCAAGGAGAACGTGCAGACGACGCTGCGCAGCATCATGAAGTACAACTACATCGACAACTTCAACGAGCATTTCAACACGTTTCGGAGCTTCGGTCTGGGGAACGAGGCGGGCCTGCTCATGGCCAGTTATCCGCGCGGGGAGCTCTTGGACTTTCCCTTCCCGTATTACACGGAGATCATGACGGGATTTGAGTACAGCACCGCGGCCCACATGATCTACGAGGGGCAGGAGGAGGCGGGGCTTAAGGTTTTTCGCGCGATTCGGGACCGCTATGATGGCCACAAGCGCAATCCATTCAACGAAGGAGAGTATGGCCACCGCTACGCGCGTGCCATGGCCGCTTGGGCCGGGCTGTTGGCCTACACGGGTTTTCAGTACTCCGCGGTGGAGGGTCGCATGGGGTTCACTCCAAGGAAGGGCACCTACTTCTGGTCCAGCGGCTACCAGTATGGCAGCGTGAAGATTACCGGCAGCGGGCCGCAGATGTCGGTTGAATTGCATCCAGCCAACGGTTCCATCGAGCTGAAACGGTTTATGCTGCACGGCTATGGTGAAACGGATTTCGCAGACGGGCGCACGTTTCCGCGCGGGGAGGCCACGGCCTTCACAGTGCACAGGAGCGCAAGGTAGCACCTTACGCGTGCCATGCGGCTGCGTGGAGGATACAGCCAGGCGGCATCCACTATGCGACGAGGCTAATCATTGATCCGAGCCGGATCCGGCGCTGGCGCTTCCAGGGATCCTTGCTGCATCTTGCCAACCCGGACCGACCAGCACGCCGTAAGGGTCATGCCAGACGCAGGGTGTTGGCGTCTGCCGTGTAGATGGTCGCAGCTGCGCGGGTGCAGACACAGATCACAGTGCCAACGCGCCCGGGGGATCTGCATGGTGCTGGTCAGGCCTGCGCGATGGCAAGCGAGGAGCGCCGCACAATCAGCTCCGTGGGAAGCAGGTGCGTGCTCGGCGGTCCGGCGAACCCGTTCATACGGCGGGGCAGCAGTTCCATCGCCTTGGAGTCCATCTCGTAGGTCGGCTGCGCAACAACCGTGAGGAAGGGATTGACGAGCGCGGCCACCTCGATGTCGTCAATGCATCCAACGGCCACATCCGTAATCGTACTCATGCACAACTGTCGAAGATGAACCGCTGTCGAATCTCAGGCATGTTGCGCACCTGCAAGGAAGTATGGCGCAATGCCAACGGTGCGATGCTGTTCGTAGCGCCATGACATTATCTCTGTAGGGACGTACCATGCAGAGGTTACCGGTACCGCCGCGCTACGCAGTCGAAATGCCGCGCGGTGATATGCCTCGTGGCTGGTGCTTGATCCGCGGCGCTGCCGTTGTGCAGAGCCGATGTCTTAGATTCTGTGCGTGTGCGCTGAGCATTACGTATGCATTCGTCTAACCGGTGTTCTCCGAAAACGTCCATGCATTCGATGGTATAAGCCGCACCACACCTTCTTTTGTCACTTACATTTCATGTATGATGTCGACGATTAAGCGGCAATTCGTCCTCCTTCAGGGACTGTACGTATACGGCTGGCTTCGCTGAAAACGCTATGGCTAGATTGGTTCTCTTTTGTCTCTTTTCAAACAGGCGTTCTTCTTTCTTCCTGGCAACGAGCCCTACAGCGGACGACGCTTGATGGGAGATCTCACGGGCGGGCTGACGTCCGCCGTGGTGGCGCTGCCCATGGCACTGGCCTTTGGCGTGGCCTCTGGTCTTGGGCCGGTCGCCGGCATCTACGGCGCGATCTTCGTAGGCTTTTTCGCTGCGATCTTCGGTGGTACGCCCTCGCAGGTATCGGGTCCCACGGGTCCGATG
The DNA here is from genome assembly GCA_951812585.1 of Rhodothermales bacterium. Classification (GTDB taxonomy): domain Bacteria; phylum Bacteroidota; class Rhodothermia; order Rhodothermales; family Bin80; genus JAAXGV01. Next base: position 463,991 of record OX638318.1, on the reverse strand, counting down.
ACAATCGCCATGGCGTCCGTCGTTGTGATCTACAGCGACGATCTTGCAACGGCATTCGCGATCGTGATGCTGGCGGGGCTTCTCCAGGTCGCCCTCGGTGCGCTCCGCATGGGCACGTTCGTGAGTTATACGCCATATTCGGTGATTTCCGGCTTCATGTCAGGTATCGGCATCATCATCATCGCGCTTCAGCTTCATCCAAATTTGGGCGTGGAGGCCATAACGGGCAGTATCGTGGAGCAGTTGCGCGATTTGCCGGGTGCCTTGGCAGCGATGCATTTGGACGCGGTGATCGTAGGCACGTTGGCGCTCGGCATCTGCATCTTTTGGCCGCGGCACCTGCATAAGTTCGTGCCGGCTCCCTTGGCCGCCCTGATCGTAGGCACCTGTGCTTCAATTCTCTGGTTCAGCGATGTTCGTGTGATTAGGAGCGCTTCCAGGAGCCGGTGCCACGATGGGCACTGTCACCAGCATACGCGTGGGCGGTCGCACGCCCATGGCGGGTGCATTCGCGGCGCTCGTCTTGCTTGCACTGCTTTTAGGCTTGGGAAGAATGGTGGAACCGATCCCATTGGCCGTACTTGCTGGCATCCTTATCAAGATCGGCTGGGACATCATCGACTGGCGCTTCATCAAGCGACTCGTGCACACCCGGACGGAGTATGTCTTGGTGATGGCAATGACGTTCGTCCTCACCGTTCTGGTCGATCTCATCACCGCGGTGGCGCTCGGCTTGATCACATCCGGCGTACTTACCGCCAGACGTTCGCAGCAGCGCGAACTGGACAGCATCATGTCCTTTCCCATTGTCGATCCGAACTATTTCTCGTTCGCGCAGGATGTTGACGATCTCGATCCATTCTCTGTACCGGTTGGCATTATCAGGCTGACGGGGCGCTTCACCGTGGCGAGTTCCAACGAGCTTGTGCGCACGGTCTTCAAGGACATAGAAGACCACGATGTGGTCATCCTCGACTTTGCGGCAGCGACCACGGTTGACGACAGCGCTGCGCTGGCATTCGAACGCTTGATAGATTCCGCGATGGACAAGGGTGTGGCGTGCATCGTAATGGGGCTCAAAGGAGAGTTTGCTCATGTGCTGTATTCCCTTGCAGTACTTAAGAGAATCCCGCTCAACCAGTTCGTAGATCGCATCGACGAGGCCAAGCAGTTGGCGGCAGGCATTCTGCAGGGCCGCTACCGCGAGTCTGCGTCGGATCTGGCCTTGATCACGCGACTGCCTGTGTCCGTGGGCCTTGTGTGAGCGGCACGGCTCGATCTCGAAGGTGTTTGTTGCCTACCTTTACGTGCGTTATCCAATGTGCTGACGCTTAGTGCGAAACAGCCAACGCTGATGCCTGACACAGGGGTTCGGACAGTGAAGGTGGCGCTGGTCACGGAGGTGTTTCCTTACGCTGACCATGCGGCGAGGCTGCATGCACATCTGGCGGAGGCGCGCGCGGCGCAGGCCGACTGGGTCATCTTGCCAGAGCTGCCACTAAACCCATGGTCGCCGGCCACGCCCGTGGCGCGTGAAGACGATGTGGATGGCCCCGCGGGATGGCGAATGCAGCTGCTTCGCGGCGTTGCAGTCGAGTACGGCCTGACACTCCTCGGCGGCGCGATTCTTCGCGATTCGTCTATGGGTGGACGATACAACACGGCGCTCTTCATTGATCCGGCCGGGCAGGTGACCGCCACCTATGAAAAGCTCCACCTGCCTCAAGAAGAGGGCTTTTGGGAAACCGACCATTACCTTCCTGGACGCCATCCACCGCGCGTTATCGATGCCTTGAACGTACAGGTCGGCATTCAGATATGTTCGGATGCCAATCGACCGGTCGGCGCGCAGGTACTGGCCGCGCAAGGTGTAGAAGTCATTCTGGCACCGCGCGCAACCTCGGCGGCAACTTATGGACGGTGGCTTTTGGCATACCGGGCGATGGCGCTGACGGCTAGTGCTTTCGTCGTATCGGTAAACCGACCGGGGCCCGAGGCGGGGGTTCAGATCGGCGGACCTTCGCTGGTGGTTGATCCTGAAGGCGAGGTCGTACTGCAAACAACGGATGCGGTAGCGGTGGTCGCATTGGACCTTCGCAAAGCAGTCCAAGCCAAGCGCGGATACCCAGGGTATCTGGACTTTCCTGAACATGTCTACGCAGATGCGTGGCAGAAGCAAGGTAAATAGCATGATTACGAGATCGCTGGTGGCACTGATCATCGCGCTGTGCCCCGTCGTCGCTAAAGCCCAGGACTTTGATGTGTCTGGTGCTATTGATGTGCGCGGCGGGCAGTATTTTGACATCGCGCGGCAAATCTGGGAATGGGCCGAGGTCGGCTATCAGGAGACACGCAGCGCAGGGCTGCTAATGAAGACGCTGGAGGAGGAAGGGTTCGTCATTCGTGCAGGTGTCGCGGGCATTCCCACCGCATTCGTAGCGGAATACGGCACCGGCGCGCCGGTCATCGGCATTCTTGCAGAATATGACGCGTTGCCGGGGCTGTCCCAGGCGGCCATTGCGCAGAGGGAGCCTGTCGCAGAAGGTGCAGCGGGTCATGCCTGCGGCCACCACCTTTTTGGCGCGGCATCGGTAGCGGCGGCGGTGGCCGTAAAGGAGTTTCTGAGCCGCCGCGACGGGCACGGCACCATACGCCTCTATGGAACGCCTGCCGAAGAGGGCGGTGCTGGCAAGGTGTACATGGTGCGCGAAGGGCTGTTTGACGATGTGGATGCGGTGCTGCACTGGCATCCTAGCGACCGGACTGACGCCAGCCCGATGACCAACCTGGCCAACAGATCGGCCAAGTTTCGTTTTTATGGGCGATCAACGCATGCGGCGGGAGCGCCGGACCGTGGCCGGAGTGCATTGGATGGCGTTGAAGCGATGAATCTCATGGTCAACATGATGCGCGAGCATGTGCCGCAGGAAACACGCATACACTACGTAATCACCCACGGCGGTCTTGCGCCCAATGTCGTGCCAGACTTCAGTGAGGTGTACTACTACGTGCGCAACCCGAGCGCTGCGGCGCTTTTGGAAATCTTTTCTCGTATCATTCGTGCCGCAGAAGGAGCTGCGCTGGGCACGGGTACCACGATGGATTACGAGATCATTCATGGCATCCACAGTGTGCTTCCGAATGAGGTTCTCTCTCGGGCGTTATATGCAAACCTGCAGGCGCTGGGCGGCGTGAAGTATAGTGCGGAGGAATTGTCGTTTGCCCAGGCCATCCGTTCCACGCTCAACAGCCCTGATCTGGAACTGGGATCAGAGGAGCAGATCCAACCCTACGAGCCGAAGTCCGACATGACCTCCACTGACGTAGGTGATGTCAGCTACGCTGCCCCAACAGCAGGATTCGATGCTGCCACCTGGGTTCCTGGCACGGCCGCGCACAGTTGGCAGGCTGTCGCTGCTGGTGGCATGAGCATTGGTTCCAAGGGGTTAACGCTGGCGGCAAAGGCGCTGGCCATGACCGCGGTAGATCTCTACCGCGATGCAGCCGTGCTTGCCGCGGCAAAGGCTGAATTTGAGCACCGCCGCGGTCCCGACTTCACCTACGAGCCGCTGGTGGGGGATCGGGAGCCTCCCCTGGACTACCGAAAGTAAGGCCAATGCTCGCAGCGGAGTCCCGAAGTGCTGTTGCGCCGCTGTGCTACAAGCCTTCTGCGGACTCCGGACCCGGAGCCGCCGTGCGGGCGGTCGGTACATGGAAGAATTGACGCACCAGGCGGTCTGGGGGCGGCGGGCTGGCCAAGGTGCCGATTGTGGCGCAGCCAAGCGACGCCACAAATCCCCAGATGAGGGGATCGAGCCCCAGCGGTCGCACCGGCGTGATTGCTCCCAGCGTTGCAAAGCCTAGGACATACAGCGCCAGATATGCCGCAAAGCCGCCTATTATGGACGCCAAAGCGCCAATCGTGTTGAACCGCGGCCAGTAAAGTGCTAGCGCCACCGGTCCCAGAAAGGCGACTGCCAGGCCGCCGCCCGTAAACACGATGATGTACTGCAGAAACTGGGGCGGATACAGCGCCCCGGCGGTGGCCAACACGCCAACGGTTATGATGCAGGCGTAGCTCATCCGCTTCAAGGTGCGCTCGCGCGCCGAGGGACGTACGTTCTGTTGGTAGATGTCGCGCACCACGCTGGAGGTGATCATCAGCATGAAGCTGTCTACGGTGCTCATCGCTGCAGCAAAAGGTGCGGCAATGAGCAGTCCTGCCAGCCACGGCACATGGGCCCCATCGGCCAGGAGGAACGCCATTACAGGCATGATACGGTCAGGCGTATGGTCCAGGCCGGGTGAAAGCACACGCGCGCAGCAAAAGATGATCACAAGTGGCACATAGATGAGCGTGAAGTAGATCGACAACGAAGCGATCGCACGCCGGAGGGTGACCGTGTTGGAAAAGGCCATAAGTCGCACCATGTTGCCGGGCTGCCCGGTGCCCGAAAGCGCCCAAAAAGCAAAGAACGAAACGGCCAGCCCAAAGGGCAAGAAGCCGTCAGGATCCGTGGGGCTGGGCCCCGGCGCTGAAACGTACACGCCCGGCTCGTCAGCACCGCGTGCATAAGATCGCACGCTCTGAAGCTCTGGAATGATGGCGGCAGGAAGCGGCGTGAAGCCGTGCTGCTTGACGCGGGCCTTTTCCTGGGGCGTCACAATCTCTACCATCTTCACTGGTGCAGAGGTGCGGGTGCCGGGCACAATGAACGCTGTCTCATTGGTGCGAAAGAGCCGATCACCAACGGTAAACCACGAGTCCACGGCAACACGGATGCCTTCCCGTTGCATAGAATCTGCGCGGACAAAAGTCACCTCGCCGAGGCGCGGCGGCTCCATGTCGGTCATCATCGCCGTGGCGTTCCTCAGGCCGCCTGCTTGCCAAAGGGCGAGGACCAGCATCACCAGTACGCCGGCTACCATTACAAAGCCTTGCAAGATGTCGGTCCATACTACGGCCCGGAATCCTCCGAATGCGGTATAGCCCACGACCAGGACAGAAAACAGGACCAGGCCCAGCACATACTCTGCACTGCTGCCCGTGGGCACGATCCAGGGCATGGTGTGAGCAAGACCCAAGGCCATGCGCTGAAAGGCATTCACATTGCCCAGGAGCTGCTGCACGATGAGCGAGGCCAGCGTAAACTGCGGAATGAGATACACCGTGAGCAGGAGTGCCAGGAGTACCGTGCTAATCAGTGGGAGCGCCCGGCTTTCAAAGCGGGCGCGCAGGACATCCGGCACGGTGATTGCTCCGGTACGCCGTGCAACATGGTTCAGGCGCTTGCCCAGGAGGCCCATTCCGCACAGCGGAAAAACCATGTAGCTCGCAATCCAGAGCGCAAGGACCCAGCCATGCGCGTATATGAGCGACGGGAAGCCTGCAAATGATCCGGCTGATGCACTCGTAGCCCCAAACGTAAGAGCCAGTGCGACCATCCCGAGGCTGCGACTGCCGAGGAAGTACTCGCTCAGGAATGACTTTCGCGATCCGACGCGGTGGGCAAGCCATGCGAGCGCCAGCACGGCGGCCGTGTACAGCAGAAAAGCCCCAAGTGAGGCAGCCGCCTCACTACTCATCCCGCATGAACCGGAGGCTGAACCATGTGCTGAAGGCCGTGGCTAAAGCCCACGGCACCAGCACTCCGAAGAACACCCAAGCCGGGATGCCCCCAATAGAAGCGATGGGGAGTCCTGTTTGGCCCAGGAGCCAGCTGATGCCCACGGTGATTACGAGGCATACGGCCCATGCCAAAAGGATGTAGGCGGCTTCCTTGCGGGCGCGCAGAAAGGCAGGGTCCATCATGCCGGATGGAGTGCTACGATGAGCTCTGTTTCGGTTGCCGCGCCCAAGGGGAGGCTCGCCATGCCGACGGCGGATCGCGCGCCTACGCCTGCATCCCCGAAGACAGCTCTCAAAAGCTCGCTCGCGCCGTTGATCACCAGATGCTGATCGATAAAGTCCGGGTCGCTGTTGACGAATCCCGTCAGCCGAACGACCTGCGCAATGCGTCCCAGCGATCCGACAACCGAATACACTTGGCGCAGGTTGTTGGCCGCGCAAAGTGCAGCGGATTGCCGGGCGTCTTCAAGGCTGATGTCACGCCCCACCTTGCCGTGAAAGCGGAGTTTTCCTCCGGTGACAGGCACTGCGCCGGAGCAGTAGGCGAGGTTGCCGACGATTACGGCTGGCTTGTAAATGGCGGCAGGAGCTGCTGATTCTCGCAGTGAATAGCCGAGGTCTTCAAAGCGTTTGTCCAGTGCGTGCATACGGCAGGCAAGAAGTGTGAAGCGCTAAGCGGCGGGTAATGCTGCCCTGAAAAAGCGCAGCCAGTTGTCAAAAAAGATCGCATCCACATCACTATCGCGGTAGCCGCGGCTGCAAAGGAGCGGCGCGAGCTTGTGCACATCTGCGATGCTGTTCAGCTCAAAAGGCGTCTGGTCGTTGCCGAAGCCGCCATCCAGGTCTGTACCAATGGCAGCATGGTCCGCGTTGCCGGCAAGCTGACAGACATGATCTATATGGTCTGCTACGGCTTCGAAGGCCACGATTTCGTTCGAGGTGACTCCCCGCTCCCAGCCGGGGTAGAGCATCCAGGCGTCCATAACGGCACCGACCACAGCGCCACGGGCAACCAACCGGCGGATCTGCCGGTCGGTCAGCTGCCGATCACCCGGGACGAGCGCACGGCAGTTGTGATGACTGGCCAGGACCGGTCCCTCGTAGATGTCCAGTGCTTCCGCCATGCTCTGATCGCTAAGGTGCGTGACGTCCAGCGCGATGCCTAGCCGGCTGAACTCGTTAAGGAGCACACGCCCTGCATCCGTAAGCGGCCCATCCGTTCCGGTGCCGCAAGCGTATCGTCCCACCCCGTAATGCGCGAGGCTTGCTGTACGCAGCCCGTCTGCGTACCATTGTTCCGCGTATGCGGGCGAGGGTATGGGATCACAGCCTTCCATGCTGAGGATGATTCCGAGGGGCGTGCCGGCGGGATCAGTCTGCCAGCGCGCCCAATGATTGTCTAGCGCCTGCGCCGTAGACAGAATGGCCACGGCGCCCTGCGATTGCAGCAGCTTGTAGTAGGCGAGCTGCCCTTGTGCGTGGGCGTACGCTGCAGGTGGCGTGGCATAGTCCAGGTCAATGCGCTGGTAGGCTAAGCGCCCAGTGGGCAAAGGGCCGGCGCGGGCGAGTACCGTTGCGACGCATACGGCGACCTGTGCCTGACGCAGTGCGGGGAGGCTTACGGCTGCCCGTCCTCGCCACCGGACATCCGTCATATGCGATTCGGCAGCGCGCAGCGCGGCAAGCGGCAGCGAGAGGTCGCGGTCGAAGTACAGGGCGTTCCAGGCCAGGTCAAGGTGGGCGTCAAAGAGAGGGCGCATAGGCAGGGCAGGCGGATCATTCGTCGCCCACGACATAAAAGCCGGCACGCCGTATCAATGCCAGCGGAGGCCGAAAGGCGATTGAGTCGACATAGGCGCTGCCGAAGTAGCCAAACCCGTTTTCGACGTTGGAGAACGAACCCGGCTCTACCAGAAACTCCTCATCAAAGACACCGATGGGTGAGACCCAGTTGGCGTCACCCACATGGATCCGCAGAATGATTTCTCGCAGATCAATGACTTCGGTCGTGACCACGTTGTCCGAATCAAACTCCTCGAAGATCGCGAGGAAGTCGTCCACCATGTCGATTTCCAGCAGCAAGCCGCCCGGCCGCTGCTCGAGGCGCCCGACATAGTTGAAGACGACAGACTTGAAGATGGGGTCGCTGCCGCCTTCACTGAATCCAACCACTACGTATTCCACGTCAATGCGGGGGACCGCCGGCGGATCGCCATGGACAAATACGGGCATCAGCGCCTGTCCGGGCTTGAGCGTGTCGGCCTCTAGCACCTCCAGCTCAATGGGTCCAGGGATGGTTGTCGTAGCCGAGGAGGTTTCGCCATCAGACCGTACGACTTTCAGGTGGTAGGTTTCTCCGGTTGCTGCGCGAAATGCCGCCCAGAACACATGCCGATAGTCGCCATCATCCAGCTGTATCACGCTGTCGCGCCAAAGCTGTTTTTCTCCCGTCTGCACGAGCGTGGATGTCACCGTAGCATCGATGGGTTCGGGCCGAACCAGCATGATGTTGTGCTGGATCTCAAAGACCCGGACGCCGTGCGTATCGGCCTTGGGATTGATCAGGCCGTATATGGAGAACGGCTGATCCAGTCGCAGGCGCGTGGTTACGTTTTCGGAGCAACCCGTAACCAGGATGGCTCCAAGCGTGAGCGCCAATGCAATGATCCGGCAGTTAACGGGCATCACCGGGTCTCGACCTTCAGGCTGATGGTGGGCACAAATGGCAACTGATAGCTCCGCTCGGTCGTGAAGAGGTCCAGCGCAAACAGGTTGCGGCGATCATACAGGTTGATTGCCCCGGCCTGCGCGGTCAGACGGTTGTTGCCGACTTCAAAGCGCCGCGCCACCGTTACATCCAGGCGGTGATATGTGGGCAGGATGCCGCTGAAGGGCGGGCCGTAGATGACGCGCTGGTCGTCAGGCGCCGAAAAGATATCCTGGTACCCATCCATGTTCACAAAGCCATCGAAGCCGTATACCAAGTTGAAGGGGCGTCCCGACCCGAAATTCCAGCGGGCGCTGATTTCATATTCGCCCAGCTTCGTGTTGCCCACCACATTGAACTGATGCCGCCGATCATGCGGCGGCCTGAAGAGAAGTCGCTCCTGCCCAAACCACAGGTTGATGGCGGGCTGCTTGGCTTCGTATTCGACGGAGGACAGTCCGTAGTTGACGTACCCGTAGAAGCCCTTGTGCTGAAACTCGGCGCGCAGGTCTATTCCGATGACGCGGCCATCGGCGCGCTGCAGGCGACTGGTAAAGCGCGGAAACGAGGTCCACTCCGAGATGAAGAGATTGCGCAGCCGCTTGTAGAATCCTTCCGCTGCCAACTCCATTCCTGGCGACAGGCTGTACCGATAGCCTACAAGCGCATGCAATGCCCGCGAGAGATCGGTCGTGGGTGCGCTGCGCCACGCGGTGAACACATTGGTGGCATCCCGCCGGTCGTTCAACCCAAACACTTCTTGGTGGTAGATGCCCGCGGCAGCACTAGCCTGATGGTTATCGCGCTCCCAGATCAGACGCAGGCGCGGCTCTAAGATGCTCTGCTGGTCTTGTCCGGGAAAAAGCTCTCCGATAAGCGTCAGCCGGGCCTTCAGCGCGGGCGTGATATAGAAGTCCGGCTCGATGTACAGGCCCGCCTTGTGGCGTCGGCTGTAGCCGTATTCCAACTCCTGGTACAGTCCGCCCAGCTCCGAAGTGATTTGTGGCGCACGCCAGTACAGGCCCCAATGCCACTCTGCGCGCTGGTAGAAGCTGGTCATGTTTACAGCGTAGCTGAATCCTTCCGGGCGCGACCACCGAACCGGCTTTCCTGGGGGGCCTTGCTCGGTATGTAGCCGCGACCAGGAAAGCAGCACTTCTGCCACGAATGGAAGCGCCCTTGGAAGCACGACGTAGCGGGCACCGATCGCATAGTTCTTCCAGCCGACCTCTTCCAGAATACGGTCTTCCGAAGGCAGTCCGATGGTGCCCACATCGTGCGTATACAAACTGCTGATTGAGAGCTGGCTGGTCTGGCTAATGATCATGTGCACTTTGGCGAACATGTCGCCAAAGGTATAGGGCAGATCCTGCGGCACGTAGCGCTGCGCAAACTGCCGAATCATGGACTGCCGTGCGGATCCGATAATGGACACGCGGTTGCGCACCAGGGGCCCTTCGAACAAGAAGGTGCTCACGAAGGGCGCTACGGCCACTGCAGCGTTGTATTCGCGTTTGTTTCCGTTACGCGATTTGACGTCGATCACGGAAGCGATACGCCCGGAGTAGGGGCCGCCGTGACCTGCGGTGTATATGTCGGCCTGACGAATAATGTCAGATGGAAAGGCAGAATAGAAACCCAGAATGTGCGCGGGCTGGTGGACGTACATGCCGTCAATCAGCGTGAGGTTATGCGATGGCTCTCCGCCGCGTACAAAAAGCTGTCCGCCCCGGTCACCGAGGCTCACCACGCCTGGCAGCGCAGTCAGGAAGCTGGCCAGATCGCCCGAGATGTCAGGCGTGGGAATAAGGTCAATATCGCGCGGCGTGACCACCTGTTGGCCTGCGGTTACGCGGGCCGCACCAGTTTCAGGCTCGCCTTCGACCACGAGTTCGCCCAGTTCCGTTTCCAACGGGGCCAAATCCACATTGATAGTTTGGCGCTGGCCTGTCGCAAGCCGAAGTGTGTCAAGGTGGCTTGTGTATCCCACGTATGAAACCCGGAAAAGATACACGCCGGGCGGAACGCGCGTGATGCTGTAGATGCCATCGGTATCGGTGATGCTCCCGCGGAGATCGCCGCCACCGGACTCCAGGAGCACGTTCACACCCACGAGGGCTTCGCCATTGACTTTGTCGCTTACAAAGCCGCGAACGGACGCTAGTTGCGCACGCGTTTGCGTTGGGCCGGCTAGGCCGAATGCCGCGAAGGCAGCCATCATGAACAGGAGACGAACCGTGCGCGATGTCGGCACTAGAACGCTATCAGAAGGTCGAAGCACGTCTGCAAAATAAGAAACTGTTAGGGGAGCGTTGATGATTGCCTTTCCGATTCCGATGTTGCCAGGGGGTTGTGCGGCTGATGCAGCGGCAGCCTTTTCTGGTTCGTACCTTCAGACTTCACTGTGCGTGTTGGTGCCATGACGATTTCTCGCCGAACATTTCTGAACACCGTGGGCGCTGCTGCTGCGGCAACGGCGCTGGGGGCTGGCTTTGGCCGCGTGCGGTCTGCTCCGCAGGTAGCATTGCAGCTCTACTCGATTCGCGAAGCGATGGCCGTGGATACGGCTGCTGCGCTGCGGCGCGTAGCGGCAATGGGGTACAGGGCGGTTGAAACCGCCTTTTTTCCCGAGGGGATGACACGCGCCACAGCGGCCGCACTGCTTCGTGATGCAGGCCTGCATGCGATTGCCTGCCATGTAGAGATCCCCGTTGGCGATCACCGATCTGCATTTCTGGATACCGCCGAGGCCTTCGACTGCGACCTGATGGTGTGGCACGGCTGGCCCGAAGACACGCGGTATCAGTCTCTCGACGGCATCAAGGCGCTAGCCGACATTTACAACGAGTCGTTTGTTTTTTCAAAGTCCAATGGGTTGCGATTCGGATTGCATAACCATTGGTGGGAGATGGAAGCGATATCCGATGTGGGCATCCCGTACTATGTGCTGCGCGAGCTCATTGAGCCCGAGATATTCTTCGAGCTGGATATGTACTGGACCAGGGTTGCGGGCAGAGACCCGGCCAAGGTCGTAGCCGACTTCGGGGACCGTGCACCGCTACTGCACATGAAGGACGGCGCAGTGCTCAACGAAGAGGGCCCCATGGTCGCTTTGGGGGACGGTGTGCAGGACTTCGCCGCTATTGCGGAAGCAGGCCGCGGCCATACGCAGTACATGATTGTTGAGCTTGACGATTGCAAGACCGACATGTTCGATGCGGTCGCGAAGAGCTATGACTACCTGACGTCGTCGGGTTTTGCTGTCGGCGGTGGATGAGCCTGCGCGCGTAGCGGACAAGCGAGGCTGCTGGCTTCTGCTCTGTGGTCCATGTAGCCGAAGAAGGGGCATGATTTGGACTTATCTGGACTGCACTTGGACTGCGTAGTAAAAAAGAGGGCTGGTTGGATGGAGAGTCGAAATGATGCAACCCAGGTCAACGATCAGCCCAGAGCGGCATCAATCGGCTCAAGCATGAAATGACTACGACAGTATAGTGCATCCTGACTACCAGCGATCCCGACTCTGTCAGCTCTGCTGGGTGATTTGCCGAATTTCAGACTGAAACCCAGGTTCAGGCTACACGAGAATGCTGGCCCTGGCCTCTGGACAGCGGAGCGGGACGGATCCGATGGTTATTCAATCGGGTGTGCGCAGTTAGACCGGATATTTCACCAAGGGCTCCAGGCCAGCCCAATTTACGTATGCGCCTGGGGGCTGCCTGTTTGCACAGCTCCTGAGAGCCAGTGGTATGCATCCAAGCCCAGACGATGAACATCGTGGCCACCAGCGCGATGTGCGGCGCCAGTCCTGCAAGGTTGCTCTGGCTATTTGCCACGTCCCCACATCGGACTGGCGCTGCAACAGCACCTGACACACTCGCAACGTCGCCTGAGGGTGCTTCCAGGCACCAGACGAAAGTGCGACGACAGGAGGCCGCACGCCGTTACATGACGCGGAGGATGCCGCGCATGGTCTGGGCATGGCCCGGAAAGGTGCAAACGAACACGTAGTCACCGCGGCGCGCGGGCGCTCTGAAGTAGATGGTCTCGGAGGTGCCAGGCTCCAGGAGTGCGGTGTGGAAAAGTACATCGTCATCCTTTGGCACATAGGCCATAGCGTGTCCGCTCAGGCCCAGCTGCATGGCCTGCAGGGCGATGTCGTCAGCCTGGCCAGGCGAAGTGACCACCAGGTTATGCAGCATGTCGTCGTCGTTATTGAAGGTAAGCGCCACCCGCGCACCTGCAGTAATCGTCAGCAATTCGACATCGAAGAGGAGGTTTGGCCGCGTGCCGACGGTAAGCGTCGCGTCTACCGCGCCATCCCAGGCCGCTGGCGGTGCGTTTGCGCTTTTTGCCGCTTCCTCTTCCGGCGATCCGACCGTACGCACCAATGGCGTGGGGTTTGCAGGCAGCCGCGAACCATCTGGAATACGATTGAGCGTATAGTAGGCTACATCGCTCATGAGCGGCGCATGGGATGCATCGCGCAGGCCGGCCAGGCTGATCTGATAAACATATCCCTCGCGCAGTTCATCGATAGCGATGCGCACGCGCATGGCATCCTCGCTGACCTGTATCGCCCGTATCGCGTGCGCCATCTGCCGAATCGGCGGGCTGCCATAGGTGGAATGGTACTTGTATGTGAAGCTCTCTACAGCGTACGTTGCCGGTGATGCCGCCGCCGCAGGAGAAACCGCCTTCGTAAATACAAGCTCAAATCCATCGGGCATGGCGCGTACTTCTTTGACTTCGAATGGCACTTTGCCCGTCCATACCAAGCGTTGAAGGCCAAAGGGCGCCTTGCCGGTGGACGCCCAGCCGCGATTCGTCATGCCGACAAAGAGTGAGCCGTCACGCGCCCACGCCAGACGGAGCACGCCCGATGCGAATCCTTCCACAAACGGAAACGCTGCCCCCTGATATACGCCCTTAACCTTCTCCAGGAATACGCGCGTAATCTTGCTGTGGCCCTGGTCGCCGACAAAAAGCTGTCCGGAAAATGGCCCAAAGAGGCCACCCGTAGAGTCCGGGACGATGTCCGAGGTGGAAATTCCCAGAATGCCATGGGGTATCCATACGGCGGGCGGCTTCAGCGAAGGGATATCCTTCGCCACCTCAAACATCGGTGCACCCGTGTCAGGTACATCCTCCACGCGCAGCGACAGCGAAGCAGCCGGATCGCTGGTCCAGCGTAGCCCCGCCGGATTGCCCACAAAGTCGCCTTCTTCCACGTGGGTGATGTAGCCGGAACCCACCCAATCTCCCTGGTTTTCGGCGTAGAAGAGGGCCCCATCCATCGTGGTGCCCATGCCCGCAGGCGAGCGCATGCCAGTGGCGATAGGCGTCATGGTACCGTCCGGAGCTATGGACAGCATCCAGCCGCGCCAAGGCGACAGGCTGGCCCCAAAGCCGATCCATGCCAAGTTGAGTGCAACCACCATAGACCCGTCGCCCCGCAACAGGGGGCCATAAGAGTACTCGTGATAGTTGCCTTCCAAGGGCCAGGAATATACAGTGGTGTAGCGATCAGCGATGCCATCTCCGTCAAGGTCGGCCAGGCGTGTGAGCTCCCCGCGCTGCACCGCAAACAACGCGCCGCTGTGATACGCGAGCCCCAGCGCCTCATGAAGGCCATGAGCAAAGCGCCGGAAGTGCGCGGCACCGCCCTGCATGGCAGGGTTGTCGACGAGCCATACTTCACCGCGCCGCGTCGCAACCGCGAGGGTGCCGCCCGGCATGAATGCCAGCCCGCCGACTTCCAGCACGATGCCTTCCGGGACAGGGACTGTTTCGATCCTGTAGTAGTCGGCTGTGAGTTGGGCCCGGGCTACGATCGGGGCGCAAAGCAGGGCGGCCAGGAGCAGTCGTTTACCGTCAGCAAGCATTACCAGACAATGGCATAGGTGATGCGGGCCGCACCATCTTCGAAGCGAACCGGCAGCATCAGTGTAGACGCATCCGCCTCAGGGCGAATATGCGCGTCTTGCAGTACCTCCACATAGTACGTTCGATCCTCAACCTCATAAGCGCCTTCGCGAAGGTGCTGAATCGAGGAGCCGCGGGCCGCCTCCACCCAGAGCTCCTCTGGTGCCGCCCCATTGATATCGAAGGTCAAAGTGCGCCACAGGTACGGTCCCGTGTCGGCAGGCGTGAGCTGATCGGTGATCTGCAGCGGCCCCATGGAATACAGAAACACCGGCTGTTCGTGCTCATCCATGCGATATCCAAGCGATCGAAGCGAGTCGCGAGCGCCGGGCCAGACGATGGCGGGATGCCCCGAAAGGGCGAGTACGCTGCCTTGCGGTACGACCAGTTGGTCATGGCCGCGGTTGTGCCACATTCCCGTAGCATCGAGGAAGACCCCACGCCAAACAAACAGGAGGGCTGCGGAAGCGAGGTCTATGCTGTAGTGCACACCAGAGGGGTCGCCGATGCTTACGGCATGGGTGCGCTTGCGGCCGTCGTGGTCGACGAACCCGCGCAGGACGGTCGGCGCTCCTGCAACGCGGACCGGTATCGGGGCGGCCGGCACGCCTCGGCGCCTTGCCTGCATGAGCGCATGCACGGGTGTATCGGGCCCTTCTACAGTAAGCGTGATGCCGGGCGGACGCCCGCCTGCGAACTTGTGGACAGCAAAGGTGAATGGGTGTGCACCAGCCTGCAGGACAGTGCCCCCCGTCACTGCGGTGGCATTGGTGTCATGGAGCACAACCAGTTCGTTGCCGGTGGTAAGCTCAGCGCGGCCAATCCGCCTGTCGCGAAAGTGCGGATCTCCTGTGATCCAGTCCAGCGCAACGGTGAATTGGTAGCGCCCACTCGTCGGCACGCTGATCTGGCCCTGGTATTCGATCAGGAGCGGCTTGGACACTCCTATGTTGTGTGCTGCGAGGCTCTCGAGCGAACCTTCTTCTGTGGGGGATTCCATCAGCGAGACCGTCAGATGGTCCCCTTCGAACAGGCGATACGTGACGTCATGGGTAGCGACGGGCGCACCGCCATAGTGTTTGTAGCGGATATTGCGCAGGGCGACGGGTCCATGGTCGCCCTGGATCATCAGCGGCCCCAAAGGTCGTTCGTCTGCAAATGCGGCTGCACGCGTGGGACCCGTGACAGTCACATTCTGGTGTAGCACGGCGCCGTTGAGCGTTACAATCTCAAAGCGCGCATGCGCAATCTTTTTGCCTGCTGCATCAAAGCGGGGCGCACGAAACACGATGTGCAGCGATTGCCAAAGCCCCGGGGCGCGGCTCGCATTCGAGCGCGGTGGGTGTCCTTCGTACCCTCGCCGTGCGACTTCGTCCCAGCGCTGGTAGAGGCCGCCCATATCCCCGAATCCCGGATTGGAGACCTGCCATGAGTCGAAGAGCTGCACCTCGTACCGTCCCTGGAGGTAGACGCCGGCGTTGGACCCCTTCGGCATCATGAATTCCAGCGCCAGTTCCAGATCACCATGCTGCCACGCTGTGAACAGGTTGGTGCGGGCCGTTTCGCTCGGCAGGTTGACGAGGATGCCCGAGCCTTCAGTCGGTACCAGGGAGTGTCGATCGGACCGGTCGCTGCCAGCCGCGGAGGCCAGGCGCCAGTTGGCGCCTGGTGCATGGAAGGCCTCCAAGGATGCAAGGTTGATACGGGTCAAGGTGGACCCTTCCTGCGCGGCCGCAGCCTGCACCATGAGGCAGGCAAAGAGAAAATGCCAAGGTTTCATGCGTGCGAAAGGATATCAGGAGGCAGGTTCCGTAAAGCCGTACAGCGCGGTCGCATTCTTCCAGAAGAGCTTGTCTAACACGGTGTCGATCACATCCATGCTTGCGACCTTGGCGTATGCAGCGGCAAACGATTCCCAAGGCGCATCCGTCGCGAACAGGACGCGGTCAAAGCCCATGTTGTGACGGTCGAGTTCGCGAAGCAGCCAAGACGGGCCGAATGCTGGCACCAGAGACGTATCAGTGTAGACGTTATAACCACTTGCAATCCATTCGATGAAGCGGGGCACAAACGCAAAGGCAGGCGCGATGGCTTCTCCCATGTGCACAAGCTGGTACGTAGCAGCGTGGCCGTAGCGGCGCATGTACGCTTCCAAAGCGAGCGGATCGGCGCCTTCCGCATGGCCGGTGTGAAAATGGATCACCAGTTCGTGATCCCGTGCAGCGTCCAGGATCTGTTCCACGTTGCGCCGGACGCTTTTGGTCCAAGTACTGGGGTTGATGCCGTAGGGTCGCCAGGTGTTGGAGGCAATCTTCAGCGCGCGGATTCGGGGGTGGGGCAGCGAAGCCAGGGTCTTGCTCAACGCATATTCTACCACCGGCAGCGGTGATACCCACAATCCACCTACCAGGGAAGCATGCCGCTGGACTGCATCCAGTACGAGTGTGTTGTACGAGAAGGCGATCTCCTGTTCGTCCAGATACGTCGGCACGACAACGCCGCCCTGGACTCCGTTCCGCACGAGGTATGCAGCACAGTCGTCTCCAGTACGATGGTCGAGCGCTCGTGCAATGGGGCGGATGTCACGGCCGTACACGGACTGTGTGCCGTAGGCCCCGATATGGAAGTGGGCGTCGAAAACCTTTCGATCAGGCACGGTGTTATCGCTGCCCCGCAAAATGGCGGTACAGGAGCCACGTAACGCCAAAGGCGATAAGAAAGATGATGGCGGGCACAAGGATGCCCCACCATGGCACCGAAGCGGCTTGCTGCAAAAGTGCGGTCATGGCTGGGCGTGTTTCTTGTGTTTCTTATACGCGAGGTACGCCAGCACGAGCCCCAGTAAGGAGGCGGCATAGGCGATCGTCATGCCGATGACCGTGGCGAGGGCCTGATTATCCATGCGTCAGCGCTCGGTATCTTGCCAGCGTACCTGAGCCTCCAGCTGACGCAGGTATGTCTGCTGTTTGCGCTCGTACTCGGTGGACACGGCCTTGAGCTTTGGGTCGATGATCCAGTGCAATACCACGGTGAGCACGATGCCCACGCCGAGCATCACGTAGCCGGATGTCTGAAGCAGCAGCGTAAGCGCCAAGCCCACGGTCAGGAGAACGTAGCAGATCGGTGAGATTATTATCGCCAGCCAGTCTTCGCGCGTCCATTCCTCGGCCTCGTGCGCGGTCCATGTGCGTCGGATATATGCCATTCGTCTCTTGTATTGCGTGAACTAATCGCGGGCTGTGGTGCTGCCGGGCTGCAGCAATCCTTGGCGCTCCGCTTCGCGCCGTACGGGACCCCACCAGCCAAGCGGCCGGGACTGGATGTAGTACTTGACTAGGTGATCCATGTTTTCGGGCTTCGTCGTAAAGGTCACAGGAAGGTACACCAATGCGCCGAGCACCATTAGCAACCAGAACTGCTGGTAGTCCAGCAGTTCCGGGATTACGCCAAGCGCCGGCAGAATCCACACGACCAGCCAACTGAAGCCGAGGTTGGCAATCCAGGCGGAAAGGTATCCCCAGGCATTGAATCGCCACCACACGACCTGCAGAATGTTGGGCAACCAGATGCCCGCCGCCATGATCCACAGCGCGAAGATGAGCCATGAGGTCAGATCCTCCATCATGAGCCCGTAGAAGAAAGATCCGATCAGGAGGATTACCGTCGAGATGCGTCCAACAAGTACCAGTCGCGCCTCGCTCGCCCCAGGATTGACATAGTGCTGATACAGATCGCGTGTCGCGTACAGTGCGCCCAGGTTCAGGTGGGAGCTGATGGTGGACAGGTGGATTGCGAGAATGGCAGCAAAGAAGAATCCCACCATGCCGGCCGGCAGGTAATCGAAGCCGAGACGAAACCATCCCATCTCGTACTCTGCGGTTTCCGTCAGGCCGGGAAAGAGCACAAAGAATGCCAGGATAGAGACAGCCCATACGGAGTTGCGTACCAGGCCCAGGAGTGTGCCCCACCAGATGCTGTAACTGGCATCCCGCACTGTTTTCGCCGATTGGATGCGTTGCGCTTCCACATACCAGTCCACCGTCGTGCCCATCCCGAAGCCGCCCAACAGGGCGATAAACAGCATGGTGATGAACCAGGCGGCAGGGAAGGACCCGGACCACCAGCCGGTGAAAGCGAACGGGTTCATTCGCTCCAGTTGCCCCAGTGCGGCAAGCTTTTCGATAATGCCGGTTGGTCCGCCGGCGATGCTGATGCCCCAAAAAGACACGATGAGGATCACCAGAAACGCGATGATGCCCTGCTGAAAGTCTGCCATCACCACGCCCCAGTATCCAGCGGCCAAGACGTAGATGGCGCAGACCAGTGAAAAGGCGATGAGTCCTACCCACACGGGCCAGCCAAAGAGAAACACGCATACCTTGCCCATCGCGATGCCGACCCAGCCCAGCACGAACATGTTCATGAAGAACTGCCATCCGGCCATCCACCCGCGCAGGAGTTCGGAGCCCAGTCCGGTGAAGCGTACAACATTCCACTCTGCCTGTGTGTAGGCAAGAGATCGCCGAAAAATCCGTGTAGACACAAACGAGCTGATCGCAGCCCACGCCGAAAAGAACGTATACCAGATGCCGGCCATCCCATGCTGATAGATCACGCCCGTGATCCACATAGGTGTGTCCGTGGCCGTATGCGTCGCGTAGACGCTGGACGCGGGCAGCCACCAGGGCAGGCCGCGTCCAGCAAGAAAGAAATCGGATTCAGATCGCTTGCCCAGCCGGTAGAACAACACGCCGCTCCCGATCATCAGCCCCAGGAAAAGCCCCACCCAGATCCAGTCCAGGGTCGTAAACGCGACGTTCATCAGAGTCCACTAGCAAGAAAGCGTTCAAATAATAGTGTACCCCGGCCAATTCTGCAGTACTCATACGGCGGTACTGGCCAAGTGGAAGCGATGCCATTCTTTCGCCCTGTACTTACGGCGCTGGCCGGCCCGCAGGCCACTGCTTCAAAAGACGCAGGCACAGCCAAAGCGCCCGTGGTACATGGAAGCATCCCTTGTAGGGCCCGCCCTTGAAGCGGTGCGTGCGGCGGCCTTCACGGTCCAGGTAACCGAACCACTCGCCATGGGAGGCGTCAGGAAAATGCGCAAAGGTATACTGTTCCACTGCGTTGAACGCTGCCCAATCGGCTGCTTCGCCGGACACTGCGTAATTCAAGAGGTGGGCGTAGAGCGCTTCACAATGCGGCCACCAGAGCTTCATCGACCACTCCAGCTGAACAGGCGCGTGCGCCTCGCTGTCCAGGAAATAGTACAGCCCGTCATGTTCTGCATCCCATCCGCGGCGGTGAGACCAGCGTACCATATCCAGTGCCATTCGGGATACATCGGCGCGCCCGAGCCGTTGCGCCAGGTGTTGCAAGAACCATCCGGCTTCAATGGCGTGGCCGGGGTTGATCAGGCGTCCTGTCGGCCCGGGCAGCCGGCCGCCTTCAGGCGTGACATGCTCGTAGACCAGCTGATCTGCGGCGTTCACATGCAGCGTGATGCGCCGGATGCAATCTTCTACTTCGCGCATGCATGACTTCAACTCATCAGCCATGACCTCATCCAGTACGTTCAGCAGCATCATGGGGATGGCAAGGGCCTGGGATGGTGGCGAGCCAGCCAGGGCGGGCCGCCCCACGGTAGACCAGTCATAGGACCGTGTCCAGAGCAACTCCAGGGCGCTTTTGGCCTCTTGGACCAGGCCGGGCTGATCCGCCGCGCGGCCGTACTCGGCCAGCGCCATCACATAGAAGCACTCCGTGAAGGTCTTGCGCTGCTGGTAGATGGGTTTGCCGTCTTGCGCCAGGCAGAAGTACACCTGTCCGTTAGGCCTTACGGCATGGGTGCGCAGAAAATCCATGCCGAGCCGCGCCAGTGCCAGCCAGACCGGTCGTGCCTCATGGCTTCGGTAGAGCTTGCTGAACATCCAAACCTGTCGAGCCAAGAGCCAGATGTGCTTGGTGGTGTCGTAGACCGATCCATCGCGGTCCAGGTTGTTATAGAAGCCGCCGTGGATGCGGTCAGGCGAGTGGCGTTCCCAGAAGGGAAGCACCTGCGCAAACAGCTCCTCCTCAAAGCGATCTGCGTACGTCTGGCGCTCAGCGCGCGTAGCAATAGCCATGCGCCCAAGATGCGAATTGACCGATTCATCCGCCAACTGCGCCGCGCTGAACGGCTCGAAGCACTATATTGACCGCAGTAATACTAGCGCGAGGTGCCGCCATGAACCAGAACCGACGTGACTTCCTGCGCAGCACTGCTGCGGGTGCCGCCGGCTTGGCTATGCTCCCGGCAATGCCCGCACGCAGCCAGCCGGCTGTCAGGCGTTCCAACCCCATAGGGGTTTCCACCTATTCATTCTGGCGGTTTAATGGACCGAAGGAAAGCTATCCGATTGAGGACTGCATAGACCAAGCCGCTGCCATGGGGTTTGATGGCATAGAGCTTCTGCATGTGCAGATGACATCGGAAGAGCCGAGTTATCTGCAGGACCTGAAGCGGCGTGCCTTTGTCAACGGCTTGGACCTTATGGGCTTCTCTACGCACCAGGGATTCATGTCGCCCGATCCGGAGCGGCGCAAGGCCGAGGTGGAAAAGACCATCCACCAGATAGAGCTATGCTACACGCTGGGTATACCAACCATGCGGCTCAACACCGGCCGCTGGGGCACATCCACCTCGTTCAGCGCACTAATGGCGAACCGCGGCATTGAGCCCGCGATCGAAGGGTACACGGACGAAGATGCGTTTGGATGGGTGATCGCATCCATTGAGCAGTTTCTGCCCAAGGCCGAGGAATGCGGCGTGCTGCTGGGCTTGGAGAATCACTGGGGCCTTGGCCGCACGCCCGAGGGCGTGCTTCGCATCGTGCAGGCGCTGGACTCTCCGTGGTTGCAGGTGACGCTCGATACTGGCAACTTCCTCGAAGACCCCTACGACAAGCTGGAGATGCTGGCACCCTACACGGTGCTGGTGCAGGCCAAGACTTACTACGGGGGCGGAACGTGGTATACGCTGGATTTGGACTATGATCGCATCGCCGCCATCATGCGCGCCGTGGACTATGGCGGCTACGTATCTCTGGAGTTCGAAGGCAAGGAGGAGGCTGCGGTCGCCATTCCGCAGAGCTTGGAGCTGCTTCGCAGCGCATTCAGCTAACGCACCCTGCCATGCGGGCCGTTGAGTACGCGGCACCCGGCCGCGCAGCGCTTGTCACGGTGCCAGATCCAGAGCCCGGTCCGCAGGACCTTGTGCTTCGGCCTACGCTGCTTGGCATCTGCGGCAGCGATCTGCATTTTCTGTACGACAGCCCGCCGGCCTCCTATCCTGCCAAGCCCGGCTTCTCAGGCCACGAGTGCATTGCATCGGTCATGGAGGCCCCTGTGGAGTCGGGATTCCATACGGGTCAGCGCGTGCTTGCGCTGGCACCAGACTACGATGCATTCGCCGAGTACCTGGTTGCCAGGCCGGCGTCCGTGATCCCCGTGCCGGAAGGGATTGCTACTGCGCAGGCGCTCTTGGCGCAGCAACTGGGAACGGTGGTGTTCTGCTGCCGGAAGCTTTCCACGGTGGTGGACCGGCATGTTGTCGTGGTAGGGCAGGGGCCCGCAGGGCTGCTCTTCACCATGATGCTGCAGCGAATGGGCGCAGCCACAGTGACGGGGCTGGATATTGTGGATCATCGCCTGGCGCTCGCACGTCGACTCGGGGCGACGCATACTGTGCACTGCGAGCACGCCGACCCTGTGGACGCGGTGCACCATCATACCGGCGGCGCTATGGCGGACCTTGTGGTGGAAGCCGTAGGCAAGACGGAAACGATCAACCTATGTGCTCGCCTGGTCCGCAGCGGAGGCGAGGTGGCCATCTTTGGCGTACCTAAGCACGAACGCATTCCCCTGATGCTCGAGCACTTCATGCGCAAGAATGCTCGTATCATCACCAGCATATTTGCGCAGCGCGAAGCAGGCCTGCGGTCCTTTCGCTTGGCGCTGGCACTCATTTCCAGCGGCCGTGTGGACCCGTCGCCGCTCATGTCCCATCAGCTGCCATTCGCCGATATCGTGCGCGGGTTTAGCCTAGCCGAGTCCAAGCGCGAAGGTGCCGTCAAGGTACTCTTGGAGCTTTGAGCAGCCTACATCCGTAACGCGGCGCTAATCAGAGCCGGTACAGGATGCCCCGGAACTCTTCTGGAGTCCTTTGGTGATTACGCCTTGGGGTCCGAAAATACCGACTTAATGCGGGCAGCGATGGCAGCGGAGAGCGCGGACGGCTGCGAGGCTGTAAGGTAAGGGCCCACCTATCCAAAGCCCAGCGTTAGCGCGTCGGCGCCCTCAAAGCAGATTGCGCCATGAAACCGGGCCGCATGCACCTGCTGCGGGAGCAGCAGGTCGGTGCCGTTGTAGCCCAAGGAGGGATGCTGGACTGCTGCACCGTATAGCACAGTGTCCACTATGATGGCGCGCCGCAGTATGTGGTACGCTCTCGCCGGCTTGTCCAGCCGTTTACAGCTGGCCCTGCCTGACTGCAGCGGAAGCGCCTTCCGTCACCCTACGGTGATGATTGGGCACCTTGCACGCCCTTTGGTTCCATGGGTTTACTTGGCGTTAAGCCAAATTACCCTCGGTGAAACACCTATCGAAACTGCAAAAGGCACGTTAGACTGCTCGTCGAAGCACTATATTGAGCCCTCCTCAAACCGATTGCGGTCGCCCAAGCCCAACTAAGTTTGACACCATGTCCCCATGCACGCACATGGACAGGCTGCTTCTGGCCATTGATGGCGCGCCGCAATCCCAGCGGCAAGCAAGGCCGGCCGCGCTGCCGGATGCAGAGATCTCGTAGACTGGCGCAGCGTGTGGAAGCCGTGCTGCGCTGCGCGCAACGGCACCGCGAGCCCCAAAAAGACAACCCCCAGGGCGACAAGCGCCCCGGGGGCCGGAAGTTACTGTTGGAGACAGCGCTAGAGTGGAGTCACATCCTGTGCCTGGTCCCCTTTCTTTCCGCGGGTGACAAGGAATTCGACCCGTTGGCGTTCATCTAGCGTGCGATAGCCATCTGTGCGTATCTCTGAGTGGTGCACAAAGACGTCGCCGCCACTGTCGCGCTCTATAAAGCCGTAACCTTTATCCGGGTTAAACCACTTGACTTTGCCTTGTTCACGTACATCCATGAGTGTGTTTTGCTGCAGGTGAAATGTTAAACTACGTGCCAGTGTACGACAAGCGCCTGTCTATGTTTTGTCTTTGACTAAAGTTCACGGACTTCCGCAATGCGTCGGAAAGGACGCGACGGGGCCCGGGCAGCCGCTAGTCCGGTGATCTGCTATATGCGGACGTACCGCGGAGCAATAGGAACGCCAATGGGTCGAGTAGCAGTGCGGCAGGGCTATCCGCTACGGCCATCACGGAAGCAGGGCTCCGGGGGCAGTTGACATTCGGGAATATTCGCGGGTGTCAGTGGGCACGGCCCATCGGTTCGAAAGCCCACAGAGCGTTGTACGACAAGGCTGGGAAGCCAGCCTTCGGAAACTGAATAGCCGCCGCCAAAAAAGCCGTAGCCATTCTCCACATTGGAGAAAGCGCCGGGCTCGATGAGCAGGTTTGGATCGAATGAGCCGCCGGGCGGTGCCCACTGCTCATCCGCAGCAAGGAACTGAAACTTGATGCGCCGCAAGCCAATGTGGTCTGCAGACAAGCAGTTCAGCGTGTAGGTGTCTTGGATAATCGCAAAGTCGCTTCGCAGGTTTACCTCAAAGTACCAGCCGTCGTCTGTGGGTTCCTCCTGGCCGTCATACGGGACGGAAACGGCCAGCTCGTAGCCAGGCGGCGCAGGCGTCCCGGGTGGCCAAGGGTTGGCAGGCGGCAAGGTTGCCGCGTCGTACAGTACGTTGACGCCGACCAGGTTGGGCGGCTTGCCGTGAATAAAGACCGGAACCACGATGCGATTGGGTGCGTCCACGAGCTCCACCCGCACGGCGGGCGGAATCGTGACGGTGGCGCTGGCGGTAGCGCCGTCCGGGCGGCGCACATCCAGGCGATATGAGCTTTCATACGAAGCCCGGAATGCCGCATAAAACACATGGCCGACGCTACTGTCACTGAAAACAACCTCTTCGTCTGTCCATTCAATCACCTCGCCCGTTCCGATGTTGGTGGAGGTGACGACCGCGTCGATAGGGCCGCCCCGATCAGTGCCGAGCCGCTGCTCTATCGTAAAGACGCGCACGCGCTGCGTGTCGGCATGGGCGTCAAGGAATCCCCACAGCGTGAAGGGGCGATCTTCCCCCACCAGCGGCTCTATCGTCTGCTCACAGCGCGTAACCGAAAGCACCATCGCCGCCACGAAGACGAAGGAAAGAATTCGGCGGGGGACTGGCATGCGAAGCATCAGAATTCAAACTTTATGCCCGCGGTAGGAATCAGAGGAAGCTGATCGCTCCGGCGAAGCGTGAAGATGTCCAAGGCGAACACGTTGGACTGGTTGTATGCGTTGATCAGGCCGGCCTGCAGCGTGACAAAGGAGTCGTCCCGGTATTGAAAAACCCGCTCAACTGATATGTCCAGCCGGTGATAGGGTGGCAGCACGCCTCCGTAGGGCTGGTCGTAGATGACGCGCGCCTGGCCAGGATCGCTGCTGACATCGGTTGGCCCGTTCATCAGCACAAAGCCATCAAAGCCACGAATCTGGCTGTACGGCAAGCCACTGCCGATATTCCATCGCAGACTTATATCAAACCTGCCGAGCGCCATGCTGGCCAGCGCATTGAGTTGGTGTCGCCGGTCGTGCGGCGGCCGATAGCGCACCTCGTTTGATCCAAACCATATGGGCAAAGTCTCCTGCATCGCGTTGTATTCAACCGTCGACAGCCCATAGTTGACAAAGGCATAGAGCCGCGGTCGTTGAATCTCAGCGCGCAAGTCCAGCCCCGCAGCGCGTCCGGATGCTTCCTGCAGCCTGGTGGTGAAACGCGGAAAAGCGGTCCACTCCGATACAAACAGGCTGGACAGGCGCTTGTAGAAGGCCTCGGCGCTTAGCCGCAGCCAAGGGCGAGGTGCAATCTGATAGCCTGCCAAAAGATGCACAGAGTTGGGCAAGCTGCCTGTAGGCGAACCGGCCCATGCCGTGAAGATGTTCGTTGCATCACGCCGGTCGTTGAGTCCAACCGCTTCCTGGCGGTAGATGCCGCCCGCCAGGCTGAACTGATGCGGTTCTTGCTCATACGTCATGCGCAGGCGGGGCTCCGCGAAGACGCCCTGATCTCCCAAAAATTGTACAACCACGCCAGCGCGCAGCTCCAGCTCTTGCGTGATGGCTACTTCTGGCTCCAGGTACGCACCCGTCGACAGGATGCGATCACTGGTGAAGTCCAGATTCTGATACAATCCGCCGAGCTCTGCATCCAAACGCGGAGCACGCAGAAAGAACCCCCAGTCAACCTGGGTGCGCTGCCCGAAGTTTGTCACGTTTACCGCGAGGTTGAAGCCGTCGATCGCCGTACTGCGCACGGGCTCGTCTTCTGGACCTAGCTCCATCTGAAGCTCGGACACGGAGAACAGCAATTCGCCTAGGATGGGCAGCGCCGGCGGAGCAACCAGGTAGCGCAGGCCGTACGCGGTGTTGTTCCACCGAATTTGATCCGGATCGGCCACTTCCTGCTCCAGCGTGCCCCGGTCATACGTCCGGATGGCGCTGACCGAAAACTGATGGCTCTCGTTGATGACGGTGTGCAGCTTGCCGAAGAAGTCGCCGAAGGTGTAGGGCAGAGGCTGATCCACATACTCCGTAGCGACACGTTCAACCGTGGAGGCGCGCGCAGAAAAGAGAAACGACATGACGCCTTTCTTCACTGGCCCTTCCAGCATCCCCATGCTGACGAACGGCGCGATCGAGATTGTGCGGCGCATCTTCTGGCTGTTGCCATTGCGCGTATGTACATCAATAACGGATGACATACGCCCCGAATACTTGCTGCTGAAGGCGCCCGCATAGATGTCCGCGTTGCGAAGGATGTCCGATGAGAACGCGGAATAGAAGCCCAGGATGTGGAAGGGCTGGTACAGATACATGCCGTCCAGGAGCGACAAGTTGTGCGATGGCTCCCCGCCCCGAATAAATACCTGTCCACCCCGGTCTCCGATAGAGACTACGCCCGGCATGGTGGCGAGATAGGACACCAAATCCCCTGAAACATCGGTAGTCGGGACGAGGTCAATGTCGCGCGGGCGCACGGTCTGCAGCCCGGCTGCAATCGTAGCGCCGCCTTCTCGTTCAGCCTCCACTACAATCTCGGCGCCCTCTTCAATGCTGGTGACCATACTGATCCGGGTGCGGTAAGTGTCGTCGGGCTCCAGGACCAGCGTGTCGACGATCGTTACATAGCCGATGTAGGAAGCGCGCAGCGTGTACTGGCCCGGGGCCAGGCGGACGACGATGAAGAAGCCATCGTCGTCCGTGACGCTGCCGCGCAGCGCGCCCATCGGGTCGAGGATGGCTACGTTGACGCCCTGCAGCGGCTCCCCATCGGCGGCATCGGTGATAAAGCCGCGAACGGAGGCATCCTGCGCATGGGTTGTCCCTATCCAAGCTGTCAGCACCAAGCTGGCAAGGGCAAGGCGAGATTTCATCATAACACCGCGAGGCAAGTGCCATAGGGGGCGGAACAGGTGCCCCGAATGATCACAAAAGTCCCAGTTCCAGCTTGGCCTCGTCGGACATCATATCAATAGTGAACGGTGGCGTGAATGTAAGCTCTACATGCGCATCGCTCACGCCTTCGGTCAGCATCACGACGGATTCCACTTGATTAGGGAGGCTGTCGGCAACGGGGCAGTTGGGCGTAGTGAGCGTCATCGTCACGATCACGCGCGCATCGTCATCCACCTGGATCTTGTAAATCAGGCCTAGATCATACACGTTAACGGGAATTTCCGGGTCGTAGATCTGCCGGATGGAATCAATAATGTCCTTGACCAGCTCGGGCTGGGACGTATTATTGATGATGATGGGCTCCATGCTTTAGTGCGTCTCGTTTGATGCGCGCGGTCATGGCAGCCAGACCGTTCTTGCGCCGCGCCGTGACCAGACTCGGCAGCCCGACCCGGTGCACTAGCGCATCAAGGTCCATATCGTATACCGCCTGCGGTGTCAAGCCAGTCAAAAGGTGGACCAGAAGGGCGATCATACCTTTGGTGATCAAGGCATCGCTGTCCGCTATGAACTGCAGCAGGTTTCCCTCGCACGCGGTGCGTAGCCAAACCATGGACTGGCAACCGTGGATGCGGTAGTCCTCGGTGCGGAACATGTCGTTGTAGCGCGGCAGGCTGTCCCCTAACTCCATAAGGTACTCGCGCTTTTCGTCCGCGGTTTCAAAGAGCGCAAAGTCCTCCAGAAGCGCGTGTTGCCGCTCTTCAAAGGTGCCTGCACAGGCAGGCATGTCGTGCGGGCGCGCTTTGATGGCACTCAGCTTTGTCTGCGCGCGCTGAATGCCCTCCACCAGAGCGTCAATATCGTCGTGGGTGTTGTACAGCCCCAGCGATGCCCGCACTGTGCCTGGCAGGTTGAGCCGCATCATCAGCGGCATCGTGCAGTGGTGTCCAACGCGCACAGCTACGCCGTGCTCATCCAGGAGCCGTCCAATATCGAGGTGGTGTGCGCCATCAACCACGAAGCTGATCACGCCCGCCTTGTGGCGGGCCGTGCCGACGAGCCGAACCCCGTCCATCGCTTCCAGCCTCCTATGCGCGTATGCTAGCAGGTCCGCTTCATGCCGCTGGATTGCTTCGATGCCAACGCCTTCTACGTACTCCAGCGCCGCCGCCAAGCCGATCACGCCGGCGATGTGAGGGGTGCCTGCTTCGAACTTGTGCGGCAGCGTGTCGTGCGTGAACCCTTCATAGGTGACCATCTGGATCATGTCGCCACCGCCCTGCCAGGGCGGTGCCGCATCCAGCAGCGCTTCCTTGCCGTAGACCACGCCGATGCCGGTGGGTCCGTAGACCTTGTGTCCGCTGAAGCAATAGAAGTCGCAGTCCAGTGCTTGCACATCTATCGGGCAATGGGGTGCGCCCTGCGCGCCATCCACCAGGACCGGGATGCCTTCGGCATGGGCAGCCGCCACGATGTCCTCAAGGGGCACCACGGTTCCCAGGCTGTTGGATACATGGGTGACCGCAACCAGTTTAGTGCGCGGCGTGAGCTGGGTGTCCAAGTCCAGTTCCAGTTCGCCACGCTTGTCAACTGGGATGATCTTGAGTGTTGCTCCGCGACGCTGGCACAGCATCTGCCATGGCACCATGTTGGAATGGTGCTCCAAGCCGGTGACCAGGATTTCATCGCCCGCGCTGACCTGGATCGCCCCGAAGGTGTCCGCCACCAGGTTGATGGATTCCGTAGTGCCGCGCGTAAAGATGATTTCGTGTTCGTGCGCCGCATTGACGTAGCGGGCGACTGTGCGTCGGGACTGCTCGAAGTGATCGGTGGCCACCTGGCTTAACTGGTAGGCTCCCCGATGCACATTACTGTGTTCGAAAGCGTAGTAGTGCGCGATGCGGTCAACGACCGCCCGGGGCTTGAGCGAGCTGGCAGCGCTGTCCAGAAAGACAAGCGGCTTTCCGTGCACCTTTTGCCGAAGCGCAGGAAAATCCGCCCGAAACTGTTCACATCCGGCCATAACGTCGGCACTTGTGCGGACTAGCGTGCCAAAATCGCGGCAATGCGCTCGTCCAATACAGAGCGTAGCGGTTCAATCGGGACTTTGTCTACGATGTCCCGCGCAAAAGCCTGGAGCATGAGAGTGCGCGCTTGGGGCATCGTCAGACCACGGGCACGCAGATAAAATAGTGCTTCCGCGTCCAACTGTCCAGTCGTAGCTCCGTGGCTGCATTTGACATCGTCCGCATAGATCTCCAGTTCAGGCTTCGCAAACATGCGTGCGGTGTTGGACAGCACGATGCTCTTGTTGGACTGGTAGGCGTTGATCCGCTGCGCATCCTGGCGCACCAGGACCTTGCCGTTGAAGACACCCGTGGCGCGGTCGTCCAGAATGCCGCGGTAGTTTTCTGCGCTATAGCAATCGGGTTTGGCGTGGTCGACCAGCGTGTGATTGTCCACATGGGCGCGGCCGCGCGCAATGAAGAGGCCGTGCAGCAGCGTTTCGCAGCCCGCTGCGTCCGGCAGCATGGCGATGTTGTTGCGAACCACCTGTCCTCCGAACGTAAAGCTGTTGTTCTGAAAGTGGCTGTCCTGCAGCTGATACGCGCTAAGGGCGGTCACCAGGCTCACATGTGCGGCCGGGTCTTGCACCTCAAAGCGTGCCACACGCGCACCCGCGGCGACAAACACCTCGGTCACGCTATTAACTAGAGAGGGTGCGGCCAAGTCCGCGCTGATGGTATCAATCAGGTTCACCTGTGCGCCCGTACCGGCTATGACCAAGGTGCGCGGCTGGGCGAGCGTAGGGGCTCTGCCGGAGATCACATGGATCAGGTGGACGGGCTTGTCGAGCACCGTACCATCCGGCACATGCACGAAAGCGCCATCCGACAGAAAAGCCGTGTTGAGGGCCACGAAGGCGTGGCCCCTGAAATCGGCCTGCCGTGCGAGGTGGGCTGCAACCAGCGCTGGCGGTGCGTCGCCGAGGCCAGCAATGGTGACGCCCGCGGGCAGGGACGCCAGTACCGAGAGGCCAGCATGCAACCGGCCATTGACGAACACGCCGATATGGGCGTCCAAGCCGTGGATGGCGCGCACCGAGGGGGGTGGTGCCGTGCAGTCGGGCGCGACCGCCAAGGGCGTACGCAAGATGCCGCGCAGGCTCGTGTACTTCCAAGCCTCGTCTTTCTTACTGGGAAATCCCATCGAGCCGAAGCGCCCTATGGCCTTCTGCCGCAGGTTGTGCAAAAAGCCGGGCTCGCCATTGAGGCCTGGCCCAAACAGCCGGTGGTGCGCCTCGATGAAGCGCGCTTCAACGTCGTCCTGCCGTGTCCCGCGTGCCATAGGCATTACGCGGGAACCCCATTCTCGCTGATCCAATCGTATCCCCTTGCCTCGAGCTCTAGTGCGAGTTCCTTGCCGCCGCTCATTACGATGCAGCCGTCGTACATCACATGGACGAAGTCGGGAATGATGTAGTCCAATAGACGCTGGTAGTGCGTAATCACCACAAAGGCGCGGTCATTTGTTCGCAGCCCGTTGACGCCATCGGCCACATTGCGCAGCGCATCAATGTCCAGGCCTGAATCCGTCTCGTCCAAAATCGCCAGGCGCGGTTCCAGCATTGCGAGCTGAAAGATCTCGTTGCGTTTTTTCTCGCCACCTGAAAATCCTTCGTTGACGGAGCGCTTCTTGAGCCTGGAGTCCAAGTGGATAAGCGCCGCCTTTTCGCGAGCCAATCGCAGCAGCGCAGCCGCGCCGAGGGGACGGAGCCCTCGGTGTTCGCGCACTGAATTTACGGCCGTCTTCAGAAAGTTCATCATGCTGACGCCCGGCAGCTCTACCGGATACTGAAAAGCCAGGAACAGCCCTTCGCGTGCCCGTTCATCGACCTCCATCTCCAGAAGGTCTGCTCCCTGGTACAGGATGCTGCCAGCGTCTACTTCATAGTCTTCACGCCCAGCCAGGACGGCGGCCAGTGTGCTCTTGCCGGATCCGTTGGGACCCATGATGGCATGCAGCTCGCCGGTGTTGACGGTCAGGTCCACACCCTTGAGTATAGGCATGCCATTAACGGAGGCCTTCAGACTGTTGATCTGTAAGATGGGTGTCATATGCTTTGCAAAGTTCAGCCTATGGCCGCCTAGCCGACCGATCCTTCCAGCTCGATAGCCAGAAGTTTGCGGGCTTCAACGGCGAACTCCATAGGCAGCTGCGCGAGGATTTCTTGGCAGAAGCCACTCACGATCAGCTTGATGGCGTCTTGCTCGCTGATGCCGCGCTGCTTACAGTAGAAGATCTGATCTTCCCCAACCTTCGAGGTCGTGGCTTCGTGCTCGACCTGTGCCGTCGGATTGCTCGTTTCCAGATACGGAAACGTATGCGCGCCGCAGCGGTCTCCCAGCAGCATGGAGTCGCATTGGGAAAAGTTGCGCGCGTTGTCGGCATTCTTGTTGATGCGCACCAGGCCCCGATAGCTGTTGTTGGAACGCCCCGCCGAGATGCCCTTCGAAATGATGGTGCTCGCAGTGTTTCGCCCCAGGTGGAGCATCTTCGTACCGGTATCGGCCTGCTGTTTTGCCTTGGTGAAGGCCACCGAATAGAATTCGCCTTTGGTGTCGTCTCCCTTGAGGATGACGCTCGGATACTTCCAGGTGATGGACGAACCCGTCTCCAGCTGCGTCCACGATATTTTGGCCCGATCACCCTGGCAGATGCCGCGCTTTGTCACAAAGTTGAACACGCCGCCGGTACCGGCTTGATCGCCCGGATACCAGTTCTGAATGGTGGAGTATTTCACCTCTGCATCTTCGTGCGCAATGATCTCCACGACAGCGGCATGCAGCTGGTTGTCGTCCCTCATGGGGGCCGTGCAGCCCTCCAGGTAGGAGACATACGAGCCCTTGTCCGCCACGATCAGGGTGCGCTCAAACTGTCCGGTGCCGGCTTCGTTGATGCGGAAGTATGTGGAAAGCTCCATGGGGCAGCGCACGCCGGGCGGAATGTAGCAGAAGGAGCCGTCGCTGAAGACGGCGGTATTCAGTGCGGCATAGAAGTTGTCCGTATACGGTACAACCGAGCCCATGTACTTGCGCACCAGCGCCGGGTGCTTTTCGACCGCCTCCGAAAAGGAGCAGAAGATGATGCCATGCTCCGCCAATTCATCCTTGAAGCTGGTGGCGACCGACACGCTGTCGATAACCGCGTCCACCGCGACGCCTGCCAAAAGCTTCTGCTCCTGCAGCGGAATGCCCAGCCGCTCAAAGGTGGCCAGCACCTCCGGATCGACCTCGTCCAGACTCTCGTACTTCGGCTTGTTGCCGGGCGCGGAGTAGTAGCTGATGCTCTGAAAGTCGATGTCGGGAATTGTTAGGTGGGCCCAGTCCGGCCGCTGATCGGCCGCTTCCAGGCTTTTCCAGTACCGGAAGGCGCGAAGACGGTTTTCCAGCATCCAGTCTGGATCCCGTTTTTTGGACGCGATGAGGCGTATGACGTCTTCGTCAAGCCCCTTTGGGATCGTATCCGAAACGAGGTCAGCAACCCATCCGTGTTCGTAATCGCTGGCGGCAACCTCGTGCAGATATTGCGTATCAGTGTTCATAAGGCGCACTAGTTTGGCAGGCACAGGCCTGGCCATAGAGTAGAACTGGTATACCGCAGTGCGCGTTTACTGTTCCTAGGCTGCCGCGGGTCTTGTAGTGAATCCACGCGTAAGACTGAGATCAATTGCCCACAAGCTTGCACTCCCATGACCTTGAGAATTACACCGCGCGCACTGGAAAGAATCCGGCAGATTGCCGAGGGTGAAGCAGTGACGAGCCAATCGCACCTGTTGCGCGTGGCGGTCGTGCCGGGCGGCTGCTCCGGCTTGACCTATGATCTGGGCTGGGACACGGCTATGCGCGATGGCGATGAGATCGTTACGGTGGAAGAGCTGCGCATCGCTATAGATCGGCGCAGCATGCTGTACATGGAAGACGTTGAGTTGGACTTCACCGACGGCCTGCAGGGCAAGGGATTCCACTTTCAGAATGCGCAGGCAGCCCGCACCTGCGCATGCGGCGAGTCGTTCGGACTTTAGTTCCGGTGCCAGCGGATTTCGTCGCCTTCCACGATGCCGTTCGAATCGACCCAGCCCGCGGGGACTTCCAGCACATACTGAGCGGGCACGCGCGAGGTGAGTGGTTCGTTGGAAAAGGGCACGGCATACTTGGCAAAGTCCACAATCTTCAGATCCGCATCGACGAAGAGCAAGTCCAGGGCCAGCGGCGTATTGCCCATCCAGAATTGCTGCGGCTGTGCCTGGTCAAATACAAACAGCATTCCGGTGCGATCAGGAAATGCGTTTCGCTGCATCATGCCGCGCTCCCGCGTGGAATCGTTGTCGGCGATCTCAATGTCAATCGTCAGCAGGGTCGCCCCGTCGCGGACGATTTCCAGTGCCCCGTCGATGCGAAAGGGAATGGCGTCCGGCTCCGCGGCGGCTTCGTGCGCAGGGCTGTTCTCACCACTGGCGCAGCCGAATAGCACCAGAAGCAAGCAAAGGGATGGTATACGCATCTGTTACGGGCTGCTTCGTTTCCAGCGGATGGCTGTGCGCTCGTCGATACCGAAGCGTGCGCTGACGCCTCCGCGCACCTCCACCACATACTGAGCGGGTGCCGTGGCACGAATAAAGTCATCGGACAGCGGCCGGGTGCGCTCCGCGATGTTCACAATATTCATTTCCGCATCCACGAAGATGATGTCCAGGGGCATAGCCGTGTTGCGCATCCAGAAGCTGAGAGAATCCGGCTCCGGGAAGATGAACAGCATGCCTTCGTCAATGGCCATGCCGCGGCGGTTCATGAGGCCGCGTTGCCGCGCTGCATCCGTGTCCGCGATCTCAATGGATATTGCGTGAATAACGGAGCCATCACTCCCAACAAAGTCCAGCGTGCCGTCCACGCGAATACCTGTTTCCGGGGCCGGCTCTCCGGCCCGTCCACAACCCAGCGCCACGAGCGGCAGGATCATAAGGCAGAAGGCAGTCTTCGCACGCATAAAGCGAGGGATGTTGCTTCCAAGCCTTTTACCGCAGCGCGTCCAGCCTGTTCGCCTTACCGTCATGCTGGACCCATTCGCCTTGCGGCAGCGCATGGCGTCTTGTTACCGCTGCAGCAGTGCGTGGGGCCGGTTCGCCGCTACGGAAGCAGGCTTGCCGTCACGCGATCACAGATGTGCTTGCCGCGGTCGGTCAGGCGCAGGGACCGCGCATCCGTTGTCACGAGGCCGGCTTGGGCGAGGCGCGCAATGGTTTCGCCTTTTGTGGCTAGAAGATCCATGTCGTAGGTCTCCTTAAGCACAAGAAGATCCACACCTTCGGCGGTGCGGAGGGCCAGCATGATGCGTTCCAGTCCGAGTGCCGGCAGCGAGAGGATTTCATGGTCTTCGCAAACGGCATCGGATTGTCCGCCACGGATCAGCGCCACGTATTGGCGCAGGCTTCTGACGTTGCGCCAGCGCGCGGCTCCGCCGGTCCGCTGCCACCAGAACGAATGAGCGGAGGGGCCAAATCCAAGGTAGTTGGCATGGGACCAGTAGCGGCTGTTGTGCTGTGCACGGTGTCCAGGCTGGGCAAAGCTGGAAATTTCGTAGTGCTCATAGCCGTGGCTGCTTAGCGTATCCATCGCCATCTGGTAGAGTGTGGCCATGGCCTGATCCGGCAGCGGCGACACCAGCCCCCGCGCGACTTGCTTCTGCAGCGGTGTCTTGGGCTCTATCGTGAGCGAATAGGTGGACACATGTGGCGCATCAAAGGCCCGGAGGCGATCCAGGTTCTGAGCCCAGCGGTCTTCCGTTTGCCCGGGCAGGCCGAAAATCAGGTCCACGGTGTAGCTCCTGAAGCCTGCGCCAGCGACCAGTGCCAAGGCGTCATGCGCTTGGCGCGCATCATGGCTGCGATTCATGAAGGTCAGTTCGTCGTCGAAGAACGACTGGATGCCCACGCTCACGCGGCTGATGCCCAGTTTCTTCAGCGCCTGGAGGTACGGTGCGGTGACATCTTCCGGGTTGAGCTCGATGGTCACTTCCTCGGCTGCTGCTGCGTCGTAGGCCTTGCGAAGCCCGCGAAGGATGCGGGCAATGTCCTGGCTTGTGAGCTGCGATGGCGTGCCCCCGCCGATGTAAATGGTGCTTACCGGTTCGCTAAATCCACGGCGCGCGACTTGGCGCAGTTCCCTACACAACGCAGCAACGAATGCGCTGTGGTCCCGTTGGCCGGCGACAAAGTAGAAGTCGCAGTATGTGCACCGCTGTCTGCAGAACGGCACATGGATATAGAGCCCGGCCATGGTGCTAATCAGGGGTGTTCATTAGCTGACGGGTGGTCAATCTTAACATTGCCCAGCTTTCACGCGAGCTTGCGCGCTTTTCTCAGGTGCAGGCGGAGGCTTGGCCCGCGCGCAAGAAGGCCTTGGCCACGGCGCGCAAGCTGCTGCGCGCGCAGACGGATACTTGGGATCAGCAGCACCAGCGCGGCCTGAGGGTGTCCTGGCTGATGGCGACGCCGTTGGAGGATTCAACGCGCAGCGTCGCTCCCAAAGCACGCCCAAAGCACGGCTTACGCCGCTGCCTGCTGTAGCCACAGATGAATCCCAGATATACACGGATCGCCACATCATGCCGCTGGTATATCTGCTCAACATAAGCCAGATTGCCTTCCAGTACGGAACGCTGGAAAGTCCACTGATGGCTGCCGCGACGCTTTTGGGCACAGGCCAGGACATAAGCGGAGGGGAGGTACCGCACATCTCGGCAGATGTGGTGTCGGCCCAGCGGGATCTTATGGAGCTTTAAGTCTTTGCTAATCTTACACTTGCGGTGCAGCGACAGGGTCGCCCGATTCTTGCCATGGCGGACGGAACGCTGATTCGCTGGATGCTTCAGCGGATAGAGGTCGATCATGTGAAGAAGGACTTCATTGCTCGCTATGCCACGCAGCTGGCGCGGTTTCGTTCGCATCAGATTCCAATCTGCTCCTTCGTGCGCATGCCCCACAGTACGGAGGTAGTCAACCTGTTGCGCGGGCTGCGGGGCGAGACGAAGGAGTCGCAAAAGGATACCGTCGCCGGCATACTGGATCGGTCGTTGTATGACCCATTTCTTGCACCGTGGCAGCGCTCGGCTCTCTTCGCGTGCGATTCCCACATCCTGAGCGCGTACGACACGGCGGACCCCATCTGCTTCTTCTACCTCAGGGTTGTTTCCAAGCGCGGAGCATCGGAGATTGCACGCGCAGAGATTCTGCGCTGGGTGGCAGCGGTTCCGAGCCTGCTTGATCTTGTGCACGCGGCGGTGGTCAGCGACTGCGAAAAGGGCGATGGCTATCCCATGATACTGGCGGAGGCTCACCAGAAGGCGGTGGTGAAAGCGAAGGACCGGATGCTGTTCTATCGCTTGCTGGAAAGGAGATGGCCAGGCGCAATGCGGACTTTGTCAGCAGCCGCAAGCAGCTCTCCAAGCGGAGCCCGTAGTGTAGTGTGATGGCCCACTGGCAGAGGTTATGTGTTCGACGAGCAGCTGTCTGCACTCGGGCAGTGGGTTCAGGTAGCGCCCGCGGACGGTATTGAGGCGTACGGAATCGTGAGTTACGTGGAGATGGTGCCGCTGGATGAAGGACGCAAGGCGGTCGCGCTGGAAAAGACGCAGGACGAGCTCCGGCGCGAGATGCCGCAGGTGATGGAGCTGCTTCGGACGGTGGTGCGCGTGCAGGTCGTAGCCCATCGCGAATTCGGCATGGCCATCCGGCAGATGCTGCCTCCATATCCGCCCCGCATACATACGCCGGTGTTCGCGGTGCCGCCCCAGCCGATTTGCGAGATCGCTTCGCCCTACGACTTCCTGCGCGTGCTGCTGATCAACGCGGAGGCCTCGGCCTTTACGGATGACCTTCTTGTGGTGGTGCTGTCAGGCCTTAAGCGGGCGCATCCGGCCGGCGACAGCCGGGCAGTCGTGGAAGCGGGCAAGATGCTGAGTCGGCTGCTGAGGGACGATGTGGAGCGGCTGCAGTCCATCTTGCGCCGCGTTGCTTTGGAGATCAAAGCACTACGCCAATATTCAGCGGTAGGTTGAGCTTGGCCGAATCCTTGGCGATGACGAGCGACGGTTTCAGTTCGAAGTAGACCGAGGTTTGCTGCAAGCTCACGGCCCATCCCATGCCGAGGGTTATGGATGGCCCGCTTGCGCTTTGTTCAGTCTTGCCGCCCAGCGGCAGATATCCTCCGAGTCCAAACAGGACGTAGGGTGACCGAAACTGCGCTGAATTCAACGTTACGATGGCGAGCACCTGCGGCGTAGCGTAGTAGGATGCTTCTTCGTGACCGCCAAAAACAAATCCGGCTATGCCCGCATCTACACCAAAGGAAAGGTCGGGATTAACCGGTAACGAGCCGCGCACATGCACTCCAAGACCGACGGGATTTTCGGAGTCTGTTGTCACGGTGGTAGTGAGCCCAAATCCGATCCGCGGACGTAGCGACTGCGCCGATGAAGCGGCAGGCACCCAAACAAAAGTCAGCAGCACAAGCCATGCGATCCAAGATGCGCGCATACTATAGGAGGCGTTGATTAGCGGGTCGGCGTTTGCCGTAGAATAACCAATTTGCGCGAATGCGTTGGAAAAACCGTGCTGCCAAATCAATCGTAGACGCACGGCGTATCAGGTGCTCGACTATACGTTAATGAGTTAAAGTTAATGGGTTGATATGCCTCGTCGATACCTTGATGCCGATGATGCCTTTCGGATGACCGCACTCCTGGGCGAGGAGGAGCGGATGATCATGCAGGTCGCCCATCGGTACGCCCAGGAAAAGCTGGAGCCACGCGCGCTGGAAGGCAACCAAGACGAGATTTTTCATGCGGAGATCCCGCGCGAGATGGGGGCGCTGGGCCTTTTGGGCAGCTTTATTCCCGAGGAGTATGGCGGGGCGGGGGTCAGCTACACGTCGTACGGTCTCGTGGCGCGCGAATTGGAGCGCATAGACAGCGGCTATCGGTCGTTCATGTCGGTGCAATCGTCGCTGGTGATGCTGCCCATTCATGTGTTTGGGACCGAGGAGCAACGGCGGACGTTTCTGCCCAGGCTGGCCACTGGAGCGCTTATCGGCTGTTTTGGGCTCACGGAACCGAATCACGGTTCGGACCCCGGGTCTATGGAAACGACGGCCACGCCTGCTCAGGGCGGCTGGGTGCTTAACGGTGCCAAGATGTGGATCACCAATTCCCCCATAGCCGATGTGGCCGTCGTGTGGGCCAAGGTGAAGGACGCTTCCAAGGAGAACGGGCGTATTCGCGGATTCCTGGTTGAGCGTGGCGCGGAGGGCTACACAACTCCGAAGACCGGGCACAAGATGTCACTGCGCGCTTCGCTTACGGGCGAAATTGTTCTGCGTGATGTCTTTGTTCCGGCATCGCGCGTGTTTCCCGAGATCCGCGGGCTCAAAGGACCGTTCACCTGTCTCAACAGCGCCCGCTACGGCATCGTATGGGGCGCCTTGGGTGCTGCAGAAGACTGCTACCATCGCGCGCGCCGCTATGTGATGGAGCGGCAACAGTTTGGATATCCGCTGGGATCCATGCAGCTGATTCAGACGAAGTTGGCAAACATGCTCACTTCCATCACGCAGATGCAGCTGTTGGCATGGCGCCTGGGGCAGCTTATGGACGAAGGCCGCGCCGCGCCCGAGATGGTATCTCTGGCTAAGCGCAACAACTGCGGCCGGGCCTTGGAGATTGCCCGCGTTGCCCGCGATATGCTGGGCGGCAACGGCATCAGCGGCGAGTTCCGCGTGGTGCACCACATGATGAATATGGAAAGCGTCAACACGTACGAGGGCACGTACGACATCCACGGGTTGATTCTGGGGCGAGCGATCACAGGCATCCAGGCCTTTGTGCCGCGCGGCAACGACCTTTGACCAGCGCGCAGTAGGGTCCTTGCTTGTTCGCAGCATTCAGAGCGGATATCGCTGCTCGGTCAGGGCCATCATGTTCCGCAAGCCCTGTGGAATTCAGTCAGATCGAGGATGCTGCGCCAAGCCGATGCAGCCTGGCCAGGCCTTTGATCCGCTCGCGGACTGGATCAGCGCGGTCCCTTGAGGGTCTGCCGCCACAGCTCAAAGGCCAGCCACCAGTCTACGGAACCGGCGAGGGCCGTTTGGCCCTCGTAATAGCCAAGCACCAGTCGCTTCAGCCTCTGGTAGTCGTAGGCGGCGTACGTACGCACATCGGTGGCATGTACCAGATCAAGCGCATAGGGCTTGACCGCTTCGAGGTACTGGTGGGGTCGCGGGTCGCGATAAGCTAGTCCAGCCTTCTTCTTGAAGCGGCTCACGAGGTGCGCGCCCAGGGTGGGCAGGCGGAACGGATAAACGGTCGCGCCCTTGACCAGTGGATATCGAGCCAGGCCGGGCCTTCGCGAACGGATCAGCCTCTTGAACAGCGTGCCATTACGTCGCAGGACTAAGGGGAGCCGAAACAGCGCCCGCAAGACCGACGGCTGGGCAAACGGCATAAGGCAGGCAGCCAGGTGGTCGAGCCGGTTCTGCTCCAGCCCAAAGAAGTTGGGAAGCCGCGTGCGGACACCGATAAGGTCTGCGGCGTCTTCTGGATTGATCCCGTTGGGCAGCGCGTCGCGCTGAAACGTGATGTCGCGCAGTGCCCCGCGTGTCATCGCCGCCTGTGCGTCCTTGCTGAACACCGCCGCGCGTCCGACACGGATGTGTGGCAAGACCTGTGATGGCTTCGCCCAGCCCTTGCCAAAGCGCAGCAGGCGGTTCATGAATTGCCGCCGGGCCACTTCACCAAAGCCGCCATCAATGATGCTGAAACCTTCCCGACGCAAGGCAACGTAATGCTCGAGATCCATCACGGATGAGGCCGCAGAGACAACCTGCGTGGTTTCGCTGCGCGCCATCAGGAGTCCCCAGGCTTTTTCAGCATCCCCGCAGGGTTGGTGCAGGTGGCGCTGTGGCACGCCCTCGCCTCTTGCGATGCGCTGCGCCAGGCGCACATCGATATGGTCCTTCGGCCCAAAGACATGCGTGTGCTCGGCGCCGAGCGCCAAAAGCAGCCGCGAATCCAATCCGCCCGAAAGTCCCAGGCTTACCTTGCCCATGCCCAAGGGTCGACAATATCCGGACAGGGCGCGCGTGAAGACATCGCCATCCCGGTCGGTATCGCCGAAGTCGCATGCCCACAGGCGCTCCGCAGCCGCTGCTTTGCCACCACGCAGCGTGAGCACTCCTCCAGGCCCGAGGCGCGACAGCCCTTGGACCTGGCTCCTGGTCGAGAGCTGATTAAAGGTGATCCAGTGCGAGCCGAATGCATCGTAGTCAACATCCAGCCCTCCGCAGAGTCCGGCTATCCAGTCCAGCCTTGAGGAGAACGCATAGCCGCCCGCATATGGCGCGTAGTGCAAGGTTCGCGTACCCAACTGATCGGTCCTTACCACGACCTGATCCTTGTCCGCAACAGCGGCCACGAAATGCCCGTCCACCTGGCGCAGCGTCTCCGGGGGTCCGGACAGCGCGGAAGCCCACGCCTCGTTGTCAAGCAGGCGGTGCTGCGCAAAGCCCAGGCCTACCACCAGCCATCGTCCTTGACCGCCCCGCAGTGACCCCTTCCGGCAGGTTACCGGCAGACCGCCTGCCTTAAGGTAGTATCTGCTACTCTCGGCGCTGCATGAGGGCGCGCCATGATGGCTACTGAGCTTGGCCCGCAAGGTCGGGGTCACCGGACCTGCAAATCCAAACAGCCAGCTCACGAGACGCGCATGCCCCTATTGCACAGCCAGGTGGGCTTGGGCCGCCGCAAGGCGCGCAATCGGGACGCGAAAAGGTGAACAGGATACATAGTCCATGCCGACCTGGTAGCAGAAGGCTACCGACGATGGTTCGCCGCCGTGCTCGCCGCAGATGCCGACCTTAAGCTGCGGATTGGCCTTCCGGCCATTCTCTGTGCCTAAGCGCACGAGCTGACCGACGCCCTGCCGGTCCAGCACCTGAAACGGATCGTCTGCCAGGATCTTGCGCTCCACATAGATCGGCAGAAACTTGCCGGCGTCGTCGCGGCTGTATCCAAAGCACATCTGCGTTAGATCGTTGGTGCCGAACGAGAAGAACTCTGCTTCTGCGGCCACATCCTGCGCTGTCAGCGCCGCACGTGGTACTTCGATCATGGTGCCGA
The DNA here is from genome assembly GCA_951812585.1 of Rhodothermales bacterium. Taxonomy (GTDB): domain Bacteria; phylum Bacteroidota; class Rhodothermia; order Rhodothermales; family Bin80; genus JAAXGV01. Next base: position 422,846 of record OX638318.1, on the reverse strand, counting down.
TCAGGTAGTCTACGCGGTTGCCTTTGTCGGCGAATACGCGCTCGGCCATCGCGCGGATGTGGTCCCGCTGGTCGACGTATTCCTCCACGGTGCCGATGAGGGGCACCATGATTTCGGGGAGCACTTTGATGCCTTCGGCCTGCACCTCCACGGCTGCTTCGAGGATGGCTTGTGCCTGCATGGCTGTGATTTCGGGGTAGGTCACGCCAAGGCGGCAACCGCGGTGTCCCAGCATGGGGTTGAATTCTTCGAGCTCCGCCACCTTCGCCTGAACGGTGGAAACCGGCACGCCCATGACGCGGGCCATCTCTTCCTGTCCCTCTGTGTCGTGCGGCAAGAACTCGTGCAGCGGCGGATCCAACAGTCGTATCGTGATGGGGAGTCCTGGCATTGCCCGAAAGATTCCGGCGAAGTCTTCGCGCTGGTATGGCAGAAGCTTCGCCAAGGCCGCGGTTCGCGCCTTTTCCGATGCCGCCAGGATCATCTCTCTCACTGCCAGGATCCGATCCCCTTCAAAGAACATGTGCTCGGTGCGGCAGAGGCCGATACCTTCAGCGCCAAACGACAGCGCTTTGGCGGCATCCTGTGGCGTGTCGGCATTCGCGCGCACGCCGATGGGCCGGATCTCATCCGCCCATTGCATGAATGTGCTGAAGTCATCGCTCATCTGTGCGGGTGCCAGCTCCTGTCGCCCGAGGATTACTTCACCGGAGGAGCCGTTGATGGAGATCCAATCGCCTTCACATACGGTGGTGCCGCCCACCGTGAACAGTTTGGCCTTGTAGTCGATGACCACGGCACCGCAACCGGCGACGCAGGGCTTGCCCCAGCCGCGGGCCACCACGGCTGCATGGCTGGTCATGCCGCCCCGCGAGGTGAGGATGCCTTCGGCCGCATCCATGCCGCCCACATCTTCAGGGCTTGTTTCCATACGCACTAGGATGACCTGCTTGCCGGCATCCCGCCAGGCCTCGGCTTCATCCGCCGTAAAGACAACCTGGCCCACTGCTGCGCCGGGCGAGGCTGGCAGCCCAGTGGCCAACACCTGATCTTTGTATCCGGCTTCGTCCTTGAAGCCTGGGTGCAGGAGCTGGTCCAGATGGCCCGGTTCCACTAGGTCCCGGACCGCTTTCACCTTGTCGGTCAGCTCTTCCTGCACCATATCCACGGCGGTCTTCAGTGCGGCTCGCCCGGTGCGCTTGCCATTTCGCGTCTGCAGGATGTAGAGTTTGCCTTTCTGGATGGTGAACTCAATGTCCTGCATGTTCTGATAGTGCTCTTCGAGCTGTGTAGTCTGGGCCACAAGCTCAGCATGCTGTGCAGGAAATTCGTTCGCCATCTCGCTGATCGGCTTTGGCGTCCGGATGCCGGCCACCACATCCTCGCCCTGGGCATTCACCAGGTACTCACCGTAGAGCTCACGTTTGCCCGTGGACGGATTTCGCGTGAAGCAGACACCTGTGCCGCTGGTGTCACCCATGTTGCCGTAGACCATGGCCTGGACGTTCACGGCGGTACCCAAAAGGCCGGTGATGCGGTTGATCTTCCGGTACTTTATGGCTCGGGTGCTATCCCAGGAGCCGAACACAGCGTTGATCGCGTGCCGAAGCTGCTGCTGCGGATCTGTTGGAAAGGCGTGCGCCGTATGGTCCTCGTAGATGGCTTTGTATTCCGCCACCAGCGCCATCAGATCGTCCGCATCCAGGTCAATGTCGTCTCGGACACCCTTCCGCTGCTTCATGTGCTCCAGGGCATGCTCGAAGAGGTCGTGGCTGACACCCATGACTACGTTGCCGAACATGTCGATAAAGCGCCTGAACGCATCAAAGGCGAAGCGCGTATTGCCGGTTTCTGCTGCGATGCCTGCCACAACTTCGTCATTCAGGCCGAGGTTCAGCACCGTGTCCATCATGCCCGGCATGGACTGCGCCGCGCCGCTGCGCACAGATACGAGCAGGGGCTTGGCAGGGTCGCCGAGCTTGCGGCCCAGCGCTTCCTCAACATGCGCCAGGCCATCGGCCACCTGCTCTGCGAGCCCTGTGGGCCACTGGTGGCCATGCTTGCTGTAGTACCGGCATGCTTCAGTTGTCACGGTAAAGCCTGGGGGCACGGGCAAGCCGATCGCACTCATTTCTGCCAAGTTCGCGCCCTTGCCGCCCAGGAGCACCTTCATTTCCCTGCTGCCTTCCGTTCTTCCGTTGCCAAAGCGGAATACATACTGATTGGCCATAGCCGTTCGATTCAGAGTCAATTTTCGAGTGTTCAACAGCTCAGCAAAATAGCGTGTAAGATTATGTAGTACCTATGAAGACATGGCCTGTGCTGCGCTGTCAGCCCGCCAGTGGGTGTAACGAACCGTGTTGCTGTACGTTATACGGCCTTTCTGCTTCTCCCTGACGATGGTCATCACTTGAGGACGCCGTATGCACAGATTGCTCATTGTTGAGTCGCCGACGAAGGCGCGGACGATCAGCAGGTTCCTGCCCAAGCGTGGGTACAAGGTCATGGCCTGCATGGGGCACATCCGCGACCTGCCTGCTGCTGCCGCAGAGGTGCCGGCAAAGTATCGCAAGGAGCCGTGGGCGCGCCTGGGTGTGCGTATTGACAACGGCTTTGAGCCGATCTATGTGGTCAGCAGCGCCAAGAAGAAGGTCGTTCGCGACCTTAAGGAAGCGCTGCGAGATGCTGATGAGCTTTTGATTGCGACCGACGAGGATCGGGAAGGGGAGGCGATCGGGTGGCATCTGTTGGAAGTGCTCAAGCCGAAGGTGCCGGTGCGCCGCATGGTGTTTCACGAGATTACCCGGAGCGCCATTGCGCACGCGCTGGACGAAACGCGCCAGATTGATCAGCGTCTGGTGGATGCCCAGGAAACACGGCGCGTGCTGGACCGGCTGGTGGGATTCGAAGTATCGCCTGTGTTGTGGCAGAAGATCAAGCCGAAGCTGTCCGCTGGCCGCGTCCAGAGCGTTGCGGTGCGCCTGCTGGTGCAGCGTGAAAGGGAGCGCATGGTGTTTGTGTCTGCTGACTACTGGAGTGTCAAGGCCACATTAGCCAGCGGGGACAGGCGATTTGAAGCGGCCTTGACCCACCTTGGGAGCCAGCGCATAGCAACGAGCAAGGACTTTGATGAGTCCACGGGCGTGCTCAAGGAGTCGCTTCAGGGCAAGGTGCTTGTGCTGGAGGAGGAACGCGCAAAGGCGTTGAAATCCCGTATCCAGGCGGCCGAATGGCGTGTTACGAAGGTGGTGTCCAAGACTGCTCGCCGATCACCCAGTGCGCCGTTCATCACCTCTACGCTGCAGCAGGAGGCTGGTCGCAAGTTTGGCTGGTCCGCAATGCAGACTATGCGCGTAGCCCAGAAGCTGTACGAAAAGGGGCATATCACGTATATGCGCACGGATTCAGTGCAGCTATCCAGCGAGGCGATTGGCGCTAGTCGTGAGGCCGTCCGTGCGCGTTACGGAACCGAGTATCTCAGCAGCAAGCCGCGTCGTTACAAGGGCAAGGTGCGCAATGCGCAGGAAGCACATGAGGCTATCCGCCCTTCGGGCACCAAGATGCTGCCGGTGCGGGAATTGCCGCTGACCGACAAGCGGGAGGCGCGACTTTACGATCTGGTCTGGAAGCGCACTGTGGCCTCGCAGATGGCCGATGCGAAGCTGCGGAAGGTCGCGGCGACGATAGCGGCCCAGGATGAGCCCGTGGCGCTGTTCAGGGCAACTGGGCAGACGGTGCTTTTTCCCGGCTTCATGCGGGCATATGTAGAGGGCGCGGATGATCCTGATGCAGCGCTGGCCAAGAGCGAAAAGCTGCTGCCCAGTCTGGCCGAAGGCGATGTGTTGGCGTGCCGGGGCATTGCTGCGCAGTCCCATGAAACCAAGCCTCCGAGGCGTTACACGGAAGCTTCGTTGATCCAGCGGCTGGAACAGGAGGGCATCGGCCGGCCGAGCACCTATGCGGAGGTGATGGGGCGGGTGCAGCGCGTGGGTTATGCGCAGAAGACGGGGCGCGCGCTGGCTGCCACCTTTACGGCATTTGCTTCAAACAACCTGTTGGAGTTCAGTTTTGCTCCTTTGGTGGATACGGGCTTTACGGCTTCTTTGGAGGCGGATCTGGACAGTATTGCCGCCGGTGCTCACAACAGGACCGCCTTCCTGCGCTCGTTCTACCAGGGCGAGGGGGGATTGGCGCGACGCGTAGCCGATGCCAGGGTTACCGTTGACGCACGGAAGATTTCAACGATCACTTCGCCCAAGTGGAACGATGTGGAGGTTCGTGTCGGTCGCTACGGTGCGTATCTGGAATCCACGGTTGATGGCGTCGTCCAGCGCGCACAGTTGCCATTGGACTGGCTTCCGGGTGATGTGACCGCCGAGCAGATAGCTGCGTTGGCCGATCAGATGCGTGCGGGCTCTGCGGCGCCACTCGGGAAGTACCCGGAGACAGGCCAGGACATCTACTTGAAGCAGGGGCCTTACGGGTGGTATTGTCAGCTGGGGGAGACCGTTAAGGGGCAAGCGAAGCCGCGGCGTGTTTCCCTGCCGAAGTCGATCCAGCCAGAGGATGTCACCCTTGACATTGCGATCCAGCTGCTGGCGCTTCCGCGCGAAATTGGCGTCCATCCTGAGACCAGCGCGGTAGTCGTGGTTGGCATGGGGCGCTACGGCCCGTACGTGCGCATGGACCGGACCTTTGCCTCGCTGAAGGCGGACGATGATCTGTTTTCCATCGGGTTGCCGCGCGCATTAGAGCTCTTGGCAGCCAAGAAGCGGTCGTCCATGCGTGTTTTAGGCCAACACCCGTCCACTGGCAAAGACGTTTCCGTAGGTTCGGGTCGGTATGGCCCGTACGTCAAGCATGGGCGGACGAACGCATCCTTGCGCGATGATCAGTCTGTGGAGACCATCACATTGGCCGAGGCGGTAAGTCTTATTGATGCCCGCGCTGCGAAGGGCAAGCCCAAGCGCCGCAGGTCGCGCGGCCGCCGTTAGCCCAACGGCATCTATGCTACCGCGGCGGCGCCCTGGTCCATGCAGCGTCCCGGCTCGATGCCGCGATCACTGAGAATCTGAAGGCGCTGGGGTTCGGAGGCCGGGGGCCGGTGAGTATCGACACGACCTTCCTTCGCCGCTGTATTGCCTCGCTCGAGCGAGCGGTGGAGAGAATCGGACATCACGAGGGACACGATGATGTCATGTACGACATCTACTACGCCACGTGCGTCAAGGAGTTCGAACTTGTGCTCGAACAGAGCGGCAAGCTGCTACGCAAGCGACTGGCTGCCTGGTTCGCCAGCAACAGACAGGTCGACCGCCTCCACTTCAAGGACCTCTTCCGCCACGCGGCGCGTCATGGCCTGATCGCGCCGGACGCGGTGGCTGGGCTACCGTATCGAGACAACCGCAGCTTCACGGCGCACGACTATGGCGAGGATTTCGCGGAAGCCACCCTCAAGCTGCTTCCGGCCTTCATCGAGGACACGAAAGTCTTCGCTGGTGTGATCGAGCGGGGCAGCGATGACTGACCGGCTGCATCTTTTGGCCAGGCACCGGCGAGTCCTGAACACGTTGCTGCAAGAGCATCTGCCCGGTGTGGAGGTGTGGGCGTATGGCGACCGTGTCAACGGCCGGGGTCACGAGGGTAGCGGCCTCGATCTCGTGCTGCGGGGGCCGGGGAAACCTAGGTCCCTACCGGAATGAAAACCGCACGCTGGGTTTGACGAGCAGGAGGTGGGGCGTCCCATGGAGGCCTGATAAAGACTGCGTGCCGGAGCGAAAGCGACGGATAGAACACAGGATCCTAAAGGATCGTCCCACCTCCTGACTCTACACCTATTGAACGGGACTACGATCCTGGTACGTGATTTTGCCAAGGCAATCCGTAGCCCGAAAGGAAACCCAACCCCGTGACACACGCACTCTTGCCAGCGCAAGGCGGAATCTCCCACGCCTTCCTTGCTGCACTTGCGGCAAGGAACAGGCGCCCCATGCAGAGGGGTCCAGACCCGGACATGTACAGCATCGACGCAACGATTCGGAATGGAGGTCCACTATAGGCCCGAATTGACGCTTACGTCGTAGGGGGCTCTTGGGGTTTGTTTTTTTATAAACAACTCCGCTGCTGGCGGAAGGCAGAGAAGACAGCGACTCCATACCCAGGGAGGAAGCAAGCCAGCGGGATCATCCCAGTGGCGAACCATTGACCAAAGCCAAGACTATCGATATAGTCCGGTGTGACTAACATAGCTATGGCCGAAGCCCAAATCCCCCCCCCCCTATGTATCAATGGTGACAGCTTTCAAGCTGCGAGCCGCGGGCTGTTGAATATTGTGTTTTTCACCTCTAAATCCTCCCCCCTGTCTTGACCCCGATAGCACTTTCGTCTTCGTCGCATTCCTGGAGGCATTCCCAAAGGTAAGTCGCTTGAGAAATAATGATAGCCGCTCCAGCAGTTATGACAATAGTGACGCACGTTCCCATAGCGATCTGGCCAACCACAGGCAGAACCATAGGTGCTTGGCAGACAATTATAAGCCCCGCTAATCCAATAACTACGGCTCCAGATCTGCCGTAACACCTAAATTTGCACCAGTCTTGGCCTTGTGCGTATTGGTCATTTACAATACTGGCCACAAAATCTTGAAGGGCACTGGAGTCCATGGTTCTAATAACATGGAGATGCTCATTGAAAACCGTTTCCGCCGTTTCACGAACCTGGGCCATTTCTGGACATCCAGCCTCATACTTTCCCCATAGATCTGTCGCCTCCCTCCTCAATATGTTGGCGGCTGCAGAATCCACTTCTGCAAAATCTGTAGAGTCCAGCGTAGCCAGCTGATCAGAAAATTTGACTCGAGTGATCTCGTGCCCCAGCTGCCCAAACAAGTCGTCAAGATCAGCTTCCAGTGAGGCTATATCATCGCTGTCGTAGGGCGGGGAAATGCAGGCAGCATTGTCTTCAAAGGCGTCCACCATTCGCACGGCCAGTGTTCTGATCACAGCTTCCAAGGCCTCCAATTGGAAGGGATCAACCTGGGCAAACTCAACGCCGGGCAGGGTGTCATCATCCTTTGAATCAATGTCGTATTCGCAGCCTGCGACGATCAACAGGCAGCAGGCAATGGTCAGGGCCGTGTGTGTACGTGTGCGTTTAATGGTGGCAGTACAGTAGTGAGTGAAGGCGAGAACCCATACGTTTTTTTTCTCGCGGTTCGCTATCCGGGCAGGGTGTCGCAACAGGGGCATACAGGCTTACGCATGATAATACCGTTTGCGAATTTGCAAGACAGAAGTATAGCACAAGTATAGCACACGTCAGCGACTTACGCAACCTCTGCTACGCCTACGTCCACAGAAAGTGCCGTACGTGCTTGGATACGCTTCTCGCCACATAGGACTTGGTTCAGGTCCATGCGATCTTGATCGATCTGCCCTGGCACCGCGCCGGCTCATAGTGCCGGAAGTCATGCCGGCGATGCCCCCCCCCGGGGTGATCCTCGAGGGACAGCTCAAAGCGGCGCTCAAGCTTGGGCCGGCTTAAGTCGCGCCGTGCACGGGACGCCGACATCTGCCGTTCTCCGTCTGTGATGGCAAGCCCGCGGCGCCCGCGCTGGACACAATGCCGTTGCCAGACTGCTGGAACAGTAAGACGCTCCCACGCCGCAATGTACGCAGCGGTCCAAGGTGAACCTGCCCGGGTAACGACGCTGTAGCTCCTCAAAAAGTACGGTCACTTCAAGACCTGGATTCATCTCTAGAATAGCACGGGCTTCGTACCACACACCCGCAAACGGATCCTTGCGCGTGCGCCACATGTGCGGTTTCTTCGTCTCGCTGGGCAGTTTCTTCAGCCGGAGGTACCTGCGCGCGCCTGCAGTGTCCGCTGGAATTGATGGACGGTTAGGAATGCGCCAAGCGCGATGAATACATAGTAGCCTAGGAGCCGCCACACTAATAGCGCCGGTGCCAGAAGGGCAGCAGGGATGAGCGGTCCCAGCATGAGGGCAAACAGGCCTTCCACGCCGCCCGCACCGCCCGGCGTAGGCATAACCAGCGCGCCCAGCATCATTACCACGGACCGAAATGTCGCAAGGAGCGGATCAACAGCAGAATGGAGGCCAATAAGCACGATGACTACCAGCGCATAACGACAGAGCCAGATCAGAATAGTCAGGGCAAAACTCTTCAGGTAGAACAGCGGCTGCTGCGTGCGAAGGATCACCGCGCGCTTGCGCTGCCGTGACATGATTCCCCGCGCTTCCGGGTGGAAACGCCTAAGCCACGGCACGCGAAAAACAAAGTCCACCAGACTCGTCAATACCTTGGGCCGCACCAAGGTGGCATAAGCGAACAGGCAGACCCATATCAAGAATAGCACGAAGTAGACGGAAAAGGTCACATCACCGGCCGTGCCAAGGCTCGGGGGAATCAGCGCCATGAAGGGGCTGGTGACCAGTACGATCACGATAGCCGCTGCAAACCATATCTGGTCCATGAGCATCGCGAACAGCATCATAGCCGTGGCATCGCCTAACTTGATGTTACTGTCTTGGGCAATGTAGGCTGCAGCCAACGGCCCGCCTCCCACCGCTGATGGCGTTACATTGGAAAAAAAGTCCCAGGCCACCTGCGCGCGCAGCGCACCCGTCCAGGACAGTCCGTCCTGATCAATAAACCGTAGGCGCCAAGCGCCCAGAAACACCCGAAGCGCTACGCTAAGAAAGGCTGCCAGGGGCATCCACCATTGCATGCGGACCAAAAGCGCAAGCGAGTCCGGTTCAATGGTGAAGGTGGCAATAAGGCCCAGCACCACAAGGCTCAGGCCCACAGAGAAGGCAATATTTGCGGCAGTCACCTTCGAGCCGGTGTTCCGTTGGGGTTCACCGGGTACCGGGTGGAGCAAGCGCTTGACCATGGGTAGAGGATTAAAGCCGCAACATGGATGCAAGGATACGCGCTGCTGCAACACAAGGATACGCGCTGCTGCAACAAAGGAGGCCGAACTGTGGGCCGCTAGAACAACAAGGCGCTCGAATTCGTATCAAATGTACCGCTTTGGCACAGGGCTGCGCAGCCTATGGTAGATGTACGCAGGGTTGACCTGCACACGCATACGCACCATTCAGATGGCAGCATGTCGCCGGCTGCGCTGGTCGCTAGAGCATATCAGAAGGGCCTGAAAGGGATCGCGATTACCGACCATGACTGCGTGGATGGCCTGGCGGAAGCCGCGGCGGCGGGCGCATACTACGGCGTCGAAGTGGCTGCGGGCGTTGAACTCAGTGCCTCGGTAGGGCCGGAGCATATCCATCTGCTGGGGTACTTCTTTGATACGGCATTTCCCGCGTTGCGGCATCACCTGGCTACCGTTAGAGAGAACCGACGGACGCGCATGCGGCAGATGCAGGCGCGTCTGGCCGCACAAGGGATGCCGATCGAACTGGATTGGGTCGCGATCCGAACGCCTTGCCGCCCGCATGCGGCAGCAGCTCTGGTGGAAGCCGGCCATGTGGATTCAGTGCGCGAGGCGTTTGCGCTGTACTTGGGGGACGGTAAGCCGGCCTATGTCCCTAAGCCGCTGTATCCTGCCGAAGATGCGTTGGCACTCGTGCATGCGGCAGGCGGGATCGGCGTGCTTGCGCACCCGGGGCATTTCACAGCCGCCAGCACGATCCAGGCACTTGTGGACATGGGGATGGATGGCCTGGAAACGATACACCCTATGCATGATGAGCCGCTTACACTGTACTATAGGCAGTTGGCACATGACTTCGGACTGATCGAAACCGGCGGTTCAGATTTTCACAGGCCAGATCCCAATGAGATGCTGGGCAAATGTACAGTGCCCTACGGCTGGCTTGCAGCGGCGCAGGCCCGCGCAAGGCGCCACAAGGTTTACGCAGACTAGGTGGCAGAATCATTCCTAAGGGAAGCACTAGGCGCAGACACCGCGCGTTTTGCCATCGTGGTGAGCTGCTTCAATGAGCCGGTGACCGCGGGCCTGCTGGATGGAGCCAAGGCCGCTCTTTCTGATTGCGGTGCTTCCAACATCACAGTATACCGCTGTCCAGGAGCTTTTGAGATCCCGCTGGTGGCCAAGCGGCTAGCTGCCAGCGGCAACGTTGACGCTATTGTATGCCTCGGCGCAGTCGTGAAGGGCCAGACCTATCACTTCGAGGTGATCAGCGACACGGTAGTGCGCGCCATTCAGCAGGTGGCTCTGGACACGGGCATTCCGGTGACGCTGGGCGTTATCACGCCGCTCGATGCCGCGCAGGCGCACGCCCGATCTGGACGCGACCACCGCAACAAAGGCAGGGAAGCCGCGATGGCCGCCGTGGAGATGGTCATCCTCATGCAAAAGATTTAGGCATGCGCTGGGTCGTGATAGTATTGTGCGGACTGTTGGTGGGATTAGGCTTAACCGATTCCGCGCGTGCTCAGTGGACAGCCCACACCTCTTCGCGCGACGTGAACGCACTGGCACCTGCACCCGGTGCCATGTGGGCTGGGTCAACCGGCGGCATCTTTCGCTACGACACAAGCACGGGAGAGGTCAGCCGTTATACGGCTGCAGAAGGCTTGTACGATGTCCAGGCGCGTGCGATAGCATACGATGCGCGCAGAGACGTGATCTGGAGCGGCTACGCGGACGGTGTGATCGACCGGCTTGACCTGGCTTCCGGAGTCGTTACTACCTTCTTTGACATTCAGCGCAGCGACCGCTTCCCGTCCAAAGAGATCAACCGCCTGTACTTGTATGGCGACTCGCTGATGGTGGCCACGGCGTTTGGGCTCGTAGTGTTCGACCCTGCACGCACTGAGGTGCGGGATACCTACAGCCAACTTGGAACGCTTTCTTCTCCTGTTGCAGTACGGGACATTACACTGGCAGAAGTGCCCCAAGGGGGGCCGGGGCTCTGGCTTGCAACGGATCAAGGCGTGGTCCATGCGCCGCTGAGTGCGCCCAACCTGCAGGATCCGACCGCCTGGACGGTTGAGAGTAATGTGCGACCCTCCCCTGATGTCTTGAGCATCGAGGCATTTGGTGGCACCATCTATGTGGGTACGGCCTTTGGGCTGGGCAAGCGCAGCGCTGACAGCCACTATGAAAACACCAACCTGACCACACGCGCCGTCATTGATCTGGCAGCGCTGCCGGACCGGCTTCTGGTGATGACCCCGTTCAACGTCCTGGCGGCCTTTGCATCGGGCGGTGCCGTCGTGCAGGCGGATGGCTATGTCAACCTGCGAAGCCTGGTGGTTGACGCCGATGGCCACATGTGGATTGGCGATTCTGAAACCGGGCTCAACCACTTCGAACGCCCCAGCGGTAATGCGCGTCCGGCCCTGATTACCGGAGAGATTTACCCGGACGGGCCGTACGACAGCCCCTTTGGAGACCTGATCGTGGATGCGGAAGGCAACCTGTGGGCCGCGGCAGTCGAGGGGATAGCACGCTCTGGCTTCTACACGCTTAGCAGGGAAGGGCGCTGGACAAGCTTTACGCAACGGTTCTATAGCGAGTTGGGCAGGCGCAGCAACTACTGGCGCATCTACGCAGACGCGCAGGGCAACGCCTGGGCCGGGTCGCGCGGCAACGGACTGGCGCAAGTGGATGCCAGTCAGGCGATTACGATTTACGATCACACCAACTCTACGCTCCTGCCTGCTGCAGGTGAGGCCAGCTTCGTCATCGTGGCGGGGATGGCCAATGATGCAGACGGTGCATTGTGGGTAACCAACCTGGTCGCACCCCATCCTCTGCACGTCAGGACGGCTGATGGTGAGTGGACCGCACTGCCGCCGCCGATATGCACGAACCTGGGGACTACCACCGCCTTGGGACGCATCATCGTAGACTCCTCTGGGCTCAAGTGGATTGTGGTCGTCAACCGCATGGACCTCAGGCTTACCACCGGCGTGCTAGTGCTCGATACGGGCGAAACGCCGACAGATCCGGCAGACGACCAGTGCCAGTACTTCGGAGGAAGAGGTGCGGCCGGGCGCGGTTTGCCCAGCGTGCATATCAACGCGATCGTCGAGGATGCCAGCGGCCGCATCTGGGTCGGCACCGATGAAGGTCCCGCCTACTTCATCTCCAGCACATTGGCAGCTACGGACGCGACGGTGCAAGCCACCTGGCCGGTTTGGACCGTCGCGTCGCAGAGTTCGTACATGCTGCGCGGGCTGGAGATCAGCACGATCGCTCTCGATCCTGCCGGGCAGCTGTGGTTCGGCACCAACGAAGGGGTATACGTGGTGCGCGATGCGCACGGCTTTGAGCTTGGGGAACACTTTGCGTCGCACAACACTCCACTGTTTTCTGACCGCGTCAATGCCATTGCGGTCGATGAGAACACGGGACTGATCTTTATCGCAACCGACAAGGGACTCGTCAGCTACCAGAGCAATGCCATAGGTCCGGCTGCCGCCGTGCAGAACCTGTTTGTCTATCCCAACCCGGTAACGATTACCAATGAGCAGGCTCCTGAAATCTTTATTGAGGGGCTGGTGGCGGCCACCGACATCAAGATCCTGGCTATTCACGGCGAAGAGGTGGCAGGATTCTCGGCGCGGGGCGGCAAGGCGGTGTGGGACGGACGGGACCACAGCGGGGCACTGGTACCGTCCGGACTGTATCTGGTAGTCGCAATAGGCAATAATGGTGAAGGGGTCGCCTACGGCAAGATTTCCGTGATTCGCTAAAGTTTTGCAGCAGGGATTAAGCAATCGGCCGCCGTTGTGGGTAAATTTTACACGGGCGGTGTACGCTGCCGCAAGGCGGGGGCTTGCATCAGCTGCGTGCAACGGTGACCGTAGCTCAGGCGGTTAGAGCGCCAGGTTGTGGCCCTGGAGGTCGGGGGTTCAAGTCCCCTCGGTCACCCCATGCCGCGTTCGTCTAGGGGTCTAGGACGCCGGCCTTTCACGCCGGTAACACGGGTTCAAATCCCGTACGCGGTACAATAGGCCTGCGCGTTGCATGCTTCTAAGCGCCGCCAAGGCCGCCAGTGGGAGTGCGGCGGCAGGAATGCTCTGCGGCAGTACGGGGATCAACAGGACAAAGCATACCGCCGTGATGGCGGCCGCCAGATGGTATGTGCGGAGCCAGCGCGCCTGGCCGCGCCAAAAGGTCACTACGACGTGCGTAGGCCAAAGCCAAGCCACATTGTAGTTGGGCTGGGTCACGTTGTGGAGTGAGACCTGCCAAAGGAATACAATAAGCAGTCCCGCCAGACCCAGGAGCAGGTATAGGATCCCATCAAAGGCGCGGGTAGTCCGTGCGTCGCCCTTGAAGGAGATTGCGATGCCGAGCGCCAGTGCCAGCCACGCGCCCAGCACGGCCCACGGGATGGCCCGTCCCGCCGCGCTCGGCGCAGCGTACAGCGTGTCAGTCTGAGCGACGAGGGTGCCGGCATCTGTTTGCATGGCCGCAACGACATGCATCAGCTCCAACGGCAGGAAGGAGCGGTCGGTGACCGGCTGATCAGCAGGCAGTCCCATGCCCAGGTTGATGCCCTGATTCAAAAGCGAGCGGCCTGATGCATATGGACGCAGCATCTCCCGGTAGGTGTCCGTGGATGCTGCCGCGGCGGGCAGCGGGATTTGCAGCACCTCGGTAAAGAGGTCGCGAATGCGCGTAGCGCAGTTGTCGAACAGGAAATCGTAGCGGTACGTGCGGTTCTCCGGGCGTGCGTTGCCTTCCAGAAACTGAAAAAGCATTTCCTTCTGCGCGGTACTCAAGCGCAGGTGTTGTTCCACCACGCTGCGACCCTGCACATGCTGCGCATGGTCTACGGCCAACCGGTAGTGCTGCCGCGACAGTGCGTAGTCCAGCTTTCCATAGGCAAAGCGCGCTACGAAGGCCAGCGGGTCCCCAAAGTCGAACGTGCCATAGTTGTATAAGATGTCCAGGCTTCGCCCAGGGTCGTAAATGCGCAGGGCACTGTGTCCCCACAACGCATAGATGGCCTCGCCGGGATAGATGGTAACCAGCGACACCTGCGCCGCGTCAGACAGCTCAGTCAGCTGCGCTGCGGTAGGGCGCGCGCCAACAAGCAGCGTGGCGGCGATAGCCCAGCGAAACGTCCTCATAGGGAAACGGTTAGAAGGTGCCCGTGATTAAACCGGAGGGATACAGCCGGACGCAACGCGCCGCATTTACGCTAGAACAGCTCCGTACGGTTATCGCCCGGCCGGCCACCGAGTTGTCATACGTGGATGAGTACGAGCTCATCGTGGCAGTGATCCTTTCGGCGCAGTGCACCGATGCACGCGTCAACCTCGTTACGCCCGAACTGTTTGCTGCCTTTCCGACGTTTGCGGCGTTGGCGCAGGCCGAGCCGACCGATGTCGTCCCCTTCATCCGCAGCATCTCTTACCCGAACAATAAGGCCAAGAGCCTGGTGCGGATGGCCCGGCAGGTCCAGAAGCAGCATGGCGGGCAACTGCCCCGAACGCAAAAGGCACTCTTGACCTTGGCCGGCGTGGGACGCAAGACGGCGCAGGTTGTTGCATCGGTGGCCTTCGGCGACCCGGAGGCGCTTCCAGTGGACACGCATGTGTTCAGGGTGGCCAACCGCATAGGCCTCGTGCATAACGCGCCCACGCCGCTCAAGGTTGAGCGCGGCCTTAAGTCAGTCCTGCCGCGGGGGTCGTGGGGCGAGGCACATCACCTGCTCATCCTGCACGGCCGCTACACCTGCACAGCACGTCGCCCGCAGTGCGCCTCATGTGTGGTAGTGCCGGCCTGCCAGTACTACGCGGCGCACCAACGTTTGCCGAAGCCTCTGGAAGGGCTGGATCCATCAAAAGGTGCCTACTACTGCAAGACGCGCCGCCACTACTTCGATCACTGTGCTGCGCGAACCGACCATTCGGGCGTGTCCCAAAACGCTTGCCCCCGCTGCGGCTCCATGAACGTGTTTCGGTCAAGCACGGGCATGACCACCAAGACCGTGCGAGACTATCGCATCTAGCTTTGCAACAAAGCATGCAGCCCCTTCGCAGCATTCAGCTGCACCAGCGCCACATACTGATCATTCTGGATGGCTACGGCATTGCGGAAGATCCCAGCGTAAGCGCCATCCACCATGCCCGTACGCCGTACCTGGATGCTCTGTTCAGCACCTTCCCACACGCGACCCTTGAGGCATCAGGACGCGCTGTAGGACTACCCAGCGGGCTGATGGGCAACTCGGAGGTTGGGCATATGAACCTGGGCGCCGGGCGTACGGTCAATCAGGAGATTACGCGCATTGACCTGGCAATAGAAAACGGAACGCTGTTCAAGAACGAAGTGCTGCAGCGCGTTGCCAGGCACGTGCTGCGCCATCGCAGCACGCTGCACCTGATGGGCCTGTTCTCCGACGGGGGTGTGCACAGCCACTTGGATCACCTGGTCGCGCTATGTACCATGGCCCGCCGGGCGGGTGTGCCGCCCGCGCGCCTGTGCATCCATGCCTTCACCGATGGCCGCGACACCGATCCACACGGCGGGGCGAAGTACGTACAGCGATTCCAAAAGCAGATAGGGTCGGCCGCCCGCATCGTGAGCATCATCGGCAGGTACTACGCCATGGATCGTGACCTTCGCTGGGAGCGCACACGGATTGCCTACGACCTGCTCGTCGCAGGGACGGGACAGGTGTTCAGTAGCCCCGATGCGGCCATACAGGACAGCTATGCCCGAGGCGTCACGGACGAGTTTGTGGCACCTGCACGGGTGGACTGCGGAGATGGCACTAGCGGGCGCGTCGCCGACAATGACGCCGTTTTGTTTTTCAACTTTCGCGCAGACCGGGGGCGACAGTTGGTACGCGCGTTTACGCAGGAGACCCCCCTGGCAATCCGGCGGCCTTCCAACCTTCTGATGGCCACGCTCACGCCATATGATCGCACCTTTGCGCTACCGGTGGCCTTCGAAAAGGTGGATCTGTCCGACACCCTCGGCGCGGCGCTGTCAGCGCGCGGTGCGCGTCAGCTGCGGGTCGCCGAAACAGAGAAGTACCCGCATGTGACATACTTCTTCAACGGCGGCCGGGAAACGCCCTTTCCTGGCGAAGACCGGCTCCTCATTCCTTCGCCGAAGGTGCCTACGTACGACTTGCAGCCCGAGATGAGTGCGCCAGAGGTTGCACGTCGCTGCGCTGCTGCGCTCGCCGAAGAGAAGTATCACTTTGTGTGCCTCAACTTTGCCAATCCTGACATGGTGGGGCACACCGGTGTGTTTGACGCTGCCGTCAGGGCCGTGGAGGCGGTCGATGCCGGTACGCGCACTGTTGTGGAAGCGGCCCGCACACACGGCTACAGCGTAACCATCCTGGCAGATCATGGCAATGCCGACAAGATGCGCAACCCTGATGGCAGTCCGCACACGGCCCATACAACGGCGCTGGTGCCGCACCTGATCATCAAGAATGGTTTCCACGGACCCATCCAGCACGGCAAGCTTGGCGACATTGCGCCAACCATCCTGGCGCTGCTCGGCGAGCCGCTATTGCCTGCGATGACGGGCAGGGTGCTATTGTAGCCCCGCGACTACTTGATCGTAATGTCAAGCAGCATGCGCGACTGCGGAGTGCCATGCATGCGCACGACTTCATCAATAAGCGTTGCGTGCGGCTCTAGCACCAGGGGTGGCGCAACCGACAGGCGCAGCAGGCGACCCACACGCATCAGCAGGGCGTCCTCCAGTTCATCCATGAATGATTTGGGCTGCGGCAGGCGAAGGAGGCGAAAGGTGCCCGGGTCAAGACCACCCTGCTCGGCTGCGATGCCAATGGCTGTGTCCATGCCTCCCAGCACATCCACCAGCCCAATGTCCATGGCATCCGCTCCGGTCCAGACACGTCCTTGCGCGATGGCGTGCACCGCATCCACATCCAGCCCACGGCTTTCGGCGACCAGGTTCAGGAAATCCGAGTAGGTTGCGTCAATGACGCGTGCCAGCATCGCTTGTTCTTCGCTGCGCAGCGGACGCATGCCCGAAAACATATCCGCATAATCGCTGGTGGCAACGCGGTCGGTGGTTACACCTAACTTGGATTCCAGCATTTCTCCCACATTGAAGTGCATCCCGAAGACGCCGATGGATCCGGTCAGCGTTGTGGGATCAGCGACAATCGTGTCGCCCGCGGTGGCGATCCAGTATCCGCCGCTGGCAGCAAGGTCACCCATCGACACGACGACCGGCTTGACCGCTGCCGTCTTGTCAATCTCCTGCCACATGGCATTGGATGCGATCGCCGATCCGCCCGGAGAATTGATCCGAAGCACCACAGCCTTGACATCGTCTTTGTCGCGGACCGATTGCATGGCCTTGCCGAATGTGGACGAGCCCACTGTGCCACCAGCGACATTACTTTCTCCGCTAACGATGGCACCCACGGCATAGACAATGCCAATGGTTCCTTCCGTGCCCGTATTCGCGGGCGCGGCTGATGAAGCGTAGGCGCCCAGGCTGATGGTCTTGAGCGCGTCTTCCGAGGCTGTGCCAATGCGGTCCTTGATGGCGTCTTCCACCGCCTCATCAAACAGCAGTGAATCCACCAGGCCGACCCGGTGACCGTCGTCTACGGTGATGAAAGCTTCGTCGCGCATCAGCCTTTCGATGTGATCCGGCGTCGTGCTGCGGCTTTCGGCGATGGCTGTGGTCAGAACCTCGCTATGCGTTTGCAACAGGGTCTGAAGCTGCAGGCGGCTTTCCTCGGACATATCCGTCCGCATAAACGGCTCAACGGCCGACTTGAAGGAACCGGCCCGCACGATGGTAGGCTCGATGTCGAGTTTGTCCAGAAGGCCTTTGTAGTAGAAAGTCTGGGCGTACAGGCCGTTGAATTCAAAAAACGAGCCAGGCGCTGCGTAGACCTCGTCTGCCGCGCTGGCCAGGAAGTAGTCTCTCTCCGTGATGAAGGATTCTCCGCTGGAGGCAATCAGCGGCTTGCCGCTCTCCTTGTATTCGATGAGCGCCTGGCGGATTTCCTGCAGGGTGCCCCAAGAGGCGGCAATGCCGTGCGTGCGGAGCCACACTGCTTCAATGCGGTTGTCGGTCGCTGCACGCTTGAGTCCCGCCTTGAGCCTGGGCAAATCGAAGGCCGGGGAGATCTTGAGGACCTGGTCTATGGGGTCATTGGATGCCAGCTCCGGTACAGCACCCGACAGCTGGATCTCCAGGACTGAGCCGGCGCGGGGAACGGTGGAGGTGGAAGCCGTGGTGGCCAAGAGCGCGGCAAAGAACATGAACCCGACAAACATCACAAGGGCCACCGCGATAAAGGTGCCCAGGACGCTGGCGGCGAGTGCGGACAAAAAACGCACGGTCTGTTTCGTATTGGTGGCAATAAGCAAAGTGTACCAACGAATACGCTGACGGCTGCTGCATGTTGCGCTGAGGGCCGCCGTGCGAAACAGCCGTCCTTGCAAAGGGTACTCTGCAAATCTGGCAGACACCTGCCACCGTGGGGTTCAAGGTGTGCAGCAAATGGCGGTGGCAAGACTCTTGCATGAGCCTACATGAGCATATTGGACGATGACAGCGTCAAGGGAATTAGAACGCCCACTGGGGCCGCGTGAGCAGATGATTCTGCGCCTGGTTGTGCGCAGCTTCATAGACACCGCAGGGCCTGTAGGGTCGCGAACGCTGACCCGTCGGCATCCGGTGGGTCTAAGTGCTGCATCGGTGCGCAACACGATGGGGGATCTGGAAGCCTGGGGCTATCTCCGCCATCCATACACCTCAGCGGGGCGGATGCCGACGCAGTTGGGCTATCGTGTCTTTGTGGACGACCTGATGGACTTGCCCGAACTGTCCATCGTGGAAAAGCGCTTGCTCA
Organism: Rhodothermales bacterium; assembly: GCA_951812585.1. GTDB lineage: Bacteria > Bacteroidota > Rhodothermia > Rhodothermales > Bin80 > JAAXGV01. Next base: position 404,011 of record OX638318.1, on the reverse strand, counting down.
AGGCGAAGCTGGATCGGCTCATGGACAATGCCGACGAGTTGTTTAAGGAGGGCTCAAGGATCTTGAGCCGGATGTCACGGCTTTTGGGCGTGGTGCTGAGTCCGCGGATATCCACGGGAATTCTCGAGCGCCTGGATGTGGTGCCGCTCGCGGTGCCGCGGGTCATGATTGTCATCAGTGTGCGCAACCGACTGGTCCAAACCATCATCTACGAAACGCGCGTGGATATCAGGCGATATGCGCTGGATCGCGTCGTACAGCTGCTGAACGAGCGGCTCGCTGGGCTGCGGCTGGATGAGATCCGCCGGACGTACGAAGACCGCACACGCGACCTTGATGACGATGAAACGGGGATCGTTCAACTGATTCTCAAGGAGAAGGCCGTGCTGTTCAGCGACTCTGTGACGGGTCGGGTCAGCCATGGGGGTACGCAGCAACTGCTCCGGCAACCGGAATTCGATGATTCTGAAGAGGTTCGCCATGTCATCAGGATGATCGAGGATGAGGGCTTCGTGGTGCAGCTTTTTGAGGGGCAGCGCCAAGCGGATGTGATGGGGCAGGCTGCGGTGAGCATTGGGAGCGAAATCAACCAGAGCACCGCCCAGGCCTATTCAATCGTTACTGCGCGGTACCAGCTCGGCGAGTCCGTGGGCACCGTGGGTATTCTGGGGCCGATGCGGATGGACTACGAACGGGCAATAGCGTTGGTTGAGAACATGGCATCACTGCTCAACCGCCCCGCGATAAGTCAAACGATACAGCGATAGATCAGCGCGATGGAGACGAATGAGACCACGGTAACGACCATGGAGCAGGAAGCGCCGGATGAGATGCCGTGCAGCGATGTCGGCGCTGCGCCATCAGCCAATGGTGCGCGCAGGCTGGAGGGTGCGGACGAGGCCTCCGCGCCGGCGGAGCTGCAACGTGTGGATGCTGTGGAGGCCGAGGGCGCGCAGGAAGCGTACACCGATGCAGGCATCAGTGGCGTCTCTTCAGCGGAGCAGGAGCCCCCGGATGATGGCGACCCGGAGGTTGCCACAGCGGCGGCTGCGGAAGCAGCCCAGGCTGCAGAGACCGCGCGCATCGCGGCACTTGAGCGGTCGCTCCTTGCGGTCGAGGATCAGCGCGAGCGGCTCCAGCGCGACTTTGACAACTTCAGGCGGCGCACCGAGGAGCAGCGGCCGCAGTGGGCCCAGCGTGCGCGCAAGGCGGTGCTTGAGGAGTCGCTTACCGTGTTTGACGACCTGCAGCGGTGGCTGGATGCGATGCCGACGTTGACCGCAGAGGCCTACGACGCGCAAAAGGACGGGGCTGAGCTTGTCTACCAGGTCTTCGCACAAACGATTGCACGCTTCGCCTTCGAAGCACCAGTGCCGCTTGGCACCGCGGCAGGCGCGCCAGCGGACGATGCCGCACATGATACAACAGACGATTTTGCGGACGATGCTACGCCGCCTACGCTGGAAGAGGCACTGGAGGAAGCGCACGTCAGACTTCGGCGCGTCGCGGGGGCCTACCGGGCGTACACCCGGCGCGCTAAGCTGGAGCGGACGTACGAAGAGCAACGCGCGCGTGCGGAAGTGATCGACGCCTTGCAACCTGTACTCGAGGCACTCCGTGCGGCGCTGGATGAGCAGGAAGATACAGACGCGTCCTGTGCATATGCGCGTCTGGAAGCGGCACTTGTCGCAGTGTCTACGCAGTTCAGCGCGGCGCTGCAGACCTTTGGGGTGCGCATCATGGAGGTCTTGGATCGGCCTTTTGAGGTTGCTTGCCATGAGGCCGTTGGGCAGACCCATATGCCAGGAAAGGAGGCCGGCACGGTAGTCTATGAAGTGCGCCGCGGCTACATGTACGGAGATCAGGTGCTTCGCTATGCGCAGGTCATCGTGGCCGCGTGAATCCATTAAGATGCCATGAGAGATTACTACGATATACTGGACGTTGCGCGCGATGCAACGGCTTCCGACATCAAGAAGGCGTACCGCAAGAAGGCCCTTCATTATCACCCGGACCGCAACCCGGGCGACAAGGGAGCAGAGGAGAAGTTCAAGGAGGCCGCCGAGGCCTATGAAGTGCTCTCCGACGACGACAAGCGTGCGCGGTATGACCGATTTGGGCATGCCGGGGTTCGCGGCAACGGAGCCACCGGTTCTCCTTTCAGCAACGTACAGGACATCTTCAGTGCGTTCAGCGACATCTTTTCCCAGTCTGCAGGGGGCGGGAGTCCTTGGAGCGATTTTTTTGGGGGTGGCTCAGGTCCGCGTCGCCGCGCGTCGATCGGGCAACCCGGCGAAAATCTCAGAATAACGCTCAGGCTCACGCTTGCAGAAGTCGCCCAGGGGATTGCGGGCAAGAAGGTCAAGTTGCGCCGATTCATTGTCTGCGAGGCCTGCGAGGGCACGGGTGCCAAGGGAGGTCGAAAGGCTTTGCGTATGTGCGGCACCTGCGATGGTTATGGCGAGCAGCGGCAGGCCCGGCAAACGATGCTGGGCCAGATTGTCAACGTGCGTCCTTGTCGCGCTTGTCATGGCGAGGGGCAGGTGATCGAGGACAAGTGCGGCGAGTGCTGGGGCGAGGGCCGCGTGGATGCCGAAAAGACGGTTTCGGTTCGGGTCCCGGCGGGTGTTTCGGAGGGGCAGTACCTATCGCTGCGCGGGGAAGGCAACGCCGGCAAGCGCGGCGGGCCGCCCGGAGATCTGCGGGTGGTGATCAAGGAGATTCCCAGCGATGACTTTGAGCGCAGGGGCACCGATCTGTTTCACGATCTGTACATTTCCTTTCCCGACGCTGCACTGGGCGTTGCAGTCGCGGTACCTACGCTGGACGGGACTGCGCCACTGAACATCAAGCCTGGAACGCAGTCGGGCCATTTGCTGCGGATCGCAGGCAAGGGCATCCAGGACATCAACTCCGGCCGCCGCGGGGATCTCCTGGTTACTGTTCATGTATGGACGCCGCGCACCCTCACCAAAGAGGATCGGCATACGCTTGCACGCCTGCGCAAGTCGCCCTCTTTCCGTCCGAGCGCAAGGTCCAAGATTCGCTCGTTTTTCAACCGCGTCACGGATGTATTCACGTAAACAGGTCCCGGGCTTGAGATACCACGCCGCGCCGAGAATCCAACGGCGGCCAAGCGGCCTATGACGTCGAACGTCTGGTCGGCCTCTCGTAGCAGCAGTGACCCTGTGTCCGGGGACATAGGGTCGCCATCGAACGTTCCGACCACTTGTGCAACCGCCCCAAATCCGAGAAACGAAGCGCTTCCGTATGACCATTTTGCTCCTTTGCAGCGCAAAGGATGGTTATAACTGATGGTATATCGTCCGGGCTAGGAGGGTGCCCGTGGCCTGCCCCACAAGTGACAAAACCTTCAATTCCGGGCTTTTGCAAGAGACTTTTTTTTTACAATTGGAGTATGCTACAAGCAATTGCATCTTCTAAGGGATGGATTTGACATGCGTATCCTGATCGTGTTGCTACTGCCTGTGGTTCTGGTTGTGCCCTTGGCTGCAGCGCAGGGCGATCCCGAGTATGCGTCTCACGTGGTCGTGGTACAGTTTGCGCCGGAGGTGGTCATGGCCAACAGAACCAGCAGGACCGGGCTGCGCGACTTTGACCAGAGGGCGTCGCAGTACGGCGTCCACCTGATTGCGCGCGTGTATCCGTTTCTGGATCATGTGGAGCCCACGCCGAAGACCAGGCAGAACCTGATGGCGCTCCGCCGCACGTATTATGTGCGCTATCACGCGAATGTGGCTCCGAAGGCGGTGGCCAGTAATCTGGCCACGGCGCCGGGCGTGGTGTATGCCGAGCCGGTGCTCGTGAATCGTACGCAGGCGTATTGGGAGCGTGTGCACCCCAATGATCCCATGTACAGTCAGCAGACGGAGCTACGTCAATTGCGCTTGCCGGAGGCGTGGGATGAGGTCAAGAGCGAAGGCGGCGCACCGCGGGTCGTCATAGCCATCGTGGACGGTGGCGGCGAATGGCGGCATGAGGATCTTCGCGCCAACGTTTGGACGAATCCGGGTGAGGTTGCCGACAACGGTGTCGATGACGACGGCAACGGGTTCATCGACGATGTGCACGGTGTCAACTTCGCCAACGGCGACGACACGGACAACGATCCGACGGGGCTGCCGGAGACGCCCTCGAATGCCCAACATGGCACGGCCGTTGCAGGTTCGGCCAGCGCGGTGACCGACAACAGCGTGGGAGTAGCCGGTGCGGCCTGGAACGCGGATCTGATGCACATCAATACTGGGTGCGAGCAGGGTGATTTATATATCTGCTATGGCTACGAGGGCATCCTCTATGCGGCGGCCAATGGGGCAGATATCATCAATGCGAGCTGGGGAGGCCTGGTGATACGCGATGATGATATCAGGCTTCCGGACCAGACGCTGAATCTGGCTACGGACATGGGAGCTCTTGTGGTAGCCGCCGCCGGTAATTTTGCGCGCAGCAACGATCTGTTCCGGTTCTATCCGGCCCGTAGTCCGCGCGTGCTGTCGGTGGGTGCAACGGAGAAAGACACGCGCAGACGGGCGTTTTTCTCGAATTACGGAAAGCTGGTAAACGTTTTTGCTCCGGGCGAGGACATCGTGACCACCGGATCAGACAACGGCTATATATCTGCCAGCGGGACGTCGTTTTCGTCGCCGTTGACGGCAGGCGTGGCAGCATTGGTGAAGACCCGGTTTCCCAACATGGGACCGGACGCGCTGCGGGAGCACATTAGGCTTACGAGCGACAACATGGATGCGGAGAATCCGGACCTGGCCGGACGGCTCGGGCGGGGGTTTGTAAACGCGCTGGCGGCCCTCGACATGCCGGCTGTACCCGCCGTACGCCTCAAGCGCTGGAGTTGGGTGGACGACGACGGTGACCGCCAGATTGCTTCGGGCGATGTGGTAACGGTAACGGCAACGTTAGTCAATTACCTGGCCGATGCCGGTCAACTCCGTGTGGGGCTTGTAGGGGCCGAACCGTATTCGTTCATAGACTTGACCGCTGCGTCGGTCGATATTGGAAGCCTGGCCGGTGGCGACTCGATCGAGGTCCGGCTGGAGTTTACGGTGGCTTCGGACGCGCCTGCCAACCAGCGAGTGCGTTTCTTCACGCACATCCGTGAAGGGGTACACGAGGACGAGGCGGACCAGCTTTCGTTTCGGGTCAACCGGTCGCTGGAGCCGGTCCATCAAAGTTTGAGTGCATTATACGTGGCCACCGGCGGGGACGAATGGACGCGCAATGACCATTGGGACATCACGACGGTTCCGAGTGAGGAAGCACTGGCCTTGTGGTTTGGCGTTTTACTCAGTCAGGGATGGCTGTATCAGCTGGCGTTGCCTAATAACAATCTGACGGGGTCGCTGCCGCCCGAACTCGGTAATCTCTCGGAATTGCAATGGCTGGATCTGCGCAGCAATTCGCTGACAGGGCCGATCCCTTCCGAACTCGGCAATCTCTCGGAATTGCGGGTGTTGAATCTGTTCAACAATTCGCTGATCGGGCCGATCCCTTCCGAACTCGGCAATCTCTCGGAATTGCGGGTGCTGCAGCTGTTCAACAATTCGCTGACGGGGCCGATCCCTTCCGAACTCGGCAATCTCTCGGAATTGCTATGGTTATCTATGCACCGCAATTCACTGACCGGGCCGATCCCTCCCGAACTCGGCAATCTTTCGCAATTGCAAGTGCTGTATCTGCACAACAATTCGCTAACGGGGCCGATCCCTTCCGAACTCGGCAATCTCTCGGAATTGCTATGGCTGTGGCTGGGCGGCAATTTGTTGACCGGGCCGATCCCTTCCGAACTCGGCAATCTCTCGGAATTGCAAGAGCTGTGGCTGCCCGGCAATTCGCTAACGGGGTCGATCCCTTCCGAACTCGGCAACCTCTCGGCTTTGCAAGATCTGTCTCTGCACAACAATTCGCTGACGGGGCCGCTTCCACCCGAACTCGGCAATCTCTCGGCTTTGCAAGTGCTGCGGCTGTTCGGCAATTCGCTGACGGGGTCGCTTCCGCCCGAACTCGGCAATCTCTCGGAATTGAGATGGTTATCTCTGTACAACAATTCGCTGACGGGGTCGATCCCTTCCGAACTCGGCAACCTCTTGGCTTTGCAAGCGCTGGATCTGCGCGGCAATTCGCTGACAGGGCCGATCCCTTCCGAACTCGGCAATCTCTCGGAATTGCAGGTGCTGTGGATGCCTGACAATCTACTGACGGGACCGCTTCCGCCCGAACTCGGCAACCTCTCGGCTTTGCAAGCGCTGAATCTGTCCAGCAATTCGCTGACAGGGCCGATCCCTTCCGAACTCGGCAATCTCTCGGAATTGCAAGTGCTGTATCTGCACGGCAATTCGCTGGCAGGTGTGCTGCCGCGGAGTCTCATGCAGCTGGACAGTCTAAGCACTTTCTACTTTGGCGGCCAAGAACTGTGTGCACCGGCGGACAGTGACTTCCAGGCGTGGCTGAGCAGCATCCCGAATACAGACGGGCCCACCTGTGCACCTTTGCATCTTACAGGTACAATTGCAAATCAGACCTTTCCCAGAGCACAGCCCATTGCGCCGCTGGTCTTGCCGGAAGCCTTGGGAGGTGTGTCGCCGATCAATTACACGCTGGCCCCCACACTGCCGACAGGCCTAAGCTTTGACTCGGCAACGCGCACGATCAGCGGTACGCCGACGGAAGTCACGCAAGGTCCCTTGCCCTACACATACACGGCGACCGACATGAACGGGTCCGCCGACAGTTTGCACTTCACTATTGAGGTGTTTTTACCTTTGCATCTTACAGGTACAATTGCAAATCAAACCTTTCCCAGAGCACAATCCATTGCACCGCTGGTCTTGCCTGAAGCCTCGGGAGGTGTGTCGCCGATCAATTACACGCTGGCTCCCACACTGCCGACAGGCCTGAGCTTTGACTCGGCAACGCGCACGATCAGCGGTACGCCGACGGAAGTCACGCAAGGTCCCTTGCCCTACACATACGCGGCGACTGACACGAACGGATCCGCCGATAGTTTGCACTTCACCATTGAGGTGTTTTCACCAGTGGCCGCTGAGCACGAGACATTGCCGGAATCGTTTGCTGTGCATGGCAATTATCCGAATCCCTTCCGTGCATGGACCCGCATCGTGTTCGATCTGCCTTGGTCGGCGCGCGTGACCGTTGAAGTAATGGACTTAACGGGCCGGCGCATGCTTGCTATAGCGCCGGTGGATCTGTCCGCTGGATGGGCGCATACCATTGCAATAAGCGGCCTTACCCTTTCTTCGGGACTCTACCTGTATCGCCTGATGGCCGTGTCGCCCGAGAGCCACGCAACGTATCGGATGGGCCGCTTCGTGCACATTCGCTAAGGGAGACATCCGCGGTCCGCTGTAATCACGAATCCCCATGGTCGGCCGTAATCTGGATCGATACGGCATTCGTCGGCCATGGCCCACTTTCATTCGACCGGATCAGAACGGGTGAAACGACATCTGAAATGTACCGGCGGGTGTAGGTGGTCCCTAGCTCTGCCGAGTAATCAAAAACAGGACTTAACATTCGCACGTTTGCCGGTTAAGTTGCCGGCATGGTGGGGCAGCATCAGATACGGACGACGCTTCGGGCATCGGTGCCGGCGTTGTCCGCGATCCTGGACGTGCATCAGGACAAGAGCCGGAACGCGGTCGGCCGGATCGTGTGCGCGGCGTTTGTAAGCTGCGCTCCGTCGCACGCAGCAGGGCAGCTGTGTGAAGGCGCTGCGGGTTTTGGAGGCGGAAGGCCACATCACACTGCCCGTGCCGCAGTGCGCACTGAAGATCACCGGTCCGCGACTGCTGGAGCGTCCGGTAGCAGCGCCGGTTGCTATGCCCGACACGGTGGGGGCGGTTAAGGGGCTGGCGATTGCTCTGGTCGCCAGCCGGCAGGATCGTGCGATATGGAGTACGCTGATGGACCGGGAGCATCCGCGCGAGGTGGCGACCTTTGCGGGGGCGCAGCGGCGCTATTTGATCAGTAGTAGACACGGCATCTTGGCCGCCGTTGGATTCTCGGCGGCGGCGTGGTATCTCAAGCCCCGGGACCTATGGATGGCCTGGACCTCTGTGCAGCGCGACCAGGCGTTGTATCGCGTGGTGAACCTGAGCCGATTTCTGATCCGGCCCGGCGTGCAGTGCCGCCACCTGGCAAGCCATGTGCGGGGGCGCGTGCTGCGGTGCCTGCCGCGTGACTTCAAAGCGCGCTACTACTATGCACCCTACGTGGTGGAGATGGGGTCCGATCAGGAAGGGATTTGTTTCAAGGCGGCGGGATTTCAGTATTCGGGATTAACACAGGGCCGGGGCGTCACGCACCGACCAAGGCCTGTTCCGTAAGAAGGTGTTTGTGTATGAACGGGCACGCCATTGGCGCACGTTGTTGGGTGCGCTCTATGTGGAGCTTCGCCCACGGTTTGGTTGTGGCGCGGGGCTCGACAGCGAAAGTTGAGCCAAGCAGGCGATTGGTGCTGCTATTTTTGGGGATGTTCGGCGCAGCGCGCGTCTGGTCAAGCGTGCTGCGCTGGTGGCCAAGACCATGGGGAAGCCCATGACGGCCACACCGGAGCACGCGCCGGCGGTGGTACGGGGCTACTGGCGCTTCCTAGAGAAGGCGGACGCATTCGTCATTACGCCGGCGAAGATGCTGGCGCCGCACCATCAGCGGACGATCGAGCGGATGCGTATGCAAGAGATGGTCTTGTGCGTATTCCGACATCATTTGCCGTACGCGTGTGCAGTGCGAGGGTCTGGAGGTGATTGGTCGCAACCAGACTACGGCGAAGGCTCAGGGGGGGGGGGGCATCTGCATGCGATGCTGGCGTTAAACGGCGAGGGGCTGCCGCTGGGCGTATTGCGGTGTGCGTACGGGAAGCCAGGACGCGTCGGTGGATCTATGGGCTGCGAGACATCGACAAGGCGGTCGAGACGCTGCCGCGCAAGACGCGTGTGCTGTGCGTGATGGACCGGGCGGCGGATGTGTTTGCACTGTTTGCGTCGCAGCGTACGCTGCAGCGGGCGCATGTGCTGGTGCGAGCCCAGTACAATCGGCCTCTGGGTGTCCTGATCAGGCGCGGCTGTTCAAAGCGCTGCGCAAGGGGCCGGCGGCGGGCGTGATGGAGCGGTCGGTGGCGAAGCTCAGCCGTCGGGGGAAGTCGGGCCGGATCACGCATGATTCGTGAGATAGCACCGCCGAAGGGCGCCGACCGCATAGAATGGTATCTGTTGACCACGGCCATGGTGACGACCTTGGCGGAGGCGGAGCAGATGATCAGGAACTACACGCTGCGCTGGCGTGTGGAGGAGGTCTTCCGGATTCTCACGCGCGGCTGTCGGGTGGAGAGGCTGCGGATGCAGCAGGCAGACCTGTTACACCGGGCGATTACGCTGTACATGGTCACGGCATGGTGGATCATGCTGATGAACCTTTTGGGGTGTGTATCCTGTGACATGACCCGGAGGTGATCTTCACCGATGCGGAGCTGCACATGATGCGGGTCTATGCGCGCAACTATGGACTAGCCGAACACACGGACCTGGCTTCGACGATCCTGATGGTGGCGATCATGGGCGGCTACATGAACCGGAAGCATGGTCCGCCGCCGGGGCCCACGGTCATGTGGCGAGGATACGCACGGTTGCAGATGCGCACCATCGCCCTATGAGGAGTTGGGGGCCATCTACGACCTGGTGGCGCGTCCGCCGCCATAGCGGACGCCGCCTATTCCGCCATCTTTATCACTTCGTTCCCATTCCGCCGCTGATGGCGCACCCCCTTTGGTGTGCACGGACTGCGCGCACTTCTATTGCTTATTGCTTGCCGCCTATTACCCGCTGTACAGCACGAAGCGTGGGACGGGCGGAAACAGCGGACTGTACACGCCAAGGAATTATGCTTCCATCGCCGCAATAGCGCCCAGGCAAGAGGTGTCGTTACGTGGGTCCGATGCCGTGCACGGACCCGTTGTTAAGTCGTTCTTATGAGTAACAGGCAGGGGGCAGGCTGAACGCCAGGACCGGCGACCTGCTGATCCGTTTTTGGCACATCTGTTTGGTCGCCGTAAGGCGCCGAAAGCAGAGGCGGATAAGCCGAAAGGGTAGACTGCTGTCAAGTTTTCTTGACAAGTCCCAATCTAAAAGTCATCACTTGCAAGATTCAGGGCAGATCATGACTCGCAGCATGCATTCCTCCCCAGCGGGCCAAGCCGCGGTGAAGCAGCTTGGCACATGTCGGCAGCTTAGTCGTTTCAACGGGTTTTGCGGCTAATGGGTGCGAGCAGGAATGTGCGCGGCAATCCGGCCTCAGGAGGCGAAGCTCCGGCATTCGCCAGCGGCGTCAGACCCTCGGCCCACGCTCAGTAGTCTAGATGGCGGCATACCCCTTCAAGGAAATAGAGCAAAGGTGGCAGGCCTACTGGGAGGCGCACCAGACCTTTCGCACGCCTGCCGAAGTGGATCAGTCCAAGCCCAAATACTACGTATTGGATATGTTTCCGTATCCCAGTGGCGCGGGTTTGCATGTCGGGCACCCCGAAGGATATACGGCCACGGACATCGTTGCCCGCTACAAGCGGATGCGGGGCTTTAACGTTTTGCACCCTATCGGCTGGGACGCTTTCGGCTTACCGGCAGAGCAGTATGCGCTTCGCACCGGCACGCATCCGCGCGTTACGACCGAAGCCAACATCCGGCGGTTCAGGGCGCAACTTAAGTCCCTGGGGTTCTCCTACGACTGGAGCCGCGAGGTGGACACCACAGATCCCGCCTACTACCGATGGACCCAGTGGATCTTTCTGAAGCTGTACGAACGGGGCCTGGCCTATGAGGCCGAGGTTCCGGTGTGGTGGTGCGAAGCGCTTGGCACTACGCTGGCCAACGAGGAAGTCATCGATGGAAAGAGCGACATAGGAGGCCACCCGTGTGAGCGGCGCAAGCTCCGGCAGTGGATGCTTAAGATCACAAGTTATGCAGAGCGCCTGCTTGCGGGCCTGGAAGACACGGATTGGCCGAGCAGCACCAAGGAGATGCAGCGCAACTGGATCGGTCGAAGCGAAGGTGCCGAAATAGACTTTCCGCTGGCCGACAAGCCGGATGCCATACGGGTCTTCACCACCAGGCCCGATACGATATTTGGTGCCACCTACATGGTCCTGGCACCCGAACATCCCTTCGTTGCGCGCCTTACCACCGAAGCGCAGCGCGTGGACATCACCGCGTACTGTGCGCAGGCGGCACGTAAGAGCGATCTCGAACGTACCGACCTGCAAAAGGAAAAGAGCGGCGTCTTTACCGGGGGATACGCCATCAACCCGGCCACGGAACAGCGCATTCCGGTGTGGGTCGCCGACTACGTCCTAGGCACCTACGGCACAGGTGCCATCATGGCTGTGCCCGGGCAAGACGAGCGGGACTGGGAGTTCGCCGAGGTCTTTGCACTGCCCATCGTCCGCACGGTCGCGCCGCCGGAAGGATTTGATGGCCGCGCCTACACCGGCGACGGCCCGGCAATCAACAGCGGTTTCCTGGACGGGCTGCGCGTGGGTGCGGCCAAAGCCCGCATCCTGGAGTGGCTGGAGTCGTCCGGCTTCGGGCGGCGCAAGGTGAACTACAAGCTGCGCGACTGGCTGTTCTCAAGACAGCGGTACTGGGGCGAGCCGATCCCTGTCGTCTTTGTCGAGGGTCAGGCCCAGCCGCTTTCGCCGGATGATCTGCCGGTAGAGCTTCCGGCATTGGAGGAATTCAAGCCCAGTGGGTCGCTGGAAGGACCACTGGCGCTGGCGGATACGTGGCTGCGCACAGCGGATCAGATCACAGGCGCGCCTGCCCGCCGCGAAACCAATACCATGCCGCAATGGGCCGGTTCGTGCTGGTACTACCTGCGCTATATTGATCCGCACAACACGCTGGCGCTGGTGGATCCGGCGCTCGAGCGCTACTGGATGCCCGTAGACCTCTACGTCGGGGGTTCGGAGCATGCTGTGCTGCACCTGCTTTATGCACGGTTCTGGCACATGGTGCTGCATGATGCCGGCGCAGTCGCATCGTCGGAACCCTTTGCGAAGCTGGTGCATCAGGGCATGATCCTGGGTGAGCTTGAATACACGGTCTACGAAGTGGAAGGCACCGCTGAGCGCGTTTCGGCGCTTGAGGTTGAGGGCGGCGCACACAAGCCGTCCGGGCGGGCCGTGCGTGCGGTGCGCGTCTCGGAAGAGGCAGTGCAGAAGGACGGCCCCCACTTTGTGCTCAAGGTCGACCCGGACATACGTCTGGAGGTGCGGGCCTACAAGATGAGCAAGAGTCGGGGCAATGTGGTCAACCCGGACGAGATCATTGCTCAATACGGGGCGGATGCCTTCAGGCTCTACGAAATGTTCATGGGCCCGCTCGAGCAGGTCAAGCCGTGGAACACGCGCGGGGTCGCCGGCACGTACCGGTTCCTGGGCCGCACCTGGCGGCTGTTGTCCGGCGCGCGCGGTGCGGTCACCGACAAAAAGCCCACGCGAGCGCAGTGGCGTCTATTGCACCAGACGATTCAGCGCGTTACGAACGACATTGAAGCGCTGCGCATGAATACAGCCATCGCGGCGCTGATGGAATTCATCAACCGGGCCTACAAGTGGGAGTCGATCCCGCGCCAGGTGGCCGAGCCGTTTGTGCTGCTGCTCAGCCCCTTCGCACCGCATTTGGGAGAGGCGCTATGGGAAGGACTGGGCCACGCAGACTCGCTGGCCTATGCGCCTTGGCCCGAAGTGAATGAAGCGTATCTGGTCGCCGACACCATCGCCATACCGGTTCAGGTCAACGGCAAGGTGCGCGCCACGATCCACGTATCGCCGGAAGCGTCCAGACAGGCTGTGCTGGATTGTGCGCGGCAAGCGGACAATGTGCAGCGCTTTCTGGGTGGGCATCGTGTGCGCAGAGCAATCTACGTGCCAGGCCGCATCGTCAACTTCGTAGCAGGATAGGATGATGGCGCTGGATGTTCTTGCGGTCGGTGCGCATCCAGATGATGTGGAGCTGGCGGCCGGCGGCACCTTGTGTCTGCTATCTGAAAAGGGCTATGCGGTCGGCGTGCTGGATCTGACCCGAGGAGAACTGGGCTCGCGCGGCACTGTCGCCTCCCGAAAGGAAGAAGCACAACGTGCCGCCGCCATACTGGGTCTCACGGTGCGGGAACAGCTGGGGCTGCCGGATGGCGGCATCCGGAGCAGTGAGGCAAGCCAGGAGCGGCTTGTGCAGGCGCTGCGGCGCCTCAGGCCGCGCGTTGTGCTGACGCATCCCAAGCGGTGCCGGCATCCAGACCACGCGGAAGCGGCCGCCCTCGTCCTGCGGGCATGCTTCTTCAGCGGACTGCGCAAGATCGATACGGACCAAGAGCCATGGCGGCCACAGCATGTGGTCCATTTTGAGGAGGTATTTTCCTTTACGCCGACCATCATTGTGGATGTGTCCCGCACCTGGCAAAAGCGCACGCAAGCGCTGCAAGCCTACGCGTCACAGTTCCATAATCCGGCGTATACTTCCAATGAGCCAGAGACCTTCGTTTCCAATCGCGGCTTTTTTGAGTGGATTGAAGCACGGGCGCGCACACACGGGCACGCGATTGGGGCGGACTATGGCGAAGCTTTTCAGTACCATGCCCCCATAGGCACTGAAGACCTGATGCAGGTGCTAAGCCGCGAGAAGCCGTTTCGGTAGCAAACCTCGGCCACTGGTTACCGTTTTGGAGACAGATTCATGGACAAGGATCTGATTGCGATACAGCAAGCGCGAGACCTGGTGCGAAGCGCGCGCGCAGCCAAGGAGCAGTTCGTTTCGTACGGGCAGGCCAAGGTGGATGCCATCGTGAAAGCCATGGCCGAGGCCGGTGCGCGTGCTTCCGAGCGCCTCGGACGCCTTGCGCACGAGGAGACCGGCTTTGGACGCGAGGAGAGCAAGAAGGTCAAGAACCTGTTTGCCACCAGGGTGCTGCACGAAGCGTTGGTGGGCATGAAGACCGTGGGCGTGATCCGTCGGTCTGAAGACGGCAGCATATGGGAGATCGCCATGCCGATGGGCGTGGTCGCGGCGCTGATACCATCCACCAATCCCACCTCCACGGCTTTCTACAAAGCGATCATCGCGGCCAAGGCGCGGTGCGGCATCGTCATGAGCCCGCACCCGCGGGCAGTCCGGTGCACGGAGGAAGCGGCCAGGGTGATGGCCAATGCAGCCTGCAAGGCGGGCGCGCCCGAGGGACTGATAGGATGCATGAGCACCGCGACTTTGGCAGGTACCAATACGCTGCTGGAGCACGCGGAGACAGACGTGATTCTCGCGACCGGGGGTGGTGCCATGGTCCGGGCAGCGTATTCCAAGGGCAAGCCCGCATATGGGGTAGGCTCAGGAAACGTCCCGGTGTACGTCGACCGCTCTGCGGATATCGAAAAGGCGGCCCGCGACCTGTTGTATGGCACATCATTCGACTGGGGCACGCTGTGCTCCACTGAGCGCAGTGTGGTGGCGGACTATCCGATCAAGGCGCAGCTGGTCGAGGCCATGAAGCGGGAGGGCGCACACTTCTGCAGCGACGACGAAAAGGCGAAGCTGCGCGCCGTCGTAGCTCCGCACGGGCGACTCAACATCGAACAGGTAGGGCAGTCGCCCCACAGGATCGCGTCGATGGCCGGCTTTGCGGTGCCGGAGCATACCAAGGCGCTGGTGGCCGAGGTGGCGTCAGTCGGCAAGAGCGAGCCGCTCTCTATGGAGACGCTGTCACCGATATTGTCCTTCTATACAGCCGATGGGTGGCAGGCAGGCTGTGAACGTTGTATCGAGGTGCTGCACTACGGGGGCATCGGCCATACGCTGGGACTGCACTGCACCAGCGAATCCGTGATTGAGGCCTTCGGGCTGCAGAAGCCCAGCATGCGCATCGTGGTCAACACCGTGGCGGCGCTCGGATCTGTTGGGTATACCACCGGGCTCTTTCCCTCGATGACGCTGGGGCCGGGCACTATCGGAGGCTCCATAACCAGCGACAACATCTCTCCGATGCACCTGCTTAACATCAAGCGACTGGCCTTTGAAACGAAGCCGGTGGGTAAGCCGGGCAGGCCCGGCAAGCCACGCAAATCAAAGAGCCGCATGGAAGAAATCGAAGCGCGCCTGCGTGCGCGCGCCGGAAATGCGCCGCCATCAACGCAACCGGTGCACAACAAACCCAGGGCCTCCGGCGCCCTGTCCCTGCCGGATGCCAGAATCCAGGAGCTCGTTCGGCAATACCGCAAGTAGCGCCCAGGAAATTCACTGCCGGGCACGGTGTATATTGACGATCTTTGACTTAAAGCCTGAACCAGACTGACACAGATGGCAGATGGCAGATACGACACGCTTTCGCAACGGCTTTACCATGGAAATCGGCAAAGAGCTTTGGCAGATTGTCAAGTTTCAGCATGTGAAGCCGGGCAAGGGCGGCGCTTTTGTGCGGACCACGCTCAAAAATGTGAAGACGGGCCGCGTGGTGGACAAGACGTTCCGTGCGGGTGAAAAGGTCACCGAAGCACGCGTAGAGCGCCGCAAGCACCAGTTTCTCTATAAGGATTCGCTAGGGTTGCACTTCATGAATACTGAAGACTATGCGCAGTTCACCATGTCGGCGGACCAGGTCCATGGCCGGGCCTTTCTGAGCGAGGGCGGGATGATCGATATCCTGTTTAATGCCGATACGGAGGTAGCCCTGCGCGCTGAACTGCCGCGCAGCGTGGAACTGACAGTTGTGCGCGCCGATCCGGGCCTCAAAGGGGACACGGCAACCGGTGCCACCAAGCCCGCGACGCTGGAGAGCGGCGCTGTCGTGAACGTGCCCCTGTTTATCAGCGAAGGCGATGTCATTCGTGTCAATACCGACACGGGTGACTACATTACGCGCGTAAGCACACAGTAGTCTATGTTCAGACTGGGCTTGGCACGTATCCGTGCGCTGATCAAGGTCGCCGCTGAAAGCGGTGTGGCCGAGGTGGAAATCGAAGAGAAGGGCGTTCGCATCCTGGTGCGGCAGCAGGCGCAGCCGGTGGTGCTGCAGACACCCTACATGCCCGTCGTCCCGCCGCCGGTGACGCACGCTGGCGGCCCGACTCCGCCAGGCTATATGCCCCAGATCGTGCCCACGCAGGCGAACGCGCAGCCTGCGCCAAAGGCCGAGACACCCCAGGAAGGTTCGGTGCCCCAAGGCACCGTGGTGCGCGCGCCCATTGTAGGGACCTTCTTCAGGCGGTCCGCACCAGACGCTGCGCCCTATGTAGAGGTGGGCTCAATGGTCGCTGTAGGCGATACGTTGTGCATCATCGAGGCGATGAAGAACATGAACGAGATTGACAGCGAGGTCGCCGGCACCATCAAGGAAATCCTGGTCCAGGATGCAGAAGCAGTGTCGTATGATCAGCCGCTGTTTGTCATTACGTAGGGCGGCGTGGCAGGGTGCCCGAATACCGTAAACAACGAGCAGCCATTCGCCGAACGAATTGATCCGGAAAGTTCTGATAGCCAATCGCGGCGAGATTGCCCTGCGCGTAATCCGCACCTGTCGGGAAATGGGCCTGCAGACCGTAGCGGTCTATTCCACGGCTGACAGCGAGTCGCTGCATGTGCGCTTTGCGGACGAGGCCGTATGCATCGGACCTGCATCCTCCTCGGAGAGCTACTTGCGCACCGACTCCATCATGGCGGCTGCCGAAGTCACGAGTGCCGATGCAATTCATCCTGGCTATGGCTTTCTGTCAGAGAATTCGGTTTTCAGTGCCATCTGCGAAGACCACGGACTTGTATTCATCGGGCCCACACCGAACACGATTGCCCTCATGGGCGACAAGAGCCGGGCCAAGGATACCATGAAAGCGGCTGGCGTGCCGGTGGTGCCTGGCTCCGAAGGTGTCGTGCCCACGCTCGAAGACGGATTCCGGACGGCCACAAGAATCGGCTACCCAGTGATGATCAAGGCTAGCGCGGGGGGCGGCGGCCGCGGGATGCGCGCCGTCGCCGAAGAGGCCGACTTTGAGCGGCACTTCCATGCGGCGCGCCAGGAGGCAAAGAATGCATTCGGCAACGAAGATGTGTACCTGGAGAAGCTGATAGAGAAGCCGCGCCATGTTGAGATTCAGGTGATGGGCGATGGCCAGGGCACGGTGGTGCACCTGGGCGAACGTGAATGTTCCATCCAGCGCCGTCACCAGAAGCTGCTGGAAGAGTCGCCTTCCCCAGTTGTGACGCCCGCGCTGCGCGAGGCAATGGGTCAGGCGGCCGTGGCCGGCGCGGAGGCCGTTGGATACCGCGGTGCCGGCACGGTGGAGTTCCTGCTGGATGCACACGGCAACTTCTACTTCATGGAGATGAACACGCGTATTCAGGTGGAGCATCCCGTAACGGAGGAAGTGGCGGGCATAGATATTGTCGCGATGCAGCTGGCCGTGGCAAGGGGGGAGCGCCTGACGCCGGCGGCCGTCTCGTTGCAGGGACATGCCATAGAGTGCCGCATCAATGCGGAGGACCCCTTCAAGGACTTCAGGCCCGCACCAGGCCGCATCGAGGCCTTCAATGTGCCGGGCGGCCTGGGCGTGCGCGTAGATACGCACGCCTATGCCGGCTATGCGATACCGCCGCATTACGATTCCATGATCGCGAAGCTTATCGTGCATGCGCCCAGCAGAGCGGAAGCGATCAGCAGGATGCAGCGCGCGCTGGAGGAGTTTGTGCTGGAAGGCGTGCCGACGACGATTCCGTTCCACCAGCAGCTTTTGCGTCATCCAGACTTTCAGAACGGCCGCTTTGACACGTATTTTGTGGAGCACTTTGCGCTCGAAGCCGGTTGAATAAATGCTATCACTTAGTCTGCTTAGCCCATGGATTTTCCAGCATCATTAGGCTTCACCGGGGATCACGAGTGGGTCCGCGTCGAGGAAGACGGTGTCACGGTCACGGTAGGGATCACGGACTATGCGCAGGGGGAGCTTGGCGACATCGTCTTTGTGGAGCTGGAGCCGGTGGACGAGATATTCGAAAAGAACGAGACGTTTGGCTCCGTTGAGGCCGTCAAGGCGGTATCGGATCTGTTTATGCCGGTGTCCGGAACGATCCTTGCGCATAACGAGCGCCTGGAAGATCACCCCGAGCTCGTCAACACGGATCCCTATGGAGAAGGTTGGATGATCAAGGTGCGGCTCAGCGATGCGGAGGAGCTTGGGGACCTGTTGTCTGCGGAGGACTACGCCGCAATGGTGGCCTGAAGAGGCCCATGGGCGAGCGCATCTGCATCCTGGATTTTGGCGCGCAATACACGCAGCTGATCGCTCGACGCGTACGGGAAGCAGGGGTCTACGCGGAAATACGCCCTTTTTCCACGGACGTTGCACACCTGCGCGCCATGGCGGGCATCATTCTTTCCGGCGGACCGTGCTCCATATACGATGAAGGAGCACCGCGGCTTGATCCAGCGGTGCTTTCCCTGACGCGCGCCGACGGTCGTCCCATGCCGGTCCTCGGCATCTGCTACGGCCTCCAGGCCATGGCCCATCTGGAAGGCGGCACCGTAGCCGCCGCGGATCATCGGGAGTTCGGCAGGACCGTTTTAATCGTGGACCAGGAGAGCGGGCTCTTGGCGGGCGTTCCCGCGGGTTCCCATGTGTGGATGAGCCACGGCGATGCACTCACGACCGTACCGCCGGGATACGAGGTGTTGGCGCACACCGCGAACGCGCCCGTGGCGGCGGTGCGCAGCCGCGCCTTGCCGCACTATGGCGTGCAATTCCACCCGGAGGTCGTCCATACGGACCACGGTGCGTTGATCCTGCAGAACTTTGCCCACCACATTTGCGGGTGCAGCAAGCGCTGGTCGTCTGCCTCGTTTGTGGAGCAGAAGACCCGCGAAATACGCGAGATGGTTGGCGACGAACAGGTAATACTGGGCCTTTCCGGGGGCGTCGACTCTTCGGTAGCGGCAGCCCTTTTGCACCAGGCCATCGGAGATCAGCTGACCTGCATCTTTGTCAACAACGGCCTGCTCCGCAAGGGCGAGTGGGAAAGCGTGCAGCAGACCTTTAGGGACCACTTCAAGATCCGGCTGCAGGCCATCGACGCATCGTCGCGTTTCTTGGAGCGATTGCGCGGCGTGGCGGATCCAGAGCGCAAGCGCGTGATCATCGGCAATACCTTCGTCGAGGTGTTTGACGAGGCTACGGAGGCGATTGCCGATGCGTTGGGACGAACACCCCGGTTCCTGGCGCAGGGCACGCTTTATCCAGATGTCATAGAAAGCGTATCGGTCCAGGGGCCTAGCGCTACCATCAAGACGCACCATAATGTGGGTGGGTTGCCCGACAAGCATCGCTTCACAATACTGGAGCCCCTCTGCGAATTGTTCAAGGACGAGGTTCGCAGCATCGGACGGCTGTTGGGCCTGGACGCCGCCATCCTGGGGCGACACCCCTTTCCCGGGCCGGGTCTCGCCGTGCGCGTACTGGGCCCCGTTGAGGCGTCATATCTTGCACTCCTACGCGAGGCGGACGCTATCTTTATTGAGGAATTGCACCGCCACGGCCTGTATGACCAGGTGTGGCAGGCCTTCGCGGTGCTTTTGCCGGTGCAATCGGTGGGGGTAATGGGCGACATGCGGACCTACGAGAACGTATGTGCCCTTCGCGCGGTTACAAGCCTGGATGGCATGACGGCGGACTGGGCTCGTCTTCCTCACGCCTTCCTCAGCCATGTGTCCTCTCGCATTGTGAACGAGGTGCGCGGCATCAACCGCGTGGCATACGACATCAGCTCCAAGCCTCCAGCCACCATAGAATGGGAATAGATTCGTCAGTATGGGAATAGGTTCGTCTATGCCGAGCGTCGTTCTGGCAGTGCTGCTTATGGCATCAGGCGTCCGTGTTGCTTCAGCGCAGGATGCGCATGAGGCACGCTTTGCGGAAGCTTTGGCCATGTTCGAAACCGGAGACTATGGCCGCGCCTATGACGGATTTCATGCGCTCTACAACATGCGGCCGTTGCACAGCCACACCACGGCGGCGCTGCTTATGGCGGGAAAGTCTCTGTATCGGGAGGAACGGTACGAGATGTGCATACAGCTCTTGGGGCGGTTTCACTCGGAGCACCGATCAAGCAGCTACCTGGGTGAAGCGGAGCGCGTCATTGCGTATGCGCGCCTGAAGCTGCGCCATGCTGAAGTGCGGAGCAGCGCATTCCTGCTGGGTGTGGCGCTGCCGCTGAACGTTGCCGATCCCGCGACCACGCAGAAGCTTTTCAACGGGATTCATGTGGCAGTGCAGCAGCACAACCAGCGCGGCGGGCGCCCGGTCAGAATCGTGTTTCGAGACACGCACGCAAGCCGAAACGGCGTACGTGATGCGGTCCAGGCGCTGGTCGGTCAGGGTGTGGATGCGATTATCGGCCCGCTGTACAGCAGCGATGTCCGACGTGCGGCGCCGATAGCGGATGCGGCGGGCATTGTCATGGTCGCTCCCATGGCGAACGCGGATGGGATCACGGGTCCATGGCGGCACGTCTTTCAGGCCAACCTCTCGTTTGCTGAGCGGGGCCGGTTTGTGGCGCAGCAAGCAGTGCAGCGGCTGGGTTATGAGACACTGGGCATTGTTTCCGAAAAAGGGCGGGGGCGTAGCGAGGAGATGGCCCGCGGCTTTGCGGAGGAAGCCAGCGCGCAGGGTGCGACGGTGGTTTTCAACCTGAAGCTCGATGCTACGCAGGACTGGATGCGTATCCCTGGGCTCGTTGGGCTGGATACGCTGCGGAGCATTGAGGCGTTATATCTATCCGTCCATCAGGAGAATACCCGGGAGGAGCACAGAGCCGTTGCCGGTGTCCTGACCCGGCTCGGGCGTCTGTCTGACATGCCGCACATATTGGGCACCGAGTCTTGGGGCGGCGTGTCCGTCAGCACCTTTGCTGAGCAGCTGGACATCTCTTATGGCGACGTTTTCCATGTCAGGCGCATGCGTTCGGAAGAAAGGACCTTTCAGCGCGAGTACCGGGCGCTGGCTGGGGCGATGGCACCGGACCGTCTGGCATACGTCGGATTTGATGTGGCATCGTTTTTGATAGAGCTGATGGCAATGGGGGGCTCACTTGTGGATCAAATGGCGCACCGGGCGTATGAGGGACTCGGCACGCGAATCCAGTTTGACGCCAATCGGCGTAATACGGCCATGTTCCTGATGCACCTTGATGCCCGGGGGAGTCGTTTGGCCCGGTAACGGTTCGCAAAAAGCAGCACTAAAAACATGTATCACACTTCTGTTCATAGAATACACATACTCGCCATCCTCGCGGCGGTGCTCTGGTTCGCCGGTTGCGCTGGGACTAGCAAGATCAGCTACCTGTCACCGCAGGAGGCCTACGACAAGGGCATGGTGGAGTACGAGCGCGGCCGGTACGACCGCGCGGCGCAGTATTTCCAGGGGGTGTTTGATTTCGGGCGCACCGTGGCCATTGCTGCCGAAGCGCAGTTGATGCTTGCCCGTTCGTATCGCGGCAACAAGGAGTACATCCTGGCAGCGAGCGAGTACACCCGCTTCACCGAGTTGTATCGTACAGATCCTCGGGTGGCGGTGGCCTACTTTGAACGGGCAATGTCACATTTCGAGCAGTCGCCCCAGTTTGAGCTGGATCAGACGCCCACAGAGCGCAGCATAGAGCAGTTCAACCTGTACATGCAGCGGTTTCCGCAGCATGATTCGATCTCCGCCGCCGTGCTGCGCGTTGAGGAACTGCGCGAAAAGCTGGCCTACAAGCAGTACTTCAACGCACAGCAATATGAGCGTCGCGGGCTCTTCGAGGCCGCCGGCTTGTCGTATGAGATTGTTTTCAACGAGTACCCGGAGACACCCTTGGCCGACGACGCGCTGCTGGGGGCCATGCGCAGCTACATCAGCTTCGGCGATCAGAGCATAACGCAGCGCCAAGCGGAGCGTCTTCAGAAAGCCGTAGACCATTACCAGAGGCTCGTGCAGATCTTCCCGGACAGCGAGCTTCTCCAGCAGGCTTCGTCACTTCATCAAGAGGCTAGCGCGCGCATTGCGGAGCTGGTAGCGGAGTCGTCGGCTTCCTCCTGAGACCGCTGCCCGCTGCGCCTGTAATTTCTCGGCCCTGGGCGGGGGTTAGCGTACCGCTTTCAATGCGTCCGATGTCCGTGAAGCGCGGTGTATGCAGCGCACCGATGGCAGTTTGCATGCTGTTTCCAATGCGCTCGACTTAGGCAGGGCCATGAAGATTGCCCTCTATGGAGGCACCTTTGATCCGCCGCACCGGGCGCATCAGCGCGTGGCGGAAGCTGCGCTGGAAGAGTTCGTGCTGGACGAGGTCTGGTGGATTCCCTGTGCTGTGCCGCCGCATAAAGCAGCGGGACGCATTACGCCGTTTGCGGACCGATTCGCCATGGTGCAGCTTGTGGCGGCGGAAAACCTGGCCTTTCGGGCGTTGGACATTGAGCGCAATCGCGGCGGTCCGTCGTACACTATAGACACGCTGGAGCAGCTGACGCATGCCCATCGCAGCGACACCTTGATGCTCCTGATGGGTGAGGACAGCCTGCGCCAGTTTGATTCATGGCGCGCGCCCGAGCGCATTGCAGCGCTAGCATCGCTGATCGTTTACGGACGCGGGATGCCGGATGCGGAGCCGCTCGCGCCCTACCTTTCGGGGCGGGTGCAGTACTGCTCGGCACCGCCGATCAACCTGTCGGGCACCAGCCTGCGTAGGCGGTTGCGAAGCAACGCTGCAGTGGATCATCTACTGTCGGAACCGGTCCGGGCGTATATTAAGACACGCGGCTTGTATCAGTCAGCACAGTGAACTGTGCGCGGCTACGCCCATGGGCTTCCTGGATTTCTTTACGGGAGATCAGCCACCGCTGATCAAGCGGGCATTAGGCGATGTGTGTGTCATGCTCGACACGGGCCGCGAAATGTTCGCGGCCGCCTCTGCGCACCTCTTGGACAACGAGATCCTCGAAATTGATTTGGATGCGCAGCACGCGGTGATCGAGGCACGCGAACGTGCCGCCCGGCGTGCGGTGCTGGAGCACCTCAACCTGGATCCCAAGCGCGAGCTCGTCCTGTGCATCAAGCTGATCACGGTTGTTCATGAATCCGAGCGCATCGGCGCATTAGGCAAGATGATGGGGCAAGCCGCGCGCCTGGCGCATGGGCCCCGTCTGGGCCCCATTGTGGATCGTCTGCGAACATCGCGAACCCGTACCTATGAGTTGTTCGACCAGGCGCGCGACAGCTTTCTGGAAGGCGATCAGATCAAGGCGCGGGGGGTGCTGACGCAGCAGACTTCTCAGAGAGTCAAAATCGAGCAGTATGTCCAGGTGATCGCAGACGCGGAGATGTCGTGCAACGACGCCATGGTTTTCACGATGGCGGCGTTTGCGCTTTTCAATACCGGCATGCACTTGGCCAACATCGCCAGCGTGGTGACCTCTCCGCTGGACCGCATTCGGAGCGGTGCTGCTCCGTAGCCTTGCAACCGCCCCTGGTGCTGGGACCTGCGAGCGTCGGATCAAAGCCGCACATTAGCGTCGAACCGCACTGCTTCCCAGGCGTAAGGCCTCGCTTCGACCGGTCGCCTCACTGCGCGGCGCAGATGTGCGGTGCACAAATGGCTGCGCCGTGCGTACCTTTCAAACTGCTGTCAACCAAAGTCTCTGCAGGTCTCTGCTATGGCCCTTACTGAATCCGTGATGACCGCGCTCGGCACGCGCGCGCCCGATTTTGACCTTCCTGTAGCGAATCCCGAAGGCCAGGAGTCGACGCGCAGCCTGGAGAGTTTTGCCGACGCAAAGGTGCTTGTCGTCGCCTTCATATGCAATCACTGCCCTTTCGTAGTGCATGTTGAAGATGCTCTGCTGGCCGTTGCACGCAGGTACCAGAGGCGTGGCGTGGCCTTTGCAGGCATCAGTGCCAACGATGCACGGAAGTATCCGGCGGACTCCTTTGCGAACATGGCGCGGCGCGCTAGAGCGAAAGCGTATCCGTTCCCGTACCTGTACGACGAAACGCAGGAGACTGCCCGCGCCTACGGTGCCGTGTGCACGCCCGATCTCTTTGTGTATGACCAAGACCGGCGGCTTGCGTACCGCGGCCGATTCGATGCTACACGTCCCGGCATGGGCAGGCCCACAGGGGCCGATCTCTGCCAGGCGTTGGACGAACTGCTGAACAGCGGTACTGTAAGCATGGCGCAGCATCCCTCCATGGGGTGCAACATCAAGTGGAAATAGGCCTCGCATGGACTGGATCGTATTGTTGCCGCCGGTCTTCGCGATAGGCCTGGCGCTCTGGACCCGACAGGTTTTCCTGTCGCTGGTTATGGGGCTGTGGCTTGGAACCACCATCCTCGGTGGAGGAAATCCTGTTGAAGGGCTGCGGGGTATGGCGAACGCGATGGTGGGGGTCTTCAGCGAGGCTTCCAACAGTCGCATCATACTCTTCAGCCTGCTGGTGGGAGGGCTCATTGCACTGGTTCAGGTCTCGGGCGGCGTAGCGGCCTTTACCCGGTGGGTGCAGGCGCGCGGATGGGGCAAGACCAGGCGCGGCGCCGAGCTCCTGGCCTATGTAGTGGGCCTGCTGATCTTCGTCGAGTCCAGCATCACATCACTCATCGTGGGGACGCTCAACAGGCCGTTCTTCGACCACCTGAAGCTGCCGCGAGAGAAGCTCGCGTACTATTGCGACGCGACCAGCGCCCCTGTATGCATGTCCATACCCCTTAACGGATGGGGCGCCTTCGTGCTAGGACTCATCATCACGCAGGGATATACCGACGGCGCGGTGGCGCTGCTTATGCAATCGCTCCTGTTCAACTTCTTCTGCCTGTTCGCCATCGCTTTCGCGCTGATGCTAGCATTGACGGGATTGCGTTTTGGGAGCATGAAACAAGCCGAGATCCGGGCATCGACAACCGGTCATGTGACGCGTCCAGGTTCAAGTCCGATGATTGCCGATGATGTGGCCAACCTGGAGCCTATACGCCCCGGACACGGCAATGCAGGGGATTTGATCATTCCCGTAACGGCCATGATCGCCATGATCTTCGTAAGCCTGTGGATCACAGGCGACGGCGACCTGATGGCAGGCAGCGGCTCGACAGCTGTGCTCTGGGCCGTGGGGACAGCCATCGGCGTGGCAATGCTGCTGTATGTCGTGCCGCGCGGTGGGCGGCCCCTGCTTTCGCCAGCGAAAGCAATGGACTACGTGATCAAGGGGGCTGCAGGCCTTGTCGGTGTCGTCGCGCTCCTGGTCTTGGCCTTTGCCTTGGGCGATGTTTCGCGGGCGCTGGAAATGGGTCCCTACATCGTGTCGATCATAGGCGAAGCCACACAGACATGGTGGCTCCCCGCCCTGGTGTTCGTGGTGGGCTGCATCGTGTCTTTCACGCTGGGCTCGTCGTGGACCACATTCGCGATCCTTATTCCACTGGTGCTGCCCCTGGCCGAAGGCCTGGACCTGTCCATGCCGCTGATGCTGGGCGCGGTGCTTTCCGGCGGGGTTTACGGGGATCACGCTTCGCCGCTGTCCGATACCTCCATCATCTCGTCCATGTCCGCGGCGTGTGACCATGTCGACCACATCAACACGCAGCTGCCGTACACACTCACGGTCGCGGGTGCGGCGCTGATAGCCTTCCTGATTGCGGGCATCGTGGTGTGATGGCTTAGCTACGGCGGACGGTGCGGCTCCGGGGCCCAAGGCCGGCGCACAGACGAAGCTTCGCGCACCTATGCGCCAAAAAACGAAGTCACGAAGGCCTTAAGCAGATTGTTGGCCTTGGGCGTTTCACGCAGCGAGGCGAAGAAGGTGTCCACAGAGACGCCGGCGATATTCTTCACGTATTGCGGGTAGGAACGAAGCCGCTGCTTCATCTCTACAGGGCGCAGCTCTGGATGAAACTGCGTGGCATAAATCGGCTTGCCCGCGATGCGAAACGCATGGTTGTCCACCAGGGAGCTTCGCGCCAGCGAAATCGCATTGGGCGGCAACACATCTACCGTGTCATGGTGTCCAACCTGGGCGTAGAAGGAGGCACCTAGTTGGCGGAAGAGGGGATCCTTCAGCCCGGATTCCGTTAGTTGCAGCATGAGCGTGCCGAGCTCAGCGCGGCCATGGTCCGTGACCACCGTGCCGCCCAGGGCCCTGGCCAAGGCCTGGAAACCCCAGCACGAAGCGAACGCCGGCTTGGACAGCGCGTCAAGGGTGCGCATGGCATCCAGCGCCCCCTCCAGCCACGGTCCGCCTTTCGGCACCGAAAAGTCGCCGGCACCCCCGATAATCACCATGTCGTGTGCCGCCAGTGTGGCGGTGCCTGGTGGATCATTGATCAGGTCGATGACTGTAATCTGGCTCCGCGGGCAACCCAGCGCCCATGAAAAGGCCGCAACCTCGTTGGCGCGCATGGGGTCGTTCGGCCGCCGGATCTGAAAGAGCAGAAACCGAAGCGTCATACTCTGTCTGCTCCCTGGAAGCGTCGCACGATCACCAAAATGCCTATAGCCTACGGAGCCGTGTACACAGGGGTGATGCCAATGGCAGCCGCGAGTTCAATCTGGCTCATGCGAAACTCGAACACAGTCTCATTACGCAGCTGCAGGGCTTCGAGATAGCTGCGCTGCAGATCAATAAGGTCGAGGAGTCCCGCCTCGCCCAGTGTATAGGAAATCTGCAAGCGCTGCCGCAAGTCTTCCACCAGCACCAGGTAGTTCTGTTCGATAAGCTGTACACGCTCAGCCGTGCGGTTTGCAGCGCTTGCTGCCATAGCCACTTCGCTCCTTACCAGTGCTTCCAGCTCCTGCAAGGCAGCTACTTCCTGACGGTGGACCGCGCGGGCATGCGTTACGCCGCCCGCATCCAAGCCGCCCCAGAGAGGCAGCCCCAAAGAGAGGCCTGCGTCAAAATGATTTTCGTCAAAGTTGCCCCGGTAGCCGCCCGAAACACCTAGGTCGGGTATCCGCATGGCGCGCTGGAGTGCGATGTTGGCCTCTGCCTGCGCCACGCCAAACTGTGCAACCCGAAGGTCCGGGCGCTGGCGCAGTGCCATTTCCTGCAGGCGATAAACCGGGAGCGGCACGCCCTCTGGCGTGGCGATGGGAAAGCCGTCTGCGTCGTACAGCGTGGCCACTTGCAATGAGTCCGCTGCCGCTACTTCCTGGTAGACATTTGCAGCGCCCAGCAGCGAAAGCAATACCACGCGCGCCTGATCAAGCGCTAATGCCGCGCTGAGCGCATCGCTGCGCAGCTCAAGCTGCTCCGACTGAAGGCGCAGGAGTTCCGTTTCCGCGACATCACCTTGTTGGACGCTTGCCTCGACCAAGGCGATAATCTCACCGATCTGGCCTTCGACGACGCGTATGGTGTAGTAGTCCGACTCAGCCAATGCCAAGGTAAAGTATGCCGTTCCTACTGCGACAAGCAGCGCGCGCTTGAAGTCAGCGATACCCGCCTGCGTCTGCATCAGGCCGCTTTCCGCTGCCTGCACCTCGTAGCGGCGTTTGCCACCCAGCCGAACCTCTTGCCCGAGATTAAGAACCCACAGTGTATTGCTTAAGCGGGACCCCTCATGCACGGTATAGGCTGGAAACTCCTCAGCTTCGAAGGCAAGCTCCGGATTGGGCCACCGTCGAGCCTGCTGCACCTCCGCCAACGCCACATCCTCCATCCGCTGCGTCGTGATCAATGCCGGATTCGCCGCTTCTGCCAGCCGGATTGCGTCTGCCAGGCTCAGGTTAGCCGGCACCGGTTGTGCTGCGGCAAAGGTAGCGCCGAAGGCGAGCATTATAGCAGCACACGGGAGCGTGATGGCGCGGGGAATCATGATGCGCGAAGCGCTGGTGCAGGCAAGGTATTTGCGCAAAGATACGCCTTGATCGCGGTCGCACTACCCATGGTTAGCAGGGGTTCCGCTGGAGTGGCGATGATGAATACCGATGCTTCGGTGGAAGATTACGTGTAACAGCGAGCCACTTACAAAATACTGATACATCTCGGCTGTCTCGCTGTTTGACATGAGGTTGCCAAGCGCGAAAAAGCCCAATGCGGTGGCTACGAGTATGGCCAGAACCGCAAAGCATGCCATGGTGAAGCCGTACTGTGGACGCACAAGCCAGAAAACCATCAGACCGACCACCATGCGGTGCAAGACCAGGGCCAGCACAAGGTCGGTGCTGCCGCCCCTGAGCACAGCCGACTCAATGATGACATGCACCGCGAGGCCTGAAATACCTACAGTGAGCGCAACTGAGTCCGTATGTTCAGCGAACTTCTTCGATGCGCGCTCCACAAGCAGCGGCGTACCAAGCCCGCCCAGCACCAGCATCAAGGCAACGACCATCTCGTCAGGCCAGGCATGCGCAGCGACATGGTAGACCACCAGCGCCGGTACGGCGACGGCCATGAATTTGTCGAAGATCTTCGTGGCGGTCGGCAGGGAGTGCAGCGATGGATACAGCATCGCCCCCAACACCGGTGCTACCAATGCTGCGATCAATGCTCCTGTGATATTCAGCGGCATATTGGTATGGAAGTCAGTGTTGGCGCCATTAGCGTCGTGCTCGTCTTGTACAGGACTTCTCGTTCGCAGCAGCCAGCTTCAATGCGTAAGAACACAAGCGATCAGATAAGACGGGTCCCCGAGTAATCAGGTCTTAAGGCGCATCAAGATACTATTACTTCCCAAACTGCACGTATGGCATGGTGGATGGTGTGCCTTGCCTGCAAAGCCATCGGCGCCTGCGCACCGCAAGCCTGCATTGGCATCGGCCCTGTGCACCGCCGCGCTTGGCAGACGGACATGGGCTACTTTGTCTTTTGATGCGTTCAACAGGCGCAATTAGGCGCAGGCAGCTGTGAGCCATTCTTCGTGAACATTCTTAATGGCGCAGGAGGGCGGCGCTGGAGTACGCTACTGCAGCAAGGCGTTCGCGCCTTGGAAGAGGCCAAAGTGTCCACGCCGCGACGCACCGCACGGTGGCTTTTCGAGGAAGTCTGCGGCCAAAGCGCAGCCGCAATCATCGCGAACCCGCAGCGAGAGGCAAGCGCAGCACAGGCGCAATGCTATGCAGAATCCATCGCGCGCTGCCAGCAGCACGAGCCGTTGCAGTATGTACTGGGCTACGCGGACTTCTGTGGGCTCCGATTGCGCGTGACGCCTGATGTGCTGATACCAAGGCCCGAAACCGAGCTCCTGGTTCAAGCTGCGCTAAAACGCGTGGCATCGCGCCAGGGTGCACGCATACTGGATATCGGAACCGGCAGCGGCTGTATCGCGCTGGCGCTGAAGGCCGCGCGGCCAGACCTCCATGTTGCAGCGTGTGACATCAGCATACGGGCGCTGCGCGTGGCCCAATGGAATGCGCAGGCACTGGGCCTTGCCATCTCCTTTGCACAAGCGGATGTGCTGTCAGACGTGTTCGACTTGTACACCAGGAAGCCGTTTGACTGTGTCGTTTCTAATCCGCCGTATATTCCAGATGCGGAATTTCACGCGCTTCCGGTGAATGTCCGCTGCTACGAACCGGACCAGGCGCTGGCCTGCGGTTCGGATCCGCTGGCCTTCTACCGCGCCATAGCCCGGCAAGGGCCCTGCTTGGCACCCTTGGGGAGCCTGGCGCTGGAGGTGCACGCCGACTACGCTGAGCAGGTGCGGCGACACCTTGCGCAATTCGGCTATATCAATATTGCACTGCAGCGCGACCTTGCGGGCTATCTTCGCATCATTACAGCCGACTGCCCTCACCAAAAGACGCAGACCCTTGGCAATCAAGATTGCATTAGCGCAGCAGCCTGCCTCCCACGACCTTGAAGACAACTTGCGACGTGGACTCAGCAAGCTGGAACAGGCGGCCGATGAAGGCGCGCAGCTCATAATCTTTCCAGAGCTCGCCTTTACGCCGTTCTACCCGCAACGCAAGGCTGGACCCAGCGTACTGTCGCTGGCTGAACCCATTCCGGGCCCCACGACGGCGGTCTTTTCCGAGGCTGCGCGCCGCCGCGGCATCGTGGTGGTGCTTAACCTGTACGAGCGGGCGGGCGACAAGGCCTACGATACGTCACCCGTCATAGACGCGGATGGGACCATTCTGGGCTGCACCCGCATGATGCACATTACCGACTACGAGGGCTTTCATGAACAGGGATATTACACTCCGGGCGACACGCTGGCACCGGTTTATTCGACGGCTGCGGGCCGCATCGGCGTAGCGATCTGCTATGATCGTCACTACCCGGAGTATCTGCGCGCCTTGGCCCTGGCCGGTGCAGAACTTGTGGCTGTGCCGCAGGCCGGCGCACTGCACGAGTGGCCCGACGGCCTGTTCGAGGCCGAACTGCAGGTCGCATCGTTCCAGAACGGGTATTATATGGCGCTTGCAAACCGCTGCGGCAGGGAGGAAGTGCTCCACTTCGGCGGCGGATCCTTTGTAACCAGCCCTGCCGGCCAGCTGGTGGCGCAAGGTCCGGCGGACGAGGAGTGTATCGTGTGGGCGGAGGTGGACTACGCAGCCTGCGCTGCCTCGCATGCCAGGCGGCTGTTTCTGCAGCACCGTCGCGACGCGGTCTATGAGCGCGGTGCTGTACGGCTAAACAGCGACTAGTCTGCGGTGCCCGGCTGTTCAGACTGATAAGCACCGCTCACGATGTATCGCAGGGCTTCTCCAAAGGGTTCCAAGGCGGTGTAGCCAGCCAGGCGCGTGATGTAGGTGCCTTCTTCACTCAGAAACACCGTCGTTGGCGTGCCCGAGGCGCCCAGGGCGTATCCCAGCTCCTGCGACGTAAAGGTGTACCCCATAAAGTTGTGCCTAGTCTGGTGGTCGTCTATGTTCAGGCGCCCGTAGGCAAAGTTGTGTTGCACATACGCAGCCAGCGTCGTGTTGCCATAGACTTCCTGCTGCATGCGCGCACACCAGCCGCACCATGGCGCATAGATGTCAATAAGCACAGGCTTGCCTTCCCTTTGTCCGGTCACTACTGCTTCATCGAAGGATGGCCATTCAAACGGCGTGTTGTTGGCCACGGTCATCGGGTCCGGCGGGGCAGCCGCCTCGTCTGCTTCCTCGGTGGGAGCGCAGCGGGCCAGCAGCGCCAGGGCAAGGAGAATGGCGCCGGTGCGAAGGATCATGGCAACAGTTGGCGGTATGCTTCTGTAAATCGCGCGGCGGCCGTGGTCCAGCTGTACGCTTCAAAAACCCGCGGCGTGCGAGCGCGCCAACGTTGGCGGGCATCTTGATCGTCTACACACTGCTGAATGGCCACGGCCAATGCGCCGGGGCGATTTAGGTGCACCAACCTGCCCACATCAAACCGCCGGACTACAGCTCCAATCTCATGCAGATCGCTGGCCAATACGGGGACGCCAGCCATCAGGTATTCAAAAAGCTTGTTGGGGAGCGCAAACTGATGGTTGAGGCAAGTGTCTTCAAGGAGCGTCACGCCGAGGTCCGCATCGGCAGTCACCGGCAGCAGCATGTCCGGCGGCACAGGATCCACCATTCGTACGCACTGGCCCAACCCAAGCTCCCGCACGGTGCGCGCAAGAGCAGGTTTCAGTGGCCCGCCGCCCATAAACACCAGCACTGCACCGTGGATGGTGCGCATCGCTTTCGCGAGTTTGAAGCAGCCGCGGCCCTTTTGGATGCTGCCCTGGTGCAAGACGAGCACGGTGTCCTTTGCTGCGCCGGCGCGTTCGCGCAGCAGGCCGGAGGCTTCAGGGTGCTGCATCGGGGGCACATTGTGAAGGACCTCGGGGCGGGCAATCCTGTAGGTCTGCTGCAGCCGGTTCGCTATGCTGTCGCTTACCGTAAAGACTGCATCGGCGGCGCCAATGTCGAGGCGCTCAGCCAGGTGCCAGTAGGCCCGCGTCCAGGGGCGCCGCGCCGTAGAAGCCACATGCGGGTACAATTCGCGGGCATCATAGACGAGTCGCGCCTTATGCTGCGCTGCCGCCAGACGCAAGGCGTGGAGGCAATAGAGGTCGCTGGCATGGTATACCCGGGCTCGCACCGCCCGGGCCGCATCCAGGAAGAGGCTGTGCACGCGCCAGAAGAATCGGGGTCCGCCTCCTGGTGGGCGCGGCAGCAACCGGAGGTGTACACCCTCATCCAGGAAGGGTGCGCCCGAATCCTCTCCGAGGGCAAAAACCGTCGCCGTCAGTCCCAGCGATCGTACCAGGCGCAACTGCTTGATGGCACGGGAGTTGTTTCGAACGTCTCCAGCAAGTGCGAATACTACGTCAGTTGGGGCGGACAAGGCGTGTAATTGCATTCCGATGCGCTATTCGCTTTATACTTGTTGACCGGCGATTTGGGTCAATGCCGATGCAGATGCTCAGCCGATCCATCGAAATCATCCGCAGCTGTTTACGCCTGCTAGTCGGACTCGGGGTCGTCACAGGTTATGCGTGTTGGACGACGCTGGGCGCCCTGCGGCATGCGCCATCGGCACGCGCGCGCTACCGCGCCTATCGGCAGCGTGCGGCTGCGCGCGCGGTGAGCAGGGTGGCGGGATTCCGGGTCACGACGGCCGGCACTGCGCCCGCCCCGGCGTTCGTCCAAACGCCCACAATCTATATTGCCAACCACTTTACAGCACTGGATCCGGTCATGGCAGGCACGCAGGTAACAGTCGCGTTCGCAGGCAAGATCGAGATCACCGGATGGCCCCTTTTGGGTTGGATCACCAGGACGCACGGCATCATTGGTGTGGAGCGCACGCGGCGCAGCAGTGCGCGAGTCTTTGTGGAAGCAATCAGGGCGCGCCTCAACGGAGGCGTGCCGGTGATGGTATTCCCGGAGGGTGCCATCAACTGGGGCGACACCATACTGCCCTTCAAGGCGGCGGCATTCGAAGCAATCGCCGGCACGAATGGGGGGCGCATCCAACCGGTGTTCATCGACATCACTGCGCTTAATGGCAAACCAGTCTCAGGCTACGAAGGACGCTATGCGCTTTCTTACAACCACCACAAGACGCTTATAGGCCACCTGATGCATGTTCTCACCTACCGCAGCATAGATGTGGAGGTGCGCTTCGGTGCGCCCATCGCAGTAGCGTCTTTAGGGCGCAAGGCGCTGGCGGGCCAGGCACGCGCGGCGCTTCTGAAGCTCCAGTCCCAGAAACAATAAGGGCCTTTTCAGTGTTACGTTGGGCCCGATATTGCTCTAGAGCATGGACCCTCCTCCGCATCAATCGCTGTTTCGCACGCTTATTGGCGTTGGCCTGGTTGCGTGTGGGCTCCTTGCGGGCGTGCTCATCATGCAGTTCGCACAGCGGACCCAGGACGAGGTCCCCGCGGAGGTGCGTACGGTAGACTTTCTGAAGTACGTGCCGGAGGCTGCGGAGTCTGCGCGCAGTATTGCCGGCGTATTGCAGATCAATGAGCAGTTCAAGCAGGTAGCACAAGACGTTAAGCGTGCGGTCGTATCAATCCATGCGGCGAGTAGCTGGTACAACTTGCCGTGCACCATACTGAAGCGGCGCAGCCAGGAGTATCGCGACAGAGAAAACCTGGGCAGCGGCGTGCTCATCAGCCCGCAGGGATATATTGTCACCAATTACCATCTGGTCGAAGATGCATGCGCACTGCGCGTAACATTCCTGGACAAGTCTGAGTACGAGGCAGAGATTGTCGGCGTCGACAAGTCCACCGATCTTGCGGTCGTGCGCATCGCGTTGGACCCAGGCGAAGATGTGTGGCCTGTGCCACTGGGCAATTCCAACGCCGTGCAGACCGGAGAATGGGTGCTGGCTGTGGGCAATCCCCTGGCGCTTACTTCAACAGTGACGGCCGGCATCGTCAGCGCATTGGGGCGGCGGGTCGATGTAATCAGGGACGACTTCAACGTTGAGGACTTTATTCAGACCGACGCAGCGATTAATCCAGGCAATTCCGGCGGTGCACTGGTCAACCTTCAGGGCGAACTGATTGGTATCAACACGGCGATCGCCACGCAGTCCGGATACAATGAGGGGTACGGCTTTGCGATTCCTGCCAGTCTGGTGAACCGCGTGGCGCGCGACCTTATTGCCTATGGGGAGGTCAAGCGCGGCTATGTGGGAGTACAGCTGGAACGCGTCGACGCGAGCTTCGCGAAGGAACTCGGCATGACGCGCGTCCAGGGCGTATATCTGGACTATGTGCGCCGCGGGGGTGCTGCATACGAGGCGGGGCTCCGTGAGGGCGATGTCGTGCTGTCCATTGAGGGGTTGTCCGTCAACGAGCCGAACGAGCTGCAGGGCATCATTGCGCAGCACAGGCCTGGGGACAGCATCGTGTTCAGCGTTTGGCGCCGCGACATCATCCGCGAACATGTGGTGGTACTTCTGGGAGAAGACAATCCGGAAGTGGCGGCGTGGATCAACAGCGTCAGCGGATCGCGTGTGGCTGACGATCAGCGCGAGGAAGGTCTTCAGCACCTGAGTCGCTGGGGACTGGTTTTGCGCGCACTCCGTGCGCGAGACGAGCGCATCTTCGGTGTTTCTGAAGGGGTCTACTTGCATGGCGTGCGGCGGCGATCCTCGGCCAGTCGGGCTGGGGTGCCCGAACATGTGGTATTGTCTGCGGTCAATGGCAGAGCGGTAACTACGGTCGCTGAGGTTCAGGAGGCGCTGCGCGAAGAGAATCAGGCGACCCTGACGGTTTTGTACGAAGACGGCGAATCTGTAGAGTTTCGACTGACGGCAGGGTAATTGGGGGCCGTTTCACATTACGCGTACGACATCTGCATCTATACCAGTGCTGAGATACTTGACAGCCGGAGAGTCGCATGGCGAGGCGCTGATCGGCATCGTTGAAGGCATGCCTGCAGGCGTGCCGCTGACAGCGGAAGCGATCAATCACCATTTGGCGCGGCGATGGTTGGGCTTCGGGCGCGGCGGCAGGGCGAAGCTGGAGCGGGACAAGATTCACATTTACTCGGGGGTGCGGTTTTCCAAAACCATTGCCGGGCCTATTGCGCTGCGCCTGGACAACGCGGCCTACACCAGGGATCGGGCAGGCTGGCCTTCGGTGATGGCAGTGGATGGCACGGGCGAGGGTGTGGCGCGCATCACGCTGCCCAGGCCGGGCCACGCAGATCTGGTGGGCGTGCAGAAGTACGGATTTGACGACATACGCCCGGTGATCGAACGGGCAAGCGCGCGCGAAACGGCCATGCGCGTGGCCTGCTGCACCATCGCGCGCCTGCTTCTTAAGCAGTTCGGCATAGAGGTTGGCAGTCATGTGCTGCGTATTGGTCAAGTGGGGTTCGAGGGCCCCGAGGACTGGCGCGCGCGCGTGGATGCGCTCGCCGCCCAGGGCGGCGCAGAGGCGGTCAGCCGCCTGGCGGACAAGAGCGCGGTGCGGATGATCGATGAGGCCTTGACCGCCGCGTGCGTTGAGCATATAAAGGCCACCAAGCGGCAGCGCGATTCCCTGGGCGGTGCTTATGAGGTGCTGGTCACGGGCGTGCCGCCCGGCCTGGGTTCGTATGTGCACTGGGAACGTCGCCTGAGCGGGCAGCTGGCGCAAGCCGTCCTGTCCATTCAGGCCCAGAAGGCCGTAGAGATCGGCGATGGCATAGACGGCGCACGCACCCCCGGTTCGCGGGTGCACGACCCGATCTATCGGGAGGAAAGCGGCGCGTATCGACGCCACAGTAATAATGCCGGTGGCATTGAAGGGGGCATCTCCACAGGCATGCCCATCATAGTCCGCGGGTTCATGAAGCCGATTCCGACGCTTGTACAACCGCTTGGATCGGTCGATCTGGCCACCGGCGTGCCGCAGCTGTCCCGTTATGAGCGCAGCGATATCACCAGCGTCCAGGCTGCATCGACCGTAGCGGAGTCGACGGTCGCATTTGTGATTGCGAACGCGTTCCTGGAGAAATATGGAGGAGACAGCCTCGAGGAGATTCAGGAGCACTACGCCAGTGTATAGCGCGGCTTGCCACGCTGCCTGTTATCTTCAGTGCCATAAGCGCACGGTTCTGTAGTCGATGACGAAAGTGGAAGCGCGAGTCCAGTCCAGCACGGCGTACAAGCCGCTGGAGATCGAAGAGAAGTGGTACCGGTACTGGGAACAGAACGGCTTTTTCCGGGCCGATCGCCGCTCAGGTAAGGAACCTCACGTCATCATGATGCCGCCGCCCAACGTAACGGGCGCGCTGCACATGGGTCACGCCTTGCAAGATGCCGTCCAAGATGCACTCACCCGCATCCGGCGCATGCAGGGCCGCGAGGCGCTGTGGATGCCCGGGAAAGACCATGCCGGCATCGCCACTCAGAATGTTGTCGAGCGCGCATTGAAGAAGGAAGAAGGCCTGACGCGTCATGATCTGGGAAGGGACGCTTTTGTTCAGCGCGTCTGGAGATGGGTCGACGAGTATGGAGATCGCATTCTGCAGCAGAAGCGCCGACTGGGAGATTCTTGCGACTGGGCGCGCGAGCGCTTTACGATGGATGAACGCTACGTCGAAAGCGTGCAGCGGGTGTTTGTCAAACTCTACGAGGACGGGCTGATCTACCGTGGCTACTACCTCGTCAACTGGTGCCCGGTTGATCGCACGGCGCTATCCGATGAGGAAGTGGACAATGTGGAGCGCGAAGGGTTGCTATGGTACATACGGTATCCGCTGGTGGACGGCGCGGGCTACATCACCGTCGCGACGACGCGCCCGGAAACCATGCTCGGCGACACCGGCGTGGCGGTAAACCCGGATGACGCGCGGTACCGGCATCTGATAGGCGCCAAGGTTCATCTGCCGCTTGCGGGCCGCACCATCCCTGTCATTGCTGATGCGTACGTACAGCCGGGGTTCGGGACCGGAGCGCTTAAGGTGACGCCCGGGCATGACAAGAACGATTACGAGGTCGGTAAGCGCCACGGGTTGGAGCCGATCAATGTGATGTTCCCCGATGGGACGATCAATGAGCGGGGCGGCAAGTACGAGGGCCTGGATCGCTTTGTGGCCCGCGACCAGATGGTGCAGGACATGCAGGCCCAGGGCCTTATCGAGAAGGTTGAGTCGTACAAGGGCACCGTGCCGGTGTCGCAGCGCTCCAAGGCCATCATCGAGCCGATGCTGTCACGGCAGTGGTTTGTGAAGATGAAGCCGCTGGCCGGTCCGGCCATGGAGGCGGTGCGCAGCGGCCGGGTGCGATTTCATCCAAAGCGCTGGGAGAACGAGTACTTCCGATGGCTGGCGGAGATTCGTGACTGGTGCATCAGTCGGCAGCTGTGGTGGGGGCACCGCATACCGGTGTGGTATTTCACCGATGATGCGGGCGCGATTGACGAATCGCGCGGCTTTGTAGTCAGCGTAGAGCAGCCTGCGGAGGGCATGGTGCAGGACCGCGATGTGCTGGATACCTGGTTTTCGTCATGGCTCTTCCCGTTTGCCACGCTCGGCTGGCCCAGTACAGATCCGGATACAGAGGCCGATCTAGCGCACTTTCATCCGACGCATGTCCTGGTGTCGGGCTATGACATCCTCTTCTTCTGGATTGCGCGCATGATCATGGCGTCGTTGTACGTCATGGACGAGGTGCCGTACCGCGACATCTTCATCACGGGCATGATCAAGGACAAGTTGGGCCGGTGGATGTCCAAGAGTCTGGGCAACGGCATCGATCCGCTCGACATGATACACCAGTATGGGTCGGATGCTGTGCGGTTTTCGCTGACGATGCTGTGCGCGCAGGGGCAGGACATCAAGCTGGATCCCACCGTGTTCGAGAGGGGGCGCAACTTTGCCAACAAGATCTGGAACGCGTTCAATGTCTTTGGCCGCCATCTGCAGCCGGGCCACTCGTACCAGCGAACCCGCGCATTCAGCGCTTTGGATCTGGGCGAGCGTTGGATGCTTACCCGCCTGGACGATGCTATCGGTGCTATCAATGCTGACATCGGACGCTTCAGGCTCAACGAAGCACTGACGAAGATCTACACGCTTTTCAGGGGCGACTACTGCGATTGGTACCTCGAGCTCATCAAGCCGCAGAAGGGTCAACCGATAGACGAGGATACGATTGCACTGGCGGTTGAGCTCTACGAAAAGCTGCTCCAGCTTTTACATCCGTTCATGCCCTTTATCACGGAGGAGCTCTGGCAGCGACTCAGGCCGCGCCAGGCCCGGGAGGCTTGCATCGTTTCTGACTGGCCACTGAAGACCGGCGAGCGCGATGCGTGGGCACTGGAGGCCTTCGGACTTGTGCAGGAAATAATTTCAGGCATTCGCAATGTGCGAAGCCAGTACAAGGTTGCGCCCAAAAGGCGCATTGCAGCGATCATCCGCGTGCCTGCCGGCGCGAACAGAGTGCAGCGGACGCTCGAAAGCTGCACGGACGACCTCGCCCGGCTGGCCCACATCGGCGAGCTCAGCATTGTCATGGATTGCGCACGTCCCAAAGCCTGCGCCAGCATCGTCATCAAGGATGTTGAAGTCCATTTGCCGCTGGCGGGCATGGTGGATCTGGCGAAGGAGCGGGCCCGGCTCAGGGCGGAGGTGGATCAGAAAGAGGCTTTTCTTGCGCGCGTTCAGGCCAAGCTGCGTAACAAGCAGTTTAGTAGTCGTGCCCCCGCAGCCGTCGTGGAGCGAGAGGCAAAGAAGGAGCGCGATGTGCTCGTGGAGCTTGCCCGGCTACGCGACAACCTGGCGCAGTGGCCTGACGCATAGGTGCGGCCCATGCTCGCGGGTATCCTCTTGCGCCGGCAGCGCAGCCGGATGGCACCGACGATGCAGGCAGCTCACCCGCCCGTGTGGTGCGCATGAATATTCTTGGCATCTCGTGCTGGTACCATGACGCGGCTGCGTGCCTGCTGCGGGATGGCGTCATCGTTGCTGCGGCGCAGGAGGAGCGCTTTACACGGATCAAGCACGACGCGTCGTTTCCCAGGCGGGCGATTGCCTATTGCCTTGAAGCCGGTGGAATCCAGGGCAGCGATCTGGATGTGGTCGCCTACTATGACAAGCCTTTTCTGAAGTTTGAGCGCCTGCTGGAGTCCTACCTGTCCTACGCGCCGCAGGGATTGCCTTCATTTCTCAAGGCAATGCCGTTGTGGCTGAAGCAGAAGCTTTGGATTCCTGATTTGCTTCGCAAGGAGCTCAGCTTTGCGGGTGCGCTGGTCTTTCCTGAGCACCACGAGAGTCATGCGGCCAGCGCGTTTTTTCCCTCGCCTTTTGAGCAGGCAGCCATCATCACTACGGATGGCGTAGGTGAGTGGGCCACTGCCACATACGGCGCAGGAGAGGGTGCACGCATTGCGCTTTCGGCGGAGATTCAATTCCCGCATTCGCTGGGACTTTTGTACAGCGCGATCACCTACTTCTGCGGGTTCCGGGTCAATAGCGGTGAATACAAGCTCATGGGTCTCGCGCCGTACGGTGCGCCGACCTATGTCCAGGCATTTCGCGACGAGATCATTGACCTCAAGGCGGACGGCTCGTTTCGCTTGAATATGGCTTACTTCGCCTATCCGGCGGGGCTTCGCATGACCGGGCGTCGCCTGTCGCGCCTTTTTGGCGGCCCGCCGAGGAAGCCGGAGTCCACGCTCACGCGCCGCGAGATGGATCTGGCCCGGAGCGTGCAGATCGTGATCGAGGATGCGGTTCTTCGCATTGCCCGGCATGTCAAGGGCGTGACGCAAGCTCCGAATCTGTGCATGGCCGGCGGCGTTGCGCTCAACTGCGTGGCCAACGGCAAGCTCTTGCGCTCGGGGCTTTTTGAAAAGCTGTGGATTCAGCCGGCTGCCGGGGACGCCGGGGGCGCGCTGGGTGCGGCGCTTATGGCCTGGCACATGCACCAAGGTCACCCGCGGACGCCGTCGCACCCCGATGCCATGCAGGGTGGCTATCTGGGTCCCCATTTCTCGGATGAAGCCATTGGTGCGCTTCTCGCGGAGAAGGGCATGGCGCAAGAGCCATTGGACGAGCGGGCATTATGCGGCCGCGTGGCAGCACTTCTTGCAGCAGGCAAGGTTGTCGGCTGGTTTCAGGGTCGCATGGAGTTCGGGCCTCGAGCGCTTGGTGCCCGCAGCATCCTGGCTGATCCGCGCGGCCGTGACATGCAGCGGCTTTTGAATCAGAAGATCAAGTTCCGCGAGAGCTTCCGTCCCTTTGCGCCGAGTGTCCTGGCCGAGGCAGCCAGCGGTTCTTTTGATGTGGGCGCCGAGAGTCCGTACATGCTTCTGGTGGGCGCGGTCAAGGGCGCACATAGTCATGGAGACAGTCTGGACCGGCTTGCGCACATCTCTTCGCCGCTAGCCGCCGTGACGCACATCGACGGGTCTGCCAGAGTGCATACGGTTACTGCGTCTGCCAATCCACCTTTTTGGCGCTTGCTGAAGGCATTCGATGCGCTAACTGGCTGTCCCGTCCTGGTCAACACCAGCTTCAATGTGCGCGGCGAGCCGATAGTATGCACGCCTCAGGATGCATTGGCCTGCTTCGAGCGGACGCACATGGATGCGCTTGCATTGGGTTCCTATCTCCTGCTGAAGTCCCCCGAGTCGGATCCGTCCCTTACGGCTGGGGCCATTGCTGCCGCCTACGGTTTGGACTGATCGCGCGCCTTCGCTAGTCTCCAATACGCGGTACTCAGTATGCTCGAATTGCGCCATCGACGGCCGCTCTCCAAGCCAGAATACCCCCGGCCAGGCTTGTCGCTTGCGCAAATCCTGCGTCAAGCAGGATCCGGACCGCTTGCCGCGAACGGACACCTGAGCGGCAGTGCACGACGATGAGACGGTCGCGGTAGGGGGACAGCTCAGAGAGTCGGAGGCGCAGCTCCGGCAAGGGTATGAGCAGGTCTGCTCCCAGCGTTGCGATTTCGGACTCGAACTGCTGTCGTACGTCCAGCATGAGCGGTGGCCCTGCTCCTTGGCGCAGGGCGTGCACCGACCGGGCATCGATTTCTGGTACATCCGCGGCCTTGTTCTCCAATCCGCAAAACGCGCCATAGTCGATCAGGCGAGTGATCGAAGGCGAGTCTCCGCATGCGGCACAGGAAGGCGATGGGCGTACTGTAAGCGTCTTGAACGTGGCGTTCAGGACATCCACCAGCAGCATGCGTCCGACCAGGGGTTCG
The DNA here is from genome assembly GCA_951812585.1 of Rhodothermales bacterium. Taxonomy (GTDB): domain Bacteria; phylum Bacteroidota; class Rhodothermia; order Rhodothermales; family Bin80; genus JAAXGV01. Next base: position 362,862 of record OX638318.1, on the reverse strand, counting down.
CCAATGCCTAGGAGCAGTTTCGTCGCTTCGGCTCCTTGCAGGCAACCTACAATGCCTGGCAAAAGGCCTAGCACGCCGCCTTCGGCGCACGAAGGAACGAGGTTCGGTGGGGGAGGCATGGGGTAGAGGCATCGGTAGCACGGCCCTTGCGGTGCGCTGAAGACGGACACCTGTCCTTCAAACTGGTAGACCGATCCGTAGACATTCGGCGTTTGTGTCAGAACGCAGGCATCGCTGATGAGGTATCGCGCAGGGAAGTTGTCGGTGCCGTCGGCTACGATGTCGTAACCACGAATGAGGTCTAATGCGTTTTCGCTGGTCAGGTGTACGCGGTGGGATTCAATTGTGATATGCGGATTGCGTGCACGCAGCTTTTCGCGGGCGGCCTCAACCTTATGCCGTCCCAGGTCATGCATGGTGTGCAGCACCTGCCGGTGGAGATTGGTTACCTCTACGACATCTGCGTCCACCAGTCCCAGGCGTCCTATGCCGGCCGCCGCTAGATACAGCGCCAGCGGCGATCCGAGCCCGCCCGCGCCCACGATGAGCACCGAGGCATTCCCCAGGATCTCTTGCCCGCGAAGCCCGATCTCGGGCAGCGCAAGCTGCCGGTGGTAATGGCGTAATTCGTCAGCGGTTAGCGGCGGTGTGCTCTGCATCCTTAAGCGCTTGGGCCCAAGCCTGATTGTTAGCCTTGGTTTGTAGAAACGACCGGCCCATTTGTTGCGAAGACAGCGTGGGAAGCGCTGCATTGCGCCACACTTGCGCGGTATGGCCAAGATGGTGTCCGTTATTTCGACGGCAACGGCGCTTTGGGAACGGATTCGGCCGGATACGACGCTTCGGCGTCTGTGTGGTTGGGAGCGGTTGTGCGATGTGCCGGGCGAATCGACGTTTTTCCGTGCATTCAATTTGCGGAGGCTGATTTGCCGGCTTGTCTGCACGCGGCTTCAGGGGCATAAAGAGCAGTTGGTGGAGCATATTTCACGTGATGCGACAGTCATAGCGGCATGATCCCGGTGCGTAATTCCCGAAGCGCAAGCGAGGGGTGTCCCAAGGGGTCGAGTCGGCTGAAGCGGCAGCGTACGATGCGTGCTTTCGTCCTTGCGCTTTGGGTACGGCCGAAGGTAAGGGTATCTCGCGGAAGGTAGCGTGCAGATTTGGGCTGCAACGGCTACCTTCTACCCACTAGCCTGAAATCATTCACCAATCGGAGGTCGAACATGCTACGCAAATGGAGTGCAGTGGTACTAGCGCTGCTTGCCGTTCCGGCCCTGGCGCTTGCGCAAGGTACGGGCAAGGTTGCAGGCACCGTGACAGATGCCACGACTGGCGAGGCGCTGCCCGGTGCAGCCGTGCAACTGCTAGGTACCACGCTCGGCGCTGCCACACACCTTGATGGCAACTACTACATCATCGGCGTGCCTGTAGGTACCTATGATGTACGGGTGTCCTTTGTCGGATACCAGACTGAAACCGTCGCTGGTGCCGAAGTCAACACCGGCTACACTCGGGAGCTCAACTTTGCGCTACAGCCTGGTATTGAATTAGACGAGATTGTGGTTGCCTACGAACGTCCGCTCATTCAGAAGGATGCCGTGGGCGTTCCCAGAATAAATACCGCAGAGGAGATTGTTGCCTTGCCTGTTCGCGGTGCTGCTGCAGTCGCAAAGATTCAAGCAGGCGTTGTGAGCAAAGAAGGCAGCGGCTCGCTTAACATTCGCGGTGGGCGAAGTGGAGAGGTCCGGTACTATGTGGACGGCGTCAAGAGTGCCAGCACGGGCGTTCCCCAGTCTGCGGTGCAGGAACAGGAGATGCAGATCGGCAGCATCAGCGCACGTTACGGCGATGCCATGTCTGGCGTCATCAACATCACGACGAAATCAGGAGCGTCTGATTACTTCGGATCGCTGGAGGGACTGTCGTCCAACCAGTTTGATGTTTACGGCTACAATTTGGCCTCCGCAACGCTGGGCGGTCCGTTGGTCTCGAACAAGCTCAACTTCTTCATTTCTGGCGAGTACCGTGATATCCAGGATCGCAACCCGCGCAATGTCACGACATACACGTTGTCAGATGCGCAGATTGCTGACTTTGTGGATGCACCCCAAGGGCTGGTTGTGACCGATGCCGACGGAAACGAATTCGTCGTGGATCTACCTGCCACATTGGCGCACGGCGCGTACGTAATGCTGGATGAGAACGGGGATATCGACCTGAGTGAGGGCGGGCTGCGCTTCAGCGACGACACGTTCGTAGCCCTTCCAGAGGGTGCTAGCGTCAACTTTATTCCGATAAGCCGTTTGGAGCAGTTGACCGAGCGTGACTTCACGCAGGAGTACAAGAAGCGCGGGCTCAAGAGCCGCACCCTCAACTTCGCCGGCAACGTGACATGGAACGTTGTTGAAAGTGGCCGCTTGCGGATGGGTGCTGCTGTCCAGACCGGAGACTATCAGAGTGGTATTGGAGGGACGACGGAAACCTTCCGATCCACTATCTGGCAGGCCAACGAGTATTTGAACGGGCAGGTGCATGCCCGATGGACGCAGTACCTGTCGCAGTCTACGTTCTACCAGATCCAGGCGGAATACCGCTACAGCAGCAGCGAATACCATGATCCCCGGTTTGGCAAAACGGAAGCAGACTGGTGTTAATGCCTCAGGGCGAATAGCACGGGACCCCGGGCTGCATCCCCTTCACAGCCCGTACAGCCGGCAAGAACCCGTTAGACGCAGCCTTGCGGTGCCAGTGGGTATCCAGGTGTGGTGGCGCTATTTTGATGCCTGAAGCTGAAGGTCAATGCCGGCGTCGGCTTCCATAGCGCAGCGGCACGGGTACGGGAAAAACCGCAGGCGTGCCGCAAAAAAATTGAATACCCGTTAAATGTGGTTGACATTAGTGTAGTGCATGCACTACATTTACGGCTGTTCGCTAACGGAACTGGAGGGTACACCCGGCCTGATACATCGATACGACTACTTCTTTCGCGTGACGGCGCGCCTTAGGCACAAAGATGCGTGCTTTCGTCTGAGCGTTTTGGGTACCAACCGAAGGGTAAGGGTATCTTTTTACGATTTTGCAACGCGGAAGGTAGCGTGCGGATTTGGGCTGCAACGGCTACCTTCTACCCACTAGCCTGAAATCATTCACCAATCGGAGGTCGAACATGCTACGCAAATGGAGTGCAGTGGTACTAGCGCTGCTTGCCGTTCCGGCCCTGGCGCTTGCGCAAGGTACGGGCAAGGTTGCAGGCACCGTGACAGATGCCACGACTGGCGAGGCGCTGCCCGGTGCAACCGTGCAACTGCAACTGCTAGGTACCACGCTCGGCACTGCCACACACCTTGATGGCAACTACTACATCATCGGCGTGCCTGTAGGTACCTATGATGTACGGGTGTCCTTTGTCGGATACCAGACAGAAACCGTCGCTGGTGCCGAAGTCAAAACCGGCTACACTCGGGAGCTCAACTTTGCGCTACAGCCCCTGGCGCTTGCGCAAGGTACGGGCAAGGTTGCAGGCACCGTGACAGATGCCACGACTGGCGAGGCGCTGCCCGGTGCAACCGTGCAACTGCAACTGCTAGGTACCACGCTCGGCACTGCCACACACCTTGATGGCAACTACTACATCATCGGCGTGCCTGTAGGTACCTATGATGTACGGGTGTCCTTTGTCGGATACCAGACAGAAACCGTCGCTGGTGCCGAAGTCAAAACCGGCTACACTCGGGAGCTCAACTTTGCGCTACAGCGCCTGTCCGGCTTATGATGAATCCCGTGCGGGCGCAAGCGCCCGAGGAGGAAGTCCGGGCGGGCCACCATAGACCGACTGTTTGACGGGATGCGTGCGGGGGATGGCACCATGGTGGCCAGCGTCTTTCACGAGGGCGCTACCGCTGGGACGGGCGACCGATACGGGATTTCGCAGAAGCTCTATTGAGGGCTTTGTGCAGGCTGTCGGTGCGCCTCATGAACAGGTTTGGGACGAAAAGATCTGGGATGTGAAGATTCACATTGACGGACGTCTTGCTACTGCCTGGATGGAGTTTGCCTTCTTCCTGGGAGACACACTTAGCCATTGCGGCGTCAACGCCATGACGCTGTACAAGGCGGACGATGCGTGGAAGATTGTCCACTTGGAAGACACTAACCGGGGCAAGGAATGCGATCTTCCCGCGGACTTGCGCCCGTAAGCGACTAGTCGTATTCCTCGTCGTATTCCTCTTTGCTTACGCCGAGTTCCACCGGCACGGGGTAGTTGGCCGTAAAGCAGGCGTCGCAGTAGCCCTTGGTACTCTGATTGCCACGCTTTACTGCTTCTTTGAGGCCATCGATGGACAGGTAGTGCAACGAGTCCACATTGAGCCACTCACGTAGGTCTTCCACGCTGTCGAACCGGTTCATAATCAGCTCTTCGTGGCTTGGGAAGTCCATCCCGTAGAAGCAAGGGCTGACCACGCTGGGCGATGCAACGCGGAAGTGCACCTCCTTAGCGTTGGCCTTTCGGATCATCTTCACCAGCAGCTTGGCCGTAGTTCCGCGAACGATGGAGTCGTCCACGACCACGACAATGCGGTCTTTCAGCACGCCATCGACGGTGTTGAACTTACAGCGGACCTGCATTTCGCGTCGGTCCTGGCCGGGGGCAATGAAGGTGCGCCCGACATAGTGGTTGCGGATCAGTCCAATTTCGTACCGGCACCGGTATCCAAGTTTGCGACACTCGTTCACATAGCCCAGCGTGGCTGTGTTGGACGAGTCCGGCACGGAAATGACTATGGGGGGCTTCTCCTCGGCGTTGACGCGTGGGACGGGTGCATCATGGGCAAGCTGTTTCCCAATCTTGCGTCGCACCTTGTCGACCATCTCGCCATAGATCCTGGAGTCTGGTCGCGAAAAATAGATGTATTCAAAGATGCACTGGTTGGTACCATGGCGCGATGGCAGCTGGATACTCTTAAATGTCCCCGTGGCGCATGCCTCCTGGTCGATGATGAGGACCTCTCCAGGCTCAACATCTCGGACGTACGAGGCCCCGATTAGGTCAAACGCGCATGTTTCGCTTGCCACGCAATAGGCTGACTGGCCCGAACCGCTATAGTAGCCCAGCGCAAGCGGCCTGAACCCATTCGAATCTCTTACAGCGATCAGCTTGTCGTCTGTAAGCAGCAAGAGCGCAAAGCCGCCCTCCAGCTGCACCACGGCATCGATGATCTGATCCAGTTGCTTTGCTCGGCGGCTGGTAGCAATCAGGTGGAGGATATGCTCCGTGTCGGAAGTGGACTGGAAGAGCGTGCCCCGTTCACTGAACGCCTGCCGCAGCTCTCGCGCATTGGAAAGGTTACCGTTATGGGCCACAGCCAAGTTGCCGTTCTTGTAGTGGACTTTAAAGGGTTGAATATTGCTTCTGTTGTGTGTCGCCCCGCTAGTCGAATAGCGGGTGTGGCCAATGGCGGCGTCTCCAAGGAGCTGATTATCAAAGATGGCAGGATCGTCAAAGACGTCGAGCACCAGTCCGAAGTCGCGGCGCGCAGGCATGACGCGCCGCAGCTTATGCTCGTCGAACGTTGATGTGACGATGCCGCATGACTCTTGGCCGCGATGCTGCAGCGCATGCAGGCCAAAGTAGGTGAGGCGCGCCGCATCCGGAGCGTTGAAAACGCCGAAGATACCGCAGTTGTCATTCACAGAACTCATGGGCCAAGGCGTGGCTGTGCTGTCCTTTTGGCACCCCAGGTGGCACTGCGGCGCGCAGTCAGTTCGGCGTGCTGTCAGTTAGAATGGTAGCACCAAGTTAACGAAATATCGCCGCACGCGCGGACAAGATTCGGTTGGGACGCACCCTAATATCGGTGCAAAGGTTCATGTAAGCCTACTGGCCCAGTCCCTACCGGGGTCAGCAATAGCGTGTATGCAGGATCAGAACCACAGCATACGGATTGGCCGTTGGCCCGCCGCCGTCTGAATTTGACGCATTGTCCAAGCCAGAGGCAAATGTGTAGGCGGTGCCTTAAGGGAACCGATGTCCGTGCGAAGGCGACGAAGCCGCCGGTATGCTTAGACCTCCATGCTGCTGCGTATGCCAGTCCGGGCTTGCATTCAGCTTGCATACGTTCGCGTCGCGCGTTCCGGGGCTCCAAGTTCGGCGCCACCGTGTGCCTTGGGGTCCGCGTCTCCGCAACGCGTCAGCGCAACACCACGGCGGTTCGTATAGGCACGCACCGTCGGCTGTACTCCCGCTTGAAGTTATCCCCCAAAGCTTTGTTTCAGGGCATCCTGGTCAAGGCGTTGTACCGGCTGGAGCGCGCCGCGCGGCGGAAGGCCGGCCACCCAGCAGAACAGAGGCGTCCGCTACGAGTCATCTTCCTTCGCCAATCCTGCAACGTGCACCCGCACCAAACCAATACGGTTGTTGACTACGGAATCAACAACCATGTGCAGTGGCTCGTATGTGATTTCATCGCCCTCTGCGGGGATGTCACCTGCGAGGTGAAAGATGAGGCCGCCAAGGGTCTCAAAGTTGAAACGTTCGGTGCTTAAGGCGATGCCCAGAATGGTGTTCAGGTCGTCCAGGTCTATGCGCGCATCTATGCGGTAGCGGTTATCGCCCAAGGGCTCAACAAGAGACTTCTTCGTACTGTCATGCTCGTCTTGGATGTCTCCGACAACCTCTTCCAGAATATCTTCCAGTGTCACCAGGCCGGCCGTACCGCCGTACTCATCCACGACGATGGCCAAGTGGGTCTTGGCCTGCTGGAAGTCTTGCAGCAGTGCGTCCAGCTTCTTGCTTTGCGGCACGAACATCGGAGGCCGCATAAGCCGCGTCCAGTCAATCTGAATGTGATCCTTGTCGGGAGCCAGGTACGGAAGCAGATCCTTGGCGTATACAATGCCCAGAATCTTGTCCAGATGGCCAACATAGAGCGGAAGCCGAGAGTGGCCTGTCGAGCGGATTAGCGCCAGCGCTTCAGGCAGGGACGCCCCAATGCTCAGCGCCGCAATGTCCAGCCGGTTGACCATCACCGTACGGACCGATGTCTTGCTGAAGCGTAGGATTGAGTTGATCCACAAGTGCTCGTCTTCTCCTACCGAACCCTGCTCTTTGCCGATGTCGGCCATGGCGCTGACTTCTGCAGGGGATATTTTCTTCGAGTCTTCGGGGAGCACACGGCTCCAGAAGCCCTCTTGCGTGCGCTGCGTCCAAGCGCCCAGGGCTGCAGCAATCGGGTAGAGTAAGAAAGAAGCTACGCGTAAAGGCAAGGCTACAGCACGGCTGTACGCCATCGCGTGCCGGGAGGCGAACAGCTTTGGTGTGATCTCGCTGACTACGAGAAGCACAAAGGTCAGCGCTACAATCTCTAGCAGAAACACCACTTCGCGGGCTAGGGCAAGGTGCGTCACGACCCGTTCTGTCGCCAGCGCGGCCAGGATGGCCGCGGATACATTAATCAGCGTGTTCAGCACCAGGATGGTGATCATGGTGTGCTGCGGCTTTTCAAGGAGCGTGCAAACGCGCCTACTCGCGTGGTCGTGGCGCCCGGATAGCGTTTCGCGATCAGCGGCAGTTAGAGAGAAGATTGCAACCTCAGCGCCAGAGACCACTGCGCTGGCAAAAAGAAGCAGTACGAAGGCTACAGCACCGGCAACAAACGGTGTACTGATCACTGCCAGGACTACTGAAAGGAGGGACGCTAAAGGAGGTTCGCTGTTCAATGTTCCATCAGGGGGCATAGCCACCAGCGATTGCCTCGGCAAAGGCCCCGCGAACTACACCGGCATGCAGGCCAATACGTGGCAGCGGCGCATAGCCATGCAAAATGCCGGCAAAGGCTGCTTGCGCTGGTTTACGCGTCTAGGCGCAGGCCGTTCGCTCGGGTTGTCGTGCGTCGTCGCCGCTTGGCGTGACGGTGCTCCAAGCCATGCGTGAACGTTCGACCTTTTGCCGTTGCAGGACAGGGGCAATAATCTTACCCAGTCGCGCTGGGATAGGGGCTGATCCATGGGACTTCATACGCAGACGCGAGGCCGGCGCGCAGTCGTCAGGCATATATGCAAGCTGCGGGTTCATGAGCAGTACGGCGACGGGTGCAGGAAGACACCGATGGCCTTGCCAAAGCTGATTGCGCCATGGTCTAACCGAAGCTGCACGCGGTCAGGCACGAGCATTCCCCTGTGCAATCATGACGGGACGCTGGCCCAGTTGCCGTGGCAAACGAGGCGCAAGCATTTTCCACGGCAGTCCAGCTGCCGAATGGAAGGGCTTAGATCGTGGGTAGGGTCGATCTGTTCCGCAATGCATGCGGACCTAGAAGTAGGACCCTGTGATCACGATATAGACCAGCGTAAGCAGCACAGCCAGCGGACAGACCACCTTGATCAGGACCGCCACGATGGAAGACCCGGGAAGTGCAAACCGCTTATTTCCGCCCGCTTCAAGGGCATCCACGAACTTCTTGGCACCCCACTTCCAACCCACAAACAGGCAGATCAGCATGGCGCCCAGACTCAGCGCATAGTTGCCCCATATGTTGTTGTTCAGCGTCAGGAAGTCCCAGCCGAAAAGGCCACCTTCGCCAAGCGCATCCACTGCACCCTGCGACAGGGCAGAAGGAATCGCAAAGGCTAGGCACACGCCGCCGATTGCAAAAGACGCCTGGGTCCGACTCCAGCCCCGTTCGTCAACAAAATACGCTACGACAACCTCCAAGAGGCTGATCGTAGACGTGAGCGCTGCAATCGCCAACAGGGCAAAAAACAAGAACGCAATGATTTCGCCCAGCGGCATGCTGTTGAAGATGGTTGGCAGCACCACGAACACCAGGCCCGGTCCGGCTGTTGGCTCCGCACCCACAGAGAACAAGGCTGGAAAGATGATGAGTCCGGACAAGATGGCAATAAGGGTATCGAAACCGGCGACCGAAGCGCCGGCCTTCCACAGATTGACTTCGTCAGAAAGGTATGAGCCGTACGTGATCATGGCACCCATACCCAAGCTCAAGCTGAAGAGGGCTTGCCCCAACGCCGACATGACCACTGGTACGCTGAGCTCGTTGAAGTCCGGCTTGAACAGGTACACAAACCCTTCCACGCCACCATCAAGCGTGAGGGCGCGTCCGGCCAAGACCAGCAGCAGGACGAAGAGCACGGGCATGAGGATGGTGGTCATGCGCTCTATGCCGCTGGAAACACCGCCGCGGACCACCGTCACGGTCAGCACCATGAAGATGGCCGTTAGCGCAATAGCCTGCAGTGGACTTCCGATCAGCGAAGTGAAGATGGCCGTGCTTGATTCGCCGTCCACTGCGCTTGCCAATCCGCCCGTTGCGGAGCTGAAGAGGTAGCCAAGCGTCCATCCCGCGACGACCGAGTAGAACGCCAGGATGAAGAAGCCCGTGATGACGCCCAGCCCGCCCACGGCAGGCCACAGTGTTTTGGGCACCAGTGCCTTGAACGCGCCGACCGGATTGCGATGCGTGGTGCGGCCTAGCGATAATTCCGCAAACATCACGGGCACGCCGATGAGTATGACGAAGAGGAGGTAAATCAGTACGAAGAGGCCGCCCCCGCCTTCCCCAGCTGAATACGGAAAACGCCAGATGTTGCCGAGTCCGATTGCGGACCCGGCGGCAGCCAGGATAAACCCCAGTTGCCCACTCCACTGCCCGCGCGTTCCAGAAGTAGCCATAGCCGATCAGGATTGAGTTGGAAGCAATAATACTTGCGCCTGTCGCATACTGTCAAGTCGCATGCAGTGCCCGATGCATTGGGCAAGTCCAGGCCCGCGGCGGTGCATTTCCGCAACCGCGAGCATAAATTAACCGGATGGACACAGGATCCGAACGGGCGACAAGAAAATCCTGCCCAATGGCGTTTATTGGAACCGGTTCCACAGTGGCTTGTTAGAGCGCGATGTCGTGCGCTGGCATCCTTGTGGTGAAGGCAGCATCCGTGCTGCGCGCCGCATGGCGGCAGCAGCGCGACAACCCGTTGAACCCAGATTAACCAGCATCAGCCAAGTAGGACATGAACAGCAAGCTTTTTGTGGGGGGAATTTCGTGGGGTGTGGACGACGACGAGCTGCGTCGCCATTTTGAGCAGTACGGTGCGGTCGTGGACGCACGCGTTATCAGGGACCGCGAGACGGGGAGGTCTCGCGGGTTCGGTTTTGTCACGTACGAGCATTCAGATGATGCGGAAAGGGCGAAGCGTGAGCTAAACGGCTCGGTGCATGCGGGTCGAACCATTCGTGTGAACGAGGCGGAAGAGCGCCGTCCGCGCCAAAGCACCTACGGTGGCCACGGAGCAACGAATTTCGAGCGCCACCGCGCATACCGCTAGGCGCGGCCCGGCTTGCAAATGGAGCGGCCAGCGCCGTCTGGTGCCGGCCGCCGTGCGGCGCTCAATGTTCAGTGAGCGGCGTGCATTGTGCCGACTGGACGGTCGGCGGGACGACTAGTTCCGCGCTAGAACGGAAGGTCATCGTCTTCTACGGACGCTGGCATGGCGGGTCCGGGCGACGGTGCTTGGCGGGAGTCGGTGCGCGATGCGCCCCCCGGTTCGACTGATGGCTGGTCCGCACTTCGTTCGCGTGCGGACTGGTAGCCGGAACCGCGACGGGGTCGCTGCGACGCGGTTGATTCAGTTGGCCTTGACTTGCCGCGTGCGTAGTCGCGCGGTTCGTCTCGTGATTCGCGTGAGCGCTCATAACGCTCACCTTCGCGGCCCTGGGAATCACGATCACTTGGTCCACCCAGCATGATCATCTTGCGGCCTCGCACCTCTGTCACCCAGCGCCTGTTGTTATCGCGGTCTTCCCAGCTGCGGGTCTGCAAAGAGCCCTCAATGTAAACCCTGCTGCCCTTGTTCAGGTACCTTTCGGCGATTTCTGCCACTCGACCCCAGAGCACGACCGTATGGTACTCTGGCCGATCAGCCCACTGGCCTGCGTTGTCCTTGTAGCTTTCGTTGGTAGCCATCCTCAGGTTAGCCACCGATGTCCCTGAGGAGGTGACACGTGCATCGGGTTTGGCGGTGAGCCGACCCAGGAGAGTGACTCTGTTTAAGCTTGGTTCAGCCATGATTAGCCTCCTGTTTTGTAGAGCGGCAAGGTAAGGTGGCGGCAGGATTGCCGTGGGTGATCACCATGCTCAACTCCGTGTGGTAGTGTTCTTGTCCATAATACCCGAGGCCGCTGACACCGTATTGTCACTAGCGTAAGGCCGACGGGAGCCGGCAACGAAGTTTTTTCGATGTCTGACGCGGCAAGGCGTACAGCTTGAGCAGTCGTGTGCATGCAGTCCGCTGTACGCGCAGGACCGTCTCGTATCCAGCCAGTCGTGGTCGTACGCCTGTCGCGGCCCGTAATGCAGGGGCCCGTTACATCGGGCGCTAAGTTAGTGATTTTAGATGAAGATTTTGCTGCGCGTACGGGAGACTTGAGGCTTGTCTTATGGCGGCAGCGCATTGGATATGACCGAACCCTTGGCTTGGTTGGCCGCGGCTACACATTGGGGTACCAGGTTATCCTGTTACACTGCGCGGCATGATGCCATGGCCGCAGCGCCTCAGGAGGTTCGCCGGCACCGCGGTTTGTGCTAACTTGCCTTTCGTCGCGAGTCTCGGCAGCACAGATAGCAGATAACGGTTGCCGCCACCAGCGAACTGTTCGGACCCGTTGAACTCTGGAATAGCGCGTATGCCTTCGCAGAACCAGCAGCAGACATCTCGAGAGCCCTCCCTTGCGTCGTACGAAGCACTTGTGGCTGTGGTCCGCAGGCTCCGCCGTGAATGCCCGTGGGATAAGGCGCAGACGCATGCGTCTGCGCGGCATCTGATCATAGAGGAGGCGTACGAGCTCGTGGATGCGATAGAGCAGCAGGACGACACCGAGCTTGTGGCAGAACTCGGAGATCTGGCACTCCAGGTTATCTTTCATGCCGTCATGGCAGAGGAAGCGGGCCGATTTTCTTTGACAGGCGTGATGGAAGCGATCCGGGACAAGTTGGTCCGGCGGCACCCGCATGTCTATGGTGACACAGCCGTGGCGGGCGTCCAGGAGGTCTTGACAAACTGGGAGGAGATCAAGCGCGCGGAAAGGCACGGCAAACACCTTCTGGACGGCGTGCCGCGGCACTTGCCGGCCCTCCTGAGTGCCCATCGGATGCAGGAGAAGGCTGCGGGAGTAGGCTTTGACTTTGAAACCGCCGAGGACGCATGGGCCAAAGTCAAAGAGGAGCTGCAGGAATATGATTGCGCCACTGGCAGTGCGCAAGCCGAAGCAGAATTTGGGGACCTGCTGTTCGCCCTGGTGAACTATGCACGCCACACTGGAATCAATGCGGAAAACGCGTTACGGGGAGCGAACAGCCGCTTCAGGCAACGCTTCTCCTACATCGAAACACGGCTTGCTGGGCAGGATCTTCGTGCCGCAAGCCTGGACACGATGGACCAGTATTGGGAAGAAGCCAAGCAGCAGGAACAGGCAGGTTGAGGTGTTGATCCCTCAGAATTGTTCAGTATCGCCAAGCCTTGGTGCCGCTTCTGGGTTTGCTCCAGGTACAACTATTTCGCTGCAAGTACAACCCAGGCGGTTCGATCGGCTCTGGTAAGGAGTCCTTGCTACCGATTGGGCGTTCCGAACCGAATCCACTGAAGTCAAGTCGACTATGCCGGATCCATCCGTGGTCGATGACCTTCGGGTGCTTGCACAAAAGAATTATGCCGGTCTGGCCCGCTTCCTTGTAACCTTTGCTCTTCTTCTTCTCAAGGTCGCCACATGGGTCATGGAGGCCGAGTTTCGTGCCGTATGCGGCGTGCGTGGGAAGCACAAAACAACAGGCTTTCAGCGCTGGGGCACAAATTCGCGCTCCATCCGCATCGGTTTGGAGCGCCTGTCGATTTGCGTTCCGAGAGTACGGAATGTGCTGACCGATCAGGCGTATTCCTTGGAAGACGTACCGTCTTATGAGCAAGCGGGGCTTATTGATAAGGCAAGAGTGACCCAGGGGTTTGCTGAGTGGTCTGTCACGGCGCAACTACAGACAGGCGGCGCAGGTCTTCCTTCAGCGCTTCAGGAACCTGCGCGAATGATCTACCCCTTAAAGCACAAGCTGCGGTAGCTACGCTGCGATACCGTTTATTCTGTCTAAGGCTAGGGGCTGTGCTTCTTAAGGCCTGGATCGCGGCTTAGGAACTCGTCGTACAGGCGGGTATGCCGGCTTTCCATCGGCAAATGGTACCCGCCAATAAACACATGGCGGATCTGCGTTCGTGTTTCGAACGGGTCGCCATCGGACACGAAGAGTGTAGCCTCCTTGCCTACTTCCAGCGAACCCCGCTCATCCGCCACGCCCAGGATTTCCGCGGGAATGATCGTGACCGCGCGGAGCGCTTCGTCTTTCCCCAGGCCATATGCGGCGGCAAAGCCTGCATTGTACGGCAAGTTGCGCGCGTTCTCAGTCTCACCCGAGCGGATGGCCACCTTGACGCCTGCAGCATGCATCAGCGCCACATTGCGGTAGGCCTTATCGTACCGGTCGCTGTTGCGAGTCGGCACCGCCAGTACTGGACCCACCAGGCACGGTATCCCGGCCTCTGCAATCTTGTCCGCGACGCGCCAGCCTTCGGCCAATCCCGTGAAGATTACATTGTCAAACCCTCTCTTCTCCACCCACGCCAATGCGGCCAAAATGTCTTTCGCAGTGTTCACTTGGATGATCAGATCCTGTTCGCCCCGCAGCACCGGGAGCAGCGCGTCAATGGAGGGCACATACTCCGGCCGGCGTCCAACCTCCGGACTGGCATGGTACGAAGAGTCAATGCGGTGATAAAGAGCGGCGCTGTCAAAGGTGTCGTCGAGCTTCTTCATCGCTGCCTTGGCAGCCTTTTCTATATCTTCTTCCGAACGCGAATCAAAGCGCCCACGCCGGCCGGTATTGGGAAAGGACAAAATCATGCCTTCAAATCCCGCATACATCTGCGCGGGCGTATAGCCGTGCAGATTTATGAGCGCCGCCTGGCCAGGCAGCATGCCGCCGGAAGGCTCCGTAAGCACCGTGGTAACGCCGCTTACCCGTGTCACAGGGATCGCAACGCCGTTCGGATTTACGGCAGTCAACGCCTTCATCTGCGGCGAAAAATCGCCCAGTTCACGAGCATCACGGGTCTCTGGAAGCGATCCAACTTCGACCAGGCCCAGCTGCGTGCCGGTGTCGATGAACCCGGGGTAGATGATCAGGCCGGTGCAGTCAATCACCGTGGCATTTTCCGGGATCTCTACATCAGTGCCGATTGCTATGATGCGGTCGCCTTGCATCATGAGCGTTCCGTGCTCAATAGTGTCACCCGTCACGGTTACAATGCGCGCATTGGTCAGCGCAATGGGTCCTTCCGGCTCCGGGGTGTAATCGCCCAGACCAATGGCCAATAGCAGCACAAGTAGGAAATTCATATCGTCAAACGGTTAGGTGCAGCGCATCACTCGTTGGCAAGGAAGCCATACAAGTCTATGCTTCCCTCGTGCAGGCACTGGTGGTGGTCGTCGTGCGTATGCAGAATCGCCGTATCAATGGCGGCCTCAGGGTCCACGCGGAGCCGCATATCGTCGGCGTCGCGATCAATGTCGAAATACACGATCCCATCTACGATGGTTTTCTGCGGCACGGCATAGATGGACAACGGGTGCGCATCAAAGATGGCCAGATCGCCATCCTTGCCCACCTCGATGGAGCCCACACGGTCGCCGATGCCGAGCTGTTTGGCGGGGTTGATGGTTATCAGGGCCAAGGCTTCGTTGTCAGTCAAGCCACCGTACTTCTGCGACTTGCCCGCCTCATGGTACAGATGCCGGTTCAGCTCTGCTGAATCAGAATTGATCGAAGTCAGCACGCCGTTACGCGTAAGAATCGCCGCGTTGTAGGCGGTCGAGTAGTACACCTCGAACTTGTAGGCCCACCAGTCTGCAAAGATGGACGCCGCGGCTCCTTCAGCTCCAAAGGCCGCCAGCTCTGGCGCAATCTTGAAGCCCTCATTGACATGCTGGAACGTCACCCGATCCACGCCGAAGTCTTCCAGAACGCGCATCAGCATCAGGATTTCATCGGCCCGATAGGAATGGCAGTTGACAATGATATCGCCGCTGAGGATGTCCGCCATAACTTCCAGTTGTCCATTGTAGGCCGGGGGAACAGCGCGGCGGTTGCTTCGCACCTGTGCCTCATACCGGTCCCACGCCTCCTGGTATCGTATGGCCTTGTTGAAGGTCTCCCGCAGCACGTATTCTACCCCCATGCGCGAGGCCGGGCGCAGGTTATTGCCGCGACCGTGGACGCGGGTCGGGTTTTCACCGAGGGCAAACTTGATCGTTCGAGGCGCACCCGCCATGCGAAGGCCCTCCGGATCGACAGCGCCCCAGCGGTGCTTGATGGTTTCATTTTGGCCCCCGATCACATTGGCTGATCCGTGCATTACATGCGAGGTGGTGACGCCTCCCGCCAGCGCCCGGTAGAGCGCGATGCTGTACGGATTGAGCACATCCCCGACCGTTACCTGCGCCGTGACCGGTGCAGATGACTCGTTTACGTTGCTGATTGCAATATGAGAGTGCGCATCGATGATGCCGGGCATCACGTACATGCCGCCAGCCTCGATGATTTCAGCGCCGGCGGGTGTGTCAAGGTCGGATCCGATGGCCGTGATCCGGCCATCGACCACGAGGACATCCGTGTTCTCCAGCGTGCCATCGGTTACCGTCAGCACGGTGCCGTCACGCACGAGCACACTGCCCGTAGGGGCCTGTGCTGCGGCTGACGCCAAGAGCGCGAGGCCGCAAGTCAGTAGGAATAGCTGTTTCATGGGTCTGAAGACTGCAGTTAGGGGTCATTGACACGCTGGCCGGAGAAGGGTATCGAGCCGGCGACTTCGGAGCTGGCTACACCTTCAAATTCGTCGCCCGTGATGGTCACAGTCACAGAAATCGTGCCGATTTCGGCCGTTGCAGCGGAAAAGGACAGCACGTCATCTTCAAAGGTCGCATCCGTGAACGTGATCTCCATCACATCCATTGAGATGGTGCCACTGAGGTCGTCGTTGACCACCATGGTGCCGACTACATCACCGTCCGGTGTCGATGCGGTAAACGACCAGGTTCCTACGGCGGAGCCGGCTTCTGCGTCGGAGGTGCGCGCGCCGCGCTGCGCGGCCTCCATCTCAAACTTGCGTCCGTCCACAAAGACATACCGGATTTCCGTGTCCTTGTCGAAGATGTTGCCTGTGGCCACCACCAGATTGCCCACTTTGCCCACATCGATCGTGCCCATCGTTGCTGCAACGCCAAGGATGCGGGCTGGGCTGGTGGTCAGCGCCGCCAATGCTACGTCCTCTGACAGCCCATTCTCCACATACGTACGTACATTCGGCAGCACATCACTGGCTTTGGTGTCCAGGGTGGTGAATCCAAACGCCATCCCCGCGCTGGCCAAGGCGCCAGCGCTTTCCAGGTACGCCTTGCGCTCCGCATCGCGCCGCGCTTCTAGGTTCCGCTTCTCCTCTTCCAGGTCGTTCAGGTCTTGTACGCGAAGCAGCGGGTCGTAGGCAGGCGTAGCAACCTCTGGAAGCCCACCCGCGATGTCCGTCGGCTGCGCCTCGGTGGAGTCGATGTCAGCGCTCTGGCTGTCATTCTGCTTGCGTTTGTCCTCGGGAAGATCCAACGTCAAGAGCAGCGGGATTTGTGCGTCTTTGAGCTTATCTACGGCGTCGAAGCTCCCGCTGAAGCCCGTCAGAACCATGCTGAAGCCCAGCTCCTCCTGCAGTGCCAACGCACGGTGCACATCCAGCACATCTTCTGTATGAAAGTAAACCGTACGGTTCCCGTCGATGACCGGAAAAAGTGCATAGTGCGTCGGGTCGTACTCGGGTCGCGAGATGCCTGTAGGGTCCTCGGCGTAGAGTTGCTCAATGCGTTGCCTGCGCCGGGCTTCCTGGAAGAGCTGCCGCATCTTGGCGATTACCGCCATGTCCGTGCCTGGGTACATACGCCGGGCGGAGGCAAGCTGCGCAAAGAGCGAAGTCTCTCCTGAATACACCAGCTCATGGATGTCATCGCCGGCCAGCAGGATGATGGCTCCGCTCCCGGGAAGCATACGCCCACGCGGCACCACATGTGCAGCAGTAAAGCCGGCCTTGCGCAGATCTGCAAGGCTTTTGTCGTCCGCCTTCAGCAGTGTGCGCACATCCAGGCCGGGCAGTATGCCGGCTTCGATATCCGACGGGAAGCCCGGATCGTCCGGCCGCTCCGCGCGTGGCTGTTCCTTGGGCACTGGAATACCGGCATGCGACAGGCCGTCAATGAACCCGGAGTATACGGTGAACGAATCGGCAGCGACCTGCTCCGCATCGAAGGGGATTGGTATGTCGCGGCCTACGGCGGTGATGAGTCCATCACGAATGATCACCGTAGCACGCTCCAAGACACGGCCAGGTGCCTGCACTACCGTCGCGCCCACGAGCGCGTAGGTTCGCGTGACTTCGGGGATTTCGTTGCCGCTGTCAACCTGCGCCCAGCCCACCTGGACACAGGCCATCAGGGCACAAAGCAACAGTACGGGGCGGTATCGCAGCATCATCGGCATTGCATGGAAAGAGTAAAAAGCGAGTGTTTACCGGCAGCTATTCCTTGACATCCCAGTCATCTACGACCGCGACAATCACGACGTTGGCAGGGACATGCTTCTTGCCCATCACATCGGCCACCGCGCGGCCTTCGCGCGCGACAAGAACGTAGTCCCCTATACCAGCGCTCAGCTTGAAGTCAAGAGCCAGCATTTCAGCAGTTTCGGACCGTAAGTTACCTCTTGTATCTGTTTCGCGAACGATCAGCAGCTTGCATGGCCGAAATACTTCCCGCTGGCGTGTGGCCACTACGGACCCGATTACTTTGCAGAGATACATGCGCGGCTAGTCGACAAGGTGCTTGAGTTCAGCCATGCGTTGGATCACTTCCTGGCGGCTCATACTACTGTAGGGCTCAGGCAACAGGTCCCGGCTTGTGCTTTCCATGACTGCAGCCAGCGTTTGCAGCTCAACCTGCAACGGGTACGTTGGAGGGATGAAATCGCTCACCACATGGGCCAGGATGTCCGCGGTGACGACAGCGTCCTTGCCTCCCAGCGCAGCTGCACGAAACTTTGCGCGTGTCAGCACGGCTTCCATATCCGCGCCGCTATAGGTGCGCTCGCCGCTGAGCAGTGCTTCGGGCACGGCTTCGACGGGAATGTCCAGACCCGTTCGGCGCATCATCACCTGAAGCAGCTCCAAGCGCAGCGCGCGCGTCGAAGGATAGAACAGCGCAAGGTGTTCTTCAGCCCGCCCTTGTCGCTTCAGGTCCACGGGCATCAGGTCCGGGCGGGCGGTAATGAGAAAAAAGATGATGCGTCCTCGATGCTTGGCGTTGCTCATAAACGCCGCGATCTGTCCGAATACGCGCTGCGAAACGCCTGAGTCCCCCTGCGCGCTGCGGTTGCCCAGTGCCGCGTCGGCTTCGTCGATCATCACGGCCACGGGGGGCATTGCCTCCAAGAGATTCAGGATCTTTTCCAGATTGCCTTCGGTCTGCCCTTGCCATTGCGAACGGAAGTTCTTGAGCTTGACCATTGGAATCCCGATCTCGCCCGCGAAGCACGTCACGAGGAAGGTCTTGCCGGTTCCAACGGGTCCGCTGACCAAGTAGCCCATCGGGATCACATCTTCGCGGCCCCTCTTGAGGGCGATGGCGGCGTGGCGCAGGTGCTCCTTCGCTTCATTATGACCTGCTACCATGTCCAAGTTATAATCCGTCTCTACAAACTCCAGCATGCCGAAGGCCGCTTCTTCGATCATCTCCTTCTTCATCTCGGAGAGCTGCTCGAAGGTCAGGCGCACGCGGTTCTTGAGGGTATCAGCCAGGATTGAGCGCAGCTGGATGAAGCTCAACCCAGCCGTGTTGTTGGCCAGCGATGCCAGCGTCACATCCGAGTGGGCCGTGAAGATATCCAGATGATCCGCGCAATGCCGCTCGGCGAACGCTAGGCGCGCGGGCTTGCCCGGCATCGGCAGGTGGATCTCCGCCGTCCAAGGGCTCTGGACGTACTGCTGGTTGAGGTTCGAAAGGTTTTCGGCAATGAGGCAGACCGTGAAGTCATGCTCCAGAAAGAACTGATCGTGTGCCCAGCGCTGCAAGATCACGATGGCGCTGCGGTCCTCAGCCGAATACATTGCGGCCTCCGCCATGGGGATGACGGTTTCGGCGAAGTCTAGGACGCACGCGATGCCCTTGCCTTGCCGCAGCCGCAGGCGGAAGTACATGTCCAGAAGCAGCAGCGCGCGCACCGGATCTCTCGGCAGCTGCAGGGCATGCGCCGTGCCTTTGCGCGTATCGTATGCTCTCAGGAATTGGTCAAAGTCCTGCCTGGTTTCCTGATCCTTAAATCGGATCCCCGCGGCCCGATCATACAGCACGACGATGTCGCGCGGATGAAAAAGCTCCTCGGTCAGGAACGCGATGAGCTCCTTGTATTCGCATTCTCCGGAGCTCCGCAGCGCCGGCACCAGGTCCCGAACGTTTCCATTCAGGATAAACTGGTTAACCGTGCCCCCCAGGTACTTACGCGCGATTTCCGTGGCCCAGGATGGCGCGTGCGCGGTCGTTTTCTTGTAGAGTGGCGGCTCGCTTACGAATTCACCGCCTTCCTCCGGCCTGGATGCCGCAGCAGTCGCTACCGTCGGTTGCGGCTTGCGATTTTCTTCTACGCCTCGCGCATGTTCGGCATCCATGGTGTACGGGAGGTCTTCACAGTCCGAGGACAAGGTACGCTGCAAGCGCCGTAACTGCCTGCGTCATCCCCGTGCAGGCTATGCCACGGTCACGGACTGGTCCAGGTAGACGTTCTGTATTGCATGAAGGATGCCGATGCCATCGCGCATAGGCCGCTGAAATGCTTTGCGCCCGGAGATCAGCCCCATACCACCTGCGCGCTTGTTGACCACGGCTGTGGTCACCGCTTGCAGCAGGTCGTTGGCCCCCGAGGCACCGCCCGAGTTGATCAGGCCGCAGCGACCCATATAGCAGTTAGCAATCTGATAACGTGTAAGATCGATCGGATGATCGCTTGCCAGCCGCGTATAGATGCGTTCATCAAACTTGCCGTAGCTGGATGCGCCGTAGTTGAGCGCGGCATATCCGCCGTTCGAAGTCGGCAGCTTCTGCTTGATGATGTCCGCTTCGATGGTGACGCCAAGATGGTTGGCCTGGCCGGTCAGATCGGCCGAGGCTTCATGGTTTACGCCATCAACCTTGAAAGCTTTGTTGCGCACATAGCACCACAGGATGGTCAGCATGCCCAGCGCATGGGCTTCGGCGAAGGCTTCGGACACCTCCTGCAGCTGCCGGTTGGATTCAGCCGAGCCGAAGTACACCGTGGCGCCGACCCCCACACATCCCATATTCCAGGCATTCTGCACGCTCGCAAACGGGATCTGGTCGTACGTATTGGGATAGGATAAGAGCTCGTTGTGGTTGAGCTTGAGTATAAAGGGAATCTTGTGCGCGTACTTGCGGGCCACCGCGCCCAGCACGCCGTAGGTGGACGCGACCGCATTGCAACCGCCTTCAATGGCCAGACGGACAATGTTTTCCGGGTCGAAATAGGCGGGGTTCTTTGCAAACGAGGCACCCGCAGCGTGCTCAATGCCCTGATCGACCGGCAGGATGGATACGTAGCCGGTGCCAGCGAGTCGCCCGCTGTCGAACAGCGACTGCAGGGCGCGCAGCACGCGCGGGTTGCGGTCGGAGCCGCCCCACACCTCGTCAACAAAGCGGGGTCCTGGCAAATACAGGTTCTCCCGAGGAATGGTCGTGCACTTATGCGTCAAGAGCCTCTGGGCATCGTCCCCCAGGATGGCAGCGGTGTCAGCGGTAAGTACTTGTGTCATTGAGATCTGCTGGAACTGATGCACAGATTGGTAAGCAATTACCGAAGTTACCCAATCGCGATGGGTTTGAGGCGACGCTAACGACTAAGATGCTTTGAATTCGCATACGTGACCCGGATCTCCGGCGGGATGCTGTGCGGTTCCGCCAGCAGCGACGGTACCATTTGCGCAAGGAGCGAAGCAAAGAGCAGCCCCTTGGAACCCAGTCCGGTGAAGACCCAGACGCGATCATCGAGTGAACCCACCATGGGCAGCCGTGTGCCAGGTACACCGACCCTGATGCCGGCCATGGCCGAGAGCGGATTCAGTCGATCCAGGCCGGGCACCATGGCGGACGCAGCCCGCAGAATCCTGGCGCTGGCTTCCGGTGTCGGCGCTTCGGTCGTAAAGTCGCGATCATAGGTCGTGCCTACCAAAAGATCATCCTGTATGGGAACCACATACCCATGTGCTGACAGCGGCATGGTCAGGTCGTAATGCACGGGTCGCCGAACGCGCACAATCTGACCCTTTGTTCGGTGCAGGTTGAGGGTGCGGAGCGTCTCAAAGGCTACATAACCGCTTCCCAGGCAGAGCAGCACACGCGATGCTGTGTAGCGCTGACCATCGTGGGTCGTCACATGTACAGCCTCTGCCGCGGATTTCCAGGACACCACCCGTGCGCCGGCCTTGATCGCGGCACCTTGGCGCATGGCGCTGGCCAAGGCGGCATCGATCAGGCCTGGCGTATCCACAAGGCCGCCGCCATAGAGGCGCAGCGCGCCGTAGGGGGCGCTTACACCGGCGTAACGCGCGCACACGGCTTCTGCCGCCATCCAGGTGGCATGGTCAGGGTACGCTTCGGCTACCGCGCGGAAGCTTGCCACTTGGACGCGGCTTACGGCGGGCCGTAGCACGCCGCACTGATTGTAGTGCTGCTGCGCATCTGCTTCGGCTACCAGCGTGTCCAGGCTGGCGAGTGCCTGCAGCCCGCGCCACATGGGTTTGCCCCGCAGCCCTGCGAAAGGATTCACGATGCCTGCGGCAATCTGCGACGCGCCCGACCGCTCAGCCTGCGCTTCCAAAAGAAGTACCTGCTGCGTTTTGCTGAGCCAGAATGTGCTCAGCGCGCCTGCAAGGCCAGCGCCAACCACGATGGTGTCAACGCGTGTGTGCACTTACCTTTTGCGTGGAACCAATGGGCTGCGTTTCCGTACCAGTTTGGCGCGTGTGCCCGTAGCTCAGCTGGACAGAGCGTCTGACTACGGATCAGAAGGTCGGGGGTTCGAATCCTCCCGGGCACGCATCTCCGCCTCCGCGCCGTTCGTCGTGATTTTTCCCTTGTGCTTACATCGGAAATCGCTCCGCATCAGAAGCATGCTCCTGCTGCCTCCCTGCAAAGCGGTGCGGCTTCCGCCCACATTATGCTGCGCAAATTGCGTTGCGCTGCGCAGCGGATTCGATACTCGGTATAACGTGAAACTTAGCCTACGCTAAAGTGGATCATTTCTTTTGGCACATACCGCATGTCCTAAAGCCTGCGGTTTTCTTTCTGCTATGCCTGTCCATGGCGGCTTGCCAGAGGGATGGCGGTGACGCGAGCCGCAGTGAGGAAAGCTATCCTCAGATAGTTCTCTCCGAGATCTTCCGCATAGGAGATGAAGCAGCCGGAGACACCGTTGTATTCGGCGGCATTGATGGCTTGGCTGTCAACGCCGCCGGCCAACTCTTCGTTGGCGACGCGTCTTCCATGGACATCTCGGTATTTTCCGCGGGAGGCGTCCTGATAGGAAAATTTGGCAGTCGTGGCGTCGCCCCTGGCGAGTTCAGAGACATTTCGAACGTGCTCGTTGGCCGCAATGACTCGATCTACGTATTTGATACCCGTCAGGGCCTCTCGGTTTTCGCTCCAGAAACCTGGTTGTTCCAACGTCGCTTCAAGATCGTGCGAAACGATTCCGTTGGCAATATCTCTAACGTCATTGGAATCACGGACATGGGCCCCATTACCCTGCATAGTTTCAGTATTCGTGTCAATAATCTGGACGCGGATCGCTTTAGGGTGGCCGCGCTGACGAGTTGGGCTGGCACGATGGTGCGGATCTTGGCGCGCTTGCCTGATCTGGAGCTGCTGCTTTTCGTGTCACCGGAACAGACTCCTGCGCTACGCTTTGTTCCCTTCGGTCGCAGGCCGACTTTTAGCTTCAGTCCGAGTGGAAAGCTGTACTCCGGATGGAACGAAACCATTGACATAGCTATTACCTCGGTGGATGGAGAGGCGTTAGGAGCTGTCCAGAAAAATCACGTACCCATCCCCGTCACGACAACAGAATTTGATGCGATAATAAATCCTTCTGCATTCGGATCGATTCACGAGGTGAAGCCGGCGTACAAGACCTTCATTGTGGACGATAAGGATCAGGTATGGGTCAAAGGCGAGTCCCAAGGGGAAATGCCAACCGCAGAGTGGCTGATTCTGGACGCAGCCGAAAAGGTGGTGGGCCGAACAGAGCTGCCGACGGACCTTACGCTGGAAGTCGTACGATCTGGCCGAGCTTACGGGTCCATTGAAGCTGAATCGGTATTTGATCCCCGCCCGGTGGTCCCCACGGTTGTGGCGTATTCGGTAAATATGTGACGGCCGGCCCCAGGCGCTACGGTTGCTCATCCTTGTCTCTCCGGGTCGCCATAGAGCCGTCGAGTCTTTCTAGTGTGCCTGCCTGTACACGGGATGCGCGGTGATTTGCTTCGGTAATGATCGTCCTGCTGGATAAGCAGGACTTCGATGCTCTCGGCACCCCCTTATATGCGAACTGGGGATGTACTTAACCAGTCGTTTGCGGTCTTACTGTTTTCAGACGGGCAAGGCGCCCGGTACATGCAGCACGGGCGTTCGGGTCATTGCCTTCACCGTGGTTACGTGCGTTTAGTACAATTGTGCGCCTGAACCCATGAAAATGCGGCCCATGAGTGGCGACATTTATTATTAACGACAACGACAACTAAAAATAGCGGGGCCTGAGTTTGTCTTGTGCTTGGACGGGCGGTTAGTTCGCTCAGTCCACAATCGAGATGGTACAGCCCAACTTCGCCATTTTGGGAACCCACCGCTGCCCCAGGAGGGGGGGGCAAACAGGTACTCCCAGCTCACTTTTCCCCCATTACAGGCCCTTTTGGGCCATATTTCGAGGCTCTACGGCAAAGAATTACGTGAAGTTGAGTGTGTTGGTCTGAAAAAGGCCAATGTAGTGCCAGGATGTTGCCTGTGGACTTGCTTGGGGTGCGCCGTCACTATCTTGGCGTCAGCATTGACCGGCAGACACCATGTACATACGGGCAACCAAGACCCACACAAAGCAGGGCGAGACGCGACACAGCTACCGCCTGGTCCGCAGCGACCGCATCGGCGGGCAGGTGCGCCAGTCGACCCTGCTGAACCTGGGCGTCCACTTTGACACGCCCCGTGACCAGTGGGCGCCTTGGTGCTTCACATAGAGAATTTGTTGCAGGGGCAGCCGACGCTCGTGTTCGATCCCGGCCTGCAGCACACGGCCGAAGCCATTGTCGCGCAGCTGCGCGCACGCGGCATAGGTGCACACGCGAAGCCGGAGGGTGAGCCTGACAGCGTCATGACGGTGGACATGGACTCCCTTGAGCACCCGGAGCATGCCCGCAGCGTGGGTGCAGAGCGCGTCTGCCTCCAGGCGCTCGAGGATCTGGGACTGAAGGACACGCTGATCCAGGTTGGCGCCAAGGAGCGCGACGCGCGCCTGGCCGTAGCCCTGGTGGTCGCACGCATGCTGCACCCAACAGCGAACGGGCCACGCTTCAGTGGCTGCAGAGCAGGTCAACAACGCTGGACCTGTTGGGACTACGCCCCGGCAGGAAAGTGTCGTTAGCGAAGTTGTATCGTATTGGGGACCTGCTCTGGGAACACAACCAGGCGATTCAGCAAGCGCTCTTCCAAAAGGAGCGCTTGCTCTTGAGCCTGCCGGAGACCGTGTTTTTTTTTATGACCTGACCAACACCCCTTATCATGGCCGACAGCACGGCGAGTACCGGGCCTATGGGCGTTCGAAGCAAAAGCGTTCCGATTGCCCGCTGGTGACGCTCGGGCTGGTGCGCGATGGCGCGGGCTTCCCGCGCACCTGTGAGACCTTGCCGGGCAACGTCTCGGAGCCCGGCACGCTGCAGGAGGCTATCGCGCGTCTGAACGCCAGCGTGGACGGCCAGACGCCGACGGTGATCATGGACGGCAGGGATCGCTACGGAAGCGAACGTGTCCTGGCTGGCAGCACAGGGCTACGACTGGACCTGCGTGCACCGGGGTAAGCGGCCCCTGCCGCCAGAGCGGGAGCCCGACAGCACGCTGACCACGCAGGCTGGTCACGCCGTATGGGTGTGGCAGTTGCAGCAGAAGAAGCAGGAGACGCTGCTCTATGCTGTCAGCGAAGCCAGAAAGCACAAGGAAGAGCAGATCCTCCAGCGCCGGCGCACGCTACTGGAAGCGGCCCTCACCTCGCTGCACGATGGGCTGCAGAAGCCCTACCGAACCAAGCGATACCAGAAAGTTGTAGAGCAGGTCGGACGCATAAAGGAGCGCTATGCGCGCGTATCCCACCAGTACAAGGTGACGGTCGTAGAAGGGAGTGGCCCCCATGCCAAGGCCGTGACGTTTGCACGCAAGCCGCAGTGGGAAGAGGCCGACGGGGCCCTGGGGGGCTACGTGCTGCGCACCAGTCAAACGGGATGGGACCTTAAGCACATTGTGGCCACGTATTGGCGGCTGTCCGAGGTGGGAGGCCACCTTCCGCTCGTTGAAGTCGGAACTGGGGATGCGGCCGCTATACCACAGCAAGGACGCACTCATCGCAGCGCACATCAGTATAGCCGTATATGTCTATCACGCGGTGCACCTGATCCGGACACGCTTGAAGACGCAGGGCATCCACACCAGCTGGAAGCAGCTTCGCCCGCAGCTGAGCGCCTGGCACCGGGTGATGACGACCCTCAAGGACACCCAAGGCCCGGTGATGGTCAACGTGCAGGACGAGCGCCCAAGGGCAGAGCGGGCTCAGATAGCGCGGATCTGCGGCGTCACGCCCAGCCTGCATCGGCAGCGCTACGTGCGACAGGATTAAGGCGGGCGACCGACAGAAGAAAAGTAGTGCCAACCAGGCGGGAGTACACTCTTTTCGTATATGTTGAGTCATAAAATGGCGAAGTCGAGCCAGGCGTATGCGACACTGGCATGCCCGGTCGGGCTCCTCCAGCGCTGTCTCCTTGCAAAACCTGATTACCATCTACATGGTAGCGCCCCGGCGCATCATATTGATGACGCGGCTGGGTCGTGCCGTGAGCAACCTAGCGGCCGAGGTGATCTTCACCGAAGCAGACATCACGATGTTGCGGTTGTACTCCCGGAATTACCGCCTGATTGAGCTGACCGATTTAGCGTCTGCGATCAAGCTGGTAGCCATGATGGGCGGCTACATGAATCGGAAGCATGATCCGCCGCCAAGCACGCCGTAGCTTCCTGGTTCCGTCCACAGCAGTTTCACGTTCCACCAGACGTGATGTCGCCATAGGAAGGCCCATGCGGCAGTCTGGCGAAGGAAACGTGCTGCTGCGTGCGCACGTACGGTACTCTTCACGCTGTCGATTATGCCTGGCAGATCGGGGTTGCTACACCAAACACAAGACGCTGAACCAAAGTACACCAGTACCAATTCGCGTTCCAGGGGCCTTTCAAATGATGGCACGTATCGAGCCGAGTCCTCGGTGTGCACACTCGGCCATTGGATCGTGATGGCCGGGAAGGGGAGCACATCCAACGCAGACAGTACAAATATCGTGGATAACAGCAGCACAAGTGCTGCCAGCTTGCTGGCTGTCCGATGGATGCCCGCCTTCCTATTAGTCACCGTATCTCGCTCGGCATGCGATGTATTCCCCAGCTGGGGAAACGGTGTCATCCGGCTGACGAATAGCCGCTCTTGCGCTATGGCCTGGATTCTCATTCCCGCTTGCAGGGTATGATTGAACGGGCGTGGCCCCACATATTCGCCTCGCCCCGACAGCACATCGACCTTGTAGAGGTGGCCTACCCAGCGATCCCGTTCTTCGGACAGCAGTTCAAGGCGTGTAAGCCAGAACGTGTCTCCGCTTGCCCCTCCCACGATGTCCGGGGCACGCGATTCGCCGATCCATGGGAGCCCCTGCGCAATTGACACGTACGGCCGGTTTTTCGAGTAATACACTGTTGCCAAAGCTATCCGGGCATCAGAAAACTTGATTCGCCAGATCACGGCACCCGACTCCGTGAACGCCGTCGCTATGGGAGCTTGTCTCTGCAGGTGGAGGAGTGTGCGGTGCGTCGCGTTACACTCCAAGATGGCCCATTCTGCGATAGTTGAGCGCACTATTCGTGCGTCGTGGTTGTAGCGGGCGCCAAACGATGAGACGTAGGCCCCTTCCAGCGTGTGTTTGTGAATCACACCGCTGAGGTCTTCCTTGTATCCCGTGGTGTATACGTGCCCATGCATTGCACACATGGCACCATTAAAGAAATCCACGGTAGATGAAAACGAATTCCGAAATTCATGAGTGCCATCCCGGCGCCTTCTGAACACCGAAATCTTATACTGACCGGATCCGACCACCACATACACACTGTCGCCTGAACCCGTAACGGAGACCTTGCTCACCCATGCCATCTCACCTGGTCCTTCTCCGGGGCCTCCCAATATGTCAACGAGATGGCCCTCGAAATCGTAGGCACGGACATGGCTGTAGTTTCCATCCGCATAGTACACGACACTGTCGCTGACGGCCACATCCCGGATGGTGCCCAACATCTCGTCCAAGTCTCCTTCCGCTTTGCCGATTGTCCGACCGCCTCGGAGAGCATTCCCGATCCAGAACAGGGTGTCCCGAGGTACATCCTTGATGATGAACCTCGGATCCGTAACGGCAGGGATGCTGTCGGGGTGTGGATGCCCTTCAACGCGTTGAAAGTCAGCGTTGGAAGAGGGCAATGGATTACTGCCTGGGCCTGCACCGTCGTTCTGGCAGGCTGCGAGCAGCAGCACCAAGGCACAAAATGTAGAAGCCTTTGGCATCTATGTTATGTTGGTTGCATGTCGTCAGTGCAATTATACTCTCGACATCTCAAGTGGCTACCACCATACTCAGGTACATACTGGCAACCCTGATCGGTGAGTGGTCCGGGAAAAGAGGCGCAAACACCGCACAGAGTTGGATCGCTGCGGTGTGTGCCAACAAAAATGAGACAAGTTCGCCTCGGATTTAGTGTAGTGGATGGAACTCATGTGGGCAGTAACTGGTCGCGTGTGACTACGAAGTTGCGGGACTGGCGGCCATTGCTCTTGGCTACGAGCTTCACCGCAGCCTGGGGGTCGTCTGGCGGGTTGATCCACACCTTCCGCGGTGGCATGGGTACCTTGGGCATCCCCCGAATGAATCGCTCCGGTTCTCGCGCATAGGCTTCCTGCATGACGCGCTGTCGCGCCTTCCATACCTCGCGCGTCTTGCCGTAGTGGATCGTCGAGGGATGCATCAGCGCAATCCCCGTGTGGTAGAATTCGTTGTTGTACCAATGGAAGAAGAGCCGCGCCCAGCTCCGGGCGTCCTCCAGGGAGCCGAAGCGCACCTCGTAAGTCCGGTGGTACTTCGCCGTGCGGAAGTGCGCCTCCGAATAGGGATGGTCGTTCGAGCGATACGGACGGCTGTAGGAGCCTTCCACTCCCAGCTCTGCCAACAGCTGCACATACGTCTTGCTTGTCATCACCGGGCCGCGATCCGAATGGAGGACCAGCTGGTCTCTTCGGACGTTTTGACGCGCGCATGTGGCCAGGACGAGATCCTTGGCCAGCGCGGCAGACTCAAACGAGGCAAGGGTCCATCCCACCACGTAGCGGCTGAAGACATCCCGTAGCACGTAGCGCTTGAAGTGCAGGCCCTTAACCGGGCCCCGAAGCGTGGTGATGTCCCACGTCCAAAGCTCGTTCGGAGCTTGGGCCAACCACTCCGGCTTCGTGTACGGAGGATGTACGCGCTGATTCCTGCGCTCGCGTATCGCCCTGTTTTCACTAAGGATACGATACATGGTGCGCCAGTGGCACAGGTAGGTGCCTTCATCCAGGAGCGTGGCCCAGATCTGGCGTGGCGGCAGGTCCACAAAACGCCTCGCGTTCAATATCGCCCGAATCTCCGCCCGGCGAGCTTCCGACAACCGTCGGCTGCTCTGGCGACGCCGCTTCGGCTGCTGCTGCGCCGCACGTTGACTTCTGTAATAGGAGGCGCGAGAGATCCCCACGTGGCGGCAGGCCGCCACCGTACCCAGAATCGGACGCAATGCCTTGACCCTCTCCCTCATCGCTACCCGGCCTCGCTCTCGCTGCTGATGCCAAAGAGCATGCAGACTTTTTTTTGAACCTCTATGATGGCCTCGGCCTTCTGAAGCTGCTGCCGGGACTGACCAAGCGCCTTGCGCAGCCGCCGAATCTCCTCGTCCTTGGCCAACAGTTCCTTCCCAGCCTGGGTCGAACCATAAAGCGCTCCATATTCGCGCTGCTTGCGCCACTGGGCCAGATGAGACGAGTAAAGGCCTTCCCGACGCAAAAGCGCACCGACCTCTCCAGGCTTGCTGCAGAGCTCGGCCTCGTCCAGAATGCGCATCTTGTAACTGGCCGTGAACCTGCGGCGCTTGGCCTTGGGAACCACTTCAGTCGGAGGGACCTCTGCCGTACCGGTCGTGTTGGAAGGGTAATCGGATTCCATGATTGAATAGGGGAAAATGATGGATTGGTTAAGCAAAATCGCCAGACCAGCCCTGCCGCTTGAACCCCAACGCGGCTACACTATTAATGTATTGAACTGTCTCACTTCTTATTGGCACAGAGGGCTGGGCCAACTGCCGCAGTCCGGAAGATGGCATTTCCAGTTAGCATCGCAGTCCGTTGTTGCGGCCTGCACATCGTTTGGGCTTATCACGGATCTCACAACTGCGCCCATCACGTACACACCCATGATGAGCGTTACTATGACGAGTGAGCGCGTTAGGAAGTTCATTACTGTGTTCATGTCAAAAATGCCCTTCGGGGCGGCTATTGATTTCGTAAGACCGCCATTGCACCCCCAAATTAGGGTGCAAGCTTGTTCCACCTTTTTGTGGCACATAGGGACTTTGCGGATGGTCTGGTGCCAAACAATGCAGGGCAGGCCAAGCTGATAAAGCTGGGCTGCGAGGCGACTGGTTTCAGCCTTGTGCTTGTGGGGCGCGCGTGGTGCAGCGCCAGGTGCCGTTCCGTGGAAGGTTGCTGCTTACTGCGCCCATGCGGGGATGATGCCCACCTGGATCCCAAAAACCCAGGTTGCAAGCGTATAGGCCAGTACGGTCACGAGTGTCATGAACAGTACATTGAGCACGATCCCTGCGCGCGCCATCTGCGGGACGGTGACGCGGTCGCTGCTGTAGATGATGGCGTTCGGAGGCGTCGCCACCGGGAGCATGAAGGCGCAACTAGCGGCCAGGACGGCGGGAATAGCCAGAAGCATTGGGCTCTCGCCCGTGCCAATGGCAAGCGCTGCCAGGAGGGGCAGGAAGGTGGCCGTGGTCGCGATGTTGCTGGTCAGCTCCGTAAGAAAGATGATGACTGCCGTGACGACAAGAATGATGAGGAGGACCGGAAACAGGTCGACGAAACCGAGCGAGTCGCCGATCCATGCCGACAGGCCGGTGCGAGACATAGCGGCAGCCAGACTGAGTCCGCCGCCAAAGAGCAAGAGGGTGCCCCAGGGGAGCTCGTTGGCAGCCTTCCAGGTGTGCGCAAACTCGCCGCGGCGCAGGTTTACTGGAAGCACAAAGAGCACCAGTCCGCCCATCATCGCGATGCCGGCATCCGTAAGGCCGGGAAGCGCCGCTGCAATCAAGGGACGCGTGATCCAGAGCAGCGCCGTAATGACAAACACGAATGCTACCAGACACTCGCCGCGGCTGGGTGGGCCGAGCTTCTTTAGCTCCGATTCAATAAGTGCGCGGCCGCCCGCAATCTGACCGGTCTCAAACGGAAATACAACCTTCGTCAGTACCAGATAGGTAAGGGGAAGGCCCAGTGCAACCACTGGCAAGCCGACCAGCAGCCAGCGCGCAAAGGTTATCGTGTAGCCGAACTCGCTTTCAAAGAATGCAGCCATGAACGCGTTGGGTGGCGTGCCGATCAGTGTGCCCATGCCGCCAATGTTGGCACCATAGGCGACGCAGAGAAGGAGC
Source organism: Rhodothermales bacterium (assembly GCA_951812585.1). GTDB lineage: Bacteria > Bacteroidota > Rhodothermia > Rhodothermales > Bin80 > JAAXGV01. The sequence goes on along the minus strand of OX638318.1, from coordinate 331,622 downwards.
ACCAGTGCAAACCGCTGCTGCGACGGTGCGGCGGATTTGGGATCGGCCGCCCCAGGATCGGCCAAGGCCACGACAGACAGCGCGACTGGAAGCATCATGACGGCCGTGGCCGTGTTGCTCACCCACATGCTCAAGAAGGCCGTCGCGAGCATGAAGCCCATGATGAGCGCCTGCGGGCTGGTGCCCACGCGCCGGATCACATGCAGTGCGATGCGCTTGTGCAGGTTCCACCGGGTCATGGCTGTCGCAATCAGAAACCCACCCATGAAAAGGAATATCAGCGGGTTGGCGAACGGCGCTGCGGCCTCCTGCATTGTGCCGCCGCCCAGGAGAGGAAAGAGCACCAGCGGCAAGAGCGAAGTCGCAGCGATCGGTAGCGCCTCTGAGATCCACCACGAAACCATAAGCAGCGCGATGCCTGCCGTCATCCAGGCGTCTGTGCTGAGTCCCCCGGGTGCAGGAACGATCAGCGCAACCAGAATCCAGACAGGGCCTAGTGCTAGTCCCGTGATCTGGCGAACCGAATAGGAATGAGTGGATTCCTGCTCCACGGATTACCGATGTGCACTTTCCCGGACAAGCACGAATGATACGTATACGGCGGCTCACTGTGCGCAGCACTGCGCAACGGCGCGTATCTTGGCCGCGCGCCTGGCCCCTGCCCATTGATGCAGTATTCACTAGGACTGGACATCTCGACGACGGCGTCCAAGGCGCTGTTGGTGGACGCCTATGGGAGCGTTGCAGGCAGCGCTGCATCGCCGCACAAGGTTTCCATGCCCCACCCACGCTGGAGCGAGCAAGACCCGGGCGACTGGTGGGATGCCATGTGTCAGAGCATACGACGGGTGCTCAGGGCTTCGCAAGTTGCTCCAGCTGCGATCCAGGCGGTCGGCCTGACCGGGCAGATGCATGGGCTTGTCATGTTAGGCGCTGCGGGAAAGGTGCTGCGCCCGGCCATGCTGTGGAATGATGGGCGCGCCCAGGCGCAGTGTGATGCGATTCGCAAAGCGCTAGGACTCGAGCGCCTCGTGAGAGTCACGGGCAATGATGCGTACACCGGGTTTACTGCGCCCAAGTTGCTCTGGGTTCGCGATCACGAACCGGCTGTCTACCGCAACACCCGGCAGGTACTTTTGCCCAAGGACTATATTCGTTATCGGCTCACCGGCACGCTGGCGACGGACAAGGCGGGTGCAGGCGGCACGCTGCTGTTGGATCTGGCTGCACGCGCCTGGTCATCCGTCATGTTAGAGGCACTGGATATACCGGGCGAATGGCTGCCTCCCACGCATGAAGGCCCCACGGTGACGAGCGTGGTTTCGGCGGCGGGTGCGCAGGCGACGGGGCTACGCGCAGGCACACCTGTCGTGGCTGGCGGTGGAGACCAGGCAGCGCAAGCGGTAGGCGTTGGCGCCGTGGCGCCCGACAAATGGGCGCTCACGCTGGGCACCTCTGGGGTGGTGTTCGCGCCTTGTGCGAGGCCGTTCGTGGATGGGGCAGGGCGGGCCCATGCCTTTCCGCATGCCGTGCCGAACCGGTGGCACATGATGGGGGTGATGCTGTCGGCCGCAGGCAGTCTGGCCTGGTATCATGATGCGCTTTGCAAGGGGATGGATTATGGCGCGCTGATCGCCGAGGCGGCAGCCATCCCGCCGGGCAGCCAGGGTCTGGTCTTCTTGCCCTACCTGACGGGTGAGCGCACGCCGCACGCCGATCCTCGGGCCACTGGAGCCTTCGTTGGCCTGACGCCTGGACACACGCGCGCGCATATGACTCGGGCGGTGCTGGAGGGCGTAGCGATGGGGTTGCGCGACAACCTGAACCTGCTGCTGGAAGCGGGTCTGCCCTTGCCCCGCGAGGTGCGGATTTCCGGGGGCGGAGCCCAAAGCCCGCTTTGGCGGCAGATCCTTGCGGATGTGCTGCAGCTTGAGCTGCGGGCCGTAAGCGTCGCGGAGGGCGCGGCACTGGGTGCGGCGCTTTTGGCGGGCGTGGCTGCGGCCCATTGGCCGTCGGCGGAGGCGGCTTGTGCAGATGTGATCACGACGCATGCCGCCGCGCAGCCGGGTCCCGGGGCTGCGGTGTACGATGGCCTGCATGCGCGCTTTGCTTCGCTATACGTGCACCTCAGGCCGTATTATCACGCCTAGCGGTACTTGGCTGGGTGGCGGTATTGAACTTGGAGGCGGCCCAGCGGCGCATTGGCGCGCGCTGGTATCGTGAGCGGGTCCGCGCCGCGGTGTTGCAGCAGGTAGTAGGCGGCGCCTGCCACCATAGCGCCGTTGTCCGTGCAGAGCGCGCGCGCGGGCAGGAAGGTCTGGATCCCTTTCTTTGCCGCAGCTGCACTGAGCTGTTTTCGCAGGAGACTGTTTATGGCCACGCCTCCGCCAAGGGCGATGCGGGACAGCTGTTCAGACTCTGCGGCGCGTAGGGTTTTGGCTACGAGTACATCCACGACCGCCTGCTGCAGGCTCGCGGCCACATCCTGCAGGCGGTAATGGTCCGCTTTGTCCAGAACGTTGACGACGGCCGTCTTCAGACCGCTGAAGCTGAAGTCGAGGTTTCGTTCATGGATCATGGGCCGTGGAAACGCATAGGCGGCGGCGTTTCCTTGTTGGGCCAGCCGCTCTATAGCCGCACCTCCCGGAAAACCCAACCCTAACCGTCGTGCGATCTTGTCCAGCGCTTCGCCTGCAGCATCATCACGTGTATGTCCCAGGAGGCGGTAGGCACCATGCTGCTCTACGCGCAGCAGGAGGGTGTGCCCGCCCGCGACGGTCAGGCACAAGAACGGAAACTGAAGCGCTTCCGGATGTGTCATGAGCGCGGAATAGATGTGTCCTTCCAGGTGGTGAATACCCACGAGCGGAATGTCGCACGCCAGGGCGATGGACTTGGCTGCTGCTACGCCAACAACGAGCGAAAGCAGGAGCCCTTGGTCATTTGAGACTGCGACAGCATCCAAGTCGCGGAAGCCGATCCCGGCTTCCTGCAGCGCGGCGCGCATTACCAGGCCGATTTGCTTCGTGTGCTCGCGAGCCGCTATCATGGGCACCACGCCTCCGAACGCCGAATGCGCCGCATACTGAGACGAAACGATGTTCGACCGTATCTGATGTCCGTTTTCCACAATGCCGGCGCTGGTGTCGTCGCATGTGGTGTCAATGCCCAGGATTACCATCGCGCTACTTGGCTGCGTCACGTTCGGCCATGGACGCCTGCATGTATGCCGGCGTAAGCAAGAGGCCCTCTTCCGCCGTGAGGGCAGGCACGCGGGCAGCCGCGGCCACCAGTGCATCCGGCGTCAGCCTGGGCGTGACTATCGGCGCTGCGCGTGCTGAAGGCGTAAGCATGTGCGTTTCGCCATAGGCTACGAGCAGGGGCGTGCTGCCCTCCGATGCGGCCTCTTCGTCCAGAGCCGCAGCAGGGAGCACCCCGGGGGTGCCGCTATCCAGCAGCACGGTTCCGCCTGGTGTCGTATTGTACCAGGCCCGGTATACCCGGCTACGCCCCGCGCCGAGAAATGCGCACACGCGCCCCTTTTGCCAGATGTGGGTGGCCGCCAGTGCGTCCAGCGTTGAAACAGGCACCAGCGGAACGCGCAACACCAGCGCCAGGGTCTTGGCTGCTGTCACGCCGATGTTGAGGCCGGTCCAGGACCCGGGCCCGACGACGACCGCGATTGTATCAATATCCGCTAATGTTGTGGCGGCTTCCTGCAGCGCGGCGCGAATTTGCGCATGCACCTGTGCTGCCGGCCGGCCGTGCAACGAGGACTCGCTCACGATGGTACTGCCGGCCGCGACCGCAATCGTGGAAAGCGGCCCCGAGGTGTCAAGCAGGAGCGTGGGCATCAGCGTGAATACGGCGGGCGAGGGCTACGTATTGTTCGGAAGCACCGTGGGCCTTTACCTGGATTGTGCGCTCGCCGGCCGTGCCGGTCTTGGCAAGCGTGACCGACAGGTAGTCGGGCACGAGGTCTCCCAGGAATTTGCTTGCCCACTCCACCAGGCAGATGGCATCGGTTCGTTCCAGGACTTCGCTGAAGAGCAGGGCGTCGGCTGGCGACAGCGTGGGCAGGCGATAGAAGTCCATGTGGCAAATGAACCACGGCGCGGTTTCCAGCGGGTACTCGTGAATCAGGTTATAGGCTGGGCTCTTGATCAGCGCCTGGTCGCAGCGGCCGATGCCTTGCACGATGCCTTTGGCAATCCAGGTCTTGCCCGCCGCGAGCGGTCCATCGAGCCCCACCACCTGTCCCACAGTCAGACGCGCGCCGATGACCGCGCCTAGCGCCAGCGTTTCCTCGGGTCTTGTGGTATGGAACAAGAAGCTCATTCAGCCATGCGCAATAGTCCTGTGGCAGGACCTCGATAAACGCAAGAGCAGCTTCTTTGTACCAGTGTGCTCCCTGGCATCAATGCGCCGCAGACCGCACATTGCCTGGCGTATCGTATCTTCCGGCAGCCCAAGCCGAGACTCCTGATGTCATGAAGTATTGTGCGATTGCCGTAGCGGTGCTGCTTTTTGTGGCTGCTTGCCAGACGGAAGCGCCTGCCTCCGAGGCGCAGCCCGACGAACCCGCGGAGATGGTGCGGGTGGCGGCACCAGAGGGTGCCGCTGCGTACATTCTCGCCCCTGAGGATGGCGCCACCATCAGCGGGGGAGAAGTTAAAGTAGTCTTCGGGCTGGCTGGCATGGGCGTAGCCCCGGCGGGCGTGGACTTCCCCGAAACAGGACATCACCACCTTCTTGTGGATGTCGCCGAACTGCCCAGCATGGATCTGCCCATCCCTGCCGACTCTAACCACATCCACTTTGGCAAGGGGCAGACGGAAGCCATCCTGACGCTTATCCCCGGGACGCACACTTTGCAAATGCTGCTGGGTGATTACCGTCATATTCCGCACGATCCGCCCATCGCTTCCGCGCTGATCACCATAACGGTAGAGTAGCGCCGTGTACTCAGTGGGAAAGGGCCCACAGGATGAAGTTGATGGCCATCTGAAAGCTCACCGTAGAGGCCGAGCCGAGGTTGCGTCCGCCGGGCCATTCCCAGCCATCGCCGATGTCTTGGTTGTAGCAGATGACGATGGTCAGCCGCCCGGATTCGTCCGTGATCCCGTAGTAGACATCGTCCAGGGGCCCAAACCGCATGCCCCAGCCCCAGCGGCCGCTGCCATTCTTTGTTGATATCGCCGCGTCAGGATCAATGTCGTAGTAGATGGACCAGATGGGGTGAGAGGCATCCATCTCTACGGGCTCCTCGTCGGGGTACACGCGCTTGATGTTGTTGTACATGTTGTTCCATTGCGGCCCCACCTGTCCCCGCCCGTAGTCGTGAAAGTCGTCGATGATCAGGAATCCACCCCGATCAAGGTACCTGCGTAGGTTGGCCACTTCCTCGTCGTTCGTTTGCCAGTATCCCGGCTCCGTCAGGTAAAGAACCGGGTAGTCGAAGATGCGGTCGTCGGTCAGGTCCAGCACGATGGGCGGCCCATCAAGCTGCAGAAGGGTCGTCCGATCAATGGCCTCGTGAAGGTTCAGATCAGCAGTCGGATAGTCCGTCGCCCAGGCATTAAACCGCAGCCCCGGATGGCTCTGGTAGCGCACGCGCACAAAACGGAAACCTGTGTCCTGGGTCGGGGGCTCGGCTCTCGGGGCCGCGAGCGCCAGCGCGGCGAGGATCAGGCTACTTAGCGTATTCGTCCACAGCATGGTGCGTGCGTACGTGCCTGCGCCTGGACTAGTTGCCGGTAGGCTCGTTCATGACTAGCCGGAACGCATCCATGAAGGCTGCCATTTCTTTGGGCTTCCCGATGCTGAGGCGACACCAGTCCAGATAGGGCGGAAACGGGCGTCCAACCAGTATTCCCTGTGCCGCCATAGCCCGCTGAAAGTCTCCAATCGGCCGTTTGAGGTTAAAGAAGATGAAGTTGGTCTGCGACGGCACGCTGCGATATTCCATCGCCTGCAGTTTGGTCACCACCTTCTCGCGCTCTTCAGCGATGCTGTCGCGGCTCCATGTAACGAACGTGGGGTCCTGATACGCTGCTATCGCAGCCCGAAGCCCCAGGATGTTGATGGCGTTGTCAGTACGGTAAGCCCGGAGCCGAGATGCGATGTCCGGACGTGCCAGCGCATAGCCCACGCGCAGCCCCGCCAATCCATAGACTTTGGAGAAGGTTCGCGAGACGATTACGTTGCGGCCTTCTGCGACCAGCGGCACCATAGTCTTGTACGACGGATCCGTGACGAGTTCGTAGTAGGCTTCATCAACGAATACCACGGCGCGCTTGGAAGCGGTTTCCACAAAGGGCTGAAGCACGCTGTTGGGCGTGATGGTACCGGTAGGGTTGTTGGGGTTGCACACAAAGGCCAGCTTCACGGCCTGTGTCATGCGCTGATCCATCTTGGCAAGGTCCATGACCAGGCCATCGTTGATAGGCACGCGATGCACATGGGCACCAATCCTCGCCGCATAGCGCTCCATCCCTTCGAAAGTGGGATAGGCGGTGACGATTTCGCCGCCCGCGAGGCCGTAGGCCATCGCGGTCATGCGGAGCACTTCATGCGATCCTGCGCCGAGCACCACATGGTCAGGCGTTAGTCCTTCGCGTGCTGCGATGAGTTGTTCAAGCTCCCGGTACTTGGCGCTGGGATAGAGGTTGGATTCTCCCATCGCGGCGGCTATTGCGTCCCGGGCGGATTGCGATGGGCCGTACGGGTTCTCATTGCTGTGCAGGCGTATGGGCGCTGCGCGTATGCCCCTGCGCGCGGCTTGGGCCAGGATCGGGCGAAGCGCCAAGGGTGCAGCCGCACTGGCAAGGATCCACTGGCGGCGGTTCAGCTGTGTACGCATAAGCTATCTCGCTTTGTTGGGTGCAATTAAAGAGCGTTATCCGACAGGGACTCCTCTGATGCTGTGACACCGGCAATCATGCTGCATGCTGACCTGCCTGGAGTTCCTCCAATCAAAGTACCTCCTTTGGTATCCGCTTGCGCCCGTGAAAGTACTCCGCAGGGCCGCGGTCCAGTCCGTCGGGCATTCTATACATCATCAGCCTCAGCTGATTGCGGCAAATCGTGTCTTCGTTACTACCGGGCCCGCACCATGCGCCTTGCAGCACCGCCATGGAGCGTGCGGGACCGGCACAGGTGTACTGCGCTGCACGGGCATCTGCTACGGACCTCGTGAGCGCCGGCGGCCTGGATACCCGCTAACAGCACAGCTATTCGTGCCCGCAGAGGTCGTAGACCACCCGCTCGACCGGATCGGGCCGGGCTGTACTGCACGGTCTCAGGCGGATTGAACGGATTCGGGTAGTTCTGATCCAATATAGTGGGCACCTCCGCATCCCGCGCTGCCACGGGTACGCCGATGATGTAATCCAACGATACCGGTGCTCCGTTGGTGCCGCCTGCCAGTGCGGCTGCATGCTTTGCTGCCATGCGGTCGGGCAAGGTCCACGGTCATGCTACGAGGCTGTAAGGTAAGGGCCCATCCAATCTAAAGCCCAGCGTCAGCGCCCTCAAAGCAGATTGCGCCGGCCCATACGGACATTGGCGTCGTGCCCGTATGGGCTGGCTCCAGTGAACACGTATGCGTATGTGGATCAGTCAGCCCGGGAGGTCCGCATCCCGGGCCGTGTGCCCCGGGTCAGCTCCACAGCGCCCTGTCGGGGCGGGTCCGGCTGGGCAAGACGATCAAGGTAGGACAAGCACATCCTTTTGCGCGGCCAGGATCGCAGACAACGCCGGATGCGCATCGGGACAAGAGCCCGAACGTGGTCGGCCGGATCGTGTGTGCGGCGTTTGTAAGCTGCGCTCCGTTGCACGCAGCAGGGCAGCTGTGTGAAGGCGCTGCGGGTTTTGGAGGCGGAAGGCCACATCACACTGCCTGCGCCGCAGTGCGCACTGCAAATCAGCGGTCCGCGGCTGCTAGAGCGTCCGGACCCGCTGCACACCGGTTACCTCTTTGCAGCCCAAGCCCATGGCCAACACGGGATCGTCCCGCAGGCGGTGATGGCCCTTCACGTCTTCGTAGCCCAGGCCTATCGCGTAGATTCGTTGCCTAAGCATCGCCTCCAAGGTGAGCTCGACCTTGCCGGATCACGGTGGCCCGTGAAGCAGGCGGCCAAGCGGCCTATGACGTCGAACGTCTGGTCGGCCTCTCGTAGCAGCAGTGACCCTGTGTCCGGGGACATAGGGTCGCCATCGAACGTTCCGACCACTTGTGCAACCGCCCCAAATCCGAGAAACGAAGCGCTTCCGTATGACCATTTTGCTCCTTTGCAGCGCAAAGGATGGTTATAACTGATGGTATATCGTCCGGGCTAGGAGGGTGCCCGTGGCCTGCCTCACAAGTGATAAAACCTTCAATTCCGGGCTTTTGCAAGAGACTTTTTTTTACAATTGGAGTATGCTACAAGCAATTGCATCTTCTAAGGGATGGATTTGACATGCGTATCCTGATCGTGTTGCTACTGCCTGTGGTTCTGGTTGTGCCCTTGGCTGCAGCGCAGGGCGATCCCGAGTATGCGTCTCATGTGGTCGTGGTACAGTTTGCGCCGGAGGTGGTCATGGCCAACAGAACCAGCAGGACCGGGCTGCGCGACTTTGACCGGCGGGCGTCGCAGTACGGCGTCCACCTGATTGCGCGCGTGTATCCGTTTCTGGATCATGTGGAGCCCACGCCGAAGACCAGGCAGAACCTGATGGCGCTCCGCCGCACGTATTATGTGCGCTATCACGCGAATGTGGCTCCGAAGGCGGTGGCCAGTAATCTGGCCACGGCGCCAGGCGTGGTGTATGCCGAGCCGGTGCTCGTGAATCGTACGCAGGCGTATTGGGAGCGTGTGCACCCCAATGATCCCATGTACAGTCAGCAGACGGAGCTACGTCAATTGCGCTTGCCGGAGGCGTGGGATGAGGTCAAGAGCGAAGGCGGCGCACCGCGGGTCGTCATAGCCATCGTGGACGGTGGCGGCGAATGGCGGCATGAGGATCTTCGCGCCAACGTTTGGACGAATCCGGGTGAGATTGCCGACAACGGTGTCGATGACGACGGCAACGGGTTCATCGACGATGTGCACGGTGTCAACTTCGCCAACGGCGACGACACGGACAACGATCCGACGGGGCTGCCGGAGACGCCCTCGAATGCCCAACATGGCACGGCCGTTGCAGGTTCGGCCAGCGCGGTGACCGACAACAGCGTGGGAGTAGCCGGTGCGGCCTGGAACGCGGATCTGATGCACATCAATACTGGGTGCGAGCAGGGTGATTTATATATCTGCTATGGCTACGAGGGCATCCTCTATGCGGCGGTCAATGGGGCGGATATCATCAATGCGAGCTGGGGAGGCCTGGCAGGACACGATGATTATATCAGGCTTCCGGACCAAACGCTGAATCTGGCTACGGACATGGGAGCCCTTGTGGTAACCGCCGCCGGTAATTCTGCGCGCAGCAACGATCTGTTCCGGTTCTATCCGGCCCGTAGTCCGCGCGTGCTGTCGGTGGGTGCAACGGAGAAAGACACGCGCAGACGGGCGGGTTTCTCGAATTACGGAAAGCTGGTAAACGTTTTTGCTCCGGGCGAGGGCATCGTGACCACCGGATCAGACAACGGCTATATATCTATCAGCGGGACGTCGTTTTCGTCGCCGTTGACGGCAGGCGTGGCGGCATTGGTGAAGACCCGGTTTCCCAACATGGGACCGGACGCGCTGCGGGAGCATATTAGGCTTACGAGCGACAACATGGATGCGGAGAATCCGGGCCTGGCCGGACGGCTCGGGCGGGGATTTGTAAACGCGCTGGCGGCCCTCGGCGTGCCGGCTGTACCCGCCGTACGCCTCAAGCGCTGGAGTTGGGTGGATGACGACGGTGACCGCCAGATTGCTTCGGGCGATGTGGTAACGGTAACGGCAACGGTAGTCAATCACCTGGCCGATGCCCGTCAACTCCGTGTGGGGCTTGTGGGGGCCGCACCGTATTCGTTCATAGACTTGACCGCTGCGTCGGTCAATATTGGAAGCCTGGCCGGTGGCGACTCGGTCGAGGTCGGGCTGGAGTTTACGGTGGCTTCGGACGCGCCTGCCAACCAGCGAGTGCGTTTCTTTACGCACATCCGTGAAGGGGCACACGAGGACGAGGCGGACCAGCTTTCGTTTCGGGTCAACCGGTCGCTGGAGGCGGTCCATCAAAGTTTGAGTGCATTATACGTGGCCACCGGCGGGGACGAATGGACGCGCAATGACCATTGGGACATCACGACGGTTCCGAGTGAGGAGGCGCTGGCCTTGTGGTTTGGCGTTTTCCTCAGTCAGGGATGGCTGTATCAGCTGGCATTGCCTAATAATAATCTGATGGGGCCACTTCCGCCCGAACTCGGTAATCTCTCGGAATTGCAATGGCTGGATCTGCGCAGCAATTCGCTGACAGGGCCGATCCCTTCCGAACTCGGCAATCTCTCGGAATTGCAAACGCTGTATCTGTCCCGCAATTCGCTGACAGGGTCGATCCCGCCCGAACTCGGTAATCTCTCGGAATTGCACAGCCTGTTTCTGGGCGGCAATTCGCTGACGGGGCCGATCCCTTCCGAACTCGGCAACCTTCAGCAATTGCAAGGGCTGTATCTGTCCAACAATTCGCTGACAGGGCCGCTTCCGCCCGACCTCGGCAATCTCTCGGCTTTGCAAGTGCTGTATCTGCCCAACAATTCGCTGACGGGGCCGCTTCCGGCCGAACTCGGCAATCTCTCGGCTTTGCGAGGGCTGGGTCTGTCCGGCAATTCGTTGACGGGGCCGCTTCCGGCCGAACTCGGCAATCTCTCGGCTTTGCAAGCGCTGTCTCTGTCCCGCAATTCGCTGACGGGGCCGATCCCTTCCGAAATCGGCAATCTCTCGGCTTTGCAAGATCTGTGGCTGTACGATAATGACATAACCGGGCCGATCCCTTCCGAACTCGGCAATCTCTCGGAATTGGTGGTGCTGCGGCTGCACGGCAATTCGCTGACGGGGCCGCTTCCGCCCGAGCTCGGCAATCTCTCGGAATTGGAATGGCTGTTGCTGTCCAACAATTCGCTGACGGGGCCGATCCCTTCCGAAATCGGCAACCTCTCGGAATTGCAATCGCTGTGGCTGCACAGCAATTCGCTGACGGGGCCGATCCCTTCCGAACTCGGCAATCTCTCGGCTTTGCAAACGCTGTATCTGTCCCGCAATTCGTTGACGGGGCCGCTTCCGCCCGAACTCGGTAATCTCTCGGCTTTGGAAACGCTGTATCTGTCCGGCAATCTACTGACGGGGCCGATCCCTTCCGAACTCGGCAACCTTCAGCAATTGCAAGGGCTGAATCTGTCCAACAATTCGCTGACGGGGCCGCTTCCGACCGAACTCGGCAATCTTTTGGAATTGCAACGGCTGTTACTGTACGATAATGACATAACCGGGCCGATCCCGGCCGAACTCGGCAATCTCTCGGAATTGCAGGTGCTATGGCTGTCCGATAATTCGCTGACGGGGCCGCTTCCGACCGAACTCGGCAATCTCTCGGCTTTGCAAGTGCTGTATCTGCCCAACAATTCGCTGACGGGGCCGATCCCTTCCGAACTCGGTAACCTCTCGGCTTTGCAAAGGCTGTATCTGAACAACAATTCGCTAACGGGGCCGCTTCCGGCTGAAATAGGCAATCTCTCGGCTTTGCAAACGCTGTATCTGTTCGACAATTCGCTGACAGGGCCGATCCCTCCCGAACTCGGCAATCTCTCGGAATTGCAAGCGCTGTGGCTGCACAACAATTCGCTGACGGGGCCGATCCCTTCTGAACTCGGCAACCTCTCGGCTTTGCAAAGGCTGTATCTGAACAACAATTCGCTGACGGGTGCGCTGCCGCGGAGTCTCATGCAGCTGGACAGTCTAAACACTTTCTACTTTGGCGGCCAGGAACTGTGTGCACCGGCGGACAATGATTTCCAAGCGTGGCTGAGCAGCATCCCGAATACAGACGGGCCCACCTGTGCACCTTTGCAGCTTACAGGTACAATTGCAAATCAAACCTTTCCCAGAGCACAGCCCATGGCGCCGCTGGTCTTGCCTGAAGCCTCGGGAGGCGTGTCGCCGATCAATTACACGCTGGCCCCCACACTGCCGACAGGCCTAAGCTTTGACTCGGCAACGCGCACGATCAGCGGTACGCCGACGGAAGTCACGCAAGCTCCCTTACCCTACACATACACGGCGACCGACATGAACGGGTCCGCCGACAGTTTGCACTTCACTATTGAGGTGTTTTCACCAGTGGCCGCTGAGCACGAAACATTGCCGGAGTCGTTTGCCGTGCAGGGCAATTACCCGAATCCCTTCCGTGCATGGACCCGCATCGTGTTCGATCTGCCTTGGCCGGCGCGCGTGACCGTTGAAGTCATGGACCTAACGGGCCGGCGCGTGCTTGCTATAGCGCCGGTGGATCTGTCCGCTGGATGGGCGCATACCATTGCAATAAGTGGCCTTACCCTTTCTTCGGGACTCTACCTGTATCGCCTGATGGCCGTGTCGCCCGAGAGCCACGCAACGTATCGGATGGGCCGCTTCGTGCACATTCGCTAAGGGAGACATCCACGGCCCGCTGTAATCACGAATCCCCATGGTCGGCCGTAATCTGGATCGATACGGCACTCGTCGGCCATGGCCCACCTTCATTCGACCGGTCAGAATGGGTAAAACGACATCTGAAATGTACCGGCGGGCGTAGGTGGTCCCTAGCTCTGCCGACGCGGAGGTACCTGACGTCATCTATTGACAACTATTTATGCCTACGGCGCCAAGCAGCATATTCACCCGATAAAGGTATGCAACAGCCCGTTTGGGTGAAGAAGCTATTGGGCGTTCACGCCGGAGGTGGCGCTAGAGCGGTGCGCTGATGCTGACCCATGCACCTTGCCGAGCACTTGCTGCCAATGCGTCGATTACGCGCATGTTGCGCACGGCGTCATCGAGCGGCATCGGCTTCGCAGTGCCCTGTATCACGACCCGGGCAAACGCATTGGCCTGAAGCGTGTACTGGTCGACCGGGCCGAAGCGGCGCGATTTCACGCCCCGGGCGGTCTTAACTATGATTTCCACGGGCTCATCGGGCGGTGCGTTGAAGGGGATGCGAATACCGATGTGGCCCTCCTCACCGAGGATTGTTACCGCTTGATGGCGGCTCAGCTGCGTGGCGCAGGTGAGGCTGGCTGTGCCGCGGCCGAAGTCCAAGATGGCCGATGTCAGGATGTCCGTACCAAATGAGGGATCGATCTGCATGGAGGCAAGGGCCCGGACGGGTTCCTGTTCAAACAGGAATCGGGAGAGCGATACGCCATAGCAACCAATATCCATCAGTGCGCCGCCGCCCTTGTCCGCCTGGTTGCGGATGTTGTCCGGATCCTTGTTGAAGTAGGTGAAGCAGGTCTGCACGGCGCGGAGTGTGCCGATGTCGCCCTGCCGCACCAGGTCACGTGCCATCACCCACTGCGGATGGTGCCGGTACATGAAAGCTTCGACTACCTTCAGCTCTGGATGTCTCTTTGCTTCGGCGACCAGGCGCTTGGTCTCCCCGGCCGACAGGCCGATGGGCTTTTCGCAGAGAACATGTTTGCCAGCGCGCAGGGAGCGAATCGACCAGGGCACATGCAAGTGATTGGGCAGCGGGATATAAATCGCATCCACCGCGGGCGAGTCCAAGAGCGCCTGGTAGGATCCAAAGGCGGCCGGGATGCCAAGCTGCCCGGCTACGGCGCGGGCACGCGCCGGGCACCGCGAGGCGATAGCCACCACGCTGCCGAGCCGGCTCTGTTGCATGGCTGGAATAACCTTCTGCGTGGCGATGCGCGCAGTGGAGAGTATTCCCCAGCGAATCTTACGCATGCTCAGATGTTTTTTTTTACCAGCAGATGCTCCCTTGCGTGCCTGTCGCGGGGTACACACCCGTGGCCTGGTGCCGACAAATATGCAAAGGGCCTCGGAAGTTACGGTGCGCTGTACACACCTCGGCTGTCCCGGGCGTAACTCCAACCGTTACTGCCGTGCGGCCCCGGGCCGCATCCGCGCTGCCAAAGAAGTCGCGTATGCCCATGATTGCTGCCGCGCACGCAGCAACGCGCTCGAAGGGCCCCCATCGAATGCCCACGGATGCGCTCCAGAATGACATGGTACGGCTCTTGACGTGTAGGCGCAGGGGATTTACCGCCCGGGATATAGCGGTTGGATGTGCTATCTTCACGCTGGAGGCACACATTATCTGCGCATTGCTGCACATGCTGCGTGCATGGCGATCCGCGTCATGTGCTTGCCGTAAGTGAGGCGAACGTATCATGAAGCCAGGCACGAATCAAGGTGAGATACACCAAACACCCGTCGGTTCGCACGAAGAAGTCCAGACGCAAGATACTGTGGATAACACTTTTTGTGATTCTGGGCGTCTTGCTTCTCTGCCAGGTAATCGGGCGCAGCACGTCTCGCAACACGTCTGACAAGGGCGAAAGTGCCATCTCGCAGTCCGACGATGAGAACCAAGGCCTAGCCGCGCCCGACTCGCAGCTTACCGGTGCGGCCCAGACTGAAACGCAGAACGCTGAAGGCGATCAAGTCCTGACCGAAACAGACACGCTGCCTGCTGAGCGGAGCATGGTATCAGCGCAGTTAGACGTGCAGGCAGACGCGCCGCTCGACGAGGAGCAACGGCCCCAAAGTGGGTTGCAGCCGCAGCAAGAGGCCTCTGCTCAGCCCGTCGGCAGTGCAGACGCGCCGCCGGAAGTGCCCACCGCGTCTGTCTCGGAGGCAGTGCAGCCATCAGAGGAGCACGCGGCCCCAGCGGCGTCAGTGGACAGTTCGCGCGGAGCGGACCAGAACGCACCTGCTGCGGAGCCCGCACCCGGAAAGCCCTGCAACCCGCTCGCGGGACCTGCCTGTGCGCTGGATGATCTGCAGCGCCTAAGGGTGGCTCCCGAACACCGCTGTGCCCCGTATGATCGGGATGACTACCCGTATCGACAGAGCGTGGAAGACCGCATCATTAGCAGCCTCGGCGGCATTTACGGACCTTATACAGGCCGGCGGTTCGCAGACAAATACAGTACGGACATCGAGCACATGATTGCCGTGTCGGAAGCACACGACAGCGGACTGTGCCGAGCGGATACAGCCACGCGCCGGCGGTTTTCTGAGGATCTCATGAACCTGACCTTGGCCAGCCCAGAGGTGAACCGCCGTGCAAAAAGACACTATGACGCTGCGGAATGGCTGCCGGATAAGAACCGTTGCTGGTTCGCCGGTCGGGTCATCGCCGTGCGGAAAAAGTACCGATTGACTATTGACACGCGTGAGCGACAGGCGCTGGAGCGGGTGCTGCGGCAATGCACTTCGCTGGTGCTGCAAAAGTAGCACCATAGTGATGTGCACGGCCATTGGTATATAAGTATCATAGTTTGCAACTCGTTCGCATGGACGCGCACACGGCGCACCCCGAAGCATGACTGCTGAGCCCTGTTACCTTGCATTTGATCTAGGCGCTTCCAGCTGCCGCGCTGTGCTGGGGCGGTTTGATGGCGAGCGTATGCACATGTCCGAGATGCATCGCTTTGCTACGCCGCTGCGGGTGGATGGCGAGCGGCTGTATTGGGACCTTGAAGCAATATGGATCGCCCTGCACGACACGTTTCAGCGTGTGTGCAGGGAGGTCCCGCTAAGGAGCGCGAGCGTGGATTCCTGGGGTGTGGATTATATCCCGCTGAGCGTTGCCATGGAACCGGTGCGCCAGGCACACTGCTACCGGGATACCCGCGTCACGGGGATGGATGCGGTGATTGCGCAGCGGGTCGATCCCGCGGAGATTTACAGCATCACGGGTGTGCAGCCGCAGACGATCAACACGCTGTTTCAGGTGGTAGCCGATCAGGTGCTGACGCCAAGCAACTACGAGAAAACGGCCACGCGTTTGCTTATCGCCGATTATTTTAACTACCGCTTCAGCGGCCGCGCTGTGGCTGAGGTATCTGCGGCTAGCACTACGCAGGTCTTTGCGCCGCACACCATGACGTGGGCCTACGGTCTCATGGAGCGTCTGGGCCTGTGTCCGTCAAAGTGGCCTCCGACGGTGCTGTCCGGCACGCGGATCGGCACTGCGTCAGTAGAAGGTCAGCCCGTGGCCATCGTTGCGGGGTGTTCGCACGACACGGCGTGTGCGGTGGCGGCGGTGCCCGTTCGGAGCGATACATCGTCCTGGGCCTTCTTGAGCAGCGGGACCTGGTCCATCCTCGGCGTAGAGTCCGATCGCGCCATGAAGACACTGCAGGCGCGTACGCTTGGATTCACGCATGAGGTAGGCTTCAACCGGTCCATACGTCTGCTCAAAAACCTCACCGGTCTGTGGGTGCTGCAGGAATGCGAGCGTACCTGGCGAGAGGCGGGCGAGTCGTTTGACTATGCGGTGCTCCTCAAGGAGGCACGACAGGCGCCGCCGCCGCAAGGGCTGGTGGATCTGGCGGATCCGCGATTTGCAACGAGGGGCGACATGCCGGCGCGGCTGCGTGCGTACTGCCTGGAGCATGGCATGACCGCGCTGGAGAGCCGAGGCGCGGTGGTGCGACTTATCCTGGAAAGCCTTGCTGAGATGTATCGCGTAGCGCTGCGTCAGCTGGAGACTATCATTGGACGCCGGATCACGGTGCTGCATGTTGTCGGCGGAGGCGCGCGCAATGCGCTCCTCAACCAGTGGACTGCCGACCGGTGCCACTGCCGCGTGATTGCGGGGCCGGCCGAGGCCACTGCGCTCGGCAACCTGCTGGTGCAAGCCTATGCGATGGGAGACCTGGAGAGCCCCGCAGATGTGCGCAGGGTGGCTGCCCGAACCGCGCGGCTGGCAGTCTATGAGCCCAGTGCCTGACCTGATGCGAGGCGTCGGACCTTGATGCTCCGGAAGTGGACCTCGTCGCCATGATCCTGCAGCAGGATGTGGCCGCTTTGCCAATGTCCAAACCCCTCCCAGACCACGTACTTGCTGCGCGCCACCAGCGCATCAAAGGATGGCGTTCCCCGTTCGTAGGCCACCACCATGCGGTCGTTGAGCCAGTGTTCGACGTACGCGCCCTTGAAGAGGTGTTGCTCCATGCGATTGCCTTGGAGCGTCTCATCTAGCCGCTGATCTTTAACAACTATGCGAGCGCGATTCCACCGCCCAGGGCCGCGGTCCAGTTTGCCTGTGGCGGCGGGGATAAGGTCGTACAGGGAGCCGAGGGTACGATTGCCGGCTGCGCCTTGGGTCGCGTCGGGATGGCGCTTGTCGTCCAGCAGCTGAAACTCAAGTCCAATGGCAGAGGCGTCGCTGCCGTAGCTCTCCGTAATGAAGTACTTGATGCCGCTGTTGGCGCCCTCCGTAAGACGGAAGTCCAAGCTAACTTCGAACATGTCGTATTCGTCCACTGTCACGATGTCTCCACCGTAGGTGGCTTCCGCGCCGCCGGATGCTTCCACGATCAGCACGCCGTCGCGTACCTGCCAGCCCCTTGCGGGGAACTGCTCCTTGCCTGCGCCGCGCCAGCCGGTCGTGCTGATGCCATCGAAGATCAGCTCCCAGCCTTGTGCCTTTTCCTGCGGCGAGAGCGTGTTGGGCACGAGGTTTACGACATAGGTATCGTCAAGCGGTCGCATGTGCGCGCTGCCTGGCCGAAGCTGTATGTTGCGCCAGCGTACCTCCTTGCCGGCTTGCGCTTCGCTGCCGATGCTGTGGACCTGCAAGGCGATAAACCCTTCTGGTGTGAGGTCGTCGTACAGCGCGGCGCAGGGGACTCCGTTGACCCAGGTCCGCATGGATGGTCCGATGGCTTCAACGTAGTATTCGTTCCAGTTCTCCACCTTGAATGCTTTTCTGCACGCGGGATTCAAGGTCAGCGGGTAGAGCCAGCCCCGACGGGCCTCGTCGTAGAGGCCGCCGCTCCAGGCGCGGGCACTAGGGTCTATTTCCACCTGGTAGCCGTGCACGCGTCCATTCATGTAGTCCGGTCTGCTTTCGCTCCGAATCTGGATTCCGGAGTTGATGCCCTCAGCAACCCACACTTCGACCTTCAGTGCGAAGTCCTGGTAGGTTTCGTTGGTGGCCAGGAAGGTGTTGGGCGTGTTGGGCGTGGTTACGCCAATGATCATGCCCTCGCGTACCTTGTAAGTCGCCTCGCCATTCAGGCGCGTCCAGCCTTCCAGCGTGTTGCCTTGAACAAGATCCACCCAACCGTTATCCTGCGCTGCGGCCTGAAGCGGTGTGGCAGCGATTACGATTAAACCAGCGGTAAGCAGCGTGCGTATCATAGCACCGTTGTTTATTTCAATGCACCACATTAGACCGTTCGGCGCACTAATCGGTTCAACCGGACTGGCGCGCTCTGCAAAGAAAAAACCGAATTCATGCCCACACGCCGCGAATTCCTGGCCACGGCTGCTGGTGCGGCGGTAGCCGCGCGGGCCAAGCCACGCGCACGCAGTATACAGGATGTAATTGACCTCTGCATGGAAGTTGCACCGAATGTATCGGCGGCGTCGACCGTGGACACCGTAAAGGTGGGTGACCCGTCCCAGGAGGTCCGCGGTGTGGCGACGACCTTTCTGGCTACGTACGAAGTAATCCTGCGCGCCATTCGGTTCGGCGTGAATCTCATCATCACGCACGAGCCCACGTTCTACAACCACCTGGATGAAACCCACTGGTTGGCGACGGATCCGGTCTACGAAGCCAAGCGTCGCTTGCTGGAAGAAAATGGCGTGGTGGTCTGGCGCAATCATGACTACTGGCATGCGCGGGATCCTGACGGCATTGCAACCGGCGTACTCCGCCTTCTGGGTTGGACGGGCTATGCGCAGCCGGACAATCCGCAGCGGTGCGTGATTCCTGCGACGCCGCTGTCACAGCTTTCCGTGTTTATGAAGCGCCGCTTTGGCGCGCAGCGCGTCCGGGTGATGGGACCGCCTGCGTTGCCATGCGAACGGGTTGGACTTCTGGTCGGCGCTGTGGGCGGGCGCAGGCAGATCGAGGCGCTCGGTGGGGTGGATGTGCTGGTGGTCGGCGAGGTGCGCGAGTGGGAAACAACGGAGTACGTCCGTGACGGTGCGTGGAACGATCAGCCCCGGGGGCTGATCGTAGTAGGACATGCGCTGAGCGAAGAGCCGGGCATGCAGTACCTTGCAGAATGGCTCAAGCCTCGCATTCCCGGGGTGCAGGTAAGGCACATTCCAACAGGAGATCCATTTCGTTACATCTAGTGCAGCAGCAATGACGCAGCGTATAATATGGGGCCGCGCGGCCCTTCTCATCGTAATGGTGGCAGGGCTCGCCGCGTGCAGAGTGGACCGCGGCATGTTTGAAGGGGAATCCAATGTAGGCGGCGCACCGCTGGGCGGGGATCTGGTCTACGATGCTACCGACGAATCCTATACGATTACGGGGAGCGGTGCGGACATCTACGGCGAACGCGACGAATTCTATTACGTGTGGCGGCGTGCATCAGGGGATCTGGTGATGAATGCGGACATTACGTTCGCCGACACGTCTGGACACTTGTTCAAGAAGGCGGGGTGGATGATTCGTGCCTCTCTGGATGATGACAGCCCCTATGTGGATGCGCTCGTGCATGGGGACGGGCTTATTGCATTGCAGTATCGGGAGCAGAAGGGCGGCCCGACGCGCGAAATCTTGTCCGGCATTCGCGCGCCCGCATCGCTGTGGCTGGAGCGCACTGACAGTCTGTACACGCTGTATCTGCTCCGAGGGAGGGATCCGTTGTACGTCGTCGGGAACGTATCTATTGCGTTGCCGGAGGAGGTCTATGTTGGCCTGGTCGTGTGCGCACACGACGCCGCAGTCCAAGAGACTGCGCGATTCACCAATGTTTCGTTCAATGAGTTGGGCACGCCGGCCACGCGCGAGCTGGAGAGCTCCATTGAGATCCTGGAAGTAGGCACGGGCACGCGGCAGGTGGTTCGGCGATCCCGTGCGCATTTTGAGGCGCCGAACTGGTCGCCCGACGGGGACTTTCTGGTGGTGAACCACGAAGGCAAGCTGTACAGCCTTGAGATCGCCTCGCAGATTTTGCGTCCCATAGACACAGGATTTGCGGACCGCTTGAACAATGATCACGGCTATTCGCCGGATGGCAGCTTGATGGCGATCAGTCATTCGCCCGACGATCAGGGATCGGTTGTTTACGTCATGCCGGCCGAGGGGGGCACGCCGAAGCGGGTCACTGATCGTGCGCCTTCCTACTGGCATGGCTGGTCTCCAGACCAGAAGATGCTGGCGTACACCGCCCGGCGGGATGGAGACTTTGACATCTATGTGATCCCGGTGGAAGGCGGCGAAGAGATCCGGCTTACGGATACGCCCGGACTGGACGATGGCCCGGACTATTCGCCGGACGGGGCCTATATCTACTATAATTCGGTCCGCGGCGGCTCTATGAAGATCTGGCGCATGAGACCGGATGGCTCCAGTCCGGAGCAGCTGACGTTCGATGAGGACTATGCCGACTGGTTTCCGCATCCATCCCCCGATGGACAGTGGGTCGTGTTTCTTTCCTACGACGGAGACGTTGAGGGGCACCCGCCCAACAAGCCCGTAACCTTGCGCCTTATGCCCGCAGGCGGCGGGACTCCGCTGGTGATCGCGACGCTCTTTGGTGGGCAGGGCACCATCAACGTACCGTCCTGGTCGCCCGACAGCCGTTCAGTGGCCTTTGTCAGCTATCGTCTGGTGGGGCCAGAGCAGTAACACGCACCTATTGCGCGTCCCAGTCGGGATTGGGTGTAGGCATGCGGGCACCGGTTGCGTGCCTCCATGCCTGGAGGGCTTCCTGAAGCGCTACGGCCTGTGCGGGCATGGTCGCGGATAGGTCAGTGGCTTCACCGGGGTCGGCCAAAAGGTCAAACAGCTCTGCTGTATCGTCTTCAAACCACTCCACGAGCTTGTAACGGCCCCTTCGGATAGCCCCGGATGGCCGGTTGCCCGATCCGTGGTAGTGCGGAAAGTGCCAGTGCAGCGCACGCATGGGTGCGGTGCCGCCTGCCAGGATGCCGGACAGATCTTGGCCATCCAGATCCGGTTGTGGCGGCAGGCCGGTCAGGCCCAGGAGTGTAGGGAAGAGGTCGTTGGTATTCCCTGGCGCATCCACCACCGTCCCGCGCGGCCCGGTGGGATCGTGCACAATCAGCGGAATGCGGATACCGCCTTCGTACAGGAAGCCCTTGCCGGCGCGCAGGGGCAGGTTGGAGGTGGGGGCCCAGCGGCGCTCGCCGGATAGCGTGCTGAGTCCACCGTTGTCCGAGGTGAAGACCACGATGGTGTTGTCTGCGAGGCCGCGCGCTGTGAGTGCGGCCATGATGCGTGCAACGCTTTCGTCCACCGAGGCGATCATTCCTGCATACACCGCGTGATCTTGGTGCTGCCGAGTGGTGCCGAGGGTGCGTTCCGGCAGAAACGCTGGACCATCCCCCACTGCGGCTGATTGGGCTGCAAAGCGTTCAGTCAGCGCAGGTTTGGACTGTAGCGGCGTATGTACCGCGTAGTGCGACAGGTACAGAAAGAACGGTTCGTGCTGATGGCGCTCCACAAACGCTATCGCCAGATCGGTTAAGCGGTCGGTGAGGTATGCGCCGTCTGGATCCCCTTTCAGCCCCGGTACATTGGAGATTGGAAAGTTGGGATTCTCGTACGGTGGAAAGAACGACCCGGGCTGCCCCGCGTAGTTGACGGCGCCCGTGTAGGCAAAGCCCTGATCTTCGGGCATGAATCCTTCCTGGCCCAGGTGCCACTTGCCTATGTACCCGGTCGCGTATCCGGCGTCTTGAAAGGCCTCGCCGACGGTGACTTCTTCCAGCGGCAGTGCACGCTGATAGTCGGCCTGGAGAAGCGGTCCTTGCTGTTCACCGCCAATCCAGTTGGTTATCTGGAGCCGTGCTGGGTGCTTGCCAGTCACAATGCTGGCACGCGTGGGCGAGCAGACGCCGCTGGCTGCGTAGAACTGGGTGAAGCGGATGCCTTGGGCAGCCAGGCTGTCGATAGCAGGCGTTGCGTAGAAGGTGCTCCCGTATACGCCGGTGTCGATCCACCCGAGGTCATCGACCAGTATGAGCACCACGTTCCGGGGCGTTTGCGGCGCGGCGCACGAAAGCATTGCCAAGGAGAGCAGGGCGAAGTACCGCAAGGCCATATTTTCTGATCAGGATTATCGTTCAAGAGTTGACGCATGTGGCACCGGCAGCGGGGGCATTCTGGAGGCTATACGCATGCTAGAACGCGACTGCGATGGTCGTATCGGTGCCCGGAGCCACGCGCAGACCCGTGAGTCGCTGCATTGCGCCCTGCGGTCCTTGGATGGTCACCACATAAGCGATGGACTCGTCAAAGACCTTGGGGCGGAAGGTAGCGCCATCAATGCGCAGCGTGTAGACCACGGCGCCGGAAGTTTCCTCGGCGACTTGAATGATCGGGTCCTGCGCCCCTGTGACCTCAATGCGGGGCAGGTAGCCGGCCGGTATACGCCCGTAGTTCGATTCCTGGTTTACCAACACGGGCCAGCCGGAGTACTGCTCGGCATCGTCCGCGGCGGGGTCCACCCACCGCGGCCATGCTTCGGCGGTGATCGTACGCGCTCTGCGGTTGAATCGCACGATCCCGTAGCCGGGGACACGGTCATACAACGCAGCAGGCTCCCTGCCACTGCGGACAGGGTTGGCCACGGCGTGCACGGTCATGCGGTTGCCGAAGCCATCCAGATGCTCGCCAGTGTATTCTGGCGCGTCGGGCGCGCGGTTGGCACCGGGCGTAGGCGGAAACCACCGCCGCGGCCACACATTGGCGATCGCTGGTGCAATAAAAGCATTGGGGCCGTCGCCAAAAGCGTCAATGCCGTAGTGGACAAAGCTTCCCAGGTGCTGATCGCCGCCCACATGGAATGCAAATCCTTTGCGTATCGTTCGCAGCGCCCTGTTACGTCCGGCCTGGGGCCAGCCATTGGAATCCATGTCCGTGCCCAGGTGGTCGGTGCGGATATACTCTCCGGGTTCGGCATAACGCATCTGCGGTACTACGCGGTCATCGTAGTAGCCCTCCGGCAAGGTGGCCAGGTTGTTGAAAAGGGTCTGCGACAGCATCACCTTCATCCAGGTGTTGCCGGAAAAGTCCTTCGCCCAGTCTTCCAGGAACGCCAGTTGCCTGGGGCCCAGCAGCGTGGCCTCTGTCACCTTTGTGGCATCGTACGCGCGATCCTCCGGCCAGCCGTTACGCACGGCGGCCTCGGGCACGGCCTTACGCGGCGTGGATTTCCACATCCGGTCCGCCACAATGGCAAAGCTGATATCGCCGTAAGTCATATCGGTATAGTAGACCGTGATGTCTTGCGCAATGGGCGTCGGATCGTACGCATCGGGCAGGTGTGACACCTGTGTTCGGTGCACGGCATTGACAAAGCGCGCATCCATGATGTAGCCGCCATTGTCTGACAAAGGCCGTGCATCGCCTTCAGCCTTGATGCCGCCATCGCCCCAGATGTTGCCGTGGTACACATCGTGGTCGTCCGGTATTGTTATGGTGGGACGATCCCGCATGAGGTCACGGAAAGCCCAGACGAAGCGGTACCAGTGGTAGTGGTAGTCCAGGTAGGCTTTGTCGAGCGGTGCGCGGATGATGCCGGCCAAGCCACCTTCGTAGATCTGATCGCCCGCAAAAAAGAGCAGGTCCGGATCATGTGTCGCTACAGCGGCGGTCAGCTCGTTGTGCGGATACCAGATGGTACTGTGATTCCAGACAAGGTCACGATTCTGCGATATGTTCTGGCAGTTCAGCGACGCCAGCACAAACTCATCGTCGTCAACGCGTGGATGGCGGATAGTGCCTTCGTAGTAATGGGTCTCTGGGTCATCCTCGGCTCCTACCAGGTCGTAGGCCACGCGGTAGGGCACATCGGCGGTTGGGGTGAAGCCACTTACGCGCAGTGCGGCGGTAAAGCTGCCAGGTTCAATGGTCCCGGTGGCCGCCGGATGCCAGTCCTTGCCGTCGTGCAGTTCCAATACTACTGTGCGCGTATCCGACTCTCCGATGGGGCCCAGCTGGGCTGTCATCTTGAGCACTTCGTCGCTGACCGTGTACATAGCGCCCATCACGGGTCCGAATGCGCGCTCAGCATGGATGGCGATCTTGCTGCCGCCCACCTGCCAGTTCTCGAACCAGTAGCCTGGGCCCTCCATGCGTGCGCTGTTGTGCGAAACCAGCGCGACATTGCCGGAAAAGTGCTCCGGGTCGAGCCCTTCAAATACGGCTTGCGCCAGCAATGCGCCGCCGCCGAGCGCGGACACGGTAACGTCATATTGCTTACCGCGCGGGCGTGCCGTTAGCGCCAGTGTGACGCTGGCGTAGGGCTCCACTGCGCCGTTATAGGATGCGGGTTCGATGAGCGGCCAGTCGTCTGCTGTGAAGTCCACGCGCGGACCTTTGCGCGCCTCGTTGTGGGCATTGTCACGCGCAATGATGTGACCTGTGCCGTCCAGTGCAAAGATCAGCCCGCCATCCTCGCCCGGCCAGTGGTGAGTGAGGCTGCTGATCCGAAAGTCCACATGGCTTCCCCCGGCGCCAACCAGGAACCCGGTCCATGTGTTGGCGTGCGCTGCGCCGCCGGCATCGACAGGTCCAGTATCCACGGATAGTTGGATGGACCCATCCGCGTCCGACAGTGCACGTGTCAGCAGGTGCAGCGTGCGCATGGGCTTTTGAGATCGTCCTTCTATGCATTCGATACGACCCGCATCAAGCTGCCAGTCCATGAGCCTGTTGGCGTAGAAGTCGGGTCCTATCCACACGCGGCTGCCGGTTGCGGGAAGGCTGGCGGTGACATCGGTGTCGGCATTTTCGCAACCAAGGGCCAAAAGGAGCACTGCCATGGCAGTGCAGGCATCTCGTGAGCGCATACAGCGGTCTGTTTTCTTGCAGATCTAAGGACCCGCATTTGGGTGTCCTGTGCCAATGGCGGCAACCCTTAAGGTAACGCTGTTGTGCGTCTGCTGCCGCTGCACCCCAATGGCTTATGAAGACTGCGTGTTTCGCTACTGCGTGCACGGCGCGCAGTAGCGTGGGGTTCCGCCAAACCTAAGCGGCGGTAGAGGCAGGAGCCACCAGCGCCCGGCGGCGCATTCCATGCGCCGCACAGTCCTTAAGCAGCAGGGGTAAGTTGGTGAACCTTGATCAGCTCGTTGCCGGCCCGCTCCTTCCATTTTACCACTTCATCTTCCTGCGCTGTGAAGTAGAAGATCTGCCGTTTCTCCGCCAGCTTGGCGATGGTATCAATCACGGTCCCAGCCCGTATGTCGTCGCTATTGGCGAGCGCTTCATCCAGCGTAAGCGGGAAGCAGTGGTTACCGTTCTCCTCCTGCGTTTCCACGAATGCGATGCGCACGCATAAGAGCAGCTGCACGCGCGTGGCGCTCGAAAGCTGGTTTAGTTCATACTTCTGTTCGCGCTTGGCATCGTATGCCTCGAACGAGTGATTGTCTCTAATACCCAGCTCGTAGCGTTCGCTGGTTACAGCGGAGAAGTTTTCAACTGCCTTCGTGAAGACCTTCGGCAAGCCTTGTTCTCTGGTGTAGTCTATAAGCTCTTTAAAGATCACATGTCCTACAGCCTTGTTCCACTCCTGTTCGCGCTCTTCCGCGAGTGCAGAACGCTTTTTCTCAGCTTCCGCAAGCGCATCTTCCAAGTCGTTTCTCCGCTCGGCATCTTCGATTTTGGTTTCAATTTCGGTGATCGTTTTCTGCAGCGCTGCCCGTTCGTCGGCTGCACCATCAAGTGCTGAGAGCTCGTTCTTCAAGTCCTTCAAGGGCAGGGTCTTGAGCGCTTCCACTTCTCCACGGAGTACGTCCAGCTCTTTTTCAGCCTTATCCCGGAGGATTCTGGCTTCCCTTTCACTTTGCTGCAGCTCCCGCAATTCAGGTCCTTGATCCACCAGCCGAATCAGTCCTTCCGTGTCGCCCTCATTCAGCCCCAGGTCCGTAAAGATTTTTGTTTTGTCCTCATGGACACTGTTGCGTTGCTGCGTGCGGTCGTTTAGCCGAGTCGTGATCACATCGCGTTTTTGCAGGTCCCGCAGCAATGCTTCTTTCTTGGAGCGCAGCGCCTCGAGTGTTCCTGCTGCCTCGTCGTGGGAGGCGATTTCCATTTCGCCAAGCGCAGTCAAGGTCTTGTTTATCTGTGCGATCAGGCCGGCGCGCCTCTTTACTGCTTGGCGTAGCTGTTTTTCAGCACCCGCTACCTGTGCCATCTTATCCTGGTATGTCAGAATCTTCACGACCACATAATACAAGGGCTCCACAGGATCGATAGTGAGGCCAGTTTTGTCGCGCAGCGCTGCCAGTTGGGCGGCTGTTTCCTCCATCTCGGTGCGCACTTTCGCACATTCGTCAGCCCGGGCTGTCCAGCGTTTGTGTTTTTCCAGGTCCAGCAGAGCGCCAGCACGCTCGTTCAACAGCTCGGTAAGCCTTGCGGACACGGCCGAGTGTTCCCATGCGTTCGGCGTAGTTATTCCCAGCTCTAGAAACTGTCGACGATGCTCGCTCCCTTCACTGTCCTGTGCCCCCGTGGATTGTAGCCAGATCAGTGCCGTAACGATTAGCGCGACCGGCACCAGACCGCTCCATCCGACAGCGTTGCCAAGGCCCAAGGCCACCACCAGTGTGCTGATCGTCGTCAGAAGGGTCGCAATCCACAAGACAAGCTTGACCCGTTGCAGTCCGGCTATTGCGCTTGCCTTCGCCTGAAGCCAGCCCAATAGACGTTTCTGCGCTTGCTTCAGCTGATCGACGCGTTCTTCCAGGTCTGTGTCGCTATCAGTTCTAAAGAGTTGCTCCAGGGCTTGCAATGCGTCGCTGCGTCCTTTCGTGTTGGAGGCTCTCCGGACCACTTCTTCCAAGCGTTCCACTTCCTCGAAGCCGAACTGTACAGCGGCATCGGTTGTCACCGCACCAGACACGCTGCTTAACAGGGCCTCGGCTTCACGCTGAAGACCCACCAGATTCTGCTTGATCCGAGTAATGTCTGTGTCAGTATCGCTTAGTCCCTGCGTTTGAAGCCGTAGCTGTTCCAGCAGGCCTACCAGCAATCCAGTCTCCGGCAAGCTGCTCTGCAGAATGGCGGTTTCCACAGCAGCTAATTCGCGGCCGAGTTGCTCAAGTTCTCCATCTATTTTCGCGAGATCCTTGTTAGCCTTCTCAAGCTGCGTTGGCTTGTCGCTCAAGTTTCGCAAGTCAGCCGCGCGCAGGGCAGGCGGATACTTTGCTACGTTTTGGTCACAACGAACCCATTGCTGATGTGCTTCACTAAAGGCCAACGCCTTTTGAAGGAGCTGTCGCCGATGTAATGCCTGGTCTTTCTCGTCGATCTCATCGTGGAGATCTGCGAGGCGTTTCCGATCGGTGTCGAGAACTTTCTGCTTCTTTTCGATTGTTCGGAGCCGCCTGGAACTGCTCTTGAATGCAGTCACGATCTTCCGCTTTTTATACGATGGCGCCTCGTGTAATTCTAAGACTTTGCCGGCCTTGCCTACGTCGTATCCGCCACTGGCTTGCCTGATGATCTCCTCTACGAAAGATTTTTCGTCCGATTCTGCGCTCAGCAAGTCGTGCAGGGAGATATGGTAGCTCTCTGGACGGATCAGCTCAGGCGTCCAATCCATCGTCTCTCCATTCAAGAAGTACTCGCGCTGGACACCATCGACGCGTACTATCAGTTCGCCTCTGCGGGTTGCTAGTGTGGCATCAATCACCGCCTTGCCATATGGCTTGTGGCTGCGCAGCAGCGTCGTCTGTATAGCGTTGGCCAAGGTGGATTTGCCTGATGCGTTGGGCCCGTATACGATGTTGATGTGTTCAGACAGATTCGACAACGAGAGCCCCGTGAAGGGTTCATCGTACATGCGGTCAACTGATATTCGCCTGAATTGGACGCGTCTTGCGTTAGTCATAGTTCCTGCAATTGTTAAGATTAGCGGTATTACTTTTGTGCATTGTCGCGCTGGGACATCAGTGCGTCCAACAGCAATAAGCCTTGGGACGCTAGTAGCGCGGCGAGGTCAGTCGTACCTAAATCCAGCTTGGCCAGGTGATCCTGGTAGTTCTTCACCTTCTGAACACGCGCAAGTTCGTCGCGTGCGGCGGATAGGAGCGATTTGCATTTTGGCGTAGGCGTAACCGCGGCGCCATCGGCGATCAACCGAAGTTCTAGGATCCAACGGGCAAGGGTTCCAGGCGGGTCTGTGAATCGCGCGATGTTATCCAGATTGCGCGCGGGCGTGGTGTTACACTCGACCGTGTCGACTGTGACTTGCAGCGTGTCCATTGGAACCACAAGCTTGTCCAGCGTATCGCTCCATGAGCGTGTGATCAGCTCGCGATGCAGCGCCGTTCGCCCTGTTAGATTCACCCGCAATACCGCATGGCGCAGCTGCTCGTTTTCGCTCTGCAGTCGTC
The DNA here is from genome assembly GCA_951812585.1 of Rhodothermales bacterium. GTDB lineage: Bacteria > Bacteroidota > Rhodothermia > Rhodothermales > Bin80 > JAAXGV01. The sequence goes on along the minus strand of OX638318.1, from coordinate 303,087 downwards.
CCGCTTCCCTAGAGACCCTGGCGGTGATTGCAGATTCAATGTCTTTGATATCGGTTGCCTTGCCTACGTCGATGGCGACCTTTTCGTATCGGACGGAAGCTAGCTTCACTTGCGTTACAGAGACGGTGTCTTGCCTGTCGATGTTCAGCATCCAGGGGCCATGCGCGCCCGCTTCACCCGGGTCCAGCGGTTGGAGCGATCCGGGATAAAGCACTGGGGGACTCCCGTCATAGCACTGCGGCTTATGCACATGTCCGAGCAGCCACGCCGCAACCGGCAGCCTTTGCAGGGTTTCCAGAGAAAGCGGCGCATACTGGCTCCCTGATTCACTCACTTCGCCGTGAACAATGCCGACTATGGGCTCGCTTTTCGACGGCAGCTGTAGCGTTTCCAGCGGCGATTTGGAGCAATGCAGGGAAGGAAACGACCATCCCATGAACCACGCGGCCACGCGGCCATCGACGATGAGCGGTTTTGTTTCCCAGGTGCCATTGTGGCCCAGCAGATGGAATCGGTCCTGGCTTACCTCGCTGGCCAGCCGCGGAAAGACGTCGTAGTCGTGATTTCCTGCCACCGCAAACACCTCAATGCCCGCGGACGTCAACGTGCGAACGCCGTGCTTGACGGGGCCATAGGCCTCAAAGTACTTGTTGGACTTATCAACGATGTCGCCTGTCAGGACAACTGCATGCACAGGGTGTTCGAGCGCATAGTCTATTGCTGCATTCCACACGGCGCGGACAGTCAGTTCATCCTGGTTCACGGGCACTTTCGAGGGGTACCGCCCTATGTGCGCATCGGCAATTACTAAGACCTGGGTCATTCAATCAAAAGTCTGGCAAGAAAGAATTTGATTATGTTTACATCGGATCTTGAAAAAAGTTCCCGTGTTCAAACATTGTTTAGAGCAATCGTAGTTGCTTTGAGGTCGATACTCGATCCATCCTGCTATGGCATGCAGCGGCTCCCGGTCAGCCCGGTTCAGACGCTGTTATGCCAGCCGCGGCGCAGCATTCGCGGGCCTTATGGACGCCTTAACCCAGAAAATAGCCGGAGTAGCCCCTTTTACATGTTCAGGATGGCTCCCAATAGCGCATCGTAGGGCGGGCTTGCATGGACCCAGTGCGCACTTCATCGCACCGGGCTGTCCAGACCATCAGCGCCGCCTGCTCCAGCGGCCTGTTCATTGGAAAGCACGGTTACGGAAAACACCTGATCTGGGCGAAGGCAATCACAAAGGACTAAGTCACGCACGCGATGCTGCCAATTCAATTAATGATCGTTCTGTACTTACTACGCCGTAATGCATTACCGTGACCGGCCCTATTGCCATAAGGCCACCGGGTTGCTTCAGCCTGGATTGCGCTACGCAGGCCAGGGCAGCCGCGACGAAGCCTACTGCGGCAGCGCTGGCGGGCGCACCTGCGGCAGCGATGCCTTCCGCGCGATTTCAGAAGCCGCAGGGACCTGATTTGCAACAGGCCTGCCCTTATCAAGCTCAGTCATCCGCTGACGTATCCTGCGCGGTTGAGCACTGCACCCGGCATGATGCATTTGGCCAGCCCCAAAGATCCTTGGCAAGGATCTTGCCAAGGATGGGCGGCCTGTTGATTCAGGCAGCGGTTGCGCAGTGCCTGGGGTGTGCGGTGATGTCTTACGCTGGGCCTCAGCAAAAGACAGGGGCGCTCCCAGGATCTGAAAGCGCCCCTGCATTGCTTGTTATCGAAAGGCCGAATGCTACTTGACCAAGATCATTCGCTTCGTCTGCATAAAGGCGTCGCCTGCCCGGATCTGGTAGATGTAGATCCCGGAGGCCAAGCCTTCCGCACGGAACGGAACCGAATGGCTGCCCGCCACGAGCTGCTGTCCCTGAAGCAACGTGGCGACTTTCCTTCCGAGTACGTCGTGGACTGTAAGCGTTACGCGCTCTGCAGAGCCCAGCGTAAAGCCAATGTTCGTAGTCGGGTTGAATGGGTTGGGATAGTTCTGGTTCAGCACAAAATCTTCGGGAAACTCTGTCTGTGTGGCGATGGGGTGCTGATCTCTTGGAGACATCGCAACGGTTTCCCATTCCGCCGGAGTATTCCACCACTGACCCCCAGCGTTGTACTTGCGCGAGGTCTGAATCTGGTGTTCGCGCGTGCCTGAATCCCGGTCGTTGAGCACGATATCGATGGCCATGTAACGGATGGGATCGCCGGCCCCTGGGGGCGACAGTACCGCATCGCCGGTTGAAGTCTCCTGTATTCCGTCAAGCGGCAGGACACCCAGGATCTTGTAGCCAATCTGGTTGCCGCTGTTATCCATCCACGCGTTGTACACTGCGCCGCCAACTTCGCCGACACCAGGGTTGCCTACCTCCCAGAATGCAGCGCTGCCTCCGTCGCGGCCCGCGATGCGGAATTGGTAGTCTGCGTACATGCCACGGCTAAAGTCCTGATGCGGCGTACCAAAAATGACATCTCCACCGTCGTCGGTCACGTCATAATTGGCCCAGCCAATTTCAATGGTATCGTAGTTCCACGGATCACCGGTTCCAGAGCTCGGAAGGTCTATCTGGTCATCACGCACTTCCGCATAGAGCCACAGCTCGTTGAGCTGGGAATACCCGAGCCAAAAAGTGCCAGACAGATCGTCGTCATTGTCCGGTGGCGTTTGGACATCCGCGAGCTTGTAGTGGCTTTGATTCAGCATGAAGGGCAGCCAGTCGCTATGGAACCCACTTCCAGAGGCGTTGCCGCTGGCAAAGTCTGTAAGCAGCATGCCGGCCTCAGCGTCTGTGAGTTCAAGGATTACGGGCGCGAGCGACAGGTCAGCGTTCGTGGGGTTAGCCATGCTGTTGGTAACGTCCTTGTTCTCTACCCCAAACTGACTCAGCGACGCCACGCCGTAATATGGACTATACATGAAGGCATTTGTAGCTCCCGGAGCCACTGTGGGGTGGACGTACTGCAGGTAATGCGTAAGGCTGAAATCCATCGCGTCGCCAGGAATGGTCCCCATTTCGAAGACGCCATCGGCACCGGCATCTGTGAATGCATTGCTGCTGCCGTAGACCCGGTACCCCCCAAAACTGGCATCATGCGTCCAAGAGATCTTGTTGCCTTCGGGCAGCGTTTCCACCATGACGCCTGACATGGCGGCAGGCGGCGCATCGGCGATCGTCAAATCAAGGCCTGCGCTCCCGATGTAGACATCGTCAAACCAGATGCTGTTGCCGCCGGTGTTGTGGTCGAAAAATGCACCTAGAGATTTGACGTTGGTCCACTCGAATTCCTTCCAGTACTGGGGGTTATTGGTTGTATTGCCGCATTCGTCATCGTAGTCACCCACGCGCTGCGTGGCGTTGGACCAGCTGCCGCCGTACCACCAGTTGTCTGCAAGGCCCAGGGTTCCGCGAGCACTGGCCAGGTCGGCACATTTTTCCGGGGGTAACGGGATGTCAAGCGTGTGCCAGTTGCCATCCTTCATGCTTGCAGGAACGCGCCAGACCAGCCGCATGGGCAGATCATCGGGCTGTCCGTTCGTTTTGTCCTCAAACATGATGAACGTGTTGTCTTTGCTTGCATTGTCCTGATGGACCCGCAGCTTGAGATGTAGGATATCGTTGCTAGTAAGGTTGCCTGTCAAGTCCTTGCCAACACCGGGGTCCCAGCCAAAAAACTGGTAAGACCAGTCGCTGTAATCGTAGCGTATCGAGATCTCATTCGGATCGTTTTGATCGGCTTCTTCGGTGCCACCTACATCGGGGATGCTGGTGTTGGTGCCGTTGCGAAAGAAGATAAAGTCGCTGCCGAGCGCAGGCCCAGCCTGGGCGAGTGCCAGGGCGGCGGGTGATGCGATCAGCATCGCGAGGCATGTAACAAACTGTTTCATGGTGATAATTTGGATATCAGGTGATTTGGTAGAAGGAAACGGTTCCACGAAAAGGTACTGAAAATATTGCAACATTGAACAGTGCAACCGCGACAAATGCAACCGCTTGGGGGTGCTGCGCCCGTGCGAAGTTCCAGGTGCTTGCGGCGACGCGGTTGCGATGCATCAGGGTGGGTGCTCCATCCGAAGGACCAGCAGGCCTTAAAGCTCGATGCTTCCGATGGGCCGTGCATTCCGTAAAGACGCAGAATGCCGTAAGTCGAGATTCGGCATCCGCCTGCTGGGCCGCTACCCCGCCAGGCTCCACGAGGATTCGCCCATTGCCGCTCTATCTCCTTGGAATGTGGGGTTACGAATCCCGCGGCAGCCTGAACGTTAAGGGCCCTAGCGATTTCGCTCCATTGCCGACGCCTCGCGTGGCGCACATGGATCCGGCCGTTGGCAGTACGCAGGATCGGGCAGGGCGCACCCGGCGCACTCGGAAGGCAAAGTGGCACCCGACTTGTCTCACTTCGCGGCGTGAGCTTGGCCCCTACGAATGCCACACGGGGTCTGGCAGCTGCTTTACGATGCGCAGGGTTTTGATGCTGACGCGGATCACTCTGGCCAGGAGCTTCAGCGGATAGGCAGGGTCCTGCATGGTTTCCAGGGCGTAGCGGTTGGCATCGTTGACGATGCCGCTGGCTTTGTGATTCTTGACACACTGCCGTTCCATGACCCAGGCGATGGCCGGTTTGCCGTTCACCATGTAGTCGTAGGCCTCCTCGGGGATACCCTTAATGGTTATGTAGTCGTTGTACCAGATGCGCGTCCTGTCTTTGGCTCTTCCACTGCCGGGATGGCGCATGGGCTTGCCCACGCGAAACCACTCCATCTCTGCTGTCCCGTTACGCGGCTTCCAGCCGCCGTCTGCAAATTCAATGGTCCACGGCTCCCCATCATCGTAGTCCGTGTGGAGTTTGCCGAGCGCCTCGCCGGCTTGGGCCAACGCCCGGTAGTCCTCCAGCTTCACTGGGATCGGTATTCGGGGCAGCTCTTTGCTAAGGTTTGCCTGATACTTGGTGCGATAGGAGGGGAGGTGCAGCACGCCGTACACGTAGTGAAAGAGGTCGTCCGCGGTTACCTTGCACTCGGCACCCAGCTTCTCCGCAAAGGCGGTGATTGATTCCTTGCTGATCGCACTTTGGCGCACGTACCCGTGGGCGTCCGATTTCTCTTCCTCGGCAAACAATCTGGCTTCGGGCGAACCATTCTTTGCATATTGCCACCGCGGAAAGCACTGTCCGCCGGTGATCAGGTTCAGATCGGGTATGATGTCGACCATGAGGCACGTAAAATCGTCTTTTACCCCTTTTGCCGGCACACAGATGAGCCGGTTCTCCGCCTCTCCGTGTGGAAACAGCTTCGGGATCTGGTAGACCCTGTCATTCAGTCTTCGGCTCAGGTAGATGTACTGCCTCGTGAAGGGTCTGTATTGAGACGCCGCAATGCGTCCCTCTTCGACGCTGAGTCTCTTGTTCCCGCGCAAGTGGGTTTTCAGGCCGTCCGACCAGCTGATTTTGGTGGCATCGTTGTTTATGAGGCGGGTAATCTCCGCTGCCGACAGCCTGTGCGCAGCTACAATCTGATCCTGGAGTCGCCGTCGCTCCGCTTCATAGAAGCGGATCATGCCCTGCACTTTGTCATTCAGCGCAGTCTTCGAAAAGTTGTAGCACCAGGCGTCGCGATTGGTCTTTACCCCCTGTGAGTAGTTCTTGAAAATCTTTTCGCCAATCTGTATGCCTCCAGACTTGTCTCCCAACGCCATGAACGCCGCAAAGCCCGCGTCGCGCTGATTGAGCCAGTCGTGGTACATATCCGGCACGATGGTCGACCAGCCTCCGCTTGCAGCCACGCCGCGGATGCTCTGATACTCCTTGACCTTGTTGAGCTTCTCCTCGCGATTCAGGTAGTCGCCGATGTCGTGGAACAGAATCCTGCACCCGTGGCGCTTTGGGTTTCGCACCAACAGGGTGATCGCCACCGGCGCCCGTGACCCCGCCCCAAATACCTTGCCCCCTTCTTGTCGCGACCGTTCGCCCTGTGTCCGCTGGTTCCCCCGCAAATGGACCACATGAATGCCCGTAAACTCTTCCTCTAGGCACTTGCGCATGCCGTCCATGGCGTTTCCGTCCAGCCAGCCCGCATTCGTCACGAACCCGATCACGCCGCTGTCCCCGATGCGATCAGACGCCCAACGAATCGCCCGCACGTAGCTGTCGTACAGGCTGTTCTTGTTGGTCGCCTTTGAATGATGCGCATAGTTTGTTGTAATCCGGCTATCGAGGTTCGGGTATTTCTGATTCTGGGCCGCATCGTTCTCGCTTCTTTGACCTGCCGACCACGGCGGATTGCTTACGATCACCCGGATGCGCGCATCCTTCTGCTTCTTGCGCTGTTCGGAGTTCTCCGGCAGAATATTCGCGATCAGATCTGGGCTGTCCTGCATTTCGAACGTATCTGTCAGGATGATCCCTGGGAAGCGCTGGTATTCGTCCGCCCCCACGGCGGCGTGAAAGGCCGCTTCAATGTTGACCGCCGCGATGTAGTACGCCAGCAGCATGATCTCATTGGCGTGGATCTCCGACGCGTACTTTTTGGCCAGAGACTCAGGCCTGATCAGGCCATTCTGGATGATGCGCGTGATGAAGGTGCCCGTTCCGGTGAAGGGATCCAGGATCTGTACGCCGTCTGAGGACAGCGACTGGCCAAACTCTGTGCGTAGCACCTCATCCACCGAGTGCAGGATGAAGTCCACGATCTCTATCGGCGTGTATACGATGCCCAACCTCTGTGCTGTCTTCGGGAAAGCGTTCCGGAAGAACTTGTCGTACAGCTCCGTGATGATCTTCTGCCGGGCCAGCGGCGTGTTCGCGGCCTTGGCGCGCCTGCGAACGCTGTCGTAGAACGCCTCGAGACTTTCCGCTTCTTGCTCGATGTGGGCAGGCTCCAGGACATCCAGGATCAGCTGTATGCCCTTGCTAACCGGGTTCTGATCGACGAACCGGGCATCGCCATGCAGCGCTTCAAAGACGGGTCGGGTGACCATGTGCTGCGCGAGCATCTCGATGGCATCCTGCTTGGATATGCCCTCGTTCAGGTCATCGCGTAGCTCATCCAGGAATTCTTCAAATATCTCCTGCACCGCCTCGTCGGCAAGCAATGCATCCAAATCCAACGTTGCGCTGCCTGACTCGTCAGCTGTGACTATCGCCGATATGCGCTCGATATGCCGCCGGGCTATGGCCGCGACATCCCCCGCCCACTCGTCCCAGTACCGCCGGTTGCCGCACTTCTCCACAATCTTGGCGCGTATCGCTGCGGGCAGATCAAACAGTTCCGGCTCAGCGAACCTTGTCTTACCGACGGTGTCTTTATCGCCATTACCGTTTTCGCCAATATCGATAGTGCTCCTGCCGTTGGAAGGCCTTGGCTGCCAGTCCGCAAGCGCAACGATGCTCAAGTGCGTGCCGGATCGGCCTTCCTCCAAGAGGTTGAGCATGGCCTCAAACCGTTCATCGTGCGACCGAATGGCATTCAGCACTTGCCAGACCACACGGAACGTGTCAGACTTTTCCAGGGCGGCTGTGGGATCCGTATTGGAGGGAATCACCACGGGCAGTATGACGTAGCCCATCTGCTTGCCCGGAGCACGCCGCATCACGCGGCCCACCGCCTGCACCACGTCGATCTGACTTTTGCGCGGATGCATGAAGAGGATGGCGTCCAGCGCCGGCACATCCACGCCCTCGGCCAGGCAGCGCGCATTCGAAAGCACATGACAGGCCCCGTCGGCCGGGCGCACGCTGTCAAGCCATGTCAAGCGCTCGCTGCGCCTCAGCGCATTGAAAGTGCCGTCGACATGCTGCGCTACGACCGCATAGTCCGACACTTCGTCCTTTGCGTTCGCCTGAGACGATTCGCGGTATTCGTGCACCACTGTGCCGAAGAGCGTCTCCACCTGTTTGGAGGACTTGATGTCGCGGCAGTAGGCGATGGCCCGGCGCATGGGCAGCTGATCATCCTCAGGAAATTCCTCCTCATCGGCCTTCGCCAGCGCCCGCCAGCAGCCAATGAGCTTGCCCGCATCGTCCAGCTTCAGCTCATACCGGGCCATTGACTCGTGCATTCCATGGGCGACGGCATTTTCTGGCACCGTCAGCACGATCACCTTGTAGTCGGTGAGGAGCCCCTGTTCCACGGCGCTCCCGAAGCCGATCTCGTACAGGACGGGGCCGTACAGCGCCTCATCCTCCATGGAGCACAGCGCAGCGTTCACTTTACCCGCCTTGTTGCGCGCAGACGGGGCATATACCTTCGGCGTAGCGGTCATGTACAGCCGGCGATGCGCCCGGATATGCGCCTGGTCGTGGATCTTTACAAAGTGGCTGTCCTCCTCACCCTTGATGCGCGCGCCTGCTGTCCGGTGGGCCTCATCACAGATGGCCAGGTCAAAGTCCGGCAGCCCATGAATCCGTTGAGCTTCGCCAATCACGGGAAGCGAGTGGTACGTGGCAAATACCACCGTAAGATCATCGGGTGCGTGTGGGGAAGCTTTCTCCGCCAGCTTGGCCGCATCCGTCGTTGCCGGAAAGGCCAAATCCAGCGCGTCCATGTCGATGTGGTCGTCGTTGCGGCGACGACGCCGGCCAACCTGCACATCCGAGCATGCTGCGTACGCCCGGAGCGAAAGCCGCGCATCCGCGGCCCATTCCCGCACCGTCTGGGACATGAGGGCCAGACTGGGCACCAGGTACAGCACGCGGCCACCGCGTCCCGCAAGGTCCTCCGCAATGCGAAGCGACGTAAACGTCTTGCCCGTTCCGCATGCCATGATGAGCTTGCCGCGGGAGCCTTCGTCTGCAAGGCCGGTCATAGCCTTGCGTATGGCCTCTTCCTGGTGTGGACGTGGCGTCTTGGGCTCCGGGCGCGTGACCTCTTCGGTCTCTACGAACTGCGACCAGTCAATCGGACTCTGACGAAGCTCGTGCAGCCCAATGCGAGCCACCGGGATCGCATGCTGGCGCAAAAGCGCATCGGCGTTGTGACCCCAGTCCTTTCCCGTCGTATCAATGAGCAGGCGGCGCGTAATGCCCGGCGGAAAAGCCGCCAGAAACTGCGCTATGTCAGCCTTCTGCAGCCGCTTGCCTTTGGCCCAGAACTTGCACTGGATCGCGCACCAGCCTTCGCCGCTTCGGACCTTGGCGACCAGGTCGATGCCCAGGTCTGTTTCAGGCAAGCCCTGCGCCCGGGCCCACTCCCCGTAGTGCACGGGGGGCTCATACTGGGTCTTCTGCGTCGGATCATGCGTGAGAAAGGCTTTGCACAGCCGCTCAAATGCCGTGCCCTTGATGCGTTCTTGCTATACTCTGCCGCAGCGGCCTCCTCGCGCCACGCATCCAGAATATCATCCAGGCTGGAGGTACTGGAAAGTATCATCGGGAGCAGCGGGCTTCAGAAAACTCGGATCTAATGAGTACGTCCCAATATACATACCACGTATACCCCTTACGCCATGCGAGCGTGTCCGATGCAGCAGTTATCCTTTTAGGAGATCTCACCTACCACAACCGGGTCACAAAACGCGCAGGCAGCAACTGCTGAAGCGTATGGATGCCCTGTTGCCGTGGAATAACGCTGTGCGATGATCGCGCCCTTCCATCCCAGGGGATTGCGCGGCCGTCCGCCTATGTCGTTGGAGACCATGCTGTGCATCTATTTCATGCAGCAGTAGAATGGTCGCTCCGATCCGGTCATGGAGGATGCCCTGGACGACAGCCTGTCCATGCAGGCTGTTGCTTACCTGCAGCCGGGTGAGGCACCGGATGAAACGCCGATCTGCAGGCCCCTTCATTTCTTCGTACGGCATTATCGGAGGTCTTGGTGACATGTCAACGGCTATTGGGGCGCCGCGGGCCCATGGCCAAGGAAAGCGCCGGTCGTGGATGTGGCGACTATCGTGGCGCCAGCCTTCACCAGGAACTAGGCGTGGCAGCGAGATCCAGACATGAAGTCCACTAGCAGGGGAACTACGGGGTGCTTCGGCTTGAAGGACCACATCGGGATCGATTCCCAGGGCCAGGAGCCAGCGTAGCAGTGATATCCCAATGTCTGTTTGGTAAGGAAGCGCAAATCCATGGCGACTTAGCCGTGCGTGTGCGACCGGCACAAACAGCAGGCCACGGGGCAAATGGTGCATTCTGCGCAAGGCATCCCGAAAACGGAAGCTGAGCTACTCGGGCCAGTTGTCCAACAAGAAAAGCAACCAAACCCACACCCGGGTCGAACATCCTTTTCGGCATCGTCAGGAATCTGTAGGGTACGGCAAGCCCCGAATCGGGGCTTGCCGTAGAACGCAGCCCCGGTCGACACGCCTGTTGCGTTGGCTATCGTCTAGAGGGCGCGTAAGCAATTACAGACCTGGCAAGGACACGTACACTTTGACCACACGGATCGGGTCAAGGCACAAGAGTCCATCGTACCGTGCTCACGCCCCGCCTTGAGATGCAAAACCAAGATCCCGTCCGTGCTTCCCCAGCATTCCTGCCCCTACCAGCCCAAGGAGGAGCCTTGGTTCAGGGATACTTGGAAATAATGTTGTTTCACTTTTCAGTAAGGTCAGTGGCAAGGCCACTGGCCATTCTTTGGCGCGGGCAGAAGAAGGGTCAAGCAACCGTACTGGCCTAGCGAAATCGCCTGCTCTATCAAGATTATATCGCGCTGCCCACCCATGCCGACGTAGTCAAACCACATCGAAGCCACGGCACCGCGTTCGATGAAACCGGGCGAGGATGCTTCCCCTCGCATGATCATTCGAGTGGCGGAGTCCCGTGGAAGACGATCTGCGGACTTGATCGTACTCCAATACCGGTTTTCGTAGGCTTCCTGAGATGTCCAGCGCCACCCGAATCCATCATCGTTCCACTTCACAATCGCACAGAAAAAGCCGGCAAGGCCCACGTACCGAATAGCAGTGCTGGTGAGCGAGGTTTCGAATTGTTTTTTCAGCGTAAGAATGTCGGGTATCCCCTGCGGATTCTTCGGTATGGCAGCGGTAAATGCCCACGTTGGCATGAGAAGGCGAGAGGCGAATAAATCAGCCTCGCGCTCGGCCAACTCGTCTGATTGGAACTCGCTGAAGGATGGATGACAACCTACTCCCCTTATGAGCGCATTACGGTGCTCATCGATGAAGTAGTGCCCAAGTTCGTGTGCAATTGTGAACCGTTCCCGAGCAGATTCAGGCGGGCCAACCCTCACAAGGTTGCTGTAGACCCAGAAACGCCCCTCACGCCACTCCAGAAGCCCGTCAAAGGCGTCGCCAAAATGGCCGCGCCTTAACGAGATCCTAGCCTGAGTTCGCAAGATGGCGATGGGGTTGACAGGAAATTGATAGCCAGCGACCTCTTCGGCCAAATCAGCTATCTCTTGGACGCGATTGCGTGTGAGGTGCAGCCGCTTACTCATTCGCTGTCCTCTCCTTCGCGGGCCTGTCGCATTGCCTTTTCGATCTCAGGTGAGATTGAGCCTCCCTTTCTGGCTGCACGTCTCAGCGAGTATGCTTGCTCGGTTTCAGGTTGACGCAGCAATTGCTCCGGCAGATGTACCTTCTCTCCGAGGATGCGGCTGACTGCAGCGTCAGCATCCTGCAGAGCAGGTGGCAGTTTAGTAGATGAATCGCTGAACCGGTCCAGGCATCGACGGGCATCTTCGTCTGTTGCCGGGGCGATGAATCCACCGCTCCTGAGAGCCTCAATTAGCGACGACTCGTGAACCGATGACCGGGTCTTGCCCGTACGGGTCTTATGCATCCGCTTCTTCATATGGCTACGAGAAAGGTTTGGGTGAAGGCTAGCAGTGTGTTGCCATGTACTCTTCGACTTTGTTGCGCGCCCGCATACGAATCTTGCGAACGTTCATCTTCGTCGTTTCCCAGCGCGCGCACAGTCCGTTCAGAACGTCCGGTGGAAGCCGAAGTTGTTTTCCATCAATGGAGTACTGCGCCGAAAGTAGAAGGATCTCCCGTTCCCGTTCCGCCAGGGTTGCCAGCGCTTCTTGGAGGCATTTTCCCTCGGGAGAGATGGTGAGCGGTGATTCATCATCGTTGCCGATGAACTTCTGAATAGCAGTTGGGTCGTGAATCTTCTCGACAGCATCGTCTGGAAGCCTCGCGTACCGTCGGGGCTTAGCCTCCTCTGCTGCACGGGCGAATTGGCCTTCGATTTGCCTGTCTGGTTTGGCAATGCTCGTAAGCGCAGGAGGATGGTGCTCGCTACTGCTCCTAAGCCAGTCTCGCATCAGATTCTTTGCGATTGTCGTAAGCCATCGGAAAGTTCGCGCGCGCGAATGTTCCGGATCGACGATTCCATCACTGTTGTAGCTATCAGCGCGTTTAAACGCACGCTGAAACGTCATAATGACGAGGTCGTCGACAACTTCTGCACCGCCCAGCGTTCGCTGGGATTGCCGGCAGAATCCGTACAGCTGGCGAGCGTAGCGCCTGAAAAAGGCGTTCGTCGCTTGACGACGCTCATTCTCGTCGCCCGCGGCGCCGATGAGCAGGAGTTCGGCGTCGGACTCTGTGTCCAGCGGCGATGGTTCAGGTATGACCAATCGCATTGAGGTGCGAGGTTGTCCGGGGCACTAGCTGCTTGTCATTAATCTACGAATAAGCGTGACAAGGCAGATGCCCAGGGTTCGCGGTCGGATCGCGAAAACGCACAAGTCTGTCACGCTTCCTCGTAGTAGTCTCTGGTGGGGCCTACAACCCCGTCACGGTCCCCATTCTCAAACGGTACTTAAACATGACCTTTGAGCTTCCGAATTCTGGATTCGTCTTTTGGCCTGTCGGAACCGGCGACAGCGCCACAGTAGTGATTGACAAGGACGAAACTGTTTTGCAAGTCGACCTCCACCATCTCTCCAAGTCGGAGGATGAGGATGAGGAGCATGTGCCAATCGTAGACGAACTTGTACGGCTCCTTCCCAAGCGGAATGGCCGCCCCTATCTCGCCGGTTTCGCACTCACGCACCCCGATAAAGATCATGTCCTCGGTTTCATCCATCTCCTTGAGCGTGTTGACATCGGCCAGATCTGGCACACGCCGTGTATCTTCCGGGAGAATGACACGGACCTTTGTGACGACGCGTGCGCCTTTAAAGACGAGGTTGAGCGCCGCCGTGAGGTCACAATGGAGAAGGGTGACAACACGCCATCGCTTGACCGGGTTCTCGTCATCGGCCACGATGATGTATTCGCCAAAGGCAAGTATAGAGATTTTCCGAAGCGCTGGCGTACATGCCCGAGCGACACCGTCACGGAAATCGACGGAATCGATCATGGTGAGGCATTCCAGGCGTTTATTCACGCCCCGTTCAAGGATGGAAGCGCTGGCGAACGCAATGAGACCAGCCTCGCCCTCCACATCACGGTCTTGAATGACGGTGGGCAGGGCCGAGCCCTCTTTTTCGGCGATCTTAGTTATCCGACACTCCGTCGTATCGTCGATAAGACGAAGGAGAAGAGGAGGCAGGAGCGGCTCGATACCGACGTGCTCCTCGCCCCCCACCACTGTTCCAAGAGCGCTATGTACTGGAAGGGTGAGGATGACGATGACGAAGTCCTCAGGCAGGACATTCTTGATGACTTCGATGAGATGGTTGGGGATGACGGTCGTATAGTCTCAAGCTCTGAGGCGGACTTCTCGGATGAGAAAGGCAAAAACCCGCCTTACCTCAAGGCTCGCCAGCGCTACGAGGAAATCGTGTCGTCCGAGCACCACTTCATTTGCACCCACGAGCATGGTGGACCCGTGGTATTCAAAATCGACACGAAAGGATGCGTCCTCTTGGAAGTCGAGACATCTGATGATTCAACCGACAGTGCCAACTCGCTCAAGGTTACCCTTGCCGCTGCCATCCAAACAGCCCGCGGCTCGAATGCCCCGCCCACCCAGGAAGTAGGCTTTGGGCGGTCATGAGCGACGGACAAACCCAAGCTCTCAACGAGGTCTTCGAAATCCAAGCGGCAGGGAAAGGTACGTTTACCATTGTCGCTATTGTCAAGCCATCGGAGCCAGCCGGTGTTCTATGTCTCGACATCTCGCTTCATACAGCCGATCTTGATCGTGTACCCGAGGGAATCATCCTCCGCGCTCGCGAGAGGTTTCTCGTCAAGATCCCTGCTGACTTCCCGTTTTCCAAGCCGTGGGTCTGCACTCGGCATACACGGTTTGCGGGGCGGCCACACGTCCAGTGGGCACATTCCCTGTGTCTCTACCAGGCCCCAGATGTCGAATGGGATCCGAATGATGGAATGTTTGGATTCGTCGACCGCCTTTGGATGTGGCTGGAGAAGGCGAGCCTAAACGAATTGGATCCCGTAGGTGGAGCCCTTCATCCACCAGTGACTTATCCCCAGGCTGGACCCCGCTATTGCGTCTTACCACGCGTCGATACACCCGTTGTCACGGGCTTGCCTTGGTGCGGATTTGCTGGCTTGAATGTTGTCCACGAGTACCGTGTCGACATCATTGCGTGGACTGACCAACCATTCGATGGGAGAGTTGGGTCAATCGCTGCCTGTGCTCTGCTCGCCCAACCAATGCCATGGGAGTTTCCTACTCGCATGATAGACCTCGTAGCAGCTCTGGATATCCGAGGAGTCTCAAAGCAAGAACTCTTCCTTCTGCTTCAGGATGCTTCCTTGCGAAACGAAGAAGATGTCCCCCTCTACGTGATTATCGGCACGCCAATGAGAGGCATCCGTGGCAGTGATGAACTTAAGCAACACTTGACGGCATGGCGGATTGAGCCAACGTTTGCAAAGGGATTCAGGCTCATCGTCAACAAATACTCGGATGACAGGGTTTTGCGGGCGATAGGAGAAGAGTGTGAACACATCATGTTCAAGTGGGCGGAGAGTACGACTGTCTCATGGTGCCATGTCCTAGAGGATCGTCCAGAGATTGTGACCCGCCGTGACCATGCGTCTCCCCTAAGCGTGTTCCGAGGAAAGGTGGTTGCCGTTTGGGGTTGTGGAGCTCTCGGCGGCCAAGTTGCATTGCATCTCGCGCGTGCAGGGGTGGCCAAACTCATCCTTCGGGACAACGGGATAGTAACCCCTGGTGTTCTCGTACGCCAGCCTTATGACGATGCGGACATTGGGACACCGAAGGCGGAGGCACTCGCTGCTAAGCTACGTGCCATCCGACCTGGCACTCGGGGACTTGAGGTTGTCCCCATCGTCTTGGATGTACTCACGTCCGCTTTAACTAGCGACGACTGGACCGATGCCGCCGATGTAGTCTTTGACTGCACAGCCGCCCGAGGTGTCCGAACGAAGCTTGAGGAGGTGCGAAAGAGCAACCCGCAGGCATGTGCGGCAGTTGTCTCGATGATAATCAGCCGCGAGGCAACCCACGGGCTTACGGTTGTCGCGACGCCTGACCACACGGGTGCAGCAGCAGATGTGTACAGGCGTGCAAAGATTGATGTCTGCCGAGACCGTTCACTACGCCACTTTGCAGACGCCTTTTATTCGACTCTGTCTGATGATAACCTTTTCCAGCCTGAGCCGGGATGCTCGAGCCCAACTTTCGTTGGATCGTCGGCCGATGTATCTGCACTCTCAGCCCTTTTGCTCAACGTGGTAGGGAAATACCTATGTCGATATCAACATCCGCAGGCGGAAGCGAACCTTCCGACAGCGTCGGCACACTACGTCAGTCAACCCTGTGCAGTACCGGCAAGTACCCGTCATCGTAAGTTCTCCATTAGCTTCGCCTACACACCCGACATCGTGACTAAAGACATCCAGCACGGCTACGAAATTCGTACGTCTGCTCAAGCTTGGAAGCAAATGGAGGACTGCATCACGAGGAGTCGTGATGCAGTCGGGCCGGATGTCGAGACTGGCGGACTCTCGTTTGGGGAAAGAAATGATGCAATCAGCGTCATCTGGATTACGGAGGTGAGTGGTCCACCTTCCGATAGCGTTGCGCGACCAGATCTGTTCATGTGCGGTACCGCTGGCACCCAAGCAGCCCATGTGGAACGAGAGCGGTGGTCGCGCGGCAGCGTCCGTTACGTGGGAATGTGGCATACCCATCCTCACGGAGTACCTGTTCCGAGCCAGACCGATCTCCATGGCATAGCCAAAATATTGGCCGACGGCCCGGTAAGCCCGCGTAGGTTGCTGCTGTCCATTATGGGGACGCCTCACGAGGAACCCAGACTTGGAACTTATGTGTTCGGCCGTAATGATTTTCGTGAGGCTCGAGTAGAAACTGACCCGAGCGCTGCCGTGCCGGGATCCCTGCGTAGCTCGAATGCCAAGTCCTCGTTACGGCGGTCAGAAGTAGGCCTTGCCCTCTCTGGTGGTGGATCCCGCGCCATTGCATTCCACCTTGGCTGCCTGCGGGCTCTCCATGCGCGTGGTATTCTTGACGAAGTAGGCGTTATTTCTGCCGTCTCCGGCGGGGCTGTTCTTGCAGCGATGTACGCCTATTCCGACGATGACTTCAGCACTTTTGACGCGCGGGTCTGTGCACTTCTGCGGCGGGGGCTCCAAAAGGATATAGCTGCAGCTTTGCTCAAACCTGTCCAATTAGCTCCTATAGTTTCAACTCTTCTTGTAGCAGGCACGGCTGCAGCGGGCGCTCAGTTGGTACGCTGCATTGCAGCCGTATGTCAAAATCTGTTGACATCCAACCGGGCGAAGAGATCACCGATACCAATTGCGCCACCGTTTCTCCGCTGGGCTAGCCGCACAACTGCGTTTGAGGGTGCTCTGCGTAAACAGCTCTTTGGCAACGCATTAGTGAATGAACCCCGCCGTACTGGTCTCGACGTGATCCTCAACGCTACTGAGCTTCGGACAGGTACGGCCTTCCGGTTTGGCAGTCGCGTTTCCGCGTGCTGGCGGTTCGGGACTGTCCAGGAAGATGTCCTTGTCGCTACGGCCGTTGCTGCTTCGGCCGCATACCCGGTGCTACTTCCTGCCCTCCACAAGCGGTATAGCTTTCAGCGAAACGACGAAGTAAGTACCGAACGCGTAGTTCTTACAGACGGGGGCATATACGACAACCTTGGTGCGTCGTGTCTAGATCCATCACGCAACTCAGACTACACGGCCCATGCTTACCCATGTGAACGCCTCATCTGCTGCAACGCGGGTCACGGTCAGTGGGATGGGGCCATTGTTCCGTACGGTTGGCCGAACCGCATGAAGCGGGCCATCGAGGCGATGTTCCGAAAAGGACAGGATCGCACAATGAGCCATCTCTTCGATCAACGTGCATCAGGCGACCTCAATGCGCTAATTCTCCCGTATCTCGGCATGAAAGACGAAGCTCTTCAACGAGACCTCAACGTTGGATCACTTCCAGAAGATTTCGTAAAACGAAACCAGGTGATTGGCTATCCTACAGACTTTCGTGCCATGGGTGAAGTAGACCTCGAGAAAATTTCTCGACGAGGTGAGCAACTTGCACATCTTCTCGCGGATGCTTACTGGTGAGATCCGGAATAGATGTTACATTCTTTCGAGCGCGATGCCTTACTGTGCTATTTGTCCACATTCAGGGAATTGTATATGGTGGCATTTATTTTATAATAAATAAAATAAAGAGCATAATATGTACATAATACTGACACTAAGTACACGGCTGTAGGCGGGTATGCGTTCAAGAGCTTTCCGAGCTGACTCCATCATTGCTACTTGTCGCAACCGTCTTAGTGGTCTTATCCCAATCAAGCAGTTCTTCAGGCGATGTAGACAATAGGGCTCGTGCCACATTCTCGAGCGTATCGGGAATGTGCTCCGGCCACTGCTTTGTAGCCGGTCGCCCGCTTACTCTTAGGCTTGATTATGCGGGCCGCAATCAGCGCCAGCACCAGGCGTCGGCGCCGGGAGTTCTTCGCACCAATCATCTGGGGCAGGCCCAGTGCGCGCATGGTGCCAAGCACAGCGGCCACATGGCCATGCGGCGTGCTTTCACCGAAGCGAAAGGCCTTCTCGAGGGCGATATCTTGGGGTCGTCCACGGCAATCCCGCCGCGCAGCAGAATGCGGAGGCCCTCGATGGCATGGTCCGGCAGGGCAGTGATGTTCAGGACGGTGGTCTTGACGATTTTGTTGCCGACCCGTCGCGCGTGGCGTATGAGGTAGGTAGGGCGCGAGTTCCTGTTGGGGATGCGGGCAATGTACATGGGTACACATTATTGAAATAGAGACGCTGCAGCTACCTTACTTATTAAGGTAGAAAAGAGCCAAGACCTAACAACGTTGCAAAACGTGACACCTTACCATCACTACTTAAGGCAATAGTGGCCAGTCGTCTTCCCCACAATCTGATGCTGTGGGGGTAACCTCAGATTAGCCTTGGGAGTTTGGCGATGGCACCGGGTTGGCGGAATAGTGGGTGGCAGAAGCTCCCTGGTGGTGGCGCGGATCCGAGCACTGGAGCACGCGTCTGCCGCCCGCTTCAGGACTGAACTTCATAGTATTGCACCCGGCAAGGGGACCAATAAGGCGCTTGGATTTTGTGGAATTTGCGACGAGTGCCGCTGGCTGGCTGCGCTGTCGGCCCGCCTAGTGGTGGCTTACGCCGAGCAGCCTAAAGGCCTTCTTTTGCTTGGGGCTTAGCGTCTGCAGCACCAGCCTGATCGTCTCCTCAGGCTTGTTCTTCTCTACCAGCTTGCACTTGCCCAGCTGAGCCAGGTGGCGCAGCAGCGACTGGAAGCTGGTGGCGCGAGCGCCGTCGCTGGTCTTTTTGGTTCGTGCCTTGCTTTGTGCTTCCGGGGAGGGTTCCGCCGGCGCCACCACGCTGGCACGGGCCGCCTTGGCCGCCGCCAGATCCTCCTCTGCGAACAGCATGGGGGCCAGCTTGTCTTTCATGTGCCACTGTACGTAATAGGCCAGCATACACAGGAAGAGGGGCACTGGATGCGGCGGGCCCGATCGTGGTAGATGGGGCGCCCCTTCAGATCAACGGTCTTGAGACTGCGGAAGGCCTTTGCCACTACCGCCCGCTGCTTGTAGGAAGCGACGGCCTCGTCGGATGCGAGCGCGTCCTCGGTCACATTGGTGCGAATCGCGTACATGCCGTCCAGACGGGCTTCCAGCGCTATGGATGCTTCGTCGCGCGGGTAGCTGAAGGCTTCGTCAGAGATGACCGTAGTGATGTGCTTCTGCATTTTGTAGCGGCCCAGGAGGGCGCCTGCGCGCAGGGCAATCTTGTCCGTGCCCCGGAGCGGCCTCCGCTTGCGCACGGTGGCCGCCATCAGTGCGTCCAGCTTCTTTTCCGTAGCCTGGAGCCATGCCGCGCGTTTATTCCTTGCACGCGCGGCCATCAGCGGGTTGCGGCACACAATGAGCCGCTCGCCGGGATAGTCGTCGCTGGTGATCTCCGCGAGATCCCTCTCGTCAAACAGCGTCAACGGGCAGTCCTCTTTCTGCACCAGGCGACGGAGGGCGCCCTGGCGCAGGCCGGTGATCCAGTCATAGCCGGCCGGCTGCACTGCTTCGGTGAGCCGCGCAGGCGTCAGCAGTCCGCGATCTCCTACAATCGTGACCCGGCGCAGGCCAAAACGCTCCTTGCGCTTCTGCAGCTGCGCAGTAAGCGTGGCGGGATCGGCCGTATTGCCCGAAAATACCTCCACCCCCACCGGCCGGCCTTGTCGCAGAGCAGACCGAAGTGGATCTGCTTGGTGCCCTTCTTCTTGTCTCTGGCGTAGCCGAATGCAGCCAGATCGGCGCCGTGGCCCACTACGTACGGGGATGGGACGTCACAGAGCACGACCGATCCCTCCTTCAGATGACGGGCTGCGAGCTCCTGTTCAATGGCGTCCTTGCGCTTGTAGAGCCAATCCATGGCCTGGTAGATCGCGTTCTCGTGCACGTGCTCCAGTGCGAGCTCCCCTCCCAGGCTGCGGGGCTGGTCTTCCGCCCGAAGCGCGCTGGCGGTGGTATACTTGCTGCCGGGGTTAAGGATGCGACGGACAAGGAGGGCCAGCACGATGGTACGCACCCGCGGGGTGCGCGCGCTGATGAGCTGATCGCGTTTCAGCTTGCGCAGGGTCCCCAGCGTAGCGGCCACAGGTCCGTGTGGCGCGCTTTGCGCGCTCAGGTACACTTCCCTGAAATACCCCAGCACGTCGCGCACAACAATGCCACCCACCCCTGCACAGCGCTCGGATTTGCATTCTGAACTCGTGCGGCACCTTGGTCAGGTTGCTGAGGGTGGTTTTCACGCGCTTACCGTTCTTCCAGGTGGACTGCCGCAGCAGCCACGTGGGGTTTGAATTCCGATTCGGGATGCGTTCTACATACATGGGCAGATATGCTATGGTGTCGTATGCCCACAAGGAAGGGGGCGATATATGCAAGAAAAGGCGAAAATAATGACATTATTCTCACATATTGTGCCGTTTCGTCGTTCACCGTGATCTGGCGACACACGGGCAGCCCGAAAACGGACCCATCAGGTTGACAATCGCCTCAAATCACGGCAAAAATCCCACTTTCAGGACCATTTGTGCCCAAATCGGCCCAAAAACGACTGAAAAAGGTGCCAAAATGGGCCTTCTGACTGCGCCGCGAGGGTGAGGCTGCGCCCAACTACTATGAAGTTCAGTCAGGAGCTGTTGACCGGGGCGAAGTTCGACGGGGCTTGCGGAAGAGTATACAGTGCATGTGGAGCGGCTAGGAATCTGAAGTTATCGATGACCATAAGCCAAGAAGCAATTGGCCGGTCCGGGTGCCAGTTGTCGAGTACGGTGTGAGCACGCCTTAGATTCTTGTGGTGGGTGGTTACTTTTGTATATAATTTCCTATTCTACGCAAATTGTGGGTGCTTCGTACCCCCTGTTTCTGGTTCTCGGAGGAGAGAATAGCCTATGCGGCAGGCTAGGACGGGGCGCAAACGCAGGGTGCCGGGAGCTATGAGTGAAGTGCACATAAGGTGCTGTGAACGCGATCCTGGGTCTCTATCCGATTGGTGCGCCTTCAGGGCGCTGTGGACACAGTTCAGGGCTTAGCTCAGGGCTTAGCGGCCGGCCGCCTGGTATACGCGCACGAAGTCGATCAGCATCGTCTGCGGAAACGCGCTGGTGTCCACGCGGCCACCCCAGGCCCCGCCGACGGCAATATTGAGGATGAGGTAAAAGGGCTTGTCGTATGGCCAGGCATCGATGCCAGTGCCCTCATTGCGGTACGTGAAAACGGGGACCGTATCTACGAAGGTTCGAATAAAGTCAGGTGACCACTCCAAGGCATACGTATGAAAAGCTGTCGTAGCGCCTTCGACAAGCAGCGAATCGGTCTTTTGCGTGCCCGCCTGCCACTGGTACGCCTTGGAGTGCGCGGAGGAATGAATCAAGCCAGGGTGATGCCCCACATGCTCCATGATATCGATCTCGCCCACATCCGGCCAACCGCCCTGCGCAAAGGTCCAGTCCGCCGGCATCATCCAAATCGCAGGCCAGGTTCCGCGGGCCGCAGGAAGCTGGGCGCGAATCTCGACCCGACCATACTGAAGGTCCTTCTTGCCCCGCGTAATAAGGCGCGCAGAAGTGAATGCACGGCCTCCATAAGGCTCGTGGCGCGCCGTAAGGTGCAACACGCCCTCCCGAACCGCAGCGTTCGCCATACGACCACGCGTATAGTACTGAAGCTCGTTATTGCCCCAGCCGTGACCACCGACGGCATACCCCCAGATGGTTGAATCAGGAAGGCCCGCATAGTCAAACTCATCAGACCATACGAGCGTCCACGAAGGCGGCGTCGTGCAGGCCGGCGCCAGCAGTAGCACGAAAAGGAGCCTCACGGGCCCTGCGGCGCGAGAAACACGTCGATCCTGTCGATTGCTCCAGTGCGCGCAAATATGCCTTGGCTGTCGGCAGGTGTCAGCGCCAGGGTTGCCTGCTCGCTGGATGCGCCCGATGCATACTGAATGTGCAGCGCCGGATGCGCTGCCTGGTGGTAGACGATCAGTACCTGGATGTACGTGAAGCCAAGCGTGCCTGGACTCAGCTGCACCGTTCTGGATTCGCCGCGCGTGTCATAGTAGGTGAACGGGGCGGGTGCGCGCAGGAATTCACGCGGCCGCAAGAGCGCACCGCTGAATGTAAGCCTGCCACTGCGCACACGTACCCCAAGCTCGTTCCACCGCCCGAGGATATCCTCCTTTACCTGGCCCGTCATCCCTGGCTGCTGTGCACCCATATGCGCAGGCGTATGCGAATACGGATCCGTAGGAAATGCGCCGTACTCCTCGGGCGTCTTGTGATCGCCAATGCCGGCCCGGAGCGCGTAATACAAGGTGGCCAGTTCCGCAAGCGCGCCCGCGTCCATGCCCGCGTCGAGGCCTCGGTAATGGACCTCCTGCACGGCGAGCAGAAGCTTGGAAACCATATGCCAGTAGATGCAGCCCAAGCCCTCGTACTTGAAGAACACACCCGACCGGCCAGTGAAGGACCGGTGGCTAAAGACCGCTTCATAGATGTCCAGGATTGCCGCGCGGTCCCGCTCGACATCATTCGCATACCCTGCATGGGTCAGCGCATCAAGCGCCGACGCTACGCTGTCGCTGTTTTGCAGCGACGGATGAAAGTAATAAGTGCCGGACGCTGTGCACCCTACAATAGAATCGTCGCCAGACGCAATGAGGCGCATAAGAAGCGGAGCGCGTTCAACAAGCGCCGCTGGCACGATGGACTTCTGCATGAACCCGGCCAAGTCGCGGTCGGGATACAGAAGGTAGCTCTTCTGATTTGCCCGCCAAAGCGCACTCTGACGCAGTGCCTTGAGAAGACGTATAGCCTCTTGAACCGCAACCTGACCGGAGGCGAGTGCAGCCACCTGACCTTCCAGCATAAGTGGCAGCCGCCCGACACCTATGTCGGCATGGCCGAGATGCGCAATAAGGTTGTATGCATGGTACAGCCCGTCCTGCCGCCGGCTCTGGGCAATGGCGATGTCTATGTGGCGCAGCGCGCTCCTGCAGAAGCCCGCAAGATCGTCGCCCTGCACGCTGCGAACGGAGCCGGTGAACCCAAGTGTGTAAAAACCTTGTCGATAGTCACTCCCGGCTTTGCTCAGCGCGTCCATCAATAGGCGGCCCTCCAGACCGCGCTCCAAGGCGGACTGTAGGGAATCCCGCCAGGCGGCTACCTCTTCGGACAGCATGACCGCGCAATCTCCGCACTGCGCGAAAAGCTCGGCGCACATGAGAAGCAGAGGTCGCAAGTAGCAAAGCGTGACCACGGATACGCCCCATCCCACCAGTGCGTTGTTGGCATCATTCCATTCAGGTCGCTGCGTGTTCATCCAGATACCGGCACCCGGAATGAAGCTGGACAGGCGCGCACAGATGGAAACGATCAGCTTTTCGGCGAGCGTGACCAGGAGCACAGAGCCCTGTTGGTCCAAGACCAACTTGCCATCTGTGCCGAGGGCACGTACGCGCGCCTCGATGCGCGCGGCCAGAGCAGCATCAAAGGTGAGGGTGTCGTGCGGATCAGCCAGCAGGGCGGCATACGGCTTGATGCGGTACGGGACATTGGCATACGCAAAGACCTGGGCGCCAAGAAGCGCTGGAAGTAGCGCCGGATAGTGCGACCGGGCGATCTCCAGCAGTCGGTGCAGATACACGGTCTGGTGGTCGCCCCAGTATCCGATGTGCGCCCAGGGATCCTGCGGATTCGGTTCTTCCCAGTCAATCCCGGCGCGGGTGATCCGGTACGGGTTGTACCCGTCGGCGGTGGAAGCATTAACGAACGTACAGATCATCCCGACCACACAGGCCGGGTAGGACAAGGCGAGCGCTTCCCAGTTCTGAAAGATGTCGCGCCAATTACCCTCATAGTCCAGGCGCAGGGATCCGTCCGCATGGCGCACATTAATGCTGAACTGGTTCCACGGCCGGCTCGGATCACCATGGCGTCGGCTGAACGTCCAAGGGAGGTACTCCAGACACAGGCGTCGCAGCTTCGGGTCGTCGCGCGCATATTCCTGCAGCGCCTGAATAGTGAGTTCGGACGGCAGGCGCTCGCCAAGCGTCGCTGCCAAAGGCCTGTTGCGTGTCTCCACAAAGTCCACCACATCGCGCCGCGTGATGCGATACTGTGCATAAGGCATGCCGCCCCGCATCACGTTGAAGAGCGTGTTGGCGGCATGCCTGGCATTGATTACCGTTGCATTTGTACACTGGAATCCATCCGCAAGCCCGATAATGCGCCGCAGCCTGTCGCCATCGCGCTTGGTTGCCCGGTCCACCGCTTGTTGAAGCGCCGCCGGATCCTGCGTGAGCCGCTGCGCCAGTGCGGCAACATCGGGATAGCCCTGGTTGAGATCCAGAGCAAAGGTCCATGAGCGGGATTCCCCAGGCGACAGGGTTATTTCGCTGGCTACCAGGTAGGTCCCGCGCATGGCACGAACGTCGTGCTCGCTCCGAATCGGCTGGTCGCGCCGAAAGGCCGAGACCTGGCGCTCCGAAAGCAGTGTCGCCTTCGCGTCGAGTCCGACAGACCACGCCGTCGTGCACCGCAAGGATTCGGTGGGCTCCGGGCGATCTACAATGTGGGCGCTGAGCGCGTAGACGCCCACATAGCCAATCAGTTCATTGCGCTTGTACGCATCGACCAGCGTGCTGCGCTCGTTTTGCAGCCCGAGCGAAACCCCATGCGGCAGCATGTTGCGCAGTCCATCCAGCACATGGATCGTGCGCGCATGGCTGCCTTCATTCGCCAGCGTCACCTGCCGGACAAAACCATACCGGTCGCACGTTTGCCATGTGTAGGAGAATCGGAGCTCCAGGTCCAGGTTGACTTCCTCAAAGCAAACCTGGTGCCCTAGGATGCTCTTGTACAGGTGCCGCTCTACAGCGTGGTGTCCCTCACAGCGATCAGAAAGGGGCTCCCACAGCGCTGGCGTACGAAAGATGGTAAGCGGCCCCGTATGGTGGTGAGCATAATGAAGCTTATCATCGGTGATGTACGGAAAGAGCGCATGCTCCGCGCTCCTTCGCCCGGCGGTCAGGCCGCCGCGACTGGATACGAACAGCCAGTGATCAGCGCTGCTGACGATGGACATCAGAAATGGCTGTAGTGCGTCGTAGCGGTGCACTACATACCATGTGTCGCCTCCTCGTGCGATGAGTGCGCCCTCAGCGTTGCCTGCCGATGCCTTGAACAAGCGGTCTTCTGGAAGCGGCAATCGTTACTCTCCGACGAAGAACGGGATGTTTGCGTGCGCTGCGCTGCCATGCCCGTCCCGGACGTACACAAAGAGGCGGTAGGCTCCGGACGCCTGGGGTGCAGTAAGATGAACGGTGTCCGACACAGGCGCTTCGATCAAACCGGTGAGGGTCGCCGGGACTTCTTCGTCATCGCCTCCGTGCGCCACGCTGGTGCTTTCGTATTTGATCTCCCACGAGTAGGTCAGAGAATCGCCTTCGGCATCATGGGCTACGACCGCCGCGGCGTATGAAGCGGACGGCTCCAGGCGGACACTGTCAGTGGCAGCGCGGCCATCCAGCGTCAGGCGCTCCAAGCGCGGCGTGCGATTGTCCGGCCAGGATCCGTTCCAGATGTGGTGCATCACATCCACGGCTTCGGTCTTCTCGCCCGATTCCAGGAAGATGCCGTACCAAGTCGGGGTGCGTTCCTGTTTTTGCCCCCACAGGAACACATACGAACCGAGGCACTGCGTGGTATCCGACGCGATGGCGATCTCGTACCGTTCCCGGTAGAAGTCGGCCTTGACGGAGCTATTGTTTTCAATCGGTGTGCCCCACGGCGTGGTGAGTACCTCCCAGTGCCCGGTGGCACCCCATTCCGTAACCATGTACGGGCCATTCCAGCCAGCAGCAAGTAGGTCGCCGGGCAAGTTGACAATCGCCGCATAGCTCTGAAAGCTCAGCAGATCCAGGTCCGGCGCCCGCTCTTTGATGTCGCTGATGAGCTCAGGCCACAGGCCGGCCAGCATCGTAGTCGTTGGATGGTTTCCATCCACCTCATGAATCATCCTGGAGATGTCGTTGACCGCATTCCAAACGGCCGGGTTGGAAGCGCCGAGGTTCAACTCGTTGCCGATGCCCCACATGAGCAAGGCCGGATGGTCCTTGTACAGCAGCACCTCTTCACGGACCGCTTCCAGCTGTGCGGCAACGGCATCCGCATCATCGTAGTCAAACCCAAACACGCCCCGTCCCTGACCTTCCCGCTCGCGCGCGATCTCGATGCCCATAGTGACATACAGCCCGTTGGCATGGGCGCGGTCCAAGACCTCCATGCCCGTAGACTGGCCGTTGTCGGTGCGCCAGGTGCGAAACGAATTGCCGCCATGGGCCGCGAGCCTTTCGACATCGCCAAACTCCAAGCCCGCGCCATGGATATAGAACGGCGCACCATCCACATAGAGCTGGTAGGCTCCGTTCATCTGTCGGATTTCCACCTTGGCGGGCCCGGGTGCACGGCTGCATGCGGCAACCAAGACTAGCGCTGCGACGGGCCACCACTTTTGTGAAGTCATGGGTCTACAAACTTTATGTGTCCTGCTGCTTAAGGAAGGATTCGAGTTCCTCCAGCGACTTGCCTTTGGTTTCTGGCACCCGCGTGATGACGAAGGCCAGGCCTAGCAGGGCGAAGATGCCGTAGAGCAGAAAGGTCAGGGCGTTGCCAAGGTTGGCCAGCTCCCAGGGGAAGAACTGCTGCACGGCCCAGCTTACTGCCGAGTTGATCAGACCCACGAAAGAGATTGCCAGGCCGCGAATGCGGTTGGGGAACAGCTCAGAGAACAGCACCCACATCACCGGACCGACTGACACCGCGAAGGAAGCCACAAAGGCCAAAATGCTGAGCAGAATCAGCATCGAGTTCATCTCGATGGCAGCCGTGATGATCTCTGACTGGTACTGCAGTGCCATCGCGGCACCCGCGGTCGTCTCGACCGCCTCCTTGAAAGCAAGGTCCGAGGTGAACGTCTCGCCAGCCATCGGCATCAGGGCTGTGCTGACTTCAGCGGGCAGGGTGCTCAAGGCGTCGGCCTCCAGCGTATACGAAGCCGACCAGAAGCCGTACGCCAAGACCACCATAGAAACAGCGACGCCGGCGAGTCCAGCAACCAGCAGCGGCTTGCGTCCTATACGGTCAATAAGCAGGATGGCCACGACGGTGAACGCCAGGTTGACCAGCCCCACCAGGATGGCCTGCATAAAGGAGGCGTCCGTTCCGATACCGGACTGCTCAAATATCATCGGAGCATAGAAGAACACCGCGTTGATGCCGGTGATCTGCTGCACCACGGCGATCACGATGCCGATCAGGAGGACCAGCCGCAGCGCAGGCGCAAACAGCGCGGACAGCTTGGCTTTCTCCTTGTGCGCGTCTGAAGCCAGGCTCTGCTTAACATCATTCAGGTCGCGCAGGGCGGCTGTTTCGCCGCTTGCCCGGGTCATGATCGCAAGGCCCGCGTCATGCCTTCCTTTCATCACCAGCCAGCGTGGGCTTTCAGGCACAGCAAAGAGGCAGAGGAAGTATAGGATCGCGGGGAGCGTTTCAAGGCCCAGCATCCAGCGCCAGTTGTGGGGCCCGAACATCAAGGATGTCGCCCAGGCGGCGTCCGACTGCCCAAGCTGCAAGATGAGGTAGTTGGTGAAGAAGGCGACAGAGATGCCGATGACGATGTTCAGTTGGTTGAAGGACACCATCTGACCGCGCATCGCGGGCGGGGCTATCTCTGCGATGTACATGGGCGCGATGATGAGCGATGCTCCTACACCCAGGCCGCCGATCATCCGGGCGACAACCAGAAACGTGAAACTCGGTGCGAGCGCCGAACCTATGGCGGAGATCGCATAGAGCACAGCAGCACCATAGAGCACGTTGCGCCGTCCGACGGCATCGCTCAGCGGTCCGGAGACCATCATTGCCAGCGTAGCCGTCAGCGTGAGTGAGCTGACAGCCCATCCGAGCTGAAGGGAGGAAAGTGAGAATTCAAGCTCAATGAACTTGACTACGCCGGAGATAACCGATGCGTCGAAGCCCATAAGGAATCCGCCCAATGCGACAATGAGCGCGGTTCGGGCGACATATGTTCTGTTGACCATGCTTCAGAAGCTCGAGTGATGTGCAGGCTGCGAAGTTGCGGCTGCCATTTACAGAATATAGCAGGCCAAACGGACTTTTAATCTCCATTCCGGCCGCCGCGCCATCTGGAAGGCACGCCTGCTGCACCGGGCGGCCTCAGTCTGTGCGGCATCGCGAACGTCCGCACCAAGCGGGGCATGTCCGGACATCTGGTCTGCGGCTTGCAGGCCAGGGGGCCAAGGCACACCGCTGCCAATGGCTAGCCCGGATAAATTGTGCGCCGTGAAAAGGCGCTTTCCTGTGGCGGGTGCGGACCCTGCCCAACAACGGTCGCTCCAGTTGGTAGCGGCCTCAGCGTATTGTGGAGGTAACGACATGGAATGAAGCATTGGGGTTAACGGGCCCCGTTACGTGGCTTAGCGACCCTGCGGGCCGGAACGTGCGTGAACGCCGCGCAGGCCTCGAAACGGGTGTTGCGAGTGTCGACCTTCCGTTTTTATGGGGAAGACCGCGGCGGCTCGGGAAGAGTGCGTCAGAAGCACCGAGACCGACGCGCCAGGGGTATGGGCGCGGGCCCGCATGGAAGATCAGGGAAGGGGCAACACGGGAAGCCCTGTCGGTGCTGTTGCACGCAGCAACCGGGACCCCGCGCGGGGCAGGCTGGGCCGTCAGGGTGGCGGATGGGCCCGTACTACTGAAGACGCGGGGTACTGCTCGTCGAGGGAATGGGCCCTAAGTTGAACGTTGTATGGAACGGACAAAAGGCCTGACTACGGACGCACGTCTAACAGGGTCAAAGAAGATTCGGAGACTCCAGACCATACGGCATGCGAAAGCGAAGGACGATCCTAACGGGCGATTTCACGCACTGGCCGACAAGGTGTGGCGCATGGACTCTCTCAAGGAAGCGTGGTCGATGGTCCGCCGCAATGGCGGATTGGCGGGCGTGGATGGAGAAAGCATTGCGGACGTTGAAGCGTACGGCGTGGCGCGCTGGCTGGGGGCATGGTCGCAGGACTTGCGACTGGAGGCATACTGCGGTACCAGCCTAGTGTAGTGTCCGAAACATAAGGCGTCTATGCGGAGGCGGCTGCGAGGGCCTTCCGCGCCCGGTCCACCTTCTCGAGAATCTGCGCGGCCGACTTCGTCCAGACGAAGGGCCGGGGGTTGTCGTTGTAGGTCTCGATGTAGTGTTTCAGGCTCGATTCGAGGTGGGGGACCGAGTGGAAGACGCCGCGGCGGATCCGCTTGTGCGTCAGCGTGCTGAAGAAGCGCTCGACGAGGTTCAGCCACGAGGAGCTGGTCGGGACGAAGTGGAAGTGGACCCGCCCCGTGTTCTCGGCCCATTCCCTGACCTTGCGGTGCTTGTGAGTCGAGTAGTTGTCCAGGATGATGTGTATCTCCCGTCTCTTCGGCACCTCCAACCACTTTCAGGCTGCAGCATGTCTTCTCAACTGCAGGCTGCCTCGCGATGCGCTAGAGATGCGCGAACAGGATATTGTTGCAGCCCGGGACGCACACCTCCGGCGTGTTTCTACCAGCGTACCCTGGCTTGACTCTTGTACTGTGATCCCAGATCGGACTGCATGACCTCGGGCTGGATGATCGAGCGGGCCTTCCGCCAAACGGGGCACAAGCACGGGCTTTTTGCGCCTTGGAGCGCCACCAGGCGGGCAAAGCCCTTCGGCATGTGGATGCTGGGGATGTCCGCGCCCCATTGGGGCGTCGGTCTTTTGTTCTTGCGACGCGGAAGACGGCCATCGTACCCCAACGGCGCCGCAGGCCGGGCTTGGGATGTATCGCGTAGCACTTCGTTTTGTGCATCAGCCAATGAAAGGGCCCATTCGCCACCCGATGCTCCAGCGCGCCGGTGCCTTGGGCCGCGCATAAGATGTTGCGGATGGTGCAAGGCAGAAGGACGGCACGCGGCCCAAGGTGCTCTTGCGACAGTTTCTGCTAATGCAGGTTCAAGGCTGGGGGCACCAGGCGGGTGCCGACCGGCTCCGTAATGATCCCGCCGTGCGCGTGGCAGCCTCGTCGAGAAGGGGCAGGAGCGCCAGGCTGATCAACGTAAGCGTGCGGTGTAAGGAAGCCCCTGCACACGGCTACGAAAACGGTTATTTGGCCATTCTATCGTATCGGTCGAAGAGCCTGGACAGCGGAGGGAGCGGCGGCCACTCCGGGTTGCCGACCAGGACCCTCCGCAGGTGCGCTTGCCCGTACGGCGGGTCCCCTGTCTTCGTGCTGTATGCCTCCGCGTTCGTCGCCATATGCTCGATCCAGCCACGGGCCTCCGTGTCGTTCAGCGCCATGGCCACGCCGGCTGCATACTTCAGCAGGAACCCTCGTATGACGCGCGATCCGCCTGGCGGAAGCGGCGGCGTGTCGGGTGACAGGTACATTGCGACCACACCCTTCAGCTGCGCCTGTTCCTCTGGGGTGAAGTACGCCAGCCCCCAGTGTTCCACCATCTCGCGCAGGGTAAGCAGGCTGCCGTCTGCTTCAAAGGCGGCCATCTCAGGGCAGCAGGCCAGCACCGGACTCTCCCAGCGGGCCACGCGTATCACATCGGGAAGCGCCTGCCGGCCAAAAGCGACCAAAGCGCTGCGTGCGTAAGACAGCTCCCCCACCACCAGCGCCAGCGAAGGAATCGCAGCAGGGTCCTGTATCACCATCGCCCTGTACGCCAGTCCAGTCATTGCGGGCTCGTCATGCCACCGATATATCTGCGCCGCTTGGGCCTCAAGGTCCCTGCGTATCTCACTTTCCAGTGCGTAGAGCAAGGCACTGCGCAAGGCGGGCGTCCACTCTGATACGGGAAAGTTGAGATGACGCATGCCTCGAAGCATGGTGTCAATGTCGTCACTCCGAAGGTCTGCCGCGATGTCCGCCTGACTGCGCGGCACCTGGGCATCTTGCGCGGCCGCATCCAATAAAGTGGCGGATAACGCCATGACAGCGGTCAGCAATAACGAGGATGTGATGCTTTTCATGACCATGCTGGGGTTTATTCAACTGCTGCATGCAGGTGATGGTCGGGGTACTTGTCAAAGTTGAAGCGCTCATTGAAGCCCACTACACGTGCATAGGTATTGAGCGTATCATATCGTGCCTTCCACTCGGAAATAGGCAGGTGGCCCCAAAGCGTCCTGGTGCTGATATCAACGCCCGTGCCCGCCTGATGCCGGCTGTTGCGTACACCGTTTACAGCTTCGTTGCCGTGGGGGCACCGGTAACCGCTGCTCAGCGGCAATGACTGGACAGCCAGGAGGGTGTCAGCAAGCGCCAGTGTTCGCAGGGCCTCCAGACGGTCCGTGATCCCCGACGCGATGTATCCATACCCTGTGTGCGGATTGCCGTCCTTCCAGCCATCGTTTAGCTCCGACCAGGAGAAATGCTCCGATCCACCGGTCGTGGTGTACAGGTCACAGGCGATGGTGAACTTAACGTTCAACGAATCATATTCCGCCTCCATCTTGCAGGCCTCTTCGTCGTCACAGGCACAGGTGTCTTCGTCATCCTCATCGTCATCCTCATCGTCATCCTCATCGTCACCATCACCACCGCCGCCGCCACCATCCACCAATACACAGGTGATTTCGACGTACGAAGTGCAGTGTTCTTCTGCTTCATCAGGATCAGGGCAGTCAGCCGAGTCTGGCTCATGGCAAGGTTCCACAACGCAAACCTCCCATTCGCCCGACACCCAGCAATACCAGGTGGCTGCCGTCTTCCCCATCCCCGACACTTCCTCCAACGTCACATCCACCGTCTTGAAGCCCTCACCGGGCGTATATACCTCACATACCCTGGACTCGTAGGCGATATCGTACTCACTGGTGAGCATCCGCAAGTCCCCAAAGTCCCGATCTTCCCACTGCCCTACATAGTCGGCAAAGCCCGCAGCGTCAAGCGTGTCCGGACTGACAAACTCCAGCAGGCGGAAGCCTACCACCTCGCCGCTAGGGTTCACATCTACCGAAAGGGTTCGGACTACGCCCAGCTTAGCATGTGAATGCGTAGTGTTCGGCTGCCCTGGGCCCAGCACCGTGATAACGCGCTTGCCGCCATCAGCCAGCGGTACCTCGACAGCCTGCGACCAGTCCGGCGGATACTGCCGTACAAACGCCTCCAGTATCTCCGCATTACTGTACTTCCCGAGGGCGCTCCTCCTGCAGACTGTCAAGGGATTCCTCGTACCAGGCCTGCACCAGGGCGGTAGGGGATACGCCCTCCGAAGACGGAGGGCGCTCAGGGGTGAAGCCGCTGTCGCAGCTGGCGGGCGACCCAGTAGGCCAGCAGGAAAGTCGCCAGGAGTGCGGGAGAACGCATCGCCCGCAGCTTTTGTCTCACACGCGACATAGACATTACAGACTACATGGTGCTCGGGCGAAGGCACCTCGTAGGCCTCGCAGCCCGGTTGCTGCGCTCGGAAGCGCTTGCTTAAGCCTATGATGGTTGGCGGCGGGATACGCAAAGATTTGGTACCGTTTGCACAATTATGCACAAAAAGTTACAGTGGAAAAAAAGGAAGCGCTTCCAATAACGGTAACGGTAACGAAACTGATGTCCTGCAACAGGGCGCGCCTGGCGCTCCTCTCCGAAGCACAGCAGGCAGTGGCGCGGCAAGGCGCCACTGAGCGCTTTTGGGAGGATCGGGATTGGCAGTGGCTCTACAATGCGTACCGGGTTCCGATTGAGCAAGCGGCCGCGAGCGCGGCGGGGTGGGATGCGCTGCCGCGCGGGATCTTACCCCGACAGCTGGAGGTGTGCCTGGCGCAAGCGCTTGATGCGCTGGACGAGGGCAAGCTCACAGTCCCCTCACCGGACGGCGAACCGCCGGTGGTCATGGGATTGTTCGGGCCTATCGGGCGCTCAGAGTCGGCCCCGCC
Organism: Rhodothermales bacterium; assembly: GCA_951812585.1. Classification (GTDB taxonomy): domain Bacteria; phylum Bacteroidota; class Rhodothermia; order Rhodothermales; family Bin80; genus JAAXGV01. The sequence goes on along the minus strand of OX638318.1, from coordinate 270,191 downwards.
AGCGGTGGAACCGTTGCAGGCGCACACACCGTCGGTAGCCCGACTCCCCCCCCCCCCCTCTTCCACGGACTGCTAGGCCTGCACGCGGCGCATGGTGCGGTTGCGCTACGCAGCGTAGGACGGCAAACGTGCCAGCAGTCGCTGCGCCATGGCAGCCAACTCCGGACACTTAGCGCTGCCCACGCGTGCACAGGGCTAGCCAAGCGGCAAGAAGGACGCTGCACAGAACGCCTTGGCCGTGCCAATATGCGCCAGCGGAAAATCTGTATGTACCTGTAGCAACCTTTGGACGCACTCACAAACGACTGTACCTACACGCCCAATGCCTGAGACCTGAGAACAGAGAAGTTGCTACCAACCACTAATTCTCTGATTGTGCAAGTCGATCTAAGGCAAGTGGAGCACCTTGTTCGAGCCAATTGATTATCTGCGTGATTCCCACCTTACGGATCACCTCGTTGTTTCCAGTTACGCGATAGGATTGGCGGGGCTGTTCTGGCGTGGGTGTCTGAATCATCCGAGACACTACGAGCACTTGGGGCGTAGCCGACAACCCCGTCCATAAAAACTGGCGGGCTCCTATACCTTGCCATTTTCTTCCCGTCACGATTTCATCAAAGAGCCCGAATTTGGCAAGATGAGCCAAGCCCTTTCCGGTATCCCAATCGATGGATACACCTATGGTCGAGAACAGAAATCCATTTTCCTGTGCCTTCTGCTGCAGAGCAAGCTTGGCGCGCTCAACCGCTTCTGGCATCTCCGGACGATTAGCGTAGGCACACGTTGAAGAACCGAGGTACACCATCACGAGCTCTTTACCCTGTTGAGTGGAGTAAGATGGCACGTAGCGATCCGACATTACGGTATCGGCAGAGTTTTTTGGCCAATGTATATCCACCGATGGCCTAGGCAAGAGATCGGTAATACCTGACACGAAAGCCCCTGCCAGGACGACGATGAAAACCAAAAGCCAGGGACGCTTACGGATGGCTGCCGGGAGTGGGTCTTTGAGGCAGAGAATCCGGACGCCGGTAAATCCCGATCTGAGGATACGGCTTATTGCTAACGGTGTACACTCGCTCTGTATCTAACGCGAATACAGAGGGTTGGCTAACGTCTTCATGCCAATTCGGGTACCAACCCAGATACTCTCCCTGTCCAGTTTTCGCGTCTACGCGAAAAAAATGATGCCTTCCAGAATTGTTTTCGCCTCGGATGCGGTACGTCACCGTGAATGCAGCCGAGCTCGGTATACCTGCAGTTATTCTGATATTTGAGGCTTCTCCAATACTCGCAGATAAATTTCCTACTGTTGGGCCTTGGCCAGAACGATGTCTCTCCCTAACAGGGGCAAGCACTACATCGGCAAACTTCACACGCCATATTTCCTCTCCGGTGTCCGAGTAGCCGGTGAAAACCGGAATAGACCAATTGGTGTGGCCAATGATACGATGCGTACCATTGCACCCTAGACTTGCTTGCGAAGACATCTTTTCACGGACAATGCGCTCGGTAGCCATGTAGGGTGTCCCGAAAGACGCCACGTGTTTCCCGTCAAGCGTATACTTGTGAATAATTCCGTCCAGCTCATCCGCGTACCCGGTCGTGTAAATGTGGCCGTGCATCACACAGATATCGCCGCTCAAAAATAGGCCCGCCGCTCGGAAGGAATGCTCCAGCGTATAGGTTGAACCCTGCCGGCGAAACACCTCAACCGAATTTCCACCATCACCGACGATGAGCCGCTCCCCATCTTCTGTAACTGCTACTCTGGCGGGAAACCAAAACTCTCCCGGGCCCACACCCTTTGTGCCACCAATTATTGTTTTCAAATTGCCACTGAAGTCGTAGACACGTACCTCGAAGTACTCAGCGTCGGTATAGTAGAGTGCTTCAGGAGTGACAGCCAAATCGGTTACCATTCCAATCATGTCATTACGGGCACCTTCATTGACTCCGATGGTGTACCCCTGTAGATCGGTGAACTCCAGCCATGGAGTGGCAACCTCTTGCTCATGCAGAATAAACCGGGGGTCAGTGACGACAGGGATATTCTCCTCTGTGGGGTGAAGCGTGACACCCTCCTTCCGATCACTCTGGCAATACGCCAAGCTCGCTGCCAGAATCAGCAGCAGCACACGCTGGCCGCTCCGGAAACCCAATTGCCTACCTACCCGGCTAGTTCAAGAAAGTCAAGGATACCTCCAGCTTACGGAGAAGCAGTGATCACGCAGTCGGTCTCTTCGCACCCATACCGATAGTCTCCATCCTCTTCCTTCACCACCCAAGCATCGCAATCTTTGGCCACGAGATTTTCTGGATCAGAAGCCAGACAAAATGCATTGTCGTTATCCTCACCCTCCGGCCCCGGTGCCGGTATACATATGTCATACTCACATTTTGTTGGGACAGCCTCTGCGTGAGAGGGACCAAAAGCGAAAGCGATGAGCACACCCGCCAAGTACGCTAAAACGGTACACGTCACCACGGTACACGTCATAACGACCAGTGTGCGAGTCCTAGCTACGGTGCTGAACATAAGCCTTCTGGGTTTGGTGATAAGCGGCAGGGCACAGCGCCCCGCTGTTATGTGCAATTGTACGACATAAACTGATCAACGCAACTACTTTTTCCTCAGCGACAACCAGATTTTTCGTTAAGGACGTCCGAGCTTCGAGGCTCCGCTGCTTTGTGTGTGGCGGTAACGACAGACAGCTGTTGATCAGCGGACTGTTCCGCACCCCCTGCGGGCGGGATGTGTAGAAACGCGGTCCAACACGTCGGCAAGCCACTCCTGGGGGTTGTCGAGTAGCCCGGGGGAATTTCACCCCCGGGCCCTCACAGAACCGTGCGTGAGCCTCTCGACTCACACGGCTCTTCCTGCGCAGCGGTCACGAAAGACAGCTTTGTCTTCTTCATTAAGGTCCTCCTGATTGTTGCCTCAGCGAATTAGACTGCACAGGCTTCGCGGTAGGGACCCGAGGCCAGCACCACGCAATCATGGTGTTTAGCTTGCTCCACGACGTGCTATCCCAGATCATACAGTGCCAAGGGCAACACGGGCAGCTTGGGCCCCCACTCTTCGCCGGGGGCGAAGCCCGGGGGAGGTAGGCTTGGCCGTAGGGCCGGTGAACGAGGCGGCCGGGCGAAGAAAACAGTCGTGCCTGTCGGCTTTTTTGATTCACCATGATCAGCGGCGCGGCCATGACCGGGTCCGGACGACTATTCAGTTTATTGATCTCAATGGATACCTCGTCGTACCACCACTGAACAAGCTTACTCCACGGATACGGTCCGCGGTAGCCGGTTTCCACCGCCATAGTCCAGAGTCACAATACATAGGCGGGGCTGCAGGGGGTAGAGAGATGTTCCGTGTGCCTTTCCTTGTAACGGGATCGTATACGACACTGGGGTTGTACAGAACGGCAGCCAAACCCCGCTGAGGCGCCATAGAGGCCGCTCAGGCGCCCGTAGGGCGGGATGGTGAAGAATTGCCGAAACCCTTACTGGCCGTCAGAACGGCTCTACGCGGCTTACAGAGGCCGTATGGCGCCGTTTTCAGTTCTGCGTGTCAGAATCGCCCTAGATGCCCGCGTGATCGGGTATTTGCCCGACTTACGGCGATTCTGGGCGCTTTTTACGCTCTGGCGTGGTTTGCGGGTCGGTAAATGAGTCCTTGCTGTTTCGATCCCCTGCAGCGCGGGGCGTGTGGGGCGACCCACACATTGGGTTATGGCTTATCACGGCTTGTTAGGCTCTTAGGCTCGGTTATGTGGGCTATCGGACGGGCTCTATCGAGACCTTATCACGGCTTGATCTCACCCCCTACCCAATAGTCCGATAGTCGGACTATCTCCATCCGCCCAACTCCCCGGGTATTGCGAAGCGGGTTCACAGTAGCGGGGTATCTTTAGGCATAGGGTAGCGGGCAAGAGGGAAAGTGAGCAAGCTATATCGAGAGGGCAGCAAAACTCCGTTTTCCGCCTCACGATGCTTGCCCTTCTTGTCGGGGCCGCCCTGGCTGACGCCAGAAATAAAGCTTTACAAAATGACGACTGTCCGCATGGGGCGGCCGCGCTTGCCAGATTCAGCACGGCGCCGCCCCGGTCCACACCCCCGTTTTAGCGCTGCAGAGCTCAAGGCGGACAACGCTGCCTTGCGCCAGGAGTTCAAGGAGAGTACGGACAAGCTCTCGGTGCGGATCGATGGGTTGTCGCAGCGCATGTCGACGTTAACCGAGCGTGTGGCGCGCATGGAAGGGCGAACAGAATGGCCGTGGGGACACCTGGGAGCGACAGGAATAGCGACATCGGAAACTGATGTAGTTTCCACCCCCTAAGCACACTTTGTGTGTGGCTAGACATCAGCCGCTTAAGAAGAACCAAGCGCGGTCGCTGTCCGCCCTCTAGCGACCCAGGTACTTGCGCTGCTATCGTTAACAAGGCGCGGTCGCCGCTACTGACCGCATGGACAGCAGCGCCTTGAAGTCCGGGGTAGCCCGCACTGCGTACACGCTAGGCTCCAGTGTTGACTGCGGTGGTCATTTATCCGGGCTAGCGTCCAGTCACAGAAGTGCATGCAAGTGCATATCAAGAGGGTTATCTTAGCGGGGGGCTGCGGAGCGATGTGGATTCACAGCGCTGGCATCAGCGACTGAAGCGGGCCCCGCCGGGCAGACATTGGATTCACCAGCAGTCAGAGCGTGATTATGGCCAAGGGCTTGAGCCATTGGAGAATGTCGCGGCGCGACTTCCTAGGCTGCGCCGCGGGTGTGGGTCTAGGAGCGGCCACCTGGCGCGACAGGGCGTCGTTCATGTCGGTCGGCATCTGCGACGCGGCCGGGCACACAGACGATTACGCTGCGTACGGCTATGCATTTGTGGAGCCTGCCGTGCAGCGGTTTCTGACGCCGAAAAGCTCCGAGGATACGTTCAAGGATAACCTGGAAGCCATACGGGCGCGCGGCCTGCCCGTACCGGTTGCGAATCAGTTTCTGCCCTCTTCGCTGAAGGTCGTGGGCCCGAGAGCGGATCATGACGCCGCTTTGCGCTACGCTGCGGTTGCCTTCAAGCGTGCTGCGGCTGTGGGTATCGAACACATCGTATTCGGCAGCGGCGGGGCGCGCAGCGTACCGGAAGGATTTGCAAAGGAAGCGGCTACGGAGCAGTTCGCTCGCGTACTGGCCAGGATGGCACCGATGGCGCATGCACATGGCATAACGCTTTGCGTGGAACCCTTGCGCAGCCAGGAAACCAACCTCATCAACACGGTACCGGAAGCCATGGCCATACTGAAGGCCGTGTCGCATCCCGCTGCACAGCTGACCTTTGACATCTACCACATCACGCAGGAAGGCCGCGGGGCCGATGATGTGTTGCTCGCAGGCGACGCGATCAAGCACTGCCATATTGCGGAAAACCGGGATCGTCGGGCACCCGGCGTCCACGGCGATGACTTTACACCGTTCTTCGCCGCACTGAAAGCCATTGGATATCGGGGACGCATCTCCGTCGAGTGTCGTTGGCGCGAGCGAGAAGCTGAGCTGCCAGTGGCCGCCAAGGTGCTGATGGAACAGATGGCCAAGGTCTGATCTTTGCCGCAAAAGAGGCCACTCCAGTCCGACTGTGCAACACGGCGCACCTTGGCCAAGTCCACGAAGGCCGGCTGCCCGGTCGCATCCGGAGCAGATCAGGGACAGGAACGACTGCCGAAGGTCGTGTATCTTGCCTTAAGCCTTTCAACAACCCATGCTTATGAGACTCAAAGTGCCCTTGGTTCGCATGCTGCCCCCGGTTTTCTTAGTGTCCTTGGCTCTCACGGTAGCAGCCTGTGGCCCGGCACGGGACTTTGTGCTGGAGGTTGCTGCGCCGGAAGGGGATCGGCCCATTGCCATCGTTGAATTCGAGTTTCCGCGAGGGGTACCCGGTGATGCATGGCAGGCGCTACAGGCGGATGCCACAGCCGTGCCCGTACAGGTCGGTGCGGATGGCACAGCCAAGGTTGTGCTGACGAACGTTGCTGCCGGCGAGTCGCGCACGCTGACCCTGCAGCGGGGAGGCCCGGGACGGGGCGTCTTCGTGAGCGAACAGGCTGGTCTGGTGAGTGTCAGCCTGCCGCATGGCCCTGTCGTGGCCTACCACGCTGAGAAGCAGCCGCTCCCGCGCGATGACATTGACGCTGTCTACCACCGGAGCGGCTACTTGCATCCGGTCTATACGCCCGTGGGCTACATGGTAACCGATGACTATCCACCCAACCATGTGCATCATCACGGTATCTGGTCCGCGTGGACGCGCACCACATTCATGGGCCGAAACCCGGACTTCTGGAATATGCACAGGAGCACCGGTACGGTTGAGCATGTAGCGCTTGATGGCGTTTGGGAAGGCCCCGTGCACGGCGGCCTGCGTGCGCGCCATGTGCAGTTGGATCTGTCGGGCGAAGTGTCGCAGGCAGCGCTCAACGAATCGTGGGTTGTGCGCGTCTACAACACGCCCGGCGTGCACATTATTGATCTGACTGTGGAGCAGACGCTGGCTACCGACAGCACCCTGTATCTCCAGGAGCACCTCTACGGCGGGGTTGGCTTGAGGGGCGCAAGGGCATGGAATGGTGCAGAGAACGCTGAAATTCTGACATCAGAGGGCCGAACGCGCGCGGATGGCCATGCGACCCGTGCGCGCTGGTGCCATATCGGCGGCTTGGTCGACAACGCAAAGGTAGGCCTGGCGGTGTTGGGGCACCCCGACAACCATGAGGCGCCGGAGCCCATGCGGATCCATCCAGATGAGCCTTTTTTCAACTACGCGCCGTCACAGGCGGGTGCCTTTGCTATAACGCCAGGAGTCGCATTCCTCTTGCGCTACCGCTATGTGGTTTATGATGGTGATCCTGATCCGACGCTCCTGGATGCGCTCTGGGAGGACTACGCAGCGCCGCTGACCGGCGTTGTGCGCCGCTAACCCGGTCGGTGCGATCCGGGGCCGAGACCGGCCCAAACCGTTGATCCGGCAGATCGCAGCGGCGTGCGGTGGTCTTCCCTCGAGAGTTCCCAGTCCCGAACTGCGCTCAAGCGGCCCACTCCGCACGCACTTGCTTGCGTTCAGACCAAACGACTGGCGATACGCCGTAGCTGTGGGTCGCCGCGTGGTGCAGGCGCAAACGAGCGTAACGTATCTTCAGGACATGGCAATGGGTTCGCATGGAGATTGCACCGGTGGAAGGCAGGGCCATACGGCAGCAGCGGCCCACCGGCCTGCAGGCGAAGATCGGCCCAGTGGTCGCGGCTGTTCCAGGCGTGCAGCGCTGGGCGTGGGGATCTGGCACATGACTATTGAGACCCACCAGTCTACGAACGCATGAATATCACCACCAGAAAGGAGTACGACGCGATCGTGGTGGGGTCCGGCATGTCCGGAGGCTGGGCCATGAAGGAGCTCTGCGAAAAGGGGCTCCAGACGCTGGTGCTTGAGCGGGGCCGCATGGTGGAGCATGCGGTGGACTATGTCACGGAGCACAAGAACCGGTGGGAGCTCCGGCACCGCGGATGGGTTCCGGAAGCCGAACTCGAGCGCGACTACGAAATCCAGCGCAAGACGTACATCTTCTCAGAGGAGACGCGGCACTACTTCATGAAAGACCGGGAATACCCGTATGTGCAGCTGGAACCGTACACCTGGATCCAGGCCAATGTCGTTGGCGGCCGGTCGCTGATGTGGGCACGGCAGAGCTACCGCTTAAGTCCCATGGACTTCGAAGCCAACAGGGTCGATGGACACGGAGTCGACTGGCCCATCCGCTACGAAGACCTTGCCCCTTGGTACGACTACGTAGAGCGTACCATCGGCGTCAGCGGCCAGGCGGAAGGACTGGCGCACCTCCCGGATGGCATCTTTCAGGCTCCCATGGCGATGAATGCGGTCGAAAAAGTGCTTAAGACGAAGGTGGAGGCAGCGTTTCCGGAGCGCACGGTGACGATTGGGCGGACCGCGACGCTTACGGAACCGATCGGCGATCGGGCGGCGTGCCACTACTGCGGACCCTGTGCACGCGGCTGCTCAACAGGTTCGTACTACAGCACGCAGAGCGTGGCCTTGCCCGCTGCGCGTGCCACGGGCAACCTGACACTCCGGCCCCACAGCCTGGTGCACCGCGTGCTGTACGATGACAAACGCGGCCGAGCCACTGGCGTTGCTGTGATTGATACCGAAACAGGCAAATCGCTAACCTTCCATGCACGCATGATCTTTCTGTGCGCGTCGTCCATGAACACAGCGCGGATCATGCTGCTCTCCACCAGCAATCGCTTTCCGAATGGCATTGCGAATGATAGCGGTGTGCTTGGACATTACCTGATGGATCACCATTACCATGTCGGGGCCAGCGCCGTCTTTGAGGGCTATGAGGACCGGTATTACCTGGGCAATCGTCCCAACGGGATCTACATCCCGCGCTTTAGAAACATCAGCGAAGCGACGCGTCAGGCAGCCTTTGTGCGCGGTTACGGATTCCAAGGCTCGGCCAACAGGCAGGGCTGGGGGCGCGGCAACGCCCTCCCGGGCTTCGGCAGGGCGCTCAAGCACGAGCTGCGCACACCAGGCCGCTGGACGATGTCCCTCGGCGGCTTCGGCGAAACGCTTCCGCGCTACGACAACTACTGCGAGCTGGAAGACACCGTGCGAGATGCGTACGGGATACCGGTGTTGCGCTTTCACGTCACCCGTGATGCGAATGATCTGGCCATGCGCAAGGACATGATGGCTACGGCAGCAGAAATGCTGGAGGCCGCGGGTGCCGCTTCAGTAAGCACGTACGACAATATTCAGGATGCACCCGGCCTCGGCAATCACGAGATGGGTGCCGCCCGCATGGGGCGCGACGCGGCTACGAGCGTGCTCAACGCGTTCAACCAATGCCACGCTGTGCCCAACCTGTTTGTAACCGATGGGGCTTGCATGACTTCGTCAGCCTGTCAGAATCCTTCCCTGACCTACATGGCCCTTACGGCACGCGCCTGTGATTACGCCGTTAAGGCGTTGCAAGGTGGAGCCATTTGATTGCCATGCGGTCGATCCTTGTTAAGGCTTCCTTCGCCCTTGGGCTATCCGCTGCGCTGGTTCCCTGGGGGCATGCCCAGATCCCGGCGCTGGTGGCGGCGGTAGACTCCGCGTTTGTCCAGGAAGATGTGCACAAGGTGCTTGCGCAAGCCGCAGAATACATCGAGATGGGGCTTTTGGGGCAGAGTCGGCTGTACAGTCAACGTCAGGCGCAGCGCAGGCTGGGGCAATTTTTTCGCGACTACCCGCCGCAGTCGTTCGTCTGGTCAACGATGCATGCGGATGATGGTCACTGGTTTGCCACAGGCCGTTACAAGGCGTATAACATGCTGCGGGTTTATGCGCACTGGGAGCAGCAAGCATCGGGATGGAAACTGGTCAACCTTCAGGTCTTCAAGTAGCGATGCCTAAGAGGCAGCAGTGGATGGGCCGACCGTTGCATCTGGCATGGGCGGGCGCTTTGCTTATTGGACTGATCGCGCTGACCTACGGTGCGGCGGAGTGGCATGGGCACTGGCTGCGTCGCGCGCCCCTTAAGGCACAGCAAGATGCAATTGACCGGGCGGAGCGCCGGATCGCTGCGCGATTTGATGCGATGCAGGAGACCATGGAGAGGCGCGCACAGGCGCTCGCATCGGATTCTCTGCTGATCAGTGCGCTGAAGAGCCGAAGTGATACGGTGATCCGATTCGTGGCCGCGAGGCAGTTCCCGCCGCCGTGGTCTATGGCGGTGCATGATCAGGATGGATCGCTCAAAACATGGACCGGGGTGACCATCCCTTTGGGCGCAGTGGCCCCGTTCAATGCCAGGACCTTGCGCTGGGGCCTGGCTTCCGATGGCGACTGGCGGCATGCCCTAGAGCTTTGGCACCCCATCTTGGATGGGGATGAACTGCTCGGACATCTCAGGCTGTTGCGCCTTCTATACGAGCGCCGGACTGTGCAGAATGAATACTTGCAGGACTATCGCGTCGAAGAAGAATGGAGCCGGCTCGCCCGGTTGCCCGTGTCCACATTTTTTGGCCCGCAAGAGTCTCCCGCAAATGCTAGAGTGCTTGCAGCACGCGACGGTGCGACGATCGGCTACTATGCGCTGCGCGCGCCAGCGCTGGAGCAGCTCGCGTCGAACACCAAGCGCTTCTACTTCAGCATCATAGCCGTGTGGGTAGTGCTGCTTCTTGCAGTGGCGCTCCGTGTCATTTGGCTCCGGTATCGCGCCGACCGCTCCTGGCACTGGCTTGCAGCCACGGGCTTGGCCTTGTGGGGCGTACGCTTCGTACTGCTATGGGCGGATGTGCCCGAACGTTGGCAGATGGGCAAGGCACCGCTCAGTCCGCTGTTTGATGCGACGCACCTGGCTACGCCGCTCGGCGGTGGCCTGATGCGTTCAACGGGTGATTTCCTGGTCAGCGCCATCTTCCTGTTCTTCTTTGCGCTGCTCTTGCTGCGCCACGCGCACCACCGCTACGGCGCAGTGTCGCCTGCCGCATGGCAGCTGCTGTGGTATTCACCACGGCATGCTGTGCGCGGTTTTGCGGCCGCATTGTTGGGTGTAGGCCTCATCGTGCTCATGGGCGTGGTTGCCCGGCGCGCGGTGGTAGACAGCACAGTAAGCTACTTGTCGCGCGATGCCCTGTTGCCCGATGCCCTGATCCTGGTGATCTTTTGCGCCCTGGCGATCTGCACGCTGGCCATCGTGATCATGATGGCCGCCTTGATCCGTATGGCCTTAGGAGCGGTTTCGGCGGCGCACCCGGGCAAGGGCGGGCATAGGGTGCCTTACTGGGCGGTAGCCCTGATTCTTCTTCTCATGGTGATCACTGCAGCGCATGTGCGCTTGGGCCTGCCATGGACGATTGTGATGGCATTTCTGCTGGTGGCTGGGGCGGCCGTGCACATGGACATAGGCGCAAACCTGCAGTGGTTATCCATGCGCGGCGTGCTGCTGGCGACGCTGATCGTGAGTACGCTGATGTATCCGCTTATTCTTGTAGGGCTCAACGAACGGCGCGTCGTTCGCATGGAGCATGCGGCGACTTCGTTTGATCGCGGTTTTGATGCCAGCGTGGCCTTTGCGGTCAGAGACCTGCTGGAGGAAACGCGCAAAGACCCGGCCTTGGCGGCTGCGTTCCGATCGCGCGACTTTACGGCCCTTGAGCGCATTGCTGATACCCATAGCGAAGGCGCTTTGCTGGCCTCGCGCGGGGCCTACGATGTGGCGGTGCACTTTCTGGATACAGACCAGATGCGCTTGGGTGGCTCCGATTCTGATTCCATATCCGCGCGGTCTGAAGCGCTGCTTGACCGCGCAGCGTCTTCGAATGTCATCGTCAGGGCCGCCGCAGGCATTGAGTCGGGCCAGGCGTACGAAGGCATCGCGTCGGTTGGTGCGGACGGCACACTGCTCGGCTGGATCATGGTGCGGGCGGAGCCGCAAGTCCTTCCGGAGGGAGCCGATACGCCGCTGCTCCGCATCCTGCTGCCTTCGGGCTACCGCGACCTCTATGCCAATCTGTCGATTGGCTCGTTTAGGGACGGCATACTGCAACGCAGCATCGGGCGGAGCTTTAGACATTATGCCCTCGACGCGGACGTCGTTCGTGCGCTGCAGGATACGTCCGCGGTATGGCGCCTGGATGCGTACGGCAGCCGGCGATACGAAGCTCATTACCGGCGGCAACAGGATGGCCAGATTGTCGGCGTGCGCGCACGATCAATTGCACTCTTCGACCACTTGTATTACCTGCTGCGGCTTATCGTGGCGGGACTTTTGGTCGGCGCTCCATTCTATTTAGTGGGCCTCGTCCTGCGGCGCAGGGTGGGCATGCTGCCGGCGAAGCACGTACGGTTTCAGGACAAGATGCTGAATGCCTTCCTGGTGATGGCCATCATCGCGGTGATCCCGGTCGGCATCGTGGGCGTGCGCGTGGTGACGGAAGAAAATACCAAGGCCATCCAGAGCTGGCTGCGCAATCATCTGCACCTGGTTGAAATCGCGTTGGCCTCCGAAGCACAAGGCGATGAGTTGCCGTATGCGGCATTGGCGCGTGTCAGCATTGATTCGTTGGCGGCGCGTGTTGGTTTGGACCTCAACCTGTACGAAGGAAGGGAACTCATTGCTTCAAGCCGTCCGGAGTTGGTGAGGGAGCGTCTGACCGATACGCGTATGCCGCTGCAGGCGTACGAGGCGCTGTTTGTGGATGGATACAAGTTCGCGCCTGTAGCGCAGCAGCTTGGCCACTTCGGTTATACGGCTGGTTACCATGCGCTTCTGGACGAGGCAGGCGTCCCGCGTTTTGTGCTTTCTGTGCCGACGCTGCCGGAGCAGGAGCGCATAGACGAGGAGCGCGCCCGGACGCTAGCCTACCTGTTTGGTGCGCTGCTGGCCCTGATGATTCTGGTGATGGTGACGGCGTCGGTCATGGCCAGCGCGCTAGCGCGCCCCATTGCCCGGCTTCAGCAGGGGCTGAGGGCCGTGGCGCGCGGGCGGTTTGAGCGCCGGATTGCCATCCATTCGCGAGACGAGGTGGGCCAACTGGCCCAGACCTTCAACGAGATGCAAAACCAGCTCGCTGAAAGTCGGCGGCAGCTGACGCAGCAGGAGCGGCAACTGGCCTGGCGAGAGATGGCGCGCCAAGTGGCGCATGAGATAAAGAATCCGCTCACGCCCATGAAGCTCTCGCTGCAGCATCTGCAGCGCGCCTTTGCAATGCGCAGGCGGGGGGATGTCAAGCGGTTTCGAGAGCTTTTTGCGCGGGTTACGTCCACGCTGATCCGAGAGATCGACTCGCTCGCCCACATAGCGAATGAGTTTGCATCCTTTGCGCGCATGCCTGATCGTATGGTGGAGCATCTGGACTTGGTGGATGTGATGCGAGAGGCTGCCGCCTTGATGCAGGCCGAGGCTAACGATGGCATCACCTTTGACCTGCAGTTTCCAGAAGCGTCGCTGGTGGTACGGGCGGACCGCAAGGAATTGAAGCGGATCTACGTCAATTTGCTCAAGAATGCGCTGGAAGCCATGCATGAAGACCCGGAAGGAGTCATCACCATGGAGGCGCGCCGGGATGCCGATACTGTGTACAGCGCAGTCCGCGACACCGGCTGCGGTATTGCGCCGGACCTGCGCGAGAAGATCTTTGAGCCTAGCTTCTCCACCAAATCTAGTGGGGCAGGGCTCGGCCTGGCTATTGCGCGTCAAAGCATCGAGGCATCCGGCGGCACGATAGGTTTCCGGACATCGGAGACGAGCGGGACCGTGTTCTATATCCGGTTGCCGCTCGCCAACTAGCATGCCTAAGAGGGTTGCCGAGCCGATCCGGGGATTTCCATTCGCGTGGCAGGTTACCTTGAATCTCAAAAGCCCGAACCCCATGGATGATGGATGCACGGGGGGGTTAGTCATCGAATGTATCTGATTATGCGCAGGACTATGCCAAGCTGTCATGCAAGGCCCGTGGCTGGAAGTTCAGGTCAGACCAGTGCGCCAGAGATGTCCAGCCGCTTGGGGATCCTCGTGGCCAGGCTGCAGAGCGGCGCATCGCTTGCATCCCCTGATTCGAAGCGCTTTGCGCTTGGGTTCTTCAGGCCAATGGGCCCGCCACAAAAGGCCAGGAAATGCGCGCGACCACGGGGCGCTTCCAGACAGCATCCTTCTGCCACCAATGCACCGCATGAGACTCCTGGGAGGCATTAGGCCAGACCATCAGACCCAGTCCTGAAACTCAGAGTACCAACCTGGTGTATGAAGGCCGCTGGACAAAGCGCAAAGTGCGTACCATACGTAGCAGTACGCATGAGGGGCTGCATCACCGAAATCACATGACCGGCGCAATACTATGAAGGGACTGAGCGGAATGTTGCTCGTTGTGCTCTTGTTCAGTGCAGGGGCGTGTGCTGATGGCGAGGTCGCAGAGCACCAGGGCGCGACACGCGAAGCCGAACACGCGGAGGCCGCCGAAGAACGCGAACACAGTGAAGCAGGAGAAGAAGACTCATCCGTTCGGTATGCTCGCACCAATTCGGTAGACGAGATCCGGCGTGGCATAAGATTGAGGCTCCACTATGACAGCACGCAGGCCGCCTTTGTAGGCACCGTGGAGAACGTGTCTAAATCGCTGGTTGAGCGCGTACGTGTTGAGGTGCATCTGACAGACGGCCCGGAGCTCGGGCCGACCACGCCGACTGATCTTGGCCCAGGAGAACGCGCTGAAGTATCACTTCCGGCTGGCGGACTCGTCTTTGAGACCTGGACCACACACGCCGAAACGGGCCGCGGCGAACATGGCGCGGAGGGACACAATTAGCAGCTGAGCCCTGGCGGTGCCATCGAAGGCCCATCCGATATATGTGCTGTGGTCAGGGCTTGGTCCCGTGCCGCATGGAGCGTTGACGCGTGTGCGCTGTGCTAGTGCTGCACCGCTTAAGGAAGTTTTTTCCTGTTTTTGTCCTAACAGAGGGGGTTCTTGCCCCGAAAAGCATTATGTTGTATAATACCGCGTGCAGGCAAGGTGTCTGCGCACGCAACAGAGATCAACCACTTACCCGGTACAAGACCCATGAAAGGACTTAGCGGATTACTCGTGCTGCTGCTGCTTCTCGGCACTGTCGGTGCATGCGCTGGTGGTGACGACGACATGGAAGGCGATGATGACGGCATGGAGATGATGGAGGACGAAGGCATGATGGAAGAGGAAGGCATGATGGAGGAGGAAGGCATGATGGAGGAGGGTGAAGCGATGGAAGGTGAGGAGATGGAGGGTGGAGAGATGGAGGGTGAAGAGATGGAAGGTGAAGAGATGGAGGGTGAAGAGATGGAGGGTGAAGGCGGCGAAGAGGGCGAGCACTAGGAGCGGCGTTTATTCTGGCCCCGGGTGCTTGCACCGGGGGGTACAGATGCCCTGCACATATTGGAGGGCTCCGCGGATCAGGAGGGTCGCGGGTCCGAACGCGCCCAGCGGCGCCATGCTTGGTGCGCTTAATGCGGGCGGGCTCCTTAGCGCAGGCCGCTGGTGCGTATGCCTGAGCCGGGTGCGTTGCATGCGCTTACTTAACGCGTACTCTGTGGATGCAGTGTACTTGGAGGCACGCGATGGGGTTGGGTAATCTTGCGCACCGTTGATGCGGTAAGCCAGGCAAGCGGGTAGCGTTTTTGCATTCGCTACCTCATCGTGCCAGTCAGGTCTGTAAGGCTACTCGGCGATAATGAAAGTGGTGTGTCGCTTCCTGCTTGCTGCAGGCATTCTGATCTGGGTCGGGGGTTGCGCCGCACCGGCCGCTACGGAAGAATCGGTGGACGGTGCGTATGCGGTGACAGTGTGGACGGATTCCACGGAAGTCTTTGCAGAATACCCGACGCTTGTTGCAAGCAGTGAGCCGGTATCCTGGCTATTACATCTCACGCGTCGGCGTGATCATGCTCCGATCACCGACGCTATGGTCACGCTGCACGTAGGGAATGTCCGCTCAGAAACAGCGGCGGTCGCAGGTCCCGGCATCTTCAGGATTGACACTGCGTTACCCGCACCCGGGATGTATCCGGCGGTGCTCCACGTTTCTGGCAACGCGCACGAAGAGGAGATAGCCCTGGGGCCCGTATCCGTATACGCCTCTCAGGCGGAGGCTGAACCCGCGGATCATGCGGACGGAGGCATAACGCTCCTCAAGGAGGCGCAATGGGCTGTTCCATTTGAAGTGCGCCAGGTACGGCGGGGCGTGATTCAACAAACCATCCCGGTGGAAGGTATCGTCACGGAGGCGACCTCGAGGGTTGCGGATGTAGTTGCGCCGGTGAGTGGGATTCTGGTGACAGGCGAGAATCTGCAGACGCCGACGGAAGGCTCACACGTCGCACAAGGTGCGGTGCTGGCAACCATCGTACCACTGTCGTCAGAGACCTCTCTGGCTTCGTTGCGGGCCAGTGTGGAGCAAGCGGAACAGGAACTCGAACGTGTTGAGAAGTTGCATCAGATCGGTGCAGTTCCCACGGTGCGACTGCAGGATGCACGGCGCGAAGCAATGGTGGCGCGCGCTGCGATGCAGGAACTGCACGGTGCGATGGGAGAGGACAATCGATACCTCGTGCGTGCCCCGATTGAGGGATTCATCGAAACGCGCGCGGCAATAGCAGGCAGTGTGGTGGATGTAGGAGACCAGATGTTCACGATTGTGGATCCCCGCGTTGTTTGGACACGGCTCCAATTGCGCGTAAGCGAGGCGGAGCATGTGCATCAAATCAGAAGTTTGTCGTTTACTGCGGAAGGCTTGGACCGCCGATTCTTCAGCGACGAAAGAATAGCGGTGGCCAGCGTGGTCGATGAAGTTGACCGGACGATTCCGGTCCTTTTTGCGGTATCGAATGAGGAGCATCTGCTGGCCATCGGCCTCTATATCACGGGGCAAGTAGCCGTGGGCGGGGAAGAGTCGGGCGTACTCCTGCCAAACGATGCAATACAGATAGAAGACGGAACCATGGTCGCCTACGTGCAAACAGGAGGCGAACGATTTGATCGGCGTGTATTGACGTTGGGCGCAAGCGACGGACAGCAATCACTGGTGGAGTCCGGTGTGCAGGCGGGCGAATATGTGGTCATTCAAGGGACCAACACGGTCTACTTGGCCTCACTCAATATTGGAGTGGGAATGACACACGAACACTAGTCTCAGGGGATGCTTGATCTTCTGATAAAGTGGTCGCTTAACAACCGGATCGCGGTCGTTATTGGCGGAGTAATTCTGATCGGCACCGGGATATGGTCTGCGGTCAGCCTCCCCGTAGATGTATTTCCTGATCTTGCCGCCCCTGCGGTTACCGTGTTGACAGACGCGCATGGAATGGGAGCGGAAGATATTGAGCGGCTCATCACGTATCCCATAGAGGCGGCGATCATCGGAGCAGCCGGCGTGCGGCGCGTGACCAGCAGCTCTGCCTACGGCATCAGCGTCATTCATGCGGACTTCGAGTGGGGCACGGACTTAAGCGACGCGCGCCGCGTCATAGGCGAGCGCGTTCAATCCCTGGGCGACGTATTGCCTCCCGATATACACGAGCCCATCATGACGCCCTCGTCGTCCATCATGGGCGAGATCATGTTGATCGGGCTTTCGAGCGATTCACTTCCGCCGACTGATGTGCGTGCTATCGCGGATTTTGAGGTTCGCCGCAAGCTCCTGGGAGTGCCTGGCGTGGCCCAGGTGGTGCCGATCGGTGGCGATGTGAAAGAATTTCATGTCATCGTGCTTCCAGAGCGCTTGCGCCAATACGCGCTTTCTCTGGACGAAGTCATGGATGCGGTGAGTGAATCCAACAGGGATGGCTCGGGCGGGATCTATCGGGCCAGTGGCCGGGAAATAAAGATCCGCGGGTTGGGGCGGATACGCGACATAGAGGATATTGCTAGCGCCGTCGTCGGCTTGCGCGATGGCGTGCCGGTCCTGGTCGACGATGTAGCCACCGTGCGAATGGGGTCCAAGCCGCGCTATGGCACTGCTTCGATTAACGGGCAGCCCGCTGTGGTGATGTCCATCCAGAAGCAGCCGGGTGCGAACACCATCGAGCTGACGCGCCGGATTGATGAGGCGCTCGACGAATTGGGGCAGGCTTTGCCCGCTTCGTTGGAAATAAACCGCAATGTTTTTCGGCAGTCCATCTTTATCGGGCGTGCGGTCAACAATGTGATAGAAGCCCTCAGGGATGGTGCGCTTCTGGTGATCATCATACTGTTTTTGTTCCTCTGGAGCGTGAGGGCTACGGTGATCTCGGTGCTGGCCATACCGATCTCCTTATGCGCGGCGCTGGTGGTGATGAAGCTTACGGGTGCTACCGTCAACACCATGACGCTCGGCGGCATGGCCATTGCCATCGGCGCACTGGTAGACGATGCCATCATTGATGTGGAGAATGTGCATCGCAGATTGCGAAGCAGAACGAAAGAGTCCGCGCTCACGATTGTTTTTGAGGCCTCCAAGGAGGTGCGGAGCCCCATCATGAACGCAACAGCGATCATCTGCGTGGTGTTCGTGCCGTTCCTGTTCCTGGGTGGGTTTGAGGGACAACTCCTGAAGCCGTTGGGTTACGCGTATGTGATCAGCATTCTGGCGTCGCTTGTGGTTGCGATGACCATCACACCAACTTTATGCCTCTTGTGGCTGCCGGGCACGAATCTCAGGGTGGCCCGGGTATCTGCGTGGGCGGTCCGGTGGTTCTGGCCGCTGTTGGAATGGGGATTGCGGCGCAGACGCCTCGTGCTCGGATCATCGATTGGGCTGCTGCTGGTTTCGCTGTTGCTTCTGTTTACGCTGGATCGAGGTTTTTTGCCGCCATTTCAGGAGGGCTCACTGGTGGTTCACACCCAGATGATGCCGGGCACTTCGTTGGAGGTGTCCAGCGGCGTTGGAGTAAAGATGGAGGAAACGCTGCGAGCGCATCCCGCTGTGCTGTCCACGTCCCGCCGCACCGGTCGAGGAGATCTTGATGACCATCTGCTGCCTGTAAGCACTTCAGAGATTGATGTAGCCTTGGACCTGTCGGATCATGATTTTGAAGAGGTACTGGAAGAGCTGCGCTCCGGCGCAGCTGCGCTGCCGGGCGTCATTACGACGTTCGGTCAGCCCATCAGCCACCGCATCGATCATGTGCTCAGCGGGTCGCGGAGCGCCTTGGTGGTCAAGATCTATGGCCAGGACCTGGCGCTGATGCGCCAGAAGGCAGCGGAAGTCGGCGCGCGCATGGGTTCAATTCAGGGCCTCGCGGATATCCTGGTGGAAGCGCAGGCGTTCGTTCCACAGCTTCGCCTGTATGCCAACCGAGAGCGTATGGCATTCTACGGCATCACGGCAGGGCAGCTGGTCAAATACATTGAGACTGCCTTCGGCGGCCGTGCGGTTACTTCCGTGCAAGACGGCACGGCCGTTTACGATGTGGTCGTGCGCTTTCCAGAAGAGCGCCGAAGCACAGGCGAGGAAATCCTGCGTGCACAGGTCAATTCTGGGCATGGCACACGCGTGGAACTGGGCGAACTGGTTGATCTAAGCTGGGAACGCGGCCTCAACACAATCAGTCGGGAAAACGCGCAGCGTGTGCTCAGCGTGTCGGCGAGCGTCACGGGGGGCAATACCGCGGCGGCGGTGCGGGAATTGGGGCAGCAGCTAAGCAGCATGTCGTGGCCCACTGGCTTCAACTACGTGATGGAGGGCCGGGTCACCAGTGCCAACGAAGCGGCGATGCGGCTGGGGCTGTTCTCCATACTGGCGCTGGTGCTGATTTTCGTGATCCTGCAACGGGCGCTCCGCGGGGCGAAGCTTGCGCTGCTGGTAATGGTGAACCTGCCACTGGCGCTCACCGGCGGGATTCTGACGCTTGTGATCACGGGTACTGAGTTGAACCTGGCCGCCATGGTGGGTTTCTTGACCCTGTTCGGGATCGCGGTGCGCAACGGCCTTTTGCTGGTGAGTCAGTACCAGAATCTTCGTGCGCAGGGGCTATCGCTTGACAATGCGGTGCTCCAGGGGACCCTTGAGCGCCTTATTCCGATCATGATGACCGCCATCACGGCGGCCCTGGCGCTCCTGCCGCTGGCGCTCGGTGGCTCGGAGCAGGGCAAGGAGATTCAGTCTCCGATGGCCATCGTCATCCTGGGCGGACTGCTTACCTCGACGCTCCTCAACATGTTTGTGGTGCCGACGCTGTACAAGCACTACTTTCCAGCGGAAGCAGTCTCACCAGAGAAATCTCTGAAGCCGAGGTAGTGCAGCACGTACTTGACCTTCGCTGACTTGCCTGGCCCAAACCCGGGCAGCGCCTGAAACCGTTTGCGTACCGTCGTGCTGTCCGCGCCATCGTTCCAGAGCCTGGTGACATCGCCGCCATAGTTTTCCACGATGGCTTGTGCCACCTTTCGTGTGAAGTCGGCCATCTTGTTGGAGAAGCGGTGCACCGCCAGGGGTGGCGGCGCAAAGATGTCACGAAGCGCTTCGGGATCATATGTCGCGAGACGCGCCATATCCAGGTGGCCGATCTGATCGTAGAGGCGTCGCGGCCCTGTGAAGGCTGATTCTGCACGAACGCGCTGATCGAAAAGCAAGCCCAAAAGCGCCGCCTCGGGATGGGCACGAAGGAAGGCATCCTCGTCCGCATCTCCCGTGAGCGTGCCCTCGTCGCGAAAGCGATTCAGCATGCGTGAAAGACCGCCGCCGATCTCGTTGTAGTCCAAGAAGGTAATATCAGTCATCAGGTTACGCAGTTATTTTGCGGTTTAGCTTCGTGCCCTCCGGCGTATCGCGGAGCTCGGCTTCAAACGGAATCTTGCCTAGAATCTCGTCGCGCAGCGCGTCCGACCGCTTCCAATCCTTCAGGGTCCGTGCTTTCGTGCGGGCTTTAATAAGCGGCGCTATGCTACCCGCAACTTTCTTAGGCACCAGAAGACCGTGCACCTCCACCCCCACATCGTCACCGATGCTGGAGGGCGCGGAAACCCCTGACTCGCCGGCCGTAATGGTCGTCTGCGGGTTCACAGGCTCCACATCGTCACCGATGCTGAGGCGCCCGGAAAGCCTTGGCACGCCGGCCGTAATGCTCCCCTGCAGGTTCATAGGATTAGGTACAATCACACCCAGAAGCTCGTTGATATCGTCCAAGAATTTCCGGGCCGCTTTCGCCGCGCGACCGCCCAGCCTGCCTTCGGCAGTGCGGATCATCTTGGCACCCTTCAGCGCAGCGGCAATGGCCTCCGGAGTGTTGAGATCATCCTTCATTGCCTCCAGAGCCCGCTGGTACTGTTTGCGCAGCGCTACTTCCAGGTCGCGGTTTTCAGACCCTTTCGTGTCTATTGCTTCGTTTGCACACTTAAAGAATGCTTCCCGCAGGCGCCGCACATGATCCACGGCATCGCTTAGCGCCTTGTTCGTGTAGTTGAACGGCTGACGATAGTGTCCTGCGATAAGCGCCAGGCGCAGCGCAAACGGAAACTCCTCTTCCTTGTACTTGCCGAGTACGTCCCGGACGCGCAGAAAATTGCCGAGGCGCTTGGACATCTTCTGGCCCTCGACCTGCAGGAACCGCGTATGCACCCAGTGGCGTGCAAACGGCTTGCCGGTCAGACTTTCTGCCTGCGCGATTTCGCATTCGTGATGGGGAAAGATCAGGTCTTCACCACCGGTGTGGAGATCTATCTCTTCGCTCAGATAGGTCTGGGCCATGACGGAGCATTCAATGTGCCAGCCGGGGAACCCCCAGCCCCAGGGGCTGTGCCACTGCATCAGGTGGTGCGGATCCTTCTTCCACAGCGCAAAGTCCCGTGGGTCGCGCTTCTCATCATCCACAACTACTTCACGAACCGCGTGCATGAGCTGCGCGGCATCACGGTTGCCAGACAGCTTGCCGTAGTCCTCGAACGTGCGCACAGAGAAGTACACGGCGGTGGACGTTTCATATGCCGCGCCGATTTCCATGAGCTTTTCAATGGCCTGTATCTGCTCACGGATATGGTCGGTCGCGCGTGGACGCACATCGGGCTCCAACAGGTTGAGGCGGCGTGCGTCGTACTCAAACGCCTGAGCGTAGTGGCGGGCGAGGTCCCATACGTTGGGGAAGCGCTGCCCTTCTTTGGACCGCAGTGCACGCGCCATACGGTCCTCACCCCCGGGGTCGATGGTATCATCGTCCACAAGGTGGCCGACATCTGTGATATTCGTCACGTACGTCGTTTTCCAGCCGATGGCCCGGGCCGTGCGCAGAATCAGATCCGCTGTGAGGAACGAACGAAAGTTGCCGATGTGCGCGTACGAATAGACAGTGGGGCCGCACCCGTACATGCGCAGATGTTCAGGCTCCTTCGGGTATACGGGTTCGACCTTGCCGGTAAGCGTGTTGTAGAGGCGCAAGGATATCTCGTTGCTCATAGGGCGGCGCTTTTACGAAAAAGCGCCTTCAATGTGCCCTATCGCTGCCTCGACGCCGCCGCTGATCAGCCGCTGCATGCACCCGGCGACCGTGTCGGTCCAAAGCGGCAAGGCATCCAGGTCAAATCCCCACAGGCGCACATTGCTGCAGACGTATGCGGCCAGGTCTTCCGGTGCCGGGTGCTTTTGCCAAGCGTCCCGCATGAATGCCGCTTCATCATCCCGCACTACATGCCGTGTGCCCTGCCACGCCGTGTATATCGTGCCACCCTCTTGGATCTCACCCCGCATGAAGAGGAGGTAGGATGCAAAGCCGAGCGCAATGCGGCGCGGCGCAGTGCCAAGTCGCGCGTAGCATGCCGCTATGGTGGGAACGACCCGATGGCGCATCTTCGTCGTGGACTGCAGCGTGATGTCGATGAGGCGGTGCACAAGGTGCGGGTTGCGCCACCGGTCCAGCACCTCGTCAATGTAGGGACCAATGGTAGCGGGGTCTACGTCCAGTGTCGGCCCGATCTCCTGCCGCAGCAAGGCTTTGATAAAGGGAGCGGTGACCGGATTGGTCACATTGTCCAGCACGGTGCGGTTGCCCGCCAAAAGACCCAAGGGGACGGTCAGCGTATGGCCGCCATTGAGCAGGCGAATCTTGCGCAAGCGAAACGGCGTGATGTCCGGTGCGATGACGATGCCCGGATCGGTATCCGCAAAACCGATTCGCTTCCTCAAAGCGTCGCCGCCTTCAATAGCCCAGAGCCGGTAGCCCTCGGCAGTTATGAGCAGCGGGTCGGAGTATCCGAGTTGTTGCTCTATAATCCGGTGCTCGTCTTTGGGCGGGGAACCGGGCACGATGCGGTCTACCAGCGTGTTGCAGAACGCGGTAGAGCGCGCAAGCCAAGGAAGGAACGCCTCGTCCAGCTTGGCCCTGCGTGCCGCGGTTTCCACCAGTGCGCGCAGCACGCTGCCGTTGTTATCGATCAGTTCACACGGCAGCACTACGAGGCCGCGGGCAGGGTCAAAGTTGAAGTGCTGTGCACGTGCATAAAGCACTGCGGTGAGCTTGGCTGGAAACGATCGGGGCGGATTGCCATAAAGGTCATCGTCCGCATGCAGCGCAAGGCCAACCTCGGTGGTATTGGAGAGCACCAGGCCAAGGTCTTCGCTCCGCGCCAGGGCCAGCACGCGGTCCCAGTCTTCGTTTGCCGCCAGCGCGCGGCTGACAGCGCTCACGACCACAAATCTTTCGCCACCTTGGTCCCGTGTCCATAGCGTGTAGCAGCCGCCTTGTGCATTGAGCGCTTGCGCTGCGCTGCGACCAGTGGATTGCACTACCACGATGCTGCCGCCGAAAAGCCCCGCGCGGTTGGCGCGGTCGACGAAAAAATCAGCAAAAGCGCGCAGGAAGCGCCCCGTGCCAAATTGGAGGACTTTCTCTGAACGGGCCGGCGTGGTGCGCCGAATAAGCGGCAGAGGCTCCACAGGCATGGCTACAGGAACAGTTCTGGAAGCCAAAGGCTGAGGCCAGGCACATAGATCACCGCCAGAAGCGCCAGCACCATGGCTGCAAACAGCGGCAACAGCGGCCCGATCACGCCTGCAATGGATGTCTTTGCTACGCCCACGCCGACGAACAGCACGGTGCCTACGGGCGGTGTGCACAGCCCGATGCACAGGTTGAAGACCATGATGATGCCGAAGTGGATCGGATCAATGCCGAGGTCGAGTGCCACAGGCAGGAAGATGGGCGTAAAGATCAGCACGGCGGGCGTGATGTCCATGAAGGTGCCGACAGAAAGAAGCAGCACATTGATGATCAGCAGTATGATGAGCCTGCTGTCTGTCAGCGCAACCAGCGCCGCCGCTACGTTCTGGGGAATGTTCACATAGGCCATGATCCAGCTCATGCCCACAGAGGTTGCCACAAGGAGCAGTACGACGGCGGTCGTAAGGCAGGCGTCGATGAAGATCTTGGGCAGGTCGCGGCAGGTGATTTCGCGGTAGATAAAGGCCAGGATCAAGGCGTACAGCACGGCGATCGCTGCGGCCTCCGTCGCGGTAAAAATGCCCGCGATGATGCCGCCCATCACCACAATGAGAAGCGTAAGGCTGGGAACCGCATCTACGGCGCGGCGCAGCAGCATGCGGATTGGCACGGCCTGTCGCGACCCAAACCCGCGCCGCACCGCCATAAACCCGGCCGCAGTCATCAGCAGCAAGCCAACCAGGAGCCCAGGCAGGTACCCGGCCAGAAAAAGCGCGGCAATCGATACACCGCCGCTGGCCAGCGAATACACGATGAGGATATTGCTGGGAGGGATTAACAGACCCGTCGTAGCCGATGTGATGTTAACGGCGGCAGCATAGTCCTTGTCGTAGCCCTCCTTTGCCATCTGAGGGGCCATGACGCCCCCAACCGCTGATGCTGCAGCCACAGCGGAGCCTGATATGGCGCCAAAAAGCATGGAAGCCAGGATATGCACATGGGCCAGGCTGGCAGGCAGCATGCCTAGCAGCGCCTTGGCGAAATCAATGAGTCGCCGTGCGATGCTGCCGCGATTCATGATCTGGCCTGCCAGGATGAAGAACGGTATCGCGAGGAGCGCGAAACTGTCCAGGCCCGTAGCAATACGCTGCGCCGTAGTGGTGACGGCAGGCACCAGATCCATGCTTAGCAGCATGGTGACCACGGTGGCGAGTCCAATGCTGTAGGCAATGGGCACGCCGATCGCAAGGAGTGCGGCGAAGCAGAAGGCGAGCACCAGGGCATCAGTGAGTTCCATCACCTGCGCAATGTTTGCACCAGATCACAAGCCGTATAGAAAGTCATGACCAGGCCGCTGAGCGGTACGACCAGGTACACATAGCCCAACGGGATCTGTAGTCCAGCGGAGGTTTGGCCAAGGTAGAGCATGGTCCACACGAGGCGCGAACCACCGCCTACCAGGATGGATAAGGCGAAGAGCAGCGTGAGCATCTGGATGACCAGGCCCAGAGCTCTCGCGCGATTGCCGGTGAGCTTGCGGGGCAAGAGATCCACCGCGAGGTGCAGCTTCTTTCCCGCTGCGTAGCCGGCACCCAGGAGTCCGACCCAGATCATGAGATACCGGGCCAATTCCTCGGTATAGGAGCTGGGATTATTCAAGAGGAACCGCGTAAAGACCTGCCAGAGCACATCCAGAACGAGCGCGGCCATGATGGCGACCAGGATGGCCGAAAGTACAAGGTCAACAAGGCGGCGGGCCTTCTCCATGCGCTAGGGTATTACCGGAGTGACCGCTTGAATACGCCGGATCAGGTCCGTGATCGCTGGCTGATCACGATAGGCCTCATAGATTGCGGCACTCTTTTCTCGGAAGGCTGCTTTGTCCGGGTAGATCACCTCTACACCCGCGGCTTGCACGGCGGCCAGTGCTTCTTCCGTTGCCGCCTTCCACAGAATTTTCTGATGCTTCGCAGATTCCAAAGCGGCTTCCGTAAGCCACGCTTGCTCTTCTTCCGTAAGCTTTTCCCAGACTATGGTGCTGATCAGCAGCACGTCGGGTATGCCCGTATGCTCGTCCAGCGAATAGTACTTGCATACCTCGTAGTGGCGGGAGGTGTAGAAGGAAGGTGGATTGTTTTCTGCGCCGTCTACGACGCCCTGCTGCAGGGCGGTATACAGCTCTCCCCACGATATTGGCGTGGCTGAGCCGCCCAGCGCATTGACCATCTGGACTTGCGTGATGCTTTCCAGTGTCCGAATCTTCAGCCCTTGAAGGTCGTCCGGCGTGCGAATCGGTTGTGCCTTCGTATAGAAGCTTCGGCTGCCCGCATCGTAGTAGGTCAGGCCGCGCAGCCAGTAGTCTTCGCTCGATAGCAGCAGCTCTTGTCCTATCTCACCCTCGAACACCGCAAAGCGGTGTGCTTCGTCTCTGAAGAGGTACGGAAGGCTTAGCACCTTGTACTTGGGTGCGAAGCCTTCGAGGACAGCGGCCGCCACCTTCGTCATGCCGAGACTCCCCAGCTGCAGCAGTTCCAAAAGCTGACGTTCTGTTCCGAGCTGCTGGCTCGGGTAGATATCAATCCACATCGTGCCGCCGCTTTTCTCGTACACGCGCTCCTGCATAAACACCATGGCCTGATGTACCGGATGATTGGTATCAAGGCCGTGGCCAAGCTTGACGACGGTTACGTCCTGATGCTGGCCGCAGGCGACGAAGATCAGCGCCGCAACGATGGAGGCACTACCACTCGTCTTCATAGCCGGGGCGCGTCACGATTCTTGCCCAGTCTCGCACATTTTCGGTAAAGGCGCCCAGGCACCAGGTGAACATGAAATCCACCGAGGGCGGTGCGATGGTGTCGTGATAGTTCGGCGTCACATTGATCGCCTGCTCATCAAAGAGATGCACATAGCTGTCGACTGCTTCTCCAGGACGCGCACAATTTTGGAGCACGTAAGGCACATCGTCCTGCAGCGTGGTTGCACAGCGGAAGTGGTAGATTTCCTCCTTGGCGTCTGGTCCGAGACCGTGCGGGCCATCGGGGCCATGGAAATGAGGTGGATAGCTACCCACGCCGCCGACGTTGGCCATGAACGTATCGCCAAAGAGCAGTCGGCACGCTTGCACATTCTGGTCAATCAGCTTGTACACGGTCCGCTGTGTCATGGGTCGCTTGGTGCCGACATTCGCGGCCAGATGAGTACCTTCTATGGCTGCATGGCGAACCAGCGCCTGCGGGTACTTGGTATGGCAGTCGATTGCGCAAAACTCGCTGATGTCGCACACCGCGCTGGTGGTACGAATCGTGATCCTTTCCCCGAGCCCTACGTAGAGGACATCGAACGTGCGCAATTCGTATTCCGCACCAGCCACTTGGATCAGTGCGCTGCCGCGATTGACATAAAACAATGCCTCTTCGGTGCTGCGCAGCACCACGGTGATGGGCGAGTAGCCCGGCTCGTCCGGGCAGAGCGCGATGCGCGCCATTCGCAAGAAGCGCAGGCTGGAGTTGCTGCCGGTGACGACTCGGGCGCGCTGATTGATCACAGGGCACGCATCAAAAATTTCTACCCGGCGCAGCGTGGATCTTCCTGGTATCACCGCACGCCCCTCGATGGCACGGGTCTGGGGGGTTGCCGGTGTCGTCGGCCGAAAGTTGCCTATGAGGCGTGGTGTCACCATGGCGGCGTGGGGGCGAGCGCACAGGCAGGACCTGAAGCTTCCTGCTTTCCTTGAAGTTAGCAAATTCTGATCTATGCGACCATTTCTCGATGACGACTTCCTTTTGGAGAGTGCCCCGGCGCGGCAGTTGTACCACGACTATGCGGTGCACATGCCGATCATTGATTACCACTGCCACTTGCCCCCTGACGAGATCGCCCGCGATGCGACCTATCCCACGATAACCTCCATCTGGCTGGATGGTGACCATTACAAGTGGCGCGCGATGCGCATCAACGGCATAAGCGAGCGCTATTGCACCGGCGATGCTTCGGACTGGGAAAAGTTTGCCGCCTGGGCGGCGACGGTGCCGCACACCATGATGAACCCGCTGTACCACTGGACCCACCTGGAGCTCAGGCGGATTTTCGGTATCAATTCGCTGTTGTCGCCCGACACGGCGCGCAGCATCTATGACCGGTGCAACGCGCGGCTTCGGGAGCCGGGGTTCAGCGCACGCGGGCTCTTGGACCGCTTCAGGGTAGTCGCCCTTTGCACGACGGATGATCCAGCTGATTCGCTGGCAGCGCATGACCAGATCCGGCGCGACGATTGGCCGGTCGTGGTGTTGCCGGGATTTCGCGCAGACAAAGCGCTGGCCGTTGATCGCCCGGGATACGCCTCGTACGTGGAGCGCCTGGGCGACTCGGCGGCGCTCACGATCAATTCGCCCGACATGCTGCTGGCGGCGCTCCAGCAGCGGCATGATCATTTTGATCGTTGCGGCTGCGTCACTTCTGATCACGGAGAGGCACAGGTATATGTGGAGTCGTACACGCAGCAGAACATTGCCCGGATTCTGGATGCAGCCTTGCAGGGATTGCCGCTGACGGATCGGGATATCCGGCAGTTCAAATCCTGGGGGT
This sequence comes from Rhodothermales bacterium, assembly GCA_951812585.1. Lineage (GTDB taxonomy): Bacteria > Bacteroidota > Rhodothermia > Rhodothermales > Bin80 > JAAXGV01. Next base: position 242,171 of record OX638318.1, on the reverse strand, counting down.
TGTACGAGCTCGCCAAGATGGATCATGCTTCGGGATGGGTGCAGCAGTTCCATCTGAGTGCGCTTCGAAACGCCAATACGCGCGCTTACCGCACGCTCGGTCCGGACGCAGGCTTCGATTCTATCGGGGAGCACCGGATGGCCCAGCCACTGGCAGCGTTTCTGGATCGTTTGGACGAGGAAGGACGGCTTGCGTCAACCATCTTGTACTCCGTCAACCCAGCCCATAACGAGGTTTTGGCCAGCATGGTCGGCAATTTCAGCACGGGGCCGCCGCCCGGCAAGATTCAGGCAGGAACGGCCTGGTGGTTCATGGACACGAAGGATGGCATGATCCGGCAGATGACCGCATTGGCCAACATGGGTCTGCTCAGTCGCTTTGTCGGCATGCTGACGGATTCGCGCAGCTTCTTGTCCTATCCGCGGCACGAGTACTTTCGTCGCATCCTGTGCAACATGATTGGCGACCAGGTTGCGCGCGGCGAGTTGCCCAGCGAGATGGCCTGGCTCGGACAGATGGTGGAGCGCATTTCTTACGGCAATGCGCGCGACTACTTCGGGCTGCCCGTATATGCACCGATCGCCTCTGCCGACGGGCAAGCCTCAGACGCGCCGGCCTGACCGGCTTCATGGCGGAGTCCGCAGCAATTTGCTGCCCGCGATACCGCCCCGTGCATCGGCAGCCCAAACCGGCCGTGTTCTTCCAAACGCAGCGCTTGGCCACCACGCGTTTGCCCCTCGTGTTGGGGCTGATCGGTTGCGTTTGAGTACGCCAATTATACTTATACACCACATCAGCAGAATAATATTTCAGAATAACACTACCGTGCACCCGATATGCCGTGCAAAGCAAGGATGGTTATAACTGATGTTATATCAAACACTTACGTGGAGCTTGGATTCCAAATCCTGGCAACCTGGTGATTTATCCGGGATAGGCTTCATTCGGCTCAGAATAGTAGCCAGATCCTGCAAAAGCGTCTACGTAAACTAATCTAAACCTCTGGAGCTTCAAAGCTGTTGTGTACGTCTCGAGGTATTTCTCCGGAATATCAAGCTTTTGCTCAGTCCAAGGGCCTCCGAATGCGGGATTGTTCATTGTTGGGCCCAATCAGGGCGCGTCTGATTGGGGTCTTTGCGTCCACGTTTCGCCATCGAGGATGGCGGCTTTTCCTCCGCGCTTGTTTCTAACACCACCCAGCTGCTTAAAAAAAAACGGAACGCCCGCGCGGTGTGCTTGATCACGCAAGCTTCGCGCCCAGCTCCTATGCATTGGCCGGGCACCCGACCCGCTTTCACCGCCTACGATCAGCCACTGGACTTCACCGCTTGCAAGCCATGCTGAAAGATCCAACCGATCAAGTAGCGGTTCGGCTGAAACAAATCGAATGGGGGCCGGCAATCGTGCTAGTACGGTGATCCGTGGCGCGTACTTCTGATTCTCGACACTTGTGCCAATCCACACGTTTTTGGGCCAGCATCCGTCATAGTGCTGAGCGTTGTCATACCACCACCCCACGGCACGCCCGGGCCGCTTTGTCAGTACCTGGAACACGTGCCTGCGCGCCTTGCCCGCCTCGTGCATTACGTCAAACATCGCGCGTATGAACGTGTAAGGCACGCGCGGATGAAAGACATCCGACATGCTGTTGACAAACACATAGTGGCCCTTCACCTGCGTGCCAGGGTGCTGTTCGGCGTGGGCGCCAATAATGTCGCGGGTTCGCTATTTGTGCCCGTGCGATCAGCCCCGCTGCGGGGTGTTTGCGGTGGCTTGGGCCGTGATGTCTTGTCAGGCATAGTCAGTAACCCCAAGTATCTTCCTCGCCCTTGGCATCGGGCTATCGGGAAAATGGTGTCCATCTTCCCGGCGAATACGCTCATGCGGGCGCGACTTGAAGGTGGTCAGAGGCCTGGGCCGCTCTCCTCCCACTGCCGCGCGGCTTCAATCCTCTTTAGCCCGCTGCCGCCTCTGGTAGCGGGCTACCAGCCAATCGTGCATAGACGGTATCGGCACTTTCAAGTCCCCGTCGTCGGTGTAGGCCAGTATTCCTTTATGCAGAATATGCCAGAATGCTCGCTTGGTGTCTTCTTTTGAACGGTCGTTCGCCAAGCAAGCGGTCACCTCCGCCTTCGACAGCAGCGCATGCGGTCCCCGACGCATGAGGAGTCGCCCCAGTGCTTCAAGATCGTGAGGCTCAGTACCGGCCGCCCGGGATCTGTAGTACTTCGCATCGCGTTCGCGTCCCGCTCTAACTACAGACGCCCACGCTTCGGCGGTTAGCTGTCCGCCATTACTTCGCAGTAATTCGGCGGCCATTTCGCCCCATCCTGCTATATGTGCCGGCCAGCCATGGGTGCGCCGGTCCAGTTCATGAATCCACCTATCGAGTTCTTCCTTTTGACCCTGCACCTGCCCGCTGATGGTCAGGTAGTCGCGCAGCACATTCCGGGCAGGCTTGGGATTCAGGCGCTGGAGATAGACCACGCACGAGCTTTCAAACCGCGATATGCCAAACGCATCAAACGCATTTTCCGTAGTGCTCAGACCACCAACCAGCAAGATTACGGGCGCGCCTACAGTGCCGTTGTGGATGCTCGTGAGCACATTTCCCAACTCGACGCGATAGCGGTAGTCACGCAAGTTGCCAAGGATCTGTGCTTCATCAATTACAAGCAGCAGTCCATGATTATTTGCTGCACTTTGCAGCACGCGCTGCATTTGCCTCTGCAACCCGTGAGCACCTAGGCTGGGAGCACCAAGCTTCAGGCTGGCCGGGCCTAATTTCACGTCCTGCACCGCGACATCTCTGCTCCCAAGTTGGAGCACCTGGTCAAGTTTACTGCGCAGTCCCAGCATCTCCCGTAGTGCTGGCGGATCAATAAGGGCTGTGTAGTCCGTCTGCAGTGTCGTCCATCCGTTGTTTTCGGCTTGCTCCATGCACTTGTAGAGCAGTGCGGTCTTGCCCGCACCCTGCGCGCCCTGGATCATAAAGGTGGTGCCCATCTTCGTGTCAAGCGCACGGTCACAACGCGCCTTGAAGTTGGCCAGTATCCGCTTGCGCCCGTGAAAGTACTTCGCAGGGCCGCGGTCCAGTCCTCCGGGTGTTCTATACATCGTCAGCCTCAACTGATTGCGAAAGCCGTGCCTCCTGTGCTACCGGGCTAGCACCATGCGCCTTGTAGACGCGCCGTGGGGCGTGGAGAGTCTGAGTAAGTATACTGCGCTGGCCCATGCCTGCGCATCTATGCGGACCTGGTGCGCGCCGGACGCGCGTGCGCCCTCTGCCAGCACGGCAACGCATCGACCCAAGAGGTCGTAGACCTCGATCGTGACCGGGCCGGATTGGGGCAGGCTGTACTGCACGGTCGTTGCCTGAGTGAACGGATTCGGGTAGTTCTGATTAGACTAGCAGCAACCACGGCGCACTTCGTCACCGTTTTGGCACCGTTTTGACACCTATTCGTCCCATCGGTTCCGAAATACAAAACGTGCGTTAACTGCAGTTAACGCACGTCGTTAGTGCACTTGCATTGAACACAGCGCCGCCCCGACCGCTGAGGTGCTGGTCGTGATCGAAGGGCCCGCGGCCCACTTCAGTAGCTGTGCGTATGGCCCACTTGTCTGGATACGGTATCAGGTGGTTCGGCATAGGAAAAGTACGAGCAGAACGCCCGATAGTCTGAGGCGCCATGCATACGAATTGGCAACGAATTGTAGCGCAAGCTGGTAGTAGCTATGGGTCCGGCCGCTGCTGCAGCGTTGCCGAAGCCATTGCCGAGCGCAAGGATCGGGTGGATAAATTCGTCTGCCGCCGGGAATGGAAAAACGGCCTTGCACCATGCCCAACTGCGCAGCGGTTCGCGCCAATGTGCAGTCGGGCCAGGCCTGAGCGCGCTTGGGTGCCACGACGCAGCCAGCAGTTGGCGGCCGTACCTGCCACGGGGCCATCATCAGAGCGATATGCCGCGCTTCCAAGGAATAAAGTCCTGCTGTCCGAGCTGCGATGCCTTCGAAACGCATGCGCCGCTAGCCACGGAAATAACAAACTCCATAATGCGGCTACCGACCTCTTCAATAGTATCGACCCCATCAATGATGCCGCCGGCATCCAGGTCTATCAGGTCGGGGAGGCGCTGGTAAAGAGCCGTACTGGACGAGATCTTTACGACCGGTGTCACGGCGTTGCCCGTGGGGGTTCCCATTCCTGTGGAGAAGAGGATCACCTGCGCACCGGCGCCGGCTAGGGCGGTTGTGGATTCAACATCGCCGCCCGGCGTGCAAAGCAGGTGCAGCCCGGACCGGCTCGCGTACTCGGGGTAGTCCAGCACCGCTGAGATCGGGGCGGTGCCGCCCTTTTTTGCTGCTCCTGCACTCTTCATGGCATCCGTCAGGAGGCCATCCCTGATGTTGCCGGCGGACGGGTTCATGTCGAACCCCGCGCCTACCGAAGCAGCCGCCGCGGCATAGTGCTGCATGAGATTGGCAAAACGCTGCGCATCCGCCAAGCGCTCGCACCGATCAACAAGGCTTTGCTCCACGCCGCACAGCTCTGGGAACTCCGCTAGAATCGCGCGCCCGCCAAGCGCCACCATGATATCCGCTGCATGCCCGATAGCCGGGTTGGCGCTTAGCCCCGAGAACCCGTCCGATCCGCCACACTCCAGGCCGAGCGTGAGCTTTGACAGGGGTGCCGGTCGCCTTTCCAGTGCGTTCGCTTCCACAAGCGCGGCAAAGGTATCCTGCGTGGCCGCGCGGAGCATGGCGTCTGCGGAGGCGTGGCGCTGCTGCACGAAGGAGAGGAGGGGCTTGTCAAAGCGCGGGTTGCGGCGTCGAATTTCTTCCTTGAGCATGCCGATCTGCGCGTTTTCGCAGCCAAGGCTGAGCACCGTGCCTCCCGCCACATTGGGATGGTGCAAGTAGCCCGCAAAAAGTCCGCACAGCGCGCGTGCATCCTGGCGCGTGCCGCCGCACCCGAGCGTATGCGTCAGGAACTGAATGCCATCCACATTGGCAAAAACCCGACGGGCTGCCCGGTCGATGGTAACACCAGGTTCGACGGACCGCAGCGCTTCGAGCGACGCACCCGCCTGGTACAGATCAACGAGTTCCGCCACCTGCCGGCGGTACGGAGTGGATACTCCGTAGCCAAGCTCCTGCTCAAAGGCGCGCTTGAGCACATGGACGTTGCGATTTTCGCAGAAGACCAGCGGCAGAACCAGCCAGTGGTTCGCCGCTCCGACCTGTCCGTCGCTGCGGTGGTAGCCGAGGAAGTACCGATCCCGCCACGGCGTTACGTCGGGGGGATTCCATTGGTATTCGCCCCGCCGCACCACGAAGGGTGCGACATCGTGCGTCACATTCCGCGTAGTAAGCAGACCGCCGGCAGGAATATGCCCGGTTGCCTGTCCTACCTGCACCCCATACATCACGACAGGATCGCCGGGCGCCAACATGCATGCCGCGGTCTTGTGTTTCGCGGGGATCCGGGACTGCGTCACCACGCCGTGCGGAAGCTGCGCGCCCTTCTCGAGGACATCAAGCGCTACCAGAACGTTGTCCTCTGGATGGATCCTGAGCGTTGGCACAGGGCTTCCTTATTTCACCACGGAGTAGTCCCCTACGTTGACGCTGCGCGGACGAGGAGAAACAGATGCGTGTGCGCCCACAAAGGCGTCTTGCAGCACTACATCACGCACGGTAGCACCTTCAAACAAAACGCTGTCTCTGATCACTGCACGAATTACCTGGGCGTTCTTTTCGATGCAGGCGTACGGCCCGACGACAGCGTCTTCAAGCGTTGCCCCGGCTCCTATGAAAACCGGTGGAATGATGATGATGTTCTTGCCGGCGTTTGCTGGCAAAGCATCGGCCTCGGCGCGCAGCAGGTGGCGCACGGTATCCATGAAGGCTTCCAAGGTGCCGCAGTCAAGCCAATGGCGCACGGAGGTCGTCTTGAAGATGCCACCCTCCCTCAACATGAGGTCAAACGCATCCGTAAGGTAGTACTCGCCGCCCTTGCCCCGGATGCCGCGCTCGAAGAGGTGCTGAATGCTGCGGTGCAGCATGGCCAACTCTTTCACGTAGTAGATACCGATGAGCGCCTCAGTAGAGATAAGATCCTGCGGCTTTTCGACGAACGCGACCACGTTTTCACCTTCGCGCACCGCGACGCCAAAACGGCTAGGGTCCGCTACATGCTTTACCCACACCATGACATCGCAATCGTCCAGGTTGGCGGGTTGGCCCATGTCAAACACGGTGTCGGCATAGACGACAATGCCTTCGCCGCGCAGGTGCTCCGCGGCCACCGCAACGGCATGGCCGGTACCCAGCGGCTCGTGCTGCACGACAAAGTGCGGGTGGACGTCCTGGCGGTGACATATGTCCTGGAGCAACGGTTCCGCGTCGCGCGCGAAGCTGGGACCCAGGACGAATACGCAATCGGTGATTGGCCGCGGAAGCGTGTTCGCAAAGCCCTCCACGATCCGCTCGACCATGCTCTTGCCGCATACGCTGAGCAGCGGCTTGGGTGTAACGGACGACTGGGGGCGAAGGCGCTTGCCGCGCCCAGCCATGGGTATGATCAGTTTCATTCAGCTTATCATGAAGAGGTGGTCCGTCCTGTCCTCGTGGCGGATCTCGTCTACAGGCGCGGCCTTGCCCTGCCCGGCATACAGCGCATTGGGACAGTTAAGGATGAGTGCATCCCGGGTACCGACGTTGCGGTATGCGTGCACGACCCCCGGAGGAACCAACACAGAGGCTGGACTTGCTTCGCCAAGGTCAATCACATGGCGATGCCCATAAGATGGCGATGCGGCTCGGGCATCCCAGAGGTACAGCCGGAACAATCCGCTGAAGAACACGAACAGGTCCGTCTGCCTGACATGTTCGTGCGGACCGCGTGCAACGCCAGGATGCGTAAGGGACAGGTAGGCCATGACCGGATGGTGCATGGCATCGAGGTTATCCTGCCGGAAGACCTCCGCTAGCCAGCCGCGCTCGTCAACAAACTTGTGCAGCGGCGTAACGCGGCAGTCGTATACCGGGCCATCAATCCAATTCATTGACGCTGAGTATCACAGACCCTGGGTGCTGGGATAGGATTCGTAGGCCAGATTCCGTGCCAGCGCATTGGCCTCGTGCCAGCCATCGATGGTACCAGCATCGCCCCACCAGCCATCCAGGATGCCGTAGGTCAGCTTGCTGTGACGTACGTACGAAGAGTTGACATCGCTTACTTCGTACTCGCCCCGACGACTCGGGGATAGCTGCCGGATGAAGTCGAAAACCTGTGCATCGTAAAAGTAGATTCCAGTAACCGCAAACGCGCTGGGCGGATTGGCAGGCTTTTCAATGATTTCGACGATCTCGTCTCCTTCAAAGCGTGGGACGCCATAGCGCTCAGCGTCCTGCACCTTTTTCAACAGGACCCGTGCTCCGCCATCCTGCGCGCGGTAGGCTGCGGCGTGAGGCGCGAGGCTGTCCGCGAGGATGTTGTCTCCGAGCACCGTCACGAGTCGATCACCGCCGGCAAAGTTTTCGCAAAGTCCTAGCGCTTGTGCGATCCCACCGGGCTCGTCCTGCACACGGTAGGTAAGGTCCACACCCAGTTCCTGCCCGCTGCCCAAAAGGTTTACAACGTCCCCCATGTGTTCGGGGCTGGTTACGATAGCGATCTGGGTGATGCCCGCTTCCTGCAACCGAAGCAGCGGGTGAAAGATCATCGGATACCTGCCGACGGGAAGCAGGTGCTTGTTGGTCACCTTCGTAAGCGGGAACAGCCGGCTTCCCGTGCCGCCGGCCAGCACCACGCCCTTCAGCAGTTTGTGCATCACAGCGCTGCCTTGGCAGCTTCCAGATCAGCCGCGACCATTTCTTCAATCATGGAGTCCAGCGTATATCGGGGCCGCCACCCCAGACGCTCGCGCGCTTTGGTTGCATTGCCCAGGAGGCGGTTCACCTCCGCAGGCCGGTAATACCGTGGGTTCACGGCTACCACCGTTTTGCCGGATTCCCTACAGATGGCTTGCTCTTCTGCGCCGCGGCCACGCCATTCCAGCGTCATGTCCAGCGCGCCGAAGGCCTTGTTGCAGAAATCCCGGACGGTGGCCTCCTTGCCGGTGGCGAGGACGAAGTCTTCGGGTGCATCCTGCTGCAGCATCAGCCACATTCCTTCCACATAGTCCTTGGCATGTCCCCAGTCGCGCGAAGCATTGAGGTTACCCAGATACAAGCAGTCCTCAAGTCCTAGCTTTATGCGCGCCGCCGCCCGCGTGATTTTGCGCGTGACGAAGGTTTCGCCGCGGCGCGGACTCTCGTGGTTGAAGAGTATGCCGTTGCAGGCGTACAACCCGTAGGCTTCGCGGTAGTTTACGGTGATCCAGTAGGCATAGAGCTTGGCTGCACCGTACGGGCTGCGCGGCGTAAATGGCGTGTGCTCGTCCTGCGGCACTTCCTTCGAATTGCCAAACAGCTCGCTCGTGGAAGCCTGGTAGAAGCGTACGGAGTCGGTCATTGCCAGAATGCGGATGGCCTCCAAGAGGCGCAATACGCCTACCGCATCGGCATTAGCCGTGTACTCAGGGGTGTCGAAGCTCACTTGGACATGGCTCTGCGCACCCAGGTTGTAGATCTCATCAGGCTGGACCTCTTGAACGATCCGAACAAGATTGGTCGAGTCGGTAAGATCGCCGTAATGCAGGATGAAGCGCGGATCCTGGATATGCGGATCCTGGTAGAGGTGATCGATGCGCTGCGTGTTGAAAAGGCTGGAACGCCGCTTCACGCCGTGCACTATGTAATCCTTGCGGAGCAGTAGTTCGGCAAGGTAGGCCCCGTCCTGCCCAGTGATGCCCGTGATCAGGGCCACGCGTGGCTTCATAGCATCTGCTGTTGTTGCGTCCGGGCCCCCGCATTCCTCAGCCTGATTTCAAGTACCGCACATTGGATCCACCCCCGCGGTCGGACCCTGGCAGAGGACTCGGGCCTCTGAAGCCTGCGTATCAGGATGTCGCTTGGTACGGCAAATGCGAAACGAATGACAAGGCCCTGGCGGTGCATATTAAGTGTCCAGTGGTGATCGCACGCGGTGGGACGACGCATGGGACGTTTTACGCATTTTTGGCCAACCGTTTCCGCACATAGGCAAGCGTAAGCTCCAGGCCCTCAGCACGCGTATACTGGGGATGCCAGCCCAGCTTCGTTTCTGCCACGGTGGTATCGGGCTGGCGGCTCTTGGGGTCGTCGGCCGGTAGTGTCTCTGCCACGATGGGGCTGCGGCTGCCTGTAAGGGTCAGAATCTCTTCAGCAAACGCCCGGATAGCTATTTCGTCGCGGCTCCCAATGTTGACCGGATCGGTTACGTCGCTGACGAGGAGCCGGTAGATACCCTCTACGGTGTCGCTGACATAGGCGAAAGAGCGCGTCTGCAGCCCGTCACCGTAGACAGTGATGGGCTTGCCGGTAAGGGCTTGCCGCATGAATGTGGGAAGCGCACGCCCGTCGTCCAGCCGCATGCGCGGCCCATAGGTGTTGAAAATGCGGGCGATCCGCGTCTCGACGCCGTGATAACGGTGGTAGGCCATGGTCATCGCCTCAGCAAACCGCTTGGCTTCGTCGTACACGCCGCGCAGCCCTACGGGATTGACGTTGCCCCAGTACTTTTCATGCTGGGGATGCACCAACGGATCTCCGTAGACTTCGCTGGTTGATGCCAACAGAAAGCGCGCCTGCTTTTCTTTGGTGAGGCCAAGCGCCTTGTGTGTCCCTAGTGCACCGACCTTGAGCGTCTGAATCGGAAGGCGCAGGTAGTCTATGGGCGAGGCAGGACTGGCAAAGTGAAGGACAAAATCAACGGGCCCGTCCACATAGATGTAGTTAGTTACATCGTGTTTGATAAGGAGAAAGTCTGGCCTCTCCATCAGGTGGCTGATGTTCTCCGGCGAGCCTGTCAGGAAGTTGTCTATGCAGATCACCTTATGGCCTTCTGCAAGGAAGCGGTCGCACAAGTGTGATCCGAGGAAGCCGGCACCTCCGGTGATGACAGTTCTTGGCATATCGATGCTGTTCACGCCCAGCCGCTGTTCACGCCCGGCTGCTTGCGAAAGATACGCTGCGGCGCGCAGTTCTGATTGAACTCTCTCACCGTCTTCCAAGGCCGTCTATAGAAGTCCGATAGTTGTCCGATAACATCCTGTATAACAACGAGTTATCAGTTACAACAGGAACCTGTCTGTCCCTTACAGTCCATCGAGATCCGGTATATTCTTCCCTGTGTAGTGCTGCAATAAGTGATACACGCTTTGGAGAAGGAACGCATGGCCAAACGACCGAGAACGCTCACCGCCGCGTTCGTCCGCACAATCAGCCGACCCGGCGTCTACGGTGACGGGCGCGGCGGACAGGGCTTGAGCCTCCGGGTCCACCGGACGGCGACGGGCCGCATCTCGAAGACATGGCGTCAGCGCGTCAGGATCGAGGGCCGCCTGACCTCGATCGGGCTCGGGCCGTATCCCGAGATCACGCTGGCCGAGGCCCGCCGGAAGGCCCGGCACCGGATCTCTGCGGTCTTCCGCTGGTGTGTCGGCCGCAACCATCGCGCGGACAACCCGCTGGACCGGGCGGTCGTGGCGCTGCCGAGGGCGAGCGGCAACGCGGCGAGGCATTATCGCGCGCTTCCGCACGGAGAGGTTGCGGCGGCGCTCGGGGCGCGTTGGGACGAGATCGACTTGGAGGCGGGCGTGTGGACCATCCCGGCGTCGAAGATGAAGACCGGGCGCGAGTTCTCCGTTCCGTTGAGCACGGGCGTGCTCGGCGTACTCGACCGGGTGCAGGCGCTGTCTCCCGACTCGTCGCTGGCGTTTCCGTCGAGAACCAGCGAGGTGTTGCCGAGGAACGTGCCGGGGCGCGTGCTTCGGCGAGCCGGTGTCGCTTCGACGGTTCACGGGTTCCGTTCGAGCGCGCGGTCGTGGATGGCCAAGACCGGTGTCCCGGCCGAGGTAGCGGAGGCCTGCCTCGCTCACGTGCCGCGCAGCCCGGTCGTTCAGGCGTATCAGCGGTCCGATCTGCTGGAGCGCCGCGCACAGGTTCTCCAAGCGTGGAGCGATTACATCACATAGCTTAGGCCGCCGGGCGGACTAAGTCATAGCTTCCGCAGGCGGAGATCAGAAATCGTGAACAGAAACGCTGTTGAGCAATTCTGGGCTTGCCCAGGCCGGGCACTAGCACCAGTCATGTGCGCTTGGTCCAGCCCGACGACTTACCGGAGAACGATGCGATCGCGCACCTGCTTCACCTCTCCCCCATCCTATAGTCCGTCGGCGGCTCAGCCCCTAGCAGGTGCCTCACGAAATAGTCCCACCTCCTCCGAGTCATGTAGTTGTCGGCATCGCCAAACAACCCGTGCCGAGCGTTCGGGAAGAGGATTAGGTCGAAGTCCTTGTTCGCGGCGATCAAGGCGTCCACCAGAAGCAGGGTTCCGTATGGTGGGACGTTGTCGTCCAGCATACCGTGCGTGATCAGCAGTTTGCCCTTGAGGTTACCGGCCAGTAGCTGGTTCGCCTGGTTGTCGTAATTCGTCGTGCCGTCCGGGTACTCCGCCAGCAGCCCCTGCCATTTCTCGCCCCAGTCGTCCTCGTAGTTGCGGTTGTCGTGATTGCCCGATTGGGCCACCGCGACCTTGAAGAAGTCCGGATACCGAAGAATGGCGTCAGCCGCGGCGTATCCTCCACCGGAACCTCCGTATATGCCTACTCGGTCGATGTCGATCCACGGGTGTCGTTCCGCCAACTGCTTCATCCCAGCAATGTGATCGGGGAGCCCGTTATCTCCCATGTTCCCGTAGTACGCCTCGTGAAAGGACTTGGAGCGCTTCGGCGTCCCCATGGCATCCAGTGCCAACACGATGAAACCCAGTTCCGCGAGTGCCCGCTCGGACTTTTGCGGCCAGAATTGCCGAGTTCCCACACTCCCCGTTGAGGGTCCCGGGTAGATGTGGTTGATGATGGGGTACTTCTTCGACGGATCGAAGTGGCTCGGCCGCCACATCAGTCCGTAAAGATCCGTCTTGCCGTCCCGGGCCTTGACCGAGAACGGGATCGGGGGATGCCACCCGATCTCCAGGATCCGGGATATGTCGGCTTCTTCAAGCGGCATCACCAGGTCGCCTTTCATGTCCCGCACGACCGTACGGGTAGGTAGCACCGGGGTCTCGATCCGGTCGATGAAGTAGTTGCCGCCGGGAGAGAGGGTGACCGTATGGTTCGCGCTGTCGGGGGTCAGTAGCTTGACCCCTGAACCGTCCAGTCCCACACGGTAGAGGTACTCGAAGTATGGGTCGCCCAGTTCACGCCCATTGCCCACGAAGTAGACGACCCGTTCGTCCTCGTCCACGCGCAGCACGTCGAGGACGTTCCACTCCCCACCGGTGACCTGATTCTTCAGGCTGCCGGTTTCGAGATCGTAGAGATACAAATGCCCCCAGTCGTCCCGCTGGGAGTGCCAGAGGATCTCGCTGCTCGCCGGGAGGAGACGCCAATTGGCTTGCCAGACTCCCGTATTGACGAAAGTCTCGGCTCGTTCGACGAAAAGGTCTCTCACTTCTCCAGATTCGGGGTCGGCGACGCGGACGGTGGCTTCCTTGTGGTCGCGCGAGGTGGAGACGAAGAAAAGCTGGGATCCATCGGCGCTCCACTCGACATCGGCAAAGCCCCCGCCGCAGAAGATGTGGTCGCACACCGAGGAGCGGTGAGGGTCGGGGGGTATCTGCAGGCGCACGACGCGACTCTCGTCAGGAGCGTCCACGTCGATCACGACCCGCTCAATGCGGAAGATGACGCTGTCCCCAGGAAGAGGATACCGCCACGCTTCCAGTTCCGGATGCCCGACATTCGTGGACACCAGATACATCATCCCGACACCCCGCGCGTCGTGCTGGAAGGTGGCGATCCTGCGAGAATCGGGCGACCAACTGAGGACCGGCCGGGGACTGCGCGCCCAGCCCGCGTTGTTGGTGGCGTAACCGAAGTCCTCGATGCCATCGGAGGTGAGTCGGGTTTCGTCGCCCGTCTCCAGGTTGCGGACCCAGAGGTTGTGATCGCGAATGAAGGCGGTCAGGCGGCCGTCAGGTGAGGTCACTCCGGGACCTCGGGGGGATGGGGCTGCCGCCGTGGGGTCGGTCTCTTCCCGACACTGGTAGGCTCGGAGGTCGCAGCGGTAAAATCCTTCCCGTAGTTGCAGGTGGACTGAATCCGAATCGCGCTCCAAATGGATACTCCGAACGGGAAGGGCAAAGGGATCGGGGGCAGCGCCGGAGGCTTCTCGCAGTGCCTCTGCCAGCCGCGCGTGATCGAAAGCGACACGGCGGATCCCGGCGGACGGGTCCGCCAGCATGTACTCGCCGCCGTCCCGGGTGGAGATCCGGTACCAGAACCTGTCGCCGTCCAGCCAGTTCGGAGTTACCCACCAACGCATCATCATCGGAGCCGTGTAGAGGAGCCGTTCCGCACGAGCGTAGTCCTCGGCTGTGAGAGCTTCCTGGGCCTGGGTGGTGAAGGTTGGGGAAACAAGGTTCACGCCGAGGAGGATTGCCAGGGTTCGAATCATTGAGGACCTTTCCTTGCTTCGTGCTCTTGTAGGTGCTCACGCCTCAGCTTCTCTTCGGCGTTGAACGAATTCGCCCATTCCAGTCGGAGGTTTGTCACTTGCGCTGCGCACGCAGCGTTATGTGTTCACCGGAGAGCACCCGCTATTTGCACTTTGGCTTGCACTTTGGCCAGGGCATCCATATATCATCGATTGGAGCGTGACTTGATCATGTGCGATCGAGCCTCCTGATTCCCGGCATCAGGAGGAGATGGCCGAGAGGGCGAGAATGGACCACTGACGTGCTATCACATAACCGGAAGGAGATCAGATGAGCTTCACCCTCAGTGGGCCGCGTTTGCGGCCAGTCCGTGCTTGCCGCGGCCTCGTAGCAGTGCCGCTCCTCATGGCGGCGGCGTGCGGAAGCAACGTCGAAGAGGTCTCGGACATCGTGCTCGCACGACACGTCCACACAGACTTCTACGACGCCTACCCGGGCATCCCGTCGCCTGCCGGCGATCGAGTCGTATTCGCCGACTTTGCCGTGGGTAGCAGATCGCTCGCGGTCTATGACGTAGCGACCGGTGTCGGCCGCGTGGTGACGAGGACGTCAGCGGGACGGTCGCGGGTGACCTGGTCGCCCGACGGTTCACGCGTCGTGTACGTCGACCGCCGGCCTGAAAGTCACGGGGTCTGGACCTTGGACCCGACCACCGGTCAGGAGTCGCGCATCGTGGATCCCGGGGACGCACGCATTGACTATCCGCGATTGCTGCCCGACGGGACCGTGACCGCGCTTCGACACGCGGGTGCCGATACCGCGTGGGTCGCGTATGCGCCGGGCCCCGGCCACGCGACCGTGCTGGTCGACCGCGCCGGGGGATGGACCGCACCTGTGCGATCTCCCGACGGGCGCGCGGTCGCGTACCTTCGCGTCGTGGACGGACGCGCGGCCCTGGCCATGACGGAGATCGCGACGGGCGAGACGCGCACGCTCGCTGCCGACCTCCGGCTCGGATGGGACCGCCGCGTGGAGTGGTCCTCCACGGGCAGAGCACTCCATCTCGCGGCAGCGGGGCTCGACGACTCGCTCTTTGTCGCCTGGCGCGTGCCAGTGGACGGAGGCCCGGCCAAACGACTGGAGCGCAGCGGCCGTGACGTGCTCGCGGTCACGCCGCTCGTCGATGGTCGCGTTGCTCTCAGCGTGTACCATACGCGCACCGCGGTGGGCCTCGTTCCGGTGACCGGAGGAGAACCCACCGATGTGACAACGGCAGGTTCCACCAGCGCCTTCCTGCCTTCCTGGCACCCCGCTGGGGGGGCGCTGGGTTTCATTACCTTCTCCTGGCGACGCGTCCGTATACCCATCGACTTCGACCTGGGTGTCCTTGACCTCGATGCGGAGGGTGCCCCGATCGGCACGATCCGGGTGCTGCTCTCGGAGGAGGGCGAAGACTACGGCGCCGCGTGGTCGCCCGACGGCCGGTGGCTCGCCTTCCACGGGCACCTGGAGCGCAGCGACGACATATGGCTCGTCCGGGTTGGCGGGAGCGAGCGACCCATACGACTCACGCAGTTCGGACCGGGCGCGGACACCGGCGAGCCGGATTGGAGTCCGGACGGACGGGCGCTCGCCTTCAGCAGTAACGGCCCGCCGCTCGAGGGGAACCCGACTTCCGTCTACTCGATCGCCGTCGATTCCGCTACAGGGCGCGCGGTCGCCGACCCTGTCCGGGTCCCGCTCGACGGGTTCGAGGGCTCTGCCATGGGAGCTCGCTTCTCGCCGGACGGCGCGCGGCTGGCTTTCTACGGACGCTCGCTCGAGGACGGACGTGTCACCGTTTACACGGTGCCGGCAGCGGGTGGAACCCCCACGGCTGTTGTCTCCTTTGCCAATGGCGAACCCTACAGCGCGCCCGAGTGGAGCGCCGACGGTGCATCGCTCTTCTACTCGCGCAACGACGGCTTTGGGCCCTTCCAGGTGTGGCGTGTGGACATCCTCACCGGCGTGACGGAACAGGTTACGACCGGCGTGTTCGGCGCACTCCAGCCGAGCTTGAGCCCCGACGGGCGCACGCTCGCGGTTACGATGCGCGAGGCTGCCATCGAGGTCGTCGCGCTCGCCACCGGGAGCACAGGCGCCGAAGATGGGTCCAGCGGTTGGTGATGGACGCCGCCGCCCCCGCTGTTTCGTCCCCTCTCGCAGCGTCCTGCGATCAGGTGCAGGCCGGGCAACGCCCGAAGAGGATCACCTCGTGGTCATCGACCTCGAAGCCTTCCGGAGCCAGATCCTCCACTGACTCGGGGCAACGGTGGATATCGAACGCCTTTTCGCAGGCGCGGCACACGAAATGGTGATGGTGAGGCCGAGCCGCCAGCTCGTAGCGCATGCCACCCCCAGGGAGTTCCACTTCAGTGAGCCAACCCTTCTCAGCCAGGATTTTGACGCTTCGGTACACCGTGGCCAGCCCGAGCGTGGGCGCGAGCGCCTGAGCACGTTCGAGAACTTCGTCTGGTGTCAGCGGGCCCGCAACGTCGAGGAAGACGGCGCGGATGGCCCGTCGCTGTCGGGTATCTCGTTGGTGCATGGCGTCCTTCGTCGGGAGCGTAGCGGCTCGAATCATCCAGAACGATAACCGCCGTGGCCTGCATTTCGATACCCCGATAGTCAACAGGCATTGGCACGACATAGCCGGGCGCTCCACAGCATGTCTCCAGCAATCAGAAGGCTCCCCACGGGAGACGTGACGATTTCCGGGGCGGGCCCGAACCAACCGGCCAGAGAGACAGCCCAGATAGCAGTCCCCGCGAGAACAAGCCCGGCGATCGCTTGTCGACTCCGACCCGGCCCGGTTGCGAGGATCACGACAGCCGGAAACACCGTCCCTCCCCACATCTACCATTCCGCGCCTTCGGCCAGGACCATGAACGGGGCGACCGTGGCCAGGAGGGGAGTCATGAGACAATGCACGGAACAGACCACTGCGGCACCAGCCACCCATCCATCACCCCCGCGCGGGATGGGTACGCCTGGGATGGCCGCAGGGCCTCGGCTCGTCACCACTCGTAGGGCGTAATCGAGGTGCCGGCCATCTTGAAGGACACCGATCCGTACAGGTTTGTCGTCTCTTCCACGGTTAAGGTGCCGTGGATCCAGAGTGGGTCTCCAGAAGGAGACCGGCACGCGCTCACCCTTCTCCAAGCTGACGTAGGCCAACTGGTTGGGGGCGGGGGGCCGCCTCCAGAACCTCCGCCCCCGTCCGCCCCGGATGGCTCTCTACCGAGGGCCGGGCCGCAGCCCGCGAACTCCGAGCGTCAGCGAGGGCGTTGTTGGGGATCGAAGGGGCGAGTCCCTCGCCAGCCCCTTTGTACCCACAAAGGGTAGGCTGGCTTGAGCAGCTTACAGTGTTCCAAGTCAGCCCTGCGGACGCCCGCGAAGCCGTGCCGGTAACGAACGACAGCGCCGTCCAAGGCCGCGGCGACGACGCTTTGGCGAGATCGCCCGCGAGTTGGTCGCCTGGACTGGCCGGACGCTTCACCACGGATGCGCGGTCGGCGGATGGGGCCGAGCCGAAGAACCACTCATCGGGGGCGAGAGATCGTCCGGTTGCGAGTTGGCCTCACTCCCTTCCGATCCCGCAACTTCGTCCGCCGCGATCCCAACTGATCCGACGAAAGTCGGCTATTTTTTGCATATCGTAAGTGATACATAGCTCGTTATGCTATGCCGTAACACGTTCTCAAATATCAGTTTACAATGATCGTGGATAGTCCTGATTGAACTTCGGTGGCAGATCGACGCGCGCCAGGCAGAGCACCGTGCCCATGGTCGAGGATGCGCCCAGCAATAGGAGATTAACGAGACAAGGTCATCCTTGACAGCGCAACGCATAGCCGGAGGAACACGGCCGGTACCTGGGCCGGGCCAGCATAATCGGCGGAGTTTGCAATACGCGTTGCAATACGCGGCGCCGAGATGGCATATGCGCCCACTCTGGCCAATAGCGGTCTTCCCAATGGGTGTTCTCACCGCACGGATATTGAAGCACTGGTGAATCACGCGATATGATCGGCGACGGACCTGCTTCCATGAACGAATTCGCCCATTCCAGTCGGAGGTTTGTCACTTGCGCTGCGCACGCAGCGTTATGTGTTCACCGGAGAGCACCCGCTATTTGCACTTTGGCTTGCACTTTGGCCAGGGCATCCATTCACCGCGCAGCACGATTCAGCAGGCAGCTTGCACGAGCCGCTCTGGGAAATCGTCTGTGCGTGCCCAATCGGCCAGGACCCATGTTCACTCGACTGGTCGAAGTCGAGGAGCCTCTCTGGATCCGATCATCGAGCATGAGTGTTTTTCCGCCGGGCGCAGGTCAGGTCGTGAAGCCCGCAGCACAGGCGCATCGCGTTGGTGACGCTTTCCACCGCTTTGATGCAGCAGATGTTCCACAGCGAAGGTTTCTGTAGCGTGGCACAAGCGCGCAATGGGGCACCAGAAGCAAATCTGGTGTCTCACGGTTTCCGTTGACGTCTGTGCGTACCATAGGCGCCGCAGGCAAGACGCGCCGGCGCAATTCAGTTGCCGTACAGAAGGGCAAAGGCCGGTGAGGCGTCAGCCAGGCTGCAACTGTGCGCAAGCGAGGGCAGTGTGACATTTGACTCCTGCACATACACGCTAGACCTGCAGCGCCGTCCGACCGGCACTGGGACGGGGCGTGCGAGTGGCGGGTCGCAAGCACTGGAGCCTGGCAAACGCCAGACTCTGGCGCACCGGGGTCAGCTGGGCAGCTGGGCAGTGATTTTGGCGAAGAACTCGCGATAGAACTGGCGCGCGGCGCTCTTCGGCATAATCGAAACAGACTCACCTCCTTCCTCATTGGCGTTGGAGGTGGCAAGATTCAGCACGACGGTTGCGCCGTCATCGGTGTCCCGAACCAGCGCCGTGATCTTGGTGCGGTTGCCCTGGAAAATTCGCAGGCCTACGCGGACACGCTCGTCCGTGTTGATGATTCCGTTTTCACGGTCTGCCTCGGTCACAGAGTAGCCGTCTATTGCCAGTGCGGCAACAACAGCATCAAAAACCGCGTCGTAATCGGCATCGTAATTGCGCGTGCGTGTCTCCACTGAGATGGACTGCGTAGTCGCACATCCAGCGAGGAGAAGGAGTGTAAGGAAAAGAGCAGCGTGTACTTTCATGGCGCTTGACAGGTTGATGAGTGCCTTATGACTAAAGGCGCGCATACGGGTGCTAAAGTAACATCGTCGCTCAGGGCACATCCACCGCCAAAGGCAGGCGGGGATGCGTGCCGGGCGCAGTGAGCGCGTTCAGAGCCTCAAAAGTGAGCGTCAACGACGAAAGCCGCTCGCCGGTCTTGACCTTGATGGTGACCTCACCGCGTGCAGGCACCACGATGAGATCGGTGTGTTCGTGCAAGGTGTACGCAGACACGTTGCGCAGCGTGAAGGGAGTCGACGACGCGTTGCTGATGGTGACTGCCACCACCGTCGTGCCGAAGCCGTACGCGGCATTCGTGACGGTAAGGGATGCCGCCAATAGCGGCTCAAGGGTTTCGGCGCGTCCAATAAGGCGGTGCTTGAAGTATGCCACCGTGCGCCGCGCCCTGAGGGCCTCCCTGATTGCGCTTTTCTCACGACCGGTTGCAAAGACCAGGGTCACAGGCCGATGTCCTCCCTCTGGCACTGCAAACTGCCAGTCTACAAGGCCGTGGATATCGGAGGTGGCCAAAATCGCAAGGTCGTGCTCCAGTGCAATCGCCAGCGCTTCGTCTGAATAGGTCTGATCGTTCGCTATCTCTATCCCATGCAAGAGCCCTTCCTGCAGCAGCGCAAGGTGCACCGGATTCAGCGCGGCAAGCCCCGAAGGGTTCTGCGCCACCCAGTTGGGGTGGTTCCAGAATACGAACGCACCCTGGCTGTTCGCCTCCTGCAAAGCCGCTACAGAGTCGGCCAGCACCAGGCTGTTGGCATCCTGCACAAAGATCGCATTAAGGTGTCCCAGCGGCATTCGGCGTGTGATCTCCGAGCCGTTGATGACGACGAGGGGGCGGTCTCCTGCAGACGCTGTCGCAATCTCGTGCGGACGATTGCGGTCAGGAAACGGAATATCATGCCGGTGCGGAAGGTACTCCAGGTGATCGGTGACCGCGATGACATCCAAGCCGTCGCGCAGCGCCTCGTCCACGCGAATGTTGGGCCAGACCGACCCGTCAGAAAACACCGTGTGCATGTGCAGATCCGCTACCAGCGTCTGGAACGGGGCTACGTCAGGGAAGTGAATAACGCGTTCCTGTGCACTGCTCTGCAGCGTCAAGAGCATCACCAGACAATATGAGGGTAAGATTCTGGTCATTGTGCAGCCGTTTGATTCACGTAACTTAGCTAAACATAGCCTTTCTTGGCGCAAACACTGCCCTCATGCGACGGCATACGAAGATCATATCTACGCTGGGCCCGGCTTCCACGGACCGGGCCGTGATCGCGGCCCTCATTGAGGCGGGCACCGATGTGGTTCGGCTGAACTTTTCGCATGGCAGCCACGCGGATCACCGCCGGGCCGCCCGTTACGTGCGCGAAGAGGCTGCACGCCTCGGCCGCCAGGTGGCCATTCTGCAGGACCTGCAAGGACCAAGAATCCGGGTGGGCGCCGTGCAGGGCGGCGCAGTGACGCTAAAAGCGGGTCAGGCCGTGGTACTCTCGGCGGACAAGGGTGCCATCAGCGATAATGCCCGGATCTATATCAGCTACGACGCACTGGACAGACACCTTGTGCCGGGCGGCTCTGTGCTCATGGACGACGGCCGCCTGGCGCTCTCTGTGGAGCGCATCGAGGGATGCAATGTGCACGCGCGCGTGACAACGGGCGGCGTGCTTCGCTCACGCAAAGGCGTCAACCTGCCGCGGGTGCAGACCACGGGACCCGCCCTGACCGCAAAGGACATCAGCGACCTCGAAGTGGGCATAGCGCTCGGTGTAAACCTGGTTGCCCTCTCCTTTGTGCGCAATGAAATGGATGTGGTGCACCTCAGCAAATACCTGCGGCGCGCAGGGCATCGGGCCAACATCATCGCCAAAATCGAAAAGCCGGAGGCGGTGGACTGTATCGACCGGATTCTCGCCGTTTCGGATGGCATCATGGTGGCGCGCGGTGATCTGGGCATAGAAATGTCCATCAGTGAAGTGCCAGCGGCGCAGAAGGCAATCATCCACAAGTGCCTGATCGCTGGCAAGCCGGTTATTACGGCGACGCAGATGCTCGAAAGCATGATCGACAGCCGCGTCCCCACACGCGCCGAAGCCAGCGATGTAGCCAATGCTGTGCTGGATGGCACGGACTGTGTGATGCTGTCAGGCGAAACCGCCGTAGGACAGCATCCAGCGGATGTGGTCCGCGCCATGTCGCGCATCATACGCACTACCGAGCGGCACTGGTACGACATGCCGGCCGAGCGGCGTGGACTTCCAGAAGCGCTCCATCAGACCAATAACACGACCGAAGCCGTAAGCTTCGCCGCGTGCGACCTGGCTGCTCATGTGGGCGCGATCGCCATCGCCTGCCTGACAAGCTCGGGTGCCACAGCCCGCGCTATCGCACGACACCGGCCACGCATGCCCCTGTATGCCTTTACGGATCAGCCAGACGTAATCGGACAGTTGGGGCTCCTCTGGGGAACAAAGAGCTTCGCAATACCCTTTCAGCATGATACCGACGCGGGAGTGCGCGTTGTGCACAAGACGCTGATGCAACGCGGCCTGGTGCGCGAAGGGGACGTTGTAGTGATAACGGCGGGCATACCGCTGGGCAGAAAGGCGCAGACCAACATGATTCACGTCAGCAAAGTCGAATAGCCCACGTGATGGCGCGTAACATCGGACTCTTCTTCCTTGCCCTGGTCCTTTTGGGCGGATGCAGCCGGATGACCTTCGTCAAGCAGCGGTTCGACGACTTTTCGGCATACTACAACACCTTCTACAATGCGGAGCAGGCGCTGGAGGAGGGCATCGCCGGTTTTGATGCCAGCGTAGAGAATGTGGCTGTCGATCAGGACCAGTTCATCTCACTCTTTGGACGAAGCGAAAGCGGCACGACGCAGCGCCAGCCCTTTGAGGACTCGATCCTTAAGTGCGCAGATGTCTTGCGCGATCACCCAAACTCGAAGTGGGTGGATGATGCGACCCTTTGCATCGGGAAGGCATGGTTCTACACGGTGAACTTCGTCGGTGCGGAGCGGAAGTTTCAGGAGATTCTGGCTCTGGACTCTCCGCTCAAGTACGAGGCGTTCTTCTGGCTGGCGCGCACGCATATCGCGAGCGGCGCCTACGATGAGGCGTACGACCACTTGCAGGCTACGCTCAGCGGTGAGGACCTGTCGCGCCGATGGGAGCCGCAATACCGCCTGGCGCTGGCAGAGCTGCACGTCACGCGTGAAGACTGGGAGGAAGCGGCGGCGGAGCTGGAAGCAGGATTGCCCGGCGTGCGCGACAGCGATCTGGCCAGCAGGGCCCAGTTTCTGTTGGGGCAGGTATACGAAGCCCTGGGTCGCTATGAGGATGCGGTCGCATCCTACGACGAGGTGGAGCGCTACAAGCCCTGGTACGAATTGTCGTATGCCGCGCAGTACAGTGCCATCCGGGTGCTCGTAGAAGAGGGTGATGCCGAAGAGGCACTGCTTCGCCTGCGCAAGATGGAGCGTGACGACAAGAATTACGATTACAGGGCCTACCTGAGCTACATGCGCGGGCGGGCCTACCAGGCGGCAGGTGACTACGATGCCGCGCTGGATCATTATGACTATCTCCTCTACGACAGGAACAGCGATGCGTCGGAGGTCCGGGGCCGGGTGCACTATGCATTGGCTCAGTTCTACCGGGATGTGGCGTTGGACTTTCAGCTGGCTGCCGCCCACTTTGACACCGCTAATACGAGCCTGACGAGTGGTGGCAGAAGAACCATGAACACCGCTCGAGGCAAGTCGTCCGCGCAGCAAGCCAAAGGCAGCGGGCAGCAGGCACCAGGGGCCATAACCGATGCGGAAGAGCAGGCCAGGGTCTATGGCTCGTTTGCGACGGTTATGGATCGCATACTGCTGATGGATTCGCTTCTCTACATGGGGAGCCTGGAAGACAGCACTTTTGATGCGATCATTCTGGAGCTGCGCCAGGAGAAGGCGGCGCAGCGGGAAGAATTGCGCCGTGAGGAGTCACGGAGGCGCGCAGAAGAGGGATTTCGGGGGGTCGGGGGACAGGACTTCGGTGCAGGGTTTGGTGATCTGCCTGAAGGGAAGGATATAGGACAGGCCGAGATGGGATTCCTCTATCATAGGGACGAAGCGCAGATGCAGCAGGCGCAATTCGAGTTTGTGTCTATCTGGGGCGAGCGTCCGCTGGCTAGAAACTGGCGCCGAATCGCAGCGGTCACGGCCGTAACATCCACGGCCGAATATGGAAGAATGGACAGCACGTTCGCTGCCATGGACGGACCTGGCGGCGAACTGCCGACGATAGACGTGTCAGCCGTGCCCAGGGATTCGCTGAGCCAGGCAAAGATGCGCATGGACCGCGCTCGCACTTGGTACGAACTGGGCAATGCACTCTTTTTATCCATGGGCATGCCCGATTCGGCGGCCGCCTGGTACCGGATGGTTATCGACGAAGGCGGCGCGGAGCCGGCGGCACAGCGGGCCTACTACGCATTGGCTGAAGTGCAGCTATCCCTTGGAGACACGCTGGGTGCCGACCGCATCTATCGGGAGATCGTGACCCTGTTTCCTGGGACTTCTTATGCCGTGCAGGCCGCAGATCACTTGGGGATCGCGCCGCTGGAGGCGGTGATTTCCGATACCTTGGCCCTGGCCGAAACCCTGTACGCAGAGAACTTCATCTTCTGGCGAGACGGAGATTATCGTGCGTCGCTGCATGGCATGCTGGATGCGGCGCAGGCCTATCCGGCGACGGACGTAGCCCCGCGCGCCCTGTTGGCCGCGGGCAACATCTACATAGACTGGGCACAGCAGGACAGCCTGGACCTGTTTGCTCCGTTGCCGCTGACTGATTCGAGTGCCGCCTGGATGCGTCGCGCAGCCAAGCCGCCTCTGAAGGACTCCATGGAGGTCAAGCTGAAAACCGTCCTGGAGGTGCTTCAAGGGCACTACCCCCGAAGCCCGCAGGCCCGGGCGGCCGGCAGCATCGTGGAGGTCTTGGATTTACGGTGGGCGGCGATCATGGCACCGATTGATTCCCTGAGGCGACTGGATTCGCTGGCAACGGCCGATTCGCTGGCGCGCGTGGACTCGATGGCGGTTGTGGCCATGGTGGACTCCATGATGGTGAATGACTCCCTGCTGATAGCGTCGAACGAATCCCGCCTTGCCGCGGCCAGCATGAGTGTCTTGAATACGGTCAGTGATTCGGTGCTGCTTGTAGCGAGCGACTCGCTCATCTATGCGGCGCGGGATTCGGTGCATTCGGGCATCAGGGATTCGCTGTACTTTGCCGTAAAGGATTCAATCGCCGCCGCGGCGGCCGCACTGGCGGCCGCTCTTGAGCAGGCACGCGCCGACTCGATCCGTGCTGCGCAGCCCCAACCGCCACGGCGCTCTCTGAATCCAGGATATCAGTCGTTGTCCCCGGTAGGTTCTGTCAATGTGTCCTCGCAAGGGCGCGCACCTGTCGGCCTGGAACCGACCGATCCCCGTATGAAAGGCGAACAACAGCGCGATCCCAGTCTCGGCAATATTGACTGGTCTCCGGGAGGCTACACGGTGATTGTGCACCGGAGTCAAGACTATGAGGCTGCCGTGGGGTTTGCGCTAAACTTTGGGCGCACGCTGCCGCATCCGATAGATATACTGGGTGCGGCTGTAGAGCGCGGCGTGGAGTTTCGCGTGGGCATGGGGCTCTTTGAAACGCTGTCGCAGGCGCAACAGGCCATGCTGCAGCTTGAGGGGCAGCTCCCGGAAGACGCAGAGATCGCGCAGGTGCCGAAAACCTCACGCATTTAGGGTTCCGCTTAGGGTCGCCGCAAGGAACAAGAGCGGCTTGTTTGGAGTATACGGAGCGCGTGCCGTTTGTGCGCCGTCGCCGATTTGTGCACCGCCATGGAGCCTAAGCCTAAAGAGTCCCCTAAAGCGCCCCCTCCTAAAGTATCTCCCGAGCAGAAGGAGCCGCGCCCTACGGAGCGTCGCCGACTCAAAGATGGGGGACGCGCCCGCATCTTTTCCTGGATCTATGCGGCGATCTTCGGGATTCTGATCGTCAACATCTTTATGATGTGGCGCGGAGCGGACTCCAACGAGGTCTCCTATTCCACGCTGCTCCAGCAGATTGAGGATGGCTATGTGGAGAGTCTGATGATCGTCAATGACAAGCGCATTGATGGCGTCTACTCGGATCAAGCAGTGGAAGAGGGGCGCGTGTCCGTGAAGAGCGGCCGCAGCGGCCCCTTGGGCGGTTCATCGTCAGAAGGGCGGTTTCGCTCGACCAAGACAGCCAGCCACGACCTGGTGGCGGTGCTCAACGCGTACAACGCGGCGCACCCGGAGCACCGCGTGGAATTCAAGGTGGCCCACCAGGAAAGCTGGTTCGGTGGTGCTATGGGTTGGATCCTGGGACTTTGCTTGCTGGTGGCCCTCTGGGTCTTCCTGCTTCGCCGCATGAATCCAGGCTCGCAGGTGCTCAACATCGGCAAGAACAAGGCGGTGCTCTTTGACAGCTTGCAGGGCAAGGTCGTCACCTTCGATGATGTCGCCGGGCTGGTCGAGGCCAAGGAAGAGGTGGCGGAGGTCGTGGAGTTCCTGCAGAATCCCAAGAAGTTCACAAAACTGGGCGGTGTGCTGCCCAAGGGCGTGCTGCTTGTGGGGCCGCCGGGGACCGGAAAGACGCTTATGGGCAAAGCGGTCGCCGGCGAAGCCGGAGTGCCGTTCTTTTCCCTGTCAGGCAGCGACTTTGTTGAAATGTTCGTCGGCGTGGGCGCTGCCCGCGTCCGAGACCTCTTCAAGCAGGCCAAGGAAAAGGCCCCGTGCATCATTTTTGTGGACGAAGTGGACGCGATCGGGCGCAGCCGCGGTCGCAACATGATGATGGGCGGCAATGACGAGCGCGAAAACACGCTCAACCAGCTCCTGGTGGAGATGGATGGATTCAACACCGATAAGGGTGTCATCATCATGGCTGCCACCAATCGTCCCGATGTGCTGGACAGCGCGCTGCTGCGCCCCGGGCGTTTTGATCGACAGATCATGATAGACCGTCCCGACCGCATGGAGCGGGCGGAAATCTTCAAGGTGCACACGCGTGTCCTGGTCCTGCACACGGATGTGAATCACGAGGTGCTGGCATCGCAGACACCCGGCTTCGCGGGTGCTGAGATTGCCAACGTCTGCAACGAAGCGGCGCTATTGGCCGCCCGACAGGACAAGGAGGCCATCGCGATGGTGGACTTTGAGAAAGCCATTGATCGCACCATCGGGGGCCTGGAGAAAAAGAACAAGCTCATCAAGCCGGAGGAGAAGCGCATCGTTGCCTATCACGAGGCGGGTCATGCCATCGCAGGGTGGTACCTGAAACACACCGATCCGGTCATCAAGGTATCGATTGTGCCGCGCGGGCTGGCTGCGTTGGGCTACGCGCAGTCGTTGCCGGATGAACGGTATATCACCACGCGCGAAGCGTTCCTGGACCAGATGACGATGATGATCGGCGGCCGCGTAGCGGAAGAGATCGTGTTCGGGCAGCTGTCGACCGGAGCGCAAAACGATCTGGAGCGCATCACCAAGACGGCCTACGCGATGGTGATAGACTTCGGCATGAGCGACAAGGTGGGCCATGTCAGCTTCAATGTGATGTACGGGCGCAAGGATATGCCTGTATTTGACAAGCCGTACTCGCAGCGGCTCGCGGAAACCATTGACGAAGAGGTGCGCGTGCTTATCGACGAGGTGCGCCGCCGCGCTTTTGCGCTTTTGGAAGCCAAGCGCGAAAAGCTGGAGGAGCTGGCCCAGCTCCTCTTGGATCAGGAAGTGCTGGGGCCTGCAGATCTGGTGCACGTATTGGGTGAGCGGCCCTATGGTGAATATGTGACTGTCAATGGACCGCCGCGCGTAGCCGCCGCTGAAAATGCCCACTCCGCATCCGAGAGTCCTGCCACCGTCGATGGCCCCATCGCGTCTGAAGATCCCGTCGCGGAGAATGGCCAGGCCGCTGCCGAGGAGCCTGCCGGCGGTGATGGCCCCGTCGCGTCTGAGGCGGCGGTCACTGATGGTAACGGGCGCGAGGCCGAAGCCTCGGATCTGGCTGCCCGCTGACAGGCGGCAGAGACTCGTTTAACACAATCTTAAAGGAGTTTATTGCACTAATGCGCGTATAACGCTATCTTACAAGGCTAATGCAGAACCAGAGTACAGCGCAATAGCGACGTAGATACCAGACCGTAGATACCAGACACAGTGCCAACGATTCAGCAACTCGTCCGGAAAGGACGCCATCCCAAGGTTCGCAAGACGAAGGCGGCGGCGCTGCAGGGCAACCCGCAGCGGCGGGGCGTGTGCACCCGTGTGTACACAACGACACCGAAGAAGCCGAACTCAGCGCTGCGCAAGGTGGCCAAGGTTCGGCTTACGAATCAGATTGAGGTCATTGCATACATCCCGGGGGAGGGGCACAACCTGCAGGAGCACTCCATCGTGCTCGTACGGGGTGGACGCGTCAAGGACCTGCCGGGCGTGAAATATCACATCGTGCGTGGTGCGCTGGACACGTCAGGCGTGGAAGACCGGCTGCAGTCCCGGTCGAAATACGGGACGAAACGCTCCAAACGATAGCGAAACACCACAATCATCAGCAGCAATATGGCGCTGTGCCACGCATGAGGCACGGCGTCTTTTTTGACCAGCCATAGCGAATGCGAAGACGGTCAGCAGAGCGGCGTTCGGTGACCCCGGATTCCAAGTACGACGATGCGCTGGTTGCGCGCTTTATCAATTACGTCATGCATGACGGCAAGAAGGGCGTAGCGCAGGGCATTGTTTACGATGCGTTCAAGCTCATAGAGCAGCGGACGGGGCAGGCCGGCCTGGAGACCTTTCACAAGGCGGTGAACAACGTAGCGCCGCTGGTGGAGGTGCGCAGTCGCCGCGTAGGGGGGTCCACCTACCAGGTACCCATCGAGGTACGGGCAGAGCGGCGTACGGCGCTTGCCTTTCGCTGGCTCATCCAAGCTGCACGCATGCGGTCGGACCGGGCCATGTCCAGCCGCTTGGCCTACGAGCTTGTGGCCGCCTCCAACGGCGAAGGCGCGTCCATAAAGAAGAAGGATGATACGCACCGCATGGCCGAGTCCAACAAAGCGTTTGCCCACTTCCGGTTCTGATCTGTGAGGGCGATCACGAAAGACATATCGCTGCGCCGGATGCGCAATATTGGCATCATGGCCCATATCGACGCGGGCAAGACGACGACGACCGAGCGTATACTGTTTTATACCGGTCGGCTGCACCGCATGGGCGAGGTGCACGAAGGCGGCGCGACCATGGACTGGATGGAGCAGGAAAAGGAGCGAGGCATCACGATAACCAGTGCGGCCACCACATGCTTCTGGAAGGATTACCGTATCAATATCATCGATACGCCGGGGCATGTGGATTTCACGGTCGAGGTTGAGCGTTCGCTGCGCGTGCTCGATGGGGCCGTGGCCCTCTTCTGTGCGGTCGGCGGCGTAGAGCCGCAGTCAGAAACGGTCTGGCGTCAAGCCAATCGGTATGGCGTGCCCCGCATCGCTTTTGTCAACAAGATGGACCGCACTGGCGCGGATTTCATCACCACGGTGGAATCCATGGCGGATCGGCTGAAGGCCAAAGCGGTCCCGGTCCAGATTCCCATCGGAAGCGGGGCGCTCTTCAAAGGCGTCATCGACCTTATCCGAGCCAAAGCAATCATCTGGCACGACGAAACGCAGGGGGCCACTTGGGACGAGATCCAGATTCCCGCCGACCTGCGCGAGCAGGCGCGCCACTGGCGCATCAACCTGCTTGAATCTGTCGCGGAGTACAATGATGAGCTGCTGATGAAGTATCTCGAGGGCGACGACATAACGCCCGACGAGATCCGCCAGACTGTGCGCCAGGCCACGCTCAATCTGGATATCACACCGGTGTTTTGTGGCTCTGCGTTTAAGAACAAAGGGATCCAGCGCCTCCTGGACGGTGTCCTGGACTATTTACCTAGCCCGCTGGATGTACCCGCTGTCAAAGGTGTTCAGCCGGGCACAAACGCGGAAATCGTGCGCCATCCTGATCCGCGGCAGCCGTTCTCGGCCATTGCATTCAAGATTGCGACCGATCCCTATGTCGGCAAGCTGATATTTTTTCGTGCCTACAGCGGCGCGCTCGAAAAGGGCACGCAAGTCTACAATGCGACCACCGAACGCAAGGAGCGCATCGGGCGCCTGCTCTTCATGCATGCGAATCGACGAGAGGATGTGTCGCGTGTCGCCGCGGGAGACATCGCGGCGGCGGTTGGTCTGAAGCATGTGCGCACCGGCGACACGCTCGCTGATCCGCGGCATCCTGTCATCCTGGAACGGATGAGGTTCCCGGATCCGGTCATTCGCATTGCCATTGAGCCCAGGACCAAAGCCGATGGCGACAAACTCAGCGCGGGCTTGCAAAAGCTGTCGGAAGAAGATCCGACCTTCAAGGTATCGGTGGACAGCGACACGGGGCAGACCCTGATCGCGGGCATGGGGGAGCTGTACCTGGAGATCATCGTGGATCGCCTGCGGCGGGAGTTCAAGGTGGAAGCCAACGTCGGCAAGCCGCAGGTGGCCTATCGCGAGGCGCTCGGCCGCACGGTTGTCGAGCGGTATGCGCACAAGAAGCAGACCGGCGGCCGCGGCCAGTTTGCGGTCGTGGAGCTTGAGATCGGGCCCAATGAAAAGGGTACGGGCTTCGAGTTTGAAAGCAAGATTGTAGGGGGCGCGATTCCGAAGGAGTATATCCCTTCAGTGGCCAAGGGGCTGAAGGCGGCGATGGGCCAAGGCCCCCTTGCGGGCTACCCCATCGAAGGCATCAGGGTTCGGCTGCTCGATGGCAAGCACCATGAGGTGGACTCGGACCAGCACGCGTTCGAAATCGCGGGCCAGATGGCATTCCGCAGTGCGGCACGGCGCGCCAAGCCCATGCTGATGGAGCCGATCATGGTGGTTGAGGTGGTGACGCCCGAGGAATACATGGGGGATGTCATTGGCGACCTCAACAGCCGCCGCGGGCGCATCGTGTCCATGATGCAGCGACCCGATGCGCGGGTTGTCAAGGCGTTCGTGCCGCTGTCGGAAATGTTCGGTTACTCCACCGATATGCGTTCGATCACGCAGGGACGTGCGATCTACACCATGCAGTTCGAGTCTTATGAGGCGGCGCCGCAGAGCGTCGCAGAGAAGATCATCCTCAAAAACTACGGCAAAGCCGTATAACCCAAGCAAAACGCAAGACATGGCAAAGGAGCATTTCAAGCGCACGAAGCCGCATGTGAACGTTGGCACGATTGGTCATGTGGACCATGGCAAGACGACGCTTACGGCGGCGATCACGAAGGTTTTGAACGATCATTACGGCGGTACGGAGGTACGTTCGTTTGATTCTATTGACAATGCGCCGGAGGAGCGCGAGCGCGGGATCACGATAGCGACGGCGCATGTGGAGTACGAGACGGCGGCGCGTCACTATGCGCATGTGGACTGTCCGGGTCATGCGGACTATGTGAAGAACATGGTGACGGGTGCGGCGCAGATGGATGGTGCGATATTGGTGGTAGACGCGAGCGATGGTCCGATGCCGCAGACGCGGGAGCACATTTTGTTAGCGCGTCAGGTGGGCGTTCCGTACATCGTGGTATTCATGAACAAGGTGGACATGGTGGATGACGCGGAGCTTTTGGAGCTGGTGGAGCTGGAGGTACGGGAGTTGTTGGAGTTATACGAGTTTCCGGGCGACGACATTCCGGTGGTGATGGGTTCGGCGCTGGGTGCGTTGAACGGGGAGTTGGATTGGGAGGAGAAGATCATGGAGTTGATGGGTCATGTGGACGCGTATATTCCGACGCCTCAGCGCGAGAAGGACAAGCCGTTTTTGATGTCGGTGGAGGATGTATTTTCGATCACGGGTCGGGGCACGGTGGCGACGGGTCGTATAGAGCGGGGGGTTGTTCGCACGGGTGAGAAGGTGGAGATTGTGGGTATTCGGGAGGAGAAGACGGGCACGACGGTGACGGGTGTGGAGATGTTTCGGAAGATATTGGATGAGGGTCAGGCGGGAGACAATGTGGGTTTATTGCTACGCGGGGTGCCGAAGGATGGTGTCGAGCGGGGCCAGGTGATTGTGCATCCGGGCTCGATCACGCCGCACAAGGAGTTTGCGTGCGAGGTGTATGTGTTGACGGCGGCAGAGGGGGGTCGTCACAAGCCATTTTTTCGTGGCTACCGTCCGCAGTTCTACTTTCGTACGACGGATGTGACGGGGGACATCGCACTGAGTGCGGGTGTGGAGATGGTTATGCCGGGGGACAACACGAGCTTCACGGTTCGATTGATTCAGCCGGTGGCGATGGAGCAGGGGCTGCGCTTTGCGATTCGCGAGGGCGGTCGCACGGTGGGCGCCGGAGTCGTAACAAAAATCCTTGACTAACGAGGCGTAATGCCAAGCCAGAAGATCCGTATCAAGCTGCGATCATACGATCACACGCTGATCGACCGCAGTGCAGAGAAGATCATCAAGACCGTCAAGGCGACGGGTGCGGTGGTCAGCGGGCCGATTCCGCTGCCGACACGAAAGGCAATCTATACCGTATTGCGGAGTCCGCACGTGAACAAGAAGAGCAGGGAGCAATTTGAGAGCCGAAGCCACAAGCGACTCATCGATATTCTTTCTACCAGCAGCAAGACCGTAGACGCCCTGATGAAGCTGGAGTTACCCAGCGGCGTGGACGTGGAAATCAAGGTCTGACAGGTGTCATGAGTGGAATGCTAGGCCGCAAGGTGGGAATGACCAGCATCTTTGATGCGCGGGGCAACAACTTGCCATGTACGGTGATTGAGGTGGGCCCGAATGTGGTCGTCCAGGTGAAGCAGTCGGATGGTCGCGATGGGTACGACGCCGTGCAGCTGGGCTTTTTGCCTGCCAAGCCGCGGCGGACTACCAAGGCGATGCGTGGACATTTTGCCGCGGCCGGTGCATCGCCGCAGCGCGTGGTCCGGGAGTTCCACTGGAGCGATGCAGCCCCGGAGCCCGGCGACGAGGTGCGTGTGGAGGATGTGTTTGCCGTAGGCGAGATGATCAGCGTCGCCGGCGTGTCCAAAGGCAAGGGATTTCAGGGTGTGGTACGCCGCCATGGTTTTCGCGGTGTGAATGATCGCACGCATGGCCAGCACAACAGGCAGCGCGCACCGGGTTCTATCGGACAGTCTTCGGACCCTTCGCGCGTGTACAAGGGCATGCGTATGGGCGGACAGATGGGAAACCGTCGAGTGACGGTCAGGAATCTGGATGTGGCTGCCATCTATCCGGAGCACAATCTGCTCCTGGTGCGCGGGGCTGTTCCTGGTGCACGCAAAGGGGTGGTTTCACTCTTGAAACAGTCGTAGGCAGATGGAGCTACCCGTATACCAGATTGATGGCACGGAGAGCGGGCGTACAGTGCAGCTGGATAGTGTGCTGACCATCGCGCCCAATGACCATGTGCTGTGGCTGGATGTGCGCCGCACGCAGGCGTCCAGGCACCAGGGTACGCACAAGACCAAAGAGCGCGGAGAGGTGCGGGGTTCCACGCGCAAGCTTTATCGCCAGAAAGGCACGGGCATGGCGCGCAGCGGCAGCATCACTTCTCCGATAAGGCGCAGCGGCGGACGTACCTTCGGGCCGCGCCCGCGGCGGTATGGTCTGCGGCTGTCGAAGAAGACGCGACGCCTTGCCCGCGCCAGTGCCTTGAGCTACAAGGTGCAGCATGAGGCGCTCCGGGTGGTGGAGCCGCTCCGCTTCAGCGCGCCGAACACGAGGCGTCTATTAAATCTGGTGCACGACTTTGGACTGGAGCGTCAGCGCGTGCTGGTGGTGACCGGGGCGCATGCCCCGGCGGTGCACCGTTCCGCTGCCAACCTGTCGCGTGTGGACGTGAAGGAAGCCCGAAGCCTGTGCGCTGAGGATATCTTGCGCGCCCGCGTGCTACTGCTCGAGGAAGCGGCTTTGGATGTGCTCCAGGCCGCGCTGCGCTCGGCAGTCCGTGGGGCGGCCGCGGCCGCCTTAGTAGCAGAACCAGCGGCGACAGAGTCCGTGGCTGCCGATGCAGCCACAACCGAAGCCATGGCTGCCGCTGCAAAGGCAGAAACAGCAGCGATCGAAACAGCCGAGCCCGAAACAGCCGAGCCCGAAACGGTAGCGATGGAAGCAGCCGATACCGAAGCGGCGGCGGAGGGCAGCATCGCAGCGGAGGCAGATGCCTTGCAGGCGGACGCGGTGCAGGCCGATGCGGAGACCGCAGTGTCAGCGAAGCCAGTCGAGACTGCGGAAGTACCTGCGGCCTCGGATACGTCCGCACAACCGGAGTAGCACCATGCCATACGAAATCCTGAAACGGCCCCTGGTCACGGAAAAGCTCGTCAAGCAGATGGAGCGCGGGCACTACGCATTCATCGTGGACAAGCGGGCCAACAAGGTGGAGATTCGCAAGGCGGTGGAGAAGCGCTTTCCAGAGGTGGAAGTCGATGAGGTGCGCACGATGATTGTGCGCGGGAAGCGCCGCCGGCAACTGTCGCGGCGCGGTGTGCGTGAAGGGCGCACGGCGCAGGTCAAGAAGGCCATCGTGACGCTGAAGCCGAACAGCGAACAGATCGACTTTTTCGCATCCATATAGTATGGGTATTCGCAAGCTCAATCCGGTCACGCCTGGGCAACGGCAGCGGTCGGTGTCCATGTTCGAGTCCGTTACCACATCCAAGCCGGAAAAACGGCTAGCCGCGCCGCTAACGCGCAAGGGCGGTCGCAACAATACCGGCCGCATGATGGTGCGCTGCAGAGGCGGCGGGCACAAGCGCCGGTACCGGATCATCGACTTCAAACGCAACAAGCCGGGCGTGCCTGCGCGTGTGGAGAGCATACAGTATGATCCGAACCGATCTGCACGCATTGCGCTTCTGGTGTACGCGGACGGCGAGCGGCGCTACATTATTGCGCCTGATAAGCTGTCCGTAGGCGACAAGGTCGAAAGCGGTTATGATGCGCCGCCCGAGGTGGGCAACTGCCTGCCCCTGAGCCGCGTGCCGATGGGCACGTTTGTGCACTGCATAGAAATGAAGCCGGGCAAGGGCGCGCAGATGGCGCGGGCCGCGGGCACCTATGCGCAACTGACCGCCAAGGAAGGCAAGTACGTCACGCTGAAGCTGCCCTCGGGCGAGATTCGCCGGGTGCTCGGACGGTGCGTCGCCACCATCGGCACGACTTCGAACCCGGATCACATGAACATTGACTTGGGCAAGGCCGGCCGCCGGCGCTGGCTGGGGTCGCGTCCAAAGACGCGCGGCGTAGCCATGAACCCGGTAGACCACCCCATGGGCGGGGGCGAAGGCAAGGCGTCAGGTGGCCATCCACGGTCGCGATCCGGGCAGATCGCCAAGGGATTCAAGACACGTGCACGCAACAAGGCGTCCAACAAGTTCATTGTGCACAGGCGCGGCACCAAACGCAGGTAGCAGCTATGGCGCGATCATTGAAGAAAGGGCCCTATGTCCACCAGAAGCTGCAGCGCAAGGTGGACACCCTGAATCTGACAGACAAGAAACGGGTGATCAAGACTTGGAGCCGGGCCTCCATGATCACGCCGGACTTTGTGGGACACACGTTTGCCGTGCACAACGGCAGGCAGTTCATCCCCGTCTACGTAACGGAAAACATGGTCGGACACCGGCTGGGAGAGTTTTCGCCTACCCGCAACTATCGGGGCCATTCAGGCAAGAAAAAAGACCGGCGGGGCCGGTAGCCGCTCATGGAAGCAAGCGCCACACGCAAGTACATCCGGAGCTCCCCGCGCAAGATGCGGCGGGTGGTGAACGTCATTCGCGGGCTGAGCGTGCCCAAGGCGATCGAGGCGTTGACCTTCATGCCCCAGGCCGTAACCAGGCCCGTGGAGCTGACCCTGCGCAATGCCGTTCGCAACCTGACGAACAAAAATCCAGACGAGCGCTTTGACGAAGACAACCTGGTGATCCGCGAGATTCGCGTGGACGAAGGACCGCGGCTCAAGCGGTTTCGTGCAGGCGCGCGCGGGCGCGCCAAGCCGTACAAGAAGCGGCTCAGCCACTTGAAGGTCGTCATCACCACAGACGACAACTAACGCGTTATGGGTCAAAAAACACATCCCGTAGGTTTTCGCCTCGGCATCATCCGGGGCTGGGATTCAAACTGGTACGCCTCCAGGCGGGATATGGCGACGAAGCTCGTCGAGGACGAAGAGATTCGCCGCTATATGACGACGCGTCTCAAGCGTGCGGGTCTGAGCCGCATCGTCATAGAACGCACACCGCGCCGCGTCATATTGACGCTGCATACCAGCCGTCCGGGCGTGGTTATCGGGCGCGGTGGCACCGAGGTCGAAAAGCTGCGGGAGGAAATCAAGCAGCTGACCAACAAGGACATCCAGATCAACATCAACGAGATCAAGCGCCCGGAACTGGACGCCAACCTGGTGGCCCAGAATGTGGCGCAGCAGCTGGAAGGCCGTGTCTCCTATCGCCGCGCCATGAAGCAGGCGATCACCGGTGCCATGCGCATGGGCGCGATGGGGATCCGCATCAAAGCCAGTGGACGCCTGGGCGGCGCGGAGATGGGCCGCGTTGAACAGTATCTGGAAGGCCGCGTGCCCCTGCACACGATCCGCGCAGACATCGACTATGCGGAAGCCACGGCCTTTACGATCCAAGGCACGACCGGAGTCAAGGTCTGGGTGTACCGCGGAGAGATTCTTGGCCGTCCGAGCCTGAGCCCAAACGAGCAGGCCCAGCGTCAACAGCTGCGCCAGATGCAGCCGGGCGGCCGCCGCAGCGACGGGGGCCGCGCGCGCGAACGCCGGCGCGCCGACGCCCGGAAGCGTCGCCGCGCCCCGCGTCGAAGATAACAGGAGGTACACTATGCTGATGCCCAAGCGGACCAAGTACCGCAAACAGCAGAAGGGACGAATTCGCGGCAACGCGCCCCGGGGGGCCCGCGTGAGCTTTGGGGACTTCGGCATCAAAGCCGTGGAGCCTGGAAGGGTCACAAGCCGGCAGATAGAGGCGGCCCGTATTGCGATCACGCGCAAGATGAAGCGCGTGGGCAAGGTGTACATCCGCATCTTTCCGGACAAGCCGATTACCAACAAGCCCGCCGAGGTGCGGATGGGCAAAGGGAAAGGGGCCATTGACCACTGGGCGGCCCCCATTCGCCCGGGGCGCATCCTCTTTGAGATTGGGGGCAATGTGTCCGAGGAGTTGGCGCGGGCAGCGCTGCGCCTGGGGCAGCATAAGCTGCCCCTGAAGACCAAGGTTGTCGTACGGCCAGACTACGTAGCCCCATGATGGATTCCAAAGAGGTGCGGACGCTCAGCAGGAAGGAAATTGTGGAGCGTATCCGTGAAGAGCAGGACCAGGTGCGGGAGCTGACTTTTCGTCATGCCATCGCACGTCTCGAGAATCCACTGATTCTCCGTGAGAAGCGCCGGTTCATTGCCCGGCTTAAGACCATCTTGAACGAGCACAGCGCATGAGCAGCGAAGGGACACGGCGCAAGCGCAAGGAGCGCATCGGGCTAGTCGTCAGCGACAGGATGCAGAAGACCATCTTGGTCGGCATCCAGCGTCAGTTGCGGCATCCGATGTACGGGAAGTTCATCAAGCGCACGACGAAGCTGATGGCGCACGACGAGCACGAAGATGCGCGGCAGGGAGACACCGTGCGCATCATGGAGACGCGACCGCTGAGCAAGCGGAAGCGCTGGCGCCTGGTCGAGATCATCGCGCGGGCCAAGTAACGCATCATGATACAGCAGGAATCCAGACTGACCGTAGCCGACAACAGCGGCGCCAAAGAGGTGCTCTGCATCCGGGTGCTGGGTGGCAGCGGGCGTCGCTATGCACGCATTGGCGACCGCATCGTGGTCACAGTGAAGTCGGCCATCCCCGGCGGCACCATCAAGAAGGGCGAATTATCCCGTGCCGTCGTGGTGCGCACCGCCAAGGAGCATCGGCGCAGGGATGGGTCGTATATCCGGTTTGATGAGAATGCGGCCGTTCTGCTGAATGCCCAGGGCGAGCCGCGCGGCACGCGCATCTTTGGGCCGGTTGCGCGGGAGCTGCGCGAGAAGCAGTACATGCGCATTGTATCACTGGCGCCGGAAGTTCTCTAACGCATCATGGCACAGCGAAAAAGCCGGAAGCGGCACGTAAAGAAGGGCGACACGGTGATGCTCAACAAGACGATCACCGCTGCCAATCCGCGCAATGACCGCGAACGCGGCTACATCGGGCGGGTGCTGAAGACTTTCGCCAAGACTGACCGGATCATCGTGGAGGGCGTCAACCTGCGCCTGCGGCACACCAAGCCCAACCAGACTCACCAGCAGGGCGGACGCATTGAGAGGGAGATGCCCATACATATCTCCAACGTGCAACCTGTAGACAGCAGCGGCGACCCGACGCGCGTGGGACGCAAATGGATTCGGGATATGGACGCCGGCGGTGGCCGCTGGATACGGTACGCAAAAACCACGGGAGAGGAGATAGATGACTAAGACAAAGGCACCGTACGTGCCCCGGCTGAAGCAGCGCTATCGCGACGAAACCGTCGCGCAGATGCGCGAACGCTTCGGCTACAAGAATGACATGCAGGTGCCGCGCCTGGTGAAGATCACCGTCAACAAGGGCGTGGGCGAAGCCACGCAGAATGCCAAACTGTTAGAAGGCGCAGTCCAGGAGCTGCGCGCCATTACCGGGCAGCATCCGGCCATACGCCGGGCGCGCAAGAGCGTGTCCAACTTCAAGCTGCGTCAAGGCATGGCGATTGGTGCGATGGTGACGCTCCGGGGCAACCGCATGTGGGAGTTCCTGGATCGGCTTATCACGCTGGCGCTGCCGCGCGTCCGGGACTTCAGGGGTGTGCCCGACGGCAGCTTTGACGGGCGGGGCAACTACTCCTTGGGCATCAGGGAGCAGATCATCTTTCCTGAAATCGACATGGACAAGATCGAAAAGATCAGCGGGCTCGGTATCACATGCGTCACAACGGCGCTCACCGACGAGGAGGGCCATGTGCTTTTGAAGGCCTTGGGCATGCCCTTCGTACGCAGAGATCAACGCTAAACAACATGGCAAAAAAGAGCTGGATCGCACGGCAGAAGAAGCGCGAGGCGCTGGTGGCCAAGTACGCCGCCCTTCGGGCGACCTTGAAGCAGCAAGGAGACTATCAAGCACTGCAGCGGCTGCCGCGCAACGCGTCTCCGTCGCGACTGCGCAACCGGTGCGCACTGACCGGCCGTGCGCGCGGATACATGCGCGCCTACGGCATCTCGCGCATTGTCTTCAGGGACATGGCGCGGGCCGGCAGAATCCCAGGAATCAGAAAGGCCAGTTGGTGATGAGCGGTATCACGGATCCAGTAGCAGACTACCTGTCGCGCATCCGCAACGCGCAGCACGCGGGGCAGCGGTTTACGGACATACCGGCGTCCCGGCTGAAGCGCGCCATGACGCACATCCTTCAGGAGAAGGGGTATATCCGCAACTTTGTCAACATTGATGACGGCAAGCAGGGGCTCTTGCGTGTATACCTCAAGTATGATCGGCGGGGGCGCGGTGCAATCAGGAACATGCAGCGCATCTCCACGCCGGGGCTGCGTCATTTTGTGCGGGCCTCCGACTTGCCGCGCGTGCAGAACGGTCTCGGGGTGGCTATCCTGTCCACCTCGCGCGGGGTCATGACCGACAAGGAGGCCCGCCAGATCAGTGTCGGCGGCGAGGTTCTGGCGCACATTTTCTAAACGGATTATGTCCAGGATAGGCAGACTTCCCATAGCCATCACCCAGGGCGTCGCGGTGTCGGTGTCAGGCGACAACGAGGTGCAGGTGACAGGGCCGAAGGGTACGCTTAGCATGGCGGTGGGCCCCGACATCACGGTGCGCTGCGCGGATGGTCACGTCTTCGTGGATCGGCCCTCGGACCAGAAGCGGCACCGCGCCCAGCACGGGTTGTACCGCTCGCTGATCCAGAACATGGTCACCGGCGTCACCAGGGGATACAAGAAGGAACTGGAGATTATCGGCGTGGGCGCGCGCGCAGAGCTGAAGAACGGTGTATTGGAGCTGGCGCTGGGCTTTTCGCATCCGGTATTTTTTGTGGCGCCGCCGGAGATTAAGGTGACAGCCGATCCGGGTCGGCGCGGCACGGCCCCGCGTGTGACCATCGAGGGCATAGACAAGCAGATGGTCGGGCAGGTGGCGGCAAAGATTCGCTCATTGCGGCCGCCCGAGCCTTACAAGGGCAAAGGCATTCGATACGTGGGCGAAGATGTTCGGCGCAAGGCAGGCAAGACGGCAGCGAAGTAACCTATGGCGATCAGAAAGGCACACACGGTCAAGACGCGGCGTCGCCAGCGCGTAAAGCGCAGCGTCCGCAAGAAGGTGTCCGGCACCGCAGCCCGGCCGCGGTTGACGGTGTTCCGGTCCAACCGACACATCTATGCGCAGCTTATTGACGATGTGCAGGGGCACACGCTGGCGTCTGCATCCAGCCTGGAACACCTGCAGGAAGCTGGTATACCCGCCGCCGTCAGCGCGCAGGTAGGGCTCCGCCTGGCCGAGCGCGCCAAGGCGGCCGGCATAGAAGCGGCGGTGTTTGATCGCAACGGCTACGGCTTTCGCGGCCGCGTGCGGTCGGTTGCCGAGGGTGCCCGCGAGGGCGGTCTCACGTTTTAGCAAAGCTTATTATGGCCAGACAATCAAGGGGCGGAGGACGGTTCCGAGCCAGGCAGACGGAGGACAGCACGGACTGGATTGACCGGCTCGTTACGGTGAACCGGGTCGCCAAGGTGGTCAAGGGCGGGCGGCGGTTTTCGTTTAATGCCATCGTGGTCGTCGGAGACGGCAAGGGTAATGTGGGGGCGGGGCTGGGCAAGGCCAATGAGGTGGCCGACGCCATCGGCAAAGCGACCGAGGATGCCAAAAAGCGCTTGGTGCGCGTGCCCGTGACCAAGCAGGGCACGATACCGCACCGCGTCATCGGGAAGCAGGACGCGGGACGCGTGCTGCTGAAGCCGGCCTCGCCCGGCACGGGTGTCATCGCCGGCGGCGGTGTGCGCGCGGTGCTGGAGTGTGCCGGCATCAACAACATCCTGTCTAAGTCGCTGGGCAGCAGCAATCCGCATAATCAGGTGGGTGCCACGCTGGATGCGCTTGGAAAGCTGGAGGGTCCGGCGGAAGTCGCACGGCGGCGCACCCTGCCGTTGCAGCGCGTCTTTGAGGGATAGACGTGTTTTTCATGGATAGACCTATGGCCCTTACCATCACACAAATACGCAGTCTCATACACGCTTCTGAAAGGCAGCGCCGCACCATCCGTGCGCTGGGGCTCCGCCGCATTCGCCACACGGTACGGCATGAAGACACGCCAATGATCCGCGGCATGATTCGCGCGGTGCAGCATCTGGTGGCGGTGCGGGAGCAGGACTGAAACGATCATGGATCTGAGCAATCTGACACCAGCACCGGGCGCTACCCGCAAGCGCAAGCGTCTCGGGCGCGGCGTGGGCTCCGGAAAGGGTGGCCACAGCTCCACGCGTGGCAACAAGGGCCAGAAGAGCCGCACGGGCAATCGGCGGATGCCCGCGTGGTTCGAAGGGGGGCAGATGCCCCTGCAGCGGCGCGTGCCCAAGTTCGGCTTCAGAAACCCCAACCGGGTGGTGTACCGCACCATCAGTGTGGCCCGGCTAAATGCGCTGGTTAAGGCCAAGCGCTTGGACGCGGCCGCACCGGTGACGCTTGGGGTGCTCGTCGCAGCGGGGCAGGCCCGCGCTCGTGACAAGGTGAAGATTCTCGGGGGCGGCACGTTGGAGATGGCCGTGCATGTAGAAGCACACGCCTACAGCCGCGCGGCGGCGGCAGCGATCGAAGCCGCAGGCGGCACGGCGAAGGTGGTGACTAACTGACGAGGAATATGGCTGGACTGGCGCAGAGTCTGCGCGACATCTGGAAGATCGACGAGCTGCGCAAGCGCATTCTGTATACGCTCGGGATCCTGGTTATCTACAGGCTCGGCGCCTATGTGACGCTGCCTGGCATTGATGCCGCTGCGCTAACCGCTGCCTTTGCGCAGGGCGATGTCAACAACCTGTTCGGGTTCTTCAATCTTTTTGTCGGCGGTGCCTTCCTGCAGGCCGGTGTCTTTGCGCTGGGGATCATGCCGTATATCACGGCGAGCATCATCATTCAGCTGTTGGGTGCCGCGGTGCCGTACTTTCAGAAGCTGCAGCGCGAAGGCGAGGAGGGGCGGCGCAAGATTACACAGCTGACGCGCTACGGCACGGCCGGCATCACCGCTTTGCAGTCCATCGGCTATTCGCTGTATCTGCTCAACACGGTGCGCACAGCGATTGTGATCAACCCCACGCTGTTCATGGTCGTGACGGTGATTGTGCTGACGGCGGGCACCATGTTTGTCATGTGGCTGGGTGAGCGCATCACAGAAAGCGGCATCGGCAACGGCATTAGCCTCATCATCACCATCGGAATTATTGCCTTTTTGCCGCAGGCGTTCGTGAACGAGGCGCGCCAGGTTCCAAACCTGTTCTTGTTCCTGTTTGAGATCGGGGTGCTGGTGCTGGTGACAGCCTTTGTGGTGCTGATGACGCAGGCGACGCGCCGTGTGCCGGTGCAGTACGCCAAGCGTGTGGTAGGGCGCAGGGTCTACGGAGGCACGACGCAGTACCTGCCCATCCGCATCAACGCCGCGGGCGTGATGCCTATCATCTTTGCGCAGTCCATCATGTTTGTCCCGGGCACGGTCGTACAGTTCTTTCCGAACAGCACGGCGATGCAGGAGTTCGGCGCGCTGTTTCTGGACTTCACCAGCTGGGGCTATTCCATTATTTTCTTCTTTGTCTGCGTCTTCTTCACGTATTTCTATACGGCTATTGCGGTCAATCCCAAGGAGATGGCTGACACCATGAAGCGGCAGGGCGGCTTTATCCCGGGCATTCGGCCGGGCAAGCAGACCAGCGAGTTCATTGATGGCATTCTGACGCGCGTGACGTTTCCTGGCTCGCTCTTTATCGGCTTTGCGGCGATCCTGCCCGCGTTTGCTGTGCAGCTGGGCATCACCGAGACGCAGCAGTTTGCGCAGTTCTTCGGCGGCACGAGCCTGCTCATCATGGTGGGCGTCACGCTGGACACGCTCAAGCAGGTAGAGAGTCACCTGTTGATGCGCCACTACAGTGGTTTTATGAAGAGTGGCCGCATACGCGGGCGGCGCTGATGATAATTCGAATCAAGGATCAGCGGGAACTGGATCATATGCGCGCCAGTGCCGACCTTGTCGGGCGCACGTTGGGCGCGGTCGCCCGGGTGCTGGAGCCCGGGGTGACGACAGCGGCGCTGGATCGCGTGGCGGAGCGCTTTGTGCGCGCCCATGATGCGGAGCCGGCTTTCAAGGGGTACAGCATCAGCGGGCTCAAGCCATTCCCGGGTACGCTATGCGTGTCGGTCAACGATGTAGTGGTGCACGGCATCCCTGGCGGCTACGCGCTGCAGGAGGGGGATGTGGTTTCCATTGACTGCGGGGTGCGGCTTAACGGCTACTACGGAGACAGTGCCTACACGTTTGGACTGGGTGCCATTGGCACGCAGGCGCGCGCCTTGTGCCAGGCTACCTACGAAGCACTGCATCTGGGGATCAAGGCCGCACAGCCGGGCAACCGGGTGGGCGATATTGGCCATGCGGTCCAGCGGCGCTGCGCGGGCTTCGGCGTGGTGCGTGAGCTCGCGGGGCACGGCATCGGCACCCGGCTGCACGAAGAACCGCAGGTGCCGAATGTGGGCGTACCCGGCAGGGGTAAGCGCCTGCGGAGTGGCGTTACGATCTGCATAGAACCAATGATCAATCTGGGCACCCATCGGGTGGCCACCAGCGCCGACGGTTGGACGGTGCGCACAGCCGACGGCGCCAGGTCGGCGCATTACGAACACATGGTCGCCATCGGCGATGGTGGCCCGGAAATCCTGACGACCTTCGACTATATCGAGGACGTCGTAGAACCCCCATTTACAGCAACGTATGGCTAAGCAGAAACCGCTTGAGCAGGACGGTGAAGTCATTAAGGCTTTGCCCAATGCACAGTTCAGAGTCCGCCTGGAGAACGGACACGAGATCTTGGGACTCCTTTCGGGCAAGATGCGCATGTACTACATCAAGATCTTGCCGGGAGACCGGGTCAAGATGGAGCTCTCCGCCTACGACCTTACGAAGGGTCGCATCGTGTACCGGTACAAGTAGGCGCGGAGAACCATCGGCGTAGCCAAGCGTTTACCTGTGTTTGCCATCAAATCAGAGCCAACATCATGAAGGTGCGCTCAAGCATCAAGAAGCGGAGTGCCGGCGACAAGATTGTCCGCCGGAAGGGTCGCCTTTACGTCATCAACAAAAAGAATCCTCGGCACAAGCAGCGCCAGGGGTAGGACGATATGCCGCGAATAGCCGGAGTCGATGTACCAGCCAGGAAGCGCGGCGAGGTCGCGCTGACGGCCATCTACGGGATAGGTCGCTCTCGTGCGCGCGAGATCCTCGCGCGCATGGACTTGGATGTTGACACACGTCCCGAGGACTGGACAGATGATCAGACGCGTAAGATTCGGCGTCTGATCGAGGACCACTACCTGGTGGAGGGGCAGTTACGCACCGAGACGCAGCTGAACATCAAGCGGCTGATGGACATCGGTTGCTATCGCGGACTGCGCCATCGGCGCAACCTGCCGGTGCGCGGACAGCGTACACAGACCAATGCGCGCACGCGCAAGGGGCGCAAGAAGACGGTGGCGGGCAAGAAGAAGGCTCCACGGAAATAATCACTGCACCACATGGCAAAGAGGCAACAGCGCAAAGGGCGCGGCACGCGCGGCCGCCGCAAGAAGATCGCGGTCGAAGCGCACGGAATGGCGTTTATCCGTGCCACGTTCAACAACGTGATCATCACCCTAACCGATCAGTACGGCAACTGCATTGCGTGGTCCAGCTCAGGCAAGGAAGGCTTCAAAGGGAGCCGAAAGAGCACGCCGTATGCAGCGCAGGTCGCGTCCACCACGGCGGCGACCGAGGCCTATGAGCTGGGGCTGCGCCGCGTGGAAGTGTACGTGAAGGGCCCAGGCTCCGGACGGGAGTCGGCAATCCGTGCGCTATCCACCTCAGGCCTTAGTGTTGCGGTGATTCGCGATGTGACGCCGCTACCCCACAACGGCTGCAGGCCCCCTAAACGTCGACGCGTCTAGACCAAACCGATTAACCGATTATGGCCCGGTATCGAGGCCCCAAGCAGAAGATTGCCCGGCGGTTCAAGGAACCGCTGTTTGGCCCTAGCGCGGTGCTGGAGCGCAAGCCGCACCCGCCCGGGCAGCACGGCCGTTCGCGCCGCCGCCGCGAAAGCGAGTACTCGGTGCAGCTCAAGGAGAAGCAGAAGGCCAAGCATACGTATGGCATTCTGGAGCGTCAGTTCAGGAATTTGTTTAAGAAGGCGGCTCGCAAGAAGGGTGTCACGGGCGAGAATCTTTTGCGCTTTCTGGAAGCGCGCTTGGACAATACCGTATTTCGGTTTGGTCTTGGCAGCACGCGCCGCCAAGCGCGGCAGTTGGTAAATCACGGCCACATCATGGTCAATGACCATGTGGTGAGCATCCCGTCGTATCAGCTGCGCCCGGGCGACACTGTCGCGGTGCGGCCCAAGAGTCGGCAGTGTG
This sequence comes from Rhodothermales bacterium, assembly GCA_951812585.1. Classification (GTDB taxonomy): domain Bacteria; phylum Bacteroidota; class Rhodothermia; order Rhodothermales; family Bin80; genus JAAXGV01. Next base: position 197,562 of record OX638318.1, on the reverse strand, counting down.
CGTTGTTTCGTGAGAATGTTCGGCGTAATCGGCGCAGCTACGGGTGGCTTGAGATGGACCGCAAGGCGCTTCGTGGGAAGTTCGTTGACTATCCCAGTCGGGCGGATATCCCAGAAAACATCAAGGAGCAACTCATTGTGGAGTTGTACTCCAAGTAGCACCAACTCTCAATAGAATACTATGGGCAACTACGGCATACAGATGCCTGAAATCGTCGCGATTGAGCGCGGCACGGGTTCCTTTGCGCGATTTGTGCTTCAGCCGCTGGAGCGCGGTTTTGGTGCCACCATCGGCAATGCGCTGCGCAGGGTGTTGTTGTCTTCGCTTGAAGGCGTAGTGATCACCGCCATTCGGATCGATGGCGTGCAGCATGAGTTTTCAGTGATTCCCGGTGTCACCGAGGATGTGTCGGACATCATTCTGAATCTCAAGGGTGTGCGTTTCAAGGCATCCGAATTTGCCGGGGGTGCCCTCTATCATCGCGTGAAGGGTCCAGGTGTTTGGAGGGCGGGGGATTTTAGCGCCGCTTCGAGCGAGTACGCAGTGCTCAATCCTGACCACTACATTGCTACGCTCGGAGCAGATGTCGCCTTCGGCATCGAGCTGCGCGTGGAATCGGGGCGCGGGTACGTGCCGTCGCACGAGAACAGGCGGGCAGACGACCCAATCGGCATCATTGCGATTGATGCGGTATTCACGCCGATCAAGCGGGTGAGTTATACTGTCAAGCCCACGCGCGTCAAGCAGCGGGTGGATTACGAGCGGCTCGAGTTGGAGGTGGAGACTGATGGCAGTCTTGCGCCGGAGGAGGCCCTGGCTCAGGCGGCGGAGATCCTGAACACGCACATCAATATCTTCACAGACATGCAGGTCGAATCCGAGACGAAGGTTTTGGACTCGGCCGCCACGCGGGAGCTTGCCCGCACGCGGGATCTCCTGCAGCAGTCGGTAGACGATTTGGAACTTTCCGTGCGGGCGAAGAACTGCCTGAAGGCCGCGAACATCCGGACGATCGGTGACCTTGTCAAGCGAGATCATTCTGCGATGCTGAAGTTTCGCAACTTCGGCCGGAAGTCGTTGCAGGAGCTTGAGCGCGTGCTGGAGGAGCGCGGTCTGGCGTTTGGCATGGACATTGGTGCACTCGAACCAGACACTGCCGAATAATGCGACACGGCAAGAAGGGCTACAAGCTCGGCCGTACCCACGCGCATCGCAAGGCGACACTTGCGGCGTTGTCCACTGCGCTGATCAAACACAAGCGCATACGGACGACGATCACCAAGGCCAAGGCGGTGCGCCGCTTCGTAGAGCCGCTGATCACGCGAGGCCTTGACGACACCATGCACAATCGACGCCAGGTGTTCCGGCGTTTGCGGGACAAGGAGGCGGTGACGGAGCTTTTTGGCGAGGTGGCCGAGATGATCGGCACCCGGGCCGGCGGCTATACGCGGATCGTGCGGCTCGGGCAGCGCTCCGGCGATGGTGCTGAGATGGCCATGGTGGAGCTGGTGGACTACAATGAAAGCGTGGTCGAGGCCCCCACGACCCGTCGTCGCCGTACGCGCCGCGGTCGCCGTCGCCGCGCGTCGAATGCTGCGCCCGATTCTGATTCGGCTTCTGATTCGGCTTCTGATTCGGCGTAGCCGGTTGCGTATTTCAGGCTGTCAATCGAACGGGAGCCATGCCATGGGGTACGTCCGTGCGCAGCGCAGGGATTGTGACTGCATTCCCTGCGGAGAGGCCACAGTGGTGACGGATTGCCTATGTCTTCGGAGGGAGACGGCGAAAACGTGTCGATCACCCACGTAGTCAGGGGCCATTGCACCACTTCATGTCGCTTGGATCACCGCTACACCGCTGCTTTGGATAGTTTTGCAGAGCCTCTCCGTAGAAAGTGTAGTCCAGGACGCTCTCGGATCCACCGTTAGTGCCAGATCCATGGATCTGCGGCACGAGCGTCGGTGTAGGTGCACCTAGAAACGTAGGCAGCGCCATAGGCGGGTGATGCCGCACCTAGCCGGCCAGGCGGCCCGAGCAGCGTGCTGACCTGGGCCGGCGGGATCCGGCACGGCTTCGACATTCATTGCCCCGGCAATGCGGCATAAGCATTAACTTGAAGTATGCTGGAGACCTCGGCCATACTGAAGGAGTCGCGGGCCCAGGTCAGTACCGCCTTTGAGCGCAGCCTGCGGCGTCTGGTAGGGACGTGTCAGGTGCACCTGCCATCGGTGGACGAGGAGATGATCCGCCGCGCGTTTGCGCTCAGCTTCTGGGCTCACCGCAACGATCGGCGCGCCTCGGGCGAGCTCTATGTCACACATCCGCTGGCGGTGGCGCAAATCGTGGCGGAGGACATCCGCATCGATGACATCAGCGTGGCCGCGGCGCTCTTGCATGATGTGGTGGAAGACACCGAGCTGTCGCTGGGCTTGGTGCGCGAGGAGTTCGGCGAAGAGGTGGCCATGTTGATTGACGGTCTCACCAAGATTCGCGGGGTCTATTCCAACCGTACGTTGGGACAGGCTGAGAATGTCCGCAAGCTCATCCTGTCTATGGCCCAGGATATCAGGGTGATGCTGGTCAAGTTTGCGGATCGGTTGCACAACATGCGCACGATCGATTCCTTGCCGCGAGCCAAGCAGTTGCGGGTGGCCACCGAAACCCAATCGCTGTTTGCTCCGCTCGCCCACCGTTTTGGATTGCAGGCCATCAAGAACGAGCTGGAAGATCTCTCGCTGCGCGTCCTGCAGAATGACGCCTACAACGCCATCGTTCGCGGACTTAAGGCGAGCCGCACGGAACGCGATGTCTATATCCGGTCATTCATAGAGCCGCTCAAAGAGCGTCTGGAGGAGATGGGCTTTGCGTTCGACATTTACGGTCGATCCAAGAATGTCCATTCGATCTTTCTAAAGATGAATGCCCAGAACAAGCCGTTGACCGAGATCTACGACATCTTCGCGATCCGCATTGTGCTCAAGCGCGAAGGGCGTCTGGGCAAGGAGGACTGTTGGCGGGTCTATTCGATCATTACGGATTTGTACAAGCCGTTGCCGGAGCGTTTCAGGGATTTCATCTCGGTGCCGAAGTCCAATGGCTATCAGAGCTTGCACACCACGGTGCTGGGCGCGGATGGCCGCCGCATAGAGGTGCAGATACGGACGCAGGAGATGCACGAGATAGCCGAGCGCGGCGTGGCGGCGCATTGGAAGTACAAGGAGGGAGTCCGGAAGGCGGACGCGAGCATGGATCAGTTCTTGAATTGGGTCCGGGACCTTATGGAGAACCCGCGCCAGGAAGCGGCCACGGATTTTGTCAAGGATTTCAGTCTGAACCTGTACACGGACGAGATTTATGTCTTTACGCCGCGGGGTGACCTCAAGACGCTACCGCGCGGGGCGACGCCGGTAGACTTCGCGTTTCAGATACACACGGATGTGGGGTATCAGTGCATTGGGGCGAAGGTCAATGGCAAGATGGTGCCATTGTCTCATCGGCTGCACAGCGGGGATCAGGTGGAGATTATCACCTCCAAGAAGAAGACGCCCAACCCGGACTGGATGAAGTTTGTGGTTACGCACAAGGCGCGCAGCCGCATCCGGTATTGGATCAATGAAGAGCGTCGGCAAACGACCCGGCATGGCCGGGAGATCTGGGAGAAGAGGGCCGCTCGCGCCAAGATCACCATTTCTGACGCCGTGCTGGCGCGGTATGCAGCCCGCTTCAAGTATGCCAATGCAGGCCAGATGTTTTATGAGATTGCCACGGGGCTGTTTGATGTGAAGGATCTGGTTCACCTGGCGCGAACGGGTCTGACCCGCGAATCCGAGGAAGAAGAGCCTCCCCAGGTTCAAGAGCAGTATGACGCCTTTCGCGTGCATGCCCAGACGTCAGGGCAGGACACGCTCGTCATCAATGGAGAGAAAATTGCGGGCGTGGCCGTGGTGTATGCATCTTGCTGCAATCCAATTCCGGGCGATCCGGTCTTTGGTTATACGAGCAAGGCCGGCATGCTGAAAATTCATCGCACCGTGTGCCGCAATGCGCCTTACCTCCTGGGCAATCATGGCGAGCGCATACAGCCGTGCGACTGGAGCCGGCAGAAGGATGTACGCTACATCGTGGGACTCAGGGTGGTGGGGGAGGATCGGGTGGGCATCGTGCATGATCTGACCACGGTGATTTCACGCAATCTCAAGACGAACATTCGATCTATCACGGTGGACACCGAGGATGGCGTTTTTGAGGGCACGATCGTGCTGGATGTGAGCGATCTGAAGCATCTCACACGTCTGATCACGCGCCTGAAACGAGTGGATGGCATTCACGGCGTATATCGGTTCGAGCAGTAGACGCGGCGTCTGAGTCTTGAAGGAAGAACGTACAGGCGTTTCAGATCGCTTATGAACGGGCACATGTTGGGAGGCAGTGGAGCTTTACAGGCCAGTGCAACCAGGCGAGCGGATAGGACACTTCCGCGCAATTGCCTATCTTTCTGGGGTCAATACATTCCAAATCAATACATTCTAAACAGGGAATATGACGCACGAATTCGTAAAGCTGACGCGAAAGGACCTGCTGCGGCGCGTTGCGGCGCACACGGGTTTACCGATGGCGCGTTGTAAAGCGGTCATGGACGCCACCCTGAACTGCCTAGGGGACATGTTCATGGAAGAAGGTCCAGAAAAGGCGATTGAGCTGCGCAATCTGGGCGTGTTCAAGGTGCGCAGGACCCCGCCGCGGCCATCGGTGCGCAATTTGCGTACGGGGGAGGCCTTTACGCTTCCTGCGCGCCGCAAGGTCTTTTTCAAGCCATCCAAGCGCATTAAGGCCGTGCTCAATCAGCCGCTTGACACGTTGGCGCGTGAAGAGTCGGCCCCGTAGCATGCAGCAGAGCGCACTCCAGGGGCCGTCGCGCATTGTTGCTGTCGATTTTGGCACGCGCCGCGTAGGGCTGGCGCTGGCGGATCCGCTGCGCCTTTTTGCGCAGCCCTACGGGACGTTCAGTCAGGATGAAGCCGTCGTGCGCCTGCAGTCGCTCAATGCAGCCGAAGGGCTTGACACCATCGTCATCGGGTGGCCGCTCACGGAGGCGGGTCTGGAGGGATCCGCCACGGCGCGTGTGCAGGCGTACATCAACCGGCTCAAGAAAGTGTTGCCGGGTGTGCAGTTTGTGCGGTGGGACGAGCGCTACACTTCGGAAGAGGCCAAGGACCAGTTGCGGGTGCAGCAGTGCTCGTTCACCAAGGCGCGCGTGGATATGGCGGCGGCCGGGATTATCTTGCAGGAGTATCTGGACCGCGCCGAGGCAATGGATGGGAAACGCGCACCATCTCTCCCTGAACATGCATAAGCACGTTGGATTTATTGCTATCGGGCTTGTTGTAGCGCTGTATGCCGGTTTGGGCTGGTACACCCACAGTACGCTTTCCGGTGCCATGGCTGTAGTAGACGCGGCTTGGGCCGATGTTGTGGCGGTGCATGAGCTGCGCCAGGAATTAGCTGAAAACCTGATCCGTGATTTGCAAGACTCGGAGGGTGCCAGCGAGGCGGCGGTTCGGACGCTTCGCGCGTCGCACGAGAACGCTTTGGCGCATACTCTGGAGGCAGACGCCCTGGGCGACGTCGCGCGGTTTGCGGTGTATGAGGCGGCGCAAATCCAACTGGGCCGTAGGCTGAACACCCTGGCCTTTGGTCGTGAGGGCAGCAGCCTGGCACGCTTTCTTACCGACGGGACCATGTGGGATATGCAGTTGCAGAGCAACAACTATCGGATGGGCATCGTGCTGACGCAATACAACGAGGCGGTCCGCACGTACAATGCGGCACTGAAGAGCAGTTTGGCACGGTTCTTTGTGCGCGTGTTCGGATTCAGCGCACGGCCCACGTTGCAGCATCACTAACGAGCAGCGTTTAGTCATCGTCGACCTTCCGGCTGCTCCTGTGCGCTTGGTGCCAGGATGAGGGAGCGCCCTGTGCGCGAAGGAAACCAGGCGCGGCTGCAATCGTATGCTGAAGCATCAATAAACAATGAGACTGCATGCGTAGCACACGGGGCATTGGGCTTCTGATCGTTTTGGTATTGCTGCTCTTTGGCGGCTGCATGGGCTGCGGCACGTACAACAGCCTGGTGGGTGAGGAAGAGGCTGTTAATGAGGCCTGGGGCAATGTGGAAACGGCCTACCAGCGCCGTTCGGACCTTATTCCCAACCTTGTCAGCACCGTGCAGGCGGCGGGCGATTTTGAACAGGAAACGTTGTCACAGGTCACGGCGGCGCGTGCACGCGCTACAGGCGTAACGCTGCAGGCGGACGATCTGCAGGATGCGGAGCGGCTTATGGAGTTTCAGGCGGCGCAGTCACAGCTCGGAGGTGCGCTTGGACGCCTGCTCGTCGTTAGCGAGAATTACCCGCAGCTGCGCGCAACGGAAGCGTTCAGGGATTTGCAGGCCCAACTGGAGGGTACCGAGAATCGCATCAATACGGCGCGCACGCGCTACAACGCTGCCGTGCGGCAATACAACACCGCGATCCGTCGCATGCCGGCCGCACTTTTTGCTGGAATGTTTGGACATGCGCCGCGGGCAGCCTTTGAGGCGGAGAAGGGTGCCGATGCGGCACCCGAGGTGAACTTCCCTTCGTGAGGAAGCGGCTGGTCCTTTGCGTGGCGGCGCTTCTGATGGCCGGGGCGACGGCCGAGGCGCAGCAGCGTGCGGGGGCTGCCCGGTGGGTGACCGATGACGGGGGCTTTCTGTCCGATGTCGAAGAGCAGTTGTTGGCTCGCAGGCTGAGCGGCTATGTGGACACTACCTCCACGCAGGTTGCGATCGTGACGAAGTCGAACCTTGGGGGCGTCGACATTGCCACCTATGCGACCGAGCTCGGCCAAGAGTGGGGCGTCGGCCAAGCCGACCAGGACAACGGCGTAGTGATCCTTGTGGCCCGCGAGGAGCGTCAGGTCTTTATTGCGGTGGGATACGGCTTGGAGGGCGTGCTTCCGGACGTTGTCGTCAGCCGCATCATCCGAGAAGTCATCACGCCCAAGTTTCAGCGCGGGCAGTTTTATGAGGGGTTATCCTTGGCGTTGGACGCCATTATGCTGCGCGCTGCCGGCGAGTATGTGGCAGACGTGCCGGTGCGTTCGTCGCGCGTCCCGGTCCCCTCAGGGGACGTCTGCTTCTGGATTGTGCTTATGGCCTTTGTGCTGTTCAGGATCATTCGCCGACCTCGAAAGGGTGGCGGTCGTCGGCACCGTGATGGCAGCGACGCCATCATTCCGCTGATGTACTTGCTGGGCAGTGCATCGGGCCGCAGCTCGCTTGGTGGCGGCGGCTTTGGCGGCGGCGGCTTTGGCGGCGGGGGCTTTGGCGGTGGCGGCTTTGGTGGCGGCGGCTTCGGCGGAGGCGGCGCGGCGGGCGGCTGGTAGTCTCCCGGCGGGTACGTACGGAGTGGGCGTGCCAGACACGTTGAACAGGTGCCTATGGCTGCGGACCGGCTTTCCTTGCTTCAGGCGTACCACGCGGAGGACCCGGAGGATGCATTCACCTGCTTTGCGCTGGCGCACGAGCACGCGAAGCGAGGTAACACGAACGCGGCGATCAGCTACTACGAAACGCTCGTCAAGGCGCAACCTTCCTATACTGGTACGTATTACCATTTAGGCAAGCTCTACTTGTCCCAGGGCCTGCGGAAAGAGGCAAGAGCAGTGCTGCGCAGCGGGATCGCGGTCTGTTCGCGCCTGCGGGCACACAAGGACCTTGCCGAGCTGAAGCAGGTGCTGATGGCGTTGGATGATGCATAGCGAATTCACGATACCATCGATTGAGGGGCCCGCCTCGTCGCCGGGTGAAGCACCCAAGGCGGGCTACCACCGTTTCACGCGGTCGGCCACGTACGGATTCTGGATGGCGCTGCCGCTCATTGTGGCGTACGAGGTGCTGGTGCGGTGGATCAACAGGGGTGCAGGCGGCGGGGTGCGGATCAGCTCCGAGGTCTGGATCAAAAACATACCGATGGACGCCCCCGTCGGCCAGTGGGTCCAAACCAAGCTTTTGGAAATCGGCATTACGGCAGAGATCGGCATGCTGGTCGTGATCATTTTGGTCGGGGTCGGCGTGTTCTTGTGGGAGCGCAAGCAAAACATCGGGCTGAAGGCCAGCTACGGTGCTGGTGTGATCCTTGAAAGTGCCGCCTATGCGGTCGTGGTCGCCTACCTCGTCTCGTTTGTCACCTATGGCGTGGTGCAGATGGGCACCATCGGACTACAGGAAGCGGAAGTAGGGTTGTTTCAACAGATTGTCCTATCGCTCGGCGCGGGCATCTACGAAGAGCTGCTCTTTCGCGTGCTCCTGACGGGCGGGCTGTTCCTTGTGCTCAAGCTCTTTATGCCCCGCCGGGGTGCTTACCTCATTGCTGCAGTCGTGGGCGCGCTGCTGTTCAGCTGGATGCACTACACGGGATCACTCGGCGACGAATTCACACTTGGCAGCTTCACATTTCGCGCCCTGTTCGGATTAGTGCTCAACGCCATTTACCTTGTGCGCGGCTTTGCGGTCGCCGCCTGGACGCATGCTATCTACGACATCTATGTCGTTACCGGTGCCTTGAGCCTCTTGGATTCCGCCCTGTCGTAGCCTGGTGCATCGCGCCATCGCATCGCGCTGTGCCGATGCGGGGTTGTCCGCTAACGCAGCGTCTTGATCGCGCTGATCAGCCGCTCAACCTCTTCGTCGGTGGTGTAGCAGGCGCACCCGGCGCGAACCAGCCCTTCGATCCCCAGGCGTTGCACGACTGTCCAAGCGTAAAAGTCGCCGTGCGAAAGGAATAATCCTTGATCGGCCAGCTGCGCACTGACCGATTCCGATGTGTAGCCATCCACCGTGAAGGCTACCGTAGGTGTGCGTGCATTATCCGGGCCCGGTCCGTGCAGCGTCACATGCGGCAGGCATGCCAGCCCGTGCCATAGGTGCCGTATCTGTGTGGCAGCCCGCGCATGGAGCGCTGCGAAGGCATGCGCCAACTGGTCGCGCCGAACTGCTCCAGAGCCGATGGAAGCCAGAAAGTCCACGGCAGCGGCCGAGCCAACGATAGCCTCATGGCTGAGCGTGCCCGTCTCTATGCGCTCGGGTGACGCCTGCGGCGCGGGAACCAGGCGCGCCACCTTGATCCGATCCAGCAGGGCTCGCCGGCCGTAGAGCACGCCTGCATGGGGGCCGTAGAACTTGTACGGCGAGCACGCGAAAAAATCGCATCCCAAAGCTTCCACATCCGGCAGCACATGCGGTGCGTAGTGCACCGCATCCACAAAAGTCAGCGCTTTCGCCGCCTTGGCGAGGTCCACCACATGCGCTACATCGTTGATGGTGCCAAGGGCGTTCGAGGCGAATCCCACAGCTACCAGGCGTGTCCTGGCGCTGAGTGCACGCTCGAGCGCTGTCAGGTCCAGTTGACCGGTGCAGGGATCAAAAGGGACGGCGCGAATCACAAGGTCCTGCTCGGCGGCTAGGTCCCGCCACGGGTCGATGTTCGCGTGGTGGTCCAGGTCTGTTACGATCACCTCGTCGCCAGGCAGCCAGTCGCGCCCTAGTGCACGAGCCACATGGAAGGTGAGGCTCGTCATGTTGGGGCCGAACACGATTGAATCGGCCGGGGCATTCAGGAAATCCCCGAGCGTCGTACGCGCGGCAAGGAGTGCGGCGTCCGTTTCGCGGCTCGTGGGGTATGCCCAGTGCGTATTCGCGTTGTGGTGGTACAGGTATGCGGTCATGGCCTCCGCTACGGCGCGGGGTATCTGTGTACCGCCCGGCCCGTCGAAATACGCCACGGCATGTCCGTTGTGACGCCGTGCGAGGGCAGGAAACTGTGCCCGGATGTCTTGTACGCTCAGTGCGGTTTGCATAGGGAGAAAGCTGCGGCAGCCTGCCATCACGTCCAGATGGCGCGGCATTGGCGAACCCCGCGAAGCCGCGGGATTCGCTCTGTTGGTGCCAATTCAGTTCGCTAATTTAATGCGCTAACATCGGATTTCTTAGGTGCAAGGCGCAAATATGGGCGCGTTCATTCAGGACAACGGGTCGTTTACCATGTTCAGCGGTGAACACCTGGTTGCGGCGGCCACGGTGTTGCTGTTGGCTGTGGTCCTCCCTGTGCTGACGCGCAACCGCCTGTCCCGCAGGCATCAGCGCTATGTAGCCCGTGGCATGGCGCTGTTTATCAGTGGCGTACTCGTTGCGTGGACCGGCATGGCTATCTGGGTCGGACACTACGATTGGACTGAAGACCTGCCTATTCACGTCTGCTACGGCTTGTCGATGGTCTTGCCCATTTTTGCGTGGAAGCCATGGCCGCGGGCGCATGAGGTGATTTACTACTGGGTTCTGGCGGGTACACTGCAAGCTATTCTGACACCGCGGCTTTTTGAGAGCTTTCCACACTATGACTTCATCTACTACTGGGTGACGCACGGGGGCCTGGTGATCTATGCCGTGTATGTGACCGCAACGCAGCGGCTTTTTCCGACCAGGCGGGGTATACTTCGGGCCTGGGTCTGGCTTAATGTGTTGGCAGCCGGTGCCTTTGCCTTTAACAGCCTGGCGGGCACGAACTACTTGTATTTGATGGAAAAGCCCGAAACGGTGTCCCTGCTTGACCTCTTTGGGCCGTGGCCGTGGTACATACTGGTCACCGAAGCCGTAGCGCTGTGCTTGTTCGTGCTGTGTTACGCGCCCTTTTCTTTTGCCAGGAGGAGTTACTGATGCCCATACGATTCATAGGCCTCGTGCTTGGGTCTATCTTGGTCGTACCGGCCATGGCGCGCACTCAAGTGCAGCCAGCGCCCGACCGAGCCACCGCGGTGTTTGTCGATGAGGCACCACGCATTGATGGCGTCCTAGACGAAGCGATCTGGAAAGAGATCGCGCCCATTACCTCGTTTGTGCAGGTTTGGCCTCATGAAGGCGATCCCCCGACCGAGTACTCGGAGGTGCGCATCGCCTATAACCGCGACTTCCTCTTCTTCGCGTTTACCTTCCACGATCAGGAGCCGCACCTCATTCGAGCGAAGAACTTGGAGCGGGGCGGCCGCAATGATCGCGACGATCACGCCTACATTGCGCTCGATACCTACATGGACAAGCGCAACTCGTATTTGTTCGAGATGAATGCGCTCGGCACGCAGGACGACGCCACGATCACCGACGAAGGCTTGACGCTGGACAGCTTCTCGTGGGATGCAGTGTTCAGGAGCGAGACCGTCATTAATGAAAACGGATGGACGATGGAGGTGTCCATACCTTTTCGCCAGCTCCGCTTCTCCAAGGGGGACGATCTGACGTTTGGACTGATGCTCTCGCGCACGATCAACCGAAAGAATGAACGCGTCATCTGGCCGGAGATTGGGCTGGAGTACGGCGGCCGTTTCGGCGTGCTTGCGGCGGTTTCGCAGTATGGTGAACTCACCGGACTAAGGGATGTGCACCGCGGCAAGAATATTGAGATCAAGCCCTATGTCATCACGGGCCTGCAAGCCGTTCGCGAGGACCTTGAGTCCGCGGACGTTGAGCAGACATTCAAGCGAGACCTGGGCCTGGACTTCAAGTATGGCATTACCTCCAACATGACGGTGGACCTGAGTGTCAACACCGACTTTGCACAGGTCGAAGCGGACAATGTGCAGCTAAACCTTACGCGCTTCAACCTGTTCTTTCCAGAAAAGCGCGAGTTTTTTCTTGAGCGCAGTGGGCTGTTTGAGCACGGCAATCCCCGCTCAACGCAGACATTCTTTTCGCGCAGAATAGGATCCTATCGTCGCATCCTGGGGGGTGCACGGGTCACCGGACAGGTCGGGCCGCTGTCCGTAGGGCTCTTGAACATTGAAACCGGCGACAACCTCGGTGACGCATTCGGAAGCCGAAGCGACAACAACACGGTGGCCCGCATACGGACCACGCTCTCTCCTCGTGCGACGGCCGGTGCGATCCTCACCAACGTAAAGGACATTGATGGTTCCAATACTGCGACGGGTTTGGATATGCAGTACCGCTTTTTCAGCTCCAGCGAAATCAACGCATGGTGGACGCACGTATCGGATACTTACAGTGGCCGATCGGGTGCAGGACACGCCAGTCTGCGACTACTCAATGACACCTACGGCGCATCTGCTTCCTTCACCAGTGTAGGAAGGGACTTCTATCCCGCTTTGGGCTTTGTGCGCCGCCGTGACCAGCGTCGCTACAGCGGCCGCCTGCAATACACGCCGGTCGTTGAGATCGCTTCTATGTCTTATGTCCGGCGTTTCAGCTTTGAGGGCGGCTTTACGTATATCACGGGCCAGGATGGCAGGCTGCAGTCGTCTGACGCATCGTTTGGCGCCGCTGTTGACCTGCACCGCCGAGACGGCATTGAGCTCGAAGTAGAGCGCCGGTTTGAGCGATTGCACAGCACCTTTTACATCCGACCGGATGTCGCCATAGACGAGGGTGACCATGCGTTTACGCAAGTGTCACTCGGTGGCATGACCGATTCAAGCCGTCGCCTGTACGGGGGTGCCACCGTGGGTACGGGCGGTTTTTTTTCCGGCACGCGAAGCGACCTGGAGGCGGAAATCGGATACCGGCCTTCGCGGCACCTGAATGTGGAAGGCAGCCTGACGTACTCACACGTTGATCTGCATCACAGCCAGTTCAATGCCACCACCTTGTCCATGTCCATTCTGGGCGCGGTCAGCAGGAAGCTGTTCGCTACGGCGCTTATTCAATACGATAACTTTACCCGGGATTTGCAGACCAACATCCGCATCAACTGGATTCACACGCCGGGGAGCGACCTGTTCCTGGTGTTCAATACCGCCTACCACTTTACGGGCAGCCAGGACATACTGTTTGATCCTCACCGCAATGCGACCATGCTCAGCCGCGCCGGTGTTGCGAAGCTGACCTATCTCATTCTGCTCTAACCAGCTCATTCTTCAGTGAAAGTCACTCCCACACAACGCGCGTCCAGCCCCCCAAAGGGCTTTGTTGATCGTGCACTTGGCGGCATCGAGGTCGTCGGCAACAAGCTGCCGGACCCCTCCATGCTTTTTCTGTTCTCTCTGATCATCGTCTGGGTCTTGTCCGCGATCCTGGCACCCGTGGCCTTTACCGTGGAAGATCCGCGTACCGGCACCGCCCTGCAGGTGAACAACCTGCTGACCGGCTCGGCGCTGACTGCCTTTCTGTCCCAGATGGTCGGCATCTTCACGGGCTTTGCTCCGCTGGGCGTGGTGCTGGTCGCTATGCTCGGCGTGGGTGTGGCGGACGAAGCGGGCTACTTCAACACAAGCATCAAGCTGCTCCTCAGCAAGACCACGGCCAGGCTGCTCACGCCCATGGTGGTGCTCGTGGGCCTGATCAGCCACAGCGCGGTGGATGCAGGCTATGTGCTGGTGATTCCGCTGGGCGGCGTCATCTTCTATGCGGCGGGTCGGCATCCGCTGGCGGGCATTGCAGCAGCTTTTGCTGGCGTTTCGGGCGGCTTTAGTGCCAATCCGGTGCCGTCGGCACTGGATCCGCTCTTGCAGGGATTCACGCAGCCTGCGGCGCAGATCATTGATCCGGCCATTCTGGTCAATCCGCTGTGCAACTACTTCTTTACTGCGTTGTCCAGCATTGTGATCATCGCACTTGGCTGGTTTGTTACGGACCGTATCGTGGAGCCGCGTTTAAGACGTAACACGCCGGTGGATGACGACGCCGAGGAAGCGCCGGAGATGTCCACGATTGATCCGAGGGAGATCAAAGCATTCTGGTGGGCCACCGGCATCATGGTGCTGGGCCTTTTGCTGTTGCTTTTGGCACTCTTGCCGGCGGATTCACCGTTCAGGGATGCGGAGGGCAGCTTGAACTCTTTCGCCGCGCCGATCATGCAGTCTATCGTGCCGCTGATATTCTTGCTCTTTCTGATCCCGGGCGTGGTCTTCGGTTATGTCGCCGGTGTTTTCAAGAAGTCCAAAGACATGGTGGATGCGATGACGAAGGCGATGGACGGCATGGCGTATTACATCGTGATGGCATTTTTCTGCGCGCTTTTTGTACATGCGTTTGGTGCTTCTAACATCGGGGCGCTCCTCGCGCTCAAGGGCGCAAGTGTTCTGAAGGCGCTGATGCTTCCGGGGCCGGTGACGATCGTCGGCATCATCTTTCTGACGGCATTCGTCAACCTTTTTGTGGGCTCGGCATCCGCGAAGTGGGCGCTTCTGGCTCCGATCTTCGTGCCTATGCTTATGCAGGTTGGGATCTCTCCTGATCTGACGCAGGCGGCATACCGCGTTGGGGACTCTTCTTCCAACATCATAACGCCTTTGATGCCGTACTTCCCGCTGGTGGTGGTGTATTGTCAGCGCTATGTCAAGAAGACGGGGATAGGCACGCTGACCTCTTTCATGATACCGTACAGTCTGCTGTTTATGGTGATCTGGTCATTGTTTTTGATCCTGTACTGGGTACTCGGCATCCCGTTGGGCCTCGGTGCTTCGTACGTATACACGCCCGTGTAAGCAGGCTTGGCGCACGCGTCGCGCGAACGCCCTTGCGATGGGGGTTATATACCAGGCTAATATTGGCTCATGATTTCCCCAGCCTGCCATCCTCCACGGTGAATTCGAGGCATTGCATCCATTTCTGGATGGCAACGGTAGGCTGGGCCGCATGCTGAATCCGCTGTTCTTGTGGAAGGCTGGTTTGATAACACAACCAAATCTCTACATCAGCAGCTATTCGAGGCTCAGCGGCAACGGTACTACGACGGACCACTATCCATATCGAAGGACCGGGACTGGGCACCGTGGTGCAGCTTCTTTCTGGAAGCCATTCCAGATCAGGCAGTTGTGCAATGCGAGCGGGTTAACGTGATTTATCCGGCCTAATCGGGCGGACGCAAAGGGAAAAACAGGCAGGAATCGAAGCAGGCGGTATACGTCAACCGACGACGGATGGAGGAAAGTCGCGATAAGTATCGGTTGCGTCAGCGAGGCGCGAAGGTGGAACGAATGTTTGCACACCTGCTTGAGGCCGGAGGCTCGCGACGGTTTCCCGTGCACAGGCAGAAGGAGACCCGAAAACACATACTCATCCACGCGGCGGCTTTCAACCTCGGGCTTCTGAAGCGTAAGCGGTGCGGGGTCGGCACACCGCATGTGCTGCAGCGGTTCGGCGCCGCTCAGCCGCGATCAAAGTGCAGGCTACCCTTGCTGCTTCGTCCTTTTCCGCTTGTGCCAGCGGCTGTCTTGGCTTCAGAGGGCCATTTGGCCATATCAGGCTTGCTCATTGGCCGGATGCGCCCGCAGCTACTATTTCACAAATACGACCGCCCTTGTGTACGGCTGCCTGACATTGACTACGGTCGCCAGCAATCACACGCTATCTGCATGCCGCTAGGAGCTTACTGCTGCATTGCTTGAGTCAGGATCAACCAGCACAAAGCGCACCGGCAGGCGCATGCGCACCCGACGCGGTTGGCCCTCGTGCTGGCCCGGGATGAAGCTGGTATGGCGAAGAGCCCGCACTGCCGCGGAATCACAGAGCGGATGCAGGCTGTTCACGATGCGTATGTCGCTGGTGGATCCGTCGGGTTCGACTACAAACGCCAGGACCAGCCGGCCTTCGATGCCGAGCATCTTGGCCTCTTCGGGATACTCAATATGGATATAGTACGCGGCGAGGCCGCCCCGAATTTCAGGCATGAGCTCGGCAAAGTCCACTATGGGCATATACGTCAGCTTGGTCAGCCTTGGTTTCACAGGCTCGGGATCCACCGCAGACGTCGATGATTCCGGTTCCACCGGTGCAGCCAATACCATTGGAGCAGAAGCCGGCGCCGTGGTTGCGTGGTGCGTCATAAGCGGCATTTCGTAGTACATTGCCTGCTCAAGCTCGCTGAGCCCCAGCGGCGGAGTGCCAAAGCGTACGGTGAAGCGCTGCGCATCAGTCTGGGACTTGTCCGTAATCGGCAGGTTAAAGGCTATCCCAACCATCAGGATACTTGCGGCCAGGCAGGCAAGCATGCGTATCGCGTACGCTGTCTGATGCAGGCTGTGCTGCACGGTCATCACGACAGGGCTATGGCAGACTCCTTCAACGCACTGGTCTTGACTGCGCCCGGTTCTCCCGAAGTTCGCCGCCTCAGCGAAGCGGCGCTCGGCGGAGAAGGCGCTCTCGTAGACGTTCTGTACTCCAGCATAAACTACAAAGATGCGCTCGCAGTTACTGGCGCGGGCAAGATTGTCCGAGGAACGTATCCGTTCGTTCCGGGCATAGACCTTGTTGGGCGTGTGGTTGGGGGCAACGGTGACTTTGCGGCGGGCGATACGGTCGTGCTCACCGGCGGTGGGTTGGGGGAACGCTTTTGGGGCGCGTATACGGAGCGACAGGTTGTGCCATCGACCTATCTGCTCAAGCTGCCTGCTGACATACCCCCGCTATGGAGCATGGTGGTGGGCACTGCCGGGCTTACGGCGATGTATTCCGTGTTGGCCCTGGAGACGCACGGCGTCACGCCCGAAAGCGGAGATGTGGTGGTTACCGGTGCTTCGGGCGGCGTTGGCAGCTTTGCGGTGGCACTGCTGGCCAAGTTAGGCTATACCGTTGTAGCTGCGTCAGGCAAGCGGGCGCAATGGGACTATCTTCGCGGCCTGGGTGCTGCACAGACTATTGATCGGCTGAGGCCCGGCAGGGCGCTGGAATCGGCACGCTTCAGCGGCGCGGTGGATGCGGCGGGCGGAGACAGCCTGGCTGCCGTGCTCAGTCTCCTGAAGCGTCATGGCAGTGTGGCTGCTTCAGGCAACGCAGCCGGCCATGTGCTGAATACGACCGTGTTTCCTTTCATCTTGCGCGGCGTGAATCTGTTGGGCATTGACTCCAATACCGCCCCGCGCGCCCGACGCGTCGAAGCCTGGGGGCGGCTGTCCGCGCTATTGGACGAGCCCATGATCCGGGCTATTCATACGGGGACAGTATCTTTGGTTGAGATTCCCGCGGTGTGCGCATCGATGATCGCGGCAGAGACACACGGACGGCATGTGGTGAATCCTGCGATGTGACCAAGCAGCCGATTGGCGCGGCTGTTGGATGAGCAACACGAACTTTGGCAATGACTACGAACCGATAACACGAACGGGCAATGACTACGAGCCGATGTTTCCTGTTGTGTGCAATGCTGGCCGCCAGCCTTGTCATGGATGTCTCAGCGCAGCTGCTTTCCCCTCATTGGTCCATCCAAGGTGGCGTGGCGGTCCCGCAGGGCGAGTTTGCCGAGAACATTGACAGACAAGGTGTCGGCCTGTCCATGTTTGCTGGGGCACAGCTTCGAAATACCCCCGTGATTCTGGGCTTGGAAGGCAGCATCTATGAGTATGGTCGGGAGTATTTTCATGTTTCCATAGACCCGCTGGTCTCCGATGTCACCGACCGCTACGAGACGGCAAACAGTTTTATTTCCGCGCATTTCGTGACCCGGCTGCAGCGGCCGAAGGGATCCGTGATGCCGTATGCGGAAGGTTTATTGGGGCTGAAGTACATGGTTACCGAGACGCAGCTGGTGACTTGCGACCTATGCGGAGCCTCAGGCACTAAGACGTACCGCTTCGAAAAACCGCTGGAAGAAGCGGTACGTCTTGGAGTCCCAGGCATCAACCAAGAAGATGTGTCCTTCAGCTATGGCTTGGGCGCGGGCGTCATGGTTCTTGTGGCGCCTGCCTTCGGCACGAACATCCACGTCAACGCGGGCGTACGGTACCTGCTCGGTGCCCCATCAGAATACCTGGAGGAAGGTGCCATAACGCGCGCCGATGGCAAGGTCACATATGATGTCATCCGTTCACGCACCGACATGCTCGTGTCTACGCTCGGCGTTTCTTTCACGCTGTGGCAAACGCATTAGCGTCAAGAAGCGTGCAAGGTGGAGGCCGCGACAAGGTGTCCGCCGCTCATTGCTTTGTAGTAGCGCGCAATCCTATTCCGGTCCCGTGCATGACGCCTGCAGGTGGCTCCGCCTGCGGTTGGTGAAAACGAAGGCGTCCCCCGACACAGGATTCTTCTTCATCCCGCTTAGCACCAAGGCACGCGTGCCATCAAAGTTCTTGCGCATGTTGGCCGGCTGCCGGTAGAAAGAGTACCAGCGCGAAGGCTCCAATCCGTTCATGACCGCACCAGCTGTGCCCTGTGCGACGCAGGCACCGGAGCAAAAGAGCGCACCTGAGTCTCGTCAGGAAACCGTACCTCTATGCCCGTTCAGCTGCCGCCGGCTCTCCTGCCTTCACGAAGATCTGTAGTCTGTCTGCAGGCGCGGCCTCCTGATAAGGTTGTCAGTATGCCAGCTGCGATTAAGAAAGGCCGCAACCGTCTGCGTCTTCTCCTCCAATGCGACCAGTGGAGTCATCTCGTCCGCAGTAAATGCCCGGTTCGCCAATGAGCCTGTGGTGCAGCTGCGGCTCGGCTATGCGGGCATGCAGCGGGAATGGCTCCGGCGTGTTAGTGCAATTCGGGCACACGGGATGCACTGCAGCTTTGCAGTAGCCCACCACCGCAGTCAGCACTGGAGCCTAGCGTATACGCAGTGCGGGCTACCCCGGACTTCAAGGCGCTGCTGCCCATGCGGTCAGTAGCGGCGACCGCGCCTTGTTAACGATAGCAGCGCAGTACCTGGGTTGCTAGAGGGCGGACAGCGACCGCGCTGGTTCTTCTTAAGCGGCTGATGTCTAGCCACACACAAAGTGTGCTTAGGGGGTGGAAACTACATCAGTTTCCGATGTCGCCATTCCTGTCGCTCCCAGGTGTCCCCATGGCCATTCTGTTCGCCCTTCCATGCGCGCCACACGCTCGGTTAACGTCGACGTGCGCTGCGACAACCCATCGATCCGAACCGAGAGCTTGTCCGTACTCTCCTTGAGCTCCTGGCGCAAGGCAGCGATGGCCGCCTTGAGCTCTGCGATGTCCGCCTTGGACTCCTGGCGCAAGGCGGTGTTGTCCGCCTTGAACTCCTGGCGCAAGGCGGCGTTGTCCGCCTTGAACTTCTGGCGCAAGGCAGCGATGTCCGCCTTGAGCTCTGCGATGGCCGCCTTGAGCTCCTGGCGCAGATCAGTATAATATTCTTTGGTCTCCGCACGTTGACGTTGCTCCGCTGCAGCCATGTTGTGGCTCAGCCGCCACATAAGGCCAACCATCAAAAGTATGGCGCTCACATTGATCAGCAGTACAGTGCCATCTATACTGAAGTCCATGAGCTAACCTCCGCCATCAATTAGTCGCAGCCCAATATATCCTGAAGGCCAACAAAAGTGCCACCGTGCGCGACCCTCAGTCCACGCGTACCCGGCAACCTTATCAAAGTCCCACCAAAAGCGCAGCGCATCTGGAATGTGTGCCGCAACTGCGGCCAAGCCGCCTTGCGAAGCCGCTTCAAGGGGATCTGCTGCGCACAGCCTGAAACGCGATTACGGTCAACAATGCAGCTGTGTTAAGGCGCTGCGGGTTTTGGAGGCGGAAGGCCACATCACACTGCCCGCGCCGCAGTGCGCACTGCAGATCACCGGTCCGCGGCTGCTGGAAAGCTCGGTAGCAGTGCCGGTTGCTGTGCCCGACACGGTGGAGGGAGGCGGTTGAGGGACTGGCGATCGTTCTGGTCACCAGCCGGCAGGATTGTGCGATATGGAATACGCTGATGGACCGGGAGCATCCGCGCGCGGTGACGATCTTTGCAGGGGCGCAGCTGCGCTATTTGATCAATAGTAGGCACGGCATCCTGGCTGCCGTTGCACTGGTCCTGGCCGTGGCCCTGCTGTCACTACTATGGGGTCCACCTTCCGGCAGCCCGCTGGTGTCGCCGGCGCTCTCGCGTCCATGGAGCGGGGTCGGCCTCGTGCTCATCAGTGGACTTTTGGCCAAGCACCGATATGACCGCCACATTTGCACAGTATTGAGCGCTGAAATAGCCAACTCAGAGTAGAGCGCCTGCTTCAATTGACGGAGGAGGCGGGACCGGACGCTGAGCCCTTCGACAGCACTTCAATGAAGCGCCGCGCCCGGTTGCCACGATCATCCACCACTGTGAGCACGTGCGGACCCTGACTCACATCCAGCGCCTGCTCGTGAAACACTTTTGTCCCGCGCCAGCGTGGTGCGCCGGCGGAGCCCTCCCCGGAAGCACAAAGCAAGGCACGAACCAAAAAGACCAGCGACGGCGCTCGCGCCACCAGCTTCCAGTCGCTGTTGAGCCACCTGGCTCAACTGGGCAAGGGCAAGCTGGTAGAGAAAAACAAGCCTGAGGAGACGGTCAGGCTGGTGCTGCAGACGCTAAGCCCCAAGCAGAAGAAGGCCTTCAGGCTGCTCGGCGTAAGCCACCACTAGGCTGGCCGACAGCGCAGCCAGCCAGCTGCACTCGTCGCAAATTCCACAAAATCCAAGCGCATTTTCGGCCCCCTTGCCGGGTAGAGTACTATGAAGTTCAGATTAGCAGCGCGTACAACACCTCAATTCGCTCCCGATCCTACTTCGGCCAAGAAGCTGAAGAGAAAACGTTAGCCATGCGGAAAAGTGCGAATGGTACTGCTGGTTAAAATCCTTACCGAGCTGCAGATGGGCCGACAGGCATTCATTCGACCGGTCACCGTTTGTAGAATTGAATGTGGCGCACGACAGCTGGGACGCTGATGGGATCCCTAACCTGGTGGTCGATCAGGCTAGTCCAGGATTTCGTAGCCTACCACGATTGGATCACCTGATTCATTGCGACCGCTGCCGTAGATGTGGCCAGCTTGCACCACGCTCAGGTCGAAAGTTGCCGGCAGAACGGCCGTCCCCGTTGCTCGACCATTTGAATCGATTACAAGCCAGCTTGTCCATTCGTCCTCATCATTCTCGACGAGCTTAAGCCAAACGGCTCCCCGATCATCTACGACAAAGGTCTCGTAGATCGGCCAGGTATCGTGTAGGTCTCCTGCAGCGAGCCTTTTCCGCATCTCGTTGGAGCTACGCGCAAGGGCTGCGCGCCGATCTTCAGGGGTTACGCTCCGAGGCCGCCGTGGGTATGTGAACTCGTGAAGGGCTGTCCCGTCCAGGCTGACAACCTTGATGTCGATGGCATCATTCCAGCCAGAATACAGCGCATGGTCCGAACTCATACGAATGGTGGAACTGCGCCCGAATGGAAGCGCCTCGTTACGCTGGAACTCGGGCGTGACAGTAAGAAAGTATTCTCCCTGCTCAACAGTCAGCAGAGATTCGGAAATGATTTTCCCGTTCCAGTCCACAAGCCGAACATCGGACCATCGCCTCGGGTTTTCTGTGCCCGTCCCTGTAGACCGCCCATAGCTAAAGACGAGCGACTCCGACGTTATGCCAAGAAGCTCCCGCGCGCTACCCGGCCCACCTTTTTGGATAGGCAATGAATAAACGAATCTGTACTGCTGCGGCTCATATACTGTAAGGTCCAAGTCCCAATTGTCATATACGTACAGGGAATCGGCCGGGCCGGGGTAAATGCCTGATATGGCGTTGTACTCGCCCGGAGCGTCTCCCCTGCTTCCCAGGGCCGTCAGGAGCCTGCCCTCTTCGGAGAACACATAGACCTTTGGATCCTGGCGCTCTCCAACGAAGACGCGGCCAGTACCACCTACAGCAATGGCGGAGATTGAGCCGAAAAGGATCGAATCCCCGTTCGCTTCTTCGCCTAGACGCATGAACTCCACGACTTCAATACCAGGTAAGTCCTGGCTCCCTCTCTCGATGCTGCAGGTCATCCCGTACGCATCTGCGCCGCAAATCAGAAGCGTAACGGCCAGCACCCATCCGGCAGAAGCTACCCGGGAGGCATTGGGCCCGGCACCCCTAGTGCGGAGAGGCTTGCGTCGCATGCATGAAGGACATAGACTGCTTAACCGAATCGCCATAGGGGAAATGCGTGATGTAAATGACGGCTTATAGACTCTATCTCGTAGAAGATAGCCATATTGGCGAAACACACCTGCACTGAGAGGTGGACAAGCGAGCCTTTACTGGATAGCACAATCCGAGATTGATATCTGTTCGCATTGGCCCATACGCGAGCAGCCAATGGGAGCTGCCATGTCGTCACCTCCTTAAGCCAAGACCGTAAAAAATGTGAACCCGACTTGACATAGTGTCCGCTACACCAGTTGTTGGACGGGATTCGCACCCGCCACAGGAAAGCGCCTTTTCACGGCGCACGGCGAATTCGAGTTAAGTGGCTCGTGTTCTGGAATGGCCGACTTGGTGGCACGATCACGCCATTCACACAGATCGAGCAGAAGCCGGGTGCAAATCAGGTTTCCGTAGCCATGATGCCCATCCAGACGACGAGATTTACTTCGTCCTCTTCGATGGGATCGAGCGGCTTGGGCGGCTGCCACGGTTGTAGCCCGAGTTTATTCACGACATCGGCGACTTTGCGCGTCTGTTCTCCAGGGGCGATGCGATCGGGAGCGAACACCTCCCTGAGCCGACGCTCCTGGCGGATGCCCCACGGTGCTTCGAGAGCGTCGGCCACCCGATCCCTGTCTTTAACCGAAAGCCCAGCTGCGGGGTGCATGCGGACATGGTTGGCGGCGGCTCGAAAGAGCGGGCGGATGCTGGGCTGGAGTGTGGCCGGATCCGTGGCGCGCATCCATTCCTCGTAGATGTCGCGGCGGGCGCGCTCCCAAGCGCCGAAGGCTCCTTCCACAAACGTCTTCGGCAGCGTGCGCTCGGTGTACTCGGTGCATGAGAGGATCCCGAGGCATGTAAGGCTGTCGCGCTCGATCTCCGCGTCCGGATCTACGGGCACGAACCGCATGAACACGCGGTCGAACACGCGGGCACAGAAAACGTGCCCGGTTCGGGTTGCCCCGGCGAACCCGGATCCCACGCCCCACGCGAGGGTTCGGATCTGGTTACCCCAGCGCTCGATTCCCTTCCATAGCTCCTGCCGGTACTCTTCACCACTGTGCGCGTGCACGCCTTAGCCTCTCCGCTCGAATAGGGATGAGTCGCCCCTTCGGAGCGCCTCGATTTGCTTCCGGTCGTCCGCGAAGACGTGTTCCGTGTGGCCCCGTCCGGAATGACGATCTGATCGAGTCCGATGGAAGCCGCCGCTCGGGCAAGCTTCCGGCGGATCCGCTCTTCGAGGGCGAGAAGGGCTTCGAGTTGGCGGTCGGGAAACACACACAGGTGAGGAACACCTTCTCGTGGGGACTGCCGATACGGTCGATGCGCCCGTGGCGCTGCACGAGTCGCATCGGGTTCCAGGGCAGATCGTAGTTGATGATCCGTCCGCACTGCTGGAGGTTCATACCCTCGGCCAGAACGTCGGTCGTCACCAGGATGTCATATTTATCATCGCAGCGTGATGGCGGGGCCTCCGTGGATTCGGGCGCGAAGCCGAACACCGCGTCGCTTCGGGTAATCCCCTCGAACGATTCGGATCCCTTCACGACGGCAATCCGGCCCCGGTAGCGAGCGAGCCGCCGATCCACCGCCACCACATTAAGCAATCTCTCGGCGATCCACGCGACGGTGTCGCCGAAGTAGGAGAACACAAGCACTTTGCGCCGGTTGCGGATGTCGCGCTCCGAGATGCCCTTCCGCTCGGCTTCTGCCGCGATGCGCGAGTTCCCCGACTAGAAGCTTCAGCTTCGGATCGTTCTCCGCCCTTATCGCAGACGCGCGGACCCGGAGTCGTTCAAGAAGCACCCTGATCCCCAACGGGGATCCACCGGCGAGCGCTCACAAGCGCCTAGGGCGCAACAAGAAATACGACGACAGTGAGACGCCCTAGGAGCGGAATGCGGTGGGTGAGTGCGGACATACCAAAAGCTTCGGTGAGTGGGAAAATGCCCTTCAAGAGAGTACCTAAGTCGCTGGACAAGGTTCGCCCATTCCAGAGTATTCGCCACCTGGATGACTGGGGATCGCGAGACCGAACTGTCTCAATGGAGTTTGCGTTCGCGCCTACGCTGGCGCAATGTCTGGTCGACTTGCAGCAAGCGTATGAGCACCGCATACGTCGCGCGGTCTCCGAGAGCTTAACAAGGGCGCTTGATGATTGTAGGAAGAAAGCCTGCAGTCAGGCCCGCACTTCTCGCAGTGACGCGTTTATGGGCGTACTTCTCGTAGCTTACGCTACGCCATAGTCGTTCAATCAGGGCGTTGCCGTAGCATCGACCGTGGCCTCACATTGATATCTTGATGTCGACATCCAGCGATACGGCAGCTGTCTCTGTACTTGTGAATTGCGCGCCCTGTGAAAGATCGCAGGGTGCGTATGGCGCAATGCGGCCATGTACACATCGGCGCAGGCCGCTGCATTTTGGCTGTTAGCTAAGGTACATGTCGGCCGTGCCAGTACATCCTATCTGATTTATTCGGACATTTCACCGCGGTCCTTTAAGGCAATGTAAATGTGTTTTTGGGCAGGCAACATGTAGATCTGGGTGCTCTTGCTCGCCCATTGCGACACGCATGGGAAGCGACCGTTCGCGACGCGGTACAACGTTCACTGATGCGCGCGCAGGGCACTGTGGCCCAACGATTCGGAGACACGAGGCGTTGCCTGCTCGAGAGGCTTAGGGGAGACGCTGATGGAGCACCGCGTGGACATCTTAGCTGCCACGGGCCGCAGCCTTAAGGTCTCGCGCTAGATTGGGCATGCCAGTCAACGATTGGCCACATGTCTTAAGCAGTATGCCCGATGGATACCGCTTGACCACCGCGATACCGTTATGGCCCTGGGATTGCCTGGAATGGGGACACGCATGTACCGCGTAGCCAATGCGTCGTATATTGCACATCTTCGCCGCGCGCTCTAGGGCGTACGCACTTCTGCCTCCACACTGCTACGATCGTCCTCTAGTACCTAAGGCGGACCGTCCGACGACATGCTTGACAACGCTTTCATACGATCGTTCTCAGGTTGGTACCGGATTCGGCTGCGAATGCGAGAATCCGTGTGGTCAACTCGGCGGGGCGGCCATCTACTGCTGTTTGAGCAAACGCTATTGAGCCGTTCGCGTCGACCGTGCGGATCATCGATCGCATCACGTCGCTTGCCAGGAACGACAGCTACCGAATGATCGAGGCACACAGGCCTTGAAGAACCCCACCTTCCTCCCACTACATGCTACCCCTCATGTCAACCTACTATTTCACCAAAATGGTCGAGATGCCGCTCGACGAGGCTGCAGAACTCGTTACCGAGGCGCTGAAGCAAGAAGGATTTGGCGTGCTGACGGAAATCGACGTTAAGGCAACGCTGAAAAAGAAGCTCGACGTAGATTTTCAGCCTTATAGAATCCTGGGCGCATGCAATCCTCAATTCGCCTACGAAGCCCTTCAAGTAGACGACAAAATCGGAACGATGCTACCGTGCAACGTCATCGTGCAGGAGACAGGCAACGGCTTGACCGAGGTCACGGCCATTGACCCCATTGCTTCTATGCAGGCTGTGGAGAACAAACAACTCGGGGTCATTGCCGGAGAAGTCCGAGAGAGCCTTAAGAGAGTGGTCAAGAGCTTGTGAGCCATTCGGCAGGCTCTCGCCATGTCCGATTAGCGTAACTGCTCAAGGCTCTGCCTTTGTCTCGTATTCCTGCGCAGGGTTCCGTGCAGGGGCGCCACGCACGCTGCATCTTCTTCTTGCTCGACAGCTTATCGATCCAGGTGTACCTGCGCGCCACCGTTCCACCCAGGCTGGGCTTGGCAGCAGCAACACCTGCGTAGCCACAGCTTTCTCCACCTATTTCGCGACTGCGCGCAAGGTAAATCGCCACTTTCTCTTTGTTACGCCACTGACGGGCCGTACGTATGCGATCGAAGGCGCGCTTGACCTGCTTGATCCAGAAACGCGCCTTGCGCCAACCCGCGATCGCATGCTGCTGGCTCAGGCGCGCCAGGTGCCGGATCAGGCAATGCAGCGCATCCCACAGCAAGCGGACATCCGCGGGCTAGTGCACAGGCGTCTTTGCCACCGCTGAATCGGCCCGGCAACGAAGCGAATCCGTATGTGCTTCAGCAGCTGATGCCCACGGGCCACCACCGCATTGATCTTCTGCAGCACCTCCTCGGTAAGCAGGCGCATGTGGTCCATAACGGTCTGCAGACGATAGGGATGCTTGTCTCCACAGTCTGCGTGTCCCAACAGCTGGACGCAACGCCGTGTGACAGTTCGCCCATTCCACCATGCGGTCTAAATCGCAGCGAGCGCCTTCTGCAAGGTGTCCAGCACGAAGAGCCGCCATAAACACAAGCCCGGGCGACTACGCCGCAGAGTGACCTTCGCACCCAAGTGCTCCCGCAAGATCGCGAACACGCGCGTGCTGCGGTGCGTGAAGCGGCCCTGCAGTCCACGGAGAACGGCCGGAATATCGTCTCTGGACCGAGGATCCAACGTGATCTCTCCAATGGGCGTATGCCCAAGCGCAAACGGTGGCTCGAAGATCGCGCGCATAGCAGTACAACGGGCGAAGGTCAGGGCAGAAGCGTACGAATCCCACCAATAACAAGCCCAGGATCAGAAAACGGTGCAGCATTCGCTAAAACAACGTAGGCCGCCGTTGGGGGGAACGGCCCCGAAAGCAGCCGCTCCACACCCCCAAATGCCCAATCTTTCGCCGCTTGCACCCGTATATCCGCCCCCTATGCGCCCACAACTGCTGGTCTGCAGGACCAATCAGGCATTTTTCGGGCAAGCAACAATTAGGAATCCATACAGCGTACGCCCTAGCCTTGCCGAGTAACCAAAAACAGAACGTAACATTAGCATGTTTGCCGGTTAAGTTATCGGCATGGCGGGGCAGCATCAGGTACGGACGACGCTTCGGGCATCGGTGCCGGCGTTTGTAAGATGCGCGCGCAGCAGGGCAGCTTTGTGAAGGCGCTGCGGGTTTTGGAGGCGGAAGGCCACATCACACTGCCCGCGCCGCAGTGCACACTGCAGATCACCGGTCCGCGGCTGCTGGAAAGCTCGGTAGCAGCGCCGGTTGCTGTGCCCGACACGGTGGGGGCGGTTGAGGGGCTGGCGATCGTTCTGGTCACCAGCCGGCAAGATCGTGCGATATGGAATACGCTGATGGACCGGGAGCATCCGCGCGCGGTGACGATCTTTGCGGGGGCGCAGCTGCGCTATTTGATCAATAGTAGACACGGCATCCTGGCCGCCGTCGGACTCTCGGCGGCGTGGTATCTCAATCCCCGGGACTTATGGATGGCTTGGATCCCTGGTAGCGCAAAGCGTGAGGCAGGCAGAAACAGTGAGCCGTACACATCAGGAAGCGATGCTCCATCGCCGCAATAGCGCTTAGGCAAGAGGCGTCGTTACGCGGGTCCGATGCCGTGCACGGACCCGTTTTCCAGTCGTTTTTATGAGTAACAGGCTAGGGCTAGCGCAAACTCCGATACTTTGCCACATAGGCCGCCGCACGCGTGCGGTCGCCGCTCCGCCGATGCAATTCTATCAGGTGACGATACAGGTTCTTGCGCTCGGCCAGATCCAGCTGATCTATGTGGGCCTCGGCGCGCAAAGCTGCGTCCAGCGACGCTGAAATGTCGTTGGACAACAGGCGCGACGCCGCAAACGAAGCCCGTGCAGACTGGCTGAACTCCGTCGCCTCGCTCTGCAGCAGGTAGCCAAGAGCGGCGTGCAATTCGCCTTGCGCATGGCGCTGCATTCCGATGTTGAAGGCCATGACACCGTAATCCTCGCGAATCTGTGCCCGGCGACTGTTGTCTGCATCACCTGATTCCAGTGCCAGGGACTGAAGGCTCTCAATGGCTCTTTCCTCCTGACCGAGACGGTACCAGCGCAGCGCCAGCTCATGTCGAACCTCCAGACTTGCACCGGGACGCGATACAACTGAAAGCAGCGCCTCCATTCCCGCTGCTGCAGCCGCAGCATCCGTGGTGTTCAAGAGCGTATCAAAGCGCGTGCGCGTCACAAGGTTGCCCCCGTCCCAGAGGATCCACTGGCGCTCCGCTTCCACATAGGCGCGATCATCCGGTTGCGCAGCCCAGTGCGCGGCAGCAGTGAGCGCATCCAGTGCCAGCTCACTGCGCATCGCCTGCACAAAAGCGCGGCTGCCGCGTGCGTAATGCGTAAACACGCGTGCAGAATCCACAACGACCACACCCTCAGGATCGAGCACAGCCTCGTCAATAATGACCTGGGCGGCGCGCTGCCAAAGCGCTCCGGCAGCCAGCCCCGCTGCAGGCGTGCCGCGCCGCTCATGCGCGTCAGCCAATAGTGCGATGTATGCTCCACGATGGCCCATCAGCGCGACGAGGCTAGCGAGGACCGCAATGCGGGCTTCTACAGCACTCGCCTCATTCAGTGCGTCGGCCTGCAACTCGTACACCCTGGCGAGCCAGTAGTGTGCATCTTCATCGGCCGGATTCGCCTGAAGGGCGGCCTTGAAACTCTCTGAAGCTTCGCTCAAAAGGCGCGCAGCACGCATGCTGTCGGGTTCCTCGGCATAATTCGTAAGTGCCCGCGCACCCCGGTTGTAGGACTGCGTAGCGACGCTCATCTGACTGATGCTGACTTCATCGGCGGGCAACGCAGCGAACACCTCCGTGCCCAGGAGGCTGTCTGCCAGGCGCGCGAGCACCATCGCCGCGGCGGCCTCCGCGCGGCTCGTCTCTAGGGCTTGTCGGCTGACAAGCGCCTTGGAGGCTAGCGAATCAGCAGTCACCGCCACGGCGTTGTCTACACCGGCCCAGACGGGCGGCGGCTCAGGCGCAGAGTCCGGTGTCGGTACCGGCACCAAAATCAAGGGCTGCGGGCGCTGGCAGCCCGCACCACATAAGAAGACCGCGGCCAGGAGGCCATAGGCAGCTTTGTGCATCGCTATTGCAGTTTATATCGTTCACGGTCCCACCACTGCAGAAACACGTTGTAGTAGTGACGTGCCTCGGGACTTGAGGCCGCACGCTCCTCGGATACAATGCCCGTGATTACGCCACCATTGCGGCGAACGGCTCCCACGCGAAACTTGAGTCCCTCCCGTTGAAAGCTTCGATCAATCAGGTAGTACGAATTCTCGTCCCTGACCAGGACGATGTGCACCTCGCGCAGCGACAGGTGCGCCATCAGATACAGCTCATACGAGGCGCCCTCATGTTCCAGCAGTGCCGCCGAGGTCAGGCTGCCCTCTCTGTATTCGATGTGGTGCCTTATGCCGATGGGAAGTGTCGATGGCTGAAGCCGCATCCAGTCCATGATCGCGTCGGTGCGCGGAGCATCGGGCGCGGCAGAAGTCTTTGCCGCCCGTGACTGGACCGCCGGTGCAGGCATTTGTGGCATCGGTGCATGAGGCTTGGGCGTCCTGAGTGGCAACGCAGTCCGCAGCTTCTCGTTCGGCGCCGTTACCACGGGGGTCAGAACGATACCACGCTGCATTGAAGTCCGCGTGCGCGGCACAAGGTTTCGTGAGGCGCGCGGCTGCTCCGCGCTGCCCTTGGGACTCTCCGTGCGCTGCAGCGCCAAAGTGGCAGTTTTTGAACCCATTTCGCGTAACGGTCGCTTGAGTGCAGTCACCGTACGCTGGGTGCTTGGAATTCGCATGGCATCGATACCCATGCGGCGGGGCGCAGCCGAAGCAGTCGGTGCGGCCATTGGCATCGCGGGCCCTGAGGCACCGCGCGCAAACATCAGCGCTACGTATTCAGGATGGGCCTGGCGCACTTGGTAGGTGCCGGCCAGCACAAACAGAAAGAGCACCAGCAGGGCGGTAAGCGCCGCTGCCAGGACGCGCTCGTAGGTCCTGCGTTTCATGGCTTCAATAAGACAATGCGCATATCAAGTGCGCCTGCTGGCAAAGGTCCAGGATGCGCACCAGGCGCTGTGTGCTGGCTCCACTCAGCGGCGTGAGCAGCACCGGCGCCGGTGCCGCACGCAGTGTGCGCAGGCACGGCACAAGGTCGTCCAGTGCAGTGATCTGGCATAGATTCGTGTCCGATGGCTCGCGTCGTACTGTCGCACCGGCAGCGTCAAAAGCGATGCGATAGGCCAGCGCCGACTCGCCTGCGCCCCGTGGTAACGGCACCTGGATCGCAGGCCTGAGCGCGGCCGTGGCCAAAAACGCCATCAAGAGAAGGAGGCCGAGGTCAATGAATCGGATCAGCAGTCGGTATGAAGCGTGCATGGATTGGGCAGGGTGTAGGCTTGGAGCGTCAGGGCGCGGAAGGAGCGCGCGCAACCAGGAAGGCGGCAGCAACGTCGTGTGCATCCAAGGCGCGGTGCAGTTCTAGAAGCCGCCGTGCGGGGGCCTTTTGGTCTACGGCCACCTCGACGACCTGGCCCGCTGCGCGGATGGCAAGTGCCGCCGGGGACAGCGCGATAAGGTTGCCGGTGTCGTCGTAGGCCTGGATTTCGCCCTGGGCGCTGATTGCCACCTGGAGCGGCTGGTGCAGCGAACCTGTATCCTCCAGCACCTCGCTGTAGGGCAGGGTCACCGCGTAGGGGTCTATGCTGGCTATGGCCATCAGGCTGAGCAGCAAGAGCAGCGTGATGTCGACCAAACGCACGATGAGTGTATGCTTCATGGTGCATCGGAATCTTGTCCGGTGAGCGACAACAGTCGATACCGTACGGCAGCGGCCCATTCCTCTGCTCGCTCCATGTAGCGGCTGGCCCAGTGGTGCAGCAGCGCTTCCAGAAGCTCCAGGATGATCGAAACCACAATGCCCAGAAGCGTCGAAACAATCGCGATGGCAATCCCCGCAAAGATGGTCTGCGCGTCGCGGGTTTGCGCCGAAAAGAGTGCGTAGATGCCGACCAGCGTGCCCAACAGGCCTAGGCCGCCGGCGGTGCTCGAATAGAATCCCACCAGACGCTGGGTGCGTCCCAAGGCCGCCCGGGCGGCCGCCAGTACGGTGCTTGACTCGTTGCCAAGCGCCTGGGGCGTGCTCCGCCAGACCTGAAGCATGGCTTCTAGGAGACGGCGATACAGGCTGTCGTCGCTTGCAAGCGCCGCGGCTTCAAGCTCCGTAGCATGTGCTGCGCCAACGCGCAGCGCACGCATCTTGCGCGCTGCGTAGTGGTCCGCCAGCAGGCGAACTGCCGCCAGCGCCAACGTCAAAAGTCCCGCCAGAAGCACTCCCAAAATCGGCCATTCAAAGCCGCCTGCCTGCGCAAAAAGGTCGTGCAGCGAGTCAGACTGAATTGCCGAAAGCTGCGTCGTATCCGCAGCGGCCTGCATAGTGATCAGCATGAGATTACAGTGTTGGTTCGTCCGATTGTCCCTGATGGCCGCGCCGCTCTGTGCTTCCCTTGCATTTCCAGGTACTGCAGATCACCTGCATGCGATGCGTGATGGGCAGCGCAAATGCAAATCGGTGTGGCACAGTCAACGCCCTTTGGATGCATCGAGGCCTGACATGCTGGGGGCAGCGCTCGCAGCAATGGGCAATCATCCAAGGTTCTGAAAGTAGGCGCATAGGCTATTGGCTGGTGATTGTCACATCCACGATGCGCGCACCGTCAGGCACATGCAGGGTCTGCACTTTCAGCAGTGAGCCGTCCACCACATCCTGCAGCCGCAAGCGGTAGGGTCCCCGCTCCAGGCGCAAGGCGAAACCGCCATCGCGAAACACCTCCGCGCTGTCCACCGCCACGCCATCACGCATCGCGTGCACACGCAGGCGAGACGCAGCACGTTCGAATCCACTGACCCGGCCCCGCACCAGCGGGGCACTTTGCAGCGGGATGTCCAGCACCTTGGTGCGGCCGGGATCAGCGATGAAGCTGAAGGAATAGCCGGTGGCTGGCCGCAGCCACGGATCGCGGATGGATTGCTCTAGGATTCTCACCTGGTACGTGGTGTACGGCTCCAGGTAAGAGGCCCGAAGCAGGCCGCTGGCCGTTCGCTTCAAGGGCGCATGAAAGAGTTGCACATCGACGCCTGAAAGTAGCGGCTCGCCGCTGTCCAGCACGCCATCGCCATCCATGTCTTCAAAGATGCGGAGGAGGGCGGCTGTTTCGTCGCTCAGTGTGCTCGTGAAGCGAAGCCCGGGCCCGATGCTGACGCTTCCGTAGGCGCTGTGGGTATGCGTGCCTGTGCTGGTTGCATGCGAAGCCACGCCCAAGGCGCGCGTACGTACCTGGACGGCAACCTTGCCCTGGGCGCGCCGCAGCGACGGATCATAGAATAAGACGGCCCCCACAGCTCCATGGCGCAGGCTGAAGAGCGCATCGACGCCGCCGTTTTGCACTCCCTGCATGCCGCGAAGGAAAAGCCCGATCTGCAACGCGCCGCCCAGGAGCGGCTGTGTCTTCGTCGCCGCAGCATGCCAGCGTACCGCGTGCAACCCGTGATCGTTCGCAGTTTCCAGCTGCAGGCGCACGGCCAAGCCTTCGGTCCCATGGTAGGCCACCGACGGCGCAAGCCGAAACGCGGTTCCGGCTCCCCCCTGCGTCAAATGGCCGGTAAGCTGCGCACCCATCCGATGTCGCTGTCCATAAACGACCAGGTGGCCATGGGATTGCCCATCTGAAGCTGAGAAGGCGGCCTCAGCGCGCAGATGGCGTCGCCAGAGGTGCGCGCTTGCTTGCACCAGCGCCAGCGGCCAAAAGGCCACATCGGCGCTCAGTACCATAAACGGCCACGGGCTTGCGGACGCGCCGAAGTGGAACTTACCGCCATAGATTCCATGGGCTTGCACAGTCAGACGCGGGCCCGCGCCATAGCGGATGCGAAGTGCATGTCGGGTACCGAACATGGCATCGTAATAGAGCCGGCCCGGCGGCACCAGGGCGGGCGTCGTCACTAGGTAGCGTTGCGTTTCGTACGGCGCAGCGCCGCCCATCGGCTGCACGCGCACCAGGGCTTCGGTGGTGCCGTAGTAGGCAGGAACGCGGAGTCGATATTGGCCGTCCGGACCCACCTGGACGCGATCCACAATCTGCCCGGCCGCTGTGACCTCCACCATGGCGTGTGGCGGAGCCTCTCCCCGGAGCGTAGCGGAGCGCTGCACATGCAGTGCAGCCAACGGGACATTGGAAAGTCGAAGCGCACGGACGGGCACCCCGTCGTGCAGCGTCATGCGGCCCACTTCCACGCGGGTGAGATGCGTTCTGCGGGGTCGGTCAAACAGGTAGGTTGCCTCGGCGGTGCGGCCTGCCAGGCCACGCACCGCGCCGCCCAGTGCGCTCGCAGTAAAGTGCACCACGCCATCGCGATAGACAGGCCTTCCGTGATGCCACTGCTGCGTGGCGTGCCAGGAAGCGGTTATGCCACCCAGGAAGTGGCGCTGGCGACCAAACTGCACCGGACCAGGCACTTCGCTGTCCAGGAAGGCCCGGCGCCCCAGGGCGTAGGTGTCAAAGTGCTCCGCAGCCGTGGACAGCGTCAGACTCAAGCGGGCCTCGTCAAAAAAGACATCGGCCCCGAACAGCCGGGACAAAGCGGATACGTCTAGGAGGTAGCGGCCCTGGCTGTATACGGCGTGGCCACTCATCGACACCGGTGGTGCACCGGGGCGCTGGATATACATTTCTGCAAAGTCCATCACTAGGTGGTGCCTGGCGTCAGCGGCGGTGAGCTGCGCATCGGCGCGCGTGACGCTGTATCCGAGCTGCTCCATTAGGCGCGCAGCATCCACAAAGAAGTGGTCGCCATCATGGTAGGCGCGCACCACAGACTGAAAGCCCGGTGCTTGCACCATCAGCGGCACCTCCAGAAATACGGTGCCATGCCCGGACGGCGCCTGCGCGCGACACCATACCGGATGCAGCGCCAGCACCAGCGCGAAGGTGCGAGCCATAGATTAGTTCAGTACTGGAAATGAAGGGGTTCGGGGCGCTGCAGGGCGTGCTGCATCGCGCGCGAAAGTCCAGGATAGCGGTGGTCGAAGTGGAGCACATAGGAGCCAGGCATAAGCGGCGCGCGCAGCGCAAGGTCTATGCGTCTTTGCGTATAGATGGCCGTGACGGTGCGGGTCAGCTGTGCGCCCTTGCGCGCCAGCGTGATGCCGCCCACAAACGGGAATGGTGACTCGTTATGCAGTAGGAGCGACAGTGCATCGTCACGGACGCTCAGGACTTCGGCGCGCAGCTTCGGCGCGCCTTGCCCGCTGATCACCACCATTGGGGCCACCAGGTTGTATTCGATGCTGATGGCCGTGGCGATGGCAGGGACCGCTGTGTCGCTGACCGCGGCGCGTTCCTGCAGTCGGAAGTGCATGAGCGCGATATGCCCGCCATCGGGTAGTGCCTCCGCACCTTCCACGAGGTAGCGCACGACGCGCTCCTGCCCCGGATCAATGATCAGGCGCTCAGGAAAGAATGTCAGCCGATCCGTGAGGTCGCCGAGCAGGCCTGCGCTGCCTAAATGAATGTTGGTTTCGGACTTGTTCGACGCGATGACGCCGTATTGTGCGGTCACAATAATCTCCAGCGGCTGCGTGCCTTCGTTGCGCAGCTGAAAAGCGCCGTACGGGGCCGTCGCCGATACGTAGGCGTATGCCGGCGTCACGCTGAGCGTCGCCTGCGCGTGAGAGGGCAGGCTGCTCCACAAGAACGCCGCGGCGGCGAGGAGGTATCTCATAAAGAAAGGATGCGCACCTCAAGGCTGCCTTCGTAGCGGCCTTCGGGTGCGTCGTTGAGTGCGATCTGACCGCCGAAGCGCAAAGCGCTGCATCCCTCCGGTCCCAAATGGCCGGTCACAGCACCAGGGTTTGCAATGGCCTCGAAGGCGCCGCTTGCGCAGCTGAAACTCTGGGCCCATCGCAGTCCGAAGTCAATGCGTCCGTGGCTGCTCTCGAGCGCGCCGGACGGTGTCACGGTGATGGCGTACGCAGTGCCGGCCCGTCCGGCGACCTGGACCTGTCCGACCTGGTGTCGGCCCGCGGCTTTCCGGGAGATTTCTCCGGTGGCGGGGTCCAGCACGACGATGCCGGCGTTCGCATGCTGCTGTCCGAAGTCGACTGCTGCCGATGTGACGGTGATCCGCACCGCTGCGGGCAGCACTTCCAGCTGAATGCCTAAGTGGGCTGAAGACTGCGCGCCGGTCGGCGTCGCAAAAAGTCCTGCAGCCAATGCTAACGTGAGCCGCATCAGCTGCAGGTAGCGCTGGTGGAGATGGAGCCGGTGTAGGTGCCGTTGCCATCGGACCAGGTGATGCCACTGACCGTGCCGCCAAAGCGGAAGTAGTGTAAAAAGGTTGTCCCCGCGCCGCCAGCTGTGCCGGTATAGGTGCTGGTGCTGATGGATGTGTAGCCGCTGTTGGAGGTGGTAGATTCGGCCCATGTGCCGGCGAAGGTCAAAGGCTCCGTGCTGTTGGTGAGCGCACTGGGGTAGGTTCTCGACACCGTATAGCTGCTCACATGTTGTCCCAGCAGGCGCACCTGCCCGACGGTGCTGGATCCTGACACGACTGCACCCGAAGAGCTGCGTGCTCCGGATGTGGCGCTAATGGTCACTGATCCGGAGCCGGTGGAGGGCTTTTCGACGCTTCCGAAGTCCAGGTCATTGGCGACGGTGAAGGTGCAGGTCGCGCCGGGCGTAGTCAGCACGACTTCGGCATCTACGGTGGTGGACTGTGCCAGTGCAGTGCCCGCGGCGAGCAGGCAGGCAAAGAGAGAAGCGAGGGCTTTCATCGGCATCGGGTAGGGGTTTAGTCGTTGTCGCAGAGCCTGGTGATTACGCGGTTGCCATCCTGCCGCACCTCCATGCAGGTGCCCGGTTCACTGAAGGCCAGCACAAAACGCGGCTTGGCGAACGCGAACCACTGCGTTGCCGCGGGCCCGCATGCCGCCGCCGTTTGGGGCCGGTACTGGAGCGCATCAGGGTCGTAGTTCCACATTTCCAGACGCAGTCCGTCCTCGCCGCGCGAGAGCCTGAGGTCCATGTCCGCGCCATCGTAGTAGTTTGCGATCGCGCGGATGACCGACCCGCTGATGGCGGAGCGCGGATCCTGTTGGCGGTGCGCTTCGACTTCCAGGGTGTAGCTTTCTTCCAGCGTGGCATCCAGGCGATAGTCGGCTGCCAGTTCCCATGTTTTCATGATGTCCTGCAGCGTGCGCGGGACATCGGCACCCAGGGGATAGATTGCCTGGGATGGGTACAGGATGACCATGTCGTCAGGCCCGTATCCGTTGCCGGTCAGGTCTACGATGTCCACCGTGCTGACGGTGTCTGGTGGCGGAATGAGAAGCGCGTTGAGAAACGAGTCGATCTGTGCCGGACGCACGAGGGTGGCCACCGGGCGCGTCACCTGATCGAATGATTGTGCCCAGGCATGCGCCGGCACCACCAGTAGCAGCAAGAGGCCATGAATCGGTCTGACCATGAATCGGTCGGCTACGGTCACATTGGACGGGAACGAACGTCGGGGCTGACATCGCCCGCGGGTACCGCGCCTATGGGCGCAGTGCGCGGGTTAAGCCAAACGAAGGTCACTTGCATTGCCTATGGGCGTTGTTCTTTGACTCAATTACTTGCGGCGCAAACGCACGCATAGTACTGGTCGGTGCGCACGAAGGAAACACTGGTCGTGGCACGAAGGAGGCAAGAATTGGCAACCGTTCGGCTACGGCAAACGCGCACGGGCGGCAACGGAGCCACCGGTTCGCCTTTCAGCAACGTACAGGACATCTTCAGTGCGTTCAGCGACATCTTTTCCCAGTCTGCGGGGGGTGGGAGTCCTTGGAGCGAGTTTTTTGGGGGTGGCTCAGGTCCGCGTCGCCGCGCGTCGATCGGGCAACCCGGCGAAAATCTCAGAATAACGCTCAGGCTCACGCTTGCAGAAGTCGCCCAGGGGATTGCGGGCAAGAAGGTCAAGTTGCGCCGATTCATTGTCTGCGAGGCCTGCGAGGGCACGGGTGCCAAGGGAGGTCGAAAGGCTTTGCGTATGTGCGGCACCTGCGATGGTTATGGCGAGCAGCGGCAGGCCCGGCAAACGATGCTGGGCCAGATTGTCAACGTGCGTCCTTGTCGCGCTTGTCATGGCGAGGGGCAGGTGATCGAGGACAAGTGCGGCGAGTGCTGGGGCGAGGGCCGCGTGGATGCCGAAAAGACGGTTTCGGTTCGGGTCCCGGCGGGTGTTTCGGAGGGGCAGTACCTATCGCTGCGCGGGGAAGGCAACGCCGGCAAGCGCGGCGGGCCGCCCGGAGATCTGCGGGTGGTGATCAAGGAGATTCCCAGCGATGACTTTGAGCGCAGGGGCACCGATCTGTTTCACGATCTGTACATTTCCTTTCCCGACGCTGCACTGGGCGTTGCAGTCGCGGTACCTACGCTGGACGGGACTGCGCCACTGAACATCAAGCCTGGAACGCAGTCGGGCCATTTGCTGCGGATCGCAGGCAAGGGCATCCAGGACATCAACTCCGGCCGTCGCGGGGATCTCCTGGTTACTGTTCATGTATGGACGCCGCGCACCCTCACCAAAGAGGATCGGCATACGCTTGCACGCCTGCGCAAGTCGCCCTCTTTCCGTCCGAGCGCAAGGTCCAAGATTCGCTCGTTTTTCAACCGCGTCACGGATGTATTCACGTAAGCAGGTCCCGGGCTTGAGATACCACGCCGCGCCGAGAATCCAACGGCGGCCAGGATGCCGTGTCTACTACTGATCAAATAGCGCCGCTGCGCCCCCGCAAAGGTCGTCACCCCACGCGGATGCTCCCGGTCCATCAGCGTACTCCATATCGCACGATCCTGCCGGCTGATGACCAGAGCAATCGCCAGTCCCTTAACTGCCCCACCGTGTCGGGCATAGCAACCGGCGCTGCTACCGGACGCTCCAGCAGTCGCGGACCGGTGATCTGCAGTGCGCACTGCGGCGCGGGCAGTGTGATGTGGCCTTCCGCCTCCAAAACCCGCAGCACCTTCACACAGCTGCCCTGCTGTGTGCGACGGTGCGCAGCTTACAAACGCCGCGCACACGATCCGGCCGACCGCGTTCCGGCTCTTGTCCTGATGCGCGTCCAGGATCGCGGACAACGCTGGCACCGATGCCCGAAGCGTCGTCCGTATCTGATACTGCCCCGCCATGCCGGCAACTTAACCGGCAAACGTGCTAATGTTAAGTCCTGTTTTTGATTACTCGGCAAGGGGGCTAGGGACCACCTACGCCCGTCGGTACATTTCAGATGTCGTTTCACCCATTCTGACCGGTCGAATGAAGGTGGGCCATGGCCGACAAATGCCGTATCGATCCAGATTACGGCCGGCCATGGGGATTCGTGATTACAGCGGGCCGTGGATGTCTCCTTTAGCGAATGTGCACGAAGCGACCCATCCGATACGTTGCGTGGCTCTCGGGCGACACGGCCATCAGGCGATACAGGTAGAGTCCTGAAGAAAGGGTAAGGCCGCTTATTGCAATGTTATGCGCCCATCCAGCGGCCAGATCCACCGGCGCTATAGCAAGCACGCGCCGGCCCGTTAAGTCCATGACTTCAACGGTCACGCGCGCCGGCCAAGGCAGATCGAACACGATGCGGGTCCATGCACGGAAGGGATTCGGGTAATTGCCATGCACGGCAAACGACTCCGGCAATGTTTCGTGCTCAGCGGCCACTGGTGAAAACACCTCAATGGTGAAGTGCAAACTGTCGGCGGACCCGATCGCGTCGGTCGCCGTGTATGTGTAGGGTAAGGGAGCTTGCGTGACTTCCGTCGGCGTACCGCTGATCGTGCGTGTTGCCGAGTCAAAGCTTAGGCCTGTCGGCAGTGTGTGGGCCAGCGTGTAATTGATCGGCGACACGCCTCCCGAGGCTTCAGGCAAGACCAGCGGCGCAATGGCCTGTGCTCTGGGAAAGGTTTGATTTGCAATTGTACCTGTAAGATGCAAAGGTAAAAACACCTCAATAGTGAAGTGCAAACTGTCGGCAGATCCGTTCGCGTCGGTCGCCGTGTATGTGTAGGGCAAGGGACCTTGCGTGACTTCCGTCGGCGTACCGCTGATCGTGCGCGTTGCCGAGTCAAAGCTTAGGCCTGTCGGCGGTGTGGGGGCCAGCGTGTAATTGATCGGCGACACACCTCCCGAGGCTTCAGGCAAGACCAGCGGTGCAATGGGTTGTGCTCTGGGAAAGGTTTGATTTGCAATTGTACCTGTAAGATGCAAGAATGCACAGGTGGGCCCGTCTGTATTCGGGATGCTGCTCAGCCACGCTTGGAAGTCATTGTCCGCCGGTGCGCACAGTTCCTGGCCGTAAAAGTAGAAATGGCTTAGACTGTCCAGCTGCATGAGACTCCGCGGCAGCACACCTGTCAGCGAATTGTTGTGCAGAGATAACCATCTCAATTGCGAAAGATTGCCGAGTTCGGGCGGAAGCGGCCCCGTTAGTGAATTATTGTACAGATACAGAATGCCCAATTCCGAGAGGTTGCCGATTTCGGGTGGGATCGGCCCCGTCAGCGAATTGTCGTGCAGATACAGCGTTTGCAAAGCCGAGAGATTGCCGATTTCGGGCGGAAGCGGCCCCGTCAGCGAAGTGTTATTCAGATATGACCACTGCAATTCCGAAAGATTGCCGATTCCGGCTGGAAGTGGCCCCGTCAGCGAATTGCCGCGCAGATCCAGCACTTGCAATTCCGAAAGATTGCCGAGTTCGGGCGGAAGCGGCCCCGTTAGCAAATTGCTGGACAGATCCAGCGCTTGCAAAGCCGAGAGGTTGCCGAGTTCGGCCGGGATCGACCCCGTCAGCGAATTGCGGGACAGAAACAGCTCTTTCAAAGCCGAGAGGTTGCCGATTTCGGGCGGGATCGACCCCGTTAGCGAATTGTTGTACAGATACAGCTCTTTCAAAGCCGAGAGGTTGCTGATTTCGGCCGGGATCGACCCTGCCAGCCTATTCCCGTCCAGATACAGCACTTGCAATTGCGAAAGATTGCCGAGTTCGGGCGGAAGCGGCCCTGTCAACGAATTGCTGTGCAGAGATAACCTTCGCAATTCCGAAAGATTGCCGATTTCGGACGGGATCGGCCCCGTCAGCGAATTTTTGTACAGATACAGCACTTGCAATTGCGAAAGATTGCCTATCTCGGGCGGAAGCGGCCCCGTCAGAGAATTGCCGTCCATCCACAGCACTTGCAATTGCGAAAGATTGCCTATCTCGGCCGGAAGCGGTCCCGTCAGCGAATTGCCGAACAGCTGCAGCTCTTGCAATTCCGAGAGCTTGCCGAGTTCGGAAGGGATCGACCCCGTCAGCGAATTTTTGTACAGATACAGCCCTTGCAATTGCGAAAGATTGCCTATCTCGGGTGGAAGCGGCCCCGTCAACGAATTGTCGGACAGCCATAGCACCTGCAGTTCCGAGAGATTGCCGAGTTCGGGCGGAAGCGACCCCGTAAGATTGTTATTAGGCAATGCCAGCTGATACAGCCATCCCTGATTGAGGAAAACACCAAACCACAAGGCCAGCGCCTCCTCATTCGGAACCGTCGTGATGTCCCAATGGTCATTGCGCGTCCATTCGTCCCCGCCGGTGGCCACGTATAATGCACTCAAGCTTTGATGGACCGGCTCCAGCGACCGGTTGACCCGAAACGAAAGCTGGTCCGCCTCGTCCTCGTGTGCCCCTTCACGGATGTGCGTGAAGAAACGCACTCGCTGGTTGGCAGGCGCGTCCGAAGCCACCGTAAACTCCAGCCGGACCTCGACCGAGTCGCCACCGGCCAGGCTTCCAATATTGACCGACGCAGCGGTCAAGTCTATGAACGAATACGGTTCGGCCCCCACAAGCCCCACACGGAGTTGACGGGCATCGGCCAGGTAATTGACTACCGTTGCCGTTACCGTTACCACATCGCCCGAAGCAATCTGGCGGTCACCGTCGTCGTCCACCCAACTCCAGCGCTTGAGGCGTACGGCGGGTACAGCCGGCACGCCGAGGGCCGCCAGCGCGTTTACAAACCCCCGCCCGAGCCGTCCGGCCAGGCCCGGATTCTCCGCATCCATATTGTCGCTCGTAAGCCTAATGTGCTCCCGCAGCGCGTCCGGTCCCATGTTGGGAAACCGGGTCTTCACCAATGCCGCCACGCCTGCCGTCAACGGCGACGAAAACGACGTCCCGCTGGCAGATATATAGCCGTTGTCTGATCCGGTGGTCACGATGCCCTCGCCCGGAGCAAAAACGTTTACCAGCTTTCCGTAATTCGAGAAACCCGCCCGTCTGCGCGTGTCCTTCTCCGTTGCACCCACCGACAGCACGCGCGGACTACGGGCCGGATAGTATCGGAACAGATCGTTGCTGCGCGCAAAATTACCGGCGGCGGCTACCACAAGGGCTCCCATGTCCGTGGCCAGATTCAGCGTTTGGTCCGGAAGCCTGATATAATCATCGTGTCCTGCCAGGCCTCCCCAGCTCGCATTGATGATATCCGCCCCATTGGCCGCCGCATAGAGAATGCCCTCGTAGCCATAGCAGATACCTGAATCACGCTGCTCGCACCCAGCATTGATGTGCATCAGATCCGCGTTCCAGGCCGCACCGGCTACTCCCACGCTGTTGTCGGTCACCGCGCTGGCCGAACCTGCAACGGCCGTGCCATGTTGGGCATTCGAGGGCGTCTCCGGCAGCCCCGTCGGATCGTTGTCCGTGTCGTCGCCGTTGGCGAAGTTGACACCGTGCACATCGTCGATGAACCCGTTGCCGTCGTCATCGACACCGTTGTCGGCAACCTCACCCGGATTCGTCCAAACGTTGGCGCGAAGATCCTCATGCCGCCATTCGCCGCCACCGTCCACGATGGCTATGACGACCCGCGGTGCGCCGCCTTCGCTCTTGACCTCATCCCACGCCTCCGGCAAGCGCAATTGACGTAGCTCCGTCTGCTGACTGTACATGGGATCATTGGGGTGCACACGCTCCCAATACGCCTGCGTACGATTCACGAGCACCGGCTCGGCATACACCACGCCTGGCGCCGTGGCCAGATTACTGGCCACCGCCTTCGGAGCCACATTCGCCTGATAGCGCACATAATACGTGCGGCGGAGCGCCATCAGGTTCTGCCTGGTCTTCGGCGTGGGCTCCACATGATCCAGAAACGGATACACGCGCGCAATCAGGTGGACGCCGTACTGCGACGCCCTCTGGTCAAAGTCGCGCAGCCCGGTCGTGCTGGCTCTGTTGGCCATGGCCACCTCCGGCGCAAACTGTACCACGACCACATGAGACGCATACTCGGGATCGCCCTGCGCTCCAGCCAAGGGCACAGCCAGAACCACAGGCAGTAGCAACACGATCAGGATACGCATGTCAAATCCATCCATTAGAAGATGCAATTGCTTGTAGCATACTCCAATTGTAAAAAAAAGTCTCTTGCAAAAGCCCGGAATTGAAGGTTTTGTCACTTGTGAGGCAGGCCACGGGCACCCTCCTAGCCCGGACGATATACCATCAGTTATAACCATCCTTTGCGCTGCAAAGGAGCAAAATGGTCATACGGAAGCGCTTCGTTTCTCGGACTTGGGGCGGTTGCACAAGTGGTCGGAACGTTCGATGGCGACCCTATGTCCCCGGACACAGGGTCACTGCTGCTACGAGAGGCCGACCAGACGTTCGACGTCTTGGGCCGCTTGGCCGCCTGCTTCACGGGCCACCGTGATCCGGCAAGGTCGAGCTCACCTTGGAGGCGATGCTTAGGCAACGAATCTACGCGATAGGCCTGGGCTACGAAGACGTGAAGGGCCATCACCGCCTGCGGGACGATCCCGTGTGGCCATGGGCTGCGAAGATATAACCGGTGCGCGCCGGGAGCGTGACCAGGGGGCATCCGCTGGCGCGTTCCAGCACACTGAACCGATTGCGGTGCTGCGTTCCAACAAATGCCACGCGGATCACCAGCAGCGTATAGGCCGGCGGAATTGCATTGCGCCAAGTTTGCCTGTACTGGTGCCAGCATGGCGATCTTGTCCTTTTCGTAGCGGCAACCGCGTGCCAGTGGCCCCGCGCCCGGCGTACCATATCAGTCACTTCAAGGCAGTATCATGATGCGTCTATCTATGCGGTACAGGTCGAGGCTTGTTCAGAGGCTTGCCATTGCGGCTATGGCCGTGGCTCTTTGCCCCGCTGTCGGGCTTGCCAGCGGCATCGGCGGCGTGGAGATCGCAACCGGCACTGTCCAGAAGATCGTTGCGCTTCTGACGGGCGATCTGGCAACCGCTGCATTCCTGCTTATCATCGTGCTTGGTGGCATCGCCTGGTGGATCACGCGTGCCACGCGCGCCGGCGAACTGCTTGGCCGCACGGTGGTTGGCGCGGTGATCATCTTCGGCGCGGCGCAGATTTCAGAGTTCTTCGCATTTCAGGGCGCAGTGCTCTAATGTCCGAATCGCTGCTGCGTGCACCCGTGTACGATTCGCTCCAACGGCGGCCGCAGTTACTGGGCCTGCCACAAGAGGCGTTTCTGCTTTTGGCCCTCTTGATGGTGTGCATGGCGATTGCTTCCCGACTGGATCCGCTCGTGGTCGGCGGCTGCGCACTCGTGTTCCTAGTACTATTGCCGATACTGCGCCGCCTCTTCGAAAATGAGCCGTACCTCATGGACATCCTGCCGCGCGCACTGCGCTACAACGCGTACTATCCGCACCAGGCAAAAGAGCAGTCTCAGATGTGGATGGACCGCGTGGGCGGTCGGTTTGGCTAAGCCGCCTGCACGCAGCCCGGTAGTGCTTGATGACTGCGCGGGCCTATGCGCATGCTGAAAGTCACGCCTGGCAGGCAATTGGGCGGAGCAGCTAAGCGACCACGGCGCTGAACGCTTCCTGGCGGCTCCTCTACCAGCGCTAGCTGCGCTGAGCAGAGGTGCAGCCCTTGGCGGAGACCAGGTGCACGTCTTGGTGGGTGGACCGAGTTGCACGAGTTGCACAGGGTCTGCCCGGATGCGTGCGGCTTCCCTGCACGTGACGTTGACAACCAACCTCCAATCGCCCTTATTATGGCGCGTTCCGTGTGCGCGTGACGCTGGACCGTACGCGACAATGGGCGTATCTGCGGCATTCTTGCCGGGATCGTTGCGCTTGCCGCGTTTCGCCTCGCATGGTTTCGGCATACAATCCGCTGCGGATAACACGACCCGGCCGATCATGGACCCTTTAAGCTTTTTGGGCGGCGCCCTTCTGGGCGCCAGCACATGGCCCTTGGCCCGGCGCCTGGCTTCATCCGGCGTGCCGCGGGAAGGACTGGGAGATCTCCTGGGCTGGGCGTTTTTCGTTGATGAAGGCGTGATACTGATGAAGGACGGCACCTTTGTCGCAGGCATGACGCTCCGCGGTCGCGATCTGGAAAGCGCCTCCAAAGAAGAAGTAAGCCAGGCGGCCAGTGCCGTGCATGAAGCGATTGCGCTCTTGGGTGAAGGGTACGCCTTGGAAGTCAATGTGCATCGCCGCGAACGGCGCGAGTATCCGTCCCTGGACGAATGCCACTTTCCCACACCGGCGCTCCGGGCCGTGGAGATGGAACGCCGGCACCAATTTTTGCAGCCTAAGGAGCACTACGAAACCACCAATACCGTACTCCTCGGCTATACACCGCCCAAGGATCATGTGCGGCGCTGGGAACGCCTCGTGGTCAGTGGTTCCAGGTCGCATCTGGAC
Source organism: Rhodothermales bacterium (assembly GCA_951812585.1). Taxonomy (GTDB): domain Bacteria; phylum Bacteroidota; class Rhodothermia; order Rhodothermales; family Bin80; genus JAAXGV01. The sequence continues at coordinate 153,003 of OX638318.1, read as the reverse complement.
TATCGGCACGTATTGGAACGGTTCAAGGACACGCTCCAGGAAGTGCGCGACCACCTGAGTGCGACCTTTCTTGTAACGGCCTTGGACAGCCAAGGTCTGCTGACCGAGTGTCACCGCTGCCTGACCGGCTGCAGTGAGCCGGTGGCGCCGCAGGCATGTTACTTGAGTCATGCGCTGGCTTCAGCGGATTTTGCTACCGGCTACCTGCCGCGCATGGGCCACCAGCATGCCTTCGTCCTGACCATCACTTCGCTCGGATCCTATACCGAAGCAGCGGCGGGAGACTTCTTCAACAGCCTGCGCGAGGAAGCGCGCTGGCACATGCGCCTGGTGGCGCTCAGCCGCTCGGAAGCGCTGCGCCGCATACGCAAGCTTCAGCACCGATGGTTTCACCAGCGCGGCGGGCTGCGCGCCTTTGCAGCCTACGAAGTAAGCGGGGCCATCGAGGATCAGGATGCCGTGGAGATGCAGCGCGAAACCGCTCATGCACTTGCCGAGGCTTCCAGCGGCAAAGCACGCTTCGGCTATTTTACCAACAGCATCATCCTGCGCGATACCAGTGCGCAGCGAGGGCGGGCACGCGCCCAGGCGCTTTTGCAGACGCTCCGCGACCAGGGCTCACCGCGATGCAGGAAGACATCAACGCCACCGATGCCTTCATTGGCAGCCTGCCAGGACACGGCTACGCCAACCTGCGGCGACCGCTGCTTTCCAGTCGCAACATTGCACATCTCTTTCCGGTCACCACGCCGTGGCCCGGCGAGCGTACCTGCCCCAGCGCGCTCTTCCCCAAGGGCAGTGTTCCCTTGCTCTATGCGCGTGCATGCGGCGCCACGCCGTTCTGCCTGAACCTTCACCAGGGCGACGTTGGCCACACCCTGGTGGTGGGAGCAACGGGCGCAGGCAAGAGCGTCCTGGTAGGCTTTGTCACGCTGAGCTTCCTGCGCTATGCCAAAAGCCGGGCCTTCGTCTTTGACATCGGAGGTTCGCACCAGGTGCTGACCTTCGCGGCCCAGGGCACGCACCATGCCTTGGGCACCGGCATCATGCCCGCACTGCAGCCACTCAGGCACCTGGACAGCGACGAGGATCTCATGTGGGCGCAGTCCTGGCTCGAAACCATCTTCGCGCTGGCACGCGTTGCACTGACGCCTGCGGACAGGCAGGGTGTAAGCAACGCGCTCCGCCTGCTGGCCGAGCGCGTTGCAGATCAGCGCACGCTCACGGCGCTTTACGTATGCCTGCCGCACCACCTGCAGGACGCCATGGCACCCTATACAGTACAGGGGGCCTACGGCAGGCTGCTCGATGGCACGGCCGGCGACATCACTGCGTCCCGGCTCACCACCATAGAACTGCAAAGCGTGCTGCCGCTCGGTGACACGATTGTGGTCCCGCTTTTGATGACGCTCTTTCGTCAGATTGAGCGCTCCCTGGACGGTGCGCCCACGCTCATTGTGATAGAAGAAGCCTGGGCGGCGCTTTTGCGGTCTACCTTCAGCGCGCGTATCCGCCAGTGGCTCCTGACGCTGCGCAAGCACAACGCGGCCGTCGTCCTGGTGGCGCACTCGGCAGGTCAGCTGCGCGCCCTGCCCAATGCCTCCTGCATCACGGAGTCCTGCCCCACGCGCATCCTGCTGCCGAACCCGGAAGCGCGCGTGGCAGAGCACGCCGAAGTATACCGATTTCTGGACTTGGGCTCGCGAGAGATTGACATTATCGCCTCGGCGCAGCGCCGCCGGGACTACTACTACAAGAGTCCGAGCGGCAGCCGACTCTTTGAGCTTAACCTCGGACCCAAGGCGCGTGCGCTGCTGATGCCGCTACCCGGCCGCAGTGCGCAGGCATCCCTGCGCGCAATGACCGCACTGATGGATCAGTGCGGCCCTGACTTTCTTGACCATCTGGACATGCTGCACTCATGAAATCAGCATTCTTTCTCTCGCTCCTCTTTTTTGCGGCGCCGGTGCGTGCGCAATTGCCGGTCATCGACGTGGCCGCCATCGCCAAAGCGGTGGCGCAGCTGGTAGAACTACGGAATCAGGTGCGGCTCCTTCAGGAGGATCTGGCGGTGGCCAAGCAGATTCGCGGCGTCACCACCCGCCATCTTAGCCGCTATCAGCGCGCGCTCACCAAGCGCGGCCTGGTGGAGTCCATGCCCCTGGGATCGGCCGCCGATGATGTGGAGACAGCCTTGTCGGGGGCCGTCAGCTACCTCAATCCCGCGGAGCTGGACGCGCTCTATGTGCTCCATGCCATGCCCGAGGATCCACTGGCGTACGACAAAGCGGTGGCAGCGCGCGGCATGAACACGATCACGCACACCATGCAGTCGCTGTCGGTGCACGGGCAGCAAATCGGGTTGACGCATCAGGAGCTGGAGCGTTTCAAGCTCGAAATCTCCAACAACCCCGAGCCGCAGCAGATGATGGATGTGCAAGCCAGCCTGCAGGTGCTGGCCGCGCGCGAAGCGCTCCTTACGCGGCAGGCCTTGATGACGCTGACAAACATGGAAGCTGTGCGCGCGGCGCATACCCTCAACAGGGAAGCGCAGCGCCGCGCAGTCTACGGTGCCTTTGTGGGCCACACCGATTGGCTCGGCGATCCGTCGAGGTATCGGGTCGCCGCCTTTTTGCGCATGCCCGGCGAGTAATCTGCGCACAAATATATAACAACTATATAACTATATACTGGCACCGTGCTTCTTTTTGTTTGCGCCCGTCTGCTGCCGCAGTCTGCACCGCAGAACGTCATGCAGAACTGCGCGCCGACACAGCTTTTCGAATGTGCACAGGAGGTCTTTCGGCTGACCACTGAAGGGTGGATTGACCGGGCGCTGGGCGCGGCGCAGACGCTCTTTGTCAGCCTGGCACTCCTGGAGATCATCGTGACCGGGTACATCTACTGGACGCGGCGATCCCGGGAGCAGGACCTCATCGGGCAGTTTGCACTCAAGCTGGGCATCCTCGCATTTGTGCTGGACCTCTTGTCCACATACCACCACTGGCTGCCGCTTGTGCCCAAAGCCTTTGGAGAGGGCGCGATGCATATTGGCGGCGATGTGGTGACGCAGCTTTCGCCAACGCACCTGGTGAATGTGGGGCTCAGCATTTTCCTCAGCACGCTCAAGGCACTGGGGCTAACTGCGGACATCATCGTCGTGATGACGCTCGTGCCGGCCCTCATCATTCTATTGTGCTTCGTGGTGCTCGCGGCGCAACTCCTTGTCACCCTTATTGAAAGCTACGTCGTGGTCACGGGCGGCCTCTTCTTTGTGGGATTCATGGCCTTTCGAGGCACGGCGCCCCTGGGTGAAGGCTACCTGCAATACATCGTTTATGTCGGCGTGAAGCTTTTCTTCCTGATCCTGGTGGCAAGCGTCGCCGCGAGCATTGGAGACGACATGGTGGCGCTCCTGAAGCAGTACGACAATCTCTGGCTGGCGGTTCTGGAGAGGCTTTTTGCTCTGGATCCGCGGGGTGCCACGCAGGCCGTCACTTCGCGTCTGGGCTTCTTGTGGTCTATCACGGCGGTGTCCATCCTTCTGGCCGTGCTCGGCGTAACGCTCCCCAGCCGCATTGCCGAACGGATGAGCCGCAACATGTCTTTCAATCTCAAGGGCGTGCTCCAAAAGCTGTGAAGCGTCTGCTGTCGTCATGGCGCCATTGGTTCAGGGCTGTGGACGAAAGCGGTCGGCCCGAAGGCAGCCATGCGTACCTGGAGGGTCGCTATGCCTTTGAACGCCTGTTCGGCGACCTGGCCCGTGGCCGTCGCATCTGGCAGGCCGTGGCGCTTGTTGCACTCGCGACGAACGGCGCGCTGACCATTGGCTTCATCTTGCTGGTGCGGGCGCATACCATCGTGCCGTACGTGGTGGAGGTGGATGCCCTGGGCGAGGTCCGCGCAGCGGCGCAGCTGTCGGCAGCCGAGCCGCCCGAGCGCGCCGTACAGGTCGCGCTGCGCCGTTTTGTGCACAACCTGCGCACCGTGCCCACGGATCTGCGCGTGTTCAACGTGCAGTTGGCCCGTGCACAGGCCTTTGTGTCGGGCCAGGCCCTGGCTGTCTTTACGCGCGAGGTTCGCAGCCAACGCGAGGCGCTGGAACAGATGCTTCGCCGCGGCGAGACGCGGTACGTGGAGGAGATCTCCAGTGTCCTGAAGATGCCGGGCGAGGCCGGAGTCTACCGCATATCGTGGCGCGAGTCCGAATCCGCCCACTTTGGACACGCCACGCACGGCTTTGAGGGCCATTTCAAGGTGCGCATCCTTGCGCCCGAGTCCGAGGCGCTTCTCCTGGACAATCCGCTTGGCATCTTTGTCACAGACTACACGCTGTCGCGCACCAGCAGCGTGCCGTAGGACCGGTGCGCTGCCTGCAGCCCAATCTTGGGCAAACCGTCAGAGAACACATGGCTCCTATTGTGCGCAGTGCGCGTACGCTACAGAGCGGAGCCAATATGTTTGTCCCATGAGCCGAATACTCTTGATTGCGTTCTGTTTGTGTGCTCAGCGCGCATATGCACAGCAGGTACCTGACGAGCATATCAGAGAGATCAACGAGCCCGTGCAGCAGGCAATCGATGCGCAGGTGCAGGTCTTCAAGGATGGCGGCCGGCCGGAGGTATTGCGCCTGTCGGATATGCTGATCTATCCGTTTGGTATCTACCAGCCTGTGCTCAGCTGCACGCTGCTCCGCGCCTGCGTCGTGGAGCTGGAGCCCGGCGAGCAACTGATCAGCATGATCGCGGGCGACGATCAGCGCTGGCTTATCGATCCGACCGCCACTGGCGCGGGCGGCAACACGCCGCTGGTGTCAGTCAAGCCCACGAGCTACAACATCACCACGAACCTGGTGCTTTCCACGGACCGGCGCGTCTACCACATCACGCTTGACAGTCCCCCGAGGGGCACCAAGAAGGACGATTACAATCCGCTGAGTCATTACACGCGTCACATCAAGTTCTATTACCCCGAGGCCGGTGTCCGCGCGGTGAGCACGGACGGTCCTAACCAAGGCCACGAAGCGGTTGCCTCCAGCCTCAGGCTGGGCGCGCTCAACTACCGCTACGAGTGGCGCAAGGACAAGGGCTTTCCGTGGGAGCCACTAGCGGTGTTTGATGATGGCCACCGAGTCTACATCAAGTCGCCGCAGGCGGCGCAGGACACCGATCATCCGCTGCTGGCGGTTGGCAGGCGAGGCGAGGAGCGCATGGTCAACTACACCGTGCAGCACGGCTACTTTGTTGTGGAGGGCCTCTTTGCGTATGCGCGCCTGGTGGTCAGCCATCCTGCACGGCGACTGCTCCGGCGCACGCGCCAAGTGCAGCGGTCTCTTCACATCTTTGCTGCTGAATAGATGAGCGAAACGCCTGGCGCTTCGGACTTTGTAGACCCGACATCCTCGGCCCGCCTTTCGCGGAAGAACATCCTGGCCCTGGTGCTGACCATCACGGGCGTGATTCTGGCGCTGTTTTTCAGCAGCCGCCGCGGCCCGGCGCCGCGGTACAGTAAACCGGTTTCCGACCCCGCAGGCTACGCCGATCTGGCCCCGATCACCATCAGTGCGCCGGATCTGGAAGCGGAGACATCCGTCCAGGCATCGCCTGCGTGGGCAGGCGCGCCGGTGCAGCCTTCCTTTCGTCAGGTGAGGGACGAGCGCAGGCAGGCCCGGTTCGATGAGGCGCGCCGGGCCCGGCCGCTGGTCCACAGCATAGGTGCTATGCTCAAGGAGCCGCCGCTGGACCAGCGCGCTGGCAATGCGCTGAACGCGCCCGGACGGGCCCGGGCTGAAGCTGCGGCCCGGGGCGTTTACACGGTGCGGGCGGCGTCGGTGATCGAGGCTGCGCTGGCCACGGCGATTCACTCCGAGCGTCCCGGGCCTGTTCTGGCGCGTGTGGTGCGCCCGGTGCGGGACAGTCAGCACCTGCAGCATGTGTTGATTCCCGCCGGCACAAAGCTTAAAGGCTACGTTGAGCAGGTCGTTGCAAGTCGCGGTGGGCAGGTGGTCGTCGTCTGGACGGGGATGGAGTTTCCGGATGGGCGCACGATGCCGCTGCCTGCCCTGCCGGCGATGGAGCAGACTGGAGAGCACGGTCTGCGCGACGCGGTGAACCGGCATCGCGCGCGCAACTTCGGAAGCGCTGCACTGATGGCACTCGTGGGTGGTTCTGCTACGTACGCTTCCGCGCAGGCAGGTGCTGCCAGCGGTCTGGTCGGCGCGTCGCTGGCCATGGAACTTTCGCGCTCGGCGGCGAGCACGTTGCAGCCGGGGCATAGTCGCATGCCCACCGTTACGATACGCGCGGGTTATCGCTTTCTGATTTACGTAACGGAGGACCTGCACTTTGAAGCGCCGTACCGGTAGCACCCTATACGGCGCTGATGCACCGCTGAATGTCGGCAGCTACGGGGTGTTGGGCACATTCTTGTGTGGCAGCGGCGTCGCACTGGTCCTGGCCGTGGCCCTGCTGTCACTACTATGGGGTCCGCCTGCCGGCAGCCCGCTGGTATCGCCGGCGATCTCGCGTCCATGGAGCGGGGTCGGCCTCGTGCTCATCAGTGGACTTTTGGCCAAGCGCCGGTGGCGCCTTTGCGCCGGTGCCGCGATGGCGGTGCTTCTGGTTTTTGCGTTCGCGCCCCTCTACAGTCCGTTCCTGTTTATGTGGGCGCTTATGCACGCGCTGCGCGCAGGCAGTGCTGCCGAGATGACTGCGGTGGTATCCAGCCTGGTGCTGGGCGCGGCGCTGGTGGGGCTCCTGGCGCATCAGCTCATGCATGCGGTACGTCTTCGCACCAGCGCCGTTCGTGGGTCCACGCGCTGGGGCACAGCAGCGGCGCTTAAGGCTGCGCCGGGCGGCTTTTTGCTGGGCAGGGTCGGCGCGAAGATGCTGCGCTACGACGGCGATGGCCACCTTCTCACGATTGCGGCCACGCGGAGCGGCAAGGGTGTGGGTGCAATTATACCGAACCTCCTGAACCATCCTGGCAGTGTGGTGGTTACGGACCCCAAGGGGGAGAACTTCTATGTCAGCGGCCGTTACCGCCGCGATACGCTCGGACAGGAGGTTGTTGCGATGGATCCATTCGGCATCGCGCGGGCCGTGCCGCAAGGGTTCAATCCGATGGATCTTATTGACTTCGAGCGCGATGACTTTGTGGAAACCGCCATGATCATGGCGGAGATGATCATCACCCGCCGGGGCAGTGCTGAAGCGTCGCACTGGTTTTTGGAGGGGAAGGCGCTGCTTTTCAGCCTTATTCTGCATGTGGCCGACAGCGCAGACTCATCCCGGCGCAACCTCATCGAGGTGCGCCGCCTCTTGACGCTGACACCCGCGGGCATGAAGCCGGTTTTGAACGCCATGCTGATGAGCGAGGTGGGGCAGGTCAGGGAGGGGGCTGGGCGCATCATGCAGAAGTCGGACCGGGAGCGAAGCGGCGTCTTTTCCACGGCGCAGTCATACACGCATTTTTTGAGCAGTCCGCGCATGCATCGCGTGCTTACGCAGACCGATTTTGCGCTGGAGGATCTTCTTCAGGACAATCTGAGCCTGTTCCTCATCTTGCCGCGCGAGCATCTTATGGCGTTTGCGCCGTGGCTTCGGCTGATGATTGCGTGCAGCTACTACATGTGCACGCATGACGTACTGCAGCGGCAGCGGCCCCAGGAGCGCGTACTGTTTCTTTTGGATGAGTTTGCCAACCTCGGTTACATGTCCAACATCAAGGAGGCGGTTTCGCTTGGAGGCGGGTATGGCGTTACGATGTGGCTGATCTTGCAGGACATGGCGCAGCTTAGGCGCGAGTACCGTGACGAGTGGGAGAGTTTTGTTGCCAACAGCGATGTTCTTCAGCTCTTTGCCATCCAGGATCCCTTTACAACGGAGAAGGTTGCGCAGATGCTTGGTCAGACGACCGTCTGGCAGCGTCGCACGCGCAAGGCCAGTCGCCGCGAGGGCAGCCACCTGCTCCGCGATTATGACGAGGCCAGCCGGCCGCTTCTTCGGCCTGAGGAGCTGCGCCGTCTCCACCCGGACCGACAGCTCCTGTTGGTGCGTCCGTACCAGCCTGTTGTTGCCGACAAGGTCCGTTACTACCGCGATGCCTTCTTCGCCGGCCGTTTTGATTCCAACCCCTACGTCATGGCTTAGCGGGCGTAATGGCTTAGCGGGGCCCACTACCCAGCATTATGCTACTCCGGCGCCGCTGAACGTGTCGCAGCTCAGCAGCACCGCACATCACCATCGCTTGGCGCAGGTGATCTAAGCTCCGCAAGGCCCATGCTCTGCACATGGGCCTCGCGCAAGGTGGTCGAGATTCCAGGATGCAGCGTGGAATGCGTCAGCCTGCACTTCTCCGGTGAGCTCGGTGGCCTGCACCGGAGCAGCGTCCGCATGAATCTGAAACAAGCCGTCGTGTCGTGTGCATTAATTGCCGTTCTCTGGCTTGGCCAGCCTGGCCTTTTGGTTGCTGTAAGCATGGCAATTCGTTTAGTGTCTCGTCACGGTGAGACAGCTTCCCGGAGCGACCAGCTGTCCTTGCTGTTTCGAACGCCTGAGGGCGCGGCGGCGAAAGCATTGTAGCCAGGAAGCGCGCAGCCATTCTGGCGCCGAGGGGAGTGCGCTCGGGCATCAGCCTTCCATACCGCTTAAGCGTGGTATGGAGGCACAAATGCTGCGCAAGGGGAATGGCGATTCCCTGTGTGCTACGCGGAACCTCTGCGGCAGAAGCTTCAACGTTCGCGCATCACAGCAAGCAGCGTGCGGAAAAGTAGCAGCAGAGTCAATAAGCCCGCGGCAGTGGCCCTGTTTGCGCGCTGATGGCCAATGTTCCCAGCACACGGAGCGTTCAGGTGCTCGTCGGCGCGCGCAGCGTGCGGCTTAATCACTGTTGATTGTTGATTTCTTGTGAAACGGAATTGCCAGTGCGTTGATACCTTGTGCGATGATCCGCGCTGTGGCGTATTGTTGTTGCAGATTCCTATATTTAGCTGTTGCAGTAGCGCTACGCGTAGTGCGTCAGCATTGTGACCGGGCCGAAGGCTTGCCTACAGCTGGTGCGCCAACGGTTTTGGCGGGGTTGATGCTACGAAGCGTGACGGAATCGTAGCCGAATTGCAGGATTCGGGTGCTGGTTTTTTTTTCGTGCGCACGTTACGCATGCATGCGAACTGCCATGCGTGCGAACTGCTGTGTAGCAGGCACGTAGTGGTAGGACCCGAATGCCAGGGCTGCTACCGCCTGAATGCCGGTGTGCTGGAGGTGCCAGCCCTGGTTTGTGTTAACCAACCGCCCCGGAGGGGGCTGAACACATGAGGAACGTTACAACTCACGGTCTTGCCGTGGCGGCGCTGGTTCTGCTTGGCGGGATGTTTTCTGGGACAGCGTTTGGGCAAGAAAGCATTGTTTACGTTGATCCGGCCGACGGGGACGGTACTGCCGCGGACTGCACGTTTGATGCGCCGTGCTTGACGATAACTCAAGGCATGGAGGTTTCGGGTGCGGATACAGTAGCCGTGCGCATCCGCGGTACAAGCTCCAGCGTATTCGTTCAGGAACACCTCACTGTAAGGGAAGGCATAACGCTGCTGCTTTATAAGACCTCGTCTAATAGCAAGTACCACATGGTCGAGGGTGACTTGACGATACAAGGCAACCTGACCTTCATCGGTGGTGAGTTGACGTTCTATCGGGAATATGAGCGCTCTACGCTCTACCTGAGGTCTGGAACGATCACATTTGGTATTAACGTGCCACCGGTAGGTGCTGGTGGTCCCGCTCAGGCTGATTATGGCGTGTTTAACGAGTACATGACACGTACGGCGCTTGGCGGCAACATCGTCATTGATCAGAACACGACGATGGATGTAAGCGACGGCTCCGGCGGCGACGGCACCTGCCCAAACTTTGAACGCTTGGTGATCCCCTCAGGTGTAACGGTCGAAGTTACGGGTACATGCACAGGAGATAACTTTATCGATACCGATACGACGACAGACAACAGCATCATAGTTTGGGGCGAGCTTGACGTCATGGGTACGCTGGAGCTGAGCGGAGACAAAGGTCTCCACCTCAACGGGCCCCGGCCCATGGGAGGAGTTGACAGCGCCTACGCCAAGATGTTCGATTACGGCGGCCCCAACGGTTTTCCGTCAGCCAACGTTTCGGGTATGATCACGTCGGACGGAATCAGCACTCTGTATATCAGCGTGGAGGCGGAGATGCTGACGGAAATAAAGACGGAAGAAGATGGTGATGACTACGTCTACGTATATCCAATGTACTCGGGTTGGCAGAATGAGTATTCCCATGCATACAGGATCAATGGGGACGGAGTGATCGCCTTGGATGTGGTGAAAGACACACAAGCGGGCGTGCGCATCAGTCCCAACTTTGGCACGGGTGCCCTGTCCACGAATATGGCCGGCGTACTGTGGGTGAGCTCCAGCAACGTCTCAGGCAGTTTCAGAAGCGGCGGTATGGCGCAGACGAAATTCGACCGCACGACAATTTCCGGGGACGTATTTATTGAAGGTCAGGGAGCCCCCGCGCCAGGCGCTGTTCTTACGGGTATTGGCACGGTTGATGCAACTGCTGTTTACACGGATCCGTCAACCGGAAATGCGACAACAACCAGGAGTCTGCCGGATCCTGTTGTGGAGTGCTACGGAATGGAGGACAAGTGGTTTTCTGGAAACCGGCTCCCTACAGTGGATCCAGCCTTAGTGGCAGTGGATGCAGTATCCGGCGACAGCACGATCACTCCCGGGCATATTCTGCCGAGTCGCGGCCTCACAACGGGCGTGTATTTCAACGGCGGTGCGATAGGAGGCTCCGTGGAGCTCAATAATGCCTCGAAGCCGATGATGGCCAACAAGTTGGTTGTTGATGGGGATGGATACGAGGACGATGGAGGAACGTACAAGATAGAAGAGAGTCCCCAGTGCTACGGAGGCGCGTACTTCGAGAGCGAGAAGACGCTCGAGAACGGGCAGACGATCAAGACCGGGACGACGACTGTGCAGGGCGGTGTCTATGGGGTGGCCATAGTGCATGCCATGGTCAATGGCACACTTGAGTTGCAAGGGGGTATGCTGGACCTCACGGCTGCAACAGAGCAGGTGGTGCGTTCGACCGGTACGGTCTCGCCTGACTATTCCAATGTTTGCTCGAGCGGGGCACCAGGCATCTCGGGCGCTGCAATCGTATTCAGCGGCTCCACGTCGCAAACCATCGCCAATCCCATGCCACTGGCATTGGATAATCTGGTGCTGGAAGTCAAAAAGAATACGAGGAACGAGCTAATATTTGGGGGCAGTGAGGTGTCTGTGGACGGTGTCAGCATCATGGGCGGCGAGCTCGTCACCAACGGTATGCTCAATCTAGATGAGGGCTATCTCCTCATCGACCGCTCACCAGGAACTGTGGGCGATATCAACCGGGGGTCGGGGATCAACGCGTACATGGAATACACCACGGACAGTGGGTCCAAGGCGTATCGCACTCCAAGCAGGGTAATGTACACGGGCAGCTTGGGCTCCTTCGATACGGGGCATGAAGTGTATAATGGCATCACGCTGTCAACCCTTGACATCTACCTGGCCACCAAGGCTACCGAGGTGGAGTTGACTAGCCGTATCAATGTCACGGATAGGCTTAATCTGCAGCGGGGCACCTTGGTTGTGACAAGCGATTTTCCATTTACCGCACCAAGCAGCGTGATTGTAGGCGACGCTATGGTGGATGCGAAGGGTGGATTCGAAGCGACTACCGGAAGCCTGACGTTTAGGGGTACGATGGACCCCTCGACGGAGCATCTTCTTCCGACGTATCCCTCCGTTGCGGCTGCCACAAGTGACGCGGCTCGGACCCCGACAACGGTTAATGTCAACAGTTGCGCCGCCAGCATGAGTGTCACCCTGTCGCTGCGCGAAGGATATACGGCTGTCAGGAATCTGAACGTTACCGAGGGTAACGCGGTGGACCTTGCGGGCAATGATCTTGTAGCCCGCGGCGGCACGATTGACGTTGCATCCGGCGCTGTGCTGTGTGACTCCGAGGGCGATGTGTCCTGCGCAGATAAAGGCGAGGCCTTCCGCGAGTTCTTTGACCTCGCGGATGCGATGGACAAGATGCGCTACGAAGACACGCCTGAGCACCGTGTGCTGTTTGCGGAGGCCCGTAAAGAGTACGAGGCGTCTAAAGCGAATGCTGCCAAGACTGCTACGGCGGGGATGATCCACTTTGCAGGCTCGGTCGCGCTCGATGCAGGAACGGACGAAGAAGCCCTTGAGTGGATGTGGCCTCCCGGAATGATTCTTTCCAATGGACACTTGATTGTGCAGGCCGGCGGTACTCTTTCTACTACTACGGCTCCAATTGCGCCGAACAACGCCGATAAGGTGATGTTTTCGAGTCTTACGCTGGAAGAAAACAGCGACGAGCTGGAAGAAAACAGCGACGAGAAGCCGAGCAACAGCTTAACGACTGGCTTGGGTGTGGACTACGTGATGATTGGCGGGGACGTATCCGTTGGCAACGGGTCTTCGATCTGGGTCAGAAGCCGCGCCGGAGGCCATCCGCAGACTACGCTGATGATTGGCGGGGACATGATGCTGGATGGAGATGGCAGGGTGATCGTATCCGGTCATGTCTTGTCGGTAGCTGGTGACTACATGCAGGGTTCGATGACGACGCCAGGCAATTCGCTGGTGGCATTGGGTGGTGGATCTCATATGGCGATGGGCGATTTTCATGTGGGCGGAATGCACGTTGCTACCGACAGCATGATTACCTACGAGTTTGGTGCCGGAGATTGCGCCGGATCGACCGAACTTAACGGCTACACAGTACCGATCGGATTGACGGTGTACGGGGATTATGCTTTCGATGCTGCGAGTGACTGGAATGACAAGGCGAGCATGCCGGCCAATGAGCTGGGCATGGACGGCACGGTTCGGTTTGTCACGAATGGCATGTCGAACGTATCGATGGGCGGCCCGATGTCGCAGTTCTGCAATGTGGAGGTAGCCTCTGATCCAGGTGGTGATACGGGCATGCTGAATCTGATGAGCGATGTCAGTCAGAACATAGAAGGCAGGCTTATGCTGAAGAACGGCGTCATCGGCGGTGATCCAATGTACAGGTGGATGATCACGCAACCGTCGCCCGAGAATTCCCTGGAGGGGCGCATCACGGCGGGCAGTGACAGTGCGGTCATCCAGCTGGGTTCGCGTAACAGCTACTTCAGTGGGACGCTGAGCCGCGCGATTGAGGAGGGCGATGCCACCGGGGGCGTAGTAACGTCAGGCTACATCTTCCCTGTTGGCAGTCCGAAGGGCGATGGTCCAGACTCCTTCCGCCCGCTGATCATGCAGTTCCCTGACGATCTGGGCAACACGGGCATGGCATCGGTGAGCTATCTGCACGATGCAATAGCGGATTCGATGGAATGGATAAACCTTGAAGTGGGGCATGTAGATGCCAATGGCAACAGCACGGATCTGTTGTTGGATAATGCGGCGGACATGTTCTGGAAGGTGGAGTTGGATGCTGTGCCGGCACACGACCCGAACGTACGCCTTGTTGCTGACGATTTGCCGAACGTTTTTGACATCACGGGCCTTCGTATTGTTCAGTGGGACTGCGATGGAACGAATCCACGTCTGGCTGGCGTGTATGATGTTAGCGCCGACCCGACGGATGACGACTCATACCGGGGGAACGATTTCATCAACGGCGTTCCAAACCTGACCCAGGAGGGGTTGGAACTGGGTATGTGCAGCATTCTAGGTGTTGCTTCGAACATGCTGCAGAATCCGATCAGTGCGGATCCGATCCTTGGAGGCACGGCGCGTGTGCAGTTCATTCACAACGTAGCCGGAGCTACGGTGGATGTTTACCTCGACGACAACAAGGTCGCGGACGACTTCATGTTTCAGTCGGCGCTTGCCTTTGGGGTCGTTGCTGCAGGCAATCACACGCTGGACATCGTCGCTGCTGCTGCGCCGGACAACTCCGCGCCGCTACTGAGTCTGCCAGTTCGCTTCGACCGGAACAAGCACTACCATGTGATTGCGCATGGTAACGCGGCGGCCGGCGTGGTGAGTCTGGTCATCCGGGAGGATGTGCGCACGGCGTCCAGCGTCAGCAACATGGTGGACTTTTACGTGGTGCACGGTGCGAGCGCATTGGGAGAGATTGACATCCGCACGCTGGATCCGGTGGACAACACGCGCGTGACCAACGACTTGTTCATCAACAACTTTGCGTTTGACGATGTGGGCGAGTACAAGTCGCTGGATCCGGGCGGCTACAACATCGAGGTGTTAACCTCTGATGGTGCCACGCAGATCGAGGTCTTCCGTTTCGAGTTGGATGGCTACGCGGACAAGGCGCTGGTGCTTAACATGTCTGGCGTTGGCAAATCTGCTGCTGAGGGCCTCACAATGATGGGCGTGGGGATGGACGGTAGCACGTTCTTCCCGCAGGTCATCACGGCTGCGGCGACCGAGGAGTTGCCGACAGAGTTTACGCTCTTGGGCAACTATCCGAATCCGTTCAACCCGTCTACGCGGATTGAATTTGATCTGCCTGAGACGGCACAGGTGAGCATCACGGTGTTTGACATGCTTGGACGGAATGTGATGACGCTGCCAGCACAGGAGCTGGAGGCTGGACACAGCCGTACGGTCGAGCTCAATGCAACAAGCCTGGCTTCGGGCAACTACTTCTACCGAGTAGTCGCTACGGGTGCCTCCGGCAAACACATTGAGACTGGTCGGATGGTTCTGATCAAGTAGTGATTCGTCTCGCAAAGCGAGTATAGGGGAGACGCCCCGGTGCCGTAATCGGTGCCGGGGCGTCTTGCTTTTTAGGCGCAGTGGTCGATATCATCCGACTGGTGGCTGCGGATTCAAAGCGCACGCCACGCCCACCGCACGCAAGCTCTGCTTCTGCCGCCAGTGATTCGAGCACGCTGCAGCTGCGGCCAACTTGGTGCATGGCGGCGCGTGTCCATGCGCCCGGCATGTGCGGCGCTGAGCGCCGGCTTTATTTACGCAGCAAAGATGGGGCAATAAATTCTACACTTGCCTTATATCGCTTTGACGTCGCTTAGTCGTCACTGAGGCGGTTCACGAAGGAAAGGTAGCGCACACACAGGCGCACCTTTTTGCGCGTTTGCCTGCGTGTGCGCTATCTGGATCTGTGCAAGGCACAAGCGGTGCTTTTTGCCGAGTGCCTTGTGGTGTGCGTCATGGATCGGGAGGCTGACCGGTTTGCATGCTTGGACTTGTAGCGCTCCAAGGAGCGGGTGGATGTGCTCGTGCGTGCGCACCATGGTCGCTGGTCGGAAGCTGTTTGTGACGCTGGAGCGTGTTCCCGTAACCACCCACAGTGCAGATAGAACTCTCACGCGTGACGGCATGTCCGAAGGCGGTGCGCCGCCAAGCGCGCGCGGAGGTTCGCTGCCGTCCATGCTGCTTCCAGACCCGGAAAGGCAGGCCGCGCCGATACGCATGCACGGCGTTCATGTGCGCGAGACGAATCCGCCTGCGGGCCAGCAGCCGCTTGCGTGGGTGCTGCTGACTCGTATGGAACTGCATACCGGACAGGAGCCGCGGTTCGGATGCTGGATTATTACCTCAAGCGAGGGCACATGGAAGACTTCTTCCGTGTACTGAAGAGCGGATGCAAGGTATAAGCATGGCAATTCGTTTAGCGTCTCGTCACGATGAGACAGCTTCCCGGAGCGACCAACGGTCCTTAGCTGTTTCGAACGCCTGAGGGCGCGGCGGCGAAAGCATTGTAGCCAGGAAGCGCGCAGCCATTCTGGCGCCGAGGGGAGTGCGCTCGGGCATCAGCCTTCCATACCGCTTAAGCGTGGCATGGAGGCGCAAATGCTGCGCAAGGGAAATGGCGATGCCTGTGTGCTACGCGGAACCTCTGCGGCAGAAGCTTCAACGTTCGCGCATCACAGCAAGCAGCGTGCGGAAAAGTAGCAGCAGAGTCAATAAGCCCGCGGCAGTGGCCCTGTTTGCGCGCTGATGGCCAATGTTCCCAGCACACGGAGCGTTCAGGTGCTCGTCGGCGCGCGCAGCGTGCGGCTTAACCACTGTTGATTTCTTGTGAAACGGAATTGCCAGTGCGTTGATACCTGTGCGATGATCCGCGCTGTGGCGTGTTATTGTTGCAGGTTCCTATATTGGCCGTTGCAGTAGCGTCACGCGTAGTGCGTCAGCATTGTGACCGGGCCGAAGGCTTGCCTACAGCTGGTGCGCCAACGGTTTTGGCGGGGTTGATGCTACGAAGCGTGACGGAATCGTAGCCGAATTGCAGGATTCGGATGCTGTTTTTTTTCGTGCGCACGTTACGCATGCATGCGAACTGCTGTGTAGCAGGCACGTAGTGGTAGGACCCGAATGCCAGGGCTGCTACCGCCTGAATGCCGGTATGCTGGAGGTGCCAGCCCTGGTTTGTGTTAACCAACCGCCCCGGAGGGGGCTGAACACATGAGGAACGTTACAACTCACGGTTTTGCCGTGGCGGCGCTGGTTCTGCTTGGCGGGATGTTTTCTGGGACAGCGTTTGGGCAAGCTTACGTTGATCCGGCCGACGGGGATGGCACTGCCACGGCATGTACGTTTGATGCGCCGTGCTTGACGATAACTCAAGGCATGGCGGTTTCGGGTGCGGATACCGTAGCCGTGCGCATCCGCGGTACAAGCTCCAGCGTATTCGTTCAGGAACACCTCTCTGTAAGCGACGACATAACGCTGCTGCTTTATAAGACCTCGTCTAATAGTGAGTACCACATGGTCGAGGGTAACTTGACGATACAGGGCAACCTGACCTTCACCGGTGGTTCGTTGACGTTCTATCGGGAATATGAGCGCTCTACGCTCTACCTGAGGTCTGGAACGATCGCATTTGGTGATACCGCGCCAGCGGGCACAGATATAGGTACCCTTTCCGATCAGACTGATTATGGCGTGTTTAACGAGTACATGACACGTACGGCGCTTGGCGGCAACATCGTCATTGATCAGAACACGACGATGGATGTAAGCGACGGCTCCGGCGGCGACGGCACCTGCCCAAACTTTGAACGCTTGGAGATCCCCTCAGGTGTAACGGTCGAAGTTACGGGCACATGCACAGGTGGGTTTATCAATCCGGGCGATGGCACCCCTGTGACGGCAGACAACGGCATCATGGTTTGGGGCGAGCTTGACGTCATGGGTACGCTGGAGCTGAGCGGAGACAAAGGTCTCTACCTCAACGCGCCCCGGCCCATGGGAGAAGCTGACAGCGCCTACGCCAAGATGTTCGATTACGGCGGCCCCAACGGGTTTCCGTCAGCCAACGTTTCGGGTATGGTCACGTCGGACGGAATCAGCTCTCTGTATATCAGCGTGGAGGCGGAGATGCTGACGGAAATAAAGACAGAAGAAGATGGTGCTGACTACGTCTACGTATATCCAATGTACTCGGGGTGGCAGAATGAGAATGAGTATTCCCATGCATACAGGATCAATGGGGACGGAGTGATCGCCTTGGATGTGATGAAAGACACACAAGCGGGCGTGCGCATCAGTCCCAACTTTGGCACGGGTGCCCAGTCCACGAATATGGCCGGCGTACTGTGGGTGAGCTCCAGCAACGTCTCAGGCAGTTTCAGAAGCGGCGGTATGGCGCAGACGAAATTCGACCGCACGACAATTTCCGGGGACGTATTTATTGAAGGTCAGGGAGCCCCCGCGCCAGGCGCTGTTCTTACGGGTATTGGCACGGTTGATGCAACTGCTGTTTACACGGATCCGTCAACCGGAAATGCGACAACAACCAGGAGTCTGCCGGATCCTGTTGTGGAGTGCTACGGAATGGAGGACAAGTGGTTTTCTGGAAACCGGCTCCCTACAGTGGATCCAGCCTTAGTGGCAGTGGATGCAGTATCCGGCGACAGCACGATCACTCCCGGGCATATTCTGCCGAGTCGCGGCCTCACAACGGGCGTGTATTTCAACGGCGGTGCGATAGGAGGCTCCGTGGAGCTCAATAATGCCTCGAAGCCGATGATGGCCAACAAGTTGGTTGTTGATGGGGATGGATACGAGGACGATGGAGGAACGTACAAGATAGAAGAGAGTCCCCAGTGCTACGGAGGCGCGTACTTCGAGAGCGAGAAGACGCTCGAGAACGGGCGGACGATCAAGACCGGGACGACGACTGTGCAGGGCGGTGTCTATGGGGTGGCCATAGTGCATGCCATGGTCAATGGCACACTTGAGTTGCAAGGGGGTATGCTGGACCTCACGGCTGCAACAGAGCAGGTGGTGCGTTCGACCGGTACGGTCTCGCCTGACGGTTCCAATGTTTGCTCGAGCGGGGCACCAGGCATCTCGGGCGCTGCAATCGTATTCAGCGGCTCCACGTCGCAAACCATCGCCAATCCCATGCCACTGGCATTGGATAATCTGGTGCTGGAAGTCAAAAAGAATACGAGGAACGAGCTAATATTTGGGGGCAGTGAGGTGTCTGTGGACGGTGTCAGCATCATGGGCGGCGAGCTCGTCACCAACGGTATGCTCAATCTAGATGAGGGCTATCTCCTCATCGACCGCTCACCAGGAACTGTGGGCGATATCAACCGGGGGTCGGGGATCAACGCGTACATGGAATACACCACGGACAGTGGGTCCAAGGCGTATCGCACTCCAAGCAGGGTAATGTACACGGGCAGCTTGGGCTCCTTCGATACGGGGCATGAAGTGTATAATGGCATCACGCTGTCAACCCTTGACATCTACCTGGCCACCAAGGCTACCGAGGTGGAGTTGACTAGCCGTATCAATGTCACGGATAGGCTTAATCTGCAGCGGGGCACCTTGGTTGTGACAAGCGATTTTCCATTTACCGCACCAAGCAGCGTGATTGTAGGCGACGCTATGGTGGATGCGAAGGGTGGATTCGAAGCGACTACCGGAAGCCTGACGTTTAGGGGTACGATGGACCCCTCGACGGAGCATCTTCTTCCGACGTATCCCTCCGTTGCGGCTGCCACAAGTGACGCGGCTCGGACCCCGACAACGGTTAATGTCAACAGTTGCGCCGCCAGCATGAGTGTCACCCTGTCGCTGCGCGAAGGATATACGGCTGTCAGGAATCTGAACGTTACCGAGGGTAACGCGGTGGACCTTGCGGGCAATGATCTTGTAGCCCGCGGCGGCACGATTGACGTTGCACCCGGCGCTGTGCTGTGTGACTCCGAGGGCGATGTGTCCTGCGCAGGTAAAGGCGAGGCCTTCCGCGAGTTCTTTGACCTCGCGGATGCGATGGACAAGATGCGCTACGAAGACACGCCTGAGCACCGTGTGCTGTTTGCGGAGGCCCGTAAAGAGTACGAGGCGTCTAAAGCGAACGCTGCCAAGACTGCTACGGCGGGGATGATCCACTTTGCAGGCTCGGTCGCGCTCGATGCAGGAACGGACGAAGAAGCCCTTGAGTGGATGTGGCCTCCCGGAATGATTCTTTCCAATGGACACTTGATTGTGCAGGCCGGCGGTACTCTTTCTACTACTACGGCTCCAATTGCGCCGAACAACGCCGATAAGGTGATGTTTTCGAGTCTTACGCTGGAAGAAAACAGCGACGAGCTGGAAGAAAACAGCGACGAGGAGTCGAGCAACGTCTTAACGATTAGCTCGGGTGTGGACTACGTGATGATTGGCGGGGACGTATCCGTTGGCAACGGGTCTTCGATCTTGGTCAGAAGCGGCCGCGGCGGAGGCCATCCGCAGACTACGCTGATGATTGGCGGGGACATGATGCTGGATGGAGATGGCAGGGTGAACTTATTCGGGGATGTCTTGTCGGTGGCTGGTGACTACATGCAGGGTTCGATGACGACGCCAGGCAATTCGTTGGTGGACTTGGTTAGTGGATCTCATATGGCGATGGGCGATTTTCATGTGGGCGGAATGCACGTTGCTACCGACAGCATGATTACCTACGAGTTTAGTGCCGAAGATTGCGCCGGATCGATCGAACTTGACGGCTACACAGTACCGATCGGATTGACGGTGTACGGGGATTATGCTTTCGATGCTGCGAGTGACTGGAATGACGAAGCGAGCATGCCGGCCAATGAGCTGGGCATGAACGGCACGGTTCGGTTTGTCACGAATGGCATGTCGAACGTATCGATGGGCGGCCCGATGTCGCAGTTCTGCAATGTGGAGGTAGCCTCTGATCCAGGCGGTGATACGGGCATGCTGAATCTGATGAGCGATGTCAGTCAGAACATAGAAGGCAGGCTTATGCTGAAGAACGGCGTCATCGGCGGTGATCCAATGTACAGGTGGATGATCACGCAATCGTCGCCCGAGAGTTCCCTGGAGGGGCGCATCACGGCGGGCAGTGGCAATGCGGTCATCCAGTTGGGTTCGCGTAACAGCTACTTCAGTGGGACGCTGAGCCGCGCGATTGAGGAGGGCGATGCCACCGGGGGCGTAGTAACGTCAGGCTACATCTTCCCTGTTGGCAGTCCGAAGGGCGATGGTCCAGACTCCTTCCGCCCGCTGATCATGCAGTTCCCTGACGATCTGGGCAACACGGGCATGGCATCGGTGAGCTATCTGCACGATGCAATAGCGGATTCGATGGAATGGATAAACCTTGAAGTGGGGCATGTAGATGCCAATGGCAACAGCACGGATCTGTTGTTGGATAATGCGGCGGACATGTTCTGGAAGGTGGAGTTGGATGCTGTGCCGGCACACGACCCGAACGTACGCCTTGTTGCTGACGATTTGCCGAACGTTTTTGACATCACGGGCCTTCGTATTGTTCAGTGGGACTGCGATGGAACGAATCCACGTCTGGCTGGCGTGTATGATGTTAGCGCCGACCCGACGGATGACGACTCATACCGGGGGAACGATTTCATCAACGGCGTTCCAAACCTGACCCAGGAGGGGTTGGAACTGGGTATGTGCAGCATTCTAGGTGTTGCTTCGAACATGCTGCAGAATCCGATCAGTGCGGATCCGATCCTTGGAGGCACGGCGCGTGTGCAGTTCATTCACAACGTAGCCGGAGCTACGGTGGATGTTTACCTCGACGACAACAAGGTCGCGGACGACTTCATGTTTCAGTCGGCGCTTGCCTTTGGGGTCGTTGCTGCAGGCAATCACACGCTGGACATCGTCGCTGCTGCTGCGCCGGACAACTCCGCGCCGCTACTGAGTCTGCCAGTTCGCTTCGACCGGAACAAGCACTACCATGTGATTGCGCATGGTAACGCGGCGGCCGGCGTGGTGAGTCTGGTCATCCGGGAGGATGTGCGCACGGCGTCCAGCGTCAGCAACATGGTGGACTTTTACGTGGTGCACGGTGCGAGCGCATTGGGAGAGATTGACATCCGCACGCTGGATCCGGTGGACAACACGCGCGTGACCAACGACTTGTTCATCAACAACTTTGCGTTTGACGATGTGGGCGAGTACAAGTCGCTGGATCCGGGCGGCTACAACATCGAGGTGTTAACCTCTGATGGTGCCACGCAGATCGAGGTCTTCCGTTTCGAGTTGGATGGCTACGCGGACAAGGCGCTGGTGCTTAACATGTCTGGCGTTGGCAAATCTGCTGCTGAGGGCCTCACAATGATGGGCGTGGGGATGGACGGTAGCACGTTCTTCCCGCAGGTCATCACGGCTGCGGCGACCGAGGAGTTGCCGACAGAGTTTACGCTCTTGGGCAACTATCCGAATCCGTTCAACCCGTCTACGCGGATTGAATTTGATCTGCCTGAGACGGCACAGGTGAGCATCACGGTGTTTGACATGCTTGGACGGAATGTGATGACGCTGCCAGCACAGGAGCTGGAGGCTGGACACAGCCGTACGGTCGAGCTCAATGCAACAAGCCTGGCTTCGGGCAACTACTTCTACCGAGTAGTCGCTACGGGTGCCTCCGGCAAACACATTGAGACTGGTCGGATGGTTCTGATCAAGTAGTGATTCGTCTCGCAAAGCGAGTATAGGGGAGACGCCCCGGTGCCGTAATCGGTGCCGGGGCGTCTTGCTTTTTAGGCGCAGTGGTCGATATCATCCGACTGGTGGCTGCGGATTCAAAGCGCACGCCACGCCCACCGCACGCAAGCTCTGCTTCTGCCGCCAGTGATTCGAGCACGCTGCAGCTGCGGCCAACTTGGTGCATGGCGGCGCGTGTCCATGCGCCCGGCATGTGCGGCGCTGAGCGCCGGCTTTATTTACGCAGCAAAGATGGGGCAATAAATTCTACACTTGCCTTATATCGCTTTGACGTCGCTTAGTCGTCACTGCCCTCTGTGCCAATAAGAAGTGAGACAGTTCAATACATTAATAGTGTAGCCGCGTTGGGGTTCAAGCGGCAGGGCTGGTCTGGCGATTTTGCTTAACCAATCCATCATTTTCCCCTATTCAATCATGGAATCCGATTACCCTTCCAACACGACCGGTACGGCAGAGGTCCCTCCGACTGAAGTGGTTCCCAAGGCCAAGCGCCGCAGGTTCACGGCCAGTTACAAGATGCGCATTCTGGACGAGGCCGAGCTCTGCAGCAAGCCTGGAGAGGTCGGTGCGCTTTTGCGTCGGGAAGGCCTTTACTCGTCTCATCTGGCCCAGTGGCGCAAGCAGCGCGAATATGGAGCGCTTTATGGTTCGACCCAGGCTGGGAAGGAACTGTTGGCCAAGGACGAGGAGATTCGGCGGCTGCGCAAGGCGCTTGGTCAGTCCCGGCAGCAGCTTCAGAAGGCCGAGGCCATCATAGAGGTTCAAAAAAAAGTCTGCATGCTCTTTGGCATCAGCAGCGAGAGCGAGGCCGGGTAGCGATGAGGGAGAGGGTCAAGGCATTGCGTCCGATTCTGGGTACGGTGGCGGCCTGCCGCCACGTGGGGATCTCTCGCGCCTCCTATTACAGAAGTCAACGTGCGGCGCAGCAGCAGCCGAAGCGGCGTCGCCAGAGCAGCCGACGGTTGTCGGAAGCTCGCCGGGCGGAGATTCGGGCGATATTGAACGCGAGGCGTTTTGTGGACCTGCCGCCACGCCAGATCTGGGCCACGCTCCTGGATGAAGGCACCTACCTGTGCCACTGGCGCACCATGTATCGTATCCTTAGTGAAAACAGGGCGATACGCGAGCGCAGGAATCAGCGCGTACATCCTCCGTACACGAAGCCGGAGTGGTTGGCCCAAGCTCCGAACGAGCTTTGGACGTGGGACATCACCACGCTTCGGGGCCCGGTTAAGGGCCTGCACTTCAAGCGCTACGTGCTACGGGATGTCTTCAGCCGCTACGTGGTGGGATGGACCCTTGCCTCGTTTGAGTCTGCCGCGCTGGCCAAGGATCTCGTCCTGGCCACATGCGCGCGTCAAAACGTCCGAAGAGACCAGCTGGTCCTCCATTCGGATCGCGGCCCGGTGATGACAAGCAAGACGTATGTGCAGCTGTTGGCAGAGCTGGGAGTGGAAGGCTCCTACAGCCGTCCGTATCGCTCGAACGACCATCCCTATTCGGAGGCGCACTTCCGCACGGCGAAGTACCACCGGACTTACGAGGTGCGCTTCGGCTCCCTGGAGGACGCCCGGAGCTGGGCGCGGCTCTTCTTCCATTGGTACAACAACGAATTCTACCACACGGGGATTGCGCTGATGCATCCCTCGACGATCCACTACGGCAAGACGCGCGAGGTATGGAAGGCGCGACAGCGCGTCATGCAGGAAGCCTATGCGCGAGAACCGGAGCGATTCATTCGGGGGATGCCCAAGGTACCCATGCCACCGCGGAAGGTGTGGATCAACCCGCCAGACGACCCCCAGGCTGCGGTGAAGCTCGTAGCCAAGAGCAATGGCCGCCAGTCCCGCAACTTCGTAGTCACACGCGACCAGTTACTGCCCACATGAGTTCCATCCGCTACACTAAATCCGAGGCGAATTTGTCTCATTTTTGTTGGCACACACCGCTGAGGCGGTTCACGAAGGAAAGGTAGCGCACACACAGGCGCACCTTTTTGCGCGTTTGCCTGCGTGGCGCTATCTGGATCTGTGCAAGGCACAAATGCTGCGCAAGGGGAATGGCGATTCCCTGTGTGCTACGCGGAACCTCTTCGGCACAAGCTTCAACGTTCGCGCATCACAGCAAGCAGCGTGCGGAAAAGTAGCAGCAGAGTCAATAGGCCCGCGGCAGTGGCCCTGTTTGCGCGCTGATGGCCAATGTTCCCAGCACACGGAGCGTTCAGGTGCTCGTCGGCGCGCGCAGCGTGCGGCTTAATCACTGTTGATTGTTGATTTCTTGTGAAACGGAATTGCCAGTGCGTTGATACCTTGTGCGATGATCCGCGCTGTGGCGTATTGTTGTTGCGGATTCCTATATTTAGCTGTTGCAGTAGCGCTACGCGTAGTGCGTCAGCATTGTGACCGGGCCGAAGGCTTGCCTGCAGCTGGTGCGCCAACGGTTTTGGCGGGGTTGATGCTACGAAGCGTGACGGAATCGTAGCCGAATTGCAGGATTCGGGTGCTGGTTTTTTTTTCGTGCGCACGTTACGCATGCATGCGAACTGCTGTGTAGTAGACACGTAGCGGTAGGACCCGAATGCCAGGGCTGCTACCGCCTGAATGCCGGTGTGCTGGAGGTGCCAGCCCTGGTTTGTGTTAACCAACCGCCCCGGAGGGGGCTGAACACATGAAGAACTTTACAACTCTCGGTCTTGCCGTGGCGGCACTGATGCTGCTTGGCGGGATGTTTTCTGGGACAGCGTTTGGGCAAGTAGAAACCATTGCTTACGTTGATCCGGCCGACGGGGACGGTACTGCCGCGGACTGCACGTTTGATGCGCCGTGCTTGACGATAACTCAAGGCATGGCGGATGAGGATACCGTAGCCGTGCGCATCCGCGGTACAAGCTCCAGCGTATTCGTTCAGGAACACCTCACTGTAAACGACGAAACAACGCTGCTGCTTTATAAGACCTCGTCTAATAGCAAGTACCACATGGTCGAGGGTGATTTGACGATACAGGGCAACCTGACCTTCACCGCTGGTTCGTTGACGTTCTATCGGGAATATGAGCGCTCTACGCTCTACCTGAGGTCTGGAACGATCGCATTTGGTGATACCGCGCCAGCGGGCACAGAAACCGATCAGGCTGTTTATGGCGTGTTTAACGAGTATATGACACGTACGGCGCTTGGCGGCAACATCGTCATTGATCAGAACACGACGATGGATGTAAGCGACGGCTCCGGCGGCGACGGCACCTGCCCAAACTTTGAACGCTTGGAGATCCCCTCAGGTAAAACGGTCGAAGTTACGGGCACATGCACAGGTGGGTTTATCAATACCGCTAGGACGGCAGACAACGGCATCATGGTTTGGGGCGAGCTTGACGTCATGGGTACGCTGGAGCTGAGCGGAGACAAAGGTCTCTACCTCAACGCGCCCCGGCCCATGGGAGAAGCTGACAGCGCCTACGCCGAGATGTTCGATTACGGCGGCCCCGACGGTTTTCCGTCAGCCAACGTTTCGGGTATGGTCACGTCGGACGGAATCAGCACTCTGTATATCAGCGTGGAGGCGGAGATGCTGACGGAAATAAAGACAGAAGAAGATGGTGCTGACTACGTCTACGTATATCCAATGTACTCGGGGTGGCAGAATGAGAATGAGTATTCCCATGCATACAGGATCAATGGGGACGGAGTGATCGCCTTGGATGTGATGAAAGACACACAAGCGGGCGTGCGCATCAGTCCCAACTTTGGCACGGGTGCCCAGTCCACGAATATGGCCGGCGTACTGTGGGTGAGCTCCAGCAACGTCTCAGGCAGTTTCAGAAGCGGCGGTATGGCGCAGACGAAATTCGACCGCACGACAATTTCCGGGGACGTA
Organism: Rhodothermales bacterium; assembly: GCA_951812585.1. Lineage (GTDB taxonomy): Bacteria > Bacteroidota > Rhodothermia > Rhodothermales > Bin80 > JAAXGV01. The sequence continues at coordinate 127,079 of OX638318.1, read as the reverse complement.
TTTATTGAAGGTCAGGGAGCCCCCGCGCCAGGCGCTGTTCTTACGGGTATTGGCACGGTTGATGCAACTGCTGTTTACACGGATCCGTCAACCGGAAATGCGACAACAACCAGGAGTCTGCCGGATCCTGTTGTGGAGTGCTACGGAATGGAGGACAAGTGGTTTTCTGGAAACCGGCTCCCTACAGTGGATCCAGCCTTAGTGGCAGTGGATGCAGTATCCGGCGACAGCACGATCACTCCCGGGCATATTCTGCCGAGTCGCGGCCTCACAACGGGCGTGTATTTCAACGGCGGTGCGATAGGAGGCTCCGTGGAGCTCAATAATGCCTCGAAGCCGATGATGGCCAACAAGTTGGTTGTTGATGGGGATGGATACGAGGACGATGGAGGAACGTACAAGATAGAAGAGAGTCCCCAGTGCTACGGAGGCGCGTACTTCGAGAGCGAGAAGACGCTCGAGAACGGGCGGACGATCAAGACCGGGACGACGACTGTGCAGGGCGGTGTCTATGGGGTGGCCATAGTGCATGCCATGGTCAATGGCACACTTGAGTTGCAAGGGGGTATGCTGGACCTCACGGATGCAACAGAGCAGGTGGTGCGTTCGACCGGTACGGTCTCGCCTGACTATTCCAATGTTTGCTCGAGCGGGGCACCAGGCATCTCGGGCGCTGCAATCGTATTCAGCGGCTCCACGTCGCAAACCATCGCCAATCCCATGCCACTGGCATTGGATAATCTGGTGCTGGAAGTCAAAAAGAATACGAGGAACGAGCTAATATTTGGGGGCAGTGAGGTGTCTGTGGACGGTGTCAGCATCATGGGCGGCGAGCTCGTCACCAACGGTATGCTCAATCTAGATGAGGGCTATCTCCTCATCGACCGCTCACCAGGAACTGTGGGCGATATCAACCGGGGGTCGGGGATCAACGCGTACATGGAATACACCACGGACAGTGGGTCCAGGGCGTATCGCACTCCAAGCAGGGTAATGTACACGGGCAGCTTGGGCTCCTTCGATACGGGGCATGAAGTGTATAATGGCATCACGCTGTCAACCCTTGACATCTACCTGGCCACCAAGGCTACCGAGGTGGAGTTGACTAGCCGTATCAATGTCACGGGTAGGCTTAATCTGCAGCGGGGCACCTTGGTTGTGACAAGCGATTTTCCATTTACCGCACCAAGCAGCGTGATTGTAGGCGACGCTATGGTGGATGCGAAGGGTGGATTCGAAGCGACTACCGGAAGCCTGACGTTTAGGGGTACGATGGACCCCTCGACGGAGCATCTTCTTCCGACGTATCCCTCCGTTGCGGCTGCCACAAGTGACGCGGCTCGGACCCCGACAACGGTTAATGTCAACAGTTGCGCCGCCAGCATGAGTGTCACCCTGTCGCTGCGCGAAGGATATACGGCTGTCAGGAATCTGAACGTTACCGAGGGTAACGCGGTGGACCTTGCGGGCAATGATCTTGTAGCCCGCGGCGGCACGATTGACGTTGCATCCGGCGCTGTGCTGTGTGACTCCGAGGGCGATGTGTCCTGCGCAGATAAAGGCGAGGCCTTCCGCGAGTTCTTTGACCTCGCGGATGCGATGGACAAGATGCGCTACGAAGACACGCCTGAGCACCGTGTGCTGTTTGCGGAGGCCCGTAAAGAGTACGAGGCGTCTAAAGCGAATGCTGCCAAGACTGCTACGGCGGGGATGATCCACTTTGCAGGCTCGGTCGCGCTCGATGCAGGAACGGACGAAGAAGCCCTTGAGTGGATGTGGCCTCCCGGAATGATTCTTTCCAATGGACACTTGACTGTGCTGGCCGGCGGTACTCGTACTACTACTAGCGCTCCAATTGCGCCGAACAACGCCGATAAGGTGATGTTTTCGAGTCTTACGCTGGAAGAAAACAGCGACGAGCTGGAAGAAAACAGCGACGAGAAGCCGAGCAACAGCTTAGCGATTGGCCCGGGTGTGGACTACGTGATGATTGGTGGGGACGTATCCGTTGGCAACGGGTCTGAGATCGACTACAGCAGAAGAAGAGGCGGCGGAGGCCATCCGCAGGTTACGCTGATGATTGGCGGGGACATGATGCTGGATGGAGATGGCCAAGTGGACGTATCAGGGGACGTCTTGTCGGTGGTTGGTGACTACATGCAGGGTTCGATGACGACGCCAAGCAATTCGCTGGTGGCATTGGGTGGTGGATCTCATATGGCGATGGGCGATTTTCATGTGGGCGGAATGCACGTTGCTACCGACAGCATGATTACCTACGAGTTTAGTGCCGGAGATTGCGCCGGATCGACCGAAATTAACGGCTACACAGTACCGATCGGATTGACGGTGTACGGGGATTATGCTTTCGATGCTGCGAGTGACTGGAATGACGAAGCGAGCATGCCGGCCAATGAGCTGGGCATGAACGGCACGGTTCGGTTTGTCACGAATGGCATGTCGAACGTATCGATGGGCGGCCCGATGTCGCAGTTCTGCAATGTGGAGGTAGCCTCTGATCCAGGCGGTGATACGGGCATGCTGAATCTGATGAGCGATGTCAGTCAGAACATAGAAGGCAGGCTTATGCTGAAGAACGGCGTCATCGGCGGTGATCCAATGTACAGGTGGATGATCACGCAATCGTCGCCCGAGAGTTCCCTGGAGGGGCGCATCACGGCGGGCAGTGGCAATGCGGTCATCCAGTTGGGTTCGCGTAACAGCTACTTCAGTGGGACGCTGAGCCGCGCGATTGAGGAGGGCGATGCCACCGGGGGCGTAGTAACGTCAGGCTACATCTTCCCTGTTGGCAGTCCGAAGGGCGATGGTCCAGACTCCTTCCGCCCGCTGATCATGCAGTTCCCTGACGATCTGGGCAACACGGGCACGGCATCGGTGAGCTATCTGCACGATGCAATGGCGGATTCGATGGAATGGATAAACCTTGAAGTGGGGCATGTAGATGCCAATGGCAACAGCACGGATCTGTTGTTGGATAATGCGGCGGACATGTTCTGGAAGGTGGAGTTGGATGCTGTGCCGGCACACGACCCGAACGTACGCCTTGTTGCTGACGATTTGCCGAACGTTTTTGACATCACTGGCCTTCGTATTGTTCAGTGGGACTGCGATGGAACGAATCCACGTCTGGCTGGCGTGTATGATGTTAGCGACGACCCGACGGATGACGACTCGAACCGGGGGAACGATTTCATCAACGGCGTTCCAAACCTGACCCAGGAGGGGTTGGAACTGGGTATGTGCAGCATTCTAGGTGTTGCTTCGAACATGCTGCAGAATCCGATCAGTGCGGATCCGATCCTTGGAGGCACGGCGCGTGTGCAGTTCGTTCACAACGTAGCCGGAGCTACGGTGGATGTTTACCTCGACGACAACAAGGTCGCGGACGACTTCATGTTCCAGTCGGCGCTTGCCTTTGGGGTCGTTGCTGCAGGCAATCACACGCTGGACATCGTCGCTGCTGCTGCGCCGGACAACTCCGCGCCGCTACTGAGTCTGCCAGTTCGCTTCGACCGGAACAAGCACTACCATGTGATTGCGCATGGTAACGCGGCGGCCGGCGTGGTGAGTCTGGTCATCCGGGAGGATGTGCGCACGGCGTCTAGCGTCAGCAACATGGTGGACTTTTACGTGGTGCACGGTGCGAGCGCATTGGGAGAGATTGACATCCGCACGCTGGATCCGGTGGACAACACGCGCGTGACCAACGACTTGTTCATCAACAACTTTGCGTTTGACGATGTGGGCGAGTACAAGTCGCTGGATCCGGGCGGCTACAACATCGAGGTGTTAACCTCTGATGGTGCCACGCAGATCGAGGTCTTCCGTTTCGAGTTGGATGGCTACGCGGACAAGGCGCTGGTGCTTAACATGTCTGGCGTTGGCAAATCTGCTGCTGAGGGCCTCACAATGATGGGCGTGGGGATGGACGGTAGCACGTTCTTCCCGCAGGTCATCACGGCTGCGGCGACCGAGGAGTTGCCGACAGAGTTTACGCTCTTGGGCAACTATCCGAATCCGTTCAACCCGTCTACGCGGATTGAATTTGATCTGCCTGAGACGGCACAGGTGAGCATCACGGTGTTTGACATGCTTGGGCGGAATGTGATGACGCTGCCAGCACAGGAGCTGGAGGCTGGACACAGCCGTACGGTCGAGCTCAATGCAACAAGCCTGGCTTCGGGCAACTACTTCTACCGAGTAGTCGCTACGGGTGCCTCCGGCAAGCACATTGAGACTGGTCGGATGGTTCTGATCAAGTAGTGGTTCGTCTCGCAAAGCGAGTATAGGGGAGACGCCCCGGTGCCGTAATCGGTGCCGGGGCGTCTTGCTTTTTAGGCGCAGTGGTCGATATCATCCGACTGGTGACTGCGGATTCAAAGCGCACGCCACGCCCACCGCACGCAAGCTCTGCTTCTGCCGCCAGTGATTCGAGCACGCTGCAGCTGCGGCCAACTTGGTGCATGGCGGCGCGTGTCCATGCGCCCGGCATGTGCGGCGCTGAGCGCCGGCTTTATTTAGTGATTGACCGAAAACCCCTGCAAAGAGGGGGTCGGTCAATCACTACTTAGAAAGCATCCTGTGTACGCCCCTTGTGCGCACGCTGTGCGGAGATTACACTGACCAACGCTGTGTTTCCCCAGCCATCCCATTCACCATGCAAGAGGCAAACATCTTCCTCTGGCCAAGCTCATAACGTTGAATACGCTGGGCGCATATTGGCCCGCAAATGCGAACGTCAACATGGCTTTATGGGTCACGGTAGCACCAGGCAAGGCCTTACAGCTCAGTTGTAGGAGTGCTCGGCGTGCCGCTTGGCACCGCGGGCCTAGCCCAAGCGCCGACCTTGCCGCCTCCGCTCCATACGGAGCGATGTGCCACTGTGCCTGTGCGCACTGCGATGGCCATTCCTGCCCGGCGTAGGCATTCCAATGCCAGAAAACACGCCGTACATCAGCCTCCGACTCGCTGACCTGAATGGCACCTGCTGTGCGGATGCATCCGGGCGGTTCCATACTATGGCAAATGAATGGCGACTTGGGGCGACAGGCCTTGCGTCAGCGTTCAGAAGCGCTTGACGCCGCTCCGATTGCGCGCGTTCAGGAATGGCTGTATTTGCAGGTGCAGGGCGGTTGCGATTTCGCAGTCACAGTTTGACCATGATGCGATTCTGCTGCGTCGCGCCGCTTGTGAGCCGATAGAAGTAAAGCCCAGCTCCCAGTCCGCTTGCATCGTAACGGATCCGGTGCCGACCCACGCTGTGATGATGATCAGCCAGCCGCGTGACCCTTTGCCCTAGCGCATTGAACACTTCGATCTGCACAGGGCCCGGGTGCGTAACAGTGTAGGCGAGGGTGGTTGCGTCACGAAACGGATTCGGGTAGTTTTCGTGCAGCATGGTGCGCTCCCAGCCTGGCTCTTCCTCTGTGGACAACGGCCCCGAATAGATGAACCGCAGCCAATTGATGCTGGTATTGTTTTCGTGCACAGTCAGCCGCAAGTCGCGCACGCCCTCGTCGAGTGCTACATCGGTGGCAAATACTATGCCCCACTGGTTGGGTGTCACCACATCATCGTACAGGACCTGGTCGACGCCATCGACCGATAAGGTGAACGCTGCTCTGGCACCATACGTAGATAGGCGCACGAAGAACGTATACAGGCCGGGGTCCACCACACGGACGGTGTACGCAAGCCACTCGTGGCGCACGCTCTGCACATGGTACCCGCTGCCGTCGGTAGTACGGTAGACTTCCACGCCTTCGGACTGCCGGATCCCGTCTCCAAAGTTGGATGGATTAAGGTCAAAGTAGCCGATGTTCGGACCGCCAAGATCAAAGTATTCAGCTTCTATCCTGCCGGGCACTGCGTGCGGAGCGACAAGGTACGGAGCCTTGTCGCAGCTTTGGCCAACAGTAAGCACCGTTGTGTCGGCAGCGGTAGTCCATCCAAGGTCGTCTATCGCCAAGGCGGTCAGCTTGTAGCAGCCTGGGTGCACTCCTTGGATGGTGTGCTCGTACGGAGGCGAGGTGTGCTGACTCAGGATTGCATCGCCTTGTCTGAACTCCACGCGATGCACGACGCCATCTGCGTCTGTCGCATCAGCAGCCAAGCGCAGTGTGTCGCCGGCCGCCAAGGCGTTTGGAGGCATAAATGTGAGATACGGCTGCGCGATGTATCGATACACCCGGACATAGTCGATGACGAATTGCTGCGGGAAGATGGAGTCGTCTATCCCTTGCGCACCGCCCCAGCGGCCGCCAATAGCGATGTTGAGCAGCAGGTGGAATTCGCGATCAAACGGCCAGGACACCCAGCCATCGCCTTCGTTGTGATACGTAAAGTAGACGTTGCCATCAACAGCAAAATCCATCCGCGTAGGCGTCCAGTCCACGCTGTATTCATGGAAGGCTGTTTCGGCGTCGCCCACATACCGACTGTCGCCCCGGGCGTTGGCTCGCTGGTGGTTGTACTTGTTCGTGTGCACGGCGGCGTGAATCCGGCCCGCATCATATCCCACATGCTCCATGATGTCTATTTCGCCGTTGTCGGGCCAACTCCCATTGCCGTACGGATTGTTGGTCGGCAGCATCCATATAGCCGGCCAGGTTCCCCGACCCGAGGGCAGTTTGGCCCGCACCAGGATGCGTCCATAAGCCCAGTCTCCCTTGGCCTTGGTGACCAGGCGTGCCGAGGTGTACTCCTTGCCTTGGTACGATTCCTTGTGCGCTTCGATGATGAGCGCACTGCCATCCACGCGGGCATTCTTTTCGCGGGCGCTGGTATAGTATTGCGCTTCGTTGTTCCCCCATCCGTGCCCGCCTACGTCGTAGCTCCAGCGCGTCCCGTCCGGGAGGCCTTGGTAATCGAATTCATCAGCCCACACCAGGTCCCATACCTGCGCTGCCGCTGGTGCTGTGCCCCAGGACAGTCCCAATCCAAGCATCATAAGGCTTACTGCGCTGCGCATGGGCATGGACTGCTGCATTTCGGATTGGTGTGTGTTGCACGAGGTTGCCAGCCAATATACGTTTTGGCACTTTGGAATCACGCAGTTGCGCCGGCGTCCTTGGCTCAGGGACTGACCCCCGCAGACCTGCGTACAGCAGCGCACTTCAAGGTGCAACGTCCTCAACGGTAACTGGTCCCGTGCGATCCAGTGGATGCCCGTGCCCAAGACCCAATTGCCCTGAGAAGCAAGCACATGGGCATAGGCACCAAGCTGGAAGGGATGGTCGGCGTCAGCGGGTGGGGAGTACCATATGCGAGGCGAACTGCCCCCAGGTGATCTGGCCGGTGCGCAGCCAGTGGATGCCTGCGCCTAGTACGGTCTTGCCCTGAGACGAAAGCACATGGATATAGGCATCAAGCTGGGCACCATGCTTCCTGAAGGAATCCTCGATATTTCTGACTTTCTCCGACTTGTGATCCAGAATCCAGACGCCATGCGTGGTTTCAACAATCATATCCGCGACACCGGATACAATGGTTCCGTTGTCCATCGCGCCAAGGAGTGGCCACTCGCGCAGCACATTTGCGGGACTGAGCCGCGAAGCCATCCAGTCCTCAAAACGCACCACCGCCTCCTTGAGGATGGCCCGTCCAGCTCCACTTGCAAGGTGGTTGGACCAGGTCTCCATCGTATCGGCCAGGTCGGGACGTTGCCCCAGCACCTCGAAGCAGCGATGCAAAAACACGCCAAGCGCGTTCGGTCCCACCTCCCTGAGTGCGGCAACGTCGTGCTCGGGAAGCTGTACCCCTTGCCCGTATCGGATGGTGCGGACAGGTAGATCGGCGTATGCTTTGTCTATGTGGGTTTGCGCATCGGTCGTTGTGTCCTCATCGGCTTCTGCACCGGCCACTTGGTCCAGGTCGGACGGATAGAGCGCTTCAAGGGTCAAGTCCCTAGGCGCGTTCCCCGGCCTAATGGCGCGGCGGCCAACGTCGGAAAGCAGACGAGTGGGCGCACCTTGGGCGGCCAGGTCCTCGTCCGGCAGCGCTGCATCGCCCTCGATAACATGGCATGCGTACGGCACGTCAGCGATGCTTAACGCTTGCTGTACGGCATCGAATGAACACTGGTGGGTTCGCAAGAGCGACCAGTACGTTTGCGCCTTGGAACTGCGCGTAGCGAGATAGTCGGGCCACTCAATGATCAGCTTGTTGCGGGGGCGGCTCAGCACTACGTACAAAAGACGCAGCGCCGTCTCACGTGCGGCAGCATCAAGATGCGCCCGAGCTGTTTCGTTCTTCGTTGGCGAAACGTACAAGGGACTAAACTGAATCTCCGCTGCGCTCAGAATTTGCGACAGATCATCAAACGAAGCGTACTCGAAGCCCAGATCTGGTAGTCTCCCTTCCACCGTTTTATGAAGCCCCGCGGCTACGACAACGGGCCATTCGAGCCCCTTGGCACTGTGCCATGTGGACAGCACGATGGCATCCTGCTCGAGCACTTTCTTCTCCGGCTGCTGATCCTCATCCTTAGTGCGCGCACGCAGCCAGGACAGGAATGTGGGCACACCGGATCCATGAAGTCCCCCATGTGCCATAGCCACGGGTTCAGCATTGGTGAACTCGCGAGCGGCCGACAAGAGGTGGATCAGATTGGCCCGATGCTGCTCGCTGTCAGGCCATTCCATGACCCGGTCAAACAGCTTCAGTCGTTGCAGCACGCGGGCGACCAGCGTGTGGACCGATAGCGACGCAACACCAACCCCGGCGCCATTGTTACGGCCATCGCTTTGACGGCTTTTTTTGCGCAAGTCGTCCAGATTTTCCAAGATGGCGTCATCGATGCGAGGCGGCTTCTCGTGGCTTTCGATCAGGTGCGCCAGCGCGTCGGGCAGCGTGTGTTCGCCAAGCTCCGTAGCCGCCAGATAGAGCGCCGCGTGCCGGTCCGCGGGGTTGACCAGGTAAGTCAGCGCCTGCAGCACAATCTGCACCGGGCGCGAAGCAAGCCAGCCGTCTTCCCTGTACTTAACGTGCAAGCCAAGCTGTCGGAAGATGGCGGCATACTCTTTCAGCATGAAGTTCGTCGGACAGAGCACGGCGATATCGCTTCCTCGCAGGCCACGGGACTTCTTGGTGCTGCGGTCCTTGATACGAAGCGTCTCGTCTGCAAGCAACGCCTTGATACGATTGCCAATTGTCCACGCGCGAACCCGGCACCGATCTTTCCTGGGGCGCGTTGGGAAGTGAGCGATTTCCAGCGGCGGCAACCGACCGGGTTTCGCCTCGGGGGAGAGCTTGTCGTATTCCTTTCCAAAGAGCACGCTGCCGAACGCGTTGATGATGGCCATCAGATCGCGCTGCGAGCGCCAGTTGCTGGGGAGCGACTTCGCTTGATGCTGCGTAGCCAACGCTTGGAAAAGCCGCGGATCCGCCCCCTGAAAGCCCATGATGGCCTGCTTCAGATCACCGACCACCAGAGTCTTCGGAATACCGGCCTCCTTGAGCGCCCAAAGCAGAGCGAACTGCAGCGGGTTCGTGTCCTGAAACTCATCCACCACCAGACAGTCGATGCGCGCGGCCAATGTCTTGCGAACATCTTCTTGTGTGCGCAAGAGGTATTCTGCCCGTGCATTCATGTCCATGTAGTCCACCAGTCCTGCGGCAGCCTTCAGTTTCTGGTAGCCTCCCTTGATGTCGTGTGCAGTGGTTAGCAATATGCGCCCAAGCGCTATTGCCTGCTCTAAGGGGCCAGGATGCACGTCCAAGCCGTGGGCCGCGTCCTTGACGCGGTCAGCCAAGGCAGTGTACTCCGCCGGCAACGGCAGCTTCTTGGTAGATGTCGTCCGGAGCTTCTGAAGGTTGTTCCAAAGCGTCCAGTCGCGCTTCAAGGCATCCTTGCCAAGCGCCTTTTTGAGGTTGCTATAGTCCCGTCTGAATGCTTTAGCAGGCTCCTTGCCGAGACTCGTCGCGTCAAAAAAATCAATCCAGGAACGCGGAAACACTTGCAGCAACGTGCGAATGCTGCCCAAAAGCGCCTGCTCCAACGCGGCAGTTTTTTTGGTGTCTCCATAGTCCTTGGATAAACGCTGTTCCATGGCCGCGACCAATTGCCGAACACGCACCTCGTCCGCTATTCCGATCTGCCTAAGCAGTCGAAGCGCGCGCAACAGGTGATCCCGGAACTGGTCGGCAGCGGTACGTTTGGTGATCCACTGGAAGGTGTAGCCATAGCCTGCCAGGTCGTGCGCCACATCGTCCGCTGCAGTTGACTGCGCAAGTGCGCGGCGTATCAGTGCGCCTTTCTCGTCGTCACTCAGCAGGCGCGGACGCGGAGAGATGCCCGCCTCAAATGCAAACTCCGTGAGCAAGCGGAGCCCAAAGGCGTGGATTGTAGAGATGTACGCTTGGGACAGCTTCAAGGCGTCTGCTAGCCGACCGTCCTCCAGAAGCCTGGCCGTGATTCGTTCGCGCAGCTCCAAAGCTGCCGCTTCCGTAAAGGTGACGGCCAACACGCGGTCTGGTCTGACTGTGCCCTCCGCAATCCATTCGCCTAGCTTTTGCTGAACAGTGTACGTCTTGCCGGACCCGGCACCCGCACGGTATATGGTGTGCTCTTCCCGGTTCATCCGTCTCCATTCTTGAACGCAAACAACTCGATCAGAGGACTGGCATTCAGTGCGAACAGGCTGATGCTGAGCTTTTCGAAGAGCGTCCTATCTGCATCGGTATTGAGCGGCACGGTGCCGGTGCGCAGCGCATCGAGGTGACCGCGCACATGGAGCGTGGCCTGCGCACTGACATCGTCTTCCAGCGCATGCCAATTCGGGATGCCTTTGGCGCTGGGGGCGGGGGCATCGGTCAGATATTCCTGATCTCGCATGGTGAAGTAGGCAATGTGGGTGCGCTGGGTGCTGTCGCCAAAATGCATCCGGGCCAAAGCGCGATAGATGCTAGCCTGGAGCTCATATCCCTGCTTCATCTGCTCCAGCCGTCGGCTGGACTTGGTCCATTTGTAGTCTACCACAAAGCGCTGACCACGGCCAACGTCAAAGATTACGTCTGCACGACCGCCCACAGGGATGCCTTCCCAGAAAGTACCTGGAGGCGAGCGCAGCGTGTATTCGCTTTTGAATGAATGTGCTCGGAGCGCAATCAGGATTTTTTGCCATTCCTGGACTGCGTCTACCAGCTGCTTCGTCAGATTCAGCCGCTCAATGCGCCAGAGTGGGCCTAGTAGGTGCTGACCCTGCTTTCGGGCTGCTTGCTCGAGGATCCTTTTCACATCTGACGCTAATTCGTCTGGGCTGCGATGCAGAAACTCCTCATCGACCAGGTCTTGCAGTACGCTGTGGACCAGCGATCCCGCAAGGAGTGGCCCCACGGATTCCGGCTCCCATTCCTGCGGCAAGGCGTTGAGCCGGTGCAGGAGCCATGCCAAGGGCGAAACCAGCATGCGCTCCAGGCTGGACGGCGATTCTCTGCGCAACGTCCTTGGGTCATCGAACCGATACAAGAGATTGCGCCCCAGTTCAATACGAGGCGCTGCGGGGGTTAGTACGCGCGGCGGTGAGGGTTTTGTGGCATCGGCCGTAGCCAGGTACTGGATGCGGTGGCGCGTGTCCGTGTTGTCCAGGTCTACGACGAGCTCAGCGTCGCGCGGCCCCGTGATGAGGCGCTGCATGAAGGCCAGGCTCTCTGACTGCCCCGCCGGGTCGCCGATAGGATTCCTGTACGGAACAAAGAAGGTAACTGCATCATGCACAGCGCCCAGCTGCCTGCGGAGCCGTTCACGCGCGCGCGCGATGCGTTCTGATGGCGTCGGCATGGCCAGCCTATGCAGCCGCCTAATGGCGAGCAGCTCTTCCTCGAAAAACACGGAAGATGTCCCCGCAGCTTTCGGATAGCGTGATTCGTCAAAGCCCAGCGCCAACAGGTGCCTTACGTCGCGCCATGGCTCATGGGTTTCGCGCCAAATGGTGATGCCTTCGAGGGTATGCACTGGGGAATCCTCTCGGCCAACTGCGTCAGGCGATGGTGCTGCAACTCGCTGCAAAAGAGCCCAGTCCAGTTCCTGCATTGATTCCAGCTCTCGTTTCACCTCCTCGACGGTCCGATGTGCGTGCGTCCGGTGCTTCAAAAGGTGCTGGGGCAGGCCATTGCTGTGCAGGCCATCCAGCAGCGCGTCAAGGGAGTCCAGGGCGGTCCCCAGCGAGGCGCGCTTCACATCTTTACCTTCAAGCAGCGCCGCCAGCTCCTGCGTCAAAGGGTCCATTTTCTCGGTCACCTTCGCCAGGTTTTCTCCATCCATGATCTGTTGGGCCATGAAGGCACCAGCCTCCAATGACTTGGTCATCAGGGGCGACGTCAGCACGGCAGCCTTGGCCATGGCCGGACTGAAGGGCTGCCGGCAGTACAGGAAGTGAAAAACCAACTCGGCACCGACATCGCGCGATTGATTCACGCCCGGCAGCCCGGACAGCGCAAAGCCGGCGCGCCCGAAGGCGTCACGAACTGCCAGCGCGTATTCAGGGCTATCCGGAAGGAGTATCCCTATGTCGGCGGGTGTCCAGTCCGGGTGGGCGCTGAGAAGCTGCTGCGCCATGCCTGCGGCCACTTCGGCTTCCTGGTAGTAGTCCCGCACACGTATCCACTGCGTCGAGGCATCCGCAATGGCTTGTGACTTGGCATTGTCGCTGAAGAGCTGCGTCTGCAGCGCATGGAGTGCGGTTCGCGCAGGCGCACGGGGCGGTGCATGGAGGCATGCTTCCAGTTCCCGCTGCAGTGCAGCGTCATGCGCGCCGTCCGCGTCCAAATTGAGTTTGCGGATAAGCGCTCCATGCCAGCGCGCGGTTGACGGCAGTCCCCTGACATGGTACACGAGGATCCGTGTCGCTGCAGCAGGCGCGCGAGCGCGCAGCAGGCGGCGTACCAGATCCAATTTGCCCGGGAGTCTTCCGTTTAGGGCCCGGCGCAGCCGAAGCAGGTCTTGCACACGCTTGTGGAAACGCGTTGCCTGGGCGGTGTGGTCCTGCAAGCGGAGGAGCCTGTAGGGATCTGACGCGGCAACCAGGTTGCGCAGTGCAGACTTTATGGCATCGGCGGTTTCGGTGGGTGCGACCTCGAAGCTCTTGCTCCAGAACGCGTCTTCCAGGCTTCCTAGCGCTTCCACAAACTGATCGTCGGCAACGGCGCCTTCTGCTGCAACGAAATACCTGGACGCGGCGCTTTCCCACAGCTGATCCAGCATGCCGACGATCACACCGGAGCGTGCATGCCTTGTAGCCAGGTGCCGGCGCACGCGCCGGGCCGCATCAGCGTCTGGAACCAGCAGGAAATGAATGGGCGGCGGTTGCATAAGCAGAGGCCAGACCAGCGTGATTCTGTTGTCTGCGTGTCCGAACAGCTCCAATGATAGCGCAATTACGCTAACCGCAATGGCGGTTGCGCTATGCCGCGCGGACAGAGAAGGGTTGCACACGGCTCCGCTGCATTTCCGCCTCGGGGGTTTACGACGCACGGGGCGCGACTGCCGCTGCTCCCTTATCCCAAATTCACTATCCCATTTTCCAAGTCATTGATATTCAAGGATATAGATCACCCAAATACCTGTTCTGGCATTGCAATGGACTGCAGAAGGACGTTGGACACCGCCGATCAGACGACGGTCTTCTTCGTAGAGATAAACTTACAATCTATATCCAAGGCGTCATAGATCGACCGGGGCTCGGGATCGGGTTGTGCGGTTGTGTGCATATGGAGCGTACGCGGTACGGAAACACACGGGTCGTGCGCGTCTGTCGCTGGAGAATGCTTCGAAGCGTCGTCCAAACTGGAGGTGCGCCCTTCGCCTGCCGGGCCGCCAGCATCTCCTCCAGCGTGTGGTGCACCTTACCCGCCTTGCTCTTGCGTACAAAGCCGCTCCCGTCTAAGCCAAGGTCAACAAGGGACACTCATGGCGGCGCTCCTTCGAATGACCACGCTTTGCTTTAAGCCGGTCCCGGTACCCTCCAGATATGGGTCAGATCGTAAAACGTGATCGCAGGACGCGCAGCGGGCAGATCCAGTGCCTGCGTAAGAGGTGTTATTCTGTGACTTGCTGATCCCAACGGGCAGGTCGCTTGCCCGATAAAGGTGCAGGGACCCCATCGCTTCACAGGAATCGCCCACAAACGTGTTCAGACCACTGTTGCGATCCAACCAGCGCTTGGTGGCCCCGTTCACTGCCCGGCTGTGCCAAGTATCCAATGATGCTGCCCATGATCGCGCGCCACATGGAGGGCCAGCAGCTTGTCAAAGAGTGCAGGCATCTTCAACGGTCCCTGGACCGCTGGAAGAAAGTCCGACTGTACAACATCGGGCGCAAGGACGCCACGTCCCGCGTGTTGGACGACGTCTTTACTCTGCGCAACGTTCCGCGTCCGCTGCGCCATCTTGCCATCCAGGGGCTTGGCCCAGGCAAACCGACGCTCCTGATCATCAATCGCATGGATGAACAGGATGAACACCCCGCAGGACTGATGGACCGCTAGACGCATGCTCATCGAAAACGCCATTGAAGATGCCATCAACTGCTTCCCTATGGACGCCTCTCCAGTACCGTGCCTTTGCGTATCGATCGGAACCTGCTGCAGCTTACGCTGATTGCCAGCACGCTGTACCAGGGGCTGGCGAAGCGTCTGGGCGCACGCTATCCGGTCGCCAAAAGCCGGATCCTGTTCAATCATTTCGTCCGCGCCCCCGCCACGGTCATCACCCGTGAAGATCCAGTCATAATCCGGCTCGCCCGCCGAGCGCACAACAACGCGCTGCGCGCCGCAGGCTACCTTGGACCCCAAGGCCGAATCCCTTGGAGGCACGACCGCCAACGCGTCATCGAATACCGTTGATCACACGCAGAAGTATGCCAACCTGTCATCCAAAAATCGTGGTTGGAAATTCCGGCTATCCATGCCTGTTACTCATAAGAACGACCTAACAACGGGTCCGTGCACGGCCCGCTGTTTCCGCCTGCCGCGCAGTTCGCGCTGTGCAGCGCATAATATGCGGCAGGCAATAGATTTGCGTGCACCGTGGACGGCGCAAGAGCTCAGGGGCGCAGGTGGATTGGATTACAATTTGGATGCGGGCCCTTGAGCTGCGGACGCGCGGCGAACCGGCACCTGCCATGCTTGCAGTGCCATGACCCGCAGCGTGTTGCCTGGCGATACGCTAAAGCCGGAGGGCACGAATCCTGGCATTGTCCGCTCAGCACGGCGGAAGGCTGCGCAGATGCGTTTATGCACATTGCATGCTATTCGGAAGGCCTCGTGGCAGCCGTGAGCCGCAGAAGGCTGTGTGAAGGGTGCTCGCAGGGTCTTTAGGCGGCGTAGCCGGCGGCCCCGCTGCGTTACTGCACCAAGACGGTAGCGCAGAGGATTCCGGTGTGAAAAAAAAAGAGCTGAATACCGAGGATGGCAACGCAAGCTACGGGATCAAAGCGGATGGAGGCAAGTTGTAATGCCCGTTAAATGGGCCAAAACGGAGTGCTTCGGCGGGCCGGTTGCATCTTTAGGTACACTATAGTGTACCAGAGGGAGAGGGCGCACACGCAGTGGTCCTCAAGACGTGCTATGTACAGAGCTGAACGGTCATACTGCGAACAAGCTGGCTATTCGCCCGCGGATGGGGCGCAAGCCAAGGTGCAATCTGCGCTGATGCATGGGCATTATGCAGCCCAAACTGCGGGCACGAAGGCGCTTAGGAAGGCAAAAGGCGCGGCCTTGGCTTGTAGGGCGCCATTTCCGTGCGGGGGTGCCCGTGCCAACTTGCTGAACGCGCTGCGCAGCAGCAGACGCGGATTGCCTCGGCATTGGTGTGGCCGCGCGTGCAGCGGGAGAGCGCGCAGCGATATATTCTGGCAGAATCCGGGCGCACGGTAGCTTTATGACCGTTAAATTACCCGCTTCGGGCGGCCTTTCAGGGTGGTCCGTACACCTACTCATTACTCACTAGCCAATTGGTGGCAGATATGTCGACTTCCACGCTGTTTTCTTCACCTCTTTCGTCACGTGCGTTTGCCCTGCGACCTGCTGGTGCTCCGCGGCTTAGGCGGGGCCTCAGCCAGTCCGGGACCTGGCTTCCTTTAGGTTTGTGCATGCTCTTGACGTTCGCGCTCTTGGCGGTAAGCGCTGTGAATTCCGCGCAGGCCCAGACTAGTGGTTTCAGGATCGTCCTCGGACCCAGCACGAACCCGGACACGGACTGTGACGGGGATCCGGCTGACCAGGCGACCGACCCTGCATTAATTGGAGTGGTCAGCCTGACGGTTACGTTAGAGGAAAATGAAGCTGACGGTGGCTTGGCTTACACCCTCAATAACAATGACGAGACTAATCCAGATTTTGCAACCTGCGGAGCAGCGAGTGGATCGCAGGTCCGGTGGGATTTCACCAACGCCAGTGGACAGCAGGAGTACAAGGGATTCGAAGTGACTTTTGGCGGGACAACTGATACTCCAACGGGTACTGACCCATACAACGCCGACGGCGGAGCTCTGACCTATGCCGGCGATGGCGAAGACTTCGAGTCGTTTTCCAATCCCAGCAGTGCGTACAGCCTGGTGTTACGGGCTACGTACTCTGGAGGTCCGAATGGTACCACAGGGTCAGATACCGTCCCCGTCACGGTCAAGGTGACGAACGCAAACGAGGCACCCGTATTTACAGATGCCGGAGGTACTGCTGCTCTTCCTACGTACACGTTTTCGTTGCCTGAAGCTGTCTCCGGCGCGGACGTGCCGTGGTCTGTTGGAAGGTTCACTGTTAAGGACCCAGAAGGCGCCGACTTTCAGCTTACGTTGAGTGGTACTGATGCAAGCTCGTACGAGATCAAGAGTAGTGAGGACGAGCTGCTTTATACGGGTACGGGGGTGGATTTTACGGGCATGAATGATAAACATGAAGTTACAATTACAGCCACCGATGGACAGGAGAGCCTCGATGCGACAGTCACCATCGATTTTGTGGATTACCCCAAATTCGACGTACCGGCAGAGCAGGAGAGTTACATATTCAATCTTGTTCAGCTGTGGACGACCGGTGCCCAGATTGGCAAGGTCACTGCAACAAGCTTAACGAGGCAAGCGGTAGAATACAGTTTGCCGGCTATAGGGGATCGCAACGCTGGCTGTACTACAGATCTCGATCTATGCCACTATATAGACTCCATCGACGTCGGCATCAACACCGGCATCTTGACATACACGGGAACGGTTCCTGTGCCGTTGTTTCAAGCCGCAACGCGAATTCCGGATCTCTTACTAACCGTGACTGCTACGGAGGTGGGCACAGCGGAAACGTCCACTGCTGGAGTAACCATCAAGCACAGCGACACCACCGGTGGTGGTGGTGGTGGTGGTGGCGGCGGCGGCGGCGGTGGTGGTGGCGGTGGCGGTGGCGGTGGCGGTGGCAACCTGCCGCCGGTGTTTGCTGCGCTGAATTATGCGTTCACCTTGGCTCCCGGCCAGTCGGGGGACGATACGGCCGTCAGCGTCGGCACCGTATCTGCGACAGATCCCGATGGCGATGCGTTGACCTATAGCCTGATCGGCAGTGATCGCTTCACGGTTTCAGCCACCGGTGGTGCCATATCCTACATCGGCCCAGGCGAAACGGGCGATCCCCCAAGCTACACCCTGACAGTAGTAGCCACTGACCCCGGCAGACGGCAAGCAAGCACAACGGTCACCGTGACGATAGAAGGGGATGGCGGCGGCTCGGATGTGCCCAAGTTCTCATTTGAGAGCTACGCCTTTAACCTGAAGGAAGCAACACCGGAAGGAACAGCGGTACCGCTGGGTACTGTGGCCGCAACGGTCGAGTTGCCAGTGGCCATAGCCTATAGCCTGGAGGGTGCGCCCGAGGACAAGTTCAGCATCGACCTCACCACAGGGGATTTGGACTACGTTGGCGACGGGGAAGACTTTGAAACGCTGCCAAACGTGTACAACTTCATGGTACGCGCCCGCACCTCGGATGAGGTGTATACGGATGTGCCGGTCTCCGTGACCGTGGTGAACGTCAACGAAGCACCGACGTTTGCGGAGACGACCTTCGCCTTCAGCATTCCAGAAAGTGTCGCCGCCGCCGACACCGTAGGATCGGCGATGGCCATGGACCCGGATGCCGGCGACATGATCACCTACAGCCTCTCGGGGACAGGTGCGAACAGGTTTGCCGTATCATCAATGGGCTTGATCACCTACGCGGGTGCCGGGGAAGACTTCGAAACGCCACCCAACAGTTATGCGCTGACGCTAACCGCGAGAGACCAAGCCAACCTGAGGTCTACGGCTGCTGTCACGGTGACGATCACCGATGTGGTGGAACTGCCGCGCTTTGAGCAGAGCTCCTATGCGTTTGATCTCATGGAAAACAAGGCTGGTCCTCTGCTCCTAGGCAACACCACGGCGACGCACGATGAAGACAGACCCTTCACGTATCAGCTCCTCGGTGCCGATGCAGGGTCGTTCAGCATTGCCGCCACTGGCGCTTTGTCCTATACCGGGAGCGGAGAGAACTACGAGTCTGAAATGCGCGCCTTCATGTTCAAGGTGCGGGCGACTGACAACCGCAACCTGTACACGGAAGCAGAGGTCACCGTAACCGTTGTAAACGTGGAGGAAGCGCCCGTATTCTCGCAGCGCCAGTATGACCTGATGCTGGACGAAAATGACGCGGGCCCCGTGCAGATCGGAGAGCTGATGGCGACAGATCCAGAATCAGATGCTATCAGCTATAGCCTGGAAGGCAGTGGCGCGTTGCAGTTCAGGATTGGAAGAAGCAACGGGGTCGTTTCCTATACAGGGCCGGGCGAAGACTACGAAGGCGGTCCCCAGCGCTACGAGTTCAATGCCCTGGCCATCGACCAGGGCGGACTGGAAGGTCGAACCGCGGTCGAGGTCACCATCATGGATGTCAACGAGGCGCCCACGTTTTCGATGACATCGTATACATTCCAGCTGAAGGAAAACGACGCAGGTCCAGTCGTGGTTGGGTCCACGGAATCGTCTGATCCCGATGGCGACAATCTGACCTTCTCCTTGACGGGCGCTGGATCCGCGCACTTCAACATCGACGACGGGGACATCATTTACTCTGGAAGCGGAGAAAATTTTGAGGATGGTACGCCACCGTTCGTATTCTCTGCCATCGTCACAGACACGGGTAACCTTTCGGCTACAGCGGAAATCACGGTCACCGTTACGGATGTGAACGAGTCACCCTCCTTTGATGCAGCGGAGTACTTCTTCACCCTTTCAGAAAACCTTCCCGGCCCAACCACGGTTGGCAGGGTGAATGCGTCGGATCCAGACAATGATGCGCTGGCGCTCTCGCTCTCCGGCGCTACAGCAGCGCTGTTTAGCGTGGATGGTGCTGGCAATATTCGCTATGTGGGATCAGGTGAAGACTTTGAAGGTGGTCCCAGCAGCTACGCGTTCACCGTGAATGCGACCGACGGGGATGGCCTTTCGGCTTCGGCGCAGGCTACGGTCACAATCCTGGACGAAAACGAGTCTCCCATGGCGGTAGGCACGTTCGATGACGTATTCATGCAGGTAGATGCAAGCACGTTGTCCATGGATGTGGAGGCCAACTTCAGTGATCCAGACAGCGATCCGCTTAACTACTCGGCCAGTGCTGCCACCCAAGGTGTCGCGGATGTTTCCGTAAGCGGCACGCAGCTCATGGTGACCCCAATCGCGATCGGCGTCACCAGCGTTACGGTCATGGCGGAGGACCCCGATGGGCTGTCGGCATCGCAGGAGTTTACCGTGACCATTCAAGTATCAGTAGCTGAGCGGGCACGCACCCTGAAGTTCACGCTGGCGGCCGTGGCTCGAACCATAGGTACGGAAACCGTCGATGTCATTGGATCGCGCATGAACGCTTCCAGGAGCCATGGCCAGCTGATGGGCCAGTCGCTTTCGTGTGGCGTATTCAGCGCCGGCCAATCCTGTTCGCTCCAGACCTTCGCGGGCACCGCGGCAAGCCTTCTAGGCCTGCGCGCATCGCGACCCCAGGGTGGCATGCACAGCATGCTTACGCCAGCGGCGCTCGCCGGCATGTCGACGCTTGGCAGCGCACGCAGCCCAATCGGATTGCAACACCAGTCGCTGCTGTCCCACTCTTCCTTCCAGGCTGCCAAGGGGGACTTAACCTTATGGGGTCGCGGCAACATAGGCTCATTCGAAGGTTCGCCCGATGATGGTTTCTCCATGGAAGGGAGCACCTCTTCGATCTACTTTGGCGGCGACTACCAGTTCGGTAGCAAATTCCTGGCAGGTGTCGCCATCTCTGCAACCTCGGGTGAGGTTGATTTTTCGAGCAGCCTTAATGGCGATGGCAGTATAGAAACGTCCCTGACGGGCATCCATCCATACGTACGGTACGCGCCCTCCGCAGGTCTCAGCCTGTGGGGCGTCTTGGGTGGCGGCAGCGGCTCTGCTGACATTAGCGAGGATTTGGGTGACGATCTCTCAACGGATCTCAGCATGACGATGGCAGCAGCCGGCCTGCGTCAGGCCATTGGAAGTACATTTGCCTTGAAGGCCGATGTTTTCACAGTCCAGATTGATTCGGACCTCGCTGCAGATTTAGAAGAGGTAACCGCGCGCGCGCAGCGTTTGCGCATTGCCCCTGAACTGGGTGTGCGGCGGTCTAATGCCACCTCATCGTATAGCGGCAGCGTTGAGATGGGCCTCCGGGTGGATGGCGGCGATGCCGATAATGGTGTTGGCGCAGAGGCGGCCGTATCCGGTGGGTACGCCCATGCCGGTTCAGGATTGAGCATGGACTTCCGTGCGCGCACACTCCTAGTGCACCAAGCTGAGGGCTACAGTGACTGGGGTGCAAGCTTGACATTGCGCCTGACGCCAGGCGGCGACGAGGGCTTGGCGATATCAGTAGAGCCCAGTTGGGGCAACGCGTATGGCGGTGCTGATGCGCTCTTCCGCCAGGAAGGGACATTAGGGCAGGTGATGTCGATGGCAGGTTCTTCGGAAGTCAAGGCCCGCCCCGACCGAGTCGGCGTCCAGATAGGGTACAAGATGCCGGTCAGCGCGCGCACGCGCATGGCGCCGTTCGGGCGTTGGACCAACAACGCCTACTCCGGATACAACGTGCAAGCTGGTACGAGCATAGCTGTGCTGGGCCAGCAGGGTGGTTCCCAGCCGATGGTAACAGTTGATGTATTTACCGAGCAGAATGTGAGCGGCCATGCGGGAGCCAGCACCAGGGTAGGGCTTCGCGGCAGCGTCAAGCTGAAGTAGCCAACCCCCATACGGCTATCAAGCGGCAAGGCTGCCTGTGCAGTGCACAGGCAGCCTTGTTCGTTTAGCGCAGTGCACACCGCCGGGCGCAAGCATGGCATGGCCACAGTCTCTCGTGGCTATTACACCACCGGCACCGGCAAATGCGCGCATACCGCGCAGAGAGCAAGATCTGGATACACAAGGATTTACCGCAGGCTAAATGAAGAGGCGTGAGACATGGTATCAAAATTAGCTAGGCTGGGACGCGGATGGATCGTAACCGGTTGGGATGGCCGCTGATAGATGCGTGGGTTTGCAGTCGCTTTGCAGAAAGTCTGTCCTGATATGCACGGCAGCGGCGCATTTTCAATGCCGTTAAAGAAACCACCTGAGCGGCGGCGTCCCAAGTGCCGCGGGCACGCCCAGACGTGAGCCGAAACTGCTTCTTCATTGCGCCGTGCATGGCTCCTGTTACTGGCGCGGCAGCAAGCATCTGATTGTAATGAGTGGCAGGAACGCCTGCGCGCTGCGCGTGCCGATGCCAAAACGCCCGCGGTGGCGGCTCGTTAGATGCCGGTCACGCTGGGGGTCGCCGATGTCTGCATTGCTGCGTTCTCTTGCCGCGCAGTGGGCCGGGCAGCACCTTGTCTTGCGCGCGCGACCGGTGCGTTGGACCGGAAACCGTGCATCGAACGTGCAAATGACAACAAGTTTTTGCGTTAGGCATCGTAACTTTAGTAGTGGGCGTGTCGTGCGCCTCGGCGGCAGCAGCCGGACTTCAACCCCAAGCTACAGCAAGCTACAGCCAGCAATGAAGTGCCTACTCCGATTTTCGACCTGGATTCTGTGCACCAGCACGCTTCCATGCGTCGCACAACTCCCTATTGACATCAACGTCGAGTACGCAACGTTTATGTATGACAAGTCCGAGTCGATGGTGGAACTCTACCTGGCCATTGGCGCGGCATCGCTGGACTATGCCGCGCAGGGAGAGGGATTTGCAGCGACCGTGGAAGCAGGGTTCGGGCTGTGGCGCGCAAGCGATGCAACCCTGGAGGGGACACCCGAGGACGCGGTATGGAGTACCGCCACCACGCTGGAATTCACCACCGATGACACCACTAGGTTGGCCGAGGGGCAGTACCACATGCGCCAGCTGCGCATCACCGCGCCGCCAGGAGAGTACGAACTGCGCGTGGCAGCGCAGGCCGCCACAGGCCAGATCGTGGAAGTCAGGCGCGACATCATCGTACCCGCATACTTCACCAGTGGTGGATGCACCTTCTCCGACATCACGCTGGCCACCAGCATCGCACGCACCGATGATCGTGATAGCCCGTTCTTCAAGAACGGGCTCATGATCCAGCCCAATGCCAATCTCCTGTTTGGCGAGGGTATGTCGCGGCTCTGGTACTATGCGGAGGCGTACGATCCTGATTGTGCGGCCTCGGCCAATGATTCCTACACGCTGTTGGCGTTTGTGTCAGAGGCCAACGCGCCCATGCCGATTGGAGCGCTGCAGCGACGAACGGTTCGCCAGGTGCGCTCCGTGGATGTTCTGGCTGGCTCCTTTAGCTTGGACGCTTTGCCGTCAGGATCGTACTTCCTGCGGCTCGTCTTGCTCGATGAATCCAACGAGTCCCAAGCAGAGCAGAGCCAAAAATTCTTTGTATTCAATCCGTCGGTCATCACGGAGCAGCCGGAAGCCCCTGTGGCGCAAACCTTCGAAACCAGCGAATATGCCACCATGCCTGCAGAGGAGCTTGCAGCGGGCCTGGAGCATATTCTAATTGTGGCCACTGAAGCCGAAGTCCAGCGACTGGAGCGCATTCAAGACCTGAACGAGCGTCGCCGTTTTCTGATGGATTTTTGGCTGAAGCGGGACCCGGAGCCAGGCACGCCGGCCAACGAGTACCGCGAGACGTTCTACACGCTTCTGGGCTATGCCAATGAACGCTATTCGACACGCAGCGAGGAAGGATGGCGTTCTGACCGCGGACGCATACTGATCAAGTATGGGCAGCCATCATCGATTGATCCGCACCTCTACGAAACGGGATACAAACCCTATGAAGTCTGGTCCTACAACACCATCGCGGGCGAAGGGCAGGCCGAATTCATCTTCGCAGACCTGGACGGTTTCGGTGTCTTCGAGCTGATACATTCGACCGTGTCCGGCGAGCGCAAGTTGGCAGACTGGGAGACAGAACTGCAAAGCACAAGGTTCTAGTGGACAAGTCGGCAGTTGCTGTTGAGGCGCTAGCGACCCATGTAGGTAAAGCCGTTGTCCTGCAGGGCTGGCTCCAGAACAAGCGGGCCTCGAAGAATCTCTACTTCATTGAGCTTAGAGACGGGAGTGGCGTCGTGCAGTGCGTGGTTGCCAAACGTGAAGTAGACGACGCGTCCTGGTCCGCAGCCGCGCAGGCAACCCAGGAAAGCGCGCTGGTGCTCCGAGGCCAGGTCGTGGCGCATGAACGCCAGATCGGAGGCGTGGAGCTGCAGGCCAGTGGCGTGGAGCTGATCAGCCTTGCGGAGGAGTATCCAATCACGCCAAAGGCGCATGGCGTCGACTTTCTGATGGATCGGCGCCACCTGTGGCTCCGAAGCCGGCGGCAGTGGGCGGCCCTGCGGATTCGCAATCGCGTGATCATGTCGATCCACGAGTTCTACCAGGAGCGCGGCTTCGTGCAGATGGACGCGCCGATACTCACCGGCAGCGCAGTAGAGGGAACGAGCACGCTGTTTGAAATTGACTACTTCGGGTCACCCGCGTACTTGACCCAGAGCGGGCAGCTGCACGGTGAAGTGATGGCGATGGCCTTTGGCAAGATCTATACGTTCGGACCAACGTTTCGCGCAGAAAAGTCCAAAACCCGCCGCCACCTGACCGAGTTCTGGATGATAGAGCCGGAGATGGCATTCTATGATCTGGATATGAACATGGATCTCGCCGAGGACTTCATCGTGCGCCTGGTGCAGGATGTGTTGCGTGACTGCCAAGCAGAACTCACAATGCTGAAGCGCGATACCGCTCCGTTGGCGCGTGTCCAAGCACCCTTTCCTCGAATTTCGTATTCGGAGGCGGTAGAACTGCTGACTAGCCCCAAGACGCAAGAGCTGCTGCAGCAGCACGCTGAGAATCTGCACACGGAGCGGTCAGCACTTGAAGCGGAGCAGGCTCAAATAGGGAAGCGGTACGGTCAGGTCAAGCAGTGGAAGCGGCGCCAGATGGATGCACGCAGGATTGTGATCAATCAGCGCATAGGCGAGATCGAAGAAGCGCAGCGCAACCTTCCACAATGGGCAGAATCTGCACGCGACTTTGTGTGGGGCAAGGACTTTGGGGGCAGCGACGAAACGCTCCTCACATGGCACTTTGATCGCCCGATTATTATCCACCGGTATCCGGCGGCTGTCAAGGCGTTCTACATGAAGCGTGACCCTGAGGACGACCGGCTGGCGCTGGGCATGGATGTCCTGGCTCCCGAAGGCTATGGAGAAATTATTGGCGGGGGAGAGCGGGCCACCGATCTTTTCTTCCTGCAGCGACAGGTGGATGAGCATGGGCTCCCGCGAGAAGCCTTCGAATGGTATTTCGATCTGCGCCGCTACGGCTCGGTGCCGCACGCGGGCTTTGGGCTTGGATTGGAGCGTACGGTGGGTTGGATCGGTCACTTGGAGCACATACGCGAAACCATACCGTTTCCGCGCATGTTGGGCCGCCTGTCTCCGTAGGGCTGATGACTAGTTGTCGACGCATCGTGCAGTCGATGGTATAATCAGTCTTCTGCAGCTATTACCACTTGCGTGCACCTTGCATCCACTGGTGCGAACTTCATGGCCAAGTATTCTCATGTGTCGCTGCAGTTCGCGGAGCGCTCGCAAAAGGAGATGCGTACGCGTGCACGGCAGTTCTACCGGCTGATGGCGGCGCGGCGATCTGTACGTGCATTCAGCGACCGAGCCGTGCCGAAGGAGCTCATTGAAGATGCCATCAGGACGGCGGGAACGGCGCCCAGCGGGGCACATCGCCAGCCTTGGCGGTTCGTGGCAGTGAGCGATCCGGCACTAAAGCGCAAGATCCGCATTGCCGCCGAAGCGGAAGAGTACGAAAGTTACCATCGCCGCATGCCACCGGAATGGCTGAAGGCATTGGCACCGCTCGGTACTGATTGGCACAAGCCATATCTGGAAACGGCCCCTTGGATCGTTGTCTGCTTCGCCGAGTTTTACGGCCTTGGCCCGGATGGCAAAAACCGCAAGAATTACTACGTCCAGGAAAGCTGTGGCATGGCATGCGGCCTCTTCATTGCCGCGCTGCACCACATGGGCTTGGTTACGCTGACGCATACGCCGAGTCCCATGCGCTTTCTGCGCGACATCCTCGGACGTCCTTCGAATGAGCGGGCCTACGTGCTGTTTCCCGTTGGTTACCCAAGCACGGATGCTACCGTCCCCGACATTCACCGTAAGCCGCTTTGCGACATTTCCGCCTGGCACGAGTCGGCGTAGCACCCAGAGCGCCTAGACTGCGTGAGTTGCATTGGGATTGGGCAAGTGAAACGTTGCGCAAAGCGAATCCTTTTGCAACCTGCGGCCAGAGCAGAACGATTGCAGATGTCGGAAAAGAAAGGCAAGTTTCACCCATTATGCGTGTGCGTGCCGCTTGCGATCCCATGGGACTATTGATGGCCATCCAACGCCGCGGGTCGCGCTGGAAGCCTTGGGAAAATGAAATGCTCCGCGTCATAGCGCACCGTTCAACGTTGCGAAGGCAGGGTAGCCAAGGTGTGAAGCACGACTCGTAACCATTCCAATGCCACCAATACTGCGCGATGCACCATCCTTCCCGTAAGCCGAAAACTGACTGTGCGAAGCCAGGATGGCTGGCCGCTCTTGAGTACTACATGGCGGACGTTGGAAGGCAATCTGGCCTGTAACGGTCACCCAATGTAGTGCGAAGTGCTCCGCTACGGGGGAGACTGCGTACGACCCTCAGTGGTACGGGAACGCTCTGCACGCCACCACGGCCAGTGCGCGCGCCTCGCCTTCATAGGCGCTTCCAGACCCGACTTGCTCCACAGATTGAACAGATTGATCGGTGGCCACAGGGTGGCTCTTGGATACGTGTGTCCAAGAAGCACCGGTGCACGAAGGGGTTATGCTCGAAACGTATCCAAACCACCGCTTGCTGCCGCCGGCTAAATGCTCCAGAAGGCGGGAATCAGCCTTTGCGCTCCCACACCGTGAACCAATGTCTTCAAACGCCTCGCGTGTATGGCGATTCAAACCTTGGTGACCGATGCGGACTAATGCACAAACAGCATGTCCTGATACGTCGGGAGCGGCCACAAGTGGGCAGGTACAAGGCGCTCCAAGGCATCGCAGGCTGCACGCACCTGGCCCATGGCAGGCACAACATGGTCGCAGCGGTGCCGTGCATTGGCCTGCGTGTCGCCGCCATGGGCGGCCATCGCTTTGGACAGTGCAGCAAGGCCGGCCTGCAGATCGTCGATGCCTGATGCCACCTCGCTCTTCGCTATGCCGATGCCGTGAGATCCACTGCCCGCCGACGCGCTGATCAGCGCGTTCAGGTAGGCCACAGCAGCAGGCATCACCTGCGTGCGTGCGATGGCATCCAGCGTCTCGGCCTCAATGTCGATGTTCATCTCGTACTGTTCCAGCCATACCTCCTGGCGCGCCAGAAACTCGCGCTCGCTCAGCACATCGTAGTACTCAAAGATGTCGATGTTCTTCCGGTCTGTCATCCGTTCAAGCGCGTCCACCGTGGTGCGCAGATTCAACAGGCCACGCCGCTCTGCCTCCTGGTGCCATGCCTCGTCGTAGTTGTCGCCCTCAAACAGGATGGGCCGCGCCTCGTCCATCACCTCCCGAACCACCCGCGTAACAGCGTCTGAAAGCACCGACTCGTCGGCAGGGTCGCCATCACCGAGTGCGGTCGCCAGCGCCTGGCCCATCACATCGAGCGACTCGGCCATCGCCACATTCAGCACGACGTTCGGAAACGACACAGACTGACTGGAGCCAACCGCACGGAACTCGAACTTGTTGCCCGTAAAGGCAAACGGCGAGGTGCGGTTGCGATCACCGGCGTGCTTCGGTAAAGTGGGCAGGCCCGTAACCCCCAGGAACATCTTGGACCCGCGCATGCTGCTGGTGGCCGGTCCGTCCTTGAGCTGCTCGTAGATATTGCTGAGCTGCTCGCCCAGAAAGACGCTCATGATCGCCGGAGGCGCTTCGTTGGCACCGAGGCGGTGATCGTTGGCCGCAGAAGCCACAGAGATTCTGAGCAGATCCTGATGCTTGAACACCGAGCGGATCACAGCTGTGCAGAAGAACATGAACAGCGGATTGGAATGCGGCGTTGGGCCCGGATCAAGCAGATTGAGGCCAGTATCCGTCGAGACAGACCAGTTGTTGTGCTTGCCAGACCCGTTGATACCCGCAAAGGGTTTTTCGTGCAAGAGACACACCAGTCCGTACTGACGTGCGGCGCGCGCTAACGTGCGCATGATCAGGTGCTGATGGTCGGTGGCGCGGTTGGAATCTTCAAAGACCGGTGCGATCTCGTACTGGCCCGGGGCCACCTCGTTGTGGCGCGTCTTGGCCGGAATGCCAAGCAGGTAAAGCTCCTTTTCAGCAGCCAGCATGAAGGCCATCATGCGCTCTTCGATATCCCCGAAGTAATGATCGTCCAGCTGCTGCCCCTTCGGCGGTTTGGCGCCAATAAGCGTTCGACCGCAGTTGACCAGGTCAGGACGCCGATAGAAGTACTCCTCATCAATCAGAAAGTACTCCTGCTCAGTCCCCACGGTGGAATATACCCGCTCGACATTGATGCCGAAGAGCTTCAGCACACGGCGGGCCTGCCGGTCCAACGTATCAATAGAGCGCAAGAGTGGCGTCTTGTGGTCTAGTGCTTCGCCCGTCCAGGATACAAACGCCGTCGGTATGGCCAGGTAGCATCCGTTGCGGTTCTTGACCAGAAACGCCGGCGAGGTCGGATCCCAGGCGGTGTACCCGCGCGCCTCATGCGTGGCACGCAACCCGCCGCCAGGGAAACTGGAAGCATCCGGCTCACCTTGGATCAGATCAGCTCCCGAAAGTTTCGTGACGATCTTTCCGCCGATAGAAGGGCTCAGAAAGCTGTCGTGCTTGGCGGCCGTCGCGCCGGTCAGCGGTTGAAACCAATGCGCAAAGTGCGTGGCGCCGTGCTCCAGTGCCCACTCCTTCATGGCTTGTGCTACGATGTCGGCCACGCTGGAATCCCACGCTGCACCCTTCTCCATGGCAGCCACCATGGATTGAAATACCTGCTTGGGCAGACGCTTCCGCATCTCCACCGGCCCGAAGGTTCGTTCGCCAAAGCAGAACTCCAGGTCCGGTGGCTCCAGTGGCGGCGGCATACCCCCGCTGGCCTTCGTGGCTGCTGCAACGTGATGGGCAAAAGTCATGCTGCTCATGATAATGGCGTGTAAATCGTATAAGTGACGGGAAGTAAGGTGGGCCTCAAGTTAGCCAAATTCGGTCCGTACAGTGACGATCACAGTGTGTTTGACAGTAATTTAATGAGCCGTCAGCCTTACTTGCATGGCATCAGAATCCACTAAAGCCTACGATAATGAGGTATTTTATTCCGCTGGCCATACTGCCGTTGGTTTTTGCCGGTGCACCGCACACAGCGCAGCCCAACATTCTATTGGTCATCGCAGACGACTGGAGCTGGCTGCATGCGGGCGCCTACGGCGACCGCGCTGTGGCTACGCCCAACATAGATCGCATCGCGCGCGAAGGTGTGGTGTTTGAGCACGCTTTTGTGTCATCGCCTTCTTGTACACCTTCACGTGCCTCTCTGCTGACAGGACAGTCGTTTTGGCGACTGCGCGCGGGCGGCAATCTCTACGGGTCGCTTGCCACCCACCATGCCGCATACCCGGACCTCCTGGAAGCGGCGGGGTACCGCGTAGGCTATACCCGTAAAGGGTGGGGCCCCGGCAGGCTGGGGGATCGCGAGCGCAATCCCGCTGGGGACCGGTATGAATCCTTTGCCGCTTTCCTCGAAACGCGTGATGAAGACCAGCCTTTCAACTTCTGGTTCGGCACGTACGATCCGCACCGGGGATACGACCCTGAGTCCGGAGTGCGTAGCGGCATCGCACTCGACAGCATCGCGGTGCCGTCCGCGTTTCCTGATGCGCCCACCGTGCGGAGCGACATCGCAGACTACTACTACGAAGTGCAGCGAATCGATCAGGACCTGGGGGTGCTAGTTAATCTCTTGGCTGAGGCTGGCGAGCTGGATCAGACGCTGATTGTCATCACCAGCGATAACGGCATGCCTTTTCCGCGCGCCAAGGGCAACCTGTACGATCTGGGCGTGCGCGTGCCGCTTATTGCGCGCCTGCCAGGCAAGATCCCCGGCGGCCGCCGCGTAACGGACCTGGTGAGCCTGACAGATTTGGCTCCTACGTTTCTGGAACTGGCTGGTGCGCCAGTACCGGACGCCATGACCGGTGCCAGCCTGATGCCGCAGCTCACCACCGACCGATCAGGCCGCGTCGATTCCACGCGGAACGCGGTCTATTTTGGAAGGGAGCGTCATACCCCCGCGCAGGAGACTCCGCTCGGCGGCGGATATCCGATGCGCGCCTTGCGCACGGACGACTATCTCTACGTTTACAATTTTGCGCCGGACCGGTGGCCGGCAGGAACGCCCAACGACGAACAGTCATTCATGCACGGAGCGTGGTATAGCGACATCGATGGCAGTCCGACCAAGCATTTCATGGTGGATCATGCGGAGCACCATGCCGCGCTGTTCGCCCTTGCGTTCGACAAGCGCCCCGGCGAAGAGCTCTACGACCTTCGGGCAGATCCCGACCAGCTGGTGAACATAGCCCAAAGCCCAGCCTACGCTGATGCTAAGCGCGCACTCTGGAATCAGCTTTTCGGCGAATTGCACGCGTCGGGTGATCCACGCGTATTGGGCGCGGGCGCGCTGTTCGACTTTCAACCCTACACCGGTGGCATTGTCCGCAAGCCAAAGTAGCATGCCTGGCATAGTAGGACCCTATGTCAAGTTAAGATTACATGAAGCATTGGTGTCTTGACCTATGGAGAAGTGACCGGGCGTCTTCGACGGTGAATCACTCTGGCATTCGCGTGCTGGGCGCGAGGCGCTTTGCCGGCCAACCTGGCTAACACCGTCTGTGTATCACCGATGCCTGCACGCCGGATGCATAATGTAAAAAGGCCGCCTGCCCATTTCTTCTGGTACGACCTGGAAGCGTTCGGCCTGAACCCGAAGTCTGGTCGGCCGGCCCAGTTCGCCGGCATCAGGACAGACGCGGCGCGAACGAGCGGCGCTTGCCTGATCGCAGCGCATGCCAAGCCAACCGGATGCGCCAGGCGTGGGCACTCTGGTCCATCCCTGGCTCCTGCCGGCGACGCGGGGCCACGGCCATCGCAACAACGCTGCGCTACTGTGCGTTTACGGGGCTGCTGCCAATGAGGGCGCGCGAGGGCACGGAATGCGCGGACAAGCGTTGAAACGTGGCTCTTGGCGAATGTACACGCTAGGAGGTGATCCGCAACAGGCGACACAAACATGAAAGGTAACCTGACGAAGGTCTCGGCCGTCATCTTTTTTCTACTTCTGTCGGGCTGGTACCTGTACCCCTCCCTGATGAGGTTGTACTACAACAATAAGCTGGAAAACCTCTCCGAGATCGAACGTATCGAGTACGAAAACGATAACTACGCCCGGCTGCAGCGCAACAAGGAGAAAGCCCTCAACCTCGGCTTGGACTTGCAAGGCGGTATCCACATCACGCTGGAAGTCGACTTGTCCGAACTGGTGCAGCGACTGGCCGGAGAGCGGCGCGACGAGTTCTTTGACGAGGTACTGGCGGCGGCCACGGAGCGAACGCTCGCCGAAGGGACACCACTGATCGATGCGTTCGAAGAGGAGTTTGCAAGCCGTGATCCGAATGCCTCGCTGTCGCGGTATTTCCGCAGCGACGAAATCACGCGTCGCTCCAGTAACAGCGAGGTTATGGCATACCTGCGCACGCAGGGGGCGGATGCCATCACGCGCGCCATTGAGATTATCCGCAACAGAGTAGACCGCTTCGGCGTCACCGAGCCATCCATACAGACCCAGGGGGGTATGCGCATCGTGGTAGAGCTTCCCGGCGTGGATGACCCCGAACGCGTTCGCCGACTGCTCAAGGGCACGGCACGCCTGGAATTCAGGCTGATGGCCGATCCCGGTGAGCTGAACAATTCGATCCAGCGCATCATTCAGCACTTTGAGGTTGACATAGCGGCACCCGATACGACGGTCGCCGACACCACGATGACCGGCGATGTCCCGGAAGTCCTGCCGCAAGTGGCAGAGGTCGAAGAAGCAGAAACCACTGCAGCAGATAACGATGCGCTGGACGTGAGCGAGCTGCTGGCGCAGGAAGACGACGAGTATGGACTGGCCGGCAATGCGCTCCTGGACGTGATGCGGCCAAGGCAGCAGGGTAGCGTCCTCTTCGGCGATGTCATGGCGCAAGACACGGCGGCCTTTAATGCGCTCATGCTTGATCCTGATGTACAGGCGCTCTTGCCCCGTGATATCGAACTGTTGTACCACTCGCGACCCGTTGATCCCAACGCCAGCCAGGAATTCTTCACGGTTCTGGGCGTCAACGTCAACGAAGAACTTTCGGGCGAAACGATCACCGATGCCCGCGTGGACTTTGACCAGACGACGAACCAGCCGCTTGTGGCCATGACGATGAATTCCGAAGGCGCACGCATATGGTCACGCCTGACGGGCGCCAACATAGACAAGAACATCGCCATCGTGCTGGACGGAGTCGTGTACTCGTATCCGACGGTCATCGGCAAGATTACCGGGGGCAACTCGCAGATTACGGGACTCGGCTCTCGCGAGGAAGCGGAGGATATCGTAACCGTACTCAAAAGCGGCGCGCTGCCTGCTCCGGTCAACATCGTGGAAGAGCGCACGGTAGGCCCCAGCCTCGGCATGGTGTCGCGCCAGGCGGGCTTTACCTCCATCATGGTGGGGCTGTTCATCGTGGCGGTCTTCATGATCTTCTACTACCGCGGGGCGGGTGGCGTGGCCGATCTGGCGCTCCTCATCAATATCATCTTCATCCTCGGCATCCTGGCGGGCTTTCAGGCGACGCTGACGCTCCCAGGAATTGCGGGCATCGTGCTCACGATCGGCATGGCCGTAGACGCCAATGTGCTCATCTTTGAGCGCGTCCGCGAAGAAGAAAGCAGCGGCAAGACGCTGAAGGCATCCATTGACGGCGGATACAGCAAAGCACTGAGCGCCATCATAGATGCCAACATCACTACGTTTTTTGTGGGCGTGATCCTGTATTCCTTTGGCGTGGGGCCGATCAAGGGCTTCGCCGTCACACTGATGGCGGGCATTCTGGCCTCGCTCTTCAGCGCAATCGTGTTCACGCGCATCATCTTTGACTACGCCGTTATCGAGCGGCACCGCGCAGTCAGCTTCGGCTGATCGCAACAACTGTTACGCGTTCGTATGCGCATATTTGAGAAGGCCAACTTCAATATTGTAGGGAGCCGGCAGAAGGCCTATGTCTTCTCCGGCGTGCTGCTATTTATCAGCCTGGGCTCGTTCGCGTTACGGGGGCTGGAACTCGGTATTGACTTCAAGGGAGGCAGGGAGTTTGTCGTGGAGACGGCGCTGGAGGTGAGTTCCACTGACGCCCGCATCGCACTGACCGATGTGCTCGGCCAGGCTCCCGAGGTGAAGACCTATGCGGATGTGTCTGCCGGTAGCGCCGTAGCGCTCCTGGTACGGAGCGCAGGCGAAGGCGAAACCACGGAGATCCAGAATACCATCGTTCAAGGCATTGCCGATGCCTTTCCAGGGTCCGCGCCGCGCGTGGTCAAGACCGATGTCGTGGGACCGCGCTTTGCGGACGACCTCAAGCGTGGCTCGATCTACGCGGTCTTCGGTTCGCTCTTTGTCATCTTCGTGTATGTGATGATCCGCTTTGAATGGCGCTTCGGACTAGGCGCGGTGGCTGCACTCTTTCACGATGTGGCGATCACGCTCGGTCTCTTTTCGCTGCTGCGGGGCCTGATGCCATTTTCGCTTCAGATCGACCAGGCCATCATTGCGGCCTTCCTCACCATCGTTGGGTACTCGCTGAATGATACCGTGGTCATCTTTGACCGCATCCGCGAATTCACCAACCTGTACAAGACGGAGCCGTACAATCGGGTCGTAAACCGGTCCGTTAACACCACCCTGAGCCGCACGATCATCACCTCCAGCACCACATTGCTTGTGGTGCTGACACTTTTTATCTTTGGCGGCGAGGTGCTGCGTGGATTCGCCTTTGCGCTTATCGTCGGAATACTCATCGGGACCTACTCGTCTGTCTTCGTAGCCACGCCCGTCGTGGTGGAGCTACACCAACGGAGGCTCGCCCGTGCGGCTGCCCGCTCGCAGCGGCGCAGGCGCTAGGCCGCAAGCCCTGGACTCAATCATAATGCAATCATGAAATTCACTGTTAACGAACGTTACAATACCGTAGTCATCAAGCTGACCGGCGACGTTATGGGGGGGCCAGACGGCGCGAAGCTCCACGATCGGCTGCACAAGCTCAAGGAAGAGCAGAAACTCAATGTCGTGGTCGACCTAGGGCGTGTGAAGTTTCTCAACTCCAGCGGTCTGGGCATGCTGATCAGCGGCATGACGACCATGCGCAATGCGGGAGGCGATCTGCGTCTGGCCAAGGCGGCCGGACGTATCCAGTCTCTGCTCATGGTAACCAAGCTCATCACCGTCTTCAAGCACTACGGCACCGTAGAAGAGGCCGCAGCCAGTTATTCGGAAGACACCTAAGCATTTCTGCCACCCGTAAACGTCTTGTGGCGCTCGTGACGGCAGCAAAAGCGGGAATCCGCACCCATACTCCGCGCCATCATCAATGCCTGTAACAGTCATCCTCGGCTGCCAGTGGGGTGACGAGGGCAAGGGCAAGGTTGTTGACCTTTTGGGTCAACGCGCCGATGTGGTGGCACGCTACCAGGGTGGAGCCAATGCAGGGCACACCATCGTCTGGGGCAATCGGTCTTTCGTTCTGCATCTGATTCCCAGCGGCATATTCACGGCTGATACCACCTGCGTCATCGGCAATGGCGTGGTAATCGACCCTGCAGCCCTTTCGCGGGAGATTGCTGCCGTAGAGCGTCTGGGCTACCACGTCAAAGGACGTTTGCACATCTCCCTCGGTGCCCATCTGATCCTGCCCTACCATAAAGCACTGGAAAAGGCCCGCGAAGCGGCGCGTGCGCAGCGTGCGATTGGCACCACCGGGCGCGGCATCGGACCGGCTTACGTAGACAAGGCAGCGCGCACAGGCATCAGAGTCGTGGACCTGCTGTGCGCTGACACGCTGTCAGCCAAGGTGCGCGCCAACGTCAAGGAGAAGAACGCCCTGTTGCGGCATGTGCATAGCAGCACTGAGCTGGACGCAGAAGCGATCCTGTCAGAAGTCATCAAGGTGAGGGCTGCCTTCGCGCCGCTGGCAACCGACACCACCGCCTTGCTCCTGCGCGCACTTGCCGCCGACCGGCATATACTGGCCGAGGGTGCACAGGGCGCGCTGCTCGATGTGGATTTTGGCACCTACCCCTATGTCACGTCCAGCCATCCAACGGTCGGCGGTGCCTGCACGGGGCTGGGTATCCCGCCAAGTGCAATCAGCGAGGTCATAGGGATCGCCAAAGCCTACTGCACGCGCGTTGGCAACGGACCGTTTCCGACGGAGCTTAGCGGGATGATCGGCGACCACCTCCGTAGCCATGGCCAAGAGTACGGTGCCACCACGGGGCGGCCGCGCCGGTGCGGCTGGCTGGACCTCGTTGCGCTGCGCTATGCCAACGCCATCAATGGCGTGACGGAGCTGGCGGTGACCAAGCTCGATGTGCTTTCGGGCCTGGACCTTGTTCGGGTGTGCACGGGGTATCGCATCGGCGCTGAGCGCACGGATCAATTTCCGACGGACGCCCAGGCGCTTCGGGACGCGGCACCGATCTATACGACCTTGGCAGGCTGGAACGAAGACATCCGCGGCATACGAACCTACGGGGCGCTTCCGCAAACCGCCCGCGACCTTGTGGCGTTTATAGCCCGCGGCACCGGAAAGCCGGTAGGCATGATTTCCACGGGCCCCAGGCGCTCCGAGACGATCCGTGTCCGCATCAATCCCTGACCCAGGGGAACTGCCATGAAATCCTACCCCACCGCGGTCAATCTGAAGCTCGGATTGATTGTCTTTGCCGTAATCATTGCACTGGCATCCCTCCTGTATGGCAACGGCCTGGTGAACCGGCTCCGCGAGCGTGAGCGCGCCGGGATGGAGATCTGGGCGGGAGCCCGGGAGGAGGTCGCACGCGGCGCGATCAGCAACCCCTACCGGATCGAGCTGGATGGCTTGGCGAGCGCCCTGGAAGAAGGCGATCTCACCGATTCCCAGCGCTACAGGGAAGCGCTGGCATGGGCTTTACGTCAACCTTCAGGTCAGCATACGAACTTCTTTTTTGAACTTATCAGCGAGTATTACCAGGACGTGCCGGCCATCATCACCGACAGCTTGGGCGCGCCGGTAACCTGGCGTAACCTGGGCGTGCCGGAAGGCGAGTCGCTCAGCGCAAGAGATGCTGCGAAGGTGCGTGCGCGCCTGCCGAAGATGGCGGCCGTATATGAACCCCTTACCATTGAGGTCCCGCCGGGGGAAGGCTATGATGGTTTGATGCAGCATGTCTACTATGGCGAGTCCGGGCTGATTCGGGAGCTGCGCATCTTTCCCTATGTGCAGCTGCTCTTTGTGGGGCTTCTGGTCATAGTAGGCTACATGGGGTTTTCGTACGTCCGGCGCAACGAGCAGAGCAGGCTCTGGGTGGGCATGGCCCGGGAGGCGGCACACCAGCTCGGCACGCCGCTGTCCAGCCTCATGGGATGGAACGAGCTTATGCGCCAGCGCGATGGGGCCGATGTCGCCACGCTGGACGAGATGTCACGCGACCTCCAGCGCCTAAGCAGGGTTGCCCATCGGTTCAACGATATTGGATCCTTGCCACGCCTTGTGGTACAGCCTTTGGCTCCGGCCATAGAGGGCACCGCCGACTATATCCGCCGCCGCATGCCGCGCCACGGTGTGACGCTCAGCCTGGATGTGCCCCCCGCGCTCACCGCGCCGCTCAACGCGCAGCTCTTTGGGTGGGTCATCGAAAATTTGCTCAAGAACGCACTGGACGCCATCCAGAACGATGAAGGGCGCATCAGCATTACCGCTTTTGCGGAAGGCGGGCACATCTATGTGGACTGTGCAGATAGCGGCAAGGGGATTGAGCGCCACCTGCGCAAGGAGATCTTCCGGCCGGGATACAGCACCAAGAAGCGCGGCTGGGGCCTCGGCCTAAGCCTGGCCAAGCGCATCATCCAGGACTATCACGGAGGCACCCTCACGCTGCTTCACGGGGCATCTGGTCAGGGAGCCACCTTCCGGATCGAGCTGCCCGCCGCTTAGCGCTCGTCGGCAAACACCATGTGGATTGGCGTGCCGCGACGGATGTGGAATAGCTCGGCCGCATTGCCCCGATTCACAGCCACCTCCAGGTACTGATCGCTTCCAAAGAGTAATAGTGGCTCCCCGACATCCACGGCGCTATAAATCTCGGTGATGCCCGAGATGATGGCATTGCCCACATAGCATTTGAGCGTGCGTTTGCCTTTTCGCGTGTCAACGAGGCTGCGGGGAATGTTTGTGATGGCATTGCCGAAGCGGTCAATGTGCACGATCCATCCCCGAATGCCGCGATCGTCGTCAATAGGAAGCGCCCAGTGCAGCGGGCGGAGTTCTGCCAAAGGGGTTCCTAGGCTGTCCAGCGTACGTCCACAGGCCAGCAGCGCAGCCACGGGTGCAAAGATGTCACGTCCGTGGAACGTTGCGCTGGGCCTCGGCAGCCGGTACGCATCAGGGCGATCCAGCGTGATCAGCGCGTCTGGCTCATGGTCACCAAGCAGTAATGAAAAGAGCCCATTGTCTGGTCCGACCAAGGTGTGTCCCTGGTACCGCAGGGCCACGGAGTACCGCTTTGAGCCCACACCAGGGTCAACCACCACCAGGTGGACGGTGTTGTCCGGGTAATGCGGGACGGCCTGGCGCAAAACGAAGGCGGCCTCCATGACATCAAACGCTGCAATGTCGTGCGTGATGTCAATCAGCTGGGCACGGGGGCAAAAGGACAGTATTGTGCCTTTCATGGCAGCCACGTAGCCATCGCTGCTGCCAAAGTCTGTCGTTAGCGTTATTAGTGGACGCACGACTGCCGCATAGGGTTCTGGCTAAGGTTAAGGTAGGGACTGCATCATCCCCATGGGTGCTCCATGCCTGCAGTTTCGGCTAGGAAAGTCTCGAGAGTATACGGGCAATGCCTGTATGCTGCGTACCCAGCTGCCCTGTCACCGCGCCGACAGCCCGCCATGGCGCGTCCGGGCCGCCACCGCAGGCAATTTGGCGTGCAAGGCCCACGCCTAAGCTCTGGGCGGGCTGCTTCCAGGCGGTTCTGCGCCGCTCTTTTGCGGCAACGCGACGACTGCCCAATGCCTGTAGTGACAGAGGCAATCCGCCCGATTTGGAAGCACCTCAGTGGTGCGACTCACAACCCAGTGGACTGCGGCACGGCCCATTGTGGCTCGGCTGATTGCGTGCTCCAAGGCACCTGCGCCCGCATGGTCCTGGGCTGACTGCGTACCCAGCTGCCCGGCAAGGCGGGGGTGCATGCCGGTGAGACCAGCCTGTCGAACATGACGCGCAGCCCCCGGCCTTGAAGCACCTAGGTGTCGGATGAGCATCGTATTGGTGCGGATTGACTTGTTCGCTCTCTGGCAGCAGCGCTCCTTTACCACACCATTATCCGCCGATGGCCAGTGCTTACGCTATGGCGTCCAGCTTTACGACTACCTCAGGATGTATCTCATCTCCATGCATTCCCCTTGCGATTCCGTTGTATTCACCCGCCTTTACCTGGAGCAAAGCCGCGCCAAACACTTCGTCCAAGACGCCCTTTCCCTTCCGCTTGAAGTAATTGTCCGCAAAGGGTGCTTCGTGGAGGGCTGGCGGGAAGCGCATCTGCATGTAATCCTTCGCCCTAACGACCGCCGCTTCATCACCGATCATCCGAATCCACCGAAGGATAGCGTCAGGATGGATCATGTAGTTTTCGATCTCATCCTGCCGCCATACGAGCTGCATCAATCCCTCTGGACTGGATTTCCTCGCGGGCGCTTTCTGCCAATCTTTTCGGTCGCTAAGTTTCACACCTCTCAAGTCGGGCACATGGAGGCGCATGGCCTTGAAGTGCCGACACACCGTCCAGTTGATCTCAGCCATTCGCTTCCAAAGCGGTTCCTGCAAGAGGCGCAGCAGGCGATGCTCCAGCACGGCTGCCCACGCGCGCAGTATCTCCAGGTCAGTCTTGCCTTCAACGTACAATATGCGCCTTTTCTGCTGCGCCAAAACCAGCGCAATGTTGCCCAACGGCAACCTCTCCAGAGAGCACGTAAGTCGTTGTGTCCATTGGCTCGCACGCCTCTGAGATGCCCCCAGAGTTGCCCCAAACGCGCAGTTGCCTCCAACAACCCGTCAGCGACGCCTCGTTGTCCTTCTGGTGCTGGGCGCGTGCGCGCAGCCCGTCGCCGAAGCCGGCGACGGGCTGCCGGGTTCTCGTGTGCACTCCGAGCACTACGGGACCAACGCCCGGATGATTCCGGGATTCACGATTGAGAGAAGGAGACAGAACGATGACGAGTGTGATCAAACAGAAGAAGCAGGGGCAAGTACGCTTTCTGCGGCTGCCGGACGTCTTGGCCCGCACTGGCCTGTCTCGGAGCACCATCTATGTCCGGCTGGACCAGGGGCGCTTCCCCCGGCCCGTTTCGCTTGGCGCGCGTGCCGTGGGCTGGATCGAGTCGGAGGTGGACGAGTGGATCCGGGAGCGGATCGCTGATAGCCGCAGCGGTGCGGAGGGAGGGACATCAGGGGGGACCGGATCCAAACTCTCACCCATCGGAAGAAATGACTCATGGTCGTGACTGCGCTGGCGGCTGAGGATCGCCAGACTGCATTGACGGTTCCTGCCACCGATCAACTATGAGGAGTCGCTCCGGATACAACCACTCATCAGATCCGATGGATAGTGGCGCATCGTCGGCATCGGAACGGGTGACCTCAAACAGGTCGTTTCGGATTCGGTCGACGTCCTCAGGCTTCAGCATTGGACGTGATTTGCGAAACAGCCATTCAGGCCAGGCAGCCTCGTTGGGGTCGAACCAGGGGTACTGATTGGGACCGTCGAGTGCTGTATCGGGATGCCCAGCGTCGCCCATTAGCCTGAGTGTTCTCTCAGCGGCGGGGCAATCGAAAGCACAGCGCCATGGTATGGACTGACTGACCTCGTGAGCTCGGTCGAAGTTCCGAGGGGGCCGGTTGCAGAGCATCTGTCGAATGTGCCAACTCGGGACGA
Source organism: Rhodothermales bacterium (assembly GCA_951812585.1). Lineage (GTDB taxonomy): Bacteria > Bacteroidota > Rhodothermia > Rhodothermales > Bin80 > JAAXGV01. The sequence goes on along the minus strand of OX638318.1, from coordinate 87,202 downwards.
GCGTGCACCCCAGTTGACCCAGGTCGAAAGGCAGCGGGCAGTGCCAGTGTTTCGACACCTGTGCGGTGCTTGAGTGGTTATAGAGCAAGTAGAGAGGCAGGGCGTGTTGCTGCCGCGCGAACTGTGAGGTGGTCCCGGTTTTTTGGACAGGTCGTTAAGGTGGATTCCATTATGGAACAGGAGGCACCGAGATGGCTCCGCATTCCGACGATTCCGATCACCTGTTCCGACGAACCGATCACGGATTCCGGAGGATTCCGATCACCTTGGAGGAGAGCGGAGGTCCATAGGGGCGCTGAGGTGGGTTTACGGGTTTGAAGTTTAGGGGTTGGAGGGGGTCGTCGTCGAGTGATGGGACGTTTGGCGGTGTGTTGCTGGGACGGCCGGGGGCCGGTTTTCCGGAGGGGTGGAGGTAGGGCGAAGGTCTTCGGACAGCCTCTACGGCGCTCTGGAGAGCGGTTTTCCAGGGAGCCGGGCCATATGTCCCGGATTGCGGATCCGGGCCGGCCGCAACGGACATCTGGACGGCCCCACGGCCCGCTCAGTGCCGTCTTTCCGTCTTCTCGCCCCCGATCGCGGGGAGAGACGCGCTTCCAGAAGCATGCTTGAGCCCGGTCTCTCGGCGGATCAGGCGGCGCCGGGGACGGCGTCGGCTTCCTTCGTCGAGTCGTACAGTCTTCTCATCGAGGCGCCCTTGAGGGTTATGCGGTGCGCGTTGTTGAGTTATGTGTCATTCAGCATAACTCAACATATGTTGCGGATCGGATTATGGTGCGAAGAGTCCGACCTGGCTGCTCAGACACGCCAAAGTGTCCGTATCTCCGCGACATAATCTCCTGCCATCAGAGCGCGACGAGGAAGGCCATCAGCCCCTTGTTCCCTCTCTGCCAACACCCGCGAGACACGAGAGGAGGAAGAGATTAGAGTAGGGCGAGGCAGAGAGATGGAGGATGGCACGAGGAGAAGGAATGAAGGTGAACGGAACGCCCCTCTCTTCGGGGGAGGGCAAGCGAAGCGCGGCAGCTTCGGCGGCGGATCCGGAGGTGTCGGCGAAGGCGACGAGGCGGCGGTTCATGGCGGCGTACAAGCTGTCGATCGCGGAGAAGGCGGACGCCTGCGATACGGCGGGCGAGATCGGAGAGCTGCTTCGGCGCGAGGGATTGTACAGCTCGCACCTGTCGTCGTGGCGGAAGGCGGCGCGGGAAGGGTCGCTGCGGAGGCTGGAGAAGAAGCGTGGCCCGAGGCCGTCGGGCGGGAAGCGTGAGGCGAAGAAGGTGCGGAAGAACGCGCGGCTGCGCGAGGAACTCCGCAAGGCGCGCATCATCATCGATGTCCAGGGAAAAGTTGCGGGGCTGCTGGGCGTGAGCCCCGGGGACGGGAAACGCTCTTGAGTGCGGCCGGAGGCTTGGCCGGGCACGTGGGTGTACGCGCGGCGTGCAAAGCTCTTGGGGTTGCGCGCGCCACGTTCTACCGTCGCCGGGGGCCGAAGACCGGGCAGCGGCAGCCCCGGCCGGCTCCTGCCCGGGCTCTGGACACAGCGGAGCGGGCGGAGATCTTCGCTGTGCTGTGCTCGCCGCGGTTCGCCGACCGCGCGCCTGCGGAAGTGTACGCGACGCTGCTGGACGAAGGGACCTACCTCTGTTCGGAGCGGACGATGTACCGGATCCTGGCCGAGAAGGAGGCGGTTCGGGAACGCCGGGCGCAGCGCAGCCATCCCAACCACCCCAAGCCCGAGGTGGTGGCCCGCGCACCCAACGAGGTGTGGTCCTGGGACATCACCCGGCTGCTGGGGCCGCAGAAGTGGCAGTACTTCTACCTGTACGTGATCCTGGACATCTACAGCCGCTACGCCACCGGATGGATGGTGGCGGAGCGCGAGACCGCCGGCCTGGCCGGACACCTGGTTGGCGAGACGTGCCTCAAGCACAGTGTGCAGCCCCGGGTGCTCACGCTGCACTCGGACCGGGGAGCTCCCATGACGGCCAAGTGCACGGCGCAGCTCCTGGCCGACCTCGGTGTCACGCAATCGCTGGGCCGCCCCAGGGTCTCCAACGACAACCCCTACTCGGAGGCGCACTTCAAGACTGTCAAGTACCACCCGGGCTTCCCGGGCCGGTTCGGCTGCATCGAGGAGGCGAAGGACTTCTGCCGGAAGTTCTTCCAGTGGTACAACACCGAGCACCGGCACGGCGACATCGGCCTGCTCACGCCCCAGCAAGTCCACCTCGACCGCGCCCCCGAGGTCATCGAGCACCGGCAGAACGTGCTGGCCGCGGCCTACGCCGCCCGCCCCGACCGCTTCGTGAAAGGCCCGCCGAGGGCCGCCGAACTCCCGGACGAGGTCTGGATCAACCGCACACTCCCCGTCACGCCGGTCGATGGATCGGAGTTGGCCAACGGGGGAAGGGAGGGCTCACTAAACTGAATCGACAAGTGTCTCACAGTCGTTGGCAGGTTCCGACGGGCACTTCCCGAGGCACACTTTTGCGGGACCTGGTGCCGTTCGAATACGTTCGGATCATAGCCAGGGCTGACCGTGGATCATCCCCTTAGCGGAGTTCATATGTGAAGCTAGACGGGCTGAAACCATGCACGCGCGCATACGCTGGCGTGCGTTCACTAAAATGTTCATAGACGAAGCACTGCCCAAAAGTATTGAGATCTTGCCCGATCAAGACCGCCAATGCGAGAGGGCAAGACAAGAACAAATGCAGATTCGCTCGCTTCATTCGGAGTCGGTCCTTGAGAGTGCGCGCGGCATCCAAGGCGTCGTGAGCGATCTTGAGCCCCTGTTGAGGCGTGATAGTCTCGCCGCGTTTAAGCGGCCCATCCGCCAGGCCTATTGAAATCATCGCCCGCGGCGACAGATTCGCTGCCGCAACGTACTCCGCAGCAGCGTAATCTACGACGGCGTTGATCGAGACGGCTAGCAGCAGGTCTTCAGAAGTCAGATCATCCTCGGCGTAGTGGACCGTGGTGGCGACTTGAGCGACATCAGACTTGATGGACCAATTCTCTAGTTCACCCCATGGGGCAGACTGTTTCCAAACAAGGTCGAAGACGAACGGCGAATAGACCGCTCCGAACAAGACACCGAGCGGCAGAGCGGCATTGCCGCGGGCGACTACAGAGATCCGGTTGTCGGTTGCCGCCAGGGCGCTCGCGGCATCGAAGAGAGCAGCTTCAATTTTCGCATACGCTAACGGTAACGCGTCGCGATTAGTGAAGTACGGCGTCACGTCGTGACAGAGCGTGAGACCCTCTGCGGAGGGAGAACGACGACTGTAAAGCCCGATGGAGACTGCTTGATTGGGGTGGTGTGCGCGAATGGCTTCAAGACGTTGCTTTAGGACAGCGTTGGCGATCTCCCGCGCGTCGTCGGCGTCGAGCGACTTGCTCTCGATGCGATGGATGTCAAAGTTGCGAATGGGCTGAAAAACACCCGCAAGGCCGAGGACCCGATCCACATCACTGTAGTGGAGATCGATCAGGACAGGCTTGATAAAGAACCCATCACCCTGCCGGAAGCGCTCGAGAATATTCGGTGCTTCAACCACGCGAATCATCTGCGATTTCTCCACCTCCGGGGAGACGAGCAACACAGCTCCAGCAGTCGCCTCACTCGTTATTGTCGCGATTAGGTCATTATTTGTGGGGACTGGTTTGAGATCATCGAGGTCGCGCCAAGTGGGGACACCACGGTCTCGAAGCGCATTGCGGACCTGGAGTGCTTCCTCGTCGCCCTTGGCACGGGCGGGTGAACGGCGGTAAGAGATGAACACGGAGCCTGTAACATCAGTCATTGTCTTCACCACGCTTGTTTGGTTGACGTTGGTCGCCACGGATGATGTGAAGTGAACCTGCCTTATTCATGAACCTCCGCCATCAATTAGTCGCAGCCCAATATATCCTGAAGGCCAACAAAAGTGCCACCGTGCGCGACCCTCAATCCACGCGTACCCGGCAACCTTATCAAAGTCCCACCAAAAGCGCAGCGCATCTGGAATGTGTGCCGCAACTGCGGCCAAGCCGCCTTGCGAAGCCGCTTCAAGGGGATCTGCCGCGCACAGCCTGAAACGCGATTACGGTCAGCAATTCAGTGTGCTGGAACGCGCCAGCGGATGCCCCTGGTCGCGTTCCCGGTGCGCACCTGTTACCTCTTCGCAGCCCACGCCCATGGCCAACACGGGATCGTCCGCAGGCGGTGATGGCCCTTCACGTCTTCGTAGCCCAAGCCTATCGCGTAGATTCGTTGCCTGAGCATTGCCTCCAAGGTATGCTCGACCCTGTTGGGATCACGGTGGCCCGTGAAGCAGGCGGCCAAGCGGCCCAAGACGTCGAACGTCTGGCCGGTCTCCCGTAGCAGCAGCACACCTGCGTCCGAGGGCATAGCGCCATCGAACGTTCCGACCACTTGTGCAACCGCCCCAAGCCCGCGAAACGAAGCGCTTCAGTAGGACAGTCTGTGTTGTTCACTCGCAATACACAGGATGGTTATAACTGATGGCATATCAGGGAACTTGGGTTCCAATTCCTGGCGCCTTGGTGATTTATCCGGGCTAAGGGGATTACTGGGTGATCTTTTGCCCAACGTTGGCACGAATGCAGCCGATGCGATATGTATGAATGTACGACGTCGTTATGGCGTCTGTGCTGCCAACCTTTCAATCACTTAGGGCGCTAGAGCGCGTGCAACCATGTAATGACCGCGTGCTTGCCAAGCAATCACCGCAGGTTGTGTCTCCATCAAAGGTCCAGAAATCGCAATCACCAGTACGTTGCGGCGTTTTCAAAAGGGCTGTGATCGAGCAGAGATATGCCAGGATGGATTCAGCCAATCATCGCCGCTTGTAATACCGGGTCTGCACTTCGAACCGCCGCTGCAGCGTTTGGCAGCATCGCGCCAATCACGGCAGTAGCATAACGTTACGCCTGCTCGAATCCGTCGTATCGGCTAAAGATGCGCAAACGCGTAAGCACAGGATGGCCGGTCTTGTAGAGACGGTATCGGGCTCATGGAAGCACCATGCTCAGGCCCAATTGGATGGCGCGCCCAGGGGCGGGCTCAAAGAAGCGCCCGCCAAATGCATTAACCACCAAGGAGGTGGCATATGTGGCCCCAAAGAGATTTGAGCAGCTCATGAACGGCTGAATGCGTGCACGGCGCAACGCGATGCCCTGATGCGCAGCATAGATGTCCAAGACCATGTGCCCGGCAATCTCCGCGGTGTTGTCGCTGTCGGCCCACATGCGTGAGGCAAAGTCAGCCGCGATCTCCGCCGCAAATCCCCTTGCTGCCCAGTGCAGCGCAATTTGACCCTGGTGTGCGGGCACGCCCGGGATATGCAAGCCGTTCCCGGGCTCATTCAGGAATACATACCGCCCGGCAGTGTACGCTACCTCTACATATGCAGGGCGGCCCAATGGCCATGCCAGGGCAATCTCCAGGCCGCGGTGGCTATTCTGACCCTCGTTGGCGTACCAGGTGCGCCCGTCTTCGGACTGGCGGGGCAGCAGGCGGTCATTGATGCGCATCCAGAAGAGCGCGATGTCGGCCTCCATGCGCAATCGCGGCACAGGGCCACGGATCCCCAACTCCACGCCCCGTGTCCGCTGCGGCCCGAGGTCCACGTTAAACCCGCCATCTGTCCCGGGACGATTAACCAGCTCCGTGGTGGTGGGCGTTTCGAATGCCGTGCTGACGTTGCCGTACGCAACCATGGGACCCGCAACAAAAGTCACGCCCCAGGCAGGGCTTAAGGAAGTCATCGTGCGACTGCCAGACTGGTCCCCGTTGGTCAGCAGCTGATCGGTCATGGCGAAGCGCAAGGCATCAGCCCGCATGCCTGCCATCAAACGCAGTCGCTCGCTGAGCATCAGGCGAACCATGCCAGAGACAGCCAGATTGCGAACACGTTCCTCCTGGTTGAGCACCATATCGCCCTCCCGCTCATTCTTGCGCTGATCATGCTGCAGGCGTACGTCCCATCCCAGCGTCCAAACCATGCGCCGCGGCCCGCTGTGCAGTTGCCCATAGGTGCCGGCGGCTAGCCTGTCCAGATTGATCGTAGCAAACGTCAGCGGGTTGTCCAGGGCGCGGCTGATGCCGTAGGCTGCTATGCTTACCCTTCCCAGCGGCGTATCGCTACGCAACACGGCACCCGCTTGCAGGTGTGTGCTTTCCTTGCCAGCACCGACATCAACATAGCGCGGGTCCGCAGCCTGGGGGTTGGCATCATACTGCGCAGCCGTAAGTGATCCCGGTGCTTGCACATCCTGGAGGGCAGCGGCACCGCTAAGCGACAAATTCGTAGCCGGGCCAAGTTCAAAGCGGCCGCGCAGGCCCATGCGCAGAAATCCACCTTCGCTGTGTTCGCGCCAGCCAGTCCGGTCGATGCTGGAGATGAATGTCTGTATGTATCCGTTTCCCAGAGGTCTTCGGGCGCTGCCCATAACGTGTCGCAAACCGTGACTGCCGACCATCCCGCGCAGGCGAAGGGCCGCGGTATCCTGCACCGAAGTCATCATAAGCACCCCGCCGCTGCTGTTGCCCCAGTACAGGGACGCCGGTCCGCGGAGCACCTCGGCGCGGGCCACCTGGGCGGGCTCGACTACATCCAGCATCGACTGCCCGTCTGCAATCGTCAGTGGGATGCCATCCAGAAACACCTGTGCGCCCCGGACACCAAAGGCTGCCCGATACCCGATGCCGCGGATCAGAAGCCGCTCGCCCAGTGCGAAGTGGCCGCGATCATTGATCTGAATCCCCGGCACACCGCGCAGGATGCGCTGCAACGACAGACCCGGATCCAGTGCGATGTCTTTGCGGTGCCTGACGTAAACGGACTGTGCCGCTGAGGCCGTGGTTTCACTGGCGCGCGTGGCCTGAACCTCAATCGCGGGTAGGGTATAGGTGAGGCTATCGTCCGAAACCGTTTGCGCGGCTGCGGCGGGCGCAGCGAGCGTAAGCAGCACACAAACACGTCTCAGTCCCATATGTCTCAAGGCCATCGGAACACGCTCCGGCAAGTATTTGAAGCCAGGCTCAACTCTTGGGTCACTTCGAAGTTATTGCTGTGCTCCGTATGGAGGGTTTATGGCGATGCCCAGCACCCACTTATACCCATGATCCCTTCATGGGATCATTGCAATCATGGAATCGCTGCAAAGCGGGTGGCAGGTTTCAATGCGTCTCGAGTCCACGCGTGGCAGCTTCCGTGTGCGATGTGCCTTGTGTCGACTGCTTGTGCGAGCCCGCCGCACGCGCTGCTGCAGTATCTTGGAGGCATCCGCATAAACGAGCGTTGCGGCAGATCACGCGTGCCGCTGCGGAGTATGCCATATGCTTGTTGACACGCATGCCCACGTTTACCATCGTCGCCTGGCACCGGACCTTGAGGCGGTTATCGCGCGTGCGCATGCCGCCGGCGTAACCAAGGTGCTCCTGCCGGCCATAGACGTGCCGTCGATACACCAAGCCTTGGACCTCTGCGACATGCACGAAGGCCTGTACGCCATGGCGGCGCTCCATCCCACCGAAACGAAGGATGCCACCGACAAAGATTGGCGCGCCGTGGTGGATTTCTGCGCCGATCCGCGCGTGGTCGCCGTCGGCGAAACGGGGCTTGACTACTATTGGGACCGCTCGTTCGACGTCACGCAGCAGGATTTTTTGCGTCGCCATGTGCGATTGGCCTTAGAGGCTGATCTGCCTCTTGTGCTTCACCTGCGGGACAAGCCCAAGCGAGACGAAGTGCACCGTGACCTGGTACGGATTCTTACGGAGGAGCGCACCGATGCCATGCGCGGCGTCTTTCACTGCTTCACCGGACCGGCCTGGGTAGCCGAGGCCGCGATGGAGCTAGGCTTCAGCCTGGGCCTTGGCGGCGCGCTTACGTTCAAGAATGCAGGCGTAGACACTATCGCGCTGTCCTTGCCGCTTGAGCGGATCGTGCTGGAGACGGATGCGCCCTTTATGGCACCCACGCCGCACCGTGGACGCCGCAACGAGCCTGCTTATGTGCGGCTCGTCGCTGAGAAGCTTGCCGCCCTCAAGGCGCTGCCCCTAGGCGAGGTGATGCGCGCGACTACGGCAAATGCCGAAGCGCTGTTCAGGGTATAAGCCCATCATTTGCAGCCATTACCGCGCCGTAGCTTTTGAAAGACGCGTGGTCTTTGCAGCGCGGTGCACCAATCGGCAATGGATGGTGCCAAAGCACGGCCGTGCGCGTGCGCTAACGGTTTCCTCCATCGCGCAACGCACAGGGCGCCATGGCTGTCTGCTGAAAAGGCGGCGGCCGCATCAGAGCGGAATGGAGAGGCTGAATGCACAAACATGCGTGCTCAGTGCCAGCCAGCGGACATTAGGGAGCAGGAAGGGCCCTGGCAAGGCATCGGACCGGCGCGTGCCATCGGCGCCCATCCGGTCCTAACCTGCGTGTTATAGTCCGAGCCGGGACAGAGCGCGCAGGTCTATTTCATGTGCCTACTTCATGCGCGAGGTCATCGGTCTTAAGTCCCGCCAAAGCGTGGCGGCATGGAGGCATCGCGCTTGCGTGCCCAGATGCGACTTGCCGCGTGTGACCGCTGCCCCTAGTCGTCCGCCTCCTGATACTCTACATCGCTGAAGCCCGAATCGTCTGTACTTGTGTGCGGGCTCGACGGATCGCTGCCCTCCTGCTTGCTGTAGAGCTCAGTCCCTGCTGCCTGCATGGCGTTGTTTGTGGCTTCCATGGCCGCCTCCATCCTCGCAAAGTCCTTTGCCTGATGGGCAGACCGCAGCTCCTGCACGGCGCGCTCCACGGCGCCCTTCGTGTCGTCAGACAACTTGTCACCACTCTCCTCGACCATCTTCTCTGCCGCGTAGATGATGGAGTCTGCCTGATTGAGCTGGACCGCCTGGTCGCGCAGCTTCTGGTCCTCGGTCTCATTCTCCTTGGCTTCGCGCCGCATTCGCTCAATCTCGGAATCCGATAGCCCGCTGCCCGCCTCGATGCGGATGGACTGGTGCTGTCCGGTAGCCTTGTCCTTGGCGGACACATTTAAAATGCCATCGGCGTCAATGTCGAAGGCTACCTCAATCTGCGGCAACCCGCGTGGTGCAGGTGCAATGCCCTGAAGGTGAAACTTGCCAAGAGTCTTGTTGTGCGCCGCCATCTTGCGGTTGCCCTGAAGCACCAGAATCTCCACAGAGGTCTGATTGTCCGCCGCCGTCGAAAAGATTTCCTGCTTCTTGGCGGGAATCGTGGTGTTGGCTTCGATCAGCACGGTCATGACGCCCCCCAACGTCTCGATGCCCAGATCCAAGGGTGTTACATCCAGGAGCAGTACATCCGTGATATCCTGTGCCAGCACACCGCCCTGAACCGCAGCGCCAAGGGCGACAACCTCGTCCGGGTTCACGGACCGGTTCGGTGCCTTGCCAAAGAACTCCTCAACCTTCTGCTGCACCAGCGGCACCCGGGTTGAACCTCCTACGAGCAGCACCTCATCGATCTGGCCGGGAGAAAGCTTGGCATCTTCCAGTGCCTGGCGCATCGGTCCTATGGTACGATCGACCAGGTGGCCGACAAGTTGCTCAAAGCGCGCCCGCGTGATATTCATCGACAGGTGCTTCGGGCCCTCTTGGGTCAGTGTGATGAACGGCAGGTTAACTGTGGTCTGCGTAGCGCTCGAAAGCTCAATCTTGGCTCTTTCAGCGGCCTCCTTCAGGCGCTGTAGCGCCATGGGGTCCTTCCGAATGTCCACCCCTTGTTCGCTCTTGAATGAATCCGCGATGTAGTCAATAAGCACCTGATCAAAGTCGTCTCCGCCCAGGTGCGTGTCTCCGTTGGTGGACTTGACCTCAAAAACGCCTCCGCCCAGCTCCAGTATGGATATATCGTAGGTGCCGCCGCCCAGATCATACACCGCGATAATCTGATCCTCATCCTGTTTGCCCATCCCGAACGCCAACGCTGCCGCTGTAGGCTCGTTGATGATTCGCCGGACCTCGAGTCCCGCAATCTTGCCGGCCTCCTTGGTCGCCTTCCGCTGCGCATCGTTGAAGTACGCGGGCACGGTGATGACGGCTTGTGTGACCTTTTCGCCCAGATACTCCTCGGCGGCCGCCTTCAGCTTCTGCAGTATCATCGCCGATATTTCTTGCGGGGTGTACAGGCGGTCCTTGATGCGTACCCGCGCCAGTCCGCCTTGGCTGCTTTCCACCTTGTAGGGTACGGTCTTGAGTTCGCTCGATACCTCCGCAAACTTGCGGCCCATGAAGCGCTTGATAGAAAAGATGGTGTTCTGCGGGTTGGTGACGGCCTGTCGCTTTGCCGGTCCGCCTGCCAGCCGCTCGTCATCAGCCTTAAAGGCGACGATGGAAGGCGTCGTGCGTGAGCCTTCCGAATTCTCTATCACCTTGGGCTCTCCACCCTCCATCAGGGCGACTACCGAGTTGGTGGTCCCGAGGTCGATGCCTATGATCTTGCCCATCGTGTGTCTCTTATGTCTTTACGTGATTGTTTTCGTGCACAACGCCGCCGGATACCCAAAGGCTTGTCCGGCGTATCAGCAGCCCGGCACGGCGATTACAGGCACGGGAACTTACAAGAACCTTGCCGCTGTCAGTTGCATGCCAAGCGCGGCAGAATACCCTGCCAATACTGTCGCATGCTGTCGTAACTTCGTCGTGGTTATGCATTCTGTGACACTGCCGTGAAGGGTATACCGAACGCGCTCACCGTTGTACGCATACTGGTGACGCCCGTGCTGATACTGTTCCTGCTGCAGGAAACGCTGCTCGGCCAGGGTACGGCCTTGGCGCTCTTCGCGGTAGGGGCGGTTTCAGACTACTTGGACGGGAAGCTCGCGCGCCAGTTCAAGGCGCGTTCGCGTTTGGGCAGATTCCTTGATCCGGTGGCGGACAAGGTTCTGGTGCTGGGTACCTTTGTAGCGCTGGCAGCGTTGCATCCCGTGCTCATTCCGTGGTGGGCTGTCGCGCTCATCGCGGCGCGAGATTTTGCTGTCACCCTGGTCCGTGTCCGCGCAGAAGCGCAAGGACGCTCGATCAAAACGCTTTTTATGGCCAAGACCAAGACAACGCTGCAGATTGCTTTTCTGATGGGTCTAATGGTACTGCTCACGATGCGTCACACCGAGGGTGCAGGTGCTGTGGCAGCGCACGACATCCTGGAGGGCCCAGTGCCCCTGATCGCGCTGGTCGTGATCGTTGCCGTAACGGTAGCAACCGGGTTGTGGTACTTTGTTAAGTCCGAGTTCGTCACCGCCTCCAGTACATGATGGAAGCCACCCCCCTCAGTCATCAGATAGCGAGGGCGCTGCTTCGCATTGAGGCTGTGATCGTTTCGTCTGAGGCGCCCTTTACGTACGCCTCGGGTATGCGCAGTCCCATGTACTGTGACAACCGCCTTGCCCTGTCGTATCCCGATGTCAGGGAGCTCATCACGGACGCTTTTGTGCTGAAGATTCGAGCGTTGGATCCGAATCTTGATGCCATCGCGGCAGTGGCCACGGCGGGGATTCCGCATGCGGCGTGGGTGGCGCATCGTCTGCACCTGCCCATGGCCTATGTACGACCTAAAGCCAAGGCACACGGACGCCTAAACCAAATCGAGGGGCAGCTGCGCACAGGTCAGCGGACGATCATACTCGAGGACCTTGTTACCTCCGGTCGCTCCTCACTGCGTGCGGTGGAGGCCGTCCATGCGGCGACAGGCGTGGTGCCGGAAGCCGTAATGTGCATTTTCACGTATGATCGGCCTGGAGTCAGAGAGCAGTTTGCGGCTGCGGGCGCGCCGCTGGTCGCCTTGTGCAACCTTGACACGCTGTTGCATGTAGCTCAGGTGCAGTCGCTTTTGGACGCAAGTGAGCTCGCGGTTCTTCGGCAGTTCCAGCGCGAGCCCTTGGCCTGGAGCACTCAGCAGGCAGGCACGGGTGTATGAATGCAACGATCCTCACCATAGGGGACGAGCTCTTGATCGGGCAGGTCGTTGACACCAATGCTGCTTGGCTCTCTGAGCGACTGTTTTCCTTGGGCGTTCGGGTGCGCAAGGTGGCGACCGTAGGAGACGAGGAGCAGGCCATCATAGCTGCGCTGGCGCAGGAGTGGCCCGAAAGCGACCTGATGATCATTACCGGCGGGCTTGGCCCGACGCCGGATGATCGCACGCGCGAAGCCGTCGCCCAGTACTTTGGCCGAGATCTGGCTCTGGTACCCGCGCTGATGAAGAAGTTCGAGGAGGAATTCGTGCGCAGGGGCCGACCCATGCCAGAGGGCTACTCGCGTCTGGCCCTTATTCCACGGGGATTTGAGCCGCTTCATAATCCGGCGGGGTCAGCACCCGGGTTACTCTTTGAAGATGCGCAGGATGGCCTGATGGTCGTCGTGCCGGGCGTACCCGCTGAGATGCAGGCCACCTTTGCGGATTCGATTGCGGCCCGGATCGTACGGCGGCATACGGGCCACGGTGCTGTGCACCGCACGCTTTGCACTGCCGGCGTGCCGGAAACGGTGCTGGCTACCACGCTCGCAGACCTTACGGGGAGCCACAGGATCGCATTTCTGCCGCGGCCCGGCCAGGTCCGGCTGCGCCTGACGACCACTGGTGCGCATGCAAAGCCGGACCTTATGGTGCTGGAAGCGGAGATCCGTTCGCGCATGGGCGAGGCCATCTACGGGGTCGACGACGACACCCTCGAAGCAGCGCTTGGGAAAAACCTTCGGGCGCGCGGCCTTACGATAGCGGTAGCCGAAAGCTGTACGGGCGGGCGCGTCCTAGACCTGCTGACGAATGTAGCCGGCGCTTCAGACTATGTGCGCGGCGGCGTAGTTGCCTATGCCAACGAAGTTAAGCGCCGTGTGCTCGGCGTTCAGTCCACGAGCCTGGCGCGGCACGGTGCGGTCAGTGAGACGGTCGCGGAGGAGATGGCTCAGGGCGTGCGCCAGGCACTCTGTGCCGATGTCGGACTTTCAGTGACGGGAATCGCCGGGCCGGGCGGGGGTACCATGGAAAAGCCCGTAGGCACAGTGTGGATCGGATACTGCGACCACAGCGGCTCCGAAGCCAGACAGTTCCGGCTGGGTCGGCATCGGACCTACAACAAGGCTGCTAGCGCGGTGCTTGCGCTGGATGTGGTGCGGCGCAAGCTGCGTGGCATGCCTATGATCACTCCAGGCAGCAGCCCGCGGAGCACGGCCCGTTCTTCCGCAACAGAAATGCAAACAAACTTTGTGCACAGTCCATCGGACTGACACTACGCTGTCAGTAGCGGCGCGTATTAAGAGTAGCAGCCAATTAGGCAAGGAGCTAAACATGGCACAGCGAGCAACACATATCAGCAGTCGCACGGGTGCCAGCCCGAAGGATTCAGGTGGGATGTTCCCAGCCGAAGAAGCCGTGCGGGGGCTAGAGGCCACCATTAAGGTACGTTCTACCGCCAATGGGTGGATTTTCAAGGCATTCCCGTTCCATCGAGCGCATTTGGTGCACGGTAAACCCCGGTTCAGCCTTGAAAACGCTTTCAATCTGGGTTGCAGTGCAAGGCTTGTGCACTTTGACGCCCGCAGCGTGCAACGCACGAGCCCAGTCCGGGTCCAACGAGGTGCACGTGACACGGAAGCTTCCAACGGTACTACGTAATTTCCAAAGCAAACACGGTGAAAGCCATGAAAACAAACAAAGGAGCCCGCCAGCGGGCGCTCGATCTGGCCATGCAGCAGATCCACAAGCAGCACGGCAAGGGATCCATCATGCGCATGGGCGATGCGCCGCCCATTCGCGTTGAAGCCATCCCCACAGGGTCGTTGGCCTTGGATGCGGCCTTAGGTGCAGGTGGGCTGCCGCGGGGGCGCGTCATCGAGATCTTTGGCCCGGAGTCTTCGGGCAAGACCACGCTGGCAACGCACTGCCTGGCCGAGGCGCAGAAGCTTGGCGGCGTGGGCGCGTACATTGATGCAGAGCACGCGTTCGATCCGATTTATGCCGAGCAGCTGGGCGTAGACATTGAGTCGCTCTTGATGTCGCAGCCGGACACCGGTGAGCAGGCGCTGAGCATTTGCGAGATGCTTATACGCAGCGGGGCGCTGGACATCATCGTTGTAGACTCGGTAGCGGCGCTGGTGCCGCGCGCAGAGATCGAAGGCGAAATGGGCGACAGTCATGTGGGCTTGCAGGCGCGCCTTATGAGTCAGGCGCTCCGCAAGCTGACGGGCGTCATCAGTCGCTCGAACACCGTGCTGATCTTCATCAACCAGCTGCGGGAGAAGATCGGCGTGATGTTCGGCAACCCGGAAACCACGCCAGGTGGGCGGGCGCTCAAGTTCTACAGTTCGGTGCGGCTGGACATTCGCCGCATCGGAGCGCTGAAGGAGGGTACCGATATCGTAGGCAACAAGACTCGGGTTCGCGTAGTGAAGAACAAGGTAGCGCCTCCATTCAGGCAGGCCGAGTTCGACATCGTGTACGGGGAGGGCGTGTCTGCGCTTGGCGAGCTTGTAGACTTGGCGGTCCAGTATGATATTCTGCAGAAGCGTGGTTCGTGGTACAGCTACGGCGACATGCGCATCGGCCAAGGCAGAGAAGCCGCCAAGAAGTGGCTCGACAGCAACAAGGACAACCACGATGAGATCAAGCGCGGGGTTCGCACTGCGCTGGGCCTGGTAGGGCCGGCGGATGCGGGCGTTGGCCAGAATGGCACCGCGAACGTCAGTGCATCGGACTTCTAGCCCAGATAAATAAATCGCCAGGGTTAGTGAAAACAGGGAGATACGCGAGCGCAGGAATCAGCGCGTATATCCTCCGTACACGAAGCCGGAGTTGTTGGTCCAAGCTCCGAACGAGCTTGGACGTGGGACATCACCACGCTCCGGGGTCCGGTCAAGGGCCTGCACTTCAAGCGCTACGTGCTGGGATGTCTTCAGCCGCTACGTGGTGGGATGGACGCTTGCCTCGTTTGAATCTTTTGCGCTGGCCAAGGATCTCGCCCTGGCCACATGCGCGCGTCAAAACGTCCGAAGAGACCAGCTGGTTCTCCATTCGGGCCGCAACAATCTGGATGGAGCGTCAGGGAAGCGTTCTGGAGCGTACTACTGGCAGGGTTAACCATTGGGCAAACGGTTGATCAGGAAAGGGCGAATCGTCCATGTCTAATCAGATGATAAAAACGTTGACACATACCGGCTGCGGCGCGCCCCACGTTCGGCCCAGCCGGGCTAATGTCGCGAGGACAAGGGTATGACCCGGGTCCCGGTGCAGCCCGAGATGCTTCGTTGGGCCTGCGAACGTGCCGGCTATGATGTGGCGCACTTTGCGGAGTACATGCCACAGCTTGCGGCTTGGGTCCGACGCGAGAGACAGCCAACGCTGAAGCAGCTGGAGGAGCTGGCCAGACGTACGCATACGCCGTTCGGTTACCTGTTTCTCCCCGAGCCCCCCGAGGAACGCCTTCCGGTACCTGACTATCGTACCGTGGCGGGTACTGTGGAAGCTAGGCCGAGCCCCGACCTGCTTGACACGCTGTACACGATGCAGCGTCGGCAGATGTGGCTGCGCGAGTCCCTCGTCGAAAAAGAGGTAGAGCCATTGGCCTTCGTGGCGAGTGCTCGTCTGGCTGATGAGCCGGACGCTGTGGGTCGCGAGATGCGACGGGTGCTCGGCCTCGAAGATAGATGGGCCGCGGGAGTCCGTACTTGGCAGGACGCCGTGAGTGCGTTGCATCGTGCGATCACGCAGCTCGGTGTGATGGCGGTGATCAACGGTGTGGTGGGGAACAATACCCATCACCGGCTGAGCGTAAAGGAGTTTCGCGGCTTCGCGCTCCTCGATCCCTACGCGCCGCTGATCTTCGTGAATGGTGCGGATGCGAAGTCGGCGCAGATGTTCACGCTTGCTCACGAACTGGCACACATCTGGCTTGGCACTGAGGGGCTTTCGGGCTTCAAAGCCCTACTCCCCGGTGGGTCGGATGTGGAGAGCTGGTGCAACCGGGCGGCGGCGGAGCTCCTCCTGCCAGCACGGGAGCTCAGAGCGTGCTGGAGGGAAGTCAGGCAGGTGGCGAGCCCCTTCGAGAAGCTCGCTCGGATGTTCAAGGTGAGCCCCGTGGTCGCCGCCCGCCGAGCTCTCGACATGAATTTCGTTGACCGCAGCACGTTCGTTGATTTCTACGAGCGCTACGTCAAACAAGAACGCACGGGGGGCACGATGTCGGGCGGCGGAAATTTCTACAACAATCAGAATACGCGTATTGGCAAGCTGTTTGCGACGCAGGTGCTGTGCGCAGCGATGGAGGGCCGCATCGGGTTTAAGGAAGCCTATGACCTGACAGGGCTGCGTGGAGGCGCCTTCCAGGAGTACGCCAGACGGCTGGGGATGGCTCTCCCTTGACGGTGGATCGGACCTGCCTCGTGGATGCAGATGTCTTCATTACGGCGAAGAATCTGTATTACTTGTTTGACATCTGCCCCGGCTTCTGGAAGAGCAGGGTTCATCACCATCTGGAGGGCCGAGTGTTCAGCGTAGACAGGGTTCGCAGCGAACTACTCGTGGGTCGCAAGACGGAGGATCTCGTTCAGTGGGTGAAGAACGAAGTTCCGAAGGGGTTCTTCGTTCCGGTGGACACCGACAAGGTGGTGCGTGCCTATACGGATATCATGTTGTGGGTTCAGCGCCAGATGGCGCGCGTCCCGCAGGGCGCATACATCACTAATGCCCAATGATGCCATGAGGCACGTAGGGTGCTTCCAGCGCAGCCGTGTCTGCATCCGTCAGTTTCACGGACAGCGACGCGGCGGCATCCTCCAGGTGTGACAGCTTGGATACGCCCACAATGGGGGCCGTCACATACGGCTTGGAGAAGAGCCAGGCCAGTGCTACCCGGGCTGGCGCAAGGCCCAGGCGCGTTGACACGGTGCGCAGAGCGCGGACGACATCGGTGTCCGCCGGATGCGTATACCGGGCATGCATGAGTTCGTCGCTGTCTGCACGCGTGGTCGCGGGCGGATCGTCCAAAGTCTCTGCGCGTGCCAAAAGTCCGCGCGCGAGTGGAGACCACGGCAAGATTCCAAGACCTTCCGCCTGGCAGAGCGGTATCATTTCGCGCTCTTCTTCACGGTAGAGCAGGTTGTAGTGGTTCTGCATTGACACAAAACGGGACCAGCCGTGGCGGTCGGACCGGCTGAGCATGCGCGCAAGCTGCCATGCGTACATGGAACTGGCACCGAGATAACGGACTTTGCCTTGCTGCACCAGCTGGTCGAGCGCCGCCAAGGTTTCCTCCATCGGCACCGCGGGGTCGAAGCGATGGATCTGGTAGAGATCGATGGTGTCTACGCCGAGCCTGCGCAGACTGTCTTCGCACGATTGCACGATATGCTTGCGAGAAAGTCCGCCGCGATTCGGTCCATCAAAGAGCGGGAAAAACACCTTGGACGCAAGGACGATTTCGTGGGCGTTGCCGTAGCGCTTCAAGGCGCGGCCTGTGATTTCCTCGCTCACGCCGAGAGAATAGATATCAGCGGTGTCAAAAAAGTTGATGCCGAACTCTATCGCGCGTCTGAAGAACGGCTGCGCAGCCGCCTCGTCCATAATCCAAGGCTGCCATGAAGGATCGCCAAACGACATACATCCAAGGCAAACCCTGGATACCTCAAGCCCCGAATGACCCAGGCGAACATACTCCATGTATCCGTTGTCGATGGTGGTACGGTGCACATAAGGTAAGGGCATTAGGCTCAACTGAAATCGCTGCGCTGACGCGACGAACAACGATTGGCCAAGCACAACAAGCCGCATTACATAGCTTCGCGTTCGTACTTTATATTCCGATCAACGCCAGTCAGGGTTGCACGCTCTATGGGCCCTTTGTACGAACTGCCTGCGAGGTATCGCAGGCTATGCAAGAAGCGCGGCAAACGTCCGTTTGCTGTAGCCGAGGACCTGCCGCCGCCACTCGCTCTCTCGGCTGGCATGGCAGCGCGGAGCGCTCCCTTGTCGCGCATGGAGGCGTCGCACTTGACAAGGCGCGCAGGATTTGGCGGCAACGTGGCGCTGGTCAAGTCGTACGTAGGGATGCGCCCGGCTGATGCTGCGCAGCGCATGGTCGATGAAGCCGTTACGCAGCCTCCGCCGCCGCAGCCGCCGTGGGCCACGACCTATCCCCCTTGGGATGGCTCAGACGCCGAGCTCCGCGCGTACTTCGATATGCAGTTCAGATGGTTCAGAGAGCTGGTCACGACTTGGATAGACACCTTGCGGCGAGGTGGCCTGCGGGAAAAACTCACGCTCTTCTGGCACGACCACTTCGCCACCGAAAGGGATACCTACTTCTACACCATCCTGGCACTAGACTACCTTACGCTGCTGCGCAAGCATGCGCTGGGCAGCTTCAAGGATCTGGTCATAAAGGTCGGTATCAACCCCGCGATGCTGATCTACCTGGACGGACGCCTCAGCACGCGGCAGGAGCCCAACGAAAACTATGCCCGGGAGCTATTGGAGCTCTTTACCATGGGACAATATGACCAGGCTGGCCAGTCCAACTATACGCAGCAGGATATCGTGGAGCTGTCCCGGTGCCTGACCGGATACCAGGTCGATTACCGCAACTTCAGTGCACACCTGTCCTGGAATCGCACAGATCACGGCGTCAAGACACTGTTCGGAAGGCATGGCAATTTCAACTTTGGGGGTGTGCACACGGTGATTTTTGAGGAGCGCCGACGGCAGATCGCAGAGTTTATGGCAGCAAAACTCTACACCGAGTTCATTTTCACCACGCCGCATCCAGATATGGTCAGGGAGCTGGCCAACACCTTTGAGGACAACGACTTCAAGATCGCACCGGTGGTGCAGGCGCTTTTGGCAAGCGAGCATTTCTATGCCCCGGAAACCATGGGGGCCAAGCTCAAAAGCCCTGTCGAATACTACGTGGGATTTCTGGCTGATACCGCTACCGGGACGCCCGACCCCGCGGGTCTGCGCCGACTGCACAATGATATGGGCGCGATTTCGCAGCGCCTGCTGAACCCGCCCAATGTGGCTGGCTGGCCGGGCTACAGGAGCTGGGTGTCGTCCTCCTCGCTGCTCGCGCGCTGGCAAGGGCATGACTACATGCTGTCCAACAGCTTTCAGTTCAAGGTCAACGTTGTTGGGCTGGCCAGGGACTTGGTGGATGCTGCTGATCCGCTGGCGGTCTTCAAGGTGCCGACGGCCTTGGCGGCGCACCTCCTGTCCATTCCGCTCGACACGCTGGTGCTGGATGCGCCCGCAGAATTTTCGGGTGACCTGCAGACCTATCCGATTCCGGACGAAGTAGCCAACGGACCACAGTACGTACGCGATTTGGCGAAGATCTTCCTGGCAGGATTGCCGTGGTACGAGTGGAACCTCGAAAGCCAGGGGATCGCCTGGGGCGTCCGGAACTATGTTCAGTTCTTGGCCCATCTGCCTGAGTTCCAGCTGGCGTAGCATCATGAAAAGCTTCCACAACTACGGCAAGGCGCGGCGCGGCAGCTGCCTCGAAGACGGCTGCGCACACGCCGAAGACCACCAGCGGTGGACGCGCCGCGACTTTCTGGCTGGGCTTGGCCTCACCGCAGGCGGCAGTCTGATGGTTGGAGCAACGCCTGTAACGGCGCTGGGTCACTCTTCCCTTCTGGGGCAGCTGCACCATGCCTCGTCGGATCGCATCCTGGTGATTATCCAGCTCTTCGGGGGCAATGACGGGCTCAACACGATCGTCCCGAAAGAGGACGACAGGTACTATAATGTTCGCCCGACGCTGGCCATTCCCAAGCAGGCAACGCTGCCACTGACATCAGAGCTCGGGCTGCACCCCGCCATGCTCGCAGTGCGCGACCTATACCAGAGTGGAGAGATGGCCATCGTGCAAAGCGTGGGCTACAAGGATGCGAGTCTTTCGCACTTCCGAGGCACCGATGTCTGGCTTTCAGGGTCGGATTCAGACACCTACCTGAACACTGGCTGGACCGGTCGCCAGTTGGAGATGGCCTATCCCAACTTCGATGTGCAGCCTACCAGTTACCCGCCAGCGGTGCAGATCGGCGGTCTTGGCACGTTGCTCTTTACTGGAAGCCAGCGCGACATGGGGATTTCGGTTACGAACCCCGCGCTGTTCAGCCGGCTTGCGAACAGCGGCAAGTATTACGATGAGCAGCAGGTGCCGGCGACGCCCTTCGGGGAAGAGATGGCCTATGTGCGGCGCGTTGCCAACGACACCTTCCGATATGGCAGAGCAATCCAAGGTGCATCGAGCGTAGGGATCAATCATGTCCAGTATCCTGGGCAGAACTATCTGGCGCAGAACCTCGCCATCGTGGCGCGTCTGATCAAGGGCGGCTTGGGATCGCACATCTACCATGTGGGGATTGGCGGGTTTGACACGCACGGGTCGCAGGGTGGAATCAACGGCGTGCACGCGACGCTCCTAACGCGCCTTTCGGAGGCCGTAGAAGCGTTTCTGCGTGACATCGCTGCTGGCGGGCGTCGCGACGATGTGCTGGTGATGACCTTCTCTGAGTTTGGGCGTCGCGTGGAGCAGAATGGCTCAAGCGGCACCGACCACGGTACGGCAGCGCCGCTGTTTCTGTTTGGACCGGGCACCATCGGTGGTCTGTATGGCAATACGCCATCGCTCACAGACCTCGACAACAACGGCAACCTGAAGTACGAAACAGATTTCAAGGCGATTTATTCCACTGTCCTGCAGCACTGGTTTGGGTTCAGCCTGAGCGCCAGCGCCGCAGTCTTGGGACATTCCTACGATCCATTAGCGCTGGTGCGCGACCCGAGCGACGTGCTCGTTACGGACCGTAGTCGCACCGTGCTACCGGAGTCGTTTGTCTTGGACCAAAACTATCCCAATCCCTTCAATCCGACTACGACCATCCCGTATGTCATGCGTCAGCAGGGGCCCGTGCGGCTCGATGTGTTTGACGTAGCAGGGCGTCATGTGCGGATGCTTTTGGATACGGTGGTGCCTGCGGGGGCGCACACAGTAGCTTTCGATGGCTCGGGCTTGGCCAGTGGCGTATATCATTACCGCCTGCGCACGCCTGAAGGCGTCTTGTCGCGCCAGATGGCGCTGGTGCGTTAGCCAAGGGGCTTATATACCTGTGTGCACGGGTAGTCTTTCGAACATGTGACTGTCCACCGCTATGAGAGATGTTCCTGTACCTTACCCATATACTTGCCATTCTACCCGTGCATCGTTACCTCTTGGTTAACCCTGATTCAAAACCCTAGTGAATGATCCGGGCTAACCAGCCTTGAACTCCATCAGAATGGACTCGTAATCCAAAAAGAAGCCGCAAGAACCCCTGCGTCATGGGCTTTCGCTGACGCCACCAACGCACGGTATGGTAGCATTTCTGTAGTGAAGGCTATCTGCGGGCTGGCGTGCAACGGCGGAAATCAAATGGAGGAAGGCAGTGGTACCGCAGCCAATAGTAGAGTATCCGATGTTGGCGTGTGTGACAATATGGCGAGCAAGGATTGTGGGCTATAGGGGCAAATCGGTTAACTTCTAACATATGTGCATGCAGGGACATCGGCCCGTTAGTCAAGGTCCCGGCGCCATGCCCGGTATCCTTGCACAGCCATCCCCAAATACAAGAGGTAGAGCGCAGTCGTAAAGTACAGCCCCTGGCTGAGGAAGACGCCAGCCAGGATGGCGTCAGTGACGATCCACAGCAGCCAGTTTTCGAGAATCTTTTTGGCCTGCATCCAGGTGCCCGCAAGGCTCATGGCGGTCGCCAGCGCATCCAGCGCACGCGCACGATTATCGGAGACAAACGCGATCACGGCGTCCACGGTGGGAATCGCGCCGCGCGTGGCAGCGGCAAGAATCGCCACGATGACAGCAGCCGCGACCAGCACAATCGCGCCCAGGACAAAGCTCTGACGCAGGGCTATGCGCGTAACGGCTACGCCTTCTTGCTGCGGGCCGCCCCTGCGCCACTGATGCCAGCCGTAGAAGGCCAAAGCCACATAAAAGCCTTGCAGCCCCATGTTGGCGTAGAGACCGGCGTCTGCAAACACTACGCCGAAGAGGACAGCACTCCCCATCGCCGCAGGCCAAGCCCCGATGTGCTGCCGAATGAATAGCCATACGCAGACCACGCCCATAATGGTGGCGGCGGCCTCAACGATGGCAAGCGCAGACATAGAACAGCGGCTAGTGGATCTGCACTATGTAGGCGGCTCCCGGAGCGTTTTCTGAAGCCGCACCGATGAGGGCCAAACGGCCGTCGAGGTCTATGGCGGAACCGAAGGCCACATGGCCGATGTCGATGATGCCCTGATATTTCCAGCTCCTGGCCTCTGCATCGAAGGCATACACATACGTAACACGGTTAATGTTGTAGTCCAGCTGAAGCTGCTCGTCAAAGCCTACGACGAGCGCACGGTCGCCCGAAAGCGCTACGGCGGACCCAAACGCGCCATGACGATACGGGGTAGGGGGCACGAGCGTGGCCGTCTGGTGCCAAACGCCAGTGGAATCGGGCGCGTATATGGTGGCCATGCCGGAGCGGCCTTGGCCTGCGCGACTTTGGCCTGCAAGCAGGCGATCCTCATCTACATCCACGGCGATAAAGAAGTCGTCGACCTCGTTTATGCGTACAGACTCGCGCCAGCTTCCTTCAAGGTTCTGCTCAAAGACGTACACCGATCCCGGCTTGTTTTGAAGGTACTGGGAGCTTGGTACCACTACCTTGCTGCCGTGGATGGCTACGTCGCCGCCAAAGATGCCCTGTTGTACGCCTCCGCTGCCAGTCAGGCGCTCCGCCTCGTGCCAACGCCTTGTGCCTGCATCGTAGCGGAAGACATATGCGGCCCCACCATAACGACCTGTTGACGTGTCTCCCCAGGTTGTCAGGATGGCATGATCCCCTTCGAGCGCCACGACCGTGCCGGTTGTTCCATCTGGAAAGGTGTCACCCGTAGTCAGGGTAGCGGTCTGCACCCATACCCCCGCCGTGTCGCGTTCAAAGACATAGACAACATCGGGATCGGTGCGGACACCTTCCTCTTCGCTGGTGGCAACCAGCGCACGGTTTCCGCTCAGTGCGACGGATCGTCCAAAGAACCGGCGCTTCTCGCAGTCGTGCGCAGTAAGGCGTGCCGCACGGTGCCAGCGACGCGTAACAGGGTCCTGCGCAAAGACGTACGCAGCACCAGCCTGTTCGGTACAGCTGTGTTCGCCGCTGGCACCCACCAGCGCCTGCTGTCCGTCGATGGCCACGGCAGCACCAAAGAAGTTGCCCGCGGTGGTATCGGCGTGCGGCAGCCGCTCAATCTGAGCCGATGCCGGCCTGGTGCAGGCCAGCAGAGCGACGCCCAGCCCCAGCACAATCCAGCGCCCGTTCATACCTGATCCGCCAACGATTCCCACTCTTTATACAGTGCATGGAGCGCTGCTTGCAGGTCTGCGTATTCCGCGCTCGCCTCCCGCACCCGCGCGGCATCGTCATACGACGCAGTGTCGCCCAGGAGCGCTTCAACCGACGCGCGGCGCGCCTCCAGGGCTGCGATGGCTTCTTCAGCCTGCGTGAGCTGCGCCTGAACAGTGTCGCTCGCACGGCCGCTGCGATACGTGGCATTGCGGGCTTCGGCTTCACGGCGCTTCTGGGCCTTGGTCTTCGGGCCGCCGGAACGCCTCGTGACCTGCCTGGCCGCACGCTGCTGCGTGAGCCGGGCTGTATCGGCGCCACGCATGGGCTCGCCACTGCCCTGCGTGACGTGCCACTGATACTCCGAATAAGTCCCTCCATATACGCGCACGCGGCCGGCACCAACATGCCAGATGGTGTTGGCTACCTGGTCCAGGAAATGTCGGTCATGGCTTACTACCACAAATGAGCCCTGGTACTGCTTGAGCGCCTCTATCAGCACCTGGATAGACGCGATGTCCAGATGGTTGGTGGGCTCGTCCAGAATAAGAAAATTCGTGCCTGCCACGAGGGTGCGAGCCAGCGCCAAACGGCTCCTTTCGCCGCCCGACAACACCGCAACAGGCTTGAACACATCGTCGCCGGTGAACAGAAAAGACCCGAGCAGCGTGCGGAGCTCGCCTTCTGTCTGCTGCGTGGCCGCTTCCTGTAAGGACGCCAGCACGGTATGCTGCGGGCAAAGCGCTTCCGCCTGGTGCTGCGCAAAGAAACCAGCGTCCACATGGTGTCCAACCTTGCGCGTGCCGTCAAAGTCCTCGGTGCCGCCCAGGATGCGTGCCAATGTGGACTTGCCTGCACCGTTCTTGCCGATAAGCGCGATCTTGTCTCCGCGCCCAATGGTCAGCGGTCCGGCATCCTTAAAGACCTGCACGCGCGCGGGCGCGGCGTACTCCTTGGAAAACTGAGACAGCGCCATGACCACGCGCCCAGACTGGCGCTGGACCGGAAACCGCAGTCTGATCCGCGCCTCCTCCCTTTCTGGCGGCAAGAGGCGTTCCATCTTCTGCAGCTGCTTGATGCGACTCTGCACCTGACGCGCCTTTGTGTTCTTGTAGCGAAAGCGCGCAATAAAGCGTTCCGCTTGCGCAATTTCCCGCTGCTGATTGTTGTAGGCTGCCTGCTCCAGGACCCTGCGCTTTTTGCGCTCGGCCAGGAAGTAGTCGTAATTGCCGGCATATGCGGTGATTCGTCCCATGCGCAGATGCGCGATTGAGGTCACCATGCGATTCAGGAAATAGCGATCATGCGACACCAGGACCACGGTGCCTGCATAGCTTTTGAGATACTGTTCCAGCCAGTCAATGCTGACGATATCCAAGTGGTTGGTCGGTTCGTCGAGAAGCAGAACATCAGGTTTCTTCAGCAAGATCTGCGCCAGAACGACGCGCATGCGGTAGCCCCCGGACAACGTTGCAATAGGCCGGTCAAAATCCGTGGTATCAAATCCCAGGCCTGCAAGTACTGTTTCCGTACGTGGCCGCACCATGTGCGCTTCACTCATCGAAAGCAGGGTCTGTACGCGCTCCAGCTCGCGCAAGAGCTTGGTGGGCGGCTCTGCATGTTGCGCCAGCGCGCGCATGATCGCCTGCTCACTTGCAAGGAGCTCCTCCAACTCATTGAATGCCCTGAGTGCCTCTTCGAGTACGGTTCGCTTGGGCGCGATGGCTTGCACATCCTGGGCCAGGTATCCAGTGATCCCTTTGCGTGCCACCGCACCGCTGTCGGCCTCAAGCTGCCCGGCGACAAGTCGCAGCAAGGTTGTCTTGCCCGCGCCATTGCTGCCAATCAGGCCAATACGCTGTCCCGGCTTGATGGTCCAGGAGAGCCTGTCCAGGATCGGCTGGCCGCCTAGCGCCAGGGAGATGCCTTGTAGCTGTATCACAAGTTCACACGCGGAGCCCGTTCGGGCAGGGCCATCCCAATTGCATGGCGGTACGTATGCCACCAAGCGGGCGAAGAAACCATTTAACTTGGAAGGGTAGGAAATGAACCCCACACTGAACTGTGAACTGCAGCGGTGCAGCTTTTTGATAAGCCGGACTGCAGGAGGCACGGCTAGAAGGCTCAGACAGTGACGGTTGGTGCCAAGCGCGACCCATGGTGCTAGCAATGGCCGATAGCGCCCGTTCCATAGAAGATCGCTTTAGCGCCGAAACCAGATTGTCTGAAGTGGTCTGGCCTGATCTTCTGACAACAGCTTTGGAGGTTGATGCCCGCAAGTGTTCGATCGTATTCGAACAGCTAGGTCGAGCTTGTTCAGGTAAACCCGCGGGGTTCGAAGCCTTGTCCCATCGAGTGTTGGCACCCGGTTTCAAAGCGGGGCCTACGCCTGAAGGGGATTTTGGCGGTGAATGCGCGTACGACATGCGGCGTAAGCATTCTGGAAGTCCATTCGGTGGACACCTGGTTGCGATGCAGAAGTCGAATCGCTTCAAGATAGCTCCAGAGATATTGCCACTGGCGCCCTGCATGGGCGAGGACCTGCGTACGTAGGAGGGCAAGTAGCGTATACACTTTGCCCATGGGTAAGCGAAGCGCTTGTTGCAGAGGTCCAGTGCGTGATGGCACTGGCGTTCATCTGACGCTTTGCCTGGACGGGCACCTTCAAGGGCCCGTAGCCTCCCTTAAGACACAACAGACGTAGGGAGGGACCGCTTCGGACGTCCAAGCACGGAGCGGAACGGTCACACGCGCCAATAGACTTTCTGTGAAGAATCAACCTTGACATCAAATCTCTCCCCCTATATTGTACGGGAATTCCGTTCTGTGCCTGCCGCAAAAATCGGTACGCTGACGACTACCTGCCTGACGACTTACAAACGGTGCGACCATCATGAAACGACCTTTGACGATCATCATTACGATTTTCATCTCCGTCACTTTCGGCGGGTTCCTGTCCGCGGCGATCGGATGGCCGTCCTTGCAGGGTGAGCCGACCGTGGGGAAACAGGTGCCCGATCTTCCCGTCGCCGCTAAGGAGCGGTGGTTTCCACCGGTCAGTGAGTACCGCGAGCCGCTCGACGAGGAAGACTTCGAGAGGCTGCTGGCGGCGCTGGACAAAGCGCTGATTGCTGCGGAGAGTTTGGATGACTTTGAGCGGGAGGCGGACCTCCATTTATGGAACTTCACCCGCCGTCTCGGCGGTCCGGCGGTCACCGAGGAGCAGGAGGAGAGGGTGTTGAGCCACTTGGCGAATCTCGCCGAGAAGTATCCGGACCACCGCGCGATGATCGAAAACAATAGCAATAATGCCAGGGTATTTGCTGGGCGGGCGGGCAACATTATGCCGTTCTCCATGGGATTTAGGCTGGACGAGGACTACTACGTAACGGCTGACGAAGCTGTAGACGGCGCCGTAGACGACGCACAGATGGATGGGCTACTCACCCGACTCGATGAGATTCTGAAGATCCCTGAGACGGTCGACAACTTCGAGGTGGAAGCGCCCTTTTTCTTGTGGCAGGCTACCAAGCTCCTCCAGCGAGGACCACCCCTTTCACCCGAGCAGGCGGCCCGGTTCGTTGACTACTTCGAGAAGCTGAAAATGGAGCATCCAAACATAGCGGAGGCGATTGAGCGAAACCAGCGTTTAGTCGACAAGCTCCTGCCCGGAAGGGTGGCTCCGAACATCGTCGGAAAGGATATGGAGGGGGTCGAGTTCGCGCTGGAGGCCTACCGTGGCAACATCGTGGTTCTGTACTTCTCCGGGGAGTGGTGCGTGCCGTGCCGGGCGGAATACCCCTATCAGCGCGCTATGATGGATCTCTACGAGGACATGGGCGAGGCCGTGGTTCTGCTCAGCGTGAACTCCGATGACAAATTAGACACGGCCCGCGCGGCGAAAAAGCGGGAGCGGCTCCGCTATCGAACCTGGTGGGACAGATCTACCAAAGGGCCGATTGCGACGGATTGGAATGTGAACAGCTGGCCGGTGATCTATATACTTGATGAGGAGGGCGTTGTACGGCACACAGGGAAGCGGGGGGCCGACATCATCGTCGCCGTGGATCAGCTCCTCGCGGAGAAACGGACCCGCGAGTTCCAAGCCAAGATGGAGACACAGGCGGAAGAGGAGGCCGAGGAGAATGCGGAAGCCGATCGGTAGGTGAAGGTCCGCGTTGATGGAAGCGCCGACGCAACGCTTGAAGTCGTGTGGGGTAGTGTCGCTGATCGCACCCACACGGGGTGCATAGCACCGGGCCGACTGTGGGCCGCCGCAGGCAATAGGGTTGAGACCGCCCGCGTCTTGACCCAGGGTATCCGCCGAAGCAAAAGTGCTAGCACCAAAAGTAATGAGTAGTGCGCCGTACTTGAATGCACAGGTGCAACAAGGCACTCTGCTTCAAGGCTTCTTTGGAGCGGATGATTACAACGTGATGATTAGAAGGCGGTTCGCCGTGGAACCTGTGGCGACATGCCAGAGCCGGTCAGGCTCATATTAAACGAGCCCCACTGGCAAGGTACGCGCATCGCTTCCGCGGTCCATTCGCCAAGTATGCTAGCGCGTGCGGCACAAGTAACCTGGCGCGCCCCAGAGAACTTCCGGCCCCACATGCGCTGCTGCGCTACGAATATGGAGGCGCGCAGCGCATGCGCGGATGCCAAATCACGGGGTGCCCGAAGTGATGTCCTTCACTTGCAAGGCCGACCTCCGCGTCGGCACTTGCAGTCGACATTCGGCCAGCGAGCACGCTGGAACGCTTTTCGTCACAGCATGCATCGATGCCTATAATATTAAAGTAACACTTTAAATACAGGGCCGTTAGATCAATGCTGATATTTGCCAATGGTCTCAATGATAACGATTTTTGGCGGTGGCTGTCGTCTCCAGCACGGGGTGGGAATATGCGCATTGGGCGCGAAAAGCATGGTCCATTGTGTATAAGAAAGCATTCTGGTACCCATCCCCCGGGGGGAGGGCTGCGCATGTCGTGCTTTGCCCATGGAAGTTTTGCCATCGCGCAAGGGGCGGAGCCGGGGCTACGATCCGCAGATGACTCGAATGCAAGATGCCCGAGACGCGGTCGGCCAAGGGTGAGCCGATTTTACGGGCGTATCAGCAGACTACATGCTGGTAGCATGCGGGCATACATGACGAAACATGTTCCTTGGCGGATGCGCTTGGTCTGGCTCCGGCTGCTGCGCTTTTTTCGCATCCATGTGCGCTATCTTGGCACGGAGGCGTCAGAGGAACTGCGTTGGCTATGTCATGCTGAGGGTTCTCATTAGCTTGGCGTACAAACGGCCGCGCCTGCTTTGGGGCCGTGGTTGCTTTTCCGCGCGAAACGGTGCTGTCCGCAGTTGCCAGACGCTACGTGCGAAGGTTAGCGCTGCGCTGCTTATGATAACCCTCACGGCGTCCGCGCAGGATTTGGCGTGGCGCTGCGCGGACATATCCTTTCAGGACGAGCTGGACGCGGGCGGTGCTGTCTATACGGATGGCGGGATGCCCGGCGACGCAGTGGAGATTCTGAAGCGCAAAGGCCTTAACAGCGCGCGGCTGCGCCTCTTTCACACCCCAATGGCCCTACGCGACGCGTTGCCGGATGTGCTGCACCTGGCGGCCCGCCTGGATTCTCTCGCGCTGCCCTGGATACTCGACTTCCACTACTCCGATACATGGGCTGACCCTGGCAGGCAGCACAAGCCTGCAGCGTGGCTGCCGCTGGACTTCAGTGCACTGCAGGATTCGGTGTTTGCCTACACCACACAGGTGCTGAACGCTTTGCTTGGCAGCGGCCTGCAGCCCGCAATGGTGCAGATTGGCAACGAGATCACTGCCGGCATCTTATGGGACGACGGGCGCGTCGGCGGTCCGTTCGATACGCCCGTACAATGGGATCAACTGGCGGCACTTCTCACGCGCGCGGCGCAGGCCGTACGGTCCGCAGCAGGAGATTCCATGCAGATCATGGTGCATCTCGACCGCGGCGGAGACCTGGGCGGGGCGCGGTGGTTCTTCGACAACCTCCAGCCGTATCAGGTGGACTTCGATGTGATCGGCTTGTCCTACTATCCCTGGTGGCACGGGTCGTTGTCGGACCTTGAAGCGACGCTAGACACGGTGGCCGCTGCGTACGGCAAGCCCATTATTCTGGCCGAATTCGCCTATCCCTGGACGTTGCAGTGGTTTGATGATGTACACAACATCGTGGGGTTGCCCGCCCATGTGCTTCCGGGGTATCCTGCCACGCCGGAGGGGCAGCGGGACTTTATTCGCGATGTGATGCAGCTCGTTCATGATACCCCCGGAGGTCTCGGCGCATGCTATTGGGAGCCAACCTATGTCTCCACCGCTGGGCTGGGTTCGCCCTGGGAAAATGTTACACTCTTCGATGACAGCGGTGCGGTGCTTCCTGGCGCGGCTGCGCTGGGCGGCACCTTGAACACCCATACAGTATCGGAGCACCCCCCGGACGCTGCGCTGCATGTGTATCCCAACCCCGCAGACGACTGGATACGCGTAGCATACGACGATCCGATGGGTGATTGCGCCCACATCGACGTGATTGATGTGCTGGGCCGGGTCGTGCTGGCGGGGCCGCCGCGGTGCAGCACCGGGTCTATGTTGCTACACGTTGACGGGCTCGCGCCGGGACTCTACATGGTTGCGCTCCAGAGCCGCGCGCGACGGCATTCCGCACCGCTTGTGATTGCGCCACGATAGCCATGCACACGCTGAAAGCAATGGGGCTGGGCCATCGCTTCGGGCAGCGTGTGCTCTTTCGCAGGATGACGCTCAAGGTGCATGGCGGCGAAGTGCTCGCGGTTACGGGTGCCAATGGAGTGGGCAAGTCCACGTTGCTCAAGATTCTGGCGGGCGTACTCCGGCCGACCACCGGGCACGTTTCGCTGCAAGTAAACGGCCATATCGAAGTGCCCGAGACCCATCCGCTCCAGGTCGGCTTTGTAGCGCCGTACATGAATGTTTACGAAGATCTGACAGGCTGGGAAAACCTCCAGTTCATCGCGCAAGCTCGGGGACTACCGCTTCCGGAAGTGCGCATCCAGAAGGCGCTCCAAGCGGTGGGGCTGGCCGCACGCGCCCAAGAGCGCGTGCGCACGTTCTCGTCGGGCATGAAGCAGCGGATGAAGATCGCTGCGGCCACCCTGACAAATCCGCCCGTACTGATCCTTGATGAGCCCACGGTCAACATGGATGCGCAGGGACAGGCGCTGTGCGCCGATGTTGTGGCCGATGCCAAAGTGCGGGGCTGCATTGTGGTCATTGCCTCGAATGTGCCAGCGGACTACCAGGGAGCAGATCATGTGGTGGCTATTGAAGACTATGGCCCCAAGGGGCAGGGCGGCGGCTTTGACACAGTCCCCCCGGAACCGTTACTTTAGAGACGCAACAAGGAAGATTCCATCGCATATGCATCGCAAGCGCAAGGGCATGGTGATCAAGAACGCGGACACGTTTCCACGTTCGGTGACGCTCAAGACGCGCACGCTGACCCTGGAGCCCGGTGAAACGACCCCTATAACCTGGGAAGAAGTCATGGATCCCACGCTTCGTGATTTGCTTCAGACGCGGGACCTGGCCATTGTCCGTCCGCTTTCTGAGGCCGAAGAGGTGGCCTTTCGCAAGACACTGGCCGCTTCCGCTAACTAGTGTGCACCCATACCATGAATGTGCTTGCGCTTGAGCCCTGGTACGGGGGCTCTCACCGCAACTTCCTGGATGGCCTCGCCCGGCATAGCCGGCATGTGATCCAGCGTGTTACGATGCCGGCCCGGTTCTGGAAGTGGCGTATGCAGGGGGGTGCCGTCACCATCGCCCGCAAGGCCATTCAAGCCGTGGAAGGCGGATTCCAGCCCGATGTTATCCTAGCATCTAGCATGGTGAATGTACCGGCCCTCTTGTCGCTTACGCGGCATCAAATAAGCCGCGTGCCGGTCGTGTATTATCTCCACGAGAACCAGCTCACCTATCCTATTTCGGACAAGGAAGAGCGAGACCTTTCCTACGCATACATCAACTACCTGTCATGCCTGGCAGCCGACCGGATAGTGTTCAACTCGGAATTTCACTACGAGGAGTTCATGCGGGCGCTGCCCGGGCTGTTGAAGGTGTTCCCGGACTACACCCACCTGCACACAGTCTCAGAAATCCGTGCCAAGAGCAGCGTGCTGCACCTGGGAATCAATCTGAAGGCGCACGACCAGTATGAATCATCCGATGAGGGCTTCAGCCTGGGTCCAGACGAACCGCCCATCGTGCTCTGGAACCAGCGTTGGGAATACGACAAGAATCCAGAGGCGTTCTTTCGGCTGATGAGCCGCCTGGATGATGCGGGTTTCCGGTTCAGGTTGATCCTGGCGGGGAAGCACTTCGAGGAGCAGCCCTACGAGTTTGAGCAGGCCTTTGAGCGCTATGCCGAGCGTATCCTGCACTACGGCTATGCCGAGGACTTCGAGGAATACAGCCGGCTGCTGCAGCGGGCCGACATTGTGATTTCGACGGCGCTGCACGAATTCTTTGGCATCGCCGTGATGGAGGCAATCTACTGCGGTTGTCATCCAGTATTGCCTAATCGGCTCAGCTATCCGGAGCTTATTCCAGAGCGACATCACCGGCCGTTGCTTCATGCGCCGATCCTCTACGAGGACTACGACGAGCTCTTCGTCATCATGTCGGACCTCTTGAAGGGCAACGAGCACCCGCTGCCGCGCGTGGTGCTGCAGTCCATGCTGTCGCAGCTGGACTGGGCCACGCATGTCGAGCAGTACGATGCCCTTTTTGAATCCACCGCGGCCAACTGAACGAATTGCTTATGCCCACGGCCCACTACGAGCGCGTACGGCAGTTTATGCGGCGTGCTGGACAGGACACGCCCGCGTCTGTAACGAGTCCCGACGGCCCGACGCGACTCTTGCGGGCGAAGCTGATTCTGGAGGAAGCCATGGAAACCGTAGCGGCGCTTGGCGTTACGGTGCAGCTGGCCGGCCAGAAGATCAGCCATCAGACGCCGCTGGATTACGCTGTTGATGGCGACGCCAACTTGGAAGGCGTGGTCGATGGATGCGCGGACATATCAGTGGTAACCATTGGCACGCTCATTGCCTTCGGGGTCGAAGACGAGCCGGTGCTCAAAGCGGTGGACGAAGCCAACCTGCGCAAGTTCGGGCCAGGCTCCTTTGTGCGCGAAGATGGCAAGTGGATGAAGCCGCCGGACTGGACGCCGCCCGACATTCTGGGCGTGATTGCCAGGCAGGGCCAGTAGGGCAGGGGACTGCGGAGTGGCACGCCGCGCGCGACCAGGCATGTGCAAGCCCCAAGCAAGCCCACGCAAGCTTCAGGGCTGCTTAAGGGGGCGTTCACACCGGCGCTGAGCCGCTTGCATGTGATATCTCGGCGCTGTGCGCTGCGGCCCGGAGGCGACGCCCAAAGCGTCGCCATGGCAACGCACACCCTCGCCTGAGCTTCATAGTACTGGGAAGCTCAGTTTCACCGCGGCCGGTGCTTCTAGCGCCGCTTATGATTACGGCGTCATATTCGCGCACAGCGCCGCAGCATATTCGCTGCACCGCAAAAGCGTCGCACCATCCATCAGGCGGTGGAAGTCGTAGGTGACCTGTTTGGCACTGATCGTGGTTTCCACGGCGCGGATGATGGCATCGGCTGCTTCGACCCAGCCCATATGGCGCAGCATCATCTCACCAGAAAGAATCAGCGAACTGGGGTTGACCTTGTCCAGGTTCGCGTACTTTGGCGCGGTGCCATGGGTTGCTTCAAATAACGCCAGCCCTGTGTCGTAGTTGATGTTGGCGCCCGGCGCAATGCCGATGCCCCCGACCTGCGCCGCGAGCGCATCCGAGATGTAGTCCCCGTTGAGATTCATCGTCGTGATCACGCTGTACTCTTTGGGGCGCGTCAGGATCTGCTGCAGGAACGCGTCGGCAATCACATCCTTGATGATCACGCCGGCGCTCTCGATCACATGCCATGGCCCGCCATCAAGCGGCACAGCACTAAAGTCTTCACGTGCAACGGCATAGCCCCAGTCGCGGAAGCTCCCTTCGGTGAACTTCATGATGTTGCCCTTGTGCACCAGCGTCACACTGGGCTTGCTTGCGGCGAGCGCGTGCATGACCGCGGCGCGCACAATGCGCCGGGTGCCCTCCTGAGAAACAGGCTTGATCCCTATGCCCGCCGTGTCTGGAAACCGAATCTTGCTGTACTGCGCGGGAAAGGCCTCCGCAAAGAGTGACTTGAACTTCGCAGTATCCGGAGCGCCCTCTTTGAATTCGATGCCCGCATAGATGTCTTCCGAGTTCTCGCGGAAAATGATCATGTCCACATGCTCTGGGTGCCGCACCGGTGAGGGCACGCCCCGGAAGTAGCGTGTAGGCCGCACGCAGGCATACAGGTCCAGCCGCTGCCGCAGGGCCACGTTGAGGCTTCGTATGCCGCCCCCGACAGGCGTGGTCAAAGGTCCCTTGATCGCGATGCGATAGTCCCTGATCGCTTGCAGGGTGGCTTCCGGCAGCCACTCGCCCAGTCGGCGGTGCGCTTTGCTGCCGGCGTACACCTCATGCCACGCAATCCGGCGCGCACCTCCGTACGCCCGGCTAACGGCGTGATCAAAAACCTTTTGTGCAGCACGCCAGATGTCCGGGCCGATGCCATCCCCCTCAATGAACGGGATGATCGGGTGGTCGGGGACGGTCAGCGTGCCATCAGCACTCGCCGTGATGGGGTGACCTCCCGCAGGCGTATGGTAGGGGTTTGAAGACATCAAGTTCATGTCAGTTCAAGCAGTGACAACATGTGGCCGTGCATATCCATGCACAAGCACCTTGCGGCGGGCCGTGCCCAGGTGGGATCTACGTGCGCAGGCAGGCATCGGCCGTCACCGGCCTCAAAGCCTGGACACATCCCAATGTGCTGCCTGCGCGTCATGCGGCGAATCATAACCCACTGGAACGCCTGATGAACGGCTTTTGTTGACTTTCGTGCACCCGCCCGGTCCGGGTCCATCGAATGACAGCATACTGGATCAAACGCGCGGACAGTCGTACCTTTACGTGCCAAGCGGATCAGAAGAGGCGCGCAGTTGTTACACTACGGTTGTGCATCAAACAGGCGCAAACACACCGTTATGAGCCCACAAGTCTACGGCACTGCCGCGGCAATAGAAGGCCAAACCAACGGCCGCGATGACAACACAGTGGAGCGCCTTTCCTCCACGGTATCGTTCAACGCGTATCGGGGCGGCCGTTACACGCATGTGGATCTGGGGTTCTCTCGCGAGGAGGTATTGGAGATGTATCGCAGCATGCTGCTGCAGCGCCGATTCGAGGAGCGTTCGGCGCAGATGTACGGCAAGCAGAAGATTGCGGGATTCCTTCACCTCTACATCGGCCAAGAAGCCATCTCCACCGGTTCGGTTCAGGCTTTGGAGGTAGGGCTGGATACGGTGATCACGGCCTATCGCGACCACGGCATCGCGCTGGCGTTAGGCATGACTGCGAATGAATGTATGGCCGAGCTCTTTGGGCGCGTGGATGGCTGTTCCCAGGGCAAGGGCGGGTCTATGCACTTCTTCAGCCGGAATAAACGACTCTTTGGCGGCCACGGCATCGTGGGCGCCCACATTCCCTTGGCGACCGGCATAGGCTTTGCACACAAGTATCGCGGCGATGGCGGTGTCTGCGTGTGCTACCTCGGAGACGGGGCGGTTTGGCAAGGGTCGTTTCATGAGTCGCTCAACCTGGCGGGCCTCTACAAGCTTCCGGTCGTCTATGTGGTGGAGAACAACCAATATGCGATGGGTACATCCGTACAGCGGGCTGCCGCCAATGCCGACCTCTACAAGCAGAGCGCAGGGTATGCGATGCCCGGATCGCTGGTGGAC
Organism: Rhodothermales bacterium; assembly: GCA_951812585.1. Lineage (GTDB taxonomy): Bacteria > Bacteroidota > Rhodothermia > Rhodothermales > Bin80 > JAAXGV01. The sequence goes on along the minus strand of OX638318.1, from coordinate 51,871 downwards.
GGTATGGATGTGTTCAGCGTAACCCGCGCCATGCGGGATCATGTAGCAATGGCGCGCAGCAATCAGCCTTCCGTCGTAGAGATCCGAACCTACCGCTATCGGGGCCACTCTATGAGCGACCCCGCGAAGTATCGTTCCAAAGAGGAGCTGGAAGACCAGAAGAACCAAGATGTCATCATACGCCTCAAGTCGTACTTACTGGACAATGAGATGGCCGCCAACGGGGCGCTGGATGCGATAGATCGCTCCGTCAAGCAGGAGGTGAATGAATCCGTTGCGTTTGCCGAAAGCAGCCCGCTGCCGCCGCTGGAGGCGATCTACGACCACGTATATACTGAGAAGGGATTTCCCTTTTTGCGATAGCACCAACCAGGATAACGTAATGGCGCAGTTGCAGCTTCGTGAAGCGATCCGCGCAGCCATGGTGGAGGAGATGGATCGCGACACCGATGTGTTCCTTATGGGAGAAGAAGTAGCGGAATACAACGGGGCTTACAAGGTAAGCGAAGGGATGCAGGATCGCTTTGGCTCCAACCGTGTCATTGACACGCCCATAAGCGAAAACGGCTTTGCGGGACTGGGGCTAGGGGCCGCGATGTGCGGGCTCAGGCCGATCATCGAGTTCATGACCTGGAATTTCGCCTTTGTGGCGATGGATCAGATCATCAACAACGCAGCAAAGATCCGCTACATGTCGGGCGGACAGTTCAGCTTTCCGATTGTATTCCGGGGGCCGAACGGAGCCGCCGGGCAGCTGGCGGCAACGCACAACTCGTCGGTCGAGTCTATCTTCAGCTGCTTTCCGGGACTTAAGGTGGTTTCTATTTCCAACCCGGACGATGCGAAGGGTCTGCTCAAGTCCGCTATACGGGACAATGATCCGGTGGTGTTTCTGGAGAGCGAGTTCATGTACGGGATGCGCGGCGAAGTGTCCGAGGAAGCGGATTACCTGATCCCGATCGGGAAAGCGCGTATTGCGCGCGAGGGCGACGCTGTAACCATTGTAGGACATAACAAGAGCTACTGGCGCGCGATGGAGGCCGCAGAGATGCTGGAAGCCGACGGGTACTACGCCGAAGTCATAGACCCGCGCACGATCCGACCCTTCGACTGGGGCACCGTCGCCCGCTCGGTCAGGAAGACCAACCGCCTCGTAGTTGTAGACGAAAGCAATCCGTTTGCGAGCGTGTCGTCAGAGATCGCTTTTCAGGTGCAGTCGCGCTGCTTTGACTATCTGGATGCCCCGATCCGCCGTGTCACCGCCAAGGATACGCCTGCGCCGTATGCCAAGAATCTGATGACGTACTATATGCCCAGCGCTGAGGACACCTACCAGGCCTGCCGCGACGTATTGTACCTAGACTAGACCACATCCAGAGCGCAGCAGCATGCCCATAGCCGTAGAGATGCCCAAGATGACCGACACCATGGAGGAAGGTGTCTTGGTCCAGTGGAATGTCGATGAAGGGGCCGAGATCGCAGCCGGAGATGTCATCGCGCAGGTCGAAACCGACAAAGCCACCATGGATGTGGAGGCGTATGATGATGGCGTCCTGCTGCGCAAGGTGGCTGGCGAAGGCGATGCCCTGCCTATCGGCGCACTGATCGCGGTGCTCGGTGCGCGCGGCGATGATGTGGATGCATTTCTATCCCAGCAGGCAGACCACAAGCCGCCACCCGTTGCAACGGAAAAGCCACCAGCATCGCCGCAGGTATCCACACCGCAGAAGGACGCATTGGCGCCCGCTGCTGCAGGAGCTGACCGCGCCGTGAGGATCAAAGCGTCTCCGCTGGCGCGCCGCGTGGCGGCGGACCACGGGCTGCCGCTGTATCAGCTGCGCGGGTCGGGGTCGGGCCCAGACGGGCGGATCATAAGGCGCGATGTGGAAGCGCATCTGTCCCATCCGGCTGCGGCGGTGACCCAGCCGGATGGCTACGAATCTGTCCGCGTCTCGCAGATGCGCAAGACCATTGCGCGGCGCTTGTCGCAGAGCAAGTTCACGGCACCGCACTTCTATCTGAGCATCGATGTGGACATGGAACAGGCGGTGGCTTCAAGGCAGCGCCTGAACAGCCAGGCCGAGCGTACCGGCGGTGTCAAGGTTTCCTACAACGACCTGGTCACCAAAGCCTGCGCTGCAGCACTGGTGCAGCATCCCGCAGTCAACAGCTCCTATGTGGCCGAGGAAAACGAGATTCGCCAGTACAACTATGTGGATATTGGCATTGCGGTAGCCATCGAGGATGGCCTGGTCACGCCCGTGGTGCGGGGGGTCGATCGGAAGGGCTTGACGGACATTGCCTCTGAAGCAGCCGCGTTGGCGCAGCGCGCGCGGGATCGCAAGCTTCAACCCGCGGAGATGGAAGGCTCAACCTTTACGACGAGCAACCTGGGCATGTTCGGCATCGAAGATTTTACGGCGATCATCAATACGCCCAATGCCTGCATACTCGCCATCGGTGCTATTCGCGACGTGCCAGTGGTCAAAGGAGGGCAGGTGGTACCCGGCAAGCGCATGAAGATCACGCTCTCCTGCGACCATCGCGCGGTGGACGGGGCCCTGGGTGCGCGCTTTATGGCGACGCTGCGCGGGTTTCTTGAGGAGCCGCTGACGCTGCTCATGTAGTCGGTGGGCACGCCGCACTGCAGGATTGCGCACCTTTCTGATATCCACGCAGGCTGCTGGGCGCATCGCGGCATCGACGAAGCACTTATCAGCAGCGTCAATGGCCTTGATGCAGACCTGGTAGTCGTTACGGGTGACCTTGTGCAGCGGGCGCACCGCCTTCAGTACCGCCGCGCCGCCGCACTTCTGAAGGCGCTTAAGTCGCCACAACTCGTGGTACCGGGCAACCATGATCTGTATTCGTGGATCTACCGCCCCGTCCTGCGCGTGTCCGTGCCTCTTGGGCGATACAAGCACTATGTGACGCGCGACTTGAGTCCGTCCTGGGAGGGGCGCGGCGTATCGGTACTGGGTCTGAACACGGCCACGCCATGGACTATTGAGCGCGGGCGATGCACGCCCGCACACGCAGTCCGCCTGGGCGCGTATTTCAAGGGGCAGCCTCCAGGCCATGTGAAGGTGCTGGCTGTGCACCACCCCCTGACGGCCGATGGGTTCCCATACAAGCGGGAGATCGCCCAGAATGCCAGCCGCCTGCTTTCAGCCGCGGCGCGCGCCGGCGTGGAGATCATCCTGTGTGGGCATTGGCACTGGTCTCTGGTGCACGAAGTCGCCTGTTCCAACCAGCGGATCGTGGTGGCCTTGGCCGGCACGGCCGCCAGCCGCCGCTACCGCGCGCCTCAGATGGGTCGTAATGCCTTTAATGTGGTGGAACTCCATGTCGGCGCGATCACCGTCCATGAGTGGCGCTACAACCCCGCGGTGCACGCCTTCGCCATCGCGCAGACCCACGCCTTTACCCGAAAAGCACCGCAGTCAGCGGCCTAGCGCCCAAGGCTGATAACGGCTGCGGTGTTGGATCTGAGGTCATAGATCCACGACTTGAGTCCGGGCAGTGTGCACGCCGCACTGCGGGCCGCGCCGACTGCAGGCCGGATGGCGCTACAGGAAGCTGAGCCCATAGCCTAGGGCACAGCTCCCGGCGACAAGCCATGCGGCGCTAACCCGAAATCGGAAGACTGCCACCGCCGCCAATGCGAACACCAACCACGGCTGCCACGCGATCAGGACGCTCACGCCCAGCCGCAGCGTCACAAAGAGCATTAGTGCGACGGCGCTCACGTTGATGGCATCCAGAAATGCGCCCATCACCGCTGACCGGCGGAGCTTAGGGATGATCGGGTTGAGGATCGTAACGAATACAAACGACGGCAGAAAGATCGCCAGCGTAGCCAGTGCGGCTCCCGGCGCGCCGCCCAAGAGCATGCCGATAAAGGTTGCGGTCGTTAGCACCGGGCCAGGCGTGAATTGCCCGATGGCGATCGCGTCGAGCAGCTGCTGCTCCGTAAGCCACCCGTAACGCTGGACCAGGTCGCCTTCCAGAAAGGCGACCAGCACGTAGCCGCTGCCATACAATACGCCGCCCACCTTCAGGAAAAACAAGCCAAGCTTCCAGAGCGGAACCTCCTGTGTGGCAACCTGCCCAAGCCAGGAAGGAATGAGGAAGCCGGCCACCATGTTCACAGATGGCGGCTTGGTGCGAAGGTACAGCCACGCCATTCCAATAATGGCTCCAGCCAGAAGCGCCATAATCGGCGCAACGCCCATAAAGAGCGCGGCCAATACGCCTAGGCCGATTGGAATCATCGTGATGCTCTTGACCGCCGCCTTGCCCAAGCGCCAGAGGGCGCCCAGAATTATCGCGATGACCGCCGGCTTGATGCCGAGCAGGAAGGGCCCGACTTCGGGCAGTGTGCCATACTGCACATACAGCCAGCCTAATGCGCCCGTCATCAGCGCTGCGGGCAAGATGAAACAGCTTCCGGCCGTCACCAGCCCCTTGAATCCGGCGCGTTCATACCCGACATGCATAGCCACTTCCGTGGAGTTGGGCCCAGGAATCAGGTTGGTGGCCCCAACCAGATCCAGGTAGTGCGCGCGCGTCATCCACTGCCTTCGCGTGACAAGCTCATCCTCCATCATGGCGATCACGGCCGCCGGCCCGCCGAAGCCAATGAAGCCAAGCTTCAAGAAAAGGCGTACAAGAGGACTGAGCGCCTTCATCCAGCACTACCGTGACAGGGCAACCAACAGTCTACTTCGATGGAACGTGCACGCTGTGCCAGTCCTGCGTCCAGTGGGTGCAGCGGTGCGACCGGAAGGGGCGCCTGGTCATGCGGCCTATCCAGGGGTCCGCATGGCATGAGCAGGGTGGCATCGTGCTGGCCGATGCAAACGGCACCTGGCGGGCTTCCGAAGCGGTCCTGCGGATCTTCCGGCATCTCCCGGGTGCCTGGCCCTTGGTTGCGCTCCTTCGCGCGGTGCCCCGTCCTTGGCGCGACGCCGCGTACGGCATGGTAGCCCGGCGGCGCCATGCTTGCAATTCTCATTGTCCTGCTACTGCCGCTGAAGCAGCTCGAAGTAGCGACGGATAAGTTCTTGATAATCCGGCGTATATCCGCTTTCCAAGGCATCTAGCAAGGCGCGCCGCAATTGCTCATCCGGGTGGGAAGCATCGGGCGCGCCTGGGCTATCGCGTGCAACGGCTTCGCCGGTGCGCCCCTCGCGCTGCCGATGCCTGCCGCGCTCCTGAAGCGCGCGTGATGCGTCCAAAAGCCGCGTCAGAATCTGCTGCTGCCGCTCCTGAAGCTCGCGGCTTGTACTGAAGGCTCCGAGCTGCTCAACGGTTTCTTCCATCTGGGACGCAATCTTGTTGAGGTCACCCGCCAGCCGCTGCGCCACATCGCTTTGGCGACTCATCTCTTCCAGTTGCCGCTGCATTGCCTGCTGCTGCGCAGCCAGTTGCTGCATCCTCGCCTGCATATCCTGCGTCAGCCGCTGCCCCTGCAACTGGCCCAGCATTTCCTGAATCTGCCTGTTGAGCTGCTGCTGCTCGGACGCCATCTGCTGCAGCTGCTGGATCATCTGACTCATGGACATGCCCCCGGACGAATTATTATTCGGGGAGTTCATCAGCTGATCCATCAGGTTGCTGAGGAGTAGCGCGAGCTCGTTGAGGCTTGTCATGGCAGCCCGCTGCTCATTCGAAGCGACCGTGCTGTTGCGGGCCACCATGGCGGTGACCGCCCGCTCCATCGCTAGTATGGCTGTGCCGCTGCGCTCTTGCACCGCACGCGTCATCTGCGGGATCTGGCGCGCCAAGGTTTGCAGCGAGTCGGTTACGGTGCCAAGCCCATCCAGCATGGCATGCTGCTGCAGCGCAAAGTCCCTGAGGAGCGGGCTGTCCGGCGCGGCGACATCAACCTCGCGCCGCAGTGCCTCTTGGTCATGCGATAGAATCAGCACATCGCTGAGCAGGCGCTGGAGTGCGGCGAAACTGATCTGAAGCTGGTTGCCCTGCATGCCGCTGAGCATGCTCTGCAGGTTCTCTTGAAGCTGCTGCAGGCTCTGTTGCATGTTCTGCTGCTGCTGCCTGGCCGCCTGCATCTGGCCTTCCTGCATCTTTTGGGCATTCTCCTGCATCTGTTCAGGCAGCGCTTGCGCACGGGTTTCTTCGCTCAGCTGTGCCATGGCTTCCTGTGGCGCATTGCGAAGCTCTTCCATGCGGCGTGCAATGTCCTCCATCGTCGACTCCAGCTGCTCCATCTCTTCCTTGCTCAGCATTTGCTCTGCCACCAAGGTTTCCCGGTCCTCGTGGGCGCCCTCCGGATCCTCGGCAATCTTGTCGGACAACTGCTCCTGTACCGCGCTCAGCTTCTCCGTGCGATCCGCAGCCTCTTCCAGCTTCTGCTGCACCTGGAAATTCTTGAACAGCTCCAAGGCGCGCTCCAGGCGGTCGCGGAGCATCTCCTCGTTAAGTCCAATTCGATCCAACGCATCCTGCATATTCCGCGGGTCGAGTGCCTCCACCGCTTCCTGGAGCTGCTGCATGGCCTCCAGGAGTTCGGGCGCGTTGATTTCTTCGGTGACCTGGCGCAGCTCATCGAACATCTCGCGTGTCTCCTCACTGACGAGGCCCTCCATATCGTTCGCTGTGTCGGCCATGGAAGCGACCAGCTCGTCCACGCGCGCTTCGAGCGCCTCTTGCGCATCAGCCAGCCGTTCAAGCTGCCGCTGATCATTCCAGTCGCCATGCTGCTTGCGTCTAAGCTCATCGCGCACCTCTTCAAACTGCTCACGGATCCGCTCGCTGTCCTCCAAAAGCGCCTGCATTTCGTTCTCGGTGTCCAGCTGCGCATCGCTCAGCGCGTCGTAGCGCTCGGCAGCCGAGGGTAGGCGTAGTCGATGCAAAGCGCTCCGGGCCGCCTTGAATCCGCTCACAGCATCATTGTCGCGTACCTCTGCGAAGTACTCGATGACATCGCCGGGCACGATATCCAGCCCGGTGGACTGTACGACAAACCACGGGTATGCCACCTGCTGATCGGGTGCCTGGGGCGCCGTCAGGGCGAGCGCAATCGGCACCGGTTCGGCCATGACTTCGTTGAACCGGCTTTCCGCCAGGCGCCACCACAGGCGCAGGTCATGGAACCCGAAATCGTCGCGCAGCTGGAGCAAGACGTCGATCTGGAGGGCGAGGTCCAGCATGGCGTCCGGTCCAGGTTCGTGTATGACGATGGTGGGCGACAGGTCGGTCAGCGGCGTCACCTGGTAGGTTATGGGATCATGATTGCGTATTCCTGCCGCATTCTCTAGGCGAATGTGGTAGGTATCCTTGCTGCGAATCGTGAATGAGCCTTCTGCAACAGGGCCGGGTGCCAGCGTATCTACACGGCCGCTGCCAAAGACCAGAAGTGCCTGCGCCGCTCCACCGCGAACAGAGAGCTTTGCCTTGGTGCCGGGAAGTGCCAGGATATCGCCAGTGCCCGGCGGCAAAACCTGCGTCGGCAGTCCTGTGTAGACGGGGGCAACGAGCGTTACCTGCAGGCTCCGCACGACGGGGCGCTCGATGACCTCAATCGCATACCAGTCCGTAAGCACGGTGCCGGCCTGGATCCGGTACCGAAAGTCTTCGCGCACATTAACGATTTCGTACGCAAACGTGCCGCCAGGCGCCGCTGCCAGCGCTACCGGCTGGGCCCGATCAAACAGGAGCGTAGCCGAGGCCGGCACATCGGTGCCTGTGGCGGTCGCCGTAATCTGGAGCGTTTCGCCGCGCACGATGGTCGCATTGCCGGGCACGACGCCAAGCGTGAACGGCGCGGGGCGCACAAAACGCACCCCGGGAGAGAAGAGCCGCTGCGATGCGTCCATAAAGGTCGCGGGCGCGGCCGCCATGAACACCAGAAGTCCTGCCACCGGTACTGAGGCCAGGCGTCCCATGCGTCGCGCCGGTGCAAAGGAGGCGGCATGCTCTAGCGGCATGTCGTGCACAGTGTCATGGAGCATCTTGAGGGCCCCATCGACGAGCGGTGCCGGCGCTTGGCTGGCGCGACCTTCGCCAAGGTCCAGGAGGTTCACCAGGCGGTCTTCGAGTTCAGGATACCGTGCGCTGATACGCTCAGCGGTGGATCGGTGCGGGGGTCCGGGAAGCATGCCCGCAAGGCGCAGGAGCGGACGTGCCAAGAGGGTGGCGATCAGTGCGCATCCTGTCAGCATCAGCACCCAGAAGAGCAGGCTTCGCCAGGGAACCGCAACCCAGAACAGCGCTTCGACCCCTACCATAAGAAGGAGCAGCGCGCAGCAGAGGCCCGTAGTGAGCAGCAGACCGTAGGCCAGATGTGCCACGGTCATGCGGCGCGCGGTGCGCTGAAGCCGGCCCTTCAGGTGGGCGAGCAGTGCGCGGGATTCGTCACTCATAAGGAAGTGAACAGCAACCGGGGCGCATCGGTTTCTGCACCGTACTATCACAGAGAACTAACAAGAGAACGAACATAAGGGTGCGTGCAGTCTGTATCTTGCGTGCATCACACGACCTGTTGCATGCACGACCTGGTTGCATGGACGATTGCATCGCTTTGATCCTGGGCGGAGGGGTCGGTTCACGCCTCTTTCCGCTGACGCAGGTGCGCGCCAAGCCTGCGGTCCCGCTGGCGGGAAAGTACCGCCTGATAGATGTGCCGGTGTCCAACTGCATTAATTCCGGAGTCGACAAGATCTTCGTACTGACGCAGTTCAACTCCGCCAGTCTCAACAGTCACATGGCCACGTACCGCTTTGACCGGTATCGGCGCGGCTTCGTCACGGTGATGGCAGCAGAGCAGACACGGACGTCATCAGAGTGGTTCCAGGGTACAGCGGATGCGGTGCGCCAGAGCATACCGCATTTTTCGGTGTACCGCCACGAGCATGTGCTGATCCTGTCCGGCGATCAGCTCTACACGATGGATTATCGGAAGCTGATGGCGCACCACCGGGCGCATAGCGCGGCGGTGACAGTGGCGACAATTCCGGTCTCCAGAGCGGAAGCGCCCCAGTTCGGCATTCTCAAGACCGACGATAAGAACCGCATCACGGAGTTCCACGAAAAGCCTCAGGACCTTGCGGGCAAGGAAAGCCCCGTACCGAAGGCCATGGCCGAGGCCGGGCGCACGTACCTGGCGTCCATGGGGATCTACGTCTTCGACAGCCAACGCTTGCGCAGCACGCTGGACAGCAGGCCGAACGACCATGACTTTGGCAAGCAGATCATCCCTGATGCGATCGGGCGCCTGAACGTGGTGAGCTACCCCTTCACCGACTACTGGAGCGATATTGGAACGATTCGCTCCTTTTTTGATGCCAATCTCATGCTGACAGGAGCGACGCCGCAGTTTGATCTGCGCAATGTGGCTATGCCGCTTTACACCAATGCGCGCATGCTGGCACCTGCCGTGATCGAAGACGCGCATGTAACCCGGTCGCTGGTTTCTGAGGGGAGCATCGTCGGCCACAGCCACATCGCCGATTCCATTATCGGCATCCGCTCCCTCATAGGCAGTGGCACTCGGATCAGGCGCTCGATCATCATGGGCGCCGATGACTATCCACTGCATTCCCACGACACGCGCTTGCACATAGACGGACCGTCGGAGCCGGGCATCGGCGACCAAGCCATCATCGAAGGCGCGATTGTGGACAAGAACGTGCGCATCGGTAAAGGCAGTGTGATCAAGAACACACGCGGTGTCCAGAATATGGATGGCGAGGGCTACTATATTCGCGATGGCATCGTCGTAGTCCCCAAAAACGTTGCCATACCCGCAGGCACCATCATATAGACAGCGTTGGCACGGTTTTCGCAGTAGTTTTGCGGTGGAGTGCTGCGCTTAATCTCCAAGAGCTGATGAGAGTTTATGCCATAGTTGCGCTGCTGCTTGCGGCAGCGGGATGCCGTATGTACGGCAACGACGCCAGCGTGCAGGCGTTGGAAGCCAGTATTGTGCAGGAGGCGGCGGCGCTGGCAGCCGTGCGCGATGGCGTGCAGAATAGCGCCGCCGCGCTGGATGTCCTGGCATCCGAGGACGAGGCCCTGGCTCCGTTTGCCGAGCGGCTGGTCGCTTTGGCAAACGACTATGATGTCATGGCGACTATGCACGCGGATCGGGCCGCAGCGGCCCAGGAGGGAAGCGGCTTTTTGCGCAACAATGTGCTGATCCGATGGATCGGGAGCGACCGCTATCGCAGTCTGCATCGCGAATATGGTGCCATGGTTGCGGAGCGGGGTGTGCTGATGGCCCGCTATGAATCCTTGCGAAGCGATCTGCAAGCCTTCGTCAATGGCGCATCTTTGGCAGTCCCGCAAGGGAGGGGCCGTTACCAGGTTGTGCCTCCATACTATCGTCAGCTCGAGTACGACGCGCAGCACCAGGAACTGAGTGACATTCTGGCCAACATCGGAGCCGAGTCATAGTGATTTTATGGTGCTGCCGCACCGGGCGCAGGGCGCGATCAACAGGACGTCTTTTGGGGCTCTGTGCGCTATTGCTTGGCAATGTAGCAGGATTGAGCTGGGCGCAAACCCAGGACTCCCTGGCGCATTACGAACTGGGCGAGATCGTGGTGGGTCCCGACTCGGTGCAGTCGCAGAGGCGCAACGCCGCGACGATACAGCGCGTGGGTCTGGCCGCGATTGCACAATCGGATGCGGCCTCTATTGACCGCGTATTGCGCCATGTGCCCGGGGCGCATCTCCAGACCAATTCGCGCGGAGAGACCCTGGTTTATTTGCGGGGCGCGGGTGAGCGCCAAGTGGCTGTCTTCTTTGATGGCGCGCTTTTGAACGTTCCTTGGGACAACCGCATTGACCTGAGCCTGGTGCCCGCCGAGATGGTCGGCGAGATTACGGTAGTCAAAGGACCGCCGCCTGTGGTGTACGGTACCAACGTGATAGGCGGCGCGCTTAATTTGACCTCGCGCCAGCTGGATCGCCCGGGCCGATACGCGCATGCGGCCGCCGTAGGTGGATCCTATGGCGCGGCGCAGGTGCGCGCCTATTACTTGCGGCGCAGCGAGCGGCTGGGCTTTGCGCTCTTCAGCGGGTATTCGAAGCGCGATGGCATCGGCATGCCTGCGGGGACTGCGTTGCCGTTCGGTCAAGAGGACGAAACGAGGCGTACCAATACGCACCGCCGGATCTTCTCCAATTACGGACAGGTTTCCTTCCACTCAGCAGCGGGAGCGCGCATAGGGCTGTCGGCCCTGATCCTCTCCGGCGAGAAGGGCATCGCTCCAGAGGGGCATCATGATCCTGAGACGGCCCGTGTGCGGTACTGGCGCTACCCGGCGTGGCACGCGTCCAGCTTCATTGTGAGTGGCCTTCTGCCCTTGGGGCGGCGCGGCGCGACGCTGCGCGGCGCACTATGGACCAGCCTCTTTGATCAGACGATCAATCAGTATAAGAGCATCGAATACGCTACGCTCGGCGAAACGCAGGAGGACGACGACTTCACGCAGGGCACGCGGTTATCGCTGTATGTGCCGATAGGCCCGGGGGCCATCACGGCTGCGCTCAGCGCGTTGTCGTCAAGGCATAAGCAGCTTGACAAAGCTTTTGAGGAAAGCAGCGACGTGCAACTGGAGCGCGCGTTTCGACAGCAGGTATTCAGTGCGGGTGCGGAGTATGCCTGGTCCGGCCGCGTGGCCATCACGTTGGGTGCCAGTCTGGATGGCGTGGCTACGCCGGAGACGGGTGACAAGCCGTCCCAGCCGCCCAATCTGGCCTACAGCATTGTGTCGGGCGTATCGACCGAGGCCCGTCCGGGCGTCCGGGCACGTGTGGCGGTTGGGCGCAAGGTGCGGTTTCCGACGATGCGGGAGCTTTTTGGGGAGGCGCTGGGCCGTTTTCTGGTCAATCCCGACCTGGGCCCGGAACATGCGCTGCTGGCCGAAGCGGGTGTGGAGGTGGAGCGCGAGGCGATTACGGCTGAGGTCGTAGGGTTTTTCAATCGCACCTATGACACCATTGATCAGCGTCTGGTGCACCGGGCGGGGGAGGACAAGCCGCGCCGGCAGCGCGTCAACCTCCAGGGAAGCAGTGTGATTGGGCTGGAGTCTACGGTTGCCACGCGGCCGGCTGCGGGCATTTCGCTGCGGTGCAACATCATGACGTTGCATGCGCGTGCCCGCACCTTGAATGGGCGGTCGACGCGCCTTACCGAGAAGCCTTCTGTGCTCGGCCAGTGTGCTTCCAGCTACACGAGTCCTGTGGGGTTTTCTCTCCTTTTGGAGTATGTGCTGACAGGTACGGCCTACGGCATGCTGGATTCGGGTGCGCTGACACCTCTACCGAGATCCAACGTCATGAATGCACGGGTAGGCTATCTGTTTATTCTTGACCGGTGGGCAGCGGAGGCTTTTGCGCGCGTCAATAACGCCACTGACACCGTGACGCTGCCGCAGCTCGGCCTGCCGGGGCCGGGTCGAGAGTTTCATGCCGGCATGCAGGTATCCTTCTAGGCAGCACCCGCGGCGCTGGTGCCATGCACAGCGCAGTACTGACGTACTTTAACGCTTGGCAGCCTATTGATGGCTTATAGCACCCCTCGCTGTGCGCTGCTATAAGCCGGGACGACGCGATTCAGGTTGACCCAAGGTGCATCCTGGGAACTCAAGAATGTGTCTCGACGAAAATGTGTCTCGAAGACGCTATGCACCGATAGAATTCTCATGGTGCGCGCGATATTGTTCGACGAATTCAAACTTTGTCAACCAGTATACACCTCCATTCGCGCACGAATTACCCTTCCAAACCACGCTTTTGATCCGTTCAACCAATGTGGAAACGGGCACCTTGGCTTTCAGGTAGTGCCCCCTGTTGTTTGGCGTGGGATTCGTGATTATCCGCTTCGGCGACGCCCCGAATACGAACACATCAAAATCGTCTGGTTTGGCAAAGTCGAAATCACGCGTGCCCGTGATCTTGGCTGGTGGTCGTGCACGCAAGTCCGTGCCAGGCGATCTATCCAGCACAAAGAAACTCGTCGGAACATGGTAGTCCTGGCCGTTCAGCGTGAAGCCATCGCGCCCCAAGTCTGTGATAGACGCAATGCGCCAATAACGTGGGATGATGTGCTGCCGCGTGTGCTTGCGGTATACGTTCGGGAGTATGAAGGCAACCGTCTGGACGTTGTCGAATGACATCGCCCTGCGAATGAAGGCAGACGACAGTTTGTGATACTGTCCATACGGCGGATTGCCTACGACGAGCACGTTGCTGAACGCGTCCGACACTTCATACGTGAACCAGTCAGCCTTAATGACATCCGCGTGCTTCGGGTCTATATCAAGCCCAATTTTGTTTTTGTGATCGATTGCTTCCAGAAATGCTCCACCTCCTGCGGACGGTTCAATGACGAGATCAAAGCGGTGCAGGCTGCCCAGATTTTCAAGGCAACGGCGCACGATCGCCGGCTTGGTGAAGTACTGGTCCAGTGCCTCGCCGTTTGTGGCCGGTGCAATTCGCTTCAGTTGGTGCATTACTCAGCAGTCAGCATTTGAACATCAGCCGCTTCCCAGCCATGGCCGCTGCTATGATATCTGACGCGGCGGTGCGCTGCCGCTGGGCGGCCCAGGGGCTTTCGCGACTCGGGTGCGTGCGGCACTGAACGCTTTCGCGGGTGCGCCAAAAAGCGGCTTGACCTTGTCCCAGGTCTCTTTGAAGAGATCGCTCTGGCGGTAGTCAGCAAGCGCCCGCGCGCTCTCCCAGTGACTGTACGAGGTGATGATATGTGGAGCGTCGAGATCCTGCCAAAGCTCCAGATGCTGACAGCCCTGAAAGCCTCGTATCTGCCCGCTGACCGCATCAAAGAGTGTCTTGAATGCGTCTACGGCATCGGGCCGAAGCGTTATCCGAACAACGCGAATCAGCATGTAGCGGATACGTACGAAGTCAAAAGGTTGCGCGTATGGCGCGCAGCCTGGGCCGCGCGGTCGGCAAAGTCTGTTCCATTCGAGGCGTAGAGTATGGCGCGGCTGCTGCTGACAATTACAGGTCCCATGGCTGCCGGTGCGATGTCGCCCGGTGCACCGCCCTGTGCGCCGATGCCTGGGATGAGGAACGGTAGCGTAGGACAGAGTTCGCGCAGTGATCGCAGCGCTGAAGGACTGGTGGCACCCACCACAAGGCCTGCAGTCCCTGCACTGGCCTCGTTCCACCTGTTGACGTGACGGGCTACCAGATGAAACAGTGGCTCCGACTGGTAGGGCACCTCCTGAAAATCCTTCGCACTCGCGTTGGACGTACGTGTCAGCACAAAGGCGGCCCTGCCTTCGTATTGCAAGAACGGCAGAACGGCATCATGCCCCATGTAGGGCGCAACCGTGCAGGCATCAAAGCCCAATTCGCCCAGGATCGCGTGCGCATACTGGCGTGCGGAGTTGCCTATGTCTCCGCGCTTGGCGTCCGCAATCGTGATCAGGCCCTCCGGTATGCAGTCCAGGGTATGCCGAAGCACTTCATGGCCGCCCGCCCCCAACGCTTCGTAGAATGCAAAATTCAGCTTGAAGGCGCACGCAAAGGGTGCTGTGGCCTGGATAATACCTTCGTTAAAGTGCTTGATGCTTTTCGCTGGGGACTGCGATGCTTGCAGGTGCTTCGGCATCTGCTGCACATCCGGATCAAGCCCTACGCACAGGACAGATTTCCTGGCGCGCTGCGCCTCGAGGAGCCGCTCGCTGAATCGGGTCATGCCACAAATTAATTACAATTAGACTGGCGCGCAGGGAAGGTACGCCAGTCACATGGTGTTCAAGTCCACCCGCGCAACATCGCCGCATTGTAGATTATAGCAATCAAACGACATAAGCTATGTCTTTAAGCGTACGACAGGTACCCCACGCGCTGTCTCGACGGCGTTTCCTGCAGCGCGCTACGTTGGGCATGGCCGCCGCTGCGATGCTTCCACCTTATAGCGCGGCTGCTCGCGACGATGAAGAGGCATACTGGCGGCTGGTGCGGGATCAGTTTCCGATTCGACGTGGCTTCACGCTCATGAATGCGGGCAACCTGTGTCCGTCGCCGTACAGCGTAAGCGAGGCGGTGGTCGCGCATACGCGCGACATAGACACCGATGCGTCTATGCAGAACCGCGAAAAGTTCAAGGGCTTGGCAGCCGAAGCCAGAGCCGCATTGGCGCGGTATGTGGGTGCCCGGCCAAGCGAGATTGCCATCGTTCGCAACACCACCGAGGGCAACAACCAAGTAATCACTGGGCTGGACCTGGGCCCGGGCGACGAGGTGGTGATCTGGGATCAGAATCATCCGTCCTGCGCTGTGGCGTGGGATGTAAGCGCGAAGAGGCGTGGCTTCACCGTGCATCGCGTAAGCACGCCAGAGGCCCCCACGGACCCGCCTGATCTGATAGTGCCGTTTGTAGAGCGCCTGACGGAGCGGACCCGCGTGTTGGCGTTTTCGCATGTCTCCAATATCACAGGAGTGGCGCTACCTGCAAAGGCGCTTTGCGCACGCGCACGCACGCTTGGCATCCTGACGCTTGTGGACGGCGCACAGACCTTTGGGGCGCACGCACTAGACCTTGACGCGATGGGCTGCGACTTTTTCACGGGCAGCGCGCACAAGTGG
The DNA here is from genome assembly GCA_951812585.1 of Rhodothermales bacterium. Classification (GTDB taxonomy): domain Bacteria; phylum Bacteroidota; class Rhodothermia; order Rhodothermales; family Bin80; genus JAAXGV01. The sequence goes on along the minus strand of OX638318.1, from coordinate 36,283 downwards.
TTCATGGGCCCGAAGGAGGGCGGAATTCTATATGTGCGGCAAGCGTCCGCTAAGCAGCTGTGGCCGGCGGTGGTAGGAGTTGGATGGGACGATGCGTTTGACGATGCCCAAAAGCTAGAAACGCTCGGCCAGCGCGATGACGCGATGATCGTAGGGCTTTTGCGTACGGTGGAGTTCTTGGACATCATCGGCCGCGACGTTGCGGAAGCGCGCACGCGTGCGCTGGCAGTGGCCCTGAAGCAAGGCATTCGGGACACCATCAGCGGGGCCACCTTCAAGACACCACCGCAGGCAGCGCTGAGCGGTGGCATGGTGGTATTTGCCCTGCCGGGCGTAGACCACGAAAAGGCCTTTGAATCGTTGTACCAGCAGCACAGCATCGGCGGCGCGCTCATCGGCGGTGATCATTTGCGGCTATGCCCCCATGTGTACAATACGATGGAAGAGGTTGAGCGGGTGATTGAGGTGCTTGCCGGCATCGTTTAGCATATCTTGTTGTAAACCTGCAGGCCGCTAACGGCATGATCAGAGAACCAAGCTTCACGGTTGGCATTGAGGAGGAGTACCTGCTGGTTGAGCAGGACACCGGGCGTCTCATCAGCGAGGCGCCAGACACCCTGCTCAAGGAAGTGGAGGTTATCATCGAAGGGCAGGTTGCGCCGGAGTTTTTTCAGTCGCAGATAGAGGTTGGCACACGCGTGTGTCACACGGTGCAGGAGGCGCGCAAGGAGTTGATCCGGCTGCGGCGCGCGGTGGCGGGGGTTGCCAATGAGTATGGGCTCGCGATCATAGCAGCTTCCACGCATCCGAATGCCTCCTATGTCACGCAGCGGCACACGAATCGCGACCGCTACGAGATACTAGCGCAAAACATGCAGGTGGTCGCTCGCCGCATGGTCATCAGCGGCATGCATGTCCATGTTGCCATAGAAGACGACGATCTGCGCATCGACCTGATGAACCAGACGACCTATGTCTTGCCGCACCTGCTGGCGCTTAGCACTTCGTCGCCGTTCTGGGAAGGCACGGATACGGGCTTGATGTCCTATCGTATCGCAGTTTGGAACGAGTTACCGCGCACAGGGCTGCCGGAGTCGTTCGACAGTTATGCTGAGTACCAGCGGCATGTGGACATCCTCGTCGAGGCTGAGGTCATTGAGGACAGCACCAAGATCTGGTGGGATATCAGGCCGAGTGCGCGCTTTCCGACGTTGGAGATGCGCGTGTCAGACATATGCACGCGTTTGGAGGATGCGGTTTGCATTGCGGCCCTGTATCTCTGTTGGCTGCGTATGCTCTGGCGTCTCAGGCGTTCCAACCAGCGCTGGCGTTCTTACGCGAACATGCTGATTTACGAAAACCGCTGGCGCGCGCAGCGGTACGGCATTGATGGCACGCTCGTGGATTTTGGTCGCGGCCGGATGGTGCCGTACCCGCAACTGGTCGAGGAGTTGTTGGCGCTTCTGACTGAAGATGCAAAACACCTTGATTGCCTGGCGGAGGTCAACCATGCGCGGACGATTCTGCGACGCGGGACCAGCGCGCACTGGCAGCGCCAAGCCTACAATGACGCGATCGCGGCGGGAGCCTCCGAGGGCGAAGCGATCAAGGGCGTCGTGGACATGCTTATCAAGGAGACACTGGCAGGCGTTTCATCTCAAGTCGCAGTGGACGCCATGCCACCTGCGCGATGAAGCGGAAATTGTTACCCTGGCATAGGCCTCGTCCATGGCCGATAGGGCAGCGCTTGGGCATACTGTAGCAGATATCACGCCATGACCGGGTCATAACGAATCTTGCAATCGCGCAATGGGGTCAGCTGTGCAATGGGATCAGCTGCAGCCACCGCTATCGGGCGGCTTTGGAGATTTGCTTGTTGACTTTGCGCCTGACAGACCGAAAGCGCGACTGTGCTTGAAGCGCAGCGCAGCCCCGCAGGCCAAAATCATTCGGGCAGTAATCGCGGAAGCGAAGAGTGCCTGTGCTTGGTCTTCGGCGCTGCTGTTCAGCGACCAGGCTGATCTGGCATGACACGCGGTCCATCTTGTACAGGTGTCCTGTGGCAAAGTCGATGATCAAGGGCACGGCACTGAGGGGTGAGTCAAGCACCAGCACCACACGCCGCAGCGCAGGGCGCACTACGCACAACCCGTCCGGACATCCCTCGTGGACCAGGTTGATGTGGCTGACCTCATTTCGGCGGCAGCGTAAGCTCGGTAGGTGTCGCACCTTCGTTTTGTCCGTCTATATTGACTTCAGCACCGGCCGGTTCGCTGGTGGCAGACACGGTGTTCAACGCCGGTGAAATTGTGCCGCAGCCTGCGAGCACCAGCGCCGCGAGCACCACCGTGCGTGGTCGATCGGTTCAGCGTCAGTCTTCGAAATCAGCGCGGCACTCCCGACGCCGTCGAATTGCCAGCGTCGATGCTTTCGCACCCTTTTGGCAAGGGCTATTGGGCTTCAACACGATGGATTCGTCGCCCGGGATTACCCGAGAGTACGGCGATCACTTCAGGGACGAGGGACGCAGGGCATAGGCATTCGTGGCCGAAGGCGGGAGGCACCGGCCTGGCTTCTTTGTAAGCGGATCCTGGCGGTGCGTTCTTCAGGCAGAAGCCGACTTCAGCTACGGATCAGGGTCGATGGGGATACGCGCAGGATGCAGGCCGAAACAGCACGCCTGCCTATTGCTGCAAGACGTTGAGTCGCACCGAGACATGCGCGTAACTGGCAAAGACGCCATGCGCGCCGCGGACATGGGACAGGGGATTGGGAATCTCCCCAGGGGCAAAGGTGGAACCGCCTTCCTGGATGGCGCGTGAGCGCTCAAAATCGTACAGGTTGTCGTCCAGCGCATTGATGTGGACGATATTGGCCCCATAGAAGTAGATGCCAATCCAAGGGTAGCGCAAGAACAACGAGCCGTCGTCACTGACATCGTAGTTGTCCTCGTTGACGATGGGTGAGCCGTTGACGCGCAGTTCCTCCAAAGACTCGCCCTCGCCATCATCGAAGAGTGCCTCCGCGATCGGCACCAGGTTGGATTCCAGTGGGTCCAGCGACTCCGTAACAAAAATATAGTAGCTCTGATCCCGGCCAGGGTAGTCGCTGCGTGTGAGCCGCATCTCAAGCTGCTCGCTGCCCTGGTAGATCAGCTCCGCCTGCGGCGTGCTCAGTATGCTGAAAGTGTCCGGTACCACGGTCGAGGCGGTGATGCGATGGGGCGTTCCCTCGGGCAGGATCTCAAGATCGTAACGATGCAGCGGCAGCACCGGCTTGTCGTATTCCACCGGCACATACCCGCCCTTGAACTCATCAAGCTCTTCGTAAAGAATCAGCGCGTCCTCCTGGGGACCCGTGACGCGCACAGAAACCGTTGCCCCGGAAACAGCATGCGATTCAAAGAGGAACTCTTCTTCAAGATCGCCAGTCGTGCTGAGGAGCAGCGGCGGCATGGACTGCCCGGCGGCCAGCACGGACTCCACCACATAATTGAATTCCAGGTCACTGCTGGACGTTGTATCGCAGGCTGCGGTGATTATGGCAAGCACAGCCAGAAGCTGGAGGCGCAGGATTCGCATCAAAAGGTTAACGTGAACGAAAGGTTGGGCAAGGGTATGGGAATCTGGGGCACCACGGTCTTGTCTATGCGGCCATCCTCTTCTACATCGTAAACGATGAACCAGATGTTGCGGCGGCTGTAGGCGTTGATCGCCTGGAGGCTTAGCTGATAATCCGCAATGCCGAAGAAACGCCCGCCCTTCCGTACGCCAACGTCCAGGCGGTGGTATGCAGGCAATCGGCCGTTGTTGAGGCTGGGTGACACCAATACCGCAGTTTCAACTTCACCAATAGTCAGGTCGGTCAGATACAGATGGTACCGCGCAGTGGGCTCGGTAAGGGCCTGACCGGTGGCATACGAAAAGATGGCGCTTACCTCCCATCGCCTGCCCAGATCGTAGCTTACGACTGCGTTCACATCATGCAGCCGGTCATACTTGGGCGGGTATCCGGCGGCAATGCCTTCGTTGTTGGTGTTGATCGTCGGAAACGTCCGTTCAGTCTTGCCGAGCGTATAGGCCACAAAGCCGAACAGGCGGCCCTGGTTGCGCTGCAGCAGTACCTCGAAGCCGCGCGCCCATCCCTTGCCGAACAGGAACAGATCCGCATACTCAAATCCAGCAGCATCGCTGAGGAAAGGATCAGGCTCAAACAGGTCCCGCATCGTACGGTAGTACACCTCGGAATCGAGTGTCAGGCCTGGAGCCAGCGTCAGCTTGGCGCCGAGGATAAACTGATCTCCATACGCAGGCGCTACACCCTCCGCACTGGTCAGCCAGAAGTCAAAACCGGAAAAGGTCTCATTGGTCACCAACGTCAGATACTGGTAGTATCGCCCCACGGCAGCCTGCAGGCGCACGCGTTCCCATGGATGATGCTCCACTGAAAGCCGCGGCTCGATGCGGTAATGACGGCCCTCCTGCAAGAAGCTGGCCCTGACCCCGGCTTTGACCTGCCAGTTGTGCGAGGGCTTGAAGGTATCCTGTACGTAAACCGAGGCGTAGCGGATCTTGCGCCGCCAGGAAAAGGCCTGCGTCTTGTCGAAGAAGGTGCGCAGCGGCGCTATGAACTGCCCGGCCCAAAGGCCCAGCTCCCAGTCGTTTCTGGCACCAGAGTAGTACTGCAGATCAGCCCGAATAGAGGTGTCGTAAATGCGATTCTCCTGCCGGATCTCCGTCCCGGCAAAGACAGCCGTCGGCGTGGAAAAATACCGTGCATTGGTGATCGTGAAAACCGACAGCAGCTTCTCGGAGAACAGGTGCGTCCAGTTCCCTGTGAAGGTGGCGTTGCCGTAGCGCAGATCAAGCTCAGCGTCGCCCAGAATGCCCAGCTCCAAGAGGTCTGCGCCCCGGTAAGCCGAAACAGTCAGGATGTCGTCCTGCGTAAGGTCCAGATTGACCTTGGCGTTGAGGTCGTAGAAGTAAAACCGGTCCGGGATGCCCTCCCGATCTCCAAGCACATTCAAAAGCGGCTCCAGCGTGGATCGCCGCACAGCGAACATATAAGAACCCTTGGGATGCGGACCCTCGATGATGGCGCGCGAAGCAAGCATGCCGAGGCTAAGCCCGCCATGCCGCTCTCTGCGGTTGCCATCCTTATTGGTGACGTCCAGAACCGATCCCAGGCTGCCGCCGTAGCTCGCGGGAAACCCGCCCTTGAACAGCCTGACATCCTTGATTGCATCCGGGTTGAAGGTGGAAAAGAAGCCAAAGACATGGCTTGGATTGTAGATCTTGGTGCGATCCAGAAGTATGTTGGTCTGGCCGGGGTTGCCGCCCCGCACGTACAAGCCGCTGGAGTAATCCGATGCCGCCGTTACGCCCGGCAACAGCTGCAAGATGCGGAACACGTCGGGTTCGAAGACCGCAGGCAAGAGCTTGACTGTTTCGGTATTGAGGGCAGCCACACCCAGGTTGCGTGCCTCGTCTTCGAGCGTCTGCTCGCCGGTGACAACTACCTCGTCAAAAGCCGTGGTCGTGGGTTCTAACGCAATGTTGAGCCGCAGCAGTTCTCCGTCGGTCAGGGTCACCACGCGGTGCATGGTCTGGTACCCGACATAGGTGCAGCGCAGCCGATACTGGCCTGCAGAAAGGCCCGGGATCGCATAATACCCGGACGCGTTGGTGGATGCGCCGCGGAGGATATCCTCAATGAAGACGTTGGCAGCGATAAGGGATTCGCCCGTCTCCGCGTCCGTAACAAAACCGCTGATCGAGACGCCCTGCTGCGCCAGCCCGACCTGGCTGACAAAGCAAAGCATTCCAAAAAGGTACAAGTACCGCAAAGAGAAACTGTACGCGCTGGCTAATGTGCACAGGGCAGAATCGCTCTGTTTTAACGGTAACGCCGTGCCATGGTTGCAGTCTGTGCCGCGGTATGGCGGCGCGCAGCAAGGCTGCTGATGGCTTCAAATCCGTCTGTCCCTGGCCGCCTGTGCTCCGATGACCCAGTCCCCGTCTATGCCCGCGTGGCGACTCAGGATGGACGGCAGCTGAATTGTCCCGTCAGCGCGCTGGTTGTTTTCTAGGAGCGCCGCCACGATGCGCGGCAATGCGAGCGCGCTCCCGTTGAGCGTATGCGCCAGGCGCGGCTTGCCGCCGCTTGCGGGACGATACCGAAGCCGAAGCCGATGGGCCTGGAACGCTTTGAAGTTCGACACGGAAGACACCTCCAGCCAACGCGCCTGTCCCCCGCTCCAGACCTCGAGATCGTACTGTTTTGTTTGATTGAATCCCATCTCTCCAGTGCACATCAGCAGTCTGCGGTAGGGGAGTTCAAGCTGTTCAAGAAGCACTTCGGCGTGCTGCACCATCTGCTCCAGCACGGTGCCGCTATCCTCCGGCCTGGTGATCTGAACGATTTCCACCTTGTCGAACTGGTGCAGGCGGTTGAGTCCGCGTACATCTTTGCCGTAAGAGCCAGCTTCGCGCCGAAAACAGGGCGTATAACCGCAGAGCCTGATCGGCAGCCGGGTCTCGGCCAGGATCTCGCCGCGATACAGGTTGGTCAGCGGCACCTCGGCCGTTGGGATCAGGTAGAGATTGTCCTCCAGCAGACGGTACATCTGGCCCTCCTTGTCGGGCAGCTGCCCCGTGCCGTGCGCGCTTGCTTCACCCACCACAAGGGGCGGTTGCACTTCCAGGTAGCCAGCGGACTGTGCCGAAGCCAGAAAATACTGCACGAGTGCGCGCTGCAGGCGTGCACCGTCGCCGACAAAGAACGGAAACCCCGCCCCCGCAACCTTAGCACCCCGCGCGAAGTCCACCAGCTGATGCGTTTGCGTAAGCACCCAGTGCGGCTGCGGCTTGAAGGCAAACTGAGGCCTGTGGCCGCGCTCATGCACTACCACGTTGTCCTTGGCGGCGCGTCCAGCCGGCACGGATGCATCAGGGACATTCGGGATGGACAAGAGCAGTGCATCGAGTGCCGCTTGCATGCGGTCCAGATCAGCATCAGCAGCCTTGATCTCCTGCTTGAGCCTGGATTGCTCACGAATATGCGCCTGGGCGGCGTTCGTGTCCTTCTGACGCATGAGCCGGCCAATGGCTTGGGCCGCACGGTTTTGGCGGGCCTGAAGCGATTGCCGCGCAGTCAAGTGCGCGCGGTGCTGCTTGTCCAGCGCCAGCACCTCGTCCACCACGCGTGTATCCTGCCATCCGCGCCTTAGAAGTGCGTCCTTGACCAGGGCCGGCGCGTCGCGAAGCCGCTTCAGTTCAAGCATAGGTCGCGGGCGGTGCGGTGCTTCAGATGTGCTAGCGCCTGAGTGATCGAACGCGGGCTGTAGTCGAGCTCGGACGCAGCCTTGAGGATGATCAGTCCGGTAGTGCGCGGGCGCAGAGCCCGCTGCGCCATGGCGCTGGCAGTAGTCGGATTCACCAGCGAAACATCCAGTCGATACGCTGCAGCAATCTGCAGTGCGAAGTCGTACATGCTCAGAAGCTCAGGACCCGACAGGTTGTACACGCCGCGCTTGCCATGGCGGACGATGCGCCCAATACCGTCGGACAGGTCGTGCACATAGGTTGGGGTCCGTATCTGATCGGTGAATACGCGAATTGAGGTACCGCTTCGGAGGGTGCGACGCACCCATGTCATAAAATTGCTCCGCGGCAGGCTGCGTCCCGTGCCATACACCACATTGGTGCGCACCACTGTCCATTTGCCGATGCCCGCCTGGCGGGCGGCGTTTTCGCCCGCCAGCTTGGCCTTGCCGTAATAGTTAACCGGATTCGGCCGGCCTTCCTCTGTGTACGGGCCGGCCTTTCCGTCAAAGACAAAGTCCGTAGAAAGCTGGATGAGCCATGCGCCGATGGCATGACATTCCCTAGCCAGCCGCTCCACGCTGGTGGCGTTTATCCGCCAGCAGGCGTTGCGACGCTCTTCGCAGCCATCCACATCGGTCATGGCAGCGCAGTTGATCACGATGGAGGGTGCAAAATCCTCAAAGACCCGGGAAACGGCCTCCCGGTCGCATATGTCCATAGGGACAAAGCCGCACGAAAGGCCCGAAAAGCGCGGCGCAGGGTTGTTGCCTGTTGCCAGCACGTCATACATCACAGACGCCGAAAGGCGCGCCACCAGCGCCTGGCCCAAGAGCCCGTTGGCGCCCGTCACGAGAATTCGCTGGTACATAACCCGTTGCAGCGCGCAGCCGCTATAAATCCTTGGACTGCAGCGTTGCGATCAGTTCATCCTTAACCAGGGGAGCATCTGTGAGTTTGAGCCTCCCAGACAGATACAAGCGCACCTCACGGCGCAGCCCCGCCTGACGGTAGCGCCGCTTCTCGTCCTTGCTTTCAGGCATCACCGCAGGAACCGCAACGGGCCGCCCGTTGCGGTCTATGGCAACAAAGGTAAAGAAAGCGTGATTAGCCATGTGCTGCTCGCGACTGTCGGGGTCTTCGGTGCTTACGGTGACTTCGACCTCCATGGAGGAGCGGAATGCACGGTTGACCCAGGCCTCCACTAGAAGCACATCCCCGATACGGAGCGGCTCATGAAACTCAACAGAATCAATGGCTGTCGTCACACTCACCCGACCCGCATGCCGCCGTGCGCAGATGCTGGCACACTTGTCCATAATTGAAAGCAGACTGCCGCCGAACATGGTGCCGTGGGGATTCGTGTCGTTCGGCAGCACGAGTTCAGTCGTTTGCGTGCGGGACTGCCGCACGGTTTTGGATTGCCTGGGCGCGCTCATGACATGCACCTGTTCATCTCCCGACCGTGCTCACGTCTTCTGCTTCTTCTTCCTGGCGGCCGGAAAAAGAATATTGTTCAGGATGAGCCGATACCCGGGCGAATTCTTGTGCAGATTCAGATCCGTCGGGGGATCGCCCACAAAGTGCTGGTAGTCTTCTGGGTCATGCCCTGCGTAGTAGGTGAATGTGCCCTGCCCGAAAGATCCGTGCAGGTACTTGACCTCGTTCCGCAAGGGCGCCTCCGCCAGCGCGACCACGCCGGGCTTTACAAACTGCTTGCGAAACGCGGTGGTCTGCCCGATGAAGCCCTTGATCGTCGCTACATGATTCTGCGTAAGCATCGTGGGCACCGGGTCCCACTTGGCGCTGAACTCGAACAGCGTGAAATAGTCCAGCGCGGGATTCTGGAGCTGCGGCGGGGGCGGTCCCGTATCGATATCCGAGTGTTCGTACTCTGACGCATTGAAGCTTGGCCGGAACCCCGTAAATGCGAAGGTTTCTTCAAAGGCCAGCTTCCCCAGCGCGCCAGGATCCACGGGGTCTCCGTCATATTCCGACGGCACGATGTCGGTACTGAGCGCCGCCAGCGCGATATCATACGTGTCGGTGCCTGAACACATAGCGAACAGGAAGCCCCCCTCCAGCACATACTGCCGGATCGTCTGCGCCACGAGGAGCTTGAGCTCGCTCACTTTGCGGAAGCCGTGACGGCGCGCAGCGCTTTCGGCTTCGCGCTGCTGCTCGATGTACCACGGCATATTGCGGTACTGGTAGAACTTTCCGTACTGCCCGGTGAAGTCTTCGTGGTGCAGATGAAGCCAGTCGAAGTATTGCAGACTGCCGCTGAGCACGTCATCATCGTAGATCATCTCATACGGCACCTCTGCGTAGGTCAGCGCGAGCAGCACCGTGTCATCCCACGGGAGCGTCTGGTCCGGCGCGTACACCGCAATGCGGGGCGGCTTGTCAAGGCGCACGACCGCGGTGTTGGCACGCTCACTTTCCACCTCGGCGATAATCACGGCGGCTTCGCTCCCGCTCAGCTGCTGATATGCTACGCCGCGCAGCGCAAGCTCGCCTTCCAGGGCAGGGAACGATTGCAGGAGGAACGAGCCGCCCCGGTAGTTCAACAGCCAGTCTATTGACACTCCTTGCTGCAATACCCAATAGGCCACGCCATAGGCTTTGAGGTGATTGGACTGCTGCGTGTCCATGGGAATGAGCACTTCCTGGGCGGGCGCGTTGCCGACGCATCCCAGAAAGATCAAGAGCGCTGCTGTGCGTCCCATGTTGTTAAACCCCCGCTTCCCTGAGCGCGCGCAGGCGGGCGCGTACTTCAGGCACAAGCAGTGAGGAGGGATACCGCAGCAGAAAGTCCGCATAGGCCGCCCGGGCTTCGCTAACCTGTTGCATCCTGATGTCCAGGATGGTGGCGTAGTTGAACAGGCTTCGGTCTGCCAGCGGGCTTTCCGGGTGGATCAGCGCAAGCTCTCCGAAGGCCAGGAGCGCTTCAGGCAGCCGCCCGGCGTCCAAGAGGGCCTGCCCGCGCAAGAAACGTGCGTCATCCGCGATCGGATGCTGCCCCCAGTAGCTCAGGAGCTGCTCGGCAGCGTCGATCGTTGCCTCCAGCTGCCGCTGCCGGTATAGCAGCTTTGCCGCCGCGAAGTGCTGCACGGCCGCGTTGGCGGAGTCGGGGCCAGGATTTTCGAGCAGCAGCACGCGCAACGCAATGGCATCATTGGCTATGTCTGTGGAGGCATTCTGGTTAAGCGTTGTCACCAGCGCCCCCGCTGTTTCCAGATCGCCCTGGTAGAACTGAATCAGTGCGCGCTCAAAGCGCGCGCGTTCGGCCAGGGCACCGCTATGGCCGAGGCTGGCCTCCAGGCGTTCAAAGATTATGCGCCCTTCTTCGAGTCGGTTGCGGTCTATGGCCAGCCGGCCCAGGTCGAATCGCGCCTGCAGCGCAGCACGGGTGTTGGTGTAGCGCTGCACGACTTCCAGGAGCGTGAGTTCCGCATCTTCATACCGGTGCAGCACGGTGTGTTGCAGCTCTCCGATGCGGCGCAAGGTTTCGGGGCTTTCCGCATGGGTGGGGTAGGCGTCCAGAAATCTCCGGTAGGCCGCAAGGGCCGATTCGTAGTGGGGCCGGGCCTCTTCTTCGCCTAGGGATGCGCTGAGTCTGTCTGCCTGGCGGCGATGCATCCCCGCCAGGCCCAGCTGCGCTTCGGCGGCCACAGGGGTTTCAGGATGCCTGGTCAGCACTTCATCAAAGGCACCAGCGGCAACGTCGAACGCGCCCAGGTCTGCAGCCTGCGTTGCAAAGTCGAACAGGATGTGGCCCGCCTGGGCTTCTTCCTGACTCAGGGTCCTGTACTCCGCCAAGGCCGCTTCGTAGTCACCGTTTTCTGTGAGCATCCACGCATAAAGCTCACGAAAGCTTCTATTGCTGGGCTGCTGCGCCACATGCGTCCGGACGATGGGCAAAGATGCTTCCATTGCACCTTCCTGCTGCAGTGCTTGGCTCAACCGGCTTCGCACATAGTTGATCTGGCGCGCGTTCGCCTTGAGGAGTGCCAAATATTCTGCCATGGCCAAGTCATGCGCGCCGACCAGGCCATGGAGGTACGCCAACTCCGTCTGAAACAGCTCCGGCCGCTTGGTGCTGGCCCGACCACGCTCGAGCACGATGATGGCGCGGTCGATCAGCCGGACCTGCATCATGCTTTCATAGACCAGGCGGTAGAGGCGTTCCTGATCCCCCGCGGACACCAGAACCGCGTCCCACGAGTCAAGCGCTCCTGCTTCGTCCCCGTTCAGGTAGCGGAGGCGCGCCCGTTCCACCATGAGCAGGGGGGCCGTTCCCGGCCGGTTGAGATCCAGCCGTTCATTGACAAGCCCGATAGCGTTCTCGTATTGCTTTACTGATTCGTAGGCTTCCTTGAGGGCTTCGTAGTAGGCATGGTCGTTCGGCTTCTCGGCGATGAGGTCTTCCAGGATTACGATGGCGCGCTCAATCTGGGCCGCATTCAAGAAGGACTGCGCAAGCGCGAAGCGCGTTGCGCGGGCGCTGTCCGCCGGAGACAGCGTTTCCCTGGTCAGTGGCAGCACGGACCGGGGCCGTTGGGCCGCAGCCGGCAGGGCCATGAGTATGGTCGTAAGCAGCAGGAGGCAGCGCATGTCAGGATGAATGTCAAGCCGCTCGTCTTATTGCCCATGATACCATCATGTTTCGTCTTCCATGTAGTTTTCGTGTCTGTTGCACCGAACGACGCGCCCGAGGCAGGCACCATGCCCGAGACACCGCACCACGCCCGGGGCCTTGCCCTTCATGTAATCCTGCACACATTTGATCCTGCACAATGTCTGAGCGCGGGGCTTGCCCGACGCAGCTGGCTCCGCTAATCACGATCTGCTATCCTGGGCATATAATTCCCTATGTTCATGCTGCTCACACTGTACAGAATCTGTCCGTTTGCCAGACGCTCCCTTACGTACGCTCACGATTGTGGGATCCACCGGGTCCGTTGGCCGGCAGGCGCTGGAGGTGGTGCAGCGGCATTCGGAGCGGTTACGCGTTTTTGCGTTGGCTGCCAAGAGCAGCGCAGATCTTCTGGCAAGGCAGGCAAGGCGCTTCAGGCCGCGCTTTGTAGCGCTTCTGGATGAGACTCTGGTGCCCGACCTCAGACAACTTTTGGCGGGCTGCGATGTGGAGGTTCTGGCCGGCATGGAAGGAGTGTGCCAGGTTGCCAGAGACCCGGAGGCGGACATTGTGCTCGGTGCTGCAAGCGGCGCAGCCGGACTGCGCCCGGTGTTGTCTGCGCTCAAAGCGGGGAAGCAGCTCGCCTTGGCCAACAAGGAAACCCTGGTTGCTGCGGGCCCACTCGCTATGGACACGGCCGCAGCCCATGGAGCAACCATACTGCCCGTGGACAGCGAACATTCCGCAATTTTTCAGTGTCTGGAGCCGTCGGTCCCCATTGAGCGCCTTTTGCTCACAGCCTCCGGCGGCCCGTTCCTGCGACGCGATCCAGGCACTTTTGCCGCCATCACGCCCGCTGAAGCGCTGAAACATCCGAACTGGTCGATGGGGCCCAAGATCACAATTGATTCGGCCACCATGATGAACAAGGGACTGGAAATGATCGAGGCCCGTTGGCTATTCGATGTGGAGCCGAGGCAGGTCGGCGTGGTGATTCATCCGCAGTCCATCGTACACTCCATGGTGGTGTTCCAGGACGGATCTGCCAAGGCGCAGCTCAGCATGCCCGACATGCGGATTCCGATCCAGTATGCGTTCAGCTACCCGGCGCGCTGGGACGGTCCAGATGGGCGCGTGGACTGGTCCATTGGCCAAACGATGGAGTTCCTGCCGCCGGACCCTGCGCGCTTTCCCTGCTTGGGACTGGCGCGCGACGCCCTGCACCAAGGCGGGGCTGCACCTGCGGTGCTCAATGCCGCCAATGAGGAAGCCGTGGCGCTCTTCTTGCGTGGCGCGATCCCCTTTACGGGCATCGCGCAGGCGGTCTACCGGGCGCTGGAGTCGCTGGGTCATCACCAGGCGTACGCCCTGGACGAGATTGTTGCGGTTGACGCCGCTGCGCGGCGCTACGTCCGTACCCGGGCATAGACCCATCGGTGCGCTATTTGGAACGGCTCCGCCGATTCTGCGTTTGCGAGAGATTGCGACCGTTGGCATTTCGGAGGTTGAATTGGGTATTATTGCTTCGTCGGTAATTTGGGTTCTTGTGGCGATCACCATCCTCGTGTTCGTGCACGAGATGGGGCATTTTCTGGCAGCGCGTCTGTTCAAGATGCGCATTGATCGCTTTTCGATAGGGTTCCCGCCCACAATCTTCAAGAAGAAGGTGGGGGAAACGGAGTGGGCGATAGGGGCCACGCCGCTGGGTGGCTATGTCAAGATCGCAGGCATGGTGGACGAGAGCATGGACACGGACTTTGCCGGCAAAGACCCGGAGCCATGGGAGTTCAGGTCCAAGCCCGTCTGGAAGCGCATCATCGTCATCAGCGCGGGTGTGACCTTCAACATGTTGTTGGCCGCTGTCATCTTCTCCGGCATCAAGATGACGACTGGCGAAGCCTGGCCTTTGGCCACCGACGATGGGCTGGTGTTTATCCCCGACAGTTCCATTGCTGCGCAGGACATTGGACTAAGGACGGGGGACCGGGTCATAGCGGTGGACGGCCGGTCGCTGGCCACTGTGCGCAGCCCCCGGGACTGGGCTGCGCTTTCGGATCCCTTCACCTGGGACGTAGAACGCGCGGGCGAATCGCTGACGTTGACGACAGCCAAGGACATTTTTCCCAGGTCTGCCGATGCGAGCGACGGCGGCGTGCTGGGACTGGGAATCTACAACTGGCCGGCAACGCTCGGCCAGGTCCAGGAAGATGGTGTGGCCTACGATGCAGGGATGCGGCCCGGCGACCGGGTTGTGGCCGTGGATGGCGAAGCGGTTGTGCTTTGGCTTGACCTGACCAGCCGCATTCAGGCGGCAGACGGCGCGGCGCTCGAGATCACATGGATTCGCCCGGCAACCGGCGAGCGCTTCAACAGGGGCGTGATGCCCGAACGCATGGAGGATGGCCAGTACCGCGTAGGTATACAAGTGGCCCAGACACACGAGCGCTATGGTCCCGGGTCGGCCATCGTTGCGGGCATTGCGGATACGTGGACGTTTACCGGTGCAATCCTGTCCAGTCTGCGCAACATCGCCACCGGACGCGAAAGCGTGCGCGAAAGTATTGGCGGTCCCGTGATGGTGGCCAAGATTGCATCGGAAGCGGCCCAAGCCGGTGCGGCGCAGTTCTGGCGTCTGGTGGCGTTGTTGTCGATCACGCTGGCGATCGTCAATATTCTTCCCGTGCCAGTACTGGATGGGGGACATCTGGTGTTTTTGATCTACGAAGGCATACGGCGTCGCGAACCATCGTTGAAGGTGCGCATGGCTACGCAGCAGGTGGGCATGGTGCTGCTCCTGGTGTTGATGGCGTTTCTGGTCTTCAACGATCTGGACCGAATTTTCCGCTTTTTGCAGTAACAGCGCTTCTTGCTGGTTGTGCCCAGGCTGGATATGCCACAGGCACTTGCGTTGCAGGCGAATGCAGTTCGGTATGCAGTACGGGCGGGTGTGCAGTGGGCGCCGGCGGTCTGGAGCACGGCGTGAAGCCAGCGCGTAGGGTACTAATCCCGTGTTGTTTGCGTTTGCAGGGTATGCCAGGGAAACCTGGTTGGCTTTATCGGGGTTCAACAGATCGCGTTTAACGCATGGAGCTTATGCTGCGGATACACTTGCTGCGGATACTCTGCCTGGCGGCGTGCACCCTTCCCTGGGTGCTGTATGCACAATCCCCTGGACCGGGCAACGGCTACAGCGCGCCCTTTGTGACCTCGCCGCAGGAGCTTGAAATCCTAGGCATCACGGTCGAAGGCGTGGAGACGGAGAGCATGACCAACTTCGTCTTGCGGAGCAGCGGCCTCACAGAAGGGCAGATCATCACGCTGCCCGCTGATCAGGCGATCGCCGACGCGATCAAGTCGCTGTACAAGCTGCGTGTGTTTTCGGACATCAAGATCGTGGACGAGCGCAGGGCTGGCACAGGGGTGTTCTTGAAGATTCAGGTCAAGGAGGAGCCACAGCTCGCTGAGTTTACCTTCTCGGGCATCAAGAAGCGCCACCAGAAGGACCTGGAAAAGGAGATGCCGCTGTTCAAGGGCAGTCGGCTGCGCCCGGGCGACCTGGAGCGCTCGGCACAGGTTATCAAGGACTA
Source organism: Rhodothermales bacterium (assembly GCA_951812585.1). GTDB lineage: Bacteria > Bacteroidota > Rhodothermia > Rhodothermales > Bin80 > JAAXGV01. Next base: position 20,735 of record OX638318.1, on the reverse strand, counting down.
CTTCAGCGAAAAAGGCCACATGCTGGCCGAAGTCAATCCGACGCGCGTCCTCTCCGAGGAAGAGAACACCGTTGTTGTCAACTTTGATGTGACCATTGGACAAAAGGTTCGGATCAAGGAAGTCGTGATCACGGGAGCGGAGCAGGTTTCTACGCTCAAGGTCAAGCGCAAACTCAAGAAGACGAAGACGTACAAGCCACTGTTCTTCTGGCGCAAGTCGCGCTACGATCGCACCTTGTACCAGGAAGATCTTACCCGACTCCTGACGCATTACCAAGCCAAAGGGTATTACGATGCCCGCATCTTGCGAGACTCCGTCTACTTGGACACCACGGGCAAGAAGGCGGGACTGGTGGTTGCGCTGGATATCGCTGAAGGTCCCCAGTACCACATCCGGAACGTAAGCTGGGAGGGCAACACCGTCTATCCGGACGAATTGCTGTCCGGTGCGCTGGGCGTGGAAAGCGGAGATGCCTACAACGGCGAGCGGATGAGCCAGAACCTCTACGGCAACAAGCAGACGAGCGATGTATCCAGCCTGTACATGAACCGGGGCTACATGCTCTTTCGCGTAGAGCCCGAGGTTCGCGTCATTGAAGGCGACTCACTGGATCTGCACTACGACATTTACGAAGGCGACATCTTTGAGTTTGGCCAGATCCATATCAAGGGCAACTCCAAGACGAAGGAGCATGTGATTCGCCGGGAGCTGTACACCATACCGGGCCAGACTTTCAGCCGCGAACACATTCAGGAAACCATACGGCGGATTTCTCAGCTCACCTACTTTGATCAGGAAAAGCTGGGTGCCGGGCCGAGCATAGACCTTGACAACGAAGCCAAGAAGGTTGATCTCACCTACAACCTGGAAGAGGTTGGTAGTGACCAGTTGGAGCTGTCAGGGTCGTACCACCGGTACGGGCTTATCCTGATGCTGCGTTTTGCTTTCAACAACTTTGCCGCTGGCGACATCTTCAAGCGCGAGTCGTGGAAGCCACTGCCCGCGGGTGACGGGCAGAGTTTCTCGGTGGCGCTCCAGACCAGTGGCAAGGCGTACCAGAGTTATCAGCTAGGCTTTACGGAGCCGTGGTTCAGAGGGCGGCCTACACCAGTGGGCTTCAACGTTTCGCATTCGCGCTTCAGTGGATTCGGGTATTCGTTCTATGGCTACACCAGTCCAGCAGAGGATCCCAAGGAGTACTTCGTGCGCACATCGGCCACGGTGTTTTATGAGCAGCGCCTGCAGTGGCCCGATGACAAGTTCAGCACCTCGACATCGCTCGGCTACCAGCATTTCATCAACCGGGACTTTACGCGCGTGCTGCCGCTGGGCACCAGCGAGCAGGTCACCATTCGGCAGGCGCTGACGCGCAGTTCCCTGGATCATCCGATATTTCCGACCGCAGGGTCTAACTTCCTGGTTTCGGCTACGCTTGCGGTGCCTGTTGGGAGTTTTGTACAGTACCACAAATGGCGATGGAACTCCTCCTGGAATGTGCCGATCATCAACAAGCTGACGGTCAACATGAACAGCGAGTTCGGCTACATAGGCTCCTTGACGGGAGAGGATGTGCTTTTTGAGCGCTATATCGTGGGTGGCTCGCCGTTCGACTACCAGGGGGCGTTCAACAACTACGGTAAGGACATCGTATTCATGCGGGGCTATCCTGAGCGCGTACTGGGTCCGCGCCGCAACGACGAGCCGGTAGGTGGGCGAATCCTGAACAAGTTCACGTCGGAGCTCCGTCTGCTGGCGGTTCAGACGCCTCAGCTCACGGCGGCGCCGTACGTCTTCATGGATGCCGCCAACACATGGGACAACTTTTCCACCTACAACCCAACACAGCTATTCCGGTCGGCCGGTGTCGGTGCGCGGCTGTTTCTGCCAATCCTGGGCATGATTGAGATTACGTACGGATACAACTTTGATGAGTTCGTGCCGTACGCCGGTCTGGAAAGCAAGCATGATGGACGCAGAAAATGGCTGTTCCAGTTCACGCTTGGACAGGGCTTCGGCAACTAGTTTGGGTCAAACGAGGCAGGTCATGAGGGTGCGTTCACTTCTTATATCGTTGGTATGGCTTGTCTTTGCAAGCGTATCTGCACACGCGCAGGTCAAGGTTGCGCATGTGGACTCAGAGTACATCTATAGCCTCTATCCGGAGTTCGCTACGGCGCAGCAGGCGCTTGATCGTCAGACAGAGCAGTGGACGCAGGACCTCCTTGAGCGTCAGGACAACGTGGATGCACAGTTCCAGGAGTATCAGGCGCGCGAACTTCTGTATACGCAGGAAGAGCGGCAGCGCAAGCAGGAGGCCATCATGCTGGCAGAGGAGGACCTCAACAGCCGCCGGATGCAGTATTTTGGGCCGGAGGGCGAGTTGTACCGGCAGCAGGAGCAGCTGCTCCGGCCGATTCAAGAGAAGGTGCTGATTGCCATTGAAGCGGTGGCGATTGCCGAAGGCTACGACTACGTTTTTGATCGCAGCGGCGACTTCGTTTTTTTGTTCGCGGACGAGCGGCACGATATCAGCGACCTGGTCTTGGAGGAGCTAGGCATCGAAGTCCAGCCGGGGGCTGTATCAGGCGGTTTGAACCGTCCCTCCGAGCCGGCCAGGAGCTCTGGCGGACGTGCGGGCCAATAGGTCCATCTAACAACATTCTACCATATACATTTGATCATGCTACGACGTCTAGCTGCCTTGGGTCTGTTGGCAGTCCTCGCCCTGCCGGCAGCAGCGCAGCAGCTGCCCGCCCTGAAGATCGGGTACACAGATCATGAGATTCTCATCTCGAACATGCCGGAATACCAGACGATACAGCAGACGCTGCAGTCCGAGTTTGAGAGTACCCAGAATGTCCTCCAGGCGATGGCCGACGAGTTTCAGAATAAGCTAGAGCGTTACCAGACCCAGCAGGGGCTCTTGTCTGAAGAGCGTCGGGCCGAACGGGAAGCCGAACTTCAAACCTTGCAGCAGGAGCTTCAGCAGAAGGCGCAAGATGCTGAACGTGACTTGGCGCAGCGCGAGGCGGAGCTACTGGGTCCCATCTTTGAGCGTGTTGATGCGGCCATAAAGAAGATTTCGGAAGAGCGGGCGCTCGACCTTGTGCTTCGTATCCAGGCCGGCCCAACGCAGCCCATCATCCTGTATGCCAATCCGGACCGTACGACCGATATAACGTTGGATGTGGCCAGAGAGCTGGGTATCGATGTGAGCGCCGCTGAGGGCAACTAAACCCTTCCTGTCGCTTTAGCGTACAGGACTGCGTGTCCGGCAGGTCGCGGGTGCAAGTCGCGTCAGGTCTTCTACAAACTGCGCGGAATATGGCAGTCAGGCGCGTTACCACGCAGACGCTGCAGCAGATGAAGGCGAGTCGTACGCCGATCGCTATGCTGACGGCGTACGATTATACGCTTGCGCGGCACATCGACGCGGCCGGAGTCGATGTCATACTGGTGGGAGATTCGGCCTCCAATGTGATGGCGGGCCATGAGACAACCTTGCCCATCACGTTGGACCACATGATCTATCATGCTTCCTGCGTGGTGCGTGCCGTGAAGCGGGCGCTGGTCATTGTTGACCTGCCGTTTGGGTCCTACCAGGGCAACTCCAAGCTAGCCCTGCATTCAGCTATTCGCGTCATGAAGGAAACGGGGGCGCATGCCGTGAAGATCGAAGGAGGGCATGCTGGCGTCCAAGCTGCGGAGCGCATTCTGGAAGCCGGGATACCGGTGATGGGACATCTGGGGTTGACGCCGCAGAGCATCTATCGGTTTGGGACCTACAAGGTGCGTGCCCGCGAGGCGGAGGAAGCAGACCGGCTTCGAGAAGACGCCAAGCTTCTGGAGAACACCGGGTGTTTCAGCATTGTCTTCGAGAAGATCCCTGCGGCGCTTGCGGAGGAAGTAACGGGTTTTCTCAAGATTCCCACGATTGGCATTGGCGCCGGAGCCGCTTGCGATGGACAAGTGCTGGTTACGCACGATGCGCTCGGCTTGACGACGGACTTTAGTCCGCGCTTTGTGCGCCGGTATGCGGCCCTGGCCGACACGGTTACGCAAGCCGTGCAGCACTATGTTGGCGATGTGCGGGCGCGCAGATTCCCGAGCCAGAAGGAGAGTTATTGATTATTGATTGCAGAACGCGCCGTATCAGCGCGTTCCCCGCAACCCTATGATTCAGCGACGGCGTCCACTCATCCTGGTAACCAATGACGATGGCATTGATGCGCCTGGACTCTATGAGCTGGCTACCCACATGACGGGCCTCGGCGATGTCGTCATCATTGCGCCCAGAGAAGAGCAGAGTGCAGTCGGTCATGCGATCACCATTCGCGGGAGCGTGCGCGCACTGCCGCATGCATTTGATGGACCGCTGGCTTCGATCCAGGCTATTGCAATTGACGGTACGCCTGCCGATTGCGTAAAGCTGGCGATGAACTCAATTCTTCACAAGCGGCCGGACCTCGTCGTCAGTGGAATCAACAGAGGGTCCAACATGTCGATTAACGTCATGTATTCGGGTACGGTAAGTGCTGCTACAGAGTCGTCTATTCGCGGGATTGACTCGCTGGCCGTATCGCTGGTGGAAGGCGGCAGGCAGAAGTATGATGCTTCCGCGCAATGTGCTGTGATCATCGCGCGGAAGGTGCTGCGTAGTCGACTACCGCGCGGCATCGTTCTCAACATCAATGTGCCGCCCGTTCCATTTGGAGCGATCCAGGGGATGCGCGTCACGCGATTGGCGCGGGCGCGATGGGAGGAGCAATTTGTGGAGGGTGTGGATGCGTCCAATCAGCCGTGCTATTTCTACCGGGGGAAGTTCTACAACCTTGACGAGGGCACGGACACCGATATATACGCCGTCAGTCGCGGCTATGTCTCTATCAGTCCGATCCAGCATGACCTTACAGCACACGGGTGCGTGACCGTGCTTGGCACCTGGCGCTGGTCTGAATTTGCGGAGTAGGGACGCGCTTCTGCACCTGCCTACGCGGGGCCCCATCAAGCCGCACGAGTGCTGGATGCCGTCCTTGTGCGCTCCTGCACCTGCGCGGGGCCCTTGTTGCGCCACAGGCCTTGCGCCAGGCCGCAAAGGCATGACCAAATCGTTGTTCGGCTGACGCATTCCAATACGCAGATCGCAGTCTGCGGTCTGCCCTGTCAGGCTTGGAATGCCTTGGCGTGCCCCTGCTTGCAGCAGCCGGCGTGTCTATGCCGCGGGGCAGGGCGCAGCCTTTCGGTACCAGTCGAAACCTGCTGCAGGAGCCATGGCTTGCAACCGGGTCGGCGGACGCGGCTCAGGTTGGCCCTACAGCAACCATTTTGCCCAATGATGCCAGGTCTGCGTTGCCGCCGCTAATGATAACGCCGATGCGCTTGCCAGGCTGGCTGAATGCGCCGCTTAGCAGTGCGGCTACAGCCAGGCTGCCCGTCGGCTCCACGACTAGCTTCATGCGCTCCCAAAGAAACTGCGTGGCGTGCAGGATGGCAGCCTCAGTCACGGTCACCATGTCGTCTACAAGGTCCTGGATGAGCGGAAAGGTGACCTTTCCCAGCGAGGGCGTCCGAGCGCCGTCCGCTATCGTGTCTGGATTGGTGATCGAATGCAACACGCCGGTGCGAAAGCTTTGCGTGGCATCATCAGCATTGGCGGGTTCAACGCCCACGACCTGGCACTGGGGCCGCAGGGCGCGAACGGCCAAAGCCGAACCGGAAAGCAGTCCGCCGCCGCCGCACGGAGCCAAGACGTAGTCCAGTCCGTGGATGTCTTGCAGGAGCTCTAGCGCGGCCGTACCCTGGCCCGCGACGATGTGTGCATGATCGTACGGCGGAATGATGGGCAGTCCCCGCTCCGCAGACAAGCGTCTGGCAAGCGTTTCTCGCGTCACCTCACTTCTGTCGTATTCAACGATGGTCGCACCATATGCACGTGTCGCTTGCAGCTTTATTCGCGGCGCATCTCGCGGCATGATGATAGTCGCATTAAGGCCCAATAGATTTCCTGCAAGCGCAGTGGCCTGGGCATGATTGCCTGACGAGTAGGTCAGGATGCCGCGCGGGCACGCGGTGGCATCCAATTGGCTGAGTGCATTGTAGGCACCGCGCAGCTTGAAGGACCCCGTGCGCTGAAAACTTTCCAGCTTGCAGAATACCGAGGCACCCACCCGGCTGTTCAGCGTGCGGGATGTAGCAACAGGCGTACGATGGGCTATGTGCCGCAGCCGTTTTGCTGCAGCAGCAACATCACCAAAGGCGACCGATGGCGGCGGGCCGCCGACTACTATTGACGCATCGAAAAGTCTACTCGTCGATCTCGGTGAAGGACACTTCGCGAACCTCCTCACCATTGGCATCAGAATCGTGGCGATGGATTACGACAGACACATCGGAGACAAGTGCGCCGATGGCCGCGACGGCCGCCAGGGTAGAGGCGAGGACGACGGCCGCTGTAGCGCCGCCCACGCCTACGATCAGCGGAAACTCCGCCAGAACCCGCTCCCCCTTCTTGATGATAATCTTGCGGGCCTTGCCTTCTTGAATGATCTCACGCACCTTGCCGGCGAGCTGACCGCCTTCCACCTTGAGTTCTTCCAATCGCTCCTTGCTCTCGGAGCGGAATTCATTGAACCGCTCTTTGCTCTCGGATTTCAACGAATCGAAGCGCTCCTTGCCCTCGGAGCGGAATTCATCGAAGCGCTCCTTGCCCTCGGATTTCAACGAATCGAAGCGCTCCTTCATGGTGTCCCTGTTGATCATGGCTTCTATTGCAATGGTCCCTATTTAAGCCTACGAAATGTGCGCAGAGCGGTTTCAAAATGGCACTGCTCCATGTACCAGTACGGATGCTGTACGAGCGCGTACTGCCCGCTGCATAGTCAGCATAGTCACGGCATGCATGGTCTGGCTACAACAAAGATTCCAAGGCCTCATACAAGACATCCCACCCGAAGGCCTGCTTTCTTTGGCGCACACCCTCGCTGAGCCTGTCCCGCAATCCCTCGCTAAAGTATCGGATCACAGCTGCGGCAAGCGCTTCCGGACTCTGCGGAGGCACGATGAGTCCGTCTTGTTCGTGGCGAACAACTTCTGCTAGTCCACCGACATCTGTCGTAATGATAGGCGTGTCGAAATTGAAGGCTATCTGGGCTATGCCACTCTGCGTTGCCGAAACGTAGGGCTGCACAATCACATCGGCGGCCGAGAAATACTGTGGCACCGTCGCGTTGGGTATATAGGAGAGGTCCAGCCGGATGTGCTTCTCCAACCCGTGCTGCCGGATCAAATCGCGATAGGGTTGCTCTTCGTCGTAGCACTCGCCTGCCACGACCAGGCGCACATTGGGCAATTGCTGTACGATCCGGGGCATAGCCTCCAGGAGCACATGGAGGCCCTTGTATCGCCGAACAAAGCCGAAGAAGAGAAGCACTGGAGCATCATAAGGCAAGTTAAGCGTGCTCCGTGCGGCGCGGTCGCTTATGATTTCGCCAAAGATATTGTACACGGGATGCGCAACAAGGCGTTGGGGCGCATCCACCCCCAACCTCCTCAGGTCTGCGCCAACGGATTCGGACAAAACAATACAACCATCAGCCGCGCCTAACGCATAGCGACAAAGTGCGGCGTCACCGAAGTGTCGCTCGTGCGGGATGGCGTTGTGCACCACCATGACTACCTTCACACCGCGACGGGCCAGGCTCCGCGCCATGGTGCCGATTGCAGGAGCCAAAAACGGCATCCAATACTTGAAGACAGCCGCGTCCGCTCCTGATTGCGCGATGATGCGAGCGGCCTTGAACCAGCTGCGAGGATCGATGGAATCTATGACCCGGCGGGCTGCGGGCCGCGCGCCTATGGGGTTTTGGTCAAGCTGCGTCTTACCCGGAAAGAGAAAATCAGGGTACTGCCGTGTGAATGTCAGTGCACTGACCGTGTGTCCGCGGGCTTCCAAGCCCCGGTACATCGTTTCCAAAAAGTGCGCGATCCCGCCCCGGTACGGGTACATGGGACCAACGAGTGCCAGCGTCCTGGTACGGCTCAAGTGTTTCTGGCTTCTGGGCGCACGATTTCTACATTGTCCGCAGCTACCGGTTTCTGATGGCGTGGCGCGCCATGGCCTCCGCATGTTTCTGACCGGTTACGCCCCCCGCGCAGCCCCCGCTACAAAAGGGGCTATGACTGGCGTATGCCAGCGACGGGACGCTGCTACCGCAGGCACTGTGGACTGCGCGGGTCCGGCGTTTGAGACGTATCATTGGGCACGAAGCGCCCGCCGATGTGTCCGGTCTGGATGCGCTCGGTCTGATGGCTGTTGCCGACAGGTGCGTCGCGGCCGCACCAAAGTCACTGACCCCATTATTGCTTGTGGCGCCCTGCACCTGCACCATGCAGCGATGCCGTGCATGGGTCGTGCAATGCTGCCAGGCTGATCATGACGCCTTTGACACTGCAGATCAGGGAGGCAATGGTGCGCGCGCTGAAACGTTTATGCCAGGCGGCACAATTGGCGAACGCAAGCAGCCCATGCTACTCGAACAAGTATTGAGACTCATAATGGCGCAGCAAGGTGCGCCGCAGCCTCGATGCGGCTGTTGGAAGACGGGATGCTTGGCCACAGGCGAAGATGGATACCGCCCGCGGGCAACGGAGGTTCTTGTTTTCAGCGCCGCAGCACTGCGTCATCTCCGAAGCTGTGCGGTAGCTCTGATCTCTTGTGCGCTGGTGCTGTGGGCAGGTTGCCATGCACTGCAAGAGGAGGCAGATCTGGTTCATGGAATTGACTTGTCGTCGCCCTGGGATGAAAATCGTCTCCTCGAAGATCTGCGGTTTTTGCAAAACCCTGGAGACTCGGATGCGGCAGAACTGCCTACCGATGAAGCAGCCTATCTGGTCGCACAGGTGCATGGGCTTCAGCCGGCGCTGAAGCCCAGCGCAGCGGTGCACTTTGTGATACAGGACAGCGCCGAAGCAAGTCTGATCGAGGGCCGCAACGTGATGGCTTTTGCTGCGGGCGCACACCCAGTGTACGCTTCGGAACTGATCATCGTGTGCACCGGCCTGGACGGGCCCAGTCCCCGCCTGGGACTGGCCGCTCTCGCGGAGATTGCGCGTAACTACGGCATGGATGTAGTGCGTGGGTTCGCGCCGGATCGAACGATCATGGTGGCGGCGTTTGCCAGGCAAGATGCCGACTATGCCGGACTTCGTGCTTACCTGCGCCAGCCCCTGTGGCCTTTAGCCAAGACTCGGGTGCTGATCTACCTCGACCCTCCCAACACGTCAGCCTTGGAATCAATGCTCGGGGCTGAGGGCATCGTGCTTCATGTCCTGGCACCGGACCCGTCCCCAGCAGATCAATCATTGCCAGACGCTGCCGGGGCGGCAGCGCAGCTGGCCAAAGCAGCCGATGCGCTCCTTCGCCAGTTGGCGAAGTTAGAATAGAATGCCGATCATGATGATAACCCCTGCGTTCTGTAGCACTGACTCGCCGAGCTCCGGGTTGGGCTTCGTCACATCTCGCTGGCCCAGGTAGTACCGCAGTTCGAGCGTAAGGACTTGGCTGGCTATTTCTGCATCAATCCCGCCGCCGACAACGAAGGCCTGGTCCCACTCCTCAATGGAATCATCTTGCTCCGTGATGACGCCAAGGCCGTCGCGCGACGACACCGAGATCTGGGCATTCAGCGTATTGGCGAGGACGGGTCCTGCAAAGATGCGCGGATAGACATATCCGCCGGAATAGAGCCTATACTGCAGCAAGAGCGAAGAAGTCAGATAGGTCAAATTGCTCTGGAGGGTAGCCGGCACATCCAGGAAAATCACAGCGGTGCTAGCGCCCATGCGAACGTAGCTGAACTCCACTGCCGGAGTAAATCCGTAGCGGAGCTTGTAGCCCAGCGAAGTGCCGGCAGCAAAGCCCAAGCGGCGGTTCCAGGTTGTTTCCCCGGCAGCAAGATCGCCTCGGAAAGTGGTGGAAGCTGTTCCCACCTTGATGGATCCTTCCCAGCGCTGCGCAAGCGCTGCCGTGGACCAAAGCATCAGCGCTATGATCAGTAGCGGCAGGCGTGTCAACATGGCAAAGGTGTCGATGAGTATACTGCTAAACGATTGAGCAATGCTGCCTGTTTCGCTTGGGTCGCAACCTGACGTTCTACCTGCATTCTGGAGCTCAGCGGATCGCTACCAATGGGAATGAATCGCTGCCGGGCAAACGGTTGCGCACGCTGCCTTGGCCGCGCCCGAAGCGGATGCGCTGCAGCACGCAACAAGGCTATGCCAATGGCATACGACCACGCACAGTTGGCTATGCGGCACAGGGCATGCCCAATCCATACCAGTGGCGCACCTGGTAAAGCGATTAGCGCAGTCCATGGGTCGAAACCAGCACAAGAGCCATAGCGGCGCGACGCGGCAATAATGCGCGGGACGCTCAGGACACCAAAGGAAACAGCGGTCCGCCTGCGTTGTTGACACGCAGGAACTGGTGTACGAATGACTGTTTCTGTTGAACAAGTCCGCTACATCGCCAGACTGGCGCGGCTGGCGTTTTCACCTGAAGAAGAACGTGAACTGGCGGAAGAGATGAGCGCAATCCTCGGGTATATGCAGACGCTGGATGAGCTGGACACATCCGATGTAATGCCTATGACGCACGTATTGGATCTGGCAGGAGTCGTGCGGGAAGATGTGGTCCAGCCGAGCATAACGGCAGAAGAGGCGCTGCGCAATGCGCCGGATTCCTGCGGCGACTATTTCCGGGTGCCAAAGGTCATTGACTAGTTGATGACAAGAAGGAAACCGCGTCCGGTGCAGCGGTCGTCCTGGTGGGACGCGCGTTCCAACACGCAGCAGCATCTTGTGTGTGCTGCGGCGCTGGTTGCCATCGCGCTGTATTTCTGCTGGCCGACGCTCATTTCAGGGGAGCACCTGATCGGCGGCGACACCATCCACTGGCGATCCGCAGCCGCATCAATGCTCGAGCATCGCCAAGAAGTGGGCGAGGAGCCCCTATGGGCCACCAATGTGTTCAGCGGGATGCCCGGGCTGGTTATCAGCCCGCCGCCGCCGGTGTTTCAGATTGATCGTCTCTTTGCGCGCTTCCGCCTGGTTTCATGGCCGTTGTCCCACGTTCTGGTCCTGCTATTCGGCGCGTACCTTCTCGCATCGTACCTGACCAAGGACAAGCTCCTTGGCCTCTTGGCCGCGGCCTCCTATGGCCTGACGACCTATCTCCCCATCATCTTGGTGGCCGGCCACAACTCGAAGTTCATTGCGCTGGCATACGCGCCGTGGCTGCTTTTGGCGTTTATATATGCCTTGCGCCGCCCCAGTGTGTTGTCAAGCCTCTTGTTCGCTGTTGCCGTTGCCATAAATCTGCGCGCAGGCCATGTGCAGATCCCGTACTACATTGCCATAATCGGACTGGTGTGGTGGGTGGTGGAGCTTGTCGGGGCCATACGGCAACATACCGTTAAGCAATTCGCGTCGTCCTCGCTCTGGCTATTGATGGGAGCTGCGCTCGGCGTTGTGATGGTGACGGAGATCTACTGGCCCACCTACGAATACAAGGCCTTCACTATCCGGGGCATGGCCAGCGGCGGCGGAGAAGGCGCGTTGGACTGGGCCTACGCGATGGGCTGGAGCCAGGGGCCGAAGGAGCTCGCGACGCTGCTCTTCGCCGACGCCTACGGTGGTAGCGCATTGTACTGGGGGCCGAAGACCTTCACCGGAGGCCCGCACTATGTTGGAGGCATCGTAATACTCCTGGCGGTGCTGGCCTTCTGGCGACTGCGTACGCGCACGGCCTGGGCGTTGGGCAGCGCTGCGGTGCTGATGACGCTGTTTTCACTTGGACGTCACTTTCCGCTGCTCAACCGGCCCATGTTCGAGCACTTTCCGCTGTTCGACGCGTTTCGGACCCCGGAAACCTGGCTGATCGCTGTTGCCCTTACGCTGGCCATCCTGGCAGCACTTGGGCTCGGATACGTTACGAAAAGGGAAGGCGGACACGCGCAGGAAAAGCGCAAAACCCATGCGATATATCTTGCCACAGGCATTGCGCTGGGCATCACGCTGCTGCTCTTTGCAGCCAGCGACACGCTTTTTGACTTTGAGCGGCCCGGCGAACGCCAGCGCATTGAGGCAGCCGCTGCGCAGCAGGCCCAGCTGCCTGCTGACCATGCGGGCGTCATCCAGGCTGCCGATCAGTTCCTGGAGGAGCGCCTTATCGGCCCGCGTCGCGAAGCCTTTAGAGCGGATGCTATGCGCACGGTGCTGCTCTTGCTGATAGCCGCTGGAGGGCTGGTCCTCTTCAGGCAGGGGAGAATGCCCGCAACGCTTCTGAAGCTCCTGATCCTCGCACTCGTGGCGTTTGATCTCGGCGGCGTGGCGAAGCGCTACTTCAACGAAGACCACCTGAGTCCGCGCAGCGATCCCGCTGCGCGAATCCAGACCCTGGATGTTGATCAGTTCCTTCTGCAGAAGAAAACCGAGGCGGGGGGACCGGGGCACTTTCGGGTGCTTTCACTGGAAAGCCCTGACCAGACCAGGAACGCGCGCCCGTCCTTTCACCATGAATCGCTCGGCGGCTATAGCGGTGCCAAGCTGCGCCTGTACCAAGACTTCCTGGAGCACATCCTCACCGATCCCGCCACGGGCTACCCGGCAGAAAACGCCTTGGACATGATGAACACGCGGTATATCATTGCCCAAGGCCGCATCCCCGGCACGCGCGAAGTGTTCCTCAGCAGTCCGTTCATGGTGCTCGAAAATCCGGATCCGCTATCGCGCGCCGCGCTTATTGGCACCGCGGAGGTGATCGGCGATGCGGAGGCTACCTGGGCGCGATTGCGGGAGCCGGCCTTTGATCCGCACCGCACGGCCATCGTGAGTGCGCCCCTGGCCGAGGAGATTGTTCCGCTGGATTCCAACAGCGTTGCTGATGTGTCGATGGATTACTACGGGCCCCGCGAGATGGCCTTCACAGTGACGACTGATGCGCCGCGCCTGCTGCTGATCAGCGAAGTGTACTATCCGGCGGGCTGGAAGGCTACGGTAAGCAATCTGCCTGCGTCCATCTACCGCGCGAATTATCTGCTGCGCGCCGTGCCGGTCCCGGAAGGAACGCATCAGGTCGTACTTCGCTTCGATCCGACCAGCTTTGTTGCGGGCCGCTGGATCAGCGTGGCGACGACGCTTTTGGTGTACATGTCTATCCTGGGTCTTGGCGTCAGAGCGTGGGGTCTAAGGCGCCGGCGGCATTGATCTTCGCTGCCGCATCTAGGAATGAGGTGAAGAGATGAGGCGTGTGCTTCTGGTTTCGTATCACTTTCCGCCTGGCGGAGGCACGTCCGTGCAACGTGCGCTGAAGTTCGCCAAATACCTTCCGCTTTACGGATATGTGCCCACGGTGCTTACGTTGGATCCAGCCACAGCAGCGTATGGTGCGATGGACCCGGCGCTGCTTAAGCAGCTTCCAGAAGCGGTATCCATTGAGCGGACACGTTCCTGGGATCCTTTGGCAATGTATGCACGCCTGCAGGGCCTGAAGAAGGAAGAGGTGTCCGGTCTGGGCTTTGTCAGGGAGGGCCGAAGAAGCGGGGTAGGTGGTCTTGCACGCTGGGTCCGTGGCAACATTTTTCTGCCCGATGCACGGGTTGGCTGGGTGCCGTTTGCCATAGCTGCAGCACGGCGGTTGCTGCGTGCCCGACCGTTTGCAGCCGTGATAACCACGGGGCCGCCGCAATCGGCACACCTTGTTGGAAGCTACCTTAAAACGCGTCTGGGCATTCCGTGGATAGCAGACTTGCGCGACCTGTGGACGGACGACCACCATAATGCCCGGCTTCACCAGTGGTTGCCGGCGCGCTTCATCAATCGCCGGCTCGAGCGGCATGTGCTTACGCGCGCAGATGCGGTGGTAACCATTAGCGAGGCATTGGGTGCGAAATTGCGTTCCAAGGCGCGCATACGCCGGTATCAGACCATCCCCAATGGCTTCGATCCGGCCGATGTGCCCCAGCGTAGCCGTCCATCGGCAGACCGTGCCCGATTTGTTGTAGGGTATATAGGATCCTTTACCGAGGACCGAAATTCGGCGGCGTTCGCAAAGGTCATGGGCGAGCTTGCGGGTGAGGTCGAAGTACGGCTTGTGGGGCTTGTAGCGGACTCGGTCATGGAGGAGTTTCAGCGTGCAGGTGCAGGGGACGCACTTGTGGCTGTAGGGCATGTGCCACACAGCGAAGCCATGCGGCACATGGCAGCGGCCGACCTGCTGCTGCTTGTTGTTTCAAGGCATCGTGACGGCCTGAACAAGGGGTTCATCGGAGGAAAGCTGCTGGAGTATTTATCCACTGGCACGGCGGTCCTTGGCATTGGGCCGCCAGACGGGGACGCGGCTGATATTCTTCGCAGAACCGGCGGTGGTGCACTATTTGACTATGACGATGAGGATGGCATCCGCGCGTTTGTTGCGGGTCATATCCAGCGCTGGCGGGCCAATGAACCGGCGCCGCCGCTAAACAAGGATGTGCTGCGCGCCTTCGACCGCCGTACGCTGACAGGCAAGCTGGCCGCCATCATTGACGAGATTGCGCCTACGCAGCGTGCAGCGTCGAAGCAAGCGAATCCATGCCCGGACCGCGCCGCATGGCAGGCAGTCGCGAACGTTCTCCCAGGCGACGCAGCGTAAGCGGCCGAGGCGACAGGCAACGCGCTCGGGGCAGGAGCGTCCGGGTGCCCGCGGCCTCGGTGGCGGGAGCGGGCGATGTTTCGACCCTTTGACGGGAGCCTCTTCGCCGAAGGCTTCCTTCGCGAAGCGATCACGGAGCTTCCCGATTGGGCCGACATGTCGGCGTCGGCCCTCGACGACCTTGAAGCCGCGTTGCAGGCCCGGTTCGACCGCTTCCCCACGGATCAGTCGCCCAACGAGAGTCAGACCGAGGAGGACCTGATCTGGCCGGTGTTGAAGCGGCTCGGGTGGACAGCCCATCTCAGGCAGCAGAACCTGTCGCCCGTCGGCCGCCAGGACGTTTCGGATGGCTTGCTGTTCGCGGACGGTGCCAACCGTTTCACCGACGAGTGGAGGCGCTACGGGCACGGTCTGGCCGTCGTCGAGTCCAGGCGGTGGATGCGGCCCCTCGATGGTCGTTCGGGGCGAGGAGTCCGCACCCTCGACGCAGATGCTGCGCTACCTCCGGCGCGCTGACGACGTGACCACCGGCAGGGTGCGCTAGGGCATCCTGACGAACGGTGCCCGCTGGCGGCTCTACTGGTCCGGGGCACGGTCTGTCTCCGAGCAGTTCTGCGAGCTTGATCTCGCGGCGGTTCTCGGGCATCCGGCTGATGGCGGCGAGAGCCCTCGGCCGGGACGCGGAGATCGATCTCTGAAGCTTCTCCGTCAACACTCCGAAGCTGCTACGTTCCGACAGACGCCTTGACCGCCGTCGCGGAATGCGAGGCCCTGAGAGCGAGTGCATGAGACCGAAAACACTACGCTCGTGCTCCCCTTAGCTGTTTGTACAACCGGCTCGCTGACCAACCGCTTCTTCCACGGGGTACTAGTCAAAGTGCTAAGTAGCACTGTTCTGGCCGCCGTAGTGGGCTACAGGGCCAGTACTAGTTGTTCTGTTGGAACGCAGCGGCTGATGGAGGCCCAGGTGGAGAGGGGTGGCGAGCGCTATTTAGAGCGCGACGCAGTACGCCACCTATACCAAATATGGATAGTCCCATGGCTACTGGTAAGACCAGACCGTTGGGGCCTCCCAGCACACCTAAAAAACCGGACACCACGAATAATAGCAGCCCTGCAGCAGCAGTAAGCCAGTAAATAGTTGGGTTCGGCACAGGAATTATGCGAATCCCAACGATTGCTACAATCAGTATGCCAATGTTGATCGCGATCATGTCGAAGTCCCTGAGGAATTAGCTAGTACTTGTCCAAAAATGCCTGATTGGCCCTGCAGACCAGCAGTTGTGGGCGCATAAGACGGATACACGGGTGCAAGCGGCGAAAGATCTGGGTATTTGGGGGTGTGGAGCGACTGTTTTCGGGGCCGTTTCCGCCCAACGGCGGCCTACGTTGTTTTAGCAAATGCTGCACCGTTTTCTGGTCTTGGGCCTGTTATTGGCGGGATTCGTACGCTTCTGCCCCGGCATTCGCCCGTTATATTGCTATGCGCGCGATCTTCGAGCCACCGTTTTCGCTTGGCATGCGCCCATTGGAGAGATCACGTTGGATCCTCGGTCCAGAGACGATATTCCGACCGTTCTCCGTGCATGAGCCCCACACGCGCTGGATTAACAAAGGGAAGTCGGGGCGGGATAGCCGCCTTGGGCGTGCCGGTGTGCGTTCTGGAGGATCAGCACCAATTCATTCTGCGCCCCCACGTGCAGCACGAAGGCGGCGACCAGGATATGATTGTGGATTTTCTTGCTAAGGCCAAGCATCACGATCCCTCCCTCATGCATGCCAACTACCACCGACTGCAACAACCCATACCCTGGCTCGACAACAAAACCCTCAAACTTAGGGTCGCCTGAACACTCCAAGGTCATAACACCTTGGCCTCATAGAATTCAGAGTGGTGCGGGCCGAAGAGCTCATGGGAATTGAAGCCAAAGCCGCCAGCCGCCTCGGCCGCGCGCGGCATTCCGCGCACACACTATCGGGTCGCAGCAAGCGCGCGATACATGGTTAGCATGGGCTGCACAGTATGCGCCCAATTGTACTTCTCTACGACCGCGCGATGGCCATTCTCGCCCATTTGTCTGCGCTCCTCGGGGCTCCTGGAAAGCCGCACCAGCGCTTCGCTCATACTGATTGCGTCTCCTGCCCGGCAGACTAGTCCACAGCTTGTCTCTCTGACAATACGGGCAATCGGCTTGCAGTCTGTCACGACCACAGGACGCGTCATGTACATGAAGTGAAAAAGCTTGTGTGGCAGCGTAGCATCGGTATGCCCGGTCCTGATATGCGGCACCACACATACATCGCTGCCCTGGATATAGCTCTTGATGCGCGGCTGCAGCTGCCATCCGGTGAAAGTGATATGGTCAGCCACGCCAAGCGCCAAGGCAAGGGCCTCCAATTCGGGCCTGATGCGGCCCTCGCCCACAATGGTCAGGTGGGCGGGGCCAGCTGCTATAACGTGCGGCAAGGCCGCAATGAGTGTGTCCAGTCCACGATGCGTGTCGAGGCCACCCGTATACACAATGCTGAAGGGGGCGCGCGTTGCCGCTACCACACTCTCCTCGATGGCAAACTGCTCAAAATCATCGATGTAGATGGTGTTGGGGACGGCCGTGATCTTGGAGTGTGGTATGCCCAACTGCATCACTCTGGTTCTTGCTTCTTCGACCACGACAATAACCCGATCAGCAGCGTGCAGCCAGCGCCGCTCCAGCCGCTGCCACCTCGCCAGGTTTACAAAGAGCTTGCCGGGAAGCCGCGTACTCCACGCGTACCCGGATAATGCCTGCACCCAGTTTTCATGCAAATCGGCAACAACGGGCACGTGAAGCCGCCTGCCTGCCCGAAGGCCACCGCCCACCAGATATAGGTCGTGCATGTGCAAGGCGTCAAAAAGTCCCTCTGCAAATACCTGCGGGATGAGCCGGTCCAGGTAGGCGGTGAGCAAGGGCACAGAGCCTGCCAGTCCGCGCATTCGATTGCGCAGCTTGTTGGAGATCTTGTGCCGGATGATCTGGATCCCCCGGAACGCGTCGCGTCGCGGACGGTCGTCTGGCCCAACAGACAAAACCGTCACTTCAAATCCGTCCGCGATGAGCGACAGCGCTTCATTGAGCACACGAATATCCGGGGGAAACGGCTTGTCCAGCACCATCAGAATGCGAAATGGTCGTGCGCCCATGCTGGATTTGTGGTCTCTCGAGCGCGCTCTTGCTATTTGGATTGCAAGAGCACGTTCGCGATGGACTCGGAAGCTGTGCCGCCGCCCGGCGCTTCGCCCAGGGGCCGCCGCGCGCCACTAGGAGCGGACAATGCCGCGCGAACGATGGCCTTGCGGTCTGCGCCTGCCAGGCGGTTCCATCCGTGCGCTAACGTTTGGGGCCATTCCGTGTCAATGCGGAGTGTCACGCATGGTACGCCCAGCCAATAGGCTTCCTTCTGCAGACCGCCGCTGTCCGTCAGGACACAGCGGGCACCACTAATGAGCGTCAACATGGTCAGATAGGGCACGGGTGCTACGATTTCAACGTTGCCAGGCACTTGTACAGGTCCCATGCGTGCCCGTGTGCGCGGATGCATGGGCAGCACAATCGGCCACGGGAGCTGCCCAAGCGCAGAAAAGATGCTTTCCAGGCACCCTGGGACATCCGTGTTTGAGGGCCGGTGCACGGTGCAGAGGCCGTAGGTGTCGGGCGCATGTGCGGTTACACTTCGCAATGGGGACTGCTGCTGCGCTCGCTCGGCAAACATGCGGGTGGCGTCCAGCATGACGTCTCCGACCAGCGTTGTTCCACGCTCCAAACCCTCCGCCGCAAGGTTGTCAACCGCAACTTGCGTGGGTGCCAGCAGCCATCGCGACAGGCAGTCCGCCACAACGCGGTTTACTTCCTCTGGCATCGTTCTGTTGAAGCTTCGTATGCCGGCTTCGACATGTGCGATCGGTATCCACTTTTTTGCCGCAACCAGTGCGCCGGCCAGCGTGCTGTTGGTGTCTCCGTAGAGCAGTACCGCGTCAAAGTCTGGTTCTTCGTTCAGAAACGCTTCCAGCCGTTCCATGATGAGGCCGGTCTGCCGCGCATGCGAACCTGAACCCACCGTGAGATTTTGGTAGGGCGGCGGGATACCTAGCTCATCAAAGAAGACCTGACTCAGCGCGGCATCGTAGTGCTGCCCGGTATGTACGATGATTTCCTCGATGCCAGCCGCGCGCAGCGCCGGGCTGACCGCGGCAGCCTTAACAAATTGCGGGCGTGCACCTACAACCGTACATATGCGCATCGGGACTGAATTACAGGTCAGACTTCAGACAGCAGCGCAAAGTAAGGAATAGGATCAGGATGCTTGCCCTACCCTGGACAGGCCTGTGCGTACGCGAGTTAATTCAACGAACCTTGATATTGATACCCTTGACATTGATTTCGCGCGGGCAAACGCGCCGAACGAAGGGTTAGGCCGAGTGCGTGCCTGCCGCAAATGCCGACGAAGCGCACGGTGCGTTGGCACCTGTGAACACTGACGAAATTCTTATGTGCCATGTGCTGCAGGGACCTTTTCGCTTGGCCTGAGGTGGCACAAAATGGCCTGAACTGTGTTGCAGAGCGCTTGGACTGAAGGGCGGGGCCGCGCGGCTGTTGCCGTGGGGGGCGCCTCTGGTTGACAATTGCACAGGCTGCGCCTATATTGACTGGCAGCAGGCCGTGCATTCACGCTATCTGGACTTATCGGACAATCAGCGATGGCAGACGATTACGGAATAGCCTTGGGCATGGTTGAAACCCGCGGCCTGGTAGGCGCGATAGAAGCGGCCGATGCCATGGTCAAAGCTGCACGGGTCAAGCTCATTGGCAAAGAGAAAATCGGCGGCGGGTACGTCACCGTGATGGTGCGCGGAGATGTCGGCGCTGTCAAGGCTGCCACCGACAGCGGCGCTGCGGCCGCTGAACGCGTGGGCGACCTGGTTTCGGTTCACGTAATCCCGCGGCCGCACCAGGATGTAGAGGAAATTCTGCCTGGTGCCTAGGTGGCACCAGGCATGGCAACAGTTGCAGAGTCTGCTCTCGGACTCGTAGAAACGCGCGGGCTCGTTGGAGCTATCGAGGCAGCCGATGCCATGGTCAAGGGTGCACCTGTGCGTATCATACGCACGGAGATAACCCAGGCCGCCCTGGTGACTGTGCAAGTCGTCGGCGAGGTCGCGGCCGTGCAGGCCGCCGTAGAGGTCGGGGCGCACGCGGCAAAACGCGTGGGCCACCTCGTTGCCTCCCATGTGATTCCGCGCCCGGCCGAAGAAGTGCGTGTCGCCTGGGTGCTTGACGCGCGGCCGAAGCCGCCGCCAGCAGCGTCGTATGCGGGCATGACCGTGCAAGAGCTACGCAGCCGAGCCCGGCAAGTAGTAGGCTTTCCGCTGCGGGGACGGGCCATTGCAAGTGCCACGAAAGGTGAACTCGTGGCGCTGCTGCAAAAACACGCGTGATGCGCCGTGGCTCAGAATTCTCAACGGGCCTCCATATTCCGGACGCTGGTGCGCGGCGTCCACCAGGCACCTATCTATCAATCCAGCAGCGTATTCAGGCGCGACGACCACGGCCGCAATCGCGGCACCGTGATCTCGATCTGCATGCTGACCGCTGTTTGCCTGTGGGTGCTGCTCAGCTTGGATGACCCTGGAGAAATCCGCCTCGAGCTCCCCACGGTTATTGCGAATCAGCCAGAGGATATGGCGTTTGCGCAACTGCCTGCCAGTAGTGTGATGGCCAGTGCGAAGGGGGATATCCTGACGCTCTTCAAACTGAAGTACAGCCCGCCTGCTTATACCATAGATGCGTCTTTGGACCAGGTGGAATCCAGCGGAGCAGTGGACTGGCCCCCAGGCGTTGAAGCACGGTTTGACAGCCCACACATCACCTTGGCGCGGGAGCGGCGCATAGCCCGGAAGGTCCCGGTACGTTCAAGAGTGCAGATCCGCCCGGCAACGTCCTACTCGCTGTTTGACCCGTGGCAGCTGGCACCCGATTCGGTTGTGCTCCAGGGTGCCGTTTCTATCAT